>CAWAAF010000001.1:0-81176 GCA_963779905.1 uncultured Chloroflexia bacterium
ACGGCCGTGGCGCCAGTGCGAACGGACGGGGCAAGGCGATCAAAGCGGAGAAGACGGCGACCGCGGCTCGTTGACACTCTCCGGGACGCCGACGAAGATGCCCGCGATGGCCCGCCGTGCAGCGCTCATCAGCGCGACACTCATTGTTCTTGGAGCGTGCGGCGGTGGGGCGGCGCCAACGGCTAGCCCGACGACGGCGGGAACGGCGACACCGACTCCGACCGCTGCCGCGGTGGCCACGGCGACGTCAGCTCCGACGCCCACTTCGGCACCCAGCGCGACGGCGACGTCAGCGGTCAGCCCGACGCCATCCGGACCGATGGTCATTTACGTCCGCGGCGCGCAGGCCGCCGGCAACGCCGCCTACTGGTACGCGCCCGCGTCGGTCACCGTGGCTCAGAAGGACGCCGTCTTCAACCTGATCAACGACAGCCCCGGCAAACACGACTTCACGCTCGGTACCAAGCTCAAAGGCGACGTCCTGTTCAGCAAGACGCTAGCGTCCAACACGCAGGCCGTCATCGATCTGACGTTCCTGGCACCCGGTGAGTACACCTTCTGGTGCTCTGTCCTCGACCACGCCGACATGGGCCAGGTCGGGACGCTGACGATCACGCCCTAGGGAAGCCGGAGCCGGTCTACGCGCTGAAGAACTCGTCCAGGGCGGGCTGATCGGCGGCGAACGTTCGCACCTCGGTGATCCGGCCCTCGCCATCGAACAAGAAGACGTGGCTGCCCAGCATGTCGACCTTGCGACCGCGCCGCTCGCCGATGATGAAGGTGACCGTCACGACCATGTCGCCGTTGCCCATGATGTCGACGACCTTCACGCGCCAGTCGTCGAGCGGCTGCATGCGCCGGCCCATGTCATAGGTCATCTCGGCGATGCCGCGGTACGGCCCGGAGACGGGGTTGTTGCCGGGGATGTGCCAGACGGCATCGTCCGTGAACATCGGCGCGCGCTTGGGGTCATTCAGCGCGCCGAGGGCGTAGAAGCGGCGGACCAGGGCGACGTTCTCAGCAATCCCCATACTCAAACGCTACGCGCGCGTAGCCCTCGCCACGACTGACCGTCAGTCCCATGAACTCTGCCTGACTCGCCCAGTTGGCATTTGGCACCGGCTGGCTGGTTTGCGAAACGCATGTTTCGGATGCCCCGAACGCGCGTATAGTCGGCGCGCGGCAACGCCTGGCGGGGGCCCAAGTTCTCCAAAGACCCGCCTGTGCGTGAACGCATTAGGAGAGGGACCGGTGCGTTCAGCAAGGTGGAGCGGCGCCTTCGTATTTGTCTGCGCCTTGACTGTCGGGCTGGCAGCATGCGGCGGGGCGGCACCACCGACTGGCGGGCCGACGCACGGCTCGGCGCCAGGCTCGGCGACGCCGAGCGCCCTGCCGTCGACGGCAGCGACAGCGTCCGGTCTGCCAACAAGCGCACCAACGCCTAGCGTCGGCGGAACTGCCAGCGCCGCTCCCACTTCGGCTGCACCAGCTTCAACCGCTCCAGGGTCGACGGCCACAGCGCCAGCAGCCGGCGGCGCGGCCACCGCGGTGACGGTGGGCGCGGGCGCGAATACGCCTGGGGGGTACGCCTGCGCCATCATCTCGGACGGCACCGCTGCCTGCTGGGGACAACCAATACGGCCAGCTGGGCGACGGCACGACAACGTCGTCAACCTCACCGGTTCACCCGGTCGGCATAACCTCCGCCAAGGCAATTGCGACAAGCAGTGACGACCAGATGCACACCTGCGCGGTGCTGTCGGAAGGGACAATTCGATGTTGGGGCGGAAATGGAGAAGGCCAGCTGGGTAATGGAAGTAGGATCAATTCGTCGGTGCCGCTACAGGTCAGCGGAATCAACAATGCCGTCGGAGTTGCCGTGGGCTGGCACCACACCTGCGCGGCTCTCGCCGACGGCACCGTCAGCCTGTTGGGGCGCCAACGCGGCCGGCCAGCTGGGAGTAGCCACGCCAGCCTCAAATCCGACGCCGGCAGCGGTCCCGGGTGTAACGGGCGCAACCGCCGTCGCCGCGGCAGGGTTGAGAGACACCCAGGCCTATTCGTGCGCACTGGTCAGCGGCGGTTCTCTGAAGTGCTGGGGCTATCCGGGCTGGGTCAGCGACAGCCCAACCGCCAACCCAGGGACCCTCTGGACAAACGCCGGCGTGAGCGGCGCCAGTGCAATTGCAGCCGCCAATACGTACATGTGCGAGATCGTCGGGACTGGCCAGGTAAGTTGCTGGGGCTCAGGCGCACTGGGGTATCCGTCTGGCAACGGAATCGTGACCACTCCAACTCCCGTCGCGGGAATTCAGGACGCGGTGGCTATCTCTTCAGGGGGAGCCGCGAGCTGTGCCGTTCGAGCGCAGGGCGATCTGATCTGCTGGGGCACGGGCGCGCCTACGCCGTGCTGCGGACCAGGAAAGGTACTTGGTGTCGCCGGCGCGAAGTCGGTGGCAGTCGGGCAGCAGATTTGTGTCCTCCTGTCCGACGGCGGTGTCAGTTGCCTGGATAGGTCCGTGTCAACATTTACGCCTGTCGCTGGCCTTGTGCCAGGTGCACCAGTGGGTACGCCGGTCCCACTCCCGCCCACGCTGACGATTTACTGGGACGGCTCGGCCTGCGCTCTGGATTCCTCGCGGCGCCTGCCGCGGGTGACGCATGGCTGCAACTGGTCTCGACCGGTGATTCCAAGGCCAGCCTTTACGCGGTCGCCAGCCCGCAGAGCTTGAGCGACGTCTCAATCTTCTTCGCGACGTATACGGGCGCATCGGCGCTGCCGGCCTGGTTGACCAAGCAAGGGGACGTTGAGACAGGCCTGTTCGGATTGCCCAACAGCGAAGCCCTCGTCACCCTGACTGCGGGCACTTACGCAGGGGTCTGTTACTCGAACCTCTCTGGCTATGTAGTGGCGCCGACTCCGCTAGTGGTGCCCTAACAGAACACCGATCTGATCTCCAATTAAACGTGGCGCAGGGATGAGCCGGCGGTTCTTGGTCAGCTCTGGCTCACTCGGGCTGCTGCTGGCAGTTGCTCTGGCATCGGTCGGCGCAGCGCAGAGTGCCTCACCAACGCCTTCAGCGCCGCCGTCGGGCACGCAGGCTCCTGTGCCCTTCTCGAAGGGTGACGTGTTCGCCGGCATCGGCAATGGCCGCTGGAACCACTTCGACGCCAGCGGAACACTGCTGGCCACGCTCGACGACGGCCACATTGGCAATGTTGGCGGGTTCGAGCCAGCACATGCCACCACCGGCATGTGCTTCGACCCGGCCGGCGACATGTACGCGATGAACTTCGCCAATAACAGCATGGCCAAGTTCGATAAGGCAGGTTCACTGGTAGCCGATGCGGTCGGCACGTTCGACAGCAACCCGGAGGCTTGCCTGGTCGCCGGTGGCAATGCGATCTACGCCAGCGAGGTAACCGGGAGCGGCGACATCCTCAAGCTTGACCTTGGCGGAGCGGAGGTCGCCCGCTACGACGTCGGTCGCTCCGACTGGATCGATCTGGCCGCCGACGGATGCACGATGCTGTACACGGACGAAGGTCGCGCCATCCACCGCTTCGACGTCTGTGCGAACGCGGCCATGGCCGACTTCGCCGTCTTGCCCTCCGGCGGCCTGTTCGCCCTGCGCATCCTGCCCGACGGAACGGTGCTGGCGGCCGCCACGTCGGCAGTCAAACAGTTCGACAAGTCCGGCACCGAGATCGGCAGCTATACCGCCCTGGGCGAGAACAAATTGTTCGCCCTGAACATCGATCCGGACGGCACTCACTTCTGGACCGGCGGGTTGATCGGCAGCAACATCTACAAGTTCGCCATCTCGCCGATCGGGGCGCCGGTCCTCAGCTTCAGCCCGCAGGTCGAGGCCGGTGGCGGAACTGGGCTCGCCGGCTTGGCTGTTTTCGGCGAGGTGGTTGTGTCGCAGGCGACGCCGTCACCGGCCGTCGCCACCCCGTCGGCAGCGGCCAGTCCTAAGCCGACCCCGACACCACCCCCAGTCGATCAGCCGGTCACGCCTGGTTCGGATCTGTCGTTTGTGTGGCTGGGCCTCGTCGCGCTGGTTGTCGTAGTGCTGGTCCTGCTCTTGCTGTTCACCCGGCGCCGCCGCAGGAGGTCAACGGGGCAGTAATGGGTCGTCGCGCCTTCTGCCTGGTCGTCGTGGTGGCCATGGCACTCGCGCTCTCAACCGCGCTCGCCACCTCGGCTTGGGGCGCACCGGCCGAGAGTTTCACAAGCATCACCGCCGGAGAAGAGGACACGTGTGCACTGACGAGCGGCGGCGAGGTCATGTGCTGGGGTCGCAATCAGTTCGGGCAGCTGGCCACTGGAAGCGTCGATGATCTGAGTCACCCCGTACCGAGTGTCGTGACCGGCTTGGAGAGTGGCGTGCGGTCGGTTTCCGCGGGTTGGCGCCACGTTTGCGCGGTCACAGCTGATGGTGGCGTGAAGTGCTGGGGCTCGAACAAGTACGGACAGCTCGGTGATGGGTCAACGACCGACACGAGCACGCCCACCGACGTCATGGGCCTGACCAGCGGCGTCGGCGCACTTGCGAGCGGCGAGCTTCACATGTGCTCGCTTTCAAGCGCCGGCGGGGTCAAGTGTTGGGGCAGCAACCTGGAAGGAGGCCTGGGAAACGACTCGACAGTCGATAGCTCGATGCCAGTCGATGTCGTTGGATTGGCGAGCGGTGCAACCGCGATCGTGGTTGGCCAGACGCACTCCTGCGCCCTCATCAGCGACGGGACGGTCAAGTGCTGGGGCGGCAACGGCATCGGCCAGCTTGGTCACGCCCCGACCACCAGGGACACCATGTCGTTGCGCCCTGTCGATGTTCCCGGTCTGGCGAACGTCGCCGCCATCGCTGCCGGTGATGATCACATGTGCGCGCTCACGTCTGGCCGGTGGCGTCAAGTGCTGGGGCAATGACTTCGAAGGTCAGCTCGGGAACGGAAAGACGGAAACGTCAAGCTCCAGCCCGATAGACGTGATCGGTCTGACCAGCGGAGTCACGGCCATAGCGGCACGCGATGCGCAGACCTGTGCCGTGATCTCTACCGGCGGCGTTAAGTGCTGGGGTTTCAATGTCGCCGGCCAGCTCGGTAACGGCTCGACCATCGACAGCGCAGTGCCAGTGGACGTTGTCAATCTAAGTGGCGGGGTAACGTCGATCACCGCCGGCGTCGCTCACACGTGCGCTCTGCTTGGGCCGGATGCTGCCAAGTGTTGGGGTTCAAACGGCAGGGGCGAGCTTGGTGACGGGTCGTCGACGAGCAGCACAACGCCGGTCGACGTGCTCTTGGGGGCCGCCTCCGCCACGCCATCGCCAGTTACGTCGGCGAGGCCGACTGCCACGGCGCCGCCAGGATCGACCCCTTCGCGAGGTTCGGCTCCTTCGCCGGGTTCGACTCCTTCGCCGACGTCGGCCGGCTCACCTGTCACGGCTGACGTCGACGGCCTCGCCGGCTCCTGGAATGTCAGCTATTCCGACGGCACGCCGGTCACCATCACCTTTGCCGATGGCCGATACACGGTTACGGCCGAAGCCGCGATGCGCTTGAGCGACACCTCCTGCGACCTGCCGGCCGGGACGGTGACAGCGACATTCACCGGGTCCGGAGGCTCCTACACCGGGCAGAGCGGCTCGTGGCTGGCGGCCGATTGCTCTTTCCTGGGTTCGGTCCCGATGACCATCAAAGCCGAGGGAGCCCATCTGGTGGCTTCGCTCGCCAATGGCGGGCACCAGATCTTTAGCCGCGCTGTCGTCCCGTTCCGCCAGTCGCTAGCCACCCCGGCACAGATCACATTGGACGCCGTCCTCCTCGCCCAGAGCCTGGTTGTCGCGGCCGCCATTGTGCTGCTGATCCCGTTCCCGAGCGCCCTTTTCGACAACACCCTCGAGTCGAACTATGACGAGGTGGTCGGCTGGGGAGGCTCGCTGCGACGTCGCTTCATTGCTCCCTTCCGTCGCCGCCGGGTCGCTGTCGCCAACGATTCGCCGGTCGAGTCAAAGCCGAGCGATGGTTGGCGTTCGCCGCCACGCCTCGCGTTCGCCCTGCTTTTGGGCGTGCTGTTGGGCTGCTTCCTGGATCCAACCTTTGGACTCAGTGCAGTGTCGGTGGCCACCTTCGTTGGTGTGCTCATCGGGGTGCTGGTAACGCTGTTCGTGTTTGCCGTGCCACGTCTGCTCGAATATCGCTCCAGCCGGCGCAATGCAGACGATCGGGCCGGTTGGGATCCATTCGTCCGAGCGATGCCCGCCGGCCTGCTCATCGCGATCGCCTGCGTCTTGATCAGCCGACTGACCAGTTTCCAGCCCGGCTATTTGTACGGCCTGATCATCGGCGTCACGGCGGCGCACGAGTTGAGCGATGTTCAGTCGGCGCGGACGGCCGCCCTTGCGACCGTGGTCATGTTGGTGGTGGCCGCCCTCGCCTGGATTGGCGCCGGCTGGGTCGCCGGGCTCGCGGGCGCCGGCGCGACCCCGAACCTCGCCATCGTCGTGCTCCAGACCGCCTCTGGTGACGATCGTCGTCGCTGGCCTTCAGGGCGCGCTCCTGGGGCTCCTGCCGATGCGCTACTTCGCCGGTGGAAAGATGATCAAGTGGAACCGATGGGTGTGGATTGGCCTATCAGTGATCTCGCTATTCGCCTTCTGGCACGTGCTGGTCAATCCAGCCAGCGGTTACCTGGCTAACTCGAGTCGCACGCCGCTGGTGACGATCGTGGGCCTGCTTGATCATCTTCACCCTCGGCTCGATCGCGTTCTGGGCGTACTTCCGCTTCCGCAAACCGCGCGTTAACGAGAGCCCGACGCGCGCGCTGCCCGGGCCGTCCTAGCCTGCGGTGGTCTGCGCCTGGCTGGATCAGAGACCGGAGACGGCGACCGGAGTCGGGCTCGATTGCGTCGTTCCGTTGCCGAGCTGTCCGTAGTCGTTTGCACCCCAGCACCCGAAGACCGGCTCCACGCGGACCCGAGCGGACCGCGCGCCCTAAACTCGGCCGGTGCCGGACATTGAGTACGCCTTCCTGGCCGACGCCGCCGAGGCGCGGCCCGGGACAGAAATTTGCCGTCATCGGCGGTGGCGTGTCGCGCTTGGGTGGCCCGCAGTTTCCACTCCGTCACCCGCATCTGGCGCTCGTCTGCGGGCTGCTGGTCACTTCCGCCGAGTTGGGCCGCGAGCACAACCTGGAGTTCCTGCTGCTGACGCCCGACGGCCAGCAACTCAGCACGGCCACGGCCACCATCCGCGCCGAGGGTCCGAGCGAAGGCCGCGACACGATCCTGACCTTCAGCCTGGACCTGTGGAACCTGGCCTTCCCGAACCCGGGCGACTACACCATCCGCATCCTGGTCGATGGGTCCGAGCGCAAGCGCCTGCCACTCGTCGTCGAGCAGCGCGAATCAACTGGTGCCTCGGCGACGCCCGCGCCACCCTTCCCGCCACCGACGGGCCAGGCCTGAGCAGAGCCAGCTGACCGTTGCTCGCCTTCATCGATCAGATCGTCATCCCGCTACTCGAGTGGCTGTACGGCCTGCTTGGCTACTTCGGCGTGATGTTGGCCATGGCCATCGAATCGGCCATGATCCCGCTGCCGTCGGAGCTCATCCTGCCCTTCGCCGGTTTCCTGGTGTCCGACCCGACCCAGATCGAGCGCTTCACCAACCAGCCCTGGAATTACTGGATCGTGGTGGTGGTGGCGACCCTCGGCAACACCATCGGATCGCTGATCGGTTACTACATCGGCGCCAAGGGTGGCCGGCCCTTCCTCGAGCGCTACGGTCGCTACATGCTCATCCGGCCGACGAGATCGAGCTGGCCGAGCACTTCTTCCAGCGCTACGGCGCGGCGACGGCGTTCTTCAGCCGGCTGATACCGATAGTCCGAACCTTCATCAGCTTTCCGGCCGGTGTCGCGCGCATGCCGCTGGGAAAGTTCATCGCGTACTCGACGGCCGGTGCCTTCATCTGGTCGATGGCGCTGGTGCAGCTCGGCGTACTCTTTGGCGAGCGCTGGGATCAGATCCGCAAGGCGCTCGAGCCGTTCGACCTGGTCGTCGCCGTCATCATCGCCGGCGCGATCACGCTGTTCATCTGGTGGCGGATCGGGATGCCGGGCTGGCCCGGCAAACGGCGAGGAGAAAAGGAAGCCGAAAAGCCGGAGGCCCAATGATGGCAACACCGACCCGCGACGAAGCGTGGGCCCTGCTGTGCGAGTGGACCCAGTCCGACGCGCTTCGTAAGCACGGCCGGGCGGTGGAGGGGACCGTCGGCTGGTACGGAGAGCACAAGTTCGGCAAGTCGGGCGCCGAGCTGGAGATGTGGCGTTCGGCGGGCCTGCTGCACGACTTCGATTACGAGCGCTTTCCGGACACGCACCCGCTGAAGGGCGCCGACGAGCTGCGCAGGCTGGGCTACCCGGAGGAGGTGGTGCAGGCCGTGTTAGGTCACGGCGACCACACGGGCGTGCCGCGCGACGAGCGACCTGGCGCACACCGTCTACGCCTGTGACGAGATGAGCGGCTTCGTCATCGCCGTGACCCTCGTTCGGCCGAACAAGAACCTCGACGAGGTCGACGCGCGCGCCGTCACCAAGAAGATGAAGGACAAGGGCTTTGCGCGGCAGGTGCCGCGCGACCAGCTGGAGAAAGGCGCTGACGAGCTTGGCGTGCCGTTCGAGGAGCATGTCGATAACGTCATTGCCGGATTGAAGACTGTGCGAGGGGACCTGGGACTGTGACCACGCCCGACGACAAGACCACCGAAATGGCTGTCCGCGAAGCGACCATTGAACTGGCCGATCCGATTCGGACGGTCCGCCTGCAGCGCCGCCTCGATGCGCCGCCCTATCGCGTCTACCGGGCGTGGTCGGCGCCCGAGGCGTTGAGCGAGTGGTTCCCCGAATCGGTCGAGGGGTCGCTGGCCGAGGACACGCGCAGCACGCTGGTCTTCAAGGATCGGCGGGTCTGGTGGGACGTGATCTCGGCAGAGCCCAACACGCGCTTCCAGTTCCGCTGGCCGTGGCTGGCTGACGACTCGTACTTGACGACCGTCACGGTCACGATCACGCCGCGCGGCTACGGCAGCCTCGTCACGCTCGAGGATGGCCCGTTCGACCTGACTCGGCCGCGCGTGCTCGACGCCTACGGCGAATGCCTCGAGGGCTGGGGCGAGGCGCTGTCGAACATGCGCGCCGTCGTCGACTACTCGGTCGACCTTCGCCGCTACCACTAGCGCGCGGCCGACGCCCCTCGAAGGCGACCGGCGCCACCTAGACTGCCCGCCGTGATCAACTGCCCGAGCTGCGCCGCGGAGAACCCGCCGCGGGCGAAGTTCTGCCTCGAGTGCGGGGCGGCGATGCCGGCCGCGGCCGAAGCCTCACGCGGCTCGCGCAAGATGGTGACCGTGCTCTTCGCCGATGTCGTCGGCTCAACCGCGCTCGGCGAGCGGCTCGATCCGGAGACGATGCGGGCTGCCTTGGGGCGTTACTTCGGGGCCGCGCGAGCCGTCCTCGAGCGACACGGCGGAACAGTCGAGAAATTCATCGGCGACGCGGTGATGGCCGTTTTCGGCATCCCGTTGCTGCATGAAGATGACGCGCTGCGGGCGGCGCGTGCCGCGCTCGAGCTGCGCGACGAGATCGGCCGGCTGAATGACCAGCTGGCGACAGAACGCGGATTGCGCGTCGAGTTCCGCATCGGCGTCAACAGCGGCATGGTCGTCGCCGGCGGCGAAGGCAGCGGCTCGTTCGTGACCGGCGACGCGGTCAACGTCGCTGCGAGGCTGGAGCAGGCGGCCGGCGCCGGCGAAGTGCTCGTCGGCGATGCCACGTATCGCCTCGTGCGCGATTACGTCGAGGCTGAGTCGATACCGCCGCTGGCGGCAAAGGGCAAGTCGGAGGCTGTACGTGCGTATCGACTGACCGGCGTGGTCGGGGGCGTAGGGGCGGCGGTCAGATCGTCGGAGCGAGCGGGCTCCTTCGTCGGCCGGCGGCGCGAGTTGTCGAGGCTGGGCGAAGCGTTCGACGACGCGGTCGCGGAGCGGCGCTGCTTCCTGTTCACGCTGCTCGGCTCGGCCGGTGTGGGCAAGAGCCGGCTGGTGGCCGAGTTCATCGGCGCACACGCGGTTGAGGCGGAAGTGCTCCGCGGGCGTTGCTTGCCGTACGGGGACGGGATCACGTACTGGCCGATCGCCGAGATCGTCCGGGCCGCCACCGGCGCGACCGACGACGAAGACATGGTCACGCTGCGCGGCCGGATAGTCGATGCCCTCGCCGACGATACCGCCGCCGACCGCGTGGCTGACCTGCTGGTGAGCATGCTCGGGCTGTCGACGGCCAACGCCCCAGCCGAGGAACGCTCGTGGGCCGTTCGCCGCTTCCTGGAGCGGATCGCCCGCGAAAAGCCGCTCATCTGCCTGGTCGAGGATGTTCACTGGGCAGAAGCGAGCCTGCTCGACCTGCTCGAGAACCTCGCCGATTGGACGCGCGACGCACCCATCCTGCTCTTGTGCACCGCGCGGGCCGAGCTGCTGGAGTCGCGGCCCACGTGGGGCGGCGGCAAGGTCAATGCGACGACCATCTTGCTCGAGCCGCTGAACGCCGACCTGACGCGCGAACTGATCGGCGGCCTGTTGGGCAAGACTGCCCTCGAGTCGTCGCTCGTCGAGCGCATTCTCGCCGCCTCCGAAGGCAATCCGCTCTTCGCCGAGGAGATCGTGCGAATGCTGGCCGAAGAGGACCCCACGCACGACGTCACACGCCGGGCTGACGAAATTCACATTCCAACGTCGGTGCAGGCCGTGATCGCCGCGCGGCTCGACCGCTTGCCGGTCGAGGAGCGTGTCGTTGCAGAACGGGCGGCCGTGGCCGGTCGCATCTTCGAACGCAGCGCCGTCCTGGAGCTGGTGCGCGACGACGAGCGCGAGCGCGTCCCAGGCGCCTTGCTTGGCCTGATGCGGAAAGAGCTTGTTCAACCGTCACAGCCGGATGTGACCGCCGACGAGGCATTCCGGTTCCGCCACATGCTGATCCGCGACACGGCCTACGAAGGCCTGCCGAAGCAGGATCGGGCTGATCTTCATGAGCGTTTCGCCGGTTGGGTCGAGCGCGTGGCCGGCGAGCGGATCGACGAGTACGCCGAGATCATGGGCTACCACCTCGAGCAGGCGGCGCGCTACCGGCGTGAGCTGGGCATTGAAGACGCGCGCTCAGCCGACCTTGCGCGGCGGGCCGGCGAGTGCCTCGCTGGAGCCGGCCTGCGCGCCTATCAGCGTGGCGAACAGACAGCGGCGATCAAGCTGCTTGGCCGTGCAATCGAGCTGCTCCCGCCAGGCCAGGCACGTCGCGCGGCACTGGTGACCCACTGCCTGGCCGCCACCTTCAGCGGTGACTACGCGACCGCGCTGTCCGCAGCATATCGGCTAGTAGATGAGGCCAAGGCGGCTGGAGATGTCGTCGCCGAACTGAAGGGACGGCTGCTGACGATCGAGCCACAGACGTTCGGCGACCCCAGCTACGTCGGTGCGAACGCTATGCCCGAGGTGAAGGCCGCAGTGGCCGAATTCGAGCGAATTGGCGATGACCAGGGCGTGGCCATCGCGCGCCACGCTTCTTCGACCATCCTCCTGGGGCTGGCCCAATGGGAGCGGTCACGCGCTGAGGCAGAGCTGGGACTCCGGCATGCCCTCGCAGGTGACGACGGACCGATTGCCGACGGCCTGCGCTATCGCATCATCAACGGAGCGCTGTGGGGACCGATGCCCGTGGCCGAGTTTCTGTCGGATGCGGATGAACTCATCGCGACCACAGGTTCTTCGACCACCAAGGCTTACTTTGTCGGCCTGCGTGCGTTCGGCCACGCTATGGCCGGCAACGCCGCGCAAGCTCGCGCCGACATCGAGGAGATGCTACGCATCAGACGCGAACTCGCCGATCCAACCCTGGCCTGGGCGTTCAACTCGACGCCGGTTGAGCAGGTGCTGGGCGACCTGGATGCGGCTGAAGAATTCGGGCGGGCGACGGTTGCAGTCTTGGAAAAGACTGGTGAAACAGGGCAGCGATCGACGATCTTCGGTTTCCGCGCGCGGATCGCCTTCGACCGTGGCCGCCCCGACAGCGAAGTCATCGCGTTTGCCGAGGAGTGCCGTCATTTCGCTGCCGCCGATGACACCGTGTCGCAGCTCCAATGGCGCGCGGCACTGGCACTGGTCGCGGCGCGTGCCGGCAGAACCGACGAAGCCAAGCGGCTGATCGATGAAGCAACCGAAATGTTCGAGGCCAACGAATCGGACTTCGTCTACGAGCTTGGCCTGACGGCGCAGGATCGCGGCTACATCCACGGGGCCGCCGGGGAGGTCGACGAGGCACGGCGCTGGTATCAGCGGGCGCTGGAACTGTTCGAATCCAAAGGGGACGTGATGGACGCGGCTCGGGTCAGTCAGCGGCTGGCCGAGCTCAGTTAGTCGGCGAGCAGGGCGTCGGCCTCGTCGAGGGTCAGGGCTCGGCCGGCCGCGTACGCGCGCTCGAATGCCGCGTCGCCCAGGCCTTCACGAGCCTGGACCATCGGGTCCGGTATGTTCAGGGTCTTGACCGGTGTCGCCAGGTCGCCCAGCGGCTCGCGGACGACGTCGTAGGCGCCGCACAGCTCGGCAGCGGTCGTGAGATCACCGGCAACGATTGCCGAAGCCGCGGCCAGAACGAGGATGCGGGCAGTCCAGTGCCGATCGTCGGCGGCACGGAAGGTCGCCAGAGCCTCGCGTTGCATCTGCCGCGCTTCGGCGTATTGCCCGTTCTTGCTCATGAGATACGTCATGAAGCCCGTACCGATCGCCGCGCGGAAGGTCTCGCCGTTAGCGCGGAACGCTTGCTGGTTCTCCGTCTGCAGCTTGAGCGCGGTTTCGTACTCACCCATGTGGAACATGAGGAACGCGAGCGCTTCGCGCAGACGCAGGATCCACATCTGGTTGCCGATGCGGTCGGCGATCTGGATCGCTTCCTCGTACAGCGCGCGCGCTTCGGCGTGCCTGCTCGCGAGACCGCGCACGAAGCCCAGGTTGTAGAGCGCCTCGATCAGCCCAACTGGATCGTCGAGCGAACGCTCCAACGCCAGCCCTTCGACGTACGCGTCCTCAGCCGCCCCCATGTCGGACTGCCAGTAGGCCAGTCCGCCAAGCCCCGACAGCGCACGCGCACGGGCCGTAGTGGGCTGCGCGGCAGCCGGGCGAGCCAGGAGTTCGGCCAGCGTGGCGCGTCCTTCGGCGAGGTTGCCACGCATCTGCCAGTAGCGCCACAGTGCAGCGGCCATATCCAGGGCACGCTCGATCTGGCCGTCATCGGCCAAGCGTTGGAGAGCCGCGCGGAGGTTGTCGCGCTCGTTGTCGAGGCGGTCGGTCCATTCCTTCTGACGCGGGCCCATGATCTCGCGCGAGGCCTGGTCGGCAAGCTTTGCGAACAGGGCCTCGTGAGCCGCCCGCGTCGAATCGGCGTCGGGACTGTCGACCAGCCGTTCGAGGGCGTATTCGCGCACCGTTTCGAGCATGCCGAAGCGCGGTTCCGAGTCGGCGTCGCCCAGCTGTCGCAGGAGGCTCTTGTCGACCAGTGAGCTGAGCGCGTCGAGCATGTCAACGCCGAGCTCGCCGGCGGGATCGCAGATCGCCTCGGCGCTCTCGATGGTGCAGCCGCCGACGAAGATGCCCAGCCGCCGGAACAGGATGCGCTCGGTTTCGTCGAGCAGGTCGTAACTCCAGTCAATTGCGCCACGCAGCGTCCGTTGTCGCTCGGAAAGGTCGCGCGAAGTGCTGGTCAGCAGGGACAGGCTCTTCTGCAGCCGGCCGAGGATGGCGTCGGGCGTCAGCACCTTCGTGCGCGCGGCGGCCAGCTCGATCGCCAGCGGCAGGCCGTCGAGGCGGGTGCAGATGGCGGCGACGGCCGGGGCATTGGCGTTGTCGACGGCGAAGTCGGGCCGCGCCTGCTGGGCACGCTGGATGAACAGGGCGACGGCGTCGTACTGCGAGAGCACGTCGAGGGGCGGCAGCGAGGCCAGGTTGGGCAGGCCCAGCGGCGGCACCGCGTACTCCTGCTCGCCGCGCAGGTGAAGCACCTCGCGACTGGTGACGAGGATGGTCAGCCGGGGCGCGGCAGCGAGGAGGCTCGCGACAAGCGGTGCGCCTGCCTCCAACTGCTCGAAGTTGTCGAGTACCAGCAGCAGCTGCAGGTCGCGGAGGTGGGCCTGCAGCGACTCGAGGGGTGGACGCTCCGCCTCTTCGCGCAGGCCAAGGGCGGCCGCGATAGAGGCCGGAATTAGCGTCGCGTCGGTCAGCGTGGAGAGATCGACGAAGAACACGCCGCCACTGAAGCCGTCGCGCACTCGAGCACCGACCTCGAGGGCGAGTCGCGTTTTGCCGGTGCCGCCCGGTCCACTCATGGTGACCAATCGCGAGCGGCGCACCAGCGCGTCCACCTCTTCGGCCTCGTGCCGGCGGCCGACGAACGCAGTCATCTGGGTTGGCAGGTTTGAAGGGGTCTCTAAAGTCCGCGGTGGCGGAAAGTCGCCCGGTAGACCGTCGACCAGGAGTTGTACCAGTTGCTCGGGGTGATCGAGATCCTTCAGGCGAAACTCGCCCAGGTCGCGCAGCTGCAGGCCGGCCGGCAATGACGTCTCTGTCAAGACCCGAGTCGCGTCAGACAGCAGGATCTGGCCACCGTGGGCGGCCGCGCTGATGCGCGCTGCGCGATGGACGTCGACGCCGACGTAGTTGTCGCCGCCCAGCGTGCCCTCGCCGGTGTGCAGGCCCATCCTTACGCGTAACTCGCCAACGCCCTCCGGCCACGCTTCCGCGGCCAGCCCGCGTTGAGCCGCAGCAGCCGACTTGATCGCTGCAATGGCGCTCGGAAAGACGACGAAGAATGAGTCGCCCTCCGTCGCGACCTCAACCCCGCCATCGCGAAATGCTTGGCGCAGGACCTGTTGGTGCCTTTCGAGGACCCGCGGGTAGCCGTCGCCGAGGGCCTGGACCAGGCGGGTCGAGCCTTCGATGTCCGAGAAAAGGAAGGTCAGTGTGCCCGTCGGAAGCGGCGGGCGTGGGCTCCGAACCTCCATCGCCACGAGGATACGTCCGTGCGCTGTGGCGAAACTGAAACCCGCAAGCGTTTGACAGCGGGCGGTCGCGGCCGTACAAACGCTGGTGCTCGTCAGGAGGCCTGCAAACCCAGAGGCAGGAGGAGAGGGCGGGCGTATTTGGAGGTAGGAATGCGTTCAATTGGTCGCGCCTCGGTGGTGATTGCCACCCTCGTCGCGCTCCTCTTGACGGCGCTGCTGCCGAGCGTGATTGACGCACGCTCCGGCCACGTCGCCAACTCGTACAAGGCCGGTCGCTACATCGTGACGTTCGCTGATGCGCCCGCCGCCGAGTACAACGGCTACCAGGCGGGTTTTGCGGCGACGGCGCCCAAGCCCGGTCACAAATTCGACAAAACGACCCCGGCCGTTGCGAACTGGCAACGCCATCTGACGAACGTCCACAACGCTGCCCTTACCAAGGCTGGCGTGGATGTCCTGACCAAGCTGTACGACTACACGGTCGCCAACAACGGCGTCGCCGTTCGACTCTCCGGCCAGCAGGCGCAGAAGCTGGCCGCCATGCCTGGCGTCGTCGGCCTCGAGCGCGATCAGCTGGCCAAGCCAGATACGACAGAATCCCCGCATTTCCTCGGGCTCGACGCCTCCGGCGGCCTGTGGTCGCAGCTCGGCGGCGGCGCCAACGCGGGCGCCGGCATCGTGGTCGGCGTGATCGACACCGGCATCTGGCCGGAGGACCCCTCGTTTGCGGCGCTGAAGGTCACGCCGCGGCCCAAGGGCTGGCATGGCGCCTGCGTCTCCGGCGAGAACTTCCCTTCCACCTCCTGCAACAACAAGCTCATCGGCGCCCGTTACTACCTCGCCGGCTTCGGCAAGAAGAACATCGCCAAGTTCGACTACCTGTCGCCACGTGACGGCGCTGGCCACGGCTCGCACACCTCGTCGACGGCTGCCGGCAACTACCGCGTGCCGATGACCATCGACGGCAACTTCATCGGCTTCGGCTCGGGCATGGCACCCGGCCGCTCAGCTGGCCATGTACAAGGTCTGCTGGGACGGCGCCGGCGTGCCGGACGGCTGCTTCAACTCGGACAGCGTGGCGGCCATCAACGACGCCCTCGGCGATGGCGTTGACGTCCTCAACTACTCGATCGGTGGCACGTCCGAGTCCAGCGTGCTGGACTCGGTCGAGCAGGCCTTCCGTGTCGCTTCTAACGCGGGCGTCTTCGTCGCCAATTCGGCCGGCAACAGCGGGCCCGGCGCGAGCACGCTTGACCACCCATCACCGTGGCTGACCACGGTTGGCGCGGCCACCTTCCGGCGCGCTTTCCAGGCGGTTCAGCTCGGCAACGGCAGCCGCTACGTCGGCGCATCGACCACGCTCGGTATCGCCAATCTGACACCGCTCGTGACGGCCGCCAGCGTCAAGCTGGCTGGAGCCGCCACCAACGATGCAGCTCGCTGCTTCGCCGGCACCCTCGACCCGGCCCTGGCGACCGGCAAGATCGTTGTCTGCGATCGCGGGACCAACGCCCGAGTCGACAAGAGCTTCGAGGTCAAGCGCGCCGGTGGCGCGGGCATGATCCTCGCCAATGTTTCGCCCAACTCGCTCAACGGCGACTACCACTACGTGCCGTCCGTCCATGTGACGGATACCGACGGCGCCGCCATCAAGGCGTACATCACCGCTCAGGGCGCCAACGCCACGGCCAAGATCGTCCCGCTCACGGCGGCCGAGCTCGCCGCCGCGCCGCAGGTCCCTGAGATCACCGACTTCTCGTCGCGCGGCCCATCTACGACGACCGGCGGCGACATCCTCAAGCCAGACATCGCATCTCCCGGTAACGACGTCGTCGCCGACACAGCGCCGCCGTTCGCCCACGGTCGCATGTTCGACTTCATGTCGGGCACGTCGATGGCCTCGCCGCACATCGCCGGCATCGGCGCCCTGCTGAAGGCGCTTCATCCAACATGGCTACCGTCCGAGATCAAGTCAGCGATCATGACCAGCGCGATCGACACCGTGTCGAGCGCGGGTGATCCGTTCGCCCAGGGCGCTGGCTTCGTTCATCCGAACGGCGCCGCCGACCCGGGCCTGGTCTACCCGACAGCCAACAATGACTACCGCTCATACATGGTCGGGCTTGGCGTTCAGTTCCTGCCGCCGTTCGACACCCTGCCGCCAATCGCCGGCTACGACCTCAACCAGGCTTCGATCGCCGTGGGCGGCCTGCCCGGCTCAATTACGGTCCATCGCCATGTCAAGAACGTCACCGGATCCACCCGTACGTTCTCTGCCTCGGCGAGCGTGCCTGGCTTCGTGACTTCTGTCACGCCCGCCACGCTCACTTTGGCGGCCGGCGAGGACAAGCCGTTTACGGTCACCTTCACCCGCACTGACGCGGACTTCAACGATTGGGCCATTGGTTCGCTTACGTGGACGGACGGCACGTACAACGTGCGCAGTCCCATCACGTTGCGGCCTGTGGCCGTCGCTGCTCCGTCCGAAGTCCACGGCACGCGGGCGCCAGCGGCTCGCAGGAGTTCCACGTAACGCCTGGCTTCACCGGCAGCCTCGAGAACACGGTGTCGGGCCTCGTTGGCGTCACGCCGCAGGCGGACAGCGTCGCGATCGGCCCGTTCGATATCGACAACCCCAATGCCGATGCCGACACCAAGCTGTACCAGGTCGTTGTGCCGGCAGGCACGCGTGCCGCCAGGTTCTCTGAGACGGCCGACAACGCCGGCGACGACCTCGACCTGTTCGTCTACGAGCACGGCACGAGCAACCTTGTCGACTTGTCGGCGAGCGGCAGTGGCGATGAGCAGGTAACGCTCGTCGATCCGGCTGCCGGGACGTACGACGTCTACGTCAACGGCTTCGCCGGCGTGGGCGCGTACCACATCTCGAACTTCGTGGTCGACTCGGCTGACCTCGGCAACCTCACCGTTACGCCGAACCCGGCGTCGGTGACAACCGGTGTGCCGACCACGCTGACGGCCGACTGGACGGGTCTCGACCCGGCCAAGCGCTACTTCGGCGTTATCAACTACACCGGCACCGACTCGTTCACTCTCTTCTCGGTCAACTAGCCAACCTTTCGTAGCACTCGAGAACCGGGCGGCGCCCAGCGCACCGCCCGGTTTCTTTTTTACGCGGCGCGGCTGGCCGGGCGCGCCAGAAAGCCCAGCTCCGTATCGCTGAACGCTTCACGCAGGAACGCCGACGGCGCGGCCGGGTCATATACGAGCACCAGCGACTTGCGCGCACGCGTCCATGCGACGTAGGCGAGCCGGCGCTCCTCCTCGAGCGCGCGGTACGGATCGTCCGCCTCTTCGAGCGTGCGCCGACTTGGGAATACGCCGTCGTCCAGGCCGATGCACGCGACGTGGTCGAACTCCAGGCCTTTGGTGCCGTGGGCTGTGGCCAGGACCAGCTCCGCGTCGTCGCGGCGCAGCTCGGCCCGGCGCTCGCGCGCGACTCCAACCGCCGCTCGCAACTCGGCCCAGCGTTCGGTATGGCGTGGCCCAGCTGAGCAGTGCCCGGGCCAGCGGGTCGCGACCGGCGCGGCGCGCCAGGCTCACCGCCGGTAGGTCGGCCGTCCCGTCCTTGTCGGTGCCGAGCAGGACGTCGAGTCGGGGGTCATCCAGCAGCAGGCCGTCGTCCACGGCGCGGTACGGGAGGCCCATCTCCAGCGCGACAGCGGCGTATGGCGCCAACTCGGCATTGGTCCGCGCCAGCACGGCGTGCACGCCCTCGCGTGACCCGCCCACTCGCGCAGGAGGCGCCGCGCCCGTGCGACGTCGTCTCCGGCGTCCGGCACGAGGAACAGCTGGCCCTCCGCATTGGGCCGGGCCTGGATGGTCTTGGCGAAGCGCTCCCTGTTGCCGGCAATGAGCTTGACGGCCCGGTCCACCACCGGCCGCGGACAGCGATAGTTGGTCACCAGGTCGACCCGCCGCAGGCCGGGCAGCGAGGCCGCGAGGTCGAGCACGCGCCGCACATCGGCCAGTCGCCACGCGTAGATCGTCTGGTCGTCATCACCCACGAGGAACACGTTGCGGGCCGCGCCGGCCAGCATCACCGCCAACTCGAGCTGGCTCCTGTCCACGTCCTGCACCTCGTCGACGAGCAGGTTCCGGCAACGCTGCTGCCACCTCTCGAGGACTGATCGATCGCGGCGAAGCAGTTGCAGAGCGCGCGCGCACGAGATCGTCGAAGTCAAGCGCATCTGCCCTGGCCAGCGCGTCCTCGTAGGCGACGAAGGCGGCGGCGATATCCGGCTCGATTGCGGTGCGCGCGGGCACCACGCCGCCATGCTGGCGCAGGGCATCTGCGTCCAGGCCCAGATCGAGCTTGATGCGCGAAAACGCGTCGTCGAGCCGGCGCAACTCGGCCGACGCCAAGGGTCGACCACGCACGCGTCGCAGAACCTCCGCGCGGTCGAGCAGGTTGGCTACGGACATGCCAGCCTCGGCCAGGATCTCCCGTCCGAGCGCGTGGAACGTGCGCACGCGCGGCTTGCGGTCGCCGATAGCCAACGGTTCCAGGGCCGTAGTGAGTCGCAGCTCGAGCTCTTCCGCGGCACGCTTGTTGAAGGTCACCGCCGTCACGGTCGCCGGGTCGGCGCCGCCGGCGACCAGCCAGCAGATGCGTGCCACCAACGTTGTCGTCTTGCCCGAGCCGGCCGGCGCGACGCACAACACCGGCCCAGGCGGCGCGGTGGCTGCCGCCCGCTGGTCCGCTGCGAGCTTGGACAGGCGCTCCAGGACGGCCGGGTGGAGGGACATCGGGAAATCATGAAAAGAGTTCGTTATCGGCGGCTTATCGCTGGCTCATGCACGGCTTATCGGGGGTAGATTGGAGGTGAGGCACCCACCCCAGTCATGGGTGCGCAAAGGGAGGATCTTGGCTCGTGCCTGATTCCACGCGCCATCGAGCGTCGACGCGGCGATTGACCGCAGCTGCGCTCCTCATCGCACTCGCGTTCGCCATTCCGGCGGCGGCGTTCGCCGCCAAACCGCCAAACGCGGGACCGCCAAACGTCAACGTTCAACTCGTCGCAATCAACGACTTCCATGGCAACCTCAATCCACCGACAGGCTCCGGCGGCCGCGTGGGCACCGTCGCCAACGACGCGGCGTGCACGCCCGCCAACAACTGCGCCTTCGCCGGCGGCGTCACGTATCTCGCCGCCGACGTCAAGGCCCTGAGGCAGGCAAATCCGAACACGGTCGTCGTTTCTGCCGGCGACAACATCGGCGCCTCGCCGCTGGTCTCCGCGGCCTTCCACGACGAGCCGACCATCGAGGCGCTCAACGAGGTCGGCCTGGACGTCTCGGCTGTGGGCAACCACGAGTTCGACGAAGGCGTCGACGAGCTCCTACGGATCCAGAACGGCGGCTGCCATCCACTTCCTGACGGGTGCCAGACCGGCCACACCTACGCAGGCGCTGACTTCCAGTTCCTCGCCGCTAACGTGGTCTACAAGTCCAACGGCGAGCCCATCTTCCCGGCCTACACCACCAAGACCGTGGGCGGTGTGAAGGTTGGCTTCATCGGCCTGACGCTCGTCGGCACGCCCAATATCGTCAGCGCGGCGGGTATCCAGAACGTCAACTTCCTCGACGAGGCTACGACCATCAACGCTGCCGCCACGGCGCTTCGCCAGCAGGGTGTGCGCACGATCGTCGTCCTCCTTCACGAAGGTGGCGCACAGTCCGTGCCGATCGCTACCAACATGATCAATGGCTGCACCGGCTTCTCGGGCGCCGTCGCGGGCATCGTTGCCAAACTGGACACGACCGTCGACATGGTCATCAGCGGCCACACCCACAACGCCTACAACTGCATGCTGCCGAACAGCGCCGCAGTGCCGATCCCCGTAACCAGCGCCGCCTCCTTCGGCCGGCTCGTCACCGACATCAATCTGACCATCAACACCAAGAGCGGCCGGCCGGTCGCGATCTCCGCCGACAACCAGATCGTGGCGCGCGACACGACGGACGCTAACGAGAACACACTGCTCACGTACTACAACACGATCATTGCCCCGATCGCCAACGCTCCGGTTGGCAGCATCACCGCCGACATAACCAACACCAACAATTCACGCGGTGAGTCGGCGTTGGGCGACGTGATCGCTGATGCTCAGCTCGCGTACACAAGTGGCGCAAGCTCGCAGCTTGCGTTCATGAATCCCGGCGGCATCCGTGCGTCGCTCACCTACGCGAGTTCGTCCGTGGGTGAGGGTGACGGAGTTGTTACGTTCGGCGAGGCTTTCACAGTCCAGCCGTTCAACAACCTCGTCGTGACACAGGACATGACCGGCCAGCAGATCAAGGACGCTCTGGAGCAGTCCTGGCAGGGCTGCTTTGGCCGTACTCAGGCCACCGTCATCCTGCAGACCTCGGCCACCTTCCACTATCAGTACAACCCGACTAACCAAACCGCATCCTGCGGCAACAACATCACAGCGATGACGCTGAATGGTTCACCGATCGACCTGTCGACAACGTACAAGGTCGCGATGAACAACTTCCTGGCTGACGGCGGTGACAGCTTTCCCGCCATGAAGGCCGGCATCAACCGGGTCAATCAGCCCGGCTTCGACGTCGATGCCCTCACGCAGTACCTCGGCGCGCACACGCCTCCAGGCGTTGCGCCGGGTGCGCAGGACCGCATCACGTTTACCCCCTGAGACCAGCCAGCTAGTCGGAAAGAGAGGCCGGGCCGAGTGCCCGGCCTCTTCTTTTGCCACCATTTTGAGCCGTGTTACAGGTGCGTAAAACCGCCCGAAAAACAGTGTGCCGTTGGCGCTCGGCGGTACTACGATCCCGCCGGGTCTCCGCCACTCCCGCCCCAGCTTGGGAGGACGCCCCGTAGCGAGGAGGACCTGTTCAGCGTGGAACTCGTTGATCGTCTACCCCGTGTTCGGGTGCGCCGACAGCTAGGCGCGGCGCTCGTACTGGTCGCCGTGCTCGCGCTGGTCGTGGCCGGTCCAACCGGCGCCGCCAAGCCATCCGGGCCGTTGGGCAAGTTCAAGAACATCGTTGTTATCTACGAGGAGAACCACAGCTTCGACAACCTGTACGGCCTGTGGGGCGACGTCAACGGCCAGAGCACCGACGGCCTCGACAGCGCAGATGCGGCGCATACGCTGCAGCGAGCCCAGGACGGCAACGTGTATCAGTGCCTGCTCCAGATGGACTTCAACCTGCGCACGGTGAATCAGGCCGGCCAAGCGCCGCAGACCGGCGGCCCGTTGTCGGCAACCTGCCCAAATAGCACCGGCGGGACGGAGTCGCACACACGAGGTGATGGCGTCACGGTTACGTACGACAGCCACTTCACCAACGGCCCGTTCGAGATTGACAACTACATCAGTCCAGAGGACGTGACCTGCCCGCCGCGCAGCAACCTCTTCGGCTTCAGCAACGGCATCGACAAGCGCAACACCGTGGCCGGTGCCACGGCCGGCGGCTGCACGCGTGACCAGGTCCACCGCTTCTACCAGGAGCAGTACGCCATCGACGGCGGCGCCATGGACCACTACGTCACCGGCAGCGACTCGTCCGGCACGGTCATGGGCCACTACGACACCACGCAGCTGCCCATCTACCAGTACCTGCACAGTGGCGGCGCGCCGAAGTACGTCATCGCTGACCGCTTCTTCCAGGCTGCGTTCGGCGGTTCCTTCCTGAACCACCAGTTCCTGATCGCGGCCTCACCGCCCGCCTTCAACGGCACGCATTCCGTGCTGGACGCCAATGGCATGCCGCGCGGAGCGGCAACTTCGGTCAGTCCCTTTGCCAACAACTATCCGCTCTACGCCGACGCAAGCACCACCCTGATAGACGGCAACACCACCCAGGCTTGCGGCGCCGCCAGCGACGCCAACGGCCTGGCCTGCGGCGACTACGCGGTCAACACCGTCAATCCGTTCTACCAGCCAACGAGCAACTTCGGCGCCAAGGTGTCGCCGATCAACGACATGACCACGCCGATGAACATCGGCGACCTGATGTCCGATCACGGTGTCAACTGGGCCTACTACGGCGGCGGCTGGGACAACGCCTCGGGCAATGTCAACGGCCGCGGCTACACCAATCCGACTACCGGCACCGTGGGTGTCACGACCTGCACCGATCCGAATGGAAGCGCGAATGGCGCGACTGCCGACGGCAACAACCAGAACGCCGGCTGGCCGTACTGCCCGGACTTCTCCTATCAGGCTCATCACTACCCGTTCGCCTACTTCGCTCGCTATGCGCCCGGCCAGCCCGCGCGCGCCCATCTGCAGGACGAGCAGGACTTCTTCTGGGCTGCTGCCAACGGCCAGCTGCCCTCGGTCAGCTTCGTCAAACCAGTTGGCGTCGAGAACGAGCACCCCGGCTACGCGAGTGAGCCCAATGGCAGCAACCACCTGCTCGAGCTGATCCAGGCCGTGATGAACGGCCCGCAGGCGGGCAACACACTGATCCTCGTCACCTATGACGAGTTCGGTGGGTCGTGGGACCACGTCCCGCCGCCGTCGGCGAGCAACAACGTCGCGGCCCACGACCAGTGGGGTCCGGGGACGCGCGTTCCGGCCATCCTGATCGGTCGCAGCCTGACCAAGTCGGGCGTCGACGACACCTACTACGACACCCTGTCGATCATGCGCACGATCGAGGCACAGTGGAACCTGGGCAACCTGGGCCACCGCGATGCAACCGTCAACAGCCTCGCCAACATGGTGTCGGCGGGCCTGAAACCCTGACCATCCGGCGACCCATCGCTAGTTCAGGAAGAGGCCGGGCGACGAGCCCGGCCTCTTCCTATGCTTGGCGGGTTGTTGCGAACTTCGTTCATCCAGATGCTCGGGGCCATGGCCTTAGTCGCCGTCCCCGCCGCGGCAAGCGCCCACGGTGGCGCATCGCCGTCGCTGGTCGTCACCGTCGATCACCTGGATCCCGGAGCGACCGTCCCGATCATCGCGGCCGACTTCGGCTCCGACTCGAAGGTTCTCCTTAGCATCGAGGCACCGGCCAGATCGGTCGAGTTGGGCCGCTGGACAGCCGGAGCGGACGGCCATTTCTCGGCCAACTTCGCGCTGCCGGCCGACTTCCCGCTGGGCTGGGCGAACGTGGTTGCGACCGGCGACGACGGCAGCTCGACGTCGACGCAGGTCCTCGTCGGACCCACGGCCGGTGCACCGCCGCGACCGGGTCGAGCGACTCCGTGGTGGCAGGACCCGTCGGCGTGGCTACTGGGAGCGTTTCTGGCAGGAGCCTTCCTCGTTATGGTTTGGCTTGTCTTCCGGCGTCAGCCCGGCTCGGCTAGCCGCTCGCCGACGCTAAGGCGGTGGCGCAGCGTCGAAGTGCGCGGCCCACCCGGCGCAAAATGTCCCTATGGCGGCCGGTAGAGGCATTCGCGCGACGCTTGGTGGATGCGCCCTATTTGCACTCGGCTTGGTCATCGCGACAGTACCGGCCGTGGCGCTTGCCCACGACGGTCCCGGCACGGGTGCTTCGCTGCTCGTACCTGCCGACCACGTTGATCCGGGCAAGCCGTTCCTGCTGATCGCATCTGACTTCGGCTCGCTTTCGCCGGTTGCCTTCCGCATCTCCGCGCCGGACAAGAGTGTCGACCTCGGCAGACTCGTCGCCGGCTCCGACGGCAGTTTCCAAACTAACTTGAACCTGCCCGCCGATTTCCCGCTCGGCTGGGCAGAGATCGTGGCAACAGCCGACGCGGGTGCCTCGGCGACCGTTACCGTTCTGGTCGGGCCACGCACCGCAGCCACGCCTCCGCCTCCCGTTTCGGGGCGCATCAGCTGGTGGCAGGACCCGTCCGTCTTGCTACTTGGACTGGGCCTCGCCGTGGGCGCCGCCGCGATCGGGCTGATGGCTCGTCGCCGTAAAACCGCCGTTCCCGAGGTCGTTCCTACAATCGCAGAGTGACTCCACAACTCCAGGCGACGCTGGCCAAGCTGCCCACCAAACCGGGCGTGTACCTGCTCAAGGACGCGCGCGGCGTCGTGCTGTACGTAGGCAAGGCGCAGAACCTGCGCAATCGCGTGCGCCAGTACTGGCAGAAGAGCCACGCGCGCGAGCCGCTGCGCATCGAGTACGAGATCGAGCGCGTGGCGGACGTCGAATACACGATGACCGACAGCGTCAGCGAGGCGCTGCTGCTGGAAGGCACGCTGATCAAGCGCCACCAGCCGCGTTTCAACGTCCGGCTCAAGGACGACAAGAGCTACCCCTACATCAAGGTCACCCTCGCCGACGATTTTCCGCGCATCGAACGCACGCGCCGGCTGCCCAACGACGGCAGCAGGTACTTCGGGCCGTACGCATCGGCGTCGAGCGTGGACGAGGCGATGAACCTGATCCGCCGGCTCTTTCCGTTCCGGACGTGCACGATCGATATCAAGGAGGGCAAGCGCGCGCTCGCCCGGCCCTGTCTGCTGTACCACATCAAGCGCTGCCAGGGCCCGTGCATCGAGGCCGTTTCCAAGGCCGATTACCGCGCCGACATTGACCAGGTGATGCTCTTCCTCGAGGGGCGCCAGGAGCAGGTCGCCCGCCGTCTGCGGACGGACATGCTGGCGGCTTCCGCAACGACCGACTACGAGCGCGCGGCCGCCCTGCGCGACAAGATCCGGGCGATCGAGCGGACGATGGAAAGCCAGAAGATGGCGTCCTTCGCCAGGGCCGACACCGACGTCCTCGGCTACGCCCGCCAGGACGCCTGGGCGGCAGTGCAGCTGTTCGCCATCCGCGATGGCAAGACCGTCGCGCGTGACGTGTTCGTGCTCGAGAACGTCGGCGAGAGCTCCGACGATGAGGCGCTCTCCGCGTTCGTCAAGCAGTACTACGCCGCCGCCAGCTCGGTCCCGCCGCGCGTCCTGCTACCGCACCTGCCGACCGACGTCGACGAGCTCATCCAGCTGCTCGAGGCGCGGCGCGGCAAGCGAGTGGCGGTCTCGATGCCTCAGCGAGGCGAGGGCCGCGCGCTGATGGAGCTCGCCGCGCGAAATGCTGCGGAGACGCTGGCGCGCGAAACGGCACGCTGGCTGGCCGATCAGGGCAAGACGCTGGCCGCATTGGAAGAGTTGGCGGCGGCCCTGGCGCTGCCGGCCGGACCGCCGGTGCGCATCGAGTGCTACGACATCTCGCACCATCCAGGGCACCAACACCGTCGGTTCGATGGTCGTGTTCGAGGAAGGCCGGCCGCGGTCCGGCGAGTACCGCCGTTTCCGCGTGCGCACGCCAACCGTCACCGCCGGCCGGCCGGACGACTACGCCAGCCACCGCGAGGTGCTGCGGCGACGGTTCTATCGGGCGCTGGAAGGGGAGGAGGGCAGTGCCGAGGAGTTGCGCTGGCGCCTGCCCGACCTGGTCATCATCGACGGCGGCCTGGGTCAGGCGAACACCGCGCGGGCGGTCATGGACGAGCTTGGTCTGCATGAGCTTGCCCGTCTTTGGCCTGGCCAAGGAGCGCGAGGAGCTGTGGGCACCGGGCGCGAGCGCACCCATCGTGTTGCCGGCCGACCTCGCAGGCGCTCTATCTCGTCCAGCGCATCCGCGATGAGGCGCACCGCTTCGCCATCACCTACCACCGTCAGCTGCGCGCCAAGGCGCAGACCAAGTCGGTGCTCGACGATCTACCCGGCGTCGGACCGGCGCGCAAGCGGGCGCTGCTGAAGGTCTTTGGCTCAACCAAGCAGATGCGCGGTGCGACGGTCGACGAAATCGCCGCGGTGCCCGGCATCAGCCGAACCTTGGCAGAAAAGATTCGCGCCGGACTGGACGCCTAGAACCTCTGCAACCGCGACCCGCAATCACGCGTCAAGGCGCCATATGAAAGTCGCTGCCACGTCCTCTACGGTCGGTCTACCACCTGATCTTCACCGTTGGGCAACCAGCCCAACGGCATTTCATTGATATAGTCCGCGGCCGATGTTCCGTCGCCTCATCCCTTTTTTGATCGTGGGCGTTGGCCTCGCCGCGCTGGCGGTCGACGTCCTGCACCTGCCGGCGCCGTTGAGCGCGACAGGCGCCTTTATCGAGACGCACCTCGGGCTTGACCTGCAGGGCGGCCTGCGCGCCGAGTACCGCGCCATTCCCGCGCCCGACCATCCGGTCACGCGCGATGACATGCAGACGATCCGCGGCATCATCGAAAACCGCGTCAACCAGTACGGCGTGTCCGAACCGATCGTCCAGGTCCAGGGTGCTGACCGGATCATCGTCGAGCTGCCCGGCTCGGCCAACGAAGCCCAGGTCCTGCAGCTGCGCCAGACGATTGGCAAGACCGGCAAGCTGACCTTTATCCCGGTGCCGCAGCGGTCGCACCGATATCGTCCAGGGGCAGGCCATCCCGACCGACCTGGCCAGCACCGCCCTATTCGGCGGCGACCAGCTCGCGTCGGCTTACGCCACCGTCGACGAGACGAACAGGCCGGCCGTCGGCTTCACGCTGAAGCCGGACGGCACGTACGAAGTTCGCGACGTGGAGCTCGGCCAACGTCGGCAAGCAATTCGCCATCGTCCTCGACGACATCGTCCAGTCGGCGCCGACCATCCAGGAGCCCATCACCGGCGGCCAGGGCCGCATCACCGGCTCCTTCACCAGACGCCGAGGTCAGCTCGCTGGTGGCCGTCCTCAAGTACGGCTCGCTGCCGCTCGACGTCCAGGAAGTTCAGATCAGCCAGATCAGCGCCAGCCTGGGCCTCAACTTCCTGCAGCAGAGCCTGTTCGCCGGCGCCATCGGTATCGCGCTGGTCTTCGTCTTCATGCTGCTGCATTACCGGTTGCCGGGCCTGATCGCCTGCATCGCGCTGATCTTCTACGCGATCATCGTTTACGCGCTCTTCCGGCTGATCCCGGTCACGCTGACGCTGGCCGGCGTCGCTGCCTTCGTGCTTGTCGGTCGGTATGGCCGTCGACGCGAACATCCTCATCTTCGAGCGATCCAAGGAAGAGTTGCGCGCGGGCAAGACGCTGCCGACGGCGATCGAGGCCGGCTTCAACCGCGCCTGGAACTCGATCTTCGACTCGAACATGTCGAGCATCATCACGGCGTCGATCCTGTTCTACTTCGGCTCGACGACGATCCGCGGCTTCGCGCTGGTGCTGATCATCGGCGTGCTCGTGTCGATGTTCACGGCGATCACGTTGTCTCGTCAGATGCTGCGCTGGGTCGTACGCCAGCCCTGGGCGCGCAAGGCAAACCTGTACGGCGTAGGCGAGGATGAGTTCACGCTGGCCGTCGCGCCGCGAGTACGCGTTCGCGCGAGGCCAGTGCCCGTGTTTGACATCATCGGCAAGCGCCGCTGGTTCTACATCTTCAGCCTGCTGATCACCATTCCGGGCTTCATCTTCATCATCCTGACCTTCCTGACCGGCGGTCAGGAAGGCCTCAAGTTCTCGATCGACTTCACCGGCGGCACCGTCCTCGAGGTTCACTTCGCGCAGCGATCCGCAACCGTCGCCGGCCGATATTCGGGCGATCCTCCAGGAGCAGGGCCTCGACGGTCAGGCGGCGCTGCGTAACCTCGGGCGACAAGCAGTACGTCCTGATTCGGACCGAGGCGCTCGGCCTGGTCGAGCAGCCGGCGCCCACCGCCTCGCCTGAGCCGAGTGCATCGGGCTCACCCGGTGCCTCGGCATCGGCCGGCGCCTCGCCGAGCCCGTCCGCCTCGGCCTCGCCGACGCCTGCACCGTCATCGTCGGCCGCCGCCGGCGCGGGTGGCTCGCCATCGCCGTCGGCCACGCCGGGCGCGATCCTGCCCTCAACTGGCAAGCTGGGCGAGCTGCGTACCGCGATGGAAGCCAAATTCGGGCCCGATCGACGAGGTCCTCCAGCAGGCGACGATCGGCCCGCTGATCAGTGCCGAGCTTGGCCAGCAGGCGATCCTGCTGATCATCCTGGGCTCGATCGGCATCCTCGCCTGGATGACGTTCCGCTTCGCCGACTTCCGCATGGGCGCCACCGCGCTGGTCGCGCTGCTGCACGACGTGATCGTGGTGGTGGGCACGTTCGCCATCCTGGGCACGTTCGCCGGCCTGCAGGTCGACGCGTTGTTCGTCACCGCCATGCTGACCGTCATCGGCTTCTCCGTTCACGACACGATCGTGGTCTACGACCGCGTCCGCGAGAACCGCATCCGCCACGCCGGCGAGCCATTCGAGGCGATCGTCAACCACAGCCTGCTGCAGACCGTTGGCCGGTCGCTGAACACGTCACTCACCACGATCCTGGTGCTGACCGCGCTGCTGCTGTTCGGTAGCGACGCCATCCGCGCGTTCGTCTTCGCGATGGTCATCGGCATCCTGTCAGGTACCTATTCGTCGATCTTCAACGCCAGCATGTTGTTGACCGACTGGCACCTGTGGGACCAGCGCCGGCGCGAACGAGTGGTCGCAGCGCGGGACCAGTGCGCGCGCGATAAGCAGACGGTAAGTCCGGCCTGTCACCCTTGACGGGTGGACGGATTGAAGCCGCTTTTTCGATGGGCTACGCGCCCGACTGCACCGATCGGCGCCGACATCCGCGCTGTCGGACTGCAGCGCGGGCTATCTGAACGCCTGCTCCAGCTGATGGCAAACCGCGGTTGGACTGGGCCGCCGAGCTCGACCAGCTGCTTCAGCGCACCCGACGGCCGGCTCAATGACCCCAACCTGCTGCCTGATGCCGACACTTTCGAGGCGCGTATCCGCCTGGCCGCTGGGCGCCAGCGAGAAGGTGCTCGTCTTTGGCGACTTCGATGCCGACGGACTGACCGGCCTGGCGGTCATGACCCTGGCGCTGCGGCGGCTGGGCCTCGACGTGGCGCCGTACGTGCCGGACCGCACGGATGAGGGCCACGGCCTGTCCGTGGCGGCCATCGACCGCGCCGCGGCCGAGGGTCGCAGCATGATCGTCACGGTCGACACCGGCACGAGCAGCGGGCCGGAGGTGGCGCTGGCCGCCACCCGTGGCATCGACGTCCTGGTGACCGATCACCACCGCGTCACCAGCGGATTGCCGCGCGGCAGTCGCGGTGGTCAACCCGCACCGTCCGGACTCGGTCTATCCGGACCGGCGCCTGGCCGGTGCCGGCGTCGCCTTCAAGCTCGCCCAGCTGTTACTCGGCGAGGAAGCGCTCGCCTACGCGGACCTGGCGGCGATCGGCACGATCGCCGACGTCGCGCCGCTGGTCGGCGAAAACCGGGCAATCGTGCGGCTGGGCCTCGACCTGTTGCGCAAGTCGCCGCGGCCCGGGCTGGCCGCGCTGCTGAAGACATCGGACGAAGAGCGGCTGAAGCTCGACGTGGAGACCATCTCCTACTCGCGTCGCGCCGCGCCTGAACGCCGTCGGGCGCGTGGGCGACGCCGCCGTCGCTGCGCGACTGCTGCTGACCGACGACCCGGCGGAGGCACTCGCCCTGGCCGACGAGTTGCGCGCGGCAAATACGCTGCGCCGCGAGCTGACCGCCACCGCCCTGACCGAAGCCAAGGCGGCGCTGGGCGAAGACAGCCGGTCGGTCATCATCACGGCGGGTCCGTGGCCGGTTGGCGTCATCGGCCTGGTCGCCGGACGGCTGGCGGAGGAGCGCGGCGCGCCCGCCGTCATCTTCTCGAACCTCGACGATCCCTGGCGCGGCTCGGCCCGGAGCAACGGCGACTTCGACCTGGCCGGCTCGTTCGCGGCGATGGCAGACCTGTTCGTGCGCTACGGCGGCCACGCGGCGGCGGCCGGCTGCCACCTGCCGGCGGCCAATTACGCCGAGTTCGAGCGGCGGCTGGGTGAGCTCGCCGGACAGCGCGTGCGGCCCGAGCCGCTGCTCGGCATCGACATGGTCATCGACGCGCTCGAAGTCGACTACCGGCTGCAGCGCGAGCTGGCCCTGCTGGAGCCGACCGGCCCGGGCAACCGGGCGCCACTCGTCGGAATTCGCGGACTCGTCGTGGCGCAGATCGCGTGCCGCAGCCGGCGGCCACACGCAGCTCGTCCTGCGCAAGGGCCGCGAGGTCATTGACGGCGTCGCCTTCGGCCGCGACGACGTGGCCACTGCGCTGGCTGAAGGCGACGTGATCGATGTCGTGGCGCGCATCACCAGTCGCAGCTTTGGCGGCTACGAATCGATCCAGCTCGACGTGCGCGACGTGGCGCCGGCGGGGACGCTGGACAGCCTCGCGTCGCAGCCGGTGGCGGCTTGACGCGATTACCTCGAAAAGCTCGACTTCCGGATGCGGGGCGTCGGCAACTGCCTGTGCCTGGGCATCGATCCCGACCCGGCAGCGCTGCCGGCAGACTTCAGCCCAACGTGGGCGGCATCGAGGCCTTCGCCACCGTCCTGCTCGAGGCAGCCGGCCCGTTCGCCGCCGCGGTCAAGGCCAACCTCGCCTTCTTCGAGGCCTTCGGCAGCGAGGGCATGGCCGCCCTCGAGCGGTTGCGCCGGCGCGTCCCGGCCGACCTGCCCTTCATCGCCGATGCCAAGCGCGGCGACATTGGCTCAACGGCCGAGCGCCAGGCCACGGCGATCTTCGACCACTCGGGCGCCGACGCGGTGACGGCCAGCCCGTACCTCGGTCGCGACGCGGTCGCGCCTTTCCTGCGAACACGACGATCGCTTCGTCTACGTGCTGTGCCGGACGTCCAATCCGGGGGCCGGTGAGCTGCAGGACACGACGACCAGCGATGGCGAGCCGCTGTACCTGACCGTCGCACGCCGCGTCTCGGCCTGGGCAGCGCAGCAGCCGACACTCGGCCTTGTTGTTGGCGCGACGGCACCCGCCGAGCTGGCGCGCGTGCGCGAAGTCGCGCCAGAGCTGCCCTTCCTGGTGCCCGGCGTTGGTGCGCAGGGCGGCGATCTGGCGGCGGTCATGTCGGATGGCCCGGTCAGTCGGGCCAATCGGCCCGCGTACGGCGGATCGTTACTCGTCAACGTATCGCGGGGCATCGCTGCCGCGGCGTTAACCAAACCGTCAGGCAAGTCGGTGGAAGATGCTCTCGCCGAGGCGGCCGCCGATTGGGCGGGCAAGCTTCGGTGCTAGCATTTGGCCGCTCTAGCAACGGAGGCTAACGAGTTTCCATGCCTTTCAACATCGGCGCCCCCGAGCTCATCCTGGTGCTCGTTGTGGTGTTGATCCTGTTTGGCCCGGGCAAGCTGCCCGAGGTGGGCCAGGCGCTGGGCAAGACCGTGCGCGAGTTCCGTCACGCCAGTAACGATCTCGACCTGAACGCGACGCCAGCAGCCGCGAGCGCCAACCCGGCAGCCGTTACCACCCCGCCGGCAGCCGCTGACACCAGCCCGACGACGGAGTCGGATTCGGCCGGTAGCTGATCCGGCCGGGTTAGCCGGACATGGCCCAATTGATCGATTCAGGCTCCAGGCAACGCTTCTGAGCTGCAGCCCGTGAGCGGTCCAGTGCTCGACGACGACAAGGTGATGAGCCTCGCCGAGCACCTGACCGAGCTGCGCCGGCGGCTGATCATCAGCATCGCCGCGATCAGCGTAGGCAGCCTCGTCGGCTGGTTTGCCGCGCCGCGCGTCATGCAGCTCCTGAAGGAGCCGATCACGCCGATTTACCCGGGCGCGCTCGTCTTCACGAATCCGGGCTCGGCCTTCTTCATCCAGATCAAGATCGCGCTGATCATCGGCGTGGTGCTGGCCGCGCCGATCATCCTCTACCAGGTGTGGGCGTTCGTTGCGCCCGGACTGACGCCGAAGGAGCGGCAGCGTCGCCCGGCCGTGGGTGCCTTTGGCGCTGCTCTTCCTCGTTCTTGGCTGTCGGCGTCGCCTACTTCATCCTGCCCTTCGCGATGGGCTTTCTGTTGAGCTTCGAGATACCAGGACTGACTCGAGCCACTGCTGACTGCCGAGCAGTACTTCGGCTTCGTAACGACGCTGTTCATCGTCTTCGCGCTGGTCATGCAGTTCCCGTTTGTGCTGGTCCTGCTCTCCAAGACGGGCATCGTTACGGTCCAGCGGCTCAAGCGCAACCGCCGCTACGTGGCGGTCGCCATCGTCATCTTCGCCGTTGTCGTTACGCCCGGCGGCGACCCCTTCAGTCCAACGATCATGGCGCTGGTGATGTACCCGCTCTACGAGCTATCGATCTACCTCATCGGCCGATCGGAACGGCCGGCCGCGACACAGCCGGCTGATGATCGACGAGGCGGCGGACAGCCCTGACCGACGACGACGCCGAAGTCCTGGCCGATACGGCGGTCGTGCAGGCAGCCCCCGACGGCCGCGCGCCACACGTCGTGATCGTCACCGGCCTATCGGGCGGCGGAAAGACGACCATCAGCAAGCTTCTGGAAGACGTGGGCTACACCGTCGTTGACAACCTGCCGGTCGAGCTGGTGCGGCGCATGGCCCAGCTGGTCGCCCACGATTCGGACCGCTTCGAGCGCCTCGCGCTGGTCCTCGACGCTCGCACCGGCAACGCGCCGCTTGCCTTCGCGGCTGCCGTCGGCGCGCTCGAAGGCCGCGGCATCAAGCCGCAGGTCTTCTTCCTGGAGGCGAGCGACGAGGTCATCATTCGCCGCTTCAGCGAGACGCGGCATCGTCACCCGCTCGAGACGACGGACGGCGTTGCCGCGTCGATCGAACGTGAGCGCGAGCTGCTGGAAGGCGTGCGCGGCCAGGCCGACGTGATCATCGACACGACCGACCTTTCGACACGCCAGCTGCGCGAACGCGTCTACTCGGCGCTGGGCGGTGGCGGCGCGGAAGGTGACATTGCCGTCAACCTGATCAGCTTCGGCTACAAGCACGGCATCCCGCTCGAAGCCGACCTCGTCTTCGACGTGCGCTTCATGGAAAACCCGTTCTACAACGACGAGCTGCGGCCGCTGTCGGGCCTGACCGAAGAGGTGCGCCGCTTCGTCCTCGACAAGCCCCAGACGCAGCAGTTCCTGGCGTTCCTGCACGACTTCCTGGCTTTCGCCCTGCCTGCCTACCAGTCGGAGGGCAAAGCCCGGCTGACCATCGCCATCGGCTGCACGGGCGGCTTCCACCGGTCGATCGCCATCGCCGAGGCGCTGGCGGCTGACCTGCGCACATCGGGCAATTCGCCGGTCAGCGTCTGGCATCGCGAGCTCGACCGGGAATGACCAACGGCCGCGGCCGAACACGCTGGCGCAGCTGGCTGCGACCGGGTGTCGGCATAAAGCGCTGGCTTGTCGTCGTCCTCGTCGGCGAGCTGCTGCTGGCCCTGGCGGTGGTCGTGTTCATCCGCCAGCAGGGCCATGCCTTCGCACCGGGCACGCCAGGCGATTCGCTGATCGGCCTGGTCAGCCTGCAGTTCCTGCCCGACTGGGCGCGACCGCTGCTGCTCCTCGTGGCTGGCGCCGTCGTCCTCGGTTTCGGGCTGTGGCGTCTGATGCGGGCGGTGCTCGAGCCATATGCGCCGCCGGATGCGTCGCTGGCGGAGGAGATGTATCAGCGCCGAAGCCGGGCGCGCGGACCGCGCGTCGTCGCGATCGGCGGTGGGACCGGCCTGTCCGTGCTGCTGCGCGGCCTGAAGGAGATCACCAGCAACATCACGGCGGTGGTGACGGTGGCCGACGACGGCGGCTCGTCCGGCCGGTTGCGCGACGAGCTGGGCGTGCCGCCGATGGGCGATATCCGTAACTGCATCGTGGCCCTCGCCGACGCGGAGCCGCAGATGGCCGACCTGCTCCAGTACCGCTTCCCGACCAACGGCAAGGACGGCGCCTTCAAGGGCCACGCCTTCGGCAACCTGCTGATCGCCGCCTTGACCGACCTCGCGGGCGGCGACTTCGAGGAAGGCGTGCGCCAGTCCAATCGCGTGCTGGCGGTGCGTGGTTCGCGTCGTGCCGGTCGCCCCGGTGCCGCTGATCCTCCACGCCGAGCTGGCCGACGGTTCGACGATGGACGGCCAGTCGCAGATCATGCGAACGAGCGGCATTCGCCGCGTGTGGATCACGCCCGACGACGTGCGGGCGGCCGACGAAGCCGTCGATGCCATTGCGACCGCCGACCTGGTGCTCTACGGCCCGGGCAGCCTGTACACCAGCATCCTGCCCAGCCTGCTCGTGCCGGGCATGCGCGAGGCGCTGGAACAGACGGCGGCCAGCCGCCTGTTCGTGTGCAACGTCGCGACGCAGGTGGGTGAGACGGAGGGATATTCGCTGGCCGATCACATGGCCGCCTTCCGCGCGCACGGTCTGGACGGCGCAATTGACGCGATCCTGCTCAACAACAACTTCCGCGCGCGCGTGCCGGAGAACTACCCGGCGGCGCCGGTCCGTGGGGACGCCGCCGACCTTGGTCCCGGTGCTCCCCAGGTCTTCATGCGCGACGTCGTCGACGACGACAACGCCCACCGCCACGACTCGGCCAAGCTGGCGGCGGCGATCAACCTGCTGCACGGAGCGCCACGTCATCAGGCGCCGGCCGGCAGCCCTGGCCACATCAACGCCGGTGGCAGCGTGACCGAGGCAGAGCGCGACCTGGTTGGCGCGATCCGCGCCGAGCTGGCCGCCATCGAGCCCGCGCGGCGCTGTGACCGGCGGGCGTTGCGTTCCGGCCTGGGCGACGGTTGTGCCGCGGCAGGGCGCCCGCCCGATCGGGCGGATCCTGGTGCGCCTGGCACCCGAGGATGAGCTGGCGCTGGCTCAGCCGTTCGATTGGGCCGGCTCGGCCGGCCACTGTCGCTGGGCCTACCTGCGCGGCGTATTCCTGGCCAACGGATCGCTCAGCCTGGCCGGCGGCCGCATCCACCTCGAATTCGTGGTGCCGGTCGAGGAGATGGAGTCGCCTGGGTGCGCAGCTGGCCGAGCTGGGACTACCGGCCAACGCCCGCGTTCGTCGGGGCATGGGCGTGCTTGACCTGGAAGGGCTCCGAAGCCGGTCATCTCGTTCCTGCGTCACGCCGGTGGCACGGCCGCCCTGCTGGAGCTGGAGAGCGTGCTCGTTACTCGCTCAGCTGCACGGTCAGCTCAACCGCGCGATCAACGCCGAATCGGCCAACCTGCGCCGCTCGATCGCATCGTCGCAGCGCCAGCTGGCGTCGATCGAAGTGCTCGCAAGCCGCGGGCGAGCTGGCGCGCCTGCCCACTCCCGTCCGGTCGGTGGCGAAGGCGCGCGTCGACGCGCCTGAGGCCAGCCTGAGCGAGCTTGCTCGAACTCTGGGCACCAGCCGCGGCGTCGTCCAGCGTGGGCTCGACCAGCTCGAGCAGCGCGCGCTCCACGTGGGCGCCGAGTGAGCGCTTTACCACGACCGGTGATCATCGCCGGCAACTGGAAGATGAATTCGACACCGGCGGATGCCGGCACCGCTGGCCGCCGAGATTGCCAAGCGGACCGATGTCGATGGTGTCGTGCGCGTGCTTTGTCCCGCCCTTCGTATGCCTGTTCGCGGTACGGGACGCTGTCGCAGGCACTGGCGTCGAGGTCGGCGCTCAGAACGTCCATGCCGAACCCGCCGGCGCCTACACCGGCGAGATCTCGGGTCAGATGCTGGCCGGCCTCGCGACATGGGTGATCGTCGGTCACTCAGAGCGGCGGCGCGATCAGAACGAGTCGGACAGCCTGATTGCGCGCAAGATCGTGCGCTGCGGCGAGAACGAATTGCGGCCCATCCTGTGCGTGGGCGAAGACCTATCAGAACGCATCGCCGGCCGCGCCGAGAAGACGGTGCGCGAGCAGCTCGAGTCAACGCTGGACGAGCTGGCCCGCGACGGCAGCAGCCTGCCCGGTAACGTCGTGATTGCCTACGAACCGGTCTGGGCGATCGGCACGGGACGGACCGCCCGCGGCGCCGACGCTGCGGTGATGGCCGAGGTCATCAGGTCCGCCCTGTTCGACGGCGGGATGGAGAGCGCGGCGGCGGTGCCGGTGCTGTACGGCGGCAGCGTCACCAGCGCCACGATCGGCGAGTTCCTCGATGAGCCATCGATCGACGGCGCCCTGGTCGGCGGCGCCAGCCTGAAGGTCGACGAGATGGCCGGCATCGTGGCCCGCGCCGGATTGACGGCACAGGCACGGCGGGCGGCGGTCGGTTGAGGCCGCGGCCGCTCGTCCTCGTGGTGATCGATGGTTTCGGCATCGGTCGCCGGCCGGCCGACGACGCAATCGCCCAGGCACGCATGCCCAACTGGCAGCGGCTGCGTGAGCGCTGGCCGCATGCCCAGCTGCAGGCTTCGGCCGAAGCAGTCGGCCTGCCCAAAGGCCAGATGGGCAATAGCGAGGTTGGTCACCTCAATCTGGGAGCCGGCCAACCGGTCGTGCAGGACCTGCCGCGCATCGACAAGGCGATCGACGACGGCTCTTTCTTCAGCAACGAGGCGCTGCTGGCGGCCGTCCGGCGAGCGGCGCAGCCTGGTCGTCGCCTTCATCTGATCGGCTTGATCGGGCCCGGTGGCGTTCATTCGGTCGACCGCCATGCCGTCGCCATCGCCAAGCTGGCCGCCAAGGAAGGCGCTCGCGACGTGGTCGTTCATGCGCTGCTGGATGGCCGGGACACCCCGCCCAGCTCGGCCGAGCGCTTCGTGCCGGACTTCGAGAAGAGGCTCACCGAGGCCAATTCCGGCGCGCGCATTGCGACGGTTGGCGGCCGTTACTACGGCGATGGACCGCGACAAACGCTGGGATCGCGTGCGAGCAGGCGTATGCCGCGATCGTGCACGGCGAGGGCCCGGTCGCGCCCACCGCGCTGGATGCGGTGCTCGAGGCATATGGGCGTGGCGAGACCGACGAGTTCGTCGCGCCCACCGTTATTCATGGCGTCGACGGCACGGTCCGCGACGGCGACACCGTCATCCACTTCAACTTCCGCGCCGACCGCGCACGCCAGCTGACCCACGCCCTCGCCGACGGCGACGAGTTCGATGGCTTCGACCGCGGACGCCGGCCGCGCGACCTGCTGGTCGTGACCATGACCGAATACGAGGGCGGCCTGCCCGTGCGCGTCGCTTTCCCGCCGCTGCTGGTCAGCGGTCTCGCCGAGATCTTCTCGCGCCTCGGCTGGCGCCAGTTCCACGTGGCCGAGACGGAGAAGTACGCCCACGTCACTTACTTCTTCAACGGGGGAGTGGAGGAGGCTTTTCCGGGTGAGGAGCGCGTGCTGGTGCCGTCGCCCAAGGTCGCGACGTATGACCTTCAGCCCGAAATGAGCGCCGCAGGAGTGACCGACGAGCTGGTGCGGGCGATCGAGTCGGACGCCTACGACTTCATCGTCGCCAACTACGCCAACCCTGACATGGTCGGCCACACCGGAGTGTGGGGCGCCACCATCACAGCGTGCGAGTTCGTCGATGGTTGCCTGGGGCGCGTGGCGGATGCGGTGCTGGGCGGCGCCGGGGTGTTGTGCATCACGGCCGACCACGGCAACGCCGACGAGATGCGTGACGAAGATGGCCGGCCGGTGACGGCCCACTCGCTCAACCCGGTTCCCCTGCTGATCGCTGGCCAAGCGGTCGAAGGTCGGACCTTGGCCAACGGGGTGCTGGCCGACGTTGCCCCGACGCTGCTCGAGCTGGTCGGATTGGCGCCCGGCGAGGGCATGACCGGGCGGTCGCTGCTGCGCTGAACAGCAAGGTGTTATCCTCGCCGCTCGTCACGGACCTAAGCCCTACAAGGAACACGCCCCAGTGAGTTTCATTCTCGCGATCGGTCAGGTCGCGGTCAGCATCGCCCTGATGGCCTCGATCCTGCTGCAGTCGCGCGGTGCTGGCCTTGGCGCGACCTTCGGTGGCGACTCGTCCGTGTACCGCAGCCGGCGTGGCATCGAGAAGCGGCTCTTCCAGTTCACGGTCGCACTTGCGGTGCTGTTCGTGGTGTTCTGCATCGCCAACTACATCCTGGTCGGAACCGGAGCGGCGACGGCCTAGGCCGGTCGGAGGGTCGCCTTCAGGCGCGCGGCCGCGTACGGCGGCCCGTCTTGACATCTGCCCAACTGGTGGGCACTACGCGAACAGAGTCACTCGGGACTCCTATGGCGCGGCTCTTCCACGCGTGACTGCGCCGGCGGCAACAGCCGACTTCTTGCCACTTGCCCAACCAGTGAGCGCAACTGTCGAGACCCGTCTGGCGTAACGCAAACCAGTTGGGAAATTGGCAAGAACCAATGCCTGGCCACACGGTCGGCGCAGGCGGCTCGCGCCACCGCTCGTGCTAGACTCCGCCCTCGCTGACGACACGTCGAACGTGTCTGACGCTGTGCGCCGAGGTGGCGGAATAGGCAGACGCGCTAGGTTCAGGACCTAGTGGCCGCAAGGTCGTGTGGGTTCAAGTCCCTCCCTCGGTACCACTGCCCAGGTGGCGGAATTGGTATACGCGTACGTTTGAGGGGCGTATGACGCAAGTCATCCGGGTTCAAGTCCCGGCCTGGGCACCACTCCCTCGATAAGAAAGGGCGGCCAACTAGACAGCCTCCGCAGGCCGCCTGCGGGCGGCTGCTGCGCGTTCGCCGCTGGTTCGGCGCGGCGCGCCGTCCAGCGTCTCGCTGACGGGGGCCGCCATTTAGACTCTGTGGCTCGGGCGGTTAGCTCAGTTGGTTAGAGCGCCTCGTTTACACCGAGGAAGTCGGGGGTTCGAGTCCCTCACCGCCCACCAGCCGACAGTGGTTCGGCCTAGAACATGAAGAAAGCCCCGCCGCGAGGCGGGGCTTTGTCTGTTACGGAACGCCTATTGGGCCTAGGCCATCCAGAGAGCGAATGCGTAGCCGGCTACCCAGCCTGCGGCGGCCGCGAACATGGCAACGGACATCGGGCGACGGCCCGGCCGGAGGAACATGACCGCACCGGCGACCACGAGGACGGCCAGCACGAAGCCAAGCACGACCAGACCCAGCGTTACGCCCATTCCCATGACGGTGGCACTCAGCCCAGTCGCCGGCGACATCGTCACTGCGCGACCCAATACCCAGCCCGCAACAGCGCCTGTGACGACGCCGAAAGCAGCGCCGACATAGCCGCGCCGGCTGCTGGTCGCAGTGGTGGTGGTAGTGACCTGCGTATCTCCCGCCATCTTGTTTTCGGTCTCCCTATACCTCTTATCCGACCGCGCGGGCCGGTTACGCAGGACGATCCGCTTCCGGTCGCAGGTCCGGTATCAGACGAAAGTACGGCGGCCCATGAGCGGGCCGCCTGCCCTGTGGCTGCTGGTGAGGACTCAGCCGTTCATCCGGTAGCTGAAGTCGAACTGGGTGCCCAGCTCGTTGCGCCAGTGCAGAGTCATCTCGCCCCGCACGTTGGCATATGCGCCGGTGCCGCCGGTAATCGCGAGAACTGAGTCGGCGCCGTCATCGGTGAACGGGCCTTCGACGGTCAGTGAGCCACCGTCGAGAAGCGTCGTCCACATGCACTCCCAGGCCACGCCCGGATTGGTGCGCACGCAGGAGCCCTCGTCGCGGCCGATCTGATGGTTGTCGCCGGCGTCGTAAATCGGGTTGCCGAAGGCCAACAGGTCGCCCAGGCTGTCGCCCGTCGCGCCGAGGTCGACCACATAATCGGTGTCCGCGTGCTCGACCACAGTCAACACGCGACCGCCGGGGGCGGCCGTGACCGACGTCGCCAGGGCAGCGACCACTAACGCACCGCCAACTGCGGCAGCGACGATTAACTTGCGCATGTCTTCCTCCCTCTCGCGGCGACTGGGCGGCCGCACTGATCCCCCTTGGACGTGCCGAGTATGGGCATCCTCGGCCCCCCTGTGTAGACCTGGTTGACTGCTAGACTTTGAGCGCGGGCCCGCCCAACTGAAGGTTCGCGTCACGCCCGGAGGTGGCATGGAGCTGGTCTGGATCCTGTTGATTGTCCTGGTCGTGTTGGTAGTCGTCGGCGTGCTCATTTACAACGGCCTCGTCCAGAAGCGACTGCGTGTCGATGAAGCCCTGGCTCAGATCCAGGTCCAACTCAAGCGACGGTGGGACCTGATCCCGAACCTGGTCAACGCGGTCAAGAGCTACATGGGCTTTGAGCAGCAGGTGCTGACCCAGGTGACGGAGGCGCGCGCCAACGCGGTCGCCGCCGGTGCCCAGGGTCCGGCCCAGCAGGCACAGGCAGAAGGCGCCCTGACCGGTGCGCTGCGCTCACTCTTCGCGGTGGTAGAGAACTACCCGGAGCTGAAGGCCAACCAGAACGTGCTCGAGCTGCAGGAGCAGCTGACCACGACAGAGAACCAGATCAGCTTCTCGCGCCAGCACTACAACGCCAGCGTTCTGGAGTACAACACCTCGATCCAGACCTTCCCGAGTGTCCTCATCGCCGGACCGCTCGGCTTCAGCAAGCGCGAGTTCTTCGAGGCGGAAGCTCAGGCACAGTCAGTCCCGACAGTCGACCTCGGCTTTACCCAGCCGCCGGCTGCCCCCCAACCGCCGGCCGCGCCGCCCGCGCCGCCCGCACCGCCTGCGGGCTGAACCTTCGCCCGACCTTGTCGGGCTGACCATGAGCAACTAACCGGGGTCGATGATGGCTGCCAGCCGGACTCAGACCTTCTATGCGCAGGAATCGGCTAATCGCCGCCAGTCGATCCTGCTCGTGCTGATCCTGATGCTGCTGCTCGGCGCGCTGGGCGGTGCCATCGGCTACGCCTGGGGTGGCACCGTGCAGGCCTCGCTGCTGGCGATTGCCATCGCCGTCGGCGTCGCCTTCGTGCTCAGCCTGTTCTCGTATTACAACGGTGACAGCCTGGTGCTGGCCGTGTCCGGTGCGAAAGAAGTGACGGCCGGAGCAGGCGCCGCAGTTGTTCAACGTCGTCCAGGAGATGTCGATCGCGGCCAACATCCCGCCGCCGCGCGTCTACGTCATCGAAGACAGCGCGCCCAACGCCTTTGCCACCGGCCGCGATCCGAAACACTCGAGCATCGCCATCACCACGGGCCTGTTGGGCAAGCTCGATCGTGAGGAGCTGCAGGGCGTCATCGGTCACGAGATGTCGCACATCCGCAACCTCGACATCCGCTTCTCGTTGCTGGTGGCGGTGCTCGTCGGTTCGATCGCCCTGATGTCCGACTTCTTCCTGCGCGCGACGTTCTGGGGCGGCGTCCGGCGCAGCAGGGGCCGCGGCAGCAGCGAGGGCGGCGGCGTGGTCATCGTCGTTTACGCGATCGCGGTCGTGCTGGCCATCATCGCGCCGTTCGTGGCGGCACTGGTTCAGCTGGCCGTCAGCCGGCAGCGCGAGTACCTCGCCGACGCGTCGTCGGTTGAGCTGACGCGCAACCCGTCTGGTTTGGAGCGGGCTCTGGCGGCGATTGCCGGCGACCAGGAGGCGCTCGAGGTCGCCAACCGGGCCACGCAGCACCTCTACTTCGTCAATCCGATCAAGAAGTGGGAGAACCGCTCGTCCGGGCTCTTCTCGACGCACCCGCCCATCCTCGAGCGGATCAACCGGCTGCGGGCACTCACCGGCGAACAGCCACTCGACCCGGCAACCGCGGGGGCTCTCAGCGGACTCGATTAACCTCGTACCAACATGGAGCCTGACGAGCGGGGAGGGGACGTCTGGCCTGAGCGCGCGGTCGCGCTCTACTGCGCGCATGCTCGTGTTCGTGCTGCTCATCGTTGGCCTGGTTCTGACCGACGGTCAGCAGGGAGCCGCCAACGCCGCACCGACGGTAACGGCTACGCCACAGCCGACTTTGGCATCGACTCCAACGGTGGCACCGACCACAGCGCCTACGGCGGCACCTACATTCACCGCAACGCCGACGCCAACGCCGACGACAACACCGACACCGACTCCGACTCCGGTTCCTACGCTGACGGCCTCACCAACGGCAACGCCGACGCACGCCAATCGTTGCCCCTACTTCCGCCTTGACGCCAACTCCAATTCCTCTGCCCTAGTCGGGCCGTTAATTGTCGGGGAAGCTGAGCGTGTCAAGAACAGCCTCTGCCTCCGGCTTCAGAAGCTCGAGTTCGTCCTGGTTCGGGGCAGTCACGAAGGCGACGACATCATTCGGGATTGTGAGCGCGTAGGCCTTGGTGGCCGAGCCGCTATTCAGCGCGAAGTACGTCCCGCCTCCCACCGGTCTGAAACCCCCGCCAAGCGCGACGCTGTGAGGAGTTTGCGTCGTGCATGCGTGTTCATCGACGACATTCACATCCATCACCGTGGTTTTGACGTGCTCGAAGTCTCGCTCGACGCCGGTGCCAATCTCGAGTCCTGGCTGCGTCCGAAGCCAGCCGAGAAACGGTTCACTCGGGGATGTTGTGGGCCGTGCGTCGATACCGCAGGGTTCGTTTAGAAAAACCGCCGGGTGAAATAGGACCAACTGGCTTTGCGGCCGGCCAGAAAGCTTGAATTGGAGCAGGTTCGGGTCGTAACCGTTGTTGTGGCCGTTTTCGCAGTGGACGGGCCCATTGCTTGGGCATGTCCCGATGGTCCAACCGTCTCCGGCAGCTCGAACTCTGGCTGGTGGTAAAAAAGCTCGCGCGGTATCGGCCGGGATCCGCTTTGCCCAGCTGTAGCTCCGAGATGGCTACTGGACTCGGCGCTGTAGAGGTCGTCGGGGTTGTTCGTGCTGATGCGGTGGGTACGGGCCGGCTCGACGGTGAGACGCCGACTGTGGGCGTTGGCGAACTGTTGGCGGTCGACAGCATGGCGGTCAGGTTCGGGCTGACCAGGACGCCGGCAATTACGAGAGTTGCTACAAGCACCGCGGCGATCGCAGCACCACGCCGGCCAACCCCAAACCGACTCCCGCGAACACGCCCGATCGAGCCTCCGCTGGCGTCGACCGCGGCGAACACCGGAATGGGCTCGGCGATGCCCTTCAGCCGGCGACGGCCGCGTGGGATGTATCGAAAGTCGCCGCCCGTCCGCGTCAGCCCGCGGACGGTATCGCTGACCAGGACCTCGCCGGCGGCGGCGACCGAGCAGAGTCGCGCGGCCATGTTGACCGCCGATCCAACGAAGCCGCCCTCCGTATCGGCCGTCTCCCCGGCGTGGACGCCGATGGCCACCTTGATCGGCAGGTCGGCGTGGTCCTTGGTGGCCACGGCGGCAGCGTTCACGATCGCGATGCCGCAACTGACGGCCTCGGTGGCCGATGAGAACACAACGTAGAAGCTGTCGCCCTCGGTCTTGATCTCCGCGCCGCCGTACTCAGATACGACGGCACGCACTGTGCGTCGGTACTCATCGAGAAGGCGGCCGGCGGCAGCGTCGCCGTTGGCCTCAATGAAGGCTGTGTAGCCGCGCAGGTCGGCAAACAAGAATCCCCGAGTTACGCGCGAGCCCGTCTGCCTGGCCAGGGCCGGGTCGTCACCGCCGACGGCAGAGGTCATCAGTTATTGCTCTGGAAGTGCAGCGTGTTGAGGAGCTCTTCCGCGGGTGGCTCGAGGAGGTCGAACTCTTGCTGATTCGGCGCGACCAGGAAGGCGAACGTGTTCGACGGGACGTCAATTGCGTAAACGCGGATGCTGTCGCCAACCTTGAGGAAGAGCTGCGTTTCGCCGAACGGCGCGATGTTTACCGAATCGGGGTCGGTGAATGGGCACGGCGTCTCGACGCCAGATGGCAACGGCGAATTCACCTGGGCCAACTGTGATATCCGACTGGCTCGCCTGGAAGAAGGTGAAATTCCGCTGGACCGCCTTGGTCAACTGCAGTGCTCCCTGCGTTCGTAGCCAGACGAGGAAGGAATCCTCAGGGCGCATCGTCTCAGCCGGCCCGTTGCCGCATGGGTCGTTCATTAGGAAGCGCGGCTTATAGAGCACCAGCCTGCTTTCAGGTCGATCGGCGCGGTGGAGATCGGCGTTATGAGCGTTGTAGTCCTGGGTGTCAGTTCCTAGACAGATCCCCTGGCCCAGCCGACGGTCACAGGTGCCTAGCCTCCATCCGCCGTCCGATTCGAGCTCTGGCGCCTGGTAGAACTGGGACAGCCGGTAGTGGCCCGCCGGGGGAACCGGCTCTCCATACGGCATTTCGGCGAGGCCGTTCGACGGTGTCGGCAACGGTGAGGTCGTACCCGATGAAGGGCTGCTGAGTGTGGGGGTGGCAATACCAGCGAGAGTAGCGGTCGCGCCTGGCGAACCCGTCGGCGACGAAGCGTTACCGCGTGATGCCAGGAGCACCACCACGCTGACCAGCAGTGCGGCGCCGGTGACCACCCCTCCAACGAAAACCGGCGACCGACCAAACGGCCGCGGTCGCGTCCGAGTAGCCGGCGCAACCGTCGGCCCGGTGGCTGCGAACACCGCGATTGGCTCGCTGACTCCTTTGAAGCGCCGATTACCGCGCGAGACGTAACGGACTTCGCCGCCCGTACGCGTCAGACCTCGGACTGTTTCGCTGACCAGGACTTCGCCGGCGTTCGCGGCAGCACCCAGCCGTGCGGCGACGTTGACGGCCGACCCAACGTAGCCTTCGTCGTTCTCGGCCGTCTCGCCGGCGTGGATGCCGACGCCGACATTGATCGGCAGGTCGGGTTGGTCATGACTGGCCTTGGTTGCCGCGTCGACCAGAGCGATCCCGCATTTGACCGCAGCCGTCGCAGACGGAAAGACCACGTAGAAGCTGTCGCCTTCGGTCTTGATCTCGGCGCCGCCGAACTGCGCGACGACTTCGCGGACGAGACGTCGGTATGCGTCCAGTAGGTCGCGTGCCTGTTTGTCACCGTGCGCCTCGGTGAAGGCCGTATAGCCGCGCAGGTCGGCGAAAAGAAAGCCGCGCGTGACGGGCGCAGCTTGAGTTGATCCGCCCTCCAGGACCATCGCGCGGAGTCTACGACGGGCGCCTCGGACGTCGCTGCCCGCGTCGCTGCTATCATCGGCGGCGGTCGCCGGAGCGACCAGGTTCTCTTCTGGACGCGCCGAGATAGCTCAGTTGGTAGAGCACGTGACTGAAAATCACGGTGTCGCCAGTTCGATCCTGGCTCTCGGCACCACCAACCCTGTCGGTTGGAGCGGCAGGTTACGAGCGGGAGTGGCTCAGCTGGTAGAGCGTCACCTTGCCAAGGTGAAGGTCGCGGGTTCGAACCCCGTCTCCCGCTCCATTCTTTCCACCGCCCACGAGGACCGCTGGCCCTTCGTCTAGTGGTAGGACAGCGGACTTAGGCAGGAGCCATCATCCGCAGTCCGGCAACCTCAGTCGCCCGGATCGCCATCCACTCACGCTTGCGCGACCAGAATTGTGGCTCGATCGTCAGGTTGCCGTTACTGCGGATAGTCGTTGCGACAGTGATCTGTAGCGCGGCCCGCAACGAATATGTGCTGTTTACCGGCACCCAGCCGGTGCAAGGAGGACCCACCATGCGTCGTGTAGGTCTGGCCATTGCTATCGCATCTCTGGGCCTGAGCGCCATCGCACCGTCCGCATTCGCAGCCACGCCCGACGAGTCGTGCTGGGGTGTAGTGACCCACCAGCTGGCAACGTCCGGCACCGGGATTGGCTCGCATGTTTCTGCTCAGTCCGAGCCTCGCCTAGGCCTGGGTAACGTCGCCCGGCTGTTCCTTGGTGACGACGCCAAGGTCTATGAACTCGGCACCCTGCTCGCTTCGATCGACGGCAACCCTGCGACATCCTGCCCGTAGGCCCACCGCTCGGAAGCTGACCGGGAACACGAAGCGAGGGTCGCGCTGAAGCGGCGCGCCCTCACCTCTGGCACGGTGGCTGTATCGTTTGACGACGCGGGACGCTCTTACACAGGACGTTCCTCTGGGCGCCTCGTCGGACTCCGGCGGGGCGCTCGCTAGACTTGGAGGGCGCTAGCGTCCGCCAGTACACCGGATCAGCACCCTTCAAGGTGCCAATAAGGTGCCAACCGGCCTGCTGGCCCTTCGTCTAGTGGTAGGACAGCGGACTTTGGATCCGTTAGCCCTGGTTCGAATCCAGGAGGGCCAGCCAAAATTCTTGAGCGCCGCTTCCCCGGCGGCAGCCTCCGAGGCGACGTACCCAAGTGGTTAAGGGGGAGGTCTGCAAAACCTCTATTCACCGGTTCGAATCCGGTCGTCGCCTCCACTTTCCCTCTCAGATGGGGTCTCGGAGCGCTGCCTAGGCTCCAAATGTGGTAGCAACGCGGTAGCAACAGGCGTGCCTCGCGCTGCCGTCTATTGCCTCGCGCGCGCGACCCTCAGCACGTCCTGGGCAGTCGGATTGCCAGCGTTGACTACCGCCGTTGCTACCGATCCGATGCTCCGGCGGCCGATTCACGAGCGAATCACGGACTGAATAGAGGTTTACCTAACTGATGGGCGGTCAGACGTACACGGCGGCCGAGAGGGCCGAGGCGCTTGCCCTGAAGCACACTATGGGCTCGTCTCGGAGGGCGTCCGCCCAGACTGGCGTCGACAGAAGCCGCCCTGGCGCAAGCCGACCGCGACGATGAGGCCCGCCGCGAAGCGCAGCGCGAGAAGCACCGACTGCGGATGCTGCCACCGCCTGCCCAGAGCATGCCAGAACGACCCATGGCGGCCGCAGAGCCCACCAACGCACCGGAAGCACCACCACGCCAGCCGATGTAGAGCGCGACCTGAACGCTCCGAGGGCTGCGCAAGTTTGTCGCCGCGAGAACACGCGCTGACTCGACGACGCCTGCGCGTCGCGGCAAGAGTGCCGAAGTGAGCCGCGTTCGAGTTTGGGATCGTACCGGACTGATGGCATGGTGGACCTTTAGCATAGGCGGGCTGAGCGCACGATCGTCGTGTACGAGCTGATCATACGATTGTCGGTGTTGGCGAGGGACCGGCGAAGCTTCTTGAGCGGAACCGGAGATGGGCGAGAGATCGACGCGCAACCTTGCCGCGGTCAGCGCGACGCCGGACTCGAGGTCATGGCGACTCTGGTAGCTGGCTTCGTGTTAACAGCGTGCAGCGTGGTTCAGCCGCCGGTTGACCAGTCCGCAACACCACCCATCGATTCGCACGGTGAGATCGCGTTCACGAAGTGGCTGGGCGACAACGCCGAGATCTTCGTGATGAACGCCGACGGGACCGGGGTAGTACAGATCACGAACGATCCGGGCTTCGACGGTCGACCGGCATGGTCGCCGGACGGCTCGCAAATTGCGTTCAACAGTTCTCGGGACGGCACCGATTCCATTTGGCTGATGCGCGCCGACGGGACTGGAGCAAGGCGCCTCACTGACGATCCGGACGACACTGCAATTCCGGACTGGTCGCCAGACGGCAGACAGATCGCCTTGATGAGTAGCCGCGACGGCTATGTCGAGATCTACGTAGCGGACGTAGATGGCTCGGATGTGACGCGCATCACCAACACTCCCGCAGTCGAGTCTTTGCCGGACTGGTCGCCGGACGGCTCAAGGATTGTCTTCACCAGTGATCGGGATGGCGACTTCGAGATCTACGCGATGAGCGCCGACGGATTCGGTGTGTCCCGTCTCACGGACAGCTCGGCCAAAGACGGGTTCCCAGCCTGGTCGCCCGCCGGCACAGAGATAGCGTTCGTGAGCGACCGGAACGGAAATGACGAGATCTACGTGATGAACGTCGACGGGAGGAACCTGAAACGGCTCACAAACGATCCCGGAACGGATGGATATCCGGCCTGGTCGGCTGACGGCAGGCAGATCATCTTCGACAGCGACCGGGACGGTGACTTCGAGATTTACACCATGAATGTCGACGGAACCGACGTAACGCAACTCACCGACGATCCCACCTACGATTTTGAGCCGGCGTGGATGCCCGCCGCCGTACCACCCGGAGGCTGAGTTTGGCGGCCCCCGAAGCCAAGGAGGCCACGCAAGGACCCGTTGGCTCGGCGGGTCCAGGTGATGGCGCAGAAGGTCAGCCATGCGAAGCGTCATAGGCCAACCGGCTACTTCGGGGAACCGTTTGACGCCCCGGCCTGGCGCAAACCGTTCAGGGTCGCTCCATAGGTAACTGCCAGGTCGCCGGCAGGCACGGGCCAGGTCGTACCCTGTTGCTCAGTGGACGACGATCGCCTTCGGCGTGATGCGTGGGAGGCGCGCCAGCGATGGCGCGCCACCCAAGCCGAGGAAAGCCTGCGGGAAGCGTGGCAGGCGCGCCAGCGATTGGAGGCCTCATACGCTGAGGAAGCGCGCGCGGATTCCAGGCGTTCGGCCATGACCCGCTTCGCCCTCCTCTTGGCAGTCCTCGGGCTGACGATCCTGCTGTTCCTCGCTTACCAGTGGTACGGCGTGGCCGTGACGCTAAGCCTGGTTGGCTTGGTCGGCGGGTTGGCCTGGTTGTGCGGCGCGGGCTTCACTCTCCTGTTGTGGCGCATGCCCGCAAGTTCAGACCTCGGCGATTCCAAGTCTCCGGCTGCAATTCGGTACCGCCGCCTAAATGTCGCGGTTTCGTTCAGCATCGTCGTCGCAATTGCGGTGATCGCAATCTCGGTCGTGAGCTATCTGGCGGCGTATTGAGTCGCCGGCGACGTCAAGCGCGCTGGACCGTCCGAGTTGGGCCTTGTTCCAGTGCGGCCGCGGCGCACTATAGGGAAGTGTCGCGGCCGGTGGCGCTGTTGGTGATCGCCGTTCTCGTGATCGTAGCCCTTGGCCTGTTCGTCAACTTGACTCTGAACCCACCGTGACCTCCCGGCTGTCGCCGATGACCAACGCGGGCTAACGTAGGCTCCGTCTCGCAGCCGAAAGGGCACAAGTCGATGGCCCGCTGGGCAATCATCGTGTGGGTGGGATTGGCCGTGACAGTGGGAGCGCTGTTCCTTCCGGGCGTGCTTTCAAACATCGGCCTTGGACCGTTCTTTTGGACTCTCGCTGTGCTGCTGGTGGCCTGTGGTGTGTTGGCCTGGATGGCCGCGCATGGGGCGCGCCGCGCTCCGCTTTTGTTGGTGGTCGCCGGTGGTGCACTCGCAGGAGTGACCGTCTTTGCTGCCGTGATTGTGCTCGGCCTCTCTCTAGGCCAGTCGCCGGTGATCGAACTGGTCCGATGGCTCGTTGTGGCTTTGGGTGCCGCCGTGGTCCTCGTTGGGTCCATTGCGGGCCTCCGAGGCGCAAACAGCGCCAGCCCCTGATGGGCCGCCTGTGGCGCGCCTGTGCACGCCCGGGCAGCCCTGACCCTGATAGTCGCGCTCAGCCTCGCAATCGCCTGCGAGTCCGCGACCGAAATACCGGCCGGCGGTCAGGTTGTCCACGTCTCCAGCACGCCCTCCGAGCTACGGCTTCGGCCCGCAATCGTCCACCCCGGCGCTGCCTACCTGATCCTGGACGAACCCCTTGCCGGAGTAACGTTCGTCCATCGGACCGCCGACATGAATGACGTCCACAGCCCGCCGCTGCCGCTTGGGGACGACGACATCGCCGCGTTGCGCGAGCAAGGCAGCTTCCAAGGCGCAGTGCCGCGCCGCGTTCAGCGTGCATGGCAGCAATGTCATTCCAATAGGTCCGCTGGTCCAGGGCAAGTACGCACTCGTGATCGGCGCCAACGAAGGTGAGTCTGCGACCCCGTCGCCATCGCTGATGCTTGTCGCCAAGCTGCTTGTACAGCCCTGATCCGGTCGATGGCCTACTGCCTGCGCGAGACTCAGAGCAGCCAGAGTCACAGAGGTGGAGGCGCAACCTCTTGCGTTTTCGATGTCGGCTCGTTCGTCGAGCGCACCACATATCCAAGGACAGTCGCGATCCCCACGACGATGGGTAGCGCGAAAAGGAGCAAGGGAAGCAGCCACAACGCGTTAAGCGAGTTCAGGAAGCCGACCAGCACGAACATGCTGATGACGTAGACGACTGGAGCACCGGCGCACCCGAGACCAGTTGCCTTGGCAGCTCGCGACAACTCTAGGTCGATGAGCTTGAAGCGTGCGACGAGCATGAGGAGGATGCCAATCGCCACGCCCGCCGCAGCCGCGAGTAGCGGGCTCACCGACCACGCGATGTATGGCCAACCTTCGCCGTTTGGATCAGATGCCAAAAAGTCGATCGAGTTGATCACGAGGTAGACGCCGAGCACGCCGAGAGCAATGACCCCAACGGCCACGATCAGCCAACCGGCGCGCGGTCGACTTCGGAACATCAATTCCCGTAGACCTCAGAAGGCTGCCGCTTGTAAACCGCAATTTGCGGGTCCGAGGCGGAATTTGGAGTGTGCGCTGGCATCGCAACCGTGACTCCTCTGCGCCACCCTCGCATGCGCCAATTGCGCCTTCTATAAGTGCCGCTAGGCGGCCGACGCCGCTTGGGCCAGGAATACACTTTGCCGAGCGGCGAACCGCATCTCGTCACACCGTGGTTCTGTCCGATGAGGAAGCGTTGCCCATGTCGCTGCGTGCGTTCGCCTACGGGTGCAATGAAGCTGCCGGCGCATCGGACGAGAGGGCGACCGATTGAGTCAGCCACCGCAGAATTGGCCGTGCCCTCGCTGCGGTTTCAACCAACCGTCATCGAACACACGCTGCCCGCAGTGTGGGCTGCAACTAGCCAAACCGCCGGATCATTCGGTGCGCAACGTCTTGGTCGTTGTGGGTGTGGTGTTCCTGGTGATCATCGTGGCTATCCCAGTGATCGTCTTGGGTTACGTCGCCCTGGAGAACGGCATGTTTACGCCAGGGCATAGGATCGAGGGCGTCGTTGAACTAAATGACGCCGGCACCAGCACGTTTCACGGCATCGAGATAGAGATCGTGGGTGGCGTGACATGCCACGGAACCGGAGGCTACTCCGACATCGCTCCTGGTGTGCCCGTCACCGTAAAGGATGAGAACGGCAAGCTTCTTGGACCGAGGAGGAGCGTTCACTCGTCGATGGCGTACTGTCTGCGCGAACATTGGCGTGTCCATTGGAGACTCCGGCGGGATCGTGTTCGTCCGTCCGTCGGGGGTGATCGCGCGCTGGTTTGACGGCTGGCTCGGCTTCACTCCGATCTCAGGCGGCCTCGCCGAGCTGGGACTGACGATGTGCGATACGCCGAACTGTGGCCTGACGCCGCCAGTCCACTAGGGCTCCGACTACCGACTACGGAGCGATGTACTCGAACGTCCCAGGAATGCTGGCAACTACGCCGTTCGTAGTGTCAGTCAGCGTGACATTTGTGAACGTAGCGGTCGCCACCACGGCTCCCTGGCCGGGCGGGCAGAAGCTGGTAGGCAAGGCGAGCAGAACGAGCTCGGTAGTGATCTTGCCGCTGTTGTCCGCCTGCTCGGTCGCATTGGCGGCCAGGTCACCGCTGAATGCCTTGTTGGAGGCCGACGGATTCTTGCCGCCGCCGTTGAGGCACTGCGGCAGTAGTGGTCACGCTTGCCGAGGCCTCGTAGCTCACGGTCGCGCCCGCACCCAGGCCGACTTCGATGCCGCTGATGGTCAGCCGGGGACTGCCCAGTTGCGCGCTGACAGTTCTGAAGTGGGGGTTGCCCGCGTAGACGATTGATCCCGATAGCGACGTCAGGCTGAACGCGAGAACGATCGAAAAGAGCCATCTGCGATGCCGCACGGCGATCACCTCCCCCCGTGAAACCGGAATGAGCCTGTCCAGAGGATGGTCGAGGGCCGAGCCTTGGGCCACAAGGTGGCCGGCACGAGCGTTTGCCAGTCCTCCGTCTCGGGTCTAACGTCGAGCCTTGGAGCAGCGAAAGACGGTGACGGTGCTGTTCTGCGACATGGTGGGATCGACCTCACTCGGCGAGGAGCTCGACCCGGAGACGATGCGCCGTGTCATGAACCGCTACCACGCCGTCGTGCGGGAGTCCATTGAGCGCCATGGCGGCACGGTCGATCGATTCATCGGCGACGCGGTCATGGCCGTCTTTGGTATCCCGCTTCGGCGTGAGGATGATGCCCTCCGAGCCGTAAGGGCCGCCCTGGAAATGCGGCAGAACCTTGCTGGCCTAAATGAGCAGCTCGAAGAGGGCGGCGTCCGCCTGGCGATCCGGATCGGCGTCAACACCGGCGAAGTCTTCGCAACCAGCGACGACGTGGAGACCTCAGCGGTCGGTGACGCCGTGAACGTGGCGGCCCGGCTCGAGCAGGCCGCCGAAACGGGCGCGATCATCATCGGGCCTTCTACTGAGCGGCTGGTGCGGGACGCAGCCCATCTCGAGTCCCTCGGACCTCTGGAACTCAAGGGCAAGAGCAAGCCGGTCGCGGCGTGGCGACTTCTGGGGCTTGCGGAGCATCCGGAGGCAGTTGCGCGCCATCTCGACTCGCCGGTGGTTGGGCGCGAGGAGGAGCTCGCCCAGCTCGAGTCAGCTTTGGAGCGTGCCGTGGCGGAGCGAAATTGCCAGCTCGTGACCGTCATCGCGCCGGCCGGGACCGGAAAATCGCGGATGACCAAGGAGTTCATTCACCGCCTGGATGGTCGTGCCCGTGTCGCCGCCGGGCAATGTCTGTCCTATGGGGATGGCATAACGTTCTGGCCGGTCGTGCAGGTCATCAAGGCCCTCGCCGGAGTCGGCGACACCGATGATCCGCAGGTGATCGTCGATCGCATCAGTCGGCTCGCCGGCGTCGATGTGGGCCGTGACGGAGAAGCGGAGCTGGTTCGCGAGCGCATTGTTGGGCTGCTGGGGTTGAGCGAGGCGCCGTCGCTGCCGGAGGAGACCTTTTGGGCGGTCCGACGTCTCGTCGAACGACACTCTGACCAGCCGCTGGTGGTGGTCATCGAGGACATCCATTGGGCAGAGGAGACCCTGCTCGACCTGATCGAATACCTGGTGGAGCGGACGAGTGAGGCACCTGTCCTCCTCCTAACGCTGGCGCGACCCGACATCGGCGAGATGCGGCCCGGATGGGGCAGCGGAATGGCCAACGCGACGACCATCGAACTTCGCCCCCTCGGCGATGAGCAGGCTGACGCCTTGATCGACAACCTCCTCGGCGTCGAAGGCGGCGGTGCGCGCGAGGAGCCGTGGCGGAAGCGGGTAATCGGCACGGCCGACGGCAATCCGCTATTCGTCGAGGAACTGGTCCGCATGCTGGTCGATGATGGGTCGCTCCGCGTAGAGGGAGGTCATTGCGTCGCCCTTCGCGACCTGGCCGATGCCGAGATGCCGCCCACCATCGAAGCGTTGATCAGCGCACGAATCGACCGACTACCGGCTCTCGAGCGCCCGGTCCTGGAACGCGGGGCGGTCATTGGCAGGCTCTTCTACTGGGGCGCGGTGGGCGCGCTGTCGCCCGATCTGGAGCGCCAATCAGTCGGAACTCACCTTCAGGCGCTCGCGAGGCGCGACATGATCCGGCCCGATGCATCTGATCTGCCCGGCGAGGACGCCTTCCGCTTCATCCACGTCCTCGTGCGCGACGCCGCCTACCGCGCCATCGGCAAGGAAGCCCGGGCCGAGCTCCACAGGCGGGTGGCCGACTGGCTCGAGGCGCGCGTCGGCGGGCGCCTTCCCGAATTCGACGAGATCATCGGTTACCACCTCGAGCAGGCCGCCCGAGCTGTGCTCGACCTCGGTTTTCTGGATGACGCCGCCCGAGCGCTCAGAGATCGGGCCGTGGAGCAGCTGGCAGTGGTTGGTCACCGGGCACTCGCCCGCGGCGACATGCCCGCCGCTGCCTCGCTGTTGGGGCGGGCGGCAGAGCTCGCCCCGGCGGGCGTGCAGAAGGCTCGGCTGATGATCGACTTCGGGTTCGCGCAGATGCAGAGCGGCGAGCTGAGCGCCGCGGATGAGGTTCTGGCGACGGCTATGGACATCGCCGCGACCGCGGAGTCACGCGATCTCGTCGAAGAGGCTCGTATCGAACGCGAGTTCCTGCTCGTTCAGACTCAGCCGGCAGGCTGGACACGAAATGCTGTCCTCGTGGCCGATACCGCCCTCGCCGTTTTCGAGCAGACGGGAGACGAGCTCGGCCAAGCACGGGCGTGGCGCCTTCACGGCGAGATTTCGTGGATCACCTGCCAATTCGGTGAGAACGCTCGCCAGCTCGAACGCGCGCTCGATCACGCCAGGCATGCGGGTGAGCACCGCGAGATCGACGAGGACATGGCCTTCCTGGCCAGCTGCCTGGCCTTCGGACCGACTCCAGTCGACGAGGCGATCGCGCGTATCGACACCATGCAGACGCAGGCATTGGGTCGCCTCCGGCTCGAGGCGTCGTTGAATGCCTGGGGCGGGTACCTGCGCGCCATGCGCGGAGACATTGACGAAGGCCGCCGCCTGTACCGCCGCTCACGACAGACGCTCGAAGAGCTCGGCATGCGTTTCGCCCTCGCGCACGGCAGCGTCGTTGGGGCAGGTATCGAGCTGCTCGCCGACGACGCCGCCGAAGCCGAAATCGTGCTGCGCGCGGGCTACGCCGAGCTTCAGAAAATGGGGGCACCGGCCGCAGCATCGACCGTCGCCGCCTGGTTGGCGTACACATTGGCGGAGCAACAGCGCTGGGGCGACGCAATCGAAATGGCCCGAACCAGTCAGGGACTGGCGGCGGACTACGACATCGTCAGTCAGGTCGTGTGGCGCGGCGCTTGCGTTCGAGGCCTTGCCGCCACGGGCGGCGTCGATGAGGCCCAGCAGCTGGCCGACGAGGCTATTGGCCTGGCGCGAGCAGCCGATGATCCCCGAATGCTTGGCCATGCGCTGGTCGCTCTGTCAGTGGCCAGACTGGCTGCCGGTCGCGAGCAAGAGGCGACGGCCGCCTTGCTCGAAGCACGCGCGGCGTATGCGGCCAAGGGCGACCGTGTCTCTCTCGACCGGACAAACGCGTCCGCTTGAATCACCAGCTGGTGACCTTTGGCCGATGCGAATTGGGCGGCCATCGCTACCCTAACTGAGATGCTTGAAATCTCCGGACTGACCAAACGCTTCGCGGACGTGCTCGCGCTCGATGGCGTCACGTTCAACGTCAAGAAGGGCCAGGTCTTCGGCTTTCTGGGGGCCAACGGTGCGGGCAAGACGACGACCATGCGCATCGTTCTTGGCCTGTTGAAGGCGGACTCCGGCACTGTCACGTGGGAGGACAAGCCGGCAAGCGATTGGCCGCGCAAGACGTGGGGCTACATGCCGGAGGAGCGCGGCCTCTACCTGCGCATGCCGGCCCTCGAGCAGCTCGTCTTCTTCGCCTCGCTCTACGGCGTGCCCCGGCGCAAGGCGGCCGATGACGCCCGGACCTGGCTGGCACGCTTCCGTATCAGCGACTACGCCGACCGCAAGGCCGAGACACTGTCCAAGGGCAATCAGCAGAAGGTCCAGTACATCGCGACCGTGCTGCACGATCCCGGACGTCTTGCTGATGGACGAGCCGTTCTCTGGGCTCGATCCGGTCAATGCCTCGCTTCTCAAGTCAGCGTTCCTCGAGATGCGCGACGCCGGCAAGACGATCATCTTCAGCACCCACCAGCTCGACCAGGCCGAGGAGCTGTGCGACTCGGTGGCGATCATCGACCACGGCCGGATCATCACCGCCGGCCCGACGCGTGAGGTCAAGCGGTCGGTCGGTCACCAGGTCGTGCGCATTGCGACCTCCGCCGACCGGCTGGCCGGCAACGGCGACGGCCAATGGCTGCATGAGTTGCCCAATGTTCAGGTGATCCGCGATGGCAACGACTTCACCGAGCTGCGGGTCGATGCCGGCACCGATCCCCAGCAGATCCTGCAGGCGGCCATGCGCGGCCATGGTGAGGTCCTGCGCTTCGAGGTGGCCGACCCGTCGCTGGAGGACGTCTTCGTGCAGCTTGTCGGGAAAGTGGAGACCGAGGAGAGCCAGCTCGCGCCGGCAGGGGAGGCGTCCCGATGAACCCAACACTGACCAACGTCCTGACCGTGGCCCGGCGTGAGTTCACCGTCCGCGCCCGCACGCGCAGCTACCAGATCGGCACGATCGTTATCGTCATCGGAGTGCTGCTTTTCGCCCTTCTGCCCGTCGTTGGTCGTCTCGTCGCCGGTGGCGAGGCCAAGAAGATCGCAATGACGGTCACGGCAACGGACCTGCCGGCGGACCCACAAGCAACGTTCACCGCTCTGCTGAACGCGTCGAGCACACAAAGCGGTAGCAACACCGCTGGTAGCTACACGATCGTGATGGTGCCCAGCGTCGACGACGCCCGCCAGGGCGTGACCGATGGCACGTATTCGGGCGCAATTGCCATCGATCGCGCCGCAGACGGCGAGCTTGCCTACACCTTCTACACGAAGGATCAGAACTCGGTCTCGGGCAGTGTCACGTCGGCGCTGGTGCAGCAGGCCGCACAGTCCTTCGCCGTCGCCGATCGGCTGGCCCGAGCGGGCATCGACCCCAGTCAGCAGCAACATCTGTTTGCGCCGGTCGCCTGGGAGGTCCAGGCCGCCGATCCGAATCACGGCGCGGCCAATCAGAACTTCCTGATCGGTTTTGGTGTCTCGATCCTCGTCTTCATGACCGTCGTGTTGTATGGCAGCTGGATCGCGATGAGTGTTGTCGAGGAGAAGTCGTCGCGCGTGGTGGAGGTCGTGCTCAACGCCGCCACGCCGTTCCAGCTGCTCAGTGGCAAGGTCATCGGCGTGGGCGGCCTGGCCCTGCTGCAGTACGTCTTCATCCTGCTGGCCGGCGGGGTGGCCATCTTGCTGCAGGTGCCGATCTCCAACGCGCTGCTCGGCGAAACGGCGGCCGGCGTGAGCGTGCCCTCCGGCCTGTCGGTGGGCCTGCTCGTCCTCGTCGGCGTCTTCGGTGTGCTGGGCTTCCTGCTCTATTCCGTTCTCTTCGCCGCCGCCGGCTCATTGGCCAGCCGCCAGGAGGACGTCAACCAGGTGATCATGCCGATGATGCTGCTGGCGACGGCCGGCTACCTGGTGGCGATCTGGGCCAACATTGGTGTGCTCGACGCCCGCTCGCCGTGGGTCGGCGCTATGGCCCTCTTCCCGTTCTTCAGCCCGTTCATGATGCTCAGTCGCTTCGCCAACGGTGACGTGGGCTGGGCGGACGTCGCGATCGCCATTGCCCTGCTCTCGATCACGATCCTGGGCGCGTTGTGGCTGGCCTCGCGTGTGTACGCCGCCGGCGTCCTGCTCTACGGCCAGCGGCCCAGCATTCGCCGCGTCTGGCAGGTCGTCCGAACCGGCACCTAGTGCTGAATTCGGACTAGCGACGGCCGAGTCTGAGGCCTAATCTCCGCGACATGGATGCCAAGACCGCGACCGATCTGATCACGCGCTATATGCGCTCCGCCTCTGCCCAGGACTTCGATGACCTGCATCAGATCTTTGCCGACGATGTCGCCATCGAGTGGCCGCAGTCGGGCGAGCACTTCAAAGGCAAAGAGGCCTGCGTCAACATCCTCATGAATTATCCGGGCGGCAGTCCGCGGGTGGACAGCATTGACCGCGTCACGGGCGAGGACAGGGTCTGGGTGGCAGAGAGCAAGATGACCTACCCCGACCAGAAGACGTACATGATCGTCGGTATCTTCGAACTCCGCGACGGCAAGATCGTGCACGAGGTGGACTACTTCACCGAGCCGTTCCCCGTCCCGGAATGGCGCAAGCAGTGGACGGTCAGCGAGTAAGCTCAAAAACGCCCTGCCGAAGTGGCGGAACGGTATACGCAGCGGACTTAAAATCCGCGGCCGGCAACGGCGTGTGAGTTCGAATCTCACCTTCGGCACCACTTACGTGAGCAACGCGAGTCAGTGCCCACTCCGTCAATAGCCGCATAAGTGCCTTCACGGCACGGGCAGCGCCGCCGCAAACAGAGGGACGCTTTCTCGTTTACGCGGCGGCGTCCTCCGCAATTCGGATCAGATTGTTGGCAAGGAGGACTACTTCGGCGGCATCCTGCGGGTTGGTATATCTGACGTTCCGATGATGCGTCGGGCTGCCGTAGTAACCCACCGCCGCGGCGAATAGTTCCCTGCGACGGTCGCGCTCAGCCTGCGTCAACGATTTGTCCTCCAACGGGCCGCCAGGACCGAACGCAGCGTGCATGAGCTTGACTCCGACTAGCGACTGATCGAGTTCGCCAAGCCGTCTCACGCGGATCTCGACCTCCCGCATCGCTGCGAGAACCGCGTCGGTCGACCAACCGAAGACAAGAGCGCCGGCTCAGTCTTGGCCTTTTGGCTTGGAGTAGTCGGCTTCTTTCTCGGTCCCGTCGTTGGCAGCATTCTCGAGATAACGTGGCTCGTCGGGGCGGTTGGCGGCGTTGTCTGTGGCGTGGCCATTGGGTTGTTCGCAGGCTGGCGCTACAACGGGTTGCGACGTGCCGGGACGGCCCATCCGCCGTGCGCTGGAGGCCCAGAGCAAGGCACTCGCCGCCACTAAGGACTCGCCCGACCACCTGCGGCTGCTGGCTGCCCTGGCGATCGACCTCCAGACCCTCGCGGAGCCCTACTACCCGGCCGCCGGCCACGAGCTGCGCGTCTACACACGCGAGGACTTGCGAAAGCGTGCCGGACTCGTCGGGGTTCGGACCGTATTTGGGTAAGGTTGCAACTATCGCAACCTTGGCGTCCCTACTCGTCGCCCCCGAATCGCCCGTCGCGGTACGCGTACCAGCGCTCGACCGCCCCCTCTTTGATACCGTCCGCGACGAGCGCCCTGGGATAGTCGGGCCGGAGCGCTTCCTGCAATGCGGGCGGCCGGTCGATTCCCTCCCGGATCAGCTCCGTCGCGCGTGCCCGAAACTGCCGATCGTCGGCGGGGTACGCATGTAGGTCGATCGGCACTGGATTTAGTACCCGCATACTTGAAGGGCGCTAATCGCAGCCGTTCGGGGGGCACGGTTGTTACCCATCTGGCCGGTAGCGGCATTACGTCCGCATAACGCACGATCGCCCGAGGGGGGTGGTCACTCGGATGCAGGCACTCATCAAGCAGGTTCTGGCCGCGTGGCGCGAGGCTGAGCGCGTCGCGTCGCACACGCACCCCAGCACCGCCCAGCATCGCGCTGCAGTGGCGGCGGTGGAGCGGTTGCGCGCGCTCTACTTGGACCTCATGGACTCGGTAAAGGCCCCGCCGCCCGGGCATTTCCCGCCTACGCTGCCACCGGACCTCGAGGAAGGTTCCTAGGACTGTCCACATGCCCATAAGCTGCTGATAAGGGATGCGGGCTAACGTCCGCGCCGCACTACCTGTCACCGCGGAGGACGAGGGGCCCGCGATTGACTCTTGAGAAGTCGACGCTTGTAAATGCCGTCGCTCACGGCGGATTTCGGGTGAACTCCGCGAGAACTAGCAGCCACGCCAGCACGACGGCAACGGCGACTATCGCAAAGACGATCAACCACCGCCTCATGCGCGAAATCTGACTAGCAGTCAACCACGCGGCGCATCAAGGTTCGCCTCCTTCAAGATCCTTCGTACCGCTCCTTCGGCAGCCCGTTGCTTGATCAGGCCTTCCTTTGATATGCCCGAGATGATTACCCGGCTTCGGCTCGAGTCCAACTCGGTGACGCGCACCACCGTGACCGCCGGCATCATGTTGAAGAAACCCGCACCAATTACAGCCTGCAGGCTGGCGTCGCTCTCCGTGCCTTTCCGGGCCACGACGCGGCCAATCTGCGTGACGACGTTGTCGAGAAATTCGAGCGCCCGAGCGCCGCTGAGCTCCAGTTCAAGGGTGACCTCGAAGGCGTCGGTCCGGAGCCGCCTTGTGACTCCGGCGATCAAACCGTATTCGTCGTTCTTGACCCTGTCGCCCAAGGCCTGCTCCAAAACCTCCTCCGAATCGCGCACCTCGCTCACGTTACTCCGAGACGACCGGCAGTGACCTTCGGCTGATAAGCGGCGCGCACCATCCTCCGCGCCGCACTACCTGTCACCGCTGAGGGCGACGCTACGGCCATGAGTCTCGAAGAAGCCAATGACGAGCTGCTAGAGGCCAACGCTGCCCTGGGCTGGCAGATGGGCCGGCCATCGTTCCACCACGAGCGCAACGTGTGGGTTCAGTACGCCTTTGACGCCAAAGAGCGACCGAGGCCCGGTAAGCCGCGCAAGCGCGATTGGGAGACGGAGGCGCCGACGCAGGAACTGTGCATCCGGTCGACGGCCTACTGCCTGCGCGAGATAGCGGCGGGCAGGGTGCCGGAGTGACTGAGAGTCTCGGAGCGATTGAAACTGCCGCCGAGTTCGTGGCGCGCAAATCCGCGGCCTGGGCATTGCAGCGCGACGTCACGACAAAAGACATAGGGCGGCGCGGTGCGAAAGTATGGGTCCGCGAGGCATGGACGTTCATGCCTCAGCACAACTACAGCGAGAAGGTCTTTCTCGTGGAGCGGCTGCGTTTGCACGCCCATCAAGGCGAGCAGGCGTTCAGCGGAGGCGCCATCGTCGGCGACATCGAGTATCGATTTGGCTACTACATCGTTGGGCGGGTTGGACGCGCCGCGGGCCGCTGGGTGTGGGGACAGTTCAGCCCCATAATCCCGCACGCCGACGTGCAACGTCTTCTGGATAAGGCCCGGCAAGAGCGCACGCTTCTGACCGACTGAGTCGACGAACTAAATTGACAGTGACTGCTAGGCCGCAGCGCGGCCACTGTCGCCGGCGGCTCACAACCTTGGTTAGCGCGTTTCGCCGATGACTCTCCGCGAATTGGGCGGAGTTACACGACGGCAACTCCGCCCAAGTGCTTCTACTTCAAGCCACGCCGAAACAGCCGATGAAGTCTGGGTCGCGAACGGAATCCCAGTTACTCTGTACGAGATGTCCAAGCGCGTAGCAGGAGTCACGGAGCGGAAAATAAGCGCTGTACCAGGTCGCGTAGTCGACTCCGGTCCAGAGACAGGCGGGAGCGGTGGCGTTATATGACCCTGCGTACGTCCCTCCGTAGCTCTCACAGACGGCCTGGAAAGTCACGGGCTTGGGGGTGAGGTAGCCGTTCTGGGCGCCAAACGACGTACACGCCTGCTCGGTGCTAAAAACGGTGCCACTCGCGTCGACGTAGTTGACGTAGCCGCCCTTCTGACACTGCTTGGCCAACGTGCTGTTGCCACCGTTCTTGGCGGCGACGAGCGGTGCGCCCATCGCGAAGGTCATCAGCGCCACCGACAGCGCAGCAATCAGAACACGGCGCATCCGGACGTACCCTCCTCGTAACGCCCGTCCCGGATGACAGAGCCTCCCGGCGGCCGGCGCCTTGCGCGGCGGATACTACTGCTGGCCGCGCCAGCGATGAGCGACGGCAACCGTCCACAGGCCGCATAAGCCGTTGATAAGCAGCAACAGCTAGCCTCCGCGCCGCACTACCTGTCACCGCTGAGGTCGACGCTGCCGGCACGTACGACGAGGCTTGGGACGAGCTGTTAGATGCGAACGACGCCTTGGGGTGGCAACTAGGACTGGGCCTTAATTGCTTTCGCGTCGGTGGTATTCGCCGTTGGCAAGATGGCCTGCGAGGAATGGAGCGCCAAGACACCTGGCGGGAATCCTGTGCCCCGGGCACGTGCTTTCTGCCTTGCCACGGGCGCCAGCTTCTCGATCTCCTATGTGCTGGGCAAGTCCACTTACCTCAATCCGCCACAGGCGGGTTTACCGCCGCCGCCGCCGCCCCAACCAATCCCGTCGCCGGTTACCGTGACTCCGGACTGGGGCGGAGATCCGCGCCCCATGACGGTCCTTGGCCAGGTGACTGTCAATGCGCCCCCAACCAGATCTGCCTCGGTGGGGTCTTCATTGATGCGTCAGGCCCAGTGAACGGTTGGGGAAGTGGCGACCTCTGAATGACCACCGATTCTTCATCTGCGTCGGTCGCATAACGATCTGCTTCTTGCAAGGTCGGGGTCGAGCAACGGCGATCCTCGCCTGACGGGCCAACTCCTGCGTCTGCGGCGCAACGCGCCACAGTCGAGCCCGCGTGCTGATCATCTCTTGTCGCCCATTTACAACGCGGGCTAACGTAGGCTCCGTCTCGCAGCCGAAAGGGCACAAGTCGATGGCCCGCTGGGCAATCATCGTGTGGGTGGGATTGGCCGTGACAGTGGGAGCGCTGTTCCTTCCGGGCGTGCTTTCAAACATCGGCCCTGGACCGTTCTTTTGGACTCTCGCTGTGCTGCTGGTGGCCTGTGGTGTGTTGGCCTGGATGGCCGCGCATGGGGCGCGCCGCGCTCCGCTTTTGTTGGTGGTCGCCGGTGGTGCACTCGCAGGAGTGACCGTCTTTGCTGCCGTGATTGTGCTCGGCCTCTCTGTAGGCCAGTCGCCGGTGATCGAACTGGTCGGATGGCTCGTTGTGGCTTTGGGTGCCGCCGTGGTCCTCGCTGGGTCCATTGCGGGCCTCCGAGGCGCGAACAGCACCAGCCCCTGATGGGCCGCCTGTAGGCGCGCCATCGGACGGGCAGCCTTTGTCGCCGGATATCAGGGGGATCGTCCGTCCCAGGGTGACGTCGTCGAACTCATTGGGACGAGCCGCGGAGTCGCCACATGGGGCAACGGATTCCCGATGCCCGGCTGGACGATGCCGCGCATCGACGCGGCATCGATCCGCGTCATTGGGTGTGAACCTGTCTACGCCGTCGCGTGTAACTAGACACTAGTCGCTACTGTCTGCGCGAGATAGCGGCGGGGAGGGTGCCGAAGTAGACCGCGCTGGTAGCACGGCTGGTAGCAACAGCTACCGACAACGGCGGCCAGGCGGGCCGCTAACAGCCCGTAGTCACGCTCAGAGTCGCCCGTTATCGGTCGCTATCGGACACAGTGGGACACGCTTAAAATCCGCGGCCGGCAACGGCGTGTGAGTTCGAATCTCACCTTCGGCACCAAAGATATGGGCAACGCGATCGGGGCCGGCCCGAGGCCCGAAATGAATGCCGTAGACGGTCAGCCGACTCCGTCGGTCACGACCTGTTGTGCCAGCGGCGGCCTTGGGATGGAGTCGGCTCTCTGATCAAATCCAAGTGCGGCGAGTGCCGAACTGTTGAAACCCTTAAAAGTCATCCACAGCCCGACCGAGAGTTCCCAGAAGAAGATCGGCACCAGTGCAATAGCTGCAACCACTGACTGCTCGTCGAGTATTCCGAACACTCTCGCGAGCACCGATGCCAGGAGCAGGGGAGCGCCTATGAGTCCAAGCGTCGGGATCGCGCGCGGCACGAGCCGCGAGCGGTACAGCACGTAGCCGAACAACAGAGCATTGAGCGCCGGGACGAAACCCGGTCCTAGCCGGGCCGTGTGGTCGCGGATCGAAACAAGCGCCTGATCGACGGCGACCATGGAGGCGCTGTCTGTACCTGCGGCTATGCCGGCCTGGCGCAGGCTCACGATCGAGAGTAGAGCGAGCACACCTACGAGGATTAGGGCTGCTTCGTACATTCGAGTTGTGACGAAGCCCAGTGCCGCGGCTTCGCTCTGCCGCCTGGTTATCGGGTACACAGCGACGGCGGTGCCGATGCACGCGAGCGCCGTGAGCATCTCAAGGACAGCACCCAGGATAACGCGAGTGTCTGCTCCGCCCGGGCCCACGATGTAGGCCGGGTCGGTCAGCACCGGTTCGTACAGGAAGTAGGCGGGGATCGACAAAGCGAATGTCAGGAGGTAGAACACGCCCGCAGCGAGCGCCAGTTGTCTGGTCGAGGTCATGTTTGACTTCCTTCGGCTATCCGGGCGAGAGCGGCCGACGGCTGGCGTCGACCCGCTCAATCGCTCGGGATTCGCACTGCCGAATGCGCTTGACTCGGGCGAGTGCCCACTTAGCTGGTGATAGCGCCGATGATTACTCCGGCCGGGACCAGAGTCGACCAGGCCGGCAGCAGCGGCTGCCTCGATCGCTTCGGCCGATGTCAGTGGCTGGCCGTTGACGGTAGTCGCCAGGGGCAACGTCGGTCCGCCGGGCAGCGTACTGAAAGTCGGCACACACGCGCCTGTGACAATGCCCTGCTCGCTGCAGAGGACCAAGGTCCCTTGGTAGATGGGCGTGTACTCGCCTCCGTTGTGAGCGGGTACAGCGGCGACAACGTGGTCATGCACGAATGGGAAGTCGAGGCTCTGAGGTGAGTCGGTCTGCGGGCCGATGACGTAGAAGTTGCCCATGTTCTCGGTAGGAACAGAGCCCTTGAACGGCTTCGCGGCACCAAAGAACGTCATACGGTGTTGGACGCCGTCGACCCAAACGTTCTCCCAACAACCTCTGAGTGCCGCGGACGGGCCGGTGGCCTCGGTGCAATTTGTCGGTCCCGCGGCACTGACCGCGGCCGCGCCAGGCAACGCCAGTGTCGCCGCCGCGAAGACGATTGCCACGACGCGAACGCCTATTCCGTAACAATTCATCTGTTCTCCCCCGATTGGCGCCCGACGCGGCGCGGCGCGTGAGCCGAAGCTCGACGCCGGGGAGCGGGAGACGCGCAGGTTATGCGGCAGCACGGGTCGTAACCCGTTCGCGCCGCGACGGTGCCGCGCCGCGAATAGTCGGTGGATAGGCGCGACCTGACCACCGTGGGCCGCATTTGATTGCAGAGCCGTAACAGCAGGACCCGATGTCATCGCAGGGAAGCAGTCCAGGATCGGGTCCTACACCGTGAGGCCGGTAGCTCGAATGACGGTGCGAGGGGGCACCGTACGCAGGTCTAGCGGGGTCACCACGGGGCCGCGTCGATGTAGCATCGCGAACCCGATATGTCGACGCATTCTGGTTTCGCACGGCTCTCTGCTTCAGCGGTCCTGCTGACGCTTGCCCTGGCGTTCCCCGTTGGCTGCACGACACAGGCACTTCCGACTCCGCCACCCACCCCGGTCGACATAGCGATCGCTTCGCCCACCGGCCAGCCGACGCTCGAGTTCACGGCCACGCCGGGGCAGACCGAAGCGGTCACGGCGGCACCCACCGCGACGCCTACGGCAGCCCCAACACCGACGCCAACGCTTGCACCGACGCCAACGCTTGCCCCAACCCCGACACCGACGGTCTGGCTGCCGCCCTGGACGCCGCTACCGCCGACCACGGCGCCCGAACCCAAGCCGTCGCCCAACCCATCCGACCCGGGCTCGACGCCCGGACCAACCGATGGCGGCGGGGTACAGGTCCCGACGGGCAATTCACCGCCGACACGCATCGTGGTCGCGGCACTCCACATCGACCTGCCGGTGATCTACGGTCAGCCCGGCTACCCCGATTGCAACGTGGCCATGTACCTGGCCCAGTTCGTCAACCCCGGCCAGCCCGGCAGCACGTACATCTACGCCCACGCCCGGACCGGCATGTTCCTGCCCTTCCTCAACCAATCCAAGATCAACAACGGTGCCGCCATGATCGGCATGCTGGTGAAGGTCTACACCAGGGACAAGAAGCTCCACCTGTACCGCATCACCGTCGTCAAGCGCCACGCCACGGACTTCAACCTCGCCACCAACCTCAAGCGCGGTGAGCATCGCCTGGTGATGCAGACGAGCGAAGGCCCGCACGGCACGATCCCGAAGCTGCAGGTAGCGGCCAAGCCGATCGGGATTTACAAGGCCACCGCTGCGGAAGCATTGCCCACGCCGCATCCCAAGAACTGCGCGTGACGGAAGGCAAGTCGCAAGGACTTTTCGAGCTATGGGCTGGCCAGCCCTAACACTCGTCGCGTAACCTCGCCACATGGACCCAGCCGATATCGAGATGCATCTCCGGAGCGCGTCGGACGCGATCATGGTGCTGCTGGGCGAGCTGGCACAACTTGAGGGCCATAAGCGTGGTGTCTTGCCGTCGGATCCGCGCTTCGCGCAGCTCGCGACAGCCGTGCGCGACGCCGCTCAGTCGCTGTCCGAGTTGGCTCGCGAACAGGAGCAGTGGGGCCTTAGCGTCGGCTTGGACGACACGCGCGTCGCATCCATCGAGCACTCGGTAAGTCCTCAGCCCCTGCCGGCAATCCTCGCGAAGTGGCGCGAAATCGAGCGAGAGCTAGAGGCGGCGGATCCGGCATCGCCGGCCGCCAAAGAGCTGTTTACGCAGTTCCAGCAGGTTCGCGACGAGTACCTGGCCGCTTTTCGGGCTCACACCGCTCAGGGGCCCAAGGCGGAGGGCTGATCGCCGGCTCTGCTATTCTTCGAGTCAACCCTTTCAGCTCCGCCGCTCTAGCCAGTCGGCCGCCAAGCGGGGCACATCCCATGGGAAGGAGACTCTTTACACGTGCGACGTTATGAGCTGATGCTCGTCATCCGGCCGGATGCGCCCGACGATTCGGTCCAGGCGCTGATCGACCGCCAGACACGGACGATCGTCACCGCCGGCGGACAGATCATCAAGGTCAGCCCGTGGGGCAGGCGCCGGTTGGCCTACAAGATCGGCCCCCACCACGAGGCGTCCTACTTCATCATCGTCTTCGACGCCCCGTCCGAAGCCGTGGCGGAACTCGAGCGCGGATTGAACATCACCGAGGAGGTGCTCCGCCACCTCGTCACGCGAGTCGAGCGGCCCACCACCTCACGCAGGCCCAGCGCCGGCGACGAAGAGGAGATGGCTGACGATGACGGGCTGGCTCCGCCGCCCGACGAGGATGACGTGGACCTCCTGGAGGCCGAATTCATCGACGAATCAGAGAGCGAAGCCGCTCCTGCCGCCACGGACCGCTAAAGCGAGGTAAGTCGAGATGTCACTGAACAAGTGCATGATCATCGGCAACCTGGGCCGTGACCCGGAGATGCGCTACACGCCCAGCGGCCAGGCCGTGACCCAGTTCACGGTCGCCGTCAACCGCAACTACAAGGACGCCCAGGGCGAGCGCCAGGAAGAGACCGAGTGGTTCCGCGTGGTGTCGTGGGGCTCGCAGGCGGAGTTCGCCGCCGAGTACCTGCGCAAGGGCAACAAGGTCTACATCGAAGGCCGCATCCAGACCCGCCAGTGGGAAGGCCAGGACGGCCAGAAGCGCTACACCACCGAGCTTGTGGCCAACACCATCCAGAACCTTGAGCGGCGTCCGCGCGATGACGCCGGCGAACCCGGCGGCTGGCGAGTCTTTCGCCCGTCCTGCGCGTCCGGCTGGAGCACCCGCCGGCCGGCCGGCCGACGCTCCGCCCGACACCGAATACGACGACCTTCCCTTCTAGCCTGAGGATCTGACATGCCGCCTACCAGCCGAACCAGCCGCAGCAAGCGCGAGGACTACTACCGCGACCGGCGCCGCCGCAAGGTCTGCGCCTTCTGCGCCGACAAGAGCTCGCGCATCGACTACAAGGAAGTCAACCGGCTGCGCCGCTACCTGTCCGAGCGCGCCAAGATCGAGCCGCGCCGCAAGACGGGCACGTGCGCCGAACACCAGCGTGCCCTGTCCGTTGCCTTGAAGCGTGCCCGTCACGTCGCCCTTCTGCCTTACGCGCCCGAGCACCTGCGCGCCTAGCGTTTGGACGTCCTCGAGCTCGTCGAGCTCGCAATTGGCCTGGTCTTCATCCTTGTCGCGGCCGAGCTCTTCACGAATGGCATCGAGTGGTTCGGGCATAAGCTGAACCTGGCCGAGGGGGCCGTGGGCAGCGTCCTGGCCGCCGTTGGCACGGCGCTGCCCGAAACGATGATTCCGCTCATCGCGATCCTGTTCGCCGGGACGCGCACGGACCCCGAGGCTGCGCACGCCGTCGGCGTGGGCGCCATCCTGGGCGCGCCGTTCATGCTTTCGACGCTGGCCATGTTCGTTACCGGCGTGGGCGTCATCTACTGGTCGGCGCGACGCAAGACGGGCCGCCAGATGCCCGTCGACACGGCTGTGCTGGGCAAGGACATTCGCTACTTCTTCCTCGCCTACAGCATCGCCGTCGGCGCCGCCTTCATTCCGGCGCAGTACTCGTTCCTGCGTTACGGCGTGGTCGTCGTCGTGATCGGCATCTACGCCTGGTACGTGAAGGCGCACTTCGAGTCGGACACCACCATCGACGCGGTCGACCTCAAACCGCTGCGCTTCCAGCGTATCGACCGGCGCGCCTACCGGCGCGACCCGGAAGGCCATCCGCGGCTGCGCGTGGTCAACCTGCAGGTCGTCGTCGCGCTGGCCATGATCATTCTCGGCGCCTTCGTCTTCGTCGACGGCGTCGAGCACCTGTCGAAGTCGGCCGGGCTTGATCCCACCCTGCTCGCGCTGATCATCGCGCCCATCGCGACCGAGCTGCCCGAGAAGTTCAACAGCCTTATCTGGGTGCGCCAGACCAAAGACACGTTGGCGATGGGCAACATCACCGGCGCGATGGTCTTCCAGTCGTGCATCCCGACGGCCATCGGTATCGCGCTGGCCGCCGACGCGTGGACGGTGTCGAGTGATTCGCTGCTCAGCTTCGCTTCGGCCGGCATCGCCTTCCTGTCGACCGCCGCCATCTTCCTTCCGATGATGCGCCGCGGGACGCTGAGCGGCAGCAACCTGCTGGTGGGCGGACTGTTTTACGTCCTTTACGTACTCATAGTGGTGGCAAGGCTCGCCGGCGTCATCTAGGGCCTATACTCCGCGCCGATGCTGACCCAAAAGCCGGCAAGCCATCCCGCCGCGATAGGGGCCAGACCTACCGACCCGAACGTAGTCGCCTTCTTTGGTGGCGAGTTCGTGCCGCTGTCTGAAGCGCGAATTCCGATCATGACTCACGGATTCCTGTACGGCACGGCCACCTTCGAGGGCATCCGCGCCTACTGGAACGATGAGCAGGAGCAGCTCTGGGGACTGAAGTTCCGCGACCACTACATGCGCATGACGCAATCGGCGCGCGTGCTGCTGATGAAGATGCCGCACTCGGCCGAAGAGCTCGTTTCGATAACCGTTGACTTGCTGCGCCGGAATCGTTTCCGGCAGGACGTCTACATCCGGCCCACGCTCTACAAGTCGAGCGAGATCATCGGCGTCCGGCTGCACAATCTCGACGAGGCGATCGCCGTCTTCGCCGTTCCGTTCGGCGAGTACATCGCAACGGACCGCGGCATCACGGCGCAGGTCGTTTCGTGGCGACGTAACTCGGATCAGTCGCTGCCGGCGCGCTCCAAGATCGTCGGTGCCTACGTGAACAGCGCCTTCTCCAAGTCGGAGGCCGTGCTCAACGGCTACGACGAGGCGATCGTGCTGGCGCAGGATGGCCACGTGTCGGAAGGCTCGGCCGAGAACCTGTTCATGGTTCGCAACGGCGAGCTGGTCACGCCGGACGTCAGTGACGACATCCTCGAGGGCATCACCCGCGAGGGCCTCATCGAGTTGGCCCGCAACGAGCTTGGACTTGAGACGGTCCAGCGCAGCGTCGACCGCAGTGAGCTGTACGCCGCATCGGAAGTGTTCCTGTGCGGCACCGGCGCGCAGATCTCGCCGGTCGTCGAAATCGACCACCGCCAGATCGGCGACGGCGAGGTTGGGCCGATATCGGCTCAGCTCAAGACGCTCTACTTCGACGCCGTGCGCGGACGCCTGCCCAAGTACCACCACTGGCTGACGCCCATCTACTGAGCGCGGCCCTGCGCTCGCACTGGCACTGACGCGCCTGGGCGCGAATTGAGCTCTCCCAGGCGCGTGGCCGCGACTTGACTTACGTCGGCCTGGTGGGGCCTAAGCGGCTGTTTCGGAGGGTTTGCCGCTCCCAGACTGCGCTCTTGAGCATGATTGGGCGACTCTGACCCGCCGTAACGCCGAGGGATTCCGCTTAGCCTCGGTGCCGCCGACGTATGTCAGAAACCAAACGCCGGCCAGTGGCCCAGCCGGCGCTCGGAGCCAACCTCTGATCTCCCGCGCTCGTGCCGGCAGGGCCGCGTCGATGACGCTGGCATGGCGTGCCACGTGTCGTCGCGCAGTGCGGTCCTCGGGCAGAACGAGGATCCGAGCCACCGGACCGGACTTTGACCACCCAAAACGGCCAGCGATCTTTGGTGCAAGCCTGGCTTTGATGTCGAGCGGCCGCAAGGTCGGGTCGACGCCGCCCATCTCCGACTTGATTTCGAAGACTGCCAACGAGCGCGACATCGGGTGCCACGCGAAAACATCAATTGATCCGCGGTCACCGTAGTCCGAGAAGCTGACCTCGACTTCGACCACCCATCCCAGACGCTTGAGAACCTCAACGACCGCGCCAACCAGTAGCGCATGGCCTTCGTCGAACAGTCGATCGATGGCGGCGCCCCGCCACCACGCCGACACTCGGAGGTCGGCGCCGAGCACGGCGAAACAACGGTCGATGTCGCCTACTTTCATGGTGGCGACGTCGCCGGACTCGAGCTTCGCGATCTTCCATCGCGCTACCCCACACTTGGCCGCGAGGTCGACCTGGCGAAGCCTCGCCCTTACTCGCAGCCGGCGATGAGCTCGACCCAGCACCCGGCCGTCCATGGTCCGATTGTCGAGACCGGCGCTTATCGGCTGCTTATCTGACTCCGAACGCAATAAAGAAGAGGCGTCCCGTTTGGGACGCCTCTCCAGTGCAGTTCGAGGGAATTCAGCTAGTCCGCGTAGGCAAAGTACGCATCCTCGCCGTGGCGCGCAGACGCCGGCCGGGAAGCAGGCCTGCTCGCGCAGGTCCGTCCAGTAGGCGACGACGTGGGTCGTGCCCGGCACAACCGCGATGTTGGCGTAGTCGCCAAGGAAGGCGGTTGCGTTCGGGAAGTCTGGGTCCACCGTCCGGGCGAACCAGCGGTTGCCGGTCGTCGGATTGGAGGACTGCGTGCTGACCACGGAGCGGCTGTATGAGCCACCGCTTTGCGTCAGCAGGGAGTAGTCGTACAGGTGGTTGGCCGAGTCGCCACTGCGATCGAATGTGCCGATACGCAGCGTGCCCGCGGCATCGAAGGCGCCCCACGGCATGAACTGGTCACCGGCGAGATCAACCGCCGTCGGTTCGGACCACGTGCGGCCCGAATCGGTCGACTCGGAAACGATCACGTCCGAGTTGGTGACCGCGTCGTACGGGTTTGTCGGCGCCGGCGTAACGCTGTTGCGCATGTCCGACCACACCACCGCGAGGTGGGCTGGGTTGGTCGGATCGGCGGTGATGTTGCCGGCAGCCCACGAGCGGAACACGCTGTCCTGGTAGGTCTGACGACCGAAGGCGATGGGGTAGTCGGTGAAACCGTCGATGACCAGGCCGACCGCGAATGGGCCTGCCGTTCGCGCGCCCGTGGCCGGGTCGACCTCGACGACGTAGTACGTGTCGCGGCCGGTGGTGTTGTCATCGGTGTTCATGAAGGCGACAAAGACGCGACCGTCCGAGGTCACGGTTGGCACCGAGACGAAGGCCTCGTCGAGGTCGCCTGAGATCAGGTGTGGCTTGCTCCACGAGTTGCCGTAGTCGTGCGTGACCGAGGCATAGATCTTGGCGCTGATGAAGCTGCCCTTCTGGCCTTGGCGGAAGTCGCCGTAGGTCACGATTGCGTTGCCGTGGCCCCACGCAGCCACGTACTCCTTGTCGAGCACGTCGCCGACGCTGGTGAACACGCCGCTGCCCTGCGCGATGCGGGACGTGGTCCAGGTGATGCCACCGTCGCCCGAGTCGGAGACGATAACGTCCGGGCTCTGAGCGTTGACCGGGCCGACGAAACGGAAGCCGAGAGTGGCGTAGTAGGCGTGGCCGTCGGCGTCGAACGCGACCGCCGGGTCGCCGGTGGCCTGGTAGGAAGCGTTCGAGTTGACCGGGTACATGGTCCACGTCTGGCCGCCGTCGAACGAGACGTGAGCACGCGAGCGCAGTGTCTCGGAAACATGGCCGCCGGGGTTGATGGCGAGCTGGTAGTCGTTGACGCCGCCGATGATGTTGTCGTGGTCGGTGGGATTAACGGCGATCGACGTCTCGTTGTGCGGCGTATTCAACTCGCAGTCCGTGTTGACGTTCGCCGCGTTGGATGTGTCAGTCGAGCAGATTGGCGTGCCAATCTTCTCGGCCGACCCGCTGCCGAAGACGGCGCTCGTCACGGGCGCTGGCGCGTCAACTGCGTTGTGGGTGAAATCGATGGGATGGACGATGTCTTCACCGTCCTCGGCCTGCACGACACCACCGACGGCCAACGCCAGCACCGACGCCGCCATGGTGACTCGCAGGAGAAGTATTGACTGACCCTTCACGGGCGAGTCTCCCCCTATGCATTGGCAGTTGTCCGGCTGCCTGCCGGTGCGAAGCTGGGGCCTTCGCTTCGACCGATGCTAGGCCGCATATCGGACGCGGGCCTTGCATCCAACCGGTGGCGCATTGCGGCCGCGATCTGCGCCGTATCTCAGCCGCGACCGGCGACGTCCCTGACCGGGCGCCCCGGACCGCTTCCTCGTCGTATCCTTGGCAGCCCATGTCCCTCCGTCCGCGTGTCAAGAGTCCCTTCCAACCGGCTGCGTCAACGCTCGACCTGCCGGAGCTGGAGCACGAGGTCCTGACGCTCTGGCGCGAGCGCGACGCCTTCAACAAGTTGCGCGCGCAGAACGCCGGCAATGAGCGCTGGAGCTTCCTCGACGGGCCCATCACGGCCAACAACCCGATGGCCGTCCATCACGCCTGGGGCCGTACCTACAAGGACATCTTCTGTCGCTTCCACGCCATGCTCGGGCACGACCAGCGCTGGCAGAACGGCTTTGACTGCCAGGGCCTGTGGGTCGAGGTCAACGTCGAGCGCGAGCTGGGCTTCACCAGCAAGCGCGACATCGAGCGCTACGGCATCGCCGAGTTCGTCAGCCTGTGCAAGCAGCGCGTCCTGACCTATGCCGCATTGATGACCGAACAGTCGATCCGCCTGGGCATGTGGATGGACTGGAACGACCCCGACGAGCTGCGCCGCCTGCGTGACCAGCTGGCTGCCGACCCAACCCAGACCACCACCGTCCAAGGTCCGCAGGGCCCGGTCACAGATTCGATCGAGATGATCGTTGGCCGCCTCGGCATGCCCGAGATCGGTGGCTCGTATTTCACGTTCAGCAACGAGAACAACGACCTGATCTGGGACTTTCTGGCCGAGGTCAATCGGCGCGGCTGGCTGTACAAGGGCCACGACTCGATGCCGTGGTGCGCGCGTTGCGGCACGGGCCTCTCCCAGATGGAGATGAACGAGGGCTACCAGGACCGCGAAGACCCCGGCCTGACGGTTCGCTTCCCATTGGTCGAACGGCCCGGGGAGTACCTGTTGGTCTGGACGACAACGCCATGGACGCTGCCGGCCAACGTAGCGGCGGCCGTCCATCCGGACCTCGAATACGTCCGGATCCGCCAGGGCGAAGACGAGTACTGGCTCAGTCGCGGCACGCTCAAGACCGCCGTCCGCGGCAAATTCGAAGTTGTAGAGACGAAGCCCGGCGCAGACCTGGTGGGCTGGCACTACCGCGGCCCGTTCGACGAGCTACCCACTGTCAAGCAGACCTTCGCCGCCGGTGGCGAGCAGCCCTATGAGCATCGCATCGTGGCCTGGCACGAGGTCAGCGAGGACGAGGGCACGGGCATCGTCCACATCGCGCCGGGCGCCGGCGCCGACGACTTCAAGCTGGGCAAGGAAATCGGGCTGCCGGTGATAGGCCCGCTCACCGAGGACGGCCATTACCTGGCTGGCTTCGACTGGCTGACCGGCCTCGACGCGGCCGGCGTCGCATCGCGCGTCGTGGAGGACCTGGAAGAGCGCGGCTTCTTCTATCACCTCGAGCCCTATACCCACCGCTACCCGCACTGCTGGCGCTGCGGCACGCCGCTGCTCTTCCGCGTCGTGGACGAGTGGTACATCTCCATGGGCCCGGTGTACGACAAGCCGCGCGCCGAGCTGACCCGGGAACAAATCGACGCCAGCCTGCGCTATCAGATCATGGAAGTGGTCGACCAGATCCGCTGGCTGCCCGGTTTTGGCTACGAGCGCGAACTCGACTGGCTGCGCACCATGGCCGACTGGATGATCAGCAAGAAGCGCTACTGGGGTCTCGCCTTGCCGATCTGGGAGTGCACGAGCTGCGGCTCATTCGAAGTGATCGGCGGGCGCGAGGAGCTCAAGCAGCGCGCCGTCGAAGGCTGGGACGAGTTTGACGGCCACACGCCGCATCGGCCGTACGTCGACGCCGTGAAGATCAAGTGCTCCAGCTGCGGCGCCACGACGTCGCGCATCCTCGACGTGGGCAACCCCTGGCTCGACGCGGGCATTGTGCCCTTCTCGACGATGCACTACCGCACCGAGCCTGACTACTGGCGGCAGTGGTTCCCGGCCGACTTCATCACCGAGTCGTTCCCCGGCCAGTTCCGCAACTGGTTCTACTCGATGCTGGCGATGAGCACGGTGCTGCGCCGCGAGCCGCCGTTCAAGACGATTTTTGGCTACGCCACGCTGTTCGGCGAAGACGGCCGGCCGATGCACAAGAGCTGGGGCAACTCCATCGAGTTCAACGAAGGCGCCGAGCGGATGGGCGTCGACGTAATGCGCTGGATGTTCGCCAAGACCCGCCCCGAGGACAACATCCTGTTCGGCTACCACGCCGCCGATGAAGCACGGCGCGAACTGTTGGTGCTGTGGAACGTCTTCGCCTTCTTCGCCAAGTACGCCTCGCTGGCCGCTTGGCTGCCGACGACGGCGCCCCGGCCAAAGTCGACCGACGTGCTGGACCGCTGGATTCTGTCGCGCACCGCCGGCGCGGCGAAGGACGTTGGCGCTGCCCTGGCCGACTATGACGCGCGGGCGGCCTCCCTTCGGCTGGGTGAGCATATCGACGAGCTGTCGACGTGGTACCTGCGGCGCAGTCGCCGCCGGCTATCGCGCGGCGACGACGATACCGATCGCGACCAGGCATTTGCCGTGCTTCACACTCGCCCTGCTTTCGATGAGCCGCATGCTGGCGCCCGTTCTGCCGTTCCTGGCAGAAGGCCTGTACCAGCGCCTGGCCGTCGCTGACGACGCGGCGTTATCGGTGCACCTGACGCACTGGCCGGAGGCTGAGCTGACGACGCTTCGCGACGAGCGCCTCGAGAACGCCATGGCGACCGTCCGGCGCGCTGTTGAGCTGATGCGGACGCTGCGCGGGCAGGCCAACATTCGGCTGCGTCAACCGCTGGCGCGCATGTGGCTGGCGCTGCCCGGTGGCTCGCTGCGAGTCGGCGATCCGGCGATTGAGAAGTCACTGCTCGAGCTGCTGCGCGAAGAAGTCAACGTCAAGCAGCTGGAGCTGATCGGAGATGACTCGGATCTGGTGGGGCGGCGCGTCAAGCCGCTGCTGCCCAAGATCGGACCGCGCCTTGGTTCGGCTATACCGCAGGTAATGGCCGCAGCGCGCGCCAACGAGGTCGAGTACCTGCCCGGCGGCGGCGTGCGGCTGGCCGGCGTTGAGCTGGCGCCGGACGAGGTCGAAATCCTGGCCACTCCCCGCGAAGGCACTGTGGTCGCACACGACGAGGGCCTGGTGGTCATTGCGGAGACGGCCCTCAGTGACGCGCTGCGCGCCGAGGGTGACGCGCGCGAGCTGACGCGTGCCGTTCAAGACCTGCGCAAGCAGGCCGGCCTTGACTTCGATGAGCCAATCGAACTGTGGCTGGACGCTCCCTCGGCACTGCTGGCGCCGATCGAGCCATATCTGGCGGCCCTGGCTGAGGACACCATCGCCACCTCGGTCAACCGCGTCGCGCCACCCTCCGGCGCCGTCGCGGCGCGTCAACAGATCAGCGCTGGGGAAGTGTCACTCGGCCTGCGTGGCCAGGGCGTGGCGACTCATGACTGACGCGGCTCGCCGGCGCTGGCTGCTGTTCGCCGGCCTGGCCATCGGCGTGCTGGTCGCCGATCAGCTGAGCAAGCTGTGGGTGGACGCGAATTTCGCGCTGGCGTCGCCATACGCGCTGCCCGGCATCGGCAACCAGCCGACTCCGATCATCGGTGAGCTGGTCCGCATCGCCAAGTCGTACAACGACGGCGGCATCTTTGGCATCTTCGGTAGCTCGGCCCCGGTGTTGGCCGTGGCGAGCCTGGCCGTGATGTTCATGATCGTCTGGTACCACCAGCGCGAGGGTCTGAAGGGCCACTGGCTGCTCACGGTCGCCCTCGGCCTGGTACTGGGTGGGGCGCTGGGTAACTTCGCCGACCGTGCCCGCATCGGCCACGTCATCGATTGGGTCGACATGGGTATCGGCGGCATCCGCTGGTACACCTTCAACATCGCCGACGCCGCCATCAGCATCTCGATCGTGCTGTTCATCGGCCTGGCACTTTTCGGCAATCGCCTGGCCGGAGCGGACAAGGACGGCAAACAGGTGACCACCGCAGCGAGTGCCGAGGCGCCGCAGTAGTGCCGGGCACGGCGAGTGAACCAGCAGTCGGTCCGATGACTTTGGTGGTGCCGCCGGCGGCCGCTGCGACGCGCGCCGACCGCGTTGTCGCCGACGCCTCCGGCCTCTCGCGCTCATTCGTCCAGCGACTCATACAGGAAGGCCGGCTGACGGCCGGTGGCCGCGCGGTCAAGAGCAACACACTGCTCGAGCCGGGTACGGAAGTGGTGCTCGACGTTCCGTCGCCGACACCTCTCGAAGCGGAGCCGGACGACATCCCGCTTCACGTCGTCTACGAAGACGATGACGTGCTGATCGTCGACAAACCGGCCGGGCTGGTCACGCATCCGGCGCCTGGCCACGCTCGCGGCACGCTCGTCAACGCGCTGCTCGCTCGCGGCGGGGCGGAGGCGTACGGCGCCATCGGCGGCGTCAACCGGCCGGGCATCGTGCATCGCCTCGATCGCGACACCAGCGGCCTGATCGTGATTGCGCGCAATGACCGCGCCCAGCAGACGTTGATGGGCCAGCTCAAGGAGCGGCGCGTCAAGAAGACGTACCAGGCGCTGGTCTACGGCTCGCCGCCGGCCGAAGTCGGCCGTATCGAAGCCCCTATCGGGCGCGATCCACGCCACCGCATTCGGATGGCCGTCGTGCCGGACGGTCGTCCGGCAACGACCATCTACCGAGTGAAGGAGCACCTCGGCGACTGGACCCTGCTCGAACTGGATCTGATCACGGGCCGCACGCACCAGCTGCGCGTGCACCTGTCGTCGATCGGCCACGCCATCGCCGGCGACCCGATCTACGCGACTGGCGTGGGGCGGCGCGGACCGACCGGCCTGGACCGGTTGTTCCTCCATTCATGGCGCATCGAGATGGCCAGCGTCGACGGCGATCGGCTGATCCGAGCCGAGGCGCCACTGCCGCCCGAGCTTGATTCCGTCCTTGCAGCGCTGCGCGCGCCGCACGGAGCGGTCGAATGAAGAAGCGCAAGGAAGCCGGCGCACCAGGCGCGATGGTGGTGATCATCTCGGGCCCGTCCGGCGTCGGCAAGGACACCATCATTCGGCTGCTGATCGAGCGTCACCCCCGCGAGGAGCGACGTTTCGTTGTCACGTACAAGACGAGGCTGCCGCGCCGTGACGAGATCGACGGGCGTGACTACAACTTCGTCACCGTCGACCGTTTTCGGGAGCTGCTGGCGGCGAGCGCCCTGCTCGAGGCGAGCCAGGTCCACGGCGATTGGTCCGGTATACCGCGCGATCAGGTCATCGGCGCGCTGAAGTCCGGCTGCGACGCGCTGTTGCGCATCGATGTGCAGGGCGCGGACAAGATCAAGGCGCTCATTCCGGATGCTGTGCGCATCTTCGTCGCCCCACCCTCGGTCGATGTTCAGCGCCGGCGGCTGGCCGGGCGAGGGACAGAGTCGGCCGAAGAGCAGGCCAAGCGCAACCTGGACGCCGAGGCAGAGATGGCGCGGGCGGCCGACTTCGACTACGTCGTCGTGAACGAAACCGATCAGCCGGAGGCGACGGCCGATCAGATCGACGAAATCATCCGCCACGAACACGAGCGGGCACCCGACCGACAGATCAAGCTGTAGAAGGCCGGCGGCCGGGGCCGGAGGTCGGGATCTGGCGCCAGTCCGGTCGGAGGCGCAAATTCAGTCGGCCTGGCCGACTGGCTGGGGGTCGCCGGTGCCGGTCCGCCAAAGGGCCGACAATTTGCTCTGGTGCTATCTCTTCCCTTGACCAGGCGCTTCGTGGAGGTTGCCGTCAATTCGGCCGGCCCGGGCGGTGGCCAGACCTACACCTACCACTTGCCGGACACGTTGACCGACGTAGCGCCGGGCGAAGCGGTGCTGGTCGAGTACGGACGGCGCAACGCCCTGGGCATTGTCCTGGCCGCCGTGGACGGCGACCCGCAGCGCGAGACGAAGCCTGTAATTGCCCGGGTTCGAAGCGACGGCCCATTGATGCCGGAGCTCCAACTGAGACTGGCGTCGTACATCGCCGGCCACTACCTGGCGCCGGCCGCGTTGGTAGTCAGGGCCATGCTCGCGCCGGACGCCCTGGAGCGATTGGAACGGGTGACGGCGGACGGCCCAGGTGGCCCGCTGACCGAGTGGCGTCTGCGCCAACGTGACGATCATCGGCGCCTCGAACGGCTGGCCAGGTTGGCCGACGTCGAGCCGTCGGGCAGGCTGGGTGTACGGCAGGCGGCGCTGCTCGACGAGTTGCGCGTCGCCGGCGAGCCGATCGCGGCGACTGACTTGGGACAACGCCACGGCTACGGCGCGTTGCGCTCGCTGGCCAAGCAGGGTGTCGTGGTGCTCGAGACGCGCGAGGTCGCACGGCGGCCGCTGGCCGACCGGCCCGCACCCGGGCGTGGTTCGATGCCGGCAGGAGGCGAACTCAGCGCGGCGCAGGCCGCGATCGTCGAGCGAATCGGCTCCCTGATCAGCAGCGGCGAGCACGCCGTGCTGCTGGTCGAGGGCGCCACCGCCGGCGGCAAGACGGCGGTCTACGCCGAAGCACTGCGCACGGCGCTGACGGCCGGCCGGGGCGGCATCGTCCTGGTGCCCGAGATCGCCCTGGCCTTGCCGCTGCTCGAGCGCCTGGCTCACGACCTGCCGGTCGAGGTCGCGGTTCTGCACAGCGGTTTGTCGGAGGGCGAGCGGGCGGATGAGTGGCGCCGTATTCGCAAGGGCGAGGCGCGCATCGTCGTAGGCACGCGGCTGGCGGTGCTGGCACCGCTCGCCAATCCGGGTGTCGTCATCGTCGATGAGGAACACGACGCCTCGTACAAGTCCGACCGCACGCCGCGTTACCAGGCACGCGACGTTGCTCTGGAGCTCGGCCGGCTGGCGGGCGCGCCGGTGATCCTGGGCAGTGCGACGCCAGACGTGGCGAGCGTCGGCCGCGCACGCGCCGGCGAGTACGAGCGCTTCGTGCTGCCCGAACGCGTCGCCGGGGCGCCGCCAAGAGTCGAGATCGTCGACCTTCGGGCAGAGCTGGCCGCCGGCAACAAGGGCCTTTTGTCGGAGCGATTGGTCGACGCGCTGGCCGCGCTGGATCGGTCGGCCGATGACCGCGCCATCCTCGTCATCAACCGCCGCGGCAGTGCGTCGGTCGTCGTTTGCCGCGACTGTGGCTACGTCCAGATCTGTCCCGAGTGCCAGCGTCCGCTCGTTTTCCATGCCGCCGCGATGGCGCTGCGCTGCCACCACTGCGGCGCGACGGCACCGGTCGCGCGGCGTTGCCCGGCGTGCGACTCGCCGCGCATCCGTTACCTGGGTGGCGGCACGGAACGCGTCGAGCGCGAGGTCCGGCTGCGCTTCCCGGAGCTGCGCGTGGACCGGCTGGACCGGGACGTGGTCGAGCGGCGCGGCGGGGCGGCGCGGGTCGTCGATGCGTTCACGAATGGCGAGGTGGACGTGCTGGTCGGGACGTCACTTGCCGCCAAGGGCCTGGACGTGCCGCAGGTCACACTGGTCGGTGTCGTGTCGGCCGACATTGCGCTCAACCTGCCTGACGAGCGGGCAGCGGAGCGTACGTACCAACTGCTGGCGCAGGCGGTCGGCCGCGCGGGCAGGGGAGAGCGGCCGGGTCGGGCGCTCATCCAGACTTATCAGCCCGAGCACCCGGCAATCCGCGCCGTGGTCGAAGGCGCGGCCGAGTTCTACGACGCCGAGCTAGAGTCGCGCCGGCGCTTCGGTTCGCCGCCGTTCGGGCGGCTGATCAAGCTCACGGTGTCACTTGAAGATCGGGCGGCGGCCGAGAAGGAAGGCGTTGCGATGGCCGGCCGGCTGCGTGGACGGGCAGTCGACGCAGGGACCGCCGTGGAAGTGCTCGGACCGGTGCCCGCCTACGTTGCCGCCGTGCCGGCAAGTGGCGCTTTCACGTCGTTCTGCGCGGGCCGGACCCGCTGATCGTCCTCGGCGGAGACCCGGGCCTGCCGTGGTCCGTCGACGTCGATCCGGAGTCACTTCGGTGAGCGGCATCTCCGATTCCGCACTCGGTGCGGGACTGTGGGCAATTTCGCCCGTACCTGCGCCACGATCGGCGGCAAAGGCGCTTGTGGAGCCGAATTTATGTCAGCACGCCGCACTCAGCGCGGTGTTCCATGGGCATTTGCCGACGCGGATGGGTGACCGGCACAAACTGGCTTCAGTGCCGCACGAGGCGCGGATTTCCGCCACCGTCTGCCGGCAGGCTTCCGGCCAAGCCAAGC
>CAWAAF010000002.1:0-262500 GCA_963779905.1 uncultured Chloroflexia bacterium
ACTTGTTGGGCGGCGTGTTGTCGCGCACAAGTCGCACGGCATCGGCGGGACTGCCCTGCCATTCGTCGCCGTGGCCAGGCAGCAGGAGGTCGGCGTCCACGTCGGCCAATCGGTCGAGGGAGGCCATGGCCTGCTCGTAGTCGGCCGTAAACGGAGCCAGCTGGGGACCGCGCTTGCCGGTCGTGACGGCGAGCGTGGCCAGCGCGTCGCCGACCAGTCAGCGCGCGGTGCGTCGAGAAATGAAGGGTGGCGGAGCCGGGCGTGTGGCCGGGCGTCAGCGTCACCTTGGGTGCCCCCGGCACATCGAGTGTCGCGCCATCGCCAAAAGTCGACACGACCTTGATCTTGGGCATGCGCAGGCCGCCGTGGCGCATCGTGAACCACAGGAAGCCCACCAGCGGTCCGATGCGCGTTGGGCCGCGCCATTTGGCCGGGTTGGGCACCTCGCTGCGGGCGAGGGCGGCATCCAGTTCGTGCACCCAGACGGGCGTGCCATGCGTGCTGCGCAGTCGTTCGGCGAAGCCGATGTGGTCGGTGTGGCCGTGTGTCAGCACGATCGCCTTCACGTCGGCGACCGTCCGGCCCATGGCCTGAAGCTCGCGCGGCAGGTCGTCGTAGATGCCGGACACGGCCGCGTCGACGATCGTGATCTGGCCGCCCTCCTCGACCAGGTACGAGTTGATCGTGCTGTCGTTGCCGACACGGTGAATACCGGGGACGATCTTCATTCAGGCTTCATCTGGGCGCCACGGCCGAAGATTAGCGCCCGACGTAGTCTCGGCCCGGTGGACGACGAGTTTGATGCGATGGTCGCCGCTGCGATCGCCAAGATACCGGAGCCATTCGCCTCGCAGCTGGACAGCGTGGCCATCGTCATCGACGACGAGGCGACGCCCGAGCAGCTCGCATCGGTACGCGCGCGAGGACTCTTTGGGCTGTACCAGGGCGTGCCGCGAACCGCATACGGCGCCGACCAAATGCCCGTGCCGAGCAAGATCACCATCTTCCGCGGCGCCATCGAGTGGTTCTACCCCGATCGCGAAGCGCGTCAGCGGGCGGTCGACGAAGTCGTCTTCCACGAGGTTGCGCACCATTTCGGCATCAGCGACGAGCGGCTACGCGAACTGCAGCGATAAGCAACTGAGCGGGGCTAGACAGGATCGCCTGGCAGCTCGGTGTTAGTGGCGGCCGTGTCGGCGGCGGCCTCCCCCGGCGGCTCGGTCTCGGCGTCCTTGGCCTGTTCGGTCAGCCACGGGCGCTCGGCGAAAACGTCGGTGAGCCAGCGGCCGAACGGGCCGGGCGGCGGCTCCTCGGCCACGCCGGCGAGCAGGTCGTCGAAGGCTCTATCGAGTTGGGCGGTGACATCGGCGACGGTTGCCCGATCGGCGCGTCGGCCCGCCGTCGGAATGGCCGGCGCGATGCGCAGCCGGACCGTCTTGCCAAAGCTCAGCCAGCGCGTGCCGATGACGGCCACAGGCACGATCGGCACGCCCGCCCGCAACGCGAAGAACGCCGCCCCATCGTGCAGCGGCACGATGTCGCCCTCCTTGTCGGATAGCCGGCCCTCCCCCGCGATACCCAGGATGTAGCCGTTCTTCATCACGCGCACGGCTCGCCTGGTCGTGTCGAGCAGGTCATCCCGTTCGGGCCGGAACGGAACGCAGTTACCGCCCCACATGATCAGGCGGTTGCGCCAGCCGGTGGACATGTCCTCTTCGCGCGGACCAAAGATCCAGATCCAGCGCCGATCGGGCCAGTAACCGACGAGCGCCATTGGATCGACCCAGTTGGGATGCGAAAAGCAGATCAGGTACGGCTCGCCTTGCGGCAGGAGGTGGGCATTCTGCACACGCACGCGCAGGTAGCAGCCGACAAAGAAGCGAAGCCCGTAGCGAATGAAGTTGTACTTGATTGGACCCGGCGGCGGGATGTCCGGCATGGCCGGCTTCGGCTTCGGCTTGGGTGCCGGCGTGATCGCCTCTGTCATGGCGAGACGATAAGGCGGATCAGATGCCCGATGCCAGCTCCGGCTCGAGTGTCGCCACTGACGGCAGCTCGACGGCCGGCGGCACGCCATTGCTGTCTTGCTCCAGCTCGTCGGCGAAGATCGGGACCAGTTCGGGATCGAATTGGCGGCCGCGCAGGCGCTGCAGCTCGTTGATTGCCTCTTCGTGCGTCCGGGCCGGCTGGTAGGGCCGGCCGTGGAACATCGCCTCGTAGGCATCGGCGATGGCAACAATCCGCGCGCCCAGTGGGATGCCGTCGCCGCGCAGACCGTCGGGATAGCCGCGACCGTCGAAGCGCTCATGGTGGTGGCGAATGACGGGCACCAGACCGCGCGAAGCGGACAGTGGACTGCAGATGCGTTCGCCTATCTCAGGGTGACGCCGCATGAGCTGCCACTCGTCGTCTGACAGCGGCCCCTCCTTGCGCAACAGATAGCCGGGGACGCCGATCTTGCCCACGTCGTGCAGCAGCGCGCCGTAGGCCACGGCTTCGAGCTCTTCCCCGCGCAGGCCAACGTGCACGGCGACGCGCGCAGCGTGGTGCGCCAGCCAGCGGCAGTGATGCAGCAGGTTGGCGTCCTTCGCCTCGACCGCGTTCGACAGCGCGGCGACGATCTGCGCGGCACGCTCGAGCGAGGTGATCGCTCGGCGCAGCCTGAATCGCCGAACGCATGCGCGCGAGCAGCTCGACCTGCTGGAAGGGCTTGGTAATGAAGTCGTCGGCGCCGGAGTCGAGCGCCTCGACCATGTCCTGGCTCGACGTGTGGGCGGTGATGATGATCACCGGCAGGGTCGAAGTCAGCGGATCGGCGCGCAGCCGCCGGCAAACCTCGAAGCCGTCGAGGCGCGGCAGGTTGAGGTCGAGCAGCACCAGGTCGGGCTGATGCTCGACGACCGCGCGCAGCCCGTTCTCGCCGTCGCCAACGCCGATCGCCTCGTAGGCGGCCGACTCGAGCATGCGCAGCAGCATCTGGCGCTGAGTCTGGTCGTCCTCGATGACCAGCACGAGCGGGACACGGCCCAGCGCCCGCAGATCGCCCATAGCGACCCATCCTCCAATCCCCCCGCCCCCGATTGTCCCCCTTCCCCCAAACACAGAACGGGGTCCCTGCGGGCACGTGCGGGAACCAGCGCGGAGTATACGGGCCGCTCAAGGGCAAAAGAGAGCCGGCTGCGCACGCCACCGACCAAGCGCTCACGCGTGGAGGCCCGACTGAACTCAGCAGAACACTATACGGCGGCCTCGCGCTCGTAAGGCTGGCCGTCGGCGGCAGGCGGCATGCTGCGGCCGATTAGGCCGGTCAGCACGACAATCGTGACGACGTAGGGCAACGCGTTGTAGAACTCTGGCGGCAACGAGACGAGGAGGTTGCCCAGCTGGCCGGACGGCGGCTTGAACGACAGGGTATAGCTGAGCGCCTTGGACGACGCGAAGAGCAACGCCGCCCCGAGTGCGCCGACCGGCGTCCAGCGACCGACGATCATTGCGGCCAGGCCGATGAAACCGTAGCCGGCACTCATGCCGACGGCGAAAGAGCTCGTCGTTTCCATGCTCAGGACCGCTCCACCGAGCGCCGCCAGGGCACCTGCCAGGACGACGTTGCGGTAGCGCAGCCGGATCACGTTGACACCCACCGTCTCTGCCGCCTTCGGATGCTCGCCCACCGCCCGTGTGCGCAGGCCCCAGCGCGACCGGAACAACACGACCTGCAGGAAGATCGTGATCACCACCAGCGAAATCGTGAGGGGACCTTGATTGAACAGTGTCGCGAAGATCCAGCCCACAAGGGGCAGATCGGTCAATGCCGTGGGCGCCTGGAATGCCTGGAAAGACCCGGCACCGGCCGGCGACGACGGCAGGATGACCGTGTAGAGGTAGGCGGTAAGGCCAAAGGCCAATATGTTGATGATGGTGCCGCTGATGATCTGATCGGCTCTGACGCTTATCGATAGCCAGGCGTGCACGAGCGAGATCGCCATGCCCGCCAGCATTGCTGCCCCTACGCCCAGCACAAGTGCGGGCGTTGCGCCAAAGACCGGACCGGCAATGCCACCCAACGCCGGCGCGAGAACCACACCGGCGAGCCATCCAACGAAGGCGCCGGTCAGCATGATGCCTTCGATGCCGATGTTGACGACACCCGACCGTTCGCAGACCACGCCGCACAGGGCAGCAAAGCCGATTGGCGCGGCGATGCGCAGAATGATTGGAGCAATCACCGGAATGGTGTCAATCAGGTAGGCGATGAACTGGAAGACGATCCCGAGGATCGGGATGTCGTAGAGCAGCTGCAGGATCTCGTTCACGAGACGGCTTCTTTGCCGTACGTCTTGGTGATCGTCGTCTCGCTCGTGCCGATAGCCGTCTTCAATCCGCCGCCCGACTTGAACCGACGTCGGAGGACCGGGGTAGCCACGAGGAAGAGCAGCATGACCCCCTGTAGCACGTCGACGATTTCGGCCGGAATCCCAGTTGCAAGCGTCATCGGGGTGGAACCTGCGCGCAAGCCACCGAACAGCAAAGCGGACAGCAGGACGCCAATTGGCGTCGAGCGTCCGAGCAGCGCAATCGCGATCGAGTCAAAGCCGACCGTCGTGGCATAGGACGACGTGGTGTAGTGGGCAAGGCCGAGCAGCTCGCCCGCGCCAGCCAGGCCGGCCAGCCCGCCACAGATCGTCATCACGAGCACGATCATCCGCCGCGGGCGCATGCCGGCGTACCGCGCGGCGTCCGGATTCTGACCGACCGTCTTCACCTCGAAGCCGAAGGTCGTCCGTGACAGCACGAAGCTGATAAGGCCGACGGCAGCAAGCGCGATGAGGAAGCCCGCGTGTCCGTTGCGGCCGAGCAGGATCGGCAGGGCCGAGTTGCCGACGTTTTCAGTCACCGCGGACGGTGCGCCCGGCACGCGCAGCGGGTTGGTGACCACCCACGTCAGGAGGTAGGCGGCGATGTAGTTGAGCATGATCGTGGTCACGACTTCATGGGCACCCGACACCGCCTTGAGCAGGCCGGGAATGAAACCCCACAAGGCTCCGGCAGCCATCCCTCCGAGCACGGCCAGCGGGACGGCAATCAGCGGCGACTCCCCGCTGAGGGTCACACCGACCCACACCGCCCCCGTGATGCCGAGCCAGAACTGGCCCTGCGCACCGATGTTGAACAGACCTGCCCGGAAGCCGAACGCCACAGCCAGGCCACCCAAGATGAGTGGAGTTGCGGCGTTGATCGTGTTGACGATGGCCGTCTCGCTGCCCAGGGCGCCAATGAACAGGGCACGGTAGGCCTGTATCGGTAGCAGCAGGTCTAATTCGCCGGAGACAGCGAACTGCGAGGCAATGATGATCACCGCGCCGACGAGCAGCGAAAGCAGGATTGCGACGAGCGGAAGCGCAACGACAGCCCAGGCGCGGCGAAGCCACTCCCTGACCCTCACGCCGCGCTTACCTCGGCTTGCTCACGCGCTTCTCCGCCGGTCGCCATCAGCAGGCCGACCACGTTCTTGTCGGCCGTTCGCCCGTCGAACTCGCCCACGATCTGGCCGCGGTACATGACCGCGATGCGGTCGGACATCTCGAGGACTTCGTCGAGCTCGGCCGACACGAGCAGCACGGCCGCCCCGGCGTTGCGCTTCTCGATGATCAGCCTATGGATTGACTCGATGCTGCCGACGTCGAGGCCGCGCGTCGGCTGGTCCAGCACGAGCAGTTTCAGATCGCGGTCGAATTCGCGCGCTACGACGACCTTCTGCTGGTTGCCTCCCGACAGTGTGCCTGCGTGCACGTCCGGGCCCGGCGTTCGTATGTCGAAGTTCTGGATCGCCTCCTTGGCATCGCTTTCGATCGGCTTGTTCACTCGCAGCGGGCCGCGCGCGTATGGCGGCCGGTAATAGCTGGTCAGGATCAGGTTGTCGGAGATGCTGAACGACAGCACGAGACCGAAGCGGTGCCGATCGGCCGGCACGTAAGCGACGCCGGCGCGGTTGATCTGGCGGGGCGATGCCTTCGTCATATCGTGTCCATCCAGCGTGACGGAGCCGCTCTTCTCCGGCCGCAAGCCGATCAGCGCCTCAACCAGCTCGTCCTGTCCATTACCGGCGACGCCGGCGATGCCCAGGATTTCGCCTGAACGGACTTCGAGCGTCAAGCCGCGTACGGCCTCGTGGCCGCGGTCGTCATCGACCTTGATGCCGTCGAGCCTGAGCATGACGCCGGCTGGGTGCGACTCGCCACGATCAGCGGTCAGCTGGACCTCGCGGCCGACCATCAACTCGGCCAGCTCTTCCTCGGTCGTCTGTTCGGGCATTCGCTCGCCAACGACCTTGCCACGCCGGATGACCGTGATCCGGTCGGCAATCTCCAGGACTTCGTAGAGCTTGTGGCTGATGAAGATGATGCTGCGGCCGCTTTCGGCCAGCCGGCGCAACAGCAGGAATATCTCCTCGGTCTCCTGCGGGGTAAGCACGGCCGTCGGCTCGTCAAGAACCAGGATCCGCGTATCGCGGTACAGCGCCTTCAGAATTTCGACGCGCTGTTGCTGACCAACCGACAGCGAGCCGACCTTCGCGTCGGGATCGATATCAAAGCCGAAGCGCTTGGCCAGCTCCGAGATCTTGCGGCTGGCGGCCGCGCGGTCGAGGAAGCCGATCCGGCCCATCGTCTCCTCACCGAGCACGATGTTCTCCGCCACCGACAGCACCGGAACCAACATGAAGTGCTGGTGGACCATGCTGATGCCGCGGGCTATAGCGTCGGAAGGACCCAGGATCTTGACCTCGTTGCCATCGAGCAGGATCTGGCCCTCGTTGGGCACCGACAGTCCGTACAGGATGTTCATGAGTGTCGTCTTGCCGGCGCCGTTCTCGCCGAGCAGGGCGTGGATCTCGCCCGGCTTGACAGTCAGATTTATCTGATCATTCGCCACAACGCCGGGATAGCGCTTGGTGATGCCGCGCATCTCGATGGCGGGCGCGCTTACGGCCTCGGCAGCAACGTCGATCGCGTCCGGATTGATGGCGCCTAGCTGCGTGGCGGGCGTGGCAGCCTGGGAATCAATGAGCGGGCCGCCCGCGTCGGACGACCCGCTCATCAATCAATCTCCCTGGCTTAGATAGCGGAGTGGACTACGGGCTTGACGACGCGCCGGCGGAGCCGGATGGCGACGCGCCGGCGGAGCCGGATGGCGCCGCAGACGGCGAGCCACCAGGCGCCGGTGTTGCCAGTGAGCCGCATTTCGTCGGGCATGTGACGAGCGGCGGCGTTGCCTTCATTGCCGTCAGAGCCGAGTCGACCGCGGACTGGATTGCGGTGGTGATCTTGGGCGGGGTTTCGTGATCCGGCGCGATTCCAATGCCCTCGTTGGCCGCGTTGAACAGGACGTCGCCGCCCTTGACCGTGCCGCCAGCGATCGCAACGATCTGATTCGCAACCGTCAACTGGAGGTGCTTCTCAGCCGACGTCACGATGCAGCCGTAGGCAGCATTCGTGTCCGCCTTCAGCGACAGAAACTGGTCGACGTCGACGCCGATGCCGATGCCGCCTGCGGCGCAGGTGGCCTCGAGGACGCCGTTGCCGGTGTCGCCAGCCACCTGGAACATGACGTCGGTGCCCGGGAACTGCGTCAGGAAGGTCTGGGTGAACGACTTGCCGAGACCTGCGTTGTGGAAGGCGTCGTTCGAGAAGTCGGTCACGACGTAGGCGGTATGGACCTCGATGTCCGGCTTAACCGACTTGGCACCGAGCTCGTAACCCTGGATGTAGCGAATGCATGGGGCGCAGGCACTGGTGCCACCAATCGCGCCGACCTTGCCAGACTTGCTGAGCGACGCGGCAACGATGCCGACGAGGTAGCCAGGCTGGTCTTCCTGGTACATGATCGAGACGTAGCGCGGCAGCAGGTCGGCGGCCTTGCCGGCGCACTTGAACGTCCCAGTCGGCGTGACCGCTCGGGTCGACGCAGATCGGCGACTGGTCGACACCGACGAACCAGGTATCCGGGTTCGCGCACGCCGCCTCGACCGTTGCGTTGGCGAGGTTGAAGCCGACAGTGACGACGATCTGGGCACCCGCGTCAACCACCTGCTGGATGAGGGTCGGGTATTCGGACGCACTCTTCGGGACGAGCGGCGTCAGCGCAGTGGCGCTCAGTGTGGCCGCGGCGTCTGCCGCACCCTTGGCCGTGTACTCATTGAAGTTCTTGTCATTGATCGTGCCGATGTCGGCAACCACGGCAATCTTGAGATCTGCCCCGGACGGCAGCGCCGCGTTCGTGCCGGTCTTGCACGGCGGCTTCGGCGTCGGTGACGGGGTCGCCGCGGCGGTTGCCGTCGCGCCTGCTGTTCCCGTCGCGCCTGCTGTTCCCGTTGCCCCTGGCGTCCCCGTGGCGGCTGTGCCACCACATGCGCCGACCAAGAGCGCGGTGACGACCATCGCCGCCGGCGCTACTGCGCGAATACGCATGAATCCTCCTCCTATTGCCTCGACGAGAAGCTGGGATCACTCATCGGTGCGCGCAGTCGCTACTGCAGGCTGCTCGTCGGCAGATGTGCATGCTAAGTGAGCGCCGATGCCGTCGCAAGACGATTTGCGCGTTGAGAACTGATGGCATCATCGAAACATGGATGACCGCCAGCGAGCCGCCGACATGCTCGACCTGCAGGAAGGCCGCGGCCGGGTGCCGCTGCTCGAGGGCGGCGCGCCATCCGAGCTGCTCGGCCGCGCCCACCGCATCGCCGTCGTCGGCGCCTCGCCCAGTCCTGACCGACCTTCATACGGCGTGATGCGCTACCTGTTGTCGCAGGGCTACGACTGTGTCCCGATCAACCCGAATGTCAGCGAGGTCCACGGCCAGCCGGCCTTCCCGACGCTGGAAGACGCCGTGGCCGCTGGGGGACCCTTCGACATCGTCGATGTCTTCCGGCGCTCCGATGCCGTCGAGCCGGTGGCACGCTCGGCGGTGGCGACCGGCTCAGGCGCGCTGTGGCTGCAGCTCGGTGTCGTCAACTGGGAGGCGGCGCGCATTGCCCACGATGCCGGGTTGCCGGTCGTGATGGATCGCTGCACGGCCATCGAGCATCGGCGCCTGCGCGCGGCGGGCCGACCGACTTTTGGCTGACGCTTTGTCAGCGGACGATGAAACCGACCACGATCAGCACGACGCCCACGCCCAGGACGGCGCCCCAAATGATGATTTGCCGGCGGAGCATCTCGCGCATGACGTCGGCGCCGGTCGTTCCGTCGTTGGTGGTGCGATTGCCACGCCAGCTGTCGTAGCGCTTGGCGTTCTCCGCCAGCTGGTCCAATTCGGCAACCTTGGCCAGCGGCGCGCGGATCCGCCACAGGCCAGCGATGACCAGCGCCAGGCCGATCAACCACAGCGCAAAGTTGAGCGTCACGCCGAGACGTTCCTCGATCAACGTCTGAACGGCGTCTGCCTTGGCCTGGCCGCGCGTTTCGCGCATCACCTGGCCGACCAGGAACTTGACGGCCTGCGGTTTGCCGGCCCGCACGTCAGCGACGGCGGCCGGATTGGCGTCCAAAACGCGATCGACGACCGCGCCCAGCGCGGACGTGTCGGTGATCTGGCGCAGACCAAGCTCGTCGACGATCGACTGCAACCGGCTCGCCGGTCGCGAGATGGCGGGCATAGACCTCTTCGGCGTTCTGGCTCGACAAGTCGCCGGATGTGCGCAGGTTCGACGCGATCGCGAGTTCTGCACCCGGGCGTAACTCGAGCACGTCGGGCATGGTGCTGCGCGGCGCGAAGACCTACCTTCGAGTAGCAGGCTCGCAGCAGTCTTTGGGTCGGGCCGTGGCAGGCTGGCCATGGCCGCATCGAAGTAGCTGCCGCGCTGGCGCTGATCACCGTGGCGTCGTAGTCGGACAGGCCATAGTCGGTTCGATAGCGAGTCCGTCGCGCCGCCGGCAGCTCGGGTATTCGGGCGCGGATTTCGCCCAACCAGGCGGCATCGATGCGCAAGGGCGGCAGGTCGGGCTCGGGAAAGTAGCGGTAGTCCTCGGAGTACTCCTTCAACCGCATCGTGTAGGTCAGGCCGCGGTCGTCGTCCCAGCCACGTGTCTCCTGGACGAGCGGCGAGCCATCGTCCAGCGCCTGCGCCTGCCGCTCGATCTCGAACGCGATGGCCCGCTCAACGGAGCGGAACGAGTTCATGTTCTTGACCTCGACGCGCGTGCCGAACTCCGTCGCCCCATGCTCACGCAATGAGACGTTGGCTTCGACGCGCATCTCACCGCCCTCCATCCGCGCATCGGACGCGCCAATGGTGAGCAGCAACAAGCGCAGCTCCTCCGCGTACCGGCGGGCCGCCTCGCCCGAGCGAATCACGGGCTCCGTGACGATCTCCATCAGCGGCATGCCCGAACGATTGAAGTCGACCAGGCTGACTCGCTGCCCGGCCGCGTCCGTCTGGTGCAGCAGGCGCGCCGTGTCCTCCTCGAGGTGCGCACGCCGAATGGCCACCTCGACCGGACCGGTCGAGGTTTCGACGGCCAGCCGCCCGCCTGATGCGAGGGGCAGGTCGTACTGACTTATCTGGTAGCCCTTGGGCAGGTCGGGGTAGAAGTAGTTCTTGCGATCCCAGCGCGTCGCCGCCGGAACCGTTGAACCTATGGCCAGCCCGGTCGCCAGCACGTGTTCGACCGCCCGCTTGTTGATAACGGGCAGCGCGCCGGGCAGGCCCAGGCAGACCGGGCAGGTGCGCGAATTGGGCGGGGCACCGGCGACGTCGGTGGAACAGGCGCAGAACATCTTGGAGACGGTGCGCAGCTGGACGTGGATCTCGATGCCGATGACGGCCTCGTAGCGAGTCGTCGCCGGCGCCGCGGCGGCGCTGGTCATTGCCCGAGCTGGCGGTTCAGGAAGTGCAGCGTGCGCGAGTAGGCCTGGGCGGCAGCCTGGGCGTCGTACTCGGGCCGGTCGCGTTCGGCAAACCAGTGTTTGGTGCCTTCGTAAGTGAGGATCGTCCCCTCGCGGCCGGCCTCGCTCAGCTGTTGCTTCAGATCGTCGATGTTCTCGGGCGTCTCGAATTGATCGTCGGTGGCGAAGTGGCCCAGCACAGGCGCCTCGCCCTGCCACCGGACCACCGGTGCCGTAATAGAGAACCACTCCGTCGACCGATTCCGGCCGCTTGGCGGCCAGCCACAGGGCGTAGCCAGCGCCGAAAGAAAAGCCGATTACGGCAATCGACCGGCCCGTCTGCTCTATGAGGTAGTCGGCGGCGCCCAGCGCGCGCTGCTCAGCGAGCACGCCGCCATCGGCCTCGACGGCACCGGATCGCCGCTCCGCGTCCTCGATTGTTGTCGCCGGCGGCTCGCCGTCATCGAAGAGGTCCGGCGCAAGCACGACATAGTTCTCGCTGGCCAGCCGCTGCGCGTAATCAACGATCGTCTGGTTGAGGCCCCACCACGGATGGAGCACAAGTACGCCAGGACCCAGACCGCTGTGCGGCTTGAACAGCTGGCCCTTGACCGTGATCTTCGGCTGCTCGCCTTCGCGCGCCGGGATTGGGGACGCCGGGAAACTCGATCATCCGCCGCCCAGCTTGGCTACGAATCGGCCCATTCGCGTCAGAGCTTCCTCCAGGCCCTCATACGAAGTCGCGTAGCAGGCGCGAACGAAGCCCTCCCCTGATGGGCCGAAGGCCGAGCCCGGGATGACCGCCACCTTCGCCTCGAACAGCAGCCGCTCGCTGAACTCCTCGCTGGTCAGGCCCGTGCCGCGGATGTTGGGGAAGGCGTAGAACGCGCCGCGCGGCTCGAAGGTGGGCAAGCCGATGCGGTTGAGGCCTTCCACGAACATGCGCCGCCGGTGGTCGTACTCGTCCACCATCCGGCGAACGTCCTGGTCCGCGGTGTTTATGGCGACGACGGCGGCGTCCTGGGCGGTCGTCGGCGCCGACATGATCTGGTACTGGTGGACCTTGACCAGGCCTTCCAGCAGATCCCTGGGTGCGCACGCGTAGCCGACCCGCCAGCCGGTCATGGCGTAGGCCTTCGAGAAGCCGCCGATGGTGATCGTCCGATCGCGCATCCCACCCAGGGCGGCGATGGGCGTGTGATGGTGGTCGCCGTATACGAGCCGGTCGTAGATTTCGTCACTGACGACCAGCAGGTCGTGACGGTTGGCGATGTCGGCCAGCGCGGCGAGCGTCTCCGCGTCGAGCACGGCGCCGGTCGGGATTGCACGGGTAGCCCAGGAAAAGCACCTTCGTGCGCGGCGTTACGGCCGCTTCAACCGCCGCCGGATCCAGGGCGAAATGCCGCTCCGCCGAGGTGGGCACCAAGACTGGCTTGCCGCCGTTGAACAGGATCGCCGGCAGGTAGGCCACGTAAGACGGTTCGTGCAGGATCACCTCGTCGCCTGGGTCGACGATCGCCGCCATCGCCGCCGCGACCGCCTCCGACGCGCCGACGGTGACGCAGATCTCGCCTTCGGCTCGTAGTGCAGCCCGTACAGGCGGTCGAGGTGGCCAGACAGGGCGCGACGCAGGTCGAGCGTGCCGAAATTGCTGGTGTAGTGCGTGCGGCCGGCGCGCAGTGACCGGACGCCCTCCTCGACGATCTGCGGCGGTGTGGTGAAGTCAGGCTCGCCCACGCCCAGGCTGACCACGTCGGGCATGGTCGCGATGACGTCGAAGAACTTGCGAATGCCGGACGGCGGCACGGCGCGCACGCGCTCGGACAGACGCTGGCGACTGGCAACCGGCGATTCAACGGACATCACGACCTCCCCGCGCTCTCGGCGGCGAGTATATGCGGCGCGGGCCGCGGGCCTGTCTGCGCTGCCGTGGCCAGGATCGGCCAGGCGGCCCAGGTCGCGCGGCTCGACCTTGCGCCACTCGGCATCGGCGGTGATGGCCTCGTAGGCCCGGCCCAGCTGGAAGAGGCGCAGCTCATCCCACGCCCGACCAATGAACTGCAGCCCGACCGGCAGGCCTTCCGACAGCCCACATGGCACCGACAGCCCCGGCAGGCCGGCCATGTTGACGGGCAGCGTGCACGCGTCCGACAGGTACATCGACACCGGGATCCTGAAGGCGCGCGCCGAACGGGAAGGCGACCGTTGGCGAGGTCGGCGCGACCAGCGCATCGACCGTCTCGAAGGCCTTGTCGAAGTCGCCCTTGATCAGCGTGCGCACCTTCTGAGCCTTCAGGTAGTAGGCGTCGTAGTAGCCGGCCGACAGGGCGTAGGTGCCGAGCATGATCCGGCGCTTGACCTCGGCGCCAAAGCCGCTGCCGCGTGTCTCGAGGTAGTCGGCGATGTAGTCCGCGCCGGGCAGGCGGATCGAGCGGCCGTAGCGCACGCCGTCGTAACGGGCGAGGTTGGCCGAGGCTTCGGCCGGCGCGATGATGTAGTAGGTCGCCAGTCCGTAGTCGGTATGCGGCAGGTCGACATCGACGATCTCGGCCCCGGCGGCCTGCAGTGCCGCGACGGCCTCGCGGATGCGAGCTTCGACGCCCGACTCCATGCCCTTGACGAAGTACTGCCGCGGCAGCCCCAGCTTCACGCCGCGCAGGCTGGCGGCAGCCTCGTCGTCGGAGGCCGGCAGCTCGGCGTAGTAGTCCGGCACCGGCAGATCGGCCGAAGTCGAATCGCGCTCGTCGCGGCCGGCGACGACGCTCAGCAACATCGCGGCGTCGCGCACATCGCGGCCCAGCGGCCCGATCTGGTCGAGCGACGAGGCGAAGGCGACGATGCCGTAGCGGCTCACGCGCCCGTAGGTGGGTTTCAGGCCGACGATGCCGACCAGGGCCGCCGGCTGGCGGATGGAGCCGCCCGTGTCCGTGCCGATGCTCAGCGGCACCTGGTACGCGGCGACGGCCGACGCCGAGCCGCCGCTGCTGCCGCCCGGCACGCGGCCGAGGTCCCACGGGTTGGCGGTTGGCCCCCACGCCGAGAACTCGGTCGACGAGCCCATGGCGAACTCGTCCATGTTCGTCTTGCCCGGCAGCACGGCGCCGGCGGCCTTGCAGGCGTTCCGAGATGTGGGCGTCGTACTGGCCAATGTGACCTTCAAGGATCCGGCTACCGGCGGTGGCCGGGTCGCCCTTGGTCAGCACCAGATCCTTGAGCGCAACCGGGATGCCAGTTAGTGGGGAACTCGGCGCGCCGCCTCGGAGTGCCTTGTCGGCGGCGTCGGCCTGTGCCCGCGCACCGTCCGGCGTCGACGTAGACCCAGGCGTGCAGCGGTCGGTCGGTCTTCTCGATCGCGGCCAGGTGTGCATCGGTCAGCTCGCGCGCCGAGAAGTCGCCGCGGCGCAGGCCGTCGGCCATGTCGTGGGCGAGCAGCCGCGTCAGGTCGGTCATCGTTCGCCCAGGATGGGTGGCACGACGATGTAGTCACCGGAGCGCGCCGGCGCGTTGGAGAGCGCCTCCTCAGTCGACAGTCCGGGTCGCGCGACGTCTTCGCGCAGGATGTTCTCGACCTCGATGGTCTGGGCGGTGGGCGGGATGTGGTCCGTGTCGAGGTCGGCGAAGACCGCGTACTGGTCGACGATGTGGTTGAGCTGGCCCTCGAGGCGCGTCAACTCTTCCTCGGTCAGGCCGAGGCGAGCCAGGTAGGCGACGTGCTCGACGTCCTTGCGCGACAGAGTTGCCACGGCCGAAGAATAGCCGCGGACCCTTTAGCGATCGGCGCCGCTGCCCTCGGGCGGAGCGAAGACGACGATCAGCCGCAGTTCGTCGGTGATGTCGTGGAAGCGGTGCGTGACGCCGGCCGCGACGAAGAGCGTGTCGCCACGCTGGACAGGACGCGTCTGGTCGCCTGATGTGAACAGCGCGGTGCCGGACAGCACGACGTAGACCTCGTCCTCCGTATGTGGCTTCTGGCGGTCGACGCCGCCGGCCGGCAACACGTAGACGCCCACCGACATCGACTCCTCGCGCACGAACTCGAGGTACTGGCGGCCATTGGCGGCGCCCGACGCCACGAGGTCGGCGATGGCGAAGGCCCTCATGCCCTCGACCGGCCCCGGCTCATTTGAGGAAGACGAACGCGTCGATGTCGATTCTTGGGCGCCCTGCCGTGGCCTTGACCCTGATCTGAACGGTGTGCGCGGCAGATGTTGCGAACGAGCGCGTGAATACAGTCATCCGCGGCTTGGTGGTGGACGAGAACAGGTCGACCGACTGAACCAAGACGCCGTCAATGAAACACGTCGGCGATGCCTCGACTGGCGCCCATCTGTGCAACCCATGCCACCGCTCGGCCGGTGAAGCTGAACGTTGCGGTGGCCGTCCCCGACTTGGAGAACTTCACCGATCCGCCAGAAGCGCCGGTCAGTGTGGCCTGCGTCCAGCTGCCGACATAGGTGATGCCGGAACCGGTTTCCTGCCTCAGCGTGGGCGTGAAGGTGGGCCCCGCCGCAAAGCCGCTGGTGTTGCCCTTGCCGTCCGTCGCGCGCACCTGGAAGCGGTAGGTGTTGGCCGGCACGCGGAAGGTGATGATCGAAGTGTCTGTCGGGTGGTTGAGTGTCACGGCCGTGAAGGCGGCGCCGTTCTTGCTCATCTGCAACTCGTACGAGCTGACGCCCGACGGGTCGGTTGCCGACCAGCGTCACCAGCAACGGCACCGAGGCAGACGTCGTTTGCAGCGCCACATTCGGCGCGACGACCGTTACTGGCGCCACGACGGTTGGCGGTGTGGTGTCCTGCGGCGGTGGGGTCGCCGTTGGTGGTGCCGTCGGTGATGTCGTAGGTGTTGGCGTCGGAGTGTGTGTCGGAGTTGCGGTCGGCGTAGGCGTAGGGGTCGGGCTGGGCGTCGGGCTGGGCGACTTGGTCGGGCTTGCCGTAGGCGTCGGCGATGGGGTCGGGGTGGGGCTGGCCGAGGCCGTCGCCGTTGCGCTGGGCGTCACGGTTGGCGTCGGGGTGGGCACGGGCAGCGGCGTGCAGCCGCTGTAGATGAACTTGCCGATGCGCGTGTGGTGGTCGAGGCCGTTGGCGGCGTAGTACTCGTTCGTGTACCAGAACGTGCAGCCGTCCGGGTCGAGCGTCATGGCGCTGTAGTCACCCCAGCGGTGGCAGGCCGCGCCGCCGCAGTTGCCGAGCTGGCTACCGGCGCCGGTGAACATGCGTCGTTTCGGTGAGCGACAGCGTGTTGGCGGCATCGCTCGCCAGCCGGCCGGCGTAGCGCATGCCGGGCAGGACCGTGGTGTTGGACACGCTGTAGCCGATGGCCATGTCGCCAAGGCGGTTGATGGCCAGGCTGGGCATGAAGCGGTTGGTGGTGCTCGGGTTCCACGTCGACGCTTGCAGCGCCGAACCGACCGTTCCGCCGGTGACAGGCAGCTGATACCAGCGCACCGCAGCCTGCGTGGAGTTGGCGCCGCCGACGGTGTGGCTGTCCCACAGCGACTCGACGCCGCTGATGTTGGCGTACTGGTTCTGCATCATCAGCCGGAAGCTGAGCGTGTCGAGCGTGTTCCCGCCCTTCGATGGCACGTCGTCTGGGCCGCAGGCCCCAGGTGCGAACCGGTCATCGAGTCGAACGGGCCGGTGAATGTCGAGTTGTTGGTGTTGTTCCAGTCGACGTGGAACTTCCAGACGCGCACTCGGTCGGTGTAGACCGACGTGTTGCTCATGGCCAAGCCGGTGAAGTAGTTCGGCGAGCCGTTCGGCGGCGCGCCCGTCTGGACGCGGGCATTGCTGGGCAGAACGGAGAATGCGATGTTCGTTCCGATCGTTGCGTCCGGAACGGTCGGTACGTTAAAGCTCTTGGACTGCACCGATGGCGCCCCAGCTTCCATCTGGGCCAGGTTCAGGGCCCACACGCGCGCGCCGAGGAAGGATCCACCCGCGGCGAACTGGAACATGTTGGCGGACATGTACAGGCCATCGGGCCAGACACCGAACTTGGGGTAGTCCTGCAGGGCATCGGACACGGCCAGCGAGTAGAAGTTCCAGCCACCGGACACTGGATCGCCGCTCATCGAAACGGCGAAGCACTGGAACGAGCCGGGCGGGCTGACGACGTTGCCCGACCCATCGACCTGGAAGGCGAAGTCCGTCGACGATCCAGCGGTCGTGGAAGGTGTCATGGACGACGACCGGGTCGCCGAAGTTGTCGGTGTCGCACAGGTTGCCGAAGTCGCCCTGGCTCATCAGGTCGTCGAAGGCGACGGCCGTGACAAGCGCGCCGGTGTTCTTGTTGAAGATACCCAGCGCAGTGTTGATCGTCTGCAGGTAGTAGACCGGTCCCACGTCGCCGTTGGTATCGGGCGGATGGCCGGCGCCGCACTGGACCGCGCCGCAGGTCTGGCTGAAGAACAGTCCGTCGAACGTGAGCGATGGCGCGGGAGCAGGCGCCAGCGGCCCCAGCGTCACGCCCGCGCCAACTGGCGCCGACTGGCTGATCGCGGGGACGGTGTGTTCGACCTCCGGCCCTTCTTCGCTCTCTTCGCGCTCCCGAGTCGGCCGGTCTGACGAGACACCGGCCTGGGGCAGGTTGCGCAGGTCGAGGCCGGGCGCGTGGCGGGCACTCGTGACATCGCCCACATGGGCAGGCGCGGCGGCCGGCCTGGGCAGGAAAGCGATGGCAAGCGCCACGATGACCAGCAACGAAAAGGCCGCCAGAAAAGCGAGCCGTTGTCCCCTCACTTCGAGCGAGTCTAGACCGCCAGCGCCGGCGCCGTCAGCCAGCCAGAAGTGCCTTGAACGCCTCCTCATCCAGTACCGGTACCCCTAGCTCCTGCGCCTTGGCCAGCTTAGATCCGGCGTTCTCGCCGGCGACGAGGTAGTCCGTCTTGCGGCTGACCGAGCTGGCCGCCTTGCCGCCGGCAGCACGGATAGCCGCTTCGGCCGACTGACGGTCGAAGTCGGTCAGCGTGCCCGTCACCACCAGCGATTTGCCCGCCAGCGGCCCGGAGCCGGCGGCGGCGGTTGGCGGAACGGGCCGCTCCGGCTCAACGCCGGCGTCAACCAGGTCCATCAGCACATCTCTGCCGCCTTGCTCGCTGAACCAGCGCTCGAGGCTGGTGGCAACGGTGGGCCCCACGCCGTTGACCGCCGTGAACTCGTCAGCCGTTGTCGCCGCCAGCGCGTCGATGACGCGCGCGAACCAGCCGTCCGCGCCGGCCATCGGCTCGTCATCCGCCGGCGGCCAGCGCTGGGCGATCCAGTTGGCCATGTCGATGGCCGTCTGCTCGCCAACCTGCGGGATGCCGAGGCCGTTGATGATGCGGTAGAGCGGCCGGCGTCGGGCGCGATCGATGGAGGACTTCAGGTTCTCCGCGCTCTTGCGTGCGAACCGATCGAGCGTTTCGAGGTCCTCAACGGTCAGCCGGAAGAAGTCGCCGCGCGTTTTCACCAGGCCACGCGCGAGGAGCTGCTGCAGCACCATCCAGCCCGCGCCCTCGATATCCATGCCGCCGCGGCCGGCAAAGTGGCCGAACTCCTGGCCCACCCGCGCCGGGCAGAGCGTGTTTGGGCAGTAATGGCGAACGGCGCCCTCGTCGCGCACGATCGGTGTGGCGCACACCGGGCAACGTTCCGGCATCTCGAAGACGCGCTCTTCGCCCGTGCGACGGTCCGTGAACGGTCGAACGACCTCGGGAATGACGTCGCCCGCCTTCTGCAGCACGACCCAGTCGCCGATGCGGATGTCCTTGCGCCGGACCTCGTCGAGGTTGTGCAGCGTCGCCCGCTCGACGGTCGAGCCGGCCACCTTGACCGGCGTCATGTGCGCCACCGGCGTGAGCGTGCCGGTCCGGCCGACGTACGGAACGATGTCCTCGACGCGCGTCTCGACCTGTTCGGGCGGGAACTTGTAGGCGATCGCCCAGCGTGGTGCCCGGCTGACCATGCCCAGTGCACGCTGCTGCTCGAAACGGTCGACCTTCACCACCACGCCGTCGGTCTCGTACGCCAGGTGGTGGCGCGGCTGTTGCCATTCGTCGAGGAAGGCGATGACGCCTTCAATATCGAGGTCGGCGCGATGGTTGGGCTCGACCGGCAGGCCCAGGCTTTCCAGCCGATCGAGCGCCTTCGACTGTTGGTCGACGTCCGGGGTGTCTTCGACGAGCGTGTAGAACCACGCCGACAAGCGGCGGCTGGCAGTCACGGCCGGATCGATCTGGCGCAGGCTGCCCGCGCCCGAGTTGCGCGGGTTGGCGTACAGCGGCAGGCCCAACTCCTCGCGTTCGGCGTTGATGCGGGCAAATTCGGACTTGGGCATGTAGACCTCGCCGCGCACGTCGAGCGTGGCCGGGTCGCTCAGACGCTGAGCGACCGCCTCGATGGTGCGCAGGTTGGGTGTGACGTCCTCGCCCGTCGTCCCGTCGCCGCGCGTGGCGCCCTGGGCAAAACGACCGCGCTCGTAGTGCAGGCTGATGGCCAGGCCATCGATCTTGAGCTCGGCGACGTACGAGAGGTCCGAGGCGGGGGCATCGGCCGGCAGCCCCAGCTGGCGCTTGACCCGCGCGTCGAAGGCCCGCAGCTCGTCGGCCGAGAAGGCATTGCCCAGGGACAGCATCGGCGTCTGGTGGCGCACTTCCTTGAGCGCGCCTTCCGGCGCTGCGCCCACGCGTTGCGTCGGGGAGTCGGGCGTTTGAAGCTCGGGATATTGCTCCTCGAGGTCCTGCAGCTCGCGCAGCAGGCGGTCGTACTGTGCGTCGGTCATGGTCGGTGCGTCGCGATCGTGGTAGGCGACGTTGGCCTCGGTCAGCACCTGGCGCAGCTCCGCGGCACGGGCGGCGGCGTCGGCTGGGGCGCTGGCGGGCTCGCTCATTGTCCGAGGATAGCCAGCGACTCGACTGCCCGGATAAATTCGCGAACGATGGCCGCCTGCCCGAATTGCGGTGCGCAGAACGAGGAGCGAGCACGGTTCTGCCTCGAGTGCGGCACGCAGCTGACGGTCGCGGCGGGCGTCGGTGGTGCTTCGAGGCGCACGGTAACGGTGCTGTTCAGCGACGTGGTTGGCTCGACAGCGATGGGCGAGGCGCTCGACGCGGAAACTGTTCGTTCGGTTATGGGCCGCTACTTCAGGGCGATGGAAACCGTGATCGAACACCATGGCGGTCGCGTCGAGAAGTTCGTCGGCGACGCGATAATGGCCGTCTTTGGGCTGCCCAGCTTGCACGAGGACGATGCGCTGCGAGCTGTGAGGGCGGCCGATCAGATGCGCGACGAGCTAGTGCGGCTGAACGGGGCCCTCTCGGCCGAGGTCGGAATCGCGATCCTAGCTCGCACGGGCGTGAATACCGGCGAGGTCGTCGCCGAGCTTGGGTCGGCGCCAACGATGGTGACGGGCGACGCAGTCAACACGGCCGCTCGCCTCGAACAGGCAGCCGGAGCGGGCGAGATCCTCGTCGGCGAGATGACGGAGCGCCTGGTGCGGCAGGCGGCGCGCTTGGAGTCTGTGCCGGCGGTCGCGGCCAAAGGCAAAGCCGAGGCGGTGCGGGCCTTCCGGCTGCTTTCTGTTCATTCGGTCGGTCGGTCGATCCGTCTCCGGGGCGCCTCTGGTCGCTCGCAACCATGAGCTCGCGGCGCTGGGAAACGCATTCGACGAGATAGTCGCCGCGGGAGTCTGCGGGTTGGTCACCGTCATCGGCCAGGCCGGCGTCGGCAAGAGTCGGCTGGTGGCCGAGTTTACCGGCCAGGTGGAGCGCGCAGGCCGCGCGCGTGTCCTGCGCGGACGGTGCCTGTCCTACGGCGACGGACTGACCTACTGGCCGCTGCGGGAAATCGTCTTTGCTGCGGCGGGCGTGTCCGGCTCAGAGTCGCGCGAAGAAGCGGCTACGGCGCTCAAGGCCGTAACCGGCACGGGACCCGATGCCTTGATCGTGGCAGATCGGCTGGCGACCGCCCTGGGTCTCCGTGATGGGTCGGTCTCGGCCGACGAGACCAGCTGGGCAACCCGTCGAACCTTGAAGTGGCTGGCGTCCGAAAACCCGCTGATGCTGGTAGTCGAGGACATCCACTGGGCACGTCCGGCGATGCTCGACCTGCTGCTTGGTCTGGTCGCTGACGCGGCGGCGCCGATCATGATCATCTGTCCGACGCGACCAGCGCTGACTGAGACGAACCCAAGTTGGTCGGCTCCGGGGGCACGCCGCTGGACGATCGACCTTGAGGGGTTGCCGCCGGCGGCAGGCGAAGAGCTCATCGAGGCGACCGCCGGTGGCGTTTCCGATCCCCGACTGGCTACGCCAGCGCATCTTGCAGACCGCCGAGGGCAACCCTCTGTTCGTCGAAGAGATGGTCCGGTTGGTCCTGGAGAGCGGCCAGACGGCGGTCGTCATCCCACCGACGATCGAGGCGCTGATGGCGGCGCGCATCGACCAGCTACCGCGGTCGGAGCTCGTGGTGGCGCAGCGCGGGGCGGTGGTCGGACGGGTGTTCGAACAGCAGTCGGTTGAGGCATTGCTGCCGACCGCGGAGGCATCGGACCTCGACTTGCGACTGCGCGGTTTGTTGCGCCGGGACGTGATACGGGACGAGCCGGTGGCCGGGCCCGACTCGTACAAGTTCCGCCACATCCTCATTCGCGACGCTGCGTACAACGCGATGGCCAAGCTCGAGCGTGCCGAACTGCACGAGGCTTTCGCCGACTGGCTAGAGGATGCCTTCAGCGGCCGCGAAGGGGAGTTCGACGAGATTCTGGGACACCACCTCGAGCAGGCGTACAGATACCGGGTCGACCTTCGTCAGCTCGGCACGTCCGGTACGGCCACCGCTGCGCGCGCCGCGCGCCATCTCGAGCGGGCGGCTCGGCGTGCCCTCTTGCACGGCGATGCGGCATCCGCGGCCGCGCTGTACGGACGGGCGCTCGACCTACCCGGCTGGCCCGACGATCAGCGATCGGAAGCGCTCATCTACTGGTCGGAGTCATTGCTTTCGACGGGCGCGGTTGGCGAAGCAGTAGGTCGGGCGGAGCAGGCGCTGGAGCTGGCGGCGCACATTGGCAATCGTCGGCTGCGGGCACGAGCACGCATCGCTCTTTGCGCTGCCGGATGACCAGTGGGTCCATTGGAAATCCCAGTCCTGAGGCAAGCGCCGAAGTAGAAACTGCCCTGGTCGACGCTGAAGCCTCCGGCGACCCAGCGGCGCAGGCCGCGGCGCTATACGAGCGCGCCAATCTGGCCTACTACAGCGGAAACCTCGATGAGTCCGCCGCTCAACTGGACGAGGCCTTCGCGTTTGCCGTGAGAGGCGATGATGCACTCTTGACAATGGACATCGACGCCCAGCGTTTGCCGACTGCCGTGGTCGGTTCAGCGCCCGCGAGTGAGTTGGCGCAAACGGCCAGGGATTTCTGCCGAGCGCTGGGCCTGGAACCCCCAACAGCGTGGAGGTGCGCTGAGGCTGCTTGCCTTCGTCGAGTCTTTGCTTGGCCGGATCGACGAGGCGCGCGCTCACATAGGCGAGAGCCAGGCAATTGCGGACGACCTGCGCCTGCCGCTCGACCAGTGGCAGGTCCTACACGATCGAGGTTGGATCGAGGATATGGCAGGGGACGTGGCGGCAGCGGAGCTCGCACTCCTTGCGGCCGTGGATCTGGCGGAAGAGTCGGGCGACCAGACCAGTCGCGCGTTCGCCACGTCGCGGCTGGCCATGATCCTCGCCCGAGCAGGTCGGCTGGCCGATGCCATGAAGATCACCGCCGATCCCGACTCGGTCGCCAGCCTGACCAGCCGCGCCCGATTTCTGGCCGTCCGCGCACGCTGGCGCGCCGAGACCGGCGATGCGCGGGCGAGGACAGATGTCGAGAAGCTCCGCGAGATCACCGACGGTCTTGCCTTTGTCCTCGTCAAGACAGACATCCTCGCCATGCTTGGCGAAGTCATGGCCGCACTTGGAGATCGGGATGCGGGGCGCGACTACCTGTCCGAGGCGTTGGCCTTAGCTGAGCGGAAGGAGTACCTGGTCGTGGCAGGCCGGATACGAGCCCGGTTAGCCGGCCTCGAGGTCTAGTCAGGCAAGCCGTCCGAAGGCGTGCGCTCGTCCTCCGCCAGGTCACGCTTGACCCACTCCTCATCGCGACCACGCAGCAGCGAGACGCGATAGGGCTGCAGCTCGCCGCGGCCCACGCCCGATGAGATGGCGGGGTCCTCTTCCATGAACTTGCGTGCGGCGGCCTCATCGGGCGCCTCGAAGATGCAGATGCCGAGGTTGTTGGAGCCCAGGGATGGCCCCATGACGATGATCGAGCCCTCCAGATACAGCCGCTTGGCGCGCTGCCAGTGGCGGCTCCAGACCTCCTCTTCGACCTTTGTCATGGTCCTGGCGAAGTTCTCGCGCGGCGGATGAATGATGTAGATCCATTCGGGCATGAGGCGCCGATCTTCGCACGCCGCCGCGTCAAGTCCCAATCACCCGCGGCGGGTGATGCGCCCCGACGGCTCCAGCAGCCACCGTGACGTCGACACCGTCACTCCCGGAGGATTATTCGTGCGCCGTTCGCATCTACATCGCGCCGTGGTCGCCCTGACGATGGTGGCGCTGCTCGTTCCGCTCTTCGCCCTGACCGCCCACGCCGCGGTCGAGACCGTCACCGGCACCGTCGTTCTGAAGGCGAAGATCGCCCTGACGCCCACCGCCGTGGCGGTCGTAACCATTGCCGACCGCTCGAAGGACGGCAGCGGCACGATCATCGGCCAGCAACGCATCAATGGCGCGACGGCGAATCAGGCGTTTTCCGTGCCCTACGACACGAGCGCCGTCAACCAGAACCACGCCTACGCCGTGGTGGCTTCGATAATTGATGCGGGCAAGGAATACCAGAACCCGGTCGCCGTGCCAACGATCACCGGCGGACCAACCGAAGGTCTCGTCCTCGACGTGAGCCTACCCGCCCCGACTACGCCCGCCCAGGTGACTGGCACTCTCGCCCTGCCATCCGGTACGACTCTGACGGATCAGGCTGTCGCCTATGCCGTCGTGCTCAATGGTGATACAGGCCGCGTGATCGGTCGCCAGGTCATCGTTTCGCCGTCGGCGACGGCAGTGGCGCCCACCACCGCGGCCGCGACGCCCGCGGCCGCCAGTGGCGAGATCCCGTTCACCGTTACCTACGATTCGGATCTGGTTGACCCGGCCGCGCCGATCCTGGCCGTCGGCGCTTTGGCCGACGCCGGCACCCTTTGGCAGACCGACTCGCCCGCCACCGTTACGGCCGGCACGCCTGTCGCCCTGACGGTGGCCGAGAAGGGCACACTGCCCGGCGAGGCATCGCCCCCACCCAGCGCGACGCCTACTGAGGTCCCCACGCCGACGGTAGCGCCGACCGAGAAGCCATCGGCCACGCCCAAGCCCTCGGCTACGGCCAAGCCGACCGCAACTGCTTCCGGCAACCCGACGGCCGAGCCAACCGCCACACCCACAGAAGCGCCGACGGCCACGCCGACGCAGGCGCCGACGGCCACTCCGACGACAGCCCCAACGGCCACGCCAACAGCAACCCCCAGCCCGTCGCCAACTCCGACGGTGACGCCGAGTGCCAGCCCGTCCCCCACCCCATCGCCGGGTGCCATCGTCGTCAGCGGCACGCTCGTCTACCGCGAGCCGCACCGTTTGGACATCACTTCTGTGGCGCGCGTGGTCGTCGCCCAGCTGAACGACGACGGAACGATGGCGGTCGTTGGCCAGGTGAACATCTACAACCCTGGCGCTGTCCCGATCGCCTTCAGCGTGGTCCTCAGCTCCGATCTCAACCCCACCGCTGAGACCCGCCTGTGGGCCGTTATCAAGGACGGCAACGAGGCTTGGACGTCAGCCGGAGCGGGCATCGCGGTTGCCACCAACGGCGCGCCCACCGACAACGTCCTTGTCGGCATGTTCTACCGGCCCGACCTCATCCAGGCCGAAGTGACCGGCACGATTTCCGGAGCGACCGACCTGACCGGCGGCGCCTGGACGATGACCTGGATCGTCGATTCGACCAGCCACAAGGTCATCGCTCTCGACTCTGATCTGGTCAACGGCGCCAATCCGCCGACCTTCCTCGTTCCGTTCGCGACGACAGACATCACTGCCGGCACCAGCTACGTCGCCATGGCCGCCGTCTTCGACGGCGCCAATGAGTGGCGCAGTTCAACCGGCACGCCCGTCATAACCAGCGGCAATCCGCTCTCCAACGTGGTGATAACGGTCGCCCAGACCTCTCCGTCGGCCACTCCGACGCCGGCAGCGACCGCCACGGCTTCGTCGACAACTGGGGCGACAGCTTCGCCAACCAGCGCAGCGCCGACGCCCACACCCAGCGGCAGCGGCAGTTCAGGTTCGGGCGGCATCGACCCGCTCGTGCTGGGCATCCTTGCCCTGGTCGTGATCGGTGGAGCAGCCGTGATCTACGTGATGAGGCGCTAGCCGACGATCTCCAGCTTGGCCAGAGTGGCCAACAACTTCTTCACGCCGCGTTCGGGGAAGGCGACGGTCACCTCTTCGTCGTCGCGAGTCAGCTTCGACGAGACCACAGTGCCATCACCGAACGCGGCGCGCCTTACTCGGTGACCATCGCGCCGGCCCTGACCTGCGCCGAGGCTACAGGGTGCGTCGTGAATTGGGGCCCGCGGCCGGCAGGAGTGAGGAGCCCCAAGTAGTTGGCGGCGCGTTGAAGCTTCAAGGGTCGTAGATCATCAGTTGGTTGTGAGCGAACAAGTCGAGCCCGTCACGATCAACGTCGACAGCGTGACCCTTCCTCTTGACCCGTCGACAAGGTCGGCGGCGTTCCGTTGGCTCGCCGAGCAGCACCTGCCGGCGGCCTACCGACTGGCCTATGCGATCCTTCGCGATCCGGCGGCAGCAGAAGATGCCACCCACGACGCTTTCGTACAGGCTTGGGCCCACTGGGGCGAGCTTCGTGACACGGCTCGCTTCGAGCAATGGTTCACGCGCATCCTGGTCAATACCTGCCGCCAAAAGCTACGTCAGGCCGCCCGATTTGGCGTACGTGATATCAGCGACGCGCTGCGCAATTCCGATGACGCCATCGGCCGGGCCGATGAGCGGGCTCTCGTGCGAACTGGACTGAGCGAACTCTCGCTCGATCACCGCGTCGTGCTCGTCCTGCGCTACTACCGCGACCTGAGCCCGACCGAGATTGCGACACGGCTGGGGATTCGAGTCGGCACCGTGCACTCCCGCTTGCATTACGCGCTGAGGCACCTGGCGGCCGTCCTCGGCCGTTCGCTCGACGGAGACCAACAATGAGCACTCGCGAAGTCGAAGACATCGTCCGGCAGTCGTACGTCGACGAGCTGGACACAGTGCCCATGCCCCCTAACTTGCTGTCGCGTGTCGTCTCGATCCCGGATGCGGCGGCCCGAAGGTCGGCGCCAGATATTCGGCGCTTCACGCTCATCGCCGCCGTCGCAATTCTCTCGACGGTTGCGCTCGGCTTGGCGCTCAGCATGGGCGGAGCCTTGCCCCATCCCGCGATCACCACGGACGCATCGCGCTCGCCTGCGCATTCGGTCCTTGAAACGCCTGGCCCGGCTTCCGGGTCCCTGACAGCCGTCGCGGAGCCGCTGGATGGCGGCTGTGGGCCGTTGCCTGACGGCGTCGCTCTCCAATTCGAGACATCCGCACATCAACCAACAGGAGCTGATAGGCAGACCATCGTGAGGGCATTCGACGACGGGACAGTCCTATCCGGCGATCGCGCAAGCGTGCGCTTCGGCGAGGGATTGCACGTCAGGCGCCTGTACGAATCGGGCCTTGCGGCAGTGGCCAAAATGATAAGCGCAGCGGAGTTGCCGGCCTGCCAGGCGTTCCCTTATGGCCCAGGCGACGGCGGATCGTTGACCGCTCGGATGGGCGGCGCCAATGTCGCAATTTCGTACGGCGGCTCAAAGGCGCAGCGCGTCAATAAGGCCTCCGAGGGCGAGCTACTGGCGATCTATCAGCTTGTGCAGCGGCTGCAGGACTTGGACGGTTCGCTACCGCCATCGAGCTGGCGCGACGCTGGCTGGCAGTCGTATCTGCCCGATCAGTGGCGCCTCTCAATGACTGTGGATCCCGTGTCGTTTGGCGGTTGCGGACTGGTCGGAGAGCCAACCTCGTCCCCGCTCCCAACCGGCTGTCTCTCTGACTGGGCCGATGACATAGTCATGCCCGACGGCACTCCACTGCTGTCATTCGGCACGCTCTACCCAGGCCGGCGCTGGGACAGCGGAGGCTATACGGCACCTAGTCGTTGTGGCGTCGTCGACCACACAGTCGCCGAGGAAATCGCGAACACACTGGGGCTCAAGCCCGGCGATCAGGGACCGTACGATCGCGTGTGGTCGAACCGAGGTGAAGAGCTGCGCGTGTCGCTGGTCGGCATGCTGCCCGGCGATGAAGGCTGCGAGTCATACGTGCTCGCGCCAGAAACTCCAGGGTCTGCGCCGGAAGATGTCCTGACCGACGTCGACACGTGTGCGGTAATCAGCGACGGGATCGAAGCCGACCACCTCGACCGCATGCTGGGCGGGTACCTCATCGGCGGGCCGGGGTGGTGGAAGGGCTGCGTAGCTGAAGAATCGAAGGGTGACTTCCACGTTTACGCGCGTGGTCGTCCGACCTCGGCGGCCGATGGCGCCTCGTATGCGTCTTCGTTGTTCGGGGACGGGACCGAGTCTGAGCAAATCGCCGGCCGAACGATCTTCTGGAACAGCTGCTTTGGCGCGTTCCCGGATTGCACCGCCGCGGCGGCCGTCGTATCCGAACCGCACCTTGTGGTCTTCTCGTGGCTCGGGGACCCTACCAAGGACGACCTACGGGCCATTCTCGCCCGGGTATTCGAGCAGCAGCTCATTCCCTGACGGCTAGCCCACCAGCTCTAGGTTGGCCAGGCTGGCCAGCAGCTTCTTAACGCCACGCTCGGGAAAGGCGACCGTCACCTCTTCGTCGTCGCGGGTCAGCTTCGACGAGACCACGGTGCCCTCACCGAACGCGGCGTGCATTACTCGGTCGCCGTCGCGGTAGCGACGTTCGCCGGGCACGATCGGACGCGGCGGAGACCGACTGGCCGGCGACGGCGCGGCAGTGCGGCCCTTCACGTGACGGGTCGTCGGGCAGGCCGATGGGCGGCCACTTGTCCCACGGTGAGCGCAGGCCTGGGCTTCGGCGCGGCACCGGGGCAGCCGGCGACGGCGTGTAGCCGCCGCCGGGTGGCAGTTGCGGCCGTTCCTGCCGTTCGCGCGGTGCCCAGGCTGCCGCCGACCGCCGGCCAACGATGCGCGAGCCAGCCCGCGGCCCAATGATGTAGCTCAGGTCGTAGCCCTCGCCGTTGCGCTCGTCGCTCGGTCGCTGGTCGTCGTCGAGGTCGTCCTGCGTGACGAGCCGCGGCCCATGCATCAGGTCGGCCGGGATCTCGAGCAGGAAGCGCGACGGGATCGAGAAGCCGCCCCTGCCCCAGGTGGCGCGGGTAGCCGCGTGGGTCAGGTACAGGCGGTGGCGCGCGCGTGTAAGCCCGACGTAGGCGAGCCGGCGCTCCTCCTCCATCTGGCGCTGGTCGTCGAGCGCGCGCTGGTGCGGGAACACGCCCTCCTCCAGACCGGAGATGAAGACGGCATCGAACTCGAGGCCCTTGGCGGCGTGCAGCGTGATCAGGGTGACCGCGTCGGCGTCCTCCTTGTAGGCGTCCTGGTCGGCCACCAGGGCGGTCTCCTCGAGTAGTCGGTCGAGGGCATCCTCCGGTTCGAGGTCGGAGTAGCGCAGTCACCACCTCGCGCAGCTCGAGCAGGTTGGCCCAGCGGTCCTCGCCTTCCTGCGAGCCGTCGGCCAGCATCGCCCGGTAGCCCGACTGCTCCAGCACAGCGTCCAGCAGCTCCGGCAGATCCAGCGCGCCAACCATCCGGCGCAGCCGGCCGATCATCTCGACGAACGCGCCAAGAGCCGTCTTGACCCGGCTGCTCGACGTCTTCGCCGGCAGCCAGCGCGTTCAGAGCCGCCCAGACGTCGCCGCCATGGCGGCCGGCGGCCTCGCGCAGCAAAGCGAACGGTTTTCTCGCCGATGCCACGCGGCGGGATGTTGATGATCCGCTCGAACGCCGCGTGTCGCGGTCCGAGCGCAGAACGCGCAGATAGGCCAGCGCGTCCTTGACCTCGCGGCGCTGGTAGAAACGCGTGCCGCCGACCAGCTGGTAGCGCAGCCCGTAGCGCAGGAAGGCTTCCTCGATCGCCCGGCTCTGTGCGTTGGTGCGGTACATGATGGCAATGTCGCGCAGCCGGTAGCGGCGCTCGTCGCCCTCGTCGGCGCGGCGCGCCAGTACCGAACCGCCGGCGCCGCGTCCGCCGACCAGGGCCTCCGTCTGGCGCGCGATCCATTCGGCCTCCTCGTCCTCCGAATCGGCCTCGAACCGCTCGATGAGCACGCCGCGCGGGTTCTCGGTCCAGAGCTTCTTGTCCTTGCGCCCGACGTTGCGGCTGACGACGGCGTGGGCGGCGTCGAGGATCAGCTGGGTGGAGCGGTAGTTCTGCTCGAGCTTGACGACTGTCGCATCCGGGTAGTCGCGCTCGAAGTCGAGGATGTTGCGCAGGTCGGCGCCGCGCCACGAGTAGATGCTCTGGTCGTCGTCGCCCACCACGGCCAGGTTCTTGTGCTTGGCGGCGAGCGCACGAACCCACAGGTATTGGGCGCGGTTGGTGTCCTGGTACTCGTCGATGTGCAGGTAGCGCCAGCGATCCTGATAGGCCGCGAGCACGGCCGGTGCCGTCTCGAAGAGCCGGACGGCCTCGTTGAGCAGATCGTCGAAGTCGAGCGCGTTGGCTCGCTTGAGGCGCGCCTGGTAGGCCTCGTAAGCCCTTGCGGAGACCTCCTCGTAGTAGCCGCGGGCAATGGTGTGGGCCGCCTCCGGCTCGATCAGGTCGTTCTTCCAGCGTCCGATCTGGGCGAGCAGCGTCGACGGCTTGACCTCGCTCGTGCCGGCCATCTCGAGCTCGCGCAGGACCAGCTTCATCGTCGCCGTCTGGTCGTCCGTGTCGTAAATGGCGAAGCGCGGTTCGATGCCGATCGCCGCGCCGTCCCGCCGCAGCACCCGCGCGCAGAGGGAGTGGAACGTGCCCATCGCCACGTCGCGGCCGCCCTCGCCGACGAGGGCCAGGATCCGGGCACGCATCTCGGCGGCGGCCTTGTTGGTGAACGTCACGGCCAGGATGTGCCAGGGCTTGATGCCCTTCACGCCGACGAGGTACGCCACGCGATGGGCCAGCACACGCGTCTTGCCCGAGCCGGCGCCGGCCAGGATCAGCAGCGGGCCGTCGGTCGTGGTGACCGCGCGCGCCTGTTCGGGGTTGAGCGCCGCGACGATGCGCGCGGCCGTGGCCTCGCGCTGCTCCTTCAGATCGGCCGACGGTCGCCGACTTTCCGCGCTGCGCCGGCTTACGCGACGGCCGGCTGTCGACCGACGAAAACCATTCGCCGACGTCGGCCGGTTCACTTTCAGACGTGGTCGTGCGGCGACGGCGGCGCGGGTCGGCGGCCTCCTCGGTCGCCGGCCCGGCAGTCTCGGTTTCGGCCTCCGGGATGCGGTGCCGATTCGTCGGTCAGCAGGCCGTCCAGAGTGGGGTCCACGGAACGATCCTAGGCCTTCGTCACGATGACGTGACGATGGACGAGCACTGTCCCGCAATTCGAACGGCCAAGCGCGACCGTCACGGTGACCTCGTGTTCACGGACATCGAGGGCTCGACGCGGTTGCTGCAGCAGCTGGGCGCCGCCGACTACGCGACGATTGTCGGCGACCACCACGCGATCGTCCGCGCCGTTCTCGACCAGACCGGCGGCAACGAGATCAAGACTGAAGGAGACTCGTTCTTCGCCATCTTCGGCCGCGCCACTGATGCGCTTGCGGCCACCGTCGCGGTCCAGCGGGACCTGGCCGCGCACTCACTGGCCGGCAATCGGCCACGGGTCGCCGTGCGCATGGGCATTCATACCGGCGAGGTCGGCCACGTCGCCAACGAGTACATCGGCCTCGACATCCATCGCGCCGCCCGCATCGCGGCATCGGCCCACGGCGGCCAGGTGGTGTTATCGGCAACGACGCGCGATCTCGTCGTCGGACCGGCTGCCAGACGGCGTGACCATGCTCGACCTCGGCGAGCACCGGCTCAAGGATCTCCAAGCAGCCGGAGCACCTCTTCCAGCTCGTGATTGACGGTCTGCGTGCGGAGTTTCCGCCGCTGCGCAGCCTGGCTCACTCGCTTCGACCTGCTACCGAAGCCGAGACGACGAGCTTCGTCGGCCGAGAGTGCGGAGCTAAGTGAGGCGCGCGCGCTGCTCGAGGGAACCCGACTGCTGACGCTGACCGGGCCCGGCGGGACAGGCAAGACCAGGCTCGCCCAGCGCTTGGCCCGGCTGTCGCGCGACGAATTCGTCGACGGCGTCGCGTTCGTCCCGTTGGCGCTCGATCACGCTCGCCCGCGCTCGTCGCGCCAACCATCCGCCAGACGCTTCGGCTATGGCGGAGGAGGCCGGCCGAGCCGACGATCGAGACTCTCGTCAGCCGGTTGCCGGCGAACGCGAAGTGCTGCTCGTGCTGGACAACTTCGAGCAGGTGCTGCGAGCCGCAGCGACCGTTGTCGGTCCTGCTCGAGGGTCGCCGAACGCCTGCAGCTGCTCGTGACGAGCCGGGCGGTGCTGCACGTGAGCGGCGAGCAGGAGTACCACGTGCCGCCACTGGCCTGCTGCAGCCCGGCACCGCCGTCGAGTGACCACGGTGGGCCGGTCCGAGTCGCGGCGCTGTTTGTCGAGCGAGCGAAGGCAGTGCGGCCCGACTTCGAGCTGACGGCGGCCAACATCGATGCCGTCGTCGCCATCTGCCGCGGCTGGACGGTCTGCCGCTGGCGCTCGAGCTTGCCGCGTCGCGCCTGAAGCTGTTGCCGCCGGCCGAGTTGCTGAACCGGCTCGAACGAAGTCTCGACCTGTTGCAGGTTTCGGCAGTCGATCGAACCGATCGCCAACGCACGCTGCGCGGCGCGATCAACTGGAGCTACGAGCTGCTCGACGAGGCCGATCGACGGCTGTTCCGCCGGCTGGCGATCTTCGCCGGCGGCTTCAGGCCTGGAGGACGCGGAGGCCGTCGTCGCGGCGCCCGGGCCGGTCGGCATCGACGTCCTGGACGGCGTGTCCGCGCTCGTCGACAACAGCCTCGTCAGGCCGCTCGGCGACTACCCGGATCTGCGCTTCGGCATGCTCGAGACGATCCTCGAGTTCGGTCGTGAACAGGCGCGCGCCAAGGGCGAGGTCGATGCCCTTGCCGAGGCACTCGCTCGACGGGTCGCGACGCTGGTCGAAGCAGCCGAACCGCATCTCACGTCGGAGCGGATCTGGCTCGATCGGCTGGAGGCAAACCAGGACAACATTCGGTTGGCACTGACCTGGCTGGCCGATCACGACATCGAGATCTCGCGCTGAAATGGCAGCCGCGCTGTGGCGCTTCTGGCATCTGCCGCGGGCACCTTCGCGAGGGAGCCGCACAACTGCTGACCGGCTGCTGGCGCGGCCGGCCGCGGCGCCAGCCGAGCAGGTCGCGCGCACGCGCGCTGCTCGGCCCGGCGGGATCGTCGTACTGGCAGGGCGACTACGACGCCGCCAAGAAGGCCTACGAGGAGGCGCTGGCGATTGCCCGCTCTGCTGGGCGACGAGCCAGCTCGAGGCGGAGATCGCCTACGGCCTGGCCTACACGCGGGCGCTGGATGGGGATCTGGCGGCCGCCCAGCAGAGCACCGACGAAGCCGCAGTGATGTATGGCCGTTTGGGCGATGAAATGGGTGTCGCCTCGACCGTCATGGTCAGCTCCATGCTGGCCGAGCTGCGCGGCGAACGCGAATTGGCGTTGCGGCTGATGGACGAAGTGATTCGCGCAGTTCGAGCGCTGGTGCAAACGATTTCCGGCTGCGCAACACAATCGGAATGAAGCTGCGTGTTCTCGTGCGAGCTGCGCAGCGCTTTGACGAGGCCCGAGCCCTGGACGTCCGCGTGATCTCAGGATCGGCACCGAGCAGAACGAGTTGACGTCGGTGTCGGCGGCGCTGATGGACGGCGGCTTCGCTTGAAGCGCTGGCCGGTCGACCGGAGCGTGCCGCCCGCCTGTACGGCGCCGGCCAACGAGCCGTAGACGATGCCGGCGGCCAGCCGCCACCGGAGCTCGTGCGGCGGATCGACCTGATGCCGATGCTCGAAGAAAGGCTCGATCCGCCGCGCCTGGCCGGCTTCTCGCCGAAGGGCCGGCAGATGTCGCCGACGAGCTGCGGTCGCTTTCGCGCTCGACGAAACCTCGACCCGACTAGACGTCGCAGGTCCCAAAGCCGTCACTCGATCCCGGGCGAACCTCGAAGACGCCGCCGCCGATCAACTCGGCGAGCTGACGCCGTGATGTCGGCGCCGGATCCGTCGCTGTAGACGACGAACAGGCGATTGATCGTCTTGGGGCCCAACTCGCGTCATGCCCAGATGGCCGTGCCACACCGATCCGGTCTGGTCGTAGCAGCGAGCTGCCTGGTCGTCATTCGTGCCATCGATGATCAGAAGCATCTGTCTTGGCGACGGGCCATCCCAGTTGAGGCTGGCGTCGATGTATGACGTGAAATCACCTTCAGGCCGAGTTGACCAGCTTGCAGGCACGCCCCGACCACCTGACCCTGCGCCGTTGGCGGCGGGGAGTGGTGGCGGTCGCGGCCGTCGCGGTCGGCTGTCGGTCATCGGGGTTGGCGTGGTGCGGGCAGGAGTGCCGCCGAGCACGCGCCCAGGACGACAGGAGCCACGGCACGATGGCGCCGATGCGACCGCGCGGCGGACGATTCGGTTGGGCATGCGTGCTAAAGGTAGCGAGTGCCCTAAAGTTCCCCTGCGAGCTCGGAATCAAAAACCCGGGCCGATTGCTCGACCCGGGTCTTGTTTCACGCGGAGTGAGCGTGCGCGGACTAGATAGTCCATGTCGTCGCCGTGGTTGTGGCCAGCGGCAGCAGCTTCCTTCTTCTCGGGCTTGTCGGTGACGAGCGTCTCCGTCGTCAGCACCATGCCGGCGACCGATGAGGCGTTCTGGAGGGCAGAGCGCGTCACCTTGGCGGCGTCGACGATGCCCTTCTCGAACATGTTGCCGTACTCGCCGCGCAGGGCGTCGAAGCCCTCGCCGACCGGCATGCCCTTGACCGCCGCCACGATGACCGAACCCTCTTGGCCGGCGTTCTCGGCGATCTGGCGGATGGGCGCCTCGAGCGCTCGGCGCAGGATGGCCACGCCGATCGCCTCGTCACCCTCGAGCTTGAGCTCGTCGAGCGCCGGGATCGCCTGCAGCAGCGCGGTGCCGCCGCCTGCGACCAGGCCCTCCTCGACCGCCGCGCGGGTGGTCGATAGCGCGTCCTCGATGCGGTGCTTCTTTTCCTTCAGCTCGACCTCGGTGGCCGCGCCGACCTTGATCACCGCGACGCCGCCGGCCAGCTTGGCCAGCCGCTCCTGCAGCTTCTCGCGGTCGTAGTCGGACGTGGTCTCCTCGATCTGAGCCTTGATCTGGGCCATGCGGCCCTTGATCGCGTCGGCCGAGCCGGCGCCATCGACGATGGTCGTGTCGTCCTTGGTCGAGACGACGCGGCGGGCGGAGCCGAAGTCCTCGATCGTGACGGAGTCGAGCTTGCGGCCGAGCTCCTCGCTGATGACGTTGGCGCCCGATCAGGATCGCCATGTCGCGCAGCATCTCCTTGCGCCGATCGCCGAAGCCGGGGGCCTTGGCAGCCAGCACCGAGACGGTGCCGCGCAGCTTGTTGACCACCAGCGTCGCCAGCGCTTCGCCGTCGACGTCCTCGGCGACGATGAAGACAGGCTTGCCCTGCTGGACGGCCTTCTCGAGCGCCGGCAGGAGCTCCTGGATGCTGGAGATCTTCTTGTCGGTGATCAGGATGGCCGGGTTCTCGAGGACCGACTCCATCCGATCGGGGTTGGTCACGAAGTAGGGCGAGATGTAGCCCCGGTCGAACTGCATGCCCTCGGTGTATTCCTTCTCGAGACCGAGAGACTGGCCTTCCTCGACCGTGATGACGCCGTCCTTGCCGACCTTGTCCATGACCTCGGCGATGACTTCGCCGACTTCGGGATCGGCCGCGCTGATGGCGGCCACGGCGGCGATCTGCTCGCGCGTCTCGACCGGCTTGGCGTTGGCCTTGAGCTGCTCGACGATCTTGTCGACGGCCTTGTCCAGGCCGCGCTTGACGATCATCGGGTTGGCGCCAGCGGTGACGTTCTTCAGGCCCTCGGTGACGAGCGCCTGGCCGAGCACGACGGCGGTGGTGGTGCCGTCACCGGCCACGTCGTCGGTCTTGGTGGCGACTTCCTTGAGCAGCTGGGCGCCCATGTTCTCGAATGCGTCTTCGAGCTCGATCTCGCGGGCGATGGTCACGCCGTCGTTGGTGATGGTCGGCGCGCCGAACTTCTTGTCGAGGACGACGTTGCGGCCCTTGGGCCCAAGGGTCACCTTGACCGCATCGGCGAGCTTGTCGACGCCCTTCTTGAGGCTGCGTCGCGCAGTCTCATCAAAAATCAGTTGCTTAGCCACGTTGTGGTCTTACCTCCGTGAGATGCGGTCGAGATTCAGAAGCCGGATGGCCGGCGAGGCGAAGGCGGCGACGAGGACCGAAGCGAGCGCGTGCGGGAAGCCGCGTGAGCGAGGCCCGCAGGCGCCAACGCCCGCATCGTCGGCCAGATGGCTTCAGTCCTGGACGATTGCCAGGATGTCTTTCTGGGAGACGATGAGCAGCTCTTCGTTGTCGATCTTGAACTCGGTGCCGGCGTACTTCGCGTAGAGCACCTTCTGGCCTTCCTTGACGTCCATCGGCTCGCGCTTGCCGTCGTCGCCGATGCGGCCCGGGCCCGGCAGCGAGGATGGTGCCTTCCTGCGGCTTCTCCTTGGCCGTATCCGGCAGGACGATGCCGCTCTTGGTCATCTCCTCACGCGGCGTGGGCTGGATGACCACGCGGTCGCCGAGCGGCTTGAGTTTGGTTGCAGTAGCAGTCGCCAAAGCGGTGTCCCTCCTGGAACGCTGATCTTCTGGGCGCAGACCCACGCGGGAAAACTCGACCGCGCTGTGCTGGGCTGATACGCGCCTGGTGTTGTTAGCACTCTCTGGGGGAGAGTGCCAGCAGACTATGACACTCCGTTGGTGGCTGTCAAGCGTCAACCGCCATGTCCATTACTCGACAGGCGCCTTGTGCTCCCCTCGCTGGCAATGCCATGACCGGCGCGCCCAACATGACCGCGAGGTGACTCACATGAACAAGTCAGCAAACTTTCTACTCAACATCGCAAATGACCTGGACGGTCAGCCGATGAACCTCGGTCCGTTCACGCCGCTGGACGTCTTCGCACTGCGAACTGCGCTGGCTGCCGTCGTGCTGACCTTTGTGCTGGTGCTCAGCTCCGGGCTGACCGGCGTCTGACGGTCAGCCCGCTGCCAGCAGCGGCAGCAAGTGGCGCACCACGCGGCACTGTTGGTCGAGGCGATCTCGAGGAAGATCGGCGGGGATGGCCGATTGTTACTAAACTCGGCGCGCCGTGCCCAATGCGCTCCGGATCGAGAGAACGTACCGCGTCCGTTTCGACGAGGCCGGCGCCGACGGCCACCTGCGCAGCTCCGGATTCCTGCGATATGCGCAGGACCTGGCGTGGATTCACTCCGAGAGCGCAGGCTTCGGACGCGACTGGTACAGCTCACGCGGCCTGACCTGGCTGGTACGCAGCGTTGAGTTGGAGATCGTCGGCAGCGTCGAGTACGGCGCGGAATTGACCGTTTCGACGCAGGTGATCGGCTTCCGGCGGGTGTGGGCACGACGGCGCAGCGAGTTCCATGAGCCGGGCAGTGAGCGCCAGGTGGCCATCGCCCTGACTGACTGGGTGCTGCTCAACGCACGCGGACGGCCCGTCCGACCGCCAGACGAGATCGTTGACGCCTTTCCGGTTACACCCGGCGACTTCACGCCATTGCGAATCGAGCTGCCCAGAGTTACGGACGCCAGTCGCCTCGACTTCAGTGCTCGTCGCTCCGAGGTCGACCCGCTGGGTCACGTCAACAACGCTGTCTACGTCGACTACATGGACGAACACCTGGCTGCCACCGGCCAGCGCGCCGGCGTGCGTCACGTCCCGCGCCGCTACCAGGGCGAATTCCTCGCTGCCGCCGAGCCGGCGATGGCGATGACCGGTGAGGGCTGGCCAGCCGACGGCAGCTGGCACTACCGCCTGAGTTCAAGTGATCGCGAGTTTTTCCGGGGTCGTTTCAATTCGGCCGACGCCAACTGGGTCGGCGGCTGACCTGTTTTCCTGTCGCCAAGAAGACGCCAGGAGCGTCCCGGTGCACATCGACACCTACACTTCGAAGCTCGCACAGTGGCCACTAACGAAACCGGCCATCAATCAAGCGAAAGGCGGTAACCAAATGGACCTCCAGATCACGGTCGACGGGCGGACATACGTCGCGGAGCCGCGACCCGAGGACCAGCAGACGCTCGAGCAGCTGCTGTCCCGCGGCGAGGACATCACCATCGCGCAGTCGGACGGCGACACCGAAGGCCACGTCCTGGCAGCCGACGAGATTTCACTCGACGTCGAAGGCCACGCCATGACGCTGCGCCTTCCCGCGGCCGGTGACGCGGCGGCCCTGCGCCGCGCACTGGCTGTCGGCGCACTGACGGCAACGGTCGCCATCGGCGGCTTCGTTGCCGGCACGCAGGTCGGCACTCAGGCCGCGCCGCTCTCTGCTCCGGCCACGACGATCAGCGCAGGCGCCACGGGCACCTACGCCGAGTCGGAGAAGGGCCCTTACACGGGCTCGTATGCCGCCTCAGAGAAGTCAAATGCCGACACGGGCTCGTACATCACGTCCGAGAAGGGCGCCAATCCGGCTCCAGTCGTCCAGGCCCCCAAGGTCGGGCCGCAGTCAGACCCGGTCCCGGCAACCGCGGGCCCAAGGTCGAATAACCCACTCGCGCGGCCCGCAAGTCGGCCGCTACGAGCATCAAGGCCGAGGGTGGCAACATCCTCGGCCTTTCGTTTGTGTCGGCTGGACGACTTTCCGGCGGTCAGATCACGGATGGACGGCGGGGTCAATCCGCCCACACTGCCCGCCAACAGCAACCGGCGAATACCGAAAGGCGGTGACCAGAAATGGGCGAGCAGACAACGTTCCAGTTCAGCATCGACGGGCGGACGATCGCCGCCCAGCCACGGCCCGAGGACCAGAGCACGCTCGATGAGCTGCTCCGCCGCGGCGCCGAACGTCACGGTCAGCCAGTCCGACAAGGACACCGAGGGCCACGGCCTCGCGGGCGACGAGATCGAAGTGGATGTCGAAGGGCACGCCATGACGCTGCGCCTGCCGACGACGGCGGACGCGGCGGCACTGCGCCGCGCACTGGCCATCGGCGCACTGACGGCGACGGTCGCCATCGGCGGCTTCGTCGCTGGCACGCAGGTGGCCGCTCCGGCTGCCCCGCTGGCGCCGCCGCAGGCAATCACGATCACCCAGGCGGCCCCGGTCGACGTCAACGCTGACGGCGGCCTGGCCGACGGCCCGGCCCAGGCGGCATCGGAAGAGTTCCGCAACGCCGTCAAGAGCGGGACGTACGTCGCTCCGGTGCAGGCGCCCGAGAAGCCGGCGCAGGCGCCGAATTACAACCGCCAGGGTTCGCACCCCGAATAGGTCGTCAGCGCCGCGCGCGCTCAGGCGCGCGCGAACATCCGATCGTAGTTGCCAACCAACTGACGGCCGAGGACGGAAACGTCCTCGGCTCGTTGGTTTGCGAGCCAGTTCGTGGTCACCTCGACCCAGCGCGGCTCGTTGCGCCGGCGCGGCGCACCGGGCGGCGATAGGTAGGGCGAATCGGTCTCGGTCAGCAGTCGGTCGGCCGGCACCAGCTTGGCCACATCGGCCGTCGCTTCCTCGCCGGCGCGGAAGGCCAGGCCCGAGAAGCTGATCGCCAGGCCCATGGCCAGCGCTTGCTCGGCGTAATCAATTGGGCCCGAAAATGAGTGAAGCAGCGCCGGCCGACGACCTCGCGCGGCCGGCCAGTCGGTCGTGCCGGCGCCGGCGGCGGCCAGCTCGCGCAGTAGATCGTCCTGCGCGTCGCGCTCGCCCGGCTTCGAGCGGCAGTGCAGGATCACCGGCTTGCCCACGGCTCGGCCCAAGCAGCAGGTGCCGGCGCAGGTTGACCAGCTGCGCCACGCGCGGCGAGAAGCCGCGGTCGTAGTCCAGGCCGGTCTCGCCGATGGCTACCACTTCGGGTTCGTCGGCAAGCGCCACGATCTGGTCCCATGTCGCGTCGTCAGCGCCCGCCGCCACGTGTGGGTGGATGCCAACTCCCGCGTCCAGGCCGTGCGCTCGCGCGAGCTGGATGGCAGCGCGCGACGACTCCAGGTCCCAGCCCGGCACGAGAATGCGCGCCACGCCTGCCGTCTGCGCGGCGGCCAGCACCGCCGCCCTATCTTCGTCGAAAGCGTCGGCCTGGATGTGGCAGTGCGAGTCGATCACTGCCGAGGTCCTCCTTGCTGGCGGAGGTTACTCGGTCGCCGTTTCCGCCCGTGGAAACAGGATCTCGGCGGTGCCGACTCTGCCCGCGAGCAGCCGATCCCCACGCCACCGCTTGCGCCAGCGGCTGACCGCCGGCGCCGCGCTCGTCGTAGTCATAGCCGAGCCCCAGCTGCTGCGCTCACCCGGCGCGACGCGGTCGGCATGAACGGACCGTAGGCCAGCGACACGACGCGGCATGCCTCGAGCAGGTCGCCCAGCACCGTGCCGCAGCCTGCTTGGTGCCGTCGGCGTCGCCGTTCTTGGCCGCCTTGGCCAGCTGCCACGGCTGCTCGGCATCGACGAAGCGGTTGGCAGCGCCGACGAACTCGCCCAGCGCGGCCAGGGCATCTCCGAGCAGGAACCTCTCCATGGCCCGTTCGATGAGCGGCCACGTTTCGGCCCACTCCTGGCCAAGCTCGCTCGCCGCGCCCGCCACTGGCGGCACGCGCTCGCCGTCGAGGTAGCGACCGGTCATGTTGAGCGTCCGGTTGAGCAGGTTGCCGAAGTCGTTGGCCAGGTCGGCGTTGTAGCGGCGCACAAAGCCGTCGTAGCGACACGTCAGCGTCGCGTTCGAAGGGCACCTCGGCCAGCACCACGTAGCGCACGCCGTCGACGCTGAGCAGCGCCGCCATCTCATCGGGCGCGAGGACGTTGCCGCGCGTCTTGCTCATCTTTTCGCCCTTGTCGAGCATGAAGCCGTGGGCGAAGACCTGCTTGGGCAGGTCAACGCCGGCACTCCACAGCATCGCCGGCCAGTACAGGCAATGGAAGCGCGTGATGTTCTTGCCGATGACGTGGACATCGGCCGGCCACCAGTGCGCGAAAGATGCCGTCGTCGTCGGGAAAGCCGGCGCCGGTGATGTAGTTGACCAGCGCGTCGTACCAAACGTAGATGCGGTGGTCAGGGTCGCCCGGGAAAGGGAATGCCCCAGTTGCCGCCGGCGCGGCTGATCGAGAAGTCGCGCAGGCCTTCGCGCAGCCAGCCCAGCACCTCGTTGCGGAAGTGCTCCGGCTCGCAGAACGACGGATTGTCGCGGTACAGCTGCTCGAGCCGTCCCTGGTACTTGCTCAGCGCGAAGAAGTAGTTCTCTTCCTCCAGCCACTGCAGCTCCAGCGTCGGGTGGTCGGGACAGCGGCCGTTGACCAGCTGGGCATCGGTCTTGAACTCGTTGTCGCCCGGGCAGTACCAGCCGGCGTATGTGCCCTTGTAGATGTCGCCGGCGGCCATCGCCCGGCGCACCATTTCGGTCGACGCGCGAGCGTGGTCGGGATCAGTCGTGCGGATGAAGCGGTCGTAGGAGATGCCGAAGGTGTCGAAGGTGGACTGCCACGTCACCGCCCACGGATCGATCAACTCGCGCGGCGCCAGGCCCTTGCTCGTCGCGCTGCGCGCTCGACGTTGGCCGAGTGCTCGTCCAGGCCGGTCAGGAAGCGCGTGTCGTCGCCCATCATCCGATGCCAGCGCGCGATGGCATCGGAGCCGATCGCCTCGAACAGCGAGTGCAGGGCCGGGCTCGCGCTGGGATAGAAGATGGCCGTGGTCAGGTAGAACTTGGCGCGCTCGGGCATGGGCAGCCGATCCTAACAGGGGTGCCCTCTGCGAAGCGGGAGCGGGCTAGAACTTGGGCTGCGGGTTGTTCGCGATCGCAGCCAGCACAGCCTTCATCTCGAACGGCGTCAGGCCCGGGTGCTTCGAGGCGATGCGGGCGACCAGGCCGGCCATGTGCGGCGCGGCGAAGCTGTTGCCCGTGGCGACGGTCGATCCGCCATCCTTCCACGCCACCGGCACATCGACGCCCCAGGCACCCCACTCGACCGGCGGCGCCGGGTTGTAGAAGAAGGTCTCCGGGTCAGCCACGGCGTGTGCGGCGACCGAAAAGACCGACGAGAACGTCGACGGGAACGACAGGCCGGGCACGTTGTTGACCGCGCTGACCAGCGAGACGTGGTGGAAGTAGGCGTCGTCGACCGTCTCGTGGAAGAACGGGAACAGCCGCTCGCTCTTGGACGACAGGCTCAGGTTCATCACCTGCACGCGGCGCTCGACCGCCCACTCGAGGCCGGCCAGGAAGGCCACGCCCTTGCCGCGCAGGTCGGCGCCCAGCACGCGCACCGACACGATCTCTACCTCCGGCGCCAGGCCGACGATGATGCCGGCGCAGGCAGTGCCGTGGCCAAACAGGTCACCACCTTCGTCGGGCACGACCTGTGCCTCGTCGTCGACGATCTCGACGGCGACGCTTTCGATCAGCCGCCCGCCGACGCTGGGATGGCTGCCCTCAACGCCACTGTCGAGGATGGCGACGGTCACGCCGGCGCCGGTGGCGCCGCCCCACGCCCAGTCGCGATCGATGCGCGGCACGCCGGCCAGCCGCGCGAGCTTGGGCCGCTCGCTCCTCCATGAACGGCTCCGACCACGCCGGAAGCTCCTGGTCGGTCATTGTCGTGCGCTCAGACGCTGCGGCGGCCGCGCGATGCGTGCGCGGCGATCACCTCGAGAATGTCGGCCACGAGGCGCAGCTCACGGTCCGACAGGCCGCGCAGCAGGGCGACCTTGTCGACGACCGACCAGAACGGCACGTCGTCGGTCCGATCGAGGCCGGACGTGGCGCTCGAGACCAGCGCGTCGAGCTGTTCGTCGCTGATGTCGTCATCGATCTGCGCCAGGACCGCGCGCAGCAGCAGGCTGGTGTCGCGCTGGACGCGAGCGACACGGATGGCGGCCGCGGCCTGGCGCGCGAAAACGGCCATGAGCTCCATGTCGCGCAGCGAGAAGGTCGGCGAACTGCGCTTGTCGAGGACCTGCAGCACACCGACCGTCTGCTCGTCGTCGACCAGCGGCACGGCGGCGATGGAGCGCGGCACGTAGCCCGTTCGCTCGGCGGTCGCGCGATCGAAGCGCGGGTCACTCAGCACATCAGACAGGGCCAGCGCCTGGCCGGTCGAAAAGACGTAGCCGACGATGCCGCGCGACGGCGGCACGGACAGGCCGATCGCGCCCTGGCCCTGCGGGCCGGCCGCTACCCGGAACTCGAGGCGGTCCGGATCGGGCTCGAAGAGGGCGATCGAGGACGCCTCGGCGTCGAACAGGTTGACCGTTGCCTCGACGATCGTCTGCAGAAGGCTCTGTTCGGCGTCAGATTCGAGACGCCGGGCAACAGAAGACCGCCGCGCTGCCTGGCGGAGTGCCTGCAGCGCGGCGGCATGTATCGGGACGATCCATCCCGATAGGGCGAGTGAAGTACTACCTTGACCGGCTCTTCGAGTGCCCTTCGACGTCGTCGCCGTCGTCGGTTGCCCGACTGCGGCTCTTCGACTTGCTCGGCTCGAGTGGATCCGGGCCGTCGTCGACTACGCGACTGCGGCTCTTCGAGTGGCCTTCGACGTCGTCGCCGTCGTCGACTGCTCGGCTTCGGCTGCGCGACTTGGGCTGCGAGATCGTCCTTGTGCTTCGGCTTTGCCTGGCTGGCCCGCAGGCTGTGGCCTTCGGTGTCGTCGTCGATGGCGCGACTCTTGGCCTTGGTGTGAGGGCCGCCACCTGGCCGGCTGGCGTGGAGCTTCATGTTGTGGCCTTCGACATCGTCGTCACCCGTCGCGGAGCGCTTCGGGCCGGCGTGGAGCTTGGGGCCTGCGTGGAGCTTCATGTTGTGGCCTTCGACGTCGTCGTCGTCACCGGCGGAGCGCTTGGGCGCCGGCGTGGAGCTTCGGACCACCGGCGGCGTGGAGCTTGGGCGAGGCCTGGCTGGCCTTCATGCCGTGGCCTTCGGTGTCCTCGTCGTCACCCGTCGCGGAGCGCTTGGGGCCGGCGTGGAGCTTCGGACCACCGGCGGCGTGGAGCTTGGGCCACGGCGGCTGAGCTGGCCTTCATGCCGTGGCCTTCGACGTCGTCGTCGTCGCCCGTCGCGGAGCGCTTCGGACCGGCGTGCAGCTTTGGGCCGCCGGCCGCGTGCAGTTTCGGGCCGCCCGCCGCGTGCAGCTTCGGGCCGCCCGAGGCGTGGGTCATCATCGAATGGCCTTCGACGTCGTCGTCGATGGCCTCGCCGCCGCTCAAGGGACGCTTGTAGACGGCGGAGTCTGCTGAACGAGATTTGCTCATCGGGAACCTCCCTGTACGAAGCGATTTATTTGGATTCGCCCCACCGAAATCATCGTGACTGCTTGACCTAACCCGTAGCTCTGAGCGGACAGCGGGATTGTCTGTTCGCCGACATCAGACGATGTCTTTTGCCGCACCTCCTCAGAGCTCGGCGCGCCTGGCCAGCGCGTCCAGATCGGTGATGACGATGTAATCAGGTTCGATGCGCAGCAGCCCGTCTTCGACCAGGCCGCTGAGCAGCCTGTTCACGCTCTGGCGCGTGCCGCCGATCATCGCGGCAAGATCGGATTGTGTATAGGGCCAGTTCAGGCGGACCTCGGTCTGGACGCCCGGCACCTGTTCGCGCGCGAGGCGCGTCAGGCGCATCGCCAGGCGGCCGGCCAGGTCGAGGAAGTGCAGCTCCTCGACGTGAGCGGTCAGCCGGCGCAGCTCGCGCGACGAGCCCGAACAGCAGCGCATCACGCAGCCCCGGGTCGTCCTGCATCAGCTGGCGGAAGATCGGTCGCGGCAGGACCAGCGTCTCGGACGGCTCGAGCGCCGTGGCGGTGGCCGACCGCGGCGCGCCGTCGAGCAGCGACAGCTCGCCGAAGAAGTCGCCCTCGCGCAGCGTGGCGATGATCGCCTCCTCCCCTTCCGCCGAGGGCAGGACGATCTTGACCGCGCCGTTGGCGACGATGTGCAGCGAGTCGCCGGGGTCGCCCTGGTGGAAGATCACCTCGTTGCGCCGGAAACGGCGCCGGCGCAGGTTGCTGGCGACCGTCTGCAGAGTCGTCGCGCTGGCGTGCGCGAACAAGGGTGTTTTGGCGAGCGCAGTGACTGCGAAATTCGGGTCCATCTTGGCGGCCTCAGCCGGCGGTCGTGGTGGCGCCACGATGCAGGTCAAGCAGGCGGTACGTCAAGCCCTGCCCAGCGCGGACCAGCTCGAGGAACGGCTCACGCTCGAGAGCGACCAGTTTGCCGTCGGTCACGGCCGGTCACGGTTGCCGTACGCGGCACGTTCGAAAGCAGGCCGATCTCGCCGAAGAATTCGCCCTCGCCCTCCTGCCGCAGGACCTGTGCCTGTCCGCCTGCGGCCGGCGTCTGCGTCACCTCCACCCGACCGTCGACGATGACGTAGAAGCGGTCCGCCGGGTCGCCCTGGCGAATGATCGACTTCGCCGGCCGTCATAGCGCACGACAGTGGCCGCCCGCATGGCCGTTTCGATGGCGGCCGGGTTGAGGCCCTGGAACAGCTCGACGTCGCCGAGCTTGCGCCGCTCGTCGTCGATCGACCCGTCCTGGACGGCATAGCGGCCGAGCAGGATGACGGCGATGGTGCCGGCGATCGCCATGGCCACGCCCGGACGCAACCAACGCCGGCAGCGGGTCGTTGGCGGCAACGATGGGCAGCACCAGCGAGCCGGCCGCGTAGGCGAGTACCGAGGCGGTGTCCATGGATGCCGATCGTTCGGCCGCGGATCGCGTCGGGCACGATGCGCTGGAACAGCGTCGTGCTGACGATCTCGGTGAGTAGCGAACCGGCCGACGCGACGCCCATGGCGACCAGCGCCAGGCCGAAGAATTGGGCGGGCAGGATGCCCAGCGCAACCACGCTCGCGCCGATGGCAACCGCACCGATGAGCATGGGCGGCCCCAGCCGGCGGCGCAGGACCAGTGCACCGGCGACGAAGGCGCCAACGACACCGCCCACACCGATGGCCGAGTTGAACAGGCCGGTGCCCGCTTCGCCCACGTTGTAGTACTGGACGGCAAGGACGACGGTGAGCATGCCCAGCCCGCCGAACACGAATCCGCCGACGATGTTGATCGTCGAGATGCCGAGCAGCGGGCGCATTACGGGCCGCAGCGCCTCTCGAACGCTGACGGACGGCGCCTTGGCCGCCTGCTCCTTGGCCTCCTCGACGGCGGCCCCGATCGCCTTGGCCTCCGGCTTGGCCGACATGGCCGAGGGCAGACGCCACAGGACAGCGGCGACGACGGCGAAGGTCACCGCGTTTAGCACGAATGCGAGAGGCAGCTGGCCGAAGCCCAGCAGGATGGCCGCGAACATCGGGCCGACGAAGAAGGCGAGGTTGTCCAGGCTCGACCACAGGCTGTTGGCCGGTCCCAAGTTCCGATTCATCCTTGACCAGCGACGGCAGGAAGGCGCCGATGGCGGGCGAGAAGAAAGCTGAGAAACAGGTTGCCAGGACGGCCAGGATGACCACCAGGATGGTCGGACCGTTGAGCAAGACGATGGCCGCGATCACGACCATGATCAGCCCGCGAATGATGTCGGTGCTGAGCAGGATCAGGCGCCGGTCATAGCGGTCGGCGGCAATGCCGGCCGGAACCGACAGCAGCACGTAGGGCAGGACGCGGGCGGCACCGATAATGCCGAGCACGACCGGGTCGCCGCGTTTCGGCGTAGACGACGACCAGCAGTGCGACGAGATACAGCCAGTCGCCGATGGAGGAAACAAATTCGCCGATGAGCAGACGCGCGAGGGCCGGGTTGCGCAGCACGCGGCGATATGCAGTCAGCGCTCCCATTAACCCCTCATCCCTCGCAGCACGGTGACCGTGCCTGGCCTGTCGGCCACTTTACAGCGCGCGAGTCGCCTCGCTCATTGACTCCCGCACGCGCGAACACGATCCTGATCCACACAGCGACGAGGGCGTGACCCGCCCACGCGCCCACTGAGCGCTTAAAGGAGAGATGAAATGGCTAAGTCAAGGGCCACCGAAGATCAGCTGGAGCCCGAGGGCGCCAAGCGGTCGGCCATCGAAGATCCGGCCGATGGTGATACCGAAGGCCACATGTTCCAGCGCCGACTACGGCACGAGCCGGCACATCGCCAACTCGCGTAACGCCGAGATCGAGCGCGAGGCGCGCGATCGTCAGCGCCGCAAGGAAGCGGAGGCCAAGCAGAACCGCCGCTAGTCGGTCGCCAGATAACGAAGAACCCGGTCGCGAAAGCGACCGGGTTTTCGGTTTCTATGCGGGTGTTTGGTTAGGCGTTGGGCCAGTCGTGCGTCTCGCCGTCCGAGTGGTCGGTGCTGGCGCCGTTAGCCGGCGTGGCCTCTGACGCGCTGCCATTCTCGGCCGCGGGCTGGCGCCGAAGGTCGGCGGCAACTTCCTTGCTCGTATCGGCCACCTGCTGCCCGAGCTTCTGGGTCGCCTCGGCGGCCTTGTAGGCGATGGGGCCGGCACGCTCGCCGGCGACGGCCGCGAGCTCCGCTGCCTTGGCGGCAACCTCGCGCAGCACCGGGCCGGACTTGACGGCGACCGTGTCGATCATTCCCTGCAGCTGGCTGAGCATGTCGCGGAACGGCTGGCGAGCGTCGTCGCCGGGCGCCGCCGAGGTTGGATTCTGGCTGTCGTCGATTTCGGGCCCGGGCTCACCGGGCATGCTGGGTTCGTTCATCGGTGAATTCTAGACGCCGGTGGTGAATAGCCTGAAAAGGAGCGGCGGCCACTGAGAATTTGGCGCAAACCCGCCAGCCATACTTCGACGATGCGGGTCTACTTCGCGGCGCCGCTGTTCAGCGCCGCAGAGCGCGATTGGAACGCCACGCTCGCGACCGCACTTCGGGCCGCGGGGCACGAGGTCTACCTGCCCCAGGAGCAGGAAATGGGCAGGGACGCGGCGGACATCTTCGCGGGAGACGTCGGCGGCATCGATTGGGCCGATGGCCTCGTCGCGATCATGGATGGGTCTGATCCAGACTCCGGCACCTCGTGGGAGGTCGGCTACGCGTATCAGAAAAAGCCGATCGTGCTGGTACGGACCGACATGCGGCGCACAGGCAGTGGCGGCTGGGGCTACAACGCGATGCTGAGCGAATCAGCCACCATTCGAGTCGATGTCGTGGCGGCCCCGATTGACCAGGTTGCCCGCGAGGTGCTCGCCGCGCTGGCCAAGGTCGAGGCGGCCTCATGAACCGAAATGGCGGGCGCGGAGGAGCGTTCGCGCCCGCCTGAGGGAAAGGCGTCAGGCCGCGACGAGCTCTGACTGCTCCGCTTCGTCTTCGAGGTCCGCTTCCGGGTCCGCGTCGTCCTCGGCAACTGCCGGGACGCGGGCGAACCCATCGGCCTCCGCCTGCGCCTCGAGCGCCTGCGCCGACGCCTCGGTCGCGTAATCCTTCTTGCGCCGGCCGGACAGCATCTCGAGCGCGTTGGCCACGATCTCCGTCTTCCAATGGCGCAACTTGTTTTCGTCTTCCCACTGGCGGGTCTGGATGCGGCCCTCGATCGACACCAGCGCGCCCTTGCCCAGGAACTCCGCGCAGATCTCGGCCAGCCGGTCCCACGTGACCACGCTGTGGAACTCCGACTTCTCACCGCCCGCGCCACGGTAGTCGTGGGTAGCCACGCTGAACGTCGTGACCGTCTTGCCAGACGCCAGCTTGCGCATCTCCGGCTCTTTGGTCAGCCGGCCGATGAGCATCACCTTGTTCATCCGAACCTCCCGGCCGCATTTCACTCGGGCGGCCTGCGTTGTCGGCGGACGGCGGGTCTCGACGGCACGGACATTAACCAGCACCACTTATCCGCTGATTAGCGCTGGCTTCACCGCCAATTACGGATGAAGATTTCGAGTCTCCGGATTGTCAGGACAGCGTGAGGCAATCGGCCGAGGTGGTTTCGCTACCGGATCAGTCGCCGGTCGGGTCGGCGGCGAGCTCAGATCAGGTGGCGGCTTTCCGGCGACTCGCCGATAGCCATCTTGACGCGGCCTACCGGCTCGCCCGCGCGATCCTGCGCGACACGACCGATGCGCAGGACGCCACGCACGACGCGTTTGTCCAGGCCTGGCGCAAGTGGTCGACACTGCGCGACCCGGCGCGCTTCGACCAGTGGTTCGACCGGATCCTGGTCAACACCTGCCGCAACCGCATGGTTCGCTCTCGACGCCAACAGACGACGTGACATCTCGGAGGAGATGGGCCTGGCGACAGCGGATTCGTCGGGCTCGACCATCGAGCGCGACGAGGTCGGCCGGGCGATCGCGACGTTGTCGGCCGAGCAGCAGGTCGTCATTGCGCTGCGTTTCTACCGCGACATGCCGCTTGACGAGATTGCAGCGCGGCTCGGCGTGCCGTCGGGAACCGTCCAGTCGCGCCTCCATTACGCCCTGAAGAAGCTCCACGCGGCGATGGCGGCTGCGCGAGGAGATGCCATGAACGACGAACTTCTCGAGCAGCGCCTTCGTCGCTGGTACCGCGCCGAAGTCGATGGCGATCCGATCGCTCCGGCGGCTCTGCGCGCGAGCGTTATGGACGTCGCCGCTGCAAGCGCGCGCGCGACACGGCAAGGCTGTTCGCAGCTGGACCCTGCTGGCTGCCGCAGCATTGTACGGGCGCCATCCTCGCCAGTGCGGCGTTCGTGGTCTCGTCCAACATCCTTCACGTCGCGACCACGGCGACGCCGCTACCGACGGTCAGCCTTGTACCGCCTACGCCGAGCCCGACACCGACTCCGACGCCTGAGCCGACCTCGACCGCTGCACCAGAGGCTTCTGCATCGCCGGTGGAGGTGCCGGCCAACGTAGTCGCCGTCTTCCACCTTCTCGGTGACACAGCCGAGATTCTGACCATCGATCCGGCCACCGGCGAGCATGTCCGGGTAGCAACGGTGCCGGTTGCGCTGGCGCCACTGAGCAAGAACGTATTTGCCGACACGTTCGGGCCTGGCTGGGCCAGCGTTCAATTCTCGAACGACAGGCGCCTGATCACGATTTTCGCGGCTACCGATGGTTCGATGATCAACGGGCAGCTGAACGTCGGCACCGGCAGACTCCAGAGCGTCGACCTGCGCGACGAGGCATATATCTCGCCGGATGGCAAGTCGGCCGCAATCCTCGCTGACGACCCTTCGGGACTCAAGGTCGTGATCCTGGATGGGAACATCTTGAACGTAATTGCTTTGCCCGACCGGCACTACTTCTCGAAAGTGAACTGGGCGCCCGACGGGTCTGAGGTCGTGCTGGCGGGCTTCGATTTCCTCGGGGCGCTGTTCAGAACTCGTCGTCCGCCAACCGGCAGGCGTTCGCGAACACGGCGACCGGACCGGCATCGGAGTACGTGGTTCTCGTGACCGGTAGGCCGGCACAAGCGTTCGGTCCGTACCCCGACTTCGGAGTGCAGGCCGGCCAGCTGTCGCCAGACCTGTCGACGCTCGTCGCCGAAACGTACTGCGTGACCGGTTCCCCGCGCAGCTGCACGGGCGGCCTGGTCCGGCTCGATACAGCGTCCGGCCAGATCACCAACCTGACCTCATCCCAAGATGACACCGACCCGCAGTGGTCGCCGGACGGGACTCGAATCGCATTCACCAACGGCAGCCGTCAGCAACGCGGGGTCTGGGTAATGAATGCCGACGGCTCCGGCTTGACGCGCTTGACGACGCCAGATCGCCCGGAGCTCGATCACGACATCGCCTGGTCGCCGGACGGCAGTGCACTTGTCTTCACGCGCGGCACCTACACGTCCTTTGGACACCTGGGTGACGTCTACGTGGTGCCGGCGACCGGCGGAGCGCCGCAGCTCCTGATCTCCGACTCAATCGCCGACTGGTAGGCCAGCCCGCCGGCTGAAGGTTTCGGCGATCTCGATTGTCAGGACATCGAGATGGAGGGCGGCGGCGACAGCCACGCGGAGGCGCCGCTCCTGCTACGACTAGCCATCGCCAACGTCGTCGCGCTATGCGTCCACGGCCAACCGCCGCTGACCAGCCTCCGATTTTCCAGTCGTCAGGAGCGAGTGGCCGCCGCGCGTTCATGATCGCGCGGGTTCAGGCGAGGAGAGAAAGACGATGCCCGGCGCCACACAACCTTGTTCCGCTGGCCTGGTCGCTGGACGGCAGTCGAATCTTCGGCTACGGCGGTTTCGACGCCAAGAACCTGTCCGACATGGGTACGTTCACCGTCAGCTCCGCGGACGGCGGGGACCAGATCAAGCTTCTACCGGCACGTAGCGACCTGCTCGAGCGGCCGGACTTCGTTCTCGTGTCGCCGGATCGCGCGAAGCTGCTTGTCAATCGCCAGGAAAGGGGCCAGGACGGCGAAGTCCTCATCGTCGACGGGGCCGTCATCTACAACGTGACGCCCCCCGGGACCTTTTCGTGCGAGTTCCCTAATTGGGACTTCTCCGACCGGGGCGAGATCGAGGAAACGTGGTCGCCTGATGGATCGGCGGTCGCCCTCTGCGCGTTTGACGTTGCCGCCGACGGGTCGACGCTCTGGGTCGCGGGAACTCCGGGGAGCGGAACGGCCACAAAGGAGTCACAGATCGTCGGACCGGCGACGGGGGCTGTTTCGGTTCAGTGGTGTTCAGGATGCTGTTGGGCTCCTGCCTCGGCCCCTGGCCTTGCTGGTCGGTCCGAGATCGTGACCATCGGTCGTCAGCACCGGCCAGGGGCGATCTGCGGTCGTCCGCTATTTGTGATCGACGGCCAGTGGTACGTGGGCAATCCCAACGGCAACGCACAGTGGGCGCAAAACCTCGCGGCGTCAGGCTCGGCAGTGATCGTGAAGGGCCGGGTCCACGCGCGGGTTACCGCCTTCCCGTTGGCTGACGGTCCGGAGCGCGATCGGGCGATCCGCGCCACATCGCGCCAGCCACCGCCGGCCAGCCTGGTCTACCGCCTTGGCCGCCGTCACATCTCGGCAGTCGGGACCTATTTCCGGCTCGAGCCTGACGCACAGCCACCATTGGAGGTTGTCCGATGAATACGTCCCGGCCTATCGCGACGTTGGCTGCCGGCTTGCTGCTGGTCGTCGCCTGCTCAGGCAATGCCCCACCGACACTTAGTCCGACGGCGCAGCCAAGCCCGACCTTGCAGCCGGCGCCGACGCCATCGGCAACTCAAACGCAGGCGCCAACTTCAACGCAGGCGCCGACGCCAGCGCCCACGCCCCAGGCGACGTCGGCCGTGTCGATCGATGGCGCTTACCTGACCAATTTCACATTACGGCCGGCGGGGTAGAACCCTGGCGTCTGCCAAAATCGCGCCGTGTCCGTGCGCGAGATCGAGACGAACCCCGACGGCTTGACCTTCGAAATGGCTGTTTCTGCACCGCCGGCGGAAGCATTCAGCTATTTCGTGACGCCTTCCCTGCTCGCCGAATGGTGGGCGCCGCAGGCCGAGATCGATGCTCAGCCGGGCGGGCTATACATCTTGTCGTGGCCCAGCCAGGACTGGCACCTGCGCGGCGAGTACACCGACTTTGCGCCCGGCCAGCGCCTTGCGCTTCAGCTGGCGCTGGGACCACGAACCGCAGCTGCCCACGCGGCTTGTGTCGGTTCAATTCGAGGCGGCGAACCCAGGCACGAACCTGCGCCTCCAACACGGTGTCTATGGGCAGGACGCCACTGAGCAGGCAGATCGCGACTCACATCGCGAAGGCTGGCTTCACTTCCTGGGTCGGCTCGAGGAGACCCTGCTCAGAACCTGACGCTCTGGACGATGCGGTCGGCCAGGTTGAAGAAGTCCTCCAGCGACTGAACGCTCGTCGCGGAGGCTTCCGTGTTGCTGACCAGCATCGTGATCAGTCCATCAACACTGTCGAGTGCAACCACGCGCACGATCTCGCCGGGCTGGGCGCTCCAGAACTCGCCGCCCAGCGAAAAAACTGAGATGCCTGAACCCGAACCGGCGCCGCCCAGTGATCCGCAGGCTGCCTGCGCACCGGGATCGAGCGTGATGTCGGCGGTCAGCGCCCTCTCGCCGCCCACGGCGGTCACGGTCGGTTCAGCCACATGCAGGTACGGCGCCTGGGCAGCCGCTTGAAAGAAGTCGGCTGCCGTTCGCCCCACCGGCACGCTGGCACCCTCAGTTGCGCATGGGTCGACGAAGACGCGGCCGGGGCGCCCGATATCGAGCTTCCCCTGCGGTTCGAACTGGTACAGCAGGCCGACCGCGTCGCTGGTGCTGCGGTAGAGGCTCCAGCCCAGATCCGAGACATCGAAACGGAAATTGGGCGTGAAGCGATCCGACTGATACGAGCCCAGGCCAAGCGGGCCAACGATGGCCGTTGGCAGGTCTGTTGGGCCGGGCGTGGCGGCGGGCCCCGCAGGGCCCGGCCAGAACGCGGTCGCCGCGCCAAGGCCGATCACGACCGCGCCGGCGACTGCCGCCAGCACCAGTGCGCGCCGTCGTGGCACGCGCTGCCCGGCAGGTACGGGCCGGCCCGCGGCGACGACGCTGAACAGCTCGATCGGCTCGGCCAGGCCCTTCAGCTTCTTCTTGCCACGCGAGAGGAAGGTCGCCGCGACGTTGCCGTGGACGATGCCGCGCACGGTGCTGGTGACGAGTACTTCGCCTGGTTGCGCCACTGCACAGACACGCGCCGCGACGTTGACGGCGGTCCCGACGAAAGTGGAGTCAGTCTCAACGGCCTCACCGCTGTGGATGCCCACGCCGATTTTGATCGGCACTTCGGTGTGTGCCTGGTTCTCGAGCGCCGCTTCGTCGACCATGGTCAGGCCGCACAGGACGGCGTTCGACGCCGACGAGAAGACAACGTAGAACGCGTCGCCCTCGGTGCTGACCTCAGTCCCGCCGAAGCGGCCGATGACCGATCGGACCATCGCCCGATAGCGGTTGAGCATCTCGGCACCAGCAGTATTGCCAGCCTGCTCGAGGAGAGTCGTATACCCGCGCAGATCGCTGAAAAGGTGAGTCCGGTAAGCGGGCGCCTCAGCCGTCATCGGTGCGTCTACTGCGGCGCCGGCAGCTCATTGATTTCACGCGCGGCGCGAATGCCGGACTCGAGCGCGCCCTGGATCCACGCGTGATACAGCGAGCAGTGCTCGCCGGCGAAGAAGACACGGCCTTCGGGCCGGACGATGTCGGCCTGCAGCGCAGTCTGCTGCTCCGGCGCAAACATGGCGAAGGCGCCGCGTGCCCAGCGGTCGCCGTACCAGGCGTGCGACGCTCCCACCTCGAACTCGCGCCTGACCTGCGGATGGATGCGCTCGACGTCCTCCAGTGCCTCGTCGATGCGCTCGTCATGGGCCATCGCGCCCCACTGCAGCGCGTCCTGGCCCCACGTGTACGAGGCCAGCAGGACGCCGCGCGTGGTGGTCGGGTCGGTGGGTGGATAGTTCAAGCGCCGGATCGGCAGGTCGGTCACCGTCGCACCACCAACGATCCCGTCGGTCTCCTCCCAGAACCGATGACGTACCTGGAAGAGGATCTTGGTCGAGGCGTGGTAGTTGAGCTGGCGGATGGCCCGTTCCTTGTCGTGCGAGAAGCCGTGCTCGACCGTCCGCAGCACCGAGAACGGCAGCGTGCAGATCGCGTAGTCGCCCTTGAAGGTGACGCGATCCGTGCCACGCCGGCAGCGCAGCGTCACGCCCTCGCCGTCCTGCTCGATGGCGCGCACCTCGACGCCAAAGCGCACCGCGTCCTGCAGCTCGCCGTAAAAGGCGTTCGGCAGGCGGTCCATGCCGCCCACGATCGTGCTCATGTCGACGTACGCGCCGCCGAGGTCCTCACGCAGGATCTCGACGACCGCGTTGTGCATGTCCGCTTCGACGAAGTTCATGACCGCATAGAACTCGATGGCTTCTTCTGAGAGGCCACGGAACTTCAGGAATTCGTAGAGCGAATATTCGTCGTAGCGGCGCACGATCTCCGCCCACGCCTCGTCGCCGGCGGTCTCGACCATCGCGCGGATGTCGGCGGTCGCCTCCTCCCACAGCTGGTCGGCGCTCTTGCCGCGCTCGTGATCCGCCAGCTCGTACGGCAGCCGCTCCGGGCTGGCCTGTGCCTCGGCCGAGGTCATGCGCACGCCGCCGATGTAGACCAGCCCCTTGGGGTTGCCCATGACGAAGGGCCGCATGTCGAGGTTGAAGTGCCGGCAGTACTCGAGCGTCAGGTTGTGTGCGCGCGGGATGCGCATCGCGCCGGCCTCGGCGTAAAGGCCGGGCGCGAACTCGCGCAGCGTGTAGACGCGTCCGCCGACGCGGTTCTGTGCCTCGAGCACGACCGGCTCATGGCCCTGGCGACGCAGCTCGTAGGCGGCGACCAGGCCGGCCATGCCGGCGCCGATGATCAGCACACGTTTGCGCTCGCCCGATCGGTGGCCCAGCCCCTCCTCCGCCACGTCCACGACCGCTCGCGGAATCGGAGGCGCGCTCGCCGGATCCGGCTGCCCGGAGGTGGCCGGTAGCGGCTGCTGCGGTCTGCGGCTCATCTCCTCGTCGGTCATGCGCTGGCCTCGACCGCGGCCTGCCTGGCCTCATGTACCTCGCGCGCGGCGCGGATGCCGGACTCGAGGGCGCCCTGGATCCAGGCGTGATACAGCGACGTGTGCTCGCCGGCGAAATGGATGCGACCTTCGGGCGCGACGATCGCCGGCTGCAGCCGGGTCTGCTGCTCAGGTTCGAAGAGCGCGAAGGCGCCGCGGGCGTACGGGTCGTCGTACCAGGCGTGCGTGGCGCCGACCTCGAACTCGGCGTTGATCGACGGGTGAATCTGGGCCACGTCTTCGAGCGCCTGCTCGATCATGTCCTCGGACGACATGGCGCCCCAGCGCAGCGCGTCCTGACCCCACGTGTACGACGCCAGCAAGGTGCCGCGCTCGTCGTTCGGGTCGGAGAACGAGGGGTAGCAGATGCGCCGGATGGGCAGGTCGGTGACCGTCGTCCCGCCGACGATACCGTCCTCGGCCTCCCAGAAGCGGTGGCGGGTCTGGAAGAGGATCTTCGTCGACGCGTTGTAGTTGAGCTCGCGGATCGCCTTCTGCTTCTCGCGTGAGAAGGGCGTGCCCAGGATCTCGATGTCGCGCAGGACCGAGAACGGGATGGCACAGATGGCGTGGTCGGCGCGGACCTTGAAGCGGCCGACCGGGCCGCGGTAGTGGACGGTCACGCCCGACTCGTCCTGCTCGATGGCGTTGACCTCAGCACCGAAGCGCACCGACTCGCGGACTTGCCCGTAAAAGGCACGCGGCAACTGATCCATGCCGCCCGCGATTTCCTGCATGTCCTCGAACGCCCGACCGACGATCTCGCGCAGCTGCTCGACGACGGCCGCATTCATGTTGGATTCGCGGAAGCTCATGACGCCGTACAGCTCGAGCGCGCCCTCCGAGAAACCGCGAATGGTCAGGAACTCGCGGATCGAGTACTGGTCGTATTCGCGCAGCAGGCCGTCGAGCGATTCGACGCCGCCCCGCTCGTAGCGTTCGCGGAACTCGCTGGTCGCCTCGTTCCACAGCTCGGTCCAGGTCTTGCCTTTCTCGTGGTCGGCCAGGTCGAAGGGCAGGCGCTCGGGCTCGGCGTCCGCTTCGGCGACGGTCATGCGCTGGCCGGCGATGTGGACGAGCGTCTTTGGGTTGCCCATCACGAACGGGCGCAGGGGCAGGTCGAACAGGTCGCAGTAAGCAAGGGTCAGGTCGTGGACACGCGGGATGCGCATGGCGCCGGCCTCGGCGTATAGGCCGGGCGCGAAGTTGCGCAGCGTGTAGACGCGGCCGCCGACTCGATGCTGCGCTTCCAGCAGCAGGACGTCGTGGCCCTGGCGGCGCAGCTCGAAGGCGGCCACCAGCCCGGCGATGCCGGCGCCGATGATGACCACGCTCTTGCGCTGGCCGGGCTGGTCGACCAGGCCCTCCTCGGGCACGAGCAGCAGGCCAGGCGATGGGCGTGGTGCGTCTTCGGGCGCTGGCTGGCGGCTTTCGACCGTCGCGGGCTGGTCGTCCAAGGCAATCCCCTCCTCTGGCCGCCCGAGTCTAGCGTCTGAACAGTTCGCGCCTTGGCAGTCCGGAACGGGTGGCGACGTCACGTGCTGCCGCCGAGCGTGTCAAACCCGAGGCCACCAGGCGGTCTACTTCGGCGCGCGCTTCATCGACCGACATGGTCGGCCGGTCGTCCGGCGCGGCACCGGCAACCACCAGCGTGACCTCGCCGCGCACTTCGTTGCCGGCCGCCCGCGCGGCCAGCTCGCCCAACGTGCCGCGCCAGAACTCCTCGTGCAGCTTGGTCAACTCGCGCGCCAACGCCGCCGGCCGGTCCGCGCCGCAGACCGCCGCGAGGTCGGCGAGCGTGTTGGCGACGCGGCCGGGCGCCTCGAACAGGACCGTGGCCCGTTCGTCCGCACAGATGCGGGTCAGCCTGTCGCGCCGCTCCTTGCCCTTGCGCGGCAGGAAGCCTTCGAACGACCAGCGAGCGGCCGATATGCCACTGCCCACCAGCGCCGCCAGGACCGCCGACGCACCAGGAATGGGCACGACCTGCCCGCCCTCCCCCGCCCAGGCAGCGACGAGGTCCTCGCCCGGGTCGCTGACCAGCGGCGTACCGGCATCGGTGACAAGCGCCAGGTCGGCGCCAGTTCGGAGGTGATCGAGTAGCTGCTGCCGTTTGGCGGGCGCCGACTGTGCGTGGAAACTGGTCAGGCGCGTATCGATGCCGTGGCGCGCCCACAACCGGCGGGCCAAGCGCGTGTCTTCGGCGGCCACCAGCGGCACGCTGCGCAGAACGTCGAGCGCACGCAGGCTGATGTCGCCCAGGTTGCCGATCGGCGTGGCGACCACGTAGAGCGTGCCGCCGTTCGCCGATTCAGCCACGCCCGCTCGGCTTTGGCCTGCGACGCGGGTAGAGATAGTCGACGCCCGGCGTGCGTGGCCCGAGCTTGGCGATGGGCGCCGTCTGGCGCTTGAACTCGGAGCCGGCGACCAGCTTTTCGACGCGCTCGATCTGGTTGGCGGCGAAGCCCATCGCCAGTAGCTGCTCGTGCGACCGCCTGCGGTCGACCGACCAGTAGAGCAGGCGGTCGATGTCGGAATAGCGCATGCCGACTTCACTCTCGTCGGTCTGGCCGGCCCATAGGTCGGCGGTGGGCGGCTTGCGCAGGATGGCGTCGGGGACGCCGACGGCGGCCGACAGCTGGCGGACCTGGGTCTTGTACAGGTCGCCGATCGGCTGCAGGGCGGCGGCGTTGTCGCCGAACAGTGTTGTGTAACCGAGCAGCGTCTCGGTCTTGTTGCTGGTGCCCATGACCAGCCCATTCCACGTGACGGAGTGGTCGTACAGGACGGCCATGCGCGCGCGGGCGGCGAAGTTGCCGCGGCGCAGTGGCGTCACCTCTGTCGTCGCCGAAGTACCCGTCGACGATCGGCGTGATGTCGACGACCGTGGCGTGACAGCCAAGCTGGCGCACCAGCGTTTCAGCATCTCCGCGAGATGCAGGCGATGACGTTCGGTAGGGCATCAGCACACACAGCAGCTTGTCCGGCCCGATCGCCTCCGCGACCAGGCAGGCCACCAGCGCGGAGTCGATGCCGCCGGATAGGCCCAGCAGCGCTCGTTCGAAGCCGGTCATGTGCAGGTGGCCGGTGATGAACTGGCCGATGATCCGGCGCGCCATGGCGGTGTCGATCAGCAGCTCCGCGGGCAGGTCATAGGGCAGGTCGGGCGCGGCGGCGGGTGGGCTGACGGTCTCGGTCATTCGGCCGCCGCCGTCCTCCACTCCCGCGCGCTGACGGACGACACGCTCGAGCTGCCGCAGCACCATTTCTGGGCGCTCGTCGCGCAGCACCGGCAGCGCGATGCGCTCGCGGCGCAGGTCGTCCGGATCGATGTCGACCACGAACAGGCCGTCCTCGTGGAGTGGCGCGCGGAAGACAGTGTGACCGGCTGGGTCGATGACCTCGGAGCCGCCCCAGAAGGTGACCGATTCCTCTACGCCGACGCGGTTGACGTAGACGACAAAGCTCGTGGTCAGCATGGCGTAGGTGCGCAGCAGCGGCCGCCAGGCGTCGGCCGTGCCCAGACCGCCCTCGACCACCGCCGCCACGTCGCGGCCGGGCGAGGACGAGATGTTGACCAGCACCTGCGCGCCGTCGAGCGCCAGCAGGTACGGCGTCGGCAGGTGCCAGAAGTCTTCGCAGATCGACACGCCCAGCCGGACGCCGAGCGTCCGAGTCGACGGCCTCGGCGCGGTCGCCGGCGGCGAAGAAGCGGCGCTCGTCGAACAGGCCGTAGTTGGGCAGGAAGTTCTTGCGCGCGACGTGGCGCACCGCGCCCGCCCTCGAGCAGCGCCGCGGCGATGAACAGCCGGTGATCGTCCGATTCCTCGACGAAGCCGACGACGGCGGTCATGCCGGCGGCCTCCGCCGCCAGCCGCGGCCAGGCGTGCATCGTCGGCGCGCATGGCCACCTCGGCGTTGAGTTCCTGCAGCAGGTAGCCGGTCAGGCCCAGTTCGGGGAAGACCAGCAGGTTGACGCCCGTCGCCGCGTGCCTGCGCGATCAGGTCGGCGTGGCGGGCAAGGTTCGCCTCAGAGCTGCCCGAGCTCGGGCGCGATCTGGGCCAGCCCGATGCGCATGGTCGCCACTGGCGGGAGTCTAGACGGCTCAAAACAGGCGGTCGCGTGCTTGCACCTCAGTGCTAGGCTTCGCCAATCCAGCGAGGAGAGCCCCGCGCGCGTCAGGAGGCGGCGCGGAGTCGTTTGGAACCCCGATTGGCAAGTCCGCGGGGAGATCGGCATAGCCAGTCGTGTGACATCGGCAATCGAATAAGTAGAGGAGGAACCGATGGTTAACCGACCGAGGTGGCTCAGTACGGCCACGCTTGCGGTCATCTTTTCGGTAATCGTCGTGGCCTGTACGCCGGCCGCCGCGGCCGACGGCCAGCCCGACAACCGCACCCACGGCACGCCCGCCGCCACCGGCACGCCGGCGCCAGCGGCACGCCGGGCACCAGCGGCTCGCCGGGCGCCAGCGGTTCGCCGGGCGCCAGCGGGAGCCCCGCCGGCAGCCCGACACCCGACGCCTGGCCCGACCGGCACGGCCTATCCGTCGGCGCTGACCCAGCCGGCCGACCCGTCCGCCATCACCGACACGTCTACCCGAACTACGGCGACGACCGGTCGACTGCACGGCCGGCACCTGGAACGGCCTGCCGTACACGGGCAACCTGAAGACGCTGACCGCGCCAGACGACCACAGCACGTCGTCTTCACCTTCTGCAAGCCGGACGTCGCGTTCCTGTCGAAGATCGCGTTCTCGGTCTTCGCCGTCAACGACAGCGAGTGGCTGATCACGCACACGCGCCGACGGCACCCAGATCAAGCACGATGAACGGAACCGGTGCGCTTCAAGTTCGACAGCTGGACGCGCGGCCAGGAGATCGACTACAGCCGCTTCGACGACTACTGGGGCGACAAGGCGGCCCCGCGCGACGGCGTTCTGCGCTGGTCAAGCCGAGTCGGCGTCGCGGCTGCAGGAGCTGCAGGCCGGCACAATCGACGGCATGACGCTCGTCGGCCCGACCGACTTCACGACCGTCAAGAACAACGCCGACCTTGAGCCTGTCAGCCGGCACCCGGCCTCAACACGCTGTACCTGGGCATGAACCACGACTTCGCGCCGTGGGACAACCCCGACGGTCCGCCAGGCCATCGCCATCGGCCTCGACCGCCAGCGGATCGTCGACAACTTCATGCCCCCGGGCTCCGAAGTCGCCGACTACTTCACGCCGTGCGCCATCCAGTTCGCCTGCACAGGCGACAAGTGGCCGGCCACTGACGTGGAGCAGCCGCCAAGCGATGATCACCGAGCATCTTCGGCGATGCCGGCCTGACCACGACGCTCGCCTATCGCCCGCCGGCCCGCGGCTACCTGCCGCTGCCGGCCGAGACGGCGGCCGACCTCCAGGCCCAGCTCGAGGACATCAACATCCACGCCACGCTCGACGAGCAGCAGTCGGCGACCTACATCGCCAACTCGAACACCGGCAAGCTGACCGGCCTGTTCCTGCTCGGCTGGGGCGCCGACTACCCGGACGTCACCAACTTCCTTGACTACCACTTCGGCGCCGGCTGCACGGCCGCCTTCGGCGAGTGCTACCCGGACATCGTCGCAGTCCGCTGACGACCGGTGGTCAGACCGCGGTCGAGGCTGACCGCACGGCCGCCTACACCGAGGCCAACAACGCCATCGCGAGCCGAAGTCCCGATGGTGCCGATCTCGCACGCCGGCTTCGCCAACGCCTACCTGGCCGACGTCGGCAACCAGGAGATCTCGCCGCTGGGCAACGAGCTCCTGTTCAAGATGACGCCGTCGGCCGTCGCACGGCGAGCAGCTCGTCTTCATGCAGACGGGTGAGCCGGGCAGCCTCTACTGCGCCGACGAGTCCGACGGCGAGGCCCTGCGCGCCTGCGAGCAGTCGATGGAATCGCTCTACGGCGTTCGAGGACAACGGCACCGACGCCGTCCCGGCCCTGGCCACCGATTGCTCACCCAACGCGGACCTGACCGTCTGGACGTGCACGCTCCGCGAGGACGTCACGTTCCACGACGGCGCGACGTTCGAGGCCAAGGACGTCCTCGTCTCACTGTCTGCTCAGTGGGACGCCGTGTCTACGCTCGCACAAGGGCAAGACGGGTACGTTCTCTTACTGGCCGGGCCTGTGGGGCGGCTTCCTCAACCCGCCCGCTCCGTGCGGTATCTCCGGGCAGCCGGTCTGCACACCGTAGGCTGATCCGCCCAGCTAGAACTTGCGCGAAGGGGCGTCGGCGCGAGCCGGCGCCCCTTCGTCGTATCTGTCGGCGGCAACCATGATCCGATTTCATGATCAGACGACTCCTGTCCGGCATCCCGGTCATCTTCGGCGTCATCACGCATCGTCTTCGTGCTGGCCCGGGTCATCCCGGGCGATCCGTGCCGCGGCGGCGCTGCAGGAGAAGGCAGATCCGACGTCACCTGCGCGGCTTTCAACCAGCGCTTCGGGCTGAACGAACCGATCCCTGTCCAGTTCGCGCTCTACCTGCGCGACCTCGCCACGGGCGACCTGGGCGAGTCGATCAGGACCGGCCAGCCGGTCACCGAGATCTTCGTCGAGCGCATGCCAACGACGGTCGAGCTGACGCATCTACGCGCTACTGTTCGCCGTCGTCGGCGGGCATGACCCTGGGCGTCATCTCCGCCTACCGGCGCAACTCGCCGGCCGACGTGGCGACGATGATGACGGCCAACCTCGGCGTGTCGGTTCCGGTCTTCGTCCTGGGCCTGCTGCTGGCGTTCCTGTTCGCGATTGTGTTGAAGGACACGCCGCTTGGCGCTGCCGCCGTCCGGGCCGCCTGACGGCCGGGCTACAAGGTCGTGCCGATCGCCGTCGCCTGGGGCATTGGCAGGACTGAGCGGGCCGCGGCCGGACGGTGCTCGATTTCCTGTCGAACATGTACACCCTCAACGCGATCTTGACGCTCAACTTCAACCTGTTCGCCGATGCCGCCCGCCACCTGATCCTGCCGGCCATCGCGCTGGGCACGATCCCGATGGCGATCATCGCCCGCATGACGCGCTCGAGCCTGCTCGAGGTGCTCGGGCCAGGACTTCGTGCGCACGGCACGCGCAAAGGGCATGATGCCGCGCACCGTGCTGTTGCGGCACGGCCTGCGCAACGCCCTGCTGCCGGTCGTAACGGTCATCGGCCTGTCGGTCGGCGCGTTGCTGTCGCGGTGCCGTGCTGACTGAGACGATCTTCGGCCTGCCCGGCATCGGCACGACCGTCTACGACTCGATCAGCGGCCGCGACTACATCGTCATTCAGGGCATCAGCGCTGGTCGTGGCGATCGTCTACGTGGTGGTCAACCTGATCGTCGATGTCAGCTATGGCTTCCTCGATCCACGGGTACGACTGTCATGAGCCAGATCGGCGGCGACACTCGACAACGCCCCGGCGCAACCGCTGCCGACCGACCACGGCGGAGCGGCGCGCGGCAGGGACGCTGCGCTCGACGCTCGGCCGCGTCCTGCGCCAGCGGTCGGCGGTGATCGGGCTGCTCATTCTCGCCTTCCTCTTCGGCGTTGCGCTCCTGGCGCCAGGTGCTGGCGACGCACGATCCACTCAAGCCGATGCTGGGCATCGAGCCGGGCGCCAAGCCGCGCCAGCCACCGTGCATCCACCTGCTCGGCTGCCCGGCCGAGCCAGCCCGAGCACTACTTCGGGCTCGACGGCAACGCCCGCGACGAGTTCAGCCGCGTGCTCTACGGCGCGCGCGTCTCGCTGACCGTCGGCTTCGTCACGGTCGCCTGGGCGATCGTCGTGGGCACGTTCATCGGCGCCATCTCGGGTTACGCCGGAGGCCGGACCGACAACATCCTGATGCGCTCGATGGACCTGCTGCTGGCCTTCCCGGCACTGCTGCTTGACGATCGTTGATCGTGACCATCCTGGGTCAAGGACCTGACCAACGCCATGCTCGCTGTCGGCATCGTGTCCGTGCCCATCTATGCCCGCGTCATGCGTTCGTCGGTGCTGTCCGTGCGCGAGCAGGACTACGTGACCGCGGCACGGGCGCTGGGCGACTCGTCCGTTCGGCATCCTGCGCCGGCGGATCATCCCCAACTCGATCACGCCGCTCATCGTGCAGGGCACCCTCGGCGTCGGTACGGCCGTCCTCGAGATCGCGGCCCTGTCGTTCCTCGGCCTGGCTGCCCAGAACCCGCAGCCTGAGTGGGGCGTCGATGATCGGCGCCGAGCGCAACCAGCTGTTCACGTCGCCGTTCCTCATCTTCATCCCGGCCTCGCGCTGACGCTGACCGTGCTCGGCTTCAACCTGCTCGGCGACGGGCTGCGCGACGCGCTCGATCCACGGCTGACGCGCTGACCAGCGAGTGACCGACACTCAGCTCGACGACGACGGCCGTCGCCACGCCATCGCTCGACGAAACCGTCATCGAGGACGTCGTCCCGCGGCCAGCGCCAAGCCGCGCGGGCCGGCGTGGCGAGGTCCTGCTCGACGTCCGCGGCCTGCGCACCTCGTTCAAGCTGCGCGACGGAACCGTCCGGGCCGTCACCGGCGTCGACTTCCAGGTCCGGCGCGGCGAGATCCTGGGCCTGGTCGGCGAATCGGGTTGCGGCAAGAGCGTCACCTCGCTGTCGATCATGCGCCTGCTGTCGCCGCCCGGGCATCGTCGAAGGCGGCGAGGTCATCTTCGACGGCGAGGACCTGCTCAAGCTGCCCGAGTGCGAGATGCGCGACATCCGCGGCGACCGGATCTCGATGATCTTCCAGCAGCCGACCTCTCGCTGAACCCCGTGCTGAGCGTCGGCTACCAGATCGGCGAGGTGCTCGAGACGCACCGCGGCATGAAGCGCAAGGCGGCTCAGGAGCGCGTCGCTCGAGCTGCTGCGCATGGTCGGCATCCCCGATCCGGAACGGCGGCTGGCCGCCTATCCGCACGAGATGTCGGGCGGCATGGCCCAGCGCGTGATGATCGCCATGGCGCTCGCCTGCGAGCCCGAGCTGCTGATCGCCGACGAGCCGACGACCGCCCTCGACGTGACCATCCAGGCGCAGATCCTCGACCTGATGCGCCGCCTGCAGAGCGACTCGGCACGGCCATCATCCTGATCACGCACGACCTGGGCGTGGTCGCCGAGATGTGCGACCGCGTGGCGGTCATGTACGCCGGCGAGATCATCGAGCGCACCGACACGCGCACGCTGTTCCGCCAGCCGCGCCACCCGTACACGCAGGGGCTGATCGGCGCCGTGCCCGTCCTCGGCCAGACCAAGGAGATGCTGACGGTCATTCCGGGCATGGTGCCCAACCTGATCAACCTGCCCGACGGCTGCCGCTTCGCCGACCGCTGCCTGGCGCGCGAGGAACACTCGGTCGACGCCGGCGCGCGAGACTCACCCCGAGCTGCGCGCCGTTCGGCAGCGACCCACGAGGTCCGCTGCTGGCTTTACCACAGCGACGAGCGCACGCCGGACTGGAAGCCGCCGCTGGCCGAGGCAGCGCAGTGAAGGCGACCGTCGCCTACCGTCCGCCGCCGACGCCGGCCGAGATCGAAGCGCGACCACTGGTCGACATCAGCGGCCTGCGTCAAGCGCTTCCCGATCCGCGGCGGCATCATGCAGCGGATCGATCGCCGAGGTCCGCGCCGTCGACGGCGTCGACCTGCAGGTTCGGCGCGGCGAGACGCTCGGACTGGTCGGCGAGTCGGGCTGCGGCAAGACAACCGTCGGGCGGCTGTTGCTGCGCCTGATCGACCCCACCGCCGGCACGATCGTGTTCGACGGCGTCGACATCACCAAGCTGAAGCGGCGCGGCGCTCAAGCCCTTCCGCAAGCGGATGCAGATCATCTTCCAGGACCCATACGCGTCACTCGACCCACGCGCGCCGATCGGCGACAGCATCGCCGACGGCCTGCGCATCCACGGCGTGTACCGCGCAAGGAGCAGCAGCGCGCAGGTCGCCGAGATCATGGACAAGGTCGGCCTCGCGCCGTACCAGGCGCGGCGCTACCCGCACGAGTTCTCGGGCGGCCAGCGCCAGCGCATCGGCATCGCCCGCGCGCTGGTGCTCAAGCCCGACCTGATCGTGTGCGACGAGCCGGTGTCAGCCCTCGACGTCTCGATCCAGGCGCAGGTGCTCAACCTGCTCAAGGAGCTGCAGGCGGAGATGACGCTGACGCTCGTCTTCATCGCCCACAACATGGGCGTCGTCGAGCACATCAGCGACCGCGTGGCGGTCATGTACCTCGGCCGCATCGTCGAGCTGTCCGACCGCGCAGACGACCTACCGCGATCCGCGCCACCCATACACGCAGGCGCTGATGTCGGCCATCCCGCTGCCCGATCCGGAGGTCCGGCGCAAGCGCATCATCCTGCGCGGCGACGTGCCCAGCCCGGTCAACATCCCGGAGGGCTGCCGCTTCAACCCGCGCTGCTGGCTGTACGACCGACTGGGCGAGCCCGAGAACTGCCGAACGGTCGACCCGGAACTGCGTGAGATCGCCGCACGACCACCTGACCGCCTGCCATTACGCCGACCGCAGCCGCGAGACGCTCGAAACCAGCGCCTGACCAGAACCGTCTGCTAGGGCCAATTCGTCCGCAAACGGTAGGATTTGCCCCCGTGTCCCGTCACCCCAGGTTCAATCTGATCGCGCCCGTCGCGCTCGCCGCTCGTGCGCAGCGCTACTCGCCTCGGGCTGCAGCGTCCTGTTCGTGCCGCGCAAACCTGATGCAACACCATCACCTACGCCGGTGACCGTTGTCCACCAGTTCCTCGACCTAGAAGCCCGCCTGCCCGACACGCTCGGCGGCCAGCCAGTCCAGAAATTCAGCCTGACCACCGACCCGGCATCCCAGACACCCAAGACGCTCGAGGTCCTGCGCCGGCTCGATAAGACGGCTTCCGATCTCCAGATTGCCAAGGGTTTCCTCGGCAGTTCCACCGACTTCCACCTGTCGGCCCTGCGCATCCTGGGCAGCGACGCCGCCCGCGCCGCGGTCGCCTTTGAGCAGATCGACGAAGGCGATCCCAACTCCAACACGCTCTATCAACCGGCGACCGTCGCCGGCAAGCGCGTCATCATCCGCAAGACCGGCGACACGACCGACTACATGTACCCGCTGGGTGACACGATCTTCGTCGTTGGCGGCGCCAGGCCACTCGTCGAAGAGGCCCTCACCAAGATCAAGTAGGACACCGAAGGCGCCTGCGACGGGCGCTGCGTGCGTTGTCGCCTGCGCTCCTAAGCGTGAGGGACGGCGCCCTCGTCGCTAAGCGGCCCCTCCTGCCGCTCCAGGTCAACGGCCGGCGCCTCGGCTGCCTTGTCCTCCATGCCCGTGTCGGCGACGACCAGCGGCAGGTTGCGCTCCGCCTCGGCGACCGAGTCGGGCGTGATGCGGTCGGACCAGTGGCACGCTGCGAACTGACCCTCGCTGAGCTGCCTGAGGACTGGCTCCTCGTCGATGCAGTTCTCCGGCCGGCCGAGTTGCTCGAACAGCCAGCAGCGCGTGCGGAAGCGGCAGCCGGACGGTGGGTTGGCCGGGCTGGGCACGTCGCCGCGCAACACGATGCGGCGCTTGCGCCGGCGCGGATCGGGCTCCGGCACGGCCGACAGCAGCGCGACGCGTGTACGGGTGGCGCGGTTGGGCGTACAGCTTGTCGACCGGCGCCAGCTCCATGATCTTGCCCAGGTACATCACGCCGACGCGGTCCGAGATGTACTGCACCACCGACAGGTTGTGGGCGATGAAGAGGTAGGTCAGGCCGAACTCTTCGCGCAGGTCGACGAGCAGGTTGAGGATCTGGCTCTGGATCGACACGTCGAGCGCCGATACCGGCTCGTCGCAGATGACGAAGTCGGGCGACAGCGCAAGGGCGCGGGCGATGCCGATGCGCTGGCGCTGGCCGCCGGAGAACTCGTGCGGGTAGCGGCGGGCATAGTCGCGGCGCAACTTGACCACCTCGAGGTAGTCGCCGACGCGCTTGTCACGCACGCTGCGCCGGCCCCATCCGTTCTGGTTGTCGGCCTGGGCCAGCAGGCCCTCGCCGATGATGTCGCTGACCGGCATGCGCGGGTTCAGCGAGCCAACCGGGTCCTGGAAGATGATCTGCATCCGCCGCCGGAACTTCTTGAGATCGTTGCCCTTCTTCTCGAAGATGTCCTCGCCGTCCAGGTAGGCCTCGCCCTTGGTGAACGGCTGGAGACGGATCAGCGTCCGGCCGAGGGTGGACTTGCCGCAGCCCGACTCCCCCACCAGGCCGAAGATCTCGCCCTTGTCGACCGTGAAGCTGACGCCGTCGACCGCGCGCACGTCGCCGATCTTGCGCTTGAGGATGCCGCCGGTGATCGGGTAGTACTTGTAAAGGTCCTTGACCTCAACGAGTGGCTTGGCGGAGGTGCCGGAGGCCGGTCGTCCGTTGGGCGATGCGGTCGCCGACGCTTCGGCCGCGGCTGCGGTTGACGGCTGCTGCTCGATCACGCCGGAGCCGTGCCGTCGCGGGCGCGCTCGTCGTCCGTCGCCGCGAGGACGCTCGGTTCGCCGGCCGCGGTAACGGCTTCGACGGCCGCGCGGGCTGCATCGATCTGTGCGTGCGCGCAGGCGGGTGGGGATGCCGTAGCCGGGCGCCTGCTTCCACAGCCAGCAGGCGACGGGCGGCCCTTCGCCTTCCTCGATGCGCGGATCGAGCGTCTTGCACGGCTCGAAGCTGTACGGGCAACGCGGCGAGAAGTTGCAGCCCTTGGGCATGTTGAACGGGTTGGGCACCGTGCCCTTGATGACGTTGAGGCGCTGGCCGCGCATGCCCTTTGATGGGATCGACGACAGCAGGCCTTCGGTGTAGGGGTGCTTGGGCTGAAGCAGCACATCCTCGACCGTGCCTGACTCGACCACGCGGCCGCCGTACATGACCACCACGTCGTGAACGGTTTCGGCGACGACGCCAAGGTCGTGCGTGATGAGCATGAGTGCCGCGCCGGTGTCTGCCTGGATCTGGCGGATCAGCTCCAGGATCTGCGCCTGGATGGTCACGTCGAGGGCGGTGGTGGGCTCGTCGGCAATGATCAGCTTGGGCTCGCACGAGAGCGCCATCGCGATCATGACGCGCTGGCGCATGCCGCCCGACATCTCGTGCGGGTACTGCTTGTAGCGCCGCTCCGGGTACGCGATGCCGACCTTGCGCAGCATGTCGATCGAGCGATCCTGCGCCGCCCGGTTGGACAGCTTCATGTGGCGCTTGACGGCCTCGGAGATCTGGTCGCCGATGGTGAAGACCGGGTTGAGGCTGCTCATCGGCTCCTGGAAGATCTGCGCGATTTCGTTGCCGCGGATCTTTTGCATCTCCGGCTCTTTGAGCGTCAGCAGGTCGCGTGCCCTCGAACAGGATCTCGCCGCTGGCGATCTCAGCCGGCGGCACCTCGAGGAGCCGCATGATGGTCAGCGCGGTGACGCTCTTGCCGCAGCCGGACTCGCCCACCACACCCAGCGTCTGGCCGCGCTTGATCGAGAACGAGACGCCATCGACGGCCTTGACCAGGCCGTCCATGACATGGAAGTACGTCCGCAGATCGCGCACATCGAGGAGCACGTTTGGGCCGCTCGAGGCACGCGCCGTGCTCTCGATGACGGGTGCTGCGTCAGTCACCTACTCGCGGCTCCGCGGGTCGAGTGCGTCGCGCAGGCCATCACCGATGAAGTTGATGGCAATGACGGTCAGGGCGATGGCCATGCCCGGGAAGAAGGCCCACCACCAGTTGCCCAGGATGAGCGCCGTCTGAGCGTTGGCCAGCACGTTGCCCCAGCTGACCTCGGTCTCCTTGATGCCGAAGTTCAGGAAGCTGACGAATGCTTCGAGGACGATATTGGAGGCCATCAGCAGCGTCATCGCCACGATGACCGGGCCCAGCGCGTTGGGCAGGATGTGGCGAAATGCGATGCGCCGGTCGTTGACGCCCACCGCGCGCGCGGCGTCGACGAAGTCCGCCTCGCGCAACGACAGGAAGAGAGCGCGCACGAGGCGCGCGATTAACGGCCACGACAATAAGCCGAAGATGAGCGTGAGGGACAGCACGTCGCCCTGGCCGAAGAATCTGGCGGCGACCAGGATTATGAATAAGAACGGGAATTGCGAAGAGCACGTCGACGATGCGCATGAGGACGTTGTCGGTCATCGCCGCCGAAGTAGCCGGCGAACGCACCCACGACGACGCCGACGATGCCGGCGATGAACATCGACGACGATGCCGATGATCATCGAGATGCGGGCGCCGTTGACGACCAGGTTGAAGACGTCCTTGTTCTCGCGGGTCGTGCCAAAGACGTGCGTCGGCCAGACCGGCGGATCACCACCGGACTTCTTGGGCGGCGTGATATTCGGGTTGTAGGGCTGCAGTATCGGCCCGAAGATCGCCACCAGAACCATGAAGGTCAGGATCACGACGCCGATCATGGCCAGCCTGTGGCGGCGGAAGCGGCGCCAGGCCAGCTGCCACTGACTCAGCGACTCGAGCGCGACCTCGACGTCTTCCTGCTCGTCCTCGGTACCGACTTGCGTCCGCGTCGCTTCGTTGAGCGTGTCTTCGAGGCGAGTGTTGTCGGTGTTGGCGCCGCTGTTCGGATTTCTACCGAAACGCACCGGAGCTGCCTAGTACCTGATGCGTGGGTCGGCCCACGCGTAGAACACGTCCGCCACGAGGTTCATCACCACGACCAGCACCGAACCTATGAGCAGGATGCCCATCAGCAGGAAGTAGTCGCGGTTGCCCACACCGTCGATGTACAGGCGGCCCATGCCCGGCCAGTTGAAGACCGTCTCGGTCACGATCGCGCCTGAGAACAGGAAGGCGATCTCGAGCGCGACGTTGGTCATGATCGGCAGCAGGGCGTTGCGGAACGCGTGGCGGAAGATCACGCGCGGCCGAGTCAGGCCCTTGGCACGCGCCGTCCGGACGTAGTCCTGGCTGAGCGTGTCGAGCATCGAGCTGCGCACGAAGCGGCTGTCGCCGGCGACGCTGACCGCAACCAGCGTGACCACGGGCAGGATCAGGTGGCGCCCGATGTCAAGCGACGTTGGCGGCCGGGTTCTGCCAGAAGCAATCCCAGTAGCGGGCGGTGTTGAACGCGCCACACGCGCCGCGCGTGTCGACGATGCCCTGGGGCGGCACCCAGCGCAAGCCGACGGCGAAGATGAAGATCAGGATCAGGCCCAGCCAGAACGTGGGCAGCGAGTAGAAGACGTAGCTGAAGAACGTCACCGCTTGGTCGAACAGCGAGTAGCGCCGGACCGCGGCGATGACGCCGATGACGATGGCGACGGTCACCCAGATGACGAATGCGGTGATCATCAGCACAAGGGTGGCGGGCACGCGCTCGCCGATCATGTCGAGCACCGGCCGACCGGTGAAGATCGAGTAGCCGAAGTCGCCGTGCAGGATGCCGTTGTTGCCGCCGCCAAGGGCCTGCGGCAGGAAGTTGGGCAGGCCAGTCACGGGATTGAAGAAGCTGCCGTTGGCGGTGCCGCCCTCGCAGTTCCAGACGCCCATCCAGCCGGCGAACTCGCGCAGCATGCCGGTAGCGTCGGGATTCGTCTCGAGGCACCAGCGAGCCAGCCACGCCGCCTTCTGGGCTTCGCTGATCTTGGGGTTCTGGTTGAAGGCGGCCGCGGGGCCGCCCGGAGCGGCCTGCATCAGCAGGAAGCTGACAATCGCGATCAGGAAGATGACCGGTATCGCCTGTATGGCGCGCCTGATGATGTACTTACCCATCGGTCACCTCTTCCGAAGTGTGCCCCCGGCGGGCACCGCCTGCCCGAAAGTCGGGCGAGATTAGCACGCGTGGGCGCCTCTCGGCGCCCACGCGTTGCTTCGACTACATAACGCGAACGTTACTGAGTCTGGAACCAATCCTCAACGTGCCAGGTCGGACCAGCCGAGCTGGGGTTGTACTTGTTCCACCCGCCGACGTGGACGCTGACGCCCGTGGTCTCGGCGCGGTAGTAGATCGGGATTTCGTTGTTCTGCGTAGCAACAGTCTTCTGGACCGTGGAGGCCAGCGCGTTCTGCTTGGTCGGGTCGATCTCGAAGCCGAGAGCCGTCAGCGCAGCGTCCATGTCCGTTGTTGTTGAGACGCGTGTCGTTCGATCCGTTCGGGTTGTCGTCCGAGGGGATCTGCGACGAGTGGTACGTGTAGTAGTAGTTGCTGTAGATGTCGCCGCCGAGCACGTAGGCGTAGTCGGCGATGTCGTACGTGCCGCGATAGATCGAGCAGTTGGTGTCGTCGGTCGTGTCGGCCCAGCCGGCGAAGACGACGCTGGCTCGCGTCAGCAGTCGAGACGTCGCTCGGGATGCTGACCGCGGTCAGGTACTGGTTGAGCTTGGAAAGCTCGGTCAGGCGGGTCGGGTTGCCGGCGGTGGTGCACAGCTGGAGGCGAATGGTGTCGCCATCCTTGTTCGTGCGCAGGCCGGTGTCCGCGTTAACTGGCCAATTGGTGTCGAGCTTGGCGTTGGCGCCGTCCACGTCGAACGGAGCGCAGGTGACGCTGTCGTCACGCCACGGCGTGCCGGGCGGGGCGATCGAGCAGGCCGGCGAAACACCGGCGCCTGGGAACAGAACGTCGGTGAGGTCCTGCTTGTTGACCGCCATCGCGATCGCCGTGCGGACATCGAGGTCGTCGAGGCCGTGCTTCGCGACGGTGCCACCGAGGCGGCTGCCGCCGGCGGACATCAGGTCGAAGTGCTCGTACTGCCAGGCCGAGTCGAGCTCAGCCTTGCCGACTTCGGGTGCAACCGCGTTGACCGCGTCGAAGTCGGCCTGAGTCATGTCGAACGCGAGGTCGACGTTACCGGACAGGAAGTCGGTGATCATGCCGTCCTTGCTCGCGTAGAACTTCTCGCTGGAGGGTGTCCAGCTTGGCCGGATCGCCGCCCCAACCGTCGTTCTTCTCGTAGTCGATGCCGTCAACGCTGGCCGCAACGATCTTGAACGGGCCGTTCCACGGAACGAGTCTCGATGCCAGGACCAACCGGCATGGCGCTTGTCGCTGCTCGGCCGTCGATGCCCTTGACCCAGTCGACCTGCGAGGAAGGCGCTGGCGAGCCAACCGAGCCAGCCGGCGTAGTTCTTCTGCCACGTCACGGTCATCGACATGCCGTCAGCAGCGACGGTCGAGGTCCTTGATGTAGCGGTTCTCGGCGTCGTACAGGCCGTCGTGTCCTCGAGTGTCGAGTCCAGCAGCGGCACGAACGTCGCGCAGCCGGAGCAGCCGACGCCCGCGTCGCCCCACTCGCGGCCTTGTCGTACGTGGTCTTGAAGTCGTTGAGGGTCACGTCCTTGCCGTCCGACCACTTGTAGCCGGGCTTCAGCGTCACGTTGAACGTGAAGCAGTGCCGGTCGGCGCGTCAGACGTGGTGCAGTCCGCCGGAGCGGCCGCATTCGGGACCAGGCCGCCGTTGTCGACCGACGGAACTTCCGTGGCGAGGTCAGCGGTCCACTGCGCCGTCCTCGTTGATCGTCAGCAGGCCGCGCAGGGCCGGGCCGAGCGACTCGAAGGCGGTGAAGGCGGTCGTGAAGAACGGGTTCAGCTGGCTGACCGGCTGCCACTCGGCAAAGATCAGCTTGCCATCCGGTCGACGCCGCCGTGCGTGCGGTCGCCGATGGCGCCAGGCGGCTCGCTGCCAGCTGGGGGACTCGCCGGGGCTGCCGCTGGGGCTCGATGGGCTGCCAGATGGGCTGCCAGCCGTGCCGCTGCCCGTGGGCGTCGCCGAGCCACTGGCGGCCGGCGGGGTGCTTGCTGCTGGGGGTGCAGTGGTGGGTGCGGTCGTCGGGGAAGTTCCCCCGCACGCCGCTACGAACAATAGCGTGGCCAGCGCAACCGGCCAGCGCCGTGTTCGAAAAGTCATGCGCGTACATCCTCCTCTGTTGCGACTCGCGGCGCTGAAGCTGCCTCGTTCGTCGCGTTTGCTTAGACCTCGGCCGCGTCGCGTACGCCAAAACGCACGCGTCTCCCACGCGTCCAAGTGGCGGCATTATAGGAGTTAAAGGAGAGCCTTCTGTCAATCGGGACAGGGCGTCTGCCGGCCGGTCATCGGCTGCCAGCGCAGGTCGGGGTGGCGAGCGGCACTGGTCTCGTCCAACCGGCGCACGGGCGCGGCATGCGGCGCTTCGCGGACGAGCTCGGGTTCGGTCGCGCGCTTCGCTGCGCGATGGCGATCAGCGCATCGGCGAAGGCGTCCAGTGTGTCGAGCGATTCGGTCTCGGTCGGCTCGACCAGCATGCCCTCTTCGACGGTCAGCGGGAAGTAGATCGTCGGCGGGTGGAAGCCGTAGTCGATCAGGCGCTTGGCAATGTCGAGCATGCGCACGCCGGACGCCTGGCGGATGCCCTTGGCGCTGGCCACGAACTCGTGCATGCAGGGCGGCGGGAAGGGCATCTCGAACGCGTCGGCGAGGCGGTGGCGCAGGTAGTTGGCGGCCAGCACGGCGTCCTCGCTGACCTGCTCGAGGCCGTCGCCGCCGTGGGCAAGCATGTAGGCGTACGCGCGCACGAGCACGCCGACGCTGCCCTGGTACGAGCGAACGCGGCCGATCGAAGTCGGCCGCTCGCCAGGCCGCTCCAGGCGGAATGTTTCATCTTCGTTGCGAATGCACGCGCGGACCGGGCAGGAACGGCGCCAGGCGCTCGACTGACGGCGACCGGACCGGCACCCGGGCCGCCCCCACCGTGTGGCGTCGAGAACGTCTTGTGCGTGTTGAAATGCATGACGTCGAAGCCGGCGGCGCCCGGCCGGAATTTGCCCAGGATGGCGTTCATGTTGGCGCCGTCCATGTAGGCCAGCGCGCCGACGGAGTGGACCGCCTCGAGGATGTCGACGATGCGCGCCTCGAACAGGCCCAGCGTCGACGGGTTGGTCAGCATCACCGCGGCCGTTTGCGGGCCGAGCGCGCCACGCAGCGCGTCGAGATCCACGTCGCCGTCGGCACCGGACGGAACCGTCACCGTCCGGAAGCCGGCCATCGACGCCGTCGCCGGGTTGGTGCCATGCGATGAGTCGGGCACGATCACGTCGGTGCGTCCGTGGTCGCCGTCGGCAGCGTGGAAGGCGCGGATCATCAGGATGCCGGTCAGCTCGCCGTGTGCGCCGGCAGCCGGTTGCAGCGACACGGCGTGCATGCCGCTGATCTCGGCCAGCCAGCGCTCTAGCTCCCACAGCAGCTCGAGCGTGCCCTGGGCGGCGGCGTCGGGCGCCAGTGGATGGAGCGCGGCAAAGCCGGGCAGCCGGGCCACCCACTCGTTGATCTTGGGGTTGTACTTCATCGTGCACGACCCCAGCGGGTAGAAGCCGCCGTCGACCGAGTAGTTCAGCTGCGACAGGCGCACGAAGTGGCGCACGACTTCCGGCTCGGCCAGCTCGGGCAGGCCGGCCGGCGTGGCCCGTAGCTGGGCGGCCGGAATGCCGGCCAGCGCGTCGGCCGGCGGGTGCGGCACCTTCGGGCTGGCGTGGCCGGGCCGCGAGATCTCGGCCAGCGTCGGCTGGAGCTCGGGGCCGACGGCCAGGCGCTGTGCCGGCTTCAGTCGGGCGGGCGCTTCGACGGCGCTCACTGCTTGACCTCGGCGGCCAGGGCCGACGCGAAGCGCTCGATGTCGGCGTCGGTGGTTACTTCGGTCGCGCACACGAGCAGTGCGTCGCGCAGTGTGCCGTCGTCGGGGTACCAGGCGGCCAGCGGCAGACCGGCCAGGACACCACGGTCGAGCAGGCGGGCGTGGACGGCGGGCGCATCGGCCACGTCGCACGGCGAACTCGTTGAGGTAGGGCGCGGCGTGAACACGCGGTGCGCCGGCGGCCGCCAGCGCCGCCTCGAGCTTGCGCGCCTGGCTCGCACCGAGAGCAGCGACGTCGCGCAGACCGTGCGGCCCGAGCGTGGCGATGTAGACGGTTGCCGCCAGCGCGCACAGCGCCTGGTTGGTGCAGATGTTGCTGGCGGCCTTGTCGCGCCGGATGTCCTGCTCGCGCGCACGCAGCGTCATCACGTAGGCCGTGCGCCCGTCGAGGTCGACCGTCCTGCCGACCAGCCGGCCCGGCACCTGCCGCACCAGGTCGGTGCGCGCGGCCAGAAGGCCCAGGTAGGGCCCGCCGTACTGCAGCGCGATGCCCAGCGGCTGGCCCTCGCCGACCGCGATGTCGGCGCCGTATTCGCCGGGCGGCGCCAGCACGGCCAGTGAAACCGGCTCGACGACGGCCACGAACAGCGCGCCGGCGGCGTGCGTGAGCCGGGCGGCCTCGGCCATCGGCTCAAGCACGCCGAACGCATTGGGCTGGCCGAGCAGGACGCCGGCCACCGGCTTGGCGGAGTCGGCCAGCGCCATCTCGAGCGCGGCCAGATCGGTCGTGCCGTCGGCCAGCGTGGGCAGTTCGTCGAGCACCAGGTCGGTGCCGGCGAAGTAGGTCGCCGTCGCTTCCAGGAAGTGGCGATGGATCGCGCGCGAAGCGAGCACGCGCCGGCGGCCGGTCGCGCGGACGGTCATCAGGGCCGCTTCGGCGGTCGCCGCCGCGCCGTCGTAGTGCGATGCGGAAACGACGTCGAGCCCGGTCAGCTCGGCGAGCAGCGACTGGTACTCGTAGATCGTCTGAAGCGTGCCCTGGCTGATTTCCGGCTGATAGGGCGTGTACGCCGTGTAGAACTCGCCGCGCGAGAGGACGGCGTCGACGGTCGGCGGAATGTGGTGGCGATAGGCGCCGGCGCCCAGGAAGCTGGCCAGATCCGTCCGGTTGCGCCGCGACAGCGCTTCGAGCCGTTGGGCGAGCGACGAGCTCGGGCTCGGCCGGCGGGCAGGCTCGAGGCCGTCGGCGCGGACGCCGGCCGGAATATCGGCGAAGAGTTCGTCGACGGAGTCGATGTTGAGCGCGGCGAGCATGCGCGCGCGGTCGTCCGCCGGTGTGCGGGCTGTATGCCACCGCTAAGCGGCCTCTACCAGCTCGCGGTAGGACTTCGCGTCGCGCAGGGCATCCGTCGAAGCGGGGTCGTCGAGTCGCAGGCGGACCATCCAGCCTTCGCCGTACGGGTCGTCGTTGACCAGCTCGGGCTTGTCGGCCAGCGCCTCGTTGACGGCGATGACTTCGCCGGCGGCCGGGCTGTACAGGTCGCTGGCCGTCTTGACCGATTCGATGACCCCGAACGTCTGCGACTGGCTGACCTTGCGGCCGACTGCCGGCAGCTCGACGAAGACGACGTCGCCCAGCTCACCGGCCGCATACGCGGTGATGCCGATCACACCCTCGTCGCCTTCGACGCGCAGCCATTCGTGGTCGTCGGTGTAGCGCAGGCCGTCGGGTATCTCCACAGTCGCTCCTAGCTGGTGGCGGTAGGTCGTCCGACGAGCCCGGGCTAGGCGCGCGAACGCTTGTAGAACGGCAGCGGGACGATGTCTGCCTCGACCCGCGCACCGCGAATGGCGATTTCCACCATGGTACCGACCTCGGCGTCGGCCGGCGGGACGTAGGCCATCGCGATGGGCATGCCCAGCGTCGGTGACGGCGCGCCGCTGGTGACGACGCCCATCGCATCGTCCCTGCCGGCCTCGATGGACCTCGTGGCCGTGGCGCGCGATCTGCCGGCCGCGCAGGGTCAGGCCGACCAGGTTGCGGCGCGGCCCGCTTGCGTTGACGCTCTTCGAGCGCGGCGCGGCCGACGAAGTCGCCCGGCTTGTCGAGCTTGACCACGCGGCCCGAGCCCGGCTTCGTACGGGTTGCCGTCGCGACCGAGCTCGTTGCCGTACAGCGGCATGCCCGCTTCGAGGCGCAGCGTGTCGCGCGCGCCAAGCCCGGCCGGGACGAGTCCGCTGCCCTCGCCCGCCTCTCGCAACGCACGCCACAGCGGGACCGCTTCATCCCAGTCGACGAAGATCTCGAAGCCGTCTTCGCCGGTGTAGCCCGTGCGCGCGACCAGGGCCGGGATGCCGGCGACCGATCCCTCGGCGATGGCGTAGTACTTGAACGGCTCGAGGTCGACCGTCGTCAGCGGGGCCAGGATGCCGGCGGCCAGCGGCCCCTGGATGGCGACGAGCGACGTGCGCAGCGATGCGTCGTCGAGCTGGGCATTGAAATCGGCCAGGCGCTCGCGCAGCGCGGCCACGACTGCCTCGCGGTTGGCGGCATTGGGCACGACCAGGAAGCGCTCTTCGGCCAGCCGGTAGACGATGAGGTCGTCGATGATGCCGCCGTCGGCGGCGGTGATCATCGAGTAGTGCGCCCGGCCGTTGGCCAGGCGCGGCGGGTCGCTGACCAGGGCGTAGGCCAGCGCGGCACCGGCGTCGGGACCGGTTATCCAGACCTCGCCCATGTGCGACAGGTCGAACAGGCCGGCCCGCTCGCGTACCGCCCGATGCTCATCGAGGATGCCGTCGTACTGGACGGGCATCTCCCAGCCGGCAAAGTCGACCAGCCGCGCGCCGCGCGGCGCGATGCTCCTCGATCAGCGCGGTCTGCTGCATCAGGCTGTTGGGCGTGCCGGTCGGGGTGTGCCGTCGGCGTCTGGACAGTGCCTGCTCGACGATGTCGCGCTCGGTCTCAAAGGACATCAGGGCGCGCGCCTCGGCGATGGGTACCCAGGCGACCTCGTCGAACTCATGGTCGTGGTCTGGCCATGTCGCCGCCGGTCATCTCCATCAGGAAGTAGTGGACGGTCTTGTGGATACGCCGGCCGCGCTGGGTGAAGAAGTACTGGATCGGGCCCGACCGGCGCGACGATGCGCACCTGCAGGCCGGTCTCCTCGGTCACCTCGCGCAGGGCAGTCTGCTCGGTCGACTCGTTCTTGTCGGGCGTGCCCTTGGGCAGGCTCCAGGTCACTCGGTCGCCTTCTCTGTTGCGCCGGCCGAGGACGATCTCGGGACCGTCGTCAAGCTGCCTGACGATGATGCCCCCGCACGATGTCGCCCGCTCTGTCGGTCCGCCGCTTCGGCGGCCGCGGCCGTTTTTCAGGCGCGCCACGCCGCGGCACTGCCTTCGCGGGTTGCGCGAAGGAGATCGACGGTTCGCCGCGTCCAGCGCACCTGCGTCGAGCGGCGCAGGGCCAGCGTATAGGGGTCGGCGGGCGGCCGGTCGGGTCAGGCTGCGTGCAGCGGCACGGACGCGGCGTGCGGGTGGAGGACCGAAGCGCGCGACTGCTGGCGGCGAGGTGCGAGCGCCGCGGCAAGGCCCAGCCGCAGGTCGCTGTCGCGTGCCTGCGCCTGCGCAAAGCTCGGGCGGGGATGGCCCGCACGGAGCGCGGTGACGGGGCTGAGCATCGCCGGAGATGTTAGCCGCTCGGCGTGGGTTTGCAACGACGGCGCAGCGTCATTTCGTGCCTCCGCTCCGTCGACGAGCAGTCGCTCCAACCTCTCGAGCTGCTCGTCGTCCAGGGCAGCCGCGCCGGCGGGCGATGTCCAGTTCGCGTCGGGCGAGCGCGACGTAGACCGGCACCGCCTCCGGCGCGGTCCGTCGCAGGAAGTCGAGGTGGTCGGCGACCGTCCCGACGTCGCCGCGCAGGAAGGGCCCGGTCAGCGCCTGCGCCACGCCCAGGCTCTCGGCGTTGGCCAGCGCCTGGCGGGTCAGTGGCAGGTAGATCGACAGTGCCGTCGCTTCGTCGAAGCCACTCTCGGCGGCGATGCGCGCAACGACGTCGAGCAGGGCGACCGCGCCGCCGGCCGCCATCGCCGCCGCCGCGTGGTAGGCGCTCTTGGTACCGGCGCGGCAGAGCGACCGGCTGGGCGCCGATCGATTCGGCGAGCTCGGCGAGCAGCGGCAGCAGCGTCGGGTCGCCTTCGAGCGCGACCGTCGCGCCGGGCAGCGCGTCGAGGGCGCGCTCGAGATCGGCGAAGGCGACCAGCGGATGGAAGCTGCCCAGCGAGGTGCCGGCGGCCATCGCCGGCTGGAGCACGCTCGCCGGCAAGGCGCCGCTGGTGTGGACGAGGGCCTGGCCGCTGTACAGCGACAGGCTGCGCGGCGGTGTTGGCGACGGCGTCGTCGGGCACGGTCAGGAAGATCACGTCGCCGTCGTCGAGCACGGCGTTGGGCTCGGCGAATGCGCGCGCACCGGGCACCAGCGACGAGAACTGCCGGCGCGCGCTTCGTCGCGGCTGGCGACGGCGGTTACCGGCCAGCCGGCACGCGCAAAGGCGACGGCGAGGGCGGTACCGACGTGACCGGCGCCGACGAAGGCGATGCGCGGACGGCCGTCGTTGTCCTGCGGCTCATCGCGTCGTGGACGTGGCCGGCCGTGCCCGTTTCGTGCATGACAGATTGTGGCGTGACCGACTCGACGCGGGCCGGGCCGCGACACAGCCGGGCGTATACTCCGGCGAGCAAGCGCGACCCGAGGCGGGCACTCCCGTCAGGCGCCGCTCAAGCCACGCCGACCGGCGTGGACGATGAGTGAGGCCCGACGACGATGAACCGCACGACCCCCAGTCCCCGACCCACTGTCCGCGCGTGCCTGGCTGACGGCACGGCGACATACGCTTCGCCTATTACCGACTCGATCGGCTGGTCGGCGCCACCGATCTGGCGCGCATGCCGATGACGGTCAAGATCCTGCTCGAGAACGTGGTGCGCAACGCCGGCCGTGGCGTCGTGCGCGAGGAAGAGGTCAGCGCGCTGGCCCACTGGCAGCCGCGCTGCGCGGCCGAGGCGGAAACGCCGTTCCTGCCCGCGCGCGTGCTGATGCAGGACTTCACCGGCGTGCCGGCCGTCGTCGACCTGGCCGCCATGCGCGACGCCGTGGCCGCTCTCGGTGGCGATCCCCGAGCTGATCAACCCGCTGGTGCCGGCCGACCTGGTCATCGACCACTCGGTGCAGGTCGACCGCTTCCGCACGCCGGACGCGTTCGCCTTCAACGTCGACCGCGAGTACGAGCGCAACGGCGAGCGTTACGAGCTGCTGCGCTGGGCGCAGACCGCTTTCGACGGCCTGCGCGTCGTGCCGCCCGGCACGGGCATCGTCCACCAGGTCAACCTCGAGTTCCTGGCCCAGGTCGTCGTCGTGCGCGACGACATCGACGGCGAGCCGGCAGCCTTCCCGGACACGCTGGTCGGCACCGACTCGCACACCACGATGGTCAACGGCCTGGGCGTGCTCGGCTACGGCGTCGGCGGCATCGAGGCGGAGGCGGTGCTGCTCGGCCAGCCGCTGTACCAGCCCGTGCCGCGGGTGGTCGGCGTGCGCCTGTTCGGCGACCTGCCGCGCGGCTCAGCACGGCGACCGACCTGGTGCTGGTCGTCAGCAACATGCTGCGCGCGCATGGCGTCGTGGGCTCGTTCGTCGAGTTCGCCGGCGACGGCCTCGGCTCGCTGTCGCTTGCCGACCGGGCGACGATCTCGAACATGTCGCCCGAGTACGGCGCGACGGCGGCGCTCTTCCCGATCGACGACGAGACGCTCGCCTACCTGCGTCAGACGGGCCGAACCGCCGACTCACGTCGCGCTGGTCGAGCGCTACGCCAAGGAGAACGCGCTGTGGCGCGAGCCGGGTGCAGGCCCCGACTTCGACGAAGCCCTCGAGCTCGACCTGTCGACCGTCGAACCCACCCTCGCCGGCCCACGCCGGCCGCAGGACAAGGTCCGTCTGCCCGACCTCGGTCGCAACTTCCACGACAGCTTCACCCGCACCGACTTCGACCGCCCGCCGGTCGAAGTCAGCGTCGGCGGTCAGTCGGCCGCCATCAACCACGGCTCGGTGGCCATCGCCGCCATCACCTCGTGCACCAACACGTCGAACCCGACGGTGATGGTCGGCGCCGGGCTGCTGGCGCGCAATGCGCTGGCGCGCGGGCTGTCGGTGAAGCCTTTCGTCAAGACGAGCATGGCGCCCGGCTCGCGGGCGGTGACCGAGTACCTCACCGCGGCCGGCCTGCTCGAGCCGCTCGAGCGGCTGGGCTTCGGCGTGGTCGGCTACGGCTGCACGACGTGCATCGGCAACAGCGGTCCGCTCGACGACGCGGTGGCGCAGGCCATCGAGAGCAACGAGCTGATCGTGGCGGCGGTGCTTGTCGGGCAACCGCAACTTCGAGGGCCGCATCCATCCGCTGGCCCGCGCGAGCTACCTCGCCTCGCCTCCCGCTCGTCGTCGCCTACGCCCTGGCCGGCACGGTCGACACCGACCTGACGGTCGACCCGCTGGGCACCGACCGCGACGGCCGGCCGGTCTTCCTGGCCGACATCTGGCCGACCTCGGATGAGATCAAGCAGACCATCGCGGCGTCGGTGTCGCCGGCCATCTTCGAGCGCATCTACACGCAGCGTGTTCGCCGGCGACGAGCGCTGGACCGGCCTGCCGGTGCCGGTCGGCTCGGACCGTTACTCGTGGGACGCCGACTCGACGTACGTCGCCCTGCCGCCGTTCTTCGAAGGCCTGTCGGCCGAGCCGGCGGCGGTGAGCGACATCGTCGGCGCGCGGGTGCTGGCCGTCGTCGGCGACTCGGTCACGACCGACCACATCTCGCCGGCCGGCATCGATCCCGGCCTGGAGTCCGGCCGGCCAGTGGCTGCAGGAGCACGGCGTGACGCCGCTGCAGTTCAACTCGTACGGCGCGCGGCGCGGCCACCACGAGGTGATGATGCGCGGCACGTTCGGCAACATCCGGCTGGTCAACAGGCTGGCCGACAAGGAAGGTCCGTACACGACTCGCACCAGCCGTCGGGCGAGCCGATGTTCATCTACGACGCGGCGATGCGCTACGCCACCGAGAAGGTGCCGCTGATCGTCATCGCCGGCCGCGAGTACGGCACCGGCTCATCGCGCGACTGGGCGGCCAAGGGCACGGCACTGCTGGGCGTGAAGGCCGTGCTGGCGCAGAGCTTCGAGCGCATCCACCGCTCGAACCTGGTCGGCATGGGCGTGCTGCCGCTCGAGTTCATGCCCGGCGAAAGCGCCGAGATCCTGGGCCTGACCGGACGCGAGGAGTTCGACGTGCGTTGGGCTGGAGGATGGCTTGAAGCCGCGCCAGACGGTGACCGTGATCGTTCGCGACGGCGGAGCGAGAACGGCACTTCCGAGGCCATCTGCCGCCTCGATGGCCCGATCGAAATCGGCTATTACCGCAATGGCGGCATCCTGCCGGCCGTTCTGCGCCGCTTGGCCGGATTGAGTCAGGCGGGCTCTTGACCGACCCGCTCGAGCGCGAGCTGGCCGAGGTCAGGGCGTCGCGCCGGCGGAATTCTGGACGCAGCCGATTCAGACCGGCGTGACATTGAGCGGACGCTCCACGATGGGCTGCAGCAGGACCTCGTGGCGCTGAGCGCCAATCTGCAACTGCTGTCGACGCATGTCGATGGCAGTCCGGAGGCGGTGCAACTGCTCAACGACCTGAAACAGGCTGCCCTTGACGCCCACCAGCACGCGTCCGAGCTGGCCCAAGCGCTTCATCCGCCGCTGTTGGAGGCGCGCGGCCTCGCCAGCGTCATTCGGGCGGCGGCCAGCCAGGCTGGCATCGTGGTCGAGGTCGAGGTCGCTGACCGGGACAGCTATTCGAGCGCCGCACTCAACGCCATGTACTGGGTGTGCGTCGATGCGCTGGCTGCGGCACTGCGCGCCAGCCACGCATCGGTGGCGCTCGGGCACGTGGGTCGGGCGCTGACGTTCGAGGTCGCGATTCAAGGCCAGCTCGACGAGGTGAGGCTCGAACGTCTACGCGATCGAGTGCAGGCCCTCGGCGGCGAAGTGGCCGTCCGAGACGTTAGCGACGGTCAGTCGACGATCTACGGGACGCTGCCCTCGGCCTGACTCCGGTCGCTCTCGGCGAGGTACATGATCACCGCCTTGACCCGCTTGTGGACAGCCGGCTCCCAGGTCAGGCCCAATTTGAGCAGGATCGAGTGGATCACCTTCTCGACCGACTTTTCGGTCATGCTGGAGGCTGGCTGCAATCGCCGCGTTGTTCTCGCCTTCGGCCATGCGCTGGAGCACGTCCCGCTCGCGCGGCGTTAACTCGCGCAAAGGAGAGGCACTGGCGCCGGCCTTGGCGGCGACCAGCCCTTCGACGACCTTGGGGTCGATGATCGAACCGCCAGCGGCAACGGCTCGGATGGCGCCGACCAACTGACCTACCTCCTGCACACGTTCCTTCAGCAGGTAGGCGCGCCCGCTGCTGCCTGCATCCAGCAGCTTCAACGCGTAGGCCGGCGTGGCGTACTGGCTCAGCACCACGACGCCAACCTTGGGGTGTGTCCGGCGCAACCGCTCGGCGGCCTGGATGCCCTCGTCCGAATTGCCCGGTGGCATGCGGATGTCAGTGACGACGACATCCGGGGCGAGTTCGTCGACCGCGCTCAGCAGCGAGTCCAGGTCGCCGGCGACGCCGGCCACTTCCAGCTCGGGCTCGGCCGCCAGTAGTCGGCGAATTCCTTCGCGGACCAGGTAGTGGTCCTCGGCCAGCACCAGCCGGATCGGCATGAGCAGAGAATACGGCCCGTGACGGAGAGCGAAGCGCCGCTCGTGCTGATCGTCGACGACGGCCCCGCGAACAGGAAACTGGCCCGCGACCTGCTCGCCTTGGGCGGCCTCCGCACGATCGAGGCGGCAACCGTCGCCGAGGCGACCGCGTTAGCCCGTGAGCACCTGCCTGACGTCGTGCTGATGGACCTGCGCCTGCCCGACGGCGACGGCACCGATGCCGCCCGTGCATTGAGAGCGGACCAGCGGACGTCGGCCATCTCGATCGTCGCGCTGACCGCTCTGCGCGTCGGGCCGGGCGAAGCCTGGCTGGCGGACGCCGGCTTCGACGGATTCATCACCAAGCCCATTGATACCGACACCTTCGCTGAGCTCGTCCACAGCTACTGCACAGCCGCGCGGCGCTGAAACCGGCTGTCCGGTATGCCAGCATCCCGTCACGGCTGGAGACTGGCATGGTTGGCGAGAGGTCAGTTCGAGATTACGTTGACCCGATGAAGAACCTGGTATCGCCACTGACGCTCGTGGGCGCCGCGGCCCTGACCCTCCTCTTCGCCGCTTGCGCAGCCCTGCCACCGAGCAGCCCGAGCGCGCCGCCCGTGCCCACCGTGGGCATGATGCACGTGGGTACCGACCACAACCCGCCGTCGCTGCCGACGCTCGTCGCCCGGCTGGGCGAGCTGGGCTGGTTCGACGGGTCGGCCGATACCGTCATGCAGCAATTGATCGGCGATGGCAGCAAGGTCCAGGGCAAGATGGCCCAGCTGTCGGGCGAGTACCAGGGCTCGCGCATCGATCTGGTGTGGCGCAACCTGGACCCGACCCAGGTAGAGGGCCAGGCCAAGCAATTCGTCGATCGATCGCGTGAACTTGATCGTGGCCTTCGAGGACAAGTCGATCCGCGCGGCGCAGGACGCGACAGCCGCCGCCACCGACCGGATTCCGGTGGTGTTCCTGCATCCGTCGGATCCGGTGCGCGACGGTCTTGTGCAGAGCCTCTCCAGTCCGGGCGGCAACCTGACCGGCGTGTTCGGGGCCCGTGACCCGATTGCCAAGCAGGTCGAGCTGTACAAGCAGATCATGCCCAGCCTCACCACGCTTGCACGCCATCGTCGACCCGACCGATACTGCGACGGGTGCCCTGTACAGCCAGGCGACGGATGCTGCAAGTCAGCTGGGTATTACGCTCCAGCAGCACGAGGCGTCCGACGACGCGGGCCTCGCCCAGGTATTCCAGTCGCTGCCGGCCGGCCAGGCCGGCACGACCGGTGCCTTCCTCGTCTCGCCCAGCCTGCGCCTGAACCACTCCAGCGCGGCCATCGCCAATTCGGTGAGCGCCAACCTGCCCGTGCAGGCCCACCGCAAGGAATGGGTCCAGACCGGGGCCGATGGACATGGTGGCGAGGCGCTCTTCTCGCTGGGCGTCGATGTTGGGCCGGTCGGCACGGCCGGCGCTGGCTTCGTCGACAGCATCTTGCGCGGCACCAAGCCCGCCGACCTCGCCGTCCAGGAAGTGCCCAAGGTCGAGTTCGCGCTGAGCCTCATCCGGGCGGGGGAGCTGGGGATCACCGTCCCGTCCGACGTGATCACCTTGGCCGAACCGCTCGTTTACCAGTAGCGGGACGAGCTCGAGAGTCTTGTGGCCGAGCGGGTACATCCGCGGCACAGGCTGATATGGCGATATACCGTCGTCGTTGTGCTGCTGGTGGCCGGCGCGATAGTCAGTGTTGGCCTGTCGGAGTTCTACTTCTCCTATCAGGACAGCACGCGAACGATCACTCAGAGCGAGGCCGATAAGGCTGCCACCGCCGCCAAGTCGATCCACCAATTTGTTGCCGACATCCTGAGTGACCTGAAAAGCGTGTCCAGGCCGGGTGTCGAGCCCGACTTCAGCGACCGGCTTGCGCAGTTTGCTGGTCTGCTGTCGCGCCAGAAGTTGCTGTCCGGGCTCGCTTATCTGAATGCTGCGGGGATCGAGTGCGTCCACGCGTACTCATTCGAGGCCAACCGCGTCAATATCCCGGTGCCGGGCACGCCGCCGGGTGCCAGCTGCAAAGTGGACCGCTCGGCGAGCCCAGAGTTCAGTGGAGCGCGTGCGAGCGCGGCCTACTACGGACCGGTCGTGTTCGACGTCGCGGACGCCCGACCGCACATGACCATCGCGGTCCGCGAGGATCCGCCGGGACAGGGCGTGGTGGTCGGCGATGTTGACCTGCGCTCGGTGCTTGACGCGATTGACCGCGCCCAGGTGGGCACGCAGGGCTATGCCTACGCCGTCGACGCGACCGGTGTGCTGATCGCCCACCCCGACAGCAACCTGGTTCTCCAACACACCAGCTTCGCCAGTCTGCCCCAGGTCCAGGCTGCCCTGACGGGCGATCCCGCGACAACCGCCGATGTCGTCACGAACGGCCGCGACAACTCCGGAATTGAAGTGATTAGCGCTTTCCAACGCATCGATCCGACCGGGTGGTGGGTCTTCGTTGAGGAACCTACCAGCGTGGCGTTTGCCCCGATTGAGGCCGCAATTTGGCGAACGGCGACGTTGTTGATCGTATTTCTGACCGTCGCCGCTATCACCAGCGTGCTGCTCGCCCGGAACCTCGTGCGACCAATAGAGTCCATCCAGACGGCCGCCTCGAAGATGGGTGCAGGCGGGCTCGACCAGCGCATCGACGTGCATAGCAATGACGAGCTTGGCGCGCTCGCCAACGAGTTCAACCAGATGGCGACACGACTGGAGGCGTCGTATGGCGACCTTGAGCACCAGGTCCAGCAGCGCACGTCAGAGTTGGCGACCGCCCTGGCCGAACTGGATTTCAAGTCGCGCGAGCTAGAGGCGGCGAGTCACCACAAGTCGGAGTTCCTGGCCAACATGTCGCACGAGCTGCGCACGCCCCTCAACGCCATCATCGGTTTCTCGCAGGTGCTGCAGAAGCAGTTGTTCGGCCCGCTCAACGACAAACAGGCCGAGTACCTCGGCGACATCCTGGCGTCCTCGCGCCACCTGCTTTCGCTTATCGACGACGTGCTCGACCTGGCCAAGGTCGAGGCTGGCCAGATCGAGCTCCAGCTGGCGCCGTTCTCATTGCCCGAAACGCTCGAGCGCGGCGTGGTGATCGTCCGCGAGCGAGCCAGTAAGAACGGCGTGCAGGTATCGCTGGCATCGGATCCGGGCGTGCAGACCGTCGTCGGCGACGAGCGCCGCATCCGCCAGGTTCTGTTCAATCTGCTCTCGAACGCGGTCAAGTTCACGCCCGACGGTGGCTCGGTCGGGGTGACCGCGCGGCGTGTTGACGGTGAGATCCGAGTGTCGGTCGCCGATACCGGCCCCGGCATCGCGCCCGAAGATCAGCAGCGCATCTTCGAGGAGTTCCAGCAGGCAGAGCTGGGCAAGCAGCAGCGCGAGGGCACGGGCCTTGGGCTGGCCCTGTCGAAGCGGCTGGTCGAGTTGCACAACGGCCGGCTATGGGTGGACAGCGAGCCAGGTAAGGGCAGCACCTTTACCTTCACTTTGCCGGCGCCGAGCGCGTAGCCGTGGCCGGTGAGCAGATCCTGGTGGTCGACGATGACGACAAGAACATGAAGCTGTTTCGCGACGTGCTGCAGGCAACCGGCTATCGAACGCTCGAAGCATCGACCGGCGCCGACGCCGTCAGGCTGGCCGCCGATCACTTGCCCGCCTTGGTCCTGATGGACATACGCCTGCCCGACATCGACGGGCTGGAGGCGCTGCGCCGGCTCCGAAGTGCCCCGCGGACGGCAGCGATCCCTGTGCTCGCGGTGACCGCCCAGGCCATGAAGGGCGATCGCGAGCGGTTCATCGAAGCGGGATTTGACGGCTACCTCTCCAAACCGGTCGACGTCGACGAACTGCTGGACTACGTCGGTCGTTACGCGGGAGGCAACCGGTGAGTGAGCGGAGCGCGCGCATCCTCGTCGTCGATGACGTGCGCGAGAACGTGCGCCTGCTCGACGCGCTCCTGACGGCCCGCGGCTACGAGGTCGTGGCCGCCGCCGACGGCACGGCTGCCCTCGAGCTGGTGGCGTCGGCGAGGCCGGACCTTGTTCTGCTCGACGTGCAGATGCCGCCGCCCGACGGCTATCAAGTCTGCCGGCTGATTCGCGCCGACCCGCGGACCAGCATGCTGCCGGTAGTGATGCTCACGGCCGAGCTGGGGGCGGAGAAGACGCGCGGGCTGGAGGCCGGCGCCGACGACTTCATCGCGAAGCCGTTCGATCCAGACGAGCTGTTCGCCAGGGTCCAGTCCCTGCTGCGCATCAAGCGCTACCACGATGAGCTGGCCGAGCTCAACCGCACGCTCGAGGATCGGGTGCAGTCGCAGGTCGCCGAGCTGGAGCGGATGCGCCGGCTGGAGCGCTTCCTGTCGCCGCAGTTGGCAGAGTCGATCGTCAACTCGGGCGATGAATCGATCCTGCGCAGCCATCGCCGCGAGGTGGCGATGCTGTTCGCCGACCTACGCGGCTGGACCAACTTCGTCGACGCCGTAGAGCCCGAGGAACTGATGCGCGTGCTGGGCGAATTTCACGCGACGATCGGCCGACTGGTGAGCCGATTCGACGCCACGGTGGGCTTCCTGGAGGGCGACGGTGTCCAGCTGTTCTTCAATGACCCCATTCCGATACCTGACGCGCCGCTGCGGGCCGTACGGTTGGCCTGCGCGCTGCGCGATGAGCTGGATCAGCTGACTCCAATCTGGCGCAAACGTGGCCACGACCTCGGGCTCGGCATTGGTGTGGCACTGGGCTATGCGACGTGCGGACAGGTTGGCTTTGAAGCGCGCTCGGACTATGCCGCAATTGGCAGCGTTACCAACCTTGCGTCGCGGCTGGCCGACGCTGCGCGCGCGGGCCAGATCCTGATATCGCAGCGGCTCTACGCCGAGATCGAAGGTGAGTTCCGGGTCGAAGCGATGGGCGAATTGAGCCTGGCCGGCTTCCAGCGTCCCGTCAGCGCCTACAACGTGGTGGGCCAGAGCATGGGCTCACCTTTAGCCATCACCTAGAAACGTTCTGCGCGGATCGCCCGGTCCGACATGCCCGCGTTCCGCAGCAGCGCGCTGCACTCATCAACCATCGACGGGTTGCCGCAGATGTAGGCGACCGTCCTGCCTGGGTCGAAGCCTGGCCGGCCGACTACGCGCGCCAGTTGCGCCTCGGCCCGTCCGACCTCACCCGCCCAGCCTGCGTTCCGTGGCTCGCCCGGGCGCGACACTGTCGGCAGGTATCTAAGGTCCAACCCTTGGCTTCGCCACTGATCGAAGCGATCGGCGAAGACCAGCTCGTCGGCATACGAGACCGCGTGGATGAGCGTTGCGCGCTTGTTTTCCGATCGAGCGGCTGCCTGCGCGAGCATCGCCAGCAGCGGCGCCACGCCCGTGCCGGCTCCGACGAACCAACGGTCGTGTGCGCCATCGGCAGCCAGCGTGAATAGCCCACGCGGCGGTCCGATATGCACGCGCGAACCGGCCGGCAACAGCCACAGCAGTGGGCTGAGCGCGCCACGCTCGACGCGCCTTACCAGCAGCTCAATCCGCCGACCCCCGAAACCTACCGAGACGACGGAGTACGGCCGCTGGACGATGCCCGGCCCGCCGGTCAGGCCCAACGCCACGTACTGCCCGGCCCGGTAGCCGGCGATAGCCACATCCAGATCGAACAGGAACAACGCCGACGACGAGCCGACGTCGCGGCGCGCGATGAGCGTTGAATTCGGCGCCAGTTGCGCACCGGCCAGGCGCCGCGACGGCAGCGCTCGAAGGGGTAGCGGACGGGCCGCAATCGTCATGCCGCTGTGCCTGCCAGGACTTCTGCCAGGACGACGCGCGCGGCGTCGTGGTCGCGGAACCAGGCCGCGTCGATCCACGCGTAGTCGGCCCACTCCGGCGGCAGTGCGTCGGCCGCTTTGATCGCCGCGTTGGGACAGACCTGTTCGCAGCTGCCGCAGTCGATGCAGTTATCGGGGTCTATATGAAGCTTGCGGTCGACGCCCTGCTCATAGCTGATGCAGTCGACTGGGCAAACCGTCAGGCACGACTGGTCCATGTGGTCGACACACGGCTCACCAATAACGAACGCCATCTCTAGTCACCTCCAAGCTCGCGCACCGCGAGCGGCACGCCGCGACGCGTGAAACGGCTGGCAACGGCCAGCAAGACCCGATAGAGGACGAGGAAGACGACTGCCCCCGCCGATGCGGCGTAGACCGTTAGAGCCCATGTCGCTGATGTGTCAGTTCCGGTCATCAGGCCGTGGGCTGTCGCGCCGGCGAAGGCAAGGAAAGTCGTGTAGTGCACAAGCCGCCAGCGCTTCTGGCCGATGCGTTTCCGAACCCAGAAGCTGGCGTACACGGCGATTGACACGTAGAAGGCAAGCTGGCCCATGCCAACCCAAACAGGACGAAATGTGCCGGCGAAGGGCACGACGATGGCCGTCACTGATGTCGGAACGGTCGTGTCGAGGCCGAGCAATGCCCCATGGATCGCCGTCAGCGACAGTCCCAGCGCGGCCAGCTCCTGGTGCAGCGTGAACGACACCGCTCGGTGCGCAATGGCATCGAGGATGCCCGTCGACAGCAGCAGCCCATAGATGACGGACGCGGTCAGCGCGCCATAGGCCAAGAAGCCGAACAGGCGGCTCGCGTACCACGACAGGCTGGAGCTGTCGGTGTTAAGCCAGCGCGCCAGCCCGTTAATCGCGTCTGGCGCCGTACCGGCCACAACGATCGCCACCACGGCGCCGGCGAGCCCCCAGCGCAGCCACCTGGTGCGGGAAGACAGTCCGCGGTATTTCATGCCAGCCACCTCTCCGTGCCCGGTGAGGTGACGACCTCGCCCGAGTCGAGCAGTAGCACTGCTGCGTGGGCGGCCGAACGTGCCAGGAACTGCTGCCCGGCGATCGAGCCGAGGATCAGCGCCGCCTTGGCCAGTACCTCGGCTTCGCGCGCGGTCGGCGCAACGACGGTTGACTGCACAACGTTCGTCTCGGCGGGGCGAGCGGTTCGCGGATCGATCAGGTGGTGGCCCGTCCGGCGGCCGCCATGAGACCAGCGGTGGACACTGGTGCCGGAGGTGGCGACGCCGGCCGTTCTGCGCCAGCCCCTGGTGCCGATGAAACGGAACGTGGCCAGAGGCGGCGCCTCGTCCGAGCGCGGATCCACGACATCGATGAGCCATTCGACACCACCCGCCGCGGCCAGGGCGATGTCACCGTCGGCGTCGACGAAGCTGCCGGGCCAGTCTATGAGCAGCCAGCTGGCGCGGTCGGCCAGCCAGCCCTTGGCGACACCGTCCAGGTCGAAATGAACTCCTGGCGAGCGGGTCACCTGCGCGTGACGGCCGCTGCATTCGATGGACCAGTCAGCGCCGCCGGCCGGCGCCTGCCGCGGCTGAGCGCCCGACTCAGCGGCGAGCCGCGCGTCCAGCAGTGTCACGTCGACTACGCCCGCCGACGCCTGGCCGGCTGTGCGCGCCCAGGCCAGCGCTGAGCCGAGCGTCGGCCGGACGCGGACGGCAGCGGACTCGTCCGAATTGAGCCGCGACAGGTCCGAATCCTGCTGGTGGCGGGTCAGCCGGTTGGCCCAGGCCGTAACGCGGCGGCCTACGCGCTCGGCGGCTCGCTCGGCGGGAAGCACGAGGTGCGGATCGGCTGCCACGGCGACGGCCAGCATGCCGCCCATCGACGGTGCCGACCAATCGGCGACCTGGTAGCTCGGGTCGCTCATGGCTTGCCCGACTGGCGCGTCTTCACGCGCGTCTTGGTCGTGGTGGTGTTCGACGGCGCCGGTGGCGGCGCAGCCTGGTGGATGACCTTTCCTGGAATGGTGGTCACGACAATCTGGGGGGCGGGGGCATCGGGCGCGATCACGGTCGCGCCGGGCGGCGGCGTTTCGCCTGGCTGAAGGTGGACGTAGTTGATGACGTGGGTGACCTCGACCGGCGGCGAGGTAATGAGCGGCCCCGGCGTCGCCGGCGGCACGTCGGCCGTTGTGTCGAACACGACCTCCTCGTCGACAGGCGGCGCTGGGTGAGCGAGCCCGACGGTCAGCGCGCTCAAGGCCGCCACCGAGGCTGCCCCGTAGACGAGGCGCATCGGCCGCGGGTCGGGCCGTTTGACGACGGGTCGGACAGCGTGGCGGTTGTGCCTGCGCTGAAGCGGCTGCCGTGGCGGGTTCACGGCGCGGCGGCAGCTCGCGACGTGGCGGCAGTGGCCTGTCGGGGGCGGCCATCAGTCGTCTCCGCCCTCGGACTCGCCCTCGTGCTCGCCGTCGCCTTCGCGGCCGTCATCGCCGGAACGGTGCCGCGGGGTCCGCGTGGCAGTCGGGCTGGCCGGTGACCGCTTGGCCTTGACGATGGTCGGCGGTGCGTGACGAGTCACGTGGACAACAGCCGGCTCCGGAGTTGGCAGGACGTAGACGGTGTCGGTGACCGTCTCGGCGCGCCGGCGTGGCGGCGGGCTCCGCGGTCGGAGTTGGCGCGACCGCCACAACGGGCGCCGCGGCGACTACCTCGTCGGTGGCGGCGGCGGCGGGCGCCGGTGGAGTGTTCTGCATGCCGGCCGCGAACGACATGATCGCCGTCGCCACAAACGCGCCGGCTACCAGGGTGACGCGGTGAATCATCGAAGCACACCTCAACTTCCAGGGTTGAGCCCCGAGTCTCGACACCTGCCGATGAGCCAACCATTTGTCGAACGTGTGAGGTCACACAGACGCCGGCGTCGTTTGTGAGCGTTCTCAAAGAAAGTGGCTTTCGGACCTTGTCAGCAGCGCCGTCAGGCGCGTACATGGAGTCATGAACCGCCTGCTGCTGGTCGAGGATGAGACGCGAATCCTCGAAGCGATGCGGCGTGTGCTCGTCGCCGAGCACTACGTCGTCGATACGTCGACGACCGTTGGCGACGCGCTCGCGCTCGCCGAACAACACGCCTACGCCGTGGTAGTGCTCGATCGCTTGCTGCCCGACGGCAACGGCATTGACCTCATTCGAGCGCTGCGCGTCCGCGCCATCACGACCCCCGTCCTGATGGTCACCGCGCTATCCGCCCTCGAGCATCGCGTGGAGGGTCTGGATGCCGGCGCCGACGATTACCTCGGTAAGCCATTCGCGTTCGCCGAGTTGCTCGCCCGGATTCGTGCGTTGAGCCGTCGCCAGCCCGGCATCACCGCGGAGCGGCTGGTGGCAGGCACGATCGTGCTCGATCCCCTGCGCCACCAGGTCACCGTGGCCGGCAGGAGTGAATTGCTTTCCGCACGAGAGTTCGCGCTGCTGGGCTACCTCATCCGCAACGCCGGCCACGTCGTGACGCGCCAGCAGATCCTGGACTCAGTCTGGGGCGCCGAGCCGGACGTGTATTCCAACGTGGTCGACCTGTACGTTCACTACCTGCGCCGCAAGCTCGCCGCGCTGGGCCTGAAACACCCGCTGCGGACCGTGCGCGGAGTGGGTTATGCGCTCAACCCTTCCTGAACCGCATGCCTCACATGGCTCGCCCGACCGGCTCGTCCGGCGGACCGGCCGTGGCCTGGCGCTCACGACGCTGCTGCTCATCGTTGCGCTGCTCGGCGGAGTCGGCATTGCTACCGCCGCGGTCGCGATCCGCCAGACCGATGCGAGCGTCGATCGCAGTCTGCGCGATGCGGCCACGGCGGCCATCGCATATCTCGAGCTGATCGACGTCGACGCCGCGCCGACCGTCGCGCCGTCGTCAGGTCAGTCATCGGTGCCAACAGACGAGGCCGAGCCGTCGGAGAGCGCGGGCGCGGACAACGGCAGCGAGTCGACCGACGCCGTCGAGCCCGGCGACGACAACGAGGCGTCCGAAGGCCCCGACGAACTGTCGACCAACCAGCCGGAAAGCACTCCCCGGCCCGGGACGACGTTGCTTCCGACCAATGAACCGGGGCACAACAACGACAATTCCGCGAGCGAACCGCCTGACGGGTTGACCCGACCTGCGCCTCTCGCCGCCGGCCGAATACTGTTGGCCGTCGCTCCGCTGCCTCACCCGTCGCCGGCTCCGACGCCAGAGGATTTGGAGGCTGACGCCGACGACCAGCCGCCGGCGGCTTCGGACACGTTCTTCCTGGTCCTCGATGCCCAGGGCAATCTGCTGTCGAACCCGCGCCGAGTATTGCTCGCCGGATTGCCCGACAAGGCGGCCGTCACCGCGGCTGCAGCGAACGGCGAGGACTGGCGGACCGTCTACGCCGACGGCGCGCCCGTTCGACTGTTCACACAGAAGGTGACCGACGGCCGCGGCGGCCCGCCGGCCTATCTCCAGACCGGAATGGTGCTGAGCCTGCAGGAGGTCCAGCGTAACGAGATCCTGATGACCATCCTGCTGGCCAGCCTGCTCGGGCTGCTGGGCGCCGGGGTGGTGACGCTGCTCGTCACGCGGCGCGCCTTGACGCCGGTCCGTAATGCCTTCGCCGCCGAAAGGCGTTTCGTGGCTGCCGCCTCACACGAGCTGCGCACGCCGGTCGCCGTTCTGCACTCGCTGGCTGAGGTCCTGCAGCGCGAAGACCTGATCAAGCCCGAAGGGCGCCAGATGGTCGACGACATGATCAGCGAGACGGATCGGCTTGGCCGGCTGGTCGGAGACCTGCTCGCGCTGTCGGCCGCGGAGGCCGGCGCTGTCGTCGTCGAGCCGCGGCAGCTCGAGGCACGAAGCTTCGTCGCCGAGCTGGGACGGCGCATCGAGAGCGTCGCTGAACCGCGCGGACTGTCGCTGGCGATCGACCAGGCCGGGGTCGAAGCTGCTCCGCAGTTGTTCATGTTCACCGACGCGGACCGGCTGGCCCAGCTGCTCTTGATCTTCGCCGACAACGCAATCGACCACTCCCCTCCCGGCGGCCGGCTGACGATGACCGTGGAAGGCGTCGCCGATCACGGCCAGCGTCGCATCCGGATCTCCGTTGCGGACCAGGGCCCAGGCGTGCCGGTCGCCGAGCGCGAGCGCATCTTCGAGCCCTTCGCACGGCTGGAGAGTCGCGATCGTGGAGGCGAAGTCGACCGGCCTTGGCCTGGCCATAGCGCGCACCTTGGCCGATCGGCTCGGCGCCAGGCTGCACGTTGGCGATGCCGCGGTGGCGGTGCGGTCTTCAGTGTCGAGCTGGCACAGGAAGAGAGCCTCGTGGGCGAGTCTCGCAGCGAACCGGTGACTGTGAGCCACTGAGCCACATTGGCGGGCGATACTGGACTACCGCGGCGCGGGCGGGACGTTCGCCAGGGTCGAGCAAGCTGCTCGCGAAACCCGGACGATGGTTCGCGGCGGGCTAGGTGAGTGGTGAGGAAAAGCGCTCTACGAACGGCGCCCGCCATTCGGGTGCTTCGAACGGAGCGGCATACCACGTCGTCATTCTGGCGATCTTTCCCGCACGAAGCTCAATGATGGCGATCATCTGCCACGTCTGGCCGTTCGGGTACCGAACTGTCCCGACGTAGGTATAAACGTCACCCGATCCTTCAATTCGCAGGGGCGCGAACGTCGGCGTCAGAACCCACTTGTCCTCGGCACCGACCAGCCGCGAGCTGTCTGCGTCGACTGTCCCTACCCCGCCTGGGTAGCCTCGAACGACCGCGTCCCTGTTTGCCCTGCCGCGCACGCGCTCACCCGACTGCGGCATCTCTTCGACGTAGTCGTCCGCGATCAGGGCCGCCTGGGCATCGAAGTCCTTGTCTTGGATCGCCTTCGCGAAGCGTTCAACGACAGCTCGTCCGCTGGGCTCAGCCATCTAGTCCTCCCTGTGGGGCCGGCCCGGCTATGGCCGACCGGAGACATCGGTATGGTCGGCACGAAGAGCGCGAAAGCGCAGCACATTTCGGGCTGCGCCTTGGCACGAGGTGACTTTGGTGGGCGATACTGGATTCGAACCAGTGACCCCTCGGATGTGAACCGAGTGCTCTAACCACTGAGCCAATCGCCCACGCTCGGAAAGCCGCCACATTATCCGCTGCGCGCCTCGCCAATGCATACTCCGCCGATGTCGATGACCAGCCCAGCCAGCGCCGCGACAGAGTCGCCGGTAGCGCCGGCAACGAGCGATGGCTCGGCCCGTTTCTGGGACGAGCTGCATGCGACGCGGTTGCGCAGGCAGTAGTCGGCGCAGAGGAGCCACTGCGGCTGACGGCCCTGGCCCTCCTTGCCGACGGGCACGTGCTGCTGGAGGACGTACCCGGCACCGGCAAGACGCTGCTGGCCCGAGCTGTCGCCAAGGCCCTCGGCCTCGAGACGACGCGCGTGCAGGGCACGCCCGATCTGCTGCCTGTCGACATCACCGGCTCGTCGATCTTCGAGGGCAACGCGCTGCGCTTCGTGCGAGGGGCCGGTCTTCACCAACATCCTGCTGGTCGACGAGATCAACCGCGCCACGCCACGCACACAGGCCGCGCTGCTCGAGGCGATGCAGGAGCGGCAGGTGTCGGTCGAGGGACGCACACATCCGCTGCCAGCGCCGTTCATCGTGCTGGCTACCCAGAACCCGATCGAGTTCGAAGGCACGTTCGCTCTGCCGCAGGCCCAGTTGGACCGCTTCCTCGTGCGCGCCCGGATCGGCTATCCGACCGAGGCCGGCGAGCGCGAGATCGCCAGCCGCTACCAGTCGGCCGCCGAGCCGCTCGACACGATCGAGCCGATAACCCAGGCCGCGCACATCCTCGAGCTGCGCGAGCAGGTTCGGCGGACGCGTGTCGCGGATGATGTCGAGCGCTACATCGTCGCCCTCGTGCGGGCGACTCGTGGCCGCCGCGACGTCGAGCTCGGTGCCAGCCCGCGCGCAACGTGTCGCGCTGTACCGCGTGGCGCAGGCCGCCGCCGTCCTGGCCGGCCGGTCCTTCGTCATGCCTGACGACGTCAAGTCGGTCGCCGGCGCCGTCCTCGAGCACCGCCTGGTCGTCGACCTCGACCGCAGCCTGCAGGGCCTGACTGCCTCTGGCGTCGTCGAGCAGATCCTGGGGGAAGTGCCGGCGCCGCCCTTCGCCGACGCCTAGCCGATGACCATCCGGGCGGCCGGCGCGGTCGGCCTGATCGTATTCGGCGCCATCACCAACGTTCCGATCGTGATCATCCTCGGCCTGTTCGCGGCCGGCCTGGAAGGCATCCACCTGATCTGGGCTCGGCGCGGTCTGACCGGCGTGCACTACCTTCGGCGGCTGACGGCCGAGCGCGTCGAGCTGGGGCGACGAGATCGAGATGCGCATCGAGGTCTGGAACCGCAAGCGCCTGCCGCTGGCCTGGCTGCGCGCGGTGGAGGAGGTCTCGTCGGACGTCATCGTCCGCCACCGACCGGGCGCCGCCGAGGAGACGACCGTCGGCGCTGCGCAACACCTGGACCCTGGCGCCCTTCGAGCGCGTCGTCCGCCACGTCTGGGTAACCTCGGACGCAACGAGGCGTCCATTCGATTGGACCCACCCACGTGGCCGTCGGCGACCTGCTCGCGCGCGATGCGGCCGGCATGCACCTCGACGACGTCGACCAGTTTCGTCGTCTGGCCGAAGGTCGTGCCCGTGCCTCAGTTCGCGCGTCCCGACCGCTGGGGCGACCTCGATCGCGCGCGCGCCGGCCTTATCGAAGATCCAGCCCGCTTCGCCGGCGTGCGCCCGTACAGCCCGGGCGACCCGCTACGGCGCGTACACGCGCGCACGTCGCGCGCGCGTTGGCGGCGCCCATGACCAAGCGCTTCGAGCCGTCGCGCGAACGAGAGGTCCTGCTGGCGCTCGACATCCAGACGTCGGGCGGCGCGGGCTGGGACATCGCCGACCGTGGCGACGCAGGACGTCGAGGCGCTGTACGTGGTCGCTGCCTCGCTCGTCCGCTCGTTGGCAGCCGAAGGCTCGTCCTTCGGCTTGACGGCGGCCGGCTTCACGCGGACACCGACGCGCTTCGCCGACGTCGCCATCGGCCGCGGCGCGCATCAGGCCGACCGCGTGCTGGACATGCTGGCGCGACTGTCACCGTTCCCGTCGGCTCCCTTCGAGGTGCTGCTGGCGCGCATCCCGCGCCGCTTCCGCGAAACGACGACGGTCATGGTCGTGACCATGCGTGATCCGACGTCCCTACCTGCGCGAGCTGCGCCGGCTGCGCCGTGCCGGCTACGGCGTCCTCGTGATCGCCTGCGGCGAGGCGGCGGCGGACGACGCGATGTCGGCCCGGCGGGCCGGTTTCACCGCGCGCGCCATGCAGCTCGACGGTCCGTGGCAGACGGCGACTCAACTGGCGGCGGTGGCATGACCGAAGCCCGCAACAACCACTCAGCCCACCTGGCGCGACCGGGTCGGCGGCTGGGCGGCGGCTGGCGCCGGCGCCGTCCCGCTGGCCTTGGCCTTCATCGCTGAGGCCGCCTGGATCGCGGTTGTCGCGAACGTCATCAACGAGTACTTCCTGCGCCATCCCGTTCTCGAGATACCGGCGTTCCTGGTCTTCGTGGTGGTCGGCTTCGTCGCCAGCCAGCGACTCGCGCCCAGCCTCGGCACACGCTGGCCTGCCTTCGTCCTGATCGCCACGATCGCCGCCGCGCTGGTTGGCGTGCTGTGGGCGCCGGCGTGCGCGCGACGCCCTCGACCAACCTTTTCCGGACGGCCTGACGGCGATGCTCGGCGGCGAACCCCGGTGGGCTGCTGGCGGGCGTCGCCTTTCTGCGCGGGGTGGCGTGGGGCCATGCCGGCCTGCCGCTTGCCCGAGGACAAGCTCGTACGCCTGCTGTCGGGTGGCTTGATCGTCGTCGCTCTCGCGGCTGTCGCCGGCGCCCTGGCCATCGAGCCGTGGCGTACGCCGTTCCTGGCGAGCGCCTTGCTCGATGGCCTCATCTTTGCTGGCGCGCTCATTGCTGGCGCTGGCCTTCACGCGGCAGGCCATCGCCGCCGGCGACGTGGCGGCAGGCTGGCAGCGCAACCCGGTATGGGTGATCACGCTGCTGGTGGTGGTCGGCACGCTGGTGGTGATGATCGGTCGCCGTCTCGGGCCAGGTCAAGCCGACGCTGGAGCTCGTCGTCGCCGCGCTGGTCGCGCCGCTCGCCGTGATCGGGCTTGATCGCCGGCTGGACCAAGCGCGGCCTGCGCGTCTTCGTTGGGATCCTGATCTTTGCCGTGATTTTCGGCAGCCTGGGCAGCGCCATCGTGCAGGTCACAGCAGAACGGCAATGGCCAGGCCAACGGCGTCGGCGTGCAGGCCTCGCCGGTCGATACGGCGGTGACCATCGGCGTCGCGGGCAGCGTCCTGGTGATCCTCGTGCTGGTGATCCTGGTGCTGGTGCGGCTGTGGATGCGCCGCCTGCGCGTAGAGGGCAGTGATGTCATCGAGGAGCGGTACGTCGACCGAGCCGAGGAAGCAGAAACGCATGCTCGGCCGCGCCGGCGGCTGGGCTTTGGCCGCCAGCCGACCGACGCTGCCTCGGCCTACCGCGCACTGATCGCCGACCTGGCCGACCGCAACGGCGTGCGCCGCGATGCATGGGAAACGCCACACGAGCACGCCGAACGACTCCGCCGCGAGCGGCAGGGCGCCCTGCCGCTCAACCTGCTGGCGGCCGATTACGCGCTGGCCGAGTTCGGCGCGGTCGACCTGACGTCGACCGAGAACCGGCGGGCCGTCGGTCGGTGGCGCTCGCTGCGCCGGCGGCTGCAGGCGACCCCTGAGTCAGACGTGGAACTGACGAAAATGGAACCTCACCGCCCGTCGGTGTCCCTTAAGACTCAGCGCGACGAAATCCGTCGCGCCTAGGTGAGGGCCCGAATGCGGGATCTCGTCGAGCGGGCACAAGCGGGCGATCGCGAGGCGTTCTCAGAGCTGGGACGCCTGTGGGTCGACCGGCTCTACGCGATTGCCCAGCTCATCCTGCGAGACCCGGAACGAGCGGACGACGCCACGCAGGAGGCGCTGGTCGCCTGCTGGCGCGACCTGCGCGGGCTGCGCGACCCCGACCAATTTGAGTCGTGGCTGCGCCGCATCCTCGTTCGAGCGTGCTATCGCGAAGCGCGCCGTGAGCGGGCTCAACATCGCATCGTCCAGCGCGTTGGCGTGCTCGACCCACGCACCACGGATCCTGGCGCAATGGCCGTCGTCGATCGCGACGAGCTGGAGCGCGGCTTCGTGGACCTGCCGGCCGAGCAACGCGCGCTCCTCGTCATGCACTTCTACCTCGAACTGCCGGTTGCTGAAACCGCAGCCGTGTTGGGCGTGCCAGTCGGCACGGTCAAGTCACGGGTGCACCGAGCCACCGTGGCAATGCGGGCAACGCTCGACGCGCAGGCACGCAGCGCGCGGTTGGCGGAGGGACGACCGGCATGAACCGGACTTACGACTTCGACCGCCAACTCGCAGCCTGGCTGACCGATGAAGCGCCGCCCAAGGCTCCGGTAGGCGTCCTGGATGGGGCGCTCGACCGAGCTGCCGCGGTAAGCCAACGCCCGGCCTGGCTGCTCCCCGAAAGGTGGATTCCGATGCAAACCACGATGCGCCTGGCGACGGTCAGTCGCGGCGCGCTCTACGCCATCGTCATCCTGGCGCTGGCCATCCTGCTGGCCGTTGCCGTGTTCGTCGTCGGCCAGCAGCACCGCCTGCCTCCGCCCGTCGGCCTTGCCGCCAACGGCCTGATCGCCGACGATTCGCACGGGCAGATAACGCTGGTTTCGCCCACCGGTGAGACGGTCAAGACGCTCTCCAGCAACGCCGAAATTGCCATCGGGCCGGCGTTCTCCGCGGACGGGCAGCAGGTCGCCTTTTGGTCGATGCCCCGCCCTGCCGACCTTCCGCAAACAGCAGCTGATCTGGGATCAAGCCGACCGCCTGACTCAAACCGGCGCCAATCCTTCCATCGTCGTTGTCGACGTCGAGAGCGGTGCCCGCAAGACCGTCGCGACCGTGCCAGCGATGGGCGACACGCACATTGCCTGGTCGCACAAGGGCGACGCGATTGCCTTTCAGGGCAAGGTCGTCAACGGCTACGACCGCCTGGTAGTCGTCTCAGTCGACGGTACGCCGTTGGGCCAGATTGACTTCGCCGGCACGCCAACCTGGTCGCCCGACGATCAGTTGATCGCCTATACCAAGGGCGTCGATGGCGTGTACGTGGTGAACCGCGACGGCACGAACGCGCACAAGGTGAGCCAGGTTCCGGGCCTGGATCTGGCCTTCAACCTGCCCGATTGGTCGCCCGACGGAACAAAACTGGCCTTCATGGCCGGCGACCAGCCTTACTACAGCATCTATGTCGCGGCGGTCGACGGTTCGGGCGAGACCAAGATTGCCGGCGACGACAGACGGCAAGCAGGTGTTCTGGCCGCGCTTCTCGCCTGACGGAACCAAGCTTGCCTACGAGCGGGATTCCTCTGTTGACGCCGACGGCACGACCCGCGTGAACTGGGTCGTCGCCGACGCTGACGGCTCTAACCCTCAAACGCTTTCGGTCGACGTTATCGGCGGCATCCTCGGCTGGTCACCGGATGGCCGCTATCTGTACGGCTACGACAGCAACAACGGGCAGGACGCCATCGTGCTCGTCGATGCGACGATCGGAGCGATGCACCGTATCGCCACCTCGGGCTCTTGGTCGATTTCGTGGCAACGGCTGGCGCCTTGAACGATCAGCGGACCACGTTGGGCCAGAGTTCCGCGACACGCTGACGGGCCGACTCGTCGACGGCAACCAGCTTTGTCCTCGTCGTCGAGCCCGCCCACGATCGATACGAGCGAACGGGGCACGCCTACCGTCTCAGCAATGAGGCGCAGGAGTGCCTCGTTCGCCGCTCCATCCACAGCTGCAGCCCGGACACGGACGCGCAATACGCCGTGCTCGTCCACGCCCTCGATGCGATCGCTATCGGCCCGCGGCGTGAGCCGAATGGTCAGCCGAACCATCGGGTCAGGCCCTGCGCGGTCCAAAGAGCGCCGAGCCAATGCGGACGACGGTCGACCCCTCCTCTATCGCCACCTCGAAGTCGGCGCTCATGCCCATCGACAGGCCGCCGCCAAGTTGCGGGTCGGAGCGCCGTAGTCGGTCGGAAAGCTCCCGCAGCCGGCGAAAGGTGGGCCGCGCCTGCTCCGCCGAGTCGACCAGCCGGCCGACAGTCATGAGCCCTGCCAGCTCCAGGTTGGGCAAAGCCGCCAGTTCGGCGAGATCGTTTTGCAGGGTCGTCGGGCTGAAGCCGGCCTTGGCCGGGTCGTCGTCGACGTTGACCTCCATATAGATCGGCAGGCGCATCGGCCGGCCGGCTATCGGCGGCCAGTCGGTCCAATCGGCGGGCCAGGTCGACCGAATCGACCGAGTGGATGGCATCAAACAGGGCGACGGCTCGGCCGGCTTTGTTCGACTGGAGGTGGCCTATCAGCTCCCACCGCGCCGTAGTCAGTGCAGCCGCTTTGGTTTCCGCTTCCTGCACGCGGTTCTCGCCGAAGGTCGTCAGCCCGAGGGCGATTGCGTCGCGCAGGCGGTCGGCGGGCACGCGACTTTGAAACCGGCAGCAGCCGAACGGACGCGGGGTCACGACGGGCACGCTCACACGCGAATTGGATTCGATCCTGTACGTCGTGCAGTGCCGCGCCCAGCGCGGCGCGGATTATCGGTTCCGACGCAGGAAGGCCGGGATGTCGAGGTCCTCGACCTCGTTCTGCGGACCGCGCGAGGGGCCGTTCGACGACACGCGTGCGCTGCGCCGGCGGTGGCGGCAGCGGTGCTGCCGTGGTCGCGGCCGGGGCGAGGCCGGGATCGACGGAGCGCTCGGTCTGGACCGGGATTGCCGTCACCTGGCGCTGGTCGGCCAGTTCGCGAACGTAGTCGCGCGTGCCGGCCGGCACCGTCGTCGTGCCCGGCCGGGCGTGCAGCTCGCGCTTGCGCGACGAGTCGAAGCCGGTGGCGATGACGGTGATCGCGATGTCGTCACCCATGCGCTCGTCGATGACCGTACCGAAGATGATGTTCGCTTCGGGGTCGGCAGTTTCCTTGATGATCTCGGCCGCCTCGTCGACTTCGAACAGGGAGAGGCTCGAGCCGCCGGTGATGTTGAACAGCACGCCCTGCGCGCCGGCGATGTTGACCTCCAGCAGCGGACTGGCGATGGCCTCGCGCGCGGCGGCGCTGGCGCGGTTCTCGCCGGTGGCGCGGCCGATGCCCATCAGCGCCGAGCCGGCGTCCTTCATGACGGCGCGCACGTCGGCGAAGTCGAGGTTGATCAGGCCGGGCACGGTGATCAGGTCGCTGATGCCCTGAACGCCCTGGCGCAGGACGTCGTCAACGACCCGGAAGGCATCGGTGATCGCGGTGTCCTTCTGGACGACGTCCTTGAGTCGGTCGTTGGGGATGGTGATAAGGGTGTCGACCTTGTCCTTGAGCGCCTCGATCGACCGCTCTGCGTTCAGCCGGCGGCGGGCACCTTCGAAGGAGAACGGCTTGGTCACGACACCGATGGTCAGCGCGCCCAGGTCGCGCGCAATCTCGGCGATCACCGGCGCCCCACCCGATCCCGTGCCACCACCCATGCCGGCGGTGATGAAGACCATGTCCGAGTCCTTGAGGGCCTCGTAGATCTTCTCGGCGTCCTCTTCGGCCGCGCGCTGGCCGATGGTCGGGTCACCGCCCGCGCCGAGGCCGCGCGTGATCTTGTCGCCGACACGAATCTTGTGCGGCGCGTCCGACTGGAGAAGGGCCTGCGCGTCGGTGTTGACGCTGATGAACTCGACGCCCATCAACTCAGCCCGGATCATGCGGTTGACGGCGTTGCTACCCCCGCCGCCGATGCCGATAACCCGGATGAGCGCGAAATTCTCCGAGTCGGATCGCAGCGGCATCGAACCCCTCACAGTCAGTAAAAAGCGTCAGTTTCAGGACGGCCGTACGCGGCACGGCCATAGGCGAGCCAGTATAGGCAACCTCCCGCTGACCGAAACGCCTCAAAGCAGGCATCGGCAGCCATCTTTTTCGAGACTGTGGACAGCCTGTGGAAAGACGCGCCAACGCGGCGGCGCGGCGTTGCCAGTACGCACCACGCCTCGGACGGTCAGCCCGCGAGGAACGTCAGCAGCACGCGCCGGCGCTGGTTGTCGACGTTGGTGTCGAGCAAGGCCACCGACTGCCAGGTGCCGAGCTGAAGCTGTCCGCCGGCCACCGGCACACTGATGGACGGTGGCGCCAACAGCGGCACAACGTGGTCGGCGCCATGTCCCGCTGAGCCGTGGCTGTGCGTGTAGCGGTTGTCGCGTGGCAAGAGTCTGTCGAGTGCGGCGAGCAGGTCGGTGTCGCTGCCGGCACCGAGCTCCATGATCAACAGCCCGGCTGTCGCGTGAGGCACGAACACGTTGAGCAGGCCGTCGCCCTCCCCTGCCACGAACCGGGCGCACTCGCGCGGTGAGGTCGAACAAGCCGCGCTGTCCGCCGGTGGTGACCTGGATCTCAGCCCGCTTCATCGGGCGAGGTTAGCGGGCTACGGAATGAAGTTGCGGAACCACTCCCGCATGCGGCCCACGGCACCCGGCGCAGGCGCCGACTCGTAGCGCAGCGGCACGTAGCCGCGGACGGCGCGGGCGCCCCACAGCAGCAGGCCAAGCGAGGTCGAGTAGGCCGGCGTGAGCAGGTGGTCGGTCAGGCCGGTCACGCCCTGTGGCCCGGCGACGCGCACCGGCATGTTCAGCACTTCGCGGCCGAGGGCGGCAGTGCCGGCCAACTGCGCAGCACCGCCGGTCATAACCAGGCCGGCCGGCAGCATGCCGACCGCGCCGGCCTTCTGCAGCTCTTCGCCGATCTTCTCGAAGACCTCGCGCATGCGCGCCTCGATGATGATCGCCAGATCCTGCTTGGATGCCGTGCGACCGGCGTCTTCGCCGATCTCCTCGACGGATACCTCGTCCTTGGGGTCGACCGAGTCGGGGTTGGCGCTGCCGTGCTCGATCTTCAGCTGCTCGGCCGCCGACAGGCTGGTCTTGAGCCCGATCGCCACGTCGTTGGTCACGTTGTTGCCACCCAGCGGCAGGACGCCGGCGTAGAACGGCGAGCCGTCCATGAGCAGGGCGATGTCGATGGTGCCGGCGCCGAAGTCGGCCACGGCCACGCCCAGCTCTCGCTCGGTTGCCGACAGCACCGCATCGGCCGACGCCAACGAGGCCGCCACCAGCTCGTCGATCTTGACCTCGGCGCGCTGGACGCACTTGGACAGGTTCTGGACCGGTGTCGCACCGCCATGGACGATCAGCGTGTCGACCTCCAGGCGCAGCGCGCTCATGCCCAGCGGATCGTGCACGCCTTCCTGGCCGTCGACGACGAAGCCGCGCGGCAGCACGTGCAAAACCTCGCGTGAAGACGGGATCTGGACAGCCCGCGCGACTTCAGTCGCCCGTTCGATGTCCTCGGGCATGACCTCGCGCCGCGGACCGCTGACTGCCACCGCGCCGCGCGACCCCTGGCTCTCGACGTGATTGCCGCCGACACCGACGATGGCCGACTCGATGCGGTAGCCGGACAGGCGCTCGGCCTGCTCGCGCGCCGTGCGGATCGAGTTGACGGTCTGGTCGATGTTGATGACGACGCCCTTCTTGAGGCCAGACGACGGCGCCGCACCCTTGCCGATGATCGTCACCTCACCGTCGCGGTTGACCTCGCCGATCAGCGTCACGACCTTGCTGGTGCCGACATCGATCGCAACCAGGACCGCTTCTCGCTCCACCATCTCCCTTCCGTCGCGTGCCGGGCTCATGCCGCCCTCTCGCCTACATTCTGGACGTCCTCCGCCGATGGCGTCGGCTCGTCGCGGAAGGTGCCGCAACGGTCGCCCTCGACGGCCAGGTAGACCAGCGTCGGCCGGCCCAGGCGGTCGGCCAGCAATGAGGCGAGGCACTGCCGTTGACGCGGTACTCGGTCATCCGGTTTGAGCTGGTTGGCGGTGTAGAAACCAAAGATGGCGCGCCAGTCGGGCTGGCTGGCCGTCATGTACCAACCGTCGGCGTCGTTGACGTACAGGCCGGTGGCCGTCGACGCGCTGCCGACATCGGCCGGCGTGATGGTCAGCAGCAGCCGGGCCGCCGCCAGGTCGACGTCGTCCAGCGCGGTCACCCGGCGCCAGATCGGCGGCCGATGCGCGCTGATCCTCCACTGCCGGAAGCGTCGAATCGGTGGGGGCGGTGGCCAGCAGGGTGCCCGTCGCATCGACCAGGAAAGCGCCATGTGAGGTGCGCCAGATGAGCAGCGGCGCGCGTTCGTGGACCGTGACGTCGAGCTTGTCGGGCAGGGTGACCTCGACTTCGGCCGGTGGCGACAGACGGCAGGTCGCGCAGTGCTTCGGCCATCTGGGCGGGTTTGAGCCTGAACACGTTGGGCCGCGCGTCTTCGGCCAGACCGATGGCAGCGCGCAGCGTCGGCTCGTCGGTGTAGACCAGCCCGCTGATATGGACCTGATCCGGATCGAGCCGGAAGCGGTCGGTCGACACGAACCAGTAGACGCCGGCAGCGGTAGCCACAACCAAGGCGATGCCGGCCACCCGAGCGACGACGTCCAGCCCGCGCCGCGACCGCCGCCTCGAGCCGCGCGCGACCGGCTGACGGACGGGCAGCTTCATTGGGCGGGCAGGTCGGCGCGCGTCAGCTGGCCGCGCGGCTGGTCGGCTGCCCGTGCCAGCGCGAGCTCGACGATGCGCTCGCAGATGTCGGCGAACTCGTAGCCGCCCTGCCGGCAGAGCACCGGAAAGAGGCTGATCGGCGTGAAGCCGGGGATGGTGTTGATCTCGTTGAGGTACAGGTCGTCGCCGGCGAGCAGGAAGTCGACGCGGGCGAAGCCGCGGCACCGATGGCCAGGTAGGCGCGGCCGGCATAGTCGTGCAGCCGGGCACGCAGGTCGTCGCCGATGGCGGGTCGGTCGGTCGTGCGCGAGACGCCGTCCGAGTACTTGGCGCTGTAGTCGTAGAACTCGTGGCCCGGGAAGATCTCGCCGGGCCCGAACGTCTGCAGGTCGCGCGCCGTGTTGCCCACCACGCTCATTTCGAGCTCGCGCGGGTGGTCGAGGTAGGCCTCGACCAGGGCGGCGTCGCCGTAGGCGAACGCCTCGTTGAGCGCGCCACCGGTGTACTCCGCGTCATCGGGGTGGTGAACGATCGAAATACCGACCGATGAACCAAGGCGGACCGGCTTGACGATGGCGCGGCGGTCGGCGAGGGAGCCCGTGAAGTCGGCGATCTGGCGCTGAACGGACGCCGGGTCTGCGTGCCAATCGTTGGCGGCAACCTCGATCCACGGCACGACCGGTATACCCAATGGCGGACGCGATGCGCTTGAAGACCGCCTTGTCCATGCCCACCGCCGACGCCGCCACGCCGGAGCCGGTGTAGATCAGTCCGGCCGCCTCGCACAGCGCCTGCACCACGCCGTCCTCGCCAAAAGGCCCGTGCAGGGCAATGAACACGACCGGCGCCGGGGCGGCGGCGGCGATCGTGGACAGGGCGTCAGCGGCGGCGTGAGGGCCGTCGGCGCCCAGTCCAGCTGGGTCGTCGTAGTCGGTCGCCCGATGGGCCATGTCCAACGCGCTCGGCGGCAGCCGCCACCACCGGCCGGCCAGGTCGATCAGCCAGCCGGTGACGTCGTGGCCGCGGCCGGCCAGGGCGGCGGCGATGGCGCGGCCCGAAACCAGCGAGACGTCATGCTCGGCCGAGGGCCCGCCCAGCAGGACGGCAACCGGCACCCTGTTCAAGCCGCCGGCTCCCAGCCCGACCAGTCACCGGCAAAGACCACCTCGGGTACGAGCTCGACGCCTCGCTCACGCCGGACGATCGAGGCGACCTGCTCGCCCAGCCGCCGAACGTCGCTGGCCGTGCCCTCGGCGTCGTTGACGATGAAATTGGCGTGCTTGTGGCTTATCGACGCGCCACCGACGCGCATTCCCTTCAGCCCCAGCTCGTCGATCAGCGCGCCGGCGGACGGCCCGTCGGCGGGGTTGCGGAAGAAGCTGCCGGCCGAGGGCATGCCCAGTGGCTGGTGCGCCTGGCGCCAGTGGCGGATGTCGTCGAGCCGGGCGGTGATCACGTCCGGGTCGGCCGGCGTCAACTGGAAGGCCGCCCACGTGACGACGTCGGCTGCTCCCGGCGCGGCGTGCTTCAACCTGCTCTCGCGGTAGCCAAGACCCAGGCCCTCGGCGTCCAGCGTCGCTTCGCTTCCGTCTGACCGCGCAGCACGGAAGCCTCGACCAGCACCGCCCGCACGTCCGACTCGTGCGCGCCGGCGTTGGCCCACACGGCGCCGCCAACCGTGCCCGGAATGGCCAGCCCGAACTCCAGGCCCGACAGCCCGGCCTGCTTGCCCAGCGTGGCCGCCTTGGCCATGGGCAGTCCCGAGTCAGCCGTGAAGCGAGCGCCTTCGATGCGGGTCTGCTCGGCGCGGTTCTGGATGACCAGGCCACGCACGCCGGCATCGCTGATGACGAGGTCGGAGCCACGTCCGAGCACGAAATAGGGCAGTCCCCGGCCGCGCGCGAACCTGACCAGACCACGCAGCTCGAACAGGTTGTGCACGCGGGCGAAAAGGTCGGCCGGGCCGCCGACGCGCATCGTGGTCAGCGGCGCGAGGGGCTCGCGGCGCGTTGCCCGGACGCCGAGCCGACGCTGGATGTCTGTGGCGAGTCGGGCCAGCTCGGTTTCGTCGAGGTGCGTTTCGTCGGCCCGCGATCATGCCGCTGCGCCGGCGAGCCGGTCGATGTCGGCCTGGCTGGGCAGGCGCCGCCGTTCAGCCAGCGCCAGCACCAGTTCGGCCACCGCGTCGGCCGCGCCGGGCCGGCCAAACCGGCGAGCGGCCGCGCGCATCGCGTCGAGCGCCTTGGCATCGACCAGCACGGCCGCAGCGTCGAGCAGGGCGGCGGCGTTGAAGTCACGATCCGGGATGAGCCGGGCGGCACCGGCCTCGGCCAGCCGTTCCGCGTTGCGCTCCTGGTGGGCGCCGGCGTGCGGGTAGGGCACGACGACCATCGGCAGGCCCAGCGCACATGCCTCGGCGAGCGTCGACGAACCGGCGCGACCGATCAGCAGGTCGGCCGCCACCAGCGCCTGCGTCATCTCGTCGCCCAGGTAGCGAAACGGCTTGTAGCGCTCGCGCTGGGCGCCCGGCAGGGCATCCTTCCGGGCAAGCGCGGCGGCATAACCGGCGTCACCCACGTGATGAACCACGCTCACCGTTTCGACCAGCTTGGGCAGCGCCTCGCCGACGGCGTCGTTGAGCCGGCGCACGGCCTGCGAACCACCGAAGACGAGCACGTTGGGCATGTCGGCGGGCAGGCCCAGCGCCCTGCGCGCAGCTGGCCTGGTCGACGCCGGCGAACGAGCGAATGGGCGTGCCGGTGACGAACGTCCGACCGGGCAGGTCTGTCGCGGTCTCAGGAAATGACGTGGCGATGGCGCTCGCCAGGCGGGCGGTGGCGCGGACGCTGCGGCCGGCTACCAGGTTGCCCTCCCACATCACGCTCGGGATGCGCAGCGTGGCGGCGGCGGCGAGAACGGGGATGGCGACGTAGCCACCGGTGGTGAAGACGACGCGCGGTCGCCAGCGCGCCATCAACGCCAGCGCCTGCGGCGTGGACGCGGCGAGACGCAGCGGGTCCAGCGCGAGGTGGACCGAGACATCCACCGTGCGCAATGAGCGCAGCCAGAGTCGGTCGAGGTCGTAACCGGCGGCGGGGACGAGCTTGGACTCGAGGCCGCGCCGGCCGCCGACCCAGCGGAAGTCAGGTTCAGTGGAGCGCTCGCGCAGGGATGCGCGCGACGGCCAGCGCCGGGTAGATGTGCCCGCCAGTTCCCCCGGCGGCGATCAGGATTTTCATGGCCACCTGCTGCGCGGTCTGACTGCTCGCGGCGCCGTCTCGCGCGAGATCGACAGGAGGATACCGACGGCGGCGAAGCTGACCAGCAGCGACGATCCACCGGCACTGATGAACGGCAGCGTGATGCCGGTGATCGGCAAGCAGCACCACCACGACGGCAATGTTGATGAACGCCTGCAGCGTCAGCCAGGCGGTGATGCCGACGGCCGTCAGCGCGCCGAACGTATCGGGCGCGCGACATGGCGATCTTGATGCCGCGATAGGCGAAGAGCAGGTAAAGGCCGATCACGATGGCACGCCACCGATCCAGCCCAGCTCCTGGCCCGACCACGGCGAACACGAAGTCGTTCTGCGCCTGCGGCAGGTGCAGCGCGCCGGGCTGGCGGCTTTCGCCCAGACCGATGCCGAACACGTCCGCCCGAGCCCAGCGCCAGCAGCCCCTGCACGGTGTGGAAGCCGAGTGCCCTGCGGATCGGCGAACGGATTGAGGAAGGCGCGGATGCGGTCCATCTGGTAGTCGCTGCGCACGACCATGTAGGCCAGCGCGGCCGAGCGCCACCGGCAGCAGCGCGGCGAGCTGCCACAGGCTCGCGCCGGCGACGAAGAACATCGTGAAGGCGATCAGCGCGATCACGCCCATCGTGCCCAGGTCGGGTTCGATCAGCACCAGCGCCAGGACCGGCCCGACGATCAGCAGGAACGGCAGCATGCCGTGGACGAAGCGTGCCGGCGCGCTTGCCGCGCCGATCGAGCCAGTGGGCGAGGTAGATGACCAGCGCGATCTTGGCGAACTCGGCCGGGTGCATCGACGGCAGCGGCCCGATCTGCAGCCAGCGCGCCGAGCCGTTGGTCTCGATCGAGCGGATCGGGCCGATCGACGGCAGCAGCACGAGCACCAGCAAGGCCGAAGGGCGACGACGAGGCCGGCCACCGACACCAGCCGCAGGTAGCGGTAGTCGAGCCGCATCATCACCACCATCGCGATCAGGCCGAGCACGGCCCAGGTGGCCTGCGGCGCGACGACGGCGAAGGGATCGTCGCGCGCTGATCGCCGACGGCACGCCCGAGCTCGAGTAGACCATCAGGATGCCCAGCGCGGCGAGGGCGATCGACCGACACGAGCAGCAGCCAGTCCGGCTCGTGGCGCAGGCGCTGCGGGCCGCGCAGCTCGCGCGTCATCGGGTCGAGCTCCCTGACGGCCTGCTTGAAGGCGCGGCCGCGCTCGGCGTAGTCGGTGAACATGTCGAAGCTGGCGGCGGCCGGGCTGAGCAGGACCGTGGCCGTTGCACCGGGCTGGGCGGCAGTCGAGCTCGGCGGCAATCTGGCTGGCCCGGTCGACCGCCGATGTCGAGGGTCGTCGCGCGTTCGACGCGGGCGGCGCCGGCCCGGGCAAATGCCGCGGCCATCTCGTCGGCGGTCTCGCCGATCAGCACGACAGCCGCGGCGCGACGGGCAACTTCGCGCGCGAGATCGTCGAGCGGCACGTTCTTGCTGCGGCCACCGGCAATCAGCACGATCGGCGGCTCGAAGCTGCGCAGCGCCGCTATGACGGCGTCCGGCTGCGTGCCCTGCGAGTCGTTGACGTAGCGGATGCCGTCGCTGATGGCGACCGTTTCGAGGCGATGCTCGACGCCGGTGAAGCCGGCAACTGCACGCGCGAATGGCATCGGGCGAAATACCGAAGAGCAGGCCGACGGCGACCGCCGCCAGCACATTGCTGGTGTTGTGCGCGCCGGGCAGCTGCACCTCGCCCAGCGGCAGGATGCGGCCGCCGGGTCCGGTCATGGCCGCGCCGCCGCCGACCGCGCTCAGTCGCTCGATGCCGGCGCCACGACCCAGTCGTCGACGACGCCGACTTCGCCGGGCCGGGGCGGGTGCGCCGGTAGCGGATCTCGGCGGCGCGCGTCAGCCCGCCGTAGACGCTGCTGACCGGATCCTCGGCGTTGACGACCAGCCGCCCATCGGCCGGCAGCAGCTCGGCCAGTCGCTGCTTGACCGCGCGGTATGCCTCGACGCTGCCGTGGCGGTCGAGGTGGTCGCTGGTGACGTGGGTGTAGACGGCGACGTCCGTGCCGCGCGAGAGCGTCGGCAGCTGCAGCTCGGACAGCTCGAGGACGACGCGGTGGTCGGGCGGTCAGCTCGGGCAGCAGCTCGACCAGCGGCGTGCCGATGTTGCCGCCCAGCACGGTTGGATTGGTGCCCGCCGCCAGCACGGCGGCGGTCAGCGAGCTGGTCGTCGTCTTGCCCTTGGTGCCGGTCACGCCGACGGTCAGCGCCGGGCACAGCCGCAGGAACAGGTCGACCTCGCTGATGACGGGCACCCGTCCCGCGGCCTCGACCTCGGCCAGCGCGCTTCGGAGACGCGGTTCGGTCGTCGGGAAGCGGCTGCTGATCGATGGCGACGTCGTGATGAGCGCCTGGCCGGCCAGCGCCGCCGCCGGGTCGACGTCCGGTCCGAGCAGCAGCCGGACCTGCCGCCCGCCCAGCGCTCCGATGCGCGACGCCAATGCGTCGGCCGGGCTGCCGTCGTAGACCGTCACATCGGCGCCTGATCGACCAGGAAGCGCGCCAGGGCGACGCCCGAACGCGCCAGGCCCAGCACGGCGACCGGCCGTGCCGGCAAACGAATCGCAGGCTCAAGGACGCCGAGGTCGATGGGTTGCACGTCGGTCGCCACGGCGCTCGCGCTCACTGCAGCGTCGAGAAGTAGAAGACGACGCCGAGCATGGCGGCGAGGATGCCGACGATCCAGAAGCGCAGCGTGATCTTCTCTTCGTCCCAGCCGCCCAGCTCGAAGTGATGGTGCAGCGGCGCGATCCGGAAGACGCGGCGGTGGAACACCCGGAAGGCCACGATCTGGATGATGTCCGAGCCGACCTCGAGCACGAAGATGATGCCGATCAACGGCAGCAGCAGGATCTGGCCGGTGATCAGCGCCGTCACGGCCAGCGTCGCGCCCAGCCCCAGCGCGCCTGAGTCGCCCATGAATATCTGGGCCGGGTGGACGTTGAACCACAGGAAGCCCAGGACGGCGCCGATGAGCATCGCGCACAGCACGGCCAGGTTGGGCTGTGGCAGGGGGTTGAGCAGCGCGATGATCAGGTAGGCCACGAAGGCGAAGACGACCGTGCCGCCGGCCAGGCCATCGAGTCCGTCGGTGATGTTGACGCCGTTGGTCGTGGCGACGATGGCGAAGGCGGCGAAGGCGATGTAGAGCGACGGGGCGATCGAGACGCTGCCCAGAGAAGGGCACGGCCAGGCTGTCGATGCCGTACGTGCGCTGGATGAAGAAGGCGATGACGCCGGCCATCACCACCTGCCACATCAGCTTCTGGCGGATGCGGATGCCCTCGCCCGTCCGGGCGTTGAGGTAGTCGTCGAACATGCCCAGGCCGCCCACGAAGAGGAGCGTCAGCATCGGCGCGATGGTCGACGCGTCGAAGAACTTGCCGGTCGTCAGCTGGAACAGCACGGCCGCCGCGCCGACCACGGCGATGATCAGCAGGCCGCCGCTCGTCGGCGTGCCCTCCTTGACCAGGTGGCTGGCCGGGCCTTCGAGGCGCACGCGCTTGCCGAAGCCCGAGGCGCTTCAGCAGCTGCAGGAACGCCGGCATCAGGATGACCATCAGGGCGAAGGTCAGGACGATCGCTCTGAACGACCGACGCGGCTATAGCCATGCCGCGCCCGCCTCTGGCACTACGCGCGCCCGCCGATGGCCGCGGCCGCCTGCAGCGGCGCCAGCAAGAGGTCGAGCGCCGCGCCGCGCGAGCCCTTGAGCAGAACGACGTCGCCCGGGCGCAGCTCGCTGCAGCAACAGCTCAACCGCCGCGTCGCGGTCGTCGACGCGTGCGGATGGCGGCCGCCGGCATGCCGGCGGCGAGCGCCCCGTCTGCGTAGTCGGTGGCGGTCGGCCCGATCGCTACCAGCAGGTCGGCCGTGTGCGCCACGTGAGCGCCGACCGCGCGGTGGGCCTCGGCTGACGCGTCGCCCAGCTCGAGCATCTCGCCCAGCACCGCCACGTGGCGGCCGGGCAGCGAGGCGAGCAGATCGAGCGCGGCGGCCATCGAGTCGGGCGCGGCGTTGTATGAGTCGTCGAGGACGCGCCACTGACCGATTTCGAGCAGCGTGCTGCGGTGCGGCGCGCTGAACGGCCGGGCCAGGCCGCGCGCGATGGTCGCCAGCGTCCAGGCCGGCGGCCTGCCCGACGGCCGCCGCAGCGAGCGCGTTGTGCACGCCGTGACGGCCGAGAGCGGGGCTGTCGACTTCGACCTCCTCCCCCCGGGTTCGAAGGCGGAAGCGCATGCCCCGCTCGGCCATCGACTGTATGCCGGTTGCCGTTACATCGGCTTCGTCGCCGAAGCCGTAGTTGATGACGCGAATGGATGGCGCGCAGCACCGTGGCCATGCGCGCAACGCGCGGGTCGTCGCTGTTGAGGACGGCCGTGCCGTCGGGCGGCAGCGCTTCGACCAGCTCGCGCTTGCCGCGCTCGATGGCGTCGATCGAACCCGCCCGCGACAGGTGCGTGCCGCGCACGGCGGTGACCACGCCGATTTGCGGACGGGCCAGCGCCGCCAGACGTGGCGATGTCGCCGGGCACGTACATGCCCATCTCGAGGACGGCTACCTCGTGCGCGCGCTCGAGCCGCAGCAAGGTCAGGGGCAGGCCGACTTCGTTGTTCTCGTTGGCGTTGTTGCGCAGGACGTTCCAGCGCTCGGCGAGCACCTCGGCCACCTGCTCCTTGGTCGACGTCTTGGCGAGCGAGCCGGTGATGCCGACGACGAGCGGATCGAAGCGGGCGCGCCAGGCCGCGGCGGCCGCGGCCAGCGCCTGCAGGCCGTCGTCGACGAGCGATGACGGCCGGGCCAGCGGGCACGGCGGCTGAGTCGGGCAGACGTGTGACGACCAGCGCGGCCGCACCGCGCGCCGCCGCGTCGGCCAGGAAAAGGTGGCCGTCGGTGTGCTCGCCGGGCAGTGCAAAGAAGGCGTTGCCGGCTTCGACGCGTCGCGAATCGACCGCACCGCCGTGGATCGGCCGCTGACCGTCGCGTACCAAACGACCGCCGACGGCTGCGCTCAGCGTGCTGGCGTCAAAGGCCGGCGGCTCGGCGCCAAAGCTCTGCGATGCTGCCGGCCGAGTCACAGTCGGCTGCCATTGTTGCATCCGCTCAGGGCTCCGCCGTCGGAGACGGTTGGCCCAATCCGGGTAGTAGCCGGCAGCGTCGGGCGAATCGGTCGGCAGGGCGTCCGTCGCCGGAGCGTCGCTGGCGCCGGCGTCCGATGTCGGAGTCGGGGTCGCGGTAGCGTCGGTGGCAGGCACGTCGGTCGGCTGCGCCGACAGGGTCGAAGCCGGGCAGCGGCGGCAGGTCGAGCACGCCGATCGCTTCCTGCGCGATGCGCCGGAACAGGTCGAACGACTGCACCTCGGGCAGCGTCGGCCCGTTGCGCTTCTGCACGGTCGGGTGCGCCTCGTTGATGCGGACGACGATCATCAGGTCCGGCGTTTCGCGACCGACGAAGCCACAGAACGTGTAGTTGAAGGCGTCGCGTGGCCCAGGCGTTCGCCCGCGCGTCCCAGAACTGCGCGGTGCCGGTCTTGCCGCCGACGATGTAGCCCGGGAATGGCGGTGTGGGCAAGCAGCACCGGTGGGTGGTCAGGACGTGGATCATCAGCTGCTGCAGGCGCTGCGACAGGCTGGCGTCGATGACCTGCTGCGGCTCGGCCTGATTCGTTGGCTTGCCGTCGACCGACGCAACCAGGTAAGGCTGAACGAGCCTGCCGCCGTTGGCCATCGCGCTGTAGGCGACGGCCAGTTGCAGTGGCGTCACCGCCACGGCCTGGCCGAAGGCGCGGTTGGCGAGGTCGATGTCGGCCCAGCGCGTCGTATCGGGATTGCTGGTGATGCCGGCCGCCTCGTTGGCGAGGTCGATGCCCGTCGGCCGGCCGAAGCCCAGTTTCTGCCACATCGAGTACAGCACGTCGGCGGAGTCGGTCGTGTTGTCGCCCAGTTCCATGGCCACCTTGGCCGTGGCGACGTTGCGCGAGAAGGCGATGGCGTCCTGCGAACGGGATCGGGACCCATGCCCTTGTGGTCGGCGTTGCGCACGCGCGAGTGACCGAAGACGAGCTCCTTGTCGTCGACGACGGTCGTGTTGAGATCGACCACGCCACGGTCGAGCGCGGCGGCGGCGGTGGTCATCTTCATGACCGAGCCGGGCTCGTAGATCTGGCTGGCGATGGGGTCGACGAACAGGTCGGGATCGCTGCGCGCGACGGCGGCGTAGTCGTTGGCGTCGTAGCCAGGCACCGATGCCCAGGCAAGCACGGCGCCGGTCTTGGGATCCATCACCACCGCACTCACGCGCTTGGCCTGGTCGGCCACCCACGTCGCGTAGAGCTCCTTCTCGACGCGCAGCTGCAGGCTGGCGTCGATGGTCAGCTGGATGCTCGCGCCGGCCGGCGGGCGCGGGTTGCGCGGCACTGCTGTCGAGCGAGGCGGTGTCGGCCGACGAGCCGGCGAGCAGGGTCTGGTCGCGCTGCTCGATGCCGTAGCGGCCCAGGCCGTCGTCAGTCACGAAACCGAGCAGCTGGCTGGCCAGCGTCGTGTCCGGAGCGCCGCCCGGGTTGGGGTAGAAGCGCGCGGCAATCGGCTCCAGGCCGACACCGACCAGGTCGCCTGACGCCAGCTCGCGCCTGACCTCGGCGTCCTGGCCGTCGGTCAGCTTGCGCGCGACGGTGACGTACGACTTGCCCTCTTCGAAAGGCTTGAAAAAGTGCGTCGCGATCGGCGCCCGACAGTCCGACCAGGGCGGCCAGCTGGCCGGCCACGGCTTCGCGATTCGTCTTCCGCCACCAGGTCGGGATAGGCGACCAGCCGGTCGCGGTACGCGGTCGTCGCCAGCAGGGTGCCGCTGCGGTCCGTAATGTCACCGCGGTGCTGCTCAGCCTGCACCGGGCGCGCCAACTGGGCATTGGCCATGCCCTGCAGCTCGCTCGCCCTGGGCGATCTGCCAGTAGGCCAGCCGTCCGCCCAGCGCTGCCGCGATCACGGCCATCGTCAACATCAGGACGATGAGACGCCGACGGCTATCCGTCCGGCCGAGCATTGCCGATCAGCGCGCCGGAACGATCAGTTTTGCGCCGAGAGGCGCCAGCCCCGCCCGTCCGCCACGGTCGAGCACCCACTGTTCGGCGGCGTAGCGGGTGATGCCCGCCTCCGCCGTCTTGACCTGGCGTGTCAGGTCATCGCGCTGATCGAGCAGGTGTTGGTATTCGTAGTTGGTCGCACCCAGGTTGACCGTCTGGCCGAGGTAGACCAGGCCGAGCAGGAAGACAAGGGCGACGCCGGCCAACAGCACACCGATTGGATCGATACGCCGGCCGCGCCGCGACGGCACGACCAGTCGCCGGCGGGGAAGGACCTGCTGCTGGACCCGAACGGCCTGGTACGAGGTCATGCGGCGTCGGCCGGTTGGTCGAGCTCGAAGTCGGGACGGCGCAGGCGGTCGGTGCCCAGTTCACCACCGCCTGCGTCGCCCGGGGCCGGAAGCAGGAAGGAAGAGAAGTCGAGTCTGGTGCGGCGCTCGCGCACGTCGTGCTGGCGGCGTCCGTAGTTCTGGCGGCGCCGGGAGTTGCGTCCGCTCATGCGGCGAGCCTCCGCGCGGAGCGCAGCAGGGCGCTGCGCGAACGCGGGTTGCGGGCGACCTCGGCGGCGCTCGGACGCTGCGGCTGCTTGCCCAGCGGCGCGAGGCGCGGCGAACGCCCGCAGACGCACACCGGCAGCTCTGGCGGGCAGGTGCAGCCGCGCCGCTCGCTGGCAATGAAGCGCTTGACGATGCGGTCCTCGAGCGAGTGGTAGCTGATGACGGCCAGGCGTCCGCCCGGCCGTAACACGTCGACGGCCGCTTCCAGCGCGCGCGGCAGCGTCTCGAGCTCGCGGTTGACGTAGATGCGCAGCGCCTGGAAGACGCGCGTTGCCGGATGAACGCGCCGGCGGCCGCGCAGCGGAGCTGGCGCGGCCTGTTCGACGACGGCGGCCAGGTCGCGGCAGTTTCGATGGGCGCCTGGCGACGCCGCTCGACGATGGCGCGGGCGATACGTGAGGCGTTCGGCTCCTCGCCGTACTGGCGAAAGACGTCGCGCAATTCGCGCTCACTCAGTTCGTTCACGACCTGCGCGGCGGGCTGGCCGCGTGATGTGTCGAAGCGCATGTCGAGCGGGCCGGCGGCGCGGAAACTGAAGCCGCGCTCCGTGTCGGCCAGCTGGTTGGAGGACAAGCCCGAGGTCGAAGAGAACACCGTCGGCCGGGCTGAAGCCGGTCTCGTCGGCCGCCTCTTTCAACCCTTCGAAGTTGGTCTGGCGCAGCGTGACGCGCTCGCCGAAGTCGGCCAGCCGGGCGCCCGCCCTGGCGATGGCCGCCCGATCGGCGTCGAGCCCGAGCAGGCGGCCATCAGGTGATGTGGCCTCCAGGATCCGCCGGGCGTGCCCTCCGCCGCCGAGTGTCGCGTCGATATGGAGGTTGCCGCTAATGGGCGAGAGGGCCGCCATGACCTCCTCGACCATCACCGGTACGTGCCCATCCTCCGGCTCGACGCTGCTCGTCGGCGGTCCCGGCGGACCCTGCAGGCTCATTTGGTCGCCGCGCATCAGATCTCCAGCCCGGTGAGTCGCGCGGCGAACTCGTCGGGCTCGTTCATGGCGGCGCTGTAGGTCGTCCAGCGCTCGGGCGCCCACAGCTCGACGTGGTCGTTCAAGCCAACCACGACGGTTTCGCTGTCCAGGCCGACCATGGCGCGCAGGTTCGACGGGACGAGCACCCTGCCCTGTCCGTCGAGCTCGACTGGAAATGCACTGGCGAAGACGGAACGGGCGAACTCGCGGGCGCGCGAGTCACCGACACGCGACGAGGCCGCTGATCTGGCCGGCGAGCTGGTCCCAGGCAGCCTTGGGGAATATGGCGAGGCAACCGTCAACCCAGCGACAGATGTGGGATTCGCCGGCCAACTCCGATCGAAAACGGGCGGGCACGGCAAGGCGGCCCTTGGCGTCGATCGTGTGGCGGTACTCGCCCGTAAACACGCCGTCGTCTCGTTCCCCACTCTGGGCCACTTTGGGCCACTTGGCCGGCAATCATACGCGCGGCAAAGGGCGCGTCAATACACATTTCGCAACTTTTGGGGGAAATCGCGGTTTGTTTTCGGGCGCTGTGGAAAAGCGCGGCTCGGCGACCGTCACCGGCCGACTAGTACGTGGGTCACATTGCTCGTGAAGGGCCGCCACCCGTAGGGTCCGCCAATCGGGAATGGGGGTAGCGGCGACCGCCGCACGCCGTGTTCGAGAAGGGGCCCATGGCAATCGCGCGACCGGTTCCGATACCGGCGATCACCAGACCAACCGACAAGACGCGCAGCGCGCCGCCGGCACAAATGCAGGCACAGGCCATGCCGGCCACTCGTTTCCGCCGCTGCACCTTCCGCCGCCTCGAGGCGACGTCGGTGGGACGGAACCTGACGGTCTATTCGGTCGACTGCATGTTCCCCGACCGGGTCACGCCGCTGCCGCTGGGCGATCTCAACGCCGCGCACCCTGTCTGCGCCGCCTGCACCAACCCAGGGATCTTCCGCGCCGACTCCGACTAGCTTCCAGAAAAGGCGCCAGCAAGACGGTCTGTAAGCCGAGTTCTGTCGCGCAGCGAACTGCGCGGACGGTCATCCATCTACGACGGCGGTTACCCGACGTCTCAAGCGGCCGACCCGAGAGCGGAGCGAACGCACCCCTGCCGGACTTGCGCCCGACGGCTCTCCTATTTGGCCTTGCTCCAGGTAGAGCTTGCCCGTTTCACCCGGCCCACCAGCCTTGCGGCAGGCTGCCGGCTCGTCTCTGTGGCGCTGGTCCTCGCCTCTCGGCGGACGGGTGTTACCCGCTACCCTGCGTTCGCGGAGCTCGGACTTTCCTCGTGAATTGGCGGGTTTCCCCGATGCTCACGCGACCGTCCGACCATCTCGCTGGCCCTCCGATTCTACGCCCCTGCTATGTTGCGACCGACGCACGAGGGGGGACCGATGATGCGATTTGGACGCTGGCCCGGCGGCATGTTGATCCTGCTCACGCTGGCAACCATCACGATGGCAGCGGCACCGGCCGCCGACGCACGCGCCAGGAAGCCCAAGCCACCGCCACCTCCGCCACCTGACTACGCCTCGGGGGTCGATGCCAGCCACTGGCAGGGCACGATCAATTGGACGCAGGTCGCCGGCGCCGGCAAAACGTTCGTCTTCCTGAAGGCGACCGAAGGCGCGACCTATGCCGATCCGACCTACGTCGGCAACCGTAGCGGCGCGCGGGCGGCCGGCATCAAGGTCGGCGCCTACCACTTCGCTCGGCCGGATGCGACGCCGGGTGACGCCGTCGCCGAGGCGCAGTGGTTCCTGTCCAAGGTCAGCTTCGCCAGCGATGACCTCCGGCCCGTGCTCGACATCGAGGTCAACGGCGGTCTTTCGGTGTCGGCCCTCCAGCAATGGGTGCGCGACTGGCTGGACGAGGTCTACCGGCAGACCGGCCGGCGCGCCACGATCTACACGTCGCCCAGCTTCTGGAGCTCGAGCATGGGCAACAGCCAGGCGATCGCCCTGGCCGGCTACACCACCCTCTGGATCGCCAACTGGGGCGTCAGCAGCCCGACCGTGCCGGCGAACAACTGGGCCGGCTTCGGCTGGAGCTTCTGGCAGTACTCCTCAACCGGCAGCGTGAGCGGCATCAGCGGCAACGTCGACCTCGACCGCGCCAAGAGCACCGACCTGACGCCCTTCCTCTTCGGCTGAGCCGCGGCCGGCGGCGTTCAGCTGACGCGCGAAACGCGCGCGGCCGCTGCGGCGCGGGCAGACTTGCCTTCGACGCCAAGCTTGAGATAGACGTTCGACAGGTGGCGCTCGATCGTCCGCGGGCTCAGTCCGAGCAGCTCCGCAATCTCGAAGTTGCTCTTGCCATCGGCCACGAGAACCATGACCTCGCGCTCGCGCATCGATAGCAGCTCGAGCGCGGCGTCGGTCCGCTGACTCCGGTTCGCCGATCCTGGAGTCCCGTCCAATTCGACATGGTCGACGAAGCGGCCGAGTTCTTCGAAGAAGCGGCGAAACGCAGGCTCGCCCGGCAAAAGGATGTGGCTGCGTCCTTCCAGCACCACGAAACGTGCGTTCGGGATCAGCCGAGCCAGCAGCTCGCCCTCAGCCATCGGCACAACGCGATCGTCGGCCACGTGCATGACCAGACTAGGCACTGCCACCTGCGCGCATTCAGCTGTCACATCGATCGCACCGAACAGGCGCCGCAGCCGATAAGCAACCTCAGGCGAGGCCGACACGCGCTGGAGTTGATCGAATGCGTCGTGCTGGGCGGCAGACCCGTCTGGCAGGAACATCGCCGCGAAGACGCTCCGGAACTTGGCATCGCTCGAGCCCCAGCCGACGCGGATCAGCTCGAGCAGGACGTCCGCTTCGGCTCGTTCCTGATGGCTTCGACCGCGGTGCGAATGGCCACGGGCATAAGCCCCGCACAGGACGAGGCCGGCGACCCGTTCAGGGTGACGCCGGGCGTAGGCGATGGCGATTGCGCCGCCCTGCGACATCCCCAGAAGGGTGAAACGGCTCAGGCCAGAGCGTCCACGACCAATTCGAGGTCGCTGACCATGGCCTCGAACGTGAGATCGGCCACGTCGCGGGTCGAGAGCCCGGTCCCGCGTTCGTCGTAGCGGACAAGCGTCCTGCCATTCGCGAGTTCGCTCAGAAAGTCGTGCCAGACCGGGCTCCAGCGGTCGAACTCGAGATGACTGAGCCAGTGCGCGGCCCTGACGAGAACGGGGCCATCTCCCTGCTCGGCAAGGGCAATGCGTACTCCGTCGGGAGCGGTGACGTACCGGATTCGATTGGTGCTCATGACGCCCGCCCAGCGTTGGGAGCGGGACCGCCTACGTGTTGACCGCCAAGCTCGGGCCAAAAGGCCGGAATTCTGCGCAGTGCACCGGAAGCGGCCGCACGCCGCAGAGGTCGATCGTCGGGCGAGTCGCCGCTCCATCGCCCAACAACGGACGATGGCGGATTGTCTGAAAGGAGCCCGGAAATGGTTTCCAAGGGACTAGTCATCCGACTTCACGCCAAGCCCGGCCGGGACACCGCCCTGTCGACCTTCCTCGAGGAGGCAACGTCCATCGTCGAACAGGAGCCAGGTACCACCGCACTGTTCATGTTGCGCTTCGGTGATGCCGAATACGGCATCGTCAACGCGTTCCCGGACGAAAATGGTCGCCAGGCTCACATGAACGGTCGCGCTGCCGTCGCCTTGTTTACGCAGGGCATGAGTCTGCTCGAAGAGCCACCGACCGTCGAACCCGTCGACATCATCGCCGCCAAACTGCCGGATTGAAATGCGTGCACTCCGCTGAGGCAGCGTGCGTCGGCGTCAGCCGAAGGGGTCGTCGTCGATGGAGTCCAGGGCAGGTCGAGGGCGGTCGAAATCTCTTCGACGACAGCGTCGATGGCGTCGAATGTCGTGTTGACGGCGACACCCACCTTGGAAATCGGCCGTCCGCCGTCGAAAACAAGCCCGTTCTCCGGCTCGTTCTCGCGAACGCGGCGGCGTTCAGCAGCTCGTCCACGTAAGCGGCGATTCCTTCGCGGACCTGCGCGCTCACGCCGGCCAGCGCCGGACTTTCGAGCGACCTCCCTGGCGCGACTTTCCAGTGGGCTCTATCGCAGACGCAGCTCGTACAGCTCGTCATCCGAGCCGGCCGAGTCGTTGTGGACAGCGGCAATCTGTTCACGCCGGTCGGCATCGTCGACGGGCAACGCCGTCCCCTCGATCTCGAACTCTTCGTCGTCCCAACCGTCGTCGGCCCATTCGTGAGGCCACGCGTGCAGGGCGAAGCGTGGGTCGCGACGCAGGTCAGCCGCCCTGCGCGAGCCGGCGATCAGGAAGACCCACAGCCCGCCGTCGGCAGGGTGACGGTCACCGGGTGGACGCGCGGCGCGCCGTCCTCACGCAGCGTCGCCAGGTAGCCGACAGTGAACGCCCGGAGCAGGCGGTCGCCGGCTGCTGCTAGATCGGGCGACGGCTGAGCAAATTCGGCCCAACGCATAGCCGTTGGCCGCGAAGCCGGCGTCGACAATGGCACCGTTTCCGCGCCGGCCTCGGCTGCCGCTGCCGCCAGCGGATCGTCGAGGGCAAGGTTGGCCAGGGCGTCGGCCTGCCGGTTGTTCGCCCGCGGCTCGTGCCGAATCGACCAGCGGCGCATCTTGCGCAGCTCGGCCTGGGCCTGGATGGCCAGCGGCGCGATGCCGGCGTGCTTGATCTTCCAGCGGCCGGACAGCTGTTCGACGATCAGCTTGGAGTCGAGCACCAGCTCGACCTCGTCGGCGCCCAGCTCCACCGCTCGGCGCAGTGCCAGGACCACCGCCGTGTACTCGGCGAAGTTGTTGGTCTGGATGCCCAGCGGCCGCGCGATGACCGCAATGGGCGGCGCGTCCGGATCCTTTGCGTCAGGCCGCGAAGCGTCTATCAGCACCGCACCGGACGAGGCCGGCCCAGGGTTGCCGCGGGCCGCGCCGTCGGCCCGGATGAGCAGCTTCAGGCCTGCCGCTCCACGATGGCGCCGGAAACCTCGAGGATGGCGCGCGTGATGTTGATGCCGCGCGGGCAGGCGTCGGTGCAGTTGAAGATCGTGCGGCAGCGCCAGACACCGTCCTCGTCGGCCAGGATCTCGAGCCGTTCGTTGGCGTGGTCGTCGCGTGAATCGAAGATGAAGCGGTGGGCGTTGACGATGGCCGCCGGGCCGACGTAGGTCGGCTGTGCCCAGAATGACGGGCACGAGCTGGTGCAGGCGGCGCACAGGATGCACTTGGTGGTGTCGTCGTAGCGGGCGCGGTCCTTGGGCGACTGGTGGCGCTCCTCGAGCGGCGGCGGGTCATCGTCGGCCATCAGGTACGGCATGACGCTGCGGTACTGGCCGAAGAACGGCTCCATGTCGACGACCAGGTCCTTGACGATGCTGAAGCCGAGCAGCGGCGCGACCGAGATCTTGTTGCCCAGCTGGTCGACGCGGATCTTGCACGCCAGCCGGTTGCGGCCGTTGATCAGCATCGCGTCCGAGCCGCATACGCCGTGCGCGCACGATCGGCGGAAGGTCAGCGTCCCGTCGGTCTCGCCCTTGACCTTGAGCAACAGGTCGAGCACGCGATCCATCGGCCCCGACTCGACGCGGTAAGCCTCCCAGTGCGGCTTCTCGATCGCAGCTCCGGGTTGAAGCGCTGGACGCGCAGGTCAATCAGCATCGGGTTCGATCTTAACCACTCAGTACGTGCGCGGCTTGGGCTCGAACTTGGTGATGGTGACGGGCTTGTACTCGAGTCGCGGCGGGCCGAAGTCCGACTGGTAGGCCAGCGTGTGGCGCAGCCAGTGCGTGTCGTCGCGCTCGGGGAAGTCCTCGCGCGAGTGGCCGCCACGCGACTCCTCGCGCGCCAGCGCCGACCAGACAGTGGCCTCGGCGCAGTCGAGCAGGTAGCCCAGCTCGCGTGCCTCGAGCAGGTCGGTGTTGAAGATGCGACCGCGGTCGTCTACGCGTACGCGCGTGTACCGATCCTTCAACTCGGCCAGGCACTGGGTCATCTCGACCAGCCCCTCGCGCGTCCGGAAGACGCCGGCCAGGTCCAACATCGACTGCGCCAGCTCGGCGCGAATGTGGGACGGGCGCTCGCCCTTGCCCGTGCCGCGCATGACCTCGAGCTCGCCGCGCACCTGCTCCGCCGCGTCGGCGGGCACAGCCGGTAGCTCGGCGCCGGCCACGTCCTCGGCCATCGACAGCCCGGCGCGCCGGCCAAAGACGAGGATGTCGATGAGCGAGTTGGTGCCCAGCCGGTTTGCGCCGTGGACCGACACGCACGCGCACTCCCCGGCCGCGTACAGCCCGGGCAGGACCGTGTTCTTGTCGTCGATGACGACCCGGGCGTCGTTGTTGGTCGGGATGCCGCCCATGCCGTAGTGGGCGGTCGGCGTGACCTTCACCGGCTGCGTGCTTCGGCTCGATGCGCCTGGTAGACGCGGGCGAACTCGGTGATGTCCGGCAGCTTCTCGTCGATGACCGACGGTGCCAGGTGGGTCAGGTCGAGGTGCAGGTAGTCGGTCGCTCGCCGTCGATGCCGCGTGCCCGCTCGCGCACCTCCAGGTACATCGCCCGCGACACGACGTCACGCGGCGCCAGGTCCTTCAGGGTCGGCGCATAGCGCTCCATGAAGCGCTCGCCCTCGCTGTTGCGCAGGATGCCGCCCTCACCGCGCGCCGCCTCGGACAGCAGGATGCCGATGCCGTAGATGCCGGTCGGGTGGAACTGGAAGAACTCCATGTCCTCGCAGCGGCACGCCGCGGCGGTAGCACAGCGCGAGCCCGTCGCCGGTGAGTGCCAGCGCGTTCGACGTGATCTTGTACATCCGGCCAAAGCCGCCCGTGGCGAACATGACCGCGCTCGGAGCGGAAGACGTGCAGCTCGCCGTCGGCGATGCGGTAGGCAACAACGCCCTTGGCCTGCGCCGCCGTCGAGCAGCAGGTCGACGACGTGGAACTCGTCGAAGAACTCGACCCCGTGCTTGATGCAGTTCTGGTACAGCGTCTGCAGGATCATGTGGCCGGTTCGGTCGGCGGCGAAGCACGAGCGTCGGACCGGCGCCTCGCCGTAGTTGCGCGTGTGGCCGCCGAACCGACGCTGGTCGATCTTGCCGTCAGGCGTGCGGTTGAAGGGCAGGCCCATGTGCTCCAGCTCGACGACGGTCTCGATCGCCTCGCGCGCGAGGATCTCGGCCGCGTCCTGGTCGACCAGGTAGTCGCCGCCCTTGACGGTGTCGTACATGTGCCATTCCCAGTGGTCCTCTTCCTGGTTGCCCAGCGCGGCGCAGATGCCGCCCTGGGCCGCCCCGGTGTGGGACCGCGTCGGGATAGAGCTTCGACAGCACGGCCGTCTTGACGCCCTTGCGCGCCAGCTCGAGCGCCGCCCACAGGCCGGCGCCACCGGCACCGACTATGACGGCCTGGTAGTCGTGGACGGTGGCCGTTCGACTGCCATGGCTCCCTCAGCCCGCCGGCGTCGGCAGCGTCAGGATCGACCTGCGTGCCGATGACCAGCAGCAGCGCGCCGCTGACGAACAGCGCCGACATCAGGACGGCGCGCAGCGTCGAGGCCGTGGACGTAGTCGGAGACGACGGTGCGCACGCCCATGAAGCCATGGAACAGGACCATCATCAGCAGCAGCCAGTCGAAGCCGCGCCAGAAGAACTGGTTCCAGCGCTGCTCGCGGATGAACTCGGCGTTCTGTGCGGCCGGATCCCAGATGAAGTGCAGGATCGAGAAGTGGGCCAGCGCCAGCACGAACAGGGCCAGGCCGGTGATGCGCATCAGGTACCAGATGTAGAGCTCGCGCCGGTTGCGCGGCCGGCGCCGGGCGCGCGTTACCGGTGAGACGAGCGTCGGGCTCCTCGTCGCACGGTCGGCCGGCGGGGTCGTGTCGATGGTCGCGGCAGCGTCGCTCATGCCAGGCCCACGCTCTGCAGGAACGGATACCAGACCGGCCGCAGGATGATCAGCGCGCCCGGCACGCCGACGCCGATGAAGATGACCCACGTGCCCCACCACAGCGCGCGGTGGTAGACGGTCATCGCCGGCCAGAGGTCGATGATGATGATGCGCAGGCCGTTGAGCGAGTGGTACAGCAGCGCGGCACCGAGCACGACCTCCAGCAGCCGGCCCGGGCACGCTCGCATAGAAGGCGAGCACGTCGTCGTACAGCTGCGGATTGCCGCCGACGAGATAGATGTCGAGCACGTGCAGCAGGACGAAGGCGAAGATGCCGACGCCGCTGATGCGATGGAAGGCCCACGCGACCATGCCCTCGCGGCCGCGGTAGCGGAGCGCGGGCGGCAGGCTGCTCATTTCGGCGCTCTCGTGCCGGTCGGCAGGTTGGTCAGCTGAGCGCCCCGACGCGCTCGCCGGCGACCGCGTCCGCCACCGCCGCGGCAAACGCCCTGGTGCCGGCGTCGCCACCCAGGTCGCGCGGCAGGATCTTGCCGGCGCCGATGGTTTCGCGGATCGCCCGTTCCACGCGCTCCCCTGCCTCGACCTCGCCGAGGTGACGCAGCATCAAGGCGGCCGACAGGATCAGCGCGGTCGGGTTGGCGCGGTCCTGACCGGCGTACTTGGGCGCCGACCCGTGGACGGGCTCGAAGACGGCGGCGTCGGTGCCGATGTTGGCGCCCGGCGCCACGCCCAGGCCGCCCACCAGACCCGCGGCCAGGTCGCTGACGATGTCGCCGTACAGGTTGGGCAGGACCAGCACGTCGTACAGCTCGGGCTTCTGGACGAGCTGCATGCACATGTTGTCGACGATGCGGTCCTCGAACTCGATGCGGCCGTCGTATTGCGCCGGCGATGGTCCGGCACGACTCGAGGAAGAGCCCGTCGGTACAGCTTCATGATGTTGGCCTTGTGCACGGCGGTGACCTTGTGCCGGCCGTTGGCGACGGCGTAGTCGAAGGCGAAGCGGGCGATCCGCTCCGAGGCAAAGCGGGTGATGATCTTGATGCTCTCGGCGGCGTCGCGGCCGACCATGTGCTCGATGCCGGCGTACAGGTCCTCGGTGTTCTCGCGCACGATGACCAGGTCGACGTCCTCGTAGCGCTGCTCGAGACCCGGGATCGAGCGCGCCGGGCGCAGGTTGGCATACAGGTCGAGTGCCTGGCGCAGCGTCACGTTGACCGAGCGAAAGCCCTCGCCGATGGGTGTCGTGATGGGACCTTTCAACGCGACCCGCGTCTGGCGGATGGCGTCGAGCACGTGCTCCGGCAGCGGTGTGCCGTACTTCTCGAGCTGCGCCTCGCCGGCGTCGACGCGTTGCCAGTCGATGTCCACGCCGGTGGCCGCCAAAACGGTGACCGCGGCATCGGCCAACTCGGGCCCGATGCCATCTCCGGGGATGAGCGTGACGGCGTAGCTCACGGCGGCAAGTGTAGCCGCGAGGCTGGTTCGGGCGTGGTTCGAGCCGGTGGGTACAATCGCGGTCCCCGGAGTCAGGATCGCCACAGGGAGAGCCCGCGCGCCTTGAAACTGCAGGAGTACCACGCCAAGACGCTGCTCCGTGAGCAGGGCTTGCCCGTTCCCGACTACTCCGTCGTCGATAACGTCGCCGCTGCTCGCGAGCGCGGCCGCGCAATATCTCGACGGCGGCGCGGACAAGGTCGTGATCAAGGCGCAGGTGCTCGTCGGCGGCCGCGGCAAAGCCGGCGGCGTGAAGCTGGCCTCCTCGGCCGATGAAGCCGCCGCAGTCGCCGGGCAGATCCTGGGCATGGACATCAAGGGCATCACCGTCCGCCGCGTGCTCGTCGCGCCGGCCGCCGACATCGTTCACGAGTACTACCTCGCCTGCGTCCTGGACCGCAGCGCGCGCAAGGTGCTGTTCATGGGCTCGGCCGAGGGCGGTGTCGAGATCGAGACGGTGGCCGCCGAGAAGCCCGGTGCGATCAGCTACATCCACGCTCACCCGCACCTGGGCTTGCTCGACTACCAGGCCAAGCTGCTCGGCTTCGACCTGGGTCTGGGCGGCCACCTGCGCGACTTCGTGACGATCGCCAAGGGCCTCTACGCGACCATGATCGCCAACGACGCCGACCTGGTCGAGATCAACCCGCTCGCCATCGTCCGGACAGCGGACGGCGCAGGTCAGCCGGTCGAGCGGCTGCAGTGCCTGGACGCCAAGATCACCCTCGACGACTCGGCGCTCGGGCGCCACCCGCAACTCGAGGCCATGCGCGATCTGGACGAAGAGGACCCGGTCGACGTGCAGGCCCGCGAGCAGGGCCTGTCGTTCATCAAGCTCGACGGCACGATCGGCTGCATGGTCAACGGCGCCGGCCTGGCCATGACCACGATGGACCTCATCAAGCGCGGCGGCGGCGAACCGGCCAACTTCCTCGACGTCGGCGGCGGCGCCAAGGCAGACAAGGTGGAAGCGGCGATGCGCCTGATCCTGGCCGACCCGAACGTGCGCGCCATCCTGGTCAACATCTTCGGCGGCATCGCCCGCGGCGATGAGATCGCCCACGGCCTGGTCGAAGCGCGCCGCAAGCAAGAGCGCCACGTGCCGATGGTCGTGCGCATTGTCGGCACCAACGCCGACGAAGCGGCGCGCATCCTGGCCGAGGCGGGCGATCCGGACGTGCAGACCGCGTTCAGCCTGGACGAGGCGGTCGAGAAGGCCGTCGCCGCCGCCAACGAGGCCAGCGTGCCGGCCGGGAGTCACGCATGAGCATCCTCGTCGACGAGAACACGCGCCTCGTCGTGCAGGGCATCACCGGCCGCGAGGGCATGTTCCATGCCCAGCAGATGCAGGACTACGGCACCAACGTCGTCGCCGGCGTGACGCCGGGCAAGGGCGGCCAGAAGGTGCTGACCAGGCCCGTGCCGGTGTTCGACACGGTCTGGTATGCGGTCACTGAAACAGGCGCCAACACCGCGGTGATCTATGTCCCGGCGTCTGGCGCGCCCGATTCGATCCTCGAGGCCGTCGGCGCGGGCATCAAGACCGTCATCTGCATCACCGAGCACATCCCGGCCCTCGACATGCTCAAGGTCGTGCCGGTCGTGGAGCAGGCCGGCGCGCGGCTGATCGGGCCCAACTGCCCCGGCTTGACATCGGTCGGCAAGGCCAAGGTCGGCATCATTCCGGGCAACATTCACAAGCGCGGGCAAGGTTGGCCTGGTGAGCCGATCCGGGACGCTGACCTACGAGGTGGTTGAGGCCCTGACCGAGGCTGGCATAGGCCAGTCCACCTGCGTCGGCATCGGCGGCGACCCGATCACCGGCTCCAACTTCATCGACATCCTCAGCCTCTTTCGGGACGACCCTGAGACCGCGGCGCTGGTACTGATCGGCGAGATCGGCGGTACCGCAGAGGAGCAGGCGGCTGCCTGGAAGTCCCGCAACATGCCCGATACGCCGATGGTGGCCTTCATCGCCGGCCGGACCGCGCCGCCGGGCCGACGAATGGGTCACGCAGGCGCCATCATTTCCGGTGGCAGCGGAACTGCCCAAGGCAAGGTCGACGCGCTCGAGGGGGCCGGCGTCCACGTCGCGGAGACACCTAGCCAAATACCGTCACTACTGATCAAGGCGGGCGTCAAGCCAAGCTGAGCGAGCGACCCGCCAAACCGGAGGGCAGCGGGCATGTCGTTCACGGGATCAACGTTCGGCCGATTTACCGGCCGCTACATGATCATCATGGGCATCTTCTTCCTGGTGCTCGGTGGCGCCTTCGTCCTCGTGCTGGGTGGCATCCCCTATGCCGGCGGCGGCATGCTGCTGACTGGCGGCATCTTCATCATCGTCGGCGGTGCGCTGGCCGTGATCGGCCTCATGGTCAATCGTGGCGCCGGATCGACCGACAACCTGCTGGCCACCGGCGTGTCGGGCACGGCCACGCTCACTGGCGTGACGCAGACCGGCATGTACCTGAACGAGCAGCCGCGCATCAAGATGGACATGCTCGTCCAACTGCCCGGTCAGGTCCCTTACGCCGCCGAGCACAGCGAGTTCGTGCCGCTGATCCTGCTGTCACGCGTCCAGCCCGGCGCGACGCTGCCGGTCAAGGTCAACCCTGCCCAGCCGGGCAAGGTCGTCATCGATTGGCAGGGACTCTCGTCGGCGGGCATGCCCGGCATGGCATGGCCGCGCCCGGGCGATGGCGATGGCCGCGCCGGGCACCATGGCCGCGCCGCCTGCCGCGATGCTGCGGGCACCATGGCCGCGCCGCCGGCCGCTGCCGGACCCGGCTCGGGCATGGAGGAGAGCCTCGCCCAGGTCCAGGCTGCACTGGCCGGCTCAGGTGCGGCCGTGCCGCCCGCCTTCGCCACGCCCGACCAGGCCGGCTACACGGTCGAGCAGCTGCGCGCCTGGCTGCGCGCCAACGGCGTCGACGCCCAGGCGCACGTGGACTTCCTGGAGGACACCGGCAAGGTCGTCGGCGATGAGCGCCTGTTCACCATGGAAATGACCTTGATGGTGCCGGGCGCCTCGCCCGAGAAGCTGGAGCGATCGGCGGCGATGGTGCCCATGGCGGCGAGTGCGCGGCTACGGCAGGGCATGACGTTGCCGGTCAAGGTGGCGGCTGAGAACCACCACCTGCTGACCATCGAGTGGGAAAAGGTCTAGCCCCGCCTCAGTAGCCGAGACGGCCCAGGCGGGCCCACCCGTAGCCTCGATAAGCTCGACCAGTACCCCGTGGCAGCTGCGCGGGTGAATGAAGGCGACCGGGCCCTCGGCACCCTTTCGGGCCGCTCTGTCGATCAGCTCGATCCCCTCGCCCGCCAGCCGCGCGAGCTCGGCGTCCACGTCAGCGACCTCGAGGCAGACATGGTGGAAGCCTTCCCCTTTTGAGTCGAGGAACCGCGCGACGCCGGTCGCCGGGTCGGTTGGCATGACCAGCTCGATCTTCAATTCCTTGCCGACCGGCAGGAAAGCGATGGTTACGCCGTCCGATTCGATTGGGAGAACGAGCTCGACCGGCAGGCCCAGCCGGTCGCGATAGAAGGCAAGGGCGGTGTCCAGGTCGCGCACGACAACCGCAACGTGGTGGATGCGCGCCGGCTTGGACAGCGGTAGATCGACCACGTCGAGAGGATAAATCGGCCGTCCTTCCCAGAAATGTCGCGAAGGCACTTGCGTCTTGTGTTCGTACGCGTTCAACTACACGGATTGGGCCGTCCCAGCCGGCCACTATGAGGCACGACCGATGAGCGATAACGACCAGTCCTTATACGTCGATGGCTATGTCTTCTACGCCAAGCGCAGCAGCTGGCTGAACGTCTGCCAGCTGTGGCATGACGGCGTCATTCGATTCGCGATCAAGAACCTGACCGGACCCGATGTCATCGTCGCCTTCGTGGGCGAGCAACCGGGGCACGACGCCGGCAGTAAGCGTGACCACAAGCTTGAGCGGGCCGAGCAGGCCGCGAATCCATCGTTCTCGTCGGCCAAGTCGACCCTGATCACGGTCGACGCTCCCTCACGTTGGAGCCAAAAGCAGCCGTTTGCGGCGCATTTGCGTATCAAGGCGGAAGCTCAAATGGAGCGTGCCGTCTACGACGCGTTCGATCCAACCGGCCCCAACCCGCCTTTCCGGCAAGGTCAGGGCTACAACGGCCACGCTCTGTGCAAGGGCAAGTGGGACGTGCTCGTGGAGCTCGGCGCGAACTCGCCGGCGGAGCTCGATGCGCTGGTAAACGTGGCGCGGACGCTTCCGAACATCAAGTCGATGATCGTCACGACGGCGGAGATGCCGGCCACCCTGCCCGACCCGCCCGCGACGTGCGAACCCTGGCTCGACGACCCGGCGAAGTAGCGCGCGCGGGCGGGCGGCCGCGCATGTGACCACTCGCCGGCGAGCCGGAGGCGCAATTCGCGGAACCGCGCGCTCGGAAAGAACCTGCCACGCCTGCGGCTCGACCGTGCCCGACGGGGCCGTCGTGTGCCCTGCCTGCGGTGAGCCGCAAACTCGGCCTGAACGAAAGATCGTCACTGTTCTATTCGCCGACCTGGCCGGCTACACGTCGCTCGCCGAGAGCCTCGACCCCGAGGAAGTGTTCGGGGCGGTCAGGCCGTGGATGACCGAGCTGCGGCTGATCGTAGAAGACCACGGCGGAACCGTGCCACAGGTAATGGGCGACGGTTTTATGGCCCTCTTTGGCGTGCCCGCCGGCCACGAGGACGATCCTGAGCGCGCGGTACGGGCCGGCCTCGCGTTGGCGCGCTACGCCGAGCGTGAGGCAGCGCGCGAGGATGGCGTCCACTTTCCCGGCCTGCATATCGGCATCAACACCGGCGAGGTCATCGTCGCCGGCTCCCGCGAGCAGTCGGGTTTCGCCGTGGTGGGCGATCCCGTCAACGTATCGGCGCGGCTTGCCAAGATCGCCGAACCGGGCCATGTCCTCGTCGGTGATTCGACGCGGGAGCTGACGGCGACGCGAATCCGGTATGGGCCAAGGCACGATGTCGACGCCAAGGGCAAGGCTGCACCGGTTCAAACGTACGAGGCAGTCGGGGTCGTACGGGCCGGCTCTGCGCCCGATCGAGTCAGGCGGTCAGCATTTGTCGGGCGGGACGGCGTGCTGCGCCGGCTGCTCGACGATGCGGCGACCGTCCGCGCACGAGGCGAAACGCGAGTTCGTGCGATCGTTGGCGAGCCGGGGCTGGGCAAATCCAGGCTGGCCACGGAGTTGGCTCGACAGGTGCCGGACTTCGTTGTCCTCGCCGGCGCTTCTCATCCCTACGGCCAGCGGCTACCGCTGGCGGCCCTCGCTGAGGCCATCCTGTCGGCCCTCGACCTGCCGGCCGACGCCGAGCCTGCTCTCATTCGGCGTGCCATCGGCGCCGCGTTACGTCGGAACGGCCTCGAAGGCGATGAAGCGGTCGCGGCACGCGCGCAGCTCGAACGCGTGCTCGGCCTGGCCGAGGCGGCCGCTGGCGCCGAGGTGCCCGGGCGGCCAGGCGGCACAGCCCTCGATCCGCGCCTCTCGGCTCGGGGCGCCATTTCCGCTATTACGGGCGGCCGGCCGGGCCTTGTCATCCTCGACGATGTCCACTGGGCAACGGACGATCAACTCGCCCTGTTGCGCGATTTGGCCGAGACGCCGTGGCCGGAGCCCCTGCTGATCCTCGCTCTCTCTCGGCCTGAGCCTGACGACTGGCGCCGCGATATCCCAACGATCAACCTGGCCGGCCTTGGCCCAAGCAACGCCCGGGCAGTCATCGAGACCAGCGTCGGCGGCACCGTGCCGATGGCAGTGGTACGCCGGCTGATCGAGCGGGCCGACGGAAATCCGCTGTTCCTCGAAGAAAGCGCCCGAATGCTCGTCGAGCGCGGCGATCTCACGCGACGCGGAAAGAGCTGGGCTCTGGACGACCCGGACGCCCTCGAGCGCGTACCGGTCAGCCTGCGCCAGCTGATCGCCGCCCGTCTCGATCGCTTGCCAGCGGGCGCCAAGCGGATCGTGCAGGACGCCGCGGTTGGCGGGCACACCACGTGGGACCGGTTGCTGGCCCGCCTGTCGACCGCCGCCGACCCATCCAGCACGGAGTCCGAGCTGGAAGATGCCCTGGCTGAGCTCGAAGCGCGCGATATCTTGCGCCGGCAGCCGGCATCGGCCGTGCGCGGTGCCGTCGAGCTCGAGTTCAAGCATGTCCTGATTCGCGACGTTGCCTATGAGTCGCTGCCGCGGGCCGCACGGGCGCTGCGTCACGAGTGGACGGCCGACTGGTTGCGCCAGGCGCTGGGCGAGCAGGGTGTCGCGGCGATCGCCCACCATTACGAACGAGCCTGGGAGCTGGGTCGCACGGCCGTGCGCAGCGACGAGCCCTCCCGTGCTGCTGCCATGGCCGCGAGCTACGTGCGCCGATGGGCCGACAGTATCTTCTCCGCTCAGCCGCGACTGGCCCTGTCGTTGTACGAGCGCGGGCTTGGCGTGTCCGCTGTCGAGCCCGCCGCAGTCGACCGGCTCGACGTGGCCGGCCTCGAGATCGGGCGGGCCGAGGCACTGTCCGAGGCCGGCCGCCACCGCGAGGCGATCGAAGCTGCGCAGGCCGGCCTGGCCGTCGCCGAAGCCGACCGGTTGCACTCGATGGAGGGCTACGCACTCGTCGCCCTTGCCCGCGCCAATTCCGACCTGGGCGAGGTCAGCCTGGCCCGCGATCTGATCGAGCGAGCCCTGAGCATCTTTGGCCAAGCCGGCGATCCGCTCGGTGAGGGACGTGCCTACCACCGCCTGGCCGAGGCGCGCCGCTTCGAAGGTCTTGCCGGCCAGGTCAGCGCATACCAACGTGCGTACCAGCTCTACGGGCGTGCCGGCGCCACTCGCGAGCGTGGAACGGTGGCCGAGGACGTGGCCTACGTCATGACCATTGCCGGCGGACGGCAGGCGACGGTTTGGCTCGAGCGTGCCTCGCGCCTGGCCGAGCTGAGTGGCGACGAACGTGGCCAGGCAGCGACGCGCCGCGCGGCGGCGTACGCCGCGCTCTACCGCGGCGACCTCGATCGCGCTCTGCGCAGCGCGCGGGAGGCGCGCGCGCCAGCGGAGGCCATCGGCCACCGCTGGATCGAGGTCGACACGCTGCTCATCGAGGCACTCGTCCGCTCGGCCGCGGGCACGCCGACCGAGGCACTGGCCATCGTCAGCCGCTTGCTGGCGATCGCCGATTCAGTCGGTGCCCGGCACCTGCGCGCACTTGTGCTTGGGGCGGGCGCACGCGCCGCGCAACGCGACGGCCATCCGCGGCGCGCCCTGGCCTGGCTGCGCTCGATGCGCGAGACGCTCGCCGAACTGGGCGCCGACATGGAAATGGCCGAGGTCGACCTGTTGGAGGCGACACTGCTGCTGGAACGGGGCGCGTGGGATCTCGTCGACCGACCATCGCGCGAGGGCGAGCGAGTCGCCCGCAATAGCGGCTGGCGCCTCATCGAACTCAACCCGCCGCTGCTGCGCGGCCGGGCCATGCTCGGCGCCGGCGACGCGCGTGGCGCCGCGACCGAACTCGGACGCGCCGCCAGCCATGCCCGCCGCGTCGGCGCAGTCGGTCTCGCGTTGCTGGCCGAGGCGGCGTTGCGCCAGGCCGTGTTGCTGGGTGGGGCGGCCAAAGGCGATGTCGCCGATGCGCCCAGCACTCCCCTCGTGTCGAGCTTGACCCTGCGCGAGCCGGCCGCCATCGACCTGGAGACGGCAGGCCTGCTGGCCCTGCGCCAAGGTGATCCTGCGTTGGCCGCGACGGCTTTCAGCCAGGCGGTACGGGCGTGGCAACTTCTCGGCCTGACAGTCTGGCAGGCACGCGCAGAGCAGATGCGCGCCAACGCCCTACGGGCGACGAACAGGCGGTCGGCGGCGAACGCATCCGCCCTGCGGTCGAGGGCAATCCTCGCTCGCATCGGCAGTCCGCTTCGGGAGTTCGCCGGCTAAATCGAACGGTTGTTCGCTAGACCGTTATCAGCTCCCGATGCTCGCCCCACGCCACTCTCAGTCGGTCGCTGATCTCGCCCAGCGTGGCCCGCGCCTTGACCGCGTCGATGATGGGCGGCAGCAGGTTCTCGCCGCGGTCGGCGGCGTCAACGAGGCGGGTCAGGGCCGCGGCCCACGCCTGCCCGTCGCGCTCGGCACGCAGGCGCTCTAGTCGGGCCACCTGGTTGCGCTCGCCGGCCGGATCGATGCGCTGCAGTTCGGGCGTGTGGACGGTGTCGTCGCGGTACTTGTTGACGCCCACCACGATGCGCTCATCGGCCTCGACCTCACGCTGCACGCGGTAGGCCGCTTCCTGGATCTGGCGCTGCTGGTAGCCCGCTTCGATGGCGGCGAGCGCGCCGCCCATCGCGTCGATCTCGTCGAGGTACTCCTGGGCCGCCGCCTCGACCTGGTTGGTCAGTGTTTCGACAAAGTAGCTGCCGGCCAGTGGGTCGGGCGTCTCGGTCACACCGGCCTCGTAGGCAATGATCTGCTGGGTGCGCAGGGCGAGGCGGGCGGCCGCCTCGGTCGGCAGTGCCAGCGCCTCGTCGCGTGCATTCGTGTGCAGGCTCTGGGTCCCGCCCAAGCACCGCCGCCAGCGCCTGGATGGTCGTCCGCACCACGTTGTTGTCGACCGACTGGGCAGTCAGGCTCGAGCCCGCCGTCTGGACGTGGAAGCGGCACATCATCGAGCGCGGCTCCCGCGCGCCAAAGCGGTCGCGCATGATGCGTGCCCACATACGGCGGGCGGCGCGGAACTTGGCGACCTCCTCGAAGAGCTCGCTCCACGCGGCGAAAAAGAACGACAGCCGGCCGGCAAAGGCGTCAACGTCAAGCCCACGCGAGCGTGCCGCCTCGACGTAGGCGATGCCATCGGCGAGCGTGAAGGCCAGCTCCTGGGCCGCGGTCGCGCCGGCCTCGCGCATGTGGTAGCCGCTGATTGAGATCGTGTTCCAGCGCGGCAGCTCGCGCGCGCAGAACTCGAAGATGTCCGTCACCAGGCGCATCGAGGCTGCCGTGGGGTAGATGTACGTGCCGCGCGCGATGTACTCCTTGAGGATGTCGTTCTGGACGGTTCCGCCCAGCTTGGCGCGCGGGATGCCACGCTCGTCGGCAACGGCCACGTAGAAGGCGAGCAGGATGGCGGCCGTGGCGTTGATCGTCATCGAGGTCGTGACCTCGCCCAGCGGCAGGCCATCGAGCAGGACGCGCATATCGTCGATCGAGCTGATCGGCACGCCGACCCGGCCCACCTCCCCTGCCGCGGCCGGCGCGTCGGCGTCGTAGCCCATCTGGGTGGGCAGGTCGAAGGCGACCGACAAGCCGGTCTGTCCGTGGTCGAGCAGGTAGCGGAAGCGGCGGTTGGTTTCGGCGGCGCTGGCGAAGCCCGCGTACTGGCGCATCGTCCACAGCCGGCCGCGATACATGGTCGGCTGGACGCCTCGCGTGAACGGGAACTCGCCCGGCATGCCCAGCGCCTGATCCGCCTGCCAGCCCTCCAGGTCCTCAGCCGTGTAGAGATCGGCAACCTCGATGTCCGAAGTCGTGGCGAACCTGTCGCGACGTTCAGCCTGGTCGGCGACGGCCTTCGCCCGGCTCGTGCGGCGCCACTCTTCGCGCTTCATTGCCGGTGAGTCTAGGCCAGCGATACGAGCGGATCGTTGCGCTCGACGGTCTGGCCGGGCACGACGTGGACGGTCTCCACCTTGCCGGCGCGCGGCGCGCGCAGCTCGTTCTCCATCTTCATGGCCTCCACCGCGAGCAAGCGCTGGCCGGCCTCGACCTCCTCGCCGGCCTCGATCCAGACCTTCGTTACGCGGCCGGGGATCTGCGCCCGCAGGCTGGCCAATGTGGCCGGCGAGTGCTCGAGGGCGGCGCGAGCCGCGTTCTCGCGCAGGTCGGCCCGACGAGCAGCCTCGATGGAGACCTCAAAGCGCCAGCCGTCGACGACGGCCTCGAAGCGCTGGATTGCACCGGCGTCGGCGTCGGGCAGCCGTTCTATCAGGGAACTGCCGGAACTGTCGGCGCTCTGGAGGTCTTCGGGCGCCAACTGCACGGTTAACTCGACGGGGCCGCGAACCTCCACCCGGCGAGCCAATCGACCGCTCACAGCCGGCTCTGCAGCTCGGCTTCGACGCCGGCCTGCCACCACGCGGCGGCGGCTGGCTCCGGACCGGACGCAACCGATTTCGCGTCGAGTGACGCGCTGAGCGCCAGTTCGGCGGCGCGCAGGGCAGCCCGCTGGACAATCGGTGCCGGTTCCCAGGTTCGATCGACGATCTCGGTCGATAGCCCGGACAGGTGTGGTGAACGCGTCTTGTTCCAGCAGCCAGCGGTGGAAGGGCACGGTCGTCTGGACGCCACCCACCTCGAGACCTTCCAGTGCCGTGCGCATTCGCTCAATGGCAGCGTCGCGGTTGGGGCCCACCACCAGCAGCTTGGCCAGCAGCGGGTCGTAGTACGGGCTGACGACGCTCCCCTGCTCGACGCCCGAGTCGACCCGGACGCCCAGCGCCGGCCGGCTCTGCCCAGCGCGTGATCCTGCCCGGGGCCGGCGCGAAGTCGCGGGCCGGATCCTCGGCGCTGATGCGCACCTCGATGGCGTGGCGTTTGGGCCGGGTGGCTTCGGCTGCCGCCTCGCGTACCGTCGTGGAGAGTGTTCGGCCGGCGGCGATCCAGAGTTGCTCGGCGACGATGTCGAGGCCGGTCACGAGTTCGGTCACCCCGTGCTCGACCTGCAGCCGCGCGTTGACCTCCAGGAACCAGAACTCGCCCGTCGGCGCCAGCAGGAACTCCGCCGTCGCGGCGTTGGTCAGGCCGACCGCTCCGGCGATGCGCACGGCCAGACTCATGGAGCTCGGCCCGGCGAGCCGCCGACAGGCCGGGCGCAGGTGCCTCCTCGACCAGCTTCTGGTGGCGCCGCTGGACCGAGCAATCCCGCTCGCCCAGCGCGACGATGCTGCCACTGCCATCGCCCAGCAGCTGCACCTCGACGTGGCGCGCGTTTTCAACCAGGCGCTCGAGGTAGACCGATCCATCACCGAAAGCCGCCAGCGCCTCGCGCGAGGCACTGCTCGCGCCGGCAGCCAGGTCATCGGCCCGGTCGACGCGGCGCATGCCGCGACCGCCGCCTCCGGCGGCCGCCTTGACCAGCAGCGGAAAACCGATCCTGCCGGCCGCCGTCGCCAAGGTGTGCTCCCAGCCCTGCCCTTCGAGACGGACCGGCTCGAACAGGCCGGGAACCGTTGGCACGTCGATCGAAGCTGCTGTCCGGCGGGCGGCCAGCTTGTCGCCCAAGCCGGCCAGCGTCGCGGGCGTCGGGCCGACGAAGACGATGCCGGCCGCCGAACATGCCTCGGCCAGCGCCGGTTGCTCTGATAGGAAGCCATAGCCCGGATGGACCGCCTCCGCGCCCGACTGGCGGGCGGCGTCAACGATCGCGTCCACCCGCAGGTAACTCTCGCTCGCCGGCGACGGTCCGATGTTGACCGCCGCATCGGCCGCCCGGACATGGCGTGCCGTTGCGTCGGCATCGCTGTAGACGGCGACGGCCTCGGCCCCAACGGCGTGACAGGCGCGGATGATGCGCAGGGCTATCTCGCCGCGGTTGGCCACCAGTACGCGCCGAAACGGTGGCCGCGCCGGCGCCTGCTCGTCGCTTCCGCCCTGACTGTCTTTGCGCAAAGACACTCGCCCGCCTGCGGGCTACAGCGGGATGTTGCCGTGCTTGCGCGGCAAGTTGCGGTCGCGCTTGCCCTCGAGCATGCGCAATGCCGCGATGACTCGTGGCCTGGTTTCGGACGGAACGATGACGTCGTCGATGTACCCGCGACTTGCCGCGATGTACGGGTTGGCGAACCGCTCCGCGTACTCGGCGCTCAGTTGTTTGCGCTCAGCATCGGCGTCATCGGCGCCCGCCAGCCGGTCGCGAAAAATGATGTTGACGGCGCCGTCGATGCCCATCACCGCGATGCTGGCCGTCGGCCAGGCGAGGTTCACGTCGCCGCGGATGTGCTTGCTGCTCATCACGTCGTACGCGCCGCCATATGCCTTGCGCGTGATGATCGAGATCTTTGGCACCGTGGCTTCGGCGTAGGCATAGAGCAGTTTGGCGCCATGGCGAATGATGCCGCCGTGTTCCTGCGCGACACCGGGTAGGAAGCCGGGCACATCGATGAGGCTCAGCAGCGGGACGTTGAACGCGTCGCAGGTCCGCACGAATCGCGCGGCCTTGTCAGACGCGTCTATGTCCAAAGCGCCGGCCAGCACCGCCGGTTGCTGGGCAACGATGCCGACAGAGCGCCCTTCGAACCGGCACCAGCCGACAATGATGTTTGACGCCCAGCGCGGCTGCAGCTCAAGGAACTCGCCGTCGTCGACGATGCGGTTGATGACGTCGTGCATGTCGTACGGCTGCGTTGGCTCAGCCGGAACGACCGAATCCAATTCATCGTCCGCGCGATCCCACGGGTCGGTCGACGCATGGCGCGGCGGTTGCGAGACATTGTTCTGCGGCAAGTGGCCAAGGATGCGCCTTGCCAGACCGATCGCCTCGGCCTCGTCGTGGGCGGCGAGATGGGCCACGCCGCTGATGGTCGTGTGTGTTGACGCCCCGCCCAACGTTTCGCGGTCAACGTCTTCATGGGTGACCGCGCGTACGACATCCGGACCAGTGACGAACATGTAGCTCGTGCCCTCGACCATGATCGTCACGTCGGTGATGGCGGGCGAATAGACCGCTCCTCCGGCACATGGCCCAAGGACCAGCGAAATTTGCGGCACCACTCCGGACGCCAGGGTGTTGCGCAGGAAGATGTCGGCGTAGCCGCCCAGAGATACGACGCCTTCCTGAATGCGCGCTCCGCCCGAATCGTTGAGACCAACGATGGGCGCACCGACCTTCACCGCCAGGTCCATGACTTTGCAGATTTTTTCGGCGTGCGCTTCAGACAACGAGCCACCGAAGACCGTGAAGTCCTGGGCGAACACGAAAACCAGCCGGCCATCGACCAAACCGTGACCGGTGACGACTCCGTCGCCCAGGTAGCGCTGGCGCTCCAGTCCGAAATCGGTGGCACGGTGGGTGACGAACGCATCGAACTCAACGAACGAATCCGCATCCAACAGCAACTCGAGGCGCTCGCGCGCCGTCAGCTTGCCGCGGTCGTGTTGTTGTTGAACACGGTCATCGCCGCCGCCCTTTTTTGCCTCTGCGCGCAGCGATTGCAGCCTTTCGGTTTCGGGTCGTGATGCCATCCAGCCTCCGTTGGCCTAATCGTAACGTCCGAGGATGTCCACAGAATCGGTGAACAACTCGCTGATCCTGTGGATAACCGAGATGCCCGAAGCGACCGTTCCTTGCTAGATTGGACCGCGCGTTACGAGGTGGAGGACGGGGTGGCCAAGGTAATCGCGATTGCTAACCAGAAGGGTGGCGTCGGCAAAACCACGACGGCGATCAATCTGGCGGGATCGCTCGCCGAACAGGGTTTTCGCGTCCTCGCCATGGACATGGACCCGCAGGCCAACTTGACGGTTGGGCTGGGCATCAACCTGCGCACGGTCGAAAAGTCGATGGCCGATGTGCTGATCGACGAAAGCGTGACCGTCGAGGACATCGTCATCCCGACGCAGACGCCCGGCATCGACGTGGCACCGTCGACGATTGACCTGTCCGCCACCGAGAACGTCCTCTTTTCCGCCATCGGTCGCGAGCAGGCGCTGCGGGGAGCGCTGAGCGGGTGGGCTCTCGATAACTACGACTACGTGTTGATCGATTGCCCGCCCACACTGGGCCTGTTGACCATCAATGGCCTCGTCGCGGCAGAAGGCGTGATCATTCCGGTGCAGACCCAGTACTACGCCTTGAAGGGTTTTCAGGCACTTGTCAACGTCATCGAGCAGATCCGCAGCAAAGGCCTCAATCCGAACCTACGCATCCTGGGCCTGCTGCCAACTTTCTTTGACGGCAGGACCTTGCTGGGTCGCGACATGCTCCAAGAGATGCGCGAGCTCGGCGACCACCACATCTTCGAAAGCATGATCAAGCAGACTGTCCGCCTGGGGGAGGCGCCGCTAGTCGGTCGGCCGGTGACGGCGTATGCCGCAAATTCGGAAGCCGCTCGCAGTTATCGCGGACTGGCACGCGAGGTGATTGAACTTGGCTAGGCCCGACTTCCGCTCAACGGCCGCCCGCCGGCTCGCCGAAGAACGCGAGCTGTCACCCAACATCATCAATCTGCTATCGCCTGAAGGGACGCAGCGCCCGACCGGCGTTCGCCACATTCCGATCGACCGCATCAAGCCCAATCCAGGCCAGCCGCGGATGACCTTCGACGAGGATGCGCTCGCCGAATTGGCGGCCTCGATCAAGGAACACGGCGTGCTCCAGCCTGTTCTCGTCCGGCCCAAAGCAGATGAGCCACAGAACTACGAAATCGTGGCGGGCGAACGGCGCTGGCGGGCATCGCGGCTGGCCGGCCTGCATGAGCTACCCGCGCTGATCGAGCAGATCGATGACGACACGGCGCTCGAGATCGCGCTGATCGAGAACCTCCAACGGGAGGACCTGTCCCCTCTCGAAGAAGCCGTGATGTACGAACGTATGGTCAACGACCACGGCTACAGCGTGCGCAAACTCGCCCAGAAGATCGGCAAGGACAAGGGCTACGTCGAGAACCGCCTGCGCCTGGCCGACGCGCCGGTCGAAATCAAGCAGCTCGTGTCTTTGCGCAAAGACACTCTCTCCCACGCCTACGAACTGTTGAAGGTCGAAGATCCGAAGAAGCGCCGTCGCCTGGCCGAACAGGTGGCGCGCGGCGAGTTGACCTTGCTCAAGCTGCACGAGCGCGTCGAGGGCAAGCCGCGCGCGGCCCGCACCGGCGATGATTTGGACCAACCGGTCGACGAAGAAGAACAGGAGATGGAGGCCTTTGCGGCGACTGCTCCGGTTCACGACGCACCGGCCGGCGACGACGCGTTGATGACTGCCAAAGCTTCGCTCAGCGGTGCCCTCGAGGACCTGGCCGCGGTGCTGGGCCCACAGACGATTTCCCAGATCGACGTCACGGACCGCCAGAATCTCGCCAAGTACCTGACCATCGCCAAGCTGCGGCTCGAGAACGCCATCGCCGCGCTGCGCATCGGCGAGTCCCGCTCGAACTAAACGCTGCCGGCGGCCCGCGCGGTCGCCCACGCCAGCCACGCCACCGCCAGCAAAGCCAACGCGACCGCCTGGCAGCGCCAGCCCCATTCGCGTGCGCCGGGAGTCCTCGCCCGCGACAGCCCAAGTCCGGCAAAAGCCACGCCGGCCGCGACCAGGACGGCCACGCGGGCAGCGACGCCAGCCTCGCCCGCCAGGATCGTCGCTAGCGCCAACGCATTGACAGTCACCTGCAGGATCGCCAGCGCCACCCAGGCGCGCCGGACACCCAGGCGGCCGACCAGCCCAGCGACGCCACCGCGGGCATCGCCCTCGGCGTCGACTAGTCCATTGGCCAGTTGCAACATTGGCCCGGCCAGAAACGCCACCGGTAGCAGGATCTGTGCGCCCGGCGGCGGCTGCCCGACCGCACCGAACCAGGCGTAGAGCGGCAGCAAAGGAAAGGCGACGGCAAAAGGCAGCCAGCTGAAGGCGGTCCGCTTCAGTCGGGCGTCATAGGCCAACCCGGCGCCAAGCATGCCCACCGCACACGCCATCGTCTGCCAACCGCCGGGCCCTGCCCCGACCACCGACAGCAGCAGCCCTCCCCCACCGCACGCCACGGCCACTGCAGCTGCTGCGTGGCGCGAGACTCGGCCGGCTGGAATGGGCTTGGCCGGCTTGGTCAGCGCATCGAGCTCGACGTCGAACCAGTCGTTGGCGGCGCCGATTGAGAACTGCAATCCCAACATGGCCAGGCCCAGAACGAGGGCGGCCCATAACGCGCCGCCGGCGACCAGGACCAGGGCGAAGACCAGCGTCGCGTTCAGCGCGGAGGGAAACGGATGAACGAGCGCGAGCAGACCAGCGGCGCGCGCGGCCGGCGTCGGCCGCGCCAGCTCAGATGTAGACGATCTCGTGGAAGTTGTCGACGAGGTAGCGGGTAAGTCGCTCACGCGCATCGGGCATCAGCGCGCGCGTTCCTTTGACGAGGAACAGCAGCGATATGGCGGGCACCATCAGTTCCCCGTCGGCGCTCCGGCCGACAGCGGCAGGCGGACCCCCGCCGGCGGCAAAGATGCGCGCGACCATGTCGTCGTCGACCCCTGTCGCCTTGCGGAAATCGCCGATTACGTCCCTGACGCCGCGACGGATGGACATGTCGCGCATGAGCTCGGCCGCCCACGAGTCGATGCGGTCGTCAGGTTGCTCGTCGAGGCGGCGGCGGTACTCGGCTGGAGTAGAGGAAAGCCCGGTGGCGGTCATCGCGCGGGATTATCGCACCGGGCTTGGGGCTATGCGGCGCGGGCCGGCCGCGCCACATCGTCACGCGTAGCGGGCTGGTCGGAAGATGCGGACCAGACCCAGGATCACCAGCTCGAGGATCGTCCAACCGACGAGGGCGACCAATGCCGCCACGTCAAGCGCCGTCGCGCCGGCGGCGATCTCGTTCATGCCGAATATGCCGCGGAAGGGCGCTACCAGCAGGTCAGTGATCGAGTAAATGAGGTTGACGATCGGATTGGCGTCGCGCGCCGCGAAGAGCAGCAGGACGATGCGCAAGATGATCAGCAACTGGATGATGCCGAAGATCCAGATGATCAGCCGCTCAATCATGCCCGCCCCGCTTGGTGCGTAGCTGACGGTGGTGCTCCGATGGACGTCTTCGGCGACGGGTGCATCCGTGTAGGTCGTGTGCGTCTCTTCAGTACGCAATTGGCAGTTCCTCCAGGAAAGGGCGGAAAGCCGCCTCTCCTGAGGTTGACCTCGCGTAGGTGATCGACCAAGTCAGCGGTGGCTGCCGACCGTTACAGCTTCGTGGAAAGTTAGCACCACCGCCGGTGGTGCTAACCGCTTTGTCTCAGGCTTGATCCGGGCAGGGCGAAGGCTCCTGCGGCACCAGCGCGCGTACATTCAGCGATTGCTTGGTACCTGTGCTGTCGACGAAGACGGTCATCTGGTTTGCGTTCGACAGGACCGGCAGCAGCTCCGACAGGTCGTCGCCGAAGACCGTCGCGCAGCTCGTCGCTTGCCCGCCCGGCAGTGCGACGCCAAAGGTCGCGAAGTCGGCCAGCGGCCAAGCCATTTCGTTGGTCGTGATCCCGCCGTTGGCAGCGGCTGGCGCCACGACCAGCACGGCCAGTCGCTGTGGTTGGTACTGCGCGCTCGGTCCCAGGTTGCCGCCCAGCCACGACGAAGTGTTCTGCAGCAGCCACCAGAACGCGCCAAATGCCTCCGGTGTGCCCGGATCGACCGGGCAGGGCTTGTCGTTGCACATGACCAGCTTGTCCGGATTGCCCAGCAGTTCATAGCTGGTGCCATCAGCCGTGAGCAGCAGATTGCCGGTGACGCCGCCCGGCATCACGCTGCCGCCGGTGAAGTCGGTCGGACCATCCAGCAGGCCCAGCTCGCGAGCCTGGTCGACGATGGCCTTTTCGCCGTCCGCCGTGATGGGCGAGGCGTTGGGCAGGATCAGCAGCGGCCCGGGAAAGATCATCGGAATGGCGACGTTGTTGTCGATGAGGACGCCGTCACTGACGGTCAGCAGCGGCGCGGTCAGGAACGACGAAGGTGGCGGCAGCGCCTGCGTCTGCCAGGCCCGCAGGTAGAGGCCGGCCGTCGGCGACGCGCTCGGGCTGGGACTGGCAGTCGGGCTTGGGGCAACCGTCGGCGAGGTCGTGGCCGATGGCAGGGGTGTTGGGCTGGCGGTTGTGCCGCCGGTGCAGGCGGCTGCCAAAAGGGCCAGGGCAACGAGGGCGGTGATGGGCTTGATCATGGCCGCCTAACGCCCGGCATTCGGTCGCGGTTCCCGGCGCACGATCCGGGCCAGCCAGGCGTGCGGTTGGAGCGCCGGGAAGTCCGATTTGACCGCGAATGCCGACTCGTCGATGCGCTCGACCTGCCAGCCGTCGGCAAAGGCAGTCCGCAACTCAGCCTGGCTCACTCGGCGCGGGCCGATGGTTCCCGGCACGCGGTCCGAAAAGCAGAGCAGGTGGATGACGCCAGCGTCGGCCACTGCCGCCGCCAGGCTTTCCACGTAAAGCGGCCGGAGCATGTCGTCGAAGGTGTGGAAGACGCCGCAATCGACCACGCTGTTGAAGCGGCGGCCGAGGCGGTCGAGACCGAGCACGTCGCCCAATTCGAAGTGCGCGGGCAGCCCGCGCCGGCGGGCCTTAGCCTGTGCCCGCTCGATCGCGGTCGGCGCGATGTCGATGCCTGTCACGTCGAGACCACGCGCGGCGAGCATCAGCGCGTTTTCGCCCGTGCCACATCCGCTGTCGAGGACAGGCGAGGTGAACTCGCCACGCTCGGCCAGCGCGACGAAAGCCGGCTGCGGAGCGCCGATGTCCCAGGGTGCCCAACCGTCGGTGTATGCGCTGTCCCAGCTCACGCCCCGATGGTACGGTCGATCGTTGTCATACTCCTGCTCGTGCCCATGTCACCCGGCTTTGACTTCGACCCGATTGAGGTGCTCACCTTCGACTGCTACGGCACGCTCATCGACTGGGAAAGCGGCCTTCTGTCCGCTTTGCGCGCTGTCGTGGGCAGCGAAGGCACGAACGACGACCTGCTGGAGGCCTACGGACGGTCGGAAGCGGAGGCCGAGGCTGGCGACTGGCAGCCCTATCGCCGCGTCCTGCAGATGGGCCTGACGGATGTTTGCGCCGAGCGCGGGGTAACCCCGACCGATCGACAGCTGGCCGCCTTCGGCGCATCAGTGGCCGAATGGCCCGCATTCCCCGACTCGGCGGCCGCGCTGGCCAATCTCCGGCAGCGCTTCAAATTGGGCGTCGTCACCAACTGCGATGACGATCTGTTTGCGGCATCGAACGGGAAGCTGGGCGAGCCCTTCGACTGGATCATCACGGCCCAGCAGGCACAGTCCTACAAGCCCAGCCGGCACAATTTTGAATTGGCTCTCGAGCGCATCGGCCGGCCGGCACGGGCGGTTCTGCACGTGGCGCAGAGCCTCTACCACGACCACGTCCCGGCCCAGGCCATGGGCCTGGCGACGGCCTGGATCAACCGCCGCCACGACCGACCCGGTTTCGGCGCCACGCCCGCGGCAAGCGCAACGCCGAACCTTGTCGCGCCGGACATGGCCACGTTCGCCAAGCTGGCCCTCGCCTGATGAGCCCGGTCGCTGGCAGCGAGCTGATGCGTTCCCTTGGTCTCGAGGTCGACGGCCCGGCGGTCTGGGGATCGCCCGCGCCCGGCCGTGGACCCGGCCTGTTCATCGTCGAGCTCGCCGCGCCGCTTGACGAGGCGCCTATCGACACCGAGGCGGTCCGACGGTGGCTGGACCGCGTGCCTGCGCTCAGAGTCGAAGGCGAGCGGCCGACCACGCACCAGCTGGCACGCCGCCTGGCCGAGTTCTGGTTGCCCGCTGAACAGATCCTGTACGTCGGACGGTCGCGCAAGACCGTCGCCTCCCGTGTCGCAGCCATGTACGCAACCCCGCTGGGCGACGACAAGCCCAATCCCGGCGGGTACTGGCTGAAGGCGTTATACGGCATGAGCAAGGCGCGCCTCTGGTGGGCCACGACCGATGCCCACGAGGAGTACGAGGACGAGCTGCTCAACCAGCTGGCCGGCCTGTTCGAGATCGATGATGCGACCCGCTCCCGGACACTCGGCCTGCCCTTCGGAAATCTCATTACTTCGGATGGCCGGGCGAAGGTGCACGGCCTCGAGAACCCGCTGCGCGACGCCGCGACCGCCGCCGCGGCTGCTTCGTCGCCTACGACCCGGGCCAGGCCGCGCACTACAGCAGCGCGACGTGCGCCAGTCAGAAAGACGGAGCCGGTTGCCAAGAAGGAACCGCCCAAGGCCGAGCCGGCGATGGTCTCCGCAGCCGGCGCGGATGAGCTCAAGGCTGAGCTGGACCATCTGCGCAACGTGATTCGGCCGGCCGTCATCGATCGCGTCAAGACCGCCCGCGAGCTGGGCGATCTGCGCGAAAACGCGGAGTACCAGGAGGCGCGCCGCGAGCAGTCGTTCACGGAGGGTCGGATCCAGGCGCTCGAAGCGCTGCTTAGGACAGCCGTCGTGGTCGACGGCGGCGCCAGCGATGGCACCGTCGCCGTTGGGTCATCGGTGACTGTCGAGATGGACGGCGAACAGACAACCTGGCAGATCGTCGGCGCCAACGAAGCCGATCCAGGGCGCGGAAAGATTTCCTACGCCTCACCGGTCGGCCAGGCGTTGATGGGCCGGCGGGCGGGCGACCAGGTCACCGCCCAGCTGCCACGGAGCGAGCTGCAGCTGCGCCTGATCGAGGTGCGCTAGGCCTCAGTCGTTCTGTTGTGGCGCGACCGTCGGCACCGGCGCCGGTCCTACGACGAGCGGCAACGCGTGAGTGCTGTCCTCCGGTGCGAGCAGGGATCCTTCGCCGTCGACGACATCGAACACGAGCGTGTAGTTCCCGGGCAGCGGCGGAGCGACGAGTGCCAGCGGCACGTCCTGCGCCTGGCCCGACGTCAACCCAAGCATCAACGGCGCCATGGCCTGCGTCGACGTGCCGGCATCATCGACCCATGCGGCCTCCAGCTGGGTCTGCGCGGCTGGTGTGTCGTCACCCACCTTGGGCCCGGCGTCCTCATACGTCCATGGCAGAGCGCCGCCGTTCTCGACGGCAACAGTCAGGCTCACGGCTTGGCCGGCGGCCACGGGCTCGGTGGGCGGCGTGGCAACGACGACCGCTCCCCGATCGCCCCATACCCGCATGAGGGTTGGCGGCAGCGTCCAGCCCTTGGGCATGGGACGGCTGTCGCCGCGCACGACTGACGCGGTCAGCTGGTAGAGGCCGGGCGCATCGGGTAGGGCAACAACGGTCGTCAGTGAAGTCGTCGGTGGCGCGGCCTGTCCGGCGTCACCGGCAGGCTCGCTTGCCGGCAGCGCTTCATCGGTGTGCGGTCGCAGCTGGCCGCGGCTGACTAACTGCATGTCGTTGGTGTCGGCGGCTACCGCGTCTTCGTCGGGCGGTGCGTCGACATCGGGCGCCATCAGCTGCCATTGGCTGACCAGGACGAGGTTCGGCAACGGCCATGGGCCGGTCGACGCGAGCGGCATGGAAGCCGGCACGAGATCGCCCGCGCGGTGGCTGCCCGCCGCCAGGGTGAGCGTGCCGGGTATGTAACCAGTTACGGCGCGTTGCGGCGGAGCAGCGGTGGGCATGGCGAAGACGAGGCCGTTGCGTTTCCACACGAAGGCATGGACGCGCTCAACAGGCGCCCACTCACCGTTGTAGCCATTGCGGCCGAGTGGGTCCATCAGCCAGATGCGCTTGTTCCTTTCGTCGTACTGCTCGACGTAGAGGGCGTGGCCGGCGGCGTTGGGATCGTGCGCGTACGACCTATCCCAGCGCGTGAACGGCGAGCCCAACCGGCCATAGTCGCCCGCCAATACGGCGCCGCCGCCGCTGGCCAGCCGCTCGAGCAGATCGTTCCAGGTGAGCCGTTCACCGCCGTCGGGCGAGAACTTCGGCCGCCAGCCGTACTGCCGGCTGACCGCACGGGCAAGGTCAGAGAAGCGCGAGCCACCGACGCCATCGCCTGATGAGCGGCGTAACGCCTCGCGCTGTGGTGTCAGCCGGCCGTGCGTCCATTTGTCGAGGAGCATCACGCCACTCGCCCACAGGCAGTCGTTCCACGGCGGGCGCTCGTCTGTTTGGGTCACGAAGCGCGGGGTGTAGCCGGGCGCCGGCGCTTCGGGTGCCGAGACCGCGGCAACACTTTGACGCGCCGCCACGCCCGGGACGTGCAGCGCGCCACTGAAAACCAGAAGGCCGCCCAGTAATACGGCGGCCAGACCCCCCGTCCTCTTCAAATCGACCTCTAGGCACGGCGGCTAAACGAAACGGCTGGTCCCCCGCGAAGCCACCGCGAGTACAGCACCGTCGCGACCCTGACGGAAACGGGACGTTTTTGCTATGCCCTGGCGCATAACAGCGAGATAACAGCGGTGCGCGGGAGCAACCTCAGCCGAACGTGAAGCAGTACGCCTCGGCGCCCGCGTCGTCGAACTCGATCTCGAATGTGCGTTCCGCGACGGGCCCAGGCTGACGAATCAACTGATACGTCCGCTGCTCGTTCAGCAGCCCGCGCCCGTCCGGCCTGGCATCAGCGCCGGCGGCCTCGCCCACCGGCGAACCATCGAGCAGTAGGCGAAATGGGATCGCCCGGCCGCGGTCGGCCGGGCCCATGACGAGGTTGACGTCGCGGGCGTGGAATCGAAACGCGATGCGTGCGCCGGCTCGATCGGCGATGGCGGCGTGGCGGGCGACGGTCCAGTTGCCGGACAGGGCCCACTCATTCACGCGCAGGGCAACGGCGGTGTAATCGGCGGGTGAGTCGAAGCGGGCGCTGGCATCCTGGGCGAAACCGCTGGCCTGGCCGTAGCCGACATAGGTCTCCGGCGATTGCAACGTGCGCCAGTCGGCGGCGACTTCCAGCCCCTGCGGGTCGACATTCACGAGCTCGCGGTCGACGTCAGCCGCCCCGGCCTCTGCCAGCAGCTGCTGGATGACCATTTCGGACATGGCGTACTCGCCTTCGCCGAAGTGGTGATAGCGGATGCGTCCGCCGGCATCGGCGATGTACAGCGCCGGCCAATAGTGATTGTCGAAGGCCTGCCATACGCCGTAGTCGTTGTCGACGGCGACCGGCCAGTCGACGCCAAAGCGGTCCGACATCTTCGTGACGTTGTCCAACTCGTGCTCGAACCCGAACTCAGGCGTATGCACGCCGACAACGGTCAGCCCGGCGGCCCGGTACTTCGACGCCCATGCCCTGACGTAGGGCAGCGTGCGCAGCCAGTTGACGCAGGTGTACGTCCAGAAATCGACGGCGACGACCCGCCCGCGCAGGCCATCGGGAGTCAACGGCGGTGAGTTCAGCCACGCGTTGGCGCGCGTGAAAGGGGCCAGCGCGCCTTCATCGGGCAGGGTCGCGGCCTCCCCTGCCGGTCGGTGGATCAAAGACCTGAGCATCGGCTCAGCCTAACCGGCACCGCCGTTATGACCTCGATGCCATGACCCACGCATCCACTCGATCCAGGTAGGACCGCCGGTCGTGCTCATCGAGCCAGCTCACCAGGAAGCTGTTGCGCACGATGTTCACGACATCCTCGTGGGAAAGGCCCGCCTCGCGCGCCAGGATGAGGAGGTTGGCGGCGATGTAGCCCGGGAAGTAGGCCGGATCGTCCGAGTTGACGGTGACGAGGACACCGCGCTCCATTAGCGCCTTTATCTCCTGCGCCTTGGTCCCACCTGCGACGTACGAGTTCGAGATCGGACAGACCGTCAGGCCCAGACCACGCTGCTTGATTTCCTCGAGGACACCGTCGTCCTCTAACGCATTCACGCCGTGATCAATGCGCTCGACGCCGATATCGAGACATTGCCGGATGTGGGCGATGGAGTCGTCCTGGTCGACATCACAGTGCATCGTCAAGCGATAGCCCTGCGCGCGGGCGGCGGCGAAGACCTCTTGGAACTTCTCGGGCGGGTTGCCGCGCTCGTCCGAGTCGAGGCCAACGCCCGCGATCCAGGCGCGATGCTCAGCCGCCTGGGCGAGAGTTTCGAACGCCGACCCGACCGAATGATCGCGCAGGAAGCACATGATGAGCTGTGATCCGATGCCGAAGCGGTCCAACGCGTCCTGCTGAGCCCGCCGCAGTCCAGTGATCACGCTCTTGAAGGAAATCCCGCGACTGGTGTGCGCCTGCGGGTCAAAGAACATCTCGACGTACACGAGGCCGTCCCGCGCAACTCGCCCGAAGTAAGCCATCCCAAGGTCGTAGAAGTCGGCCTCGCTGCGCAGGACCGACATCCCTTCGTAGTACTGCGCCAGAAACGAGGCGAGGTCGTCGAAGTCGTACGCAGCCCGCATCTCGTCGACCGATGCGTACGGCAGCTCGATGCCGTTTCGGGCGCCGAGAGCGAACTTCAGCTCGGGCTCGAGTGTGCCCTCGATGTGAAGATGAAGCTCGGCTTTGGGGATGCCGCGGACAAGTTCTTCGATGTCCACGTGACACCCCTCTCGTGCGCAGAGGTGGCTCCGGCGGTAGGACTCGAACCTACGACCAAGCGGTTAACAGCCGCCCGCTCTACCACTGAGCTACGCCGGAGCGAGGTCGATCGCACTTGATCGTCGCGATCGCGGGGGCGCGGCACGGGCCGCGCGGCGGTCAGAATACCAGCCTGCGGCATACTGACCGGGTATGGCGCTGGCCCAGGTAGACAAGTTGGCAAGCCGCCTCAGCGCGGGCGGCGATCGCATTCGCGTGGCCGATGTTCGCTGGTACCTGAAGCAGCCCGGTGCAGGGCGTGCGGCTTACGAGGCCGGCCACATTCCTGGCGCGATCTTCATCGACCTCGACGAGGATCTGTCCGATCCCAACGGCCTGGGGGCGCCGGGCCGGCATCCCCTGCCCTCGCCTGACGCGCTTTGCGCAGCGCATGTCCGCGCTCGGTATCGGCTCCAATCATTTCGTCGTCGCCTACGACGACGCCGGCGGCACGATCGCGGCGCGGCTGTGGTGGATGCTGGACAACCTCGGCCACAAGGGCGGGGTCGCGGTGCTCGACGGTGGAATCGGGGCCTGGACCGCGGCCGGCCATCCGCTGAGCCAGTCGGGGCCCAATTACCCACCGGCAAGGCTGGACCTCGCCCAGGTCTGGAAGAACGTTACGACGCGCGACGAGCTCGACGAGCGGCTGGGCACGGTCAGCCTGCTCGACGGCCGCGCTGCGGAGCGCTACCGAGGCGAGGTTGAACCGATCGACCCGCTGGCCGGCCATATCCCAACGGCTATCTCAGCACCGACGACCGAAAATCTCGCGCCAAATGGGCGTCTGAAGCCCGCCGCCGAGCTGCGCCGGCGCTATTCCGCGTTGGCTGGCGGCCGGCCCGTGGTCACTTACTGTGGCAGCGGTACGACAGCCTGCCACAATTCACTTTCCATGCGCGTTGCCGGAATGCCCGACCCAATCCTGTACGTTGGCTCCTTCTCAGACTGGAGCCGCTCGGGAATGCCGGTCGCGACCGGACCAGAAGCAATCCCAGTTCTCGATGCTTGAGCGGAGGGAGCGATGACCGACACGACAACCCAGTACAAGCGACCGCGCTCCTGGCAGGAGATGCGCGAGCAGGAGATCAACTGGCTCAAGGAGCGCACGGGCGAGGGTCTGGAGACCTGGAACGCGCGCGTCCTGGAGCAGGGCTTTACTGACGAGGCGAGCCTGCGCAAGTGGCTGAGCGACCAGGGTGTGACCGGCTATCCGGCGATGCTGTTGGTCATGGAGCGCTTCGGCTATCCGGACTACCTGCAGGCGACGGCCGACGAGCTGATCGAAGGCCAGTACGCCGACCGCGAGAACCTGCGGCCGATCCTGGACGCCATCTTCGCGCTCCTGCCAGGCATCGGCGATGTCGAGGTCCAGGCACGCAAGACGTACGTGGCGTTGCTGACGCCGCGCCGGACGTTCGCCGCCGTCCAGCCAACGACCCGCTCGCGCATCGACCTTGGCGTCAGGCTGTCGCCCAAGGAAGAGCCGACGGCACGGCTGGAGCGTGCGCGCAACTTCGGCCAGAGCTCGGTAACGCACATCATCCGGCTGGGTTCGCCCGAGGCCGTCGACGACGAGGTCGAGGGCTGGCTGCGTAAGGCCTACCAGGTCAACGCTTGACCGACCTCGCCACTGCGGCCGTGGCGCCCACAGGGCACCTCATCCGTGGCGAGCAGGTCTATCTGCGGCCGGCCGAGCGCAATGACCTGGCGCTGTTCGTGCGCTGGTTCAACGACGCCGAGACGGCCTCGTTCCTGAGCATGCGCGCGCCAATGTCGATCGCCGCCGAGGAGCAGTGGTTCGAGCGGCTGCTCGGCGAACAGGGCAAGAGCCGCTGGCATTTCGTGATGTGCAAGCTCGACGGCGGCCAACCCATCGGCACCATTGGCCTGTTCGACGTGGACGAAGTCAATGGCAGCGCCGGCATGGGCATAGTGGTGGGTGAGAAGTCGCTGTGGGGTAAGGGCTACGGGACCGACGCGCTGAACGCCCTGCTCGACTTTGGCTTCGGCGAGCTCCGCCTCGAGCGCATCTGGCTGGAGGTTAACGACGACAACTTGCGCGGCAAGCGCTCGTACGAAAAGTGCGGCTTCGTGTACGAGGGCACCGAGCGGCACGCCATGTATCGCGACGGGCGCCATCGGGACATCGAGCTGATGAGCATCCTGCGCGATGAATGGGCGGCGCTGACGCGCCGGCGCAGCTGGGAGTTGGCAGAGCCGGGCTGAGAGGGGCGCGCAACACGGTCGGCACGGGTGCCGGCCGCGCCTGCAACCCGCAACAGGCAATTCTTCATGGGCGTCGTTCGTAGGTAAAACTACGAACGGCGCGTTTCTTTTGTCCGCGCCAGGGCGAATGCCGAGAGGAGGCAGGCGTGGCCGATAACCAGGGCGAGCAATCAATGCATTCAGCCGCCAATATGGCCGAGGCGATGGAGCATGTGCGCCAGCACGCCGGCTCCCCGCCGCGCCTGGTGACCAACAAAGAAATCCGTGAGCAGATCCACGGCCAGGGTCCCATCGGCAGGTTCAACAACCGGCTGGCTGCGCTCGTGACCAAAGGGGTCGGGACAATGTGGGCAGCGTATCTATTCGCTGCCATCGCGCTGGTATCTCTACCGGGCGCCATCGATGCTTATCGACGTGGCGACACCGTGCTGGCCATCGGCTGGTTGAGCCAGTCGTTCCTCCAGCTGGTCCTCCTGCCCATCATCATCGTCGGCCAGAACGTCATCTCGGCGCACCAGGACGCACGCGCCGAAACAGACCACGAGACCCTGACTACCCTGTACACGATCAACGTCCACCAGTTGAAGATCCTCGAAACGCAGAACCAGATCCTCCAGGCGCTCGACAAACAAGGTGGACAGTCCCAGGAGGGCAGCCATGCGTAAGGCCATCGTCTTCACGGTCGCCGCGGCGCTGGTTGCGGCGGCGTGTGGCGGCGGGGCGGTTCCGACAAAGGCACCCAGCCCAACCGCCGCCGTGACGGCTACGCCGGCATCCACGACGGCCGTCACGCCTTCTGGCACGGGCGCTGGCAGCCCCACCGACGAGCGGCGAAGGACTTCACATCGTGCTGGCCGGCAAAGACCTGTGCGCACTATCTGACGGTCGACGATTTCACGGCGGCCGGCGTCAACGGCGCAGCCACGGTCAGCGAGAACAACACCAACAACGAGTTCTACTGCGTGTATGCCGGCAGGTCGTCCGGAACGGGCGGGATCGAAATGGACGCATTTGTTTACGACGACGCGTCCGACCAGGACGAGGGTTACGACAGCCTGCTCCCAGTCGACGACGTGCACGACGTGACGGCGCGGATCGCAAACGCGCAGGCAGCCGAGGTTGGCACCGTTGTTTCCGGTGGACCGAGGTTCGCCCAGATTGCCGTCCGGTCAGGCAACCTCAGTTACGGCATCGGCATCCCGCCAACCGGTGACTGGCAGACGCAGCTGGTTGCCCTCGCCAACGCTTTCATGTCCAAGGTTCATACGCTGGCTTCGCCCACGCCATAGCCGGCGTCGTTTCGCGCAGAGGGCCTCAGCTGGACTCGCTGAAGTGGTGGATTGCCGTATCGGCGAGGCGGAACGGCAGCTCGGGCAGTGGCCGCGGATCCGGGTATGGCTCGTACTCGCCTGAATGGCGCGACTGCTGATAGGTCCAGCGTGGGCCGTCTGCGGCTATCGCGGCGAGCGCCTCGGCCGCGGCGTCGATATCGCTCTCATTCGCGCCGATACCAAGGCTGATGCGGACGGCGCCGGGCACGCCGGTCTTATCGCCATGCTCGATCTCGTCGCGGATGCGATCGGCGCCCTGGTCGTCGACGCGCATCAGCTGCAGCATCAGAGGGTGTGCGCAGAAGCAGCCGTGGCGGACAGCGATGCCGTGTTCCGCGGAAAGGGCCGCGGCCACAAGCGAATGGTGCAGGTCGCGCACGTTGAAGGTCAGGATGCCAAGCCGCGGGTGGCCGGGTCCCCACAGCGAGTAGAAGGTCAGCCCGTCGATCTGCGATAGGCGCTGGCGCGCGTACGCGTAGAGCTCGTGCTCCTCGCGCTCGAGCTGACCCATGCCCACGCCGTCGAGGACCTCGCAGGCAACGCCCAGGGCAACGGCGCCGATGGTGTTGGGGGTGCCCGCTTCCTGGCGGTCGGGCAGTTCCGTCCAGGCGACCTTGTCGAGCGTGACGAAGTCGACCGCTCCGCCGCCGCGCAGGAACGGATCCGACTCGGCCAGCCAGTCTGGCCGGCCGACCAGCACGCCGGCGCCATAGGGCGCGTAGAGCTTGTGGCCTGAGAGGGCGAGGTAGTCGACGTCCCAGGCTGCCATGTCTATCGGCACGTGCGGCGCCAATTGCGCGGCGTCGACGAAGATGCGGGCGCCGTGGCGGTGGGCGACCTGCGCAGCTTCAGCAACCGGCCAAAGCTCACCGGTGACGTTTGAGGCACCGGTCATGGCGACCAGCACCTGTCCATCAATACCGGCCAGGGCGGCGTCCAGCGCCGGCAGGATCCCCTCGGGTTCGGCCGGTATGGGCAGGTAGGTCACACCGAAGCGGCGCCAAGGCAGCATGTTGGCGTGGTGCTCGACAGCAAAGGCGATGACGCGGGTGCCGGCGGGCAGCGTCGACGCCAGCAGGTTGGCCGAGTCGGTGGTGTTCCGAGTAAAGACGATGGCGTCGCTGGGCCTGATGCCGAGAAACCGGCCGATGGCCTCGCGCGCACCTTCGTAGGCCGCCGTCGCAACCTGCGACTTCCAGCCCGCGCCGCGGTGGACGCTGCTGTACCAGCGGGCCATCTCGTTGACGGCCGTGGCCACCTCCTCGAGCGGCGGCGCACTGGCGGCGAAGTCGAGGTTCACGTAGCGCGTCGATCCGCCCGTGATCAACGGCACCTCCACGTCGGCGCCGACCAGGCGCAGTCGAGCGGTGGCAGGCAACTCAGCCGTCATGCCCGGCAGGATACGCCCTGACCTGTCGAAAGAACCCCATTGACCAGCGCTGCGCGCGCCGCAACACGTCAGTCGCGCGACGGCCGCGGCTCTAATTGGATCAGCTGCAGCCCGCCGGCCCCGCCGAGATTTGCATCAATCCACTCCTGGTTGAGCACCATGCCCTCGAAGTCACGCCAGATTCGCCGGTCGCCCGCGCAGCTGTATTGACGGCACGGCTGTGGCCGGTCCTCGTAGACCTCGCAGAACCCCGTCCCGCGCTCCTGGTGCGTGCAACGCCCATCCGCCTCGCGCAACAGCAGGAAGGGATTATCGGGGTCAGTTCTTAGGCGGTCGTCGAGCGCTTCAGCTGCCGACAGATGAATGCCGAGCTTGCAGCAGATGGCCTGGCAGACCGGCATCCGCGCCGCACAATCGACAAAGACCTCGGGCTTGGCCTGCTCGGTGGCCGAGTCCTCACGCGGCATGAAGCCGGCTCGCCGAAGCCCGGCCTCGTCTATGCCGGGCGCGAGCATGCCGTGCTTGGCGGCCACGGCCAGCAGGTCGGCCAGGCCGTCGCTCACAGGCTGCGCCGATTTCGTGCTCGACCACGCGGCCGAGGATAGGCCCGGCGTTGGCGCCGGGCCCAAGCGATCGGGCAGATTTCCCGCCCGAACTACTACTCCAGGTAGTCCTTGAGCTTGCGGCTGCGGCTGGGGTGACGCAGCTTGCGCAGCGCCTTCGCCTCGATCTGGCGGATGCGCTCGCGGGTCACGTTGAACTCCTTGCCCACTTCCTCGAGCGTGCGAGCTCGACCGTCCTCCAGGCCAAAGCGGAGCTGCAGCACGCGCCGCTCGCGACCGCTCAGGGAGTCGAGGACGGCCTCGACCTGCTCCTTCAGGAGCTGATGGGAAGCGGCCTCGGCCGGCGCCAGTGCGCCGCGGTCCTCGATGAAGTCGCCCAGGTGGGAGTCTTCCTCCTCGCCAATCGGCGTCTCCAGCGAGACAGGCTCCTGGCTGACCTTGATGATCTCGCGCACCTTTTCGGGCGTGACGACCACTTCCTGGCCCTTGGACATCGCCTCGGCGATCTCCTCGACCGTCGGCTCGCGACCCAGCTCCTGGAGCAGGTTGCGCGAGACGCGGATCAGGCGGTTGATCGTCTCGACCATGTGGACGGGGATGCGAATCGTGCGCGCCTGATCGGCGATGGCGCGCGTGATCGCCTGCCGGATCCACCAGGTGGCGTACGTCGAGAACTTGAAGCCTTTCTCGAAGTCGAACTTCTCGACCGCCCGGATGAGGCCGATGTTGCCCTCCTGGATGAGGTCCAGGAAGTTCATGCCACGGCCGATGTACTTCTTGGCGATCGAGACGACGAGACGCAGGTTGGCCGACGTCAGCTGCTCGCGACCCTCGCGCCCGATGCGCACGAGCACGCCACGCCGGTCGCGCGGCTTGAGCGACTGGTCGGCGTTGGGGTCCCAGCCCATCTCGAGCATGATTTCGGCGTCCCTGCCAGCGATGATCCAGCGGCGCAGCGCCTCATGGCCGATCTCGCGCGTCCAGTCGTAGAGCGCGCGCAGACCGGGGTTGTCGCGTGACTCCAGGTCCGTGTTGTGCACGGCCCGGAAGGCAAAGTCGGCCAGGTCGGTAAAGCGATCGACTGTCGGCTCGTCGTTGTACTCACCAACGAGTTGCTTGGCTTCTTTCAGCCACTGCTTGGCCGGGTCACCCTCGGCCGAGCGCTGCGCCTTGACGAGGTGCAGGTCGGGCGTGGGCTGGACCAGGCCGTCGGCGCCGGCCGCGGCGAAGGCCGCGCGCACGATGCGGTCGGTCTCGTCCTTGTAGGGCAGGCGGTGCTGCGGGAACTTGGTGCGAGTCTTCAGCTCGGTGTCGTTCTTGGTCCACTCCCACAGAGAGAGGACGGCCTTCCACGGCTCGTCGACGATCTGCTCGCCGAGCTCGATCGCCTTGGCCAGCACGACCTCTTCTTCGGCGTTGAGCAGCGGAACCTTGCCGATCTCCTTCAAGTACATCCGGACCGGGTCGTCAATGCCGATCATGTCGGCCGCGATCGCGTCGAGTTCCTCGGCGGTGGGCTCTTCGGCGGTCTCGGCGTCGAGCTTGGCCGGCGGCTCCTCCCAGGCCGGGCTCTGATCGTCGACGGCGACCTCGACGCCAAGGTCGGCGGCTACGGCCAGTCCGTCGCCGGACGGTTCGTCGAGCTCGTCCTTGGGTTGAAGCAGGTCGTCATCGTCGCGCCGGCGCTTGCCGCGCTCGAGAACGCTGGCTACCAGTTGCTTGTCAGCTGAATCCATGTCAGTCGGTTCCTCCAGTTGTAGTTACGGCGGCCGCAGGACGCGCGGTTCGTCGGTTGGTCAAGACGGTGGTTGTTTCTTTTCGTCGGTCGAGCTCGAGGCGCTTGGCCTGGAGATCGAGGACTTCATGTTGTAGTCGGCCGACTGTGTCGGCGTCGGCGTTGGCTTCGGCTTCGGCCAGCTCACTGCGCGCGTAGTCGAGCAGCTCACCGATGCGACTTCGCTCGAGTGAGAGGAGGCTCTGCTCGACGGCCTGGCGCAGGTCCTCTTCGTCGTCGGGCAGCGGATCGGTCCGCGCGAACAGCGTCTGGGCGACCATCGCCAGCGTCGGGTCGAGCGAATTGACGAACGTGGCGCGGTCGAAGCCAACCGGATCCGTGGCCGCCATCGCCTTCCACAGCTCGCGCGCCGGGGTCGTCACGAAGTCGGCGGTTTCGAGGCGGTTGGCGACCAGGTCGCGCAGGTAAGGGCGCAGCAGAAGCAGGCGCAGCAGACCGGCCTCGGCCGGCTCGAGCGTGCGCGCGACAGCGGCCGGGTCGAGCGCGTCGGGGCTGGCCAGGACAGAGTCGAGGTTGATCTTGGTCCCAACGTGGGCGTCAGCTGTGTCGTGGCGCCGAGCGCCGGCCATTACCGGCGCGGGCCGGCGCAGCTCCTCGAGCAGCGTCCGCTCTTCGACGCCGCTGCGCTGGGCAAGCGTGCGCAGGTAAGCATCACGCTCGGTGGGATTGGTCACGCGGCGCAGCAGCGGCATGACCGCTTCGACGAGGCGCTGGCGGCCAGCCAACGTGCGCAGGTCGAAGCGCCGCGCCTGGCTGTCGATGATGTATTCCATGATCGGTTCGGGCTTCTCCGTCGCTCCGCGCCACGCGTCCGGCGTGTCGCGCATGACTTCGTCCGGATCCTTGCCTTCGGGCAGCCGCACGACGGTCACGTCAGTCAGACGCTCGATGCCGCGGCGCTGTGCCTCACCCACCAACGCCGACAACTCGCTGGCACCGAACGTCGCCGCTCCGCGGCCGGCGGCGTCGATGTCGTAGGCCAGGGCGATGCGCGGCGCATAGCGTGTAACGAGCTCGATCTGGGCGGCCGTCAGCGCGGTACCAAGCGTGCCGACGACGTTGTCGAAGCCCTGCTGGTGCGCCATCAGTGCGTCGGTGTTGCCCTCCACCAGCACGGCCGTGCCGTGCTTGCGGATGGCGCCCTTGGCGCGGTCGATCAGGTACAGCGTTCGGCTCTTGTCGAACAGCAGCGTGGCCGGCGAATTGAGGTACTTGGGGCCGCGCGATTCGCCGTCCTCGCGTTTGGTCTCGCTGCCCACGATGCGGCCACCCAGGCCGGTCGCGTTGCCCGACGCATCGCGGATCGGAAAGATGATCCGGCCGCGGAACAGGTCATACGCGCCGCCCCGGCTGCCACGGCGCCGGGCGGCCAGCCCGGCCGCTTCCAGATCTTCGATCGTGAAGCCGCGCTTCTCGGTCAGGCCGCGAGCCAAGGTGTCCCACGCGTCCACGGCGAAGCCGATCTGATGGGCGGCGAGCGTCTCGTCCGTGAAGCCGCGGCCGCGCATGTAGTCGAGCGCGGGCTGGCCATGGTGGCTCTCCGTCAGTACGCGGTGGTAGAAGGCGATGGCCGCCTCCAGCGCATCGCGAAGTCGCTTGCGCCGCGCGTCCTCGCGCGACGTCCGCTCCGAGATCTCGACGCCCGCACGTGCCGCCAGGCGGCGTAGCGCTTCGGGAAAGTCGACGCCATCACGCTCCATCACGAAGTTGAAGATGTCCCCTCCCCGGCCGCATCCGAAGCACTTCCACGTCTCGCGCGAAGGGGTAACCGTGAACGAGGGCGTCTTCTCGTTGTGAAACGGACAGAGCCCCTTGAAGCTGGCGCCCGCCTTGCGCAGGGCGACCGTTTCGCCGATGAGCTCGGCGAGATTGATCTTGGACTTGACCTCAGCGGCAGCGCCTACCGACAGCTGAACAACCTCCGAAAGCACCGACGGGCCGCCTCGCCGCAGCCGCCGGACACAGCTATGGCCTTGTCAAGTCTTGACAAGGCTCAGGGCACAATTCTAACCCCTTGACAGGGTCTTGACAACCCTCTGTCAATACTCCACGGGGGTATTGACAGGTTCATTGCGAAATCGTCTGTAGTGGGTGACGCGGAAACGATTCCGCCGTGTTCCAGTTGTCTTCTAGAGTCCTGCGGGGAAATCGCTGCACGCGATGGCCGCAGTGTTCGCGCAGGCTCTCAATGAGGATGAACTGAATGCGACGCGACGATTTTCATGGCCATCTCGGCGAGCGCACTACTGCTCGCCATCGTCGGGTGCAACACCAGCAACAACCTGGTCGGGAAGACCTGGTACCTGACTTCGGGCACGGCCGTGCAGCCGGCATTCCAATGGAACCTGCCCCAGGAGCAGGTGATCCACTACACGATCGTGTTCGATTCGGACGGCAGTTTCACGGCGGTGGCCGACTGCAACCATGTCCTTGGCATGTACACCACAAGCTCGCCCAGCAGCATCACGCTTACGCCGAACGTGGTGACGCTCAGCTACTGCGGCCCGAATACCCACGACAAGCTCTATCTTGGAATGCTCCGGACCGCCACCACGTACACGGTCGCTGCGACCGACCTCAAACTCAACCTTACCGATGGCGGGTCGCTGAACTACACCTCGGTTGCGCCGTCTTCGTCGGAGTCGCCTGGGGCAAGCGCGAGTCCGAGCGCGAGCCCAACTGCGACGACGACAGCCACGTCATCGCCGACTCCATCGCCGACGGAACAGGCGACGGGTTCACCAACCGAAAAGCCGACCAGCGGCGCCTCGACCACGCCGAAACCGACAAGCGGCGCCTCGGCCACGCCGAAGCCGACAAGCGGCGCCTCGGCCACGCCGAAGCCGACCAGCGGCGCCTCGGCCACGCCCAAGCCGACCGAAGCTCCAACGGCAGCGCCAACGTCGACCCCGGCGCCTTCCAACGGGCTACTGGGCAAGGACTGGCAGTTGACCGCCCTCACCATCGCCGTACCGCCCTTCCAGGGCGCCGTCCCCGAAGCGCAGCAGCCGAACTACACGATCACCTTCGGTCCTGACGCGACGTTCAGTGCCAAGGCCGACTGCAACACGCTGACCGGCGGCTATACGACGCCTGATGCGACTGCCTCGACCGGCACACTCACCATCACGCCGGGTCCCACGACCGTCGTTGCCTGCCCGGCCGGTTCACTCTCACAGCTCTATATGGACGCCCTGGGCCAAGCGGCCAGCTACGCCATTGCCGACAACCTGCTCACCATCACGCTGGTCGACGGAGGCACGCTTCAGTACAAGTAGCAGCCAGCAGGGAGGGCCGAGGGAGTTAGTGCGAGCTGACAGGGAGCTGAAATGACCAGCCAGGCAGCGGCCGCCGCGGGCAGCCACAAGCGACGACGTCCCGCCTTCCTGTTGGGCGGCATCCTGCCCATCGATTCGTCGCGCCTGCCGCTCGATCTGATTGCCGGAGCCACTCTCGCCGCCTTGGCCATGCCCGAGGTCATGGGCTACACCAAGATCGCCGGTACACCGGTCATCACCGGGCTGTACACGCTGCTCCTGCCGGTGCTCTTCTTCGCCATCTTCGGTTCGTCACGTCACCTCGTCGTCGGCGCGGACTCGGCGACAGCGGCAATCCTGGCAACTGGCCTGCTGGCGATGGGCGCGGTGTCGGATTCGCCGCAATACGTGGCGTTGGCCGGCCTGGCCGCGCTGATGTGTGGCGTCCTCCTGATCGCCGCCCGCTTCCTGCGCCTTGGCTTCATTGCCAACTTCCTTTCGCGCAGTGTGTTGATCGGCTTCCTTACGGGTGTCGGTATCCAGGTGGCGATGGGCCAAGTCGGCGGGATGTTCGGTATCACCGGCGAGACCGGTCGCACGGTCCAGAAGTTCCTGGACACCCTCGCCGCCATTCCGACCCAGACCAACATCCCAACTTTGCTCATATCGATCGCGGTCCTCGGCACGATCGTGATCCTCGGGCGCGTCAACAAAGCCATCCCCGGCGCCCTCTTTGCCGTGGTTGGCTCAATCGTGCTGAGCTACGCCGTCAACCTCACGACGTACGGCGTCACGCTGCTCGGCCCAGTGCCCAGCGGTCTGCCGTCGCTGGCCCTGCCGCCGGACGTGATTACGACGGCCAACATCAGCGCCCTCTTGCCAACGGTCATCTCACTGGTGGTCGTCATCCTTGCCCAGAGTGCCGCCACGGCGCGGGCGTACGCACTCAAGTACGGCGACAGCCTCGATGAGAACGTCGACCTGGTCGGCCTTGGACTGGCCAATGTGGGAGCCGGCATCAGCGGCACTTTTGTCGTAAACGGCAGCCCAACCAAGACCGAGATGGTCGACGGCGCCGGCGGTCGCAGCCAGATTGCGCAGCTCGTTACCGCGGCCCTCGTCGTTGTGGTCCTCTTGTTCCTGACCGTGCCGTTGTCGTACATGCCCAACGCAGTGCTTTCCTCAGTCGTCTTCCTTATCGGCGTGAGGCTGATCGATGTGCGTGGAATGGCCGACATCGCCCGGCTTCGACGGGGCGAGTTCGTCGTCGCCGCGATCACGGCGATCGTGGTCGTCGTCGTCGGCGTCGAACAGGGCATCGTGCTCGCGTTGATCCTGTCGATCTTCGAGCACATCCAGCACAGCTACCACCCGCACGACACGAAGCTGGCCTTCGACAACGAGGGGCAGGTCACAGAGCAACCGCTGGAGGCCAAGGTCGAGCTGGAGCCCGGCCTGGTCGTCTATCGGTTCGGCGCAAACCTGTACTACGCCAACGCGTCACGCTTCGCCGAGGAAATCCTGCAGATCGTCGAAACTGCCGATCCACCCCTGCGCTGGCTGGCCATCTCGTGCGGTTCGATCGGTGACATCGACTTCTCGGGCGCCGACCAACTCGAGAAGCTCGTCGGCGAACTTGATCGCCTGCACGTCGTTGCGGCGCTATCCGACGTTTCGAACGACGTCCGCAAGCAGCTCGACGACTACAAGCTGACGGAAGTGATCGGCGCAGATCACATCTTCAGCCGGCTGAGCGACCTCGTGGATGCCTACAAGGCGAGCGGGAACACTCCTGCAGCGGGTGCATCGCCGGAACCGGCGCCAGCCTGATCGCGACTGGCCCTACCTGGAGAGCACCAAATTGAGAGTCATGGCCGCCTGACGGGTGTCCATGCCTCGGCCGACCAGCGTCAGCGTGTGCGGCCCAGCGGCCAGGTTCGATAGGTCGACGCCGAAGCTGACGTCGGCGCTGGCGCCGGCCGAGTCGAAGGCGCCTTCACGGAAGCCTGGCCGGTCGCGCGAGTCGTTGCCGTCGAGGTAGGCCCACCAATCGGAGACGCGTGGGTACGGGCCGCCCGTGTCGGTCAGCGTGAACCTGACGGTCGAGCTCGAGCGGATGGTCATGCCCGCCACGTACTGCGCGCCATCGACGGTGACCTTGCTGATTGTCGGCGCGGCCGTGTCCTTGTTGCCGGTCGGTCCCGTGTTGCCGAAGATGCAGGCGTACCAACGCGTGTTCGGGAAGCTGTAGCCACCGTAGTAGGCCGTGCCACCCTGCCAGACACCGCAACCTACCCGGCTATAGCTGCCCAGGATGATGCCGCGATGGCCCGAGCTGTTCATCCACTGGCGGACCGCCTGCGCGGCCGTGTTCGGTGCGTACGTGAAGGTGCTCTTGCCGCACGTTTGTTGCGAGCCCATTGGGCAGCCGTAGTCGTAGCGAACTCGAGAGAAGTCCTGATCGTTGAGAGTCAGAATCTCGCCACGTGTGCTGCTGTAGTTCCAGTACGGCACGACGCTCAGCACCGTGTAGCTCTTGCACAGCGGCAGGGCGTGGGTAGGCGGCACGACATTCTGGGCGGCCAACGACTGCGCCCGACCCTGGTTGAGTCGCTTCGAATCGTTGGGGCAGCGAACGTCTGAGTCGTGCGCCTTGGCGGCCAGGAAGGTGTCGAGCTTGACCGGCGCCTTGCCGCGCAGCTTCCGTTCACCGTTGATCAGCCGCACCACCTCTTGGCGGATGAAGTCGCGCTGCAGCGGACCGGCATAGCTCGTGGCCGCGACCTGTGGCACGCCAACGAGGAAAAGCACGCTCAATGCGACGGGCAACGCTCGCAGATGACGCATCTAGAGCCGACGTTATGGAGATCCGTGCATAGCGCGAGGGGGCCGTTCGGGTCATGCCCGATGGGTGACCATCGCCGATGCCGGCGCCTAGCGACGTCCGGAACCGGCGGCGTGGAGAGCGTCGAGGTAGGCGCCGTAACCCGAGGCTGTAGCCCATTCCGGCGCGCTCTCGACAGCCGTCCCTTCTCCCCACTCGTTGAAACTCGTTATCAGCTGGAAGCGCTCGCCCGAGGCGAGCATGGCGGCGATGTCGTCCGCCCAGCGGGTGACGTCGCGCCCGAGCCGAGGTTCGGATTCGTTGGCTTTCCAGAAGCCGGGGCTGATCGCGTACGTTCCGCCGCCCCAATCGTTGGTCGGCGACGCCGGGCCGTACTGATGCCAGGCGTCAGGCTGATCCAGGCACAGCCTGAAACCAAGCACGACTTTCATGACGATGTATATGCCGACGTCGCGGTTGGCCTCGCGCCAGCGGGTGAGCGTCGCACAGCCGTCGAACATGTCGGTCCAGACAAAGACGACCGGCCGCCCGTCAATGCGATAGAAGGACGGGTCGGTGCCATAGCGCGCGGCCAGGTACTGGAGGTCGTTATGAAGCTCGCCGACGGGCGGATCGCCGTAGCCTTCCTTCTCGTAGTAGGCGGCCGATGTGAAGCCCGCTGCCGGCGGCGGCGCTCAGCAGGATCGGTAAGCGCCGATCCGTGTAGTGGCCCTGGCCCCACCAGGAGGTGAGCGCTACGTCGACGTAGCCGTACCTCATGGCGGCGATCTGCTCCGCTATGCGCGCGCCGTCGTCGGATCGGTAGTAGCCGCCGTTGGGCGTGTAGTGGCTGAAACGGTCTTGGCCCTGCTGCGCCCAGCTCTCCGGGTACCACGGGTAGTAGGCCGCCACGCGGACCGGAAATCCGGGCTGTTTGTCGGTGCGCGGGTCGACCAGCGGTTGGTACGTGGACGGGGCGTGCTGACTGATGATCAGCGCGATCAGCGCCACCCCGGCAAGGCGAAAGCAAAGGACCCAGATCCCCCCACGTGTCACCCGCGAAAGCTCTGATGCGGGGACCCTCAGATCAATGTGCGGTTAGGACTACTCCGGATGGACATTTAGAGCTTCGTCGACGGACTCCACGGGATGCCCAGCAGCTTCGGCAGCGTGACGAAGGTAAAACCGTGGCTCTTGTAGTAGGCCAGCACTTTGGGCAGCACGCGGACGGTGACGGCCGGGCCGGCGTGGAACAGGACGATGCCGCCCTTGTTCCCCGCGATCGCATGGTTGTAGACCTGCGTATCAGACAGGCCGGCGGTGTCGCCCGAATCGACGCTCCACAGCGCCATGATCTTGAAGCCGGCGCGGTAGGCCTCGTAGCGCACGGTGTCGTTGTAGGCCATGTAGGGCGGGCGGAAGATGCGCACCATCGGCCGGCCGGTGATGCCCTCGATGACCTTGCGGGCGTTATCTATCTCCCAATAGACGGTCGAGGCGCCGAGCGTGGTCAGCTTGCGGTGCGTGGTCGTGTGGTCGGCAATCGGGTAGTGCTTGGCCAGGTAGCGCCAGGTCGACGGCGCGTCATCGGCAGCGTTGGCGTAGGGCAGAAATGTGCCGGTCGCGCCGTACTGCTGGAGGATCGAGTCGATCTGCAGCGCACGCGACGGTGACCAACCGTCATCGAAGGTCAGCGCGATGATCTTCTGGTCGGTGATGACGTGTCTGACCGTCGCGGCGTAGCCGGCCATGACCGGCGTGACGGCCAGCAACAGGGCGATCGGTGCCGCCAGGAGCGCAAGCCAAGTCCGACGAGTCCGCATCGATCCCCCCGTGCCCGGTCTAACCGAGAGGCGAAACGTAGCGCATCTGGTGCGATCATCGCCGCCATGAAGACGTTGGCTTTGAATGTCGATGCCATTCGCCGCGAATTCCCTTCGCTGGACCTCGAGCTCGCTGGCCGGCCGGCGGTGTTTCTCGACGGGCCCGGCGGAACCCAGGTGCCGCGGCGTGTGATCGATGCGGTCAGCCGACTACTACCTGACGGCAAACGCCAACGAGGGCGGCTCGTTTGCCACCAGCGTCCGCTGCTGACGAGATCGTGGCGCACGCGCGGGCGGCGGTGGCCGACTTCTACGGCGCGAGGTCGCCCGCAGAGATCAAGTTCGGCTACAACATGACCACGCTGACGTTCCACGTCAGCCGCTCGATCGCAGCCGCCTGCCAGCCCGGCGACGAGATCCTGGTTACGGCACTCGACCACGAGGCAAACGTCTCGCCCTGGCTGGCCGCCGCCGCTGACCACGGGCTGACCGTGAAAACGGTCGATTTCCGCCCCGACGACTGCACCCTCGACCTGTCCGACCTCGAGCGCAAGCTGTCATCGAGGACAAGGCTGGTCGCCGCCGGCTATGCGTCCAACGCGGTCGGCACGCTAAACCCAATCTCGCAGATCGCGGGGATGGCCCACGACGTCGGTGCGTGGCTTTACGTCGACGCGGTCCACTACGCGCCGCACCTGACCCTCGATGTCGCGGCCAGTGGCGCCGACTTCCTGGTGACGCTCCGCCTACAAGTGGTTCGGGCCGCACATCGGCGCGCTGTGGGGCCGCACCGAACTTCTCGAGTCGCTGCCCAAATACAAGGTTCGGCCGGCGCACGACGATTTCGAGACAGGCACGCCAGCGCTCGAGTTGATCGCCGGCGCGGGTGCCGCCGTCAGTTATCTCCAATCGATTGGTCGACTCAATGGGGGCGAGGCGGAGCACGGTACGACGCGGCGGACCGCCCTGGTGGAAGCACTGAGAGTTATCCGCGAACACGAGCTCGACCTGCTGCGCAGGCTGGTGGCGGGTCTGCTGGCACTGCCCGGCGTCCGAGTGTGGGGCATCACGGACGCGGCGCGCTTCGCCGCAGAGCGCGCTCCGACGGTATCGATCACGTTTGCAAAGACCGGCGCCGCCGACGCGGCCAGCCGGCTGGCACGGCAAGGGATCTTCGCCTGGCACGGGGACTTTTACGCGCGCAACCTGGTCGAGCGACTCGGCCTGGCCGACTCTGGCGGGCTGCTACGTCTGGGCATCGTGCACTACAACACCGCTGCTGAAATCGATCGGACGCTGGAAGCGATCGAGGCGATCAGCCTGGGCTAGGAGACCGGGATGCGCTTGCCCGGGTCGACAAAGGGCATCGGCACGACGGTAGCCGTTCGGTCGCCCCATTCGGTCTCGACGCGCAATCTCGTTCCTTCGGCTGCCAGCGCCGCGGGCACCCAGCAGAAACCGATGTTGGCCCGCAGGCGCGGCGAGTAGATCGCCGACGTGACCTTGCCGATCGGCTCGTCGCCGGCGACTCCGGCGGCGTGAGCCGGCCACTTGTTGAAATTGAGCGCTGGGAAAGGCTCGCCGTCGATTTCAACGCCGACGATGCGCCGGTGCACGCCCTTCGCCTTGATCTGGCGCAGCGCGGGCAGCGATATGGCCGCCGAGTCAGGCAGGTTCCAGTCGATCAGGCGTTCCAGGCCCATCTCCAGCGGATTGTTGTTGTAGGTCATGTCGGCGCCCCAGTTGAAGATGGCGCCCTCGATGCGGCGGATGTCGGACGGACCGGTCGGGCGGACGTTGTACGGCGCGCCGGCCTCCATGACCGCCTGCCACAGCTCCCGGCCACGATGGGCATCGAGCAGGTACAGCTCGTAGCCGACCTCGGAGGTCCAACCGGTGCGCGTCAGGACGACCGGGATGCCGCGGACTTCGGTGCGCATGAAGAAGTAGTACTTGAGCGCCTCGACCTCGGGCCCGACCAGGTCGCGCATGAGGTCCTTCGACCTGGGCCCCTGGATCTGCATCGGCGCCACCTCGACCTCGCCCAGCGTCACGTCGAGGTCGGGATAGGCATTCTTGAGGCCGCGCGCGAACAGGAGCACGTCGGACGAGGCCAGCGCGAACCAGAAGGTGTTCTCCTCCATCCGAGTCATGACCGGGTCGTTGATGATGCCGCCATCGCTGTCGCAGATGAGCACGTACTTGGCCTGACCAACGGCGCACTTGGACAGGTCCCGTGGCGTCAGCAGCTGGGCGAACTTGAAGCCGTCCGGCCCGGTCACCTGCAGGCAGCGCTCGACAGCAACGTCCCATACCGTGACGTCGTTTAGGAGCGCCTCGAACTCCGCTTCGAAGGAATCGAAGCGGATCGGGAACAGCATGTGGTTGTAGACCGTGAACCCGACCGGGCTGTATTCCTGCGTCGCCTCGTAATACGGGCTGCGGCGCAGCCGCGCCCCGCGCTGGACGAGGCTCATGTCGAATTCGGCCATTGCTCTCCTGTCCCCTTTTTCTGACGGCTGGGTTGGCTAAGGCTAGCCGGAACGGTATGAGGTGGGTCCGGCCCTTCGGCCCCACGCCACGCGCAGCAGTACGACCGCCCACATCCGATAGGGCCGCCACGCCTCGGCCACGGCGGTCAGGCCGGCCGCGTCGATGTCCGGCCGGCCGTAGAGGGCGCCAACCGCGTGCATGGTCATGCCCTCGGTAGTCGGCAGTTCGTCGACCACGCCGCAGCCGCGCAGCCAGACCGCTTCGGCCGTGAACGGCCCAACGCCCGGCAGTTCGCGCAACCCGGCCAACGCCTCGTCGCGGGGCATGGCGCGCAGGCTTTCCGTGTCCAGCTTGCCATCAAGTGCTGCCCGGGAAAGGCCATGCAGCCACTCCAGCTTCTTGGATGACAGCCCGCGCACCTCGCGCGCTTCGAGGAGGCGCTCTGGGCGAGGAAACGCCGGGTAGGCGTGGCCGTCTACCGTTGGCCGGTCGCCGTGGGACTCGGCCAGCTGGGCTTTCACGCGCGCGGTTTGGCGGCGCGAAATGCGCTGGCCGATTACGAACGACGTTGCCGCCTCGTAGGCGGAGTAAAAGCAGACCGGTCGCAGGAAGTCGTGCGCCTGCTGCGCCGCGCCAATTACCGAATCGCGCTGCCCAACCGCGGGCCAGCCCGTGCCGTCGTGGTCGACCGATAAGGACCGACTGGCCTGGCGGACCACTGACTCAAGAAGTGCGGCCGGGGCGTCTGTTCGACCCACCAACCGACCATCGGTCGCCTGCGCCAGCTCCACCGCAGCGCTGGTGTCGGTGCCTTCCACCGGAAAGGACATGGCAATGGTTGGTCCGGAGAATTCGCCGCCGCCGATGCCGGCCGGGAAGCCGCCGGCAAAGTCCTGTGCCGCCGCCAGGCTGAACGGGCCCGTTGGCGTGATGGCAAACTCGGTCACATGGAAAAGATAGCCAGCGCCATCGCCGCTGCCAGCCAGTACCTGACCGATCATCCGGAGGAAGCGCGTTACACCGATAGCCTGGCGCGCGCGAGGCTTAATGATGGGCTGCAGGTCACGGTGCGGGGTGACTCGGGCGAGGAGCTCACGACGGATATGCCAGCGTCGATTGGCGGCGCCGGCTCGGCGCCTTCGCCGGGCTGGTACCTGCGCGCCGCCGAAGCCGCCTGTGTGGCGACGCTGATCGGCATGCGCGCCGCTCAACTCGGAATCGAGACCGGCCGGGTCGAGGTCGACGTGACGAGCGAGTCCGACGATCGCGGCATCCTGGGACTGGCGGACGATGTTCCCGCCGGTCCGTTGAGTACCAGCATCAAGGTCCGCTTCAGCGGAGCCAGCGCGGCGAATGACGCGCTCAGCGAGCTCGCCGATTGGGCCGTCGCGCACTGCCCGGTCGTGGATGCGGTGATGCGCGCCGTGCCGATCCTGGTCGAGGTCAGCTCTTAGCGGTCACGCCAGAAAACCTGTAAAGAAAAGAGCCCGGCGAGTGCCGGGCTCTTTCGTAAGGTCGCGGATTGACTAGTAGCGCTGCGGCCGCATGGTGCGGAAGCAGTCCGAGCAGTAAACGGGCTTGCCGCTGGTGGGCCGGAAGGGCACCTGGGCGTCCTTGCCGCAGTTGGAGCACGTGGCGGTGAACATCTCGCGCGGAGCGCGATCGTAGCCGCCGCTGCCGCCGCTCGAGTAACCACCGGAGTTGCCGAAGCTGCTGCCACCGGAGCTGTAGCTGCGGTTGCCGCCGCTGTCGCCACGCTGGGCCTTGCGAATGGCACGGCACGAGCTGCAGCGGCGCGGCTCGCTGAAACCGCGATCCGCGTAGAACTGCTGCTCAGCAGCCGTGAAAGTGAACTCCTGGCCGCAATCGGCACAGGTCAGGACCTTGTCCTGAGTCGCGAACATAAAGGAAACACTCCTTCTCGAGCGGCTTCAGCGATTTCCGATCTCGCCGAAACCAGTGAGAGGGAGTGTCTGCAACCGCGTATTCCATTTGCCCACGTTCGGGCGCAGCCATCGCTATCACGTGCTCACGGGCACACTCAAGGCCACGGTCAGGCCGCCGCCGAGCGTGCCGCCCATCGTGCCCAGCTGGTGCGCCGCTCCGTCGTCGCGGAAGACCATGTCCGTGCTCAGCGACAGGCCGGACAGATTGCCCACGCTCGCGTCGTAGCCGCCCGTCGCGTAAACCGCGTCACAGATGCTCTTGGGCAAGGCGATCTGCGAGGTGGCGAGCCGATTGCCCGCGTCGATGGCCTTGGCCAGGCTGGGATAGACCTCGAAGTGGACGTGCGGCCAGCGGCCGGTGTAGCAGGCGGGAAAGATGCTCTGGAACGTCACTTTGCCGTCGCTGCCGGCCTCAGCCACGCCGCGCAGGTAGTTCTGGTCGGTCGCGCCCTGCGAGTAGATCGAGTAGCGGCCCTCGCGGTCGCAATGCCAGACGTACACGGCGGCGCCGGCCAGCGGCGCGCAACTTTTGCCAGCATCCTGGATGGCCAGCGTGATCGAGAGCGGGATGCCTTCGGCGGTGCCGGACGACCCGCCGAATGACGAGCGGATGTCGGTGCGCACGATCCCACTTTCGGTCAGCACGTTCGGCCCGTTCGTGCCGTCGGCCGGAAAGGGCCCGTTCGTTTCTTCGGGAATGACGTCGCACTCGGCCGCTGCCGGCGTCGCGCCTGCCGTCGAGGTCGCGCCCGCCGAGGTCGACCCAGAGGTTCCAATCGGGCTGGGCGTCAGCACCGCCGCTGGCGCGCAGGCGGCCACGCCAACGGCGGCGGAGGCAAGGCCCATCAGGCGCAGCACCCGGCGCCGATTGATGAGCACCGATTCGAGGTCAAAAGCCAGGCCCTGGTCGAAGATGGGTTCGTCCGGCTGGGCCAGCCGGCGGCCGCGCAGTACTTCCATGGCGCCGATGATGGCGCATCCACTTTGCGGAACCGTTACGCGGATCGGCCCTATGGCACACCCTAAACGGGCCCAATGGCACGGTCTGCTGGCGCCGCGGCATGGCGATAGTGGACGCACAAACGGACCGCCGAACACAGTCACGATGGTTCGCCCGGCTCGGCAACTAGCCAGCCCACGCAGGCGAGGTGTCCCGGAGGGTGACGAAAGTGCGAGACTATCGACGGTCCGTTTCCTGTTTTGCTTGGACTGGAGCTAGTGAGGGAGCACAGATGGACAGGCGGGTTCGGCGTTATCTGATCTACGTCCTGGCGGCGATCGCCCTGATCACGCTGGCGATCATGATCGTGCCGCAACTGTCAGGGCATCTTCGACAGCTTCCACACGCCCGTGGTCTGGGCGTTCTGGATCTCTTTCGTCGCACTGGTCGTGGTGCTGTTCTTCGAGCGTGACCTGCCCGGCGCTACGGAGGTGAACGTCGAGGGCCCGGCCTTCTCGCGCTTCCTGTTCAACAACACCGCGGCGGGCCTGTTCTGGCTGCCCATCCGCGTGTTCGTCGGGGTGACGTTCCTGGAGGCCGGCCTGCACAAGCTGGGCGACCCAAAGTGGACGGATGGTGGGGCAGCGCTGCTCGGCTATTGGCAGCACGCCGTGGCCATACCGGACACGGGCTCGACCGGCCATCAGCTATGAGTGGTACCGCGACTTCATCAACATGCTGATCAACAACAACGCCCAGACCTGGTTCGCCTGGGTGGTGCTGCTGGGCGAGATCGCCATCGGCGTGGGCCTCATCTTCGGCGCGTTGACGGGCATCGCCGCATTCTTCGGCGCGCTGATGAACATGTCCTTCCTGCTGGCGGGATCGGCCTCGTCCAACCCGGTCCTGTTCACGATGGGCATTGGCCTCATGCTCGCCTGGAAGGTGGCCGGCTACTACGGCCTCGATCGCTACCTGCTGCCGATGCTGGGCACGCCCTGGCACCGCGGAAAGGCGTTCGGTGGCGGCGCTGAGGAGCCAGCGCCAACTACCTGACGGCTGGGATTACCCAACCTGGGGACGGAATCAGAACGCCGGCGGCCTCGCGGTCGCCGGCGCTTCTTTGTTGAGTGGGAAAGGACGCCTTACGGCGCGACGCTCACCGCGCTATTGCCGGAGGTCCGGCTCTTGGCGTCGTTGAAGACGGCCGTCGTGTTGGCGTTGAAGTCCGGGCCATACATGTTCTTGACGCCCGAGTAGCCGTACGAATTGAGGCCGGCCAACGTGCCGCTGCCCGTCGTCGCGTTGAACGACGTGAACCAACCGCCACCGGATGAACCGCCGGTCATGTCGCAGGCCAGGCCGAAGGTGGCGTTGTTATTCAGCGCATCGGTGATGGCATTGCCGGCGCAGTAGGTCAGGTCGTTGCCGTGGTACTTGCCCGCCGCCGGGAAGCCGAACGCGTATACGCCCTGACCCGCAGCGAGGGAGTCGGCGTTGAGGGTGAACGAGGTCACCGCCGTGTCGAGGTCCGTGTTTGAGAAACCACCCTTGTTGACAACGGCCAGCGCCCAGTCGTGCCGGGTGGCCTGGTCATTGAAGCCGCCGGCGGTGGCGAAACCGCTGTCGACGACCAGCGAAACGGCGGTCCAGCAGCCGAGCGCGGTCGCACCGGCACTGCACGCCGTGCTGAGCGAGGCCGGCTTGGCATCCCAGTTGGGAATGAAGACCCAGTTGGTGGCGAACTCACCGGTCGATTCGTCAACGGCACAGTGGCCGGCGGTCAGCACCATGGCGTAGCCGCTGACGGTATGACCGCTGACGGGCGTGCCCGAGCACTGCCAGTTGCCGCCGCCCATGGCGAAGAAGACCTTGCCTTCCGACTTCGAGATTGCGCCCTTGCCGTTTGGCCAGGACGCGCCGGTCACGGCCGTGCCGCCGCCGAGCCGGGCTTGCCGGCCGCCGGCTGGTAGCCGCTGGCGGTGAGCACGAAGTCGCGCGGCTGGGCCGACGCAATGCGCGCGGCGGTCCAGTAGTCGAGGACTTGCTGGTGGTCAGCCGCAGCGGCGGTTACAGTCGCCGGCTGGGCGGCCATGGCGGGCAGGGCGCTGGCAGCGAGCAGGAACAGCGCGATGAGCGATGGGCGGAGCGAGCGCACGTAAAGAGTCTCCTTTGACACGGCAGAGCGCCGACGAGAATGGGTTGTGCTCGACTCTGAGTCAAGTCCCAATAAGTACCGCCAAAGGTCCCGGACCGCCCCTGACTCAACCAGAATGCACAGCCAGCGGAACGGTGTCGGGCAACTGCTCAGCGGCCGGGACCGTCTGCGGCCCGGGCGCAGCGATGCGGTGGGCGAGGACACGCAGGCCGGTCGACGCGCCATACAGCCCGGCATACGAGGCATACGCGAACGGCCCGCCGGCCGCGATCGCGACCATGCTGGCCAGCTGCCCGACCGTCATCGCGCCGGCCGTCGCCGCCGTAAATCGGCCGTACTGGCGCAGGACGGCCGGACCGTTGATCATCCGGAACAGCTTCTCGTTGGCCGACAGGGTGCCGCTGACGAAGCCGATCGCCCCGAAGATGACCGATGCGATGAGTAGCGCCGGCGCGATCAGCAGGCCGGGCAGCGCAACGATGGGCAGCGCCATGGCCAGGGCGCGGATGCCGAACGACGAGCGCAGCATGCGCGTGGACGAACCGCGTGTGAGGCGGCTACCTGCCCACGCCGAAGCGGCGACCTGGGTCAGCAGGCTGATAGCCCCCATGCCCATCGTGAAGCCCGGTGTCAGGCCGAGGACGACGATGGCGTAGACCGACGTGTAGGGCGCTATGCCCATGCCGACCGCATTGACCACGCTCGATCGTACGAAGGCGGACATGCCCGGCGGTGGCGGCGCGTCGGCGGTAAGCGCGCTCTCTGGCACGCGGACGCGGCCGGGTCGTGGCAACCGGCTCTGGACGAAGATTTCGACTACGCCAAACGCGCCGGCAATTCCGAACGGCACGGCGTAGATGATCAGTCCGAAGCGCTCCACCAGGCTGTCCATCAGCAAAGCGGTGGGCAGCAGCAGCAACGCGCCGACGGCCAGCGAGATGGACATTAACCGCGGAACGACCAGCCGGCGCTCGTGTTCGGGCAGGACGGCGGAGTGCCAGCTGAGCAGGTTTGTGCTGACCATCGAGCTGAGCACGCCACTCATGCCGACGATTACCACGACGAACAGCATTACCGGCAGTGCGGTCAACGAACCGGCCGCCAGCAGGATCACGAGCAGCGCCAGGAAGACGCCTCGTGTTTCGCCGAGCGCACTGAGCGCGATCGTCAGCAGCCGAAGGTTGCCATCGGCGCGCTTGAGCAGGTTGGGCAGCAGGAGCGGCGCCATGCCGCCGGCAAGCGACAGCATGCCCAGCAGAGGCGTCAGCGCCGGTGGAAAGCCGATGGCAAGGGCGAACGGTATGAGCACGTCAAAGCCGGTCATCACGGCGACGATGCCCTGGCTCAGCGCAAGCAGGTGATACCAGCGGAAGCGGCCCGCGCCAAAGCGCTGCCAGTCCTCCATGGCAGGCGCCGACGTCCAGCGGGAGATCAAGTGGACCCTCAGCCCTGTGACCCGCGGGATCGGCCGATCCGGCGCCAGCATGCGGCCGTCGAACCTTCTTCTCTGGGACGCATGACCACCGTCCCGCGAGACCCCGAAAGCCTCCAGCGGCAGGATAGCGCTCGCTACGATGCCGCGGTGGGCACCGAAAGTACCTTGCTGGGAGACCTTGAGACCGCCGACCTCCACGCGCTGCGGCTGGCGGCACAGGTGATGCGCCACAAAGCCGAGCTCGATTCACGGCCGATGGTGGCCGACTATTTCGCGCGCCTTGGCTACGTGGCGACAGGTGAGCTGGCCCGACGCGGCGAGGCGCTGAGCGTCATTGCATCGTCAACCCCGCTCGGCCTCGCGCCGGGCGCCGACGCGGAGGACCGGCGCATCCTCGGCGAGTATCTGACCCTGCTGGTAGCCAACGAACGGCTGCCGCAGGCACTGCGCGACGTGAGTCGTCAGCTGCGCACGCGCGATTGCCGCTGAGGGCGGACGTGGCCGCCCGGCGCTATCGTGGCGCCATGTGTCGCAGCATCATTACCCTCCGCCGCCCAGACATCGACGCCACCGACGAAGAAGTACGCGCCGCCGCGCTCCAGTACGTGCGCAAGGTGAGTGGCTACCGCGCCCCGTCAAAACGCAACGAAGAGGCATTCGTGGCGGCCGTTGACGAGATTGCCGCGGCGTCGCGCCGCCTGCTCGACGCGGTGAGCCACCCCGCGCATACCGAGAACGCCGCTTAGCCCGACCGGAATCGGCTGTTTGGCGCGAAATTGATGCTGTAGGATCGCGCCATCGCCCAACCGTGGGCGCCCATATCGCCGGATCCACGACTCCCTCTCACGGCCTTCGCGAGAAAACGTCGCGAAACCGGCCAGTCAGAAGGAGTCGTTCCTTTGACCGCTGATCGAACGCTGACCTGTGCCGATTGCGGCCAGGAGTTCGTGTTCTCGGCAAGCGAGCAGCAGTTCTACGCCGACCGGGGATTCTCAGATCCGCGACGCTGTCCGAACTGCCGTCGTGCGCGCAAGGCGCAGCGGCAGGGCAGCGGCAACGGCGGCGGCTATTCGGCGGGCTCGAGCTACAGCTCGGGCGGCGGGGGCGGCTACGGAGGCGGTGGTTACAGCAGCGGCGGTGGCTATCGCGAGCGAGCGCCACGCGAGATGTTCGAGGCGGTCTGCTCCAACTGCGGCAAGACGGCGAGCGTGCCGTTCAGGCCGACGAGCGGCAAGCCCGTCTACTGCGACGACTGCTTCAGCAAGCGGAGAATCAAGCGAACGTCACGCCATCGGCTGGGCCGAGGGCGGGACGGAAGCGCGCAGCAGCCGCCCGCAGGCGGACTGCGAAGCCAGTTCGAACGTTCTAAGCGGACGTCACGCCATCGGCTGGGCCGAGGCTGCGATACAACCGCACATCTCTTAATCGGGGGAAAACCGGCCACCAGCCGTTGACCATGCACAATACGTTCGTGCGCCGCCTGAGTCCGACCGTGTTTGCCGTGGGCGTTGCCATTGCGGCGTTGCTGCTCGCGACGACGCCGGTGGCCGCGGCCAACATGGCCAAGATGGTCCGTTACGTCGACACCAACAAGAAGATCATCGCGCTGACTTTCGACGACGGTTACTCACCGAGCCGGGCCGAGAAGATCGTGGCCATCCTCGACCAGTTCGGGGCTACGGCGACCTTCTTTCCGTACTCCAATGCGGCCGACGATGCGCCGGCGGTCTGGAAGGCCATTGCCGTCCGCTTCCCTATCGGCAACCACACCACGACCCACCCCAACCTCAAGAAGCTGTCGGCGTCGCAGGTCTTCTGGGAGATCGATAACGCCCGCCAGGTGATCGAGGCGATGACCGGCCGGCCGATGGTGCCGATCTTCCGCCCGCCCTACATGGACTACAACACGACCGTCCAGGAGCAGGCCTACCGGGCGGGCTTCACGACCATGGCGCTGTGGACGGTGGATACGCAGGATGCGCTGGGCGCGGACGCGGAGACGATCTACCAGCGGGCGATCAAGGGCACGCCGGGCCAGATCATCCTGATGCACGCCGGGCCGGCTCCGACCGTGCAGGCCCTGCCGCGCATCATGCAGTACTTCAAATCGAACGGCTACACGTTCGTCAACCTGCCCGAGATGTTCGGCATCCCGTGGAGCCCTGCAACCACAGGCAGCTCGGGCGGTGGGCAGACCGGCGGTGACGGCGGCGGCAACGTGTGCGACACGCGCTGCCCGCCCGATGAGAACCAGCTCTACTGGACCGGCCCGGTGTACGTGCGAAATTCGCCCATCTTCGGCGCCGCCCCGCTCTAGGCGCGGCTCGAGTTACTTATCGCGCTCGGCGGCGCCGCTCAGTGCGGCCTGCGCCGCCGCCAGTCGGGCGACCGGCACGCGGAATGGTGAGCAGCTGACGTAGTTCAGCCCGATCTCGTCGCAGAACGCGATCGACGCCGGATCGCCGCCGTGCTCGCCGCAGATGCCGATCTCGAGGTTGGGCCGCGCGGCGCGACCCTTCTCGACCGCCATCCGCATCTCCCCGCCGACGCCGACGGTGTCGAGCGATTGGAACGGGTTGAAGGGCAGGATCTTGTCTTCGACGTACTTGAGCAGGAAGCCGCCCTCGGCGTCGTCGCGCGAGTAACCGAACGTCATCTGGGTCAGGTCGTTGGTGCCGAAGCTGAAGAACTCGGCGCTGCGCGCGATGTCGTCGGCCACCCAGCAGGCGCGCGGGATCTCGATCATCGTGCCGAACTTGAAATCGACACTCTCGCCGGCGGCGGCCAGCACCTTCGATGCCTCGGCGTCGAGGATCTGGCGAGTGCGCGTCAGCTCGTTCACGTGGCCAACGAGCGGGATCATGATCTCTGCCTTGGGATCCTTGCCGCGCCGCTTGACCGCGATCGCGGCATTGAGGATTGCCCGCGTCTGCAGCTTGATGAAGTCGGGAATCATCAGGCCGAGGCGGATGCCACGCAGGCCGAGCATCGGGTTCTGCTCGCGCAGGCGCTCGACCGCGGCGAGCATCTCGCGGGTGTGCGGCCGGCACTTCCTCGCCGCGCGCCTGGGCGGTGATCGCCTCACGCAGCAGCTCCTCGTGGTTGGGCAGGAACTCGTGCAGCGGCGGGTCGATCAGCCGGATGACGACCGGCAATCCGCTCATCGCCTCGAGGATGCCCTCGAAGTCACCCTGCTGAAGAGCCTCGAGTTTGGCGATGGCGGCATCGAAGCGCTCTACCGCCGCCGTGTCGTCCGCGTCCAGTGCCTCGCCGGCGTCACGCCGTTCCTTGGCGCGTGTCGCCTGGAAGGCAACGAGGATCGCGTCACGCACGATTTCGAGCCGCTCCCCCTCGCGGAACATGTGCTCGGTCCGGCACAGGCCAATGCCCTGCGCTCCGTAGCGGCGGGCCTGGGCGGCCTCCTCGGGCTTGTCGGCATTGGTCCAGACCTGTAGCCGTCGGACATCGTCGGCCCAGCCCAGGATCTTCTGCAGATCGGGCTGATCTTCGAATCGGGCGGCAGTCGTCGGCACGGCGCCAACGAACACCTCGCCGGTCGTGCCGTCGAGGCTGATCCACTCCCCTTCCGAGAAGCCCAGACCGTTAACGCGGGCCGACTTCTTGCCGTAATCGATGATCAAGGTCGAACAACCGGCGACGCACGGCTTGCCGATCTGGCGGGCGACGACCGCCGCATGCGACGTGGCGCCGCCACGAGCGGTCAGCACGCCCTGCGCGGCGGCCATGCCGTGGAAGTCGTCGGGGCTGGTCTCGATCCGGACCAGGATCACCTTCTCGCCCTGGCTGGCCAGCTCGGCGGCGCGGTCGGCGTCGAACACGGCCTTGCCGACGGCCGCACCGGGCGACGCGTTGAGGCCCGACGTCAGCTTCTTGGCCTGCGCCTTGCCGGCCTGGTCGAACTGGTCGCGCAACAGCTGGTCGACGTGCGCCGGCTCGATGCGCGAGAGCGCCTCGCGCTGCGTGATGATGCCTTCGTCGACCATGTCGGCGGCGATCCGGACGGCCGCGGCGGCGGTGCGCTTGGCGGAGCGCGTCTGGAGCATGAACAGGCGGCCACGCTCGATGGTGAACTCGAGATCCTGCACATCGCGGTAATGGCGCTCGAGACGCTCGGCGATGCGCTCGAATTCGGCGTAGGCGTTGGGTAGCTCGTCACGCATTTGGCTGATCGGCTGGGGCGTGCGGATGCCGGCGACGACGTCTTCGCCCTGGGCATTGGTCAGGTACTCGCCGTAGAGCACCTTCTCGCCCGTGTTGGGGTCACGCGTGAAGGCCACGCCGGTGCCCGAGTCGTCGCCCATGTTGCCGAAGACCATGGTCACGACGTTGACCGCCGTGCCCAGGTCGTGCGCGATCTTGTTGTAGTCGCGGTAGTCGCGGGCGCGCTTGCCGAACCACGAGGCGAAGACGGCCTTCATGGCCAGGTCGAGCTGCTCGTAGGGGTCGGACGGGAACTCCTGGCCCGTGTCCTGCTTGACGATCTGGCGGAACTCGGCCGAGAGGTCGCGCAGGGCTGCTGCGTCGAGGTCGGTGTCCAGGTCGGCGCCGCGGTCGTGCTTGGCCTTCTCCAGCGCCTCGTCGAAGCGCGAGCCGTCGACGTCCATGACGATGCGCCCGAACATCTGGATGAAGCGACGGTAGGCGTCCCAGCCAAAGCGCTCGTTGCCGGTCAGCGCGATCAGGCCGTGCAGCGTCTGCTCGTTCAGGCCCAGGTTGAGGACGGTGTCCATCATGCCCGGCATCGAGAACTTGGCGCCGGAGCGAACGCTCACCAGCAACGGGTTGGCCGGATTGCCAAAGCCCTTGCCGGTCTCCTGCTCGACCTGCTTGACCGCCTCGAGCACGTCGTCCCACAGCCCATCGGGCAGCTTCTCGCCGGCCGCGAAGTAGTCGTTGCAGGCTTCGGTCGTAATGGTGAAGCCGGGCGGCACAGGCAGGCCCGCATTGGTCATCTCGGCCAGACCGGCGCCTTTGCCGCCCAGCAGGTCGCGCATCGTCGCGTCGCCTTCTGCGTGCCCGCCGCCAAAGGCGTACAGGTAACGCTTGGCCGCGCGGTGGGCGCGCTCGGTCTGGGGTCGGGCGACGGTGTCGGTCATGGCGATGAATCCTCGAGTGGCCCCACAGGGCTGGCTGGAACTACGGCTGCTCGATTGTAGCCGCGCACACCTGCGCGCCCGGGAGTCAGTGCCGGGCGTGGGCGGCGATGTGCTCGCCGGCCTCCTCGATCGGCTCCTCGAGCTCGGGCAGCAACGGCTGGCCGGTGATCAGACGACTGCCGCGGCCGTGCGTGATGAAGCTCCAGCCCCAGCGCGTAAGCACGACGACGCGATTGGCGAAGCCGATCAGGTAGACGAGGTGGATGCCCAGCCACAGGACCCACGCCGGGAAGCCGCCGGCCTGGCCCAGCCGCCCCAGCCACGGGATGTTGGTCACGCCAGACAGCCGGCCGATGATCGCCACGTCGCCGCGGTCGCGATAGTGGAACGGCTGGACCGGCTGACCCCGCAGTCGCCGTTCGATCGTGTTGGCTACGTACTTGCCACTCTGGATCGCGCCCTGCGCTACGCCCGGCACGATCCTGTCGTCGCGCCATTCCATGCGCGCGGCGTCGCCGATCACGAAGATCTCCGGGTGGTCGGGCAGGTTGAGCTCCGCCGTCACGACGACGCGGCCGCTCTTATCCGTCATCGCGCCGATCGTGGTGGCGACGCGCCGGGCGAAGCTCGAGGCCAGGACGCCGGCCGCCCACAGCACGGTCCGCGCCGGAATTCGGGTCGTCTGGTCCCGCCGCCTCCACGTCGACGCCGTGCTCATCGATGCCGACGACTCTGGCGCCCGTCTGGACGGTGACGCCGAGACGCTCCAGCTGGCGCTGCGCAGACGCCGACCGACCGGGCGGGTACGGCGGCAACACGCGGTCCATCGCCTCGACCAGCAGGATGCGCGCGTCGGCAGGGTCGATGTTGCGGAAGTCGCGGCGCAGCGTGTCGTGGGCGATCTCGCCCAGCGCACCGGCCAGCTCGACGCCGGTCGGGCCGCCGCCGACGATGACGAAGGTCATCCACTCGGCGCGCCGCGCGGGATTGGCCTCACGCTCGGCCGCCTCGAACGCGATGAAGATCCTTCGCCTGATCTCGGTGGCGTCGTCTACGGTCTTGAGCCCAGGCGCGTTCTTGGCCCATGAGTCGTTGCCGAAGTACGAGAAACGGGCGCCGGTGGCGATGATCAGGCTGTCGTAGCCGATACGGCCGCCGTCAGCTAGCACCACCTCCTGCGCCGCTGGGTCGATGTCCATTGCCTGGCCCAGGACGACACGCGTATTTCGTTGCCGCCTCAAGATCGAGCGCAGCGGCTGGGCGATCTCGCCCGGCGCCAGCGCGCCTGTCGCAACCTGGTAGAGCAGCGGCTGGAACAGGTGGAAGTTGCGCCGATCGACCACGGTTACCTGGACCTGCCCGTCGTGGCCCAGCTTGCGGGCGGCGTAGAGGCCGCCAAAGCCGGCACCAATGATGACCACGTGATGTGGAATGGCGCGGCCCGGCTGCGTCATATCGCCACGATAGGCTCACCCGTGCGATCATGCGCCGGCCCATGAGCGATTTCGACCTCGAAATGCACCTCGCGCTGCCGCGCCTCTCGGGACTGCGCCTATCGCCGGACGGCACGCAACTCGTGATCGCCGTGCAGCGGCCGGCACCGGACGGCAAGAAGTTCCGTTCATCGATCTGGCGGCTCGATCCAACCGGCGCGGAGCCACCGGCGCGGCTGACCCGCTCGGCGCCGGGTGAAACGGTCGGCGCTTTCGCGCGCGATGGCTCGCTGCTGTTCACTTCGACACGGCCCGATCCGGACCTCGCTCCAGATGAGAAGGAAGACGATGTCACCGCGCTGTGGCTGCTGCCGGCCGGCGGTGGCGAGGCGCGCATTACCTGCGCGCCGTCGGGCGGCGTCAACGCCGTTCATGCCGCAGCCGGCGCCGACACCATCGTGTTCAGCGCGTCCGTCTTCGCCGGCGTGGAAAACCTGGTCGCCGACCGCGAGCGCCAGAAGGCACGCAAGAAGGCGGGCGTCGAGGCACTCTTGCTCGAGGGCTACCCCATTCGCCACTGGGACACGTGGCTGGGTCCGCGCGACATCCACCTTTTCGCGATGACACTCGGCGCCGAGGACGAAGTTTCCGCCCCGCTCGACCTGACACCCGACGCCGGAACCGCGCTGGTCGAGACCGATTTCGACGTAACGCCGGACGGCAAGCTGGCGGTTACCGCGTGGCGCGACCAGAGCGACCTGACCGATCCGCGCGAACGGCTGCTGATCATCGACACAACGACCGGCGAAAAGCGCTTCTTGACCGACCTCGACCGCCACTGGTACCAGCAACCTGCCTGCTCGCCCGACGGTCGTTACGTGGCTGCCGTGCGCGGCCACGGCGGCGATCCCGACCAGATCGGCGACCAGACTCTGTACCTGGTCGACCTCGCTTCAGGAGAAGGCCGGGACCTTACGCCCGACCTCGACCTCTGGCCGCAACATCCCACCTGGGCGCCCGATTCGTCGGCCGTCTACTTCAGCGCCGACCGCTACGGCCGAACCGCCCTGCTTCGCGTCAGGCTGGCCGATGGACATGTCGACGTGATCGATCCCGAGGGCAGCTGGAGCGACGTGCAGCCGTCACCGGACGGGAAGTCGGTCTACGGCATGAACACGAGCTATGCCTCGCCGCCGCATCCGGTACGGCTGTCGCTGACCAACGGCATGGCCAAACAAGCCGTCCGTTCATTTGCCAGCCTCGAGTCGCTGGAGCTGCCAGGCAGAGTCGAACGGCTGACGGCCACGGCCGCCGACGGCGCGAAGGTAGAGTCATGGCTGGTCGTGCCCAACGGTGCCGACGCCGACCATCCCGCGCCATTGGTCGTGTGGGCCCACGGCGGCCCGCTGGGCTCGTGGAACGGCTGGCACTGGCGCTGGAATCCGCACGTGCTGGCTTCGCGCGGCTACGCGGTGCTGATGCCCGACCCGGCGCTGTCGACCGGCTACGGCCTCGACTTCATCCAGCGCGGCTGGGCGCGCTGGGGTCAGGAGCCCTACACCGACATCATGGCCGCCTTCGAGGAAGCGGCCAAGCGTCCCGACCTCGACGGTCAGCGGACGGCGCTGATGGGCGGCTCGTTCGGCGGCTACATGGCCAACTGGGTTGCCGGCAGCACCGACCGCTTCCGGGCGATCGTGACGCACGCCAGCCTGTGGGAGCTGCGCGGCTTCCACGGCACGACCGACTATGGCTCGTGGTGGGAGCGCGAGTTCGGTAATCCGTACGAGGACGACACCGTCTACCAACGCGAATCGCCGCACCGGCTGGTGGCCAACATCCGTACGCCGATGCTGGTGATCCACGGCGCCAAGGACTTCCGTGTGCCGATCAGCGAGGGTCTGCGCCTGTGGACAGACCTGGCGCGCCACGGTGTAGAGGCAAAGTTCCTGTACTTCCCTGACGAAAACCACTGGATCTTGAAGCCGCAGAACGCCAGGCTGTGGTACGAGACCGTGCTCGCCTTCCTCGACCAATACGTCCTGGGTCAAGCGTGGCGGCGGCCCGATCTCGTCTAGTCAGCCACAGGTAACCTAGCCCGCGATGACACATCACCACACCGACACGCGCGTCATCGAGCCCGAGCACGAGTCCTACAACGCGACCCTCGTCAAGCGCGTCGACGATACGGAGGACCTCGCCTCGTTCTGGATCCGCTTCGACAACGAGCCAACACCGTTCGAAGCGGGCCAGTACATGACCATCGGCGTCCGCATCGAGGACAAGATCCTCCAGCGGCCCTACTCGGTGGCATCCTCGCCGCGCGAGGCTGCCGACGGCTACGAGATGTATGTCCGGCTGGTGCCCGTGTTCCGCTTCACGACCGCGCTGTGGCGGCTGCCCGTTGGCCACCGCATGCGCATGATCGGGCCGAAGGGCAAGTTCATGCTGCAGCCCGACGACGAGCGCACGCACCTGTTCATCTCGACCGGCACCGGCATCGCGCCGTTCATCTCGCAGATGCGCACGCTGCTCATGGACGGTACGCCGCGGCGGGTGGTCATGTTGAACGGCGTTTCCTACGTGCACGACCTCGGCTACCGGCCCTTGCTCGAGGGCTGGCAGGCCAGCGGCGAATACCCCGTCACCTACATCCCAACGGTGTCTCGACCCAACGATCCGGCCAACGCCGGCTGGACGGGGCGCGGCGGCCGGGTTGAGGCAAACATCGCGGACGTGTGCGACGAGCTTGGCCTGACACCGGCCAACACGATTGCCTACATCTGCGGCAACCCGGAAATGATCGTGACCGCCGAATCGCTGCTCCTCGAACGCGGTTTCGCCGAGGAGCAGGTCAAGACCGAGCTGTACTGGCCCAAGGCGCGGCCGGTCGCGGGCGCAGTCGAAGAGGGCGAAGCCGCCGCGGTCTAGGCCGCCGTTTCAGTCCGGCGCATCGACGATCTCTTCGAGAGCCTCGCGCAACGCCTTGATGCGTGCCGCACCCAGCGTCGTCGCCCACTCGAGTTCAACCTGACCGGCAGCGACGATTGCCATCTCAGCGGCCGCCCGCCCTCGCTCCGTGAAAACGACGAGCTTTGCCCGGCCGTCCGCAGGATCGACGATTCGCCTGACGTAACCGCGCCGCTCAAGGTCGGCCACCAATTCACCCATCGATTGCTTGGTGATGCGGGCACGCCGCGCCAGGTCCGAGATCCTTGCGCCGCCCGCCGGAAGGAAAGCCATCACTGCGTTGTCGGCGACGCTCAGGTCTGTGTCACTGCTCTGGCGAAACAGCTCCAGCCAGCGCTCGAACATTCGCCGGCGCGCTCTCTCGAGCAGGACGCCAAGATGTCCGTGGGCATCGCCACGCGTATTGACACCGGTCACGGGTCGACCCTAGCATGATTTTGGTCAGGCTACCTGACTAACTGAGGAGGTCCGATCGATGAGCGTCGCCCGGCTCGCTGAGATCCCAGGCTTCAGCATTGATCGAGTTGCGGCTGCTGCGGGCGATGATCCCGACACTCTCCGCCTCGAGAACCTCGACACCGACGTGCCGCCGCCACCGGCAGCGGTTGCGGCGACCCAAGCGGCGATTGCCACGGATGAGGCCAATAGCTGGCTTCCCTTCAGCGGTCGCGACGACCTCAAGCACGCCATCGCTACGCTACATCGAGCGACGCGGTGGCCCGCACTACGACGGACCGCGCGAGATCGTGATCACACCCGGTGAAGGGATAGCCATGCTGGACGCCCTTTTCGCGGTCACCGACCCAGGCGACGAGGTCGTGCTCACGGACCCGACCTATGCCGGCATGATCAACAGGGTTCGTCTGGCCGGAGCAGTTCCGAGGGTCGTGCCGCTGCGGCCCACTGACGGGTCATGGCGACTGGATCTGGACCAACTGGCCACGGCCGTCACAACCAAAACGCGAGCGTTCTTTATCAATAACGCCTCGTTCCCGAGCGGCTGGGTCGCCTCGATGGACGAATGGCGCGCCATCGCCGAGCTGGTCATCAAGCACGATCTGCGCCTGATTTACTGGTCCACCTACGAAGGTGTCCTTTTTGACGGCCTGACGCCATTTCATCCGGCTTCGCTGCCGGGCATGCGCGACCGGACGGTCACGGTGGGCGATGTCCTGGCCGAGCAGCGCATGATCGGCTGGCGCATTGGCTGGGTGGTCGCGCCGGGCGAGCTGGTCAACGACGTCTCGCGCATCCACATCTACTCGGGCCTGCTGGCCAGCGGGTTCGGCCAGATCGGGGCACGTGTCGCTTTGGAGCAGGCGCAGTCAGACCTGGCGGATGCTAACGCCGAGTGGCAGCGGCGCCGCGACGAGATGCTGCGCCAGCTTGCCGGATTGCCCGTCATCCGGCCGTCGGGTGGCTGGTCGATGCTCCTCGACACGCGCGAACTGGGCATCGAGCCGGCAGATCTATCTGCTCGTCTGCTGCGCCACAAGGTCGCGGCCACGCCCATGACCGGTTGGGGTGGAGACGTCGCTGCGAACTATCTGCGCTTCGTCTTCAGCAACGAGCCGGTCGGGCGTTTGTCGGTTTTGGGCGAGCGCGTGCGCGCCGCTCTTGCCGACCGGGACTAACTGGCCCGGGCGGCGGCCAGTCGGTCGAGCAAGAGCTGCTTGACGCCCTCGAGCGGCACGCGCTCCTGGGTCATAGAGTCACGATCACGGATGGTTACGGCACCGTCGTCCAGCGATTCGACGTCGACGGTCACGCACCATGGCGTACCGATCTCGTCCTGCCGGCGGTAGAGCTTGCCGATCGAGGCCGTGTCGTCGTAAACGGCCAGCATGTCGGCGCGCAGGTCCGTGACCAGCTTGTCGCACAGGTCGACGATCTCGGGCCGCTTCTTGAGCAGCGGCAGCACGGCCACCTTGTAGGGAGCGAGGTCAGGGTGGAGGCGGAGCACAACGCGCGTCTCGTCGCGGACCTGTTCCTCGTGGTACGCGTCGATCAGGAAGGTGAAGGCCGCCCGGTCGGCACCGGCGGCGGTCTCTACTATCCAGGGCGTGAACGTCTCGTTGGTCGCCGGATCGAAATAGGTCAGGTTCTCGCCCGACGCCGCGGCATGACGCGACAGATCCCAGTCGCCGCGATTGTGGATGCCTTCGAGCTCCTTCCAGCCGAAAGGAAAGCGGTACTCGATGTCGACCGCCTTCTTGGCGTAGTGGGCCATTTCGTCGGGCGCATGCTCGCGTCGTCGTAGTCGGGCTTCCGTCACGCCGTAGCGCAGGTACCACGCCCAGCGCCGCGGCAACCACTCCTCGAAGATGGTGGCCGCCGTTTCCGGGCGAACGAAGTACTGCATCTCCATCTGCTCGAATTCGCGCGTTCGGAAAACGAAGTTGCCGGGCGTGATCTCGTTGCGGAAGGCCTTGCCCACCTGCGCGATGCCGAATGGGATCTTCTTGCGCATGGTGTCGCGCACGTTCTTGAAGTTGACGTACGCGCCCTGCGCCGTTTCGGGCCGGAGGTAGACGACCGCCGCCTCGTCCTCGACCGGTCCCATGAACGTCTTGAACATCAGGTTGAAGCGGCGTGGCGGGGACAGCTCGCCGCCGTCGACCGGGCAGCGCAGCTTCAGTCGGTCGACGATGGTCGGATCGCGCAGGTCGGTCGCGGTCAGGCCTTCGGTGCCCGGCAGCTCATCGAGGCGGAAGCGCAGGTGGTCGGTCTTGCACTCGACCAGCGGATCGGTGAACGCCTCGACGTGGCCGGAGGTGACCCAGACCTGCGGGCTCATGAGAATTCCGGCGTCCATGCCGACGATGTCGCCGCGCTCCTGGACCATCGCCCGCCACCAGGCGCGCTTGACGTTGTTCTTGAGCTCGACGCCCAAGGGCCCGTAGTCCCAAACGGCATTGATGCCGCCGTAGATCTCGCTGGACGGGAAGACGAAGCCGCGGCGCTTGGCCAGCGAGACGATGGTATCCAGGGCAGCGACCGCCGGCCCGGGGTCGGCGGCGGCGTCGGCGGGCGGCTGGGCGGCGACGGTCAAGACAGGCTCCGATTGAAGGGATGAAGGTGACTGGCGGCGGGCCGCGATTGTCCCACAGCGCCTACAGTCGACGGCCGAGCGTGACGCCCACTACCTGGAAATGGCTTGGCCAGAAGCGGCTGGCGAGCAGGTTGGCCGACTCGAAGTCGACAGCGCAGCGGACGTAATCGGAGTCGCGCGCCCATGCCAGCGCAGCCTCGAGCAGTACCCGAGCCACGCCCTGCCCCCGTCGGTCGGTGCGCGTGAACGCGCCCGTGATCGAGGCCGTCCCTTCGTCGCGGATGATCGTCGAGGCGTCCGTGCTGTGCGGGCCAATCCGTATGAACGCCAGCGGCCCTTTGTCGTCCGTCGCCAGCAGGGTGGCGATAGCCGGGTCGGCCAGCTTCGCGGCCAGCTCATCGTGGTCGGTCTCCGGAAACCTCATGAACAGCGGTGTCGTGGCGAGGTGTTCGCGCAGAGCGTCCTGCAGGCTGGCAACGGCGTCGAGGTCCGGCGGGCCCGCTCGGACCAGGTCTATGCCACGCCCCGAGACAGCACCAAGAGGTTCGACCTCACGCAAACCATCCACGTTGGTAACTCCGAAGCCAAGCCAGCCCAGCGCCTCCCGCCCGGTCACGTCATCTGGAAGCAGTGAGATGAAGTGCGCCCGCCTGTCGTCGGCGACCCACTCGTTCGCCAGCGCGGCGTACAGGTCCTGGCGAACGCGGACGGCGTCGGCGCCGATCGCGGCATTGGCCCACTCCGGGCTGAATGCCCAGCGGCCCTGCGACCACTCGAAGCGCATCGCCGTCATGTAGCCGACGAGCTCGCCGCCGGCAAAGGCGACCAGGGCAGGGTTCTCCTCGACCAGCGGGCCCAGCCGCTCCGAAATCGACGCTGGTGCCGTCCACCGCTGCGGCACCAACGGCGAATGCTCACGGAAGGCCATGATGCGGCGCGCGGCGAGGGCCGCTGCGAGCCCCACATGACGCCTTTCGAACTGACTGATGCGAACGCCTGCCACGTCAGGCGACCGGCGCGTGCCCCGTCCGCACCTCGTCGAGGAACACCAGCGAGCGTGGCTCACGCTCGAGCATATGGCGCATGAAGCGGCGCAAGGCGTCTTCAGTTTCCAGCTCCACGCCGCGTGGCAGGCGCAGGCCGGCGATCGCCTCGATGTCCATCCGCCGGTAGGCGCGCAGCAGTTTGAGCGCGCCAAGTGACAGTGGTGCCTGCTCGGCCGGCGGCGTCAGGTGGTCGTCGCACAGCACGCCGCCCAGGGCGGGCACCCAGCGGTAGTTTTCGGACGGCTCGAGCAGGCGGTCGCATTCGACGCAGCGCTCGACCTCCGGGCGCATGCCCAGCGCATCGGCCAACCCAAACTCATACCAGCGCGCGACACGGTCAGGCGCCATGCCGTCATCGAGAAGCTGGTAGGACCGCCGCAGCAGCACGTACACCGAATAGGCGGCGGCGCGCTCCTCGACGGCGCGCTCAGCCAGCTCGGCCAGATACCAGGCCGTGGCGGTCAATTCGAGGCGGTCGCGCAGGTGCAGCCACGCCTCCCCTACCGCCGCCGAGGTGATGACGTCGAACGTCCGGCCGCGCGCCATTACGAGCTGCAACTCGGCGAACGGCTCGACCGAACCGCCGATGCGGCTCTTGGGCCGGCGCACCCCTTTGGCGATTGCTTTGATCTTGCCGTCGTGCGGCGTGAGCAGCGTGAGTACACGGTCCGCCTCGCCCAGCTCGAAGCGCGACAGCACCATGGCGGTCGTGTGGTAGACGCGCGGCACCGGCATCGACGAAGCGTACGCCGATCATTGGCCGAGCGCGGGCCCGTCTGAAGTTGCCGAAACTCGATAGTGTCCGTTACCATGTATACGGCATGACGTTTGGCACGATCGCCCTCAGCTCGCCTGCGGTTATCCTCGCGCCGTGCTGACCACGCCCGACCTCGACCTGCTGATCGCTGACACCGAGGCGGAGATCCTGCGCGTCATCGCCCACGTTGAGGATCCGCACACTCAGGCGTTGTACGAGATGGTGCGCTACCACCTCGGCCTTGACTCCGATGCACCGCGCGGCAAGCGGCTGCGGCCGCTGCTCGGCCTGCTCGCCTACGAGTCGCTGACTGGCGATCATCGCCGCGCTCTGCCCGGCGCCGCCGCCGTCGAACTTGGCCACAACTTCAGCCTGGTGCACGACGACATCGAAGACCGGGACGTTGAGCGACGGCATCGAGCCACGCTGTGGACGGTGTGGGGCGTGCCGCAGGCGATCAACGCCGGCGACACGCTGTTCACGCTCTCGCGCATGGCGCTCCACCGGCTGACCGATCTGGGCTTCTCGGATGCCAAAGTGCTGGCGCTGATGCGCCTGTACGACGAGACGTGCCTCGCGCTGTGCGAAGGCCAGTTCATGGACATCTGGAGCGCCGAGCACGACGACCGTCTGTCGGTCGACTTCTACTTCGACATGATCGGCCGCAAGACCGCTGCGTTGATCGCGGCATCGGTGCAGGCCGGCGCCATGCTGGCCAGCGACGACGAGGCCGTCGTCGATGCCTACCGCGGCTTCGGCTGGGCGCTGGGTATGGCGTTTCAGCTCAACGACGACCTGCTCGGGATATGGGGCGACGAGCAGTCGACCGGCAAGGAGCCGTCCGACCTGGCCAAGCACAAGAAGACACTGCCGCTCATCTACGCCCTCGAGAACGCCCGACCAGCCGACGGCCGACGTCTGCGCGAGCTGCTGGCGGCACCCGAGCTGACAGCGAGCGAGCAGGCCGAGGCGCGCGCCATTCTCGAGCGCAGCGGAGCTCGCGAGTACACGCGCAACGAGGCGCACAGGCAGCGTGACGAGGCAATCGGCCGGCTCGAGGCGGCCGGCATCGTCCAGGGCGAGGCGCTGGAACGGTTGCGGCTGATCGTGGTGTCCGCCATCAGCGCGTAACCGGAGCCGCCTGCCCGCGCCCACGACGGTCAGGACTCAGGGAACTCTCAGCGAAGTCCAATAAGCCGCACATCGGGCCCGGCGAAGCTGGCGCAAACATCCGCGCCTAAACACTTCACTCGAGGGACCTCTCGCCATGACCCAGCCCCTGACCGCGCTCGCCCCGCCGCAGCCGATCCAGCCAGACCACGCCCACGCCCGCCAGGTTGGCGAGGCCGTGTTGTTCGAAGTCCGCCGCGTGATCGTGGGCCAGGACGCTCTGCTCGAGCGACTGCTCGTCGCGCTGCTGGCCAACGGCCACGTGCTGCTCGAAGGCGTGCCCGGTCTGGCCAAGACGCTCGCCATCAAGACGCTGGCCGATGCCGTTGACGGATCGTTCAAGCGCATCCAGTTCACGCCCGACCTGGTGCCGGCCGACCTGATCGGCACGCGCGTGTTCCGGCCCGATCGCAGTGAATTCGACACCGAGCGCGGCCCGGTCTTCGCCAACTTCGTCCTTGCCGACGAGATCAACCGCGCGCCGGCCAAGGTCCAGTCGGCGCTGCTCGAGGTGATGCAGGAACGCCAGGTCACGATTGGCCTCGACACCTTCGCCGTGCCGCGCCCGTTCCTAGTGCTGGCCACGCAGAACCCGATCGAGTCCGAAGGCACCTACCCGTTGCCCGAGGCACAGGTCGACCGCTTCATGATGAAGGTGCTCGTCGGTTACCCGACGCCGGCTGAGGAAGCCGAGGTTGTTGCGCGCTCGCTGCGCCCGGCGGCGCGTCGTCAGCCACGTACTCAATGCCGAGACACTGGCCAACCTGCAGGCCGTTGCCGCCGACGTTTTCGTCGACCGCGCCATCATCGACTACGCCGTCCGTCTGACCAACGCCACGCGCCGCCCGCACGAAGTCGGCATGGGCAGCCTGTCGAACTACATCGCATGGGGCGCCAGCCCGCGCGGCTCGGTCAACCTGATCCACGCCGCGCAGGCACTGGCTCTCGTTCGTGGCCGCCGCTACGTGCTGCCGGCCGACGTCACTGAACTCGCGCCGGACATCCTGCGCCACCGTATCGTGCCCAGCTTCGCCGCCCTGGCCGAAGAGGTTTCGGCCGAGATGATCATTGCGCGCCTGCTGCCGGCCGTGCCCGTCCCGCAGCCCGTCTTCTCGTCGGTGGCTTCGGCGTGACCCTGGCGTCAGCCGAGCCGCGCAGCAAGTCGGCGCCCGGCCCGGGGCCAACGCCTGAGGCGCTGCTTCGAGCGATCGACCTGTCGGTGGGCCGGCGCGTCCACGGCCTGGTGCCGGGGGATTTCCGCGCTCACGGTCGAGGGCAGGGCACGGAGCTTGCCGCCGTTCGGCCTTACCAGCCGGGCGACGACATCCGCCTGATCGACTGGAACGCGACGGCACGCACCACGCTGCCGCACGTCCGCGAACGCGTCCCCGAACGCGCGATCGTGACCTGGCTGCTGCTCGACCAGTCGCCGTCGATGACCTTCGGCACAGCCGACCGGCGCAAGGCGGACGTGGCCGAGGGTGTCGCCTTTGCCATCGCCCATGTTTCGACGCGGCGCGCCAACCGAATGGGCGTCGCCACGTTCGGTGGGTCGCATGACCTCCGAACGTCGCCACGCGGCGGCCGCCAAGGCCTGCTGCTGGCGCTCCGTTCGGCGCGGCTGGGCGAGCTCGACGACGCCGGCGATCCACGCGACGACGACGCCGCAACAGCTTGCTTCCGCCACCGCCGCGCTCTCCTTTCTCGCAAATTCACGAGTGCGCAGCGGGATCGTGGTCGTCGTCTCTGACTTCCGCGGGCCGCGCGACTGGCTGCCGTCCCTCGCCGCTGCGGCGCGCCGGCACGACGTGATGGCCATCGAGATCCGCGATCCGCGCGAGGACGAGTTGGTCGACGTGGGCGAGCTGACGCTCGTCGACGGCGAGACCGGCCGAGAGGTTCGCGTCGACACGTCGTCGGCCAAGTTGCGCAACAAATTCGCCCAGGCGGCGGCCCAGGAGCGCGCGTCGCTCGCCGCTGACTTCGCCAAGGCTCAAGCCCGCCACATCGTCCTGTCGACGTCCGGCGATTGGCTGCGCTCGCTCGTCACCCAGCTTCGATTCATAGGTGCCATCCAATGACCTTTGCCGCCCCTGAACTGCTAATTGCGCTCGCGCTCGTGCCGATCGCGCTGATCGGTTACCTGCTGATCCAGCGCCGCCGAACGCGCTATGCCGTGCGCTTCACCAACGTCGACCTGCTGCGCAACATCGCGCCCAAGACGCCGTCCTGGCGCCGGCACCTGCCGCCCATCCTCTACCTCGCGGCCCTCGCCGCGCTGGCCGTCGCGTTGGCTCGGCCGGCGATGGTGGTGGCCGTGCCCAAGGAGCAGGCCACTGTCGTGCTGGCCATCGACGTCTCGCGCTCGATGGAAGCGACCGACGTCTCGCCGACCCGTCTCGACGCCGCCGTAGCGGCCGCCACCACCTTCGTCGACAAGATGCCCGCCAAGTTCAAGGTCGGTCTGGTCGCCTTCTCGACCAGCGCGCGACTGGTCGTTTCACCAACCGAAGACCATCAGAAGGTGAAGGATGCCATCGCCAACCTCCGGCCCGAAGCCGGCACCGCCCTTGGCGATGCCATCGCACTGGCCGTCCAGGCCGGCGTTGCCGATGTTTCACAGAAGCCGACCGCCACGCCCGTGCCCTCACCCGGCGCCAGCCAGGACCCCAACGCCAGCCCCGACCCGAACGCATCGGCAGACACGACCCCGACCGTTGCCGCCGTCGTACTGAGCGACGGCGCCAACTCGACCGGCGACCTGACGCCAGAGCAGGCTGCCCAGAAGGCCGCCGACGCAGGCGTGCCGGTGTACACGATCGCTTTGGGCACGCAGGACGGCACCGTCCAGATCCCGAACGACTTCGGCTTCCTTGAAACCGTCAACGTGCCGCCCGACCCGGAGACGCTGGCGACGGTCGCCGAGATGACCGGTGGCCGCTCGTTCCAGGCGCCGACGGCCGATGACCTGGCGCAGATCTACCAGTCACTTGGCTCCAAGGTCGGCATGGAACAGGAGCAGCAGGACGTGACCTACATGTTCGCCGGCCTGGGCATGCTCTTCGTGGTCGCCGGTGGCGGGCTCGCCGCCCTCTGGTTCAACCGCTTCCCGTGAGGTCACCGGGCGGCGTCAGCTGGACTGGCGCCTGACGCGCGGGTCGCTAGCTCTCCGCGGCGACCTGCGCTTCTTCTTCCTCCGCCGTCTTCTTGACGACGAGTACCTTGCCCACTCGCCGGCCGTCGGTCGTTTCGACGGTCAAGGTCAGGCCGTCGACTTCGACCACGTCGCCGACACTCGGGATCCCGCCGACCAGGTGGTAGACCAGGCCGCCAACGGTGTCGTACTCGTCTGAGTCGGCGCCGTTCAGTTCGACGCCGAAGTGCTCGCCAAGGTCGTCGACACTGGCCCGCCCGTCAACCCTGGCCTCGTTGTCTCCGACGGGCACGATCATCGGCTCTTCCTCGACGTCGTACTCGTCCTGGATCTCACCGACGATCTCCTCGATGAGGTCCTCGATGGTGACCAGGCCGGCCGTGCCGCCGTACTCGTCGAGCACGATCGCGATGTGGACCTTGCTGCGCTGGAAGGAGTGGAGGAGGTCGTCAACGCTGATCGATTCGGGCACGAACTGGGGCGTTCGCAGGATCGAGCGGATGTCCGGCCGCGTGCCCTTGGCCAGTGCGGGCAGCAGATCCTTGGCGTAGAGGATGCCCATGACGTTGTCGATCGTTTCGTCGTAGACCGGCACGCGCGTGTGGCCCTCGTTGACGATCACTTCGATCATCTCGTCGAATGAGGCGGTCAGCGGCACGGCCTTGATGTCGATGCGCGGGATCATCACCTCGTGCACACGGCGTTCGCCCAGCTCGAGGACGGCGCCGATCATCTGCTGCTCCTCGGCCTCGATCACGCCCTGCTCCGAGCCGCGCTCGACGAGGATCATCAGCTCTTCGGCGGTCACCCGCTCACCCTGGGAGTCGGCGATGCCGAAGAGGCGGGTGATGGCCTGGGTCAGCGTGGTGAGCAGCCAGACCAAGGGCGCCAGCACCCGACCAAGCACGTCGATCGGTACGGCGAACAGGAAGGCCAGCCGTTCGGCATAGGCGAAGGCGAGGGCCTTGGGCACCAGCTCGCCGAACAGGATCGTGAACAGAGCGACGATGGCTGTAACCACGAGGAGAGCCACAAGCTCTGAGTTGCTGCCCAGCCACGGTTGCAGGATGGTGGCCAGGTCGCCCACGATGCTGGCGCCGGCGAAGGTTGCCGCCAGGAAGCCGACGAAGGTCAGCCCGATCTGGATGGTGGCCAGGAACTTGCCCGGGTTGCCAAGCAGTCGATCGACGCGTCGCGCGCCGCGATTTCCTTCGTCGACCAATTGCTCGATACGCGTCCGTCTGACGCGAACGAGCGAGAACTCGGCGGCCACGAACAGGGCGTTGAGGAAGATGAGGATCGCGATGATGACGACTTCCATCGGGCGCTCGGCTACTTGCCCGTCTCAGGCTCGGCCGGCTTGACGCGTCGCTCGCGGATGCGCGCAGGCAGTCCCACAGCCAGCTTGCCCGGCGGCACGTCCCTGGTGACCACCGAGCCGGCGCCGGTGTAGGCGCCCTCGCCCACCGTGATCGGCGCGCGCAGGATCGTGTCCGAGCCGATGAAGGCACCATCGCCGATGACGGTGGTGTGCTTGCGCTCGCCGTCGTAGTTGGCGGTGATCGTGCCGGCGCCGATATTGACCCTCTCGCCGACCTCCGCGTCGCCGAGGTAGCTGAAGTGGTGCTGCTTACTGCGGGCGCCGAAGCGCGTGTTCTTCTGCTCGGCGAAGTTGCCCACCTCGGCGTCGTCGCCCACGGCACAGCCTGAGCGAAGGTGGGCGAAGGGCCCGATCTTGACGCGGTTGCCGATCATCGACGACTCGATCACCGACGACCAGATCTGGCAGCCCTCTCCGATGGTCGAGTCGACGATCTGGCTGCCGGCGCGGATGACCGTGTCGCGGCCGATGTAGGTCGCCCCGCGCAGGATCACGTTGGGCTCGATGACCACGTCCGGCCCGATCTCGACCGTCGGGTCGATCCACGTGACGTAGGGATCGCGGATGGTCACGCCGGCGAGCATGTGGCGCTCGAGCGTATCGGCCTGAATGGCGGCCTCGGCGTCGGCCAGGTCGACACGGTCGTTGATGCCGGCCAGCTGCCACTCGAGGTCGTGGTCGTCCGGCACGACGGCGTCACGCTGGTCGTCGTGAGCCAGCTCAACGAGGTCGGTCAGGTAGATCTCGCCCGTGACCTTGGACGGCTTCAGCCTGGTGATGGCGCCGCGCAGCCAGGCCACGTCGAACGCGTAGAGCCCGGTGTTGACCAGGTCGATCGCGCGCTGTTTGTCGGTGGCGTCCTTTTCTTCGACGATGCGGGTCACTTTGCCCTTCTTCACGACAAGCCGGCCGTAGCCGGTTGGGTCGTCGACTTGCATTGCGGCGACAGCCAGGCCTGCATCGTGCTTGCGGCGCAGCTCGGCGAGGATGCGGACCGTCTCCGGCTGGACCAGCGGTGTGTCACCGGAGAGCACGACGATCTCTGTTGCGTCCGAGGGCAGCGCTGCCAGCGCGGCGCGCAGTGCGTCACCGGTCCCGCGCGGCTCCTCCTGCAGGGCGAAGTTCGCCTGATTGGAGAAGACCTCGCAGATCTGAGCGGTCTGCGGCGAGTAGACAACCAATGGTGCTTCGCCCGTGGCGTCCCATGCAGCGTCCATGACGTAGGCAAGCATCGGCCGGCCGCAGATCTCGTGCAGCACCTTGGGCGTGCGCGACTTCATGCGCGTGCCAAGGCCGGCGGCGAGGATGACGGCGCGAAGGCCGGAGGGGTCGGTACTCACGACGGTCGCGACGTTCGGCGATCGTCGCGACGACTTGGCGGGTTGCTGGGCGACATCATAGTCCGACTAACGGTACGGGTCAGCCGCGCCGAGTGTCAAACGAGACCGTGTCAACTGCGAACGGCGATTGCCTCGATCTCGATGCGCGCACCGCGTGGTAGGGCCGCGACCTGGTAGGTAGACCGCGCCGGGGGCGGGTCGCCGACGTACCTGGCGTAGACCTCGTTGACCGCGTTGAAGTCGTTGATGTCGGCCAGAAAGATCTGGACCTTGGCCACGTCGGCCATGGTCAGGCCGGCGCCGTCGAGCACGGCCACGATGTTCTTCAGCGCTCGTTCAGCCTGGGCCTCGACGCCGTCGAGCAGCTCGCCGCTGGCGTGGTCCAGGCCAATCTGGCCGGACACGAACACCAGGTTGCCCGCCTCGATGCCGGGGCTGTACGGCGCGAGCGGCTTCGGAATGCCGGGCCCGGTGACGGCTCGGACGGTCATGGCTCCCTCCAGGCGTTGTCTGGGTTGTCGAGGTCTACGGCACAGAGCATGACACCGGCGAGCTCGGGCGGCCGATCGGCTGCCAATCGTGTGCCCATCTCGATGGCGTCTTCCAGCCTTGGCAGGACGCAGAACAGCGATGGCCCAGACCCACTGAGCGCCCACGGCCACCCAGTCGACTGTTCCAGCGTTTGCCGGCGCTCCGCCAGCTCGGGCGCCAGAGATGCGGCCGCCGACCACAGATCGTTGGCACCGGTCATCTCACGCGCCATATCGGTCAGCGCCGCGCCCGTCATTCCACTGGTGAAGGCTTCGGCCATCCGGTCGGAAGCACTCGACCTGCGCTGGGCATCGGGCTCCATCTCGTCGTATCGGGCGAAGACCTTGGCCGTCGAAAGCTCGGCGCTCGAAGCGGCCAGCAACACACCGGCGCCGCCCTCGATTGCCCCCAGTGGTTTCACCGATTCGCCCCGGCCCTCGATCAACGCGGCCTGACTGCCGGCCACGAAAAACGGCACATCCGACCCCAGGGCCGCCGCCAGCTCGGCCCGCTCGCCGGTGCCCAGGCCGATGCCCCATGCCGCTGCCGCCAGGTCGATCGCCGCCGCTCCGTCGGAGCTGCCACCGCCCAGGCCGCCGCCCAGCGGAATTGCCTTGTGCAGCTCGGCGCGCAGGGCTGGCAGGCGCGGATCTACCGCTTCACGCAGCAAGTCGAAGGCTTGCAGCACAAGGTTGCCCTCGATCGGGCAGCCGGGCAGGCCGGAGACTGCCAGCTGGTCCTCGTCGCTGGACCAGCCAGCCGCCACTGTCAGCCGGTCGGCAAGGGCGACTCGCAGGAAAACCGAGCGAAGGTCGTGGAAGCCGTCCGGTCGCCGGCCGACCACCTCGAGGGTCAGGTTGATCTTGGCCATCGGCCTTGCCTGCGGGCTCATTCCCCTCCCCCTTCCTCGATCGGACCAAGTGCGGCGTGCAGCGCCAGCCATTCGTCCACGCTGACCGTCTGTGGCCGCCGATCCGGCGCGATGCCGGCAGCGCGCAAGCGCCGCCTCAAAGCGCTGGCGCCCAACCTTCGGCAACTGTCGCGGCAACACGTTGTGCAGCATCTTGCGCCGCTCACGGAAACCTGCCTGAACCAGCCGCCAGAGCGAGTCTTCTTCGTCAGGTGCCAGGCGGCGCGGCCTGACGACGCCCGACAGGACCGCTGACTCGACTTCCGGCGCGGGCTCGAAGGCGCCGCGCGGGACGACGAAGGCGACGCGAACGTCGGCGTGGTACTGGACGAACACCGACAGGTACGACATCGAGCCCGGCTTGGCGGCGATGCGCTCCGCCACCTCGCGCTGGAGCATGAGCACGAATCGTTCCGGTCGCGGCTCCGCAGCCAGGACGTGGTGCAGCACCGGACTGGTGATGTGGTAGGGAAGGTTGGCGACGACGTCGTAGGGTGGCTCGACCAGCTCAGCGACCGGGATATCGAGGACGTCCGCTTCGATGAGGTCCAAGCGGCCGCTCTCCGGAGCCGCGAAGCGCCGATTAAGGTGCTCGGACAGCCGGCGATCGATCTCGACGGCCGTCACACTCGCGCCCCGTTCGAGCAGGGCGCTGGTCAGGATGCCCAGGCCGGGCCCGATCTCGAGCACGTGCCGCCCCGGCGCGGGCCCGGCCTCATCGACGATGGCCTCCAGCACCAGTGCGTCGACGAGGTAGTTCTGGCTGTACTTCTTGCGCGCCACGAGGCCGTGCCGGCGCAGGTAACGCTCGACCCGCTCGGCCGACAGCCGGCGCGGATCGAGCAGGTCGTCGGTCGTCGTCAAACCGGCTCGGGCACGGCGAGCTTGAGCGAAGGCCGCGCGGCCAGGCGATCGTCCGCCCGAGCACCCGCGCGGGCCCGGAAGAACCCGGCCGCGGCGATCATCGAGGCGTTGTCCGTGCACAATCCCGGTCGCGGTACGACCAACGGCAGGCCCAGCGACGCCGCGCCCGCCGCAACACGTTCGCGCAAAACGGAGTTGGCGGCCACTCCGCCGCCCAGGATGATCGTCCGAGCGCCTGCCTCCTGCGCCGCCCGCGTCGTCTTGGACGCGCGAGCACGTCGACGACCGAGTCCTGGAAGCCGTAGGCCAGCTCGGCCACCGATGACGGCGGCAGCCGGCCGTCGCCTTCGGTCGGGCCAACGTCGGGGTCGGCGCCCAGCTCACGGGCGACCTCGCGCCGGGCCGCCGTCTTCAGACCGCTGAACGAAAAATCGAAAGTGTCACCCAGCCAGGCCCGCGGAAACTTGCGGTCGTGGTAGACGGCACCCTCCGCCGCCTTCTGGATGGCCGGGCCGCCGGGATAGGGCAGGCCAAGCAGCCGGCCGACCTTGTCGAAGGCCTCGCCGGCAGCATCGTCGACGGTCTGGCCCAGCAGCCGGTACTGCAGGTGGTCGCGCATCTCGACCAGGAACGTGTGGCCGCCGCTGACGACGAGCGCCACCACCGGGAACTCGGGCGGCGGTTTGCCCGGCTCGTCCGGATCGAGCAGCCACGCGGCGTAGATGTGGCCCTCGAGGTGGTTGACCGGCACCAGCGGCACGATGCTCCAGCCAGGCCAGTGTCTTGGCCATGGTGATGCCGACCAGCAGCGAGCCGGCGAGGCCCGGCCCCTCGGTTACGGCGATGGCTTCGAGCTCCGACCAATCGGCCAGACCGGCCTTCTGGCGCGCCTCGTCGAGCACCGGGATCATCCAGCGCAGATGAGCACGCGCCGCCACCTCAGGCACGATGCCGCCCGTCGCCGAGTGAAGGGCGACCTGGCTGGCCACGACGTTGGCCACGATGCGCCGGCCGTCGCGCACGATCGCCACGGCCGTCTCGTCACACGACGACTCGACGCCCAGGATCAGGCCGTCGCCGGCCATCACGGCGCCTCCTCGCCGGTCGTGTCCTCGATCGCCGCGTCCTCGTAACGGCGCGCGAGCGCGGCGAGCCGGCTCTTCATGTCGGCCGATTCGAGCGGGCCGCTGGTCATGATCAGCGCATCCTCGCCGTTGTCCGAGTAGTAGCGCGGCCGGATGCCGACCGGCCGGAAGCCAAAGCGCGCGTAAAGCTGGCGCGCGGCATCGTTCGACAGCCTGACCTCGAGCGTGGCCACGCGCGCCTGCAGGTCCGCCGCAAGCTGCATCATCGCCAGCATCAGCCGCGCGCCGATGCCCTGGCGGCGCCACTCGGGCAGCACGGCGAAGGTCGTGATGTGCGCCTCGTCGACCATCATCCACATGCCGCCATAGGCAACGATCTTGCTGCCGGCCCGGACCACCAGGTAGTGCGCCAGGCGGTTGGTCTCGATCTCCTGGCGGAAGGCGTAGTCAGGCCACGGCACAGGAAAGCTGGCGCGCTCGATACGGTGGACGGCCGGGATGTCGTCGAGCGTCATCAGCTCGACGCGCACCCTCAGCGGAGGTCGGGCGACCATTCCATGCTCGCGGCAGCTTGCGTGATGCCGCGCGGCAGCGCGACGTAGGCGGGCACGAGCTGCGCCACATCATCGTGGCGGCCCGCGGCGATGGCCGCCGCACCCAGCCGGGCAAGTGCGGAGGGCAGGCCGCGCACGGCACGCTGACCGAGCAGGACGGCCGTCGCGGGCACCTCAGGTTCGGTCAGGTCGACGGCGATGAGCGGCACCTGCGCTGACGCGGCCACTTCCGTCGACAGGGAGACGGCCAGCGACGCGGGCAGTACTTCCTCGACATGGTCGCCGTTGAGCGCGAGATGGGTCACGTAGCGATCGTGCGCGCCGGCCGGCAGGGCAACGACCACCTCGCGGCCGGGCATGTCGGCAGCCAGGGCCAGGGCGTGGGTTGTCGAGACACCGACCAGCGGCACGCCCAGCCCGTAGGCGAGCGTCTTGGCCGTCGCCAGGCCGATGCGCAGGCCGGTGAAACTGCCCGGACCGACTCCCACCGCGATCCAGTGAATTGACTGCGCCGTCGCCTCCAGCCGCGCAAGTGCCTTGTCGAGCCGAGAGAGCAGCTCCTCGCCGTGGCGGTGGCCGGTCGTCCACGACTCGGAGGCAAGCAGATTGCCCTCGGCGTCGGCCAGGCCAACGACTCCCTCTCGGGTAGCAGTGTCGATCACGAGCATGAGTTGAGTCATGGGCGCCACGCCTGGGCGGCCTCGACGTAGCGCTCGTGACCGGGCACGCCGGGCTCGATCGAGATGCGCCGTTCGTCCTCGGCTGAGATCTCGATGCGCACGGTCAGCCGGTCGGGATCGAGCGTGCCGGGCAGGCGCTCGCCCCACTCGGACAGCGTGACGCCGTCGGACTGCCGTTCGTCGAGCAGGCCGCCGGCCAGGATTTCGTCGGCGCCGGCCAATCGGTAGAGGTCCTGGTGGAAGAGCGGCAGCCGGCCGGCGTACTCGGCCATCAGCGTGAAGCTGGGGCTGTTGACGACTTCCTTGACGCCCAGCCCCGCGGCGAAGCCCTTGGCGAATTGCGTCTTACCGGCGCCCAGCGGGCCAACGAGGGCGATTCGGTCGCCGGCTTGCGCGACCAGGGCGAGGGCGGCAGCGAAGGCGCGGGTTTCCTGTTCGGAGCGGGTCGTTACCGTCGCGGCGGGCGCGCCAGGGCGGCCCGTAAGAGTCTCCACGAATTCACGTTAGCGGATGTGGCGACGGTCGTCTGCCGGCTCCGCTCAGCGGTTGGGGCTAGGCGTCGCAGCCCGGCTCTTCCTCGAACTCCTCGAGCCGCTCGATGAGCCTGTCAATCCCCTGTTCGTCGGCGAGAAGCCTTTGCATCGCCCACGAACCGCTGCCAAAAAAGCCATGCAGCTCGCGATCGAAGAACAACATCGCCTGGCTGCCGAGCGGCCGGTAGGGCCGGCTGGCCTCGAGGAACATGACCGCTGGGATGGTCATTCCGCGAAGCTGGATCTCACGCGCCAGGTACTCGACGGGATCTTCGCGCTCGAACTCGGGACCAGTCATCGTCACTCCGTCCGACCGCCGGTGAGCGTCCTCCTGCCCACCAGTACCGGTCCGGCATGGTACACCCGGGGTAGGCGCTGTGACATCGTGGCGAGCACTTCCCACGAGATCGTGTTGCGGAGGCGCGCCAGATCGTAGGCCGTGATGCGCTCACCGCCGTCCTCGCCCAGCAGCGTGAACTCGCTGGCCATGCTGACGCCCGGAACGTCGGTCACGTCGACCATGACCGCGTCCATGGCGACCGTGCCGACCAACGGCGCCCGCCGACCATGAACGAGTACGTACTCGCCCGGCGATGAGGCACGCAAGATGCCGTCTGTGTAGCCCACCGGCAGCGTCGCAATGAGCGAGGTGCGTTCCGCTCGCCACCGGCTGCCATAGCTGACGCCGGCCCCAACGCCGGCCCACTCGAGCCTGACCGGGCGAGCCTTGAGCTGCATGACGGGACGTAGGCCGGCGGCGGCCCCCGCGCGGTCGGGCGCCGGCGTGAGGTCGTCGGGCAACAGACCGTACAGGCTCAGGCCCGGCCGCACGGCTTCGTACATTGGCGCGGTCGCGGCGAACACGCCGCCACTGGCGGCGGCGTGACGTGGTGGCACGGGGAACCCTGCCGCAACGATGGGCGTGAAGGTGCTTTCGAAGAGCGCCGTTTGAGCCGCCGATGCCTGCGCGTCGCCCGGCGACGCGTAGTGTGTCCAGAGTCCGGCAACGCCGATCCCGGGCATGCTGTCGAGCTCGACGATGGCCCCTGCCACGAGATCCGGCGTCAGCCCGCCGCGGCCAAGGCCGGTCTCGACCTCCACGTGCAGGTGAAGGCTGATGTACGAGCCCGACGCGGCGGCCAATGCCTGCTCCTCGCGCCAGCGCGCCTGAAGCTCGGCGATGGAGTCCCGTGCCGAGACGGTCAGCTCGATGCCCAGTTCGGCGGCTTCACCGGCGACCTCGCCGGGGACGCGATATAGGACGACGATGGGCGCCTTGTTACCGGCATCGCGCAACTGGACCGCCTCGTCGAAGGTCGCCACGCAGAGGCGCTGAGCGCCGGCCTCCACCAGCGCCTCCGCCGTCTCGCGTGCGCCGTGACCGTAGGCGTCGGCCTTGACGACGGGGAAAGCCGGCACACCGGCCGTGCGCTGGATCAGCCGCAGGTTGTCGGCCAGCGCGTCGACATCGATCTCGAGCCAGGCCAGGCGAGGCAGCGGTGACATGCCGGCCTCGCGCAGGCGCTCCTCGATCGGCGCGCGCGTCGCCGTGGACTCGCTCATCGCCGCGTGAACCCAACCTTGCCGCGGCCCGGCCGCGTCGCGCAGGCGGGCGAGGCGGTGGCGGGCATAGGCGATCTCGATGGGCAGGTCACCGGCGAGCAAACCGGAGTCACCCAGCCGTTCGCTGATCTTGGCGGCCGCCGCACCATGCAGGTAGACACCGGCACATGCCGCTTCGAAGCGCGCCACGCCCTGTGCGAGCAGCGCGCCGATCGTGCCGGCAAGCACGTCGCCGGTGCCGGCCGTGGCCAGCGCCGGATTGACGAAAGGCGAGCGCGCAACGCGGCCATCCGGCGCGGCGATGACTGTTTCGGCACCCTTCAGGATCACCACCTGGCCGAAGCGCCTGGCTGCCTGAACGTTCCGTTCGAGCCGAACCTCATCCGAATCGGGCACCGCCGTTCCAGTCAGCCGGGCGAACTCGCCGGCGTGCGGTGTGAGCACGAGCTCGCGTCGTACTCGTGTCCACCAGTCGGTGGTCTGCGCCAGTAAGTTGAGCCCGCCGCCATCGACGACGATCGGCGGGCCGGATCTCTCGAGCAATCCGAGCAGCAGGTCGCGGTAGCCATCCGTTTCACGGATGCCCGACCCGAACACGAAGGCATCCGGGTCCTTCAGCTTGAATGCGTGGCCGGCGGCCTGGGCGTCTATGTCGCCGTCCTGGGTCTCGGCCATGCCGATGGTGATCACTTCGGGCACGCGCCCGGCCAGGGTCGGCTGCAGCCCGCTTGGAATAGCCAGGGCGACCAGCCCCGTACCCGCCCTTGCCGCGGCGACGGTGGACAGCACCGCGGCACCCGCATAGTCGAGCGATCCACACACGCAGATGAGCGTGCCGTTGCTGCCTTTATGGCCGCGCGGCAGCCGCGCAGGCAGCCACGGCGCGACGTTGGCGTCGTCGAGCAGCAGCGGCTCAGTCGCGGCGCGCACTCTCGTCGAGCTCGCGCAGGCGCTGCATACGGGCCATGATCTGCTTCTCGCGATCGTCGAGGCGCGCCTCGATGTCGAGCGGGAAGACGTACCTGCCGCCGGCCGTGCGAATACCGAAGGCGACGGCCACCGCGTAGTCGCCCTCGTGGCTGATCGAGACGGCGATGCGACCCATGCCGAGTTGCTCGGCGCGCGTGGCGGCCCGGCCGCTGAGGTGTACCGACGGGGCGCCTGTGGGCAGGCGCACGATCTCGATGTCGCGCCAGCCGACACCACGCACGCCCAGCCCGAGAACCTTGGATACCGCTTCTTTTGCCGCCCAGCGGCCGGCGAAGTTCTCCGGCCGGTTGCGCACGTAGCGATGCTCACCCTCGGTCAGCACGCGCCGCCAGAAGCGGTCACCAAAGCGGGCGATGGCCGCGCGAATACGGTCGACCTTGATGATGTCGATGCCCAGCTCGGTCGTGCCCTCGGGAACGGAAGGCAGGCTCACCGGCTGTTTTTACTCGACCGTGACTGACTTCGCCAGATTGCGCGGCTGATCCACGTCTGTCCCGCGCGCGACGGCCGTGTGGTAGGCGAACAGCTGGAGCGGAATGATCGCCAGCACCGGGCTGAGTTCCTCGACCGTGTCCGGCACCCACAGGATGTCGTCGGCGAAGTCCGGCAGCGCCTGGTCGCCTTCCGTGCCCACGGCCAGCACACGGGCGTCGCGAGCGCGGCCTTCCATGACGTTGCTGATGAGCTTCTCCTGGACCGAGGAACGGGTCGCCACGGCCACCAGCGGCACCTCGGCATCGAGCAGGGCGATCGGGCCATGCTTCAACTCGCCGGCGGCGTAGCCCTCGGCGTGCACGTAGCTGACTTCCTTGAGCTTCAGGGCGCCTTCGAGGGCAACCGGGTAGCCGACACCGCGGCCGACGAACATGAAGCCGCGTGAGTTGACGTAGCGGCGTGCCAGTTCCTTGGCCGGCTCGGCCAGATCGAGCGCGCGCTGGGCCTTGGCCGGCAGCGCGCGCAGCGCCTCGACCAGGGCACGCTCATCGATGGCTGACAGCCGGCCGCGCGCCTTGGCAATGGCGGCCGCCAGCAGCACGAGGGTCGTCACCTGCGTGGCGAAGGTCTTGGTTGCCACCACGCAGATCTCCGGTCCGGCCTGCAGGAAGAGCACGGCGTCGGAGTCGCGCGTGATCGCCGAACCGACGGTATTGGTGATGGCGATCACGGCCGCGCCGCGCTCACGGGCGAGGCGAACCGGCGCCAGCGTGTCGGCCGTTTCGCCGGATTGGGTAACCGCGATGACCAGCGTGCGATCGTCGATCGGCGGCGGCGAATAGCGGAATTCCGACCCCACGGTCCAGCGCGCCGGCAAGCCGGTCCATTTCTGGATGGCATAGGCACCGACGGCCGACGCATAGGCGGCGCTGCCACAGGCAACAAGCTCGACACGTTCGGCACGGGCAATGGCGTCGGCGACGGGAGCAAGCTCGTCGAGGTCTACCTGGTCCGCCGTGATTCGACCGGCGATGGCCGAGCGGATGGCCTCGGGCTGCTCATGCATTTCCTTCAACATGAAGTGGGCATAGCCGCCCTTCTCGGCGGATTCGACGGACCAGTCGATCTCGTGGATGAGCCGCTCGGCCGGGCGGCCATCGATGTCCGTGATCAGCACGCGGTCGGCGGTTATGTCGGCGACGTCGCCGTCTTCGAGAAAGATCACTCGGCGGGTGTGGGCAAGCACGGCCGGCACGTCCGAAGCCAGGAAGTTCTCGCCCTCGCCGACACCGACGATGAGCGGCACGTTCAGGCGCGCGCCAACGAGGCGGTCGGGCTCGGCGCGGTGCATCACCACCAGCGCGTAGGCGCCGTCGGCCTGGGCCAGCGCGGCACGTACCGCCGCGGCCAGGTCGCCCTCGTAGGCCTCCTCGACCAGGTGGGCGAGAGCCTCGGTATCGGTCTCCGAATCGAGCACGTGACCGCGCGCCATCAGGCCGTCGCGCAGGGCCTTGAAGTTCTCGATGATGCCGTTGTGGATGACCGTGATGTCACCGCTGCAGTCGGTGTGCGGGTGGGCATTCAGGTCGTTGGGCCGGCCGTGGGTCGCCCAGCGCGTGTGGGCCAGGCCGATCGATGCTGACGGCGCGTTGTCGGCAAGGGCCGTCCGCAGGTTGACCAGCTTGCCGGCGCGCTTCTCGACGAACATCTCGTCGCGCGCCGTGACCAGCGCTATGCCGGCCGAGTCATAGCCACGGTATTCGAGGCGTGCCAGGCCCTCGAGCAGGATCGGGGCGGCCTCGCGCGGACCGATGTAGCCGACTATTCCGCACATTCCGCGCTATCTCTCCTTGGCGCTCCGCCGGGGGCGGTTCGCGCTCGTGCCGCCCAGCCTATGCGGCGCGTTCCCGGGGTCAGTTTAGGCGTTCGCCGGCCAGCCCAGCCAGGCTGTCGGCGATGGACGCGACGCGCTTCTCGTCGTCGCCCTCGATCATGATTCGCAGGGCCGGTTCGGTGCCGGACGGCCGAACGAGGATCCGACCCCCGTTGCCCAGCTCGTGGCGAGCCTGCTCCACCGCGTCGGCGAAGGTTGGGTCAGCTTCCCACTGCTCCTTGTGGCGGGCGGCAACGGTCCTTTGCTGCTGTGGATACAGCTCGATTTCAGAAGCAAGATCGGACAGCCGCCTTCCGCTGCGCGCCAGGATGCCCAGCACCTCGAGCGCGGTGACGATGCCGTCGCCCGACGTGGTGTGCTCTCGGATGATGACGTGTCCGCTCTTCTCGCCGCCCAGGCCGGCGCCCGACACGAGCATCGCCTCGAGGATGTACTTGTCGCCGACCGGCGTCCTGGCGACCCGGCCACCGGCGCGCATGATGGCTGCTTCGAGCCCGCCGTTGGACAGCACCGACACGACGCAGATGCCGCCGGGCAGGACGCCGCGCGCCAGCCGGTCGAGGGCGATGATGCCGATGAGCCGGTCACCGTCGACGACCTGGCCACGCTCGTCGACGGCCACGCAGCGGTCGGCATCGCCGTCGAGCGCAAAGCCGAGGTCAGCGCCGGTCGCCGCGACGGCCTCGGCCAGCTGGCCGGGCGCGGTCGCTCCGCAGTCGAGGTTGATGTTCGAGCCGTCCGGTTCGTTGAAGCGGACGTCGACGCTCGCGCCGGTGGCTCGCAGGATCTCTGGCGCGACTACTCCGCCTGAACCGTTGGCACAGTCGATGACGATGCGCGCCTCGCAGCGCGTCCGGTGGGCCAGCTCGGAGCGGTGGGCGATGTAATCGGCGAGCAGCGGCCGGCCGTCCAGCTCACGGCCGAGACCGTCATTGGCCGGGCCGTGCATGTCGTCGTTGCGCCAGATCAGCGCCTCGAGCTCGTCCTCGACCGCGTCGTCGAGCTTCAGGCCGTTCTGGTCGAGCACCTTGAGGCCGTTGTCGGGCGCCGGGTTGTGCGAGGCAGAGACCATGATGCCCGCGCCAAATCCGCCGGCCGGCACGAGGTGGGCCAGCGCCGGAGTCGGGCACACGCCGAGGCGGTGGGCGTCGACACCCATTGACGTTGCGCCGGCCACGATGGCAGCGGCCAGCATGTCGCCTGAGCGGCGCGTGTCCTGGCCGACCAACAACGTTTGGCCAGGGCGCATCACATGAGCGGCAGTCGCCCGGCCCAATCCGTACGCCAGCGGCGGGCGCAGGTCGACGTTGGCCACGCCGCGTATGCCGTCGGTGCCGAAGAGCCTGCCCATCAGCGGCTCACGGCGATGCGCTCGGCGTCGATGACGGCGCCTGGACCGTCACCGTGATATTCGAAGGCGAGATCGTGACGACCTGCAGGCCACCGGTTGGCACAAAGTCGACCGGCACGGTGTGCACGCCCACGTCGAGGTCGCCGACGTCGACGGTCGCCACCAGTGCCGTGGCATCGAGCGCGTTGAGCTCGGACACCGCGCCACCCAGGGTGATGTCGACCGACGTCGTGCCCAGCACGTACAAACGATCGGAGCGCGCGCCGACGAGGCCAATGCCTACCTGGAACGTCCGCGTGCCGCTGTCCGCGACGATGGCCACGGCAACATTTATCTTGCGGGCTGCCGGTGGCGGTGACCTGGTCGGGCAGCGCCAGGCCGACCTGCATCTCGAAATCGCGCGTCCGGCCGGCGATGTCGATGAGCGCTGTGTGGGCGCCGTCCATCTGGGTGACGACGGTCGATTCGCCGGTAACGGTGACGGCGGGCGGCGTGACGGTCACCGACTGGATGTGGAAGCCGGCAGGCAGGTTGCCGGTGAACTCGGGCACGACGGGCAGGGTCCGGCTGGCCAGTTCGCGGCCGACGGCGATGCGGACGCGGGCACGCGGCGGCTCGATCTCGACGTTGGTGACGACGTTGCCCTGCTCGTCGACCGCCTCGAGGTCGACCTGACGGTCGACATTGAGGCCGCTGGCGTCGATCGAGACCGGCGCGACGACGGCCCGAATGGCCGCCACCCTGGTGCTCGGGCCGCGCACGTCGACGGACTGTGGGTCGACCTGCGGCGGACCGATCGTGACGCCTTCGGGCACGGACCTGACGTCAACGGTGACGCCGATGGTGCGCGTGTCGACCGGGTCGAGCCGCACCTGCACGGTGCGTGGGAAGTAGTCGATGACCTGCACCCGGCGGTCGAATGCGATGAGGGTCACCGGCACCTCGACCGGCGCGCCGCCCGGCGCCGGCTCGACGTCGGCCAGGTTGACCGTGGCCGAGAAGGAGTCGGGCGATACGAAGCCCGCTTCGAGCGGGGCGCGGTAGCGGACCTGCGTGACCGGCGGCAGATCGGCCAGCAAGGCCACGTCCGGTGGCTGGCGGATGGCCTCGATCGGGATGTTGCCGTTGAACACGCGCACGTTCTGGGCCAGGACGAGGCCGCTGTACAGCACCGTCGCGAGGACGATCGCTCCCAGCTTCAGCGGCCAATTGCGAAGCAGGAACTGAAGGGCGCGCCTCACTCAGCCGGACCGTCGTGGGCGGACGCGGATGCCGGAGTTGGGGCCGGCGGTGGCGGCGTGGCGCGCCGCAAGCGGGGCCGTGCGCGCAGCGGCAGGCCTTCGCGGATGTTGCGCGCGTTGGCCGGGATCGTTGACGGCGATAGCTGGGCCACAAGTGCGCCGCGCAGGCGGTCCTCGTCGAGGTTGCGGATGATCCGGCCCCTGACCACCAACGAGATTGCACCGGTTTCCTCGCTCGCCACCACGGCCAGCGCGTCGGTGCCCTCGGTGATGCCGACCGCCGCGCGGTGGCGCGTGCCAAACCGCTCGCGGTAGATCGCCGTCTCGGACAGTGGCAGGACGCAGCCGGCGGCGACGATGCGGTCGCCACGCACGATCACGGCGCCATCGTGGAGCGGGGCGCGGGGCGTGAAGATGGTCGTCAGCAGGTCGACGGTCAGGTCGGCCTCGATCATGACGCCTGTCTCGGCCGCATCCTGCAGTCCGGTCTGGCGTTCGAGCACGACAAGTGCGCCTATCTTGTCGGCCGACATGATGGCCGCCGCGCGGGCCACCGTGGTCGCGACATGCTCAACCGTCCGCTGGGCGGCCGGCGCAAGCAGCCAGCCCAGCGACCCAACTCGGCCAATGCGTTCAAGGGCGCGGCGCAATTCGGGCTGGAATACGACGACCAGCGCCAGCAAGCCGACGACCGCGCCCGCCTGCATGATCTGCGACAGCAGTTGCAGGCCGAGCGTCTGGGCGGCGACGTATATCGCATAGAGGACAGTGACGCCGATGACCAAGCGGACCGCACGTGTTCCGCGGATGAGGCTGAACAGTCCATAAATGAGGACCGCCGTCAGCGCAATATCGAGGATCGCGATTGGCAGCTGGACTTCGAAGCCTCTGACCAGTTCCAGCAGCTGGTCAAACATCCGCCCGATTGTACGGCCGAACGAGGGCCCACTGGTTAGCCCTTAGGGCCTAAGCCGTCAGCGCTTCCAGTCGGGTATCGAGGCTGCCGTACTGGGCGGCCAGCTCGCTGATGCCGCCGCGCACCTCGGCGTTGGGCTCGAGCCGCAGCAACTTGTCGAGCAGCAGCAGGTGGTCCACGGCGCGCTGATGCCAGCCGTGCATGAAATACAGCCGCGACAACTCGAGGTGAATGGCGGGCGAACCGGAATCGGCGAGCAGCGCGCGCAGGCACGTGTCGAGCGCGGCATCGAGGTGGCCCGACGCCGAGTAACGCGACGCAGCCGCCAGCCAGGCGGTGATGGCCATCTGCTGACGGCCCTGGGCAACCATGCGCTCGGCCGTAACCAGCAGGCCCTCGGCGCTCTCGGCACCACCGGCCCCGGCGACGGCCGTCGCCAGGCGTTGCGCCTCGGCATCCTCCTCGAGCTCGGCCAGTCGCTGGTCGAGCGCGACCGCGTCCTTTTCGCGACCCATCGCACGCAGGGCTCCCGCCTTGCCGGCGACTGCCGAGCGATCGTTGGGATCGTCGGCGATGGCCCTGTCGTATGCCGCCAGGGCGTCCTTCATCTTGCCCATACGGATGAGCACACCGGCCGCCAGGACGTGCGGCAGGGCCCGTCCCTCGCCCAGTTCGGCGGCGGAGTTGTAGGCGGCGAGGGCCTGCTTCAGACGGCCGCGACGCTGCTCGTCGTGGCCCGTTTGCAGGGCAGCCTGGTAGCGCTCGAACCTGCCGTCGGTAGTAGCCACGGCCGCAGCAGGTCTAGTAAAGCGTCAGCGCTTGGTGTACTGCGGCGCCTTGCGCGCGCGCTTGAGGCCGTACTTCTTGCGTTCCTTCATGCGCGGATCGCGCGTCAGCAGGCCGGCCTGGCGCAGCGCCACGCGCGACTCCGGATCCGAGGCCAGCAGGGCACGGGCAATGCCGTGGCGGATCGCGCCGGCCTGACCGTGGTAGCCGCCGCCCTCGACGCGGACCATGGCGTTGAAGCGGCCCTCGGTGTTGGTTACACGGAAGGGCATGGTGATGTCGGTCAGGCTGACGGCGTTGCCGAAGTGCTCTTCCAGCGAGCGGCCGTTGACGACGACCTCACCCTCGCCCGACAGCAGCCGGACGCGGGCGACGCTGGTCTTGCGCCGGCCGGTGCCCGAAAAGTAGGTCTGGGTAGCCATCAGCTAGCGGAACCTCCCGGAAGCGGCTGCGGCCGCTGTGCTTCATGCGGATGCTCGGCGCCCGCGTAGACCTTCAGCTTGCGCAGTTGCTGGGTGCCCAGCCGGTTGTGGGCCAGCATGCCCTTGACGGCGCGACGGATGACCTCTTCGGGCCGGCGAGCGAGCAGCTCACCAACGGTCTCCGAGCGCAGGCCACCGGGATAGCCACTGTGGCGGTAGTAGCGGCGCGCGGTGGTCTTATCGCCCGACAGGTCGACCTTGGCGGCGTTGAGCACGATGACGTGGTCGCCCGTGTCAATGTGCGTGGCAAAGGTTGGCTTGTGCTTGCCCTCGAGCACGACGGCGATACGCGAAGCGACGAGGCCGAGACGCTGGCCGGCGGCGTCGATCACGTACCAGCTGCGCTCGATCTCGCTCTCTCGCGGACTGTATGTCTTCATCGTCGTCATTTGCCTGTTTCCATCTTCCTCTTCGACCGGCCCAGTGTCACCTTGGCCAGGCTAAGTCCCTTGGCGGCGGCGGTCTCGCCCGAGAACGCCGGCTCTGACGGGCGGGCCAGCGCGGCTGCGACCTCCGCCGCTGTGGCCTGGCCGGTCCCGACGCGCAGCAGCGCGGCGACTATCCGGCGGACCATCTGGCGGAGGAACGCATCACCGACAACGATGACGGTGACCAGCGCTCCCGTTCGACGGACTTCGATCCTTTCAACAGTCCGCACCGGCTGCCTGTCCCGGCCACCGAAGGCCGAGAAGTCGTGCCGACCGACGAGCTCCTGCGCCGCGGCAGCCATGGCCACCGTATCGAGTTGCTCGCGCACGCCGAGCGCATAGCGCTCGCGCAGCGGGCTGGGCGGACCGTTCCAGATCTGGTAGCGGTACTCGCGCCGCCGTGCCCGGTAGCGTGGCCGATAGTCGGCTGCCACGCGGCGCAGCGGTCCGAGACCGATATCGGCCGGCAGCAGCGCCTGCAGCGCCCTGCCCAGCTCTTCCCGTTCCAACCGCCCGAAGTAGGTGAAGGCGATCACCTGTCCGGCTGCGTGCACTCCAGCGTCTGTTCGTCCGGCCGCCTCCACGCGCCCGTTCCGGCCCTCTGCCGAAACCTGCGCCAGCGCCCTTTCCAACTCACCCTGGACCGTCCGTTTGCCCGGTTGAACCGCGAATCCGGCGAAGTCCGTTCCGTCGTATTCGACCCGTGCCCTGTAGCGCACGGCGCCGCCCTCTCGGGCGATCTGCTTGGCCGGCCAACTCTCCGGCGGGATTTCAGACGAGCTCGAGCTGGACGATCGGGGCTGCGTCGCCGGCACGGGCGCCGATTTTGACGATCCGGGTATACCCCGAATTCCGATCCCCGTACTTGGGTGCGATCTCGTTGATCAGCTTGTCGATGACGAGCGGCTCATTGGGCAGCTCGGCGATGATGCGCCGGCGCGAGGCCAGCGAGCCGTCCTTGGCGAGGGTGATGACACGCTCGACCTGGCCGCGAATTTCCTTGGCGCGCGCCTCGGTTGTCTTGATCTGCTCATAGCGCAGCACGGCAACGATGAGGTTCTTGTACAGCGCCTTACGCGGGCCGGTCTTGCGCGACAGCTTGCGCCCGCCAATGCGGTGGGCCATCTACGCTTCCTCGTCGTCCGCTTCGGCCAGCTCGTCGTCGTCGTAGCCGGACGATTCGGAGCCGTCGTCGGGCGGAAGGAAGCCGCGCATGCGCAGGCGCTCCTTCATCTCGTCGAGCGACTTCTTGCCGAAGTTGCGCATGCGCAGCAGGTCTTCGTCCTGCAGCTGCAGCAGCTGGCCGACCTTGACGATGTTGTTGCGCTTGAGCGAGTTGTAGGCGCGCATCGGCAGGTCGAGCTCTTCGATGGGCATGTCGAGCATGTTCGGCGGCAGCGCCGGCGTGCCGGCCATGCCGCGATCGGCGCCGATGAGGGTCTTGCCGGTACTGGTGAACAGGCTGAACTGGCCGACCAGGATCTCGGCGGCGCGGGAAAGCGCCTCCTCCGGCGACATCGTGCCGTCGGTCTCGATCTCGAGGGTCAGCTTGTCGTAGTTGGTCATCTGGCCAACGCGCGTGTTCTCGACCCAGTAGTTGACCTTGCGCACGGGCGAGAAGATCGCGTCGACTGGAATGACTCCGATGGGCAGCTGCTCTGTCCGCTCGGCGGCGAGGTAGCCAACGCCGCGCTCGACGGTCAGGTCGAGCTCGATGGTCACGTCGTCCGAGTCGAGCGTCATCAGCTCGAGCTCGGGGTTGACGATCTCGACGTCGGCCGTTTCCGTGATGTCGGCAGCGGTGACGCGACCGGCGCCCGACTTGACCAGCTTGAGCTGGACGGGGTGCGGGGCATAGCTCTTGAGGCGCAGCTTCTTGACATTGAGCACGATCGCCGTGACGTCTTCCTTGACGCCCGGGATGGTGCTGAACTCGTGGTAGACGTCGCGCACCTGGATCGAGGTAACGGCGGCACCCTCGAGCGACGAGAGCAGGACGCGGCGCAGCGCGTTGCCGATGGTCACGCCGTAGCCGGCCGGCAGTGGGCTGGCCTCGTACTTGCCGTACGCGGCGAGCTCCTCTACGGGCTCGATCTGCGGGCTTTCGAGTTCGATCATGTGCTGGGTTACCTCGAGTAGAACTCGACCACGAGCTGCTCGTTGAGCTCGAGCGGCATCTGGTCGCGGCGGGGCAGAGACGTGACGCTGCCGGTCATCTTGTCCGGGTCGACGCTAAGCCAATCCGGCCGCTGCGCGCCGCGCAACGCGTCGGCAAGCGTCTTGAAGTGGCCGGTCTTGCGTGAGGTCGCGTTGACCTCGACGCGATCGCCTTCCTTCACCTGAAACGATGGGATGTTGACCATCCGGCCGTTGACGGTGAAGTGGCCGTGATTGACCAACTGGCGCGCCTGCGCCCGGCTGGAGCTGAAGCCCATGCGGAAGACGACGTTGTCCAGGCGCGTTTCGAGCAGGCGCAGCAGGTTCTCGCCGGTTACGCCCGGCCGGTTCTCCGCCGTGTCGAAATAGTTCTTGAACTGGCGCTCGTGGACGGAGTACACGCGCCGGATCTTCTGCTTCTCGCGCAGCTGCACGCCAAAGCCAGACATCTTGCGCCGGCGCACACCGTGCTGGCCGGGCGGCGTGGGGCGCCGCTCGAAGGGGCACTTCTTGGTGTAGCACTTGGCGCCCTTGAGATAGAGCTTCATGCCCTCGCGCCGGCACAGGCGCGAGACGGGACCGCGGTAACGAGACATCTGTGGTTACGCCCTCCTAGACGCGGCGCCGCTTGGGCGGGCGGCAGCCGTTATGCGGGATGGGCGTCACGTCGGTGATTGCCGTTACCTCGAGACCGGCCGCCTGCAACGAGCGAATGGCCTGCTCGCGCCCGGCGCCCGGACCCTTGACGAAGACCTCGACCTGGCGCATGCCGTGCTCCATCGCCCGGCGCGCGGCGCCGTCAGCCGACATCGCGGCGGCATAGGGCGTGCTCTTGCGTGAGCCCTTGAAACCGGCCACGCCGGCGCTGCCCCACGACACCACGCCACCGGCGGGGTCGGTGATGGTGACGATGGTGTTGTTGAAGCTCGCCTGAACGTGAACGTGTCCAAAGGGAACGTTCTTGCGTTCGCGGCGCCGAGTCTTGGTCTTGCTCTTGCGTTCGGCCATGCCTGGTGGGTGACTCCCCTACTTCTTTCGCCTGACGCCAACGGTGCGCTTGGGGCCTCGACGCTGGCGGGCATTGGTCTTGGTGCGCTGGCCGCGGACGGGCAGGTTGCGCCGGTGGCGCAGGCCGCGGTACGAGCCAATTTCCTGAAGGCGCTTGATGTTCAGCGCGACCTCGCGGCGGAGATCGCCCTCCACCTTGTAGCGGCGGTCGATGATGTCGCGCAGCCGGTTGACCTGGTCTTCGGTCAGATCCCGCACTCGGGTGTCGGGGTTGACGTTGGCCTGCGCCAGGATCTTCTGGCTGGTGGGCAGGCCGATGCCGAAGATGTAGGTCAGGCTGACTTCCACCCGCTTCTCGCGCGGGATGTCAATGCCGGCAATGCGCGCCATCTACTTCTCCTAGCCCTGACGCTGCTTGTGCTTTGGATTGCTGCAGATGACCATCACCACGCCATGCCGGCGGATGATCTTGCAGCGCTCACAGCGCGCCTTGACTGATGCGGCGACCTTCACGTTCTCGTACGTTCCTTATCGTTCTCTACTTGAGCCTGTAGGTGATGCGGCCGCGCGAGAGGTCGTAAGGCGACAGCTCGACTCGGACGCGATCCCCGGGCAGGATCCGGATGAAGTTCATGCGCAGCTTGCCGCTGATGTGCGCCAGGACGCGGTGTTTGTTCTCAAGTTCGATGGCAAACATGGCATTGGGAAGCGGTTCGATGACCGTTCCTTCTACCTCGATCGCGTCCTTCTTGGCCACAGGCGCAGGCTTGCTCCGTTGTTGCTAAAAGTGAGTGGTAAATGAGGCGCTGTTACTGGTTGGCGTGAGCCTTCCATAGCGCACGCGGCAGCCGAGTCGGGGCCCGGCGCACGGGAACAGTGAGTGTAACAGAGAGTTCACGCTCACGGCAACAGCGCCTGCCCGGCAGCGGCCACGTTGCTCGGCTCACCGCCAACCCTTGCCGGAGATTGGTCGTTCGAAGCAAGCGCGACGCCGTGTTCGGTCAGGATGCGCGGGCCGTCGGTGGTGATGGCGATGGAGTTTTCCCAATGGGCCGCGAGTGAACCATCGGCCGTGGCGACGGTCCAGCCATCGCTCTTTACGCGCACCTCGTGCGTACCCAGCGTGAACATGGGCTCGATGGCCAGACACAGGCCGGCCTCGAGGCGACGGCCGCGCGAGCCAGAGCGGTAGTTGGTCACCTGTGGCTCTTCGTGCATTTCGGTGCCGATGCCGTGGCCGACGAAGGAGCGCACGATGCCGTAGCCATGCGCCCGGGCGACGTCCTCGATGGCGGCCGAGATGTCACCCAGGTGATTGCCGACGCGGGCGGCGGCGATGCCCGCGTACATCGCCTCGCGCGTGGCCTCGACCAACGTACGCGCCGCTTCCGGCACGGCGCCGACAAGGAAGCTGCGGGCAGCGTCACCGTGCCAGCCGTCGACAATCGCGCCGGCATCGATGGACACGATGTCGCCCGCGCGAATGCGGCGCGGCCCAGGGATACCGTGGACGACCTCGTCGTTGATGGAGATGCACAGCGAGTGCTTGAACGGCGCCAGCCGGCCGGGCACACCGATGAACGACGGGATGCCGCCGGCGCCGCGGATCATCTCCTCGGCGATGCGGTCCAGATCGATTGTCGCGACACCTTCTTTGACCTCGCTCGCCATGCGATCAAGGACATCGGCAACCAATGCGCCGGCAACGGCCATCTTTTCGACCTGGGCGCGACTCTTCAGCGTCACACGGCGCTCGTTGAACATCGCTACTTCGCCGGCTGCATGATGGCGCGCAGGAGAGAATCGGTGACTTCGGCGTGGGGCTGGTCGCCGTCGATGGTGTGCAGCACACCTTTGTCGGCGTAGTAGTCAACGACTTCGAACATCGGCGGCAGCTGCTTCTCGAGGCGTGCCGACACCACCTCGGGGAGATCGTCCGAGCGCTGGTATAGCTCTGCCCCGTCGTAGTCGCAGCGGCCGGCCACCTTGGGTGGGTGAGTCTGCGCCTGGTACATGTGCTGGTCGTTGGCACGGCACAGCCAGCGACCGGACAGCCGGCGGATGAGCTCGTCGCGGTCGACATCGAGATAGAAGACGGCCGATGTCCGGCTGCCCAAGCGCTCGAGCATGGCGTCGAGTGCTTCGGCCTGGGCGACGGTGCGCGGGAAGCCGTCGAGGATGACGCCCGCGGCGGCGTCCGGTTCGGCCAGCCGCTGCTCGACCATCGAGATGGTCAGGTCGTCTGGCACCAGCGCGCCGCGCTCCATGTACTTGGCGGCCTGCTTGCCGAGTGCAGTTCCTTCGCGCAGGTGCTTGCGGAAGAGGTCGCCACTGGCGACGTGGGCCAGGCCCAGTCGCTCGGCCAGCGTGGCCGCCTGGGTGCCTTTTCCGGCACCCGGCCCGCCGACCATGACGTAAACCCTCAACGGATGAAGCCCTCGTAGTTGCGCATCATCAGTTGCGCCTCGATCTGCTTCATCGTCTCGACCACCACCGACACCACGATCAGCAGCGCCGTACCGCCGAGGGCAAAGCCGCCGGCTATTTCAGAAGCGCCCGGAATGATCTTGGGCAGGATGAGCGGCGAGACCGCCACCACGGCCAGGAAGAAGGCACCCGCCACCGATAAGCGGAAGACGACCTTCGAGAGGTAGTCGCGCGTCGGCGAGCCTGGCCGGATGCCCGGGATGAAGCCACCGTTCTTGCGCAGCTGGTCGGCCGTCTCGTCCGGTTTGAACGTGAAGGCCGTGTAGAAGAAGGTGAAGCCCATGGTTAAGAGGAAGTAGAAGACTATGTACGGGATGCCCTGCGGGCTGAGGAAGTTGACGATACCCGCGGCGAGTTGATTCACGATCGTCAGCTGCTCAGGCGGCGTGTTGGGCGGCGCCTGGAAGTACGACGCGATCTGCGTCGGGAAGAGCAGGATGCTGACGGCGAAGATGATCGGGATGACGCCGGCCTGGTTGACGCGCAGTGGCAGGAACGTGGCGCCACCCTGGTACATGCGCCGGCCGCGCACGCGTGATGCGTACTGGATCGGTATCCGGCGCTGGCCCTCCTGGATGTAGACGATCACGCCCACCACCACGAGGGCGAGGATCACGAAGGCGATCGCGACCAGGAAGTTGGGATCGGGCGAGGTCAGGAACTGACCCACGCCCTGCGGCACGCGCGCCACGATGCCGGCAAAGATGATGAAGCTGATGCCGTTGCCGATACCGCGCTCGGTGATCAGTTCGCCGATCCACATCGCCAGGATGGTGCCGCCGGCGAGGGTCAGCATCTGCATCAATGTGGTCGGGCTCAGGATGTCGAAGTCGGTCAGGATGGGCTGGCCGTCGGCGCCGGTCTGCGAGTGCAGGATGGCGAGGTAGCCATAGGCCTGCAGCAGCGCCAGCGGGACGGTCAGGTAGCGCGTGTACTGATTGATGCGCGTCCGGCCGTACTCGCCCTCGCGTGACAGCGCCTGCAGGCGCGGCACGACGCCGGTCATCAACTGCATGATGATCGAGGCGTTGATGTAGGGATTCACGCCCATCGCCACGACCGAGAAGCTGGACAGGCCACCGCCTGAGAACAGGTCGATCAGCTGCAGGAAGGCCTGGCTGTTGACGAGGTCGGCGACGGCGGCGTGATTGACGCCCGGCACGGGCACGACGGCCAGGAACCGGTAAACGACCAGCATGCCCAGCACGAACAGGATTCGGCGCCGGATGTCCGGCGCACGAAAAGCGTTGATGAGGGCCTGGAACACCCCTGACTACTCCTCGCTCGCCTTGCGGCGGCGAGAGGCTGGCTTGGCCGGTTTGCCTTCATCGGCCGCTTCGTCAGCGGCTGATTCGTCGGCGGCCGGAGCGGTGTCGGCGGCGGTGTCGGTGGCGGCCGCAGCGTCAGGCTCGGCGGTCGCCTTTGTGTCCGGAGCTTTGCCTTCGGCCTTCGCCTCGGGCACCTCAGAGTCGGCAGCTCGGGCTTCCGACCTGGTCTTGGCGGCCTTGGCAGCCTTGGGCTCGGCCTTGGCAGCCTTGGGCTCGGCCTTGGCAGCCTTGGCATCGGCCTTGGGAGACTCAGTTTCGGCGTTGGCGGCTTCCGACTTCGCCTCGGGCGCGGGCGCGCCGTCGGCAGCCAGGAGCTGGACGAAACCGCCGGCCGATTCGATCTTGGTGCGGGCGCTGGCGGTGAATGCGTCGGCCGCGACGAACAGCGCCGCCGTGACGTCGCCCTGGCCCAGGATCTTGACCGGCTTGCGGTCGGTGCCGATCAGGCCGGCCGAGGCGAGCGCGGCAGGATTGACGCTGAGCGGTGCCGAGCTGCCCTTCTTGGCCTTGGCTGAAGGTTGCCCCTCGGCTTCGACGCCGAAGCGACCGGCCGCCGCGTACTCGGCGATGCGACCGACGTTGACCACCTGGTATTCGACCTTGAAGGCGTTGCGGAAGCCGCGCAGCTTGGGCACGCGGACGTGGATGGGCGTCTGACCGCCTTCGAACCACGCCGGAATCGACGCGCCGGCGCGAGCCTTCTGGCCCTTCGTGCCGCGGCCCGCGGTCTTGCCCTGACCGGCCGCGATGCCGCGGCCGACACGCGTCCGCGACTTGCGCGACCCGGCGGCCGGGCGCAGGTCATGCAATTTCACTTGGTTGCCTCTTCTGAGTTGGTGTCCTCGGTGCGAAGGAGGAACCGAACCGCGCGGACCATGCCGCGCATCTCTGGGGTATCTGCGACGTCGACCGAGTCACCGATGCGATGCAGACCGAGCGCGCGCACGGTCGCGCGAGTTCGCTCGGTATGGCTGACCGGGCTCTTGACGAGGGTGACGCGGAGCTTAGCGGGCATCGGCAGAAACCTCCGACGGCTGACCGCTGATCATGCTGCGCAGCGGGCGGCCGCGCCGCTCTGACAGCTCAGCCGCACTGTGCAGGCTGCGCAGCGCCTCGAGCGTGGCACGCACGACGTTGACCGGATTGGTCGAGCCCAGGGTCTTGGTCAGGATGTCGTGAATACCGGCCGCCTCGACGACGGCGCGCACGGAACCGCCGGCGATGACGCCGGTGCCCTGCGAGGCTGGCTTGAGCATGACCTTGCTCGCACCGTAGTTCTGGTTGACCTGGTGCGGGATGGTCGTGCCGACCATGGGGATCTTGATCAGGTTCTTCTTGGCGTCTTCGACGCCCTTGCGGATCGCCTCAGGCACCTCGCCCGCCTTACCCAGGCCGGCACCAACGTGCCCGGCACCGTCACCGACGACGACGATCGCGCTGAAGCTGAAGCGCCGGCCGCCCTTGACGACCTTCGCCACACGATTGATCTGGACGACGCGCTCTTCGAGCGTCAGCTTGTTCGGGTCGATCCTCGGCATGGGGTAGGGCTGCTCCTTACTGGGCTAGAAGTCGAGACCGGCTTCGCGCGCGGCATCGGCCAGCGCGCGAACGCGGCCGTGGTAGCGGAAGCCGGCGCGGTCGAAGACGACCTTGTCGACGCCGGCTGCCTTGGCCCGCTCGGCGATCAGACGACCGACGACCTTGGCTTGCTCCGACTTCGTGCCGCTGGACTCACGCAGGCCCTTTTCGAGCGACGAAGCGCTGGCCAGCGTGCGGCCGGCGCTGTCATCGATGACCTGCGCGTAGATTTGGTTCAGGCTGCGGAACACGGCCAGCCGCGGCCGGCCGGTCGAGCCGGCCAGATGCAGGCGAATCCGTTCGTGGCGCTTGGTGCGGGCCGCGCCGCGGCTCACGGCGCTCACTTCTTGCCGCCGATCTTGCCGGCCTTGCCAGCCTTGCGTCGAATGACCTCGCCGGCGTAGCGCACACCCTTGCCCTTGTAGGGCTCGGGCTTGCGCGTGGCGCGGACCTTGGCCGCATAGTGGCCGACCAGCTCTTTGTCGATGCCAATGACGGCCAGCTTGATGGGCGTTTCGACCTCGAAGCTGATGCCCGACGGCGGATCGATCTCGATGGGATGGCTGTAGCCCAGGTTGAGCTGCAGTTTCCTGCCGACCAGCTGTGCGCGGTAGCCGACGCCGGTGATCTCGAGGCCCTTGCGGTAGCCGGTGGTGACACCGATGACCATGTTGGCCACGAGCGTGCGGGTCAGGCCGTGCAGCTCGCGTGAGGTCTTATCGTCGTTGGGCCGCTCGACGCGCAGCGTCGAATCCTCGTGCACGACTTTGAGCTCGGGCGACAGGTCCCGGCTGAGCTCACCCTTGGGACCCTTGACCGTGATGTGGTTGCCGTCCAGCGTCACATCGACGCCAGCCGGGATGGGAATGGGCAGCCGCCCGATACGTGACATCGACTCTTACCAGACGTAGGCGAGGACTTCGCCGCCCAGCTGCGCCTTGCGCGCCGCCGAGCCGGTCATGATCCCCTGGCTGGTGCTGACGATGACCACGCCCAGGCCGCCCAGCACGCGCGGGATCTGGGTCTTGGTGGCATACACGCGCAGGCCGGGCTTGCTGACGCGCTTGAGGCCGGACACGACGGGCAGCTTGCCGACGTACTTGAGGCGCAGGCGCAGGAATTTCTGGCTGCCCTCGCTGAACTCCTCGGCGCCATCGATGAAGCCTTCGGCGACGAGGATCTGGGCAATGGCCAGCTTCGTCCGCGATGAAGGCAGCACGACCTCGTCGTGGCGCGCGCGACTGGCGTTGCGCACGCGGGTCAGCATGTCGGCGATCGGATCTGAGACGTTCATCTGTCTACCAGCTCGACTTGGTCACGCCCGGCAGCTCGCCCAGCAGGGCGCGCTCGCGGAAGCAGATGCGGCACAGGCCAAAACGGCGCATGTAGGCGCGCGGCCGGCCACATACGAAGCAGCGGTGGTATTCGCGCACGTCGAAACGCTGCTCGCGCTTCGCCTTGGCTATGAGTGATTTCTTGGCCATCAGTTCTCCCTTGGGTCTGCCCGTTCTACGTCGGCGCTTCGCTTGCTGATCAGCTCGCGAAGGGCATGCCGAGCAGCTGCAGCAGCCGCTTCGATTCCTCGTCGGTCGTGGCGGTGGTGACGATGCTCACTTCGAGACCGCGCAGGCGGTCGATCTTGTCGTAGTCGATTTCCGGGAAGGCGAGCTGCTCGCGCATTCCGAGCGAGTAGTTGCCCCGGCCGTCGAAGCTCTTGCCGGGCACGCCGCGGAAGTCGCGGATGCGGGGCAGGGCTATGCGGGTCAGGCGCTCGAGGAAGTCCCACATGCGCTCGCCACGCAGCGTCACCTTGGCGCCAATCGGGTTGTTGGTACGGACCCGGAACTGGGCAATCGAGCGGCGCGCGCGGGTCACTATCGGCTTCTGGCCGGTGATCCTGGCCAGGTCGCCGGTCGCCGCGTCGAGCGCCTTGGCGTTGGTCAGGGCCTCGCCCAGGCCGATGTTGAGGACGATCTTGGAAAGCTTGGGTACCTGCATGACGTTCTCGTAGCCGAACTCCTTCTTGAGCGCGGGCACGACTTCGTCGAGGTATCGCTGCTGCAGTCCACTAGTCATGCTTCTGGGCCTCGCGGGTCAGGTTCTCGCCGCACTGACTGCACACGCGTGTCGTGCGGCCGTCGCCGCCAGTGCCGTGCTTGACGCGGGTGGCCTTGCCGCAGTTGGGGCAAAGGATCATCACGCGGCTGGCCGGCAATGGCTGGGCCAGCTCGAGGATGCCGCCCTGCTGGACACGCGGCTGGCGGTCGTTGCGACCCATCTTCTGGCTCGGCTTGGTGTGGCGATGGGCGATGTTCACGCCCTCGACCACGACATGCACGCCCGACAGCGGCGAGCCGCGCTTGAAGGCCTGCGCGCCGAAGCGGCTGACCGTCTTCTTGTAGCCCTGCGGGTTGCGCAGGACCCGCTGGACCTTGCCCCGCTTGCCGGCGTCCTTGCCGGTCATCACGATGACCGTGTCGCCGGTGCGGATGTCAGGCACGCGCGTACCGCGCGGGAGCTCTCGCTGAACGGCCATCACAGCACCTCCGGCGCGAGTGACACGATCTTCATGTAGTTCCTGTCGCGCAGCTCGCGCGCGACCGGACCGAAGATGCGCGTGCCGCGCGGGTTGCCCTGGTTGTTGATGAGCACGGCCGCGTTCTCGTCGAAGCGGATGTAGCTGCCGTCGCGCCGACCCAGTTCCTTGTTCGTGCGCACGACAACCGCACGCACGACGTCGCCCTTCTTGACGGCGGCGTTGGGCACGGCCTGCTTGACGCTGGCGATGATCACATCACCGATACCGGCGGTCGTCTTTTGCGAACGGCCGATCACGCGGATGCACTCGACCACCCGCGCGCCGGTGTTGTCGGCGACCTTGAGCCGGCTGCCCTGCTGGATCATTGCTCGCCTGCCTCGGCCTCATCGGCGTGGGCGGTGCGACCCGGATGGGCAGCCGAGTGAATGGCCTCGCTGGTGGCGGCCTCTTCGGCGACCAGCGCCTCACCGCTCGCCTCGCCGGCGCGCGCGATGACCTCGACCAGGCGCCAGCGCTTGGTGGCGGACAGAGGGCGCGACTCGACGATGCGGACCGTGTCGCCGACGTGGGCCTCATTGGCCTCGTCATGCGCCTTGAACTTGTTCGACAGGCGGACGACGCGCTTGTAAAGCGGGTGGCGCTGCAGGCGCTCGACCGAGACGACGATGGTCTTGTCCATCTTGTCCGATACGACGCGCCCGACGAGCTCCTTGCCGCTCGCGCGGGTTGGCGCGGCGGTCATGACTTACCTCCTCGGGGCGTGGCAGTGGCAGTTTCTTTGGCCGCCGGCTTGGCCGCGGCGCTTCTGCTCGGGCGCCGTGTGCGGCTGCGGGATGGCGGCGGTGGCGCAGCCTCGATGGGCTCGAGATTGCGCTCGGTCATCACGGTCAAGATGCGGGCGATCGAACGCCGTGTCTGGGCCAGCTGGGTATGGTCGGTCAGCTGGCGGGTGGCCAGCTGGAAGCGCAGGTCGTAGAGGTGGCGCCGCTCCGTGCCGAGCTCCGTCCTGAGCTCGCCGTCGGTCAGCCCGCGGACCTTATCGATGTCCATCGCCACCGACTCCTTCACGTACCAGGAACTTGACGTCGACCGGCAGCTTGTGGCCGGCCAGGCGCATCGCCTCTTCGGCCTCGTTCTCGGGCACGCCGGCCATCTCGAACAGCACGCGACCGGGCTTGACGACGGCGACCCAGTGGTCTGGCGCGCCCTTGCCCGAACCCATCCGGACTTCGGCCGGCTTCTTGGTCATGGGCTTATCCGGGAAGATGCGGATCCAGACCTTGCCACCACGCTTGACGTAGCGGGTCATGGCGCGCCGGGCTGCCTCAATCTGGCGGGCCGTGATCAGGGCCGGTTCGGTGCTCATCAGGCCGTAGTCGCCGAATGAGATCTCCGTGCCACCCTTGGCCATGCCCGACATGCGGCCACGCATGACGCGACGGTGCTTGACGCGACGGGGCATCAACATCAGGCGGCACCCCCGGCGACCGGCGTGGCCGGCTCGCGCGGCGCCGTGCGCTCGGGCAGGATGTCGCCGCGGTAGATCCAGACCTTGACGCCGATGCGGCCGTAGGTCGTGTGAGCGTGGACCTGGCCGTAGCTGATGTCGGCGCGCAGCGTGTTGAGCGGGATGCGGCCTTCCTTGTCCCACTCGCGGCGGGCCATCTCGGCGCCGCCGAGGCGGCCCGACACGGCGATGCGAACGCCCTTGGCACCCGCCTTCATCGTGCGCTGGATGGACTGCTTGAGCGCCTTGCGGAAGGCGATGCGGCGGGTCAACTGCTGGGCGATGTTGGTCGCCACCAGGACCGCGTCCAGATCCGGCTGGCGGATTTCCTTGATCTCGAGCTTGACCTTGCCCTTGGCCAGGCGGCCGATCTGCTGGCGCAGTGCTTCGACGTTGGCGCCGCCCTTGCCGATGACAATGCCCGGCTTGGCGGTATGGACGGTGACCGTCACGTGGTTGATGCCACGCTCGATGTCGACCATGCTCACGCTGGCGTTGGCCAGGCGGCGGCTGACCAGCGTGCGGATGGAGATGTCCTCCTTCAGCAGGTCGGTGTAGTTCTTGTCGGCATACCACTTGGCGTTCCACGTGCGGGCCACGCCAAGCCGGAAGCCGTAGGGATGGACCTTACGACCCATGCTCAGGCCTCCTTGCTCTCGACGACCACGGTGATGTGGGTCATCGGCTTGTGGATGGCGAACGCGCGACCTTGGGCGCGCGGTCGGAAACGCTTCATCGTCGGCCCCTCATCGGCCGTCGCCTGGGCCACGACCAACTCGTCAGGCGACAGGTTGTGGTTGTTCTCGGCGTTGGCGGCAGCGCTGTGGAGCACCTTGGCCACGTCGCGGGCGGCCTCCTGGGGCATGAACTTCAAGGCCGCCTCGGCCTCGGCGACGGGCATGCCGACGATGGCCTGGGTCACCAGCCGCGTCTTGCGGGTGGAGTGGCGGGTGTACTTGGCAGTGGCAGAAACGCGCATCTCGCTCGGCCTACTTCAGCGCCGTCGAGCGCTCGGTGTGCTTGCCGTGCCCGCGAAAGGTGCGGGTCGGGCTGAACTCACCGAGGCGATGGCCGACCATGTTCTCGGTCACGTAGACCGGGATGTGCTTCTTGCCGTTGTAGACGGCGATGGTGTGACCAACGAAGTCGGGAAAGATGACGCTTGCGCGCGACCACGTGCGCAGCACCTTCTTCTCGTTCTTGCGGTTCATCTGCTGAACGCGCGACAGCAGTCGCGGCTCGGCGAACGGGCCTTTCTTCAGCGAACGTGACATCAGAGCCTCTCCTGCCTAGCTGCGGCGATGCCGGGAGCGGACGATGTTCTGCCCGCTGATCTTGTTGCGGCGCGTGCGGTGGCCCATGGCGGGCTTGCCCCACGGCGTCTTGGGCGGCATGCCGGTCGGCGACTTGCCCTCGCCGCCACCGTGCGGGTGGTCGCGCGGAGTCATCGCCACGCCGCGCGTCTCGGGCCGCAGGCCCATGTGCCGCGCTCGGCCGGCCTTGCCGATGCTCTGGTTTTCGTGATCAAGGTTGCCGACCTGGCCGACGGTAGCCGTGCAGCGCATGTCGATGCGGCGCACCTCGCCTGACGGCAGGCGGACCTGGGCGTGATCGCCCTCCTTGGCCAGCAGCTGAGCGGCACCGCCCGCTGAGCGGACGATCTGGCCGCCCTTGCCGGGCACCAGCTCGATGTTGTGGATGGTCGTGCCGAGCGGGATATTGCGCAGCGGCAGCGCGTTACCGACGCGTGCCTCCGCCTCGGGCCCGGAGATGACCGTGTCACCCACGTTGAGGCCGTTGGGCACGAGCATGTAGCGCTTCTCACCGTCGCGGTAGTGCAGCAGGCCGATGCGGGCCGACCGGTTGGGGTCGTACTCGATGGTCGCCAGCCGAGCCGGCACGCCGTGCTTGTCGCGCTTGAAGTCGATGCGCCGGTAGTGGCGCTTCTCGCCGCCGCCGCGGTGACGGACGGTCATCCGACCCTGACCGTTGCGTCCGCTGATGCGCTTCTGGGGCTCGAGCAGGGGCTTGTAGGCCTCGGTCGTGGTGATCTCTTCGTAAGTTGGCCGGGTCATGAACCGGCGGCCGGCGGAGGTGGGCTTATAGCCGCGCAGAGGCATCGACTACACCCCCTCGAAGAATTCGATCTTCTGGCCGGCAGCCAGGGTCACGATGGCCTTCTTCCAGGGCTTGGTCCAACCCTTCTGGCCGCGCTGGCGGCGTCCGCGGGTCTTTTCCTTGGCCTTGGTGTTGAGCACGTTGACGGTCACCACGTCGACCTTGAAGAGGTCCTCGATGGCGCGCTTGATCTGGAACTTGTTGGCGTCTTCGGCGACGCGGAAGGTGTAACGACCGTGTTGCGTCTGGTCCATCGACTTCTCGCTGATGACCGGGCGGCGGATGATCTGTGCCGACGACAGGCTCATGCGTACACCTCCGCCATCGTCGCCAGCGCGGGCTGGCAGATGAGCAGGACATCGGCGTTGAGCACGTCGACGACGTTGAGTGAGTCCGGGCTCAGGATCGAAACGGTGGGCAGGTTGCGCGCCGACAGGGCCAGCTTTTCATCGCCGCGGACGGCGACCAGGAGGACCCGACCGGTGGCCTTGAGCGCATCGAGATAACCGATAAGTTCCTTGGTCTTGGTGGCGTCCATCGATAGCTCATCGACGACCTTGATCGCGCCATCGCCGAACTTGGCGGTCAGCGCACCCTGCAGGGCGAGCCGCTTCATGCGCTTGGGCATCTTCTGCTCGTAACTGCGCGGATGCGGGCCGAAGACGACACCACCCCCGGCGTAGTGCGGTGCGCGGCGCGAGCCCTGGCGGGCGCGGCCGGTGCCCTTCTGGCGGTAGGGCTTGGCACCGCCGCCGCGGACCTCGCCGCGCGTCTTGGTGTCATGCGTGCCGGTCCGGCGGCCAGCGAGCTGGGCCGTGACCGCCTGGTGGAGCAGATCGGGGTTGACCTCGACGTTGAACAACGTCTCGGGCAGGTCGACCGTGCCCACCTCGGCGCCCGACTTCGAGTAGAGGGTCGTGGTCGGCATCTACTTGACCTTCCTGACCATGACCAGCGCGTTGGGCGCGCCGGGCACGCTGCCACGAACGAGCAGCAGGTTGCGCTCTGTATCGGCGCGGACGACGGTCAGCTTCTTGATGGTGGTGCGGTCCGAGCCCATGTGGCCGGCCATGCCCGTGCCCTTGAACACCTTGCCCGGGTACGTGCCCGCGCCAACCGAACCCGGCTGGCGGTGCGAGTCGGAACCGTGCGTCTCAGGCCCACGCCGGAAGTTGTGGCGCTTGACCGTGCCGGCGAAGCCCTTGCCCTTGCTGACGCCGGTGACATCGACGATGTCGCCCTCGGCGAAGAGGCTGACGTCGACGACCTGACCGACTTCGTAGTCGGCCGTGTCATCGACGCGGAATTCGCGCGCGTGGCGAACGCTGGGCAGGTTCTTGAGCTGGCCGGCGCGTGGCTTGGTCAGCTTCTTGACCGATCCGGCGCCGAGCTGGACGGCGCTGTAGCCGTCCGTATCGGGCGTGCGCAGGGCGGTCACCGTATTCGGTTCGACGGCGAGGACGGAAACCGGCACCATCGTGCCGTCCTCGGCAAAGACCGAGGTCATTCCGACCTTCCTACCGATTACTCCAATAGCCATTTCACATCTTGATTTCTATGTCGACGCCGGCCGCGAGGCTGAGCCTCATCAGGGCGTCGACGGTCTTGGCGGACGGATCGAGGATGTCGATCAGCCGCTTGTGGGTACGAATCTCGAACTGCTCGCGGCTGTCCTTGTCGATGAACGGCGAGCGAATGACGGTGAACTTCTCGATGCGGGTCGGCAGCGGCACAGGGCCGACGACGTCCGCACCGGTGCGCTGAGCGGTCTCCACGATCTGGAGCGCCGACTGGTCGAGCAACCGATGGTCGTACGCCTTGAGCCGAATTCGGATGCGCTGCCGAGCCACTAGCTGTTCCTTCCGCAGTCGGCCTGCGGGCCGCTGCTACTTCGCTGTCGACGAGCTCCCGCCGTGCGGGTACTCGTCGCCGAACTCGCGCTCACTCCAGGATCTCGGTGATGGCGCCGGCACCGACGGTGTGGCCGCCCTCGCGGATGGCGAAGCGCTGGCCGGTCTCGAGGGCGATCGAGTTGCCCAGCTCGACGTCCATGTCGACGTTGTCACCGGGCATGACCATCTCGGCGCCGCCGTGCAGCGCGATCGAGCCGGTGATGTCGGTCGTGCGCAGGTAGAACTGCGGCCGGTAGCCGTTGTAGAAGGGCGTATGGCGGCCGCCCTCCTCGCGCGTCAGGACGTAGACGCGGCTCTTGAACTTGGTGTGCGGCTTGACCGAGGCCGGCTTGGCCAGCACCTGGCCGCGCTCGATGTCCTCGCGCTCGATGCCGCGCAGGAGGGTGCCGATGTTGTCGCCGGCACGGCCCTCGTCGAGCAGCTTCTTGAACATCTCGACGCCGGTCACGACGACCTTGCGCGTGGGCCTGATGCCGACGATCTCGACCTCCTCGCCGACCTTCACCACGCCGCGCTCGACGCGGCCGGTGGCGACGGTGCCCCGGCCCTTGATGCCGAAGACATCCTCGACCGGCATCAGGAAGGGCTTGTCGACGGCGCGCTCGGGCGTCGGGATGTAGGAGTCGACCGCGTCCATCAGCTCCTGGATGGGCGCGTAGGCGGGGTCGGCCGGGTCGTTGGAGGCCTCGAGCGCCTTCAAGGCGCTGCCGCGGATGACCGGTACGTCGTCGCCCGGGAAGTTGTACTTGCTGAGCAGCTCGCGCACCTCGAGCTCGACCAGGTCGAGCAGCTCGGGGTCGTCGACCATGTCGACCTTGTTCAGGAAGACGACGATGTAGGGCACCTCGACCTGGCGCGCCAGCAGGATGTGCTCGCGCGTCTGGGGCATGGGCCCGTCGGTGGCGGCCACGACCAGGATGGCGCCGTCCATCTGGGCGGCACCGGTGATCATGTTCTTGATGTAGTCGGCGTGGCCGGGGCAGTCGACGTGGGCGTAGTGGCGGGCGGCCGTCTCGTACTCGACGTGGGCGATGGCGATGGTGATGCCGCGCTCGCGCTCCTCGGGCGCGTTGTCGATGGTGTCGAAGGCGCGGTATTCGGCCTCACCCTTCAGGCTGAGGTACTTGGTGATGGCAGCGGTGAGCGACGTCTTGCCGTGGTCGATGTGGCCGATCGTGCCGATGTTGACGTGCGGCTTGGTGCGCTCGAACTTCTTCTTGGCCATCCTCGTGCTTCCTCTCTTGTCCTCTAAACCTTCGACTTCTGGGCGAGTTCGTTGGCGATGCCTGTCGGCACCTCTGCGTAGTGACTGAATTCCATTGAGTAGGTGGCGCGACCCTGGGTCATGCTGCGCAGGTCGGTGGCGTAGCCGAACATCAGGGCGAGCGGCACGAAGGCGCGCACGACCTGCGTGCGATGGCCCTCGCCGGTGCCGCGTGTTTCCATGCCCTCGATGTGGCCGCGCCGGCTGTTCAGGTCGCCGATGACGTCGCCCATGAATTCCTCGGGCATGATCACCTCGACGCGCATGATCGGCTCGAGGATGGTCGGGTCGGCCTTCTCGAAGGCGTCCTTGACGGCCATCGAACCGGCAATCTTGAACGCCATTTCGGACGAGTCGACCTCGTGGTACGACCCATCAACGAGGGTGACCTTGATATCCACGGCCGGGAAGCCGGCATAGATGCCGGTCTCGAGTGCCTCGCGAATGCCGGCGTCGATGGGCTTGATGTACTCGCGCGGGATGCTGCCGCCGACGATCTTGTCGACGAACTCGTAACCGGCACCCTTCTCACGCGGCTCGATCTTGATCACGGCGTGGCCGTACTGGCCCTTGCCGCCGCTCTGGCGGACGAAGCGGCCGTTGCCGTCGGCCGGCCGGCGGATGGTCTCGCGGTACGAAACCTGCGGCTTGCCGACGTTGGCGGCAACGCGGAACTCGCGCACCATGCGGTCGACGAGGACGTCGAGATGCAGCTCGCCCATGCCCGCGATCAGCGTCTCGCCGGTTTCAGGCTCCGTCTTGACGCGGAAGGTCGGGTCTTCCTCGGCCAGCCGGCCAAGGGCGATCGCGAGCTTGTCCTGGTCGGCCTTCGTCTTGGGCTCGATCTTGACCTCGATGACCGGTTCTGGGAACGTCATCGACTCGAGGATCACGGGATGGTCCGGGTCCGCCAGCGTGTCGCCGGTGAAGCTGTCCTTCAGCCCGACGACGGCGGCAATATCGCCGGCGTAGACCTCCTCGATGTCCTCGCGGTGGTTGGCGTGCATCTCCACCACCCGGCCGATGCGCTCCTTCTTGCCCTTGGTGGCATTCAGAACGTACGAGCCGGACTTGAGCGTGCCCGAGTACACCCGGAAGAAGGCGAGCTTGCCCACGAACGGGTCAGCGGCAATCTTGAAGACAAGCGCGCTGAACGGCTCCTTGTCGTCGACCGTGCGCAGCACCTCGGCGCCGTTGCGCGGGTCCTGGCCGATGACCGGCGGGACATCGAGCGGCGACGGCAGGTACGCGATGACCGCGTCGAGCATGGGCTGGATGCCCTTGTTCTTGAGCGCCGACCCAGTCAGGACCGGGATGATCTTGCTCTGGAGAGTGCCCAGGCGCAGGCCGCGGCGGATCTCGTCGACCGTGAACTCCTCGCCTTCGAGGTACTTGTGCGTCAGCTCGTCGTCTGTCTCGGCGATGGCCTCGATCATTGCGTTGCGATGCTTGCGCGCCTCGGCCTCGAGCTCGGCCGGGACGGGTCCCTCGACGATCGGGTCGTCCAGGTCGTTGCCATACGTGATGGCCTTCATCTCGACCAGGTCGATGACGCCACGGAACTTGTCCTCGCTGCCGATCGGGATCTGGACGGGCACGGCGTTGGCGCCGAGGCGGTCCTTGATCGACTCGATCCCGCGCCAGAAGTCGGCGCCGGTGCGGTCAAGCTTGTTGATGAAGCAGAAGCGCGGCACGCCGTACCGGTCGGCCTGTCGCCAAACGGTCTCTGACTGGGGCTCTACGCCGGCCACGCCGTCGAACACAACGACCGCGCCGTCGAGTACGCGCAGGCTGCGCTCGACCTCGACGGTGAAATCCACGTGCCCGGGCGTATCGATGATGTTGATGCGATGATCGCCCCAGAAGGCGGTCGTCGCGGCAGCGGTGATGGTGATGCCGCGCTCTTGCTCCTGCGGCATCCAGTCCATCGTCGCTGCGCCCTCGTGGACCTCACCGATCTTGTAGATCTTCTTGGTGTAAAAGAGGATCCGCTCGGTAACCGTGGTCTTGCCGGCGTCGATATGGGCAATGATGCCGATGTTGCGCGTGCGGGCGAGCGGAACTTGACGAGCCATTTGAACTAACTGCTTCCCTGGCCTACCACTTGAAGTGGCTGAAGGCCTTGTTGGCTTCGGCCATCTTGTGCGTGTCTTCGCGCCGCTTGACGGCGGCGCCGAGTCCATTCATTGCGTCGACCAGCTCGAAGGCGAGCTTCTCGCTCATCGACTTGCCCTGGCGCTTGCGCGCGGCCTGCACCAGCCAGCGCACGCCAAGCGACATGCGCCGATCGCCACGGATCTCGACGGGCACCTGGTAAGTCGCACCACCCACGCGGCGCGGCTTGACCTCGATGATCGGCGTGGCGTTGCGCAGGGCAGCGTCGAGCACCTCTAGCCCGGGGCGACGCGCGGCGGCCTCGGCACGCGCCAACGCCTGGCGCAGGATGCCCTCGGCCAGACCCTTCTTGCCGTCACGCATGAGCTTGACGACGAAGCGGTCCGTATTGCGCGTCAGTACAGGCGCGTACTTTGCCTTGCGGGGAATCTGGGCGCGACGAGGCATCTATCTACCTACTTGGGCTTCTTGGCGCCGTACAGCGAGCGACCCTGCTTGCGGTCGCGCACGCCGGCAGCGTCGAGCGTGCCGCGGATGATGTGGTACTTGACCGAAGGGAGGTCACGCACGCGGCCGCCGCGCACGAGCACGACCGAGTGCTCCTGCAGGTTGTGGCCGATGCCCGGAATGTAGGCGGTGACTTCCTGCTGGTTCGACAGCCGAACGCGGGCGATTTTGCGCAGCGCCGAGTTGGGCTTCTTGGGCGTCATCGTGCGCACCTGCAGGCAGACACCCCGCTTCTGCGGCGCGCCCGGAATGGGCTCGACGCGCTGGCGGAGGCTGTTCCAGTTCTTGCGCATGGCGGGCGACTTGACCTTCTTCTGCGCGGGCTGGCGGCCCTTGCGCACCAGTTGGTTGATAGTCGGCACGAGTCGGTGACTCCCCTTAGTTTCGAGTGATTGAGGACGCGGGCGCTGCGCTGGGGGCGGCAGGCGCACGCGTGATGACTGCTATGTGTGATGTGAGTGGGACCCGATGTGGGCTTCCACCGGCGGTCTGCTCGGCCGGCCCGATCGGGACACGACAATAAGGCCCTCAGGCCACGAACGCGGAGTGTAACAAATGGCTCACGATCACGCAACGATCGGCGAGCCCAACGAAAACCCGCCGGGCGTGAGCCGCGGCGGGTTCCGTCAGTTAGTCAGAGGAGCTACAGCTCGGGGATGTCCTCGGCTTCGGCGGTGTCCTCGTCGTCATCGTCGGCAGCGAGGTCGAGTACCTCATCCGCCGCGGCCTGGGCAGGCCGGCCTTCGAGGAAGGGGTTGACCTCGTCGCCCTCGGCGTCGCCGTCACGCGACCCGGTCCCCTCGAGGAACGGGTTGGCCACGGCCTCGCGGACCTCGGCTTCGCCGGCGGCGGCAGCAGCCGCGGCCTGCTCGGCCAGGAAGATGTTGATCTCCTCCTCGCCAAAGCCCTCGGGCAACTCGCCACCGGCCAGCGCCTCGGCGGCCGCGCGACGAGCCGCTTCCCTGGCCGCGGCCAGGTTCTGCGGCGCACCCGTGCCGGCCGGGATGAGCTTGCCGATGATGACGTTCTCCTTGAGCCCGAGCAGGCGGTCCTTGGAGCCGTTTATCGCCGCCTCGGTCAGCACGCGCGTCGTCTCCTGGAAGGAGGCGGCGGCGAGGAAGCTCGAGGTGTTGAGCGACGCCTTGGTCACGCCCAGCAGGACGGTCTCGGCCGTCGCCGGCTCGCCACCCTCCGCCAGGACGCGGTTGTTGATCTCCTCGAACTCGAACTTGTCGACGAGCTCGAAGGGCAGCTGCTCGCTGTCGCCCGGCTGGTCGATGCGCACCTTGCGCAGCATCTGCCGGACGATGATCTCGATGTGCTTGTCGTTGATGGTCACGCCCTGGCTGCGATACACGCGCTGCACTTCCTTGACCAGGTAGCGCTGAACGTGATCGCGACCGCGCGTTTCGAGGTACTCCTGCGGGTTGATCGGGCCGTCGGTGATGGGATCACCGGCGCGGATCGCCTGGCCGTTGTCGACCAGCAGCTTGGCGTTGTGCGGAATGGCGTACTCGCGTTCGACAACGTCCTCGCTGCGCACGCGCAGCCCGTCATCGACGCGCACGACCAGGCCGCGCTCGGATGCACGAACTTCGTCGGCAACCTGGCCGTCCTGCTCGTGGCGAGCAAGGACCTGGTTGACCTCGACGTGGTCGCCCTCGGCCACCAGCAGCTCGTGGTTCTTGGTCAGCCGTAGCGGGGTATCGAACTCCTCGCGGCTGGTGACCTTGACCCGGCGAGCGCCGGTCTCGCCCTGGATGATCTCGACGACGCCGTCGATGTGGCTGATCTCGGCCTTGCCCTTGGGCATGCGTGCCTCGAACAGCTCCTCGACGCGCGGCAGGCCGGCGGTGATGTCCAGGCCGGCGACGCCGCCGGTGTGGAACGTCCGCATGGTCAGCTGCGTGCCGGGCTCTCCAATCGACTGGGCGGCGATGATGCCGACCGCTTCGCCGATACCGACCAGCCGGCCCGTGGCGAGGTCGCGCCCGTAGCAGGCACGGCAGACGCCGTAGCGTGACTGGCAGGTCAGCGGCGAGCGCACGAGCACCTCGTCCAGACCAGCGGCGTCGATCGCGGCGGCGATCGCTTCCGTGATCTCGACATTGCGCTCGACGATCGGGTCGGCCTTCTTCTTGGCCTTGGGATTGAGGACGGGTGCGGCAGCCAGCCGTCCAACCAGCCGACGGCGGAAAGCGCCTTCCTCGTTGGCGGCGAACTCTTCGGTCTCGCCGCGGGTGATCCAGGTGCCCTCTTCCGTACCGCAGTCATCGTCGCGCGTGATCACGTCCTGCGCGACGTCGACGAGGCGACGGGTGAGGTAGCCCGAGTCGGCCGTGCGCAGGGCGGTGTCAGCCAGACCCTTGCGCGCGCCGTGCGTCGAGATGAAGTACTCGAGGACGGTCATGCCCTCGCGGAAGTTCGAGCGGACCGGCACGTCGATGATCCGACCGGTCGGGTCGGCCATCAGGCCGCGCATGCCGCCGAGCTGACCGATGTTGCCCTTGTTGCCGCGGGCGCCGGAGTTCGTCATCATCGTGACGGCACCGGTTGGATCGAGCGACTCGCTCATCTTGTCGCTGACAGCCTGGGTGGTGTCCTTCCAGATCTGGACGACCTTCTCGTACCGCTCGTCGTCGGTGATGAGGCCGCGCTGGTACTGGCGGTCGATATCGTCGACCTGGTCGTCCGCGGCCTTCAGCAGCGCCGGCTTTTCCTTAGGCACGGTGATGTCGCTGACGGCGATGGTCATGCCGCCGCGCGTGGCGAAGCGGAAGCCAATCTGCTTGATGCCGTCGACGAGATGCGCCGTCTCGGTCGGGCCGAGCACGCGGTAGCAGTCGCTGACCAGATCGCGCAGGGCGGTCCGGGTCATGGGCTTGTTGACGAAGCGCAGCCGGTCGGGCAGGACCTGGTTGAACAGGACCCGGCCGACGGTCGTGCGCACGGTCTGGGGAGTGACGCTCTCGGTTGCCTCATCCCACGCGTTGACGGTCAACTCGATGGGCGAGTGCAGGCTGAGCTGCGGCACGCGGTGGTTGGCCAGGTTCTCCATCCGCGAGCGAGTGTCGATGCGCCCGACGTCGTACGCGAGCAGTGCCTCACTCTCGTCGCCGAAGCGCGCGATGGCCTTCTTGCCGCTCGTCGTCTCACGCTCGAGGGTCAGGTAATAGCAGCCGAGGACCATGTCCTGCGTCGGGCCGACGACCGGCTCGCCGGACGACGGCGACAGCAGGTTGGCGGTCGACAGCATCATCCGCCGGGCCTCTTCCTGCGCGGCGCGCGAAAGAGGTACGTGGACGGCCATCTGGTCGCCGTCGAAGTCGGCATTGAAGGCGAAGCAGACCAACGGGTGGATCTGGATCGCCGAGCCCTCGACGAGGACCGGCATGAACGCCTGGATACCGAGGCGGTGCAGCGTTGGTGCGCGGTTGAGCAGGACCGGGTGGTCCTTGATGACATCTTCGAGGACGTCCCACACCTCGGGCCGGACACGCTCGACGATGCGCTTGGCGCTCTTGATGTTGTGGGCGAAGCCCTTCTCGACGAGCTGGCGCATGACGAACGGCTTGAACAGCTCGAGCGCCATCTTCTTGGGCAGGCCGCACTGGTGCAGCTTGAGCTCCGGGCCGACCACGATGACCGACCGACCGGAATAGTCGACGCGCTTGCCGAGCAGGTTCTGGCGGAAGCGGCCCTGCTTGCCCTTGAGCATGTCGGACAGGCTCTTGAGGCGATGGTTGCCGGTACCGCTGATGGCGCGGCCGCGCCGGCCGTTGTCGATCAGCGCGTCGCACGCCTCCTGCAGCATGCGCTTCTCGTTGCGAATGATGATCTCGGGCGCACCGAGCTCGAGCAGCCTCTTCAACCGGTTGTTGCGGTTGATCACGCGACGGTAAAGGTCGTTCAGGTCGGACGTGGCGAAGCGGCCGCCGTCGAGCTGGACCATCGGTCGCAGGTCGGGCGGGATGACCGGCAGGACGGACAGGATCATCCACTCCGGCTGGTTGCCGCTGCGCCGGAAGGCTTCGATCAGGCGCAGACGCTTGATCGCCTTCTTGCGCCGCTGGCCGGATGTGGTCCGGACCTCGGCGTGCAGCTTCTGGGCGAGTTCATATAGCTCCATGCGCACGATCAGTTCGCGCACTGCCTCGGCGCCCATGCCGGCACCGAACAGGCGCGCACCACCACGCACGCCCGAGCCGTACTTGCGGTCGAGCTCGCGATAGCTGAAGCCATCGAGCGAGGTCTCGGGCAGGAGCATGCCCGGCTGCAGGCGCTGGATCTCGTCGCGCGCGCGGCGGATCTCTTCCTTGGCGCCTTCGGCCTCACCCTTGAGGCGCTCCCTCTCGGCCTGGATCATGGCGTCGTTCTGCAGCCGCTGGTCCTCGACCTGACGGCGGACGCCGTCCTCCTCGAGCGCCTCGCGCTGCTGGATCTCCGTATTGACGCGCTCGACCTCGGCCGCGGCGGCCTTGTTGAGCGCGGTTACGGCGGTCTTGCCGGCCTTGTCGCCGGCAGCAACGATCACTTCGCCGGTGGGCGCGAACACGACAGGCTCGTCGGCGGTGCCGGTGCCAAGGGCCTTGATGGCGGCATCGGTCGCCTGCTGCGCCTCGACAAGATCGGCGGTGCGCTGCGTACGTTCTTCTTCGCGCTCATGCTTGAACGCGGCGAGGCCGTCATTGAGCTCGTCCTTGCGCCGGTTGAAATCGGCCTGCAGCTGGTCCTCGAGGTCGGACAGCGCCTTGCCGCCGCGGCCACCACGGCCTTCGGCTTCCTCTTCGAGCTGGGCCAGCAGGCGCGCGCGGGCGTCCTCGTCGACCCAGGTCACGATGTAGAGGGCGAAGTACAGAACGCGCTCGAGGTTGCGCGGGCTGATGTCGAGCAGGATGCCGAGGCGCGACGGCGTGCCCTTGAAATACCAGATGTGGCTGACCGGCGAGGCCAGCTGGATGTGGCCCATGCGCTCGCGACGGACCTTGGCGCGAGTTACCTCGACGCCGCACTTGTCGCAGATGATGCCCTTGTAGCGGATGCGCTTGTACTTGCCGCAGTAGCACTCCCAGTCGCGCGACGGGCCAAAAATGCGCTCGTCGAACAGGCCGTCCTTCTCAGGCCGGAGCGTGCGGTAGTTGATCGTTTCGGGCTTGGTGACCTCGCCCTTCGACCATTCGCGGATCTGCTCGGGTGACGCGAGCGAGATACGGATGGCGTTGAAGTTGTTGACCTCGAGCATTTTTCTCCTTGCTTTGCCGGGTTCAACCGCTCACGCGGTTGGCGCCGCCCGGCGACTGGTCAGTCCTCGAAACCGGCCAGGTTGATCCCGCCCAGGTCGGGTAGCGGGTAAGCGGAGGCGTCCTCCGCAAAGTGGATCTCTTCTTCGTTCTCGTTGAGGATCTCGACGTTGAGCGCCAGGCTCTGGAGCTCCTTGATCAGGACCTTGAACGACTCCGGCACGCCCGGCGGCTGAATGTCCTCGCCCTTGACGATCGCTTCGTACGTCTGGACGCGGCCCATGACGTCGTCGCTCTTGACCGTCAGTAGCTCCTGCAGGATGTTGGCGGCGCCATAGGCCTCGAGCGCCCACACCTCCATCTCGCCGAAGCGCTGGCCACCGAACTGGGCCTTGCCGCCGAGCGGCTGCTGGGTGATGAGGCTGTATGGGCCGGTCGAGCGGGCGTGGATCTTGTCCTCGACCAGGTGGTGCAGCTTGAGCATGTAGATGTAACCGACGGTGACCTCGCGGTCGAAAGCCTCGCCCGTGCGGCCGTCGTGAAGCATGACCTTGCCCGTCTCGGGCAGGCCGGCGTCCTTAAGCTCCTCGCGGATCTGCTCCTCGGTCGCGCCGTCGAAGACGGCGGTCGCGGCCTTGATCGGCACCCCACCATCGCGGTCGGCCTGCTCCATCAGGGCCCAGCCGAGGTGGGTCTCCAGGATCTGACCGATGTTCATGCGCGAAGGCACGCCCAACGGGTTGAGGATGATGTCGACCGGCCTGCCGTCGGGCAGGAAGGGCATGTCCTCCTGCGGCAGGATCTTGGCCACGACACCCTTGTTGCCGTGGCGGCCGGCCATCTTGTCGCCGACGCTGATCTTGCGCTTGGCCGCAACGCTGACGCGGATCAGCCGGTTGACGCCGGGCAGCAGCTCGTCGCCGCGGTCGCGATTGAACTCGCGCACATCGACGACCTTGCCGCGCTCGCCGTGGGGCAGGCGCAGGCTGGAGTCCTTAACTTCGCGTGCCTTCTCACCGAAGATGGCGCGCAGCAGGCGCTCCTCGGCGGTCAGCTCGGTCTCGCCCTTGGGCGTGATCTTGCCGACCAGGATGTCGCCCGGCTGTACCTCGGCGCCGATGTAGATGATGCCGTCCTCGTCGAGGTCCTTGAGCGACTCTTCGCCGACGTTCGGGATGTCGCGCGTGATTTCCTCGGGACCCAGCTTGGTGTCGCGCGACTCGATCTCGTGCTTCTCGATGTGGATGCTGGTGAACAGGTCCTCGCGCACCAGCCGGTCGCTGATGACGATGGCGTCCTCGTAGTTGCCGCCCTCCCAACTCATGAAGGCGACCAGGATGTTCCGGCCAAGGGCGAGCTCGCCGCGGTCGGTCGAGCTGCTGTCGGCGATGGGCTGGCCTTCCTCGACGCGGTCACCAACCTCGACCACCGGTCGCTGGTTGATGCACGTGCCCTGGTTGGAGCGGACGAATTTCTCGAGGCGGTACTCGTCGAGCTCGCCGGTATCGCTCTCGACCTGGATGCGCTCGGCCGTGACGCTGGTCACGACACCGCGCCGGCGGCAGACGACAACCTGGCCGGAGTCGAGCGCGGCGCGCGCCTCCATGCCGGTGCCGACGATGGGCGCCTCAGGTTCGAGCAGTGGCACTGCCTGGCGCTGCATGTTCGAGCCCATCAACGCGCGGTTGGCGTCGTCGTGCTCGAGGAATGGGATCAGCGCGGTCGCCACCGAGACGACCTGCTTGGGGCTGACGTCCATGTATTCGATCTGGTTGGGCCGCGCCTCCGGGAACTGGTCGCGGAAGCGGGCGGGTACGCGCTCCTCGATGAAGCGGCGGTCAGCGTCGAGCGCGGCGTTGGCCTGCGCCACGTAGTGCTCTTCTTCCTCGTCCGCGTCGAGGTAGTCGATGTCTTCGGTGACGCGCGGGCGAATTGGAAAGGCGCCGGCCTTCTGCTTCTTCAGCTCGGCGACCGCCTCGGCGGTGAAGAATTCACCCTTGCGCAGGACGATCTGGCCCGCCTTGGTGGCGACATCGGCATCGGCGATCTCGGTCTGGATGTTCGGGTCGTCCCAGCCGGCCGTGCGCTTGACGCGACGGTACGGCGTCTCGATGAAGCCGTACTCATTGATTCGGCCGTACGTCGCAAGCGAGCCGATCAGGCCGATGTTTGGTCCTTCCGGCGTCTCGATGGGGCAGATGCGGCCGTAGTGACTGTGGTGAACGTCGCGCACGTCGAAGCCGGCGCGCTCGCGCGACAGGCCACCCGGGCCCAATGCGCTGAGGCGGCGCTTTGACGTCAATTCGGCCAGCGGGTTGGTCTGATCCATGAACTGGCTGAGCTGGCTGCCGCCGAAGAACTCCTTCATCGCGGCCACGACCGGCCGGATGTTGATCAGGGCATTCGGCGTCGCCTTATCCGCTTCCTGGATGGACATGCGCTCGCGCACGACGCGCTCCATGCGCAACAGGCCAACGCGGAAGGCGTTTTGGATCAGCTCGCCGTTGGCGCGGATGCGCCGGTTGCCGAGGTGGTCGATGTCGTCGCTGCGGCCGATGCCGTTGTTGTGCTCAATGAGGTGGCCGACGATGGCGGCGATGTCTTCCTTGCTGATCGTGCGCTCGGTGGGCAGGTTGATGCCCATGCGATCCGCAACGGCCGACAGCTTCTTGTTGAGCTTGTACCGGCCGACACGGCCCAGGTCGTAGCGACGGAAGTTGAAGAACAGGCTCTCGACCAGCTTCTCGGCGTTGTCACCGGTGGGCGGGTCACCCGGTCGCAGCTTCTTGTAGACCTCGATCAGCGCTTCCTGGCGGGTGTTGGTGCTGTCGCGCTCGAGAGTGGATGCAATGAAGTGTGTCTCGCCGGTGTCGATGGCAGAGAACAGCGCACTCATCTCTTCGTTCTTGTCGTAGCCAACGGCGCGCAGCAGCTTGGTCGCCTCGAGCTTGCGCTTGCGATCGACCTTGACGTACAGCTGACCGCGGGCGGCAGTCTCGAACTCGAGCCATGCCCCGCGGTTGGGGATGACCTTGGCGTTGAACAGTTCCTTGCCCGTGGCCGGGTCAGGCACTGACGTGTAGTAGACGCCGGGTGAGCGGACCAGCTGACTGACCACCACGCGCTCGGCACCGTTGATGATGAAAGTGCCCTGCTCGGTCATGAACGGGAAGTCGCCCATGTACACGCGCTGGCTCTGGATCTCGCCCGTCTCCTTGATCAGCAGCTCGACCCATACGTAGAGCGGCTTGGAGAAGGTCAGGTCGCGCGTGCGGCACTCGAGCTCGCTGTACTTGGGCGCCTCGAACTCGTAGTCCTTGAAGCGCAGCTCCATTACCCGGCCGGTGAAGTCCTGGATTGGGCTGATCTCATCGAACAGCTCGCGCAGCCCATTCTCGATGAACCAGTTGAACGACTGCAGCTGCAGCTCAATCAGGTTTGGAATAGGCAGGACTTCTGGGATCCTGGCGTAACTCTTGCGCGGGGCCGCGGCAACAGAGGCACGCCGGGACGGCTCGGAAATGGTCAGCATTAGGCGCTCCTAGCGAGATGAGACGGGTTCTGGGCGACGATCAAGACGGGCAGACGGAAAAGGGCACGCGCAACCGCGGGACAGACTCCGAGGCATGGGAAACCGCGCTCACCGAACGGACATAGTAACCAGCCCGCCAAAACCTGTCAAACGGCTTTGTTCGGTTAGGTGCAGATCGTCAGCGCGCCTGCAGTTCAGGCAGGTCCGAGCGGAGCGTCTCGAACAAACACTCGACCGTGCCGGACTTCTCCCAGGTGAACTCGCGCATGCGCGCGTGAACCTTCTCACCTACCCGTCGCGATGCAGTGTTGGGCGGCCACACGATCGATACAAGTCGGTCGTGGGCGGTGTTGGCAAAGAACCAGTCGCGCGCAGCGCGGCCGGCTTCTGTGGCGAAACCGCGGCCCCACTCAGCGCGCAGGATGTGCCAGCCCAGCTCCGGCACCTGTTGGCCCTCGACCGGCTGCATCATCGGACCGCAATCGCCCAGGAAAAGCCCGTCGCTCTTGCGTACCACCGCCCAAAGCCCCCAGCCGTGGTCGGCGTAGCTCGACTCGGCCCAGCGCACCCAGCGTTCCGTCTCGGCGCGTGATTTGGTCGATGGATAGGCCCACATGGCTTCCGGGTCGCCGAAAATCTCGAGCAGGCCGTCGACGTCGTCGGCTGTCAGCTCGCGCAGTGCCAGCCGTTCCGTCTCGAGAACGGTCATCGCGGCGTCGACGTCGATGGCCTGAATGGCGCGCCGTGGCCGAGCACGACGACCACGATGGGAGCGTCGCGGTCGATGATCAGTGAGCACGTGCTGACGGTGAGCGAAACCGAGCCCTCGCGCAGGACGTGGAACTCGGCTCGTCCTGTCACGGCCGGAAGCATAGGCATGTCGGCCAAGGGCAACGAAAAGGCGCGCCTTGCGGCGCGCCTTTCGCTCTCCTCTCGGAACGGGAAACGTTCCTGGGGCTGTTTGCCCTATTTACTTCGTCTTCGCAGTCCGCCTGCTGGCGGCTGCTGCGCGCTTCCGCGGCCCGACAGCGAAACGCTGGCGGCCGGCGTCCGCTGGCAGTTACTTGATCTCGACCTTGGCGCCCTGCTCTTCGAGGGCGGCCTTGATCTTGTCGGCCTCGTCCTTGGCGACGCCTTCCTTGACCGGCTTGGGCGCTGCGTCGACCAGGTCCTTGGCCTCTTTCAGGCCCAGGCCGGTCAGCTCGCGGACGACCTTGATAACCGGGATCTTGTTGGGCCCGACCTCGGTCAGCACAGCGCTGAACTCGGTCTGCTCCTCTTCGGCGGCGGCCGGGGCGGCGCCACCGGCGGCACCACCGGCGGCCGGAGCCGCGGCGACTGCCATGGGCGCGGCGGCCGTGACGCCGTAGCGCTCTTCAAACTTCTTGATGAACTCGGACAGCTCGAGGACGGTCATACCGTCGATCGCCTCGAGAATCTGGTCCTGGCTGAGTGCGGCCATGGTTAGGTGTCTCCTTTCAGACGATTTGATTCAGGCCCTGCTCGGCCGCCTTCTTGGCAGCGAGCTGGGCAAGGGCAAAGCCGAGGTTGCGCAACGGCGCCGACAAGACCGATCCAAGACCGGACAGCGGCGAGGCGAAATTGCCCGCCAGTTGAGCCAGCAGGACCTCGCGCGGCGGCAGTGTCGCCAGCCGCGTTACGGCCGCGCCGTCGAACGTGCGATTGCCGATCACCCCGCCGCGAACGACGACCGTTCGGTACGTGCGGGTGGCATCGAGGAACGCCTTTGCGAGCGCCACCTCATCTGCGCCGCCGGTCGCCAGACCGGTCGGGCCGTCGAGCAGAGCCGTCAGGCTGTCTCGTCCGGCGTCACGTGCAGCGATGCGGGCCAGGCGGTTCTTGACCACCTGGTAGCGGACACCCTGCTCGCGCAGGCTGCGGCGCATGGCCGTCAGCTCGGCGACGGTCAGTCCGCGATAGTCGGCGACAATCGCCGGACCACCCTCGGCCAGTTCCTTGGTCAGTTGCGCCACCGTGGCTACCTTCGCCTCGGTTGGCATGCGGCCTCCTTTCCCTTGTAGACGCCTGGCGCGCCAGACGCCCTCGCGGTGGATGGTTCCGCGCGGGGCGTTCAAGTCGGCGCTGCGACAACAGCGTTGATGGGCGGAGGCCCGTGACTCTTCTTACCCTGCCTCGGCGTGCCCGACGGGATCTGAGCTCAGCTTTGAGCTCGCGTCGCCGGCGAATTCAGTCCTTGCGGACGCAGCGCTGTCTGCGGCGGAACTTGTTCGGTTGTTCGCCCTACGCGGCAGCCGCGTGGGCGAGTACGGACGGAACGTCGACGCGGATGCCGGGGCCCATCGTCGATGCGACCGTCAGGTTCTTGATGTACTGACCCTTGGTGGCCGACGGGCGAGCGCGGTTAACCGCGTCCATCAGTACGGCCAGGTTCTCGGTCAGCTGCTCCGGCGTAAAGCTGACCTTGCCAAAGGGGACGTGGATGATAGCGGTCTTGTCGACCTTGAACTCGACTCGACCCGCCTTGACTTCCTTGATGGCCCGCTCGAGATCGAACGTGATGGTGCCCGACTTGGGGTTGGGCATGAGTCCGCGGCGACCCAGGATGCGGCCCAGCCGGCCGACGATGCCCATCATGTCCGGCGTCGCCAGCGCGACGTCGAAGTCGAGCCAGCCGGCCTCGATGCGCTTTGCAATATCGTCGCCGCCGACCTCGTCGGCGCCGGCGCGAAGCGCCTCCTGCGCCTTATCGGCTTGGGCGAAGACGACCACCCGCACGCGTTTGCCTGTGCCGTGCGGCAGGACGACCGTGCCACGCACCATCTGGTCGGCGTGGCGCGGGTCGACGCCCAGACGAATGTGGGCCTCGGCCGTCGAGTCGAAGCCAACGAAGTTGGTCTGCTTCAGGAGGTCCACAGCGTCGGTCGCGGGGTAGTTACGCTCGCGATCGACCAGCTTGGCCGCGTCCTGGTATTTCTTGCCTCGGTCAGGCATTCGTCATTTCCTCCGTAGCGGCTCGGCTCCAAGTCCGTGCCTCCCCCGAATTGCCGCGGGGTGGCGGCCCGGCTGCGGCCGGTGAACGTTTTCCCAGTTACGCGACTTCGATGCCCATTGAGCGGGCGGTGCCTTCGATGATCTTGGCCGCCGCGTCAACGTCGTTGGCGTTGAGGTCCGCCATCTTGGTCTCGGCGATCTCGCGGATCTGGCTGCGCGTGACGCGGCCGGCGGTCTCGCGGCCGGTCGTGCCCGAGCCCTTCTCGATGCCGGCGGCCTTGCGCAGCAGGTCGGCAGCGGGCGGGGTCTTGAGGACGAAGGTGAAGCTGCGGTCCTCGAAGATTGTGATCTGGGCCGGGATGACCTGACCCGCTTGCGCGGCGGTCCTCTCGTTGTACGTCTTGCAGAACTCGACGATGTTGATGCCGTGCGGCCCAAGCGCGGTACCAACCGGCGGCGCGGGCGTGGCCTTGCCGGCGGGCAGCTGCAGCGTGAGGACGGTTCGGATCTTCTTAGCCATTGGCGGTTACAACTTCTCCACTTGCAGGAAGTCCAGCTCGACTGGGGTCTCCCGGCCAAAGATGCTGACCAGCACCTTGATCTTGTTGCGCTCGGGGTTGACCTCGTCGACCGTGCCGATGAACTCGGCGAACGGGCCGTCCGTGACGCGCACGCTCTGGCCCTTCTGGAAGGCGACGCGGTACTTGGGCGTCTCCACGCCCATCTGGCGCAGGATCTGCTTGACCTCGTGCTCCTCGAGCGGCACGGGCTCATTGCGCGAGCCCGGGATGTTGCCGCCGCCGACGAAGCTGGTGACGCCCGGCGTGTTGCGAACGACGAACCACGACTCCGGGTCGAGGATCATCTCGACCAGCACGTAGCCCGGGTAGACCTTCTTCTGGACGGTCACGCGCTGGCCGCCGCGGATCTCGATCTCGTCCTCCTCGGGCACCAGGACCTGGTAGATCTTGTCTTCCATGCCCATCGACTCGATGCGGTGCTCGAGGTTGGTCTTGACCTTCTTTTCATAGCCCGAGTACGTGTGTATGACGTACCAGCGCTTCTCGGGCGTGCGCGTCTGGGTCTGCGTCTCGATCTCGTTCATCACAGTGTCGAAATCCAGCCAATGATGAGCTTGAACATCGCGTCAAAGACGGCGATGTAGGCGCCTACGGCGGCACTGATGACGAAGACGAGCACGGTCAGATTGCGCGTCTGCTCGCGCGTCGGCCAGGTCACCTTCTTCAGTTCCGACCACGCTTCCTGCAGGAAGCGCCGTAAACGCCGGAAAAGGCTCACTCTCTCTCTACCTCGTTCTGTCGTGGGTGGCAGGGGCGGCAGGACTCGAACCTGTAACCGCCGGTTTTGGAGACCGGTGCTCTACCAATTGAGCTACGCCCCTACGACTCTCTATTCGCTTTCGCTCGCGACTACTTCGCTTCTCTGTGGATGGTATGTCGGCGCTCAGTTGGGCAGTATTTGCGCAGCTCGAGCCGGTTTGGATCGTTCTTCTTGTTCTTCTCGGTCGTGTAGACCCGCCGCTTGCACTCGGTGCAAGCGAGCTGGATCACCGGCCGATTCTCGGCCTTGGCCACTTCGTCTACCTCCGCAGTCGGCCTGCGGGCCGCTGCTGCGCGTCCTTCACGAGCTCCCGCGAAGCGAGTGCTCGTGGCGTCTTTGCGCTCACTCCAGGATCTCGGTGATGGCGCCGGCACCGACGGTGTGGCCGCCCTCGCGGATGGCGAAGCGCTGGCCGGTCTCGAGGGCGATCGAGTTGCCCAGCTCGACGTCCATGTCGACGTTGTCACCGGGCATGACCATCTCGGCGCCGCCGTGCAGCGCGATCGAGCCGGTGATGTCGGTCGTGCGCAGGTAGAACTGCGGCCGGTAGCCGTTGTAGAAGGGCGTATGGCGGCCGCCCTCCTCGCGCGTCAGGACGTAGACGCGGCTCTTGAACTTGGTGTGCGGCTTGACCGAGGCCGGCTTGGCCAGCACCTGGCCGCGCTCGATGTCCTCGCGCTCGATGCCGCGCAGGAGGGTGCCGATGTTGTCGCCGGCGCGGCCCTCGTCGAGCAGCTTCTTGAACATCTCGACGCCGGTCACGACGACCTTGCGCGTGGGCCTGATGCCGACGATCTCGACCTCCTCGCCGACCTTCACCACGCCGCGCTCGACGCGGCCGGTGGCGACGGTGCCCCGGCCCTTGATGCCGAAGACGTCCTCGACCGGCATCAGGAAGGGCTTGTCGACGGCGCGCTCGGGCGTCGGGATGTAGGAGTCGACCGCGTCCATCAGCTCCTGGATGGGCGCGTAGGCGGGGTCGGCCGGGTCGTTGGAGGCCTCGAGCGCCTTCAAGGCGCTGCCGCGGATGACCGGTACGTCGTCGCCCGGGAAGTTGTACTTGCTGAGCAGCTCGCGCACCTCGAGCTCGACCAGGTCGAGCAGCTCGGGGTCGTCGACCATGTCGACCTTGTTCAGGAAGACGACGATGTAGGGCACCTCGACCTGGCGCGCCAGCAGGATGTGCTCGCGCGTCTGGGGCATGGGCCCGTCGGTGGCGGCCACGACCAGGATGGCGCCGTCCATCTGGGCGGCACCGGTGATCATGTTCTTGATGTAGTCGGCGTGGCCGGGGCAGTCGACGTGGGCGTAGTGGCGGGCGGCCGTCTCGTACTCGACGTGGGCGATGGCGATGGTGATGCCGCGCTCGCGCTCCTCGGGCGCGTTGTCGATGGTGTCGAAGGCGCGGTATTCGGCCTCACCCTTCAGGCTGAGGTACTTGGTGATGGCAGCGGTGAGCGACGTCTTGCCGTGGTCGATGTGGCCGATCGTGCCGATGTTGACGTGCGGCTTGGTGCGCTCGAACTTCTTCTTGGCCATTTGTTCCTTGTTTCTCTCCGATGGCTACGGGCGCGGGCCCGCGCTCTAGGGCACTTTTGTGTTCAGCTGCAGATCTGCCCGGGAAGTGGAGCCCACCATGGGACTTGAACCCATGACCTCTTCCTTACCAAGGAAGTGCTCTGCCAGCTGAGCTAGGTGGGCTCGGTTGGTTGGTGGGCAGGGAGGGAATCGAACCCCCACAGCCGAAGGCGGCTGGTCTACAGCCAGCGGAGCTCACCACCTGCTCAACCTACCCACGATGACGGCTGAGCTCCTCGGGACGAATCGCCCCACGGTGACGAGGCACGCAGCCCTATTCAGTTATCACTCTCTGCTGGAGCCGACGACGGGACTCGAACCCGGAACCTGCGGTTTACAAAACCGCTGCTCTACCAATTGAGCTACGTCGGCGGGGACGCAAGAATACACGAGGGCGAGCCGATCGGGCAATGGAGGTGCCAATGAGGGCGCTGACCTTTCGCGGCATCGAGAACATTGCCTTCGAAACGGTCGCCGATCCGCGCATCGAAGTGCCCACCGACGCCGTCATCAGGATCGAACTGTCGGCAATTTGTGGCTCCGACCTGCATCCCTATTTTGGCCGCGAACGAGGCCTCGACGCGGGGACGGTGATGGGCCACGAAGCAGTTGGCCAGGTGGTCGAGGTGGGCGCGGATGTCAAGCGGCTCCGGCCTGGCGACCGGGTCGCCACTCCGTTCACGACCAACTGCGGTGAGTGCTTCTACTGCCGGGAGGGCCTGACCAGCCGCTGCACGCGCGGCCAATTGTTCGGCTGGGTTGAGGGTGGCCGCGGCTTGCACGGCCTGCAAGCAGAGTACGCACGGGTGCCGCTTGCCGACTCCACGCTCGTCCGACTGCCGGACGATGTCCCGTCCGACATTGCCCTGCTGCTGGGCGACGTGCTTTCGACGGGACGCTTCTGTGCTGACATGGCAGGTGTGCGCGACGGCGGGACGTACGCGGTGATCGGGCTGGGACCGGTGGGCGTGATGGCGGTCGTGGCCGCGCGGGAAAGGGGCGCCGGCGATGGTCTTCGGCATTGATCCGGTGCCAGAACGCAGGTCGCTTGCCGAGGGCTATGGGGCGACGGCCGTCTCGCCTGACCAGGCGATCGCAAGCCGTGCGCGTGGCAACAGACGGCCGCGGAGCCGACGGCGTGATGGAGGCGGTTGGCAACGCCGCCGCCGAGCGCCTCTCGTTCGACCTGGTACGACCGGGCGGCACGATCGCGGTGGTGGGCGTTCACACCGACCCTCAGTTCACGTTTTCGCCGGTCGATGCCTATAACCGGAACCTGTCGTACCGCGTCGGACGATGCCCGGCGCGGCGCTACATGGATGAGCTGCTGCCGCTGCTGGCGAGCGGGAAGTACGACTTTCGGCCGCTTCTGTCGCACCGCTTGCCCCTGTCGGACGGTGCGCGCGGTTACCGAATGTTCGCCGACAAGGCCGAGGCCTGTACGAAGGTCGTCCTGACGCCCTAGTCGGCCGGCGTGTCGTCCGGCAGCAGCTCGGCGGGTTCGGGTTGTGCGGTCTGCGCCTCCGCGGCTTCGACCGCCGGCCCATCGGATGCCTGGGTGACTTCCGGTGCGGGCTCGACTACCTCCGGGGCGGGCGCAGTGGCCTCCGGCGGCGTGGCCACCGCTGCGTCGCCGCGCTGCTCGGCGGCGGCGAACAGCAAGACCGAGCCGGCGACCGCGGCATTGAGCGAGGCGACTTTGCCACGCATGGGGATGCGCACGACCTGGTCGAGGCGCCGCCGCAACTGGCCGGAGATGCCGAAGCCCTCGCTGCCCACGACCAAGGCCAGTGGTCCGCGCAGGTCGGCCTGCGCGTAGGTCAGGGCACCGTCCTGGTCGGCGCCGATCGCGCGCAGCCCATGCGCGCGCAGGTCGGCAATCGTGCCGGCGAGGTCGGCCACCGGCGCCAGCAGTAGGTGCTCGGTTGCGCCGGCGGCGGCCTTGACGGCGGCCGGCGTCAGTGGTGCGGCCCGGCGCTCCGGATAGATGACGCCGTGGACGCCGGTCGCCTCGGCGCTGCGCAGCATCGTGCCCAGGTTCTGCGGGTCCTCCAGCGAATCGAGCACGAGCACGAAGGGTTTCTGGCCACGCTTGACGGCAAGCGCAAGGATGTCGTCGATGCTCGCCACGGGCCTGCGCCGCGCGACGAGCGCGACACCCTGGTGACCGTCGAAACCGGCCAGTGAAGTGAGGGTTCCGCCCTCGACCTCCACGACCGGGATGCGCAGCGTCGTGGCGTGAATCACGAGATTGTCGAGCGCCGCCCTGCGCTCCGGAACCACCAGCAGCCGGACGGCCTCGCGGCGCGCCGCGAACGCCTCCTCGACGGGGTGCCGGCCGGCGACCAGCTCGTCGTCGGGTCCGACCATGCCTTCCGCGTCGATCGGTGGCCGCGGCACGGGCTGGCGGCTGTACGCCGGCGGACCGGAGGGACGTCCGGCGTGACCCGGCGGTCGTCCGCCGGCACCCGGTGGTCGTCCGCCGGCACCCGGTGGTCGTCCGCCGGGACGGGGCGGCCAGGGTCCGCTCGCTCCAGCTCCATAGGGACGGACAGGCGGCCGATAAGGACGCGGCGGTTGAGCTGGGCGGACTTCACCACCGGGCCCGTCAAATACTGGTCGCGGGCGATCGCTGCGCTCATATGGACGGCCGGATGGCTCGTACGGACGGCCGTGTGGCTTATACCCGCCGCCCGTCGGTCGGGGCCGCCCGGTCGACTGGTCGTCGCGCGGAAACGGTGGTGGCCGCCTGAACTTCCGGTCGGTCGGCCCGTCGTCCCGCTGATGCGGCCGGTCGCCGCGCGGACGGAACGGTTTCGAACCGCGATGCTGGTCGTCCCTACGCCGTTCCGGCCGATCGCCGCCGGGTCGATCGCGTTTCGGCCGGTCAGGCATGCTCGACCTCGGCGATCCGCCGCCAGCGTTGGCCGCCCGGTGTGTCCTCGACAGCTACGCCCATCGCCGCCAGCTCCGCGCGCAGCCGATCGGAGGTTGACCACTCCCGCGCCGACCTTGCCGCGGCACGCTGGTCGAGCAGCGCCTGGGCACCCTCCGGAAGCTCGGCCGGTTGCTCGTCGATCACGGCCAGCACGCGATCGAAATCGCGCAGCGCGTCGACCCCGCGCCGGGCAGCCGCGGTCGATATCGAGCGCGCGTCCATGCGCCGATTCAGTTCGCGCACAAGGTCGAAGACGGCGGCCAGCGCCGCCGAGACGTTCAGGTCGTCGTCGAGGCCGGCGCGGAAGGCGGCTCCTGCGGCGGAGATCGCGCCTTCAAATGCGTCGTCGTCGGCGCCGCCGGTGGCCTCGTACTCACCGGCTCGGACAACCGTCGTCGTCAGGCGCTCGACCGCCGCTCGAGCGTTGGCCATGGTGTCATCCGTCCACTCGAGCGGCGCGCGGTAATAGGTCGCCAGCAGGGCGTAGCGCAGCTCGGCCGGTCGCCAGCCTTGCTCGTACAGCTCGGCCGGCTGGTAGATGTTGCCCTCGCGCCGCGCCATCTTCTGGCCACCCAGCTGAAGGTGGGCGCAGTGCAACCACGTGTTCACGAAACGCTGCCCGGTGGCCGCCTCTGACTGGGCGATCTCGTTCTCATGGTGAGGAAAGATCAGGTCGACGCCGCCGGTGTGGATGTCGAATGTCTGACCGAGGTACTTCATGCTCATCGCAGAGCACTCGATGTGCCAGCCCGGCCGGCCATCGCCGATCTCGGTCGACCAGCTCGGCTCGCCGTCGCGGTGGCCTTTCCACAGGGCAAAGTCGCGCACGTCGTCCTTGGCATAGTCGTCCGCGGCAACGCGCTCGCCCTGGTGCAGCTGTTCGGGCTGGAGCCTGGCCAGCGCGCCATAGGCCGGCCACGAGGAGATGCGGAAGAAGATCGAGCCGTCGTCGGTGCGATAGGCGTGACCGTTCTCGATGAGCTGCGCGATGAGGGCGGCCATCTCCGGCACGTGCTGCGTCGCGCGCGGCATGACGTCGCGCGGGCTGATGCGCAGCGTCTCGAGGTCGGCCTCAAAACGAGCGATGTGCGGCGCGGTCAGGTCGTCGAGCGTGCCGCCGGCGGCCACCAGGTTCTTGATGATGCGGTCGTCGACGTCGGTGACGTTCATCACCCAGGTGACCTTGTAACCGGACCAGACAAGGTACCGATGCAGCAGGTCGGCGAACAGGAATGAGCGGAAGTTGCCGATATGTGACGGGCCATAGACGGTCGGCCCGCAGCTGTACATCCGGACGTTGCCGGCGTCGAGTGGAGTGAACTCTTCGATTTGCCCGCCCAGCGTGTTGGTGAGGCGCAGGCTCATGCTTTTGCCACTGTCACCAGCGCCGTCGCGCTGATCGCCCGGCCGCTACCTTCGGCACCGCTCAGATTGCCCGTCGATGCGGTGACTGACACGTCATCTGGCTCGACATCCACGAGCTCGGCAATGCGCTGCCGCATTTGCTCCAGCCTGGCCGCGCCCAGGCGCGGACGGGCACCGACCAAGGAGACCCCGACCGACGCCGGCCGCCAGCCTGCGGCGTCCAGCAGACCCAACCCTTTGGCCAGCATTTCTGCGCTGCCGATGCCGGCGGTCGACGTTTCGCCGGCCGGAAACAGGCGGCCAATGTCGCCGGCACCGATGGCGGAGAGCAGGGCCGTCGTGATGGCGTGCAAGGCGGCGTCTCCGTCTGAGTGGCCATGGAGCCGGGGCGCCTCTGGGATGTGCAGGCCGCCCAGCCACAGACCGTCCTGCCGTCCGAACTGGTGGCTGTCCTGCCCATAACCCGTACGGGCTGGGGCGGCGGCGCGACCGGCGGCGATCTGCCTGACCAGCTCCAGGTCGGCCGGTCGGGTCACCTTCAGGTTGGCGACCTCGCCGGCGACCGCAAAGACGTCGACGCCGTGCGCTTGCAGCAGGCCGGCCTCATCGCTGAACGGCCGGCCGGCCGCTGCAGCAAAGGCGTCGAGCAGAATTTGTCGGCGAGCGCCCTGCGGGGTCTGGGCGGCGGTGAGCCCGTCCCGTTCCAGCGCGGCACCAACGTGGCCGTCGGAAGTGGCCTTCAGGGAGTCGGCTACCGGCACCACCGGGATGGCCGCGCCGTGTTCGGACGCGGCTTCGGCCACCGCATCGGCCAGCGCGGGGCTGACCAGCGGCCGCGCGCCATCGTGGACCAGTACGACCTCGGCATCGGCCGCGCCCACGCCTGCCCGAACCGAATCCGAGCGTTCCTTGCCGCCGGCGACCAGCGTGGCACCAGTTTCGGCGAACCATGGCCGGCCGGCGAGATCGTCCATCCGCTCGCGCGTTGATCACGACAATCACGCGCCGGACGGAGCGCGCTGCCTTCATCGCTCCGATCGACCAGGCCAGCAGCGGCCTGCCGCCCAGATCTGCATCGAGCTTGTCAGTGCCGCCCATGCGCCGGCTGGCGCCGGCGGCAACGACGACGGCGTCGGCAAACCTCTCGCTCATCGCGGTGAAGTATCGGGGGTTTGGGGAAGGCGAGTGTCAGCCGCGCTCAACGGCGGCGGGCATGACCGCCGTACCGGCCTCACCGTCGCGCTCGGCGCGGCCACGGCCCAGCGCGGTCGCCAGCGCCTCGCGCAAAGTGCTGACGGCGACGACCTCCATGCCGGGCAGCGACATCGGGGCGGACAGGCGGGGTACGATCGCCCTTCTGAAGCCGAGCCGTGCCGCCTCGCGCAGGCGCCGTTCGAGCCCGCTGACCGAGCGCAGCTCACCCGTCAGTCCCACCTCGCCGGCGAGAACAGTGCCTGCTGCAATCGGTTGGTCGCGCAGCGACGAGGCGAGGGCCACGGCGAGTGGCAGGTCGATGGCGGGCTCCTCGATGGTCAGGCCGCCGACGATGCTGGCGTACACGTCGTGACCGGAAAGGCCGATGCCGGCCCGCCGGCTGAGTACCGCCAATAGCAGCGCCAGCCGCTGTCCATCCAACCCGGCGACCGTCCGGCGAGGCGCGGGCAACGTGGTCGGCGCGACCAGCGCCTGGACCTCGACCAGCAGCGGCCGGCTGCCCTCCAGCGTTGCCGCGACGGCCACGCCGGGCGCGTCGAGCGACGTCGATTCGACGAAGGCCGTGCCCGGGTCGGCCACCTCGCGCAGGCCGTCGGCGGCCATCTCGAAGACGCCGACCTCCTCGGTAGAGCCGTAGCGGTTCTTCGCCGCTCGAAGCAGTCGGTATCCGGCAAAACGCTCGCCATCGAGCGTCAGCACGACGTCCACCAAATGCTCGAGCGTCTTGGGTCCGGCCAGGCTGCCGTCCTTGGTCACGTGGCCGACCACCACCACCGGCACGCCCGACTGCTTGGCGTACTCCTGCAGCACCGCCGCACTGGCGCGCACCTGGCCGACCGATCCGGCCGGTCCCTCGAGCTCATCCGACGTCATCGTTTGGACCGAGTCGACGATCAGTAGCGACGGCCCGATCCGTTCGGCGACGCCGGCGATGGCCTGCACCCCCGTCTCGGAAATGATCGCGATCTGGTCGGCGCTGGCACCAGCGAGCCCGAGGCGGTCCGCTCGCAGCCGTAGCTGGTCCAGCGATTCCTCGCCCGAGGCATACAACACCGGCCGAGACGCATGCGCGGCGGCTATCCCGGCCGCCAAGGCGAGCATGAGCGTCGACTTGCCAATGCCTGGCGCGCCGCCCAACAGATTGATCGAGCCGGCGACCAGGCCCCCTCCCAGTACGCGATCCAGCTCGCCGATGCCACTGCGCTGTCGCTGCGCGCCGCCGCGGGCGCCGCCACTGAGCGGCTCCGCGTCAGGCAGGGCTACGGCACGTTTGGCCGACGTGTTTGGCGCTGCCACGAAGCTGGCTGACCGGCGTCTCGACGAGCGTGTTCCACAGCCCGCACGAGCGGCACTGGCCCTCCCAGCGCAGGCTTTCCGCGCCGCAGTTGTCGCAGACGTAGCGGCTCTCCGGCCGCGCCACGCCTACAGCGCCTCGACCGGCGTCTTCTCGGCGGCGAGCGGTTCGATGGTCAGGCCGGTGTCGGCCGACTTGTCGACGACGATGGTCATGCCGGCCGTGTACCGACCCAGCAACAACGCCTCGGCGAGCGGATCCTCGACCATGGTTTGGATAACCCGGCGCAGCGGACGGGCGCCGTAGTCGACGTCGTAGCCCAGCTTGATGATGTGGTCCTTCGCTTCCTGCGTGATCGCCAGCTCGATCTGCTGCGCGCGCAGCTGATCGCGAACTCGACCCAGGAGCAGGTCGACGATCTGGCGAATTTCTTCGACGGTCAGCGAGCGGAAGACGACGACGGAGTCGACGCGGTTCAGGAACTCGGGCCGGAACTGCTGCTTGAGCTGGTCGAGGACCTTCTCCTTCATCCGGTCGTACTGCTGCTCTTGCAGCTGCTGCTCGCTGGTCGACACCGGCTTGAAGCCAAGCGACGTGTCCTTGAGCAGCGACTTCGCACCGACGTTGCTGGTCATGATGATGACCGTGTTGCGGAAGTCGACCCGCCGACCCTTGGCGTCGGACAGGTGCCCGTCTTCCAGGATCTGGAGCAGGATGTTGAAGACCTCGGGGTGCGCCTTCTCGATCTCGTCGAGCAGCACGACCGAGTAGCTCTTGCGGCGCACGGCTTCGGTCAGCTGGCCGCCTTCCTCGAAGCCGACGTAGCCTGGCGGCGCGCCGACCAGGCGCGACACGTTGTGGCGCTCCATGAACTCGCTCATGTCGATCTTGATGAGCGAATCTTCCGAGCCGAACAGGAACTCGGCCAGGCTCTTGGCGAGCTCGGTCTTGCCGACGCCGGTCGGGCCCAGGAAGATGAATGACCCGATTGGCCGCTTGGGATCCTTCAGCCCGGCGCGAGCGCGGCGGACGGCCTTGCTGATCGTCGCGATCGCTTCGACCTGGCCGATGACCCGCTTGTGCAGGGCGTCCTCCATCTGCAGCAGGCGCTCGGACTCCTTCTTCTCGATCCGGGTGACCGGAATGCCGGTCCACATCGCCACGACCTGCGCGATGTCCTCTTCATTGACTTCGGCGGGCGCCTCGGATTGGCTCTTCTGCCACTCGGCGCGCAGCTCGTCGAGGGTGGCCTTCGCCTTTGCCTCCTCGTCGCGCAGCGACGAGGCGGTGTCGTAGTCCTGGTCGTTGATCGCGGCTTCCTTCTGCTTGCTCACGCGATCGACTTCGCGCTGCGCTTCCTTCAACGGCGTGGGCTGCGAGCTGTAGCGCAGGCGGACACGGCTGCCGGCCTCGTCGATGAGGTCGATGGCCTTATCCGGCAGGTGGCGATCCGTGATGTAGCGGATGGAGAGGTCGGCGGCGGCGCGGATGGCGTCGTCGGTGATCTTGACCTTGTGGTGCTCCTCGTAGCGCTCGCGGATGCCGAACAGGATCTCTACGGTCTGCTCGAGGGTGGGCTCCTCGACCATGACCGGCTGGAAGCGGCGCTCGAGGGCTGCGTCACGCTCGATGTATTTGCGGTACTCGTCGAGCGTCGTGGCGCCGATGCACTGCAGTTCGCCACGCGCCAGCGGCGGCTTAAGGATGTTGGCCGCGTCGATCGCGCCTTCGGCGGCGCCAGCACCGACGAGCGTGTGCAGCTCGTCGATGAACAGCACCGCGTCGTTGGTGCTGCGCAGCTCTTCGATGATCTTCTTGAGCCGCTCTTCGAACTCGCCGCGGTACTTGGTGCCGGCGACGAGCGAGCCGATGTCGAGTGTCAGCACGCGCTTGTTGAGCAGCGTTTCAGGCACGTCGCCGGCGACGATGCGCTGGGCCAGGCCCTCGGCGATGGCGGTCTTGCCGACGCCCGGCTCGCCGATGAGCGCCGGGTTGTTCTTGTGACGGCGCGACAGGATCTGGATGACGCGCTCGATCTCCTTCTCGCGGCCGATGATCGGGTCGATCTTGCCGGCGCGAACGGCGTCCGTCAGGTTGATGCCCAACTGGTCGACGGTGGGCGTCTTGCTGGCCCGCTTGGTCTCGGTGGTGGGGCCGGCGCTGGTCGACTGCGACAGGACGCGGATGACCTCGTGACGGACCTTGTCGAGGTTGACGCCGAGTGACTCGAGCACGCCGGCGGCGATGCCCTCACCCTCGCGCACCAGGCCGAGCAGCAGGTGCTCCGTGCCGATGTAGTTGTGGCCCAGGCGGCGTGCCTCGTCGATGGCGAGCTCAATGACGCGCTTGGCGCGCGGAGTCAGGCCGACTTCACCAACGACCGGCCGGTCGCCACGGCCGATGATGAATTCGACGGCGGTGCGGACCTTGGCCAGCTCGACGTTCATGTTCTCGAGCACGCGCGCGGCGACACCCTCGCCCTCACGGACGAGGCCGAGCAGCAGGTGCTCGGTGCCGATGTAGTTGTGGTTGAAGCGCTGCGCCTCATCCTGGGCGAGCGTCAACACCTTCCGTGCCCGGTCAGTGAACTTGTCGAAGCGATCCATTAAATCGAACGTCCGTTTCCATCAAGAGTGCTCTCCAGCACACCTGATCGCATCCTAGCATCTGGTCGGGGTTGGCCGACCGCCCTACGGTCCTACTGGCCCACGCCATTAGGACATCATTAGAACTGCTGATTTTGGGGTCGAATTGGCCGCGCGGGGAGTCGCTGCGACACCTAAAAGCGATAAGAATTCAGAACGACCGGCGGTCGTCCACGCGACTAGGCGGAAGCGTCCTCCGAACCTTCGCCCTCGCTCGCGGCTTCAGCGGCAACGGCTTCGGCGCTGGCCTCGGCCGATACCGCCTCGTCAGCCGCAGCCTCGGGCGCGGCAGTCTCCGCTTTTCCTTCGGTCGGCGTCGTCTCATCGGTCTCGGCGGCGGGCTCGGCCTCGGCTTCAGGCTCGGCCGCGGCTGCCTCTTCGGCTGGCTCGGCCGCGGCTGCGGGCTCGGCCGCGGCTGCGGGCTCGGCCGCGGCTGCCTCTTCGGCTGGCTCGGCCTTTCGGCGCGTCTTCTTGGGTTGTTCGGGGGCATCCGGCACACCGACTTCCAGTGCCGGTGCGTCGGCCGTCTCGGCGGCTACCTCTGGCGCTTCGGTCGTGTCGACGACCGCCGCAACCTCGGCTGCCGTCACCGGCTCCGCTTCCGCGGCCTGTGCCTCTGGCTCGACTGAACTGTCGCCTCCGCATCGCGGCGCGCCGCCTCGCTCTCTTCGAGCTGCTGGCGAACCTGGGCGAAGGCCGCGGCGAGCGTGTTGTCGATGCCGCCTTCCGGTTCCTGGATCGCCTGCGATGCGTCGTACGCGCGCTCTTGGCGCGGGCGGCGTTCGCCGCGCGGGGCGGCTGCGCCCGGCTCCGTCGCCGGTCGCGCCGGCGGCTCCTCCGCCTGCTTGAGACTGAGGCCCAGGCGATGGCGCTCGGACTCGAGCGAGATCACCTTGAGCTTGAGCCGCTGGCCCTCGTGGACCACGTCACCCGGATGGGCGATGCGCTGGTGCGACAGCTCGCTGATGTGGATCAGCCCCTCGAGACCGTCGCGCACGCGCACGAAGGCGCCGAAGTTGACGATCTTGGTGACCGTGCCGTCGACGATGTCGCCGACCTTGAGGTCCGCCACCGACGAGTGCCACGGGTCGGGCTGCAGCCGGCGAATCGACAGGCTGATGCGACCGCGTTCGTGGTTGACGTCGATGACCTCGGCCTCGACCTCTTCGCCGATCTTGTAGCCGGCTTCGGGGTTGTTGACCTTGTTCCACGAGAGCTCGCTCTTGTGGACGAGGCCGTCGATGCCACCCAGGTCGATGAACACGCCAAATGGTGCGATCGAGCGGACGGTGCCGGTGACCTTCTGGCCGACCTGCAGGCTGCTGAAGAGCTCGTCGCGCTTCTCCCGACGCTCCTCGTACAAAGCAACCTTCTCCGACAGGATCAGGCGGTTGGCCTTGCGGTTGACCTCGAGGATCTTGAGCCGGAGCTTGCGGCCGACATAGGGCTGCAGCTTCTCGGCGATCTCCTGCGCAGCGTCGCGCGGCTGCTCGTTCTGCGGCCGGCGTGGAAAGTCGACGATCTGGCTGATCGGCACGAAGCCGCGGATGCCACAGTCGACGATCAGGCCACCCTTGTTGTGGTCGATGACGGGCGCCTCGATGATCGCGCCGGCGTCGAGCTGCTCCTGCATGGAGCGCCACTTGCGCTCGAGCCCGGCCCGGCGCAGCGACAGGACCGCGTGGCCCTCCTGTGACTCCGGCTGCAGGACATAGACCAGCACCTGGTCGCCGATGTTCAGCTGCGGCTGGACCTCGGCGTTGCGGCCGTACAGCTCGCGATTGCTGACGACGCCCTCCGACTTGGCGCCGATGTCGACAAGGATCTCGTCCTTGTCGATACGCACGACCGTGCCCTCGACGACGTCGCCGTGCTTGAGGCTGCGGATCTCGCCCGCCTGCTCGCGAAGGAGCTCTTCCATCGTGGTCGGCTCGGGGCCGTCATAGACGGTCGGCGCCGGCACCGACTCCGCTTCGGCCGGCGGAGCGTCAGCGAAGTCTGACTCCGTGTCGGCGGCGATCGCCTCAGCGGGTGCCTCTTCCTCGGCAGTGCCTCTACTTCGGCAGATGCCTCTCCTCGGCGGGTGCCTCTTCCTCGGCGGCGCCGACGGCCTCGTTGGCCATCTCGGCGAGCGTGTCGGCAGCGCCAAGCGGACGGCCGTCGCTCGAGTCGGTGGCAGGCTCAACCGAAGCCTCGGCGGTTGCGGTAGATGTTTCCTCGACTACGCCATCGTCGACGGCTGCGGTCGCTTTGGTAGTCGTCTCTTCGGCCGATGCGGGCTGGGGCTCCGCGCTGGCCATCGGCTGGGTGGGCTCGGCCTCGGCGGTCTCAGCCGCCACGGGCTCGGTGCCCTCCATGTCCTCAACTGTCAACTTCTGTGTCTCCTCCGAACGGTCTCCCGTGAGAAACAACAGACCCGAGCTGTCGCTCGGGCCTCGCGCGGTGGTTGTGTCGTCCGTGTCCTTGGTGGGGCTCGAATGACTCCTCCGCTACGTCTGCACGCGCGCGCTCTTCTTGTTGCTCCCCGCAGGGCCCGCGAATGTTACCACGCTCATTTCCGCGTCTACAATCGGCGGCCGTGCCTGAGCTGCCCGATCTGGCGATCCTCGCCGACGCTCTCGACACTGCCCTGTCCGGCCGAGCCTGTGCAGGCGTGGGCAACACCACAATCACTGGTCGTCCGCGGCACGCCCGCCGAGCTCGATGGCTTCGTCGGGCAGCGGCTGATCGAGGTCTGGCGGCGGGGCAAGTTCCTGGGCTTCCAGTTCGAGCGCGACCGCCTGCTGCTCAACCTGATGCTGACAGGCCGGATCGGGTTGGCCCCACCAAAGACCAAGCCGCTGCCGAACATCGCGGTGGTGCTCACCTTTGGCGCGGCCGGGCCGTTGGCGGAGGCGCGTACGCGTGGTTTGCCCGCCTGGCCCGGGCGCGCGGATTGGCTGCCCGGGGCAGGCAGCAGCGTCGAAATGCGCTATCGAGACGCGACCCGCATGGGCAAGCTCTACGTGCTGCCGGAGGGTGTGCGGCGCGAGGTTGCCGGCTGGGAGGAGCAGGGGCCGGATGCCGACGACCCGGCGCTGACTCTGGACGAGTGGCGGGCTCGGATCCGCCGATACTCAGGCCAGCTCAAGAACCTGCTGCGCAATCAGGAATTCGTGAGCGGCATCGGCAACGCCTACTCCGACGAGATCCTGTGGGCGGCTCGCCTCGACCCGAATCGCACGCGCGGCTCGTTGGCAGCGGAAGAGGTGGACGCGTTGTATGCGGCAACGCGCGAGGTCCTTGGCTGGGCGATCGAACAGCTTCGCGAGCTGGTCCCGCCACGTCTCGAGGTCGAGCAGCGCAAGTTCCTGAAGGTGCATATGAAGGGCGGCGAAGCCTGCCCGCGCTGCGGCGCACGGATCACCGAGGTGACTGCCGGCGGCTTCGTCATGAACTGGTGCCGCGGCTGCCAGCGCTGACGACAGCCAGGGTCAGGAATCAATAGACCCCGCGCGCGAGGCTTCGCGGCGGGGCCGGTTGTTTGCCTTAATTGGCAAGGATCCTGGCGACGACCTATTTTCCCGAGGGGCTACCCCCTGAGTATCTTCGGCGCTGGAGAGCTTAACTTCCGTGTTCGGGATGGGAACGGGTGTGGCCTCTCCGCTGGGGTCACCAGGATCCATTGCACAAGTGAGGACGTGATCAGTCGCCGGCTCGCGCCGACGAAACGTTGACCTTCATTTCTGCCGCGCGCCGCTTGCGCGACGCCGACGAGGTGGATCTACGGACCTTCCTTCAATTCTGACTCCGCAGATCGCTGCGGCAGCTGCCCATGGGTCAGCTGTTGAAAGAGGTCAAGCCCTCGACCATTAGTACGGCTCAGCTTCACTGGTTGCCCAGCTTCCACATGCCGCCTATCAAACAGGTGTTCTCCCTGCGGTCTTACCCGGTTGACCCGGTGGGGAACCTCATCTTGCGGTGGGCTTCGCACTTAGATGCTTTCAGTGCTTATCCCAACCGAACATGGCTACCCAGCGATGCCCTTGGCAGGACAACTGGCACACCAGCGGTTCGTCCACTCCGGTCCTCTCGTACTAGGAGCAGCTCCGCGCAAGTTCCCTACGCCCACGATGGATAGAGACCGAACTGTCTCACGACGTTCTGAACCCAGCTCACGTACCGCTTTAATTGGCGAACAGCCAAACCCTTGGGACGTACTTCCGCCCCAGGATGCGACGAGCCGACATCGAGGTGCCAAACAGGGTCGTCGATGTGAACTCTTGGACCCTATAAGCCTGTTATCCCCGGGGTAGCTTTTATCCGTTGAGTGATACCCCTTCCACTCGGAGGTACCAGATCACTAAGCCCGACTTTCGTCTCTGCTCGACTTGTGGGTCTCGCAGTCAAGCTCCCTTGTGCCTTTGCACTCTACGGCTGGTTTCCATTCAGCCTGAGGGAACCTTTGGGCGCCTCCGTTACATTTTAGGAGGCGACCGCCCCAGTCAAACTGCCCGCCTGCCACTGTTCCGCGCCCGGATTACGGGTCGCGGTTAGAACCGAATTTCACCAAGGGTGGTATTTCAACGTTGGCTCCACCGAGGCTAGCGCCCCAGCTTCTCAGCCTCCCACCTATCCTACACATGATAAAACCCAATCCAATGACAGGGTGCAGTAAAGCTCCACGGGGTCTTTTTGCCCTATCGTGGGTAACATGCATCTTCACATGTACTTCAATTTCGCCGAGTCCCTCGTTGAGACAGCGCCCAGATCGTTACGCCATTCGTGCGGGTCGGAACTTACCCGACAAGGAATTTCGCTACCTTAGGACAGTTATAGTTACTGCCGCCGTTTACCGGGGCTTCGATTCAGAGCTTGCACCCCTCCTCTTAACCTTCCGGCACTGGGCAGGCGTCAGCCCGTATATGTCAGCTTTCGCTTTAGCACGGACCTGTGTTTTTGCTAAACAGTCGCCTGGGCCTTTTCACTGCGGCCTCGATCAACCAATAGCAAGCTACCAGCTGCGAGGCGCCCCTTCTCCCGAAGTTACGGGGCCAATTTGCCGAGTTCCTTAACGAGGGTTCTCCCGATCGCCTTGGTATTCTCTACCCGCCTACCTGTGTCGGATTGCGGTACGGACACCTTCGATCTCGCTAGACACTTTTCTCGCCAGCTTGGCTCACCAGAATTGCAGCATACGCCGCTTTCATTCGCTGCTCGGCGTTGAAATGGGTGGACGGATTTACCTGTCCTCCCCGCCTACCGGCTTAGACGCGTATAGCCAAAACGCGCTCTGACTACCATGCTGGGTCATGCCCTTGCTCTCACCTGGGGTCGGCGCACCGCTTCGAACGAGCTTGCGCTCGCTCAACTACGGATTGCTTCTGCCAGGCGACACCTTGCGGTGCAAACGATCTCTGGTGGTTCCGGAATATCAACCGGATGTCCATCGCCTACGACTTTCGTCCTCGGCTTAGGCCCGACTAACCCTGAGCGGACAAGCCTTCCTCAGGAAACCTTAGGCTTCCGGCGTGTGGGTTTCTCACCCACATTGCGCTACTCATGCCGACATTCGCACTCCTGTACGCTCCAGCCGTCCTCACGGTCGACCTTCGCTGCGAACAGGACGCTCCCCTACCGCCCCACGGCCGGCGAACCGGCCGCAAGACCCGTAGCTTCGGTACCAAGCTTGAGCCCCG
>CAWAAF010000002.1:267500-1583377 GCA_963779905.1 uncultured Chloroflexia bacterium
GTTGGCGACCACGCAACGAATGCCGACCGGCTGGGCGAGCACGCTGGCGACCGCTTCCTCGAGCACGGAGCGCTTGCGCTCTGCTATGTCACGCAGGAACGCCTGGTTTTCCGGGAAGCCCAGGACGACGATGCCATCGCGCAGTTCGATGGGCCGGCACGCCGCGATCAGCGGACGATTGGCCGGATTGCGCGAGACGTAGGCGACCACGTCCGGCCAGCTGGCCAACAGCCGATCGAGCAGGTCGCCGCCGGCTGACGGCGTAGACGGTGGCGCAGGCTTGGTCACGCGTGGCGCGCTGGGCGCGCTCTTCGATCTTTGGCGCGGCCTTGGCCACGACCGGTTCCGGCGGCCGGGCTGGCGTGGGCGACCGAGTCGGTGGCGCAGTGTCTTGCACAGCTGCCTTGTCGGGCTTTGGTTGGGCCGGCGGCGACGCAGGCTGGTCGGCAGGCTTGGCGGCTGGTGAGTCGGCCGACTCAAGTAAACACAGCTCGAGCTGTAGCCGGTAGCCACCGGCACCGGTTCGATTGACATCCAGCCCGGCCAACCGCTTCGCTGCGTGCGACAGGGCCGCAGCGCTCGCCGATGCCGAAGCGCCGCTTTCGAGGGCGGCAACGAGGCGCTCACGCAGGCGGCTGACGACCTGGTCGGCAAAAGCAACGAGATCGCGGCCCTCGGCTTCGACGGCGTCCAGCGTTCGCACTCCGTCGAGTGGATCACCGCCCACCAGGGCGGCGATGAAGCGGTCGACTGTTGCGTCGTCGGCCAAGCCGAGCAGGTCGCGCACGGCGTCGCCGTCGATCGAATCGGCACCGCTCGACAGCACCTGGTCGAGCATCGACTCAGCGTCGCGCATGCCGCCGGCCGCGCGCCGCGCGATCAGTACAAGCGCGTCATCCGACACGGAGCGGTCTTCGGCCTCAATGATTCGGCGCAGCTTGGCCAGGATCTGCGTCTCTGGCAGCGGCTTGAACGTATAACGCTGGAGACGCGAGATGACGGCCGGCCGGATCTGCGACGGATCAGTCGTGCAGAAGATGAAATAGACGTCCTCCGGCGGCTCCTCGAGCGTCTTGAGCAGGACGTCCCAGCCCTCCTTGATGCGCTGAACCTCGTCGATTATGAAGACCTTGCGCTTCAGGTCGGACGGCGCGGTGTAGACGCGCGGCAGCAGGTCACGCATGTCGTCCACGCGGTTGTTGGAAGCCGCATCCAGCTCGACTACGTCCAGCGCCCGGCCCTCGCGGATGGCGACACACGGCTCGCATGTGTCGTCCGGCTCACCATCCACAGGATTGAGGCAGTTGACTGCCTTGGCGACGATGCGCGCCATCGACGTCTTGCCCGTGCCGCGCGGGCCGACGAAGAGCAGGCCGTGGCTGACACGACCAAGCCGGACGGCGTTGCGCAGCGTCTCGACGACCGCCTGCTGGCCGATGATCTGATCGAAGGTCTGGGCCCGCCAGCGGCGATAGATCGCCTGGTGAGAGCGCCCGGTTGGAAGAGTGACGGCCACGTCCGGAGTTTAGAGCCGCGCGCCTCAGCGACGGCCGGTGACAAACCAGGTCGGCATGGCGCCCTTGCCCTTGAGTTCGATCTCGCCCCGCGGCTCGAGCGCGAACATGGGGGCGAGGGCCTCCGCCACGCCTTGCGAGACCTGCAGCCGGCCGGGGACCGAGGTCGACTCGAGGCGGCTGGCAACGTTGACCGCGTCGCCCCAGATGTCGAAGGCGAACTTCCGGCTGCCGATGATGCCGGCCACGATCGGGCCGGCGTGCAGGCCGATGCGCATCTGCCAGCCATGGCCGGAGTTCTTGACGACTTCGAGCATCTCCAGGCCAAGGTCGGTGGCGGCCGAAATGGGCGGTGGACCTGCCGGATCGAGTCCGGCGACCGCCATGTAGGCATCGCCGATCGTCTTGATCTTCTCGACGCCGAGCCGGACGCAGGCCTCGTCGAACTGTGTGAACAGTTGGTTCAGGTCGTCGACGAGCTCGGCCGGAGAGAGGCCGCCCGCGACGGCGGTAAAGCCGACGAGGTCAGCCATCAGGACAGCGACCTCGTCGTGGCCGTCGGCAATGTGGGTCTCGCCGGCGTCGAGGCGGGCGACGATCGATGCCGGCAGCACGTTGAGTAGAAGTTCGCGCGAGCGGCCGCGCTCAGCCTCGAGCTCGCCCATGACCTTGTTGAGCAGCTGGGCGTTGCCCTGTTGTATCCCCTCGACCTGCTCGAGTGTGGACTCGAGGCGCTTCACACGGCGCACCAAGCGAAGGTTCTCGCGCGCCAGATCCTCGTCCATTCGTGCGGCTGCGGTTTAGCTACCGAGAAGCAGCGTGACGAACGTCTCGTTGAGGAAGTGGCTGTTCCGTTCTGCGCCAGTTGGCGCGACCTCGCCCATGCAGTACATGCCAGAGATGGCCAGCGATGCCGGCAGCAGCTCCTGTGCGGTCTCGACCTCTCTGGCCGTGCGCGTGCCGAGCAGGTACTTCCGCACGGCGCACGAAAAGATGAGCGCGGCCGTTGGTTCGGCGGAACCGGGATAGGCAGCCCGCGCTCGTTCGACGGCGTCGTGAGTGGCGTCGAGCATGTCGTCGGGGCTCGTGGTCGTGAGTTGGATGGTGGCGCCGGCGGGCACCGCGCCCGGGATGAGCAGTCCGCCGTCGTCGTCGGCACGCAATACGACACGCAGGTACCAGTCGTCCGATCCCGCGTCCCTGATGGCGAGGGGGTTGCCGGAGGTCCGTCCCGAGTTCAAGTCGAGGTAGGCGCCCGCCCAGTCGATGGCGGGCCGGCCATCGATGGTCTTGATGACGCCGTAGTCGGAATCGGTCACGACGCCCTGCGGGCCGAGGATCCGCCAACCCATGCCGACAGCCGTCGAAAAGGCCAACGGGCCGGCCATCAGCATGATCGCGATGCCGGACTCGGAAACGGCGTCGTTGCACACCTGGTAGGTCGTCGCTGTGCCGGCAATCTCATTACGCCCGGCGGCCCCGCCGACCATCAAGACGCCGGCAGGCAGCTCCGCGCGCAAGGCTTCCATCGCCCGTTGACCGTTCACGCCCTCCGTGAGCACGATGCAAACCTTTGGCTCCTGGGTCAGGCCGGCCTGCGCCTGAGCCGCCGCCATCCGTGCCGCCGCCACCGGATCGACGTCAATTCGGTCGCCCATGCCCACCGCCAACTCGACGTCGTCGGAGGCAAATACGGACAGCGCGATCGAGTCCTCCAGGTACCCGGCGGTAGACGTCATCTCGGCTGCCGATGTGGCGCCGATGATGTCTATCCCACCGAAAGCGGCGCGCACCTGCGTGACGAGGTGGGGGTCGAAGCTGTCCAGCGCACTGAAGAGGAGCGCCGCACGCGGCGTCAGGCCGTCGAGTTGAGCTCGGCACTGGGCGATGGCTTCGTCGAGGGCGCGTGCCGGATCAACATCGTCGCTCTGACCGACCGCCATCTTGAACATCGGCGAGATCGTAGCCCGCGCCACGAGATGTCGGATTGCCGTGCACCCTCCGTCGACCGGGACGGCCGCGTGCCCATACGTGCGATCGGCTCGAACCAGGCCGTTCCACGGCACCCGGCGAGCAGCGTTTATCGCTGCTTCCTTCCGGACCTGACGAGGTTCACGCGTCGCCGCTGCGCGGGACCCGGTCGTCAACGTCGATCGCACCGTCGGCATCCGCGAACGCGGGCCTCGGGAGGGAATTCAGCCCTGCTGAAGCGGTTTGCAGGTACAGGGCACCGCTAGTTCCCCGCCTAGCACGGCTGCCGAATGATAACCGCCGGTCTGTTAAAGGCGGGCGCAACCGCAGCGCCAGATGATCCGCACCGCGCCGACCGGCGTACTTGAACTCGGAACCTTCGACGGCGTCGTGCCGTGATGACGCCGCCATGGACTCGCGCCGGATGTCGGCGCATGTAGCAATCGGAGGTGACTCGTGGTTCGACGACTTTCCCTGGCTTTGGCAGGTGCAGGTTTACTGGTGGCGATGTCCGTAGGCGGCACAATGGCAGCGCAGCCGTTTGCCTCGTGCGGCAGTGCCGGCGCCGAGATGATGCCGCACGGCTTCACGACGACCGGCTTCGCCAAGGCCGAGCTGGTCTACGCCGGCTCTGAGGATTCCCATTCCGCCGATAACGCGCACGCCGTGTCCCAGTACGACATCGCCTGCGTCCACTTCACCAGCGCGCACCAGTAGTCGAAGCCTTTTCGCCTCGGCGGCGGCCCTAGGCACGGGCCGCCGTCTTTTTGTTTGTGGCCGCGGCTGAGACGAGAGCTGGAAGGCAGCACCTCACACATCAGAAGTGTGATGCGTCCGACCGGGCCCCATGGCGCGCCTGGTTTGCCAGTCGGGGCGAGCGGGGCCGCTCGGGCTGGCGGAGGCTCAGCCCTGGGCGGAGCCGGGACACGCGTCGACGAGGAATGCTGACGCTCAAATGAACGGGGAGCCGGGCGTCCAAGTCGCGCTCGCCGGACGCATCACACGTCACATGTGTGATGGCGGAGAGGGAGGGATTCGAACCCTCGATGGGTTGCCCCATACCGCATTTCCAGTGCGGCGCCCTAGGCCTCTAGGCGACCTCTCCGCGCGACGTCAGTGGCTAGTTTGAGGGGTCCACGACGAACGCAGCAGTTCTGCGGTTTACGTAGCGTGGCGAGCGGACTTCGAAGTCCGGGAACGAGCGCGGGCGACGCCGGCATGGACGTCCCCGCGTCACGCGTAAGTGGCGGAGAGGGTGGGATTCGAACCCACGGTGCTTGCGCACACCGCTTTTCGAGAGCGGCACCTTCAACCACTCGGACACCTCTCCGCCGGAGAGGATACAAGGCGTTATCCGAGGCGCCGCGAAACGCCTGGGAATAGCTCTCTTGACAAGTAACCGCTGGGTTACGTAACCTGCGGGTTATGGATGACGACGCGGTATTCAGGGCGCTTGTCGACCCGAGCCGCCGGCTGCTCCTCGACCAGCTCTACGAGCGTGATGGCCAGACGCTCCTCGAGCTGAGCGGGGCGCTGCCGGGCATGACCCGCCAAGCCGTCATGAAGCACCTGCGCATCCTCGAGGCGACGGACCTGGTCGTCACCCAACGACAAGGTCGACAGAAGCTTCACTTCCTCAACCCCATGCCGATCAGGCAGATCCACGACCGCTGGATCAGCCGCTATACCGAACGCCTGGCCGACGCCCTCGGGCGCCTGAAGGCGGACCTGGAGGCACCGATGGAACCGACTAAGCACGTCTACCAGATCTACATCCGGACGACGCCCGACCGACTTTGGCAGGCCATCACCACCGGCGAACAGACCGCCCGCTACTACTACGGGACGTCCGTCAAGTCGGACTGGCAGCCCGGCTCGTCGTTGGTCTACACCTATCCAGACGGCACACTCGCGGCCGATGGCAAGGTGCTGGCCATCGATCCGGGTAAGCAAGTCTCGATGGAGTTCAACGCCGTCTGGGACGAGGCCACAGCCAAAGAACCACCGGTTCGCATGACCTGGGCGATCACGCCCATGGACGGCATGTGCCGGCTCACCGTCACGACCGAAGACCTGATCCCGGGCAGCGCCACTGCCCAGTCATTCGAGGGCGGAGTGGTCTTCATCGTGTCCGGCCTCAAGAGCTACCTCGAGACCGGCGAATCAATTCCTGTTGCGGCGAGCTGAGGCTCGCCGGCGACTGAGCCTTCGATCGGCCGTCACAGCCTCGCTCAAGGTGCGGCTGGGACGGCCGCTTCGGCGATCGCGATGAGCTCGTCTGCCGTGAAGTTCGTGTTTGTTGCGTCGAGCGCGAGCGAGACGTCGCCCATTCGCCACACAAGCTGGAGCTCGCGAGTGTCTGCGTAGGTGTTGAGCGTCGCGTCGATGCCGTTGACTTTGACTGCCGTGGTGACCGAATCCGAGTCGTGGCCCGACACGACCGGGCCTCCGATGGCCGCATCGAGGTCGAGACGCATCCCGTCTTCGTTGGCGGCATCGTTGGGCACGTAACGCTGCTCCCAGTGCGGCCAGCGAGTCAGCGGCGAGCCTTCGCGAAAGAGCTGCCAGCCGTCCAGATTCGCGAGCGTTGGGATGGTTGGCGGCCGGACGAGGAGTTTCCGCAGAAACGGAAACGTCGTATTGCTCGGATTTGGCACCCTCAGCTCCCTAACGCTGAACGGCGGATCGATGGGCACATCGAACTTGTACTCGCAGCAAACGAGCTCGATCAGAGCACATCCTGTCGTGTCGACGCGTTGGTATTCCTCCGCCCACCCATGAGCCTCGAGAACGTCGCCGTCGATCTCATAGTCTTGGAGCCTGTAATTGCCCGTGCAGACAGCTCCGCTGGAGGGTGAGGCCCCGCCACGGATCGTGACGGTGACGGTCCGTCCGTCCGCGCTGAGGGTGGCGTCGGAAATCGTCGCTTCGCCTTGACGGGTCAGGGTCATCGCGGGCGTAGCGCAGGCCGCCAGCGGCAGCGCGGTGATGAGCACCCGCGTGACCCACTTGCGCCAGTCCATCTGATCAGGCGCGGCGCGCTCCAACTGCTCGCAGCTCGGCCGCTTCGGCCTGCATGATCCCCGACACGACATGCAGCCGCTGCGGCAACTGGCCGCCGGCGGCCAGTTGGACGGCCGAGCCGGCCGCACCGAATGCAGCATCTGGCACAGCAAAGACGAGGCCGTCGGCGTCGGCCGTCAGCAAGGCTCCAACGCACATGACGCATGGCTCGTGCGTGGCGAAAACGGTAACGCCGGTTAGTCGGGGCTGGCCAAGGCGTCGGGCGGCTTCGCGCAGAACGTTGACCACGGCGTGGGCAGTCGGGTCGCCGCTTTCGACGACCTTGTCGTGGGCGCCGGCGACCATCGCGTCGTCGAGCACGGCTACCGCACCGTCGGCGCGCTCCCCTGCCGCGGCTCCTTTACGGGCCTCGGAGATGGCGGCGCTCATGTACAGCTCGTAGTTCACGCCTGCCGATGCTAACAGCCGAGATTCGGCCGCTCACTCATCACTTTCGCGCAGGGCGCTGAACGAGCGATAGAGCAGCAGGTCGTAAACGATCTTCAGGCCGCCCGATATCACGAAGGGCAGCCAGGCGAGCGCGGCGGACAAGTACAGCGGGCCTGCCAGCAGTGGGGATGCCGAGACGCCGAGGCTGCGCGCGATACCCGTCACGCCCGCGGCTGCCGAGCGTTCGTCCGGCGCGACGACGGCCATCGTGTAGGACTGGCGGGTTGGCACGTCCATCTGGCTGATCGAGAAGCGCACGAGCAGGACGGCCGATGCCAGGCCAACCGTCGGCATAAACGGCACCAGGATGAGCAGGATGTTGGATGGCAGGTGGGTGAAGACCATCGTCCGGATCAGCCCGTAACGCGCGGCAAGCGGCGCCGCTGCCAGGGCCGAAATGCCAGCCAGCACGTTCGCGACCGCGAGCAGCGCACCGAGCAGCGCTGGATCGACGCCCCATTGCTCGCTGAACCAGAACGCAATGAAGGATTGGGCGACAAAGCCACCGGCGAAGGCATCCAGGGCGAAGAGGGCCGACAGGCGAAGGACGATCGACTGCGACTGATGCAGGCCCAGCCGGCGCCGGATGCCGTCGTCGACCACGTCGCCGCGCGGAACTTCAACGGCTGGCGAGACGAACAGGAAGAGCAGGGCCAGCAGCAGGCCGCCGACCGCGTAGCCGCCAATGACCAGCCGATACGCGTCAACCGGCGCGAAGCCGGCGTTGATGGCCAGCTGCGCGGCGACTCCGCCGGCGAGCGTGCCGGCGGCGGTGGCGAAGGCGCCAACCAGCTGGTAGCGGGCGAATATCGAGGTGCGCTGCCGGCCGGGCACCAGTTGTGAGAGGGACGCCTGCTCGACTGCCAGAAACGGGCCGACTTCGTTGCCGGCCGGACTGATGACGCCGATCGTCGCCGCCACCAGTAGCACGACATAGACCGGCGTAGCCACGAACACCAGGCCAGCGGCGAGAACGAGCAGCGCGCCGATGACGAGCACGCGCCGCCTGCCCAGCCGGTCGGCGTGGGTGGTAAGCCAGAGGGAGATCGCTGCGTCGCCGAGCAGCGTCAGCGCCAACAACAGGCCGATCTGGAAGCCACTCAGCCCCAGCGCGGTCAGGTAGAGCACGAGGACGACGGCCAGGAAGCCGTAGCTGAACAGGCGCAGCGTGCGCGTCACAAACAGGACGAATACGTCGGTCACGGCTGGCTGACGTTAGCTAATCCGCAGATCGGTCGGGGAAGGGTTGGCGCGCCCGGCGAGACTCGAACTCACGACCTTCAGGTCCGCAACCTGACGCTCTATCCACTGAGCTACGGGCGCACGTCTTTGAGGTGACCATCCGCTGTGGATGGCGGAGAGGGAGGGATTCGAACCCTCGGAGCAGGTTACCCCACTCAGCGGTTTAGCAAACCGCCGCACTAGGCCTCTATGCGACCTCTCCAACCGCGTTTGGGAGACCCGAAGGATACCCGACCTGTCCGCCCACCAGCCCAGGCGCTGCGGCTGGCCAAACGGCCCGGCGCAGTATGATCCGCGGCAACGGCCCGCTCGCAGGCGCTTGCCGCGCTGAATCGGACGGGTGTGTCGCCCCGTCGGCTTGGTGACGGGGCGTCTGCATATCGGGGCTAATGGTCAGTCGGAAAGGTTTTCATCGTGCCCAAGCAAGTCGAACTCATCGGCCATCCGGTCGCCCACTCCCTGTCGGGCGTGCTCCAGCAGGGCCTGTTCGACGCGCTCGGCATCGATGCTCAGTACGAACTGCGCGACACGTCGCTGATGGAACTGCCCGACACGATCGCCGGCTTGCGCGGCGATGAGTACCTGGGCGCCAACATCGCCTTTCCTTACAAGGACCGCGTACTGTCGATGGTCGACCGGCTGGCGGAAGAGGCGCAACAGACCGGCGCTGTCGACACGGTCACGCGTGAGGCAACGCGACTCGTCGGCCACAACACTGATGTTGTCGGCTTCCGTGTCGCCCTCGACGCCCTCGTGGGCCGGCAGAAGATGCCCAAGGTGGCGGTCATCCTGGGCGCCGGCGGTGGCGCTCGCGCGGCTGTCTATGCGCTCATAACCGGCGGCTTCCAGCGTGTGATCGTGTTCAACCGCCACCTGCACCGCGCCGAAGGCCTGGTCAAGCACTTTTCACGTAGCGCCGCCCACATGGAGCTGCGCGCCCTGCCATGGCACGAGTCGGTCATCGAGGCCGAGCTGGCCAAGACCAAGGTCCTGATCAACGCGTCGGCGACCCCCAACGCAGCCGACGTGTCGCCCGTCCCGGCGGAGCTGCTGCCGCCCGAACTGATGGTGCTCGACCTGACCTACGTCCCACGCGATACGCGCTTGCTGCGCGACGCCCGCGCCGCCGGCGCCCTTAGCGCGCTGAACGGTGACCTCATGCTGATCCACCAGACAGCCGCGGCCTTTGGCCTATGGACGGGCCGCAAGGACGACTCAATCGTGGAGCAGCTGACCGCTCAGCTTGATCGCGCGCGCGAAGGCGAAGTCGCCGCCGTCGCCGACTAACCGCCGGCGGTTTTGTCCTGGGCCTTCTGTCGGGCCTGATCGATAGGGCGGTCAACCGGACTGCCCATGCGGGCCGCCTGCCGGCGACTGAGGCCGCGCTGGCGCTGCATGAGCGCGGCCCGATCGTGGACCTGCTGGTCGGCAGTGCGCTGTTCCGCGACACGTTCCTTCAGCCCGGCGGTCGCGGCCATGTCGACCTGGCGCGGCTGCAGGCAGCCGGCGTCAACGTCGTCGGCTTGACCGTCGCGACGCGCTTTCCCGACCTGCGCGGCACGCTGTCGCGTTTTCATTTCCGTTCGCTGGGGGCGCCGCGTTCGGCGATGGCCACGAACATGGCCCTCGCCGAGTGGCTGATCGCGCGCATCGACAATTGGTGCGCGGAGTCCGGCGGCGCGTTGGTCGTTGTGCGGTCACCGGCTGATCTCGCCCGCTGCGTGGCAGTCGGCGGTCCGGTCGGCGTGTTGCTCAACGTGCAGGGTGGGCATGTCCTCGACGGCAGCCTGGCCAATGTCGCTCGGCTGCGCGCGCTGGGCGTGCGCATGTTCGCGCCGGCTCACGTCATGGATAACGCGCTGGTCGGCTCCGGTACGGGTCGGGCTGCCGGCGGCCTGAGTGGCTTCGGTCGCGAGGTGATCGCCGAGCTGGAGACGCAGTCGATGGTGGTGGACCTGGCGCACATGTCGGTAGCCGGGATCGAGGCGACGTTGCCCCTGCTGCATCGGCCGTTCACGCTCAGCCATACCGGCCTGACCGATATCGCGGGCGGGCGCAGCCGGTGGCGGCGCTACAGCCCGGCCACGCGCAACGTGACCGCCGCGCTCGCGGCGAAGGTGGCGCGGGCGGGGGGGCTGGTCGGAGTGGTCTTGGCCACGCAACTGCTGGGCGGCGACGACCTGGTCGACGCCGTGGTCATGATCAAGGCTGTTCTATCAGCGGCGGGCGACGACCGCATCGCCATCGGCTCCGACATGGATGGCGCGCTGCGCGAAGTGATCGACGTGGCAGGCTTGCCGGCCTTGACGTCGGCGCTGTTAGACGGCGGGCTGGCGCCTGAGACCGTCGCCAAGGTGATGGGTGGCAACGCCGTCGCGCTGCTGACCAACGCGCTGCCAGCCGAATAGGACTCTCGAAAGAAGACGCCCGCCGCGGGTGACGGGCGTCTAACCGATGCAGCGGCTATCTATTCGAGCCGCCCTGACCACGTGAATTACCGCGTGAGCGATTGCCCGCGAATTGGCCCTGTGAGTCGCGCTGCTGCGACCGGGCGCTGGCCTGGCCACCCTTGCGTGCGATGCGCCGTTGCTGTTCATCGTCCATTGCAGCGAAGCCACGGTGGGACTTGCCGCGCTGGCTGCCACTGTTGCTGCCACGTTGACCCTGCGCCATGAAGTACCTCCCTTCGTGCCGCGCCGGATGTGGCGGGCACCGTCCATGCTCGGAGGCTGCCTTGTTCAGACTCGGCGCTTGAGCCCAAGCGGGGCATTGCGATTGCGTTGCAGCGCTCGGCGCAGGGTGCGGACACGGTTGTGGCGCAGGCCACAATCACGGCGAGGCGATAAGCGAGAGAGGGTGACAAGGTGGAACAGAACGATCCGCGACTGATGAGCGGAGAGAAGATCATCTTCCAGACAAAGAAGCACTGGTTCGCACCGGTCGCCGACTCCTGGAAGGCGGTGCTGCTGATACTCGGGTCGCTCGTTCTGGCGTGGCTGCAGAGCGATCAGACGTCCGGCGTCCTGGGTTTCGTCAACCGAGTGCTCAATCTGGGCGAAATCGCCCTGTTTCTCGGCGGCGTTGCGATGATCGTCTACAACGTCGTTGCGTGGCGAAGCGCCGAATACGTCGTCACCAACCGACGCGTGATGGGACAGGAAGGCCTGCTCCACAAGCGCCAGACCGACAGCCTGCTGTCGGCCATATCGGACGTCCGCTCGAGGAAGTCGGCCGTCGGCGGAATGCTCGGTTTCGGCAGTGTGCAGCTGCTGTCGGCGTCGGGCGAGGTCGGGACGGACAACTTCACTTCGGTGCGCAATCCCGATGAACTCAAGAAGACGATCCTCGAGCAGAAGATCGTCGGCTGAGGGGTCAAAGTCGGTAGCACCCGACCGGGGCGCCGTCCGCGGGCGGTGAAAAGGCAGCGCAGTCCGACGCGATGGCGGCACTCAACACTCTTAACGGGCTGCACGCGTCGGGTGCCATCACCGACGACGAGTACAACGCCAAGAAGGCTGAGATCCTGGCCCGGATCTGACGGCTGCTCACGCCGGCCTGGCGGAGAGGGAGGGATTCGAACCCCCGGACCTTTCAGTCAACGGTTTTCAAGACCGCCGCCATAAACCGCTCGGCCACCTCTCCGCGTAAGTAGGTTAAATCACCTGCTACGGGTGGGGCCGTTTGGCCGGCAGGCCGCGACAAATGGCCCATGTCGCACCGGCCGTTACACGCGAGCTTGTTGCCATGCAAAGCGACTATTTCCAGACAACCGCCTACCGGTGCGATATCTGCCGTAGGCCGGTCGACCACGAGATCGAGGGTCGCGCTCGGCGGGGCTGGCAACCGCTGGTCGTCTGCGAGCGCTGCGTGCGCGAGGCTCAGACGGTGATCGCGTCCCGTCCCAGATAGGGCCGCAGAACCTCCGGCACGACAACAGAGCCGTCCGGCTGCTGGTAGGTCTCGATCAGCGCGGCCACCGTCCGTGGCAGAGCCAGGCCGGAGCCATTGAGCGTGTGCAGGATCTCTGGTTTGGCCCCGGCCGATGGCCGATAGCGAATGTTCATGCGGCGCGCCTGGAAGTCGCGGAAATTCGATACGGAAGAGACCTCGAGCCACTCCCCCACCCCGGGCGCCCAGACCTCCAGATCGTGGGTCTTCGACTGGGTGAAGCCCATGTCGCCGGTGGCCAGCAGCCGCACCCGATAAGCCAGGCCGAGCCGCTGCAGCAGCACTTCCGCCGCCGACGTCAGCCACGCGAGCATGTCGGGCGAGTTTTCCGGCGTCACGAAGGCAACCATCTCGACTTTATCGAACTGGTGCACGCGCAGGATGCCGCGGGTTTGCCGGCCGGCCGCGCCGGCTTCGCGCCGGAACGACGCTGAGTAGGCGACATAGTTGATGGGCAGCCGGGCCACGTCCAGGATCTCGTCACGGTGCAGATTGGTGACCGGCACCTCAGCGGTTGGGATCAGGTAGAGGTCGTCGCGCGTGACGACGTACATCTGTTCTTCCTTGTCCGGAATCTGGCCTGTGCCACGCGCTGAATCCTGGTTGACCAGCACCGGCGGCCAGATCTCCGTCATGCCGTGTTCGCGCGTGTGCACGTCGAGGAAGAAATTGATCAGCGCCCGCTGGAGCGCGGCGCCCGCGCCGCGATATACCGGAAAGCCTGAGCCGGTGATCTTGGCGCCGCCGGCCAGGTCGAGCATGCCGAGCTTTTCGGCCAGCTCCCAGTGTGGCTTGCGCTCCCAGCCGCCGGCCTTGGTGGCGAGCGGCTCGCCCCATGAACGGATGGTGGCGGTCGCCTCTGGCCCGCCACGCGGTACGTCCGGATCGGCCGGATTGGGAATGCGCAGCATCACCTGCTCCAGCTCTTCCTCCAGGCTGGCCAGCCGCTGCTCTGTTTGCTCGATCTGGCGACCGAGGTCGATCGAGCGCTCGCGCAGGCTCTCGACGGTGGCTTTGGAGCCGCCCGAACCGAGCGTTGCGCCAACCTGAGCGCTGACGTCCTTGCGCTTGGCGCGCAGCGCATCGGCCTCGCCCGACAGGCGTCGGCGGGCCGTGTCGACGGCGATGGCGCGGTCGACCAGCGAGGGGTCCTCGCGCTTCTCCTGGGCGGCGACGCGCAGCCCGTCGGGATCGTCGCGCAGCCGCTGCAGTCCGACGCTCATATCGTCGGCGCCCCGGCGCCTTCGTCGGCCGCCACCTGCATCCTCTGAAGGGCAAAGTCAAGCGGCAGGGAGGCAAGCAACCAGCCGGCACGCGGCCCGTTCGAGCGACCGAGGAAAGCTCGATAGAGCGCGCCGAAGGCCTGGCCTGCCGGCAGCTCGCGCTGGCGGGCGACCTCGAAAACAAGCGCCTGCCATGCTTCGCCGCTGCCGGGCGCGGAGGTGGTGGCTGCCTCTTCGAGGCTGGCCAGGAAATCGCGCTGGGCGGCGTCCAGCTCGGTGATGGCCGGCGGCGGCGCGTCGTAGGCAACGGCAAGTCGGGCTGTGTCGGGCGCGAAGTCCTCGAGCCAGACCTTGGCCGCAGCCACCCGCTGAGCGAGGATCGCCAACTCGTCGGCCGTAAGAGGCGCGCCTTTCTCGGCGGCCATGCGCTCCTCGATGGGCGGGCCGGGCACCTGCAAGAGCAATGCCAGGTGGGCGAATGACGGCCGGAACATGGCCGCGGCCTGGGCTGGGTCAGTGCTGTCGTCGGCCAGGCTGAGCGCAAAAATGCGATCGACGTTCGGTGGCAGCTCTCCGCGCACGGGTCGGCCGGCGACCGCGTCGGCACAGCGGTCGAACTCGTCGAACAGGCGCGGCACGGTATCGCCCGACGGGTCGAAGTTGATGGCGTGGTTGGGCCGGTAGCGCAGAAACAGGAAGCGCAGGATCTCGGGCGGCAGCAGGTCCGCCATGCGGTGAGCAGCCGCGCCCTGGCCCTTCGACGTGCTCATCTTGCGGCCGCCGATGTTCAGGAACTCGTACGGGACGTTGAGCGGCGGTTCACGGTTGAAGACGCGTCGGCTGATGGCGTCGGCGCGGTCGCGCGAACCACCGGCCGTGGCGAGGTCCTTGCCGCAGCCCTCGATGGTTGCGCCGACCAGGCCCCAACGGGCCGCCCAGTCGACGTTCCACACCAGCTTCGCTCGCCCACCGAGGGGTGATGTCCGGCCGCGGTAGCCGCAGCCCTTGGCCCAGGTGACCAGATCGGGCCGGCATTCATAGCTGACTTCCCCGTCGGACCAGTCGAAGGCGTGCGTCGTGCCGGAGCGGCCGCAGTTCTCGCAGATGACGCTGATGGGCAGCCAGTCGGCGGGATGGATAACCGTGGACACGGTGCGGTAGATCTCGAGGATCACGTCGGCGTGGTCGAGCGCGCGCTCGATGTAGGTGTCCATCGCACCAGAGGCGTACTGCTCGCTCATCCAGTAGAGGCGCGGCTTGATGCCGAGGGTGGCGAACGTGTCGAGGAACAGTCCGGCGAAGTGACGGGCGTAGTTGGGTGCCGTGCTGCCGGCCGGCGCAGGCACATGCGCCAGCGGTACGCCCATGTACCTGTCGATGGCGTCCGGCGTGAGGAGGGCCTGGGCATCCATGGGATCGAGGTCTTCGATGCCGTAGCGGAACTCGACATCAGAGCCCGCGGTCGCCACTGCGCGGCGGATGGCGTCGTGCAGCACGACACCGCGCAGGCTGCCAACGTGGATCGTGCCGGAGGGCGTCTTTGAGTCGTTGATCACCTGGGCGCGGCCGCCGGCGGCCGCGTCGCGCGCGATCTCGTCGGCCCAATACAGGCTGGTGGGCGTTGATGTTCCGGTGGTCATGCTCCGGCTCCGCGAGTTCCCGCGCCGGCAGGGCCGCTCAGCTGATGCTGACGATCTTGTAGGTCCAACTTCCCGCGGGAACGCTGACCTGCACCTTATCCCCCTTGCGGTGGCCCAGTAGCGCCCGACCGACCGGCGACTCGTTCGAAATGCGGCCCTCGGCGGGGTTGGCTTCAGCCGAGCCGACGATGCGGAAGGTCTCCTTGCCGTCCTCCGATTCGACATCGACGGTTGAGCCGATACCGACGAAGGCGGTCGGGGTGTGCTCATCGATCAGGACGGCGTTCTTGATCAGCGCCGACAGCGTCTGGATCCGACCCTCGACGAAAGCCTGCTCGTTCTTGGCGTCTTCATATTCGGCGTTCTCGGTGATGTCGCCGTGCTCCTTGGCTTCCTGGATGCGCGCGGCTACTTCCGCGCGGCGCACGGTGACCATTTCGTTGAGCTCCTCGCGGAGCTTGTCGAGGCCTTCTTGCGAAAGGTATGCAGGCTTGTTGTTCATAAGTGGGTCTTCCTTAGAACGAAAGACCCCTCGGCGACCCGGCCATGCGGGCGCGAGGAGTCAGAAGGTCGGCGCGGATTGTAGGCGGAGCCCTTCTTATGCGTCAAACGACGCAAACGGGGCTACATAGCCCTCCCCTTTCAGACGGTGGCGAGGCGCTCGATCCGATCGCTGATGCGGCGCAACGAGGCCGCGTCAGAGAACGCGACAAACAGGGTGTCGTCGCCGGCAAGGGAGCCAACGACCTCCGGCCAGAGACAGCGGTCCAGGGCGGCGGCAATCGCGTGAGCCGAGCCGGGTACGGCGCGGATGACCAGCATCATGCCCGCCTCGCGGATGTCGAGGGGCAGGCCGGCGATCAGGTCGCGCAGCTTCTGTTCGGGGCTGGCGTCGGCATCGGTCGTCCCAATCGGTAGCTCGTAGACGGTCGCACCGTCGCGGTTGGCCTTGATCAGACCCATCTCGCCGATATCGCGGCTGACCGTGGCCTGCGTCACTCGGAAGCCACGCTCACGTAGGGCGGCCGCCAGCTCGTGCTGGGTGCGGATCGGCTGACGCCCGACGATGTCGCGGATCTGCCGGTGACGGAGTTGCTTTATGACTTCCATGGGCCCTGACGGCAGAGCCTAACGCGTCAGGACGTACAGCACGATCAGCCCGGCCAAGATGAAGCGGTAGGCGATGAAGATGAACATGCTCCGGCGGCGCAGGTAGGACAGCAGGAATGCAATCGCGAGCAGCCCGGAGATGGCCGCCGCGACAAGCCCAACAATGAGCGGTAGGGCGTCGCCCGCGGCCAGCCCACCGCCGAAAAGTTCGCGGCCTTTCCAGAGGCCCGCGCCGAGGATGATCGGTGTCGCCATCAAGAAACTGAAGCGGGCGGCAGCTTCGCGCCTCAGGCCCACAAAGAGGCCGGCCCCGATGGTGATGCCGGACCGGCTGATGCCCGGAAACAGCGCCAACGCCTGGGCCAGGCCGATGATCACCGCGTCGCGCCACGCCATGTCCGGCATCTCGCGGTTGCGCCGGCCGACCAATTCGGCCAGGCCAAGGAGGACGGCGCCGATGACCAGCAAGCCGGCGATGTAGATGATCGTGCTCGGCTGGCGGAAGAAGTTGTCGAAGAAGCTCTCGCCCAGCGCGCCGAGCAAGGCGCCGGGGATTACGGAAACGAACAGCAACCAGGCCAACTTGCGGTCGCGATCAGCGCCAATCGCCCGGTCGCGAATCGACGCCAGCCAGGCTTTCAGCAGCCGCCACAGGTCACGCCAGAAGTAGATGAGCAGCGCGGCAAGCGTGCCCATATGCAGCATCACGTCGAACGCCGCTGAGGTGATGAAGCTGTTGTCCCAGCCCAGGAACTGTGGAACCAGGATCAGGTGCGCGGTCGACGAGATGGGCAGGAACTCGGTGAGTCCTTGCACGATGCCCAGGATCGCGGCCTGAATTACGACGTCCATGGTTCAGGCAGCCTCCGCTGCCAGGGTGTTAAGCGAATGTACAGCGGCGCTGGCCGGTTAGCGAATGAACAGTGGTGCAAGAACGAGCGAGATCGTGGCCAGGAGCTTCACGAGGACGTGGAGCGAGGGGCCGGCGGTGTCCTTGAACGGGTCCCCGACCGTGTCGCCGACGACGGCCGCGGCGTGGGCCTCCGAGCCCTTGCCAAGCACGTTGCCCTGGTCGTCCTTCAGGTGCCCCGACTCGATGTACTTCTTGGCGTTGTCCCACGCGCCGCCGCCGTTGTTGAGGACGGTGGCGAGCAGGACGCCTGCGATGGTGCCGACCATCAGCATGCCGGCAACGGCCTCGGCGCCCAAGAGGAGGCCGATGACGATCGGGAACGCGACGGCGACGACGCCTGGCAGAACCATCTCGCGCAGGGCCGCCTTGGTCGTGATGTCGACGACGCGGGCGTAGTCCGGGCGCTGGCTGTAGTCCATGATCCCGGGCATCTCACGGAACTGGCGGCGGACCTCGACGATGATCGACTGAGCTGTCGTGCCGACCGCGCGGATCGCGAGCGAGCTGAAGAAGTAGGCGAGCATCGCTGCCAGCATCGCCGCGATGAACACGTCGACGTTGGCGAGGTTGATCGAGTTGAGCAGCGCCGCGCCCGGAACACCGGCCTCGAGGCGTCGGCCCTGGATCAGGTTGATCTTGTCGATGTAGGCCGAGAACAGCAGGAAGGCGGCCAGCGACGCCGAGGCGATCGCGTAGCCCTTGGTCAGGGCCTTGGTCGTGTTGCCGACCGCGTCCAGACGGTCGGTGATCTCGCGGGCGCCGGCCTCGGCGCGCGAGAACTCGGCGATCCCGCCGGCGTTGTCGGTGATGGGGCCGAAGGTGTCCATGGCCAGGATGTATGCCGTGGTCATGAGCATGCCCATTGTGGCGACGGCAGTGCCGAAGATGCCGCCGACATTCGCACCGGTCGACGACAGGAGGTTGGCCTGGCTGCCGAGCCAGTAGCTCAGGAACAGCGCGATGCTGATCGCCACCGCGGTCACTGCGGTCGTCTCGAAGCCGACGGCGGTGCCGCTGATGATGTTGGTCGCGGGGCCGGTCTTGGATGCCTCGGCGATGTCACGGACCGGGCGGAAGGAGCCCGCCGTGTAGAACTGGGTGATGTAGACGAAGGCGACGCTGGTCGCCAGGCCGACGACGCCGGCAGCGAAGAAGTACGTCCACGTTGGCAGGCCGCCCGTCCCGGTGCCGCCGTTGGTGCTCATCATCACGTTGGTCACGATGGCCAGCCCGACCACGGACAGGATGGTCGTCACCCAGTACCCGCGGTTGAGCATGTTCATCGGGTCCTCGGTTTCCTTGCCGCGCACGAAGAAGATCGCGACGATGGTGGCCAGGAGGCCGAACGCGCGGACGACGAGCGGGAAGAAGATCCAGGCCTCTGGATTCGGCCAGCCCGCCGCGACAGCGATCGCGTAGACCGCGACGCCCAGGATCATCGCGCCGATATTCTCGGCGGCAGTCGATTCGAACAGATCAGCGCCGCGGCCGGCGCAGTCGCCGACGTTATCGCCGACAAGGTCCGCGACCACGCCTGCGTTGCGCGGGTCATCCTCGGGGATGCCCTTCTCGACCTTGCCCACGAGATCCGACCCGACATCGGCGGCCTTGGTGTAGATACCGCCGCCCAGCTGGGCGAAGAGGGCGACGAAGGAAGCGCCGAAGCCGAAGCCGACGATCAGGAAGGGCGCCTGGGCGACGGTCACGTTGCCGACGAAGGTGCTGTAGAGGGTGAAGATGCCCCACACCCCGAGCAGGCTGAGCGACACCACCAGGAAGCCTGAAACGGCGCCACCGCGCATGGCCACCTGGACGGCCTCGACCAGACTGTGGCGTGCCGCCGCCGCCGTACGCACGTTGGAGCGGACCGCGACGAACATGCCGATGATGCCGCTGGCCATCGAGCAGGCGGCGCCGACGAGGAAAGCGATGCCGGTCATGGCCGCGATTGGTATGCCGGCCAGCGACGGCACGTCCGCCACGTCGGGCGTCTCGACGACGTAGATGACGATGCCGATGATCACCGCTCCGGCCAGCGCAAGCAGCGCGATCGTCGAGTACTGCCGCCGGATGAAGGCCACCGCACCCTCGTGGATGGTGCCCGCCACCTCGCGCATGGCATCTGTGCCAGTGTCCCGTCGCAGCACGTCGCGGGCCAGGTAACCGGCGAAGCCGATGGCGATCAGTCCGGCAATCGGGATCAGCCACTGAAAGAGTGTGGCGAGGTTCACTCTTCGATCTCTCCTCTTGGCGCGCCGGGTGACGATCGGCGACGACATACACGCTGGTCAGGATTAAGTGCCGGCCGTGGGCTGGCGACAGGCGATGTAGCCGCAAAGCTTTGGACACTAAATAGCCCCGGCCGAACCGGGGCCGCACGGCTTGCGGGCGGCGCGAGTTTAGCAAGCACGTTTCGGGACGGTCAAACGTGGGCGCGGCCGGTTTCCCAGCGCCCATGCATATACTCCCGAAGCCTTGAACACGAACCGACGGGCGCTCGGCTGTTTGCTGGAGATTGCCGAGACGCTGCTATTGACCCTTGTCATCTTTTGGGTCATCCAGACCTTCGTCGCGCAGCCCTACCGCGTCGAGCAGGAGAGCATGCGCCAGACGCTCGAGCAGAACCAATACGTGTTGGTCGACAAGCTGACGCCGCACTTCGACACCTACTCGCGCGGCGACATCATCGTGTTCAACCCGGCCCGTCGCGAAGGCTCTTGCGACAGCCAGGGCGTCGACGAGACTGGCGAAGGCAACGTGCCCTTCATCAAGCGAGTGATCGGCGAGCCTGGTGACACCGTTCACGTCCAGGATGGGTCGGTCTTCGTCAACGGCGTAAAGCTCGATGAGCCGTACGTCTTTCCAGGCGCGGTGACGGAGCCCAACGGCGACCAGGACACGTGGGTCATACCTTCAGACCGGATGTTCGTCATGGGCGACAACCGTGAGAACTCAACGGACTCGCGTTCAGTGACCATCGGACCGATCTGCGTACGCGACGTGATCGGCAAGGCCTGGCTGCGCTATTGGCCAATCAGCACGCTCGGCATCCTGCAGACGCCAACGTATGCCGCTGTTCCGCCGCCGGCGTCGCCTTCGCCGTCACCTGGGGCCCTGGTCGAGCAGCCCTAATCGCGGTGCTGCCGCAACCCGGCAATCAGCCTGGGCCGAGCACCCAGCGGTCGATGTCGCGCGGGTAGTCCAGCAACTCTTCGGGCTTGAACCAGAGGGCCAGCTCGGCCGCCGCGTTCTCCGGGCTATCCGACGCATGGACGAGGTTCTGGCCGGTCTCGAGGGCGAAGTCGCCGCGGATGCTGCCCGGCGCCGCCTGCTCCGGTCGCGTCGCGCCGTTGATGGCGCGACAGACGGCGATGGCGTTGGGACCGTCAACCGCCATCGCCACCAGCGGCGCCGACGTGATGAAGTCGACGAGGCCGGCGAAGAACGGCTTGTCCCGATGGACGGCGTAATGCTCCTCAGCCAGCTGCCGGCTGACGTGGACCAGCTTTAACCCCACCAGCCGAAGGCCGCGCTGCTCGTAGCGCTCGATTAGCCGGCCCACCAGCGCGCGCTGCACGCCGTCCGGCTTGATCAGGACGAGAGTGCGCTCGCTCACGGCAGCTTGAGTGCCTTCTCGAGGCCCTTGGCGCTGCCCTTGGGGCCGATTACGGCCAGGCACAGTGCCTCGTCATTGAGCAGCCTGGCGGCCAGCTCCTGGATTTTCTGCGGGGTCACCTGATCGAGTTCCTCCAGAGCTTCGTCGAGAGTGAGTACGCGGTCGTGAAGTGCCTCCTGCACGCCCAGCCACGAGGCCATGTGACGGCTTTCTTCGAGCCGTAGCTCGAGCCGGCCGCGGGCGAAGGCCCGGGCGCGGGCGAGCTCCTCGTCGGCCACCGGCTCGTCGCGCATGCGTGCGAGCTGCAGCAGGATCGCCGAGAGCGTGGTCGGCAGGTCGTCGGGGGCCACGCCGGCGTAAACCTGGAGCGTGCCGGCGTCGGAATAGTCGGTCTGGAAGCTGTGGACGTCGTAGGCCAGGCCGGCGTTTTCGCGCACCTCCAGGAACAGCCGACTACTCGAGCCATCGCCCAGGATCGTGTTCATCAACTCGAGCGCCCACTGGTCAGGGTGGTCGCGCCACAGGCCGCGCAGGCCGAGCGAGATGTGGGCCTGGGCGCTGGGCCGCTTCTCGAAGCGAAAGCGCTCGAAAGGCAGCACGGCCGGGGCTGCTTCAAAGGTCGGATGCGAGCCGTTGCCGGAGCCGAACTTCTCCTTGACGTACTTGACGACGGTGGCGTGATCGATATCGCCGGCCACGGCAACGACCGTGTTCGCCGGCCGGTAGGCGTCCGACCAGAAGGTGCGAATGCGGTCGGTGGGCAGGTTGCGCACGCCGGCCTCGTCGCCGGCGATCTCCCAGCCCAGTGGCACGTCGCCGTAGTACGCCTCGTCGAAGATGTTGAAGACGTACTGCGCCGGGTCGTCGCGGTACGAGCGGATCTCCTCGACGATGATTTCGCGCTCGCGGCCGATGTCCTCCTCACGCAACAACGGCCGGACGACGAGCTCACCGAGCACGTCAAAAGCGCGCTCGGCTTCGCGCACCGGGAGACGCGCCCAATAGACAGTCGACTCGCGGTCGGTGGCGGCGTTGCAGTGGCCGCCGCAGCCCTCGATGGCCTCTGAAACGGCGCGTGTCGTCGGGTAAGCCTGCGTGCCCTTGAACGTGACGTGCTCCATGAAGTGGGCGACGCCCCATTGGTCGCGCGACTCCACGCGTGAGCCGGCCAGCACGTAGACGGCGACCGAAAGAGCGCGGGTGCCCGTCATATGGGCTGAAATCACGCGCGGCCCGTCGGGCAACGCCGTCCGTTCAAACATCGGCCGGAATGCTACACGCGCAACCCGCAAGCAACGACCGCAAGCGACGACCGGGACTGCGCAGAGAACCTTCCTGGTTAGACGGAGCCGGCTGCCTCGCCGCCGTCCGCCTTCTCGGCCTTCTCGAGCGCGCCGAGCTCCATCTGGACGTAGTCGGTCTGCTGGAAACTGAACTGCTGCTGCTCGGGTTCGTCCGCGATCACCCGGCCGACCGGCGCGAACTCGACGACGATGCGTTCGTCGCCCTGGACCAGCGTGTAAACGATCAGCTGGTCGGGCCGCGTCTCGAACTCGAGATGCTCGAACGAGTCGATGTTCAGGCAGATCGACAGCGGCGTGAAGAAGGTCGACACCTCCGGTCGGTCGACGACTATGCGCTCGACCCAGCCCGTGCCGTTCGAGACAACCGTCGCGCCTCGGTAATAGCGGTACGAAACGGTCTGCTTGAGCAGCGGCCGCAGCAGGTTATAGATATCGGTCGACGTCGACACCAGGCCATGGTTGACGAAGAACTTGGCTGGCGGCTCGAACGACATTGGGCGGCATGTTAGCGCTATGCCGCGTTGCCGGAACACCAGAATTCGCCGAATCGCCGCGTATCATCGGCCGCGATGCTGCTCGCGCTCGACGTTGGCAATACGAACATCACGCTCGCCTTGATCGAGGACGGCGCGCCGGCGACGGTGCGGCGCGTTCCCACGGCGTCGGTGACGAGGGCCGACGGTCTCGCTGCGTCGATCGACGACGTGTTGGCGGCTGACGGACGGCAACTGTCCGCCGTCGACGAGGTTGTCATGGCCTCGGTCGTTCCGGTCGCGACGGCCGCGGTAGCGGAATTCTGCGCAGGCCGTGGTATCCCCCTGCTCATCGCCGATGGCTCGACCATCCCGATGCCTGTGCATGTCGACCGGCCGGACCATGTTGGCCCCGACCGGCTTGTGAACTCATTCGCCGGAGCTCGCCTGTACGGCGCGCCGGTAATCGTGGTCGACCTGGGTACCGCGACGACCTTCGACGTGGTCGACGCTCACGGCGCGTTCGTGGGTGGCGCAATTGCTCCCGGAATTCAGATTGGCGCCGAAGCCCTCGCATCCCGTACGGCGCTGTTGCCAAAGGTCGACCTGGTCCTGCCCGAGCATGCGATCGGCAAGGACACCGTTTCGGCCATCCAGAGTGGCGTGGTTATCGGCTACATCGGCCTCGTGCGCGAGCTGGTCGCGACGATCACAGCCGAGCTCGCCGGCAATCGCGGGCAACCACCCAAGGTCATCCTGACCGGCGGTTTGTCACAGGCCGAGTGGGCCGACGAGATCCACGCCGACGCGATCGATCCCGACCTGACGCTGCGCGGTCTGGCTCTCCTGCACGCAGAGGTCCGCGCCGCGTCTCAGCAGGCGGCGACTGTATGACCACACCCGCCCAGAAGCTGGCCGGCCGCTTCATCCTGCTCGGCGTCACCGGTTCGATCGCGGCCTACAAGTCGGCCGAGATTGCCCGTGCGCTCACGGCGGAGGGCGCCGACGTGCAGCCACTGATGAGCCACTCAGCCCAGGCATTCGTTGGCCCGCTGACGCTCGAGACGTTGACGCGGCGCCGGCCGATGCTCGACCCGCTCGAGTTGCTGGCCGATGGCCGAATCGGCCACATCGTCGCTGCGGACACCGCCGACGCCATCGTGGTAGCGCCGGCCACGGCTCGCTGGCTGGCAGCGATGGCGGCCGGTCTGGCCGACGACGTGATCACCGCCACGACCATCGCGTCATCGGCGCCGGTCATCGTCGCGCCAGCGATGGACGGCGACATGTACGCCCATCCGGCGACGCGCTCAAATGTCGAGAAGCTGCGCAGCTACGGCTACACGATCGTCGAGCCCGAGGTTGGGCCGCTCGCGTCCGGGCAGGTCGGCCCAGGCCGGCTGGCCGACACGGGGCGGATCATTCGCGCAGTAACCGAGGCCTTGGCCGGCCGGCCGATCCGCCAGCCCGACCGAGCGCTCCGGCCACCGCAAACCGATCCCGTGCGGCCGCGCGACCTGGATGGCTGGCACGTCGTCATCACCGCCGGTGGTACGGCCGAGCCCATCGACCCGGTGCGCTACATCGGCAACCGCTCGACGGGCAAGATGGGTGTCGCCGTTGCCGAGGCGGCCCTCGCCCGCGGCGCGCGCGTGACGCTGATCGCTGGCATGACGTCCGTGCCTGTGCCCGAAGCCGCCACCGTCATCCACGCACCGACCGCTGCCGAGATGCGCGCGGCGGTGCTGGACACCCTCCCGTCCGCCGACGCATTGGTCATGGCCGCCGCCGTCGCCGACTTCAGGCCGAAGCAGTCGGCCGCCACCAAGATCGGTCGCCAGGACGGTCTGACCTTGGAACTCGAACCCACCGCCGACATCCTGGCCGAGGCATCGCAGGTCGGCCGCCAGCGGTCCAATCGGCCGCTTCTGGTCGGCTTCGCCGCTGAAACCGGATCGCTCGAGCGCGCCCAGGCAAAGGCCGAGCGAAAGGGCGTCGACCTGCTCGTGGGCAACGATGTCGCAGAAGATGGCTCCGGCTTTGGCACGTCGACCAACCGCGTGACGATCTTCGCGCCCGGCGCCGCGCCAGACGAGTGGCCGCTGCTGACCAAGCGCGAGGTTGCCGACCGGCTGCTCGATCGGCTCGTCGGCCTCCGCTCGCCGACGGGTGCATCATTGGCCGCAACATGAGCGCCACGACGAACCTGGGCAAGGGCCGGCTGACCGTCGCCGACATCAACAAGATGTACGCCGACGGTGAGCGCATCCCGATGCTGACCGCCTACGAGTACCAGACCGCGCGCATCCTCGACGAAGCCGGCATCCCGTTGATCCTGGTCGGCGACTCGCTGGCCGAAGTCTTCCTGGGCTACGAGTCGACCGTCCGCGTGACGATGGACGAGATGCTCCACCACACCAAGGCGGTGGTCCGCGGCACCAAGCGCGCAATGGTCATCGGCGACATGCCGTTCCTGACCTATGCCACGCCAGAAGAAGCGCTCGACAATGCCGGCCGCTTCATGCAGGAAGCCGGCACCGGCGCTGTCAAGGTCGAGGGCGGCGTCCGTTCGGCGCGGATCATCGAGACGATCGTGCGCGCAGGCATCCCGGTACAGGGCCACATCGGCTGGACGCCGCAGGCCAAGTACGGCATGGGCGGCAAGACTCGCGTCCAGGGCCGAGCGCGCGAGCAGGCGCGCGCCTTGCTTGCTGACGCGTTCGCTGTGCAAGAAGCCGGCGCCTTCTCGGTCGTCCTCGAGTTGGTGCCCGAGCAGCTCGCAGAAGCAATCACTGATCGACTGCGCATTCCGACCATCGGCATCGGCGCCGGGCCGCACTGCTCGGGTCAGGTCCAGGTCGTCACCGACCTGCTTGGCCTGGGCACGTTCATCCCGCGCCACGCCAAGCCTTACGCGACTCTCGAGCAGACCATTCGGCAGGCCGCCGAGTCTTACGCCGCCGACGTGGTGGCGGGCACGTTCCCGGGTGAGGAACAGTCGGTCCGGATGGAGGACGAGGTGCTGGAAACCGTCCTGGGCCGCAATGCCCTCGACCGGGCACCCGACCGCGACGCCGTCATACCGCTCGATCGGGATCTATAACTGGCCGCAAGCGGATGTCGCGGCGGCGGCGTTTCGCCGACGCCGCACAGGAGCGCGCAGCGGCCGCCCGTTGGCGGCCCGCGGAGAAAAGCTGTTAGAGGCGAACGGCGGAGGTGAACATCGCTCGCGATCGCGCGACATTGCGGGCGTTGCGATCAGAACTGAAGGGTCCGGTCGGCTTCGTTCCCACGATGGGCGCTCTGCACGCCGGTCACGAGGCGCTGGTGCGTGCCGCACGATCGGGGAGCGGGTCAGTAGTCGCGTCGATCTTCGTAAACCCGACCCAGTTCGGACCGGGCGAGGACTTCAAGCGCTATCCGCGCAACGAAGAGGCTGACCTGGCAATGCTCGAGGGAGCCGGTGTCGACCTTGTCTTCCTGCCGGCCGTCGAAGACATCTACCCGGCCGGAGCGTCGACTTCCGTTGACGTTGGGTCCGTCGGCTCGGTCCTCGAGGGAGCCCAGCGACCCGGCCACTTCCGCGGTGTCGCCACGGTCGTAACGATCCTGTTCGACCTCGTCGCGCCGGATCGGGCGTTCTTCGGTCAGAAGGACGGCCAGCAGGCAGTGGTCGTCAAGAAGCTGGTGCGCGACCTCGGGCTGCCGGTGGAGATCGTCGTCCTGCCCGACAGTCCGTGAGCCTGACGGCCTGGCCTTGTCATCGCGCAATGTGTATTTGTCAGCCGAGGAGCGGACGCAGGCGGTGGTGCTCAATCGGGCGTTGGAGGCTGCGGCCGAAGCCATCCGGCGCGGCGAGAAGTCGGCCGACCGACTGCGCGAGCTGATGGCCGGCGAGATTTCGAAGGCGCCGCTGGGCACACCTGACTACGTCAGCGTCGCCGACGCCGAGACCTTAGAGGAGCTTCAGTCGGTGGATCGGCCGGCGTTAGCCAGCCTGGCCGTCCGGTTTCCATCAGCCAGGCTCATCGACTGCATGCCGCTGGCGGTCGACGTCGCACAGTAGGTTCCGGCGAGCCCGGCCGCGGCGTAGCGGCAGCCGGCCTGCTCGAGATACCAGAGGACCGCGCCCTTGTTACGAGCGATATCGGCGTTCAATTCCTTGAGCGAGGGGTAGTAGCGGCGCTTGCTGCCGGCCGACATTTCCAGCGTCAGCCGGAACACGTCCTGGGATTTGTAGGTCCAGTCGTCGCCGTCGCCGTCAGAGACGTACATGTCGCTGCTCTGGGTGGCCGGGAAGCCATCGCGTGAGCCGATGCCCTGGGCCAGCGCGACCATCGCGGCGTGGTCGTCGGCAGTCATCGTGGCCGGCACGTCCTCAACGGTGTAGCCGTAAGGCCACAGGACGCGGTGCGCGGCGCTATGAATGGAGAGCGCCTCGGTCAGGCCCGGATGGGCCTTGATGAAGTCGCGGTAGGCGACGGCTTCCGGCGCGTACCACGGCGAGGGCCCGTGGTAGTCCTCGGCGGCCGGGTTAGCGCTCGAGCCACCGCAGCACGCCCACATGAAACGGAAGTTGCGGTTCAGGTCGACGCCGATTTCGGTCGAGTTGGGGATGGGCTGGCGGTTCTTGCGCCACTTATGAAAGGTGCCGCCGCTGAAGTCGTAGACCGCGCCGTCCGGGTTGAGGACGGGCAGCACGTAAACAACGGTCGTGTTCAGGAGTGTCGTGACGCGGCGGCCAAGGGTCGTACCGGTCTTGCCGTAGTTGTCGGTCAGCACGCCCACCATGTACAGGGAGAGCTCCAGGCTGGCGCGCTCGCGGGCATGAATGAGCGAGTCGATCACGACTTCCGGCCGGCCCTGGCTACCCGCCGTCACATCGGCCGTCAGCATCAGGCCCCAGATTGGCCGGCCTTGGAAGCTGTTGCCGATGCTGAACTTCTGGGCGAGGTTGGGGTGAGTGGCCACCGCTTGGTCGATCACGGCGACGGCCTCGTCGTAGGTGTGGAAGTACTCGTAACCGGCGGGCTCACCGGCGGCCGCTGCGCGCAGCGGTAATGCCGCGGCGAGGCCGGCCAGCAGAAGCAGGCCGCCGGCCAGTCGGTATTTCATCGGCCTCCCCCTCTTGGTCTTCGGTCAGCTCCGCTCGCGGGCCAGCCGCCGCCGTTCGATCTGGGCGATCGCGTCCTTGATCCGGCCCAACGTTTCGTCGTCGACCATGTCGTCGTCGCTGTGGGCACCCAGCCGCTCGAGCAGGTCGGCAATGAGGGCGTAGAAGACACTCGCATCAGCCACGAAGAATTGCGGTTCGTTGTTGTAGCGAACCAGCGTCAGACGTCCCTGCAGGACCATCCGATCGTCCACATGGGCGACCTGTGTCGAGAAGTTGTGGCCCTGGATGCCGTCCGGGTTGTTCAGGAAGTTGAGCGCGTTGTCGATGGCCAGGCCAAAGCGGGCACGCCAGGCGACCAGTCGCTCATGAACATCGGGTGGGACGCGGACTTCGGCGACCTGGTCGAAGACGTCCGGACTGACCGTGAGAAGACCGACGAGCGTGGTTCCGGCCCGACCACCCAGCATGACCTGCAGGCTGCGCTCGAGAGTGAAGACCTCCGAGTCGAAGCGCGGGCTGGTGATGACGTCGGTCAGCAGATCCTCGACGTTGTCGAGCACTCCCGCCTCAGCCAGCGCGTTCGACAGGTGGAGGATCTCCTCCTTGAATAGGAATTGTTCTTCGTGGTCGAGCATCTGCGGCCGATGCTACTACGGCGCCGTCTGGCGCCAGATCGGGCGGGTCAGGCAGGTTGGCCCGCCGGAGCCGTTCAGGCCGATCTCGGACAGGTCGAGGGTATGGACTTCGCAGCCGGCCTGGGATAGAGCGGCTGACGTGTGTGGGTTGCCGTCCGCGAGGATGACGACGCCCGGGCTGACGGCGAGGACGTTGCTCGCCAAAGTCTCGAATTCGTCGTCCCCCACCGGGATCGTGCGGATCGCGAGTTCGCTCAACAGCTCGTATAGGCCGGCCGGCAGCAGCGGCGGGTAGACCACGGCCAGATCGTCGGCCACCGGCGAGATGACGCTGAGCAGGTGCAGGACCTCGCCTGCGCCACGCCAGTACGGCAGGTCGAAGATCTCGACCTCGCCGCCCACGATTTCAGCGAGCTGCTTGGCGCCCGCACGGTTCGTGCGCAGGAGCGGTTGATGCAGAACAGATCCGGTCGAAGCCAGAACGTGTCGCCGCCGTCGACCGTGCCGGGCGCTTCGATCCGGCCGACCGTCGGGATGCCGGCGGAGTCCAGTCCAAGCTCTCGAGTGCGGCCTCTGCTCGCCACGGCGGGTCGGCTTGCCGGAGCGGAGCGGTATCGCACCGCGGTCGGCGATCAGCAGCGGGTCGAATACGTAGACGGCGTCCGGGCCCGAGGCCATCCTCGTCGAGCAGGTGGACGGTGACGCCCAGTCGGGTCAGCAGGTCGCACAGTGCGTCGTGCTGGCGCTGAGCCAGTTCGAGGTCGACTGCGTGACGGAAGCCGTGGGCAGGGTCATCGAATGCGGCCGCGAAGGTGCGGCCGGACGGACGCATCAGGACGTCTCTGAGCGGCGCAACCATGCTCTGTGCGCCGTAGCCGGTGAGGATCATGTCGAAGGTATTTTCGCCCCTGCGCGAACCGGCCACCTAGACTTGATCGGCGCGGACGTCGGCCAAGGCGCGGTCGACGACGACGCGTGGAGAGGTAGACCGTCATGAGCGGCGATAAACCGTTGGCCGCCGAGCTCGAGCGACTCCGCGAGGCGCGCGAGGACGGCATCCCGTGGCGCGCGTGGGGCCCGTACCTGTCCGAGCGACAGTGGGGCACGGTGCGCGAGGACTACAGCGCCAACGGCGATGCGTGGGGTTACTTCACGCACGATCAGGCTCGGTCGCGTGCCTACCACTGGGGAGAGGACGGCCTGGCCGGCATAGCGGACGATCACCTGCGGCTGTGCTTCGCCATCGCGCTGTGGAACGGCCACGATCCCATTCTCAAGGAGCGCGTATTCGGTCTGACCAACCGCGAGGGCAACCACGGCGAGGACCCCAAGGAGTACTACCACTACCTCGACGCGACGCCGACCAACTCCTACCTGCGCTTCCTGTACCGCTACCCGCAGGCGGCGTTCCCGTATGACGACCTGGTCGCAGACCAACGCCAGCCGCGGGCGAGACGCCTTCGAGTACGAGCTGATCGATACCGGCGTGTTCGACGACGACCGCTACTTCGATGTCGTGGTGGAGTACGCCAAGGCAGCGCCAACTGATATCGGGATCAGGATCACGGTGACCAATCGGGGACCCGAACCCGCCACGCTCCACATCCTGCCGACGCTGTGGTTCCGCAATACGTGGTGGCGCGACCACACTGCTGAGCGGCCGGTCATCGCCGCGGCGGCCGGCCGGGACGGGCAGTCATTGGTCGCCACGCACCGCGCGCTCGGCGAGTGGACGCTCGCCTACAGCGGCGGTGAGTCGCTATTCACGGACAACGAGACCGGGCCAAAGGACGCCTTCCACCGCTACGTCGTAGATGGCGACGAAACCGCGGTCAAATCGGCGAAGACCGGCACCAAGGCGGCGGTTCTCCATCGCATCAACGTCGGAGCCGGCGAGTCGCACTCGATCCGCCTTCGCCTGGCAGCCGCCGACAGCGAAACCACGACCGGCCTTGACGAAGTCGACACGCTCATCGAGCGACGGCGCCGCGAAGCCGACGAGTTCTATCGAATCGGTGATCCCGCCGTCACTGACCGACGACGAGAAGCTCGTGATGCGTCAGGCCCTCGCCGGAATGATCTGGTCCAAGCAGTACTACGAGTACGACGTGCACCGGTGGCTGGCGGAGCACGGCGTCGACCCGTTCAACCCACTGACCCGCAGTAGGGCACCGCGCAACAGCGGCTGGCAGCACATGGCCAACGCCGACGTGATCTCCATGCCCGACAAGTGGGAGTACCCGTGGTACGCGGCGTGGGATCTCGCCTTCCACGTCCTGGCATTGACGCTGGTCGATTCGGACTTCGCCAAGGGCCAGCTGGAGTTGCTGCTTCGCGCGCGCTACCAGCACCCCAATGGCCAGGTGCCTGCCTACGAATGGAACTTTGGCGACGTCAATCCGCCCGTCCACGCCTGGGCGACCATCTTCACCTTCCGGCTCGAAGAGATGCACACCGGCAAGGGCGACATCGAGTGGCTGGAACGAATTTTTCAGTCGCTCGTGCTCAACTTCACGTGGTGGGTCAACCGCAAGGACCGCACCGGCAACAACCTGTTCGAGGGCGGCTTTCTGGGTCTCGACAACATCGGTGTCTTCGACCGCAGTTCGCCGCTGCCGACGGGCGGATATCTCGAGCAGGCCGATGGAACGGCGTGGATGGCTTTGTTCTGCCAGAACATGCTGGAAATCAGCATCGCCCTGTCACTCGAGCGACCGGCCTATGCCGAGATCGCCACCAAGTTCCTCGAACACTTCCTGCGCATCGCGACGGCGGTCATGCACGCAGGCGCGGACACCGGCATGTGGGACGAAGAGGACGGTTTCTTCTACGACGTCCTGCGCCGTCCCGACGGAACGGCTCAGCGCCTGAAGGTGCGTTCGGTGGTCGGGTTGCTGCCCCTCTGCGCGGCGACGGTCTTCGAGGGCAAGCTGGCCGCCGCCCAACCCGAGCTGGCCGCCCGCATCCGCGATGCGCTGATTGACCGGCACGAGCTGCGTGACTTCATCCACGATCCGGCCAAGCAGGGTGTCAAGGGACGGCGGCTCGCCGCTCTGCTCGATGAGAGCAAGCTGCGGCGCGTCCTGGCGCGGATGCTCGACGAGAACGAGTTCCTGAGCGACTACGGAATCCGTTCGCTATCGCGCTACCACGCCGACCACCCGTACCGGTTCGACGCGGGCGGCCAGGAGTACCGCGTCGCCTATCAGCCGGCCGAGTCAGACAGCGGCATGTTCGGCGGTAACTCCAACTGGCGCGGGCCGGTGTGGATGCCAATGAACGCGCTGATCATCCGCGCGCTGCTGCAGTACCACAGCTACTACGGCAACGACTTCACCATCGAATGCCCAACTGGGTCTGGCCAGCACATGACGCTGTACGAAGTCGCCCACGAAATCGCGCGGCGGCTGGGCGCGATCTTCCTGTTGGACGAGAACAGCCGCCGGCCAGTCTTTGGTGGCGCGGGCAAGTTCCAGGACGACCCGAACTGGCGCGACAATTTGCTCTTCTACGAGTACTTCCACGGCGACAACGGTGCCGGCCTGGGCGCCGGCCATCAGACGGGCTGGACAGGTGTCATCGCTCGGGTGCTGCATCTGTTCGCGACAACGAGCGCCGAAGAGATTGCCGACCAGGGCCTGACTGCGCTCGACGACGACGTGATCTGACCGCGATTTGAACGAGACAAACAGAACGGGCCGGCGCTGGGCGCCGACCCGTGCGTGTCAGGGACTTGGGAGCGTAGACCTGTTTACGGATACAGGCCGCGGAGCGCAGTCGCCGAGGCGACCCGGTCGACCGCCAGCAGGTACGCGGCGAGGCGCATGTTGACCTGCTCGCGCTCGGCGATGGCGAGTGTCTCGTTGAACGAGCGAACCATGATCTCGCGCAGTTTCTCGTTGACTTCGGTCTCGCTCCAGTGGTCGCGATTGAGGTCCTGCACCCACTCGAAGTAGCTGACCGTCACGCCGCCGGCGTTGCACAGGATGTCCGGGATCATGAAGATGCCGTTGCGGGCCAGGATATCGTCGGCCTCCGGTGTGGTCGGGCCGTTGGCGGCCTCGGCCACGATCTTGGCCTTGATGCGCTCGGCGTTGGAGGCACTGATCTGGTTCTCGAGAGCGGCCGGGATCAGCACGTCGCACTCGATCTCGAGCAGCTGCGCATTGCTGATCGCCTGGGCACCCGGAAAGCCGCCGACGGTCCCATGCTCGGACTTCCAGGCGAGGACACGCCCGATGTCGAGGCCTTTGGGGTTATGGATGGCGGCCGACGAATCGGACACGGCCAGCACCGTCGCGCCCTCCTTGACCATCAGCTGCGCGGCGATCGAACCGGCATTGCCGAAGCCCTGCACGACAACCGTCGATTTGGTCAGGTCCATGCCGAGGTGATTGGCCGCCTCGACGATGGTGAACACGGCGCCGCGCGCCGTGGCCTCGTTACGGCCCTCGGAGCCGCCGAGCGATATCGGCTTGCCGGTGACGACACCCGGGACGGTGTAGCCCTGATGCATCGAGTACGTATCCATGAACCAGGCCATGACCTGCGCGTTGGTATTCACGTCCGGCGCCGGGATGTCCTTCTCAGGCCCGACGAGCACCTCGATCTCGGTGAAGAAGCGCCGGCTCAGCGCCTCGAGTTCCTTGCGGCTGAGCTTCTTGGGGTCGACGATGACGCCGCCCTTGCCGCCGCCAAAGGGGATACCCACGACAGCGCATTTCCAGGTCATCCACATGGCGAGGGCCTTGACCTCGTCGAGGCTGACGTCCTGGTGGTAACGGATGCCGCCCTTGGCCGGTCCGCGGCCCAGGTTGTGCTGCACGCGGAAGCCCGTGTAGACCTGCACGCTGCCGTCGTCCATCTTGACCGGGAAGTGAACGGTCAGCTCACGCCGTGGCTCGCGCAGTACGCGCCGCAGGCCGGGCTCCAGCTTGAGCCGGTCAGCGGCAATGTCGAACTGCTGTTGCGCGACATGCCATGGGTTGATGGCCGGCGCGGCTCGCTCCGTTGTCATCGGGATAGGTTCCTCCAGCCTGCAGGCGCCGGACCGGGATCAATTTGGTGGGCTGGCCCGCAGAAACTCAAAGCTGGCGAAGAATACACCGAGGCTACCGGCTGTCGGACCGGCCGAAAGTCACGACCTCAGGGGTCCAGACGAGGCAGAACCACCGCGCCGTAAGCGCCCGGCCCAACATGCGGCCCGACCGATGGACCGACTAGGTTGAAGGTCATCTCTTCGCGCGGGAACTTCAGCTCCTTCGCCAGATCGTCGGCAAAGCTTTCGACCTCGGGCGCCTTGCAGTCGAGAATGGCGACGCGTTCGGGCTGCTTGATGCCTTCGAACAGCTCGAGCAATCGGGCCCGCGCCTTGCCGCGGGTGCGCGGTCTGTCGACCGTCTCCACTACGCCGTCCTCGATGGTGATGATCGGCTTCACCGACAGCACTGAGCCGATGGCCGCCTGCGCAGCGCTGATCCGTCCGCCGCGCTTCAGGTACTCCAGCGTGTCCAGGACGATGTACAGGCGGACACTGCGACGGCGGCGCTCCATGTTTGCCTCGATCTCGGCCGCACTGGCACCGACTGCCGCCATCGCGCCCGCGGTCAGCGCCAGCAGTCCTTGGCCCAGGCTGGCCGTCTCCGTGTCGACGACATGAATGGCCTTGGCGGGCAGCATCTCCTTGGCCACCTGCGCGCTCTTGATCGTCGCTGACAGCTTGGAGCCGACCGTCACGCACACGATCTCGTCGGCGCCACCGGCGAAGGCTTTGTCAAAGGCCTCTTTGAAGGTGCCGGGAGAAGCCGCCGACGTGCGCGGAAAGGGAGCGCCAGGCCGGGTCAGCTCAGCCCAGAAGTCCTCGGCCGACATGTCGACGCCGGCGCGGTACTCCTTGTCGCCGAAGTAGGCGAGCAGCGGCACGACCGTAACGTTGCCGGCCAGGGCCTGAGCAGGCGTCAGGTCACTCGCCGAATCCGTTATGACCGCGACGCGGGTCATGCTCGGCGCCCGCCGCGCAGAGCGCGATCAGACGCGCTCGAAAGCCATCGCGACGGAGCCGCCTCCCCCAAGGCAGAGCGTTGCCAATCCATATTTGCCCTCTCTCCTGCGCAGTTCGTGCAACAGCGTTGCGACGATGCGTGCGCCACTCGCCCCGATCGGGTGGCCCAGCGCAATTGCCCCGCCGTTGACGTTCACCCTCGACCAGTCGAAGCCCAACTCGCGGCCGTCGGCCAACACCTGGGCGGCGAAGGCCTCATTGATCTCGATCAGGTCAAATGCTTCGATGGGCATCTCGATCTTGGCCAGCAGCTTCTGCACGCCCTTGACCGGCGCAAGGAAGAGCCACTTGGGCGCCAGCTCGGCCTGCGCGTAGCCGACGATCCGGGCCATGGGCTTCAAGCCAAGGCGCTCAACGGCGCGCTCGCTGGCGACAACGGTCGCGGCAGCGCCGTCGGTGATACCCGGTGAGTTGCCCGCCGTGACCGTTCCGTCGGGCATGCCATTGGCCGACTCAGGCTCTGGGTCGGGCAGCGAGAAGACTGGCTTCAGTCGGGCAAGCGCCTCGATCGACGAATCTCGGCGCGGCCCTTCGTCAGTGTCAAACAGCACTTCTTCCTTGCCGCGCCTGATCGGCACCGGCACCAACTCGTCGGCGAAGCGGCCGGCATCGATGGCCGCGATGGCGCGCCGCTGCGACTCCAGCGCGAAGGCGTCCTGGTCCTCGCGGCTGACCTCGGCCTTGATCGCCACGCGCTCGGCGTGAGTGCCCATGTGGCACGACTCGGTCGAGCACCACAGCCCGTCGAGAACCGTCGAATCGACCAGCTCAGCGTTGCCCAGCCGATAGCCGAAGCGCGCCTTGGGCAGCAGATACGGACCCTGATTCATGTTCTCCATGCCGCCCGCGACCACGACTTCGGCGTCGCCCGCGCGGATCTCGGCGGCGGCCAGCATGATCGACTTCAGGCCCGACCCACAGACACGGTTGATGGTGGTCGCCGACAGGCTGTCCGGCAGGCCCGCCTTGAGCACAGCCTGGCGGGCGGGCGCCTGGCCCGCTCCGGCCTGGATGACCTGGCCCATCAGCGCTTCGTCAATTTCGTGGGGCGGTACGCCCGAGCGCTCAACGGCCGCCTTGATGGCGATCCCGCCGAGAGTGGTGGCCGGCACATCCGCCAGGCTGCCGCCAAATTTGCCGATCGGCGTGCGCGCCGCCGAGACGAGGAAGACCTCGCCGTTCCGTCCGTTTTCGAGTCCGTTCACGCGATCATCTTATTCACGTTGGTCAGCTACGCGGGTACGAGTAGAAGCCTCTGCCCGTCTTCTGGCCGAGATGGCCGGCGTCGACCAGCTGGCGCAAGATCGGCGGCGGCGCGAAGTGCGGCGAGCCAAAGCCTTCGTGGAGCACTTCCATGATGTGCAGGCAGACGTCGAGGCCGATGAAGTCGGCCAGCGCCAGCGGGCCCATGGGATGGTTCAGGCCGAGGCGAGCGCCGTCGTCGATGTCTTCGGCGCTCGCCAGGCCCTCTTCAAGGCGCGCATCGCTTCGCCGAGGAAGGGCATCAGCACGCGATTGACGATGAACCCAGGCCGGTCACGGCTGGCGATGACCTCCTTGCCCAGTTCGGCCGCAATCTCGCGCACGCCTCGCCTCGGTCGCGTCATACGTTTCGGCGCCACGGATCAACTCGATGAGCGGCATGACCGGCACCGGGCTGAAGAAGTGCATGCCGACGAAGCGGGCGCGGCGGCTGTCGCTGACGGCGGCGGCGAGGCGAGTGATCGAGATGGAGCTCGTGTTGCTGGCAAAGATCGCGCCGGGCGGGGCGATGGCGTCGAGCTGCTTGAAGAGGTCTGTCTTGACGGCTTCATCCTCGAAGACCGCCTCAACGACGAGCTCAACGCCGCTACCGGCCTGTGCCAGCGAGGAGGCGACGCTCACTCGGTCGAGCTGCTCGCCGCGTTCGGCTTCGCTCAGCTTGCCCTTGGCTACCGCGCGCTCCAGGTTGGCCCCAATGCGGGCGCGGCCCGCTTCCGCCCGCGCGACTTCCGGTTCGTACAGTCGAACGGTGTGGCCGGCGGCGGCCATGACCTGGGCGATGCCGTGACCCATCAGGCCGGCGCCGCAGACCAGGACTTTGCGGTTCGCCATCAGGCGTAGCGTACCGGCCCTACCCGACCAGCTTCAGCAGCTGATCGGCGGCGGCGTACGGGTCGAGCTCATGGGCGGCGAGCGCACGCAGCACGCGTTCACGCTCGACGGCGCGTGAAGGCTCGCGCAGTGCTTCGGCAAGACGGTCGGCCATGATGCCGGTCAGTTGGGCCTCCGCGCGCTTCAAGGCTGCCGTGGAGTCGGCAGCGCCGTCGGCGTGATCGGTCGGTTGGTGTCGCCGGTCAAGCGCGGCCAGCAGGTCAGGAATGCCAGCGCCAGTCAGGGCGGAGGCGAGCATCACCTCCGGCCGCTTGGGTCGCGGCCGCCCCGCTGCCACCGCCTCTTGGTCGTGCTGCCGGCCAACGGTGAGCATGCCGCGCAGCTGGGCCGCGGCGCGATCGGCGCCCGGCCGGTCGGACTTGTTGACCACGACGATGTCCGCCACTTCGAGCAGGCCGGCCTTGATCGCCTGGACCTCGTCGCCCATTTCGGGTGCCTGGACGACCAGCGTTGTGTCGGCAATGGCGGCGATCTCCACCTCGCTCTGGCCCGTGCCCACCGTTTCGATGAAGATCAGCGGGAAGCCCGCTGCATCCAGCACCGCCGCCGCGGCTATGGTCGAGCCGGCCAGGCCGCCGGCGTGGCCGCGCGCGGCCATTGAGCGAATGAACACGTCGTCATCGCCGGCGTGGATTTGCATGCGCACCCGGTCACCGAGGATCGCGCCGCCGGTGATCGGGCTGGACGGGTCGATGGCGATCACGGCGACCGGCCGGCCACTTTTGCGCGCATCGGCCACGAGCGCCGCCACCAGCGTTGACTTGCCCGCACCCGGCGCACCGGTCACGCCAACCAGGTGCGCCGCACCCGCCAAGGGATATAGCAGGCGCAGTCCGCCCTCACCGGCTTGGGTGCGGTTCTCGACCTCGGTCAGCAGCCGCGCCAAAGCACGGCGGTCGCCGCTCCGCGCCCTTTCGGCGAGCTGGGTGCCGCGGTCAGACATCAGTTCGATGATAGTTACGGCGCCGCGAGGCGCGCCGGGCCTTCGGAAACGAGGGTCAGTCGCGCGACTTGACGTTGCCGCGGATGTACTCAGCGACCTCGCGGATCGTGGTGCCCGGCCCAAAGACGCGATCGATACCGGCCTCGGTAAGTGCCGGGATGTCGTCGTCCGGGATGATCCCGCCGGCCGTCACGAGCACGTCGTCGAGTCCCTTCTCCTTGAGGCCGGCCGTGATCTTGGGCAGCAGCGTCATGTGCGCGCCGGACAGGATCGACAAGCCGACCACGTCGACGTCCTCCTGCAGCGCCGCGGAGACGACCATCTCCGGCGTCTGACGCAGCCCGGTGTAGATCACCTCGAAGCCCTCGTCACGGAGCCCGCGCGCCAGCACTTTGGCGCCACGGTCATGGCCGTCGAGACCAGGCTTGGCGATGAGCACCTTGATGGGGCGATTCTTGACGTCGCTCACGTGGCGATGATAAGCGCCGCCCTAGGCGACTTCGAGGTCGGGCCGGTGTTCGTCGTAATGGCCGTAGGTGTTGCCCACGACCACGCCGCCGGGCCAGTAGTCGAGCTCCGGCAGCTGCTCGTCGCGCAGCTTCGCGATCTCGTCGCGTAGCGTGTGGAAGCTCGTGTCAAGGTCGGCCAGCAGCTGTTCGCGCGACCGACCGGCGGCCGACGCCATCGCGTCCGCGTTGATCTCGTCCGTCGTCTTTGGCATTTCCGGCCGCTGTCCCGTGGCCTGGTATTCGGCCAGCCGCTTCGTCGTCAGTTCGTGCCAAACCGTCAGGTGGCGCAGCATCTGGCGCCGCGTCCAGCCACCAGCAACCGGCTCGTCGAGCCTCTCCTCGGGAAACATGGCGAGGCGATCGTTGAGTTCCTGCCAGCCCGTGTCGACCTTGCGCAGCAGGGCCTCGGTCGTCCATTCCTCGGGCAGATCGGGTTCGTCGGTCAAATCGGTGGCCTCCTACAACCTGGGCGGGTCGCGCTGGATGTGCGCGAGGAACTCGCCGCGGGTGCGGTCGGAGGTACGGAACAGACCCAGCACGTGGCTGGTGGTCATGATCGTGCCCGGCTTGCGCACGCCGCGCATCACGGCGCACAGATGCGACGCCTCCACGACCACGCCGACGCCCTTGGGCTGGAGCCGCTCCATCAGGAAGTCGGCGATCTGGCGGGTGAGCGTCTCCTGCACCTGCAGCCGGCGCGCATACATCTCAACGATGCGCGGGATCTTGGATAGCCCGATCACACGGCCGGCCGGGATGTAAGCAACGTGCGCCTGGCCGAAGAACGGCAGCAGGTGGTGCTCGCACAGGCTGTAGAACGGGATGTCCTTGACGATGACCATCTCGCTGTAGTCGACGTCGAAGAGCGCGCCGTTGACCAGGCGATCTGGGTCGACGTGGTACCCGGCAGTCAGCTCGAGATACATCCGGCGAACACGGCCGGGCGTCCCGCGCAGGCCCTGCCGATCGGGGTCCTCGCCAATCTCGACCAGGATCTCGCGGACGGCGTCCTCGACGACGCTGGGAGCGGCCAGCGCCGAAAACAACAGGCCGTCGTTGTCCTCGCCAACCTCGTTTTCGATCTCAGTGACGAGGGCACGCACGTGGTCGGGCAGCGTTCCGTCCATAGGCGGGGCATTGTCCCACGCGCCTACGAAGCGGCCGATAGACTCGCCGGCCAGATGGCAACCGATGAGCTGAGCCTTCAAGAGCGCTATGGCGCACACACCATCTGCTTTGGCTGCGGGCCGGCCAACCCGGAGGGCCTGCACATCCGGTCATTCCCGGCGGCGGATGACAGCGGTGAGGTCGTTGCCGACTGGACGCCCGGCCCAAACCACGAGGCGTTTCCGGGGATCTTGAACGGCGGCATCATCGGCACGCTCATGGATTGCCATTCCAACTGGACGGCGGCGTATGCCATCATGCGCCGGAGGGGCACCGACAAACCACCGACGACGGTGACGGCCGACTACGCTGTCAAGCTGCTCAAGCCGACCCCGACCGACGGCCCACTCCACCTGCGCGCACGCGTTGTCGACCTGACTGACGACCGGGCGACGATCGAGGCGACGATGGAGGCCGGTGGTCTGGTCACCGCGACGTGTCGGGGCTCATTCGTGGCGGTTCGACCGGGCCATCCAGCCTACGATCGCTGGTAGTCGTGCCCATCAGGCGGCGCGGGACGCAACATCGGCGCAAGCCGGGGCGGCGCGCGCAAGTCGGGCCCCTGGATGATCGGGCGCACGAGCCGTTTGAGGTCCTGGTCGAGCGGGTGTTGGATGGGCTGCCGCCGGAGATCGGACGATTGCTTGACAACGTCGCTGTTGTGATCGAGGACGAGCCGAGCCGGGATCAACTGCGCGAGTCAGGTATGAAACCGGGCGAGACCTTGTACGGCCTCTACGAGGGCACGCCGGCGATCGAATACGCATCCGACTGGGTGCCACTGCCCAACAAGATCAGCCTCTTCCGATTGCCGTTGGAGGAGGACTTCCCGGACCCCGACGAACTCGCTGAGGAGGTCCGCCGGACCGTCATCCACGAACTGGCCCACCACGCCGGCTTCGACGACGAACGACTGCACCGCTACGACCTCGATTGATACGATGCCCGCCACGGGGGCGAGAGACGAACTCGAGGGGAACTGATGGCCGGCTTCACGCCGTTCACGAATAACTACTCAGATCTGTCCGATGCGCACGGCTACCAGTTCGAGTTCCGCTGCGACATCTGTGGCAGCGGCTACCGAAGTGAGTTCCAGAGATCGGCACTGGGCACCGCTGGCACGTTGCTGTCCGGTGCCAGCAGTCTCTTTGGCGGCATGTTTGGGAGTGCATCGACCGCGACCAACACGGTCCAGAACGTGGCAGACCGCGGCGCGCGTGACGAGGCGCTGAAGAAGGCCGCCGACGAGCTCATGCCCAAGTTCACGCAATGCCCGCGCGATCACCGCTGGGTCGATGCCGCGTGCTGGAATGAGCAGGCCGGGCTGTGTGTCAACGACGCGCCCAAGCTCGCTTCAGAGATGGAGGCGGAGCGGGCGGCCGTCGAGATCGCCCAGATGCGCAGCAAGATGGCTGAGCAGGCGGTCTTCGGCGGGGACGTGTCGACCCGCACGACCACGTGCACGAACTGCGGCAAGCCGGTCGCTTCCGAGAAGTTCTGCTCCAACTGCGGTACGCCGGTCGGCCTGGCCAAGTGCAAGAGCTGCGGCAGCGACCTCGCGCCGGGTATGAAGTTCTGCGGTAACTGCGGGACGCCGGCCGGCTAATGCCGGAGAGCCAGCCCAGCCACTCGGCGACGCGTTCTGGCCAGGTCGCCGATATCTGTTTCGTTGGGCAGGGTCAGGTCCGCGATTTCGGCACCTGCGTTTGGCTCGCTGGCTGACATCTCCAGGTCTTCGACGCGGCTAGACAGCGCGTCGGCCGCCAGGCGTCGCGAGATTTCGGCGAGTGGCACAGTCAATTGGACGACGCGCAGCGGGTGCCCGAACGACGGCCGCCAGTTGGTCGAGCTCGTCTTTGTCCGGATGGTGCCGGCCAGGATCAGGCGTGTCCACGCCGGCCTTCGAGTAGGTGCTCGGCCATCGCGCGCCAGGTTGGCGACCACGATGTCGTTGACCGTGTGCTCGCGCTTTTCCGGCAGCCAGAACCAGCCCAGCCAGTCGAGGTCGATTGCCGCGCACGGGACGTGGCGGTCAGCCAGAAGCTCGGCGATCTCCGCCGCGAGCGTGGTTTTGCCAGTGCCATAGGCGCCCGTGATCAGGACTGTGCGCGCCGCGTCTGCCACGGTCATGAGTATGGGTACCGGCCGGCCGGTTCGCGCCGTGCGGGTTGGCGCCCTGCCGGTTTGACATACGCCGGCCCGGCCGACGCTTAGCCGCCGTCACGGGCCCATCGGTGCCGGCGTCACTCTCAGATTGAGCGCAGCGGAAAGCCGAAATGACGCCGTTGGCCGCTAAGGCTCGATACAGCCCGCGTATGTCAAGTCGCGCGTGTGGCACTCGTCTGGCGCGAAGTACTTGCGCATTTGCGCAAGTAGTGAGAGACTCCAGTTCGTGACCGGCGCGACCCTCCCCCTGAGCGAGCTGGATCGGCCCCGCAGCGCAGCAGTTGCGCGGGCGCTTTCCGATCCCAAGCGACTTTGTGTCCTTGAGATGCTCGCTTGGGGGGAACGCTCAGTCAGCGAGCTGTCGACGGACCTCGGTTGCCAGGTCCCCAACATGAGCCAGCACCTTGCCGTGCTGCGCTCGGCGGGGATTGTGTCGACCCGACGCGATGGCACGACCGTCTATTACCGACTCACGGACAAGCGTGTCCTTGAGGCATATCGATTGATCCAGAGCCTCGCCGCCAAGTAGGCCCGAGGAAGGGAGAAAGGACAAGAACGTACTCATGGCAGAAATCAAGGTGGCGACTGACGCGAACTTCGAGGAACTCGTTCTCCACAGCGAGAAGCCCGTCGTCGTCGACTTCTGGGCGACCTGGTGCGGACCCTGCAAGATGGTCGCGCCCGAGATGGAGAAGCTCGCCGCCAAGTACGACGGCACGGTCCAGGTGGTGAAGGTCGACGTCGACGCCAACCCCGGCCTGTCGCAGGCGTTCAACATCCTGAGCATCCCGACGATCGCGTTCTTCCGCCAGGGCCAGCAGCCCAAGGGCGTTGTCGGTTTCCGGCCGCTCGAGCAGCTCGAGATCCAGTTCGGGCTCAGTGAGTTCACGCCCGCCAAGGACGCCGGCGCTCAGTCGGCCGCCTAGCCAAACCGTCTTCTAATTCGCAAGACCCCGCTTCGGCGGGGTCTTCTGATTCACTCGGCCCAGGCCGGCGATCAGCCGCCGGCGTTCCTCCACGCGCTGAGGAACCAGGCCCGCGCGCGGTCGACGTCGTGCGGGTTGCCTGCGTCGACCGTCAACTGAACCCAGGCCCCGCCGCGCGATGATGGCCCGGTGCCAGGGGTGTTGAGGGCGGCGTCGGCGATCTCCGGATCCAAATGAAGGTCGACCGTCTCGCCCGACACGACGGCGAACACGTTTCCGGCCCGGCCGAATTCGACGCCGGTACCAGCGCGGTGACTGTCAGCACCCGCTTCAGTGGCGACGGCAGCCAGCAGCTCCGCAAGCGATTCGCTCACACCGCCACCGGTTCGCGGTACTCGCCAAATACGGCACGGAACACACCGCACATCTCGCCGAGGGTCGCGTACGCGTTGGCGCACTCGATGAGTGCCGGCATCAGGTTTGTCGCCGACGATCCGGGCTGTGAGGCCAGGTCACGCAAGCGCGCCAATGCCGCCGCAACGCGCTCTCCATCGCGCTCGCGCCGGGTGCGCTCCAGCCGGCCCAGATGCTGGCGCAGCGAGTCCTCACTGACTTCTAGCAGGGGGATGGCCAGCTCTTCGTCCGGGTCGGCAAAGGCGTTGACGCCGATGATCTCGCGCTCGCCCTCGTCGAACTCGCGCTGGAAGCGATACGCCGCGTCGGCGATCTCTTTCTGCGGGTAGCCGGCCTCGATGGCGGCCACCATTCCGCCGTAGCCGTCGATCTCGTCGAGGTAGCGCCAGACCTGCCGCTCGACCTCGTTGGTCAGCGACTCGACGAACCACGATCCGCCCAGCGGGTCGACGGTGTTGGCCACGCCTGTCTCGGCAGCGATGATCTGCTGCTGCCGCAGCGCGAGCAGTGCGGCGTCAGCGGACGGCACTGCCCAGGCCTCGTCGTAAGCGTCCGTGTGCAGCGACTGCGTCCCGCCGAGGACCGCCGCCAGCGCCTGGATGGCGACGCGGGTCAGGTTGTTGAGCGGCTGCTGGGCGGTCAGTGACACGCCGGCCGTCTGGGTGTGGAAGCGCATCCAGGTCGAGCGTTCGTTCTCCGCCCGATAGCGCTGCGTCATCAGCTTCCACCAGACCCGCCGCGCGGCGCGGAACTTGGCGATCTCCTCGAAGAAGTCGCTGTGCGAGTTGAAGAAGAAGGACAGCCTTGGCGCGAACTCGTCGACGCGCAGGCCGCGGCGCAATGCCTCTTCGACATAGGCCATGCCGTCAGCGATGGTGAAGGCCAGCTCCTGCACAGCGGTCGAGCCGGCCTCGCGGATGTGGTAGCCGGAGATCGAGATCGTGTTCCACTTGGGCAGCTCGCGGGTGCCGAACTCGATCGTGTCGGTAACCAGGCGCATCGATGGCTCGGGCGGGAAGAGGAACTCCTTCTGTGCGACGTACTCCTTCAGGATGTCGTTCTGCGTCGTGCCCTCCAGCGCGGCCCGCGGGAAACCCTTCTTCTCGGCGGCGGCGATGTACATCGCCCAGATCGGCGCGGCCGGCGAATTGATCGTCATCGACGTCGAGATGCGGTCGAGCGGCAAGCCTTCCAGCAACACCTCCATGTCGGCCAGTGAGCACACGGCCACGCCGCACGTGCCGAATTCGCCGGCGGCCTCCTCATCGTCGGTGTCGTACCCGTACAGCGTCGGCATGTCGTAGGCAATGGACAGGCCGGTCTGGCCAGCGCGCAGCAGCTGGTGGAAGCGCGCATTGGTGTCCTCGGCCGAGCCGAAACCGGCGAACATGCGCATCGTCCAGAGGCGGCTGCGGTAGCCCTGGCCGTGCACGCCGCGGGTGAACGGCGGCTGGCCGGGCTCGCCGATATCGCGCTCCGGCTGGAAGTCGGCCCACCGGCCGTCGCCTTCACGCAGTCGGTCGCCCAGGTGGTCGACCGCCGTCGGTCCGCCGCCGCCGGCAGTCGGGCCAGTCCAGTCGGTCGCCGAATACAGCCGCTCGATCTCGACGTCGCTGATGGTGCTGAAGCGCGCGCGGCGCTCGCTACTCACGCTCCGACTCTACTACGAGCTCAGGCCTGGTCTACCGAGTCGCGGCTGCCCCAGAACGGCGTGGTCGGTCGCGTCGTCCGTTCGATGCCCCGTTCGTCGAGATCCGCCTGTACGACGCGCGCCTTGAGCACAACATCGCGGTCGCGCGTGATCGTGCGCGCGATCCAGTCGATGTAAGTGGGCTCGATCAACGCCACCTCGCCCAGCGTGTAGCCGCGGAATTTGCCGAAGCTGAGCTCGGCCTCGCGCGACTCGCGCAGTGACGGCATGTGGCCGGGCACGCCCGGCTGCCGTTCGACCGGTCCCGTCGGCGTCGAAGCGCGCAAAGGCTCGTCGTAGCCGCCCTTGCGCGGCGGGGCCTCCTTGCCGGCCGGCCTGTATCGCTCGCCCGACAGCGTGGAGTTACGGGCGCACGAACGCGGTGGTGGTGTCGAAACGGGCGGTAACCGGCCGCGTCGGGGGCGGCGGAGGCGGGCCGCCGGCGGCGTCTCGCTCATCTTCGTCGAACGTCGCCCGCCGCGTCCCGTATTCGCGGGCGTAGGCCGTGCCCTCGGCCGAGGCGTCCCAGTGGGCGCGCCTGATCGGATCGCTCAGCAGGTCGTACGCCGCGTTGATCTGGGCCATACGCGCCGTCAACGTCGCCGCCTCGGTCGCATCGCCGGCCGCACGGTCGGGGTGATGCTCGCGGGCAAGTTCGCGCCATCGCCGCTTGATGACGGCGAGGGTCGCGTTACGGCCGACGCCCAGGACCTCGTACGGGTTGCCGCGGAATCTCGGTAGCGCTGGCATCAACCCTAGACGCTAGCACCTCCTACACTCGGAACTCCATGCGACTTCCGTTCAATCCGCCTATCGAACCAATGCTGGCCAAGCTGGCCACCGACATTCCGCCGGGCGATGGCTGGCTTTTCGAGCCCAAATGGGACGGCTTCCGCGCGATCGTCTTCCGCGACGGCGACGAGACGTACATCCAGAGCCGCGATCTCAAGCCGCTCGACCGCTATTTCCCCGAGCTGCCCCCGGCGCTCAAGGAAAACCTGCCGCCACGCTGCATCGTGGATGGTGAGATCGTCATCCCGAGCGACGACGGCCTCGACTTTGAGGCGCTGCTGCTGCGCATCCACCCGGCCGAGTCACGCGTCAAGATGCTCGCCGCGGAGACGCCGGCGTCGTTCGTCGCGTGGGATCTCCTGGCGCTGGGCGACGACGACCTGCGCGGCCGGCCGCAGGGCGAGCGGCGGGCGGCGATCGAAAAGGCAATGGCCGGTGTGAAACCGCCGGTTCACCTGACGCCAGCCACGCACGACCAGGCCGTTGCGCGCGATTGGTTCGAGCGCTTCGAAGGTGCCGGCCTCGACGGGGTTGTGGCCAAGCCCATGGCAGCCGCGTACCAGCCGGGCAAGCGCGCCATGTTCAAGATCAAGCACGCCCGCACTGCCGATTGCGTGGTGGCCGGCTTCCGCTGGCACAAGAACGGGCCGGGCACGCACGTCGGCTCGCTCCTGCTGGGCCTGTACGACGACGCGGGCAGCCTGCACCACGTCGGCATCACGTCATCGTTCTCGTGGGAGCGCCGCGCGGCGCTGGTCAAGGAGCTCGAGCCTCTTCGAGCAAACGCTCTCGATGCCCATCCCTGGCGCGAATGGGCCGACTGGGCAGGGTCCGGCTCGGCCGACGCTTCGGGCACGCGCATGCCGGGCGCGACGAGTCGCTGGAATCGGGGCAAGGACCTGTCGTGGGAACCGCTGCGTATCGAGCGCGTGGCCGAAGTCGCATACGACCACCTGCAGGGCGACCGCTTCCGCCACGCCACCACCTTCCAGCGCTGGCGTTTTGATAAGGCACCGGCCGACTGTCGCTACGACCAGTTGGAAGAGACCGCCGCGTTTGAGCTACAGCGCATCTTCTCGGCCGAAACAAGCGCGTAACGCGTCGCCGCTCGCTCGCAGCGCGAGTACACTCGCTGCGCCGCAGAAGGGTCATGTACTGCAGGGAGGCATGAATGGCTGATCAACAGCCCCCGGCCCAACCACCGCCGCCACAGCAGCCGCCGCAGTGGGCGCCGCCACCCCAACAGCAGCCAGCGTTGGGGCACGCCCCCGCCAGGCGCGTGGGGTCAGGGCGGCTACTCCGCTCCGCCGCCGCGGCCGGTAGGCGTGACCATCGGGTCGATCTGGCTGATCGTGCTGGGCATCCTGTGGATCCTGGGTGGCGCCGCATGCGCCGTCGGTGGCGGGGTCATTGGTGGTCTTGGCGGAGTCACCACGACGAGAATGGCACCACGATCCCGGGCATTGGCGCGCTGGGTGGCGCGATTGCCGTGATCGGCATCATCGTGATCATCATCGGCGTGCTGCAGATCGTCGGCGGCGCGGGCGCCCTGGGTGGCCGCGGCTGGGGCCGCTGGATCGGCATCGTGCTGTCGGTCATATTCGTGCGTCTTCGGCATCCTCGGACTCTTGGGCTTCGTTGGCGCGCTGAACTCAGCAACGGCGGCACGACCAGCCTCGTCTTCCGATCGATCCTCTTGGTCGGCTATGGCTTCACGGCCTATGCCTTCCTGACCGCGTCTCAGTACTTCAGCTCCGCCGCTGAGGCAACTCGAGTCCGTCCATTCAGGTTTGGCCGCCCGCAAGGGCGGCCAAACTGTTTCTAGCGACATGACCAACCAGCACACGCCCGACGACGAAGAGACCTCGGTCTTTCCGGCATTCCAGCCGGAGCCGACGGCGCCGCGAGCGCCGGTGCCGCCCTCCGTCATGCCGCCGCTGACACCCGTGGCCGCGCCACCGCCCGCCCCTACTGCGATGCCTACATATCCGCCGACGCCGAGCTACGCAGCCCCTAGCGACCGTGCCGCCGCTGTACCCGGCCTATCGCCAGCCGCCGTACGAAACAAGTGGCCGGGCCGGGCTGGCGGCACTGATCCTGATCGTCCTGGGCCTGAGCGAGGCCGTCATCGCGGTCCTGGGCGCGATCTTTGCCAGCACGCTGCGCCGCGCGTTCGGCCAGCTGTTGCGCGACCAGGGATTCACGGTCGACGCCAGTTCGCTCACCGGCGCCCTGACGGCCGTCTTCCTGACGCTGTTGCTCCTCGGCGTGCTACAGATCATCGCGGCCGGCGGCGTGCTCGGACATCGGCGCTGGGGCCGCTGGTTGGGCGTGCTGCTCAGCCTGATCGGAACGGGCGCCGGTGGCTGGTTGGTCTACCGCGTCATCGTCGCGGACCAGGCCACCGTGGCCACGCTGGCCGCGCCCCTACTCGTGCTTATCCCCTACCTGGTCAGCCTGCTCGGATTGCTCTTTCCCGGCAGGCACTTCCGTAGAGGCTGGCCCGCCCGCTGACTCGGGTTTTGGCTTTCGGGTCGGCCTGATCAATTCGCCCGACCGATCCGGTCCCATCCACTCGACCCACGGGTCATAGTCGACCTCGAGGGGCTCCTGCGCCGGGCGTTTGTCCTCCGGCACGTGCTCCAGGTTCAGCCTGATGCGCGTCCACGTCGTGTTCCGGCCGCGCATGGAATCAACCAGCACGTCAGCCGGTTGAAGAAACTCGACGACGTCGCCGTGGCGTCCCTTCCAGCGATCGAGACCCGCCAGCGCTTCGTCCTTCTTGGCCGCGCGCGCGATCTCGATGAGCGGCTTGGTCGAGACGCGCCGTCCGGTGGGCGTCGGTGCGCGGCCGTATCCACCTGCGGCGCGCTCCTCGGCCGCCCGCGCAAACCGCTTCTCCATGGCGGCGCGCGCCTTCTCGCGCTGGGCCTCGGCCTCCGGTGTGTTGTAGTCGACGTCATCGCGTTTCTGGCGCGACGGCTGGACGCGCGGCGGCTCGCCGGCCTGCTTGCGGTAGTTGGGCGGCCATGGCGCGTCGCCCAGGCCCTGCTTCTCGTCGCGCGCCGACAGCTCGAGCAGGTCGTCCAGCGACCCAACGGCTTCGTCGATGCCGGCGTGAGCGTCGCCGTCGCGGGCGTAGATCGCCGGTACCGTCTTGAGCGTGTAGTCCTCCGCCACGACGTCGGCCACCTGATCCCAGCGCAGCGGCATGGAAACGCGCGCGTCGGGCAGCGGCCTGACCGAGTAGGCGGACGCCACTGTGCGGTCCTTGGCGTTCTGGTTGTAGTCGAGGAAGACGCCGTGGCGTTCTTCCTTCCACCACTTCGACGTGGCAATTTCCGGCGCCCGTCGCTCGACCTCGCGCGCCAGCGCCAGGGCCGCCCGCCGAACCTCATCGAACGTCCAGTTGCGCTCAATTCGCACGTTGATGTGAATTCCGCGCGAGCCAGACGTCTTGGGCCAGCCGCGCAGGCCGTAGTCGGTCAGCACTTCGTTGGCCACCAGCGCCACACGCCGGACGTCGTCCCACGCCACGCCCGGCACCGGGTCGAGATCGACGCGCAGTTCGTCAGGGTGATCCAGGTCGTCGGCGCGAGTCGGGTGCGGGTTCAGGTCGATGCAGCCAAGGTTGATGATCCAGGCCAGTTGGGCCGCGTCGCGCAGGACGATCTCGTCGGCCGTGCGCCCTGACGGAAAGGACAGCTCGACCGTCTCGACCCAGGCCGGCCGCGATTCCGGCGCACGCTTCTGGAAGAAGAACTCACCCTCAGCACCGTTGACGAAGCGCTTGAGCGCCATGGGCCGGCCGCCCGCCCCGCGCAGCGCGCCGTCGGCCACCGCCATGTAGTAGTCGACCATGTCGCGTTTGGTGTAGCCGGCGGTGGCGAAGAAGACCTTGTCCGGGTTCGAGATCGTTACGGCGCGGCCGGCAATGTCCAGCTCGAGCTCACGCTTGGGTGACATCCGACCTCGCCGGCAGGCTCAGCCGGCCTGCTCTTGCAGCCAGCGATCGCGGTCCTCTTGCAGGACAGCCAGGGCTGCCTTCCGATCGGCCCAGCCGTGAATGTCGACGGACTTTTCCTCGAGCAGCTTGTAGGTGGCGAAGAAGTGCTCGATCTCGCGCAGCCGATGCGGCGACACGCCGTCGAGATCGGTCACCTCCGACCACAACGGGTCGCCCAGCGCCACGCACAGGACCTTGAAGTCGTCGCCCTTCTCGTCATCCATGCGCAAGCCGCCGACGGGCCGCGCCCACAGGTGGCAGCCCGGGAAGGTTGGTTCGGCCAGCAGCACCAGTGCGTCGGTGTGATCGCCGTCCCCACCGCGCGTTTGTTCGATGTACCCGTAGTCGAAGTTGTAGAACACCGCCGAAGACAGCACGCGATCGAGCCAGATGACTTCGCTCTGTTCGCTGTACTCGTACTTGTTGCGACTGCCCGAGGGGATCTCGACGACCACTTCGATAACGGCAGGAAATTCCATCCTGCGGTCCGTTTGGGGCGCCGCTTTCTTGCCCTTCTTGGCAGCTTTCCTGGCTGGCACGGCATGCCTCTCCCTAGAAGGGCCGAGTTTAGACTCCCGATCGTGGAGGTCGAGGAAGCCATCCGGCGGCTGCGAGTTGTGCGCCGTTTCAGTGATCAGCAGGTGAGCGAAGAGGATGTGCACGCGCTGCTCGAGGCAGGCCGGCGGACGGGTTCCTCCAAGAACTCGCAGGAGTGGCATTTCATCGAGGTCCGCGACCGCCAGTTGTTGACGAATCTGGCCGACGTGGGCGCACTACGCGGGTCACATCGCGGGAGCAAACGTGGCCATAGCGCTGCTGACACCGGACCCGGCACACTCTGACGCGGCGTACTCGCTGATGTGGGATCTGGGCCGGGTGGCACAGAACATGGTGCTGGTGGCCTGGGCGCGGGGCATCGGTTCGGCGCCGGCGACCGTCTACGACCAGGCGCTGTGCCGCAGGCTGCTGGGTTATCCGGCCGAGTGGTTCTGCGGCTACATCCTGAGCTTTGGCCATCCGGCCAATGCCGAAGCGCTGACCCGGCCGCTGAAGGCCGGCGGACGGCGGCCACTGGCAGAAATGATTTCGCGCGATTCGTGGTCGGCGGGCAACCGGCAGTAGAGTTCGCGCCACAAGTACGCAGGAGGACCGGTGCCGTGCGAGTTCCCCTTCCATTGACGATAGGCGCTGCGACCGCGCTGATCGCCTTGGCCGCATGCGGCGGCAGCACTGCCACCACCCAACCCACCGCCGGCGGGACGGCGCCGGCCGGCGCGACGTCGACAGCCGAGTGGCGGGCGGCGGCGGCGCAGGAAGTGCAGACAACATTTCGTGCAACGACGGCGAAAACGGCACCGCCGTCTCGATCATCGACTTCGCCTTCCAGCCGGCCGCTATCACCGCCGATGGGGGCGGCGTGGTCCTCTGGACCAACACCGGTAGCGCCACCCACACGGTCACCTTCGATAACGGAAAGGACTGTGGCAGCCTCGCGGCAGGTGATCTGCTGCATGTGCAGTTCAACGCGCCGGGCACGTACGCCTATCACTGCTCGATTCATTCGAGCATGAAAGGAACCGTCACCGTCAACGGCTGATGACGTGAACCGCACGTGCCGATCATCGGCACGTGCTCATCATCGGCACGTCCGGCTGGCAATACCGGCACTGGCGGGGAACGTTCTACCCTCAAGGCGTCGCTCAACGACGCTGGCTTGAGTTCTACGCCCAACGTTTCGCGACGGTCGAATCCAACGCGGCCTTTTACCGGCTGCCCGAGGCCGATTGGTTCGCCGCATGGGCTGAGCGAACGCCGCCCGACTTCGTCATGGCGGTCAAAGCCAGCCGCTACCTGACGCACATACTTCGGCTCGCCGAGCCCGAGGAGCCGGTCGCCTTGCTGGTCGAGCGAGCGCGGCGGCTGGGCGCCAAGCTCGGGCCGGTGCTGATCCAGCTGCCGCCCACTCTCGAAGCGGACGTGGGCAGGCTGCGCGCGACGCTCGACGCGTTTCCGCCCGATGTCCGGGTGGCAGTCGAGTTCCGGCATGACTCGTGGTACACGGACGAGGTCGAAGGCCTGCTGCGCGAACGCGGCGCTGCCCTGTGCCTGGCCGACCGGCGACGCGTTCTGACGCCGCTCTGGCGGACGGCCGACTGGGGCTACGTCCGCTTCCATGGCGGGCGGTCCCGACCTCCCGGCTGCTACACCCGCGACGCCCTGGCGAGGTGGGTCGACCGATTGGCCGAGCTCTGGCCGGCGACGGCCGACGTCTTTGCCTACTTCAACAACGACTTCTACGCGTGTGCCCTGCGCGATGCCGTCGTCTTCGCCGAATTGGGTGAGCACGCCGGCTTGGGCGCGACGAGGGTCCCGGCGGCCGGCGAGGTGACGCTGGCGGCGAGTCGCTAGCCGGCCGTGGCGTCGCGTGCCCAGGCGACGATCTCGATCGAAATGGCCAGGCCGAGGCTCTGGTAGAGACCAACCGAGGCCGGGTTGTCCGACTCTGCGCCGATGACAGCGCGCGTCGCGCCCAGTTCGCGGGCCCGGCGAAGGGTCGCCTGGCAGATCTGGCGACCAAGTCCTTGACGGTGGAAGTCGGGATGGACGCCTACCGGTTCCAGCTCGACCACCCCTGACGCCGGGTCGAGCCAGCCGAGGGCGAAGGCGACGACGCGGTTGTCGCCGTCGACCACCAGCAGATCGAGCTCTGGTCGGTAGAGGTTGGCGTCGAACGTATGGCGGTAGCGTTCAGCCGTCATCGTCGAATTGAAAGGCCGCGCGACTACAGACGACGCGGGCCTCGACGAGAGTCGTCGGTCATCGTTCTGGAAGCTCAGGCCCGGCGGCAGGGCCGGCGGTGCCCAGCGGTCGGCGATCGAGAGGTCGCCGGTCAGGTAGACGAACGCCGCGTCGGTCGACTGATGGAAGCCGCAGACCGGCCAGAGACGTCGCGGCCGGATCGGCCAAGGAGACCCACGCCTTGACCGGGCGGGACTGTCCAGCCCAGGCCACGATTTCACGGACGAGCGCGTCGACTTCGGCAGGCTCGTCGGAAGCGATCTGAAAGTCGAGCTGTCCGTGGGGGTCGAACCAGGCGAACGCGCGCAGCGCTCCGGGCATCGCTTTCAGACTCGGCGCCGGCATCGAACCAGAGCCGGACGCGTTCCTCGAGCGGCGTGGGCGCTCCATAGGCACCGACGACCCACCAGTCGAGGTCGCCGGGATGGATGCGCAGCGCGGGCCAATCGCGCTCGAGGCGGGCGCGGGCGAGCGCCTGCACGAGCTCGAGATCGGCGCGTGAAGCCCACGCGCGGGAGCGAAATTGACGTGGCATGGCGGCCGCTAGCTTGAGGCAATCGCCTCGGCGACGCGCGAAGCCATGAGCATGACCGTGACCATCGGGTTGACGCCAGCTGCGGTTGGAAAGAGGGACGCGTCGCCGACGAAGAGGCCACCAACCAGCCCGCCCTTGGTGTCGCGCCGAACTTGCCCGCTCGGGTTGCATGCACTGGTGCGCGGGTTCGCACCCGCGCGGGCCGTGCCCATCTGATGTGCGGAGAAGACGGCGGCGCGGTTGGGCCCGTAGTCAAATGTGGCCAGGCGATCCAGGAAACGGTTGAATGCGCGCTCGCCGGCATCCGTTTCGACGGCCTCGCCAGGCGTGCCCAGAGCAGTGACCCGTTTCGCGCCCGCCGCCCGGGCAATGCGCGCCATGGCCAGCAGACCAGCGCGAGCCGTCGCGGCGTCGTGACCGGAAATGCGGTATTCGATCCGCGGTCGGCCGGCCCGACTGAGCTTGACGCGACCCCCATCGCGGTCGCGCACGATGCCGATCAGCGGCGCGCTGTGGCCGAATTCCGCCATCAGCCGGGCCATCTCGTCCCGCCCGCGCCACGGCAATGCCACCGCGACCAGGCCAGGATGCGCCGGCGCCGACTCGATCACCACGCCCAGGTCGGCAAGGTGCAGCGAGCGGGCGGCCTGCGTTGTCCCACGCCAGATCTCGATCGGCTGGTCCATCAACGCCGTGATGACGGACGTTGGATGCAGGTGCAGGTTCGCGCCTATCGATGGATGGTCGAGCCCGCTCGCCAGCAGCAGCGCCGGCGTACGAACGGCACCGGCGGCGACCACGATCGTTCCGGCGCGCACGCGGAACGGACGGCCGCCGGCGTGTCCGCTCACGCCAGTGGCAACCCCGCCCGTCAGCTCCACACGCTCGACTTGTGCGCCCGCCAACAGCCGCCCACCGTGTTCAGCGGCGGCGGCGAGGTGCAACCGTTGCCCGCTGCGCTTGGCACCACGCCGGCAACCGAAGCTGCAGGCGCCGCAATCGCCACAGTCGGCCGCGTTGCGCTGCGTGGGCGCGGCCTCCCAACCCAATGCCGCGGCGCCGTCGAGGATCAGCTGGTCTTTTGGCGGGATGTTGGGCGGATCGCAGAAGCCGAGCTCGTCGCGCAGGCGCGCGAGGTGACGGTCGGTATCGGCACCGTCGAAACCATCTAAGCCGTGCTGCTTGGCCCAGTCGGCACGAACTCGATCCGGCGGCTCGATACATGTCGTCCAGTTGACGAGCGTGCCTCCGCCCACGGCCGAGCCGGCCAGGATGCCGATCGACAGGTCCGAGGTCGCGGTCAGGCCGCGGTCGAGGTACAGCTGGTCGAAGCCATCCATCTCGTTGCGCGGCAGGTCGGCTTCGGCCAGGTACTCGGCGGCTTCGAGGACAAGAACATCGCGGCCTGCTTCGGCCAACCGCGCTGCAATCACTCCGCCACCGGCCCCACTACCGACGATGACTACGTCTGCTTCGAGCTCAAGCGGGTCCGACTTCGACCGATCCAAATGAACCAGAGCGCGTTCAACAGGCTGCGTCGGTGCGACCGGCTCCTCGACGAAGCGATAGCCGAGCGCCTCCCAGCGCGGGTTGGCCGCCGACTCGCCCGGGTCGGCGTATGCGAAGAAGCAGGCCAACCGCTTCATCAGCTGGAAGAACGTGCGTCGCTGCGGAATGGGGCTGGTCGACCAGGCGCGCAGCGTGGCCTCGCGCGACGACGCTCGACGTTGGGCCAGCACCGGAGCACCCAGGCGCGACCCCAGTAGCGACAGCGTCAGCCGGACCTGGCGCAGATCCGCCGGATCGGCCACCTCCGACAGGGCCACCGCTGCCAGCTCGGCGTGCCGCCTTGCCTCACCGTCATCGGCGGGCTCGACGATTGCTGCGAAAAGGTCGGCCAGCGTGCGCAGCTGACTGTCGGACCAACCGGTCGGTCGGTCGGCCATCGAACCGTGTGTACTAGCCGCGGGTGAAGCCCTGCGCCGGCAGTGGCGGGCAGCGCAGGGGTCGGTCTTCGCGGTAGCCCAGCAGGTAGTCGGCCTGGATCAACGTGTGGAGCTGGCTGGTCCCTTCGTAGATGACCGCCGCCTTCGAGTTGCGCAGGTAGCGCTCCACCGGGTATTCGTTCGAATAGCCGTAGGCGCCGTGGATCTGGATCGCGTCGAGGGCGGATTGCACGGCGTGGTCGGTGGCGAACCACTTGGCCATGCTCGTCTCGCGCGTGTTGCGCACACCGCGGTTCTTGAGCCACGCCGCCTGGCGGCACAGCAGCCGGCCGGCTTCGATGCCCTGGCCCATGCGCGCGATCATCTGCTTGACCAGCTGGTGGCGGCCGATCTCCTCGCCAAACGTCTTCCGCTCGTGCGCGTACTTGAGGCTCGCGTCGAGGCAGGCTTGGGCGAGTCCGACGGCGCCGGTAGCGACCGTGTAGCGGCCCTGGTCGATGGCGCTCATGGCGATGATGAAGCCCTCGCCCTCTTCACCGACCCGGTTGGCCGCCGGCACGCGCACGTCGTCGAAGTAGAGCTCGCCGGTGTTGCCGGCGTGGATGCCGAGCTTGCCCTCGATGGTGCGGGTCTTGAAGCCGGGCATGCCGCGCTCTACCACGAAGGCGGTGATGCCCTTGTGGCCCTTGGATTTGTCGACGGTGGCGAAGACGAGGAAGTGGTCGGCGATGTCGCCCAGGCTGATCCAGATCTTGGAGCCGTTGATGACGTAGTCGTCACCGTCGCGGCGGGCAGTCGTGGCGAGATTGGCGGCGTCGGTGCCGACACCGGGCTCGGTCAGGCCAAACGTGGCCAGCTTCTCGCCCTTTGCCTGCGGCAGCAGGAAGCGCTGTTTCTGATCCTCGCTGCCCCACTGCAGAAGCGTCAGCGAGTTCAGCCCAACATGGACGCTGAGGATGACGCGGAAGGCCGTATCGGCCCGCTCCATCTCCTCGCAGATGATGCCCAGGCTGACGTAGTCCATGCCTGCGCCGCCGTACTGCTCGGGGATCGGTGCGCCGAGGAAGCCAAGGCGGCCCATCTTGTCGAAGGTCGGGCGGTGGACCTCGTGCTTCTCGTCCCACTCACGGATGTTGGGCTCGATCTCAGTGAGCGCGAATTCGCGGGCAGTCTGCTGGACGAGACGGTTCTCTTCGGTGAGTGAGAGGTCGATTGTCATCGCCGCCCATTGTGGTGGAAGCGGCCAGACACCATGAACCGCCGGTGGCGCGCCGGCGGTTCAGGTTGTTGGGCAAACGAGGCGACCCCCAGCGGCCGCCGCGTTATCTGTTCTTGTGGAGGAACGTCATCACGTCGTCAAGCCGGAAGCGGCGATCGCCGCGCTTGCAGACGCGATAGAACGGCAGCTCGCCGCGGTCGCCCAGCCGCTTGACGGTGTTGACGTGGAGGTGCAGCAGCTCTGCGACCTCGCTGGCCGTCAGCATGGGACCGATTTCGTGGACTGCCATCGATGCCATGTTGTTTCCTTCTAGTAGCCGTTGCCCTTGGCGGCGGTGCGGTGTGACGTGACCCGCTATTGGGCGAAGCGTTGCGGTGTGCCTGATGTCTGGGGCGAATGCTGGCGGTGAGGTGCAGTCCGTCGCAACCGTACTTTGGAAGCGACCTATCGGTACCGCTGGTGTTGCGAGGCGTCACCGTGGGCAGGGCGGGGTCGAGCGCGCAGTTTCTGACATACGCTGGCGGGGTCGAGCCTTAGCGGCCTGCACGGCTGATCGGGTCCGACAGGATGGCGGAGCCACGCACGAATTTCTTGGCCTGCGCGCTGCCGGAGCGGCCGGCCACCGCTAAGGGCCGATCAGATCGACGTATGTCAAGTGAAACGGTCCACGCGGCCTGCGGCGGCTGTACTCGAAGTCGAGTCTCGACACTCCGCCGGTCACGATGGGCGGCCGCACACGTGGTGGGCCATTGCGGAAGGCGACGGCCAGCTCGTTGATCAACGCGTCGATGGCCGTTTGTGCGGCCTCGGTCACCGGCTCCGTCAACGCGTCGACCAACCAGCTTCGGTCGTCGGCCGACAGGTTGCTCTCGCCCACGATGTCGAGCGCCAGTGCGTAAAGAGTCTCCGCGACGCGACCTCGCGCATACAGCGATCTCGATCGCCGCTGGATCGAGGCGACCACCTCATCGACCTGGGCTGCGGATTCCGCCGATGTCACAGGAATCACGACCATCGGCGACGCGGCGTTATGCCTTGAAACTGAGAGTTTCGACTCTTCCATCGCCCGTCCCCTGACCCGCTCACCGGCTACGCTGGAAAGCGAATGCTGACTTTCCGCCTCACGCGGGCATAGCGTCCAACCCGTCCGAAACCTTGCGCCCTCCCAAGAACTCGCCACGGCTGACGAGCCTGCAGACGGCTGGGGTTCCAGGCCTGCCAGACACGAGTATCCCGCTGTTTCCGGTGACTGCAATAGTCGGTCCGAGGGGCAGCGGTAAATCGCGCCTGCTGGCTGCCATTTCGTGGCTGCTGACTGACTCGCCCGACCTGACCGATGCCCAGGGCTCGCCCGACCTGAAAGTTACGGCCGACCTCGACGGGCCCCGCGGCGCCCTGAGGATCGAGCGGTCGGCGACCGCCGAGCCCGGCCAACCAATGCCGCCGACCATGCTGCTGCTGGCGCGCGACCGATTGCCACCCGCCCCGACGCCGGCGCCCGGCCAGCCGGAGCTCAGCCCGGCCGAAGTAGTTATCGCCTGGCTGGAAGCGCGCACGCGCCGTGGCGAGGAAGGCGCGCTCGTGCTGATCGAGGAGCCGGAACTCGACCTGAACCCGCAGACCCAGCGCTATTTCTATCGCGTCCTGCGTGCTTTCGGCGAGCGCAATCAGGTCATCTACTCGACCCGCTCACCTTCATTCGTCGACGCTGTTCATCACGGCGAAATCATCCGCCTCGACGTGACCGATCACGCGATGACCGTCCGCCGCGCGCCGTCTGAGCTGCTGACTGACGAGCAGCGCCTACGGCTGGCCGCCGAGTTCGACCACGAGCGGGCGGAGATGTTCTTCGCCAACTCGGTTGTGCTGGTCGAGGGCGAAACGGAACGACAGGCGCTGCCGATGATCTTCCGGGCGTTGGGTGAGGATCCTGATGCCCTGGGAGTCTCCATCACCGAGGTCGGCGGCAAGGGCAATCTCGTGCTCGCCTCGCGCCTGCTGACCGAGCTCAATATTCCGCACCTGCTCGTCTACGACACGGATCGCGGCCGGCCCGGCGCCGGCCTCAATCGGAGCATCGCGGCCGATACGGCGGGCGTACCCAAGATCTGGCTGGACCCTGACTTTGAAGGCGCCGCCGACATTCGGCACCATCACGACAAGGTCATCCACGCTTACGAGCGTTTCGCGCACTCGTCACTCGTGGAGATCCCGCCGGTCTTCCACCGGATAGTCGGGACGGCCGTCCGCCTTGCCCGGCGCCAACCGATCGAAGAGCCCTAGACGACCTCGCGCCTGATCGTCGCCATCGCGGCACCGGCCAAGACCACCGCCATGCCGGCGAGAACCAGCACGTCGACCTGGAGGGTGCGCGAGGTCAGGTCGGCGCCCTTCACCAGGATTTCTCGCAGTCCCTCAATGCCGTATGTCATGGGCAGCAACCGAGCAATCGGTTGGAGGATGCCGGGCAACGAGTTGACCGGCCAGATGATGCCGGCCAGCAGCGCCTGCGGGACGATGACGATCGGGATGAATTGGACGATCTGAAGCTCGGTGCGCGCGAACGTGGACAGGAAGATGCCCAGGTTCACCGCCACCAGGCCCAGCAGGAACGTGATCACGAAGGCCAGCAACGGCGAGCCGGCGTTGTACACACCCAGACCGATGCTGAACGACGAGAAGGGCCCGATCGCGGGCACCGTGACGCTCATCAGCACGAACGTCAGCACGACGACCGACTGCAGGGTCGCGAAGAAGGTGAAGCCGGCGCTGTAGCCGACCGCGATTTCTGAGCGACGCACGGGTGTCGCCAGCAGCCGCTCCAGCGTGCCGCCGACGCGCTCGCGCAGGAAGCTGATGCCGGTCAGCACGAAGACCAGGAAGAAGACCAGGAAGCCGACGAGCGCCGGTGTGAACGAGTCCAGGAAGCCGGCGTCGGGCGTGCCATAGACCGTCTGGTGATCAATCGAGGGTGCGGCGCTGCCCAGGGCTGCGCGCACGGCTTGTTGGAGCTGGCCGATGTATGTGGCCTCGGCGGTCGGACTTACGCCTGGCGTGATGACGGTGATCGTCACGCCGCGGCCGGCCAGGATGTCCTCCACGACGGTAGCCGGCACGACTATCGCGACGTCGAGGTCGCCGTCAGCCAGCGCTGCACGGGCCGCCGGCTCGTCGGTGATGGTTGGGACGTAGATCAAGCCGGCAGCGGTGATCGAGGTCGCCAGCCGATCGACACCCTGCTGGGCGAGCGGCCCGGCCTGGTTGACGATCGCCACGCGGCCGGCGGGCGGCGCCTGGTCGCGGATGACCCAGCCCAAAAGGGCGAGGATCACGATTGGCGCTACGAAAAGCAGCGCGAGCGTGCGCTCGTCCCGGCGGAACTGCTCGGCGATGCGCCGGCTGATGGCCAGCGTGCGGCGCAGGCTCATTCCTTGGTCTCCGTGCCGCCCAGCTTGAGGAACGCGTCCTCCATCGTCTCGACGCCCGCCTGCTGGCGAATCTCGGCGCTCGAACCGCGCGCCAGCAGCTTGCCGTGCAGCATCAGCAACAGCTCATCGCAGCGGTCGGCCTCGTCCATGACGTGGCTCGACACGAGGAGGGTCGCGCCTTCAGCTGTCAGGCGATGGAAGTAGTTCCAGAACTCGACGCGCAGCGCCGGGTCGATACCGACGGTCGGCTCGTCGAGGAACAGCAGCGCGGGCTTATGGACGAGGGCGCAGGCCAGCGACAGACGCCGACGCATGCCACCCGATAGCTCGAGGGCAACGGCGTTGCGTCGGTCGGACAGGGCCACCAGCTCGAGCACCTCGTCGAGTCGGGACTTTTCCGGCTTGCCGTAGAGCGTGGCGAAGAAGCGCAGGTTCTCCCACACCGATAGCTCGGTGTAGATGCCGTCCGACTGGGTCATGTAGCCGATCCGCTCGAGCACGGCGCGCGAGGGCATCTTCACGCCCAGTACACGGGCCTCGCCGCTGGTCGGCCTACCCAACCCGGAAAGAAGCCGGATGAGCGTCGTCTTGCCCGAGCCGTTGGGCCCAAGCAACCCGTAGATGCGGCCGGCAGCGAGCGACAGATCGATGCCGTCGACGGCGGTGAGGGCGCCGAACTTCTTGACCAGGCCGGTTGCGACGATGGCGGGCTCGGCCGTGGCGGGGCACGTGTCGGTCATGCCGGCTCCAGGCCTGAAACGGTGATGGCCACGAGCTCGTCCACCGCCTGCCCTGGCGTGATCGGCAGGTCGGCCAGCCGATCGACGGCCGGCCGGGTCATCAGGTGAAAGAAGATCGGGCCAATGAAGGACTGCACCGCCAGCAATGGATGCATGGTCCGGACAGTGCCCGCCTCCATCTGTTCGAGCATATAGCCGGCGAGCATGCCGAGGGTCTTCATGAACGCATTTCTGAGCGCCGAAATTGCGTCGTCCGACGCCCCGCTTATCTCGATGAACATCGCGCGAAAGAGGCCAAACTGGTCGTCGGCCAGGGCGACGATTTCGTGCGCGATGAGTGGCAGCAGTTGGGCCGGCGGTTCCGAGTGGTGAAGGGCGAGGATGGCCTGCACCGATTCGAATGGCGAGTACTGCTCGATCAGGCCCTCCATCAGCGCTGCCTTGCCCGGGAACAGCCGGTAGAGCGTTCCGCGGGAGACATCGGCTGTCCGCGCCAGCTCGTCCATTGACAGCTGCGCCAGCGAAGTCCGGATCAGCATGTCGCGCGCGGCGACAAGGATGCGCTGACGGGCGTTGGGCCGGCGTTCGTGGGCGATGCTCTCGAGCAGCGCGTCGCGCGAGCCAAAGTGGCGGTAGAAGGTGGCGCGGGAAACGCCGGCGCGAGTCGTGATGCGCTCGACCGGCGCGTCAGGCTCGACAGTCAATACCTCGCGCGCAGCGGCCATAACCTGACGTCTGATTGTCGGATCAGCCGCGAGCGAACTCACGCAAATGATCCTCGATGTGACACAGCGTCCCGTCAAGTCTCACGATGTCGCAAATTCACGGTCATGAGACCGTCACAGGATGGGACTAACCTCTGCCCATGACGACTACGAACGACCAGCCGACGACGGCTGACCAGGCCCGTCTCGACCGATTGGCCAAGCTAAACCCACTTCAGTACGCGGTCACCCAGCAGGCATACACGGAGCCGCCGTTCACCGGCGTGTACTGGGACAACCACGTCGCCGGCACCTACCGCTGCGTGGTGTGCGAGGCACCGTTGTTCGACTCGGATACCAAGTTCGAATCGGGCTCCGGCTGGCCCAGCTTCTACGACGTGGTCGAGAAGGGCCGGGTCAAGCAGATCGAGGACAACACTCACGGCATGCGCCGGGTCGAGGTCGTCTGCGAGAACTGCGGCGCGCACCTGGGCCACCTCTTCCCGGACGGGCCGCGGCCAACCGGCCTGCGTTACTGCATCAACTCGGCGTCGCTCGAGTTCGCTCCGCGCGAATAACGGCCGAGGCTAGTCGCGCGCCCGGCAGGAGACGGACACGCGACCTGATGCTGCGGAGGCGGCCCAAGCCGGCTAGGGCATATTTCGAAGGATCGTTTCTCGTAGCATCCGACCGATGGAGGGCGAGGCGCTTCTGGTCGGCATCGCGACCGTCGCCGTCGCCGTCGCCGGATTCACCGCCGTGACCTCAACTCTCGTCCCACCGGGCGGTTCGTGGAGTCCAACGATGCGCCTGAGACAGCGCGCAATCGTATCGACGAGCTTCAACGTCGTGTTCGAGGCTCTCGCGCCACTGATCACCTTCGCCTGGTTGGGCGACGAGACGGTCGGCGACTTGTCGTGGCGAGCCTGGGCGTCGCCATATACGCGACCGGTGTCGTCGTCTATGCGGACGAGGCAGTTCGTTCGTGCGGGCGGCAATCTGACGCCGTCAGGCGCGGTGCTGTTACGCCGCAGGACCGACCGCCACGCTGCTGTTCTGGGCGAACGCGTTCGTGTTTGCGTCGCTGGCCGTGTACTCGCTTGCGCTGTGCATACAGCTGTCCGTCGCCGTAATCAGTTTCTATTCGCTCGTTTCGACGGCGCAGGGCTGAGGCTGGCGTCCCCGGCAGGATTCGAACCTGCGACCCGCTGCTTAGAAGGCAGCCGCTCTAGTCCACTGAGCTACGGGGACGAGTTGTCTGCTCAGTTAAGCACGAACAAGCCACCTACCGGAGCCCGAGTTGATCGCGACTATGGCGAGGTAGCGGTGAGGTCGTCGAAAGTAACCGTGACCGGAGCGTTGGTCGCGGCCGGCCCAAGCACGGCGCGCAAACCGACCGCGCCTGGCACCTGAACTGCGGCTGAGGATTCGGTCGCGGTGAAGGCCCACGCCGACGGTTCGGCGGTGCCGTCGAGCCAGGCCTTGACGCGGATCGTCGTTGGACTTGCGCCCGTCACCTGTGCTCTGACCCACACCCATGAGCCAGGGCTATAAGGTGGCGTGCTCAGCGTGACGGCTGGTGCGATCGACGATTCGGATCCATTGATGATCACGCCGGAGTGAACCAGCAACGCGCCGGTGGGGGTAATGATCAGCTTCGGCTGATAGGCGCTTGTGCCAGTGCGGCGGACGATTGCGTAGGCGTAGATCGAGTCGGCCGTCGGTAGCTTGTTCGCTCGGACGCGGAACCGAACGTCGACGTCCCTCGCCGAGGTGGCGGTCAGGACGGCAGCGCGGTTTGTCCCCGGGCCGGGAAGGATCATGTCGCCCGATGTGCCGTTCACGCTGAAGTTCGAGAGCAGTCCTTCGAGCGTGTACGCGCCGCCGGTCGTCGCCGACCCCCAGCCCCCGCTGACTGTGCGGCTGAAGGAGTCGGTTGCATACGTGGTTGGCGGAGGGGGGTTGCTGGAGGCGACGAAGGTCGCCACGACGGTCGACGCCGTGCTTGGCGTCACGTATGTGTGCGTCGCGCTACCACCGTCCGACCAGTGGTCGAACTGGTAGGTGACGCCCGCAAGGGTCTGCGGCGATGGAGCGCCGAGCTGTCGCTTGAAGTTGACGACGCCGGTGAACGTGTATGGGGTGGTCACCGGCTGTCCGTCGAGCGTCACGGTAAGACCGGATGGCACGGTATCGAGAGTGACCTGCGCCTTCAGAGGCGTGATGTCCCGTGTCACTTCGGTCGTGTTGCCATCGGAATCCGTCGCCCGCAGGTGAATCCGGTACCACGTGTTGGCCGACGCCTCGCCGGTGTCCGGGATCGTGAAGGAGCCGCTCGAGATGCCGCTGACCGGGCCGTAAAACGGGTGGGTGTGCGTGTCGTGGTGGAAGAGGACCTCCCACGTCAAGGCGGACGCCTTCATTTTGCCGTCCTCGCGGTCCCTCGCCGAGCCAGCGAAGTTGATGACCTGACCGGCCTGGTACGTCGTACCGCTGGTGGGACGTGAGATGGTGGGTGACGGTGGTTGGCCGACGGGAGCACGTGTTGGCGTCGGCACAGGCGTCGGTGGGGGTGTCGCTGTCGTGCCGATGTAGTCGATGCGACCGACCTTCTTGCCTTCTACCGACACCCAGTACAGTGCGCCGTCGGGCCCGACGGTGATGTCGACGACGTAGTCGGTCGCGGTCGCGAAGTCGAGCACCTGGCCGGTTTCCATGTCGTATCGCTTGATGTAGTTGCCGACGTAGTCGCCGAAGAAGTAGTCGTTCGCGTAGTCAGCTGGAAAGCGGTTGCCCGAATAGAAGACGGCACCGGTGATCGACTTGCCCGGGCCGGCATCGTGGCGGTAGGCGTACAGCGGATCGACGAACGACGGGTTGCCGCACGGGCCCTCGCACGTGGGCCAGCCGTAATTCGCGCCGCGGAAGCCCTCGTCGACTTCTTCCCACGTTGCATTGCCGACGTCGTTGATGAACATCCGGCCGCTTGTGCCCTGGACGGCGAACGTGTACGGGTTGCGCAGGCCGGACGCCCAGATCTCTGCGCGGCGGCCGGATTGGCCGACGTACGGATTGTCGCTCGGGATCGTGCCATCTGAGTTCAGGCGCAGCATCTTGCCGGGCAGGATGCCCAGGTTCTGGGCGTTGGAGCCGGTGCCCGAATCGCCGACCGCCACGTACAGCTTGCCGTCCAGGCCAAAGTGCATTGCGCCGGCGTTGTGCATGCCCGAATCGGACGGGATGTTGTCCAGCAGGATCGTCTCGCTGCCCGCCTCGACCACGTCAGGGTTGGTTGAGCTGGCGCGGAACCTGCTGACCCTGTTCTTGAGTGTCGCAAGGTTCGTGTAGTAGACGTAGATGTAGCGGTTCGTGGCGAAGCTCGGGTCGAAAGCGATCCCGGTCAAGCCGCGCTCAGACGTCGTGTCCACGCTCACCGTCAAGAATGGCTGGCTCAACAGACTTCCGTTCTTGACGATGCGAACCCTGCCGCCCTTCTCGTTGACGAACAGACGGCCATCAGGCGACCAGGCAGACGACGTCAACCGATCGCCGAAGCCGGTGACCCAGTCAGTGGCGGTAAAGCCCGGCGGGACGGTGACCGCGCCACGGACCGACGCCGGCGCGAGCACGCCCGCAACGTCGAGGGCGGTGACGGCGAGGACGACAGCAAAGCTGACGGCGACGAGTCGGTTCAATGCGCGATCTTGGAGAGGCAAATCTCCGTTCGCACGGCATCTCCCAAAGCGAACAGCCAGAACGCGTTGCTACCGGTCCAAGTGCTACCGGTCCATCGGTGCCATCGAGTCTAGCGCCGTGGCCGCAGCCGCCATTTTGACGGCATTCGGCGCCGTTAGACAGTTGTCCTCCTCTGGGATATGCTTCGGTCCGACCTAACTATTTGGTACGACCGGAAGGTTTGATGATTACGAACGAATACTCAGCCGCACCGGCCACGGATGACGTTGAGCGGGTGCTCCAAGGCTATGGCGAGCTGGTCAAGATCTTGAGCGCGGCGCGCACGCCAGAGCTGCCTGATTCCAGCGTGACGATGGCCCAGATGCGGGTGCTGATGCTGCTGGCCACCGGCGCCGAGGCGCGAATGTCGGAGCTGGCCGGCGCCCTGGGCGTCTCGATGTCTACGGCGTCTGGGCTGGTCGACCGGCTGGTCGACAGCCACCTGGTCGCCCGCCACACGGATGCCATCGACCGCCGCCAGGTTCTCGTCTCGCTGACCGCCGACGGCGCTGCCTTCCTCGACCACTTCCAGGAACTCGGCCTCTCCCATTTGCGCGAGCTGCTCGCGCGCCTCTCCCCCACCGACATCGCGACCGTCCGCCGGACCGTCGAGATCCTGATCAGGGCGGCCAACGAGCTGCCCAAGGAGACCAACTCGTGAGCCGCCTGTCTCAACTCGCCGTCAGCCAGCGGAGCGTCACCATCCTGCTGGCGTTTGCCCTGTTCGTCGCCGGCATCTCGGCGTGGGGTTCACTCAAGCAGGAACTGCTGCCTGACATCGACTTCCCGGTCATCACCGTCGTCGCGCCGTACCCCGGCGCCGGCGCCACCGACGTCGCAGAACAGGTGGCCAAGCCGATCGAGACCGCCATTCAGGGCGTCCCGCGGCTGGAGTCCCTGCGCTCAACGTCGGCCAACTCGGTCGCCCTCGTCGTCGCCCAGTTCTCGTTCGGCACCAACGTCAAGGAGACGCAGGCCGCCATCGACCAGAACATTCGAGCCTTGGGTCTGCCGCAGTCGGTCACGCCGACGGTCGCCGCCCTCAACATCAACGCCTCGCCCGTCGTTATTGCCTCGATCGCGGCCACCAGTGAAGACGGTCTCCAAAGCGTCGCCCAGATCGCCAATGACGAGATCGTGCCGGCCATCCAATCAATCGATGGCGTCGCCACCGTTGACCTGACGGGCAGTCTCGAGCCTCAGGTAACGGTCACCCTCGATCCTCAGAAGCTCGCCGATGCGGGTGTGAGCGTCCAGCAGATCCTGGGCGTGCTGCAGGCCAACAACATCACCGTCCCGTCCGGCCAGCTCGAGAGCGACGGCACGCGCATTCCGGTCTCGACCGAGGGCAAGCTGACGTCGGTAGACCAGATCGCCGGCCTCATCGTCGGCGCCAAGCAGCCCGTCACCGCGCCCGGCGCAACCCCGGCGCCCGGCCAACTCCCGACACCCGTCCTGCTCAAGGATGTCGCCACCGTCCAACTCGAAAGCGTCGCCACCACCGGGTATGCGCGGACGGACGGCAATCCCTCGCTCACTCTCGTCGTGACCAAGACCTCGTCGGCCAACACCGTGCTGGTTGCGCAGGCCGTCGAGAAGGCGCTCAGCGATGCGCAGGCGGCCCATCCCGGCGACCTGACCGTCACGACCGTCCAGAACCTGTCCAACTTCATCCTCGAGTCGCAGGACGGGCTGCTGCGCGAAGGCGGCCTGGGCGCGCTCTTCGCGATCATCACGATCTTCCTGTTCCTGTTCAACCTGCGCTCGACACTGGTCGCCGCGATCAGCATCCCGCTCTCCGTCCTGACCGGCCTCGTATTGATGCAGGTCGCCGGCCTGACGCTCAACGTCATGACCCTCGGCGGTCTCGCGGTAGCCGTGGGACGCGTCGTGGACGACGCCATCGTCGTGCTGGAGAACATCTACCGCCATCGCGCGCTGGGCGAGGACAAGCTGACCGCCGTCACCAACGGTCCACGCGAGGTCGCCCGCGCCATCACCGCCAGCACGCTGACCACCATCCTGGTCTTCCTGCCCATCGGTTTCGTGGGCGGCATCGTCAGCCAGCTGTTCCTGCCCTTCGCACTGACAGTCACTTTCGCGCTGGCCGCATCACTCGTCGTCGCACTGACGGTCGTGCCCGTCCTGGCCTACCTCTTCATCGACAAGGTCAAGCTCAACGTCGACGAGGACGGCGAGCCCAAGAACTCGTTCTGGATCCGCACCTACACGCCGGCCATCAAGTTCGTCCTGCGCAGCCGGCTGACCAAGTGGGCGACGCTCGGCGTGGCAGCGGCCCTGTTCGTCGGCCTCGCTGGCGCTCGTCGGCAGCCTGCCCACCCAGTTCATCAATGCCGGCTCCGAGAAGATCCTCGGCGTTACGCTCGCGCCGCCGGCGGGCGCCTCTTCGCAGGCCGTCCTCGCCGTCGCCACCGACGCCGAGCGCATCCTGATGGCCCAGCCCAACGTCGAGCTGGTCCAAACCAGCGTGCCCGGCGACAGCGACACGAGCTTCCGGACCACCATCGCCGCGCTGCAGGGCCAGCCCGCCAACTCGGCCAACATGACCATTCGCCTCGCGCCCAGCGTCGACCTCGACGCGGAGGCCGAAGCGCTTTCCGGCGCGCTCGATCCGATCAGCGCACAGGGCTACCAGATCTCGGTTGCCCAAACCGCCGGCTTCACCAACAACAACTTGAACATCATCGTCAGCGGCGACGATCCGGCCGCCGTCAAGCAGGCGACCGATGCCGTGATGGCCACCATCAGCGGCCGCACGGACATCGCCAACCTGAAGAGTGACCTGGTCCAGGCCACGCCCGAGATCCAGGTCACCGTCGACCCACAAAAGGCGGCGCTGGCCGGCTCGACGGCCGCGCAGATCGCGCAGCAGGTGCGTGCAGTGCTGAGCCCCACCACGGCAACGTCTGTCACGCTCACCGATACCGGCACGGCCAATGTTGTCGTCCAGGCCGACCCGGCGGCGATCACCACGGTCGAGGCGCTCAGCCAATTGCCGGTTGGCTCGGTTCGCAGCGTGCCGCTGAGCCAGGTCGCTGAAGTCAAGCAGGCCGACGTCCAGGGCAGCATCACCCGTATCGACGGCTCGCCTGCCGCCCAGATCACGGCCGGCATCACCAGCAAGGACACCGGCAAGGTCTCGAGCGAGATCAAGACTCAGGTCGAGAGCGTGCAGGTGCCGTCGGGCGTCGATGTCCGCATGGCCGGCGTCAGCGAGCAGATGAACGAAGCGTTCGGCAGCCTGTTCACCTCGATGGCCGTCGCCATCCTGCTCGTGTACGTGATGATGGTGCTGACCTTCAACTCGCTGCTGACGCCGTTCGTGATCCTGTTCAGCCTGCCGCTGGCGACCATCGGCGCGTTCACTGCGCTGTACGTCACCGGCAGGCCGGTCGGCGTGAGCGCCATGATCGGTTTCCTGATGCTGATCGGCATCGTGGTCACCAACGCCATCGTGTTGCTCGACCTTGTCGAGCGGTTAAAAGCTCAGGGCCATTCCACGCGCGACGCGCTGATCGAAGGCGGCCGGACACGTGTCCGACCGATCCTGATGACGGCGTTCGCGACGATCCTGGCGCTGATCCCGCTGGCAGCCGGCTTCAACCAGGGCTCGATCATCGCGTCCGAACTGGGCACCGTCGTCATCGGCGGCCTGTTCAGTTCGACGCATGTTGACGTTGATCGTGGTGCCGGTCGTCTACTCGCTCGTCGATGGCGGGCGGGAAGGCGTTAGGCGCCTGCTCGCCCGCCGTCAGCCAAAGGCGGAAGTAGAACCAGCCATGGGGTGACCTTCGTAGTCTTCGTCGGGCGCGACGCTCGCTCCTAGCATCCGGCCCGATGACTCGGACGGGATCGAGGGTCGTACTGGCCGTCGTCGCACTGGCCCTGGCCGGTCTGGGCGGCGCGCCCACAGCGTCTGCCGCCACCGATCCGGTGACCTCCGCCAGCGTGTCCGGTTCACCTTTCTACCCCAACGGCGACGGCGTTCGCGAGAGCGTCGGCCTGAAGGTCCGCCTTGGTGCGGCCGTCAGGCTGAGCGTCGTCGTCGTCGACTACGGCGGCACCGTCGTCAAGTCGCTGCTGGCCAACGCCACGCGCGGTGCTGGCACCTACCGGTTCACGTGGCGCGGCCGCGACAGCCAAGCTCGCGTCGTGCGCGACGGCCCGTACCGCTTCCGCGTGACTGCGCTGGCCGGCACAACCTGGACGCACGACGTCCTGTTCACCAAGGCGCCCAAGGTCATCTATCCGGCCCGTCCCGGCGCGATCGTCGTGGCGGTGGATCCGGGCCACGGCGACGTCTACTCCGAAGGCGGGCGGCAGGCCAAGGATGGGACGCGTGAGGCGGTCCTCAACCTCGATATCGGCCTGCGCCTGCGCGACATGCTCGAAGGCGCCGGTGTCCGGACGACTATTTCCCGGACCACTGACCAGGGCGCGAACACGCCCGGCTGGGACCGCAACGGCGACGGTCTGGTGGAGTACGCGGATGAACTGCAGGCACGCTGCGACATCGCCAACCAGGGCCGGGCAGACCTTTTCATCGCGATCCACAACAACAAGGACGCCGATCCGCTAATCCATGGGACGTCGACCTACTACTGGCCGGAGCGGCCGTACGCTGCCCAGTCGCAGGTCCTCGCCCAGATCGTCCAGTCGAGCCTTGTCAACCGGCTGCAGTCACTCAAGACGGACACGTGGCGGCCGCGTGACCGCGGCCTGCGCACCTACGACTACTTCGTCCTGTACCAGTACAACCCGCCGCGCCAGCTGCGACCGACCGAGATGCCGGCGGTCCTCAGCGAGGAGCTCTTTTACTCCAACCCGGGCGACCTGGCGGTGCTCAAGTCGGCGGTTGGCCGGCAAACGCTCGCCGACGGCTACTACGACGCCATCGCGGCTTTTCTGGCACAACGGACGACCGCCGCCGGTTACAGCGCTGTCGCCGACCCGGGCGCGGCCGGCCCCGTTACCGGCGCGGCGTCGATCGACTACAAGGTGCGCGTCACCAACAAGGGCATGGCCAGCGCAACGGGCTGGACGCTGGAAGCGCGTTACGTGCCGGCGGTCCTGCTGTACGACGGCAGCCCCAACCTCGGTGAGCTGCTCGGCTCGGCGGCCGTGACTGATCTTGGGCCGCGGCGCGCGATCGACGGTCAGCTTGACCCTGCCGGCGCCGCCCGCCGGCGATTGGCTGGTCAAGTTCGACGTTGTGCAGAAAGACGGCACTCGCCTGTCCGACCTGGGCTCACCCATGCTCCAGCTGCCGTTGACGGTGTCGGCCGGGCCGTAAGTCGCGGCGGCCGAGAAGCCGGAGATGGCATACTCGGGCTCGATGCCGATCAAGCAGATGTACCACCCGGATGACCTCGCGGCGATGGATCCGCTGGTGCTCACCAAGAACCTTGATCACGTGCGCATGACCAGCCGCCGGCTCAGCTACATCCTGCAGCAGCAGGTGCACCTCTACACGCCCGAGGCCAACCGCCTGCGCGACGAGATCGACGCTTACGTCGAGGCCGAGCGCCAGATCGAAGGCGAGATGGCGCGACGGAGATTCAGGAACGAGTAGCTAACCAAGCCGGAGCGGCGGGAACTGCCGCAGGGCGCCCGCCGGCGTCGCCTGGATCAACTCGACCGCCTCGGGCAGGCCGGCCAGACGAAACTGACCCAGGCTGATCATCTCAAGGCCCGCCGGCGGGTTGGCGCCGACCGACCGCACGGTCGCCTGCGTCAGCAGGATCTGTCCGCCGTGCCCAACGGCGCACACCCGCGCGACGGTATGCACGGAAAGGCCGATGTAGCCGCTGGCCGTCAGCGTCGGCCGGCCCGAGTGCAGGCCCATGCGCAAGCGCGGCGCGACACCCTCGCGCCAGGCGTACTCGGCAATGGCCTGCTGCGTGGCGATTGCGCCGGCAAGCGCGCCGGCGGCCGTCGAAAAGACGGCGAAATACTCGTCGGCGCGCGCATCCACCTCGCGCCCATTCGCGCGACGAACCGCCGTCCGGACCAGCCGACGCAGGGCGGCGCGAACCGATCCGTACTCGTCACCCAGCGCCGCCAGCAGTTGCGTCGATCCCTCCAGATCGCACATCAGGAAGGTGACGTTGCCGCGCGGCAGCGCACGGTGTGGCTCCAACTGGCCGGTGAGAAAACCAATTGGTACGACGCCTTCGCGGCGGGCAGCGCGCAGCAGGCGCAAGCGGGCTGCGTCTCGGGCGGCGTCGTCCTCGAAGTCCATCCGGCCGAAGCGGGCGAGTGCGTTGCGAACATGTGCCGCGTCGTTGATGGGCAGCCGGCGCCGGCCGGTCGAATCGATGTAGGCGAACGCCCGATCAGGAAGTCGGGCGCGCTCGCGGGCTCCGAGTGTTGCCATGCTCCGTCGATGATGGCATCGGCGCGGCCGGCGATCAGTGCGACAGGCTAGCCGGCGGCCGCCTGCGGCGAGAGCATCATCGGCACGCCGGCTCCAGCCCGCTGCTCGTGCAACGCCTGCTCCTCACGCACGACTCGGTCGGTCAGGGCCGCCAGCTTGGCCAGATCGCCCAGGCAGAAAGAGATGCCGTGGTCGACCAGGTCCGCATAGCCCAACTCGCGAAAGGCCCCGCGCGACGCGACCGCGCACATCTCGTCGTACAGCTCGGGCCAGGCGACGTGGCGACGGCGGTAGCAGAAGCGGACGAAATCGAGTGCCTCGTCGTGAGGCGGCGCCTCGGCCGGCTCAGCCGTCGGTGCGTCCGTAATCTGCTCGCGCGCATGCGCCGGCCATTGGCCGACAAGCTCAGTCGACACCCGTTCCCTCGGTCCCTCGTCAAGCGGGCGCTCTCCGTGGCCCACTCGCGAATTTCTTGATCAGTCACCCGGTCCGGGATGGGGCCCAGCACCGGAATTGGCGGGCATCATACGTCCGGCCAATGGGGCCGTGTAGCGGCTCCGTCCACCATGTTGTCCACCACCTTTTCCACAGACGGTCGGCCCCGGGTCGCGCCGGTTGCGCAAATAAGAGACGCCCCCGGGGCGCGGTCCGGGGGCGTCAGGCAAGTTCGAATTTGCGGCCGGATATTAGCAAGTGGCAGGGGGTGTGTAGTGGTCGCATGCGCAAGCGAAGGCGCTACGGCCCAGAGAAAGTGGTACCGCATATCGGATTCGAACCGATGATCTCCGCCTTGAGAGGGCGGTGTCCTGGGCCTCTAGACGAATGCGGCTTGCGCGGCGGAGTCTAGCAAAGGACCCCGCTAGAGCCGGTGCGCCTCGAGGAACGCACGGACGGCGTCGGCTACCTGCTCTGAGCCTGCCTCGCCGATGACCAGGCCGTAGTGCGAGTGCGCGGCGAACGCCTGGTAGTCAGCGCCCAGCCACTCGGCCAAGCGCTCGCTGTCGCCGGCCGGGAACTGGCGATCCAGGCCGCCGCCGATGACCAGCGCCGGCACGTCCGGCAGCGCGGTCCGGTCGACGGGCATGCCCTCGAGCATCTGGCGCCGCGCCGTGCCGGATTCGACGCCCATCATGTGCTGTATGCGCATCACGTCCGCCTCGGAGAGGTCCGGATACTGGCGCTGGATCGAAGCGGGCGGGCCGTCCCAGCCAATAAGCTCGCGCCGGTACTGGCGCGGCATCAGCCGGACCACATGCGAGGGCGGCGGCGGAAGAAGCGCCGCCGGCAGGGCGGGGCTGATCAGCACGAGCCCCGACAGCGGCACCTGCTCCCACAACTTCAGCGCGAGCAAGGCGCCCATGCCGTGGCCGATGACCACCGGTGGCCGGCCCAGGTGTGACATGCCGGCACGGGCGTCATCGACGTAAGTCTCGAAGTCGACATCGGCAAAGTCGGCCGTCTCGGACCAGTAGTGGCCGCGCAGGTTGAGGGCGTGGCCCTCCCAGCCGCGCGGCGCGAAGTAGCCCAGGAAGCGCTGCCACAGCCAGGAACCGCCGAGCTCGCCATGCAGAAAGTAGAGCGGCTTGCGACGTGAGCGACGCTCCGGCAGCCAGATCTCGACGTACAGGCCGCGGTCCGCGACGACGCGCTCGTCTTTGCGGATTGGCTTGGCCGGCCGGACTTCGACCGGCGTGAGCTCATCCAGCGCGTGGCCGTTGCCTTGGCCGGGCGCGTCACCGTTGCGGTGGAAGCCGTCGTCGTCAATCACGGTACGAGCGGGTTGAAGACCAGGCCGGTGGCGGCCTTTGGATAGAAGAACGTCGACTTTGGCGGCATGACCTCACCGGCTGCGGCAACTTCAATGACGGACGTGACGGGGGTAGGGGCGAGCAGGAAAGCGGCGTCTGCCTCACCCGCATCGACCGCCCGGATGGCTTCGGCGGGATCCTGGGTGTAGGCGAGCCGGTTGTCGGCGGTCAGTTGGTCGACGGTTGCGCCGACGATTGCCGGCAGGGCGTTGGCGAGTGTGCTGACATCGAGTTCGGCCACTGGCGACGAGCCCGTGTGTGTGCGCGCCGGCGCGGAGACGGGCACCGCCGCTGCGTGTCCAAAGGCCGATCTCGCCGGGCTGGCCGGGTACTGACGTCAGCCCGGCTTGTCACGTCCGCGACCGCGAAGGCGCGGCTGGCGCGTTCGAGAACGTCTAGTCCTTGGGCCTTCACCAGCCGATGTGTCGCCAGTACGGACAGTCCGCCGGTCGTCGCTTCGAACAGCAGGGCCAGAACCGCGTCGCTGCCCGCCCCACCCACCTCGGCGCAGTAGCGGACGGCCGTGGCGTAGCGGTGATGGCCGTCGGCAATGGTCAGCGGCAGCCGGGCAGCGCCGGCCAGTAGCGTCGCCGCCGCCGGCGCCATCGAAGGCTCGACGGCCCACAGTCGGTGTCGAACGCCGCCGTCGTCGACTGCCTCTTCGTCGGGCGTGCCTGCCGTCAGCTCGGACAGCAGGTCGGCCGCCGGTAGGTCGGCGCCAGCCTCGTAGAGCAGGATGACCGGGCTCAAGTTTGCCCGCACCGCCGACATCAGGCGGAAGCGATCCTCCTTGGGCGCGCTCATGGTGTGTTCGTGGGCGTGGACGCCGCTGTCGGGCCCGGTCGGCTCGAGGCGCAGGCGGCACATGAAGCCGCGGGCGGTCCGCTCCGGCCCATCGCCGAGTCGATAACGCTGCTCGTAGACGTAGACCATCTCGCGCTCGTCGCGGCGGAGCGTGCCGTTGGCCTGCCAGGCGGCGAAGAGCCTGCCTGCCTCGTCGTAGCTGGCGGGCAACTCAACGTGGACCGCGTTGACCGGGCTGCGCGCGGCGAGTGCGGCGCGTTGAGCAGATGAGATGACGTCGTATGGCGGGCAGATCACGGATGAGTAGTCGGTCACGGGCGGTGCGGCGTAACGAAGCCCGCGGAACGGGCTGAGGACTGGCACGGCGCGCATCGTAACCTCAAGAGCCGCTTGGCCAGCCAATTCGGTGAGGAACCGGGCCGAGGCACAGTGCGTCTTGGCGGCGACCCAGGGCGGGTAAAGAGTGCTACTGATCTCGCCCAACCGGGCGCGTAAGCTGAGGCGAGAGTGGGCAAAGGCGGGCGTTCACTGAAGGGATGGGCGGGCAACGTTCAGCCGTGCGCTGATTGCCGGCGGCCTCGCGTTGAGCGCGCTTCTGCCCGTGGCCCGACCTGTCGCCGCGGCCGGCGAGATCGTGCTCGACGCTCACGCCCAGCTCGATGGCCACGTACGACCTGGTGCCTGGGTCGAGGTGGTCGTCCACGTCACCAACAACGGCCCGGCGGTGACCGGCGAGCTGCGTGTCCGGACCCAGACGCAGGGCGCGTCACAGTTCGGCGCCGCGGTCGAACTGCCCTCCGGCGCCGATCAGCAACACTTCCTGTACGCCAAGCCGCCGCTCTTCGGCACCAAGCTGAGCGTTGACCTCGTTGTCGGCGAGAACGTCCTGATCAGCAAGGACGTGTCGATCAAGTCGCATGACGCCTACTCGCCCATCGTCGGCGTGGTGGCCGAGCACCCGGAAGGCTTCATGCGCGACGTCACCGCCGCCGTCGCGCCCAATGCACAGATGGGCGGCCAGGCCACGACCGTGCTGACCCTCGCTCCGGCCGACCTCCCCTACCGCGTGGACGCGTGGTCGGCCATCGACCGGCTGATCTGGCAGGACGTCGACACGACGCAGCTGCAAAAGCCGCAGCTGGAGGCCATGGCGCAGTGGGTTGCCGCCGGCGGGCGGCTGATCATCCTCGGCGGCACTACCGGCATCACCACTTTGAGCGCGCTACCGGCCGATCTGCTGCCCTTCCAGCCGGTGCAGACGACGACCGTTTCGACGGCCGACCTGACCAGCCTGCTGGGCTCTCTGCCGCAAGGAGCCGCCGACACAGCGGGCCTGGCCGGCACGCTCAGCCGTGGCACGGTCATGGGCCGCAGCGGCAACTTCGTCTACGCCGCGCAGGCGTCGTACGGCCAGGGCCAGGTGTCGATCATCGGCATCGATCCATCGACTGCCTGGCTTAAGGGCACCGACGCCGCCGACAACCTGTGGCATCGCGTGCTGCCCAGCGCCACGACCGCGGTCATCAGCCCGTTTCTGTTCGCCGACGACAGCAGCCTGCTCTACGCACTGCAGAACCTGCCGGCCGTCGCCCTGCCGCCGATCGAGCAGCTCTTCCTGCTGCTGCTCGCCTACATCGCACTCATCGGCCCGATCAACTACCTGGTCCTGCGCCGCCTGGATAAGCGCGAATGGGCGTGGGTGACGATGCCGGCGCTGGTGGTCGTCTTCGCCGTCGGGGCCTACGCGCTGGGCACGTCGTTGAAGGGCAGCGACGTCATCGTCAACGAGGTATCGATCGTGCGCGCCGGCCAGGGCACGGAGCAGGGCCGGGCACAGTCGTACATCGGCGTCTACTCGCCGAGCCGCAAGGTCTTCACCGTGCAGATCGCCAATGGCGCACTGATCTCCGACACCAACAGCCAGGTCCAGAGCGGCCAGACAGGCCAGCCGCTGGACGTGCTCATCGGCCAGAACACCTCAGAGGTGCGCAACTTCGAGGTCGGCTTTGGCGTGCTGCGCGGCTTCCGCGCCGAGGCCACGGCAAGCGCACCGAAGATCGACGCCAGCCTCCAGTTCAAGGGCGGCAAGGTAATCGGCACCGTGACCAACAGCTCATCGGCCAACCTCGAAAACGTCGCCGTCGCCTTCGCCGGCGCGGTCGCCATCAAGCCGGCTCTGGCCGCCGGCGAAACGTGGCAGGTTTCGCTCGACAGCGACTCGCCCAACACCTTCCAGAGCCCGCTATCCGAGCAGGTGTTCGGTAGCTCCTTCCCGCGTGACCCTGCCGAGCAGCGCCAGCTCGCCACCCGCCGCGCGGTCCTCGATCAGCTGACGCAGTACAGCTCGACCATCGTCGGCACTCCGTCCGATGTACCGCTGCTGTTGGGCTGGCAGCCAGATGCCGCGCTGCCCGTCGAGCTGGCCGGCGACAAGCCCAACCAGGTCGGTGACAGCCTGTTCCTGGTGCCGCTGTCCATGACCTACGACGCGCAGACCGCGTTCAGCGACCGACTGCTGACCAAGACGATCATCGAGACCAAGTCCGACCAGGCCTGGTTCGACGGCAGTTCGTACAACCTCAGCCGCGGCACGATGACAGTCGAGATGCGCCCGAGTGGTCTGGGCGGCACGTTCAAGGCGACCGGCCTGCAGCTGGCACTGACGCAGGGCAACCTGGTCAACCTGAATGGCAGTGGCCGGCACATCGAGCCGCTGTCGGATGCACAACAGCCCGACCAAACAGATCCCGTTGGCCAGGCGACGCACCGGCCAAGACGGCGGCGGGAACGGCGTCCCGGTGGCCGGGGCGGGCGGCGGCGGCACTGACCCATCCGTCGGCGAAACGACGGCGCCCGACTCGACGGAGGCGCCGGCCACACCTGCTCCAGTGCCGCTGCCCTTCCCCGGCAAACCCGGAGTCGGCGGGTTCGACTCGAATCCAGAGCTGCAGCTGTTCGACTTCAGCGCCGGCCGCTGGTACGAGTTCCCGCACTTCGACGTCAACAGCGGCTACGTCATCAACGACCCGCAGCGCTACGTCGACGCCAATGGGCGCGTCCTGGTCCGGCTGGTCAACCGCGCCGAAAACGGCGAGGGATCCTACTTCCAGATAATCGCCCGGCTGGAGGGCACGATCGAGCCATGAGCGTCGCGATCAGAACCGAAGCACTGACCAAGCGCTACGGCCGCAGCGTCGCCGTGGGCGGCCTCGACCTGTCCATCGATGCGGGCGAGATCTTTGGCCTGGTCGGGCCCAACGGGGCCGGCAAGACGACCACTCTCAAGATGCTCGCGACACTCCTCCCGCCTACCGCCGGCGACGCGCAGATTGCCGGCATTTCCGTCCGGCGCGAACCGGACGCCGTTCGCCGTGTGCTGGGTTACATGCCCGACAACTTCGGTGTGTACGACGACATGCGGGTCTGGGAATACCTCGATTTCTTCGGTCGCTGCTACGGCTTGTCCGGCTCGCGCCGGCGCCAGATGATCGGCGACCTGCTGGAGCTGGTCGACCTGGCCCAGAAACGGGATTCGTACGTGCAGGACCTGTCGCGCGGCATGCAGCAGCGTCTGTGCCTGGCCCACGCGCTGGTCCACGACCCGCAGGTGCTGCTGCTCGATGAACCCGCCTCCGGTCTCGACCCGCGGGCGAGAGTCGAGCTGCGCGAGCTGCTGCGCGAGCTGCGCTCGCTGGGCAAGACGATTGTGATCAGCAGCCACATCCTGCCCGAGCTCGAGGAGCTGTGCACCTCGCTCGCGATCATCGACCATGGCCGGGTGATGGCCAGCGGCCGGGTGGAGGACATCGCCGATCGCTTCCGCGTGGGCGGCGTCTACCGCGTGCGGTTACTTGGAGATGCTGAAGATGCCCAAGCTGCCGCGGCGCTGCTGTCGGATCGGGCGGACGTTGCGTCGGTGGTCGCCGAGGTCGACGGATCACTTGAGTTGGGGCTTGCCGGCGACGATGTTTCGGCAGCGGCGGTGCTCGCCGCGCTGGTCAGCGCAGGCCACCGTGTCGTGAGCTTTGCGCCAGCGGCCAGTGACCTCGAAGAGCTCTTCCTGCAGATCACGGACGAGTCCAACGCCGGTTCACTTAAAGGAGCCGCATGAGCGTCGTCGTCGGCAGCGTCAAGCGCAGCGGGGGTTGGCTCGGCGCACGCCTCGGCAATTTCTGGTCGGGCATCAGCGCAGTTGGCATCAAGGAGCTACGCGGCCGGATGCGCGGCCGGCGCGCCTTCGTCGTGGTGACGATTTATCTCGCTCTGCTCAGCCTGCTGGCCTTTGCCGTCTACGTGTACCTGAAGCAAACCTCCGTGGCCGGCACCAACACGACGATCATCGACCCGGGCTTCGGCCGGCCGGGCGTGCCGTTCCCGCCGGACGGGACTGTCACCTCGAGCGGGACGGCACTATCGGCGGCTATCGGCCATGCCATGTTCGGTGCGCTGCTCGCCGTCGAGACGCTGCTGATCATGGTCCTGGCGCCCGCCTTCACGACCGGCGCGATCTCGATGGAGCGCGAGAAGCAGACGCTCGACCTGCTGGTAACGACGCCGCTCTCGACGCTTGGCATGGTGGTGGGCAAGCTCATCTCGGCGTTGTCGTATGTCTTCCTGCTGATCATCGCGTCTATTCCGCTGGCCAGCCTCGTCTTCGTCTTCGGCGCGGTCGGGCCGGAAGACCTGGTTCGCGGGTACGTGGTCCTGTTCGCCGTCGCCTTCGGCATGGGCGCGTTGGGCATGTTCATGTCGGCGCTTACCAAGCGAACGCAGACGGCGACCGTCCTGACCTACGTTCTCGTCCTGGTGCTTACCGTAGGCACCGTTGCGCTGCACCAATTCTGGCTGGTCGCGGCACGCCGGCCGACCACCAGCAGCCTCGTCATCACCACGCGCTCGCTGGGTGCACCCGAGGCCGTGCTGTTCCTGAACCCATTCGCCGCCGATGCCGATCTCGTGTGCACGACGGCGCCCGGTCCCGATCACCTGTGCGAGTACATGAGCCAGGTGACCGGCAAGCCTTACTTCGGCACGCCAACCTCCAACGGCTTCGATACGACCGTCGGCGGCGGCGGTGCCGTGGTCGGGGTCGGCGTCGCGCAGGCTGGCGGCCCGGTCAAGGTCGGGCCGGACGGCGTACCGCTGCCGGTGGCCAACGCACCGATCGCCATTGACTGCCCCCCGAACGCGCTGTGCGTAGCGCCTCAGCCTCAACCAGTTGAACCTGCCGCCGACTCGTCGCTGTCGCTGGGCTTCCCGCGCGACACGTTCTGGCCCAAGAGCACGGCCGCCTTCCTGGTGCTCGGCGTCGTCTTGACGCTCGCCTCGGCTCAACTGGTGGCCCCGACGCGTCGCTGGCGCCTGCGCCGGCCATCGCTGCGCCGCAAGCCCACGCCGGCTCCAACCGATGTCGCGGAAACCAGCCCGCCGGACGAGGCGTCTGAAGGGCTCGAAACGCCTGTCACGGAGACCCCGGCATGACGCTCGATCCCGAACTCGTCGCGCTGACCCGTCGCCTCCGCCCCTTCCGTCGCCGGCTGTGGTTCCGGCGCATCGTGCGCGACAGCGTCCGCATCGGTGCCGTCGTCGCCGTCGTCCTGCTCGCGCTGGCGATCGTCGCTCGCATCATTCCCTTCGAGTGGCTGGCGGTCGCCGCCATCACGGCCGTCGTGATTGGTCTGGTCGCGATTGCCATCAGACGCCGTCCGCGTCCGGCCGACACTGGCCGAAGCGGCACTCGCAATCGACACCGAGGAAGGCCTCAACGACCGCGTTTCGACCGCCCTGGCACTGGCCAAGTCGTCACCCGAGCTGGCAGAGGCAGCCGAAGCCGACGTTGACGGCGAGTCGCCGGCGACGACCGACGAAGGCCGCTTCGCCCGCTTCGTGCGCCTCCAGCGGCGCGACGCGCTACGCACGCTCACGGCGGCCGACCCGCGCACGATTCGGACACGGGTGCCCCATCGGTCCGGCGCGGTCGGCATGCTCTCGATCGCCCTGCTCGTGCCGGCGCTGCTCTTGCCCAACATCCAGAACGACGTCCTCGCCCAGCGCGAGCAGCAGAAACAGGCTGCCGAGCAAGCCGCTCAGCGCCTTGAGCAGGCCGCTCAGCGACTGGAAGCCAATCCGACGCAGCAGGACGCGCGCAGCCAGATTGCCGACGAGCTGCGCAAGCTGATCAAGGAGCTGCGTGACAACCCGACCGATCTCGACCAACAGCTCGCCAAGCTCGGCTCGCTCGAGGACGCCCTGCGCAGCCGTATCGATCCTGCCAACGAGCAGCACGCCGCGGCGCTGACTTCTCTCTCGCGCCAGTTGAGCAAGGCCGCCACGGGCAGCGACAACAACACGGCCGGCGATCCCAAGAAGACACAGCAGGATCTGCAGGACCTCAAGAACAAGCTCGGCCAGATGACCGACCAGCAGCGCCAGGAGCTGGGCAACCAGCTGGCCGGCCTCGACACGCTGGCACAACAGGCCGGCAGCGAGGCCCAGTCGGCGCTGTCGGCGGCCACGCAGGCGATCAAGAACGGCGACATGCAGGCGGCCAGCGACGCGCTGGACCGGTTGGGTAACGCACTCCAACGGGCGTCAGACCAGGTCGCCCTCAACCGTGACCTGACCAAGACCGCCTCCGACTTGCAGCAGGCCAGGCGCGACCTGTCGCAGGCCGGCCAGCAGGGTCAGTCGGGGCAGCAGGGCCAGTCGGGCCAACAGGGGCAGTCGGGTCAACAAGGGCAGCAGGGTCAGCAAGGACAGGGTCAAGGCCAGGGCCAGGGTGCGGGCCAGAGTCCAGGTGCCGGCCAGGGCCAGGGCCAAGGTCAGGGAGCCGGCCAGAGTCCAGGTGCTGGTCAAGGCCAGGGCCAGGGTCAAGGTCAAGGTCAGGGTCAAGGTCAGGGCCAGGGCCAAGGTCAGGGTCAGGGTCAGGGTCAGGGCCAGGGTCAGGGCCAGGGATCGACCAGCGGCGGCGCGCTGGGTGGCGGCGGATCGCAGGCGCGCTATCTGGGCAGCGGCAACAGCGGCACCAGTGGCTTCCGCGGCCCGACCCAGGGCAACAAGCCCTACTCGACCAACGACTACGACAAGATCTACGCCGACTTCAGCCGGCTGGGCCAACCCGGTGATCCGTCCTACATCGCCGGCTCCGGCGGTGACGGCCAGAGCCAGCAGGGCAGCCAACAAGGGCAGGGCACCAACAACCAGTCGCTGGTGCCGTGGACGAACGTGTTCCAGCCCTTCAACGACTTCGCCATCCAGAGCCTTGACCGCAGCTACGTGCCGCTCGACGTCAAGGACTACGTCCGCGATTACTTCAGCTCGTTCAACCAGTAGGAGCCGCCGATGTCGACGCAGTCTCCCGAAGCTACGCGCTCGGCCGAAATAACAGTCGAGCAGTTCGCCGAGCTGGCGGCCGCCATCGAAGGCGAGGTCAAGCGCGTAATCGTGGGCCAGGACGATCTCGTCCGGCAGACGCTCATCTGCCTGATCGCCAACGGCCACGCGCTGCTGGAAGGCGTGCCCGGCCTGGGCAAGACGATGCTCGTCCGCACCGTCGCCGACGTAATCGATTGTGAGTTCAACCGCATCCAGTTCACGCCGGACCTGATGCCCGCCGACATCGTGGGCACCAACGTCCTTGTCGAGCAGGACGGCCAGCGCCAATTCCGCTTCCAGCCCGGACCGGTCTTCGCCAACCTGTTGCTGGCCGACGAAATCAACCGGGCTACGCCGAAGACGCAGTCGGCGCTCCTCGAGGCGATGCAGGAGCAGCAGGTATCCATCGCCCGCGAGCGGCACAAGCTCCAGCCGCCGTTCTTCGTGCTGGCCACGCAGAACCCGCTCGAGATGGAAGGCACGTACCCGCTGCCCGAGGCGCAGCTCGACCGCTTCCTGTTCAAGCTGTGGGTGCCGTTCCCGTCCGAGGAAGACCTGGTCACGATCATGGAGCGGACAACCGGCTCGAATATGCCGCAGGCGCGCAAAGCAGCCGACGCGGCGCAGGTGGTCTCAATGCAGCGCCTGGCACGCAGCGTACCGATCGCGCCGCACGTCACCGCCTACGCCGTAAGCCTGCTGGCGGCGACGCACCCCGACGCACCGCGCGCGCCGGAGCTGGTGCGCCAATACGTCCGCTACGGCGGCTCACCGCGTGGCGCCCAGGCACTGGTGCTGACGGGCAAGATCCACGCCCTGCTTGACGGTCGCTACAACGTCTCGACCGACGACGTCCGCGCGGTCGCCCTGCCGGCCCTCCGACACCGCGTCATTCGCAACTTCGAGGGCGAGGCCGAAGGCATCACCAGCGACGCGATCGTCCGGGCTGTCCTCGATTCGGTGCCCACGCCGTCGGTCGACTAGCCACCTTCCCAAAATGCAGACCGAACTTCTGCCGTCGGCGGTCGATCCAACCGTCTTCGACGAAGCCTTCCTGCGCCAACTCGAGCGGCTGACGCTGCTCACGCGCAAGGCCGTCCACGGTGGCATGAAGGGCGCCCGGCGCAGCGTCAAACGGGGCCAATCGGTCGAGTTCACCGACTATCGCGACTACAGCCTGGGCGACGACCTGCGCGCGCTGGACTGGAACCTCTATGCGCGCCTTGAGCGGCTGTTCATCAAGCTCTTCATCGAGGAAGAGGACGTCACTGTCCACATCCTGCTCGATGCGTCGGCGTCGATGGACGGCGGCTCGCCCGACAAGCTGTTGTTCGGCAAGCGAGCCGCGGCGGCGCTGGCTTATGTCGGGCTGGCCTCTTATGACCGCGTGAACATCGCCGTACTGCAGGGTCGGGCGGCACGACGTTTTCCGGCGGTACGCGGCACGGGCCGGGTATTCCAGGTGCTGGCCAACCTGTCCGGCATCAAGCCGTCAACCGGGCAGACCGATCTTGCCGCAGCGGTCCGCCACTACGCTGCCCAGATCACGCAGCGCGGGCCGCTGATGCTGATCAGCGACCTGTTCGATCCAAACGCGGAGCGGGCAATCAGCGAGCTGGCCGGCACGCGCTGCGACGTGGCCGTCCTACACACGCTCTCGGCGGACGAGCTGGACCCGCCGCTCGAAGGCGACCTGCGCCTGGTGGACAAGGAGACGGGCGAGGGCATCGACATCACGGCCGACCTGTTCACGCTGGATGCGTACCGCGCGCGACTCGCCGCCTGGCAGGCGCAGCTCGACCAGATGGCCACCAAACGCCGCGTGGCGTATGTCCCCACGCCGACCACGTTGCCGCTGGCCGACCTCGTCTTTGCCGAACTCCGCCGCCGGCGCGTCGTGGCGGCCTAGGCGGCAGCCAGAAGCATGGGTTTCGTCGCGCCGCTGGCGCTGGTCGGGCTGCTGGCCGTGCCACTGATCGTGGCCTTCTACATGCTGCGGCTGCGCCGGCCGCGGCACGAGGTCAGCAGCACGTTCCTGTGGCAGGCACTCGTCCGAGATGTCGAGGCCAATGCGCCGTGGCAACGGCTGCGCCGCTCGCTGCTGCTGCTGATGCAGCTGCTCCTCGCGATCCTGCTCGCGTTTCTCGTCGCCCGGCCGTTCGCCGAACACCCGGCCGGTTTGGCGCGTGACGTGATCCTGGTCGTCGACGCATCGGCCAGCATGGCCGCCACCGACGTCTTCCCGGATCGGCTGGGCGCGGCCAAACGCGCCGCCATCGACGCCCTCGCCGACGTCCCATCGGATGGCAAGGTCAGCGTCATCGCCGCCGCCGAAACGGCTCGCGTCGTGGCCAACGAGGCGACCGACCGCGGCCGCATCACGCGTGCCATTGAGTCGATCGAGCAGTCGACGGCCGAGGGCGACATGTCCGACGCGCTCAAGCTCGCCGGCAAGCTCGCCGAGCGTGCCCGCGGCGCCGAGATCGTCGTCGTCACCGACGACGCCAACAGCTTCACGCCGATGGCAGTGCTGGACGCCCCGGTAAAGGTCGTGCCCATCGGCCAGCGCCGTGACAACCAGGCCATCGCCGCGCTCGCCGTGCAGGCCGACCCATCCGGACTCAAGCGCAGCGTCTTCATCCGTGTCGCCAACTTTTCAACGGAGCGCGCCGACCGGCGGCTGGAGGTACTCGCCGACGACACGCCGGTCACCGCCCGTGACCTCTACCTCGATCCGCTGAGCCGCGCCGACGTCGTCATCGATGAGCTGCCGCGCGGCACGCGCGTGGTCGAGGCACGCCTCGTCGACGCAACCGGCGACGACGACGCCGACTCGACCGCCAAAGACTTCCTGGCGCTCGACGACGCGGCCTGGGCGATCGTGCCGCCGGACCGGCCGCACTACATCCTGCTCGTCGGCCCGGGCACGAGCTACATCGTCAACGCGCTGACGCTGCTGCCCAACGTCGAGGTCTACGGCACGACCTGCGACAGCTACGCCCAGACCGCCGCCGACCCGAAATTCGCTTCCTATGACCTGGTCGTCTTCGACGGCTGCCTGCCTGCGCAGCTGCCCAGCAAGTCGATCCTCGCCTTTGCTCCGCCCACCAACAGTCCGCTGGGCGAGGTGGTCGGGCCGCTGGCGACGGTTGGCCTGGGCCAGCTGCCGCTCGACGATCCACTGCTGCGTGGCGTCGACCTGTCGCGGCTGCACATCGCCGGCGACAACGACCAGTTCCACACGTACGAGATGACACTGCCGAGCTGGGCGCGCACGGTCATTCCTGGAGCGGGCAGCCCGCTCCTCTACAGCGGCTTGCGCGACGGCCTGCCGACTGCCGTCTTCGCCTTTGACCTGCACAACAGCGACCTGGGCCTGCAGGTCGCCTGGCCGATCCTGCTGTCCAATCTCACCGGCGAGTTGCTGGGCACGAACTCGGCCGGCGCCGAGCCGCTCAGACCGGCCGACCCGATCGAACTGCCCTTGAGCCTCGGCTCACCGGGAGCTCGCGTCACGCTGCCCGACGGGACGGTCGAGCAGCTGGCACCGGGCGCCACCGGCGCGAGCACCGTCACCTTCGTCAACACCCACCAGCTCGGCGTTTACCGGGCCGAGGTCACGCCCGCCCCATCGGCGTCGCCGTCGGGTGTACCAACCGCTTCGCCAACCGCCAATCCATCGCAGTCGGCCGTGGCGGCGGGCTCTGCCGATAACCCGATCCTCTTCGCGGTCGACCTTTTCGCGCCCGATGAATCGAACATCGCTCCCGGCGACGGATCGCGCCTGGTGGCGCTGGGCACGACGGCGCCGCCGGCAGCCGGCGACGCCGGTACGGCGCGCGACGAGTTCTGGCCGCTGGTGGCGGTCTTGGCGCTCATCTTCCTCGCCGCGGAGTGGCTCATCTACGAGCGTGACGGTGCGCGGCGCATTGGCCGCGCGCTGCGTGGAACGCTCCGCTCACCATTACGCAGAGGCAGGGCGGCCTGATGGGCGGCTACGGCGTGGCGCTGACCGCGCCCGAACTGCTGATCGTTGGGGCCCTGCTGCTGGCGCTGACGCTGGGCCTGAGCGCGGCCGCTCGACACCACCTTTCGCGCGGGCGCCGGCGCCTGTCGCTGGCGCTGCGCGCGACGATGCTGGCGGCACTCGTTTTCGCGCTGGCCGGCTTACAGCTGATCGCACCCATCGACCGGCTGACCACTGTCTTCGTCGTCGATCTGTCCGATTCGGTCGGCGCTGACGGCCAGGAATCGGCGCTCGCCTTCGTGCGCGACGCGCTCGAGCAGCGCAAAGGTGGCGATCGCGCCGCCGTTGTCGCCTTTGGCCGGGACGCACTCGTCGAGCGGCTGCCGGCGGAGTTCGACGACATCGACCGTTTCGCGTCCGTGCCGACCAAGACATCGACGGATGTCGGCGCCGCTTTGCGGCTGGCCTCGGCGCTGTTTCCGGACGACACGCAGAAGCGCATCGTGCTGGTCAGCGACGGCAACGACACGACCGGTCGCGGCCAGTCCGAGGCGTCGCTGGCAGCGGCCCGCGGCATCCAGATCGAGACGTACGTCGTCGGGCTGGGTGCGGCGGACGAGGTCATCGTGCAGGGCCTCAATTCACCCGACACGGCCCGCGTCGGCGAGAAGATCAACGTGGACGCGACGATCAGCTCGACAGTCGCCCAGCCGGCAACGGTGCGCCTGTTCGGCGACGGGGCGCAGCTCGGCGAAGCGCAGCAGGTCAACCTCGAGCCCGGCCTCAACCACGTGGCGTTTGTCGTGCCGGCCTCGAGCGCCGGCCTGCACACCTTCCGCGTCGTCGTCGAAGCGGCTCATGACACGTTCGCCCAGAACAATCGGGGCGACTCGCACACCATCGTCAAGGGCGATCCTCGGATCCTGTTGATTGCCGGCTCCACAACCGCCGGGGCAAACGTCGAGGCTGCCCTCAAGGCCGAGAACCAGGACGTCACCACCGTCGCGCCGGAAGCCGCGCCAACGGATCTGACCGGCTTCGCCAGCTTCGACTCGGTCGTATTGGCCGACGTTTCGGCGACGCGCCTGGGGGCGGCTCGGATGAGCGTCCTGCAGGTGTTCACGCGCGACTTCGGCCACGGCCTGGTGATGCTCGGCGGACCCGAGTCGTTCGGCGCCGGCGGCTACAAGCAGACGCCCATCGAGGAAGCGCTGCCGGTGGAGATGGATGTGCGCGACCGACAGAAGCAACCGGATGTCGCGCTGGTCGTGGTGATCGACGAATCGGGTTCCATGGCGGCGTGCCACTGCAACACCGCCAATCGCGACCAGGGTGTCCAGATCCAGGGCGTGCCCAAGGTCGACATCGGCAAGGAAGCGATCATCCGCGCCGTCTCCGCGCTCACCTCGCGCGACGAGTTCGGCGTGGTCGCCTTCAACGAGAACGCCCACTGGGTCATTCACACCGCGCCACTGGGCCAGGTGGGCGACGTCGAGCAGCAGATCAGCGGCATCAAGCCGGACGGCCAGACCAACGTCTACGCCGGCCTGTCCGAAGCCGTCGCCTCGTTGGAGCAGGCGTCGGCCACGCGCCGTCACATCGTGCTGTTCACCGACGGCTGGTCGAACAGCGGCCAGTACGACGACCTGCTCAAGCGCATGGCCGCCGCCGGCATCACGCTCTCGACGGTGGGCACGGGCGGCGGCAATGCCGATGCCTTCCTGGGCGGCCTGGCCAAGCAGGGCGGCGGGCGCTACTACCCGGCGACCGACCCGACGACCATCCCCGACATCTTCCTGAAGGAGACCCAGCAGGTCAGCGGCCAGCAGATCATCGAGGAGCAGTTCTTCCCGGCCCAGACCTCGCAGTCGCCCATCCTTGACGAGATCAGCGGCGGCCTGCCCCAGCTGCTGGGCTACAACGGCACGACACCCAAGCCGGCTGCCCAGACCGTCCTCGTGTCCGATCGCGACGACCCCGTCCTCGCGCAGTGGCAGTACGGCCTGGGCCGGGCGGTTGCCTGGACCAGCGACGCGACGGGGCGCTGGGCGTCGAGCTGGGTGGGCTGGCCCAACTTCAACCGCTTCTTCTCGCAGCTCGTGCGCTGGACGTTCCCGGGCGACGAGTCGGGCGGCATGGAGGCCGAGTTCGTCACGGACGGCGACCAGACCAAGCTGCGCCTGCATTCGGTAGAGACCGATGGCACGCCGCGCAACTTCTACGACACGACGGTCAACATCACCGACCCGGCCTTCGACACGACGCAGGACGTCCGTCTCGACCAGGTCGCGCCGGGCGTCTATGAAACGAACCTGGGCACGCTGACGCCGGGCGCCTATGCCCTTCGCTTCACGCAGAACAAACCGGGCTCGTCGCCGCTGGCCAGGACGGCCGTGCTGATCGCGCCGACACCCGCCGAGTACCGCCTGCTCGGGACGAACGAGCGTCTGCTGGCCGCGCTCACCGCCGCGACAGGCGGCAAGGAAATCGCCGCCGGCAAGGACGCCTGGACCCACGACCTGGGCACAACAACGGCGTCGATCGACCTCTGGCCGGCGCTGCTCCTGCTTGCCTTGCTGCTGTGGCCGATTGACGTCGCCGTCCGGCGCGTCTCGTTGTCACGTGGCGACGCGGGCCTGGCCCGTGGCTGGGTCGGCGCGCGTTGGGCGCGCTGGCGCGGACCGGCCGGGCGCCCCGAACCGGTGGGCGGCATGCTCGCCGCCAAGGGTCGGGCGGGCGGCCGCCAGTCACGTGCCGCGCTGATGCAGTCCCAGAAGGCGGTTGAGCCGCCACCGATCGTCAAGGCCCCGGCAGCGGCCCCAGCGGCCGCAGCCCCAACCAACTCGCCGGCGACGGCGGTGCTGCCAGACGCCAAGACACCGGGCCCGGCGTCACCGGCGGCCGCCTCCGAAGCCGACACGCTGGCCCGGCTGCGCGAGGCAAAGCGCCGCGCCCGAACGCGGAACTAGACCTTCAGGAGCGGCGGCGATTCCGCGCGCATTCTTGACAATTGCCCAACTGGTAGGAGCTACGCCGGAACTTCAGGGTCAAACAAGCGCCGGTTGGCGGCCCAGCGAGAGCGCGCCACGCTCGCAGTGAGTGCCATAGTCGGTCCTGATCTCGCGTAGTGCCCACCAGTTGGGAAGATGTCAAATCGTTCGAGCGAGTCGCCACCGGCCGACAATGGCACGGCTCGGCGACAATCCTCGCCATGTCCCGCAATCGCATCGACGACGCCGAGCGCAGGCGCCGACTAGCCGTTCGGCACCATCTCGCGCCCGCCTGCCGCGCCTCAGACGCCGTCGAAGCGGCGGGTGACCAGGCGGGCATCCACGCCACCGACCCGATGTCGGTCTACCTGGGCCTGCGGGCACGCGTTCGGGACGTGACGCCGGGCCGATATCGAGCAGGCTCTCTACATCGAGCGCAGCCTGCTCAAGATGCTCGGCATGCGGCGCACGATGTTCGTCGTGCCGCGCGATCTGGCGGTGACCATGAACTCAGGCGCCACCGTGACAATCGCGGCGCGCGAGCGAAGGCGCACGATCGACATGGTTGCGTCCGCCGGCGTCGTAGACGGCGACGTCGAGAAGTGGCTCAACCAGGTCGAGGAGCAGACGGTGGCTGCGCTCGACGAGCTGGGCGAGGCGACGGCGAGCCAGTTGACCAAGCGGGTCGAAGGCTTGCGAGTCCAGATCCCATTCGGCTCCGGTAAGAAATGGGCGGGCAAGGTCGGCCTGTCGACGCGGATGCTGTTCCTGCTGTCGGCCGAATCGCGCATCATCCGCGGCCGCCCGCAAGGCGGCTGGACGAGCAGCCTGTACCGCTGGGCGCCGATGACGACGTGGCTGGGCGAGCCACTCGCCACGCTGCCGACTCCCGACGCGCAGGCTGACCTCGCTCGACGCTGGCTGCGCGCCTACGGTCCGGGCCGCCTCCGAGACTTGCAGTGGTGGGCTGGCTGGACTGTTGGCGAGACAAAAAAGGCGTTGGCCGCGGCAAGGGCGCTCGAGGTCGAGCTCGAAGAGGGTATCGGCTGGGCAATGGCGGACGACCTGGAACACACGCCCTCCGCCGGCCCGTGGGTCGCCCTGCTGCCGGCACTGGACTCGACGACCATGGGCTGGACGGATCGCGCCTGGTTCATGGGGCCGCACACGCCGCGGCTGTTCGACCGCAATGGCAACGCCGGGCCCACAGTCTGGGTCGACGGTCGTGTCGTCGGCGGCTGGGCTCAGCGGCGCGATGGCGAAGTGGTCACCCGATTCTTCGAAGACGTCGGCGCGGAGGCCAAGGGTGCGATCGAGGCCGAGGCGGAACGCGTCGCACTCTGGCTGGGCGACACGCGTGTTATTCCGCGCTTCCGCACGCCACTCGAGCAGGAGCTGGTGGCCTGAGTGCGCCGGCTTGCCGCGCTCGCCCTCACCGTGCTGGTCAGCGCCTGCTATGGCGGATCGGCCAGCCCCACACCTGGCGACATGGTCGACGTGCTGGGCGAGCTGTCGGCGCACGGTGTGACCATGACCGACACGGTGGCCGGCGATGCCGGCTGCGCGGATCAGTCCCTTTTCGATAACGCGCGCAAGCTCCAGGTCTCCTTCTCGCCGGACGGGAAGACTTACACGGTCTACCTCTTTCGCTGGCTCAACAACGCCGACTACCTGGAGGCCGGCGCGAGCTTCGACAGCTGCGCCGTCGCCTACCAGGGCGCGCAGTCGGGGTCGACGGTTACCAAGGTCGATGTTTCGCCATGGCGGGCATTCGGGCCCGACTGGTCGGCTGACCTGCAAGCGGCGGTCAGCGGCGCGCTCGCCGACGCCGCCAAGGGCGACTAGCCCGCTACAGGACCTGCGTCAACGCCTGGCTGGTCAGCACGACTCCCAGCACAATGACGACGGCCGCAGTGCCCATCTGCAGCAGTCCGACTGAGCCCGCGAAGCGCTGGCGGTTGGGCAGTCGATTGACCAGCCGGGCGGCGTAGACCAGGGCCAGCCCGACGCCACCGAGCACCAGCGCCATACCGAGGCCAAAGCCGACTACCAGCAACAGGCCATAGGCGACGCGGCCGGCCGAGATGGACCCGAGCAACAGGATGAGGGCGGCGGCCGACGGCATGAGGCCACCCGATAGCCCGAGGGCGAAGAGTCCGCGCCATGACAGCGGCTGGCCGGGCTCCGGCGCGTGTGAGTGCCCGTGGTCGTGGCCATGTTCGTGGTGATGCTCGTGCCCGTGGGCGTGATCGGCAGCGTGGCGCCGATCGGCACGGATCGCGCGCAGGCGCGTGAACAGAAGCCATGCTCCGATCACGACGACCGTGACGCCTGAGCCAACGCCAAGAACTGGATATAGGCGCTCGGGCGGGATAGCGGCCGAGGCGGCCAAGGTCACGCCGGCCAGGGCCAGCACACCCAGCGTGTGCGAGATGGTCACCGTCATGCCCAGCGCGATGGCGTGGCGGGCGGTGCCCTTGGTGCCCACCAGGTAGGCGGCCATGATCGTCTTGCCGTGGCCGGGCGAGACGGCGTGCGCCGCGCCCAGGCCCATCGCGATGAGCAGCGAGACCAGCACGACCAGCGGGCTGAGGTCCTTCGCGTCGATCATCGCCGACAGCTCGCCGCCGATGCCGCCGGGTACTGCCGCCGTCCCTGCGTCGACGAGGCCGGCGGGCGCGGCCGGGATCCCAGCGAGTGGCTGGGCGTCGGGCGGCAGCCAGCCAGCCACCGCCGACGCCTCGATCGATGAAAGCGGAACCTGTACGGACCCAACGTTGAGTGGCTGGCTGAGCAGGTCCTGCGGGTAGCTCGTCAGGCGATTGGACACGCCGGCCAGCTCGCCGTCGTAAACGATCTCGCGCCAACCGATGCGCTCGGCGAATGAGTTGTCCGCGTAGGCGATGACTGTGCCCGCGCCCGCCGAAGCCGGCATGGTTGCGGTGTACTCGCAAACGAGGCGCATCGTTGGCAGTCCGCCTGCGCCGGGCGGGAAGGAGATGCCGGCTGCCGTGGTCTGAAGGGCCAGCGACGTGCCGTCCGCGGTCAGCGCCAGGCTATTCGCCAGTTCGGGACATGCCGCCTGGCGCGCCTGTTCCTGCTCGGCCGGACTGAGATCTCCGTCACCGTTCGCGTCGAGCTTCTGGCGCTCCTGGAACGTCGGGATTTCGGCGCGGTCGATGACAACGTCGAGCGCAACCTGGCTGCCGCTTACGCGCAGCGCCGCGAAGTGGTTGATGGTGAAGTTGCCGAGTGGGTGGGCGGATGCCAGCGCCGGCACCAGCACCACCAGCAGCAGTGCGATGGCCGCAGCCCGGGCGATGCGCGTCATCGGAGCGACTCCAGCGCTGCCTGCGCCTTGCTCGCCGCCAGTGGGTCGAGTGCCCCGGGCAGTGCCAGCGCGCTCTGAAGCATGGTCCTGGCGCGACCGGCGTCGCCCACCGCCTGGGCGATGACACCGGCGTGGTAGTAGAGCAGCGCGTCGTGGGTGCCCAGGGCGAGGGCGTTCTGCTCAGCGGCATCGGCATCGGTGGGCCGGCCGTTGGCCAGCAGCGCCCAGGCATAGGTGTCCCAGCCGTAGATGTCCTTGCGGGTCTGGAGCTCGTTGGTGGCGAGCGTGAGTGCATTCGCCTGGTCGCGGTCGTGGTTGATCGAGAACAGCGCCAGCTGGCGGTTGTAGACCTGCTGGTTGAGCGCGGCCAACTGGGCGATCAGCTCAACCGTGGCGTACTGCTCATCTGCGTCGTGCTGGTTGCCGCTCAGCGCGTATAGGTCACCCAGCGCCGTCAACGCGTCGGGCTGCGGTGCCACGGCGACAGCCGCCTGGTAGGCGCTGATCGCCTCGTCATCGCGACCAAGGCCGGCGAGTGCACGACCACGCCCGGCCAAGGCGAGGTAACTCTGCGGCCAGAGCGTGACTGCCTTGTCGAACCACGCGAGAGCGGCGGTCGGATCGCCGGCCGAAATACTCAATGTCCCCGCCAGGTACGAGTACCAACTGGCCGATGGCCCGGACTCGCCCGCGGCAGCCGACTGGTCGACGGCCTGCTTGCCCAGGGTCAGCGCGTCGGCCGTTCGTCCGCGCAGGAAAGCGACGCGGGCCAGTCGCGCCGATATCGGAGCGCCCGGTGCAGCTGCGAGGACCTGGTTGTAGTCGGCTTCGGCGCCGTCGTAGTCGCCCAGCTCGAGCTCGGCGTCGCCCATGACGGCCAGCACCTGTGGCTGGTTGGGCACGCGGCCATTGATCTCGTGCGCCTCATTCAGTGCCCCGGTGAAGTCATGCGTGGCAAGCAAGCTCACGCGCGTGGAGCAGGCGCGTGGCGTCAAGGCTGGGCTCGATGGCCAGCGCGCGGTTCAGCGCCTCGAGCGCCCGCGAGTAGTCACTGATGTCGCCGGTCAGGCGGGCGCGGGCGTCGTAAAGCTGGCCCAGGTTGGTTGCGGAATAGAAGTCCTTGTCATTGGCGGCCAGGTTGGCCGTCCAGATCTTGATCGAATGGTCGATCTGGGCGAGATCGGATGACACGCCGCCCGCAGGCGCACCGGGATTGTCGACCGTCGCTGGCGCGACGCTCGCGGCGGGCTTGGGCAGCACCTGCGCCGGGCGGCTGAGTGACACGAGCTGGGAGACCACGACGACGCCGAGCGATGCCGCGAGCAACACGGCGGGCCGCAGCCTTGGCCTGATCGGGATCGAAACGGCAGTCATCTGGTGAGTGGCTCCTGTCGTCTTCGTCGGTAGCTAGATCAGTTGAGGTGGGGATGGGCGTGGGAGCGCCCATCCCCACCGAAGCGGCATGCCTACGGGTGAGGCGTGCCGAGGTACGGGAAGGTGGACATGTAGTCCGAGTGCGGTCCCACGCCGTCGCTCGTGACGCAGCTGTTGGTCGTGATGCCCAGCTCGGCGTCGATGACGTCGTCGGCCAGGGCGCGGCCATTCAGCGCCGCGCCGTTGGCGGCAGTCGTGGTGTCGTAGGTGATGACGTCCGGCAGCAGGATGTTGGCGAGGAAATTTGCTGTCGGGGCGTCGTAGTCGTCGCAGGGCAGTTGCAGCGCCGCGTTGATGTTCATCAACGTATTGACGACGTTGGTCTTGAACTGACCGCCGAATGCCGTTCGCTGCTGCGATGGGGGCGTGGTGTTGAACTGGTTCTTGGTCGTGCCGGTGGCGCCGACCAGCGGCGTGTTGAAGACCGTATTGATCGCCGGACGGCCCATCTGGTCGGCGGCATTCCACATGCCGTTGTCCCAGTACTGGGTCTGACCCCAGACACCGATCATGCCGTCGCCCAGCGCGTCGTCGGGCACTTCGAGCACGACGGCGTTGGTGTTCAGCCCGATGAAGAAGTCGGTCGGGTTGTCGCCGAGGTTATCTGTGCCCAGTCCCAGAACCGTACCGACAAAGCCGCTCAGGTCGAAGAAGAACGGGTCACTGCGCACGCCGGCAAAGGCCTTCGTGCCGTCCTTGGTCTTGGATGCGACGCCGTTGCCGCCGGTCGAGCCCCAGGCGATCTGGACGCCCGTGCGCAGGGTGCGCGCGTTGGCACCGTTGTAGCGCGTGACCGTGTAGCTCTGCGTCCCGCCCTGGACTGCGCCAAACCGGAACACGTAGGCCAGGTCCTGGACGGCGTTGCCGTTCTTGTCGACGTTGAGGATGTAGCGGACGTTCGTGCCGAACGAGCCGCCGAAGAGGTTGATGGCCGGGTTGGTCGTCATGACCAGCGCCGTCCGCGCCGCGTTGTGACCCTGGAAGACGTAAACATCGTTGATGTCGCGGTCACCGTGGTCCGAGTGCAGCGATCCGGGCGGGTCGTAGACGCCGCCCGTGGTAAGGCCGCCCAGTGCCGGTGCATCGAGGTGGTCGGCGCCGACAACCAGCAACGGGCTGGCGCCAACGGCCAAAGCCACCACCGAGCCGGCCAACAGCAGGCCGTTCCGTAGTGAAGGCAAACGCATGTGCTCCTCCTGCTCCCCTTCTGCCTCCACAGCGACGCGTCAAATGTGGCTGGGCCAGTTGGGTGAGTTGTTCCATCCGCGCGTCTGGCGTCCCATTCGCACTCGGTCGTGATTCGCCGGTCATTGGCGGATGGATCACTCGACTAAACTCGCCCTCGTGCGCTCGGTTCCGCCCAGCAGTGAGCCAACTGACCCGCCGGCGCGAATAAGTGGCATCGAAGAGACGGCGGACGACGTCGACCGGCGCCTCATCGACCGACTCGCCGCCGGCGAGTTGGATGCACTGCGGGGGCTCTACGAGCGTCACAAGACGATGGCCTTTTCAATCGCTTATCGAATCACCGGCGAGGGCGGTGCAGCAGAAGATGCTGTGCAGGACGCCTTCCTCGGCGCATGGCGCAACGCTGGCCGCTACGAAGCGAGCCGCGCCAGCGTCCGGACCTGGCTGCTGACCATCGTTCATCGCCGGGCGATCGACGTCGTGCGGCGCGGCCGCCGGGCGAATGAGACCGTCGAGATCAACGAAGAAGTTGTCGAATCGCTCAGCCTGCCCGACGTGTGGGAAGAGGTCGCCCAAGGGCTGGATCGCGACACCGTGGTGGCCGCGCTGGCGTCGATTGCGCCGACGCAGCGCGAGGCGATTGAGCTGGCCTATTTCGAAGGACTGACGCAGGTCGAGATTGCGCAGCGCACCGGCACGCCGCTGGGCACGGTCAAGAGCCGCATGCGCCTGGGCCTGCAGGGCCTGCGCAAGGCGCTCATAGGCGAGAGCGCGTCCGACCCTACCGGCGGGGAGGCCGTCGATGGCTGACCCGCGGCCCGGCGGCATGAGCTGCGCGGAGGCGACCGAACTGGCGCCCGGCTTCGTGCTGGGCGCACTGACCGACGGCGAAATGGCGTCGGTGCGGGCGCACCTCGCGGCGTGCCCGGAGGCGCATGCCGAGTTCGCCGAAATGGGTTCCGTAACGGCCGGCCTTGCTCGAGGCAGTGCCCGTGGTTGAAGCGCCCGCCGGTCTCGGCGACCGGATCATGGCGACCGCCCGTGCCCAGCAGGCAGAAGCCGAGCGCAAGATCCTGCCGCGGCCCCGGCCTGCAGCCGAGATCAAGCTCGCCTCGGCGCGCCGGCAGCGCTGGTCGCGCCTGGGCTGGGCGGCGCTGGCCGCGGCGGCCGTGATCACGATCGTCGTGCTCGGCGCGAACTACGTCCAGCAGCGCAACCAGATCGAGCAACTGACCGCCTATCGCGACGCCGTGGCGGGCGTGATCGACCGGGCGGCGGCCGGCGGGCCGGTCGCGGTGCTGGTCGATCAACAGGCCACGGCCGGCGCCCCCAGCCCGTCCGGTATCGCCGCCGTCGGCTCGGATGGCAGCGTGGCCGTTGCCATGCGCGACCTGGCCCCGACAACCGGCGCCCAGGTCTACGAGCTGTGGATGATCGGCAGCGACAACGTGCCGCAGGCGCTGGGCAGCTTCACCGTCACGGTCAGCGGCTCCGGTGGAACAGTGACTGCCGCCACGCCCGTCACCGCGGGAGTGACCCTGGCCCTGACTCAGGAGCCTCACGCCGGTATGACCACGCCCACGCTGCCCGTCGTCGCCGCCGGACCAGTCGAGCAGCGCTCGGGCAGCTAGGTATCAGTGAAGGACTGGCCGATCTTCGGCCGCGATGTCGCCGCCGCCGCCTGGCGGCCGGCCGCCGACGCACCCTCGCGCACCCGCCTGGGCCGGTTCATCAAAGCCGCCGGCGAGCGCGACCTCGTGTCACTCCAGGGCCACGCTGAAGCGGATCCCGCCTGGTTTTGGGAGGCAGCCGCCGACGATCTGGGCCTCGCCTGGCAGCGCCGGCCGAGCGGCATTCTCGACCTTTCCGGGGGTAAGGAATGGAGCCGCTGGTGGTCGGGCGGTGCCTTCAATTACTCGCAGGCGGCGCTGAGCGCGCACTCGGAAGCCCGCCCAGATGGTGCGGCGCTGACCTGGGAGGGCGAGGACGGCACGGTCCGCCGCTTCACGAACAACGAACTCGAGGCCGAGGTCCAACGCGCGGCAGCGATGATCGCCCGCCTCGGCGTGGCCAAAGGCGACCGCGTCGGCATCTTCCTGCCGTTGCTGCCGGAAACGGTCATCAGCGTGCTGGCGCTGGGCCGGCTGCAGGCGATCTACGTGCCGATCTTCTCGGGCTACGCGGCGCCGGCGGTCGCCAGCCGGCTCAACGACTGCGCGGCAAAGCTGCTGATCACCGCCGATGGCACCCTCCGGCGCGGCAACCGGGTCGACCTCAAGTCGGTCGCCGACGCGGCGGTCGGCCAGTCGCCCTCGGTCGAGCACACACTCGTAGTCGGACGGCTGAGTGAGCTCGCGCCGCAGACCGAGTGGCTGGAGGGCCGTGACCGCTGGTGGTCGACGGAGATGGCCGACCCCGACCTCCAGCCGCTGACGGAAACGCCCGAGACAGACCCAGAAACGCCCTACATGATCATCTACACGTCGGGCACCACCGGCCGGCCCAAGGGCGCCGTTCACGTTCACGGCGGCTTCCCGATCAAGGGCGCACAGGACCTCGCGCATTGCTTCGACCTGGGCCCGGGCGACCGGCTGTTCTGGTTCACCGATCTTGGCTGGATGATGGGCCCGTGGGCGATCTCCGGGTCGCTGCTGCTGGGCGCCGAACTGGTGCTGTACGAAGGTGCGCCCGACTATCCCGCGCCGGACCGACTGTGGCAGCTGGTGGCCCGCCACGGCATAACCCACCTCGGCCTGTCACCCACCGTCATCCGCGCGCTGATGGCCTTCGGGGAACACCCGCTGCACGAGCACGACCTGTCGTCCTTGCGCGTGCTGGGCTCGACCGGTGAGCCGTGGAATCCGGAGTCGTGGTGGTGGTTCTTCAACAACGTCGGCAAGGGCCGGCTGCCGCTCGTCAACTACAGCGGTGGCACCGAGGTGAGTGGCGGAATCGTCTCGTGCAACCTGCTGACGCCGATCAAGCCGTGCTCGTTCGGCGGGCCGTCGGTGGGCACGGCGGCAGATGTAGTCGACGGTGATGGAGCTTCGGTTCGCGGTGCCGTTGGTGAGCTGGCCATCCGCCAACCGTTGCCGGGCATGACGCGCGGCTTCTGGAACGACGCGCAGCGCTACCTGGAGACTTATTGGTCGCGCGTGCCCGGGACGTGGGTCCACGGCGACTGGGCGTTGGTCGACGAGGACGGCTACTGGTTCATCCAGGGCCGATCTGACGACACGTTGAAGGTTGCCGGCAAGCGCGTCGGGCCGGCCGAAGTCGAGAGCGCGGCGGTTGCCCATCCGGCAGTGCTCGAGGCGGCGGCGGTCGGCGTGCCGCACGACGTCAAGGGCGAGGTCATCGTCGTTTTTGTTCGGCTGCGGCCGGGCGAAACAGACGATCCCGACCTGCGCAAGTCGGTGTCGGACAAGATCGTCGAACAGTTGGGCAAGGCGCTCAAGCCTGAGGCCGTCCATGTCGTCGCGGATATTCCACGCACCAGATCGGGCAAGGTCATGCGCCGCGTGGCGCGCGCCGCCTACCTGGGCTCGGACCCGGGCGACCTATCGGCGCTCGAGAACCCGCTGGCCGTAGAAGCGATCCGCGGCGCTGCTCTCGGCGCGTAACTGCGCGAAACCGCTGAACTTGACACGTGAGTTAGGCGCATGATTCCGCGCGTTCAGGGGGAACCGTTATTCGGAGGTAGGGAGTGACCATCATCGCGTGGATCGTCATCGGCGCAATCGCCGGTTGGGTAGCCCAGTACATCCTGAAGACCAGAACTGGCCTGGTCATGATGATTGGGTTCGGCATCGTGGGCGCCATCGTCGGCGGAGCCGTTGGGTCCTTCCTGACCGGTGGCGGATTTGACTTCAACAACCTGATCACCGGCATCAACTTCACGTCGATCGTGGTCGCCATCATCGGCGCGGTCGCGCTCGGCGCCGCCGGCGGCTGGTGGGCCAACCGTTCGGCAACCTGATTCAAGAGCAGTGGAACCCGGCTGGGTGGCGGGAACGCCCGGCCGGGTTTTTGTTTTCGGCCGCCGTTTAGATTCGGGCGCATCGAACCTCATCCCGATCGGCGTCATATCTCCAGCCTGGCCAATCCCCGCCTAAAGGCCGCGCTGCGCCTGCGCGGGCGACGCGAGCGTGACCAGACCGGTCTGACACTGATCGACGGCGCGCGCGAGACCGCCCGCGCCCTGGCCGGTGGCGCCAAGCTGCACGAAGCTTTCGTTTCGGCCCAGTACTGCGCGGACGAAGAATGCCGGGCCACGTTGCAGGCGCTGCGCGACGCGGGCATCCCAATGTGGGACCTCGGACCGGACGCCTTCGCCAAGCTCGCCTATGGCGATCGCCTCGACGGGATCATCAGCGTCGCCGAAACACCGCTCCACCGGCTGGCCGACCTGCAGCTACCGGCCAACCCGCTGATCGGCGTGATCGAGGGCGTCGAGAAGCCGGGCAACCTGGGAGCCATCCTGCGCACGGCCGACGGAGCGGGCCTGTCGGCGATCATCGTCGCCGAGCCGGGCACGGACCTGCTCAACCCCAACGTCATCCGGGCCAGCCTGGGCACGATCTTTGCCATGCCGGTGGCCGTCGCTTCGACGGGCGAGGTCCTGACCTGGCTACAGGAGCAGCAGATCGCGATCGTCGCGGCGCGCGTCCAGGGTTCGCTGGACTACACGAAAGCCGACTACCGAGGGCCGACCGCGATCGCCCTGGGCAGCGAAGCGCGCGGGTTGTCCGATGCCTGGGCTGAGCTTGCCACGGCGTCGGTCCATATCCCCATGCTCGGCGTCGCCGACTCGCTCAACGTCTCGGCGACGGCGGCGATCCTCTTCTATGAGGCGCGCCGGCAGCGGAGCTGAGGCGGCTATTCGAGGATGAAGGTCACCACCATGACGACCTTGTACTCGACGATCTGATCGCCATCGAGGCGGACTTCCTGCTCCTTGATCCACGCGCCCTTGACGTTGCGCAGCGTCTTGGTCGCTCGCGCAAGTCCCTGGCGAAGGGCGTCATCGAAGCTCTGGTTGGACGTCGCGCTGATCTCGGTGTTGCGGGCGACAGCCATGGGTGCCTCCTTTACTCGACTCGGATACCGAGCAGCCTGCGCCCGATCACCAGTCGCTGTATCTGGCTGGTGCCTTCGCCCAGTTCAGTCAGCTTGGCGTCGCGCATGAAGCGCTCGACCTTGTACTCCTCGACATAGCCATAACCGCCGTGGACTTGCACGCCCATGTTGGTAACGCGCTGGGACACCTCAGAGGCGAATAGCTTGGCCTGTGCGGCGGCCGTGCTGTAGTCGCGATCCTGGTCCTTCAGCCACGCCGCGCGATAGACCATCGCCCGCGCCGCCTCGGTCTCGGTCGCCATGTCGGCGATCATGAAGGCGACGCCCTGAAAGGAGCCGATGGGCCGGCCGAATTGCTTGCGCTCTTTGGCGTAGGGAACCGATGCGTCGAGCGCCGCCTGGGCCAGACCGACGGCCATGGCGCCGATCGAGATCCGGCCACCGTCCAGCGTCTTCAGGAATATCTTCCAGCCCTCGCCGCGTTCGCCCAGCAGCTGGTCAGCCGGGATGCGGCATTCCTCGAAGATCAGCTCGCCGGTAGCGCTGGCGTGCAGGCCCAGCTTCTCCTCCAGCCGGCCGATCGAGAAGCCGGGCGTATCGGCCGCCACGATGAACGCGCTGATCTCGGGTGATCCGTCGTCGCGACTGCCGGTCTTGGCGGTGACGATGTAGGTGCCGGCCTGGCCGGCGTTGGTGATGAAGCGCTTGCCGCCGTTGATCACCCAGCAGCCGCCGTTGGCCTCCTCGTAGCGCGCCGTCGTGCGCGTGCCGCCAGAGTCGGAGCCGGCCTCCGGCTCGGTCAGGCCGTACGCTCCGATGACCTGTCCGGAGGCCAGCGGCACGAGGTACCGCTGCTTCTGCTGCGTCCGTCCCAGCGATGTGGAGTGGGTTGCAGCCGAGCGACGTATGAGCGGCGACGATGATCGCGAGCGATCCCCAGACGCGCGCCAGCTCTTCGATGGCGATGGCGTACGCGAGCGTGTCGAGGCCGGCCCCGCCTTCGTCTTCGGAAAACGGAATGCCCAGCATGCCCATCGACCCGAGCATGGCCACGATGTCCGATGGGAAGCGGCGGGCCTTCTCGTGCTCTTCGATCTGCGGTTCGACTTCGCGAGCAAGGAAGTCGCGGATGGTGCGCCGCAGCAGCTCGTGCTCGGGCGAGAGATCGAAGTCCACTTGCCGGTCAGCCTAGCACCGCGCTTGGTTGACGGGCCATGGCCTACGCCTCCTCGCGCTCGACGTGGTTACGCGGAGCCGGCGTCCGGCGCGGCGGCGGCAGGGCCGCGGTCTGACGCACAAATGAGGCTTCGTGGGCCCATTCGGCGGCCTGCTCCTGCTCCTCGACCGACAGGATGCCCAGCCGGCCCAGCGTCGTCAGCTCGTCGCGGATGTAAGAGCGCAGCATTTCGGGGCCGTCGGTGTTGATGGTGAAGCGCACGCCGTTGCGGCGGAACGTGTCGAAGATCCAGCGGAACTCCTCCCAGCCGCTGACGACGCCGGTATTGAGGTTGCTGCTGGGGCAGACCTCGAGCGTGATTTGGCGGTCGCGAAGCAGGTGCATGGTGCGCGGGTCGTAGGCGGCCTTGATGCCGTGGCCAATGCGGGTTGGCGACAGCTGCTCGACGACCTCGGCGATCTCTTCCACCGGCCCCGATTCGCCGGAGTGGACGGTGATGCCGAGGCCCTGCCGGCGGCAGCGCTCGAAGAGGCGGCGGTAGTCGGCCGGCCGAAAATCGGGTGATTCCGGGCCCGCGATGTCGATGCCGACGACGCCGCGCGTGCGGTATGCGATGGCCTTCTCCGCGATGATCTCGTTGAGCTGGTACGGGAAAGCACGATCGAGGCAGAAGAGCAGGCCGGGCGTGACCGGGTACTCGAGCATCGCGCGGTCCATCCCGCGTATCGCCGCGTGAATGATGTGGTCCAGGTCCTGCTCGCCGCCGCGGTTGCGTTTCATCGGGTTGAAGCGCAGCTCGGTGGTGGTGATGTTGTTCTTGCGGTACGCGCCGCCGATGACCTCATAGACGGACCGCTCGACCGCGATGGGCGATGACTGGATGAGCTCAGTCCAGTGAAAGAGCTCGAGGTAGCCATTGAAGGTGCGGCCGCGCCGCGACGAGACCGTGATCAGGTCGCGGAACTCCCAGTAGTCCTTCGTCGGCAGGCGGATGCCCTGCGAGTGAGCGATGCCCCACATGATGGCCGGCGCGACCGCGCCGCCAAGGTGGCAGTGCAGTTCAGTCAGGGGCCGGGCGCGCGGCAACTGGCGAGGCACGGCTCGATGCTATCCGAGGCAGGGCCGGCCGTAGGTCCAGCGGGTTATTGGCGTGGCCAGGAGCCGCAGGACCTTCTGGGCAGATTCACAGCAAGCTCTAAGCTCGGTGCTGTGAAATTGCTGGGTGACCATGTCTGAAACTCGCCGCCTGCGCCCGGCGAACACCAACGGCGAGACCCCCACCGCACGCATCCTCGTCGTCGACGACGAGCCGTCCATCACCGACCTGCTGTCGACTGCCCTGCGCTACATGGGCTACGACGTCGCCACTGCTCGTACCGGCTCCGGCGCGCTCGACTCGGCCGCCGGCAATCCGCCCGACCTGATCGTGCTGGACGTAATGCTGCCCGACATCGATGGCTTCGAGGTGTGCCGCCGGCTGCGCGCGGACGGCGACTTCGTGCCGGTCATCTTTCTCACCGCCCGCGAAGGCGAAGACGACCGCGTGACCGGCTTCATCCGCGGCGGCGATGACTACGTCACCAAGCCCTTCTCACTCGAGGAGCTGACCCTGCGTATCGGCGCTCTGCTGCGCCGGACAAAGCAGGTCGAGCGCCAGACAACCCGTCTCCGTTACCGCAACCTCGAGATGGATGAGGATCGCCACCAGGTCTGGCGCGACAGCGCCGAAGTCCGCCTCTCCCCCACCGAGTTCCGGCTGCTGCGCTACCTGCTGCTCAACGCCGAGCGCGTGCTCTCAAAGCAGCAAATTCTCGACCATGTCTGGCAGTACGACTTCAACGGCGACGACAACGTTGTCGAGACCTACATCAGCTACCTGCGGCGCAAGCTCGACCGCGACGACGACCGACTGATTCAGACCGTTCGCGGTTTCGGCTACACGCTGCGCGCCGACGCGGCGTGACCCGCGTCGCCAGCGCGCGATGACCCTTCGCACCCGGCTCCTCATCGCGGTTGGCGGCCTGATCGCGGTTGCCCTCGTCGCCACGGGCATCCTGGTTGTTGGAATTACCCGCCAGAACTTGATCGACCAGCTCGACGGCGATCTGCGTGGGGCGAGCCAGTCCCAGCTGTCACTTGGGCCGACCCCCGGCGACGATGAGCCGACCGGCCGGCGCTTCGCGCTGATGGTCTTCGACCACGACGGCAGCCAGCTCGGAGCCGTACCGTCCGGACTGCCCTATTCACCGGATCCCCTTCCCAACCTGCCCTCGGGCGGGGTTGGGTCGCTGCCGATCGGCCAAATCCTGGAGCTGCCCGCCCAGCACGGCGCGCTGCGCTATCGCGTCCTTGCCCTGAACGCCATCTATCGCGGCCAGCTGCCGCCAACGCCGGTCGTGGCCGTGCTGGGCGCACCAATGGCCGGCGTGGAGGCCTCCGTGGGTGTGCTGATCCGGGCGCTCGCAGTTGTCGGCGTGGCCGTGCTGGTCGTGGCGCTGGTGGCTGGCTGGTTCCTCATCCGGCGCGACCTGCGGCCACTCGAGAAGGTCACGGCGACGGCCAGCCGGATTTCGGAAGGCGACCTGTCGCAGCGGGTTGGCATGTCCGAGCACACCAGCGAGGTGGGCCGACTGGGTTCCGCTTTCGACTCGATGCTCGACCAGATCCAGTCGGCCTTCGAGAGCCAGCAACGCGCCCTTGACGCCAAGGAGCGCAGTGAACGCCAGCTGCGCCAATTCGTCGCCGACGCTTCGCACGAGCTGCGCACGCCGCTGACCACCTTGCGCGGCTATACGGACCTGTACCGAGCCGGCGGCCTCGACGAAGAGGCGGCGCTCGACCAGGCAATGACGCGCATCAACACCGAGAGCCGGCGCATGGCCGACCTGGTCGAGGACATGCTGCTGCTGGCTCGGCTCGATCAGGGTCGGCCGCTGGCGCATGACCAGGTGCCGATGTCAGAACTCGTCGAAGACGCGGTCAGCGACGCGCGCGCTGTCGAACCGGACCGCCAAATCAACGCCAATATCGATGGCGGGGTCATCGTGCTGGGCGACGAGGATCGGCTGCGCCAGGTGGTGGGCAACCTGTTCACCAATGTGCGCGTCCACACCGCCGCCTCGACGCCCATCGACGTCAGTCTTTCGACCAACGATGGGCGGTGCCGGTTTGTCGTAGCCGACCATGGTCCGGGCGTCGACCCGTCGCACGTGGCGCACATCTTCGACCGCTTCTATCGGGCGGATCCGGGCCGGTCGCGCGACCGCGGCGGCAGCGGCCTTGGTCTATCGATCGCAGCCAGCGTCGTCGAAGCGCATGGCGGTGCGATTGCCTACAGCGAGACGCTCGGCGGCGGCGCCACGTTCACCGTGGAGTTGCCTCGCGCAGAGGACTAGGCCCGACCGCCGCCATACGCTCGGCTACGGGGCGTTATGCAAGGCGTTGCCGACGCCTGGCGGAGTCGCCCGGCCGGCCCCTGAGTGAGAGCGGTCGGCATGACGTCATACGCTCGCCCGACCACCACTAACGGGCCTGTTCAGCGGCACCAGGGTCATAAGGCGCCGTCGGCGCGCATATGACTATTCGGCGCCTCCGCCCGGCAAAGTGCACGTTCCGCCTCGCGCGTATGACAAGGCGACCGGCGTGGCCATCGCATAAGAGACTGCCGTCGAGCAAATGACAAAGCGGGCCCTCAGAACGGGCCCGCTTTGTTCGTGACAGGTGCGCTCGAAATCGTTAGGTGCTAACGCTCGGCGCCGATTACTACGGTGTCGCGGTCGGTGCCGGCTGCTCGCTCGGCTGCTCCTCGTTGGGCTGGTCGGGATTGCCAGGAAAGCCCCAAAAGCCGTGGCCAAAGCCGCCGGGCCCAGCGTGCCCGTACTCACCGCCGAATGGCAGGAAGTTCTTCAGCTGGTCGAGCGTGACCTGGCCGTCCTTGGCGATGCTGTCGAAGGCGATGCGCAGCGGGCTGTCGGCGGGCAGCGTATCGATTTCGTCCTGCGTGATGACGCCATCTTCAAGGAAGGTCTTGAGCTTGCTGGCGGTGTCCTGCCACTGCTGGCGAAGCTTGGCAACGGCGTCCTGGCGGTTGGCAATCTCATCCTTGACGGCGTTGGTGATCGCGTCGGCCTGCGCCTGGGTGATCGTGCCGTTAGCGACGAGGTCAGCGAGGACCTGGTTCAGCACATCGTCGGCTGCGCCCTTGAAGCCCATGCCAGCCAGCGGTCCGTGCGGTTGCTGGTTCGGCGCGGAAGTCGCGCCAGGATCAGTCGGCGCCGGCGTCGCGGCCGGGTCCGTCGGAGTCGCGCCCTGCAGCGCTGCCTGCGCCCGATCAAGGACGGTAGGCGCCGCCGTCGCCACGGCCGCACCCGCGATGAGCAGGAAGCCGGCGACCGGCAACCAGATGAGTCTTCGCATTACTTCCTCCGAGTAGCTTTCGCGGCGTCACTTGGACCGCGCCCGGCCAGCCTCCACGGCCGCATTGAGAATTGTTATACGCCAACCTGTGATTGGCCTGAGAAACGGCGAACCGAGCGCGCTACTTCTTGCGCACGAGCATCACACCGTCGCGCAGCGGCAGAAGAACGCCCTCCACCCGACTGTCGGCGGCCACGAAGTCGTTGAACGCGCGCGTCGCGACCACGCTCTCGCTGTTGTCACCGGCATTCAGCACGGCGCCGCCGCGAAGCACGTTGTCAATGGCGATCAACCCGCCCGGACGGACCAGCCGCAGCGCCTCCTCGTAGTAGGCCTGGTTGGACGGTTTATCGGCGTCGATGAAGGCAAAGTCGAAGGGCGGCTGGAGCTGCTTGAGCGTCTCGCGGGCCGGCCCGACCACGACGCGGATGCGGTCGGCATAGGCAGATTTCGCGATGTAGCTGCGCGCCATCTCAGCATGCCGCTCATTGATGTCGTGCGTGACAAGCTCGCCGTCGGGCGGCAGCGCCTCGGCCATCGACAGGGCCGAATAGCCAGTGAAGGTCCCGACTTCGAGCACGCGCCGGGCGCCAATGGCGGCCACCATCAGCTTCAGGAATTGACCCTCCAGCCGCCCCACCATCATCTGCGGCATATCCGAAAAGTCGTATGTGGCCCGTGCCAGATCAGTCAGCAGCGGCGGTTCGGCCGCTGAGTGGGCAGTCGAGTACGTGTCGATGGCTGGGTTGGTGATGTCGGTCATCGCCGCATCGTTGCACAGGCTGGGCAACGTGGAGTTAGTAAAGACACTTGACAAAGCCTGTGCAGCTGGGCACCATCCACTTTGTCAACTCTCTTGCCAAAGCCGGGCCGGCAGGAGACCGGGGTGGTCCGTTAGGAGGAGCGTCCGCCCGCCATGAGCGCCAGCGTGACGGTGCTGCCCGAGAAGGCGACGCACCAGCAGACGCGAACGTTCAATCAGCAACTGCTTTTGCGCGCCCTCCATGACCACAGCCCGCTGTCGCGCGCCGATCTGGCGCGGCTGACCGGCCTGACCAGAACCTCCGTCGGTGACCTCGTCAGCAGCCTGATCGTCGATGGGCTCATCGAAGAAGTCGGCCGCGGCCAGTCCAGCGGCGGCAAATCGCCCATCCTCCTGCGCGTCGCCCCAGACGGCCGTCACCTCATTGGGCTCGACCTCGGTGAGGCTGAGTTCAGTGGCGCAGTGGTCAACCTGCGTGGCGACATCCTGCGCTCAATCCACTTGCCCCTGGAAGGCCGCAACGGCGAAGCCGCCGTCGATCTGGTCTTCCAACTTGTCGATGCCCTGCGCGTCGATGACCGATCTCCCCTCCTCGGCATCGGCATCGGCGCGCCGGGCGTCATTGACACGCGCTCGGGTACGGTCCGCTGGTCGGTCAACCTGGATTGGGCCGACCTACGACTTGGACCGCTCGTCGAGAGCCGCTATGGCGTGCCGGTGGTGGTCGCCAACGACAGCCACGCCGCCGCCCTGGCCGAGCTGACCTTCTATCGCCGCCCGCGGCCGACCAACCTGATCGTGATCAAGGTCGGTCGCGGAATCGGTGCAGGCATCATCGTCAACGGTCAGCTGTTCCAGGGCGACGGGTACGGCGCGGGCGAATTCGGCCACGTCAATCTGGGCAACGGTGGATCACCATGCCGCTGCGGGCGGGAAGGCTGCCTCGAGACGATGACCAGCATGCGCGCGCTGGTCGATGCCGCCAACGAGGTAGATCCCGCAATTACCGACGAAAGCGGTCTCGTTTACGCCTTCCGGTCGGGCGCCGCGAACGTGCGGCGCGTGGTGCTGGAGGGAGCGCGTCAACTTGGGCTGGCAGTTGGCTGGTTGATCGGCGTGCTCAACGTGCGCCATGTGCTACTGGTCGGATCCGTGGTCAAGTTGGGCGAAGACTGGCTGGCCGAGGTGCGCAAATACGCAACCGCCAGCGTCTTCGCATTGCTGGCGCGCGACACGCAGATCGAATTCGGCCACATCCACGACGACGTCGTCGTGCTGGGCGCTTCGGCACTGCTGATGGAACAACAGCTCGGCCTGGGGCTGGCCCGATGATCGCGACCTCCGACGGACCAATTAGGCGGCGCCTCATCGCGGGCGTCGATGTGGGCGGAACGAAGACATCGGTGGTGGTGACCGACGACGACGATCAGGTGCTCTACGAGCACGTCGCCCCGACAAACAGGTCGGCGGTCGTGGGCCAGATTGCCGGATTGGTGGACGACGCCCAGCGCGAGCTGCAGCGGGAAGTCGCCGCGGTGGGCGTCGCCATTCCCGGCCACGTCGACCCGCAGGATGGCTCGGTCAGCATGGCGGTCAACCTGGGCATCACTCATCTCGCCCTCGGCCCGATGCTCCAGACCGAGCTGGGCATACCGACCTTTGTCGAGCACGACGCGCGGGCCGCGGCCCTGTGGCTGAGCAAGCAGCCGCACATGGCCTCCGCAATGGCCATGCACCGAGCGTGGCCTTCCTGGCCATTGGAACCGGCATCTCGGCTGGCGTCGTACTTGACGGCGAGATGCTCCGCGGTGCCAATGGCTTCGCCGGCGAAGTTGGTCACGTCGTGGCGGATCCGGATGGATCCGTCTGCGCGTGTGGCCTGCGCGGCTGTCTCGAGACCGTCGCTGCCGGGCCGGCCATCGGCCGGCAGGCCAATGAGGCCATCGCCGCTGGCCGCCACACCGTGCTGTCACAAAATCCCAGCGCCGCCGATGTATTTCGAGCCGGCTCAGCCGGCGACGAGGTAGCGGCCGAAATAACAGATCGAGTCGCCGGCCATCTGGCGCGGGCCATCCGGTCACTGGCCTTGACCCTCGGCGTCAAGCGCGTCGTGATCGGCGGCGGCGTTGCCGCGGCCGGGCCCGACTCTACTCGAACCCATCCAATCGCGCATCGCGCGGGAACGGGCCGCCTCGCCTTTGGTCGAGGCTGCCTTGAGCGATGCCACCGTCGAGCTGCTGCCGCCAACCGAGGCGCCTGGCGCCCGTGGCGCGGCCGCGATTGCTCGCCATCGCATGGGCTTGCCTGATCGAGAGGGGGTGGGCGAGCGATAACGCTACTGTTGGCTTTGCTGGAGTCGCATAATCTTTGCTCCGACCCAGCGGAACCGCACGTTAGTACACAAGGCATTTCGTAGGAGGAGGACTCATGGCTAAGAGACTCTGGAGCACGGGCGTCATCGCCGTCGTGGTGATGATTATCGTCGGCGCCTGCTCTACAGGCAGCGCGACGCCAACGCCCGGAGCTACCGCCGGCGCCCCAGGCGCCTCGGCTACGGCCAAGCCGCCGGCCGCTGTGCCGTCGCTGCCGACGGGTTACACCGAGCTCGACCAGTCACTCGCGAATCCGCCGGCCTTCAAGGGCAAGACGGTCACAATCCAGACCCAGTGGGTCGGTGGTGAAGGCATCGGCCTTCGCCGCGTGCGGTCGCCGACTTTGCCGCGGCGAGCGGCATCAAGATCCAGATCGACAGCATCGGCTCGAGCAACGAGACCGTGCTGAAGACGCGCATCGAGGGCGGCAACCCGCCCGATCTCGCGCAGCTGGCCCAGCCGACGCCTGTCCTGGCCTACGGCGCAGCCGGCAAAGCCTCGTCGACGTGGCCACGATCATGGACGCCAACAAACTGACCACCGAGCACCCGTCCATCGCGCTGATCACGGTGAATGGAAAGATCTGGGGCATCCCGTACAAGCAGGACGTCAAGTCGGCCATCTGGTACCCGCAGAAGGCCTTCGAGGCCGCGGGTTACACGGTCCCCACCACGTGGGACGACCTGATCAAGCTGTCCGACAAGATCATCGCTGACGGCAAGGGCAACCCCTGGTGCGTCAAGCGCGGGCGGCCCGGGCGACGCGACCGGCTGGCAGCTCACCGACTGGGTCGAGGAAGTCATCCTCAAGACCAAGGGCGTGGACTTCTACAAGCAGTGGATTAACCACGAGGTCCCGTTCACTGACCAGGGCGTCAAGGATGCCTTCGACAAGTCGTAGGCCACATCTTCTTCACCGACAAGTACGTGTACGGTGGGTACGCAAGCTATCGTCAATACCGATCAGAAGACGACCATGGACCCGATGTTCAACCCCGGCAACGGCGACATGAGTGCGCCGAAGTGCTGGATGCAGAAGATCCCGTTCTGGTACGGCCCGGACTTCTTCCCGGATCGGCGAGCGAGCGGCGGCACGGCTCCGTCCGTCTACACGATCGGCGCTGATGGCGACGTGGCCATCATGCCGTTCCCGACGATTGACCCGGCCCAGAAGAACGTCGAGGTCTCCGGCGACACGTTCATTGTCCTCAAGGACCGGCCCGAGGTTCGTGCGGTCGCCCAGTTCCTGTCGACACCTCAGGGTATCGAGAACTGGATTCGCAATCCGGGTGTCACTCGTCCAACAGCACGACCCCCAAGGAGTGGTACGCCGGTAATTACAAGTTGTCTGTGGCTCGGCGGACATCGTGGGCAGAGGGCGCGGCGACGGCTTCGATGCCTCCGACCTGATGCCTGCTGCCGTCGGCTCCGGCGCCTTCTGGACCCAGTCAGTTGCCTGGGCCAACGCTGACGGCACCAACACAGATGCCATTCTGGCAGCCATCGACGCCGCTTGGCCTGCGGCAGGAGCCAGCCCCAGCCCGTAAGGATGTAATGGCTTGCGGGGCGCGTCACCACCCGGTGGCGCGCCCCGTTTACTATTTCGGCAAGCTTCTCCGGCAGACTTCCGGCAGGAGGGTAGATGGCCGTAGCGACGCGCAGCGAACAACCCGGTCTGTCGCGATTTCATCGTGCCAATCGGCGGCCTTGTAGCCCTCGGCCTCGTGCGTCGCCGGACTGCTGGTCCTGCTCGACCCGCACGGCGGCGCCAACCTTCTGGCGAGGATCTATGAGGCGCTGGGCAATACGTCTGGCGCCACTGACCTGGAGAACGGGCAGGGTGACCAGGTCCTGGCCAAGCTGATCCTCGCCGTGATCGCACTGGGCGTCGGCGTGGGCGGCATCTGGCTGCTGTTCCTCGGTGTCGGCGCGCTGGTAGGCCTCATGCGACCGAGCAGGCGTGACCGAGTACTGCCGTGGGTCTTTGTTGGCCCCGCCCTCGCCCTCCTCGCCGTGTTCCTGCTCTATCCGGCGGCGGCAACCGTCATTCGCAGTTTTCTCGATCAAAACGGCACGCCGTCGTTGGACAACTACGCAGTCATGCTGACCTCAGACTTTTCGCTCGAACGTGATCCTGGTCGTCGTTGTGGCGATCGTCGCGATCGTCGGGAGCGTGATCGTCGGCCGCGTAATTGGACGCACGTTCGAGCGCACCGGCCAGGCCGGTCAAGCGAAGCTGTTCACCTGGTTGCCGCTCGCGATCGTGTTGATCCTTTCGGTCCTGTGGCTGTTCCTGGTTGGGTTGGCCCCGGATTACGGCTCGATCTTCAGCAACAACGTGATCTGGTTGATCGTCGCGACCGCCGGCAGCGTCGGGCTCGGGCTGATCATTGCCGGGCTCTTCGACCGGGTCCGGCGAGAGGCGCTTGCCAAGACCTTCATCTTCCTGCCACTGGCCATCTCGCTCGTCGGGGCGACTGTCATCTGGCAGTTCGTCTATGCCTGGGAGCCGGCGGGCTCACAACAGATCGGGATCCTCAACGCGATCATCACGGCCTTCGGCGGACAGCCCGTGCCGTTCTTCACGACATACCCGATCAATGTGTTCGCCGAGATCGTGATCCTGATCTGGCTGCAGACCGGCTTCGCGATGGTCGTGCTGTCAGCCGCCATCAAGGGCGTATCGACCGAAGTAATCGAGGCGGCACGGCTTGACGGCGCCTCAGAACGACAGCTGTTCTTCGGTGTGATCGTGCCCATGATCCGGGGCTCGATCATCACGGTCGCGACGACCATCGCGATCGTCACCCTCAAGATCTTTGACATCGTCTACGCGTCTACGGGCGGGCGGTTCGGCGACGACGTCGTCGCCGTGCGCATGTTCCACGAGATGTTCGTGTTCGCGAATGACGGGCGCGGGGCGGCGCTGGCGACAATTCTGTTCCTGGCGGTTCTGCCCGTCATGTACGTCAACCTACGCAACTTCAGACGTCAGCAGGTGGAAGGATGACTGCACCAGCTCAGCCAATCGCCAAGCCACAGGCTCGCGTCGTTGCATGGCGGCCGCCGTTCATGCGCAGCCTGCCGCTGCGCCTGGCGGTCCTCGCCATCTGTGGCCTGTGGACGCTGCCGACGTTAGGCCTGCTCGTGACATCGATTCGCGACCCAATCGAGATCACGCAGTCGGGCTGGTGGAGCGCGCTCCTGCACCCGTTTCAGACGCAGTGGACGCTGTCCAATTACCAGACGGTCATCGCCGGCGAAGGCCTGGGCAACGCCTTCATCAACAGCCTTATCGTCACCATCCCGGCTACGGTTATCCCCATCACCATCGCGGCTTTCGCCGCCTACGCATTCGCCTGGATCCCGTTCCGCGGCCGCGGAATCCTGTTCACGATCGTGGTTGCCCTGCTCGTCGTGCCGATCCAGATGTCGCTGATCCCGGTCCTGCAGATCTACAGCAAAGGCTCGCTCTACGGCACGTACCTCGGGATCTGGCTGGCTCACACCGGCTTTGGCCTGCCGCTCGCGATCTTCCTGCTCTACAACTTCATCTCGCAGCTACCGCGCGACCTGTTCGAGTCGGCGGCTATCGACGGCGCATCGCACCTTCAGACATTCATCCGCATCGTTTTGCCGCTATCCATACCGGCACTGGGCGCATTCGCCATCTTCCAGTTCCTGTGGGTCTGGAACGACCTGCTGGTTGCACTCTCGTTCCTGGGGGTATCCACGGACGTGCGGGTCATGCCGGTAACGCTCTACAACATGATCGGCAGCCGCGGTGGTTCGTGGCACCTGCTTACCGCCGGCGCGTTCATAACGATGTTGCTGCCGCTGGCTGTGTTCCTGCTCCTCCAGCGAGCGTTTGTGAGAGGGATCCTGGCCGGCTCCGTCAAGTCGTGACCTTAGGGCGTCTGATGATCGCCTTCGCCGGCAGCGAACTGCCGGCGCCGGCGGCCAGGCGAATACGTGAGTCCGGTGTCGCCGGTGTAACGCTGTTCAGGCTGCACAACATCGTCGACCCGCCACAGATCAGGGCGCTCACGTCGGCTATCCAGGCAGCGCGGCCCGCCGGCGCGCCGCCGTTGCTCATCGCCGCCGACCAGGAGGGCGGGCAACTTGTCGGGCTGGGCCCGCAGACGACGCAGTTTGGCGGTGCCATGGCGCTGGGTGCGGCGGGCGACGAGAAGCTGGCCGAGCGAGTGGCCGGCGCCACCGGGCGCGAGCTGCGGGCGCTGGGCGTCAACGTCAACTACGCGCCGGTGTGTGACGTGGCCTCGGAGCCGGCCAACCCGGCGCTCGGCATACGCAGCTTCGGCGACGATCCAGATGCCGTGGGCAAACTGGCCGCGGCAACGGTGCGCGGTCTCCAAAACGAGGGAGTGGCCGCGACCGCCAAGCACTTCCCCGGCGCCGGCGATACCAGGGGCGATCCACACCACGTGCTGCCGGTCGTGCCGCGCACACGTGCGGAGCTGGCGCAGCGCGAGCTCAAACCCTTTGAGGCAGCGTTTCGCGCCGGCGCTCGAATGCTCATGACCGGCCATTTCGCGCTGCCCGACGAGCCGAGCGACCTGCCCACCAGCCTGTCCGGGCACGTGCTCCGAGGCATTGCCCGCGAACAACTCGGCTTCGACGGCGTCACCGTCAGCGATGCCCTCGACATGCACGCCCTGGCCCAGGGTTCGGGCCAGATCGTGGATGCGATCACCGCCCTCCGGGCGGGCGAGGACGTTCTGCTGGGCACGGCCGATGAAGCCGCCCTGCAGCGGCTCGAGGAAGGCCTGGCGCAGGCCTACCGGCGCGGCCTGATCGACGCCGACGACGATGCGGCGGCCAACCGCCGTCTCGACGACCTGCGCCACTGGCTGGGCACCTATGAGCAGCTGCCGCTTGACGTTGTTGGCTGCGCCGATCATCAGGCGCTGGCCCTCGAGCTCGCGCGGCGTTCGATCACGCTGGTGCGCAATGACGAGGGCTTGCTGCCGCTCCGCCTGGCGTCGGACGCGCGAGTGGCGGTGGTCCAGACACTTCCCGCCGACCTGACACCGGCCGACACATCCTCGACCGTCAAACCAACCTTGGCGTCCGCCCTCCGCCCCCGGCTGCCCCGGGTCGAGGAATTCCTGTTGCCCGCGGTACCGTCGGAGGCGGACATTGCCGGTACCAGGCAGCGCGCAGCCGGCTTCGACCTCGTCGTCGTCGGGACCTTCTCCGCCCATCTTCAGCCGGCCCAGGCGGCGCTGGCCAGCGCGCTCTTGTCGGCCGGCCAGCCCACCGTCACGATCGCCCTGCGCACGCCGTGGGATGTGCTCGCCTATCCCTCGGCCCGAACGCACATCTGCAGTTACGGCATCCTGCCGCCGACTATGGAGGCCCTGGCGGCTGCCCTGGTCGGCGAGATTCCCTTCGTGGGCCGTCTGCCAGTCGAGATTGCCGGTCTGCACGCGCGCGGCCATGGGCTGAGCACATGACTGTCCGCGACGAAATCCTTGAGCAGCCGGCGGCCGCTCAGCGCCTGCTCGACTCCGCGCCGGTCGCGTTTGAGGCCATTTCGAGTGCGCTCCGAGCTCACCGGCCGAGGTTCGCCGTCATCGCCGCGCGCGGCAGCTCGGATAACGCCGGCATCTATGCGCAATACCTGCTGGCGGTGCGCAACGGCCTGCTGGTTGCGCTCGCCGCGCCGTCGACGATCACGCTCTACGGGGCCCGACCTGACATGTCAGAGGCACTCGTCGTGGGCATCTCACAGTCCGGCCGCTCGCCGGACATCGTGGCCGTGCTCGACGAGGCTCGCCGGCAGGGCGCGCTTACCGTCGCCCTGACCAACGACGCCGCCTCGCCCCTGGCCGAGACCGCCGACCATGTCGTCGACCTGCGCGCCGGGCCGGAGAAAGCGACGGCAGCCACCAAGACGTACACGGCCGAACTACTCGCGGCGGCCCTTTTGTCCGCCGCGCTCGATCCGCCAGCGGCGGAAGAGACGGCCGACCTGGCCAGTCTTCCCGCGCTGATCGATGGGGCCCTGACGGCCGAGCCGCAGGCCCGCGACCTGGCCGCCGCGCACGCGAAGCGGCAGCGCGCGGTCGTCTTGGGTCGCGGCTACAGCTACGCCAGTGCCCGGGAGTGGGCGCTGAAGCTGCAGGAGATGGCCCTGGTGGCGGCGATGTCCTACTCGGCAGCCGACTTCGAGCACGGGCCGCTGGCCTTGGCCGAACCCGGGCTACCGGTGCTGGCTGTGGCGCCCGGTGGGCCCGAGCTCGACGCCCAGGTTGGAGTTGCTGACCAAGCTCAAAGAGGACCACGGTGCGCGGCTACTCGTCGTCTCTGACGCGGAGGCGGCGCGCTCGATCGACGAGGGTCTGGCACTGCCGGCGGGCATTCCGGCCTGGCTCGCGCCAATCGTCGAAATCGTGCCCGCCCAGCTCTATGCCTACCATCTGACTGTCGCCCGCGGCCTCGACCCCGAGCAACCGCGCACTATCCGAAAGGTCACAGAGACCAGATAACCAGCGACGACAGGACGCCTTTCACTCCCGAGCGATGAGCCGCCGATACCAGCGCGCGCTGTCCTTCGGTGTTCGCAGCTGGCTGCTGAAGTCAACCCGCACGAGACCGAAGCGCCGCGTGTAGCCAAAGCTCCACTCGTAATTGTCGAGCAGCGACCAGACGTAGTAGCCGGTCAGCGGTACGCCGGCCGCCAGCGCCTCGCCGGCTGCGGCGACGTGCCGGGCGAGGTAGCTGACCCGGTCACCGTCGCGCACCTGCCCGTCGCGGTCGACGGCGTCCGGGTACGCGGCTCCGTTCTCCGTGATGACAACCTCGGCCGGCGCATAGGTCTCGTTCAGCTGCAGCAGAACGTCGCGCAGCCCGTCCGCCGCCACGTGCCAGCCCATCTGAGTCTGCTCCGACCCGGGCACGGCACCGATCTCCCAGTCGAAGGCCCGATCGGAGCGGGCTCTGACCGAGTCACGCCGGTAATAGTTGAGGCCCAGGTAATCGACGTGACCGGCGGGCGGGTCGGCCAGCTCAACGCCGTCGAGGTGACCCGCTTCCCGGTGAGCGTCAAGGCCGAGTGCCGGGTAGCCGCGGCCGAACAGCGGGTCGAGGAACCACGCGTCGCGCGCCGAGCTCCACTGGTTGGCCGCCACCTGGTCGCGCTCGGAGTCGGTTGCCGGCACGACCTGGTTGACGTCGATGGCCATGCCGATCCTGGGCCCGTCGACGAGCGCGCGGATGGCATGGGCGGCGCTGGCGTGGGCCCGGATCTCGTTGTCGGCCACGCGAATGGCCGTGGGCCAATCCCGCAGGCCAGGTGCGTGCACGCCGTCGGCGTGGCCAAGGAAGGCGAAGACGGCAGGTTCGTTGAAAGTCATCCAATCCTTGACTCGGTCGCCCAGCTTGGACGCCATCAGCGCGGCGTAATCCGTGAACCAGCCGACGACGGCTGGGTTGGCGAAGCCGCCGCGGTCCTGCAGGGCCTGTGGCAGGTCCCAGTGGAAGAGGTTGACCAGCGGCTGGACGCCGGCCGCCAGCAGGGCATCGACGAGGCGCTGGTAGAAGTCGAGCCCGCGCTGGTTGATGGCACCGGTTCCTTCCGGCAAGACCCGCGGCCAGGCGATGCTGAAGCGGTAGGCACGGGCGCCGAGATCGGCCATCAGGCGGACGTCATCGGCGTAGAGGTGGTAGTGATCACAAGCCACGTCGCCATTGGTGCCATCGAGAATGGCGCCCGACTGGCGTGAGAAGGTGTCCCAGATCGACCGCCCTCGGCCGTCTTCCGAGGCCGCCCCTTCGATCTGGTAGGCGGAGGTGGCAAAGCCCCACGCAAAATCGGCCGGGAAGGGCTGCGCGAGGCGGGCTGGCTCAGTCTCGAAGTGCGGTTGCGTACTCACCCTGTGATCCTATCCAAAAGGAAGACCCACGCTCCGGGAACGAGCGTGGGCCATTCAGTTTCAATTAGGTGAGCCGAGGGGCGGATCAGAGGACCGCGCGGCCCCGGATCACCCCAGCGCGCCGGCGCGCGTATCGGTGCTGATGTTGCCCGCACGGGGCTGGGTGGCGAGGTTAGCCGAGCCATGCGACTGGTCCGCGGTTACCGGCAGAATGCGCGATCCCACGAGGTCGTGGATCCTCCGGTTTGGCCGATTCTGTTGGCCGCTGCGGTCGTTCATCACGCTCGCACCTCTTGGTCGAGAATCGTAGCACTGGACCCCCGACGGGTCCATATCAAAAGGTGTTTGGTCGATGGAATCGGACGGTTCGGTGCGCATTGCCTGGGAGGCAGACGGCTATGTGGCTATCCACGTCTATGCCCGCTTCTGGCCCAGGCAGATGCTCGACGACTATGTCCGCGACGTGGCCGACATTGCCTTGACCAACCGCACCGTACCCGAGCTGCGCCGATCCCTACGCGCGCTCCATCCCGGCGCTTTTGACTTCGAAGCCCCCGATGCCGACGCCCCCGACCGACGAGTTCGCATCGCCTTCCACCCGCCGCGCGGCGAGCCCAACCCGGACGTTGGGTGAGTCCCGCAAGCGGAGGCCGATTGCGAGGCCTCTCTCAGCGGTTGTTGCGGATGAGCAGCCTGCCAAGGTTGGTGCCGTCGAAGAGGTCGACGTCGACGCAGCCGCCAATGCCAGCAATGCGACCACAGTCAGACAGTTGCCACAGCGTCCAGCCCGCGCCGTTCCAGTTGGCTGCCGGCACCTTGGGCGACTTGACGTCGTAGTGGGCAATCCACAGGACGCGATAGCCGTTGGCGGCAAACCACGTCGTGTTGCCCATGTAGTCGAGCCAGAAATATGGGTAGGTGTAGATCACGGGCCTGACCCCCAGGCGGCTCTGGACCTGGGCCAGCCACGAGCGCACCCAGTTGGCCAACGCCCTCGGCCCAAGCCCGCCGGTTGACTCGAGGTCGAGCACGGGCAGCAGATGACGGCCGCGCAGGCCGGCATGATCGACGAACCAGTTGGCTTCACGGACCGCGTCATTGGTGGTGCGGTCGGGACGGGCGAAGTGGTAGGCGCCGATCGAAACGCCGGCCGCCTCGGCGCGATCCCGGTTGCCGGTGTAGCGCGCATCGGCCAGCTTGGTGCCCTCGGTTGCCTTGGCGAAGGCGAACTTGACGCCGGCCGACTTCACGCTGGACCAGTTGATGTAGCCCTGCCAGTGCGAAACATCGATGCCGGTGAGCATGCCGGCGCGGCTGGGCAGGCCGGCGGCGACGACGGTTGGCCCGCTGGCAAGCACGAGCAGCAGCCCAAGCGGGACTACTCCCAGTAGCCGCGCCCAGCGGCGCGGCAGCAGCTTCGATTTCACGGCACTCCCCTCCCGACTCGGGCGCGGCAGCCCCATCCTCCGCCAACGCCCTCGCCCCTTCGATGACCCAAGTGTCTCACTCGGCCGTGGTGCGAATGGACACCGCCACGCAAGCGAAGGTCAGGCATCAGGCGTCGCCTGGGGCCTTGACCAAGCGCGCAGCAGCCGCCCGCAGGCGGCCTGTGGAGGAAAGGTCGTCATGGACGCGTCATGAGTGACGCGTAGACTTTTGCCAACGGAGGTATCGATGTTCCTGTTCAATCGCAATAAGACGACCATGCCCACGGCCGCCGACGCGCTGCCCGGTCGCTCTGATCCGATCATGCAGCCGAGGAAGCACACCGTCCTGGGCACGCCCATCGGCGGTCCGTATCCAGATGGCTTCCAGATCGCGGAGTTCGCCCTGGGCTGTTTCTGGGGCGAGGAGAAGACCTTCTGGCAGCAGCCGGGCGTCTGGACCACGGCCGTTGGCTACGAGGGCGGCTTCACGCCCAACCCGACTTACGAGGAGTCGTGCACCGGCCGGACCGGCCACGCCGAATCCGTCCGGGTCGTCTTCGACCCGGCCAAGACGAGTTACGAGAAGCTGTTGAAGGTGTTCTGGGAGAACCACGACCCGACGCAGGGCATGCGCCAGGGCAACGACATGGGCTCCGAGTACCGCTCGGCGATCTTTGTCCAGAACGATGAGCAGCGCCGCCTGGCCGAGGCGAGTCGAGACGCTTACCAGGCGGAGCTTTCAGCTGCCGGCTACGGCCAGATCACGACCGAGATCGTCGGGCCGCCGGCGCCGCCCTTTTACTTCGCCGAGGATTACCACCAGCAGTACCTCCAGAAGAATCCGTACGGCTACTGCCCCAACCACCAGACAGGCATCACCCTGCCCGAAGGGTTCACGGCCACGCCACTCCAGTACGTGGAGTAAATCCTGAGGTGGCCAGCGGGCTGCGCATCGGGTCCATCGTGATCCGCGTAGATGACCTCGAGAAGGAAGCCGCGTTCTGGACCGCAGCGCTCGACTACGTGCGCCGCGGGCCACCCTATGACAACGAGGGCTTCAGCCTGCTCCGGCCACGCGTTGGCGACGGGCCGAATGTGTCGCTTGACCGTGTGCGCTCAACGCTGAACATCCCGCCGCGCATCCATCTCGACCTCTACACGGAGCAGCAGGCGGAGGAAGTCGAGCGGCTGAAAGGCCTGGGTGCGACCGAGGTCCACTGGGACAAGCGGCCGGCGGACGCCGACTACATCATCATGGCCGACCCCGAGGGCAATCGGTTCTGTGTGATCGACGTTAAGCGCTAGCGGCCACCTCGAAGGCAGCGCACAACATGCCGTAGTAGGTCGGCGCTTCGTAGCTCAGCAGCTCAGCCTGCCAATGCTTGCCAGTCGCGGTCAAAGCGCCGTGCAACATCAGCATTTGCCACCACGCATCCGGCTTGGCGTCCTCGAGCAGCCCTGCGTCGACATCGAGCAACCGGCCGAGGTCGTTCGCCTGGATGGCGTCCACAACGAGCTGGTCGAACTCGGCGGCACGCTTGTGAAATCCGTACGGGCCATTGGCATCGTGGACGTGGCTCTGGTCGCAGCTCGCTATCAGCGCAACCCGGCTACCGGATGCAGCGATCGCGGCGGCAACGGCGGCACCGGCCTTGACGTGTTCGGCGGCTGGCCGGTCGCGGGCGGGCGCGACGATGACCGTCGGCAGGGATCCGCTATCGCGTCGACCGAGGTACCAGAGTGGCACCAGGCTGCCCCAGTCGAGCGGAAACACCGCGCCCGTGGGGTCGTTGCCGCCATAGCTGACCCCGACCGCCGGTATGTCCGTCGATCCCAGGTGGGCCAGGACCGACCGAGCCAGGTCACGGTCAATGGGCACGGTCAGCTCTAGTTTCTTGCCGCCCTCGTCCAGAACACCGCTGGCACGCGCCGACGTGACCACGGCGAAATGGCCCTCGACGTGGATGTTGTGCGGGCTGAGCACCACGACCGCGGTCGGGTCGGTCAGCCACAAGCGCCGGCGCAGGCCGAGCATGCCGGCCTGTGTCTTCTTCGCCAGATCCCGCTGTTCCGGTGCGACGGCCTCTGGCTACGGCAATGTCGCCGTGAGGCGCGATGGCGGCCCAGACGAGATCGCCCACGAGCTACTTCTTGGGCGTTTCCTTGTTGCCGCCCGTGGCCGGTCCGGTCTTTTCCTTTTCGGTTCCGGTCTTCTTGCCGCCGGTTTCACCCTTGATGTGGTGGCTCACTTCGTTACCTCCTTGGCCGCGATGTTAGTCGCAGCCGCCGCGCGCATGGCGGCCTTCTTGGCCCGTTTGCCGGCCTGATATTCGGCCAACTTCTCCGGCGTGTCGGCGTCACCCAGCGTTGGATGGTGCGGGGCGACCTCGTCCCAGCCGGCCGGTTTGATGCCAAATTGCTTGCCCAAAACGGCGAGCAAGGTCTTGGCCTTCATCTCGCCCACGCCGGGCAGCGCCAACAATCGCCGCTCGAGGTCGCGCGCGTCGGCCGCTTCGGTCCATACCCGCTCGGCGTGGCCGTCGTAGTCGCGCACGATGGCCTGGCACAGGGCCTGCGTGCGGCGGGCCATATTGGCCGGAAAGCGGTGGATCGCCGGACGTTGGGCGAAGACGGCCTCGAGCTGAGCGGTGTCCATGTCGGCAATCTTGCGAGCGTCTAGCGTGCCGATGCGCCGGCAGATCTCGAGCGGCCCAATGAAGGCCTTCTGCAGCGGCACCTGCTGGTCAAGGACAAAGCCAATCAGCAGCGCAAGCGGATCGGCCGCCAGTAGTCGGTCGGCTTCGTCGTCGCCCGTCCAGGGCAGTCGGTCGGGAGCGGTGGCTACTTGCATGAGGCCGATGGTAGGCGTACAGGAGTAAACCATCGGCTGTCGCAGGCTGGTCCCATTCGGCCAGCCTGCCTTTCGCCCGAAATGGGCTATGATTCCTGTCGAGCGCGAATATTTCCGCAGGTTTGAGCATCGAAACTCGCTCCCGCGGCGCGCCACAGGTTTATCCGCTCCGACCAAGGTAAAGAGGTCGTGGAGCGACAGGCACTAAGGCCCCCGCCACATTAAGCCGGCGGAGTGGGCCAGGAAATTGGAAAGAGTCAATGCAATCCCGTTATCACGGCCATGCTGGAGCCCACCTTCAAGGTGTTTCGGCTCGGCGCCGCATCCGGCGCACCAGCCATGGCACTTCGCTTTTCTGCAGCACGAACGGCTGCACCACATATCTCGTGCCTGACCCAACGTCAGGTATCGCCATCTGCCCGGTCTGCGGAGCTCGCCGCCGCCTTCACTGACCGCCAAGCGACTGCGTAGCAAAAGCTAGCCGGAAGCAATGCTGTGACCGGCTGTTGCAAGGGGTGGACCGGCTAGAGTTCGGTCGTGGCCCTGCCGATCGAGGATTACGCACTGATCGGCGATACCCACAGCGCCGCCCTCGTTGGCGCCGACGGCTCGATCGACTGGCTGTGCCTCCCTCGCTTCGACTCGGCCGCCTGCTTCGCTGCGCTGCTCGGCTCACCCGATAACGGCCGTTGGCTGATTGCGCCGGCGGGCGCCAAGCGCGTCGCGAGCAGGCACTACGAAGACCGGGCACTCGTCCTGACCTCTGAATGGGAGACGGACGCCGGCCGAGTGCGGGTGACTGACTTCATGCCACCGCGCACCGACCAGCCCGAGCTCATCCGGGTGGTGGAGGGCGTCAGCGGCAGCGTGCCGATGACGATGGAGCTGATCCTGCGCTTCGACTACGGCCGGCTCGTGCCGTGGATCCACCGTGTCGGCGGCGACTCGTGCGCGGTTGCCGGCCCGGACGCTGTCTGTCTTCGTTCGGCGGTGCCGACGCACGGCGAGAACCTGCGCACGGTGGCCGACTTCACCGTCAACGAAGGCGACTTCGTGCCCTTCGTTCTGTCGTGGCACCCGTCGCACGAGCCGCCGCGCGAGCCACCGCATGCGGGCGGAGCGCTGACCGCGACCCTCGACTGGTGGCGTGACTGGACGACGCGCATGCGCTACACCGGCGAGTGGGCCGACGACATCCGCCACTCGCTCATGATCCTGAAGGCGCTGACCTTCGCACCGACCGGTGGCATCGTCGCCGCGCCGACGACTTCATTGCCGGAGCACATCGGCGGCGTGCGCAACTGGGACTACCGCTACTGCTGGGTGCGCGATGCCGCGTTCACGCTGTGGGCACTCAACATCGGCGGCTACAGCGGCGAGGCGCGCCGTTTCCGCGACTGGCTGCTGCGCGCCGCCGGCGGCGATCCGCCCGCGCTGCAGGTCCTGTACGGCGTGAGCGGCGAAAGCCGGCTGCCCGAATTCGAGGTGCCGTGGCTGCCCGGCTACGAAGCGTCGAAGCCGGTCCGCGTCGGCAATGCGGCTGCGGAGCAGTTCCAGCTCGACGTCTACGGCGAGACGATCGACACGCTGCACCTTGCACGGGTGATGGGCCTGGAGCCCAATCCAACTTCGTGGTCCATGGAGCGGCTCTTGGTCGAGTTCGTCGAGGACCACTGGCAGGACCCCGATGAAGGCATCTGGGAGGTGCGCGGACCGCGCCGCCAGTTCACCCACTCGAAGGTGCTGGCCTGGACAGCGCTCGACCGGGCGGTCAAGGCAGTCGACAGGTTTGGCCTCGAAGGGCCGGTCGATCGCTGGCGCGCCCTGCGCGATGAGATCAAGAACGACGTCATCGCGAATGCCTTCGACAGCGAGCGCAAGACCTTCACCCAGTACTACGGCAGCAAGGAGCTCGATGCGAGCCTGCTGATGATGCCGCATGGTCCACTTCCTGCCGGCGACCGACGAGCGCGTGCGCGGCACCGTCGCCGCCATCGAGCGCGAGCTCATGGAGGACGGCTTCGTCCACCGCTACTCGACCGAGGCGACCGACGACGGCCTGCCGCCCGGCGAAGGCTCTTTCCTGATCTGCACGTTCTGGCTGGTCGACAACTACGCGCTGATGGGCCGGCTCGACGAAGCGAGCGCTCTGTTCGAGCGGCTGCTTGCGCTGCGCAACGACGTGGGCCTGCTGGCCGAGCAATACGACCCCAAGCTCAAGCGGCAGGTCGGCAATTTTCCGCAGGCACTGACCCATGTCGGCCTGGTCACGTCGGCGTACAACCTCGATCGCGCCAAGCGGGCGCGGGCCAAGGCGATGCGGGGCGCTAGCCGGAAGCTCAACCGCGCAGCGCCTAGCCGGCTGCGCTCAGGCGCTCCACACGCTGTTCGAGGTGGCTGCGCACAGCCGGCCACTCGTCGACGATGACGCTGTAGTACGCCGAGTCGCGCAGCACGCCCTGCTGCACGATCATGTGCCGCCGAAAGATCCCCTCGAACTGCGCGCCGATACCGAGCAGGGCGTTGCGCGACGGGTCATTGCGCGCATCGGTCTTGAACTCGACGCGGTTTGCGCCCAGCTGCTCGATGGCGTGCGCGAGCATCAGCAGCTTGGCCTCCGAGTTGATGGCGGTCTTCTGCCAGGCGGGCGCAAGCCACGTGTAGCCGATCTCGAGGCGGCGATGGGCAGGCTCGATGTTGAGGTAGCGCGTGCTGCCGACGACACGCCCGGACGATCGCTCGACCGTCGCAAATGGCTGCTCACGACCGGCCGTCTGGGCAGTCAGGGCGGCGTCGATGAACGCCTGCAGGTCAGCCTTGGAGGTCATGGTCAAAGGCATCCAGCGCCAGATCGAGGGCTCCAGGCCGATCTGCGGCCAAGCCGTCCAGATGATCGGGCGAAAGCGGCTCCAGCCTGGTGCGCCGACCTTCGAGTACGACGGGCTGGACCCAGCCGGGTCCGGCCGGATCAGCTCTCGGCGAAGCGGCGGACGCGGATCGCTCGTTCGAGCTCGTCGGTCACCTCGGCAAGCTGGCGCGATAGCGTGGGCAACTGCCCATCCAGGTCGTTTAGCAGGGCCCTGGAACGATCGACGACACGAGGATCGGCACGGTAGGCCGGGTAGAGGGTGAGCAGGTAAGAACGGGCGAACGGATGGTCGCGCGTCTCGAAGACCTCGCGCAGGCGATCGAAGAAGCTGTCCACGTACGGCTCGACGAGCTCGGCCTGATTTGCCCAGAAGACGCCCTGCATGGCCGCGCGCGTCAGGTGGAACGACCCGTAGCCGTCGCCGTGGATCTGCTGCCAGGCGCGATCCTTGGCCTCGCGCGTCGGGGCCGAAGCCTCGGCCCTGATCTGGGCGCGACGGCCGCGATCCGACTGGTCGCGCCTGGCCTCGGCGGCGATGCGCTCCTGCGCGCCGCTCACGCCAAAGGCAACCGCCTTGATCGCGATGGCCCAGCGCATTTCCTGGTCGAAAGTGAAGTCGCCGACTTGCTCCTTGCCATCGGCAAGGTCAATCAACCGCTCGATGTCTGCCGTCCGCTCGGCCCAGGCAATGGCGGCGCGGGCCCAGATGATGCGCGCGTCAGCGCTACCGGCCGCCTTCAGGTTCGTCACCGCGCTGTCGAACATCTGCTGCGCTTCGCTTGCCCGCTGGCTGTCCGGTACGAACCGCCACAGCGTCATCGTTGCGCGCTCGACGCCCGAGTTGACGATGTCGAGATCGGTCTCGTCGGCGAGTCGATGACGGCAGATGGCGAGGAACTCGGTCGAACGCAGCTGCGCGTCGCGGACCATCTCCCAGATGGCCATCCAGACGAGCTGGCGCAGCAGTCCATCGTCGATGTGGTCGAGCGAGCTGCCTACGTACTCGAGCGTGACCGGGTCGAGCGCGACCTTCGCGTAGGCGTGGTCGTCGTAGTTGGGAAAGACGAAGTCAGGCGTTGGCGTGCCGGCCGGCAGCGCCACGCTGGCGCTCGAAGCTGAGATATTGGCCGCCACCGACTGTATGGCCAGGCGCCCGCCACGGTCATAGCCGAGGCCGATCTCGGTTGCGTGCGGCCGCAGCGTGGGGTACTCCTCGGACGCGGCCTGGTGCATGCGCATCTCGGTCAGATGGCCGCCGTCCGCCTGCCAGTCGACCGACAGCGTGTTGACCGACGGCGTCTCGAGCCACAGCCGCGACCACTCGACCAGCGGCTGGCCACTCGCCTCTTCGATGCAACTCATGAAGTCGCGCAGGGTCGCGTTCGACCAGGCGTAGCGCCGAAAGTAGATGCGCAGGCCGTCGCGGAAGTTTTCGAGGCCGACGGTCTTGACCAGCTGCTTGAGCACCGAAGCGCCCTTGCCGTAGGTGATGCCGTCGAAGTTCAGGAAGGCGATCTCGGTGTCGTCGGCCGAGCCGGCGATGGGGTGGGTGGTCGGTAGCTGGTCCTGCTGGTAGGCCCAGCGCTTGATGTCGGTGTTGAAGACCTTCCAGGCGTTGGTAAAGCGCGTCGCCGACGTCAGCGCGAGATAGCTGATGTAAGTGGCGAAGCTCTCGTTCAGCCACAGGTCGTCCCACCAGCGCATGGTCACGAGGTTGCCGAACCACATGTGGGCAAGCTCGTGCAGCAGGACCTCGCCCCGATCGAGGCGCTCGTTCTCCGTCGGCGGGTCACGGAACAGGTACGCCTCGTTGTAGGTGACCGCGCCAACGTTCTCCATCGCGCCCGAGTTGTATTCGGGCACGAAGATCTGGTCGTACTTGGCGAAGGGGTAGGGCTGGTCGAACAGGGCGGAGAAGAAGTCCATGCCCTGCGTGGTGATCTCGAAGATCTCGTCGGCGTGCTCTTCGAGCTCGCTCTCCATCGACCGGCGTGCGTACAGCCCCAGGGCCAGGCCCTTGTGGTTGTGGTGGCGGACCGCGTACGGACCACAGATCAAGGCCATCAGGTAGGCGCTGAACAGCTCCGACTTGGCGAATTGATGGCGGCGGCGCCCGTCGGGCAAGTCGGTCACCGCGGCCAGCGGGGCGTTGGCGACGCAGGCCCATGCGGCGGGCTGGCTGACGGCGACCGTGTAGCGACCCTTGATGTCGGGCTGGTCGAAGCAAGGGAACAGCCGATGAGCCTCGTACGGCTCGAAGTTGGTGTAGACGTACTCCTCGCCGTCCTCCGGATCGAGGAAGTGGTGGAAGCCGTCACCGGTCGTGTCGTAGTCGTTGACGTAGACCACGCGAACCGTCATTTCCGCCTCGACAACGTCGGCCGGCAGGGTTAGCCGGTAACCGTTCCAGTCGGGCGTGAGCGGCGCGCCGTTGACTTCCAGCAGCTCGATTTCGCGGCCACGGAAATCCAGGAAGATCGGGCCTGAGCCGCTGCTGGCGAAGCGGATGGTCGCGTCGCCGCGATAGGTGGATAGGCCGGCGACGATGTCAAGGGCGAGGTCATAGTCCGCCTGGCGGACGCGTGTTGCGCGGTCGCGCGCCTCGGCCTGGGTCAGGACATCGCGCGCGCTGGCAGCTTCGGTCAGTACCGCAACGCTGGGCATCGGCGGAGTGTAACCCCTCGCTGGGGTGGTAGCTAAATCGTTCCTTTTGCCTATGCCAGCAGGGCATCCGGGGCCGGCGACTGGCCGGCACACCGATCACGTCGGCCGACATCGCCGCTCACGCGTAACGCAGAGCTGGAGGCTTCGCCTTCGCTGACGGGTCGGGCGCAGGTGGGACAGAACCAGCGTGCTTCGAGCGTCGACCCGCAATCGAGGTGGCGCAGCGCCTCGGCGGCTTCGCTGCCACCCGCGCCCCAGTTCGCCAGCAGGCGCAGGACACCGGCCAGTTCGCGGCCGTCCTCGGTCAGCGAATAGGCGACGCGCGGCGGACGCTGCGTGTACGGCCGCGACGCGATGACGCGGCCCTGCTCGAGACGGCGCAAGCGATCGGTCAGGATGTTCGGCGCGATGCCGGGGACCTGCTGCTCCAGTTCGCCAAAGCGGCGCGGGCCTTCGAGCAGCGCCTCGACGATGAGCAGCGACCAGCGGTCGCCGACACGCTCCAACGCAGCGTCCAGCGGCGAGGCGGCGCGCGAGACGGCGCGGTTGTCAGTCACGGGTTCGAGATTGGCGCTTGCTGTCAAGGGTTGCTATGGTAACTTGCAACTTGCAAGTCGCATCTCTACTCGGAAGGTACGCAGGATGTCTGGTCTCGATGAATTGGCAGAAACAATTGGTAGCGTTGCCCAGAAGGTGGGCCCGGCGACCGTCCGCATCGGCGGCGGCTGGCGCAGCGGGTCGGGCGTGGTGGTCGGTGATGGTGTCGTTTTGACCAACGCCCACAACGTCCGCCACGACCAGGTGACGGTCACATTCGCCGACGGACGGCAGGCAGAAGCCGAGGTCAAGGGCGTCGATGTCGACGGCGACCTGGCCGTGCTGGCCGTTCAGACGGGCGGCGTGGCCGCGCCGGCCTGGGCGGGCGGTGCCCCGACAGTCGGAACCGCGGTCTTCGGCATTGCCAACAACGGCAGTGGCCCGCGTGTGACGTTCGGCACGGTTTCCAGCGTCAGCGCCGCGTTCCGCGGCCCGCGTGGCCGCCGAATCGCTGGCACGATCGAGCACACTGCTCCGCTCGCACCCGGTTCTTCGGGCGGTCCGCTCGTCAACGCGGCCGGCGAGCTGGTCGGAATCAACACCAATCGACTCGGCGACGCCTTCTATCTCGCCCTGCCAACAGACTCCGCCCTGCGCGATCGCGTCGCAAATCTGCAGACGGGTCAGTCAGTTGAACGCCCGCGACTGGGCGTTGGCATCGCGCCGGCCCACGTCGCGCGCAGGCTGCGTCGCTCAGTCGGCCTGCCCGACCGCGAGGGGCTGCTGGTGCGCGAGGTCGAGGATGACAGCCCGGCGGCCAAGGCCGACGTGCGCGAAGGCGACCTGCTCGTGTCGGCGGACGGCAAGGCGATCGCCAACGCCGACGACCTGTTCGACGCGCTTGGCGCGGCCGGTGCGACGCTGTCGCTTGGCGTCGTGCGCGGCGCCGAGGATTTGACAGTGGAGGTGGCGCTGCGCTGACGCGGCGCCCGGACGGGCAGCTGGCGCCTACGGCACGCCGGCTGCCTGCAGGATCTGGATGCCCTTGAGCATCTGGGTGTCCTCCATCGTCGGCACCTGTTCGGGCGTGAGCGCCGCCAGCTGGTCCGGCTCGAGCGGCGTGGCCGTCGTGGGCAGCGCCACCTCAACGGTGGGCGCAATGCCCTTGCCGAAGATGAGGTCGCCATCTGGCGTCAGCCAGCGCTCGACGGCGATGCGCACGGCCGACCCGTCGTTCAGGTTGAAGGTCAACAGCACGGTGCCGGTGCCGTACGTGGTCTCGCCGACCAGGTCGCCACGCTGCGCCGACTTGATGGCCGCCGAAACGATCTCAGCTGAAGAAGCCGTTCCCGCGTCGATCAGCATCACCATCGGTAGGTCGGTGGCCGGATAGTCGTTGTTGGTCTGGACGGGGATGCGCTCGCCGTCGGCCAGCTCGCGGATATAGACGGTCTTGTCGTGAAGGAACAGCGATGCGGTGTTCACGGCTTCCGGCACGAAACCACCCGGATTGCTGCGCAGGTCGAGGATGAAGCCTTCTGCACCCTGCGAGGTAGCTTCGTCGCGCGCCTTGCGCAGAGCGTCGGCGGCTCCGGTCGAGAACTGGATCAGGCGCAGGTCTGCGATTTTCGTGCCCGGGACGAAGGCCCAGCTCGCGACGGGGAAGTCGACCTTCGCGCGCGTCATGTTGAAGGTGAGCTGCTCGCTGGTCGACGGCCGGAGCACCACGACGGTGACCTGAGTGCCGGCCGGCCCGCGGATCTTGGTGGCGACATCGCTCGGATTCATGCCACCGACCTTCTCGCCGTTGACCGAGACGATGACGTCGCCCGCCTTCATGCCGGCGGCTGAGGCCGGTCCGCCGGTGATGACCGACACAATCACCGGCTGGGCGTCCTTGGTACCGAGCAGCGCGCCGATGCCCTCAACGGTGCCGCTGAGTGATTGCTGCTCGCTGGCCAGGGCCTCCGGCGTCAGGAACACGCTGTGGCCGGTGTCGCCGAGGGCTTCGACCATGCCATTGATGGCGCCGTAGGTGACGTCCTTGTCGATGAGGTCGGCTCGGCCGACATAGTTCTGTCGAATGCAGGCCAGTGCCTGCCAGAACAGGTCGAAGTCGGCCGGTGCCTCGGCCGGCTCCTGCGGCGCGCCGGCTGAATAAGCGCCGGTCGCGCAGTCGGTTGTGCTGCTCGTGATCTGATCGGTTGGGCCAGCAGTGCCGCCGGACGCACCAGGCGACCCTGATGTGGGAGGGTTGGTCGCGCCCGACGCGCTGCCGCCGGGCAGCCCGCCCAGCGCGCCGCTCTGGCCAAGCAGTACCCCGACGGAGAAAACAAGCACCAGCACGAGCGTCGCGGCGAGCCATGTCGCCGGCCGCTCGGCGCGCGTCGGTCCAACGATGACCGGCTCGACCGGCACGCTCGAGCCCGAGAGATCTATCGGGCTGGTCGGGGCTGGCGCGCTGGAGCCTTCTGCGGCCTCTTGGTCTTGGGAGTCGGTCAAGTCTTCCACACCACCTGTGGACGACATTCTGGACGTTTCGTGAATAACTGCCGGAACTCGAATCGTTTCGTGGACAAGTGGGCTTGTGTCGCCCGCGCCGGGCCCGCTAACTTAGTTCTCGTCCCGAAGGGGCCACGGATCTCCGGAGCCGGCCCGCTGGTTCGCCAGCGAGCATGACACCGGAGCCCGGCCGGCTCCTTCGGGCGTTCTGTTTTGCGGCGCTTTTTCGGCGCCCGGGCGCCAGAGGCTAGGGCGCCGGATCGACAGCGACGACCTTCGCCGACCACGGGCAGAAGCGGTCGCCGGTCAGCGTCCCGTCCTCGACGTATGACGGCAGCCCGTCGCACAACTCGATCGTCATGTCGGCGAACTCGAAGTCGCGCGGATCGATGTGCCAGCTCCACGGCTGATTTACGCCACCGTCGCCGCGCGCGATGCGGCCGTTGGGGATCTGCGGTGCCTGCTTGCCGGCCAGCAGCTTGCGCGCGATCGCGATCTGCGTCCGGGTCGACGATCAGCACGCGGTACTGCTCGTCGGCAACCTGGAAGGTGGCGATGATAGAGCCGCTTGGTTTGGCGCTAGGCGAGCTGGATGGGCTGGCAGTCGGCGTGGCAATGCCCGTCGGCGTCGGCACTGAAGTTGGTGTCGGAGTCGGGCTTGGCTGGGCGGTCGCCGGTGCCGTTGGGCTGGCCGTCAGGGCGGGGCTCGGACTAAGAGTCGGTGCCGGGGTCGAGGTCGCCGGCGGGCTGCCGGCGCACGCGGTTAACAGCGCGGCGGAGGCAGTGACAATGGCGACGCGCCGAAGCGGCAAGGCGCTCAGAAGACGTGCGGGCTCCATGGCTTGCGATCGGTCGCAAAGATCCGGTCGGCGCGCTCGATCGCACCGGGTGTGCATTCTGCGCCACGGCCGGCATCGGCCAGCGAGCGGAACGTGAAGCCACCAAGGTAGACGGCACCAAGGTCGGTAATGTCCAGTTGCAGGTCGGCCGGCTGATCCGTGGGTGCCACGTCGGCGTGGCCGCTGCGAGCGGATAGCCGCCAGCGACCGGCCACTTCGGGCAGAACTTCGTCCTTGACCTCCAGCACGATGTCGTCGTCAGCGGTGTAGCCGCGCGCGGTCAGTGCCGCCGGCACGTCAAGGATGCGCAGCCACAGGCCATCGCCGACGCGCATGGCCAGCCTGCGCGGCTCGGCCAGCATCAGCAGCAGCGGATCGTCGACCGATCCGTGTCCGTACTGAATGCGGCCGATGAGGTCCACACCAAAGAGGTAGCGCCAGACATCGCGCGCCGCCGCACCGTCGGAAGCGACTGCTTCGATCACCAGCAGCACGCTCTTGCTGCCAACGTCGCCCCAGTCCGACTTTGATGCGGTACGTCGCATAACCTACCGGCCGGCCGCCGCGCTCGTTGAGCAGGTAGAACTTGCGGCTTGCCCCGCGCCGCCACGCCGGCGGATCGCCCAGGATCTGCGACTCCCACCACGCCTCGTTGCGTTTCCAGAAGCCGGGCGTCACGGCGGCAATCGGATCGTGAACCTGCGGGAACTTTTGAAGTGCCTCGGCAGCGTCGACCAACCGAACGGTGCCGGCCCAGTCGGCCGGCGTGCGGAACTGTGCACGGTCGCGCTCGATGTCGATGTGCGCGGAGAGCGAGGCGAGGCCGTAGCCGAAGCGCTGATAGATGTTGCCCTCGGACGCCCACAGCAGACCCGCCGCCTCACCCCTCGCCTTGGCGTCGGCCAGCTGGTGAAGCATCAGTTGGCGCAGGCCGCCCTGGCGGCGATGGGTTGGCATCACACCGACGGCGGTGATCCCGCCGACCGGGAGCGTGCCTGGTCCCGGAACCGTCATCTCATAGGAGAAGGTGGCGCCGCCGCCGACGACCTGCGCGCCGTCGTAGATGCCGAACATGCGCTCCGGCTCCAGGACGCGCAAGTTTCGTTCAATCGAGTCCTCTTCAAGGTCCTCGCCAAACGACGTCCAGATTGCCTCGAACCAATCCCGTTGGCCGTTGGCCGGGACGGTTCGAACTTCGAGTGTCACTGTCGCCGTGCTATTCGATCGGTATCGACTCGCGGCCGTCGTCGTCATCGGCGGCGTCGGCCTTGTTCTCGTCGAGCCAGTCGATCCACGTGTCGAGCACGCTGCGCACGGCGAGCAGATTCTCGCGCCACGCGGCGCGCACGTGTCGCCGGGTCTCGGCCGGCACGACCACTTTCATGACCTCGCGCGAGCGCTCGATGGCGCCCTGCCGGACCTCGACCAAGCCGAGACGCCGCTCGAGGTCGTTGATCCGCCCGCTATCGGCGCTGTCCCGCTGGCTGTCCATTGCGTTCACCTCCCGCGATCGATTTCACCGGCTGGCCAAATCGGACCCTCAGGACGCGGTCCTCCATTTTGGCGCCCTTGGTCGGCGCGTCGAGGAGAAGGCGTGGCAGGACGAGGTTACGGCGCCAGCCGCCAACCTGCAGCACAAGCTCATCCGCCTTGCGCGAAAGACTGATTTCGTCCTTCGTCGTGAAGGGCAGTTCGACCGACAGAACGTATTCGCTGCCCTCGTGCGAGACCCAGTAGGGCCGGCCGCGGTACAGGAACTGCGAGGGGTCTGAGTCACCAAACAGTGCAGCGGCCAGCTCGCCCAGGCGCTCCACGCCGACCATCTCCCTGTCGAAGAACGGCACGGTGCGGACAGGGACCGGAGCGAAGGCATCCTGCACCATCGGCAGGTAGCGTCCCTGCGCTTCGCGCCAGGCGTCGAAGTAGGGTCCGGCGCCGGCCGGCAGGACACGGTTGGCGACGATCAGGTCCGACGGGTAGCCATACAGGTGGAAGTAGGTGAACGAACGCTGGGCCTCCTGGATGGCGACCTTCTCCAGGTTGATCACCAGTCGCACCGATGCGTTGTCCGGGTTGGACAACAGCTCGTGGACGTAGCGCAGCCGGTCGAGCAGCGCTTCGGCTGATTCGTAGACCGCGTCGTCGGGCAGCGGCACGCCGACGACGCGGCGCAGGATGGGCCCGCCCAGGCGCTGGACGCGCCTGCCAATGGGCGCGATGCGTTCGATCCACCAGCGGCTTGCTTCAGGCAGGGATAGCAGGCGCAGCGTCTCGCCGGTCGGTGCCGCGTCGACGACGATGAGGTCGTAAGTGCCGCGATCGACGTGATCGGCGATCCACAACAGGTTGCCCAACTCGTCCATGCCGGGCAGGACGGTCATTTCCTCGGCCATGACCTCGTTGAGGCCGCCCCACGCGAACAGGCTCGAGAAGTAGGTCTGGATCGTCTTCCAGTACTTGGAGATGTTGAAGAAGACGTCAGGCTCGTGCGCCCACAGGTTGGGCGCGATCATTGTTGGCTCGGGACCGACAGGTACATCGAGCGCATCGCCGAGGCTGTGCGCGATGTCAGTCGAGACGACGAGCGTGCGCATGCCGCGCGCCGCGCAGGCAACGGCGGTGGCCGCGGCAATGCTCGTCTTGCCGACACCGCCCTTGCCGGTATAAAGGAGGATCCGCGTCATTCGCGCTCGATGTTATGCGATCAGGCCGCGCTCTCCCCAATCTCGATCAACACGCCGCCGGTCACGTTGACCAGCACGGTGTCGCCGTAGGTCACCCGCCAGTCCTCGACGGACGCCGTGGTCGTATGGCCGTGTAGCCAGAGGCGCGGATGGAGGGCCCGACACAGCCAGTGGTAGCCCGAGAAGCCACGGTGGTAGTCGTCTTCGTCGGCGTCGCCCAGCCCGCGCGGCGGTACGTGGCTCATGATGATGTCCGGCCGCCGGCGACTGACCTTCGACTTGGCGACCGTCGTCGCGGCCTGCCACCACGCGGCGGTGCCATCACGTTCGGCGCGGCCGCGGTCCTTGCCCGGCCACGACAGGCCGGCGAAGGTCAGACCCTCGAGCTGCTCGAAGCGGTCGAGCGGATCCGGAATGTGCTCCGCGCCAACGCTCCAGCCGGCGTCGCGGTCGTGGTTGCCGCGCACGTAGAGCAGCGGCGCCTTGAAGGCGTCGGCCAGGAATGCGAGGTAGTCAGGCTCGAGGTCACCGCAGCCCAGCACCGCGTCGATCGGCAGCAGGTCGGCGCGGTTGCGCTCGAACTCGAGAGTGGGTGACTTCTCGTCGGAGATGGCCAGGAAGCGGGCCGGTCGCGCCGGTGCGTGGCCGTTGCCGGAAGCGGCAGGGATGGCCAGGCTCAGTCGGCGGATCATTCGGGCCTGTCCGGCGCTGTCTCTGGCTCGACGTTATCGTGGGTGTGCGCTGGGCGGCCGCGGCCACGGCCGGCCCCGCGCAACTCGAGACTGTCGGCGACGAGGTAAGGCGCGATCGCGCTGTGATCGTGATCAGAGGGCACGCCCGGCATGCGTGCCTCGACGACATTGGCATCAATGTCGTCCTGGCCGTTGTAGAGGGCGGCGGCCACTCGGTTGTGGCCGTCGACGACCCAGTAGCGATCGCCGAACTTGACGAGATCGACCGGCGGCAGTGCGACCAGCTCGTCGAGGGCGTTCAGGATGCGCTGCCAGCGACCGCGCCAGTCGGCGCCGCGGCGTTCGCGCACCGGCAGGAAGTCACCGCCACGCTGGACGGGCCCCTCAACGGCCGTGCCAGCAATCAGGTCGACCGGCACGACGCGTGGCGCCAGCTCGCGGAAAGTGGATGAGCGCGCCTCCGGGTGCAGCTCCCACAGATTGGCGAGCGGTTGCTTGCCCATCTGGCGGACACGGCGAACGCGCGCGCCGGGCCGCTCGTTGATCAGCCGCCGCGCGCCCCCGGCGATGTGGCTGACCGCCGAAACACTGGCCGCGACGCTCGCCGTCGCCGCATCGGCGATCGTCGAAGCGGCCGTCGACAGCGCCGATCGCTCGTCGTCGTCCTCGGCGCCCGCGTCAACCTCGGGTTTCTCTTCTTCGGCCATTTATGAGCGAGCGTAACAGTGCCGCTGGGTCCCTTAGCGAGCGGGCAGTGCCGCCGTCAGAAACTCGGATTCGGCCATCAGCCGCAGGTAGCCGGGCTTGATAACGCCGTTGATCAGGCGCAGCCGCTGGTCGAAGTGGGTGAAGGCGCTCTTCATCGCGTTTAGCGTGAACCACTGCATCTCGTCCAGGCCGAAGCCAAACGTCCGCGAGAGCGTCTTCGAACTCAGACGTCATGGTTACGCCGCTCATCAGCCTGTTGTCTGTGTTGACCGTCACCCGGAAGCGGAGCCGGCGGAGCAACTCAATGGGGTGCTCCTCGACCGAGGCCACGGCGCCGGTATGCACATTGGAGGTGGGACACATCTCGAGGCAGATGCGCCGGTCGCGCACGAACTCAGCCAGCCGGCCAAGGCGCACCTCGCCATCGAGGCCAACCTTGATGTCGTCGACGATGCGCACGCCATGGCCCAGCCGTTCGGCATTGCACCACTGCAGCGCTTCCCAGATCGAGGGCAGGCCAAACGCCTCGCCGGCGTGGATGGTCAGGTGGAAGTTTTCGTTGTGGATGAGCTGGAAGGCATCCAGGTAACGCGTTGGAGGAAAGCCCTTCTCCGGGCCGGCGACGTCGAAACCGACGACGCCCTGGTCGCGATAACGGACGGCCAGCTCGGCAATCTCGACCGATCGGGCGTACTGGCGCATGGCCGTCACGATCATGCCCATCACGATGCCCCGGCCGTGCGAGCCGCGGGCGAAGCCGGTCAGGATCGACTCGACCACCTCGTCGAGGGTGAGTCCCTGACTCGTTGATAGCTCGGGTGCGTAGCGCACCTCGGCGTAAACGACGCCGTCGTCGGCCAGATCCTCGGCGCATTCGGCGGCCACGCGTTCGAGCCCTTCGCGCGTCTGCATCACCGCCACGGTGTGGGCGAAGCCCTCGAGGTAGAGCTCGAGGCTCTTGCGGTCGGCACCGGCGGTGAAGACCTTGGCCAGTGCGTCGGGGTCGGTCGTCGGCAGCCCGGCGTAGCCAACGTCGCGTGCCAATTCGATCACCGTCTGAGGTCGCAGGCCGCCATCCAGGTGGTCGTGCAACAGCACCTTGGGCGCCTGGCGGATGACGTCCCGGGCGATCATGGCCGACAGAGTAAGACAGTCACGCTACCCGTGTGCGACCCTTCGTCTGATGCCGCGCATCTCGGCCAAGGCGAGCACATTCGGCGAATCGGTCATCCGCGAGATGACCCGACTGGCCAACCGCTTCGGCGCGATCAACCTGGCCCAGGGTTTCCCCGACTTCGCCGCCCCCGCCGAAATCAAGCAAGCGGCCATGGACGCCGTCGCCGCCGACATCAACCAGTACGCCATCACCTGGGGCGCCAAGCCGTTTCGCGACGCGATCGCCGCCAAGACGATGCACTGGTATCCCGGCTGGACGATCGACCCGGAACAGAACCTGACGGTCACCTGCGGTGCGACCGAAGGCATGATCGCGGCGATGATGGCGATCATCGACCCGGGCGATGAGGTGGTCGTCTTCGAGCCGTTCTACGAGAACTACGGGCCCGACGCGATCCTCTCCGGCGCCGTGCCGAAGTTCGTGACGCTGCACGAGCCGGACTGGCACATCGACGAGGACGAGCTGCGCACGGCGTTTGGTCCGCGCACGCGTGGCATCGTGGTCAATACGCCGCACAACCCCACCGGCAAGGTCTTCAGCCGTCACGAGCTCGAGCTGATCGCCGAGCTGTGCCAGCGCTGGGATGTGGTGGCCTTTACCGACGATATCTACGAGCACATCCGCTATGCCGGCGAGCACATCCCACTGGCCACGCTGCCCGGCATGGCCGAGCGGACCGTGGCGATCAACGCGCTGTCCAAGACGTATTCCGTGACCGGCTGGCGGGTGGGCTGGGTGATCGCCAGTGCCGAGCTGTCAAACGGCATCCGCAAGGTCCACGACTTTCTGACCGTCGGTGCGGCGGCTCCGTTGCAGCAGGCGGGCGTAGTGGCGCTGGGCATGCCCGACCCGTACTACGACGGTCTGGCTACGGAGTACCGCGAACGACGTGACGTGCTGGTGCCGGCGTTGGAGGCAGCCGGCTTCAGGGCGTGGCGGCCGGACGGCGCGTACTACGTCATGACCGACATCGCCGGCCTGACCGATGACGACGACGTCACATTCTGCCGCCGGCTGGTGGAATCACCGGGCGTCGCCGCTGTGCCCGGCAGCTCGTTCTACTCGCGGCCTGAGCTGGGCCGCGGCAAGGTCCGCTTCGCCTTTCCAAAGACGCGAGCGACGCTCGATGCCGCAGCCGAGCGGCTGGCCCAACTACGGCCGCGATAAGCGCCAAGAAATCCAGCGGTAAGCGGCCGAAAAGTCGCGAAACCCATGATTCCTACGGCCCGCAATCGCGCATACTTCAGCCCGTCGTCTTCACGACGGAGACACGAACTGAAAAGGCTTACGGGCCACCGCCCGCGCCGGTCCCCCAGGGCCGGGAGGGATAGCCGCCCCAGCGGCTAAAGCGTCGATCCACCGAGTCGGGATCGGCAGGATCCATTCGCAAGCGTCGAGTGGGAGAGGATCCGGCCCGCAGCCACAGCTCACCGTCACCGCGTCCGTGCGCGGCGTTCTGGTAGAGGGGAGGCAGGTCGTTGCGACTTTGGCATATGGCGCGCCCGAGCAGGCGCGGTGGAGCAGTGGCCATGGCCGTGTTAGTGGTCCTGCTTGGAGTTCAGCTGGGCTCGCCCACGCACGCCGCCAAAGCTGGCGCGAGGCCCAGAGCCGTGGTCATCGTTGGTCCGACTGGGAGTTCGACAGCCGACTTCCTCGCCGACGCTCAAGTAATGGCCAATCAGGCTGAGAACGCCGGCATGGACGTCACACGCATCTTCCACCCTCACGCCACGTGGTCGCGCGTGCTCAACGCCATCCAGGGCGCCAACCTCGTCGTGTACATGGGCCACGGAAATGGCTGGCCCAGCCCGTACGCCCCATACCAGGAACGAACCAAGGACGGCTTTGGGCTCGACGGCTACGACGGCGCGAGCGCGAACTCCGTTACCTACTACGGCGCGAACGTCATCCGCGACCAGGTCCACCTGGCCAACAACGCGATCGTCGTGCTGGTCCACCTGTGCTACGCGTCCGGCAACGGCGAGCCCGGCATGGCCATCCCTGGCTGGAGTGTCGCCACCCAACGCGTTGACAACTTCTCGGCCGGCTTCCTGGACGTGGGCGCGAAGTCGGTCTTCGCCTTCGGTTGGATGCAGAAGTGGAACATGCCCGCCGCGCTGATGACCACCGACAAGACGATGGAAGAACTGTTCGAGACCAACGCGTCGGGCACCTACCCGTATGGCTGGATCGGCTGGAACGACAAGTACGTCGATTCCGACCGGACGCCCGGCGTGCGCATGCACCTCGATCCGCACCCGAGCTACGGCTTCTATCGCGCGCTCACCGGCGGCTTCAGCATGACCGCCGGCCAATGGCGCGGCGACGCGAGTGGCGGTGACTCGGGTGGCACGACAGGTAGCGGCAGCGGGTCAGGCAGCGGCGGGACGACGTCGGCCGGCGCACCATCGATCTCGAACCTGTCCGTCATCAGCACCGACGGTGGAGCGACCAATAACGTCAACACCGCCACGACGGCGCTCGGCAGCACGCTGGCGGCCTTCCATCCGAATGGTGACGGCCTGCAGGACAGGATCATCGTCAGCCACACCCTGTCTGAGAGCGCGTACCTCGACGTGCGCGTCACCAATTCGGGCGGAACGCTTGTTCGCAAATTCACGGTCTTCGCCAAACAGGGCAAGTCGACGAGCGACTGGACCGGCAAGAGTGACGCCGGCAATTACGTTGCCGAGGGCGTTTACACGCTGTCCTACAGGCCGCGCGACACCGGCGGGCACGTCGGCGAGGCGAAAGGCCTGAAGGTCTTGGTGCTCAACGCCATGTCGTTCAATTCAGCGACAGCGGCGATGTATGTCCGTGACAAGGATGCCCTGGCTTCGACAGCAACGGCCAACATCTCGCTCAACCAGTCGGCGAGCATCAGCGTCAAGGTCCTCGACATGGCCGGCAGCAACGTCCGGACGGTGCAAGGGGCAACCAGGTACGGCGCCGGCAGTCGCAGCTTCAGCTGGGGCGGCAAGGATGACAGCGGCAGGTTGGTCAGTGACGGCTGGTACCGGTTTGTCGTCAACAGCCGGTCGTCGGTTGGCTCGTATCGCGAGCAGCGTCTGGTGTGGGTCGGCGCCTTTCAACTCAACTCGTCGAAGGCATCTCCGGCGAGAGGCAGCAGGGTGACCTTCACGGTCTACTCAACGGAGCCGCTGGCGAACTCGCCCACGCTCGACATCAAGCAGCCCGGGCTTTCCCTGTACACGGTCAGGCTGTCGAAGGTCGACACCGGCAAGTACCGCGTGACGGTGACGCTCAAGAGCGGCGGCAGCTCGGGCAAGATGCAGCTTGTCGTCAATGGCGTCGACAAGAACGGCCAGGGCCAGAGCTACTCGACCACCTTGCCGATTCGCTAGGTCAGGAACTCGGCGATCCGCCCGACGGCGTCGTCCATGACCTTGGTCAGACCATGGCCAAGGCCGGGGTACGTGACTAGCTCGGCATGGCGCAGCGTTTGAACTTGGATGCGCAACAGCTCTATTCGCGCGAACGGATCTGATTCGCCGGACAGCAACAGCACCGGGCACGTGATGCGTGGCCAATGGTCGACACGCAGCTCGTCCGGCCGCCCCGGTCGGTGCAGCGGGTAGCTGAGCAACACGAGGCCCGCTACAGGCTGCTCCGCGGCGATCAGGCTGGCCACGCGCCCGCCGAATGAATGACCGCCGATAACAACGTCCTTGGCCAGGTCAAGGCCGGCGGCGCTGGTCTCGCTCTCGATCAGCTCGCGGTAGACGGGCTGGGCGCGCTCGGCGCTGGTGCGAGGCAGGCCAACCGGCCGAGCATCGAAGCCGCGTTTGCGCAGGGCCGTTGTCCATGGCTTGATCGTGTCGATATTGCCTGAGGCGCCATGGGCGAGATATATGCGCACGGCCTGTGAGTCTAGTGACACGCTAGCTGTCACGACCGGCGGCGATCGTGCGGCCATGGAAGCCGCCGCCCGCATCGTCCAGCTCCATCCAGCACCCGCCCAGTCAAAAGTGCGCGTTGAGGGGGATCGCATCCTCGTCGACGAGCTCACACTGACGGAGCCGTCGCTTGCCCGTTTCCTCGGTGGACGGCCAGAAGAGAGCCGCCTCGAGATCGTTGAGCGCGCACTGCGCATCGGCCTGCTGGCCATCCAGGACGCAGGCACAACATTGGATGTGGAGTTGGTGCGGCGCGAGTTCGAAGCGTTGCTGCAGCGCGCAGACACGCTCAATGAGCGTGCGGCGACGGCGCTGGACGTCGTTCTTCGACAGAATTTCGGGGACGGTGACGGGCGCCTGCCGCGCACACTGGAGAAGTTCCTTGGCGACAAGGGCCAGCTGCGCGCCTTCGTCGGCGAGCTGTTCGACGAGGGCCGGCGTGACAGCGCCATCGGGCGCATGCACGAGCTGCTCGGCCGCTACTTCGACGGCGACGCGTCGCGTCTGGCTCAGCTGCTGGACCCAACGCGCCATAACTCGCCGCTGTACCAGTTCCGGACAGAAGTGGCCGAGGGCTTCGGCAAATTGAACGATCGGCTGACGGCCATCGAGGCCTCCTCCGCCGCCCGCGCAGATGAGCGGTCTCGTTCGGCAGCCAAGGGCGCGGACTTCGAGGATGCCGTTGGTTTGCTGCTGGCGGACATCTGCCACGGATCATCGGACCTGCTCGAGCGGACTGGCGCCGAGACTGGAACGGTCATCCGCTCCAAGAAGGGCGACTTCCTCGTCACGCTCGATGAGCGCGTGACGCGCGGGGCGGATGTGCGCATCGTCGTCGAGTGCAAAGACCGTCCGGTATCGGCTCGAGCGATCCGCGAAGAGCTGGCGGCTGCGCGCCAGAACCGGTCAGCGGCGTCTGCCCTGGTCTGCTTCACCGTGGACCACGCCCCGGCCGCCGTTGCCCCATTCCATCTGCATGGCAATGACGTCTACTGCGTTTTGGATCGCGGCGCGCCGGATCCGGCGGTGCTTGAAGCAGCGTTGCGGCTCGCTCGACTCGTTGCCCTGGCCACGCTGGACAAGGTCGAGTCAGAGGTAGATGCGGCCGGCGCCCAGGCCGCTCTGGAAGGCATTCGCGGCCAGCTGGACGCCATCCGTGCTCTCAAGTCGCAGCTGACGTCGATCGGCTCGGCCAGCCAGCAGGTGAGCCAGGGCCTGGACCGCCTGCGCGACGGCGTCCTCTCCCGCCTGGCCGACGCTGAAGCCGCCCTGAGGCCGCGCTGACGGTCGCCCTTCCAAGCGCGCTGTAGCCTTTTGGGGTGAGCGCCGACACCGAAGACCTGAACCGGCGCATGCTGCGAGCACGCGACGCCATGGATCGGTCATATGCGGAGCCACTCAACGTGCGCGCAGTTGCCGCGGTCGCGCACGTGTCAGAGGCGCACTTCATCCGGAGCTTTCGCGCCGTGTTCGGCGAGACTCCCCACCGCTACCTGCAACGGCGGCGCGTCGAACGCTCGATGTTCCTGCTCCGCGAAACTGACCGGAACGTGACGGACATCTGTCTTGACGTCGGATTTACAAGCTTGGGCACGTTCAGCCGTACCTTCAGCGAGATCGTCGGCGAATCTCCAACCGCGTACCGCGCCGGCCACGACCCGATGGTGGCACCACATTGCGTGCAGATGATGGCTATGCGGCCGCTTGGCGCGCCTGGCGTCGCCCGGCAACTCAGCAGTTTTGGAGAAGCCTCCGGCGAGGCGGCTGCCTAGCATCGGTCTCAGCGAAACGTACCCAGACAGGAGAGCGACCCGATGATCACCAGGCTGAACGTGGCCTCCATCTACGTCCTGGACAAGGAAGAGGCGCTCGACTTCTACGTGAACAAGCTCGGGCTCGAGAAGGGCAGCGACGTGCGACAGGGCGACTACCGGTGGCTGACCGTGCGCGTACCGGGCGAGCAGGCAACTGAGATCTCGTTGGAGGAGCCGGGGCCTCCTCTGCATGACGAAACGACGGGCGCCCAGATCCGTGAATTGATCACCAAGGGCGCAATCGGCGGACTGGTCTTCATCACCGATGACGCCCGAGCCCTGTACGACACGCTCGTCGCGCGCGGCGTTACCGACTTCACCCAGGAACCAACCGATCACTTCTACGGAACGGACATGGGCATCCGAGATCCATTCGGAAATCCCATCCGGATTCTGCAGCAGGGCAAGGTCGCGGCCCGCGCCTCGGCCTGATCACCGCCCTGAAAGGAGATAAGAAAATGCCTGCTACCAAAACAGCTAAGCCCGAAGTGTGGAGCGACGAGGAGCGCGCCGCGGCCCAGGCTGCCGTGAAGGAGCGCAAGGCCGCCTCGCGCCGTGATCCAGCCGATGAGCGCGCCGACGGCGAGGCCGATCTCCGAGCAAAACTCGACGGTATGCCGTCCGATGACCGGGCCATGGGCGAGCGCATTCACGAGATCGTGACCAAGGCCATGCCCGAGCTAATGCCAAAGACGTACTACGGCATGCCCGCCTATGCCAAGGATGGCAAGACGATCTGCTTCTACAAGCCGAAGTCGAAGTTCAAGGTGCGCTATTCGACATTTGGCTTCCAGCCTGACGCGCATCTCGATGATGGCGACATGTGGGCAACCGAGTTCGCCGTGATCAAGCTGACGCCCGCGGTCGAGAAGAAGATCGTCGACCTCGTCAAGAAGTCGGCCAGCTAGCGGACAACCAGCACCGGGGACCCAGCGTGATGGACCACGTAGTCCGAAACACTGCCCAGTAACCAGCGACCGGCACGGGCAAGGCCGCGCGTGCCGACGACGATCAGGTCGGCTCGTTCGGCCTCGGCGGCGGCGACGATGCTCTTGCCGGGCTCGCCGGTCCACAGCAAGTAGGTCGACTCGACTCCCCACGATCGCGCCCGTTCGACTACGGCGAGCAGGCGCGGTTCGCGTTCTGCGCGCATCTGATCGACTCGGTCGGCTACCACGCCAGATCTGCGAGCGACTGGATCGATGACGTTCACGATGAGGAGCCGCGACTCGACCGATGCGGCCAGCTCTATCGCCTGGAGCGTCGCATCCTCTGAGGCCGCGCTCAGATCGGTCGCCAGCAGGACCGTGCCGATTTCGGCCTCGGCGTCCGCGTATCGGGGAAAACTCGGTCGGTCTGGCCACTCTTGGCGCGTCAAAGCCCGTGCTCGTGCCTTGCTGCGGAGCGTTTCCCGGAAGCGTCGCTGGACTCGTCATGTCCCATGATGTTGACCAGCGCCGCTGCGCAGCGACAGTGACGTTCGGCCCTGATTCGGCCCGTTGTGCTCAGGCCGCCTGTTAACGTTTTGGCCGGTGATGGCGACCAAGTCTGCTCCCGAAAGTGTCGACGCCGCTCTGGCCGCAGCCCGCGCCGAGGCGGATGCCGCAAGCCGCCGGCTGGACGCGCTCGATCAGGCTATTCGTGGCATTGCCGGCCTTCTCGCCACCGACCGGGTACTGCAACTGATCGTCGACCGCGTCCGAGATCTGCTTGACGCGGAGTATGCCGCCCTTAGCATCCTGGACCCGCACGGCCTTATCGAGCTGTTCATTACCAGCGGTATCACCGCCGAACAACGGGAAGCGATCGGCCCGATACCGCGCGGCCACGGCCTGCTCGGGCTGATCATCCGCGAGGGCCGCACGCTGCGTACCGACGATATCGGGAGGCACCCCGACAGCTACGGCTTTCCGCCCCATCATCCGGAGATGCATTCCCTGATCGGAGCGCCGGTGCGCACCAAGGGCCGCACCGTGGGCAACCTCTACCTAACCAACAAGCTCACCGCCGCCGCGTTCAGCGATGAGGACGAGCGGCTGGTCGAGACGTTCGCCTTGCACGCCGGAATCGCCATCGAGAACGCACGACTGCACGAGGAGTTGCAACGACTCGCCGTCGTTGATGAGCGCGACCGGATCAGCCAGGACTTGCACGACTCGATCATTCAGAGCCTGTACGCCCTGAGCCTGTCGCTCGAGGACCTGCCGGAGATCTTCGCCGAGGATCACTCTAGTGCGACTGTCCGAGTCGAGCGCGCGATCGACACGATCCACGCGACGATTCGCGACATTCGCAACCTGATCCTTGGCCTGCGACCGGCACTGCTGCAGGACCTCGACCTCGACGCGGGCATGTTCGCGCTGGCCAACGAGTTGCGGCTCAACACGATGATTGACGTGGAGCTGCTCATGCCGGACCAACTGCCGCCGGTCAGCGCCGAAGAGGTCGACCAGCTGCTGCACATCACGCGCGAGGCGCTGTCCAACGTAGCCCGGCATTCGGGCGCGTCGCGTGCCGTCATATCCGTGACCGCAAACGACGGCACGCTCGACCTGCTCATCGGTGACAATGGCAAAGGTTTCGATCCGGCTGTGGGGCGGACCGAAGGCCATCACGGGCTGGCCAACCTGCAGTCGCGGGCCGAAGCGTTGGGAGGGTCACTCCAGGTGAAGAGCAAGCCGGGCGCCGGAACCGAGGTCAGGGCGCACGTCCCGCTCACGAAACACACAGATGTCGACTGACACCGCCGCCGTTCGCCCGCTGAGGCTGCTGGTGGTCGACGACCACGAGGTGGTCCGCGAAGGCCTCGTCTCGATGCTCGCTCGGCGGCCCAACTTCCAGGTTGTCGCCGAGGCCGGCACGGCTGCCGATTCGATCGAGCTGGCGCGCAAGTTCAAGCCGGATCTCGTGATCATGGATGTCCGGCTGCCCGACGGCTCAGGCATCGAGGCGTGCCGCGAGATTCGGTCGGAGATGCCGGAAACCAAAGTCGTCATCCTGACCAGCTACCCGGACGAGGAGGCCGTCTTCTCGGCGATCATTGCCGGCGCCAGCGGGTACCTGCTGAAGCAAGTGCGCGGTCGCGACCTCGTCGCCGCGCTCGAGGCCGTTGGTCGTGGCGAGTCACTTCTTGACCCGGCAGTCACGGAGAAAGTACTCGAGCGCGTGCGGCGCGTGGCGACCAGCGGTACCAACGACGACCTCGCCCAGCTGACCGCCCAGGAGCAACGCATCCTGCTGCTCGTCGCCGAGGGCAAGACCAATAAGGAGATCGCCGCCGAGGTCTTCCTGTCCGACAAGACGGTCAAGAACTACGTCAGCTCGATCCTTTCGAAGCTGAACCTGCAGCGACGGGCACAGGCTGCGGCGTACGTCGCCAAACGGCGCAGCGCCGGCGGCTGAGGCAAGCGCCGGCCTGCGCGGCGTTACCCGAACCGACAACCGGGCGCGACCCCTGGCCGCGCCCGTTGACCTGGATGCTTACTAGGCTGGACCCGGCTGGTACGCCGGTGGTCGCTGCGCGACGACTGTGCCGTCGGGCCCGGCAATTACGTAGGCAATCATGGCCACGAAGCCAAAGCTCAGCAGACCCAGCACAAGCAGCAGGATGAACCACGTCTTGTCGTCGATCTGCGCGGTGTTGATCAGTGCTCCGATCCAGGCGACAAGGCCGGCCAGAGAGCCGATCACCATCGCTAGCACGGCCAGTATGCCCAACAGGATCATCGACCATCCAAAAGGCGTGATGTCGACCGTGCTGGGCGGCGCGCCACTGACGACGATTGCGCCCGCCGCGATGGCCGCCACGAACGCGAATCCGGCCAGGAACACGCCGGCGATCACTGCCACGATTCCGCCAACGAACAGCTTGCTGATTAGAGGTTTGTTCAACGTCGACCTCCTTGCGGTTGAATGGTCGACTCGGCGCGACGCCCGGCCCAGTGCTCAAGGAACCGCGTTGACAGGACCTATGGCACAACGTCGGTGGCTGGCTGATACGCGGGGCGCCACACGATCCGGGCCAGGCCGGATGGCGAGGCGGGTGGTCGACCCCTGGCGGAAATTGGCAAAGCCGCGGACCACGGCGCCGGTAGGGGCCGGCGCAGCGGCACCTGGACCTCGACAACTCCGGCATCGGGGACCGTGATACGCGGCAGGCCAGGCGCCGAACTCAGAAGACTCAGCACGCGCGCGTTATCCGCCAGACAGCTGGCGTTGACCGATCGATAGCCCCTGCTCGCGGCCCAGTCGAGCGCGGCAGTGAACAGTGCCCGACCGATGCCACGGCTCTGGGCGGCGTCGGCCACGGCTACTGCCAGCTCGAGGCTTTCACCTTCGGCTGGTTCCAGGCATAGGTGGCCGAGGATCCCGCCCTGAGGCAACGCTCTTGCATCCAGGGCGACGAAGCCTTCCGCGTGCATGTGGTCTGGCGTGCAGAAGCTCCTCGCCTGCACGTCCGACAGCCCGCTCACGCAGCCCAGAAACCGCGCCCGGCGGCTATCTGCGGAGAGAGCGGCATAGAACTGGCGCAGCGCTTGGGCATCGCTCGGCACGACACGCCGGATAACGACGCCTTCAGGCTTCTGACTCGGCTTCGTCTGCATGCAATGAGCGTCTCCTATTCAGGTCGTCTTAAATAGGGCCGAAAGGCACGTGCCCGCCTGGCCAACGAAGCAAAGAGTTGTTGCATGCGCATCGCCACCGCCGCCGAGGCAGTCGCCGGCATCTCCTCCGGCCAGCAGATTTACCTCCATGGCGGAGCCGCGACACCGTCGATCCTGCTGGACGCGCTCGTGGCGCGCGCGTTCGAGCTCGAGGACGTCCGAATAGTCCACCTGCATGCCGAAGGGCCGGGGCCGCACCTGGCGCCCGAGATGGCCGGTCACTTCCGCCACCGTGCGCTGTTCATCGGGCCCAATGCGCGGGCAGCCGTCAATGAGGGCAGGGCCGAGTACATCCCGGCCTTCCTTTCGGACATCCCCAACCTCTTTCGCCGTGGTGTCATCAAGCTCGACGCAGTTCTGCTCAACGTCTCGCCACCGGATGAACACGGTTTCTGCTCACTCGGCACGTCGGTCGATGCTGTGCCGGCCGCCATCGCAGCCTCATCGCTGGTCATCGCCCAGCTCAACCGGGCGATGCCGCGAACCCTGGGTGACAGCTTTGTCCACGTTTCCCGGATCGATCTCGGCGTGGAGGTGAACGTTCCGCCGTACGAGGTCAAGCCGCCACCGGTGGGCGATGTAGAGCGCAGGATCGGCGACTATATCGCCGAGCTCGTGCCCGACGGTGCCACGATCCAGATGGGCATCGGCGGCATTCCCTCGGCCGTCGCGCTGGCGCTTAAGGGCAAGCGTGACCTTGGCATCCACACCGAGCTCTTCACCGACGTCGTCCTCGACCTGGTCGAGTCGGGCGCGGTGACCGGGTCACAAAAGGAGATCAACCAGGGCAAGATCGTGTCGGCCTTCACCATGGGCACGCAGCGCCTGTACCGCTTCCTCGACGACAACCCAATGATCGAGATGCGGCCGGTCGACTACACCAACGACACCGCCGTAATCCGCAGGTTCAAGCGGATGACGGCAATCAATTCGGCGATCGAAGTCGACCTGACTGGCCAGGTGTGCGCCGACTCGATTGGCTCGCACATGTATAGCGGCGTCGGTGGCCAGATGGATTTCATACGCGGCGCTGCCCTCGCCGAGCAGGGACGAGCGATCATCGCCTTTTCGTCGACGGCCGTCGGCGGACAGGTTTCGCGCATCACGCCGTATCTCAAGGCTGGCGCCGGCGTTGTGACCACGCGCGCCCATGTCGAGACGATCGTGACCGAGTACGGCGTGGCCCAACTCCACGGCCGCTCGATCACTGAGCGGGCGCGCGCGCTGATCTCCATTGCCCACCCCGACTTTCGGGATCAGCTGACCAGCGAGGCGCGGGCCGCCCACTACCTCTAGCGAGCGCGTCTCGCTGCCGCGGACGCTATCCGAGCCGGGCGGCCAGCGCCTGGCCGGCCGCCCACTCCGCAGCGCCCTCCTCCACCAGCCGCTGCCGCTCCCGGCGCAGCAGGTCCATCGAGCGTCCTTCGCCAACCACCTCGCCGCGCCCATTGACGTGGCGCGCCAGCTCGTCGCAGACGAAGCCGGCGTAGAGCGCCGATGGTGTCTGCGTGGCCAGCTGCTGTTCGAAGGCCGCGTTCGCTCCGGCGGCGGCCCTCAGTCGCGCGACAAAGGCGGCCATTTCGCCGGCCAGCGGCTCCCAACCCTGCGAATGACCGCCGCAGGCGGCGATCGGCGCCGGCGAGCTGAACTCGGCCACCAGCAGGTCGCCAACCCGGCTCGTACGCAGAAGACCGCCGAATGACACGTAGTAGTTGGCGATGCCCTTGCGATCGACGACGTCGATCTTGCCCCACGCAAAATCGCTCTCGTCCATCCGGTCGGCCGCCCGGTCGAGCGATAAGCGCAGCCCCCTGCCACCGGCCGTGCACCAGTAGTCGATCCGCTCGGGGTCGTAATGGCGCAGCGTCGGCTGAGGTCTCAGCGCGACGAACAGGTATGCCGGCGGACGGGCCAACGGCAGGCCCGGTACGTGCAGGAAGCCAAGCTCGGACAGCAGGTCGGCGCCGACGAGCGGGTCGAGCTCGGGGCGGTCGGCCGGCCGGCGAGCGTCGGCCGATGTCGTCATCGCACCAAGAGCGGGAATAGGAATGCCTCCTCGCGCTCGATATGGGCGCGGATCAGCGCCTCCAGGCCGAATACGTGCGAGCGCAGTTCAGTCAGCAGATTGTGGGTTGGCGTCGCCAGCAGACGTTGGCGATCGGTTGCCAGATCGGTCGCCAGCCGGCGAATTTGCGTGTGCTCGAAGCGCATCAGTTTCGTCGTCCATGCCGTGCCGGCGCGCTCATCGATCCGGTCATAGAGCGTGTGCTCCTCCCACACGGCGTGCGGGACAAGCACCTTGTCGAACCAGTCGAGGACGTGCAGCAGCCCATCGGCAAGATCCTGCGGCGCAACGCTGCCGACCCGGCCGCCAAGCTCGTGAATGCGCTCAAGGCCGGCGGCGAGCTCAGAGTGCTCGTGCTCTACGAAGGCGTGGTCGGCGTTGGTAACAGTCAGTAGATCAGTCATCGATCGGTCCTTCCTGGCCAACTGCGCCGCGGCATATGCCGCGTCTGACTCTCCAGAGTCTGGGCCGGCCCACGAGCGCGCACCAGTGCCGTTGGGCCCGGTTCAGATCGTCTGATTGGCTATCGTCAGCTGGTGGTTCGTCGAGCGCTCGAGTAACGCCAGTCGCGTCGGGCTGAGTCGCTCGCATGCCCAGTCCCAGTGCAGCGATATCGCGTCGCCGGCCTGCACGCTGTCGACGAAACCGGCGCCGTCGCGCGAAGCGCGCAGCCGCTGAGGGCGCGGTGCGCCAAGGGCGAGCTTGCCTTGCGTCATTACCAATGGCACCGCGTCGACCACGAGCCAGTCGCCCTCGCGCTCACGCACCGTGCCCCAGCTGATCCGGCACGCATCAATCGTTTCGAGCACCCGCTCGGCCTCGCCTGTGCGCAGCAGCCCGAGGCGCGGGAAGACATCCAGCACGTGGAACGCGTGGACGGGCTGCGCGCCGGCGGCAGGTTTGTCGGCAAGCCAACGCCAGCCGTCCCCGCCCAGGCGGCGCCTGAAACGCAGGTCCAGCGAGTCGCCCATCCGACGTGGCGAGACGCGATCGAGCAGCTGATTGCCCAGCCAGTACGCCTCGACTACACGCGCGTCGAGCGGATCGGCCAGGCCGTTCGCGTCGGCGATGAGACGCAGATACGGATAGGCACCCTCGAACTGGCGCGCCAGCTGGCGCAGTGCCGCCGCGTCGGGCCGGCCGGAGGTCGCCTCGCCAAAGAGCTCGTCGGCAGCGTCCGGCCCGCAGTAGCCCAGCGCGTTGGGCCCATAGGCGTAGCGAGCGAACAGCAGCGGTCCGCTGTCTGGCGCGGGCATTGTTCAGCCCGCCAGCGGCCAGTGCTCGCGCGCCGCGGCGGCGGAACACGATGGTTGTCGCCAGCATGGCGACGACGAGCAGAATCAGGGCGTAGCCGGCGAGCTGGACCGGCGCCGGCAGCGTGCCGCTGGCAGTGGCGGCCAGGGCGGCTGTGATCGGCGCGCCCAGCACCAGCACCGACGTAACGACGGTCGCCGGCGCGCGCGACAGCGCACCGAACCATGACGCCACGTAGCCGGCCAGCAGTAGGCCGGTGAACGGTGGCCCACGCCCACTGGGTCGCCGACAGGTCGCTTAGCAGCGCCAGGCGGCCGGTCAAGGCGAGATAGCCGGCCAGCACGATGAGGCCGATACCGAGACGGCCAACGCCCAGGACGCCAGCCGGCACGCGGACGAGCAGACGGCGGGCGAGCACGACCTCGATTGCCCACAGCAGCGTCGCCGCCGCGATCATCGTTTCGCCGGCGCCCCACGTCACACCAGCGGGCGGCGCAATCAGCAGCTGCGCGCCCAGCAAGGTGCCCAGCGCTCCGATTTGCAGCAGACCGAGGCGCTCGCCGAGAACCGGCACGGCGAGCAGGGCGACCCACACGAACAGGGTCTTGTGGATGAACGCGGCCGATGGCGCGCTGGCCAGCGCCAGGCCGGTGAAGAACAGCAGGAAGGCGATGCCACCGCCGACCACGCCAATGACGCCGACGCCCAGCCAGTCGCGGCGATCGATGTGCTGGACGTCGGCTCGTCTGACCACCGTCAGCGCCAGCACCAACAAGACCGCTGCTGCAATTCCGTTCTTGAGCGTGGTGAAGATCGCCGGATCGGCGATCTGCTTCACGGCGAACGAGTTCACGAAGATCGACACGCCGCTGATGGCCGCCGTGACGAGCGCCAGGACAATGCCCACTTGAGTTCGGTTCACGGTGTTTCTCCTCTCGCCACGCTGATGTCGGTGGTCAGTTGGGCAGCCTGGGCGACATCGAGCCGCTCGATGACCGTGCCGGCGGCCACCAGCACCCAGTCGCCGAGCTCGAGGTCGGGGAACAGCAGCGCCATCGCGCGCCGCTGCCGGCCGTCCACGTCAATCATCACGACGTCACCGTCGCGACCGACGACCTGCGCGGGGAGCTCCAAGCACATCGTCTACGTCCCGGCCAAAGCGACTTGCGATGGAGCCAACAAGCGTTCGACCGCGCCGTCGATCGCCGCGATGAAGCTGGGTAGGCCACCCGCAACGGCTGCCGATAGTCGCTCGCCGAAGCCGAAGTCGGCGCCACCGATGCCGACGAACACTCCGTGCAGCGGTTTGTCCGCAAGCACATTGGCGACGCCGAGAAGCTGGTTGATCGGGAGGGCGTGCGAGCTGTGCGGGGTGGGCCCGTTCGGGATAGTCGATCAGCTCTTCGAGCGACGCCGTCACGACCTCGCCCGGCGCCACACCGACGGCAGCGTCGACGATGACAATGGCTTGGCCGCGTCGGCACGTCGAGCAGGTGCAGCACGTCGAGCTCGCCGCACCGCTCAACGGCCAGGTCGCGGCCGAGCCGGTAGTGGTGACGCGCGACGAGCGAGCCAACGGCGCGGATCGCCGCGCCATCATCGGCACGGTCTGTGGTTGCCACACACGAGCAGGCGGACTGGCGGACGGCTTCTCATCGCCCAACCTCCACGACGCGCATATCCAGGAAATGGGTCGCACACGAGATGCACGGGTCGTAACTGCGGATCAACTGTTCCAGGCGCAGCGTTGCCTCGGCGTGGGGAAGGTCGAGCACCGTCGGCGCAAACGCGGTCAAGTCGGCTTCGATGGCCGCCTGGTTCTGGCTGGTTGGCGGGACGATGCGTGCCTGGCTGACCAATCCCTGCTCGTCGATCTGGTAGCGATGGAAGAGCAGGCCGCGCGGTGCCTCGGTCGCCCATGCCGCGCTGCCCGGCGGCAGGCGCGCGGGGAGTGGGGCCGGTGGCGGGTCGCCATATTGGTCGACGATGTCGATGGCCTCGGCCGTTGCTTGAACCAGCTCGACCGCGCGCGCGGCGATGCTCCAGTAAGGATTGCGCCGGATCTCTTCGGCGAGGCCGGTTCGCTCGAGCGCGGCCCCGGCCAGCGGGTGGAGCCGGTCCCGGTTCAGCGTCAGCCGCGCCGCCGGCCCGAGCAGGTATACGTCACCGGCGGTGGTCCGCGCCTGCAGGGCGTTGGACCACGCGACCTGGTCCTCTTCGAACGCCGTCTCCCACGCGTCGATGGCGATGTCGAGGCCGCGGTTCGAAACGATCCGGCCGCTGTTCATCGGGTATTCGGTGTCGGCACGCAGCGACACAAGTCGCGGCTCGCGCTCGAATACCGGCGCGTCCAGCGTGCTGACCAGGTCGACGGTCGCCTGCGCGATCGAGAAGCGCGTCGACGAGCTCAGCGCGCAGCGCCTGCAACTCGGCGCGGCCGCGGGTAGCGCGAGAATCCGCCAACCCGAACGCTGAGCGGATGGATGGGCCGCGCGCCGAGCAGCGCAACGAGGCGGTTGCCCGTGCGCTTCAAGCGCAGGCCCTGCTCGACCAACTCGCGTCGATCGCGGGCCAGCTCGATCGCGCTGGGGTAGCCCAGGAAGTCGGGCGCGTGGAGCAGGTAGATGTGCAGCGCGTGGCTCTCGATCCACTCACCGCAGTAGAACAGCCGGCGCAGGGCGTGGACCTGCGCGTCGACTTCGATACCGGCCAGCTGCTCGAAGGCATGGACAGCGCTCATCTGGTAGGCAACCGGGCAGATGCCACAGATGCGCGCGACGATGTCGATCACTTCGTTGGGCGTGCGGCCCACGACCAGCCGCTCGAAGTAGCGCGGCGCTTCGAAGATGCCGAGCCGTGCCTGGACCACGCGACCGTCCTCGACGTGCAGCGTGAGCGAGCCCTCGCCTTCGACCCGCGTCAGGTGGCCCACCTCGAAGCGCTGGTCCGCGACCGCGTGCGCCGTGCCGTGGGTCATGCTGCCGGTCCTTCTTCGACGATGCGCCGGAAGGCGGGCGCACCGACGGTAAAGCCGGCGAAGAGGCGCACGACCTCGGCCGGTGGTCTGCCCGCCGCGACGAAGGCTGCCGCAATTGCGTCGGTGTTGGCCTGTTCGCGCGGGCCAAAGCAGCCGTAGCAGCCCCGCCCGAAAGCCGGGCACAGCGCGCCGCAACCGGTCCGAGTGACCGGACCCAAGCACGGCACACCCTGCGCCACAAGGATGCATGGATTGCCGCGCCGCTTGCACTCCAGGCACACCGCTTCGTCGGGCAATTGCGGTCGCCGGCCGATGGTCAGCGCCGTCAGCAGCTCGAGCAACTGGGCCGGCGAGATGGGGCAGCCAAACAGCTCGGCGTCGACCGTGACGTACTCGGACACCGGCTTGGACTTTGCGAGCGACTCGATCAGGCCGGGCCGTGGGTAGACGGCGCGCCGGAACTCCTCGTGGTCGCCCAGGTTACGCAGCGCCTGGATGCCGCCGCTGGTCGCGCACGCGCCGATCGTCACTAACAGAGTCGCCTCCTGGCGCAGCCGGACGATCTCCGCGGCCTGCTCGGGCGTGCTGATCGAGCCCTCGACGAGCAGGACGTCGTATGGACCGCGTGAGCGCCGCGACGTGGCTTCGGCGAACTCGACGATGTCGAACCGCTCGGCGATGTCGAGCAGCTGATCCTCGAGATCGAGCACGGTCAGCTGGCAGCCGTCGCACGAGGCGAACTTGACCACGCCCAGCCGGGGCCGGCGCGCGGCGCGTGCGGAGCTCGGTCATCACAGACCCTCCTGCCCCAGCGCGCCGCCGAGCTCGGCCAGCGAAAAGACCGGGCCGTCCCGGCAGACGAAGAAGCGGCCGAGCTGGCAGTGTCCGCACACGCCAACCCCGCAGTCCATGTGCCGTTCGAGCGTCACGAAGATGCGCTCGTCCGGGATGCCACGACCGCGCAGCACGTCGACGGTCGCGGCCATCATTCGTTCCGGCCCGCACACGAACGCCACGGTGCGGTCGCACGCGCACATGACCCGGTCGATGACCTGGGTTACGACACCGACCCTGCCCCAGCCACTCGGGCCGGCGCGGTCGACGGTCTGGGCGATTTCGATGTCATGGCCGGCGGCGAGCTCGTCGAGCTCCTCGCGGTAAAGCCGATCGGACGGCGTGCGCGCGCCGTAGGCGAGGTGAATGACGCCGATCTGATCGCGCTGGGCGAGCAGCCAATCGATCAGCGATCGCAGCGGCGCCAGCCCGACGCCGCCGGTAACGATCTGCACGTCACGGCCCAGTGCCATGTCGACCGGCCAGCCGCGCCCGAGCGGGCCGCGAACTGACACCTGTGCGCCTCGGTCCAGCCTGCGTCAGCGCGGCGGTTGCCGGGCCGACGGCCCGTATCGTCAACTCGATGCCGTCGTCGTGAAAGCGTGAGATCGAGATCGCGGGCGAGGCAAGGGCCGGCAGGGCCACCATCGCGAACTGGCCCGGCAGGCCGGCGCGGATCGCCGGGTCGGCGGTTGCCAGTCGCAGCGTTACCACGTCGGACGTCTCGCGGCGGGTCGAGATAACTTCGGCCGCGCTCCATACCGCGGCCATCGCGCTCGACACAGGCTCCGGCATCGGCAGCTGCGCTATCGGCAGCTGTGCGATCGGCAGCGGCGCGATGGGCAGCTGCGCCATCGGCAGTGGCCGCGCGGTCGCTGGCGGCGCCGCGTCTGGCCCGGCGATGACCATCAGTTCGTCACGTACGTCGATGCCCACCGGACACCAGGCGATGCATCTGCCGCAGCCGACACAACCGCTGGTGCCGAACTGGGTCCACCAGGTGCCGAACTTGTGCGTCAGCCACTGCCGGTAGCGATCCTCGATACGCGTACGGAAATTGCCGCCGGCAACCTTGGCGAACTCGGCCGAGAAGCAGCTGTCCCATACGCGCTCGGTGGTTGGCGAATTGCCGTCGAGGCTTGACTGCTGGACGTTGCTGGTGCAGAAGCAGGTTGGGCAGACCAGCGTGCAGTTGGCGCACGCCAGGCAGCGCTCGGCAACTTCGCGCCAGCGTGGGTGATCGGGTTGGGCGATCAGGCGTTCAGGGACGCCCGCCATCGATAGCGGTGTTCCGATCTGCTGCCGGACCCGGGCGACGGAGGCGGCCGCCTGCTCAAGCTGAGCTGCGCCGGCGGGCACGAGATTGAGGTCGTTGACGACGGCTCGCCCGGCGTCCGAACCGGTGCGCACGATGAACCCGTCGTCCAGCTCGGTAAGGCCAATGTCGAAACCCTCGCCCAGCTCAGGCCCGGTGCCCATCGACGTGCAGAAACACGTCGTGCCGGCGACGGCACACTCCACTGCCACGATCAGCCGCTCGCTGCCGTCTCCATCCTCGCCGACCGCCCGGCGATGGGTGCGCATCGCCGCTAAATCGCACGGTCGGACGCCAACAAATGCCTGCTTCTGTTGCGCCGCGGGGGCTGCCGCCTGCCGTCGGACTCGGCCGTCGTCATCTACGATCCACTCAGCGGTTGTGGTGCGCGGCGGGTAGGTCCAGCGCTTCCAGGATCCAGCCAGCGTCGTGTAGTCGAAGAGGCGCCCGTCGGCGCGCTCGATCAAGTGCGCCGTGCCCGGGCCAACTTCCAAGCCGAAGCCCCCCGGCAGGAGGTCGACACTCTCGATCTCGCCCAACTCGATCGTGCCCTCGCCCAATCGAGGGCCTATCAGTTGGCGATCGTCGGCGCGCAGCCCCTTGAATAGCCGGGCAATGCCGGCGCGCGGCAGGAAGCCTGCGCTGGCGGTTTCGGCAACTGGCATCACCACGGTTCGACCCAGCGTTGGCCAAAGAGGTCAAGAAGTTGTAGACGGGTCCCCTCGAGACGACGACCAACCGCTGCCAGCACCAGCGGGTAGAAGCTCGCCGCCAGTTCCGTGTTGCGCGCCAATTCGTCGCGCAGCCTGGGCGCGTCGAACAGCGCCAGCGTGGCTGGCCCGACGGTGATCGCCGTCGACGTCGCCCGATATGGCGGGACGACGGCTGACCAGCCAACCAGGTCGCCCGGCTCGACCGTTAGGATCGTGACCATGCCCCGCTCGGGAACCCGCATGCGCAGCGCAACGCGGCCCTCGAGGACTATGGCGCAGTCATCAGCCAGCTCGCCCTCGCGCGTCAGCGCGACGCTCGCCGGCACCGTTTCGATGCGGCCTAGCGTAATCAGCGCCGAGCGCGCCTCGGCGCTCAAGGCGGTTGTCAGCCAGCCGGCCCCGAGGGCCGAGGCGAGGCTGATCGATCCCGTGGTGTCGTTGTTGCGCACGAGTGACCGAGCTCCTTTCGAACTCGATCATCGGCGAGAACCTCGGCCGCGCCGCGTGCCGTTTGGCCCCTACGTTCTACCCAGTCGTCACCTGACTGCGCGTGGCCTCGTCGTTCACCGCCTTGGCTAACGTTGACGAGGCGAGCCGCTCGATCAGTGCGTCCTGTGCCGCCGCGAAGATGGCGTGGACGTCGCAGGCACCGGCCGCGGAGCAGGGCGCATTGCGCAGCACGCACACCCTGCGACGGCTGTCGCCCTCGCTTGCTTCGACGATGGCGAGGATGCTGATCTGGCTGGGCGGCGTGCGTAGCCGGTATCCGCCGCGTCGGCCCGTGCGTGCCTCGACGAACCCGGCGCTGACGAGATCACCCATGACCTGGCCCACGAAACGCGGCGGGATCGCCATCGACCCCGCAATGCGCGCGGCGCTGAGGGGCTCGTCGCCTTCGTGGCGCGCCAACGCCAGCATCGCTCGAACTCCGTAGTCGGCGCGTCGCGTGAGCTCCAACCGCACCCTTCCAGCCTCCTCGTGGCCGAGCCTGAGAAATAGGGCCGAATGGCACGTGGCACCGGCCCGGGGGAGAAACTATAAGTTCCGTAGTGTTCGTTTGCAAAACGCGCCTGGAGGGCATCATCCCCATGAGCCGGCTCACTGTCCCCGCTGGCCTCGTCGTTTCCCTCATTCTGTTGGTCGGCTGCGCTACCGCCGCCGGTCCTGCCTGGAGCTACGTGCCGGTTTCCGCCGTCAGCTCTAATGCGCCCCCCGCGAGTGCGGCGCCGACCGCGGCTTCAGCCACCTCCGCCACATCGCAGCCGGCCGATCCGGCCGGCGATGCCAGCGTCCTGCCCAGCCTGACCCCTAAGGCGCAGCTGCAGCCAGTGCCTGCCGGGCGAGGTTAACGTCGCCTACGCCCCGGAAGTGCCGGCGGCTGCGAACCGGAACACGCAGGCAATCGTCGACGTGCACTTTGACGTTGTCGAGGGCGTCCAGGCGATCGACCCGAACGGGACTCAGTACACGACGTGGGGCTATCGGCTGCACGGCGACGAGTCGGTGACCACGGGCACGCCAGGTCCGATCATCCGCGCACGCGTCGGCGACATCCTCCGCTTCACCCTGACCAACAACGGCGCCATGCCGCACAACGTCGACTTCCACGCCGTTACGGGACAGGGCGGCGGGGCGGCCGACACCACGGTCGCGCCCGGTCAGAGCGCCACGATCGAGGCACGCCTCCTCTACCCAGGCATCTTCATGTATCACTGCGCTGCCGGAGACGTTCCGCTCCACATTGCCGAGGGCATGTACGGAGGAATCCTTGTCGACCCCGAGACGCCACTACCGGCGGTCGAACACGAGCTTTACATGGTTCAGTCCGAGTACTACACGAGCGGCGACGGCAAGAGCGCGCCGCTCACGACCGACCGCAGCGCGATAACGAACGAGAACCCCGCGTACGTCGTCTTCAATGGTGCGGTTGGCGCGCTGACGGGAGAAAATGCGCCACGCATCCAGGTCGGTGAGCGCATGCGCATCTACTTCGTCAACGCGGGGCTCAATCTCGACTCGAACTTCCACCCGATCGGCTCGCACTGGGACAGGGTCTGGCAGGAAGGGGCTCTGCTCAACGCTCCCCTGCGCGGCTCGCAGACGACGCTCGTGCCTGCCGGCGGCGGAACGGTCGTCGAGCTGGTCGCTCAGGTTCCGCAGACGATCGTGCTCGTAGATCACGCACTCGCGCGCGCGTTCGACAAGGGTGCGATCGGACAGATCGTCGTGACTGGCGATCGGAACCCAGAGATCTACGAGGGCTTCCCGGCCCCGACGGCAGCGCCGACAGTTGCTCCGACCAGCGCGCCCGCTACTGCGTCTACCCCGCGCGAAACCGGCGGCTCCGTCGGCGGCTCCCGCCACGACCGCGGCATCGCCGGCGGCGAGCGGTGCGTCGGCATTCAGCGTCAGCATCGTCCCCGGTGCATTCACGTTCCAGGCGGACGGCGCCGCGGACGAGTTCGGAGAGACGGAGACGCCGGCTGACTACTCGCCCAACGTCCTGATGGTGCAACTGGGCGCGACGGTCACATGGACGAACAACGATCCGGGCATGGTCCACAGCGTCACAGCCGCTGACGGATCTTTCGACTCCGGCATGCTTTCAGAAGGTCAAACCTTCTCGTTCACCTTCGACAAGCCTGGTGACTTCGACTATTTCTGCATGCCGCATCCGTGGATGAAGGCGCGCGTCAGCGTGATGATGCACTGAGCGCATGGACGCGGCATGCCAAACGGCCCCCTCATTCGGCCCTCCTGTCACGTTCGCCGCGGCGCTCGCGCTGCCATCCTCAGATCATGCAAGAGACCAAGGGGCCGCAGTTCCCCGGCATCCCGTCGATCGTCGACGGAAGTGAAGCCGTTGCGTACATCGAGACGCGCATCGCCGAAGGCTGCTGCGCGTACCCCATCACTTCCTCGACCACGATGGGTGACGGTTATCGAGGCGGACGTGGCCAACGGGAAACAGAATCTGTGGGGGACCGGTTGGCGTTCATCGAACCGGAATCGGAGCATCACGGCGCGGCAGCCGAAGGTTTTGCGGTCGCGGGCGGGCGGGTAACGAACTTCACCTCGGGACAGGGTCTGGTCCTGATGAAGGAAGTTCTATTCGTTATCTCCGGAAAGCGTCTGCCGATCGTTTTCCATATTGGAGCTCGTGCCCTGACTCGCACTCGCTGAACGTTCATACCGGCCACGACGATGTTAACGCGGTTTCCGATTGCGGCTGGGGCATCCTGTACGCCCGGAACGCGCAGGAGGCCGGCGACCTGACGGTGATTGCCCGTCGCACCGCCGAAGATACCGAGACTCCCTTCCTCAACGTGCAGGATGGATTCCTCACCACGCACACCATCGAGAATGTCCGTTTGCCGAAGCCGAGCTGATGAGCGATTTCGTGGGCACCCGCCGCAACGCTCCGCAATCTGATGGATCCGCGAGTGCGTTGATGTCGGGAGTGGTTCAGAACCAGGACAGCTACATGAAGGGCAAGATCGCCCAGCGCGCCTGGTACGACCGAATCCCGGCAGCGCTGACGGCCGCACTGGACGAATGGGCTCGGCTCGACCAACCGCCAACACGGGTTGATCGAGCGCTACCGCTCAGACGACGCCGACTTCGTGTTGGTCGCCATGGGCACCATCGCCGACACTGCCGTCGACGTCGTCGATTACCTGCAGGGCGACCGGTGTGCGCGCTGGCGCGATCGCGGTAACCAGCTTCCGTCCCTTCCCCGCCCGCGAGCTGGCCGAGGCGCTCGTGGGTGCGCGTGCAGTCGCAGTCGTGGAGCGGACCGACGAACCCGCCGCGTCGGCCAACCCGCTCACGCGCGAGTTGAAGGCAGCGCTTGCCGACGTCGCCGCCGCCGGTCGGAGCATTCCGCGGGTCGTGTCGGCGTCGGCCGGGCTGGGATCGCGCGACGTCGGCGCGGGCGACCTGCTGGCGGTCTTCAACTGGCTGGCTGATCCGGTCGAAGTCGAGCAACGGCCGTACGCGGTGCTGGGCATCCACCACCAGCTGGCGCTTGCGCCGGTGAAGCTCGAGCCTGCGCCCACAGGGTTGCTTCAGCCTGCGCGGGCACTCGATCGGCGGGTTCGGGTCCGTCACCACGAACAAACTCCTGGCTGCGACCGTGGCCGAGCTGTTCGGCCTGTATGTCCAGGCCTACCCACGCTACGGGTCGGAGAAGCGCGGCCTACCGACGACCTTCTACCTGACCGTCGCCGAGGAGCGAATCCGCCAACACGCCGAGCTGACCGCGGTCGACCTTGTCGCGCTGTACGACGTGGCCGCCTTCGGTCAGGGCGATCCGCTGGCCGGCGTCGTCGACGGCGGCACTGTGTTCCTGCACTCGCCGCTGACCGATCCCGTTGAGATCTGGAAGTCCATCCCGGCGTACGCCCGCGAAAAGATCCTCGCCCGCGGCATCCACGTTGCTGCACTCGATCAGGCCGAGCTGGCCCGTCGCTTCGCACCCAAACCTGAGTTAGCTACGCGCATGCAGGGCGCTGCCCTCGTAGGCGTGTTCCTGCGCACAGCGCCATTTGTGCGCGCGCGCGAGCTCGGCGCGGAAGCGATGACCGACGCGCTGCGCGGTCCGCTGGGTCGCTTCCTGGGCAAGCGCGGCGGTGAGGTCGTGGCGGCAAACCTGGCGTTGATCAGGGCCGCGTACGACGAACTGATCGACGTGACCGCCGCCATCGAGACCCACGAGGCGGTGGCCGCATGACCGAGATCTATATGCCGGACACGTTCGACTCGACCGACTACAGCGCCGACTTCACGGCGCGCGTCGTACCTGCTTACCAGACAGGCACCGCCGACGCCGGCCTGCCCGCCGACGGCGGCCTTGCCCGCTCACTGATCCCGCCCGGATCGGCGGCAGTACGCGACTTCTCTGCGCTCTCGCCGCGCATTCCGCAACTCATTGCCGAGAAGTGCGTGGGCTGCATGGCCTGCGTCTCGGCCTGCCCGGACAGCGCCATATTCGCGACCGTCCAGCCGGAAGGGGAGCTTGGTCCGGCCATCGTTTCGTTCGCCGCGACCGAACCGAAGCCCGCGGCGGTGATCGCCGAACTGTCGACCCAGTTCGCGGACACGCAGAAATACGGGACCGTGCCCGCCAAGCGCGGCCTCGAGCCGGCGAGGTTCGGCCTCTTCATCGACCCCGTCCACTGCAAGGGCTGCGCCGAGTGCGTCGACGTTTGCACAGGTCTGGGCCACGACGCCCTGATCATGCTGGACAAGGCGCCCGCCACCGACGACACCGAGTCGACGATCACCCAATACGGCCGCCGGATGCGCTTCCTGCGCAGTCTGCCGCCGACGCCAGCTGTCTATCGCAATGACAAGGCCTTGGCCGACCTCATGCTCGGCGAAAACGCCTTTGGCTACGTCGGCGGCGCCGGCTCATGCTCAGGTTGCGGCGAGGCAACCGCGCTGCGCATGCTCGTCGCGGCAACGCGCCAGGTGCACGGGCCGGAATCGATGGGTGTCGTCGCCTCGACCGGCTGCAACACGGTATTCGGCAGTACCTACCCGTACAACCCATACCTCGTGCCGTGGACGAACTCGCTGTTCGAGAACTCGCCTGCCGACGCGCTCGGAATTCGGGCGCGCTGGGACCAGGCCGGTCATCCGGAGCGCCGGCTGTGGGTCATCGGTGGCGACGGCGCAATGTATGACATCGGCTTCCAGGCGCTATCGCGCATGGTCGCGTCTGGCGCCGACATCAAGGTCATGGTCCTCGACGGCCAGGCTTACTCGAACACCGGCGGCCAGTCGTCGACGGCCAGTTTTGCCGGCCAGGTGACCAAGCTATCGGCCTACGGGCGCGAGCACCACGGCCGCACCGAGAACCGCAAGGAGCTCGGTCGCATCATGCTCGCCCACGGCGACGTGTATGTGGCCCAGACAACGGCCGCCCACCTGAACCACTTCTACCGCGCCATCATCGACGCCAACGAGTACCCCGGTCCGGCGGTGATCATCGTCTATGCGCCGTGCCCGCCCGAGCACGGCATCGCCGATGACCTGGCCAACCGCCAGTCGCGCCTCGCCGTCGACTCGCGCGCGTTCCCGCTGTTCACCTATGACCCGCGGCGCGGACCGGCGATCGCTCAGCGCCTGTCGTTGCAGGGCAATCCGGCATTGCGCGAGGACTGGTCGACTCTGCCCGACGGCAGCCCTTACGACTTCATTGCCTTCGCTCGCAGCGAAGGCCGGTTCGGCCCGCACTTCGCCAAGGACGGCTCGGTCAGCGCAGAGCTGCAGGCAAGCGCGTACGAGCGTCTGGCCAACTGGCGAACGCTCCAGGAGCTGGCCGGAATCAAACCCGCAGCGGAGGTGGCTTAGCCGTGAGCGTCAATCGATCGCGCATCGGCGTGCTGCTCGTTGTCAGCGCCTTCTGGAGACGACCGGCATGACGACAGTGGCCCGCCGCGACCGGCGTCAGGCCGAGCTGGCGGAGCGCCGCGATTCGCGCCGCACCCGCAAGAAGCAACCGGCACAGCGTTCGCTCATGATGCCGCTGACCATCGGCGCGATCGTCGTCGGCGTCGTCGTGATTGCCGCGATCGCCCTGCTGCGCCAGGACGTGCCCAGCACCGATGGCATCAACGAACCGATGGCCCGCACGGCCTACAACCTGGCGGACGGCCGGGCCATTGGGCCGGCCAATGCTCCAGTTACACTCGACGTCTGGTCCGACTACCAGTGCCCCTTCTGCCAGCGCTTCGCGACAACCTGGGAATCGGCCCTCTCCGATAAGTACGTCGCCCAGGGCAAGCTGCGCATCGTCTATCGGGACTACGCCTTTATCGGCAGCGAGTCTGTCAGCGCGGCGATCGCGGCGCGCGCCGCCGACCAGCAGGGCAAGTACTGGCAATACCACGATTACCTGTTCGCCAACCAGAACGGCGAGAACAAAGGATGGTTCTCTGACGGCCGGCTCCAGAGCATCGCGCAGGCCATCGGTCTTGACATCGCGTCGTTTAACGCGGCACGCAACGACGCCTCGTTCCGGACCGCCGTCCTGAACGAAAGCGCCCAGGGCCACGCCCTCGGCATCACCGGCACGCCGACGCTCGCCATCAACGGCCAGCTGCGCACAGACCTCACGACATACGACAAGCTGGAGGCCGCGGTCGAGGAAGCCCTCGCTCAGGCCACGCCATGATCTGGCGCCGCGTCCGGGCGCGGCCGCTGTTCGGCGTCCACCCGGGTCTCATCCTCGCCGCACTCGACCTGGTCGGGCTGGCCGTCGCCGGCTACCTGTCCGTCGTCGAACTGACCGGCGGCCTGCCGATCTGTGGCCCGCTCAAGGGCTGCGAGGAAGTGGCGCTATCGAAGTACGCCTGGATCGGGCCAGTGCCCGTCGCGGTCTTTGGCGTCGTCCTGTCGGTGACCCTGCTGACGCTGGCCCTGGCCTGGTGGAAGACGGACATCTACGGCCTGCTGCTGGCTCACTACCTGCTCTCGCTGGTCGGAGTCATCTTCGACGGCTACTTCCTTTACCTGCAGGTCTTCGTCATCCAGGCGGTCTGTGTCTGGTGCGTGACCTACGAGATCTCGTTGTTGGCTCGCTTCCTGATCGCACTGCTGGTTTGGTATCGCCAGCCAAGACCGGGTGAAGAGCCGGAGGGGTGACCGATGCGCGTTCTGTATGCAACTGATGGATCGGCGCAAGCCGAGCTCGCCGGCGAACTCATCGCGGGCATCGAGTGGCCCCGTGGAACAGTCGTCAGGATCGTCTCGGCGATCGATACCGGCGCGGTTTTCTTCGGCGCGCCGTGGGCGCCGGCCGTGCCGGCCAGCCTGGATGCCGTGGACGACAGACTGACCAACGACAGCCAACGGGCCGTGAACGAGGCGTCACAGCGCCTCACCCATGCCGGAATCGAGGTTGAGTGCTGGGCTGTGAAGGGCCGCGCAGCCAGCGTCATCGTTGATGAGGCGACCGAGTGGCGGGCGAACTTGATTGTGATGGGCAGCCGCGGCCATGGCGAGATCGCCTCGATGCTGCTCGGCTCGGTCAGCTCGGAGGTCGTCGACCACGCCCCGTGCCCGGTCCTGGTAGCGCGCCGTTCGAGTCTTACCCGGGCGGTCCTCGGGCACGATGGGTCGGACTGCGCCAGACATGCCGAGTCGATGGTGGGCCGCTGGCCGATCTTTGACAAAACGGCCATCGAGGTCGTCGATGTGGCACCGTCGGCGGTCCCATGGTCGACCGTCACCCAGGCGACATACGCAGGCAGCGTCGAACCCTATGTCGAATCCATCAGAGCAGTTCAGTTGGCTGACGAGAACGTCGCCGAAGCCGCGGTAAATCGACTGCGCTCGGTTGGCCGCCCAGCGAGCGCTTGGGTCGCTCAAGGTGCCCCGGCAACCGAGCTCGTCCGGATCGCCAATGAGCACGCCGCCGACTTGATCGTGGTCGGCACGCGCGGCCGAACCGGCCTGCGCCGGCTGGTCCTGGGCAGCATCGCGCGCAACGTACTCCACCATGCCAGTTGCTCGGTGTTGATCGTCCGTTAACGACGCGGTCTTACCCTACGCGGATGGCTGTCAGCGAACGTACCGTCCAAAGTGGGCCGCTAAGCGAAGACGAGCTCGCGCGCATCGATCGCTGGTGGCGCGCGGCCAATTACCTCGGCGTGGGCCAGATCTACCTGCTCGACAATCCCCTGCTGCGTGAGCCGCTCAAGAAGGAGCACATCAAGCCGCGCCTGCTCGGCCACTGGGGCACCACGCCCGGCCTGAACTTCGTGTATGCCCACCTCAATCGTGCGATCAAGGCGCGTGACCTCGACGCGATCTACGTGATCGGGCCAGGTCATGGTGGCCCGGCCGCCGTCGCCAATGCTTACCTCGAGGGCACGTGGAGCGAGGTCTACGGCAACGTAGGCCAGGACGAGGACGGCATGCGCAAGCTGTTCCGCAGCTTCTCGTTTCCGGGCGGCATCGGCAGCCACGTCACGCCGGAAGTGCCGGGCTCGATCAACGAGGGTGGCGAGCTTGGGTACTCGCTCGCTCACGCTTTTGGCGCCGCGTACGACAATCCGGACTTGCACGTCTTCTGCATCGTCGGCGACGGCGAGGCCGAGACCGGGCCGCTGGCGGCCAGCTGGCACTCCAACAAGTTCCTGAACCCGGCGCGCGACGGGGCCGTCGTACCGATCCTCCACCTGAACGGCTACAAGATCGCCAATCCAACCGTGCTGGCGCGAATTACGGAAGCAGAGTTGGTCGCGCTGTTCGAGGGTTATGGCTATCGGCCCGTTGTCGTCGCCGGCAGCGACCCCGCCTCGATGCACCAGGCCTTTGCCCGTGCGCTCGACGACGTCCTCGACGACATCGCGGAGATCAAGCGCCTCGGCGGGGCAGGCTCGGCTGATCGCCCACGCTGGCCGATGATCATCCTGCGCTCGCCCAAGGGCTGGACCGGCCCCAAAGAGGTAGACGGCAAGCCAACTGAGGGCACATGGCGCTCACACCAGGTGCCCATCGCCGACGTTCGCGACAACCCGAGGCACCTGGCCCAGCTGGAAGAATGGCTGCGCAGCTACCGGCCCGAAGAGCTGTTCGACGAGACCGGCCGGCCGATGCGCGACATCACCGCACAGGCGCCGCGAGGGCAACCGGCGCATGAGCGCCAATCCGCACGCCAACGGTGGCCTACTGCTGCACGAACTGGCGTTGCCCGACTTCCGCGACTACGCCGTCAAGGTGCCCGCGCCGGGTTCCACCACGAGCGAAGCGACACGCGTGACGGGTCAGTTCCTGCGTGATGTGATCAAGCGCAACCCCACGACGTTCCGGCTGTTCGGCCCCGACGAGACGAATTCCAACCGCCTCAGTCCGGTCTTTGAAGCCACGGACCGCCAATTCCTGGGCGAGCTGCTGCCCACCGACGAGCACCAGGCCGACGAGGGTCGCGTCATGGAGGTGCTGAGTGAGCACCTCTGTGAAGGCTGGCTGGAGGGCTACCTGCTGACCGGCCGGCACGGCCTGTTCAACTGCTACGAGGCGTTCACCCACGTCGTGGACTCGATGTTCAACCAGCACGCCAAGTGGCTGAAGATCACAAACGAGATCGCCTGGCGCCGGCCCATCGCCTCGCTCAACTACCTGCTGACCAGCCACGTCTGGCGCCAGGACCACAACGGCTTCTCGCACCAGGACCCGGGCTTCCTCGACGTGGTGACGAACAAGAAGGCCGAGGTCGTGCGCGTCTACCTCGCGCCGGACGCCAACACGCTGCTGTCGATCACCGACCACTGCCTGCGCAGCCAGCAGTACGTCAACGTCATCGTCGCCGGCAAGCAGCCGGCCTTGAACTACCTGTCGATCGATGACGCGATCCTGCATGCCACGCGGGGCATCGGCATCTGGGACTGGGCTTCCAACGACGACGGCGATCCGGACGTCGTGATGGCGGCGGCCGGCGAAGTCCCGACGATGGAGACACTCGCGGCGATCGACCTGCTCCGCCAGCACCTGCCCGACCTGCGCGTTCGCTTCATTAACGTGGTCGACCTGATGAAGCTCCAGCCCGAATCGGAGCACCCGCATGGCATGCCCGACGCCGAGTTCGACACGCTCTTCACGACCGACAAACCGATCATCTTTGCCTTCCACGGCTACCCCTGGCTGATCCACCGCCTGGCCTACCGGCGCACCAACCACGCCAACCTGCATGTGCGCGGCTACAAGGAGGAAGGCACGGTCACGACGCCGTTCGACATGGCGCTGCGCAACGATGTCGATCGCTTCCACCTGGTGATGGACGTGATCGACCGGGTGCCCGGACTGGGCTCGCACGCGGCGGCGCTGCGCCAGCGCATGGAGGACGAGCGCGTGCGCGCCGCGACCTATGCCCGCACCAACGGGATCGACTCCGAAGAGATCAGCGGCTGGACCTGGCCTCACTGACCTCGTTGCGCATCCTCGTCCTGAACGCTGGCTCCAGCTCGCTGAAGGCGAGCGTGATCGAGGTCGGGCGGCGCGAGCCGCTGGCCGCAGTGGCCGTCGACTGGGGCTCCGATGCGACGAAGGTGACCGACCGACAAAAGACGGTCGACGCGAGCATTGGACCGGTTAGCTGAGGCGACCGACCTGGCCGATTTGGCCGGCGTGGGCCACCGCGTGGTCCACGGTGGGTCCCGATTTCACGAGCCGACGGTGGTCGACGATGCGGTGCTGGCCGAGCTGGACGAGCTCGCCGAGCTGGCACCGCTGCACAACCCGGTGGCCGTGGACACGATCCGCGCTGCTCGCGAAGCCTTGCCCAATGTCCCGCACGTGGCGGCCTTTGACACAGCGTTCCACCGAACGCTGTCGCCGACTGGCTACATCTACCCGCTGCCGTATGAGTGGTACGAGGAGTGGGGTATCCGGCGGTACGGCTTCCACGGGCTGTCTGTTGAGTGGTCGGTGCAGCGCGCCGGTGAGCTTCTGGGTCGAGATCCGACGGGCCTTGGCTTGATCGTGGCCCACCTCGGCAGCGGCTGCTCCGTTACGGCGGTCGATGGCGGGCGGTCGGTATGGACGTCGATGGGCATGACGCCGCTCGAGGGCCTGATGATGGGTACTCGCGCCGGCTCGTTCGATCCGGGCGTGATGCTCAAGCTGCTGCGCGACGGCCGGCTCAGCGTCGACGAACTGGAAAACGCGCTCGACCACGGCTCTGGCCTGCTCGGCGTATCTGGCGTAAGCGGAGACGTCCGCGAGGTCGAAGCCGCGGCCGCCGCAGGCAGCGAACGCGCGACCCTGGCGCTGCAGATGTTCGTCCGGCGAACTGCCGGCTACATCGCCGCCGCCAGCACCTCGCTGGGCCACCTCGACGCCATCGTCTTCACGGGCGGCATCGGCGAGCACGCCGCCGGCATCCGTGCCGACATCGTCGGCCGGCTGGGGCTGCTCGGCATCGAGCCAATCTCAAATCAGGCGGTCCAAGAGGACGAAGTCTTGTCGGCGCCGAATTCGTCGGTCGCAGTCCTACGGGTCGAAGCGCGCGAAGACCTTGTAATCGCCGATGCCGTCGCCAAGGTCAGGCGAGAGTCGTCAGGATCTCCGCCCACCGGCTGAACAGGATGTGGTGCCCTTCGTCGGGGTAGATCCGCGCGTCGCACTGCGGGATCGAGCGGGCCATGAAGTGCGCCATCGAAACCGGCACTGTGTCGTCCTGCTCGCCGTGCCAAAGGTGAACCGGGGCTGAGATTTCGGCCGGCTCGAAACCCCACTTGCGCGCCAGCGTCAGAGCTTCGTCGTACATGCCACGACCGCCCTGGCGGTAAAGCCAGCTCGAGTTTTCGATCATCAACCTGCGCAGGTCTGGATCCGACAGGGCGTCCTGATCGGCCGGGCTCATGTCCGCGTACGACTCGTCGAAGAAGCGCTCGGGGTCCTTGCGCTGCGGGCGCCCCCACTGCCACAGCGCCAGCCTCACCATCCACGGCGCGCGCTTCGAAAAGAGTGCCGCGGTTCGGTGGAAGCGGCGCAGGTATTCCGCGCTGTCGACGCCCGAGATCGGCGCGGGCGAGCTCACCAGTCCGATGACGCGCACCCGGTCGGCGAGGGCGAGGCCACACGCGGCGGCGTACGGACCGCCACCGGACCAACCCACGATCGCGAAGCGATCGAGTTGGAGCTGGTTGGCCAGCTGGGCGACATCGGCCGGCCAATCGAGCAGGCGCCGCCCGGGCAGCGGATCGGACAGGCCGATGCCCGGCCGGTCGACCGCGATGAGCCGTGCGCCAACGCTGCGCGCCAGCGCGTCGTCAGGCGGGCAGATGACCCGGCTGGTGCCGAAGCCGTGAAAGAAGAGCACGGGCCGGCCATTGGGATCGCCGTACTCGGAGTAGCCAAGGCGGCGGCCGTCGGAGAGTCGAATTTGTCGGTCGTGCGGCCGCAGGCGCGGCCACGGGATTGGGCGGTACTCAGCGCTAATCGGGCGCAGGGTTGTCATTTCCCCTCGGTGATGACGTTCGGGCATGCGTAGTATGCAAGCGCTCGGCAAGCGCTGCCGGCCGAATCTAGGAGGCGGCTAACGATGAACCGCAGTCCGTGGAACTCCGTTGTAGCCGAAGGCGTCGGCACGTTCTTGTTTTTCTTCGTCGGCATGGGTGCAGTTTCCGTCGGTGCACAGGCGCTGGCCATTGGCGAGGATCAGGGCGGCATCATCGCCGTTGCGCTCGCCCACGGCATCGTGCTGGCGGTCATGGTGAGCGCGCTCGGGGCTGTCTCGGGCGCTCACTTCAACCCGGCCGTGACGTTTGGAGTATGGCTGACCGGCAACATCCCGGCTCGCCGCGGCGTCGCTTACGTGCTGGCCCAATGCATCGGCGGTCTGGCCGCAGCGGTCACGCTGCGCGCCGTCCTGCCGGCCGGGCTGCAGACCGATCTCGGGTTGCCCGTACTGACGACTGGCGTCCAGCCACTGCAGGGCATCGCCATCGAGGCCGTTCTCACGGCAATCCTGCTGTTAGCCGTGTTCGGGACGGCCATCGACCCGCGTGGCCCGAAGGTGGGCGGCCTGATGATCGGTTTTGCCGTCGGCGCGGACATCCTGATGGGCGGGCAGCTGACCGGCGCGGCGATGAACCCGGCGCGTTGGTTGGCGCCGGCGGCAGAGACGGGCATCTGGGACAACTGGTACGTCTGGATCATCGGCCCGCTTCTGGGTGCGGCGATCGCGGCGGCCGTTTACCGCTTCTTCCTCTCGCCCGAGGCGAGCCTCGCGCGCACGCCCGCCGAGCCTGACCCAGAGACCTGAGGCTGCTCCGGAACATCTTTGTGAGCCCGGTCGTCGGAAACGACGTGCTGATGGCCCGAAAGCTCGCCTTGATCGCCACTATCGTGCTGCTGGCGGCCGCATGCACAGGGCCAAGCGCGAATTCCTCGCCGCCGTCCGCCACGCCTGGTGCCCACCGCCACGGCTACGCCGTCTCCCACCGCGTCGGCGGCAATCTCCGGAGTGGCTTCGGCCGCCCAGGCAGCCGCGCTCGTACTAGCGTCCGATCCGCGCTACGCTCAAGTTCGTCCCGGCGACCCGAATTTGGTCGGTCAGTGTTGTACCTACGACGCCGAAGCCGTGCCCCCCGGCTACGTGGTGACACTCAACCTGGGCTGGGGCGACTGCCCGTCCGGTTGCATCAGCCATCAGAAGTCGATCTTCCACGTCGATGCCGATGGCACCATCACGCTCGTCGAACAGTCGGGCGACGAGAATCCGCCCACCCCGTCGGGCGAGGGTGCGACGGCCACCGTGACGCTCCACCTGCGCGCCGGACCGACCTGCCCGGTCGTGCGCAATCCACCCGATCCGGCGTGCCAGCCGCGGCCTGTGGCCAACGCCGAAGTCGTACTGAAGGGTCCAGACGGCGCCGAGCTTGGCCGGGCGACTTCGAATGGTGACGGCCAGGTCGAGTTGCAGACGCCGCAGGGCGCGTATTACGTCGAGCCGCAGCCGGTCGAGGGCCTGCTCGGCACTGCGCCGGGCCTCGCCTTCTCTGTGGTGGCCGGCGAGACAGTCGATATCAACGTCGACTACGACACGGGCATCCGCTGACGCGCTGAGCAGCCGATCCCGCGCCGCCTAAGATTGGACGCGTGAAAGACAAAGCAGCTGCGCGGGTTGTCCTTGGAGGGGGCCTCGTCTTCGACGGTCGCGGTGCCGACCCAGCACCGGCCGACATTGCCATCGAGAAGGGCCGAATCGTTGATGTCGGCTCTGGCCTCGATGGTGACGAACGCGTCGACGTCAAAGGCAAAACCCTGCTACCCGGCCTGTTCGACTGCCACGTCCACCTGACGCTCTCCTACGTCGACAACTGGCGCATCCTGCAGCGCCCGTTCTCGTACCAGTTCTTTGAAGCCGAGCGCAACATGGCCAATACCCTGGCCGTAGGCATCACCAGTGTGCGCGATGCCGGCGGCACGGACCTTGGCGTGAAGCGAGCGCAGGAAGACGGACTGATCGGGGGACCGCGCGTCCAGATCTCGCTATCGATGATCAGCCAGACCGGCGGCCATGGCGACGACTGGTTCCCGTCGGGCGTGATGATCCCGCTGCTGGCCGGCCATCCGGGTATCCCGCCGACGATCGTCGACGGTCCCGAAGAGATGCGCAAAACAGTCCGGACACTGGTCCGGCAGGGCGCCGACGTGATCAAGATCGCCACGTCAGGTGGCGTGCTCTCGCCCCGTGACAAGCCGACGCACGGCCACTTCCGCGACGACGAGCTGGCGGCGCTGGCGGCGGAAGCCGCGGCCGCCGACGTGCCGATCATGGCGCACGCCCAGGCGACACCCGGCATCAAGGCCGCCGTGCGCGCCGGCATCCGCTCCATCGACCACGGTATCTACCTCGACGATGAAGCAATCGAGATGATGAAGGCGCGCGGCACCTGGCTGGTGGCCACGCTGGTCGCGCCGCTGGGCGTGATCGAGGCCGCCGACGCCGGCATGGCCATCCCGGAGGCCTCGCTGGCCAAGGCGCGCGAGGTCGTCGACATCCACCGCCAGTCGTTCGCACGCGCCGTCGAGGCGGGCGTGAAGATCGCCATGGGCACGGACAGTGGCGTCACGCCGCATGGCCAGAACCTGCGTGAGCTGCCGCTCATGCAGAAGGGCGGCATGACACCTGCCCAGGTGCTCACCGCGACGACGCTGTCGGCCGCTCAGCTGATGCGCGTCGACAACGATCTGGGCACGCTCGAGAAGGGCAAGAAGGCCGATGTCGTTGTGGTCAGCGGCGACGCTTACGATCTGGCGACCTTGCCGGAGCGAGTCGAAGCGGTCTATCAGGACGGCCGGCGCGTAGTCGGCTAGGGCTTCGTCAGGGGGTCGTCGGGCGAGACTTCGGCCTCGGGCTTGGCCAAGGCCTCGGCGTTCAATTTGTTGACCATCTCGACGATCGCCTCGCTCGGCACGCCGACACGATCTTTGGGCGGCGACTTGCCACCGCCCGCATCTACGTACTCCTTGACCACCGTGGCGCCGAGGGCGCCGAGTCCAAGGAGAGCGGCCGGGCCACCCAGCGCGGCAGCCGCCACCGCCGAACCAGCGACGGCCTGGCTGGGACTACCCCGCGGGATGCGCAGCGGCTTCTTGGCGTAGACCTTGAGATCCGGGTCGACCTCGGTCAGGCCGGGCACGCGAATTCCGTCGAATGACTCGCGCAGGATCAGAGCTGCGCCGCAGTTGGCGCAGTTGGTCGCCTTGGCGTCGGCGCTGACCGTGTCGCACCACTGGCAGCGAAGGTCGCTGCCCTCCTCGTTCATTGCAGGGCGGCGCGCGTCGTCTGGACGGACGTGGTCTTGTCCGCGTACCTGCGCCGCAGCTCGTTGAGCTCGGAGCGAGAAATGCCAAGTTCGTCGGCCAGCTCGCCCAGCTCGTGTGCCTCATCGGCGTTGATGGCGTCGTCGGAAGCGACCACTGCAAAGGCGGCCGCAAGAGCAACGCGCCGCTGCTCGTCGGTCGCGTGCTGAGCGAACTCGCGCGTTACGCGGAAGTCCTCGGTGCCGCCGTACAGCTCTTCCTGGTTCTTGGCGATCTGGACGACGAGAATCGCCTGCGCCTCGGGCAGGTCGCCATCCTCTTCAAGCGTCTTCTCAATGAACGCCGTTTCTTCGGGGGTGATGACCAGGTCGGCGTTGGCGACGCGACCAAGGATGTAGGCGAGGCCAGCCAGGAAGCGCCGGCGGTCTGGGTCCAGCTGTTCAAGTTCGTGGCTGATTCGTCGGATGACCTCAGTGTCGGTCTCGGCCGGAGCCGGGCGAGCGGCCTTCTCGGGTTCGGGGGCAGGTTTTGGATCAAGGCCAAGGAGATGACGGATGGACATGGGTGGAGCATGCCACAGGAACGGCTGGGCAGCGCAAGCGTGACGGCCGTACCATGCGAGGGATGGCTGCCGAGCCGATTAGCCCACCCCCGACACCGCCGGCCGCCAAAGCTGCGACCCCCAAGAGCCCGGCCACGCGCGACCTCGGTATGCGCGCGACGCTGCTCTTCCCGAACCGCGAGATCGCGCAGCAGTACTACCTGCCACTCATCTATACGGCCTGCCGGACCTGCTATTCAGAGCTGGAGCCGCAGGACATCTTCGACCGCGCCACGACTGGCCAGGTGGCGACCGAGAAGCAGCAGGACCTGATCCGGCGTGTAATCGAGTCCGGCCATGGCTCGACCATCGAGCACATCAACTTCACCTTCGCCATCAGTGGCGTGACGCGGACGTTGTCGCACCAGCTGGTAAGGCATCGCGCCGGCGTCGCCTTCGACCAGCAGTCGCAGCGCTACCTGAATTACAAGCGGCCGTCGTACATGATCCCGGGCTCGCTGGCCGACGCGCCGGACGACCTGCGCGACCGGTTTACGGCCGAGATGGACGAGTCGCTGGCGTTTTACGGCGAGATGCTCGACGCCGGCATCCCGGGCGAGGACGCGCGCTTCGTCATGCCCAACGCCACGCGCACGAACCTGATCATGACCGCCAACCTGCGGGCGCTGATCCATATGTCCGGCCTGCGCCTGTGCACGATGGCGCAGTGGGAGATCCGCCGGCTCTTCCAGCTGATCCGCCACGAGGTCTTCAGCGTCTCGCCGTTCCTGGGCTCGTTCCTGGCGCCGAAGTGCGTGCCGCTGGGTTACTGCGACGAGGATCGCAATCGCGACGAGCACTGCCCCATCCGGCCGCACAAGGACAACGTGCTGGCAGCCTGGGCCGAGAAGAAGGCGGCGGCAAAGGCCGCGGGCAGGGAGCTGCCGACTATTTAGTCAGGCCTTCACTGGCAAGGGCAACGAAGCGCCGAACCAGACGGATAAACCGTGGGCCTGCCTCGGCGGCGGCCTCGAGCACCTCTTCGTGGCTCAACGGATCACCGGTGACGCCGGCGCCCGGATTGGTGACCAGCGAGATTCCGACGATCTCGCAGGCCGGACCAGCGGGCCGCAATCGCCTCGAGGACGGTCGACATGCCGACGGCGTCGGCGCCGAGCGTGCGCAGCATCCTGACTTCGGCCGGCGTTTCGTAGGTCGGGCCGGTCAGGCCGGCGTAGACGCCCTCCTGAAGCTCGATGCCCTCCTCTCGGGCGGCCTGCTTGACGAGCGCCCGGAGACGCGGACTCCAGGCGTCGACGAAATCTGGGAAGCGCGGACCCAGCTCGTCATCGTTCATGCCGATGAGCGGGCTGCGGCCGGTCAAATTGAGGTGGTCGTTGATGAGCATCAGCGTGCCCGCCGGCCACGCGGCGTTGACGCCGCCGGCGGCGTTGGTCAGCAGGATCACCTTCGCGCCAAGGCGACCCATCAGCAGCACGGGCTCGACCACGAGACGCTCCGAATTGCCCTCGTAGAGGTGCAGCCGACCTTGCAGGCAAACGACCGGCACGCCGTCGAGCTTGCCCAGCAGTAGCCGGCCGGCGTGGCCGGGTGCAGAAGCGGGCGGCCAACCTGGCAGGTCGGCGAAGGGAACTGCGTCCACATCGGTCAGCACATTGGCCAGACCGCCCAGGCCGGACCCGAGCACGATGCCTATCGACGGTACCTGCGACGAGCGGGCGCGCACGGCAGCCACAAGCTCGTCGAGGCGAGATGAGAAAGGGGGGTTCGTGTCAGTCATGACACAGGAATCAAAATGCCCGTAGGAGCTCTCCTGAACCCCTGCACCTTTGATGTGATCTCAGTGCCGAGTCCCGAGTGGCCCCTCCGGGCAAGAACTAAGTTACTGGCGGGGGGACGACGGGTCAACGCGCTTATCCACGGAATTGGTCCGAAATACGCCTCCGCGTCCACAAAAGATGTCCACCGTGTGGACGACCTGTGGATAACCCTCCGACCCACTCGCATTGCGACGCCGCCAAAGAAAAGACCCCGCCGTTGCCGACGGGGTCTTCATGCAGCCAGATTGAGGTTTTGAGGTCAGGCCGCCAGCTTGGCGACGACCGTCTTGGCGAACTTGTCGTGCCAGCCCTGGCGCATCGGGTCCTGCGCCGTCGTGACGAGCAGGAAGATGTACCAGGCGATGCCGAGCAGCCAGATGATCAGGCCGACAATCGGCAGCCAGTAGGCCAGCACCGGCCAGGCCAGCGCCAGCCAGCGATAGACGGCCGCGTTCTGGCTGACGACCGCGCCGGTAGCAGCGTCGCGTACGGACAGCTTGAATAGACGCATGCCGATCGTCTGGCCATTCATGCGCGTCCATTGGCCAACGTAGTAGCCGGCGCTGATGACGATCAGGATCACGGTCACCACGAGGTTCCCCAGCGGCGACACCGTCTGGACGGAGATCGGGCCGAAGATCGTGTTTTGCGTCGTCGTCGTCGTGAAGAAGTTGCCCAGGATGGCAAACAAGACGAAGCCGATGATGCCAACGATGAACTGGTCGATGATGATGGCGACAACGCGCTCACCGACACTGCCGAGGGCCGTTCCAGCAGGACCAGCGATCGTGTTGCGGTCAGTGATGTTCGCCGTCCAACTCGGCATGCTGCTGCCCATACCACCGCCTGCTGGCGGCGGACCCGGCTGCTGCGGTTGCGACTGCCAGCCCTGCGGTTGCTGAGGCGGCGGAGGCGGTGCAGCCGGCGGCGGCGGGGGCATATTCGGATCGCTCAACTCTGACTCCTCCCGAGCGTGGCGGCTGGCACCGCCAGTCTTGGTGCGCATCCAGCGCTCTCACGCTCAGGATACCTGTCAAGCACATGCGTGCGCGGCTGTTTTGCGTGCTTTCAGCCGCCGATTCGGGACATCTCCACGCGCGACGGATCGAACATCGTCAATGCGGGGAGCGTTTTGGCGCTAGTTGATCCGGTCGCGGCCGTGCGTAACTCCGAATATCGGTCGTCTCGGTTCTGCCACACGGCGGCCAGCCGATCCTGGATTTCGCTGTCTTCGGCCCCGCCGCGCAGGAGAGCGCGAAGGTCATGTCCGGTATTGCCGAACAGGCAGGTGTACAGCTGGCCGTCCGCGGTCAGTCGGGCGCGGGTGCAGTCGCCGCAGAAGGGCTGGGTGACCGAGGCGATCAAACCGACCTCGCCACTGCTGTCGCGGTAACGCCAGCGAGTTGCCACCTCTCCCCGGTAGCGCGGCGGTACGGCTTCGATGGGCATCTCGGCATCGATCGCGGCGAGGATTTCGGCGGCCGGCACGACGTCATCCATGCGCCAGCCGTTGGTATGGCCCACGTCCATGTACTCGATGAAGCGCAGGATGTGACCTTCGTCACGAGCCCAGCGGGCCATGGGCAGAACGCTGGCTTCGTTGACTCCACGGCGCACGACCATGTTGACCTTGACCGGCGCGAGACCGGCCGCGACTGCGGCGGCGATGCCCTCGAGCACGGTGCGGACCGGGAAGGCAGCGTCGTTGAGGCGCATGAACGTGGCGTCGTCGAGCGAGTCGAGGCTGACGGTGATGCGCTGGAGTCCGGCCTCGGCCAGACGCTGGGCGTGGCGGGCCAGGACCGAGCCGTTGGTAGTGAGCGTGACGTCGTCGACGCCGGGTACGCCGACGAGCATCGCAACCAGCCGATCGAGATCGCGCCGCAGCAAGGGCTCACCGCCGGTCAGCCGCAGCTTGTGCACCCCGAGGCTGGCGAAAACGCCGGCCAGCCTGCTGATCTCTTCGAAGGTCAGCAGCTCAGCCCGCGGCAGGAAGGCGTAGTCGCGGCCGTAGACCTCGCGCGGCATGCAGTAGGTGCAGCGGAAGTTGCACCGGTCGGTGACCGAGATACGCAAGTCGCGCATCGGCCGGCCGAAAGTGTCCAGCGGGGAGTGGCATCAGTTAAATCGTAGCGACTGTGGCATGAAGGCAGCCGATCTGGGCCAAGGTCAGGTTTGGACCAGTCGTGTGCGCGTCGGACTCACGACCACCGGGCGCCGCGCCGACCGCACGAGTGGCCCTCCCCAAAATGTGTGCACCCCGTCCCCAAAATGTGCACCCACAGCACCACCGAGCGAAAGTTGGCCTGGGCCGACCGGCCGTGCCGCCCACGGAACCGCTGGCCGACCCGAGTTCGGGCGAATGTGTACCCGTGGCTGCGCAATTTCAGTGAATCGACGCTTCCAAGAGGGTGCGGCGGCACTGATTCCGCCGGGTTGTGCTGTGGCTGCACACATTGACCGGGGCTACCGGCGACGTTCGCCCGGTGGTGCTCCGGACGCACACGCCTGGGATCGCGCGTCGTTCCAGCGACGGGCTGCTCGTCGGCGGCTACTGCCTCGTCGGCGGCTGCTCCGGTTCGTTCTCGGATCGTGTCGACCACGCCTGCGTCGGCGAGCGTCGTCGTGTCGCCCAGCGAGCGTCCCTCCCCAATGTCACGCAGCAGCCTGCGCATGATCTTGCCCGAGCGCGTCTTGGGCAGGTCCGGCGTGAACAGCAGGTACTTGGGCCGGGCGATGCCGCCGATGATCTTGGCTACGTGGTCGCGCAGCTCGATGGCCAGCTTGTCGGACGGTTCGAAGTCCTTGCGCAGGATGACGAAGGCAAAGATGGCTTGGCCTGTGACGGGATCCGACCGACCGACGACTGCCGCCTCGGCCACCGCAGGGTGGTCAACCAGGGCCGACTCGACCTCGATGGTGGAAAGCCGGTGGCCCGACACGTTCATCACGTCGTCCACGCGACCGAGCAGCCAGAAATAGCCTTCCTCGTCGCGCTTGGCGCCGTCGCCGGCGAAATACTTGCCCGGAAAGCGACTCCAGTAGGTGGCCTTGTAGCGCTCCGGATCGCCGTAGATGCCGCGCAGCATGGCCGGCCACGGTCGTGTCAGCACGAGATACCCGCCACCGCCCCACGGTACCGAGTTGCCGTTGGCGTCGATGACATCGGCGCCCACGCCCGGGAACGGGAAGGTGGCGGAACCGGGCTTCGTCGTCGTGATGCCCGGCAGTGGCGTGATCATGATCATGCCCGTCTCGGTCTGCCACCACGTGTCGACGACGGGCGTCTTGCCGCCGCCGATGTTCTTCTGATACCAGAGCCAGGCTTCGGGATTGATCGGCTCGCCAACCGAACCGAGCACGCGCAGCGTCGACAGGTCGTGCTTGGCCGGCCACTCGGCGCCCTGCTTCATGAAGGCGCGGATGGCGGTCGGCGCGGTGTACAGGATCGTGACCTTGTAGTCCGAGATGATCTGCCACCAGCGATCCCAGGCCGGCGTATCCGGCGCGCCCTCATACATCACGCTCGTGGTGGCGTTGGCCAGCGGGCCGTAGACGATGTAGGAGTGGCCGGTGACCCAACCGATATCCGCCGCGCACCAGTAAACGTCTTCGGGCTTGACGTCGAAGATCATCTGGTGGGTGTAGCTGGTGCCCAGCAGGTAGCCCGCCGTGGTGTGCATGATGCCCTTGGGCTTGGCCGTCGTGCCCGAGGTGTAGAGCAGGTAGAGCATGTGCTCTGAGTCGACCGACACCGGCGGACAGTTCTCGCTCTGACGTTCGACCACGTCGTGCCACCACACGTCGCGGCCATCTTTCATGTCGATGGCCTCGCCCTCATCGCCGACACGACGCACAACCAGGCAGTGCTCGACGGTCGACGTCATGTCTATCGCTGCGTCGGCCGCCGACTTCAGGTTGACGGCTTTGCCGCGACGCCAGCCGCCGTCGGCCGTGATCACCAGCTTGGCCTGCGAGTCGTCGATGCGACCGGCCAGGGCTTCGGCTGAGAAGCCGCCGAAAACCACCGTGTGTGGGGCGCCGATGCGGGCGCAGGCGAGCATGGCGATGGGCAGCTCGGGGATCATGGGCATGTAGATGGCGACGCGGTCGCCGGTGTTGATGCCGAGCTCGCGGATGGCGTTAGCGGCCTTTGACACCTCGCGTTGGAGGTCGGCAAACGTGATGGTCCGCGTGTCACCCGGCTCGCCGATCCAGTGATAGGCAACCTTAGAGCCAAGGCCCGCCTCGACGTGGCGGTCGACGCAGTTGTAGGTCAGGTTGAGCTTGCCGCCGACAAACCACTTGGCGAAGGGCAGCTCCCACTCGAGCGTAGTGTCGAAGGGCTTGTCCCAGCTGATCGTCTCGCGAGCCAGCTTCTCCCAGAACGCCACGTAGTCGCGCTCTGCTTCGTCATAGAGCGATGGCTGGGCGTTCGCCTGCGCGACAAAGGCTGGGTCGGGCGGGAAGGTCCGCTTCTCGGCGAGAAGGTTCTCGATCTCCGGCTGCGACATTGAGCCGGGCAGCGCAGTCTCGGTCACTGCTGTCTCTCCTCGTTGCTGTGCTCAGATGCTACCGCCGCGCCGGGGACGGGCCGCCAGCCGACAACCAGATTGCGCCGGGCAAGCTCGGCCAGGACCCTGCGGCGCAGCTCGCCTGCCATCTCGTTCTTGCGGTTGGCCTGCACCTTGCCCAGCACCTTGAGGGTCATGCTCGATTCGCGTAGCTGGTCGACGCGCAGAACCTTGGGTGCCTCGAGGACATACGGCTTCCACTCCGGATCCTCGGCGAAGGCCGCGCCGACATCGTTGATCACCGCCGATACGGCGGCGATGTCCACGTCGTAGGCAATTGGAACGTCAAAGTTGATGTTGGCCCAGTTGCGCGTCAGGTTGCTCGTCACCTCGATCAATCCGTGCGGCACCGTGTGGACCGTTCCGTCGGTATCGCGCAACGACGTCCGACGCAGGCTGATGTCTTCCACCGTTCCGGTGACGCCGGCAATGGTGATCATGTCGCCGTCGGCGTACTGGTTCTCGATCAGGATGAAGGCGCCGCCGATGTAGTCCTTGATCAGGCTCTGCGTGCCCAGACTGACGGCGAGGCCAAGGATGCCGAGACCGGCGATGGCCGGGCCGATATCGATGTCGAGGACGCCCAGGATCATCAGGAAGGCGATGATCCAGACGATCACGCGCAGGATGCGGTAGGTCAGCCACTCCAGCTGCGTCCGCCGGCGGGCGACCTCGGAAGCGGCCAGGTCCTGCGCCGTGCCCTCGGTCGCCTCGCGCAGGAACAGGCGGTCCAGGGCGGTATTCGTCACGAACCTGACGAAACGCAGCGCGATCCACGTCGCCACGAGGATGACGACGATCTGGATGACGGTGTTCAGCCCCCACGCCCGACGCAGGTCGTCGATGATCGCTTGGATTTCAGGCGGCACGGTCAGGAGGGTAGACGCTGGCTAGCCGAAAAGGGCGAGCTGTTCGCCCTGGTGCTCGGCTTCCGGATCAAGCCCGATGAGCGGGGCCAGTTGCTCCAGGCTTGCTTCTTCCTGGGCGTGCAGCCGGCGCACGTGGTCCCACTTCAGGATGTGCCAGTTGTCGTCCTGCAGCGCCTGGCGCAGCAGTGGTGACCGCGAAAGCTTCAACCGGACGAGCTCGATGCGCTCGTCGGGCACGACCAGGAAGCGCACGATCTTGTCGTCGGTCGGGATGCGCCGGCCGCGCGTCAGTGGCTCGGCGATGATCGCCGTCCACTCGACCTCGAACAGGAACGTCGCCTTGCCGCGCACGTACCAGATGCAGTCGGTGTTCTCGAGGGCAGCCGGGTCGCCGGCGCTGATCAGCGGTAGGTAGACGCGCTGCTCCTCTTCGGTCAGCAGGTCGCCCACCGTACTTTCTCGGTAGGCGCGACGCTGTTCGCGCGGCCCGGCCCACGCGCGCATGCCCAGGCGATGCCCGTACTCCACGAGCATGCCGACCATCGTGCCGTGCTCGGCGTGGCGGCGTTGCAGGTCATCGCGGGTTTCGAGCTGAGTTGGCGGTGAGGCCGGGTCGCGGTAGCTGTCGAGGATGGCGCGGACCATCTCCTCGTCGGGCGTGTCGAAGCCCCGGTACATGCGCGAGACACGCTCAAAGAACGCGTCTTCACTGATGCCGCTCGAGGTCGACAGCAGGCCGAAGATCGCCCATTCGAGTCGATCAGACAGCGGTTGCCTTGCCTTCTCCAGGTCGGCCTCGTCGCGCAGCCACCAGCGGCCGGGTTCAAGTTCGACCAGCCGCGGGTGGTCGGGTCGGCGCAGCTCGCCCATCACGATTTCCATGAACAGCCGGACGTGGTCGGTGGCCGAACGGGCACCGACCGCCCAGGCCGGCGTTGTTGCTGCGGTGGCCTCCCCTTCCGATCCCTCGGATTGCCCCTCGATTGATTCTTCGGCCGCTTCGCCGGCGGCTTCCTCGGCCTCCGGTTCATCCAGGCCGTCGTCTGCGGCCTCGTCGGCGTCGTCGGCCGTCTTGGGGAACAGCCAGGCCAGGTCGGAATCGGATGGCGTTTCATCGGCCGGAGTGTCTTCCGCCAGCTGGGACCGCTGGCCGGCCGACTCCGTTTCGTGGAAGGTCTCGGTGCCGACCAGCTTGCGCAGGTGACCCAACCGGTCCAGCCCGATGAGCACCTCGCCCAGGAGGCGTTCGAAACGGGCTGGCTCGCCGCGTGCCTGCAGCACGGCCACGGCCACCTCGGTAACGGCGGCTTCGACCGCGGCCAGTTGGAACGGCTCGTCCTGATCGGCCAGCGCCAATCGCGCAAGTTCGGCGTTTTCTGGCGCCAGTGTTTCGCTGCCCGGCTCAGTCAGGGTGAACTCAAGCACGCCTTCGATCTCTTGGCCGACTTCGGCGAGTACCGCCGACGCCAGGCGGAAACCGGCACCGACACCACCCAGCACGCCGGCGACAAGGCCCGACGGACCCGTCCGATCGAGCATGACCACAGCCGACGCGTCGGTGGCGAGCACGGGCCGAACCGCCAGTAGGGCTTTGCGAAGAGCGGTGGCCTCACGGCCCCAGGCGCTGCGCGGCGGCGGGCCATAGATGCCGTCCAGCGGCAATTTGGCGGCTTCCTCCCTGCCCAGTACGAGGCAGGTGGCGAGATAGGCGAAGGACAGGTTCTCGGTCGTCCAGCGCACCGGCGGCTGGGTAAGGACCAATCGAATACGGGTGCGCGGGTCGAGCCTGCCCGGGAACTGCGGCCGCAGCGGCGAAAATGTGGGGTTATTGCCCGGTTCATCCGGGCTGCCCGAGCGCAGGACGACGTTGGCCGTGCCGTCGATGAGCGTGTCGAGGTCGTCGCCGTTGCGCGGCTGGAAAGTGCCCGTAGTGGCGGCGACGCGGGTGATCAGCGTGCGCACCTGCCGACACTGCTCCTCGAAGGCCAGCCACGGGTTGCGCTCGCGCCACTGTCGCTCTCCAAGTGGCTTGATATGACCCTGCTGGATGCGCAGGGCCGCCACGCGTCCGGGGTAGGAGTGGAGCTTCGAGACAGTCAGAAGCGTGCCCGCCAGAGCGAGGCGCAGTGCTGCGTTGATCGGGGCGGCGCGAAGGTCGGTGTCGAGCCGGGCAATCAGTGCGTCGAGCGCGACGAGCGTGCGCGGCGTGTACAGGTCGAGCAGCTCGTCCGGCAGCGGCTGGGTGGTTGACGGCGTGGCGAAGCGCGCCTTGATGGATTGGCGCACGCGTTCCTGACGGGCGAGGTCCTCGTAGCGCTCGATGTCGAGCTTCTCGACGGGAAGATTGCGCTGCTCCTGGCCGCGCCCCTGGTCGCGGCAGAAGGGGCATTGGAAGACCTTGCGCGACGGGGCGATGGCGCCGCCTTCCCAAATGAACTCGTCGACGACGACCGGCCGCCCGCATGTCGGGCAGGTCGAGGTGTACATGTCGTTGATCGCCTGGCGCAGGTTCGTCTGGCCGCGCGGATGTGCGGCCAGCGTGGACAGGGCAGCGTCGAAGTGGCGCAGGTCCGGCGGTCGCAGAACGACCTCGGCCAGCAATCTGGTCAGCCCGCTCGACTCGAAGTCGTAGATGCGGCGCAGGGCGCCTATGCCAGTCCGGGCGACCCAGCCGCCGCGACCGTGCAGGTCGATGACTACGTCGCCGGGCACGGTCCGCCCGTTCAGCTCCAGGGCAACGACGTTTTCCGGCGGCGGTGGGGCCAGCCGCTCGAAGATCGACAGGGTCGGTGCTGGCGTTGGCCGGAAGACTGACGGGAGAGGGTCGGCCATTCAGCCGAGTCTAATGCGCGCTGCTCTGCGGAAGAGGCAGGCGGCGGACAACTGCCGCGGCGACGACGCCGTCAGCGGGCAAGCCGGATGGTCGCCTTGGTTCTTGACAATTTCCCAACTGGTTGGCGATATGCGAGACGGCCGGGGCCGACCACGCTCAGGTCTGAGTTGGAGCTCCGGGGCTCACGCGTGGAATCTGCTGCGCGTCCGGCTTAGTGCCCACCAGTTGGGCAGATGTCAAAAGCGCATCGGCTTGGCCGTCTAGTCGTCGTCGTCGTCGTCCGACTCTTCGCCCTCATCGGCGACGAACGCCTCTTCCTCGGTCACCTCGGCGGGCAGGACGCGGCCGATGTCCTCGATCTCCTCGTCCTCGAGATCCTCTTCGAGGTCGTCCTCGAGGTCCATCTCCTCGCGTACCAGCGTGCCCTTGGTGTACGGGCGCAGGTCGCTGACCTTGGCCGCCGTCGGGAAGGACACCTTGCCGTAGTTGGCGGGGTCCTGGTAGGTCTCGCGGATGATGATGCGCACGTCTCGCTCGCCCAGGCTGGTCACGCCGGCGGCGTACTTGTTGCCCTCGGCAATGAGCTTCAGCAGGCGGGCCGCAACGCGTGGCTCGACAAACCCGATGTGCACGCCGTTGGACTTGGCCGCCAGGCGCGGGCCATCGGCGGCAAGGTCGACAGCGTCGCCCGGGTTGACCTGCGCCAGCTGCTTGGGCGAGACGAGGTCGAGAAGGTGCGCGAAACCGGTCTTACCGGTCTCCTCGACGAAAATGCTGACCGGCGCCTTGGAGCCCTTCTGGGCGGCGACCGTCTTCTTGCCCGCCTCGGCCATCAGCATGCGCAGCCGGTTGATGTTGCGCTCGGCGATGCGGTTCGTTGGGTCGAGGGCAAGGGCCGACTGGTAGTGCTCGCGGGCGGCCTGCAGCTCACCGAGCTCCCAGTACGCCCGGGCGAGGCGGTTCTCGGCCTCGCTGTCGGCGCCCAGCTCGAGGATGCGCTTGTTGATGTCGACCGCCTCTTGCCACTCGGCGGCGGTCGCCGCGGCGATCGCCTGCTCTGACAGCTGGCGCTTGAGGCGGGTGGCGTTGACGGCAGCCGGCTTGGCGGCACCATCGGTCAGGGGAAAGCTCATCTGGTTCCTTCGTGTGGGCGGACGGGCACGCACGTAGCCGTGCCGGACGGGTCCTGCGGAGTAGTCAGTCTACCAGCCCTCAAGTCGGGATCGAAGCCAGGTCTTTTTCGAGCACTTCGCGATCGTCGTCTTCGGCGATCTTGGGCAGCTCGGCTTCGGCCAGGGCGCGGTATCGATCCGACTCGGCGCGGTCGCCGGCGACGGCGTACGCGCGGGCGACGGCCTCCAGCGCCGATCCGCGTTCCCAGTCCTCGAAGCCTTCCCCGCCGGCGTCGACGAGCGCCAGGCATCGACGCGCGTGCCACATGCGCAGGCTCGCCTGGCCGAGGACCGCGTAGACACGAGAGCAGATCCACTCGGCGCGCGCCAGGTTGGCCGCGTTGCCGATCTGTCGCCAGTGGAAGGCCGACGCGTGGACCGCGTGGATCATCTGGTCGGTCTCGTCGGCCGTCCGGTCAGGCTTCTCCATCAGCGTCCAGGTGTAGTTGTAGAGGCCGGCGCCGAGCCGGCGATGTTCGGCCGGATCGAGAACGGGCGGGCCCTCGGGTCGTTTGGGCAAGGTGATCTCCTCTCTTTAGGCGTGCGTGGTGACGGCGCGTACGAATTCGTCGAGCGGCAGCGTGTTCAGGACGTTCTTGGGCTCGAGCCACGCCCGGCGAGCCTGTGCGACGCCCCAATTGAGGTTGTCGAATTCGCGCATGTAGTGCGCGTCCGAGTCGATCACGAAACGGTTCCCCGCGTCAAGCGCGGCGCGGGCGCGGCGGTCGTCCAGGTCCAATCGCTCGTCCGAGCCGTTCAGTTCCAGGACCGTGCCCGTCTCGGCCGCTTCGCGGTAGAACGCTTCCCAGTCGAGGTCGAGGTCGTCGCGGATGCCGATCTTGCGACCGGACGGGTGGGCAATGATGTCGACGTGCGGGCTGCGCAACGCGGTCCGATAACGGGCCATCAGCTGCGCCCGCGGCTGGCGCCGGCCGACATGCAGCGAACAGACGACGACGTCGTATCTGGCAAGCAACTTGTCCGGGTAATCCAGCACGCCGTCCGGCCTGATCTCCAGTTCGCAGCCGTGCAGCAGCCGGAAGTCGATGCCGTCGCGCGCGAAGCCTTCATTCAGCTCGGCGACGATCCGGCGCTGCTGGTCGACTCGCTCGGGCGTGAGCCCGCGGGCGATGGCCAGGCTCTGCGTGTGGTCAGTCAGGACCTGCCACGACAGGCCGGCGGCACGCGCCAGCTCGGTCATGCGGGCAATCTCGACGTGGCCGTCCGACCAGTTGGAGTGGGTGTGGCAGTCCCCTGTGAGCTCCGAGCGACGAACGACCGACGGCAAGCGACCGCCCTGCGCTGCCTCGATCTCGCCACGGTCCTCGCGCAGCTCGGGCTCGATGAAGGGCAGGCCCAGGAAGTCATAGACCTCGGCCTCGGTTTCGAAGGTGTGACGTGCCGCATCCGACCCTGTCGCGACCTCGCCGTCGTCGGTCAGCCGGGCAAAACCATGCTCGCTCAGGCTCCAGCCGCGGTCGCGCGCGATCTCACGCAGCCGCACGTTGTGTGCCGCCGAGCCCGTGAAGTGAACGAGATAGGTGCCGGCGACTCCCGGGCGGCATGGTCATCACGTCGAGTTGCGGGCCATTGCGCAGCTGGACGGTCGTGCGCGTAGTGCCACCCGGCCGTCCGCCGTGGCCGCCCACGCGCTCGACCCAGGCGGCGCTGTGCAATCGGTCGATGACCTGGGCCGGATTGTCGGTCTCGACGAGCACGTCCAGGTCGGCGACCGTTTCCCGCCGGCGCCGGAAGGAGCCGGCAACGACCACCTGCCGGACACCCGGCGTCGACGAGACGGCGCGCGAAACTCGGTCGGCGATGTCGGCCGCGGCATCCAGGCGGATGCGACGGGCCGGCCGCTTGCGCAGCTGCTCGAGGCCGTCGAGCAGCTTTGCCTCCGTCTTCTCGCTGATGCCACGGATCGAACGCAGCTGGCCAGTCGAGGCGGCCCGCTCGAGATCGTCCAACGAGGCGATGCCGGCCTGGCGCCACAGATCGCCGGCTGTGCGCGGGCCCAGACCCGGCACCGCCAGCAGAGTGACGACGGACGGCGGAACGTCACGCCTGAGGCGCTCGTAGAAACGCAGCCGGCCGGTGTCCGCCAGTTCGGCCAGCTTCTCGTCGATGGCCTTGCCCACGCCGGCCAATTGTGGCGGCGAGCCGGCCCGGTAGGCGGCCGAGATGTCGATGGGCGAGTTGGCCATCGAGTCGGCCGCGCGGCGGTAGGCCCCAACCTTGAACGCCATCTCGCCACGGATCTCGAGCATGTCGCCGATCTCGTAGAAGATGCGCGCCAGCTCGTCGTTGCCGAGCAGCGGCACCGGATCGCCGCGCGAGGCGCGCGGCCGCGTTTCGTAGGGTGGCTGGTCTGGGTCGATCTCGAGCGGCTCGGCCAGCGACGGCGCCATCGTGTCGGCCGGATCGCGCTCCTCTGCCGCAGCGCTGGGCACGTCAATTCGCTTGGGGCGCGGCGGCGCCGAACGGCGGGCGGCTGGGCTCACCCGCCTATCGTGCCAGCACGGTCCGATTCCGTCCCTCGCGCTTGGCCCGGTAGAGCGCCTGGTCGGCCGCCTCGAGCAGGTTGGGCAGGCCCACCTCGGCCGACTCCGAAACGGCGACGCCGATGGAGACAGTGACCGCTTCGCGCAGCTTCAGCTCACCAGGCGGAATGGCGCGGATCGCCTGGCGGATGCGTTCTGCGACCTCCACTGCCTGTGCCTGGTTGGCCCGCCGCAGCACCACCGCGAACTCCTCGCCGCCATAGCGGGCCGGGGTATCGGTGGCCCGGATGGCCGCTGATATCCGCTCGCCCACCGCGCGCAGCACGCTGTCGCCGCTGGCGTGGCCATAGCGGTCGTTCAGTCGCTTGAAGTGGTCGATGTCGATCATCAACACGCCAAAGCTGTCGCCCGCCCGCCGCCGCGGCCCGGCGATGGCGACGTACTCCTCGAGGTAACGCCGGTTGGGCAGGCCGGTCAGCGCGTCGATGTTGGCCCTCGTCTCTGCCGCCTCGAAGCGATACGCGCGGGCAAGTGCCGCCGACAACTCCTCTGCGCCAAAGTTCAGCAGGCGCGACGCACCAACGGTCCACTCCGCGCCGGCCCGGCGCGACAGCACGATGGCGCCCACCACACGCTCGTCGACGACGAGTGGCGCGGCCAGCGTCTGAGCCAGCCCGTAGGCGGCGCGGACGCGGCGCCCGATCTCATCCGCGATCAGCTGGTCCTGCCGCTGAGTGCCCATCAACTCGGCCAGCGGCCGGCCAGTGGGCGCCGCCGAGGACGGATCCAGCGCGTCGGCGGACAGGACCGAGTTGGAGATACCGCCCTTGCCGTTGCCCGAGACGAGGGTCAGTTCGAGCGCGCCGTCGCCCGTTCGCATGCGCGCCACGGCAACGTGGTCGACCTCGGCGGCCTGGCGCAGGTCCTCGCCGATTGACGCGACGATGCTCTCGAACGACAGGGAGCGCGACAGGCGCTTCAGCATGCGCATGGTGCCGGCATCGCGCGCGGCCTGCGCGGCGTCCTTGCGCCGCTCGAGTAGCTGCTCCAGGGCAAGGGCGGTCGCCACGCCGCCCAGTGCGACGACCGCGATCGAGGTGCAGCGGCTCTGTTGGCTGGCGCACGAAAATGACCAGCACGGCCGCGGCCAGCACGATCAGGCTCAGCGCAAGAATGGCGCGCACGGGCGGAAGAGATCGTTCGGATTCCCCGACCGCGCCGTCGGTCTCCTTTTCCACCGTCACCACGAATAGCGGCCCACTACGAACCTGTCGAGTCGGGCATTCGTAATCCCCCATGTTGTCGCCGCGGCGGGAGCCAGCCAGGCCGGACCGCGATATGCGACGTTAGACTGCGCGCGACTTGGGCACTCTCGTCCGCGCACCCGGATTTTGCCTGTGGTTTACCGGCCTGTCCGGCGCGGGTAAGACAACCACCGCCGAGCTGGTCGTTCAACTACTAGAACGGCGTAGCCGTGTTGTCACCATGCTCGATGGCGACGTCGTACGGACGCACCTTTCAAAGGGCCTCGGTTTCTCGCGCGAGGATCGCGATGAGAACGTCCGGCGGGTCGGCTTTGTGGCCGCCGAGATCGTCCGCCACGGCGGCGCGGTCGTGTGCGCGCTGGTCAGCCCGTATCGCGCGACGCGTGACGAGGTTCGCGCGCTGGTCGGTGACGGTTTCGTCGAGGTCTACGTCGACACGCCACTGGAAGTGGTGCAGGCGCGCGACGTCAAGGGCCTGTATGCCGGAGCCGAGCGCGGCGAAGTCACGAAGATGACCGGCGTTTCCGACCCGTATGAGCCGCCCAACCAGCCCGAGTTGCGCCTGGAAACGGTCAACAGATCCGCCGCCCAAAACGCGGCGGAGGTCATCGCCTACCTGGAGGGCCGGGGCCTGCTCGAAGCGGCATGAGCGGGGGAAAGTTGGGGCCACGCCTCGGCGTGGGCGTGCTGGCGCTGCTGTTGGCGGCCTGTCAGGCCCAGACGCCGCCTACGCCAACGCCGATTCCAACGACCGTCCGGCCGACCGGGACAGCTTCCGCTGGCCCAACCCACGCCGGGACAACGCCTTCGCCGGCTGAAGGCGGGCCGACCGATTCGCCGGCCGACAGCCCCGAGCCAACCGCCAAGCCAACGCACGCCCCGCCACCGACCGCGACGCCCGGTCCGCCCACCGGTCACGAGCAGGAGGTGTGGCGGACGATCCCGTACGCCACCAAGGGCGACTGTGGAGCGCGACTGACCGCGTGTCAGCAGTTCGTCGACGTCTACGCGCCCGATGAGGGCGGGCCGTGGCCGGTGGTGGTGATGGTCCACGGCCGGCCGCGTACGCCGGCCGACATGGCCGAACTCGCCAAAGCGGTGGCGGAACATGGTGCGGTGGTGTTCAACATCGACTACCGCGGCGTCCGGCCGGTTGTTCAGCAGGGCTGGCCGGAAGCGGTCGATGACGTGGCCTGTGCCGTGCGCTTCGCGCGCGCCACCGCCCACCTATACGGCGGCGACCCCAAGCAGAAGCTGGTGCTGGTTGGGCACTCGTTTGGCGGCTACGTGGGCACGCTCGTGTCCCTGGCCGGCGACAAGTTCAACGGCGACTGCCTGGCGCCGGACGAGTCGGCGCTGCCCGACGCGTGGGTGGGCGTAAGCGCCAATTGCACGGTCGGCGTGCCACCACCGCCCGCACCGCTCTGGAACATCTGGTATGGGGGCACGCCCGACGAGGCGCCAAGGGTCTGGGAGAAGGGCGACACGCTGGAACAGATAGGCGGCAATCCGAAGCTCGTTGTGCGCATGGTCCACGAGCGCGACGACCCGATCGTGGACGTCGTCCAGCCGCGGACTCTTGTTCGCGAACTCGATGAAGCCGGCTATAACGCCTCGTTGACCGTTGTTGAGGGCGATGACCACTGGGGCCCGCTGGACCTGGACGAGCACGCCGGCCAGGTCACGCTCGAAACTATCCTCGACTTGATCGGCGCCTCCTGAGGCGCGTCTGCAGCATCCACAACATGAAGCGCGGCGTGCCGATGAAAACCCGCTTGCCAATGCGCACCGGGTCGCTGAGCATCCGGTAGGCCCACTCGACGCCAATGCGCGTCATCCAGCGCGGCGCGGCTTTGGTCTTGCCGCCCAGGATGTCGATGGCGTAACCCACGCCGACCATGACGGTCTGCGGCAGGTCCGCCGTATGCGCCGCCATCCAGCGCTCCTGTTTGGGCGAGCCCAGGCCCACGAACAGAAGGCGCGGCGCGGCCGCCTTCAGCTGGGCCAGGGCGGCGGCGTCCTCTTTGCCACCGATCGCAAAACCCATCGCCGGCGCGATGGCGGCGACAACCTTGGCGCCGGCCGATCGGAGCGCTTCGGAGGCCTTGTCTGCCGCGTCGTCTCGACCACCCAGCAGCGCTACCGGCGTGGGCTCGTCGGATTTGGCCCTGGCCACGCCCTGGGGCAGGAGCCGGCCGGTGACCGAGCCGCGAAACGGCGTGCCGGCGACGCGCGAGCCATAGACGATGCCCATACCATCCGGCACGCGCAGCCGGGCGCCGCGCACGATCCCCCGGAAGTCGGCGTCCGAGTGGGCGCGCACCACGTGGTCAATGTTGGGCGTGGTCACGTAACCGCCGCTGCCGTCGCGCGCCCATGTAACGAGCAACTCAACCGTTTCCTGGAAGGTCACGTCCTCAACCGACAGCGTGTCGACCTGGATCGTTTTCACGTCTCGCTCCAGGCCGACAGGTCGCGCTCGATGAGCTCGCCCAGTTCCGCCACCTGCGGCCTGAACTCGATCGTCAGCTGGCGGCGCAACTCGGGATCCATCGGAGCGCGCTTTGCCGCGCGACTGTTGGCGCTGACCAGCGCATCACGGATACGGTGCGCCAGCGGCACGCGCCGGAGGGTGCCCACCGCGCCGCGCAGCGGTTTGGGCGGCGCGAAAACGAGCCTTGACACGCGGCCGGAGCGAGCGGTCCGGTTGGGGTTGTACACAGACAGGTCGACCTCGACGCTGGGGTCGACGCCAATGAACTCCAGGGTCGAGCGGTAGGCGCCGCGCGTGTCGGCTATGAAATCGTCGAAGACGATGACGTGGACTCCGTCGCGGCCAAAGACATCGAAGTAGCGGCGCAGCTGCTCGGAGAAACGGACGCTGTGGCGATAGAACAGCGCTTCCGGCCGAATCGCGTCCTTTGGAATGCGCCGGCCGGCGCGCCGGTCTTCTTCGGCCGCCAGCGCCTCGGCGAAGTCGGCCAGGTCTTCGCGCTGATTGAAGACCAGCTGGCTGTGCTGGGAGTACATAACGTCAACCGGATTGCGCAGCATGACGATCGGCCTGGCATCGGCGTTGAAGTCGTGGATCTCCTGCGCCGCGGAAACCGAGTAGAGGTACCAGGGCGAGGCTTCACCGCCGTGCTGGTCGGGGTTCGCCCGGGCAAACAGCTGCAGGTATTCGGGCTCCGTCATGCGCGTGTAGCGCGGCGTCAGGTCGGCGCCGAAGTACATCGGCTCCTTGGGCACCGACATGAAAACCTGTGGATGGGCGCGCAGGTACTCGTAAAGGGCGGTGGTGCCGGCCTTGAAGGCGCCGACGATGAAGATGTCGGGACGCTTCACGCGGTGGTTGGCGCGGCGGCCTGGCTCTGACCCTTGGGCTCAGGCGGAGGCTGCAGCCAGGCCGATAGGTCGCGATCGATCAAACGGCCCAGGCGCTCGATCTCAGGCCTGAACTCGTCGAGCAGCTGGCGGCGCAGCTCTGCGTCCATGGGCGGGCGCGGCCTGGCCTCGCTGTTCATCTCGAGAAGGCGGGTTCGAAGGGAGCGCACCAGCGGGAAGCGGCGTAGCGCCGGCGCCAGCGGCAGCAGCAATTTTGGCGCGAAGATCAGCCGCTGGATGAGCGGCGAGCGGACGCGCCGGCTCTCGTTAGCGGTGGGCGGCGCGGCGGCCAGCGACGGATCGACGCCCAGGAACTCGAGCACGCCACGCACCTCGCGGGCGCCATCGCGGCGCAAGTCGTCGAACAGCATCACGTGCACGTTCTCACGCCCGAACACATCGAAATAGCGCTCGAGCTGCTCCGAGAACTGCACGCTGTGGCGGTAGAAGAGGTTCTCGACGTTGATCGGTCCCGGCGGCAGCCGGCGGCCGGCGCGGCGCTCCGGCTCGGCGGCGAGCGCGTCGGCAAAGTCGGGAATGTCCTCGATGACGTTGAAGATCAGCTGGTTGTGCTGGGCGTACATGACGTCAACCGGATTGCGCAGGACGACGAGGATCTTGGCGTCGGGCGAGAACGCCTTGATCTCCCGCGCCGCACTGGTCGAATACAGGTACCACGTGCTCGCCTCGCCGACGCGCTGGCCGGGTTTGGCGTTCTTGAACAGGCGCAGGTAGTCGGCCTCGGTCAGCCGCCCGTAGCGGCGGGTCAGGTCGTCGCCGAAATAGAGCGGCTCCTTGTGGAAGGGCATGAAGATCTGCGGGTGCCGGCGCAGGCCCTCGTAGAGCGCAGTGCTGCCGCCCTTGAACGTGCCAACGATGAAGAAGTCGGGTCGAGGCATCTTGCCGAGAACCTACCTAACCCGTGTCGAACTCGTCCAGCGGCGGCTGGGCGGCGGTCTCGGCCGCAGGCACCATGACTGGCGGCGTGCGGTGTTTGTGCGGCTGGATGCCAAATCTGCGAGCAATTGGTGCGGTCCCCGGGACGGCCTGCGTACCGATGCTGATCACGTCCTTCAAAAGCGGCCGGTCGATGAAGAACAGCGCGACGCCAAAGGTCACCACGCCGACGGTCACCTCGGCCGCCAGCAGCACGATGTGATGCACTCCGTCGCCCAGCACGAGCTTCACACCGATAACGGCGATGGCCATCAGCAGGGTCGACGCAGCAACCCCTCTGAGCGGCCATAGTTGGTCGCGCACCGGCACACCGCTGTAGACGCGCATCCAGTACAGGTTCAGCGGCAGCAGCAGGTAGCCACGGATGGTGTACGCCGCCGCGACGGCCACGATGTCCTTGAAAATTGCCACGGCCAGGATGAAGCCGGCAACGTTGGCGACGGTCGAGACCAGCCGGAAGCGCAGCGTGACCTCGGGGTGGCCGACGGCGTTCCAGACCGCGCCCGAGAACGCGCCGATGGTCAGCACCGGACCAATCAGGAACAGCACGGCCGCGGCCGTTCCGCTGTCAGCCCATTTCTGGCCGAAGACGACGACGATCGCTTCGGGCGCGACGAGGGCAAGACCGATGTAGCCCGGCAGCGTCAACGTGCTACTCGTACGCGAGAGACGGATATAGGCGCGGCGGACGCGCTCGAGGTCGTGCTGCAGTCGCGAGAACGAGGGGAACACGAGGCGCCGCGCCGCCGAGATCAGGATCGTCTGGCTGGTATCGAGCAGGCGGTAGGCCACGGCGTAGAAACCCAGCGCCACGGGACCCAGGAACACACCGATAAGCAGGTTGTCCGTGTTGCGGCTGATGAAACCGAGGAAATCGCTGCCGACGACGTTGAAGCCGAAGCCAAACAGTGATCGGAAGTCGGGCCGCGAGAACTCGAGGCTGGGTCGCCACGGGCTGACTGCCCACAGCAACACGACCGACGCAGTGGCGGTGGCGAGCTGCTGGCCAACCAGCGCCCACGCACCGAATCCGCCCAGCGCCATGCCTATTCCCACGGCACCGCCGGCTGATGAGCGCGACCAGCCGCCGCACCGCGAGCCGCTGGAACTGCAGTTCGCGACGGAGCAGGCCGACCTGGATGCTGGACAGGGCGGTGAGCGGGAATATCAGCGCCAGTACCTGCAGGATCGGCTCCAGGGCAGGCTCGCCGACGAGCCGGGCGATCGGGCCGGCGGCAAGGAAGCCGAGGGCAAACAGGAACAGGCCGGTCACCTGCGCCGCCCAGAACGCGGTATCGATCTGCAGCCGGCTCAGCAGGCGGCGCTGAACGACCGCATCACCGAGCCCTTGATCCGCGAACAGCTGGCCGAGTGCGACGAAGACAGCCGCCAGCGCAACGAGACCGAAGTCCTCCGGGCTGAGCAGGCGCGTCAGCACCGCGAATATGACAAGGCCGACGAACTGGCTGCCCCACGTCTCGACCAGCGTCCAGGTCAGGCCGTGGGCGACCTTCTTCTCGAGGCCGCCACGCTCGTTGCCGAGTTGGCTCGGCGCCCATTCGCCCTTGCGCGGGCGCGGGTTGGATTGATCTGTCACCAGTCGGCCAGTGTAGGTGCGACCTACGGCTGCCGGTTTTGAACCTGCGCCAGGACCTGGCCGACGGTCTCGACTTGGACGATCACCGGCGGCTGGCGCAGAGGGCCCCAGCCGGTAGGCTGGCTCAGTCGAGCCACGTCGTCCGGGCCGAACATCACCCAGCGCTGGTAGTAGTCGCGCAAGGCTGCGTCGTCGTAGCCGGCGCGGTTGACGACGTCGCGCCAAAGCCGCTTCTGCAGCACGACCTTGTCGCCGCGTATGTGCGTGTCCGGGTGGTCTGCCATGAGGTGGAACTTGGACTCGAATGCCTCGAAGCTGTGGCAGTAGTAGTGCAGCAGGCGGCCGGCTTCCTTGGTGACGAGTGGCGTGCCATCGGTCTGGGCAAAGCGATGGACGGTCATCGGAGCGGGGCCGGCGGCGAGTCGGACCGCACTCTTGCCCACCGAGTGGCCGTAGACGATGTTGACGTCTTCAGTCTTGTTGTGGAAGGGATCGTAGGTCTTGCGTTTGGCTGAGGCGTCGCCGCGCTTGAAGAGCGTCTCCTCGGTGAAGACGTCGTCGTACGAGAGCCGGCGCTGGACGACCTCGAGTGGCCTGAATACAACGGCTTGCGTCGCCTTCTCCTGGCCGTCGAAGAAGTCGCGCAGGGCAGCCGGCTGCTGGGCGTGAATGTCGGCCGCCAGGAGTTCATCGGCGTCGATGTGGGCCAGCCATTGGGCGCCGGCGGACCTTGCCGCAGCCATCGCGTCGACCACGTTGAGTAACTGGCGCGCGGTCAGGTGGGTGTTGTAGTTCGCGACGAACTGGGCCAGGTCGCCGCGGTCTCTGAATTGTTCGCGCGGAACGGTCGATTTGAAGGTCACGAAATCGAGGTCGGCGATGGTTGCCGGTGTGCCGTCAGTCGAACCGTCGTCGTAGACGTAGGCGTGGTCCACGCCGATGAAGCGGTGGTAGAGCAGGTTGCTGCGCAGCAGTTCCTGCTCGTCGCGAACGGTCATGACGATGGCGACGGTCAAAGCAGCTCCTCGAACGTGACGCGGCGGCGCTCGCCGCCTCGCTCGATATCATGGCGCGGATGCTGAGGACGAGCGCCGCGGTCGACCACGGCCTGTGACAAACAGGCCCAACCTCTTCCTGATTGGCGCGCCCAAGTCAGGTACGACGTCCCTTTACGAATACCTGAACGGCCACCCCGACATCTACATGTCGCCCCACAAAGAACCGTTCTACTTCTCGCCCGACATTCGTGGCGGCCCGCGCGAGAACTACCGCTATCCGGAGGACGAGGACAAGTACCTCGCCCTGTTCGCCGACGCAACGAGTGAGAAGTGGCTGGGCGAAGCGTCGACCCGTTACGTCTACTCCCGGCGCGCGCCCGAGCTGGTCAAGGCTTTCAGCCCCGATGCCCGGATCGTGGCCATGTTCCGCAACCCCATCGACATGATGTACGCCATGCACAACGAGCGAGTCGCCCAGGGCGAGGAGACCGTGCCCGATTTCGAGGCCGCGCTCGCCTTGGACGACGAGCGACTGGCGGGACGGAGCCTGCCGCCCGGTTCCAATGAGTTGGGCGCCACGTACCGGCCGCGTGCCCACTTCGGCGAGCAGCTGCAGCGTTGGTTGGAAACCTTCGAGCGCGACCGCGTGCACGTGATCGTGTTCGAGGAGTTCGCCCTCGACACGCCGGGTGCGTTCAAGACGCTGCTCGAGTTCCTGGGCGTGGACCCGGATTACCGACCGGCCGATTTCGCCGTTCACAACCCCAGCCACCGTCCGCGCGGCGGCATCACCCGCCGCTTCGTGGCCAGCCCCGCCGGCCAGGCGCTGGCCCATCGCGTCATGCCGGCCGTTCTTGGCCAGAACAGGACGAATGCGCTCGTCCGCCGCTACCGACACAGCCGCCTCAACCGGCAACCCAACCCGCGGCCGACCCTCGCGCCTGAGCTGCGCGCCAAATTGGCGACCGAGCTGACGCCCGACGTCGAGCTGTTGGGCAGCCTTCTCGGGCGCGACATGAAGTCGTTCTGGTTCGGCCAATAGTGGTTCGCGTGCTGATCGTGGCGCCGGCGCCGCTGGGCGAGGCCCGGATCGGCGGCATCGTCAACTTCATCCGTGGCTTCGTGCAGTTCATGCCAGCCGATTTCGAGGCCGAGATAGTCGGCGTGGCGGTCGCCGACGAAACGCCAGGGGCGCGCTGGCATGAGGTCACCTTCGCCGGCCGCAAAGTGCGCTTCTTGCCCGTCGCCCGCCTGTCGCAGGCTCGCCGGTCGGGCCTCATCCCGGTCAAGGCGCGCATCGTGGCCGGCATGATTCGGCATCGCCGCAAGATCGCCACTGGTGGGCGAGTGGCGCAGGTTCATGCGCCGGGCATGGACCTGGGCTTCGTCGGCCGGAAGGTGCCTGTCATCAGGGTCGTCCACAACGACCCGGCCGACCTGGCTGCGAACAGCCAGGAGAGCACCTGGCGCCGCCTTGGCTGGGGCCTGCGCCTGGTCGAGCGGTTCACGTTCAAGCGCGCCGACCGCGTGTTCTTCGTCAATCGGGTCTCGCTCGCGCAGTACCAGCAAGCGCTGCCTGATGCGGCGGACCGGATGAGCTTCGTCGGCAACGGCATCGACCCGGCGCTCTTCCATTCGCTATCCGATGAGGACCGCCTGGCGGGTAAGCGGCGCCTGGCAGCAGCTCTGCATTTGCCGGCTGACGACAGCTGGCTGATCTTCGCCGGGCGGCTCGATCCGCAGAAGGACCCGCCGTTGCTGGTGCGCGCATTTGCCGACTACGTCGGGCGCGCCGCCCAGCCGGCCCATTTGCTCATCGTTGGTGACGGCCATCTGCGCCTGGAGGCCGAGAAACTTGCCGCGGAACTCCGCGTCGCGGATCGCGTGCACTTCCTCGGCGTGTGGCCGCGCGAACGGCTGGCCGACCTGCTGCGCGTGAGCGACGCCTTTGTGCTCGCCTCGGCTTTCGAGGCGGCACCTTTCGTGGTGTTCGAGGCGCTTGCCTCGGGCGTGCCCGTCGTGTCGACCGCCGTGGGCGAGGTGCCGTCACTCGTGCACCACCGCGAAACGGGCTGGATCGCCAGCGAGCGCACGCCGGCCGCCCTGGCCGATGGGATTGCCTGGGCGCTCGACCAGCCGCGAGCGGAGATCGCGCGCAAGACCGCAGCCTCGATGGACGAGTACCAGCTGGCCACGGTGCTGGCAGGGTTCTACGAGGCGCATCGCGAGCTGGCCGGTGGCTGACGCGGCAACGGGCTACCCGGACGCGATCTTTATCGTCGGCACCGGCCGTAGCGGGACTTCGCTCATGCGCCACCTGCTGGAGATCTCACCCAACATCGCCATCGCCCGGGAGAGCCACTACGTGGGCCACGTCCGCGAGCATGAGGGTGCACGCTTCTACTTCCATCGCGTGGGCGATTTCAAGGACGACGCCACCATTCGCGGCATCGTCGAGCTCATCTATTCGGGCGAGTTCGGACGGCAGTCGCGCTGGCGCGAGGTGAGCACCTTCTGGCGCTGGCTGGTCGAGAATGTCGACCGCGACGACATGGAGCGCCGGCTGCTGGCAGCGGACCGGACGGATCGGGGCCTTTACGTCGCCTTCCTGCGCGCCTATGCCGACGCCGTCGGCGGGCGCCCGATCATCGGCGACAAGACGCCGGCCCACGTTGCCTACGTGGCGACGCTGCTGGAGTGGTTCCCCAACGCCCGCATCGTGCACATGCTGCGCGACCCGCGCGCCGTCTTCGTCTCAGACCTGCGCCGGCGGCGCAACAAGCTGCGCAAGCCCTACTCGTGGATTGCCAGGGTGCCCGGCGCCCTGAGGTTGGTGATCCTTTTGAATGTGACGTACAACTGGCGCGGCGTGGTGAAACGCCACCGACGTTACGCGGAGGCCTATCCGCTGCGCTACCGGATGGTCCGCTTCGAAGATCTCGTCACGCACGGCGACGAGACACTCTCCGGCCTTTACCGCTTCCTGGGCGTCGAGATGCCGCCCAACCCAACCGACGTGAAGGTCGTGTCACAAGGTTTCCAGTCGGGCCAGAAGGGTCTCGATGCGGGTGCGGCGACGCGCTGGCAGCAGCACATCGGCCGGTTCGACAAGCGCTGGCTCGAGCTCGCGCTGGGCAAGCCCATGCGCGCGATGGGCTATCTGAAAGGCGACGCGCTCAACTGACCGGGCCGGCGCGGATCGCGGAAGCGCAGGAAGCGCCAGTAGATCGACCGATAAAGCCGGGCGCCGCGGAAAAGCAGCCTGCTCCAAAGCGGCACGCGCACGTCGCCCCATTCAGTTGGGAATGAGTAGCCCCACTGCTCCATGAACGGGCCAAAGACCCAGATCGCCCGCTTGCGCGCACGCGGCGTGTAGTACTGCAGCCAGTTGCGCTCGCGACCGGGCGTGACGTTGGTGCTGGGCAATGGCCCAACCGGCTCGATGCCGATCCTGTGGAGCGTTTCGTCGAAATCGGCCTGCAGCGATTCGAAGCGCATCACCGCGTCGTAGCGCTTCTGATCGAGGCTGCTCCAGCTGTCGTAGGGCAGGCGGTACCACCGTAGGAGGAACGCCTCGAAGTCGGCATCGGTGCGTTTGATCCAGTCGATGACGCGTTGGTCCATGCGCTGTGCCACCGAGCCGTGGCGGGCGATCCAGGCCGGATCGCCCATGATCGGCCGCTCCTTGTTCTTGAAGCGGAAGTAGCGGCTGACCGCCAGGTCGAGCGGGTTGCGCACGCCGGCAAACGCGAAGTAGTCCCTCTGATCCGGTGTTGCGGCGCGCAGGAAATCGGCGTACGTGGCGTGTTTGCGCAGGACGAACTCGCCGCCGTAGCTGTCGCGCAGTGCCTGGCTGATCGCCATCGTGCCCGTGTGGGGCACCTCGACGAAGACGTAGCGGTGCTCGTGGCTGACGATCACGCAGGCGAGGCTAACAGGTCCGCCGCGGACCGGCCGGCCGGGCGCCGACCATCTTGACGGCACACGCGGACACTTTCTGGCAACATGCGGGATGTGGGGGGATTGCGGCACCTTGGCCGCCGGGCTGATGGCTGCTGGGCTGTCGGTAGATCGCGACATTCGCGCCGAGCGCCGTACCGACGCTGGCAGCCATCGTCGTCGCCTGCCGCGTCCTCCTGCGTCGACAGTTGGCTGCCGGTTCCTCTGCCCGCCAACCTGGCCGCGATGGAGCCACAGGGTGGCGCCGCGCTCAACGCTCAGCCGGCGTGGGTGGTGGGTCTGGCCAGCGCAACCGCCGAGGGCAAGCGCGTGCCCTTGATCGGGCATTGGGTGAACGGGGCGTGGGTCAAGACGGCCGCTCCGTGGACCACGTACGGCGTTCTCAACGCCGTGGTGGCGACGTCCGACACGAACGCATGGACGGTTGGCGACATCGGCACGTACACGCGCTGGCCGATCGTCGGTCGCTGGAACGGGACGGCCTGGAGGAGCGTGTCCGTGCCCAGGCCGTCGGGCCAGCTGGGCGTCTTCGCTGACATGGCCAACACCGACGACGTGCGCTTCTGGGCGGTCGGCGAGCATCTCGTGAACGGCCGCGCGAAACCGTTAGCGATGCTTCACGACACCACCGGCTGGTCGACCAAGAACCCGTCGGTGGACGCCGCGGCCGAGGCCGGTCTCACGGACGTGACCATAGCGCCCGACACCGGCACAGTCTGGCTGGGCGGATGGAAGACCAACGGCAGCGGGCAGGCGCGGGCGTGGGTGTTACGGCGGGTCAACAGTGTTTGGCAAACCTCGCAGCTGGCGCCGATAGCGGGTGGCCGGGCGGCCATCACCGACCTGGCCTTCACCGCCAGTGGCGGTTGGGCGGTCGGCTTCGTCGACGGCGCGCACGGCTACCTGCCGATCCTGCAGCATTGGGATGGTTCGGCCTGGTCGGCGGTCAACCTGCCGTGGGCAGCGGGTCGGTCGGTCGTCCTCAATGCAGTCGATGAAGACGCCAATGGTGACCTTGTCGTGGCCGGAACGGAGATCGATGAGCTGCGGCAGGACATCCTCGCCGTGCGCAGCGGGGCTACCTGGCAGGTGACCAGCCTGTCAGCCGGTACGGCCGACCGGGCAACCTTCACCGACACGGCGCCGGTCGCCGGCGGGGCGATGGCGGTGGGTTTCTACGACAAGCAGCCGATCACGATGATGCCCTGTGCGGGCCCAGGCACGCCTGCCAACCTGACGCCACGCAGCACCCCGAGTGCGGCAGCCAGCATCGAGCCGGACGAGACCTCCGCCGAGGGCGCGGTCCCGCTCGGCACAGACAGCATGGCTGTCGCGCCCGTGCCCATCGACGGGACGGTGGCGATGGACATGACCGCCGACGGCCGGCCTCGACGCGATCTCGGCGCCAACGTGGGGCGGCGTGGCCGCCGACTTCGACGGCGACAAACTGCCCGACCTGTTTATCAACCGCCACTACCAGCTACCGCCGCTGATGATGGTCAATGGCAAGTCGGGCGCGTTCAGCCAGCTTGCCGGTGACTTCGTCAAGCGCGATCGCCACCGCTGCGCGAGCGCCGACGTCGACGGCGACGGCACCCTCGACCTGTTCTGTTCCATAGGCGTCAACAAGGGCACGAGCGTTACGCCAGCCGAGCTGACGCTGGATCCCGGCAACGCGGGCGGGACGTGGGCAAGCCGGGACTTTGGGGTTATGGATGGCTATGGGCGCGGCCGCGACGCCACGTTCCTGAACCTCGACGGTGACGCGTACCCCGATCTGTATGTTGTCAACGAGGCATCTCGCTCGGACGCGATGTCGAGCTCGAACCGGCTGTATCGCAACTTGGCTGGCGGCGGTTTCGTTTCGGCGCCGGAGTGGGGAGTCGACCGCTCGATGGGCGGCTCCTGCGTAGCGGCCGGCGACATCAATGGCGACGGCTTCGATGACCTGGTCGTTTGCACAGAGGAGCCACTCGATGGCGTGACGCCAGGCATCCGCGTCTTCATGAACGAGAGCGGCAAGCTGGTGGATCGGACGGCTGCGTTGGGCCTGACGCCCAAGTGGGAACGCGACGTGGAGCTGGCCGATTTCAACGGCGACCAGAAGCTCGATCTGGCGCTGATCAACGGCTCCGACCTGGCCGTCTACCTGAATGCGAACGGCGTGCTGACGAAGGCCTACGACCTGCCGCTGACCGGCGCGGTGGCGACTGCGACCGGCGACGTCAACGGCGACGGTCGCCCGGATATCTACGTGGCACGCCGCACCGCGAGCAACCAGGGCCATCTCATGCTGGTCAACGGCGGCGACGGCACGTCATTCACGTCGATGACGATTCCTGAGCCTGCCGCAGGTTCGGCGGACGACGTGCTGGCCCTCGACTACGACGGCAATGGCCGAACCGACTTCGTGACCCTGAACGGGTGGAATGTCTACGGGCCGGTCAGGCTGACCGCATTCTTCCCGCAGTAAGGTCGGCGCCGAGGCGAGCCTCGACTACATCATTACCAAGCCGCCATCGACGGCCAATACCTGGCCGGTGATGTATGCGGCTTCGTCGGAAGCAAAGAAGGCGACGGCGTAGGCGATCTCTTCGGTCGTGCCAAAGCGACCCAGCGGCGTGCGATCGGTTATCTGGCTTTTGAGATCGTCGTTCAGGTCCTGGGTCAGTTCGGTCAGGACAAAGCCCGGCGCGACGGCATTGACGGTGATGTTGCGCGATGCCAATTCGCGAGCCGCCGCCTTCGTCAGGCCGATCAAGCCGGCCTTCGCCGACGAGTAGTTGGCCTGGCCCATCTGCCCGGCTTGGCCCGAAACGCTGGTGATATTGATGATCCGGCCGCCCTTGGCGCGGAGCATCGGCCGGGTCACCGCCTTGAGCGTGAAGAAGGCACCGAAGAGGTTGGTCTCCAGCACGTCGCGCCAGTTGTCCACGCTCATGCGCATGATCAGGTCGTCGCGCGTGATGCCGGCGTTGTTGACCAGGATGTCGACCTTGCCCATCGCCTCGAGGGCGGTCTTGATCAGGGCTTCGGCGGCCTCAGGATTGGTCACATCCGCCTGGACCGCGCCGGCCTTACGGCCCAGCTTCTCAACTGCGGCAACAGTTTCGTTGGCAGCGGCCTCGTTGCTCACGTAGGAAAAGCAGACGTCGGCGCCCTGCTCGGCAAGGCGGAGCACTATGGCGCGGCCGATTCCACGCGAGCCGCCGGTGACGACGGCGGACTTACCGGTCAGGTCGATCATCGGGCGAGTCTAATCGGCGGCCGAGGTGGCTTGGCGGGCCCGACGCGCGGGCCATCCCTTGCCACCGACCTGCGGGATCGTTCCCGCCCAGGCGGAACCATCGTCACCTCCGTTACCTTCGGCTCTTGAGCGAGCCGCCTTGGAGAGGGAAGCTTCGTCCAACAGGAGGCGTCTCATGCATGCTTTGACTATCTCGACTGAGTTTGACCTGATGGCAGCGGCGCGGTCCAACGATGCGTTCAGGCGCGTCATCGAGACTGGCGAGCACGAACAGGTCGTCGTGATGACAATCCCTGAGGGCGAGGACATCGGCGAGGAGGTCCATCCGGACACGGACCAGGTCTTCATCTTCGTGTCCAGCCACGGCGAGGCCGTCCTTGACGGTGCCGTGAGCCCGGTGGCGCCGAACGACTTCGTCTTCGTGCGCGCCGGCATGCGCCACAACATCGTCAACCACGGCGTGGTGCCGATGCGCCTGATTACCGTCTACGCGCCGCCCGAGCACGCACCCGGCACAGTTCACCTGACCAAGGCTGACGCAGAGGCCGCCGAGCACGACTGAGGCAAGGGTCCGCCTCGCTCCACGAACAGACGTTTCGCCCTACTCCCCGCCGCCCCCGAGATAGTTCCGTTCAAACGACACGATCGCGGCCATCTGACATCGACCACGCCGGATTTCGACGGTCAGGCGGAAACGCGCGCGCAACCTCGGTGCCAGCTAGCCAGGCTGTGATCTGGCCCAGTCGGCGCGGCTCGATGAAGTAGACCCGCCTCCGCTTGTCGACGTAGTGCCGACGAACGGACACCAGCTCGGCTTGCTGCAGCAGGCGCAGCTGGCGCGTAATAGCCGGGCGACTCAGGCCCATCTCCCTGGCCAACTGGATGGCTCGCCAGCACCGAGGGCGAGCAGTGACACGATCCTGCGGCGTGTCGGATCTGCCAGCAGATCGATCCCGATTCCGTTGCGCTTGGGCATGCCGCCATGGTGACGATCGCGGCTTCACTGCTGCTTATCGGTGTCTCAACAAGTGCGATGCGCGCGGTCTTTTCGCTTGAGCGGAACGATCTCGGGGCGGCGGGAGACTGTGTGTCGCGCTGCTGCCGCGTGAACCGCCTAGACCGGCACCTCGCGCGTAACTGGCTCGGGCTCACCGGGCACGACGTCATCCAGCGGTACAGGCGGGCCAGCCTCGAGGATCTGGCGCAGCCGGTCTGGGATCGGATCGACCGAGCTCCAGTCCTGCGGCTCGCGCACGTGGGCTTCGGGCTCCACGCTCTTGGCGCGCTGACTGTTGAGCGGATCGGCCGTCCATTCCAACGCGATCGCGCCGGACGTCAGCCCCGCCCCAAAGGCGACGAGCACGACCTTGTCGCCCACATTGATCCGTCCCGTGTTCGACCGCTTCGGCCAAGGCAATGCCGACCGAGGCCGCCGACGTGTTCCCGTAGCGGTCGACGTTAACGAACATCTTGTCCATCGGCAGACCCAGGCCCTTGGCGACCGACTCGATGATTCGGATGTTGGCCTGGTGCGGAATGAACAGGTCGATGTCGTCCGGCTTCCAGCCGGCGCGTTCGATCGCCGTGAGCGCCGACGAGGCCAGCGTCTTGGTCGCGTAGCGGTACGTCTCCTGCCTTCCATTCGGACGTAGTGCTCACCGCGCGCCAGCGTTTGGCCGGAGGCAGGTGACCGCGCGCCGCCTGAGGGCAGCCAGATCATGTAGGCGCCGTCGGGGTCGGTCGTCATTTCCAGACCGGCCATTCCGCCGCCGGCTCCTCGGACGCCGACAGCACCACTGCCCCGGCGCCGTCGCCAAAGAGGATGCAGGTCGATCGGTCGGAGTAGTCGAGGAAACGGCTGAGGGTCTCAGCCCCGATTACCAGGGCGTTCTTGAACGCGCCCGACCGAAGGTATGCGTCGGCCACCGAGTACGCGTAGACGAAGCCCGAGCAGGCGGCCATGACGTCCATGGCGGCCGCCCTGGTGTTGCCGATGGCCTCTTTGACCAGGGCGCCCGTCGAGGGCATCCAGTAGTCCGGCGTGAGCGTTGCGACCAGGATCACGTCGATGTCGTTGGGCTCGCAGGCCTGCCACGGCGATGGCTCGCTTGCCGGCTATCGCCGACATGGTCGCCGTCGTTTCGTTGGCGGCAGCAATGCGTCGCTCGCGGATGCCGGTGCGCTGGACGATCCACTCGTCCGAGGTGTCGACGACGCGCTCGAGCTCGTGATTGGTCAGCACACGTTGCGGGGCGTACATGCCCCAGCCGGTAACGCGGACGCTCTTTGGCTGCATGGCGCTCATGGTTGCCTCATAGCGGTGAGAGCTCGATCAGGGGTTGCTTGGCCTTGACGAGGCCGCCGTCATCGACACATATGCGGACGACGCGACCGGCCACGTCACTTTTTATCTCGTTGAACAGTTTCATCGCCTCAATCAGGCCGATGACCTGGCCGATGTGGACCTCGCCACCTTCGCGCACGAACGGTTCCGAGCCCGGCGAAGGTGACTTGTAGTAGAGGCCCGTCAGCGGGGCGAGGACGGCCAGGCCGGTCGCCTTGGCTCCGTCCTCCGCGGCCGGCGGCTCGGCCGAGGCGGGCGAGGCGCCGCGCTGTGGCAGATCCCGCGAGCTGGATCGGACCAGACGGCACGAGTGCGGACGGCATGCGCAGCACGAGCGCAGTCCCGCCAGACTCGACCTCGATCTCCGACAGCTGCGAAGACTGCAGCAGGCCCTCAAGCCGATCGATGAGGGCCAGCAGGTCGGCGGTGTCGACGGTCGGCTTGTCGTCGGCCGTCGCCATCAACTCGACCACTTGCGAAAGATCAGCGCCGAGTTCTGGCCGCCGAAGCCGAAAGCATTGATCAGGCCCGTTTCGACCGATCGTTGGCGCGCCGTCAGCGGGGTCAGGTCCATGCCCTCTGCCGCCGGCGTTGGGTCGTGCAGGTTGAGCGTCGGCGGGATGCAGCCGTGGCGCATTGCGCAGATGGTGGCCACCGTGCCGATGGCACCGGCCGCACCGAGCGTATGGCCGATGCTGCTCTTGGTGGCGGTGATCGAGACCTTGGAGATGTGGTCGCCGAACGTCGTCCGAAAGCCCTGTAGCTCTGCCGGATCCCCTTCCGGCGTGGACGTCGCGTGAGCGCTGATGTAGTCGACCTCGTCGGGGCTGATGCCGGCCTTGGTCAGCGCGCGGCGAGTGGCCGCCGCGCCGCCCGCGCCACCGGGAGCGGGCAACGTGATGTGGCTCGCATCGGCTGTCGCGCCGTAGCCCAGGAACTCGGCCAGGATGTGGGCGCCACGCCGCTCGGCATGGGCCAGTTCCTCGAGGATGAGCACGCCGCTGCCCTCGGCAATGACGAAGCCGTCGCGACCTTCGTCGAACGGCCGCGACGCGCCCTCTGGATCGTCGTTACGCGTCGAGAGCGCGCGCATCGAGGCGAACGCGCCGACGAATGGCTCGAAGATGGGTGCCTCCGAACCGCCGGTCAGCATGACCTCGGCATCGCCACGCAGGATCGTCTCGGCCGATTCGCCGATGGCATGGCCGGCGGTGGCGCAGGCGCTGATGGTCGCGAAGTTGGGCCCCTTCATGCCAAAGGAGATGGCGACCTGGCCGCTGCCGATGTTCGAAATGGCCATCGGGATGAAGAACGGCGACAGGCGGTCCGGCCCGCGCGTGGCGTTAATGGTGATCTGCTCGGTCAGCGTGCCGGTGCCGCCCATGCCCGAGCCGATGATCGCGCCGGTCTCGTCGGCCAGCTGGCCCTCCAGCCGCTCGGGCAGGCCAGCGGAGGCCATGGCCTCGTGTGCGGCGACCAGCATGAACTGGGTATAGCGGTCGTTGCGCCGGACCTCCTTGCGATCGAGCACGCCCGACGGGTCGAAGTCACGCACCTCGCCGGCGATCTTGCTCGTTACCCGCTGTGGATCCCATGCCTCGATGACGCGTACGCCAGATTTGCCGGCAACCAGGTTTCCCCAGAAGGTGGCGACGTCGTTGCCCAGCGGGGTGACTGCGCCCATGCCGGTCACTACGACACGCCGGCCGTTGCGCCCGTTCACCTGACGAATCTTCCCGTGCGGATCGTGGCGGCTCGGTAAACGTCACCGGTCAGACCGCGCTCGCTGACCTCGTCGGCGGCGGTTTGCGAGTCATAGCTGGGCCGGAACAACTCCGCCGAAGGTTCGACATCGCCGTCGAGAGTAAGCAGGGCCCAGTTCGCTGTCGGCGTGCCGTCAAAGGCGTAGCCGCACGAGCCTGGGTTGACGATCAGCCGGCGACCAAGCTCGCGCACGTCAGCGACGTGGGTGTGGCCGCAGACGATTACCCGCGCGTCCGTACGCGTGACGCGCTCGACGGTGACTGACGGGTCTAAATCGGCCGGCAGGCCGTTGGTCTGGCTGCCCGGCGAGCCGTGGCAGACCAGCACCATGGTGTCCTCGTTCCACAGACGGCGCTCCGACGGGAGATGGCGCAGGTAGTCGAGTTGGTCGTCCGACAGCTGCTCGTGTGCCCACTCGGCGGCGGCGCGCTGGGATGACGGGACGGATTCGAGGCCGGGGAAGGCGGCGGCAAAGTCGAAATCCGCCACGGCCACATCCGTGTTGCCTTGAACGATGACGGCGCCCTCGGCGTCGAGCTTGCGCAGCCGATCAATAGCCTCGGCCGGACGCGGACCGTTCATGACAAGGTCGCCGGTGACGATGTAGCGATCCGGCTTGTGCTTCTTCGCGTCGGCCAGCGCAGCTTCCAGGGCGGCCACGTTGCCGTGGACGTCACCAAGTACCGCCACTTTCAACCGAGCACCCCTTCGGGTGGAATGATGAAAGAGATCGTCGCCTCACAGCAGACCTCGCCATCGACGCTGGCGACGGCGCGGCCCCGACCGAACCTGCGGCCCAGCTTTTCCATGGTGACCTCGAGGGACAGCCGATCGCCGGGCTGGACGACCCGCTTGAAACGGCAATCCTCGATACCGGCGAAGAGGCCGATCCGATCGCCGAAGCCTTCCTGCTGCGCGACGTAGATGGCCATGGTCTGGGCCAGCGCCTCGACCTGCATCACGCCGGGCATGACCGGCAGGCCCGGGAAGTGGCCTTGAAAGAACCACTCGTTGGCAGCGACCGCCTTCTCGCCCCGAATGTACTGCCGCTCGGGTGCGTACTCGACGATGCGGTCAACCATCAGGATGGGCAGGCGGTGTGGGATGAGATTCATGATCTGGCGGGTCGTCAGCACGACGCCTGGCGTGGCCAGCGGGTCGGCGGTTCTGTCGGCGACTGGGCTGTCGGTCATGCGGCGCTGGCTGCCTCCAGGAATGCTCGGCTGCCCACTCGGTCGAGCAGGTTGGTCGTGAATTCGCCCTCGAGGAACGCCGGGTGGCCGATCAGGGCGCGGTGGAAAGCGGTGTTAGTGACCACGCCGTCGATGACCAGCTCGTCCAGCGCCGTCCGGCCGCGCGCGATGGCCTGCTCTCGATCCTCGCCCCAGACCACCAGCTTGGCAAGCAACGAGTCGTAGTAGGGCGGCACTTCGTAGCCGCTGAACAGGTGCGTGTCGACGCGGACGCCGGGGCCGCCCGGCGCGATGTACGTCTCGATGCGACCGGCCTGCGGGGCAAAGTCCTTGGCCGCGTCCTCGGCGTTGATCCGGAACTCGATGGCGTGGCCGCGCAACTTCACGTCGGATTGGCTGTAGCCCAACGGCTCACCCGCGGCGATCCGGATCTGCTCCACCACCAGGTCGATGCCGGACAGCATCTCTGTGATCGGGTGCTCCACCTGGACGCGGCAATTGATCTCGATGAAGTAGTAGTTGCCGTCGCGGTCGAGCAGGAACTCGAGCGTGCCGATGTTCTCGTAACCAGCCGCAACAACGGCCGCCAGTGCGTCCTCGGCGAGTGCCTGGCGCTTGCCGTCGTCGAGCGCCGGCGAGGGCGCCTCTTCGAGGATCTTCTGGTGGCGGCGCTGGACCGAGCAGTCGCGCTCACCTACGTGCACGCCGTTGCCGAAGCGATCGACGACGACCTGCACCTCGATGTGGCGATTCTCGTCGAGCCACTTCTCGAGGTAGAGCGAGTCGTCGCCGAAGGCGGCCAGCGCTTCCGACCGGCAGACGGTGACTGCGTTCTGCAGCTCGCGCGGGGAACGGACCATGCGCATGCCCTTGCCGCCGCCACCGGCCGACGGCTTGATGAGAACCGGATAGCCAATGCGGTCCGCTTCAGCCAGCGCGTGGGCATCGTCGCGCAACATGCCGGAGCCCGGAATGATGGGCAGGCCGTGCTTGGCCAGCAACGAGCGCGTGCCGGCCTTGGAGGCGAAGCGCTCGAGCACCTCGGCCGGCGGCCCGATGAACGTCAGGCCATGGGCGCGGGTCATCTCGGCGAAGGTGTCGTCCTCCGACAGGAAGCCGTAGCCGGGATGGACCGCCTCGCAGCCGGACACGATCGCCGCCGACAGGATCGCTGGGGCGGACAGGTAACTGCGCCGCGACTCGGCCGGGCCGACACAAATCGCTTCGTCTGCCAGTTGCACTGCGCGCGATTCGCGGTCAGCTTCGCTGTAGGCGACCACGGCATCGATGCCCAGCGAATGGCAGGCCCGCACGATGCGCACGGCGATCTCGCCGCGGTTGGCGATCAGGATGCGGCTGAACATCAGGCCCTGACCTCGGCCTCAACCTTGATGGCGGTGTCCGGCCGGGCGGATCGCTTCTCGAGCCTGGCCAGGCGCTCGCCGTACTCCACGGCCTGGCCCGGCGCCGCCTCGAGCGTGACAATCAGCGCATCCTCGGGCGCGACCACGTCGTGGCGCACGCCCAGCACGTCGACATGCCCAATGAGGTCACCGCCACGCACGTTGGAGCCGGCAGTTATGCCGTCGCGCGGCGTGAAGTAGCCAACGGCCGGCGATGTGATCTCCAGTGCCGACTGGTCGACGGGACGCAGCTGGGAGCTCCGGCTGTCGGCTGCCCCATCGGCAGGCCGGTCGGCAGTCTTTCGGTCGGAGCGTCGCGCCGGGACCGAGGCAGTCTGTTCGGCGCCAGCTGCACCCAAGTTGCGCCGCAGCCGGACGCGCCAGCCATCCTGACGGACCTCGATCTCGCCCAACCGACTGCGCTCGAGTCGGGCGATGAGGGTGGGCACGACCTCATCGGCGAGGCGGGCGATCACATCCGGATCGGCCGGCGCTTGACCGTTGGGCCGTCCGTTTGGCTGCGCCACCTAGATCTCCTCGCGCAACGGCGGCTCTTCTTCGTCGCTGCCCTCGTAAGGCTTGAGCGGCACGGCGTCGCCCACGATGACGGCGCGGCCGGACTCGAAGAGCGCGCGCAGGCGGTCGGCCAGGCTGACCCGTTCGGCTTTGCCGCCGGCGCTGGGCGTGACCGTGGTGAACTCGCCCATCCGCCGGTAACGGGCATAGCGCTGGTCGAGCAGCACCTGCCTATCGCGCCCGGCGAGCGTATCGAGCTGGGCAACGATGGCCGACTTCAGCCGGCGCGCCGTCTCGGACGCGTTCTCGTGGGCGCCGCCAGCCGGCTCGGCGATGACGTCATCGATCACGCCGAGTGCCTGCTGTTCGCGCGCGGTCAGGCGCATGGCCACTGCGGCGTCCTGGGCTTTGTCCGGCGAGCGCCATAGGATGCTGGCGCAACCCTCCGGGCTGATGACCGAGTAGATGGCGTTCTCAAGCGCCAGCACGACGTCGGCGACGGCGATGGCCAGCGCGCCGCCCGAACCGCCCTCGCCGGTAATGACCGACACGATCGGCGTGCGCAGCTGGGTCATCAGCTGGATCGAGCGAGCGATCGCCTCGGCGACGCCGCGCTCCTCGGAGGCCGGGCCGGGGAAGGCGCCGGGAGTATCGATGAGGGTGACGACCGGCAGGCGCATCTTTTCGGCCAGCGTGAAGAGGCGCATCGCCTTGCGATAGCCCTCTGGGTGAGGCATGCCGAAGTTGCGCTTGATGTTCTCGTTGGTTTCGGCGCCTTTCTGGTGGCCGATGAACACGACCCGCCGGCCATCCAGCCGGCAGAAGCCACCCACGATGGCGGCGTCGTCGCCGAAGAGGCGGTCGCCATGTAGTTCGACGATGTCGGTGGCCATGGCCTCGATCAACTCGATCGTGTGTGGCCGTTTTACGTTGCGTGCCAGCTGGACGCGCGACCAGACCTGGGCACGCAGCTCGGCCGGGTCGACCGGCGGCTGCGACGTTGTGTCCACCTTGGCCGGCGCAGTTACGGCGGCGGGGGCGTCCGGGGCAGGACCCGCCGCCGGCCGCGCCTTGGTGCTAGCCACGGGCTTTATCCACGCGACTGGCCAGCGCCTCGAGATGAGCCAGCGGGTTGAGGCCATAACCGGCGCCGTTGCCGTTGCCGTTACGCGGCGCGACGGCGGCCGGGCGCAGGTAGCGCAGCAGCGCGATCAGCTCGTTGCGCATCTCGGCGCGCGTGACGACGCGGTCCAGGAAACCGTGATCGAACAGAAACTCGGAGCGCTGGAAGCCCTCCGGCAGCGACTCGGCGATGGTGCCGGCCGCGACGCGCGCGCCGGCGAAACCGATGAGCGCCTTGGGTTCGGCCAGGTTGACGTCGCCCAGCGACGAGAACGAGGCATAGACGCCACCTGTCGTTGGGTCCGTCATCACGCTGACGAAAGGCACACCGGCGTCGTTCAGCCGTCCCAGCGCCGCGACGGTCTTGGCCAGCTGCATCAGCGCGAGCGTGCCCTCCTGCATGCGCGCGCCACCCGACGCCGATACGACGATCAACGGCAGTCGCTGCTCCAGGGCGGCCTCCGCCGCGCGGGTCACTTTCTCCCCCACGACCGATCCCATCGAGCCGCCCATGAAGGCGAAGTCCATGACGCAGATGACGACCTTGGTGCCGCTGATCGTGCCGGTGCCCCACACCGCGGCGTCGCGGATGCCGGTGGCGATCTTGGCGGCTTCAAGTCGTTCGGGATAGGGCTTCTGGTCGACGAAGCCAAGTGTGTCGACCAATTCCAGGCCGGCATCCTGCTCGACGAAGCTGTCGCGATCGAGCAGCAGGGCCAGCCGGGCGTCCACGCGCAGTCGGAAGTGATGGCCGCACTTGTGGCAAACACGCTGGTTCTTTTCGAGCGTCTTGTTGTAGAGCATCTCCTCGCAATTGGGGCACTTGGTCCACAGGTCGGTTGGGTACTCCTGGCGCTTCTGGCCGAAGGGCAGCTTGATAGGCATCAGGCCGGCACCTCGGTGTGGCGCCGCGGCCGGCGGACGGTATGCCGGATGGCGTAGACGGCGGCGACCGAGACGCCCGATGCGATGGCCGCGCCGCCCACACCGATCAGCACGCGCGGATCGAGGTGGCGGGCAGCGACCGCGGTGGTGGACGGTGGGTCGATGGTGAAACGCAGCAGTCGGCCGACTTCAGCGCCTGGCTTGGCCTCGGCGGCCGCTCTCAATCGGTCGGCCAGCTGCTCCTCAAACGTGAACGACGGATGGAAGCGCGGCAGACGGCTGTGAAGGAGCGTGATCGTGCGGCGCGTCGCGTCGTCTGGACCGGACGTGATCTCGACCGAGTGCGGGCCAGCCTGGCGAGCATCGAGCAGCCAATCGATGTAGGCGTCGGTGGCGACGGCCGCCTCCTCTTCGAAGCGGTCGTTCATTCGTGACTGTCGCTACCCGCCCGATGTGCCTCGCGTACCACGCTGCGCAGCGCCCGATGCACGAGCACGCGCACGGCGCCCTCCGATCGTCCCAGGATGGCCGCGATCTCAGCCGGGCTCATCTCGTGGACGAGCCGCAGGATGAGCGCGCGTCGACGGTCGTCAGGCAGGGCTTCGACGCCTGCCCACGCGCGACGCAGCTCGTCGCGTCGGGCGACCGTTGCTGAGACATCGTCGGCGGCAGCAACATCGGCCGCCAGCTCGATCGGACTTTCGGGGTGCCGGCGGTCCCGCCGGCGAGTGTTGGCGAGGGTGTGTCGGGCGATCTGAAACAGCCAGACCCGGAAGCTCGAGTCACCTGCTTCCTCGCGCTCGCGGAAGCGCGGCAGACCGGCCAGCGCGCGCATGAAGACAGTCGCCGTGACGTCTTCGGCGGCGGTGGGGTCGCGAAGCTCGTAAAGCGCAAAACTGTAAATCTGGGCCACGTACTTCCTGTACAGCGCCTCAAATTGGCGCGGGTCACGGCGGGCCGCCTCCACGGCGGGACGGTCCGTGTCGTACGCGAGCAGGCTTCCTCTTGCCTGTTCGTGCCCTCTCCTCAACACCGACGAAGTCTAGCCGTTACACCCAAGGCGCCGACTTTCGGTGCGCGCCGCTGCACGCGGCGGCCTAATTGCTTACGCGCACCCAATCGACCTCGAGCGTCGACGGCGACGGAGTGGTCGGCGTTGTCGGGCCGGGCCAGCTGCCGCCCATGGCCAGGTCGAAGATCACGCACATCGAGACGCTGGGGATGTGCGCCGTGTCCGTAAACGTCTTCCAGCGCAGGCCATCGATGTAGAAGTTCACGCGGTTGGGTCGCCAGGACATCGAGTAGACGTGCCAGGTGCCGGCGAGATCGAGCTTTGAGTTGTAGGCCCAGCCGCCGTACTGCTGCGCCGGGCCGCCCGAACCGTCGTCGTAGTGGACGGTCGCGTAGTAGCGGGCCGAGGTGTCGGTGCGCGAGCCGTAGACGGGGTTGGCCAGTGACTCCATGACGTCGAGTTCGTTTCGCTGGCCGGCCGTGTAGCCCTGCGTCAGCCAGAAAGCCGGCCAGACGCCGTATCCGGCCGAGAAGCGGATGCGTGCCTCGAAATAGCCGTAGAGCTGTGAGAAGCGACCGTAGCAAGTGTCCAGGCCGGCAGAGGTCCAACCAATCGGGCTGCGCACGGCGCTGAGCTTCAACACGCCGCCCGCCACCGAGGCTTGACTGCCGGAATAGGCCAGGGCGCCAGACTGCGCCCAGGACCGCCAGCTGGGCCCGACTGCGGTGCTACTGAACTCGTCGCGGAACGTGTAGACAGGCTCAAGGGCGGCCGTGCCCCGACAGACCTGGTTGGTGGCCAGGTTGCGCGCCCGGCCCACGAACGTGTCCGTGCCCGGCCTATCCGGGCGGTCGAGCGTCAATGAAAAACCGCCGCTCGAATCCGTCACCTCGCTGCCGCTCCAGGCGAGGGTGGTGCCCTGCTTGATCCGGACGGACCAGGCCTCGCCGGCCTGGGCCGTCGTAACTGCGAAAGTCACGCGCGATGCGGCCGTTTGCAGGAACGAGGTGCAACGACCAACTCGCCGACCCGCCGCAACCGGCGCTGACCAGCAGGTCGCGCGTGGTGGCCTGAACGGACGCCGGCCCGGCAAACGCTATTGAGAAGGCAAAGGCCAAGCCAGCCAGCCTGACTTTGAGCATCGCGCCATAAGCTCCGCCGACTTTCGACGCGACAGCCATCGCGCCCGTGGCCGGCTACTGGGAGCACGATTGTCAGTTCAGTGCGGTCCGGTGGCAACGAATGTGGAGCGGAACTGTTGCCGGGCCGCAACGACGGTTTGCGGCTGGCCTCCGCTCGGGTCCTAGCTGCGGTCGCCCAGCTCGATCGGTGCGCCCACCAGCGAGCCGTACTCGGTCCACGACCCGTCGTAGTTGCGCACGTTCTGGTAGCCCAGGATCTCGGACAGCACGAACCACGTGTGGCTCGACCGCTCACCGATGCGGCAGTAGGCAATCACATCCTTGTCGGGCGTGATGCCCTTGCCGCCGTAGATCGCGCGAAGCTCGTCGATGGGCTTGAACGTTCCGTCCTCGGCAACGGCCGTGGCCCACGGCACGTTGACCGCACCCGGGATGTGCCCCTTGCGCTGAGCGCGCTTCCTGCGGCAGATGCGCCGGTGCCGCCAACTCACCGCGGTATTCCTCCGCGCGATCGGACGTCAACCAGCGGCTGCGCCGGATCGCCGATCGCAGCCAGTACCTCGTTGCGGTACGCCCGAAGCTCCTCGCGCGTCGACTCGGGCAGCGTGATGTTGCCCTTGGTCTGCGCGGGGGAGTCGGTGGTCAAAGGCAGGGCGGCCGCCTCGACCTTCTTTCGGCCACCGTTGAGCAGTCGGACGTTGTCGAGGCCCTGGTAGCGCAGCTGCCAGTAGGCCCACGCGGCGAACCAGTTGTTGTTGTCGCCGTAGAAAACGATCAGCGTGTCGTCGTCGACGCCGGCGTCGCGCAGCAACTGCTGGAGCTGGTCGCGCGAAGCCAGATCGCGGCGGATCGGATCGTTCAGCTGCGTCGTCCACTTGAAGCCGACGGCGCCGGGCAGGTGGCCGGTGTCGTAGGCGGACGTATCGACGTCGACCTCGATGAAGCGGACCTTAGGGTCGTCGAGGTGAGCGCGAGCCCAGTCGACGTCGACCAGGACTTCGCCGGTTCTTGGTGATGCGAAAACAGCGGACACAAAAGCCTCCAAGGGCAAGTCAAACGGAAAGGGGAAGGCGGCGGGCGGGAGGAGGACCGAAACGAACGGCGGCGCGTTCGCGCGGCGGCGCGTGTCAGGCGGTGGGAAATACCCTCCCGCCTAGCTACAGAGGCAGTCGATACCGCTGCGGAATTCCGACACGTTCACTCGGATTAGCCTAACCCCGTTTGGCCGAGGATGGCAACGGCCCCAGCACCCGGCAGCGGACTACCTCGCCTGAGTCGATCGGGGCGTGGCCCTCGACCAGCAGCGCACCCGAATCCGGATCGACCCCGCTCGCTCGCGCCATGACAACCTCGCCGCCGACGTCGACTTCCACCTGCTGCCCGGTCGTCACCTGTTTGGTCGACCAAGTCGCAGCATCAAAGTTGCCCTGCCGGATGGCTTCGTAGCGCGGCTCGAGGCGAGCCAGGAATTCGTCAAGGAGTTGCTCTCGATCGACCGGCCGGCCCGCCATTTCGCGCAGGCTGGTCATGCTGGCCTTGAGGTCTGGCGGGAAGTCGGCTGCCGCCCAATCGACGTTGATACCGATGCCCACGACCGACCAACCGACGTGGTCTCCAATGGCCACCGTTTCGCCAAGCACGCCGGCAACCTTCTCCAGCCGGCCATCGGGGTAGGCGGCGACGATGTCGTTGGGCCATTTGAGTCGTAGCGCGTTGTCGGCGAGACCGGCTGCGGCTTCGGCAGCATCGAGCATCGCGAGGGAGACGGTGGCCGCGAGCCGCCAGCCGTGGCGGAGAGGCAGGTTGGCCGGCCGAAAGCCAATGGACATCAGCAGTGCAGCGCCCGGCGGCGCCGTCCAGCGTCCGTCCCTGGCGCCCACGACCGGCAGTCTGCTCATCGGCGATCGCGATCGCGACCTCAGGCTGCCCCGCCTCCAGCCACTCGCGGACGATGCGCTGCGTGGAGTCGACCGAGCCGAAGCGCTCCAGGCGGGCGAGGAAAGTCCGACTTGTCATACGTCGGTCCTGTCGACGCTCAGCCGCCGGCGAGTCGCTCGATGCTGCGTTGAGCCGCCAGTTTGAGCGTGGGCACTGGCTCCGAGGCGCTCGGCTGGCGCCTCCGAGCCGCTAAGCCACGACCGAGTCGACATATGTCAGAACTCGACGCCGACGCGCCACTACTCCGCCGCCGGCTCGGGCTGCTCCAGCTGGAACGCCGCGTGCAGCGCGCGAGAAGCCTTCTCCAGATCCGTCTCGGCGATGATGCAGGTGATGCGGATGTCGCTCATCGAGATCATCTCGATGTTGATGCCGTTGTCCGCCAGCGCGCCGAACATGCGCGCCGCATAGCCGGGCGTCGACTTGATGCCGGCGCCGACGATCGAGACCTTCGCGACGCTGGCGTCGGCCGTGAGCCCTTGGGCGTCGAGCGCGTCGACCACCGGCCCCAGAACCTTTTGCGCCTTGGCCAGATCCACGGAATTGACGGTGAACGACAGGTCTGTTGTGCCGGCGTGCGAGACGTTCTGGACGATCATGTCGATGTTCACGCCCGCGTCCGCCAGAGGAGTGAACACTGCCTGAGCGACGCCCGGCCTGTCCGGCACGGCGAGCAGCGTCAGCTTGGCCACGTTGCGGTCGCTGGCCAGGCCACGAACCTTGTTGCGTTGCTCCATCTCAGTCTCCTGCCTGATCAGCGTGCCCGGATGGTCTGAAAAAGTCGAGCGGACGGCAATCTCGACGCCGTTGACCCAGCCCAGCTCGACCGCTCGAACCTGCATCACCTGCGCCCCTTGGCCAGCCATCTCGAGCATTTCCTCGTAGCCAATGGAGGGTAGTAGTCGGGCGTCGGGGACCACTCGCGGGTCGGCCGTGTAGATGCCCTCGACATCGGTGTAGATCTCGCAGCGCTCGGCCTCCAACCGGGCGGCCAGGGCGACAGCGGTCGTATCGGAGCCACCGCGGCCCAATGTGGTGACTTCGCCGGACAGCGTGGACTCGTCGGTTACGCCCTGGAAGCCGGCGACTATGACCGTCCGACCACGCGCCAGCTCCTGCCGGATGCGCGCCGGCTCGACGTTGGCGATCCTCGCCCGGCCGTACGTCGGATCCGTCCGAATACCGGCCTGCGCACCCGTCAGCGAAATCGCCGGCACGCCCTGCGCGTGCAGCGCCATCGCGACCAACGTCCCGCTGATGTGTTCGCCGGTTGCCAGCAGCACATCCAGTTCCCGCGGATCCGGGTCGTCCGTGATGCGGGCCGCCAGCGCCAGCAGGTCGTCGGTCGTGTCGCCCATCGCGCTGACCACTACGACCAGGTCCGACCCCCGCGCCCGCTCAGCAGCGATGCGGCCGGCGACGTGACGAATGCGATCGGCGTCGCCCACCGACGAGCCGCCGTACTTCTGAACGACGCAGGCTCAAGCGTACCGACGCTCCCCGCGACGAGCTGGATGCAACACCCGGACCGTCCCGGCCAAGACCAAGTGGTCTGCCGTTTCGTCGAGGGCGATCGCGACTGCCTGCGCCCGGTGCTCGTGAGCCAGCGCGAGGATGCTCGAGCCGGCGCCGGACAGCGCCGCGCCGAGGGCACCCGCCTCCAGCGCCGCGGCCTTCATCGGCGGCAGTTCTGGATAGACCTTCGACCGATACGGCTCGTGGAGCCGGTCTCGACCCATGGCTGCCAAGAGGGATAGGTCGCCCCCGGCGAAGGCCGCGACGACGGCACCCACGCCGCCGGCGTTGGCCACGGCATCGGCCATGGGCACGGTCGCCGGCAACACCGCACGCATGTCGTCGGTCGCCAGCTCGCGTTCCGGCACGAAGACCACGGCGCGCAGTCCGGGCGGTGGCTCGAACGTGACGGCAGAGCCACCCGTGATCAGCACGAAGCCCCCGAGCAGAGCCGCCGCGGCATTGTCGGGATGGCCTTCGACCTTGGCGGCCATGGCAATCAGTCGGTCGTCGTCGTAGTCGGTCGCCGCGAGCTCCTGGGCCGCCAGCAGACCGGCGACTGTTGCCGCGGCCGACGAGCCCAGGCCCCGACCTAACGGGATCTGATTGGTCATGGTGATGGCGATAGGCGGCGCCGACCCAACCTCCGACCAGCCTGCGCGGAAGCCCGCCATGAACCGGTTCGACTCATCCAGTGCCAAGCGCGCGTTGCCCTCGCCCTCTACCGCCAGCGTGCTCTCTGGACCGTCGATAACCCGGACCGACACTGTCAGGTGGAGGTCCAAAGCCAACGCAAGACAATCAAAGCCGACGCCCAGGTTGGCCGAACTCGCAGGCACCGCAATGTCGACGGCGCGGCCCAAAAGGCTCACCAGTTGAGCGCCTGCCGGACGCCGTCCACGCTGGCCTCCGTCGTGATTACCGGCTCGACGTTGCGTGACGCGGTCTCCGGATCCTTGAGGCCGTGGCCGGTGAGCACGCAGACGATGGTGGCACCGGGGTCGATGCGGCCCTGGGCGGCGAGCTTCCGTACGCCGGCCACCGAAGCAGCGGACGCTGGCTCGACAAAGATGCCCTCGTACCTCGCGAGGTCGCGGTAGGCGGCCAGGATTTCGTCGTCGGTCACCGCCTCGATCGTGCCGCGCGACTCATCGCGTGCCTTGAGCGCGAGCTCCCCGCTGGCCGGCCGGCCGATCTTGATGGCTGTGGCCACGGTCTTGGGGTTGTCGAATGGACGCCCGAACACGAGCGGCGCGGCGCCCTCCGCCTGGAAGCCGAGCATCACCGGCCGAGTGTCGACGATGCCTGCCTGCTCGTAGTCCGTGAAACCCATCCAGTACGCGGAAATGTTGCCGGCGTTGCCGACGGGGATGGCCAGGTAGTCGGGCGCGCCGCCCAAGTCTTCGCATACCTCAAATGCGGCGGTCTTCTGTCCTTGCAATCGAAACGGATTGACCGAGTTGACGAGGGTCACCGACCGACCAGCCTCGCCCCCTTCAGTCAGCCGGCGGACGACGTCGAGGGCTTCATCAAAGCCACCTTCGACGGCGACAACCTTGGCGCCGGCGAACTGTGCGGCGAGCAGCTTGCCGAGGGCGATCTGGCCGGCCGGCAGCACCACCACGCACTCCAGGCCAGAGGCGGCTGCGTATGCCGCGGCGGAAGCGGCTGTGTTGCCGGTCGATGCGCACATGAGTGTCGTCGCGCCATCCTCGATGGCCTTGGCCACGGCAAGGACCATGCCGCGATCCTTGAAAGAGCCGGTTGGGTTGGCGCCCTCGAACTTGAGGTGAAGCAGCGGCGTGCCAATCGCCCGACCAAGCCGGCGGGCATGAATGAGCGGCGTGTAGCCCTCGCCCAGTGAGATGCGTGGCGTGGCGTCCGTGAGCGGCAGGAACGCGGCGTAGCGGTCGAGCAGGCGCGGCCGTGCATCGGCCGTCGAGTGCTGCTGACGCAGCTGGCGCAGGACATCGCTCATCTTCATCGGGCTCAGTCCTCCAGCAGGCGGTAATCGTGCCAGCGCATGGCCGACGCTGCGCCGTCATCGAGCTGACCAACGGGTGGCGCCTCCGGCAGCGCGGCCCAGGTCGAGCCCTCGCCGCGAGCGAGTGCAAGCAAGTCGCCCAGCACCGCGCTGGCGGTGGCGTCGCCACCGGCGCCTGGACCCTGGAAGACGACCCGGCCAATGGGCACGCCTGTCACCTCGACCACGTTGGTCACGCCGTGGGTCGAGCCGATCGTCGAGTGCAGCGGTACGCGGCAGGGCTCGACGAAGGCCACGAGGGACGTGCCGGATGCCGTGGCCGTGCGTTCGACGGAGACGACGAGCTTGATCACCACGCCATCAGCAGCCGCCGCGGCGACGTCAGCTGCGCTCACTCCGGTGATGCCCTTGCGCGAGATCCCGGATGGCTGCACCCAGACGTTGAACGCCATGCGGGTGAGCAGCACAAGCTTGTGAGTCGCGTCCTTGCCCTCGACGTCGGCCGACGGATCGGCCTCCGCGTAACCCTTCGCCTGGGCGTCGGCGAGCACGTCGGAATAGGTGCGGCCTTCGTCGGCCATGGCCGTCAGGATGAAGTTGGTCGTGCCGTTGACGATGCCTCGCACGCGGCTGAAGCGGTTCGCCGCGAGATCGCGGGCGATGGGCGCAAGGATCGGGATGCCGCCGGCCACCGCTGCCTCGAACCGCAAAGCCGCGCCAGAGTGGCGTGCTGTCGCCTCAAGTGCCGGCCCGCGCTCTGCCAAAAGGAATTTGTTGGCCGTCACCACGGCCTTGCCGCCGCGCAGCGCCGCGTCGATCAGGTCGCCCGCAGGCGCCAAGCCGCCCAGCAGCTCGACCACAACGTCGACGTCGGCGGCGGTCGTCAGCGCGGGCAGGTCGTCGGTCAGTCGGATGGAGCGTGGCAGGTCGACGCCGCGTGGTCGGTCGGGCGCTCGAACGCCAACCGCAACCAGTTCCGGCGGCTCGAGACCACGTGCCGAAACGTCACGCTGCCAGTCGTCGTCGACCAGCCGGCGCGCGACCGCAGCACCGACCGTGCCCAGTCCAAGAAGAGCCACCCTCACGCTACCGATTGTGCCGTACGCACGGTGACTTGGCGCCTGCGGTAGCGTTCACTCATGAACCCGTCTGACGATCCAGTCTTTGACCCGACTGCTCCGCCCAGCGGCCCAGGCTGCGCGGAGTGCCTCGAGAACGGCACGTGGTGGTTCCACCTGCGCCGCTGTGCCGCCTGCGGCCACGTTGGCTGCTGCGATTCCTCGCCTAACCAGCACGGTCGCAAGCACGCCCGCCATGCCGGCCATCCGGTCGCGCAGAGCTACGAGCCCGGCGAAGACTGGTTTTGGGATTACTTCCACGAACGGCCGGTCGACGGACCGGAGCTCAAGGCGCCGCGCCACCATCCGTTGGATCAGCCGACGCCGGGTCCGGCCGGCCGCGTGCCCCGCAACTGGATGGACCTGCTCAACTGATGCCACGCTCCGACGGGGGCACGCTCACCGATCAACCCGCTGCGCATGCCTCTCTCGGCTCGGAGCCGATCCGGACGATATCGAGGGAAGAGCTGAAGGCGAAGCTCGAGCGGGGCGACGATTTCAAGCTGGTGATGGCCCTCAATCGGTGGGCCTTCGAGGCCAAGCACATTCCTGGCTCGCTTCATTTCGATAAGCCCGCCGAGCTCTACGCGGCGGTGCGGCCAGAAGACGAGGTAATCGTCTACTGCTCGCACGTCGACTGCCTTGCCAGCGTGGCGATGTATCGCGACCTGGTGCGACGCGGCTATCCCAACGTCCGCCGCTATGCCGGCGGCCTGCTCGACTGGGAGGACGCCGGGTTGCCCCTCGAAGGCAACTTCGCGACGACGTGACGCGAGCGGGACGCCGGCAAGCAATCGGAGCGCACGGCCGGACATCCTTATGCGGTCGAAATCTCGGCCGAACGGGACGGCTGGGCGGAACTCCTGGGTCTCGTTCGATCGCTGACGCCGGAGGAGTGGGTCGTGCCGGGCTATTACTCCAATCCTGACTGGACCGTACGCGATCTTGTGGCGCACATCGGAACCTGGCTCGCCGAGGCGCAGGCCCAGTTCGCCCAAATCTCCGCTGGCACGTATGCGGGCCACGATGTCGACGTTGACGCTCTCAACGCCGCCCTGCTCGAGGCAATGGAGGGCCAGCCGTGGGACGTTGCCTACGTCCAGGCCAGCGCCGGACGAACGGTCATGCTCGACGAGTGGTACCGGCTGTCTGATCCAACCGACGAGGCGGCATGGTGGATCCGCAAATCGGCCAGCGAACACTTCGAAGAGCACCTGCCAAGACTGCGCGAGTGGGTGGCGGAGATCCAGGCTCGGCGGCAGTCGTGACAGAGTCGGTACGAAGGACGGCCAAGTCGTGGCCGGAGCTGCCGTGGCACGAGTGGGCGGACACGATCGCGACGCTGCACCTGTGGACGCAGATCGTGGGCAAGGCCAAGCTGGCTGCCCTGCCCAAGCCGCAGCACCCATGGCTCGTCGCGCTGGCCGTCACCGAGCGCGGCCTGACGACAAGCCCTGTGTCCTACGGAGAACGGGTCTTCGCTATCGACCTGGACCTCGCCGACCACCGGCTCCTGATGTCGGAATCGGCCGGTGAAGAATTCGTTTTCGACCTCGAACCGATGACCGTTGCCCACTTCTACCGGCTGGTCTCCGCTGGACTGGCCCAGCTGGGCGTCGAGCTAACGATCCGGACCCGGCCATATGAGATCGCCGGCGGGATCCCGTTCGACGAAGACGAGGTCCACAAGGCTTACGACCGGTCGCACGTCGATTCCTTTCATGCCGCGCTGCAGATCGCGCATCGCGCGTTGGAGGAATACCAGGTTGGCTTTAGCGCTGAGCGAGGTCCAGTTGTCTTTTACTGGGGCAGCTTTGACGTCGCGACCGCGCGCTTCGCCGAAGGCACGGAGAGTGCCTGTGGCTGGTGGCCGACAGACCAACGACTTGGCCCGGCCTTCTACGCCTACACCTCGCCGGCCCCGCTGGGCTTTCGCGACGCCGAGATCTCTCCGGAGGCCGGCGCCTGGGACGACAAGCTGGGCGAGTTTGTTTTGCCATACGACTCGGTCAGGCCGGCCGCCCACCCCGACTCTGACGTGCGGGCGTTCTTCGAGACGACCTGGCGCGCCGGCCAGCTGAAGGAAGGCGGATGACGGTCACACGCACCGTGAACCTGGGCGGGACCGAGGTATCCCGGATTGGCCTGGGCACCAACCGACTGAGCTACACGCCCGGCCACGTCGCCTTTATGCGCGCGGCCGTCGAATCCGGCATCGACGTGGTCGACACCGCACATCTGTATGTCGGTGGTGACAGCGAGCGGACGGTCGGTGCGGCGCTGGCCAACCGCAATTGGGAGACGGTGGTCATCGCGACCAAGGGCGGCTACGCCGGCGGGGAAGGTCGTCCGGACATCCTGCGCGGCCAGATCGAGCACAGCCTGCAGGCACTGCAGACGGACTCGATCGCCCTCTACTACCTGCACCGCGTGCACCATGACACGCCGCTCGAGCAGAGCCTTGGCGTGATCAAGGAGTACCGCGACGTCGGGAAGATCAGGCGGGTTGGGCTGTCGCAGGTGACCATTGAGCAGATCGAGCGGGCCCGATCGGTCGTCGAGATTGACGCCGTCCAGAGCCACTACAACCTGGGCGAGCGCGGCTGGGATGACGTCGTCGACTACTGCACGCGCGAGCGGATCGTCTTCGTGCCGTACTTCCCGCTGCGCGCCAACCATCCCGAGCTCGCTCGCATCGCCGAGGACCATGGCGCGACAACGCGGCAGATCGCCCTGGCCTGGCTGCTGCATCGCTCACCGGTGATGCTGCCCATTCCGGGCACGCTTTCAGTCGACCACGTGCGTGAGAACGTCGCCGCACTGGACATCGAACTGACCGAGGACGACGTCGCGGCCCTCGCACTCGTCTGATTCAGGCAGGCCGAATGGCACCCCAGGACATGCCATTGGGACCGCCATTTACACTCAATGAGCGCATCCCGACGCCATCGACTCGGCCTAGCGTCCCCGTAACTTCCGTCGGGGCAACATTTCGAGGGCCGAAACAATGAACAGGGGCTCCATCTTCCCGGTCATCGCCGTCTTTGCTCTGGCCGCGTGCTCTAGCGCGCAACCGGCGTTTAGTTTTCTGCCAGCGCACCCGACCGCGGCAGTTACGCCCACGGGCGGCGCCACCCCCACGGGCGCGCCGACGGCAGCGGCGACACAAACTGCGGCGCCAACAAGTTCGACCCAAACAACTCCGGCAGCAACGCCTTCGTCGACTCCAGTTGCGGCCACCGCGTCTCCAATGGCAACGGCAACGCCCCTCGGCTTCACGCCCGGCACGGTCGACAACCCGCGCGCCATCGACATCGTCACCGACGACGCGCTCACCTTCTGGCCTAACGTCATCACGGTCGCCGAAGGCGAAACCGTCACGTTTAACCTGACTGCGACCGGCGACGCCGAGCACGAGTTCATGGTTGGGCCAGAGGCGGCGGTGTTGAAGGACAAGGCGGCCGACGAAGCCGCGCACATTACCAAGGCGACTCCCCAGACCCTTACGTTCACTTTCGACGGGCCGGGCCCGTTCGCCTTCGCCTGCCACGCACCTGGTCACTTCGAGGCCGGCATGATGGGCTACTTCGTGGTCGTCGGGCCGGACGTCCCGGCAGCCGGCACCAAGGACGACCCGCGCCTCGTCGAGGTGTCGATGGATGACAACTTGGCGTTCATGCCGATGGAGATCCCGGTAACGGCCGGCGAAACGGTTCGCTTCCTGCTGACCAATGCCGGCACGGTCACCCATGAATTCGCCGTTGGGCCAAAGGACAAGGTCGACGCCGACGAGGTGGATGGCGTCACGGTCGTCGAGGCCGATGAGATCACGGCCCACACGCTCAAGGTGCTCGACTACACCTTCGACGGACCCGGACCATATGGCTACGCCTGCCACGAGCCGGGGCATTTCGAAGCCGGCATGAAGGGCGACATCGTCCTTAGCTCTCAGTAGCGCTTTCCGCGCCTCTCGGGAGCCACTACCGGCGCGATGCGCTAGCGCCGGTAGTATTTCGCGCCATGAGTTCGGTTGGGAGTCCGGTAGCCGCGCGCACAACCACAAGCGAACGCGTCTTCTCTGGCATCCAGCCGTCTGGCGTGCCGCACATTGGTAACTACTTCGGCGCGATCCGCAACTACATCGCGCTGCAGGAGGGCGGCGACGCGATCTATTGCATCGTCGACTACCACGCGTTGACCTCGACGCACGACGCCGAGACGATCCGCCGCAACACCGTCGAGATGGCGCTTGACCTGCTGGCGCTGGGGCTGGACCCCAACAAGGCAACGCTCTTCCGGCAGTCGGACCGACCCGAGCACGCCGAGCTGGCCTACCTCATGTCGACGGTCGTGCCGGTCAGCTGGGTAGAACGAACGCCGACCTTCAAGGAGAAGCGGCGCGACCAGCCCGACGACATCAACCACGCGCTACTAACGTATCCCGTGCTGCAGACCGCCGACATAGCGATCTACCACGCCTCGCGCGTCCCGGTCGGGCGCGACCAGGACGCCCACCTCGAACTGGCCCGCGAGATCGTGCGTGCCTGGAACCGCCGCTACGGCGAGTACTTCCCGGAGCCTCTGGCCGTCTACACGGACTCGCCCGTCATCCTGGGCACGGACGGCGTCAACAAGATGAGCAAGTCGGTGGGCAACACCATCGACATCTTTGCGGCAGAAGCGGACCTGCGGAAGCAGGTCATGTCGATGGTCACAGATACGCAGCGCGTACTGCGCACGCAGCCCGGCCGGCCCGAGGTATGCAACGTCTGCCAGCTGCACCGTTTCGTCAGCCCGAACGACTTCGAGACGATCTGGGACGGCGAGCGCACGGCGCGGACCGGCTGCGTCGACACCAAGAAGCTGCTCTCCGAGCGACTGCTCGAGTTTTTTGGACCGGCTCGCGAGCGGCGCGCCGAGCTGGCGGCAGAGCCGGGCTACGTCGAGCAGGTCCTGGGCGATGGTGCTGCCAAGCTGGCGCCGATCGCCGCCGAAACGATGCGCGCGGTCCACGAACGGATGGGTTTGGGCTGACCCTCTCGCGCTAGACTCGCCACGCATGGAGATCCAGATCCAGGACTCCGAACGTCGATGGCTGCGCGCCGTGCTCATCATTGGCACGTTCGTGCTGGCGCTGGTCCTGCTTGGTCAGGTCGCGTCGATCCTCGTCTTCTTCAGCGACATCATCACGATCCTGCTGCTGGCATGGCTGTTCGCCTTCCTGCTGTCGCCACTCGTCACGCTGATCCTGCGTGCGGCGCCGCGCCTGCCACGGGTTGTGGTGGTTGGCGCGATCTACGTGGTGCTGGCGCTGCTGGTCGTGTGGATAGTGCTGACCGTCGCCGGCAGCATCGCCAATTCGGTCGCCAGCCTCATCGCATTCCTGACTGGTGATCCGCAGACGATTCAGGGCCGGCTGGAACAGCTCCTGGCGCCGATCCAGAACCTGCTGAACTCGCTCGGCTTCAGCATCACGTTACCCCCCACCGAAGAGATCCTTCAGAGCCTGGCCAACATCGCCGGTGAGGCAGCAAAACCGGTGACCGATGCGGCCTTGTTCAGCGTCGGCCTGGTGGGCAACCTATTGCTGGTCGTATTCCTGTCGCTGTTCATGCTCGTCGACAAGGACAGCATCCTGGCCTACTTCAACCGGATTGTTCCACCGCAGTGGTCGGACGAAGCGCTGCTGTTCGAGACCGCAGTCGCCAGCTCCTTCGGCGGCTTCATCCGCGGCCAGGTCGGCCAGGGCGCGGTGATGGCGATCATCGCCGTCATCGTTCAGGTCGCGTTCGGCCTCGACTTCACGCCGGTGTCGGCGGCGGTTACGGGCATCCTGCAGGCGATCCCCTTCTTCGGCCCCGCCTTCGCCTGGTTGCCGCCGGTGATCATCGCGCTCCTGACAAAGCCGGACGTGGTCTTGCCGGTCACGATCGCCATGCTCGTCGGCTGGTTCGTCGTCAATAACGTGCTCGCCCCGCGGCTGATGGCGACGGCGGTCGGCATCCACCCGGTGGCGGTGCTGGTGTCAGTGCTGATTGGGTTGAAGGTCGCCGGCGTGGCGGGCGCCATCTTCGCCGTTCCCGTGGCAGCTGTGGCCGCCTCGTTCTTCCACCACTTCCTGAACCGCAGCGCGGACGATCGTGACGTCACGACGCGTGCCGCCCAGCGCGTCGAGCAACGGGAGGGCCGCCGCGTGCGCGTGCCCAAACCGCCCATGGCCTCGCCCGACCCGGTCGAGACGGCCGGTCCCGCAGTCCCGCCAACCGCCGACAAGCCGGCCACATGAGCCCGCAGCGCAAAGGCTCCGAGAGCAAGCGCGCTGCCCAGGAGATGGACATCTCGCGCGAAGCGCAGCGTGTCGAGCGACGCGACGTGGACCGCGAGCAGGGCGAACCGCTGGCCGCGCGTGACCAACGCAAGCACACTCCCCGGGCGACGCCGCGCAAGGCCCGCCCGCTGTCAGAGTGGCCAACCCGGCCACGCATCCTGGTTACCAACGACGACGGCATCGAGTCGCGTGGATTGCTCGCCCTTAAACAGGCGCTCGATCCGCTGGGCGAGGTCTACGTCCTGGCACCGGAGACGAATCAGAGCGCGGTTGGCCACACCAAGACCTTCATGCGCCCGCTGCGCGTCCGCGAGCGGACGCTGGCCGACGGCTCCATCGGTTGGTCGGTCGACGGCTCGCCCACCGACGCGGTCAGCCTGGCTTTCCTGGGCTTCTTCGAAGTCGGCTTCGACCTCGTCGCGTCTGGCATCAATTACGGCGCCAACCTGGGCGACGACATCACCTACTCGGGCACCGTCAGCGCGGCCATGGAGGCGGTTCTCTCGAGCTGCCCGGCAATCGCGGTTTCACAGGAGTACTACCAACACCCCGATTTCACGTTGGCAGCCCGCGCGGCCTACCGCGCCGCAGTCAATGTCCTCGAGCGCGGGTTGGGTCCGGGCGAGTTGATCAATATCAACGTGCCAGCAATTCGCGTCGAGGAGTGTCAAGGCGTCGAGGTCACGCGCCTGGGCAAGCGCATCTACCAGGACGAGCTGGTCCGCCGCCTCGATCCGCGCGGCACGCCCTACTACTGGATCGGCGGCCCGCCACCGTCAGGCGTCGCCGAGGAAGGCACCGACTTCCACGCGGTCGTCAACCGACGGATTGCGATCACCCCGATTCAGCTTGATTTGACAGCGCGACGGCTGCTCGGCCGCCTCAATTCATGGCCGTGGGACCTGCCCGGCTCGCATCCTGCCGTGCCGGCAGCCGCCGAGCCAAAGACACGAACCGACAGGCGGCAGGACGAGGTCGTCACCGCCCAAGCTGAGCCGAAGGACGAGCGGCGCTAAGCGGCGACCGCGCCTCGGCCCTCGGCGTCTTCGAGGAGTCCCATCAACGGGGGCGAACCCAGCTGCTCGATCAGCCGTCGGGTGTCATCGACCAGATCGCGAACCGTCGGCTCACCCGGTAGGAGCATCGCCACATCGATGCCGGCAAGGGCCTCTTCCAGCGCCTGGCCGGTTGCGTGCCATAGCGGCAGCGCAGCGCGGTACAGCCGCGCCGCCTCCTCGTGGCGCCCCTCGATTGCCGCCATGCCAGCGCGAATTGTCGTTACTCGCGCATCTCGGAGCACACCTGGGACAGCGGCGCCTTCCAGCTGCTTCAGGTCCTGCTGAGCACCCTCCAGATCGCCCAGCCACAGCGCGTTGCGCGCTGCGAGATACGGCGCGTACGCCTCGACGGGTCTGACACGCGTTACCTGATGGCATCCCTCGCGTGAGTCGCCAAACCGGCCTTCGAATAGGGCAACAGTCAAGCGCAAGTCGAGCGCGGGAATGGCCTGACTGACGTTCCCGTCCGCAGCTGTCAGCCGGTCGAGCTCCGCGGCTCCCTCGTCGACGTTTTCGCCGAGCGCAGCACGCATGGTCAATTCGGCGCCCATGAGCCAAATCAGGCTGGCCGCATCTGGTTCAGCCTCCTTGGCGTCGGCGACCTCGGCCAATCCCTCCTGCCAGTCACCGGTCAGCCACGCGCTGCCGGCGAGATTGATGATGAAGTGCAACACACGCGTCCGATGTCCAATCAGTCGGGCCAACGCCAGGCCCTCGCGGTAAGCCTCCATCGAGGCCCGCATATCCACCTCCGAGAGGGCGACGCCCAGCGAAACCAGCCCCAGCAGCGCCAGTTCGTCGAGCTGCTGCTCGCGCGCCATCGCGAGGCCTTCACGCACCAGAGCGGTGCCCTCACGGACCCGTCCCAGCAGCGCGAGCGCCATCCCTTTGCGCAGCAACGCGTGCGCAACGAGCGGCATCAGCGCCTGCCTTTCGGCGGCCGCCAGCGCCGGTTCGAGAACGGTCAACTGCTCTTCGTATTGCTCGCGCTGGGCCAGGGCGTCGCCGAGGTAAAGGCGAATCTCAACCACGGCGGGGTCTGGCCACAGGTCTTCGAACTCGGCCAGCACCCCACGCAAGTAGTCGACCGACTCGGCATCCCGATGCGCGGCGACCAGGCACTTGCCCTTGAGCAATGCGAGGCCCATCAAGGCGTCCCGGTCGCCCAGCGGGGCGCGCAACGCCCGCGCCTCCTCGAGTAGCGACAGGGCGCGATCGAACTTGCCCGCGATGCGGGCTGATTCGGCGGCGGCTTCGGTCAGTTGTGCACGGGCGGAGGGCTCGGAGGTGATCGCGGCCGCGTCCAGCAAGAACGTGACCGCCTGGTCGTGTCCGCCGAGTGACGCCGCCCGCGCGCCGGCTCCGCGCAGGGCCGCTGCTGCACGGGCTGCGAACTCGCTGGCTTCGGCCTCGTCGGCAGCGTTTTGCCGGGCAGCCATGTAGTGGCTGGCCAGCACGCTCACCAGCTCGTCGGAAGCGATCCCCTCAAAGTAGGTCGCCGCCGTCAGGTGCCGGGTCTTGCGGTCCTTCTTGGCCAGGGTGTTGTAGGCAACCTCGCGCACGAGCGACTGGATGAACCGGTACTGGCCAATCTCGGGTGACCGCGGATCCGTCTCGTGGGCCAGCAGCTCGCGCCGGACCATATCGGCCAGCTTCGGCGCGAGCTCGGTCTCGCGCTTACCCGACACCGCCGCCAGTGCCGCCGGCGTGAACGACTGGCCGAGCACCGCTGCGTCATGGATCAGCGATCTACCCTCAGCGTCGAGGCCGTCGATGCGCGACGCGATGAGCGTGGCCAGCGTCTCCGGCACGGCCAATGACTTGAGATCGCCCGCCGGCGCATAGCCGCCGTCGGATGGCTTGAGCAGCCCATCGGCCACGAGCTTCCTGATCGTCTCGACGGCATACAACGGCACGCCGGCGGCGCGCTCGATGATGGCGGCAAGAGCCTGCGCCGGCAGCCCCGGCACGAGGCCAGCCAACAGCTCACGCATCTCACCGTCGGCGAGCGGCTCGAGGTACACCGAGGTGAAGTTGCGCTTGCCGGCGCCCCAGGTCGGGCGCTTCTCGAGCATCTCCGCGCGGGCGAGGGTGACGATGTAAATCGGGAAGCCGCGGCTCCAGTCGAGGACGTGCTCGATGAAGTCGAGCAGGCCAGAGTCCGCGTGATGCACATCCTCGAACACGAGGACCACAGTGCCGGCAGCGGAAATCCGCTCGAAGAACGTGCGCCACGCACCGAACAGCTGGTCGGGCGCCGTCGAGGATTCGACTCCAAGTAGGGCCAGCAAGGCTCGCGCCACCCATGCCCGGTCGTCCGTGTCAGTTATGAATTGGTCGACCGTCTCGCTGACTTTCTGTCGCGTGGTCGTCTCGTCGTCGGCTTCCGCCAGGCCGCAGCGGCTTCTCACCATCTCGCCCAGGGCCCAGAAGGTGACGCCCTCGCCGTAGGCCGGCGACCTTCCGCTGTGCCAGTAGGTCTGATCGACGACGCCGTCGATGTACTTCGAGAACTCCCCCGCCAGCCGCGACTTGCCTATGCCGCCCATACCGATGACCGACACCAGCCGCGCGCGCTTGTCCCGTCCGGTTGCGTGGAAGAGATCCTTCAGCAGCCGAAGCTCTTCTCCCCGACCAACAAATGGTGCCTCGAGCGCGCCGGACCGATTGCGCCCGCGGCGCTCGCCGACAACTCGCAGCGCCCGCCACGCGGGCACCGGCGACTGCTTCCCCTTGAGCACGCGCTCGCCGGCCTCCTCGAAGGCCACGGCGTCGCTGGTCGCGCGGAAGGTCGTTTCGCCGACCAGCACCCAGCCCGGCAACGCCACAGACTGAAGCCGGGCGGCAGTGTTCACGAGATCGCCTGCGACCATTCCCTGGTTCGTGGCACCTAACGTCACCGCCGCTTCCCCGGTCAGGACGCCCGCCCTGGCCTGGATCCCCGCGCCGAGGCGTGGAACAACGTCTACGAGGTCGAGCGCGGCGCGGACCGCGCGCTCGGGGTCGTCTTCGTGGGCCGTCGGGGCGCCCCACACGGCCATCACCGCGTCGCCGATGAACTTCTCGACCGTGCCGCCATAGCGCCTGATCACATCCGAACACAGCTCGAAGTACCGGCTCAGGGTGTCGCGCACCTCTTCCGAGTCGCGTGCCTCGGCAAAGGGGGTGAAGCCAACAAGGTCGGCAAAGAGGACCGACACGACGCGCCGCTCCGCCAGTGGCTCGACGGCGCTCGTGCTCGCCAGCTCGCGCTGGTCGCCGCCAAGCACCGAACCGCATTGGCGACAGTACCGCGCACCCGGTTTGTTCTGCGCACCGCAATTAGTGCAGCTCACGTCCATGGCGGCGCCGCAGTTGTCGCAAAACCGCGCGTCGGAGTCGACCGGCGTTGCGCAGATGTCGCAGATCATGGACCGCTGTCGCTGACACGCCCGAGCGCGTCCGCTGCTCCACTCAGGATCAGGTGGTCGCCGGCGATCAGCTGTCGGTCGCGCTGTGGGTTGGTTTCGTAATCCTGCGGACCGTGGGCGATGGCAAGGACATGTACGCCGCGGCCGATCAGGTCGCCAACGGTCTGCCCGCCGATCGGATCCCCGTCGACGACCTCGTACTCCTCGATCGAGAATGACATCTGGCCGTGGGACAGGGCGAAGTCGAGGAAGTCGGCGACGCGCGGGCGGAGGGCGACCTCGGCGATCTGCCGGCCGGCCCTGGAGTACGGCGACACGACGCGGTTAGCTCCAGCCTGTCTGAGTTTGGCCTCGGTCTGCTCGTCGTTGGCACGGGCGACGATGAAGAGGTGTTCGTTGAGCGCGCGGGCGGAGAGGGTTACGAAGACGTTATTGGCATCCGAATCGGTTGTCGTGATAAGGCCGCGAGCGCGCTTGACGCCGGCCTGTTCCAGGATCGCATCCTGCGTCGCGTCGCCGGCTACGACGAGCATGCCGTCCGCCTGCGCCCGCTCGACAGAATTGGGATTGATGTCGACCACCACAAAAGGAACCTTTGAGTGGACGAGCTCGCGGGCGACGGTCGTGCCGACGCGTCCGTAGCCACACAGGATGAAGTGGCCCTTCAACCGAGCGACCGCTTCCGCCATCCTGCGCTTCTCCAATCTGCCGCTGACAGCCTCGCCCACGAATGTCTCCGCGACCAGGCCGATCGTGCCGAAGATGATGACAACCCCGGTGATGGAAAGCAGGCTGGTCCAGATGCGGCCGAACGTGTCCAGCTCGCGCACCTCTTTGAAGCCCACCGTCGTGAGGGTGATGATCGTCATGTACAGCCCGTCGCCGATCGACCAGCCCTCGACCATGGTGTAGCCGACGGCACCGATGACCACGATCGCGACGATGACCGCCAGCCATGCCAGGGCGAAGCGGAGCAATCGGCGTTCACCTGGCCGCCGGCGCAGGAAGTCAAGCAGCCCCAGCCGGTCGGCAGCGGCCTCGGCTGGATCAGTCATCGCCGGTTGGCGGTGTCGGCCAGGATCTCTTTCGCCGCCAATGCGCCCGGTTGGCCGGTGACGCCGCCGCCCGGATGCGCACCCGAGCCAGCCAGGTACATGCCGCGCAGCGGCATCCGGTAACGGCCGTATCCGTGCAATGGTCGCCACTCGAACCACTGGTCCAGGCCGATTTCGGCATGCATCGGGTGGCCTCCCCTCGCGCCGTAATCACGCTCGATATCGGAGGGCGTGAGCACCTGTTGCGCCACGACGAGCTCCTTGATTCCTGGCGCGTACTGCTCCAGCGTGGCGAGTACTGCATCAGCGACAGTGTCTCTGGGGCTCGCGTAAGGAACCGCCTGAGCGATCACGCTCATTACGTGCTTGACCGTCTTCGCCCGCCCGCGCCGTTTGTCGGCGAGCAAGCTCGGATCGACAAGCGTCGGGATAGTCGCGTCCAGCAGGGGCTGGGCGGGCAGCTCGCCGTACTTGAACGGGGTGGTGGCGTCGATCAGTGAGCGCATCGAGGGCGCGATGACGATCCGACCGCGCAGCCGGTGTGCATCGCCTTCGCCGGCCACGGCCGTGAACTTCGGCAGATCAGACAGCGCGAGGTTGACCTTTGCGGTCGCGCCGTTGGCGCGAATATTGCCCGCGCGCCAACCGAGCCGCGGGCCAGTCGCCTCGGGCGAGATCAAGTCGAGCAGCGTTGTCTTGGGGTCTGCGCCGGAGACCACAACGGCTGCGTCGATCTCCTCGCCAGCCGCCAGCGTGATCCCAACCACCGACTCCCCGGCGTGGCGGACGGCCGCCACCCGCGCGCCGGTTCTTATCTCGACTCCCAGGGCTCGTGCGGCGGCTGCCAGCGCTTCGCCGACTGCTCCCGGGCCGCCACGTGCGAACACCGCCTGCCCCGCCAGCCCGCCTTCATTGCCGGCGCCGTCCGACAGCAGGATGCCCGCCGTGCCCGGTGCCAGCGGGCCGAACGACGAGAAGAGCACCCCCCGGTAGGCAACAGCTGCGCGCAGCGCGTCGCTTTCGAACCACTCGGCGACGAGGTCGGAAACCGCCATCGGCAGTACGCGCAGCAGGTCCGCTGCGTCGGCGCCGGCACGGGACCGGACACGCAAGCCTTGCCTCAAGCCTGCGAGCGCGTCAGCCAAGGTTGGCGACGACAGGTCGGGCGGTGCGGCGGACATCAGGGCGCCCAACGCTCCGGCCAGCCCTCGATATTTCGCGTCGGCGAGCAGGTAGGCAGTTGCCGTCCGCTGCTGCGATTGACTTACCCGCTGCCATCTCTGCTGCCGTTCTTTCGACGCTGCCCCACAAGGTAAGCGCACCGCCGTCGGGCTGAGGCGCGAAAAGATGGGCGTCCGGCTGAACCAATCGGAGCCCGTGGTCGGTTAGTCGGAGCTCGCGCGCGACCGCCGGTCGCAGCCTGCCCACCGTGTGGGCCAAAGTGGGAACCCGGACGCCCGGCAGCAGCTCGGTCGTATCGGCCATGCCGCCTACGTCGGTCGCGCTTCTCCAGCACGAGCACGCGCATGCCGTCGCGGGCGAGATAACAGGCGCACACCAGGGCGTTGTGCCCGGCGCCAATGACGATGGCGTCCCAGCTCATGCTTTCGCCCTCGCCCGCCTCGAGCCCCACGCCTTGAGCACTTCCATCGCCGCGTTACGGCCCGGCGCGCCCGAGATTGCGCCACCGGGGTGCGTCGACGAGCCGCACATCCACAGCCCCGCGACCGGCGTGCGGTATCCAGCACCGGGCATCGGTCGGTTGGCGAAGAGCTGCTCCAGCAGCAGCTCGCCCTGGAAGATGTTGCCTTCGGTCAGGCCGAAGCGGCGCTCGATGTCGAGCGGCGTCAGCACCTGGCGGTGGAGGATCTTTGACGGCAGGTCGGGCGCGTAGCGGGCGACCGCGGCCACGACCGCATCACCAAAAGCCTCACGCTGGTCGTCCCACGTTCCCTCGGCCAGCTCGTACGGCGCGTACTGCACGAAGCAGGCCATGACGTGCTTGCCCGGCGGCGCCATCGATGGGTCCATCGCCGTCGGGAAACCCATGTCGACGTAGGGCTCGCGGCTGAATCGGCCGGCCACCGCGTCGTCGTAGGCGCGCTCGAGGTAGTCGACCGAGGGTGAGATCGAGACCATGCCGCGGTAGACCTCGGTCGTGCCGGGCGGCAGGCAGGTGAACGTGGGCAGCGCGTCGAGCGCGATGTTGACCTTGCCCGACGAGCCGCGGAACTTGTAGCGCTTGACCGCCGCCTCGTCCTCCGCTGCGAGGGTGCCGGCGGGCAGCAGCCGTCCCAGCGTCGTCCGGACGTCGGCCGACGAAAGAACCGCCGAGGCATCGATTTCCTCGCCCGACTCCAGAACGACACCCGACGCCCGACCATCACGCACAACCACCTGCGCCACTGGTGCCTCGGTCCTGATTTCGGCGCCTGCTTCGCGAGCCGCGGCGGCGATCGCAGCGGAGATCGCGCCCGTGCCGCCGATGGGCAGGCCCCAGGCGCGGTAATCGCCGTCGACCTCGCCCAGGTAGTGATGCAGCAGCACGTACGCCGAGCCCGGCGAGCGCGGCCCCAGGAATGTGCCGATGATGCCGGACGCCGACAGCGTCGCGCGCAGCGGTTCGGTTTCGAACCATTGGCTGACGAAGTCGGCCGACGACATGGTCAGCACCTGGATGAAGGCGGTCTGCTGCGCTTCAGGCAGAGCGGCGAAACGACGGGCCAGGCCGGCCAGGTTGATCAGGCCCATCGGGTCGAGTGCGTTGGCGCGCGGCGCGGCCTGGCCCAGCAGCGGCTTGGCGAAGCGCGCCATCTCCGCCATCAGCAACGAGTACTCCTCGTATGCCTCGGCGTCCTTCTTTGACCAGCGGCGCAGTTCGCGCACCGTCCGGCCGTGGTCGTCGGTGCGCCACAGGTAGTCGTCGTCGAGCGGCGTCAGCGTGCCGTCAACCGGCAGCACCTCAAGGCCGTGCCGCGCCAACTGCAGTTCGCGAATGATCTCCGGCCGCAAGAGGCTGACGACATACGATCCGACACTGAACTTGAAGCCGGGAAAGACCTCTTCGGTGACGGTCGCGCCGCCCAGGATCTCGCGGCGTTCCAGGACGACGACGCGGCGGCCTGCTCGCGCCAGATAGGCAGCCGCCGTCAGCCCGTTGTGGCCGCCACCGATGACGACGGCGTCGTAGGCCTCCCTCACGCGGCGAAGACTAGCCGCGGGCGGCAGCAGCCATCGGTTCGAGCCGGCGCTGGAGGTACTCGCCAGTCAGTGAGCCTTTGGCCTCGACCAGCTCCGCCGGTGTCCCTTCGAAGATCACCCGACCGCCGTCGTGGCCGGCGCCGGGACCCATGTCGATAACCCAGTCGGCACGGGCGACGACGTCGAGGTTGTGCTCGATGACGATGACCGTGTGGCCGGAGTCGACCAAGCGATCGAGCAGGCCGATCAGGTTGTCGACGTCCTGCATGTGGAGGCCGGTGGTCGGTTCGTCGAGGACGTAGACCTCGGTGTCGGTCGACATTTCGATCGCCAGCTTCAGCCGCTGGCGTTCGCCGCCAGATAGCGTGTCGAGCTCCTGGCCCAGCGCGACGTAGCCCAATCCAACATCGGCCAGCCGTTCGAGCATGGTTCGCACGGGCTTCTCCGTGAAGAAGTCGCGGGCCTCCTCGACCGACATCGCCAGCACCTCGACGATGTTCTTGCCGCGCAGCCGGTACTCGAGCACGTCATCAGTGAAACGGCGGCCCTCGCAGACCTCGCAGATGCTGACCACTTCGGCCATGAAGCCAAGGCTCGTGTAGGTCTTACCCAGGCCGTTGCAGTTGGGGCAGGCGCCTTCCGAGTTGGCGCTGAACAAGGCAGGTTTGACGCCGTTGGATTTGGCGAAGGCGCTCCGGATCGGGTCGAGGATGCCGGTGTAGGTCGCCGGATTGGAGCGTCGCGAGCCGCGAATGGCCGACTGGTCGATGACCGTGACCGATGGGTCCGTTCGCGGCAGGCAGCCGTGGATAAGCGAGCTCTTACCTGATCCGGCCACACCCGTGATGGCGACCAGCACGCCGGTCGGGACATCGACGGAAACGTCCTTCAGGTTGTGGAGCTTGGCGCTGCGGATGGGGATGGAGCCCGCTGGCTTTCTGACGTCGCGCTTGAGCTGCTGTTCGGCGTCGAGGTGCCGGCCTGTCGCCGTCCCGGCAGCGATCAGCCCCTCGACGGGACCCTGGTAACACGACCGTCCCGCCATGTGGCCCGGCGCCGGGACCCATATCGACAATCTGGTCGGCAATACGGATCACCTCCGGGTCGTGCTCCACGACCATGACCGTGTTGCCCTTGTCGCACAGCCGCCGCAGCAGCGCGTTGGTGCGCTCGACGTCGTGGGCGTGCAGGCCAATCGTCGGCTCATCGAAGACGTACGTCACGTCGGTCAGCGCCGAGCCAACGTGGCGGATCATCCGGGTCCGCTGCGACTCGCCGCCTGATAGCGTCCCGGACGACCGGTCGAGCGACAGGTAGCCCAGCCCAATTTCCACGAATGCATCGAAGACGTGCTGGAGGTTGGCCAGCAGCGGTCCTACCGACGGCTCATCGAGACCGCGGATCCACTCGGCCAGGTCGCTGATCTGCATCGCGCAGGCGTCGGCGATGCTGATGCCGTTGATCTTGGATGAGCGTGCCGGCGCGGCGAGGCGCGTACCGCCGCACTCCGGGCAGGTACTGAAGGTCACGGCGCGCTCGACAAAGGCCCGAATGTGGGGCTGGAGGGTGTCGACGTCCTTTGACAGCATCGACTGCTGGATCCTGGGCACCAACCCCTGGTAAGTCAGGTTGATACCGTTGATCTTTACCTTCGTCGGGGCGCGATAGAGGAAATCGTCGAGTTCCTTCTTGCTGAAATCGCGGATCGGTTTGCGCGGGTCGAAAAAGCCCGACTCGGCGTACATCCGGGTGCCCCAGCCGTCGGCGGTGAAGCCCGGCGCCTTGATCGCACCCTCAGCCAGTGACTTCGTCTCGTCGTATAGCTGGGTCAGGTCAATGTCGTTGGCGCTGCCCATGCCCTCGCAGCGCGGGCACATGCCACCGGCCACGCTGAAGCTTCGACTCTCCTTCTGGCGAGTCGCCCCGCGCTCGATCACGATCGCGCCGGCACCAGCGACCGATGGGACGTTGAACGAGTACGCCTGCGGCCCACCGATGTGCGGCTTGCCCAGCCGGCTGAACAGGATGCGCAGGAGTGCATTGGCGTCTGTGACGGTGCCAACCGTCGAGCGGGCATTGGCGCCCATGCGCTCCTGGTCGACGATGATCGCCGTTGTCAGGCCCTCGAGCGAGTCGACGTCCGGCCGCGCCAGCGTCGGCATGAAGCCTTGCACAAACGCGCTGTACGTCTCGTTGATCAGCCGCTGCGACTCAGCCGCGATCGTGCCGAAGACGAGCGAGCTCTTGCCCGAGCCGGACACGCCGGTGAAGACGACCAGGCGCCGCTTGGGTATGTCGAGGTCGATGCCGCGCAGGTTGTTCTCGCGTGCGCCGCGAACCTCAATTGCGCCCCACGGCGCGTCGCTGTCCCTCACTCGTCTTACTCTACCGGCGTGAGCATCGGAACGGCCCTGCACGAGCGGACAGCGGCTCTCAACCGCAAGCAGAACTGGCGCGAGTGGTCCGGCTACATGGCTGCCAGCGCCTACGCAGACTCGTCACGCGCCGAGTACAACGCGATCCGCCAGCAGGCGGCGCTGATCGACGTCTCGCCGCTTTACAAGTACCGCGTCAGCGGGCCGGACGCGGTCCGGCTCATCGACCGCGTCATAACCCGCGACGCGACGAAGATCAAGCCAGGGCAGGTCATCTACACCTGCTGGTGCAACGAGGCGGGCAAGGTCCTCGATGACGGCACGATCGCCCGACTTGACGATGACTCCTTCCGCTGGACCAGCGCCGAGCCCCACCTGCGCTGGCTTGGTCTGAACTCACGCGGCCTCGACGTCACGGTCGACGATGTTTCCGAAGCGACTGCAGCCATTGCCCTCCAGGGCCCGCTCGCCCGATCCGTCCTGTCCGCCCTGACCGACGCCGACTGGACCGACCTGCGCTACTACCACCGACGGTCCGCCCAGGCCGGCAAGATCAAGCTGGATGTCAGCCGCACCGGCTACACGGGCGACCTGGGCTATGAGTTGTGGGTCGACGCCAAGCAGGGCGTTGCGTTGTGGGATCGGCTGGTCGAGGTCGGCCGTCCATTCGGCGTCAACGCGGCCGGCATGCTGGCGCTGGACATGTCGCGGCTTGAGGCCGGGCTGATCCTGATCGAGGTCGATTACACGAGCGCCAAGCACGCGCTCGTCCACGACCAGAGCTACTCGCCCTTCGAAATCGGACTTGGCCGGCTGGTCAATTTCGACAAGGCAGACCGACTTTGTCGGCCGGCAGGCCTTGCAGGCCGAGGTCGACGCAGGCGGCCCGGCGCGACGGCTGGTCGGCCTCGACATCGACTGGGACGGCATCGAGCGGCTGTACGAGGCGCAGGACCTGCCCATCTGGGTGTCGCCGGTGACCTGGCGGGCGCACGTGCCTGTTTACGCCAATGGCCGTCAGATCGGTCGGGCCACCAGCGGCACGTTCAGCCCAACGCTCAAGAAGCACATCGCCCTGGCATCAGTAGACGCCGCATTCGAACCGGCCGGAAACCAGGTCCAGCTCGAGTGGTCGGTGGAGGGCCGCCGCGGAAAGGTGGCCGCGACCGTTACGCCGCTCCCCTTCTTCGACCCGCCGCGCAAGAAGTCGTAGCCGTGGCCGAGTGATGCTCCGGCGCTGACTCCCGGGCCCTCGACTTGACATACGTCGACGTGGTCGCGCCTAAGCGGCCGAACGCCGAATATCAGAGCGGTGTGAGGGCCGATCTGAGCGTGACTCGCCCTGCCGGAATGGGTCGAACTAAGTCGGGCGGCCGCTAAGCGTCGGCCTACGCGACGTATGTCGGAAACCGCGCAGCTTCCCCGCCCCCTATCCCGGCAGCCATCCGGGTAGGCCGGTATTGGCCAGGGCGAACGTGGCCAGCAACAGCAGCACGGCCCCAGCAAACCGAGACACAGCAAGCCCGTTGCGGCCGGTTGTTTCGTAAACCATGACCGCCGTCAGGGCCACCATCCAGATGAGGTTGGCGGTGCCCGCAGCGAACATGACCAGCATGAGTGGCCCCGAACTCGCGATGCAGTCGACGCCATGCAGAACTCCAGCCTTCAGCCCGTAAGGATCTATCCCGCCGGTTGACGTTCCGTGCCGGCACGCCGCCAGAAAGCGCTGCTTCAACGGCATGAACTGGTACAGGCCGGCCATCCCGAGGACCGCTGCCTGGACGACAAATGAGTGCTGGGTAAGCCACGGCGATGCGTCCACGATTCGGTGCAGCAGGCCATCGCCGACGAAACAGGCCAGCCCGAACAGCAGCCACAGCCCGAAATAGGAACCAATGAAGCCCGACAGCGCCGTGCGCGACTGGCCACGAACAGCCGCCACCGTGCCATAGGTCTGGATTGCACTCAGGCTGGCCGGCAGCATCATCGCCGCCACCATGACAATCCACGACACCGCGAAGAGCGACATCGCGACCGGCAGTGGCGCTCCATCCTCGAGCAGCGTGTGGTGGTGCAGGAGTGCCGCTGAGCCGGTCAACTCGGCGCCCAAGGACAGAAGCCACGCCGCACCGATCCCCGCCCACAGCATCGGCTCGACGAGCCAATGCGGCCTCCGCGCCGCCGTAGCGGTCAGGTCGAGGCTGCAACCAAAGGCAGGCGTCCGCGCGACCGCGACTTCCCGTCCAACCAGCAGGTCATCGAGCGCATCGGCAAGATCCGTCGTGGTGATGTTCTTCGGCACCCGCGCGTCGTCAAAGCGGCCTTCATATCGAAGGCGACGGTCACGGTCGAGGACAAAGACGTGGAACGTGCATGTCGGGCCGTAGGCGCGCGCCACCGCCTGCCCCACGTCATGCAGGTAAGGAAACGTGAACCCGCTCGCGCGTGCATGCCCGACCATCCGCGGAAAACTCTCCGCCGAATACAGGTTGGGATCGTTCGAGTTGATCGCCACGAGCTGCACGCCGCGCGGCCCGTATTCCGCCTGCAGCGCCTTCATGCGTTCGGTGTATGACTGCGCCGTCGGGCAGCGGTTCGAGATAAAGGCCAGGACGACCAGGTCTGCGTCGCGGAAGCTGGCAAGGCCGTACGCCTGGCCGTCTACGGCGAGCAGCCCGTCAAAGGCAGGCGCCTTGGCGCCGATAGGCAGCATCGCCGTCTCGGCGACGGCGAGCTGCCCGATGGACTGAGCTTTGACGCCCAGCGTCACGCAGGTGCGCCGGCCATGGCCGGCTGCAGGAAGCGATCAGGGAACTGGGCGACGAGACCGTCGTGGAGCGTATCGGCGATGACCATGGCCTCGGCCAGGATGTCGTCGTACGCCTTCACGTCGGCTGCCCAATTCTTCTGCAGCCGAGCGACGACCTCGCCCTTGGTCAGCTGAAGGTGCTGGCTAAGAAGGTCGTAAACGTCTGCCTCGGGCCAGGCGGGGTTTGCCCGGGCAAGGAAGCCGGCGATCTCGCGGATATTGTCGTCCCACTTCTTGTCGTTCTCGGCGAACGCGGCGTTGTCACCAGACTTGGCGTTCTCGACCAGATAGACCGCGATAACGATGTGCTCCTTGAGCAGCTTCGTCAGGGCGTTGCCGGCGTCCTCGCCGTAAAACGGCTTGATCGCGTCGCCGATGTCTTCCTGGTTCTTGAGCAGGCGGATAGCCGCCGCGTCCCCCGCGCTCGAGATCGGTACCCCGCCACCCAGCGCGGCTGTCAGGTCTCCTATGGTGTCGTACGCGTGCGGGACCAAAGCCGCGCTAAGCCCGGCCTGATCCACGGCCTCGATGATGTAGCCGCGCGTCCACCCAACGTGGTCCGTCCACAGTTGCCGCAGCGCGAGTCGGACTGGTTCTCGACTCTTCATGTTGCCCTCCTGTTGGCATTTTGGCGCTCTAAATAGAACCGCCACTATCAATACAGCCGCGGAGGCACGCTGTCAACTGTTTAGATAACGACGACTGGCGATAGAGTCAACCCGGGTAGCCGGCACTTGACATACGTCGGCCTGAAAGCCTCTTAGCCGCCAACGGGCCGCGAAACTGCTTTCCCGGCGGTGCTGTTGAGCGTGAAATGGCCCCGCCTGGATGCCCTCTACCGCTCAGAAACCGCTAAGGCTCGCCCGGGCCGACGTATGTCGGAAACTCGAGAAAACCCCTCAGTAACCGGCTGCGATCAGCGCGTCGAGCGCACTTTCGCGGGCCAGGTTCCACGACGGCCAGCCCGCACCCGCATCTCGCCTGATCTGGTTCGCCTGCCGCTGCAGGATGGCGGTGACCGCGGCTTGGTCGGCCGGTGACAGGTGGCTTTGCGCGGCGACTAGAGCAGGTACGGCGTCGGGGCCAAGTGTGTGGAGGTAGCCAATGTCGAGGCCGGTGAAACCGCCGGCCGCGACGAGCTCGGGGTGGATAGCCCGCTGGATGTTCTGGTCGGTCACGAATGCCTGCGGTCCAACCAGGTTGCAGATGAAGGCGACGAACAGACCGGCACCGACTACCAGCTGCGGAAGCCAGCGCGCACGCTTGGACAGCACGGCCACCAGCGTCGCTACGACGGCAAGGGCGAGCCAGGCGATGGCGGCGAGCGCGTAGAAACGCAGCTCGGTCCAGCCGTAGGCGGCCTGGTATAGGCCAAGGCGAATGAAGGCGGACAAGAACGACAACGCCCGTCAGAACGGCCAGTGCTCCGGCGGCGACCCGGTAGGCGAGGCTCCGCTCACCGACCAACCGGTCGATGACGACGATGACCGCACCGGCCAGGAATGCCGCGACGATCAGCTCGAAGAAGCCGCGCCGCGCGTAATCGCTGTAGGTCATGCCGCTGACGGCGAAGGTGTCCAGGCCGCCGAACAGGTAAACGGCCTGCAGCGCGGCAAAGAGCAGGAACATCACGTCGAGCGCGATCAGAACGATCAGTGCCTCGGTCGTGCCCAAGCGGCCGGTCGCAGCGGTCGCCTCGTCTCCGGCAACGGCCACCCGCCGGTGCGCGATCCAGGCACAGGCCATGGTGCCGGCGAATAGCCATCCGGCGATGCTGGCAACGACCGCTCGCCCGACGGCCTCAGGACCGATCCAGTCGATGTTCACGACGTTGCGCAGCTGTGCCTGGAAGATGCCGTCGGCGGCGGCAAAGAGGGCGGCAAAAACGATGAGCAGCGGGATCGCGATGGCCAACCCGCGCAACACCGGTCCCCAGCGGCCCGCGCGCCTCGAGCTCACGGCTTGAACCAGCGGTTTGACGCCCGGCAGCACGTAAACCGCACCGATCAGGTAGACAAGGATCGACTTACCGGCCAGGGCTAATACGCGCAGCCAGGGTCCGCGCGTGAGCGCATGACCACCAAAGGCGACAACGGAAGCGAGCGTCAGCAGGCACGCAGCCAGCAGATCGAAGGCGAGCAGCATGCCGTCTTCGCGCAGGGCGACGAACACGGCAAAGGTGACTGCGGCGACCGGCATCCAGGCGTCGAGTCGGTCAAATGTGGCGGTTCGCTGGTCGGAGGAACCAGGCGGCGGCCAGGACGACTGCGATCCAGATCGGGAAATTCACCCCCAGCAGCTGGTCGACGAACAACAGCTGCCCCAGGAACCCAGCGGCGATGGCCAGGACCACGGCCCGCCCAGCCGTCCTCTCGGGGATCGGCTGGACCAGCGGTTCAGGCGGAGCCCATGTCGTCGCCGGCAGCGGCAGCGAGGCGTCGGTGGTCATCGGTTGCATTGACGAGCAGCGGACGCCGAACTGTGACGCGAGGTTTCCTCGCCAGTCAATTCGCGGCGGGTTGTTGCCATGGCATCGCGAGCAGCCCCGGGTCTACGCCGAACACGTCGCGGATGACGTCGGGCGCGAGCGCTTCGTCGGGCGGACCGTCCTTCACCAGCCGGCCATCGGCCAGCACCGCGATGCGCGGGAAGTAGTGCGCGGCCAATCGCAGGTCATGCATCACGGCCACGATCGTGGTGCCGTCGCGACCGTTCAGGTCCTTGAGCAGTTCCATGACGTCGACCTGGTGGCGGATGTCGAGGTGCACAGTCGGCTCGTCCAGCACGATGACCGGTGCCTTCTGGGCGATGGCCAGGGCAAGCAGCACGAGCTGGCGCTCGCCCAACGACAGGGTTCGTGCGTCGCGGTCGACCAGTTTGCCCAGACCGACCATGTCGATGGCCGCTGCCACGGCCGCCCGGTCGCGCTCCCGTAGTCCTCTTAGTCGGTCTTCGTGGGGCAGCCGGCCCAAAGCGACAACGTCGTCGACTCGTGCCGCAAATGGCAGCGTCGCAACTTGTGGCACCACGGCAACGCGTCGGGCGACAGCCTCGCGCGACAGTTCCGCGACCGGCACGTCGCCCAGGACAACGCTGCCGGCAGATTGGTGAATCAGGCCGGTCAGTGCGCGCAGCAGAGTCGATTTGCCGGCGCCGTTGGGTCCGACGATAGCGATTCGCTCGCCCTCGGCGACGGAGAGATCGATCGCCTTGAGTACGTCTCGCCCGGGATAGCCGGCACTCACCGCTTGCAACTCGAATGCGCGGCTCATAGCTCGTAGCCGGTTCTTGTTCGACGCAGGATGTACAGGAAGAATGGCGCGCCGATCACGGCGGTCACCACGCCCACCGGGATCTCGCCCAGAGTCCTGGCGATGATGTCCGCGGTCGCGAGCAACGCTGCCCCGTAGATCGCCGAGAGCGGAATGACGAGTCGCGCGTTGGGCCCGACGACCAGGCGAACCACGTGCGGCACGACGAGGCCGACGAAGCCGATCAGCCCGCTGACGGCGACGGCGGCGGCTGTCAGCAGCGATCCGAGGGCGAGCAGGATCCGGCGCTCGCGCTTCACATCGACGCCCAGGTGGGAGGCCGTTTCCTCGCCCAGCAGCAGCCCGTTGAGGCTCCTGGCCCGGTACAGGACGAGCGCCGAGCCGATGAGGATGAGCGGCGCGGCGCCGGCCAGGCGCGCCCAGGTTGACGCGTCGAAGCTGCCCAACAGGAACGAGACGATCTGGCGCAGGGCGGCGCCCGACGCGAACATCGCCAGCGCCAGGCCGGCGGCCAGCAGCGAACCCACCGCGTATCCGGTCAAGAGCAGGCTGGTCATCGGGGCCATACCGCTCGTGCGCGACAGTCGATAGACGACCAGCACCGCCCCCAGCGCGCCGACGAACGCGAGGGCGTTCACCAGCCCGAACTGGAGGACGACCAGCTCGATCGGGAGGACGACGGCGATGGCGGCTCCCAGCGCCGCGCCCGACGCCGTGCCGAGAACGTACGGATCCGCCAGCGGGTTGCGCAGCAGGCCCTGGAAGGTGGCACCGGCTACCGAGAGGCCAACGCCTACGACCATCGCCGTCAGCACCCGCGGGATGCGCAGCTCCCAGATGATCGCCTCGGTCGAGGGCTGCCAGGTCACTGGAATGTTCAGACCGAACAGGCGGTGGGCGACGATGGCCAGTGTTTCGGCCGGCGCGATCGGGACAGAACCGATGGCCACGCCGGCGACGAATACGACGGCGAGCAGGACGAAGCCCAGGGCCGCCAGCGTGACCGGATGCCGCCGGCCGACGCGCGGCAAAGCCAGCGCGCGGCGCGGGGCAATGACGGTCTCGCCGGTGGCCATTTCGAGCGCCTAGGGCGTCGCCGTCGCCAGGACGATGTTCGGGTGGATCGCCGCGACGAGCGCCGCCAGGCCGGCCGCCAGGCGCGGACCCGGCCGCGTAACGACGATGTCGTCAATCGGGTAGATGGCGCTGTCCTTGACGGCGGTGAGCGTCGACCAGCCGGGACGTGCCGCGACGTCGGTGGCGGCAACGCCGTATGCCGCGTCGCCCAGCAGGATGACCTGCGGATCGGCGGCGATCAGCTTCTCCTGCGGCATCTCCCAATTGGTCGAGCTGCCCGTGGTCAGCGGCTCGGCGCCGGCCAGCGCGATCATCGAGCTGACGAACGAGTCGTCCGCCACGCCGTAGAGCGCGGGCTCGTTGCCGGTTTCGTAGAAAACGCGCGGCTTGTCGACGCTCTTGGTAGCAGCGGCGACCTGGTCGAATTGCGCGCGCATCGACGCCGTGAGGTCCTTCGCCGCATCGCTGCTCGCCGGTCGCCTGGCCGGTCAGCTCGATGTCCTTCAGGACGCCCTCGACGTCTGACGCGTAGACGGCCAGGACCGGCAGGTTGAGGTTGCGCAGCTGGTCGATGGCGTCCTGCGGCGTGCCGCCGTTCGAGCCGACGATGACGAGGTCTGGATTGAGGCCAACGATCTTCTCGACGTCGACGCCCTGATAGGTGGCGACGACCGGGACATTGGCCGCCTCGGGCGGGTAATTGGCGATGTCTTCGACCTTGCCCACAACGCGGTCGCCCGCACCTAACGCGAACAGCGTCTCAGTCTCGCCGGGCATGAGCGAAACGATCTTCTGCGGCTTGGCCTCGACGGTGACCGTCTTGCCGTCGTCGCCGGTGCAGAGTGAGCTGGGAAGCTGCCGCGGTTGAGCTGGGCGAAGGAGTCGGTGCTGCTCCGGTGCAGGCGGCGATCATGAGAGCGGCGAGCAGGCCGGCGATGGGCAACAAAAAGCCCTTCGCCAGTCTCGGCGAAGGGTTTGCAAAGTGGGCCAGGCGCATGGGTGCTTTCCCTTTCTCTCGAAGGAAATCGAGCACGACCATGGGCCCGGCGACCGGACTTCCAGCCTTGAGCGGCTGGTCACCGTAGCGGGACTGTGCCGGATTCACACCGGCTTCGCGGATCCCACGGTCAGATGTTCAATTGACCGGCCCAGTCTACAGCCCGAAATAAGCGGGCGATAAGTGAGCGTCGTCAAGATGGGCGGCCTACCGCCAACCCGCCGGGCTATGTGCCCGCCCGGGGAGGTAGCACCAGATGAGGCCGCTTGGATGGGTCTCGAAACTAGGACCGCCGCTGCTCATCGTCGCCTGCGTCGGCGCGGGCTCGGCGTTGCTGCCCGCGACGTTCGTCGCGAATACAGGCTTGGCCGCACGTGCATGTTCCCCCGCGACCGCTTTCAGCCAGGCGGTCGCGTCGTTTGCGCGCGGGCCGGCGATCGACGCCCAGGTTCGCTTGAGCACCACGCTCAGCACCAGGGGCGAGGTGACGGGTCGCGTGTTGACCCTGAACACGGCCGCCGGCTCGCGCAGCAAGAACCTATCGGCGGAAGCGTTCGCATCCGCCGCTCAGTTAAACGTCGTGGTGTTCGGGCAGGCGGACCCGGCAGCCGGGTCAACGGTGAGCGCTATCGACCTTCAGAGCGGCTGCGAGTACGGCCTCTGGACGTCGTCGGATGTCGTGCGCAGCGCGGTGATCGACCCGTCGCTCCGTACGCTTTACGTTCACTCGGTCGGCGCGGCAGACCGGTCGGACCTTGGTGTCCGGCGCGTCGACATCGCATCGGGCTCCAACACCGCGGCGTTACCCGCGCTGGCGGCCGCTGCGCCGTTTGGCACCACCTTCAACACCTCGTTGCGCTGGAGCCTGGACGGTGACTCTCTGGGCGTTCAGTCGTGCGGTATCGCTTCTTGCCGCACTCGTCTGCTGCAACTCGCGAGCGGGGCCATCGATACGTTCAACGATGAAGCTCAGGGCCAGATCATCGGACTCACCGCCGGCAAGCTCGTCACCTTCGACGCCTGTCCTGACCTGCCGTGCGGGCTGGCTGCGATCGACCGGCCGAGCAGGACAAGAACAGATTTCGACGTCGACGCCTACGGCGCCACGCTGGGCGAAGACGCTCAGGGCGTGGTCATTACGGTCACCACAGCCGCCGGAACAAAGGAGATCCGGCCATGAGCACGCGACGGCTGGCGGGGCTGGCGTCAATGCTGCTGATTGCGGCGATGGTCGCGCCGGCCACACTCGCCACATCCGTGACGCCGTTCAAGAACGCCAAGTGGCAGCGCGACCAGCAGGTCAACTTCACGTGGAAGGCGGACGCCAAGCCGCCTGCCTGGATGAAGCCGGCCGTGCTCGACGCGGCCAGCGACGCAGGCTCGACCACCAAGGCTCGGGCGGCCAGCTTCAGCCTGACGGACAGCGCCTCAAGCTGGATTGCCTACACAGACAGCGTGTGCACGGACTCCGCAATCGGCTGCGCCATCAGCGGCGCACCCTCCTCGTTCACGCTGCGCCTGCGGCCACAGGGCTGGTCATTCGACTGGGGCAACCTGCGCTGGTGCCAGTTCTATGACACACCGTGGCCGGACGGCTGCTTCGACGTCGAGATGATCACCCTGCATGAGTTCGGACACGTCCAGGGCCTGGGCCACATCGACGATGCGCCGGATCCCGGCACGGCCGCCGACTGGCTCGACTCGATCATGCACGGCGTCAGTCGCGCGAAGAACAAGAGCGGCTGGAACGCCCACGCCTTCGGGCCGTGTGACGTGGCCTCGCTGCAGGCGGCGTACCAGCCGGAGACCTCCAGCACCCTCATCAGTACCTGCCACGACCTCGCCACGACTGCCACCGTCAGCGCCGCCGCCAACGTTGTCTACCGAGCAAACGTGAAGTTCACGGCCACGCTCGGCATTTCGGCGGGCGTGAGCTACCCGCAGCTGCGCGGCTTCCCGCTGAGCGACCGAACACTCATCCTCCAACGCAGGTTGCCCGGCGCTACTACGTGGACCACCATCGGCCCAATGTCAGATACGGCTATCGACGGCCAATACACGCTCAGCCAATCGTTGACCACGACCTACGACTGGCGTGTCCAGTTCAACGCGCCGTCCAACGAGGGCCTGGAGGCAGATGTCTCGCCCATCATTCGCGTGACCGTTGGCGATTGCACAGCAGCTTGCCCGAACAACGTCACTCAGGGAGGTAGACAGTGAAACCGCCGCTCGTTTTGGCCGCCGGCCTGGCGGTCGCTTTCGCCATCGCAGGCTGCACGTTTGGAACTCCGGCAACGCCGTCGCCCACACCCCCGAAGCTTTGCTGCGGACCGCCGACTCCTACGGCCACTGCAGCGCCGACAGCCAGCCCAGCCGCGACGCCCAGCCCGACCGTCCCGCCCATCATTTTGCCAACACCAGGCGGCACGGCTGCGGTGCCCTGCCCCACGAATCCCGCGGGCGAGCCTGCGGTCCCGCCCGACGCGCACATAACCAGCGCGAGTGGCGCGGGATACAGCGGCAAACTCGGCTCCTTTACGTTCTGTGGCACGTCCGCGGACGCGCTGCCGCCCAAGGCTGCCAACGTCTCGGCGGTCGACCTCGGCTCGGCATCGGTGAAGCTCCAGATGGACGGCGGCTGGGGCATCACCGGGCTCAAGGCCGGGTATTGGCCAGCGGCTGTTTGGCAGGGCGAGGAGACCTCGCTTGCCGAGGCAACGTTCGCCGAACCTGCTATTGCCACGGCCTTCAGCGGGCCACCGCCCGGAAACTGGATGCTGGCCGTTCACGTGACATTCCCGGCGGACGGCAACGCCACCTACTACTGGCACGTGGCGGTGCCGTGAGTACCTGACCCGCGGCTATTCTCGGCCGGTGCCGATGTGTGCGCGCTTTGGGGCAGCCGGCTTGGTCCTGCTCCTCATGGCGTGTGCGGCACCGGCCACCCCTACACCCACGCCCGCGTCAACGCCGAACTCCACGTGTCCGCCCGGGCTGACCAGCCCGCCAACGGCCACGATGCTCGACGCTGACGGCAACGACGTCGAAGGCGCGCTTGGGACTTACAACTATTGCGGACTCCACGGCGGTCCACCAACGCCTCGAGCACAACCGCAAGAAGGGGCCGGGCTGTCGCTCAGCAACGACGAGATAAACGTCGTCATCTCCGTGCCGGACGGCCCGCCCTTCGTCGCTTGGCAAGTCATAAGCGCCGGTGACGTTTCGGCACCCGCGTTGGCCACTCTGTCAGAGGGTCTGGATGAGACTGGCTCCGAATCGATCAGTTTCGCCGGACCGCCGCACGGGTCATGGACGATCGTCGCGCAGCTGACTTATCCCGGCGTGACCGGGCAAGTCGACTACTACTGGCGGGTGATCGCGCCCTGAGCCGCACCCGGCTCGGGCACGGCAACCTAGGCGGGAGTCGTCTCCATGACCGGCTCGGGCGCGCCGAAGAATGAGGTCTGCGCCGCTTCGGGCAGCATCTCGCCCAGGATTTTCTGCATGGCCAGGACGTGGGCACAGGTCTTCCACGACTCGAAGTAATGGCACGTGCAATCCCAGTGGTCGGCGTCGAGGGCTACGCGATGGACATCGTTATCGCCACGGAAGATGACCGTCATCTCGGTGAAAGTGATCCGGTCCGTCTCGCGTGCGTAGCGATTAGCCTTCTCGATCTTGCCGATCACGCTGGAATGCATCGGGGCTGACCTCCAATCAGAACCGCTGGGCCGCCGGTCCCAATCTGCTTGCTCGGGACTCGCGACGGCCGCCGAGCGGCCTGCAAAAGCCCCATAGCGCCAACCCGGTAAGGCTACATCAGCGATTCAGGCGCGTCACACCTGCCGGCCGCACCAACGGTAGGAAACTAGTCCTGCTCGTCCTCCGATTCGCGCGCCGATTCGGGGCCCGAAAGCCGCCGTTTTACGTGCGAAATCGCGTCAACCGGCATCGGATCGACGCCGTATAGAAGTGCCAGATACGTCGAGACGTAATCGCCCAACAAAATTGCGGCGCACGCCTGCGCCAGGCGCCCCTCCCCGCCGACAGGCACGACCTGGTAGGCGATGCCCACCGACGTCAGCAACTCGGACGACAGCGTCGCGCGCAGGCTGTTGCGCGGGTGATCGGCGGAGGACGCCAGGAAGACCACGTACATGTGGTCGTGCAGGACGTCCGGGTTGTCGTAGCCAACAACCGCGTTGTGGGTCGCCTCGGGCAGCGTCTCGACCGCCCCGAAGGATTTGCTGTTCTCGTTGAGCTGCGTCTTCCAGCGGTACGCAACCGGCGCCAGGAAGCCCGCCGCCTCGATCAGCGGCAGCCGGTCGAGCAGCGACCATGCCAACTGCTTGGCCGGGTTCGACTCAGTTGGCTGGTCCGGCCCGCAGTTGCGTATGACAACCTCGAGCGCGGCCACCGCGCCATCGATCTCGCCGTCCGCCACGTCGAGCATCCGCGCCCGCTCGAGCACGCCGGTCAGTATCGGCAGCGTGTAGCCGAGGGCCGCCCGTGGCGGTGTCTGGTCCGGGTACTTGAGCAGCGGCAGCTGGACGCGCGCCGCCACCTCGCCCAGTGCACCACCGGTCGTAATGACTGCCACGTTCGCCTTCCGCGACAGCGCGGTCGAGACGGACGAAATTGTTTCCTCGGTCGTGCCGCTGTGCGATACCGCCGCGACGAATGTCTTGTCGTCCACCCACGCCGGCAGGTCGTAATCGCGCAGGGTCGTGACCGGCACCCGCAGCCGGTCGGCAAAGATCGAGCGGACCAGGTCGCCGCAGATGGCGGACCCGCCCATGCCCAGCACCGCCACCGATGGTGCGGCGCGATATGCCTCGGGCAGGGACAGTTTCCTTGTCAGCGACCAACCTACCCGCATCTGGTTCGGGAAGTCCGCGATGTGGCCGAGCATGCCGCCCGGATCGCGCCGCGCGATTACCGCGGCATCGTCAAGGGAGCTGGTCGTGTCGGTCGTCAAGCCGCGGCCTTTTCGCCGGTCACTAACTGGCCGCCTTCAGCCAGGATCGCGTCGCGCAACTCCGGCGACGTCGCCTCGGCGTAGACGCGCACCAATGGCTCCGTCCCGCTGAACCGGACCAACAGCCACGAGCCGTCGGCCAGCCAGTATTTGAAGCCGTCTTTTGTCGTCAGCTCGTCTGTCCGAGTCACCGCTTGGCCGGCGATCGACTTCGGCGCGTTCGCGACCAGCTCAACCAGCAACCTGGCCTTCAACGCTGGGTAGGCCTGGCGATCGACGTGAACGTCCGTCCGTAGGTAGAACGACGGGCCCGCGATCCCGTGGAAGTGCTCCACCGACTTGGAGACCGGCCAGCGACCAGCCGCCCTCTCGCGAGCGAACAGATCGACCAGCAGCAGGTCGGCGTAGATGCCGTCGCGCTCCGGCAGGTGCATCGAGAAGCCGTACCCGCCCGACTCTTCGCCGCCCATCATCGCGTTGGTCTCGATGATCTTGGGCCCAACGTACTTGAAGCCTACGGGTGTCTCGTACACCGGGACGTCGTAGAGCTTGCCCAGCCGCCCGACCATCGAGGTTTCGTTGATCGTCGAAACGACAGGCTGGCGCATGCCGCGGTGCTCGAGCAGGTAGTACATCAGCAGGCCCATCACCTGCAGCTGGTGGATGAAGGTGCCTTTCTCATCGGCCGCGCCGGCGCGATCCGCGTCACCGTCCAGCAGTAACCCGAGGTCGTAGCCGCCACCGGCCAGCACGCCCAGCGCCTCGTCAATGTTCGGCCGGATGGGCTCCGGGTTTACGCCGCCGAACCACGGGTTGCGCTCCTGGTGCAGTTCAGTGATCCGGATCTTGCCGCCCGCCAGCATGCGCGAGATCCAGCCGGCGCCGCAGCCCCACATCGGCTCGACCAGCACGTGCATGTCCTGCGCCTTCAGGTAGTCGAGGTCCAACGAGCGCTGCACGTATTTGACGTAGCCCTCGTATGGATCGAAGTACTGGACGCGTCCCGCGGCGACTCCATCTGCGTACGGCCGGCGATCCGGCAACCGTCCGGCACCGTCGCGGATGGTCGCCTCGAGTGTCGCCAGGATGGCCGGGCCGGCCGCGGCGCCGGTGTCGGACTTGACCTTGAAGCCGTTGTCCGTCCACGGGTTGTGCGAGGCCGTGATCATGATTCCGCAGGCCGCACTCGTTTCGACCACCTGGTACGAGACCATCTGGGTCGGGATTGCGCCGGACGCGAACTGGACCGGCACATCGTGGGCCAGCAGCACCTCAGCCGCCGCCTGGGCGAAGTACTCGGACGAGAAGCGCCGGTCGTAGCCGACCACGACGGTGCGATCCTTCGTCCCGTTGTCCGTGACGAAACGGGCGACCCCCTCCGCACATCGACGGACGTTTTCGTACGTGTAGTCCTCGGCGATGCGGGCCCGCCAGCCGTCCGTCCCAAAAACGATCGGCGGCATCACCGGCGCGGCCGGCGTGACGGTGTCGGTCACAGGTGATCGGTGTCTTTGGCCGCAGCCAACTGCTCGACGATCTTGCGCACCTCCTGGGTCCGGTCGGCGTCGCACACGAGCACGACATCTGGGGTATCGACGACGATCATATCCCGCAGGCCGACGGTGACGACCAGCCGGCCGCCCGACGAATGGACGAGCACGTCCGACGAACCAAGGTCGACCGACTCACCGACCGACACGACCTCGTCGGGCTTGGTCGCCAGCTCCTCGCGCAGCGCGCGCCAGTCGCCGACGTCGCTCCAGCCGGCTTCGACGGGCACCACCTTGACCTTGCCTTCCTCGGCCACCGGCTCCATGACGGCGTAGTCAATCGAGACCGAGGGCAGCTTGGGGTAGACCGTCGGCAGGTCGGCCAGGCCGTCGCGCAATGGCGCGAAGACTTGCTCGGCGTGGTGCTCCAGCACGTGCAGGATCCGGTCGCGACGCCAGATGAAGATGCCGGCGTTCCACCAGGTGCCGTTGGGGTGGCGCAGAAGTTCTTCTGCTCTTTCGCGGGTGGGCTTCTCGACGAAGCGCTCGACCTTGCGCACGGCGGCCGTCGTGTCGTCGTCGGCAGCGACGATGTAGCCATAGCCGGTTGCCGGGCCGGTCGGCGTGATGCCCAGCGTGACCAGGGTCTTGGCGTCGGCAGCCTCGGCGGCTTTGGCCAATCCAGCCCGGAAGGCGTCGGCGTCTTCCACGACGTGGTCGGCCGGCAGCACGACCATCACATCGTCGCCGGGTCGGTCGATGGCGAGGGCGGCCAGGGCGACAGCCGCCGCTGTATTCCGGCCGACGGGCTCGCCCAGCAGCTGGTGCGGCTTCAGCCAGGGCGCCTGCTCGCGGACCAGCGGCAGGTGGGCATGGGCGGCAACCACGTAGATGTCGTCCGGCTTGATGAGTGGGGAGATGCGGGCGAGGGTGGCCTGGAACAGGCTCTCTGTGCCCAGCAGCGGCAGGAATGGCTTGGGGCGGGCTTGGCGCGACAGTGGCCAGAGGCGAGTGCCACCACCGCCGGCGAGAATCACGGCATACATCGGCCGCCCATTTTGACGGCACATCGGCAGCCGCGGCGGTTTACGATCGCGCATCACAATTAGCTGTGGCTGCCGGAGTGGGTGGGCCCGTCACCATCGAAACTCAAGGAGGGGTTATGCACGCCACGCGATCCGCGCGCTCCGTTTGGGGCATGGCGGCTGCGCTGCTCGTCGTCGCCGCTTGTGCCGCACCGGCGGCCACGCCAACCAAGGCTCCGACCAGCGCGCCAACGGCCGCGCCAACGGCCACCACGGCGCCAACTGGCACGCCGACCACCGCGCCAACTGGCACGCCAACCTCGGCGCCCGCGACCGCTACCGGAGCGCCCACGCCGACCGCTTCCGGCCCAACGGCGACCATGGCCAGCGGTCTCACCGGCACATTGAACGTGCTCGAGTGGGTCGGCTACGACGACCCGCTCTATTGGGCGGACTTTCAGAAGGCCAACCCCGAAGCAGTAGCGAACTTCACCTTCGGTGAATCGGACGCCGACGTTTACGGAAAGATGAAGGCGGGCGACCAATCCGACCTGTTCCACGCCTACACCGGCTGGCTGCAGTTCTACGTCGACGACGGCCTGGTCCAGCCCCTCGATACGAGCCGCCTGTCCAACTGGGACAAGGTGCCGGACTCGTTCAAGCAGGTTGGCCAGATCGACGGCCAGCAGTACTTCCTGCCGTGGGACTGGGGCTTTACCTCGGTCCTGTACCGCACCGATAAGGTGCCTGAGGGTGTCGACAGCTGGGACGCGCTGTTGAACCCGGCCTACACAGGCAAGATCTCGATGTGGGACGACGGCCCGGGCGCCGTCACTGTCTCCGCCTACATCCACGGCTACGACGAGACGGCGATCACTGACGATCAGCTGGCCGCCATCAAGCAAGAGTGGATCGACCAGAAGCCGCTCAACTACAACTACTGGACCGCCGACCAGACTCAGCTCGTGCCGTGGATGACAGACGGCTCAGTGACGGTCGCCTATGCCTGGCAGGGCGCTTACGCGACGCTGCTCAAAGCCGGCGTGCCGGTCGCCTATGCCAATCCCAAGGAAGGGCGCAACTCGTGGGTTGGCGTCTACGGCATTGGCAAGAACTCGGCCAACCTCGACCTCGACTACGCCTTCCTTGACGCCAAGCTCGGCCAGTTGACCGGCGAAAACCTGGTGAACAACTTCTACTACGGCACCACCAACCAGGACGTGATGAACGGGATCACCGACGAGACGTTGAAGGAAGCGTTCTCAGTCGACGACCCGTCCATCCTGCAAAAGACCAACTTCACGCCCAACCTCACTGCTGAGCAGCGCGATGCCTGGACGCAGATGTGGGCGGAAGTCAAGTCGAGCCAGTAACGACCACCTCAACTCAGGCAGCCGGGCGGGCGGCGACCGACCGCCCGGCCAAGCCCGCCCGCCGGCCGGACAGCCGGCGCGGCATCTTCCGGCTCTTCTACGGCGTGCCCGTCATCGTGCTGCTGTTGCTACTTGTCGCGCCTCTGCTGCTGATGGCCGCGCTCAGCTTCCGCGACAACATCTCGGGCCCGATCCTGCAGCCGTGGTCGCCCACGTTGGTGAACTACAGCGACATCGCCGACACACCCAGCTTCCTGCGGCTGCTCGGGGTGTCAGCGGTGATGGCCGGCATCGTCGCGCTGGCGACAACCGTCCTGGCGTACCCGCTCGCCTACTTCCTGCGCTTTCAGGCCGGCGCACGTGCAGGGTTGTACCTGTTCCTGTTGTTGCTGCCCTTCTGGACAAGCTACCTGCTGCGGGTTTTCGCCTGGCAACTGATGCTGGGCCCGACCGGCGTCGTCAACTCGCTATTGGTCGGGGCCGGCTTGATCAGCAAACCGCTCGACGCGCTTCTCTTCAACAGGCCGGCGGTGATCATCACGCTGACATACGTCTGGATTCCGTTCGCCGCCATCCCGATCCTGGCCGGCCTGCAGCGCGTCGACTCGTCTCTCCACGAAGCCGCCGCCGATCTGTACGCTCGCCCGACCGCCGGCTTCTGGCGGGTGACACTGCCACTGTCCATGCCCGGCGTGATCGTCGCCTTCTTCATCGTCTTCATCCCGACTGTTGGCGAGTACGTCACACCGCTGCTCGTCGGCGGCACCGGCGGCCTGATGTACGGCAACATCATCCAGGACCTCTTCACGCGCGCTGCCAACTGGACACTCGGGTCTGCATTGGCGATCGTGATGTTGGTAGCGACGCTCGTCCTGGCAGCCGTCGCGCTGCGCATCGTTGACGTACGTCGGTTCGTGCCCAGATGACAGCTTTGACCGCCGAAGCCCAGGCACCGGCCCGCCCCGCCCGCCGGCGCCGGCCGCCCCTGGCCTTGCGCAGTTACTTCCTGCTGTTGCTTCTCCTTCTGTACCTGCCCATCGCGATCCTGTTCGTGTTCTCGTTCAACGACTCGTCGGTGGTCACCTTTCCGCTGAAAGGCTTCACGCTCGAGTGGTATCAGAAGGTCATCGCGAACGTGCCGCTGCTCCGATCGATATGGGCCAGCGTCCAGGTGGCGGTAGGCAGCAGCCTGGTGGCCACGGTGCTGGGCACGATGCTGGCGCTGCTGCTGACACGCTTCGAGTTCCGCTCCAAGCCGGTGCTGGCCGGGCTCACTGCCTTGCCGCTAATCGTTCCGTACGTCGTGCTGGGCGTCGCCCTGCTGATCCTTTTCCGGGCGGTGAATGTGCCGCTCTCGCTGCTGACTGTGGGTGCAGCACACACCATCGTCGCCCTGCCATTCACGACGCTGATCATCGTTGCGCGCCTGGTGGGCTTCGGAAACACGCTAGAGGAAGCGGCAATGGACCTCGGCGCGACGTACCCCACCACGTTGCGTCTGGTGATCGTCCCGATCATCGCCCCGTCGATCATCGCTGCATGGCTGGTCGCGTTCACCCTCTCGTTCGACGAGTTCGCACTCGCGCTTTTCCTTGCTGGCCCGCAGCCGACTTTCCCAGTGTTCCTTTACGGCCAGCTGCGCTTCGCTGCCACCCTGCCGATGCTGATCGCAGCCGCGGTGATGCTGATGGTGCTGACTCTCGCAACTGTGATGGTCAGCGAAGGGCTACGGAATCGAAGGTGACCACGCTGACCGCATCGCAGGCTGCCGGCCTGACTTTGTCGGTTGCCCGCGCCATCGTCGCCGGGGCGGAAGGTCATGCACAGCGCCTGGGCATTGCCATTTCCTGCGCGGTGGTCGACTCGGGTGACCAACTGGTCGCCTTCGAGCGCATGGATGGTGCCGACCTGGTCACGATCAGCCTGGCCAAGGACAAGGCCTTCACTGCGCTGGTCAACCACATGCCGACTTCCGAGCTGGCACCGATGGTCCAGCCGGGCACCGAGTTCTACGGCTACGACTCACTCGCCGGCGGCCGCATGATCGTGTTCGGTGGCGGGTTGCCAATTGAGATGGCGGGCGTGCTGGTCGGCGCGGTTGGCGTCAGTGGTGGCAGCGCCGAGCAGGACGAGGCGTGTGCTGCGGCCGGGTTGGAGTCGGCGGGCGCACGCTAGTGGCGAGCCGAGCCACTCCTCCAGTGAGCGGCCGGCCGGCGGCTTGCCGCTCTCCTCGGCCAAGCGGTCAACGCGGGCCAGTGCCGTCTGCATAAAACGGACGCCCATCCAGCGGAAGGGTTCGGGCTCCCAGTTTCGTGACCTGTGGTTCACCAGGGGCAAGGAAGTCCGCTCGGTTTCCTGGCCGGTGACCAGCTCGGCCAGAGTGCGACCGGCGAGGTTGGCCGTCGACACGCCATGACCGATGTATGCCCTCGCGCTGGCCACTCCCGAGGCCGCGTCGTAGCTGATCGTTGGGTGCCAATCGCGGGCCATACCCACCGGCCCGCCCCACGAGTGAGTGAACTTGAAGTCGCGCAGCACCGGGAACCACTCTCGGGCCAGGTCGCGCAAGACATCGTGGGTGGGTGCGTGCTGGTCGTACTCGTCGCGGATGGGCGAGCCATAGCGGTATGGCGCACCGCGCCCACCGAAAAGCAGTCGCCCGTCGGCGGTACGTGACAGGTAGACGACCGTGTAGCGCGTGGAACCCAAGCAGCTCGTGGGCACCCCAGCCGATCTCCGCCCAGGCGTCCTCGGACAGCGGCTCGGTCAGGACGATCAGCGAGTAGACCGGGATCAGCGAGCGGTGCAGCTGGCGCAGACGCGTCAGGTATGCCTCCCCGGCCAGCACGATGGCGTCGGCCGAGACGTACCCATTCGGCGTGAGCAGGGCCGGTCTGTTGCTCGGCGACCGATGCCGGAAATCGGACACCGGCGTCTGCTCGTAGATCGTGGCGCCCATCCGCTCGACCGTCCGCGCCAGGCCGCGAGCGAGCATGGCCGGCTGGATGGTGGCTGCATCGGGCGTGTAGAGCGCCCCGGTCGCCCCGCCAACGCAGATCCGCGCCTCCAGTTCTGTGGCGTTGAGCAGTTTGTAGTGGCCGGCCAGGTCAAAACGTTCCAGCTCTCGGTACGAATCCTCGATCTGGGGGTCTTCGTGCGGGCCACGGGCGACGATCAGCTCACCGCCGCGCCGCCACTCGATGTCGATGTTCTCGGCCGTCGCGACCCGGCCGACTTCGTCGATCGCGTCGCTGACCGCCAGGTATTGCCGGCGCGCCGCATCGTGACCGTGAAGCCGCTCCAGCTTGCCCAGCGTGATGTTCAGGCCAGGCGCGCACCACGCGCCGTTCCGGCCGGACGCGCCGAAGCCGCAGATCTCACCCTCGACGATCGCGACCTTGATGTCGGGATGAGCACGCAGCAGGTAATAGGCCGTCCACAGTCCGGTGTATCCGCCGCCCAGGATGGCCACGTCGACGGACGTGTTGCCGTCGACCGGCGGGCGCGGTGTCAGGTCATCGCCGCACGTCTCGAGCCAGTAGGAAACGCCCGCGTAGTCGCGCATTGCCCGTAAGCCTATTTGCCGTCGCGCTCGGCTGCGGCGCGTAAAACGTCAACGTTCATGGGCGGAAGCACCGCGTCGGGCGGATTGGCGCGTGTCCTGGTGCCCGTGCGCCAGAAGCGATAGCCCGTGACGAGGCAACCGAGCGCACCGCCGAAGAAGAAGAGCTGGAAGCTGACAGCGCCCAGGAGCAGCCACAGCGCCGCGAAGCGGAAATAGACCCAGCCCGTTTCCAACTGTGCAAGCCACCGCGAAAAGTGGATGTGCCCGCTCGACGATGAGGGGTCGGCCATGGACCGAAATTGGAGAAGGTTCGCGGCGTGGTTCATGAGCGTCGGCGCCTGAACCAGCAGGATCAAGCCGACGCCAAACGCGAATAGTCCGGGTAAGGCGACGGGCGGATCGCCGAGCTGATAGTCAATGCCGCGCGCCACAAGCCACAACGCGGCCGTGAGCGCGAAATACAGCAGCGCGACCAAGAGCATGCGCGGGTTGAGCCACTGGCCCTTCTCGACAGCCGCTTCCCACGCCGGGTTCATCTCGTAGCTGCCTTCGACCGACCAGCGCTCGCTGATGCTGCGATACGCGCGCGCCCCTATCAACGTCAGCGACCAATCCGCGACGAACAGCAGGGCCGGCACGAAGATGACCAGCGGCGCCCAGTTGTAGAGGTTCTGGTCGAGCACCGCGCGAGATTAGACGGTTGCGGGCTCCAATTCCGGCATGCTCACGCCCGCATCCGATGCCAGCGCCTCCGCTCTGTCTGTTCGCTCCCACGGCAGGTCGAGATCGGGCCGGCCAAAGTGGCCGTAGGCCGCCGTCTGGCGGAAGATCGGCCGGCGCAGGTTCGAGCGCGTCGATGATGGCCGCCGGGCGCAGGTCGAAATGCTGGTCGATAAGGCCCAGGATGCGCTCGTCGGCCACCTTGCCCGTGCCGAACGTCTCGATGGAGACGCTGAGCGGCTTGGCGATGCCGATGGCGTAGGAGATCTCGATCTCGAAGCGGTCGGCCAGACCGGCAGCGACCACGTTCTTGGCCACCCAGCGCGCGGCATAGGCGCCGCTGCGGTCGACCTTGGACGAGTCTTTGCCGCTGAATGCGCCACCGCCGTGGCGGGCCATGCCGCCGTAGGTGTCGACGATGATCTTGCGGCCGGTCAGGCCGGAGTCGCCCATCGGCCCGCCGATGACGAAGCGGCCGGTCGGGTTGACGTGGTAGGTGGGTTCGACCGTGCGCAGCTCAGCCGGAATGATCGGCCGTGCGACGGCCTCGACCATGTCCCGGCGGACCGTCGCCTCGGAGACTTCGTCGTCGTGCTGGGCGGCCAGGACGACCGTCCGCACCGCCACCGGCTTGCCGAACTCGTACTCGACGGTGACCTGCGTCTTGCCGTCGGGCCGCAGGTAGGGCAGCGACTCGTCCTTGCGCACCTTCGCCATCTGCTGCGCGAGCCGATGCGCCAGCGCGATGGGCAGCGGCATCAGCTCGGGTGTCTCGCGGCAGGCGAAGCCGAACATCATTCCCTGGTCGCCGGCGCCCTGATCGTGGCAGATCGCCGGTGCCGCGGGTTTCCAAGGCGTCATCGACGCCGCGCTTGATGTCGGGCGACTGCTCGTGGATCGCGACCATCGTGCCGCACGTGTGGTAGTCGAAGCCCGTTCTGGCGTCCGTGTAGCCGATTTCCTTGACCGTCCGACGAACCACCGCCTGGACGTCGACGTAGGTTTCCGTCGTGATCTCGCCCAGCACGATGACGGTGCCGGTAGTGGTGGCGGTCTCGCAGGCGACGCGCGCGTTGCGGGTCGTCGGTCAGGATCGCGTCGAGGATGGCGTCACTGACCTGGTCGCACATCTTGTCCGGGTGACCCTCGGTCACGGACTCGGACGTGAACAGGTAGTGCGCGGCGTCGACGATGCTGGTCACGGGTACCTCTGCTAACGAACCGCGAAATGCTAGCAGCCGACCCGGTTTCAGCCGGCGCTAGACTCGGGCTCGATGGCCATACAGGAGCGCGCCATGGCGGATCCGGCCCGCGCCGACGAGCTGGACGCCGCCGACCCGCTGGCATCGTTTCTCGACCGCTTCGAGTATCCGGACCCCGACTTCGTCTACCTCGATGCGAATTCGCTGGGCCGCTTGCCCAAGCAGACCGCTGCCCGGCTGCAGCGAGTCATTCATGAGGAATGGGGCGACGAGCTGGTTCGCGGCTGGGATCACTGGATCGAAATGCCGCACGAGGTCGGCGACCGACTGGGCGTTGGCCTGCTGGGCGCCAAGCCGGGCGAGGTCCTGATCTCCGATTCGACGACGGTCAACTTCTACAAGCTGGCGACGGCAGCTTTGGCCCTACGGCCCGATCGAAAGGTCGTCGTCACCGACCGATCAAATTTCCCGACCGACCGCTACGTCCTGGAGGGCCTGGCGTCGGCCCACGGACTCGAGATTCGCTGGCTATCGCCCGATCCGGTCGAGGGCATTCAGCCGGCCGATGTCGCCGCAGCACTGGATGACGGCGTCGCCCTGGTGACCTTTTCGCATGTGAACTATCGGTCCTCGGCCATCGCTGATATGGCGGCGATCACTGCGTTGGCGCATGACGCGGGCGCACTGATGCTGTGGGACCTGAGCCATGCCGTCGGGTCGGTACCGCTGGATCTCGAAGGCGACGGCGTCGACCTGGCTGTGGGCTGCACGTACAAGTACCTCAACGCGCGGACCGGGTGCGCCGGCGTTCCTGTATATCCGGCGGTCGCTGCAGCCGCTGATGCGCAACCCGATCCAGGGCTGGATGGGCCAGCGCGACCAGTTCGCGATGGGCCAGGGCTACGACCCGCAACCCGACATGCGCGCCTGGCTGACCGGCACGCCCACCATCCTGGCGCTCGCCGCCGTCGACGAGGGAGTTGCGCTCGTCGTGGAAGCGGGCATGGACCGCATCCGCGCCAAGTCGATTGCCCTGACTGAATACGCGATCGAGCTGCACGACGCCCTGCTCGCGCCGCTCGGCTTCCGCATTGGCAGCCCGCGCGAGGCGTCCAGGCGAGGGGCGCACGTCTCGCTTCGGCGGGCAGATGCCGAGAAGTTGTGCAGCGACCTCATGGCCGCCGGCATCGGCACCGACTTCCGTGCCCCCGACTCGATCAGGCTTGGCGTGTCGCCGCTGACGACCCGCTACCGCGATGTGTGGACGGCGGTGACTCGGTTGGCGGAACTGGCGAGTTTCCGCGCGTAGTGCGGAAGTGAGGGCAATTTCGCCGGAGGGCGGGCCGCCAAGCCGCTGATCGCCGTCAAATGCCGCCGGAGGTGCGGTATCTGGGCGAAAGACCGCCCGAAGGCCTGCCATGGCGGCACTTCACGACGAGTCGGCAGGAATAGCCTTCAGTCCCGCACCAGGTGCGGTTTCAGGGCGACGTCCCGGGGCTCACATCGGCTCGTGGAACATCCAACGGTGGCCCTCCAGGTCCTCGACCCGATATAGGCGACCGCCGGGCCCGTCTTCGATCTTGCCCAGCATGTGGGCACCTTCGGCAACAGCGTGCCGCATGTGCGCTTCCACGTCCGGCACGTGGACAAGGACGCCATCGACCACCCAGGGCACGCGACAGCCACCGATCTGCGTCGGCGCAAGTCTCGCGATGATGGGCCGGCGATTGGTAGTCGGCCGTCGGCGTGGCCAGCATGATCAAGCCGTCGCCGGCTTCCAGTTCGGCGTGACTGACCAGTCCGTCCTTACCTACGAGGCGATGATTACGTCTCTCGCGGAAGCCGAACGCCTTACACAGCCAATCGGCGGCTGCGCCGGCATCCTCATAGGCCAGCATGGGGACGACTGTCGGGAAGAAGTCGCCCACGGTTGGGTCAGGTCCCGCTCTGCCAGGACTTGGCGTAGGCCTCTTGCTCCGGCGTCAGCGGATCGAGCTCGATGCCCAGCGCCTCGAGCTTGAGGCGGGCGACTTCCTGGTCGATCTCGCCTGGCACGACGTAGACCTGCTTGGCCATTTCCTTGTGGTGTTGGGCCAGGTACTCGAGTGACAGCGCCTGGTTGGCGAAGCTCATGTCCATCACCGCCGCCGGGTGGCCTTCGGCGGCGGCCAGGTTGACCAGCCGGCCCTCGGCGAGCACGTAAAGCTTCTTCGAACCCAGCTTGTACTCGGCCACGTCGGGCCGGACCTGGCGGCATTGACCGCCCGCCATCTCGGCCAGCGCACCCAGCTCGAGCTCGTCGTTGAAGTGGCCGGAGTTGGCCATGATCGCGCCGTCTGCCATCTGCTCGAAGTGCTCGCGGCGGAAGACGTTCACATTGCCCGTGGCGGTAACGAACAGCTCGCCCCACGGCGCGGCTTCCTCGGCCGTCTTGACCAGGTAGCCGTCCATGAGCGCTTCCAAGGCACGCACGTGGTCGACCTCGACGATGGCGACCATCGCGCCCATGCCGCGCAGCCGTGACGCGATGCCCCGACCAACCCAGCCGTAGCCAGCCACCACGCAACGCCGGCCCGCGATGAGGATGTTGGTCGCGCGCAGGATGCCGTCGACGGTCGATTGGCCGGTGCCATATCTGTTGTCGAAGAGGTGCTTGGTCAGCGCCTCGTTGACCGCGATGATCGGGTACTCGAGGGCGCCATCGGCCGACATCGCGCGTAGTCGGATGACGCCGGTGGTCGTCTCTTCGGTGCCGGCGATTACGCCGCCCAGGTTCTCGCGCCGCTGAGTGTGCAGGAGCGTGACCAGGTCGCAGCCGTCGTCCATCGTCACCTGCGGCGCCGTGTCGGCAACCGCGTTCAGGTGGTCGTAGTAGCCGTCGCGATCGACGCCGCGGCGGGCGAAAGTCGGCACGCCGTACTCGGTCGACAGGGCGGCCGCCACGTCGTCCTGCGTCGACAAGCGGGTTGGACGCGCACAACGTCACCGTCGCCCCACCGGCCACGATGCGTCCGCATCAGGTTGGCCGTCTCGCTCGTGACGTGCAGGCAGGCGCCAATGCGCATGCCCTTGAGCGGCTGCTCCTTCTCGAAGCGCTCGCGGATGAGGCGCAGAACCGGCATCTCACGCTCGGCCCACTCGATGCGCCGGACTCCCTCGGCAGCGAGGGCTGGATCGGCGACGTCGAACGCGCGCGCCTCACGGGTAACGGTCACGAAAGCTCCTTCCTGGCTTGGATCAGCTGTCTCAGCTGGCCAACGATGCTATCCCAGGGTGCCCCACGACGGTGCGCAAGCCTTTCCTCGAAGCGGTTGTGCTCCTTGTAGCCGATCGCTGTGTAGGCGGCGATGGCCGGCGGGTTGTCCGACCTGACGTTGAGCACGACCTCGTCGCAGTAACCCAGAAGCTCCGACGTCACCGCGCTGGTGGCCAGCTTGGCAAAGCCCTTGCCGCGGAAGTCGGGCGCGGTCATGACGTTGCCCACGGCGGCCAGCTTGGCCTCTCGACTGATCACGTGGGTGCCGGCGGCGGCGACCAGCCGGCCGTTGACGCGGACGCCGTAGTAGACACCGGTGGCAATTGAGTCGGACGGTAGCCACGAGGTGAAGCCCAGGCCGTAGAGGCGGTTGAGGTCGGTGATCTCGACCGGCAGCAGGCGCATCGCCGTGCCTTCCTGGTGCGGCCGGAACGTCGCCCGCGTGGCGACCATGCGGATCATCGGCGGACCGGGATCGATGCGGTAGATCTTGCCGATCTCGGCGAGGTGGCTGTGATCGCTGGCCAGGTACACGAGCCGCGGCCGGACCACGTCGCGCAGGATCTGCGCAATACCGGCCGAATCGCCCATCACGAAAAGCGGTTGCGGCGTCAGACCCAGGTACTCCAGCACGACGGAGATGGGCTGTCCGCCCTCGCGCGCGACGCCCCACCGTGTACGTGGAAACTCGGCTGGGTCGAGGTCGCAGATGGCATAGCCGGCGCGGACTCGATCCTGCTCTAGGAAGGTTCGCAAGAGCCGCCGGTCACGCGTCCCGCTGGCCTCGATGGTGCGCCCGGCCGCGGACACAGCGCTGCGCGTCGTGGATGCCATCAGGCAGTCACCAGTTGTGTGATCAACTCGGCGGGCACGATATCTGCCGCCGGATCGACGCGCGGCCCCACCCGACCCTCGACGGGCTGACGGAGCTCGGTCGGTATGGCGGCGGCGCTGTCACACGAAGGGTCGATCACGGACGCCGGCGCCAGTGCATAGACGGGGATGCCGGCGTCGTGCGTGAACCGCGCGACGGCCAGGCTGCCGACTGGTGCGGCGATGTCGCCGTTGACACATGCCCAGTCTGCGCGCAAAAGAGCAGCGTGAACGCGTCGATTGGCCACCAGCCACGCAACCGCCGAATCGGAAACGATGGTGTGCGGCACGTCGGTAGCCGCCAGCTGCCAGGCGCCGGTTCGAGCGCCCTCCATGGTCGGTGCCGCCTCTGTCAGCCAGACGTGGAGGCGTCTCTTATCCGACTGCAGCGCGCTCAGCACGGCGAAAGTGGTACCGACAAGGCCACCCGATAGTGGGCCACCGTCCCCATGCACCAGAAGATCGACGGTTTGCGGCGCAGTGTCGAGAGAGTCAACCAGCGTTTCGACTATCCCGGCGCCGACTTGACCAAGCCGGCTGTGGTCGAGCGCAGCTTCAGTGGCGATGGCCTCAGCCTCTGCCCGGAGCGCGTTGATATGGGCCGTGGCATCGACATCATCGTGGAGCGCCGCGTCGATGGCTTCCATGCGCTCGATCGAGCTGCGCAGGGCGCGCTGATTGAAACGGGCGGCGCGCAGCGTGCTGGCTGCGGTTCGGAGCGCGGCTCGGCGCGCCGCAGTCGGGCGGTCCCTCGTGGTGGTTGCGGCCAACACCATCGCGTACGCCGCCATCTGGCCAAGAACCGGACCGCTACCCGCCGCACCGGCGCGAATGGCGGCAGCTGCCGCATCAGCCGTGCGGCATTCAACGACGCTGCCCTGACCGGGCAATTGCCGCTGGTCCACGACCAGTAGTGCCTCGCCGGTGAAGCGGTACGGGCTGCGGAAAGCGACTTCGACGGGCACGCTCGCCAGCTCGTCCGGCAGCTCTGTCAGGCCGAGCAGCTGGTTGGCGGCGGAGGCGCCGGCCTGCCTCAGCTCGTTGACTGCACCAACGATGCTGCCCGCGCCCACGACGGTTTGCTTACTGAAGACTCGGAAGAATTGGCGCCGGCTGGCGTCGGGGGACTGCTCGTCCGCCATTGGTCGGTCGCTCGTGGCCCTCAGTACTCGATGACGCTGTGGACGTTTTGCTTGGAGAGCCGGTCGCGACCCTTCAGGAAGGTCAGCTCAACCAGGAAGGCCAGGCCAACGACTTCCGCCTTGAGCATGGTCAGCAGCTCGATCGTGCCGACGACCGTTCCGCCGGTAGCCAGCAGGTCGTCCACGACCAGCACACGCTGGCCGGGCATGATCGCGTCCTTGTGGATCTCGAGCGTGTTGGTGCCGTACTCCAGCGCGTATTCGACCGACACGGTCTCCGCCGGCAGCTTGCCCAGCTTGCGCACCGGCACAAAGCCGGCGCCGAGCTCGATGGCCATGGGCGCCGAGAAGATGAAGCCGCGCGATTCCATGCCGACCACGAGGTCAACCTTCTCGCCCTTGAACGGCGCTGTCATCAGGTCGACGGCTTCCTTGAACGCCCCCGCGTCCTTCAGCAGCGTGGTGATGTCGTAGAAGAGGATGCCCGGCTTGGGGAAGTCGGGGATCTCGCGAATTCGGGCGCGAAGATCTTCAGCAGACACGGCTGCGGGCGTACCTCGTTCTGGGATTGACGCCGACTGGGCGCACGGCGCGGGTCAGTCTAGCGCACGAGTGCCCTTGGCCGACCCTTACGATTTGGCGCAATTAGTGAAGAACGCCATCTCGTCAGGCGGCGATCGACCGCCACCGACTGACTTCCAGTCGGCTGCGCGTGACAGGGCGCCTAAAATCGTCTCTGAGCGGAGCCGGCCTCGCCGTGCGTCCCCAGTGCAGGCGGCCGGTGCACGTGAGCGAGAGGCATTGCCGTGAACGCGTTCATCATTTCGGCGCCGAACAAGCCCGGCGAGTTGGCCAGGATCTCTGAGGCTATCGCGCTGCGAGGCATCAACATCACATCGCTCTCCAGCCTTGGCTGGGGAGATGAAGGCGCTATCGCCTTGACGACCAACGACGAGTCCGGCACCCGTTCGGCACTCGCCGGCATTGGGCAGATCAAGGAGCTCGAACTGATTCCGGTGAGCTTGGAAGACCGACCGGGCACCCTCGCCGTTGCCACCAGGAAGCTCGCCGACGCGGGCATCAACATCGACCTGCTACTGCCGGTCGGGATGCGCGAGGGAAAGGTAACGATCGCGCTCGCGACCAGCGACAACGCAAAGGCGCGCGACTTGATTGGCTCGGGCGCGCTGGCGAGCGCCTAGAGGCATCGCTCAGGCCGAAAGGCTCACTACGTCGATCGGTTCGGTGCGGCCCTTGACCGCCAGCGGGTGACTGTCAACGGTCGGCAGGCCGGCTTGGACGGCCGCGTCGACTGAGGCCAGGATCTCGCCGGCTTTGGCCAGTGATGCCAGGCGTGAAGTGATGTTGACCAGGTCGCCCACGATCGTTACCTCGGTGTGGAGGCCCTGCCCAACCGCGCCGAACCAGAACGGACCGCTGTGCACGCCGGCGCCGACCGGTATCCAGGGGCCGTTCGTGTCGGTGTGTCCGGTTGCGCGGAGGACGCCCTGGGCCGCATGGATGGCCCGTTCGGCGTAGCGCGCGCCGAGCATCGGCGGAAACATCGCGACGAGCTCATCGCCAACGAACTTGTCGACGATGCCGCCGTGCTCGAAGCATGCCTCGGATGTAACCGTGTAGAAACGATCCAGCAGGGCGCGGTAATCGCCAGGCGCCAGCCGTTCGGCGATCGAGGTCGAGCCGCGAACGTCGGCGAAGAGCAATGCGCCGTCGACCTCTCCACCGCCGTGGTACTTGATCAAAACCGACTGGCACGAGGTGCACAGCCGCGGGTTGCCATCCGACTGCCGCTTTCCGATGGCACGCATCGCGGTGCGACCCAAGCCCGCAAACGGTGCCGCGCAAAGCTGGCAGCGCGGTTCGCTGGGCAGGCGCCTGAACAGATGGCGCCCGAGCGTCTGGAGCGAGTCTGGATTGTCGAGGTACTTGCGCCAGAACTCGGCGTCCCGCGCGTTGGCCTCATCGCCGGCCATGACTCATTTTGCGCCGCGATTGCTACCCCGCCGGCAGCCCGTAACCAAGGACGGGCACGTCGAAGGCTTCGAAGTCCTTCGCGTTGCGCGTGACCACGGTCGCTCCGAGGCTGTGTGCAAGGGCAGCGATTAGGGCGTCAGTTGTGCTTGGCTTGCTGCGTCCGGCTTGGATGCGCTCCCGTCTGCGGTCGCCCGCCCACTGCGCACCTGCCGGCGACAACGCGACGAACTCGAGAGCCTGCAGCACCCCGAGAACTGCCTTTACTTCATCACCACGCCCGCCGGACAGCGCCTCGCAGGTCACGACTTCGCAGGTGTACAGGTCCGTGGGCTGCTCGAACAGTTTGTCGAGCATGTCTTGGCCCGGCTTGTACCCGACGACGTAATCGATCAGGACAGTCGAATCGAGGAGATAGCTCACTCGCCGTCCTCCTCGCGCATGGAGCGAACCCACTGGTAGGCCTCATCGGGCGTCATGTACGACTCGGTCCCTATGAAAGCCCCACGGGCGGCATCAAGCGCCCTGCGCAGCCGCTCGCGCTTGACCTTCCATTTGACGGCATCGGCAACAAACTGGCTGCGGCCGCGCGGCCCAGCCAAGTCGTCAACCTCGCGCAGAAGCTCTTCCGGCAAAGTGACATTGGTTCGAGTCAGCGCCGCGCGTCGCTTCTTGACGGGAGTGTGCAGCATCGTGTGCTACGTTAGCACACTCGTGCTACGCCGCAGACTCCTGCCCGCGCCTGGTCAGCCGCTCCACGACGGCGCGCGTGGTGTTCCACGCCGCCGCCGGGTCCTTGGGCAGGCGCACCCGCATCTGATTTGACCCGTACGTGATGCCGCCAGGCGCGACGCCGGGCACTCGATCGGTGAGCGACGTTGGCGCCATGGCGCGCATCGTCGCGGCGCGCGACCAGTCCTCGCCGAACCGAATGATCAGCTCATTCCCTTCGCGCGCCAGCGACGCCACGCCAACGGACTCAGCGGTGATGCGCAGTAGCGCCACCTCCATCAGACGCTCGACGGGCGGCGGCACCGGCCCAAATCGATCGATCAATTCGGCGCGGATGGCCCCGACCTCACCGGCCGTTGCCGTCCGGCCCAACCGTCGGTAGACCTCCAGCTTGTGCGGTTCGTCCTCGACGTAGTCGTCGGGCAAATAGGCGTCGACCGGCAGGTCGATGACCGTTGACACCTTCGGTGGGACGGCGCGCCGGCCGTCGCGCGCGGCCTTTTCCTCCTCGACCGCCTCGGCCAGCAATCGGGTGTAGAGGTCGAAGCCCACGGCCGACATGAAGCCGTGCTGCTCGGCCCCCAGGATGTTGCCCGCGCCGCGGATTTCGAGGTCCGACAGGGCGATTTGGAAGCCGGCGCCCAGCTCAGATGCGTTGAAGATCGCCTGCAACCGCTTACGCGCGATGTCCGACAACTGCCCGCGCTTCCGGTAGAGCAGATATGCGTAAGCCCGCCGCGCCGACCGACCGACCCGCCCCCGCAACTGGTACAGCTGCGCCAGGCCCAATGCGTCGGCACGGTCGATGATGATCGTGTTGGCGTTGGGGATGTCCAGGCCCGACTCGATGATCGTCGTGCACACCAGCACGTCGTAGTCGCCGCGGGCAAAGGCGAGCATCACCCGCTCGAGGGCGCCCTCCGCCATCTGGCCGTGCGCGACCACGATGCGTGCCTGCGGCAGCAGCTTGCGCAGCTGTTCGGCCTGGGCCTCGATTGTCTCGACACGGTTGTGGACGAAGAACACCTGTCCGCCGCGGTCGATCTCGCGCAGGATCGCGTCGCGCACCAAGCCAGTCGACGCCTCCGCGACGCGCGTCTGGATCGGCAGCCTGTCCTCAGGCGGCGTCTCGATGACGCTCATGTCGCGCACGCCGGCGAGCGCGAGGTTCAGAGTGCGCGGGATCGGCGTTGCAGACAGCGTCAGCACGTGGACCTCCGTGCGCAGCTGCTTCAAGCGCTCCTTATGCGCCACGCCAAAGCGCTGCTCCTCGTCGACTACGAGCAGGCCCAGGTCGCGGAAAGCGACGTCCTTGGACAGCAACCGGTGCGTCCCGATGACGAGATCCACAGACCCGGCGGCCAGCCCGGCCAAGGTCTCCTGCTGCTCGTGCGGCGCAACGAACCGCGACATCATCCGGATCTTGATTGGATACGCCGCGAACCGTTGCCGGAACGTTTCCAGGTGCTGCGCCGCCAGAACCGTAGTAGGCACCAGCACCGCCACCTGCATGCCGTCCTGGATCACCTTGAACGCGGCGCGCAGCGCCACCTCGGTCTTGCCGTAACCAACGTCGCCCACGACCAGCCGGTCCATCGGCCGTCCGCGCTCGAGGTCGGTCTTGACCTCCTCCGCCGAGCGCAGCTGGTCGACCGTCTCCTCGTAAGGAAATGCCGCTTCCATCTCCTGCTGCCAGGGCGTGTCGTCGCTGATCGGCCGGCCGTCGGCGCGCTCGCGCGCCGAGTACAGCTCGAGCAATTCCTTGGCCAGGTCCGTAACAGCCTTGCGAACGCGCGTCTTGGTGCGCGCCCACTCGCCGCCGCCCAGCTTTGACAGGGCCGGGTTCTCGCCGCCGGCGTAGCGCGAGACGCGGTCGATCTGCTCGACGGGTACCCAGATGCGCGCACCCTCGGCGAAGTGCAGCTCGAGAAAATCTCGTTCATCCGAACCATCGCCCGAGGCTCGCCGCACCAAGCCCGTGTATTTGGCGATGCCGTGGTCGATATGGACGACCAGGTCGCCGGGTTGCAGCCTCTCCAGCACGCCCTTCGACGACGAGCGACGAAGCACGCGCGGCCGACGGACACGGACGGTCCCGAAAAGCTCACGGTCCGTCACCACCACGGCCTGATCCGGGCCGCCGGCGAAGCCAGAGTTGAGGCTGCGGTCGATCAGGACGACGCCACCGACCGGCGGAGGTTCGCGCAGCACCGACACCGGTGCGGCGACGATGTTGGCGTCCGACAGGATTTCGGTCAGCCGGGCCGACTGGTCGGAGGTCAGAACGACGCGCAGGCCCTCGCGCCGCCAGCGATCGACTGTCGCGGCGAGGTCGCCCAGGCCGGCCGGCGGAAGCACCGGCTCGTGCCAGCCAAACGGGTTGCCGCCGGGCGGCGCGCCACGCACGTCCGTTTCCCACGACAGCTCGATCGTGCGCGACTCGGCCAGCCGAGACTTCCAGTCGCGCGGCGCGGGGTAGGCCGCGGGCCAGCCCTTGGGCAGATTGCCGCTGCGCTCCAGTTCCGCGCGGCGCTCGTCTGACTGTGCCATCAGGAAGCTGGCGGCGGCCTGAACTTCGGCCGCCTCATCGAGCAGCAGGACTTCGTCGGCGAGATGGTCGAGCGCGGTTGCGGGTGCCAGCAACGGCGCCCAGACCTCCGCCGCATCGGCGACCTGGCCGTTCTCGAAGCGGGCGAGGTCGGTGGCGAGGGCTTCAGGCAGCTTGTTGGCGAGGCGACCCAGACGCTCAGCGAGCGCGGTGCCTGTCCCCGCCGGCAGGGCGAACTCGCTCGCCGGCAAGAGCCTTACCGACTCGGCGGGTCGGACGCCGCGCTGGTCGGCCGGGTCGAAGGCGCGCAACGAGTCGATCTCATCGCCAAACCACTCGATGCGAACCGGCAGTGGCTGGCCGGCCGGGAACACGTCGACGATGCCGCCACGCCGAGCAAATTCGCCGCGCCCGCCAACCTCCGGCAGGCTTTCGTAGCCCAGCCCGACCAGTTCGCGCAGTACGCGCTCCTGGCTCATCCGCTGGCGCGGCTTGAGTTCGAGCGGCGACTCCGGCAGGGCGGTTGGCTCCAGCGTGTGTTGGAACAGTGCATGGACGCTCGCCACCAGGACGCGCGGAACGCCACTACGCCAGGCAGCCAGAGCAGCCACACGCGCGGCGCTCTCGTCGCGCACTAGCTCCGAACGCTCATAGGCGAGTGCTGTTCGTGGCTCCAGTGTGACGACGGCAGCCGGATCGCCCAGCCACGCGGTCAGCTCCTCGGCGACGCGATCGGCGATCTCCGAGTCGCGGGCGACCCACACGAGGCGCTCCCCGCTCCTGCGCAGGAAGGCCGCGGCGAGGAACGTCTTGGTGCCGTGGGGCATTGCCGCGTACACGACGTGGCGCAGGTCCTGGCCGGCGCGCCCGCCAGCGGCGAGCTTGAGACGGTCGACGAGAGCGCCGACTTCACCCGACTCGGCCAACAGGGCGGCCAGCGCCGATAGATCGGGCAGCCGATGCCGGACGGTCGAACTGCCGACCTCACCCTCTGGGGTCGAAGGTGTTGGCTTGGGGGCGGGCGCGAATTGCTCCGCGATTCGCCGTTCCTGGCCGCGCCGACCGCGCAGGCGCTGAGTCGTATCGGTCATTTCTTAAGCGTCCCTGCATCGATGGGAGAGCGAAATCCGGGTAGAAGACGGCGCCAGCCTGTCTTGCGTCGGACGATTCCGTCTGCATCGGGGCCTTCTTTAGGCGTCACTTCGGCAATGGTTCCTTCGTTCGCGCCTTCAGCCGAAACCTCGGGACGCCACGCATTCCACTTGTTAGCCGCGCGGTCAATCCCCTCGTTCGCCCACGTCTCCACGGCATCAGCAGCGGCGTCTAAGACCTCCTCGAGCGTCTTCTTCTCGGCGCTGGTGAACTTGTTCAGGACGTGGTCGACCGCGCTGCGTTGGGGCTCGCCGATGCCGACGCGGAGTCGGGCGAAGTCCTGTGTGCCCAGCTCGGCGATGATCGACTTGAGGCCGTTGTGGCCGCCTGCGCTCCCTTCGCCGCGCATGCGCAACTTGCCCAGTGGCAGGGCGAAGTCATCCACGACGACCAGCAGGTCCGACAGCGGCGCGCGGTGTTTGGCCAGCAGCTTGCGCACCGCCACGCCGGATAGGTTCATGTATGTCGTCGGCTTGGCCAGCAGCAGGTCCATGTCCTGGTAGCGGCCGTGGACGGTCGCCGCCGCGTCGCGCGCCTTGGCATGGCCTATCCAGCCGGCCCGGTCAGCCAGCTTGTCCAGCACCATCCAACCCACGTTGTGGCGCGTCGATTCGTACTGTTTGCCTGGGTTGCCCAGGCCTACCACGATCTTCACGGCACCCGATTCCGCTGCGCGGCAAACACGCCAAGACGGGCCGAACCCATCTTGGGCGGCCCGTTAGGATCGGTAGCCTAGCAGGCAGCAGTGAGGGCTCGGTCTGAAGTGAGAGCTCGCCGATGACCACGACGCCTGCCGCGTCGGCGCGGCGGGAGCGGCGACCCGCGTGCCTGATCGGCTGACCGACCTCGTCCTTGTCGTCACCGTCGTCTTCGGCGTCTGGGCGTCGCCCTGGTCGTGCTGGCCATCTGGATCACCAGCGGCCTGGCCTACTTCACCGGCAACCTCTAGCGACCTCAGCGCCGTCCGATGCCCGTGCTTTCGCGCTTTCTCGGGGGTGGCGATGCCAGCATCGCCCGCGCCAAGCGGCCACTGGAGCTGCGCGCCAAGTGGGACCGATCGACCAAGGAAGGCCTCGACTGGCTGCGCCGGCCGCCGTCGGCGAAGGCACCTTGGTTGTACCGGGTCCTGTTGGCCCTGGGCGGGTTCGTCCTATACCGCGTCTGCGCGATCAAGGTCGAGGTCGAGGGTCGCGAAAACCTGCCCAGCGAAGGTGGCTACATCCTGGCGGCGGCCCTGCACCGCGGCTGGATCGATCCGCTGATTCCGCTTCGAGGCGTTGCCCATCGAGCCGCGTGTCTGGTTCCTGGGTAGCGCGCCGACGGCGTTCGACAAGCCGTGGAAGGAACGGTTGCTGCGCAAGACCGGCGGCATCCTGCCCGTCTGGCGCGGCGGCGGAGTCGACGTGCACGTCCGCGCCGCCCAAGGAGTGATGAAGGAAAAGGCCGTGCTGTGCCTGTTCATCGAGGGCGCCATCATCGGCCCGCCGGATCGGGTGTGGCCCGGCGTTCGTGGCGGGTCCGGACTACTGGCGTTGCGAACCGGTGCGCCCATCGTGCCTTTTGTTCTGGCCGGCACTAATGAGCTGTACCGCGGCAAACGGATCGCGGCCAAAATCCTGCCTCCGGTCACCGTGGCCGAGCTCCTGGGCACGGACTGGCCCGGCCAGCCGCCCGCTCAGGACACGCGCGCCGAGATGGCGATGGCGAAGCTCGATGGCGCGTCGCATCGCGGACCGCATCGACGCCGAGCTTCCGCCGATGCTCGCCCGAGTCACGGATCCTCCGGACAAGCCCCGCCGCTGGAAGGGCCTTACCCGGCTAATGCGCTGACTCGTCTCCGAACGGGTTCTTCTCGCCAGCGTCGACCGGGATGCTCAGCCGGTTCCCCGCCGGCGGATACGGGCAGTCGTAGACCGGTGAGTAGGCGCATGACGGGTTGTAGGCGAAGTTGAAGTCCAGGTCGAAGATGCCGTCGTCTTCGGCCGGCGCCAGATCGAGATAGCGGCCCGCGCCGTAGGTCTCCTTGCCGGAAGTGCGCGTCCTGGAACGGGATGAACAGCGTCTCCCCTTCGTCGTGCGAGTGCGACCAATAGCCCATGAGCCGGTGCTCCTGGCCGGCGACCTCGAAAACGAGCTTGCCGGCGACGGTCATGTCGCGCAACTTGCCGGTCGACGTCGCCAGCTTCACCTTGATCGCCGGTTCCCGGCACATCCTTGTCCAGCCACGCATCGAGCCGCCACTTCTCTGCCGGCGGGTAGAACTGCGGGCCCGGTCCAACCGGCCGGCGGCTCGTGGCCGCGCCAGTCGAAGTGCTCCTCGTAGTAGTGCGCCGCCTCGTGGCGCAACTGCTCGACGGCCTCCACGTAACCGTGCTCGTGGTGGTGCTCGTGGCCGTGTTCGTCGGTCATGCCGTTGCTCCCAGCAGCTTTCGTTCCAGCGCGCGCATTGCCGCCTCCTCTTCAGGCGCGGCATGGTCCCAGCCGCAGATGTGGAGGGTGCCATGGACGACCAGAAGGCGCAGTTCATCGGCCGCAGACCAGGCCACATCCGAGGTCTGGCCACCCCTGCCCTGCTGCGCCTGATCTATCGCTCGCTCCACCGATACGACGATGTCGCCCAGTTCGGTCCGACTACCCGGTGGGCGGAAGTCCGACATGGGAGCAGCCGGTTTGGGCGCCGACTGGCCGGCGTGCGGTGGGAAGGCCGGCGGGTCGAGCAGGGGGAAGGAGATGACGTCGGTCGGGCCATCCTTGTCGAAGACACGCTTGTTGAGGTCGGCCAACTCGGCGTCATCGGTCAGTCGAAGGCCAATCGAGGCTGGCGCAGGCGCACCGGCCGTCACCAGGCCGGAGGCAATAAGCCGGGCCAGGTCGGTCGTCGATAGCAGGCGCGGCGCAGTCGGCCGCCGGGTGATGTCGATGCGCCAGGGCGGCAGATAGATCGATCGTCGGGATTCGGCCTCGCTCAGGACGAGCGCCCCCGGCCAGCCGCTCGGCGCGTTTCGATCTCGACGATCTTGTTCTGCGGGTACTCGACGCGGCGGTGATACATGCCCAGCAGCTGCGCCACGAATGCCTCGCGGATCTTCTCCAGGTCACGCAGAGTCAGATCGCAATCGTCGAATTGACCGTCCTCCAGCCGCTCGCGGATGATGCGCTCGACCATCGCGCGGATGCTCGCTTCATCCTGCGAGGTCAGCGAGCGCACCGATGCCTCGACGCCATCCGCCAGCATCAGGATGGCCGCCTCGCGTGACTGCGGCTTTGGCCCGGCGTGGCGGAAGCGCGCCGGGTCGACCTCTGACGGGTCGGCTGCCTGCTCCTTGGCCCGGGCGTAGAAGTAGCTCATCAGCGCCGTGCCGTGGTGCTGCGGGATGAACGCAATGATCGCCTTGGGCAGCTTGTACTCGTAGGCGAGGTCGATGCCGGCCGACACGTGCGCCCGCAGCACCTCGACCGACTGCTCCGGCGTCAGCTCGTCGTGGATGTTCTCCGTGCCGGCCTGGTTCTCGATGTAGGCCAGCGGATTGTTGAGCTTGCCCACGTCGTGGTAGTAGGCCGCGACGCGGGTCAGCAGGGCATCGGCACCGATGGCGTCAGCGGCTCGCTCTGCGAGGTTGCCCACCATCAGCGAGTGGTGGTACGTGCCCGGCGTCTCCAGCAGCAACCGGCGCAGCAGCGGTTGCGACGGGTTGCCCAGCTCGAGCAGCTGGAACGAGGTGGTAATGCCGAAAATGTTGCCCAGGAAGGCGAATGTGCCGAAGGCAGCCACGGCCGATCCCGCCGCGGCCAGCAGGCCCGCCCCGAGCAGCTGCACCAGTCCGGTAATGTCGCGCTCGCCCAGCAAGGCGAAGACCGAGACGACGATGGTGTTGACGACGGCCATGGCGATGCCCGCCTGAACGAAGTTGCTCACCCGCTCGCCACGCCGAATGATCGTGATGCCGGCCATGCTGCCCAGGAACACATAGGTGGCGAAGTCCAGCGAGCCCACGATGGCGCCACCGACGATGGCGAGAACGCCCATCACCAGGATGGCCACGCCGCTGTCCAGCAGGACAGTCAACAGAAGGCCGACGGCGGCGGCGGGCACGAAGTACGGCAGCACCGACCGGTCACCGGTCGCCTTGAAGGCGGCAATGGTCACGATGGTCAGCAGGGCGATCAGGATCAGTGCGCTGTTGCGGTGCCAGAAGTCGGGCCGGAAGCGCCACAGCCACGACAGCAGCAGGGCGACGGTGAGCGCGGCGAGCAGGAACCAGCCGCCGGCGCGAGCAAAGTCGGGCTTGGGATCGAGCAGACCGAGGTTGCTCAGTTTCTCCTGCGCCACGTCGTCGATGCGCTCGCCGGCCGGCACCACGATCTCGCCCTTGCGCACCGAGTAGGTGATCGGCGCCACCGCAGCGGCGGCGGCATCGCGAGCCGACTTCGTCGCATCGTCGTCGTAGGTCGAGTTGGGCACGATCAGCGGTGCGACGATCTCCGCCGCCAGAGCCTTTTCGGGGCCGGTATAGCGCGCGGCGAACTGGTCCGCGATCGAGCCACGCACGTCGGCCAGCAGCGCGTCGCGAACCTCCTGCCTCTCGGTCAGTTCGAGCACACGCAACATTTCGCCGCGCAGGGCGGTCCAGTCGACCTGGTCGAGACTGGCCAGCGTGTTCTTCGAAGCGGAGGTCAAGTTGGGCAGCGCGGCGCGCAGCGCGATCGCGCGCGCCTCGGGCGTCAGGATGGCCTGATAGGCCGCGTCAACGGGCGAAACCGCCTGTTCGAAGGCCGCCGCCTGTTGATCGGAGATCTGTCGGGCCCGATCGGCCGTGTAGTTGTACTGCGGCTCGACCCTCGCGCTGGCCGCTTCCTGGGCCTGCTTGGTCAGGACCTCGCTGGTGAAAGTCGCCGTGCGCGGCGCGCGGATGTCGACCGTCGCGACGTCGCCCACGATCTGCGGCCCGGTGAATGGCCCGGGCAGCGAGTCGACGGCCAGGATCGTGCCCACGGCCAGGATGAACAGACCCGCGGCAGCAACGAGGCGGGAGGCGTCACGACGCGAGAACGGCGCTCGAGCGCGCATCTCGCCTTGGCGGGCCAGCATCAGTGTTCGTGCCCCGCGAGATCGCGCTTGGCCAGCTCCTGGGCGACCTTGGCGCTGACCTGCTTGCCCTCGGCGCGCCCCTTGATGCCGGGCATGACGGCAGCCATGACCTTGCCCATGTCGCGGGCCGAGGTCGCGCCAGTCTCATCGATGGCCTTGTTGACCATGGCAGTTAGATCTTCGTCGCTCAGCTGCTCGGGCATGTAGGCCGAGATGATTTCCAGCTTGGCCTGTTCCTCGGCGGCAGTTTCCGTGCGGCCGGCGGCAGCGCTTGACTCGACCGTCTCGCGGCGCGTCTTGATCTCACGCTGAAGCACGCCCACCACCTCGTCGTCGGACAGGTCGCGGCGGGCGTTCTTGGCCGCCAGGTTGATGGCGGAAATGGCCATACGCAAAGCATCGCGCCGCATCTCGTCGCGGTCGCGAATGGCCTGCGTCAGGTCGGTTTGTAGCCTCTCGGAAAGGGTCACCGGAGTTGGGCGCTCCTCGGGGGCGCCGTCGAGTAGGTCGCGGGTTGTGCGCGCCGGACACGGCTGCCGACGCGTCCGCGCTACTCGGTGCGGGCGGCCTTCTTGCGCTTCGCTTCCTTGCGCTTGCGCTTCACGCTGGGCTTCTCGTAGTGCTCGCGTCGGCGAGCCTCCGCGAGGATGCCGCTCTGCTGGATCTTCTTGTTGAAGCGCCGCAGGGCACTCTCGAAGGTCTCGTTTTCTCCTACGCGTACTTCAGCCAATCCGAGTTCACCTCCCACCGGCGGGGTTTGCGTGCCCGTGAATGCGTCTGCTCGAGTGCCGGTACATCGAGATCAGGCGTCGCTCGGTTGAGCACGAATGCTGCCGGGCGAAGGGCGGGCCGCAGTGTAGCAGGTGAGCGTGGCCCGCCAGATTACGAGTGCATCTCAGGCGGGCGGTCCGTGCCGCGAGGGTGGTCGCCCGGCACCGGGCTTAGTTCAGTGCAGGCAAATGGCATTGTCACCTTGAGCGTTAATCCTCGCCCTAAGGCATCGGCGTTATACGAACGACCCCACGGCGGTCCCGCTCGATCGCGTTCGGACACGCTCAAGTGGCCTGCCCTCAGGCTCAGTGCACCGCCGCACGTCTCGTTCTCGACCGTTCGGCAGGACCTTATCCAAAGCCTTAAGCGCGAGGTGACAATCCCATTTTCCTCGGCACGGCTAAGGCCGGCGACCGCGTCGCGCCGCCCGTTACGCCTCAGCCCTCGCGCGGTCTCTAGACTGACGCACCGAGGAGGGACATCGCGCTTTGACCTGGGAAGTACCTGATCCGCGAACGTTCACGTCGCTGCTCGACCTGCTCGACGATGCGTCGAAGCGCTGGGCCGGCCGGCGCCAGCTTGCCCTGCGCACCGACGAAGGCTTGACCCTCCCGTGGACTGCCGCCGACCTGCGCCACCATGCCAAGCTGGTTGCCTGGCGCCTGCGCGCCCTTGGCCTCAACCAGGGCGACCGACTCCTCACCTGGAGCCCAGCTACTCCCGCCCTGCCGGCCGTCTACTACGGCGCCATGTTCGCCGGCGTCATAGTCGTCCCGCTGGACCTCAGGATGTCTCCGGAGACCCTGCAGCGGCTCGCGGAAAAGGCGGACGCCAAGTGGTTGGCCATCGGTAGCGGCTTCGACGCGCCCGACGCCAAGGCGGCGGGCCTCGATCACCTGAACATCCGCACCGTCGAGGCTCTGGCTGCCGAGCCGCCGCACGAGCGTTCAGACCATACGGACGAAGGTGGCATCGACGAGCCCTTTCCCGACGACTGGGAAGCGCAGGTCGATTCCTGGCCTCGACCCACGCGCGACAGCCTCTTCGAGGTCATCTACACGTCGGGCACGACCGGCCTGCCCAAGGGCGTGATGCTGACCCACGGCCAGATCCTGTCCACGCTCGAGGCGATCAGCCTGATCCTGCCGCCGGAAGAGGAGCGCACGGTCTCGCTGCTGCCGGCCTCCCACCTCTTCGACCAGGCGCCCATCCTGTTCTACGGCATGTCGATCGGCGGCGACATCCTTTACCTCCGCTCGCGAACACCCCGCGTCATCCTCAAGGCTCTCGCCGAACACCGCGTCACCACGATGGTCGTCGTACCGGCCTTGCTCGAGCTTTTCTGGGCCGGGCCTGATGCGCGAAATCGACAACCAGGGCCGGCGGAAGACGTTCGATCGGGCTTACCGGCTCGCCAAGTACCTGCCGTACTGGGGTCGTCGGCTGCTGTTCCGCCAGATCCACAGGCAGCTGGGCGGCGACCTGCGACTGATGGCGTCGGCCGCTTCGTACCTGCCGCCCGAGGTGCAGGAGAACTGGGAGCGCCTCGGCGTCATCGTCCTGCAGGGCTACGGCGCGACCGAGTGCGGGCCGGCGGCGGCGACTTCACTCAAGGACCACCCGACGGGCACCGTTGGCCACACCAAGCCACCGGTCAAGATTCGCCTTGACGACGAGACCAGCGAAATTCTCATCGGGGGACCAACCGTCTTCACCGGCTACTGGCAGGACCCGGAGGCGACGGCCGCCGCCAAGACCGCCGACGGCTGGTACAAGACCGGCGATATTGGCCGGTTCGACAAGCGCGGCAACCTGATGCTGTCGGGACGGGTGCGCAACGTCATCGCGCTACCCAACGGACTCAAGGTGTTCCCGGAGGACATGGAAAACGTGCTCGATGACGTTGGCCTGCACCACGCCGTCGTACTGGAGACCACGCCCGGCCGCATTGAGGCGGTCGTCCTCCCGCCCGACACTCCGGCGGTGGTGGCCGCCGGCGGCGCTCCGAAACGACCGGAGACGCCCGAAGAAGAGGCTGCCCTGAAGGCCAAGATCGACGGCCTGGTCAAGCAGGCGAACAACAGACTCGGCCAACACCAGCGCATCGACGGTTGGCGCCTCTGGCCGGAGCCGGACTTTCCGCGCACGCACACGCTGAAGATCAAGCGCGGCCCGGTCCGCGATTGGGTCGGCGCGCAAGCGGCACTGCCCATCCGCGACGCCGATGGCTGAGGCTTAGAGCACCACCGGGATCGGCTGGCCGAGGGGCGCCATGAGGTCGAATGCCTGCGCGGCCCGGTCCGCTTCTGTCGAGGTCGACGGCGACCACCAGAAGAAGACCAGCGCGTCGCCGATGGCGTTGAGCGTGAACTTGGCGTCGCCCGGGTAGTTCGAGCGGCCGAACGTGCGCAGGTACTCAGCGAAGGCCGCCCCGTCGTTCAGCGCGGCGTCGTTGGAGCCGGCGTCGTAGATGACCACGTTGCCCTCCTTCGGGCCGCCGAAGTTGAGCTGATAAACGTCTCGCGGCAACGCCTGGATGGGCTGCGGCTCGCCCGGCGTGTACGTCCCCGGATTCTCGGTCAGCGTGAAGCCGGAGGGAGCAACGGCGGCAGCGATCACCGCCCGCGCGGCGTCGATGGCTGGCGTCAGGCCCACCGGCGGCGAGGCGGCCGCCGCAGCGCTGGGCTGGTTGATACCAATGCCGGGGCCTGTGCACCCGACCAGCAGGACAGCCGCCAGTACCGCTAGAACGACTCCGCGAATCACCCCGGCGGCCACGACATCGACCGGCCGCCGAGCAGATGGAAGTGCAGGTGGAAGACGCTCTGGCCGGCACCAGCGCCCGAGTTGGTCACCATCCGGTAGCCGCTCTTGGCGAGCCCGGCATCACGTGCGACCTGCGCCGCCACCGAAAACAGCCGCCCCAGCATCTCCGAATCGACGCCGCTCAGTTCAGCCACGGACGGAATGTGCCGCCGCGGGATCAGCAGGACGTGGGTCGGCGCCTTCGGTGCGATGTCACGAAATGCGACGACGAGGTCGTCCTGGTGAACGATGTCGGCCGGGATGGTGCCGACCGCAATCTTGCAGAACAGGCAGTCGGGATCGAAGTCGGGCATCAGCGGTCCTGGCTCACCTTGGCAGGGGATTCGGGCCAGTCGCCGTGACCAGGCGCTGAGGCACCCAGTCGGCGACGTGGTGGAACCCGTCCTCGAACCCGTATCCATCGAGCTCGACAGATGCCCGCAGTGAAAGTCGATAGAACTTCACGTGGGTGAAGTCCTCGAACAAGATGTAGACAGGGTCCGGTCTGCTGTTCGGGCCCTGGAACTGCTGTCCAGTCAGCACCGGCTTGTGGGCCTCGACAAACGCGTCGAAAGTGTCCCCGACGACCACGCCCAGGTGCTCCAGGCCCATCTTGTAGACGCGCTGGTGGACAGGTGGGATGAGCTCGATGAGCGGGACGACCTTGTCGTCAAGGACGCGCAGCGGCTCGGAGGGCACGATCAGGGAGATCGGGCGTCCGTTCCAGAAGTTCTCGCGGTTGGCGACCGCGTGCAGCTCGAGGCGGCTCCGGATATGGACGTACTGGTCCCACTCGGGGACGCGGAACGCCAAGTGGCTCAGCTCGTACGGCGCGATGTCGATGCCGCGCGTGGCGAGGCGGTCACGCTGCTGCGCGGCGAATGCCCGGTAATCGCCGATGATGTCCGCGAAGGGATCGCTCGATGCCGCCATCGCCGCTCAGATGGCGCGCATCTTGTTGCCACGTGCGTCATGCGTCAGCTCGGCCTTGCCGAGCGCCTCCATCAACGGCGGCATGTACATGCCAAACCGGCCGCGATAGCCCTTGCGCATGCCGTACCAGCCACCAACCGGGTTGTCAGCCGCGCGGCCCCACGCCTCGACCGTGCCCGGTGCCGCGTCCTTCTGCTCGTCAGCTGCGCCCAGGTCCATCCAGTCGCCGTGCGCCTTGAGCATCGCGTATAGGTCGTCGATCGCGCGCTTCTGATACTTCAACTGCGTCGAACCCGACCTGGCAGACGATCGCCGGCGGATCGGAGCTGTCATCGATCCACATCTGGTACTCGGACGTGCCCGGCGGAGTCTTCAGCTGCCAGGGATCCTCCTTGGTGCCGCTGCCCGTCGCCACGGTGTCGCCCTCCTTTGTTTCCGGTTGGATCGGAGTGTATGCGCGTGTGGCGGCTACCATCCGCAGCCGGATGCCCCGCCGCCCCAAGCCCGCCGACCCAAACCCTCCGCATGTCCAACCACGCCGCCCGATGCCTGGGCTGACCGCGCGAGAGGAGCGCATCTGGGGGCGAACGCTGCGCGCCGAAACACCGCGCCGGTCCTTCGGGCAGTGGGAGCCGGCGGCCGACCGGCCCGACCCGATCGCGATCCTGGCCGAGCAGGCCAGGACCCGCGTCGTCGACCTTATCCCGATACGCCATGGCCGGATGCTGGTCAGCCCGTTCACCTTCTACCGCGGCGCGGCCGCCGTCATGACCGCGGACCTTGCCCGCATGCCCACCACCGGCATCTTCGTGCAGGCCTGCGGCGACGCCCATCTGAGCAACTTTGGCCTGTTCAACACGACCGAACGCCTGCTCATCTTCGACGTCAATGACTTTGACGAGACGTACCCAGCACCGTTCGAGTGGGACGTGCTGCGGCTCGCGGCCAGTGCCGCCATTGCCGCCCGCGACAACGGCTTCCCCGACTCGGTCGCCAGAACAGCGGCGCGCTCCGTCGGGACCTATTACCGCGAACAGATACTTCACGACGCCACACTGCCCTGGCTGGATGTCTGGTTCTCGCGCACTCACCCTGAGCGTTACTACCAGACGGTCCTGCGGTCGGGCGAGAAGAGGATCGCCAAACGGGTTCGAGCGTTGCTCGACAAGGCCTACCGGCGTGACCATCTGGGCGCGCTGGATCGCTTCGCCTGGAACGACGACGGGACGTGGCGCATCCGCGCCGAGCCGCCGCTGATCACAGAGGTTCCCGGCACGACCGACGACCCCGAGGTCGTGGCCCAGGCCCTGCGCGACTACGTTTCTTCTCTGCCGCCCGAATTCCACCCCTTCACGCGGCGCTATCGAGTCGTCGACGTGGCACGCAAGGTCGTCGGTGTCGGCTCCGTCGGCACCGAGGCTTACATCATCCTGTTCATCGGCGACAACGTGGGCCAGCCGGTCTTCCTGCAGGCCAAGGAGGCCGGCCGATCGGTTCTGGAGCTCTACACCGAGCCGGACGTGCACGAGCACCAGGGCGAGCGCGTCGTCTTTGGCCAGCGGCTGATGCAGGCCGCGTCTGATCCGTTCCTGGGCTGGTTCCGCGGCACCGGTCCGCGCGCACTCGACTACTACGTTCGGCAGCTGCGCGACGGCAAGGCCTCGCTCGACATCAACACGCTGTTCCCCAGGGGGCTGATCCGGTATGTCGAGGTCTGCGCCCAAGTCCTGGCGCGCGCTCACGCCCGCTCAGGCGAAGCGCCGTCCATTGCCGGCTACCTGGGCACTGGCTCGGTCTTCGACAAGTCCGTCGAGGACTTCGCCATGCGCTATGCCGACCAGACGATCGAGGACCACGCCGCGCTGGTGGCAGCCGTCGCTGACGGCCGGATAGAGGCGATAGCGGGCGTTTAGACCGAGCGCCGCCGGCTCACAGCTTGGGCTTGGTCATCATCAAGAAGGCGATGAACCCTATCGCCCCGGCCATCACGTACGACAGGTAGCGCTGACTCCGCGCCAGAGCGCGCCACCTGTCCCGCTCGGCTTCCGACTCGCCCACGGGCAGCCGGAACAACCGGCGCAGGGCCGGACGCTGGATCGACGAAGGCGACAGCAAGGTCGGCGACGTAAATGACGAGGGCCAGCGCCAGCCAGGGCTGGGTAATCAGCTGCGGTCCAAGGACAAGCAGTAGACCAATGCCGCTGGCGGCCAGCCCCAGCCCGATCCAGACGCTGAAGTCGCGCTGCACGCGCATCATGCCGCGCGTGAAGCGGCCCGGCTCCTGCCCGGCCGGCCGGAGGCGCAGGCTGAATGGCAGCAAGATCGCCGGCACGAGAAGTGACAGCGCCAGGATGATGTGGGTCGCCAGAAGGATCGGAAAAAGGGGCACCGACTATTCCGCCACGGCTTCCAGCGCGACCCAATCACCTTCTGACCAGCGATTGACCACGCGCAGCCCGACTGCCTCGAAGGCCGACTGGAGACCTCACCTTCCCGGTCGACGAAGATGCCGCTGGCGATCAGCCGACCACCCATCTGCGACCGACTGGCGAAGCGCCGACGACAAGGTCGACCAGCAGGGATGCGATCAAGTTGGCCAGCACGACGTCGAAATCCGCGGTCGTATCGTTGGGACTGACCCGCGACGAGCAGAGACTCTGGCCTGAAGGCCATTCAGCGCGGCGTTGGCTGCGCGTTGCCTCGACAGCGATGGGATCCGTGTCCAGGCCGAGGACCGACTCTGCGCCAAGCAACGCCGAAGCGATGCTCGAGAATTCCGGAGCCGCAACCCACGTCCAGCACGCGCTTGCCCTGGATGCCACGGCGGTCTGCCAGATCCTCGATCGCAGCCAGGCACAGTCGCGTCGTCGGGTGAAGTCCGGTCCCAAAGGCCATGCCAGGGTCGAGCGCGATGACCACGTCGTCAGCTGCCGCCTCGTGATTCGCGCCAGGTCGGCTTGATCACCAGCCGTCGACCCACGCGCAATACCGGGAAGTGGCTCTTCCATGCCTCGGCCCAGTCTTCCTCGTGAACCAACCGCGTCTCGAGCTCGCCGATCGGCCGCAGGCCAAACGCTTGCAGATGGCCAAGGTCGCGCCGGCTCGGTCGACCGAGTCGCCCGCGCGGGCGGCCGGCGCGTAGGCGCGAACAGTCACCGGCCGGGTCGGGTCGACGCGCGCTGCCAAGCCGTCGTCGACGAGGTCGAAGGGTGCCTCGACCGAAACCATGCCATCGGTGGCCCGGCTCAGGATTTCGCTCACCGCCTCGACTGCCTCGTGATCGGCCTTCACCGCTAGCTCGATCCAGGTGCCGCCAGCGCTCTGGCCGTCGTTCAGCTGATGGCGTCCTTCAGTCGGTCGGAGAGGCCGCGCTTGCGGCGCGGTGGCGGCACGGCAGCGCCGGCGCCATCGCGCTCGCCGGCGTCGACGGCGAACTCCTCGAGCAGCTCTCTCTGATGCGCCGACAACCGCGTTGGCACGCGGACGTCGACCATCACGTGCAGGTCGCCGCGCACGCCGGCCCGCCGAAGATGGGGCACGCCCTTGCCGCGCAACCGAATCTCCGCGCCCGGCTGCGTGCCGGCCTTGATCTCGATTTCCTCCTCGCCGTCGGCCGTGGGGACTTTCAGTCGGGCGCCCAGGGCAGCCTGCGTCATCGACAGTGGCAGGTCGTAGAACAGCTCCGTGTCCTGGCGGCGCAGCTGTGGATGCGGCTGCAGGTGAACGACGACGTACAGGTTGCCCGGAATGCCACCACGCGGCGCGGCCTCACCCTCGCCGGACAGCCGGATCTGATGACCCTCGTCGATACCGGCCGGCACGACGACGCGCAACTTGCGCTTGCGCTCGACGCGCCCGTCGCCGTGGCAGGTGTGACACGGCGTATCGACGATCTTGCCGGTGCCCTTGCACCGGTCGCAGGGCGTGATGTTGACCATCTGGCCCAGCATCGTTGAGCGCACGTGGCTGAGTTCACCCGTGCCGTTGCACTTCGGGCAGGTTTGTGGCTCCGTGCCCGGCTCGGCGCCGGACCCATTGCACGTCTCGCAGCGCGCCAGCGAAGTGAATTCGATCTCCTTGTCGACGCCGCTGATCGACTCGGCAAAGGTCAGCGTGAGGTCGTAGCGCAGGTCGGCGCCGGTCGGGACGCGCGCGGCTCGTCGGGCGCCTGCCGTTGCCGCGCCACCGAAGAAGGCGTCGAACAGGTCACCAAAGGCACCAAAGCCCTGGAACGGATCCGCGCCGGCGGCACCCTGGTTGACGCCGGCCCGGCCGAACATGTCGTAGGCCTGGCGCTGCTGCGGATCGGACAGCACGCGGTACGCCTCGTTGATCTCCTTGAACCGCTCGTCGGCGCCGGCCTCCGTGTTGACGTCCGGATGCCACTGCTGCGCAAGCTTGCGGAAGGCGCGCTTTACCTCTGCGTCCGGGGCGCCGCGCGGCACGCCAAGAACGTCGTAATAGTCACGGGTACTTGCCATCTCTTGGCACCGAGTATAGGTAGATTGACCGTGTGCCCCTGACCGTCAGTAAGGAGCAGGCGCGCCGATTCCTGGTTCGGCACCACCTGTTCGCCCCGCCGCGCTCGCTGCCCGCTACGGCTGGGTCAGTTGTGACCGTGATCGACCGGCTGGGTTTTCTCCAGTTCGACCCCTGGAAGTGCCCGGCGCGCGCAACCACGACCTGATGCTCCACTCGCGAATTCGCGGCTACCGGCGGGAGTGGGCCGACCAGTGGCTGTACGGCGAGGATCGGCGCCTGATCGAGCTCTACAACAAGAGCCTGAACATCGTGCCGCTCTCCGAGCTGCCCTACTACCGGCTGACCTGGGATCGCAACGCGGCCGACAACGAGAACACGGGCATCCTGCAGCGCGAGTCGGCCGTGGCCGACGCCATCCTTGCGCGCATACGGGAGGAAGGCCCGCTGTCGACGTCGGCGTTTGCCGAGCACGGCCACGCGGTCGACTGGTGGTGGGCGCCAACCAGAGCCTCGCGGGCAGTGCTGGAGGCGCTGTTCGTGACCGGGCGGGTGGGGATCTCGCGGCGCGATGGAAGCCGGCGCTACTACGACCTGATCGAGCGGCTGGTGCCGGGAGAGCTTTTGGAACAGCGGGCATCGGAGGACGACGCCATGCGGCACCGATTGCTTTCGCGTTTCCGGGCAGGCGGGCTGATCACGGCCGGCGGCAACGAGATCATGTACTACGCCCATTCGCGAGACCACGGCCCGCGGCTGACCAAGTCACTGGTCGACGAGGGCGTGATCGAGCCGGTCGCGATCGAAGGGCTCAAGGCAGTTGCGCTACATGCCGACCGATGAGCGCGCCCTGCTGGAGGACGAGTCGCCGGTGCCGTTGGCGGTGACGTTCGTCGCGCCGGTCGACCCGCTGGTCGCTCCGCGCAAGCAGCTGCAGGAACTGTTCGACTTCGAGTACCGCTGGGAGATCTTCACGCCCGAGCCCAAGCGCCAGTTCGGCTACTACGTCCTGCCAATCCTCTTCGGCGACCGCATCGTTGGCCGGATCGAGCCACGCTTCGACAAGACCGACAAAGCCGCCGGTGCGCTACGCATCCTCGGCATCTGGTGGGAGAAGGGCTTCAATCCTCGATCGGCGGACGGTTTCGTGCCAGCTCTGCGCGACGCCTTCGCCGACTACCTCGCCTTCATCGGCGCCAGGCGGGTCGACTGGCCGCCGGCGTTGTCGTCGGTTGGCCGGTTAGTCGGTCGGGTCAGGCCTTCGTAGCTCTTTCGATCGCTTCGACCGTGGCGTCAGCGTCGGCTTCGGTGGTCATCCAGTTCGAGACGCTGATGCGCATGGCGGCCATGCCGTGCCAGGTCGTGCCGCCCATCCACGCCGTGCCATCGGCCTGAACGCGGCCGATCACCTGACGCGTTGACTTCGTCCGAATCGCCAAAGCGCACCAGCACCTGGTTCAGCACGACGTCGTTGAGCACTTCAACGCCGTCGACCGCCGCCAGCCGTTCCGCGATGCGCGACGCCAGGTCGCAGTTTCGCTCGACGATCTCGCGCACACCGGCCCGCCCAAGCGACTTCAACGTCGCATACAGCGCGAACCCGCGCGCCCGGCGCGACGAGTCGAGAATCCACTCCCAGTTCTCGCGCTGCGCGTCGCTGCGCATGAGGTAGGCGCCGGAGCCAGCCATTGCCGCGTGATGTGCCTGTTGGTCGCGGACCGCGACGAACCCACAGTCGTAGTTGACGTTGAGCCACTTGTGCGCGTCGGTCGCCCACGAGTCAGCCCGTTCGACGCCGGCGACGAGATGGCGAAATCGAGGCGAAACCTGCGCCCACAGCCCAAAGGCCCCGTCCACGTGAAGCCAGGCGTTCGGGTGACCGCCACAGCATCGGCGACCTGCTCGAGTGGGTCGAACGCGCCCGTGTTCACGTTGCCGGCCTGCGCGCAAACGATCGTCGGCCCGCGCCGCGGCAGCATCCGCGCCAGCGACTCGGCCTGCATTCGGCCCTGCTCATCGGTCGGGATGCGCAGCACTCGGTCGCGGCCCAGGCCCAGGTACTGCAGCGCTGTCGATAGCGTGGCGTGCGCCTCGTCGCCGACGACGATGTCGATAACCGGCGCGCCGTACAGCCCCTTTGCCTCGACGTCCCAGCCCTCACGCGCCAGCACGGCGTGGCGGGCGGCCGCCAATCCAACGGCATTGCCCAGGCCAGCCCCGGTGGGCAGCCCGAACGATGCGTCACTGGGCAAGCCCAGCAAGTCGAGCATCCATTCGCCGGCGACCTGCTCGGCGCCGGCGGCGGCCGGCGACAGGGCGTGAAGGGCACCGTTCTGGTCCCACGCCGACGTCAGCCAATCGGCGCCAACTGAAGCCGGTACGGCTCCACCAATAACAAAGCCGTAGTACCGCGGCCCAGCCGATGCAACCAGCCCCGGCTCTACCGCCTCGGCCAACTCACGCACGACAACCGCCGGCTCCTCGCCCGACTCCGGCAGCCCGCCACCGCGCAAGGCCTGAGCTACAGCGCTGGCGTCGGCAGTGGGCCCAACATGGCGCTCTCGCAGACCGCGCAGGTAATCGGCCGCCAGTTCGTGCGCAGTTCGCAGAACGTCGTCCACGGCGGCATCATAGGTGGGCAATGCCAGGTTTCAGAGAAGCAGTCGTCGCCAGCGGCAGCGGTTTTGGCTGGACCAGCCACAGCGGCAGCTGCCCAACCCCCTTCGACGCGGTCGACGGCTCGCGCCTCGCCGGCCCGCAGAACAGCCACCCGCTGGCGGCCGTCTCGATAGACGAGCTCGTCCGACGGTCGACCGACGGACTGCAGGGTGCGATCACCATCGATAACCCCGAAGCCGTCCGAATTGGCGACGGCATCAGCGGCAACCTGACGCTGACGGCGACCAAGAACATCAACGCCCGCGCCGCGGCCGTGCGTCTCGTTGGCGCCCGTATCGCGGAAGAGGACAAGTCGTACGAGGAACGCGACAGCAAGGGCAACGTGATCCGCAGCGAGTATTGGGTGGAGGTGCACGGCAGCCTGTTCTCCGAGGAGGCGTACACAGACGTGCCGCTGCCCCCTCAGCTGGCCGCCGGACAGACATTCCAGACGCAATTCACGATCCCGGCACCGCGGCTGGGCCCGGTCAGCGCGCACGTCGGCACCGCGCTCATTGGCTGGGCGGTCGAGGCAAAGTGGGACATCTCGATGGGTGGCGACGAGCGCCTGGCCGTGCCGGTGACCGTCCACCAGAACCTCGATTACCTGCGCTCTGGCTCCGTCCGACTACAACCCGGGGCGATGTTCGACCTGTGGAGCCAGGGCGACGGCTCGATCGGCGTCAAGCCGCTGCCGCCAATCGTCGCGGGGACCAATGTTGATGTCACGGTCACCTGGCCCAGCGCCGGCAGCGGCCGCGGCGGTCGCCTCGAACTTCAGGCCGACATCAAGGCGCCGAAGGGCATCGACGGCCTCGTGCTGTGGTCGGCGACGGTCGATCCGGCGGCCTTCAGGGCGGGCACGACATTCACGATCTCTGTTCCGGCCGATGCGCCGCCGACCTTCGAAGATCAGGGTCTGGCGGTCAACTACGTGCTGCGCGCGCTGGTCGACCGCTCGTTCAGGTCTGATCTCGCAATCGAGAGGGCGCTGGCAGTCGTCTGATCGGGTCGGCACCTCAGGGCGTCGCGTCCGTGACGGTGTGCGTTGACGGGACGTAGCGCAGGTCGAGGCTCGACCGGAATGCCGAAGGTGCTCGCCAGCGAGTCAGCGAGCGACTTCGGCAGTCGGCCGGCGCGTCCGGTCCGGACAGGGTCAACGCGATGTCGCCACCGTCGATCGACCAATCGGTGACCTTAAGGTCGCGCGTTCCGATCCACGAGCGCACCACCGGCGCTCCTTCATTCGCCCGAATCGCGTCCAGGCCGCGTCCGATGCCTGTCAAGACCAGCGGAATCGCGATCACCACGAGCGCGACCACGGCGACGATCATTCCGTTGCGCACCCGGTGGCGCTCGCGCAGCATTGCCCGGTCGGGCGTTGCGCCGGCCAGCGCGAAGACGATGCAGGCGGCGACGACGATCGCCGCAAAGTTGGTCAAGAACAGCAGCAGCGCACCAAAGGCATCACTCGGCCGGCCCAGCTCGAGACAGATGCCCACGGTGGCAAGTGGCGGCACGAGCGATACCGCAATCGCTACGCCAGGCAGCGCGTCGGTGCCGGTCCGCCTGACTGCCACGTAAGCGCCAGCGGCGCCGGCGGCGAGCGCCACGCCAAGATCGAGGATGCCGGGTGAGGTTCGTGCGGCCAGCGACGGCGTGAGCACGAGCAGGTCCGGCATGAACAGCGACACGAGAAATCCGATCCCGATCACCGCCAGCGCTCCCGCGACGACCTGGATGAACGTGATCACCATCCACCGATCACGGGCGGTTACCAGCGCCCCACCGAAGGCCATGATCGCGCCGCCCAAGGGTGCAACGACCATCGCGCCGATGATCGACGCCACCGAATCCTGGTACAGCCCGAACGACGCGATGAATGCGGCCAGCACCAGCAGCACGCTGAACGTGCGTCAGCGAACGCCGGAACGCCGCGTCCCTCCGGAAACAAGTTCGTCCAGCTGGGCTGGGCCCAGTGATTGGCGGGCATCGGCAAGTGCTGCTGTTTCCATGGGCTGAGTCCTCGCTGCGGGGCAGCGGCCACGATAGCGACGAGCCGACCGTGATTTGCCAATTTCCCAACTGGTGGGCACTAAGCGAGATCGACAGCCGCGGACATCCCATGCCATCGCAGCGCCGCTCCTGCCATTTCGCCAACCAGTTGGGCAAATGGCAGCAAGCTGGTCGCTCCAACTGGCATAGCGCCAACCAGTTGGGCAGATGTCAAGAACGCGCTGCACGGTGGCCGCGCCATGGTCGATCGGTCGTTCAGGTCGGACGTCGCCAAGGAGGGTGCTCTGGCGGTGATGTAGCGCCGAACGGCGCTGGCCGTCCGCTACTCTGCTGGCGAGCGCACGAATGAGGGGCATCTGGGCGTGAACTGTCCAACTTGTGGGACCGAGAACGAGACTGACGCAAAGTTCTGCATCGAGTGCGGCACGGTCATGCAGGCTGGCTGTTCGTCGTGTGGCTTCGTCAACAAACCAGGGGCAAAGTTCTGCCGCGAATGCGGAACCACGCTCTCGGTACCCGGCGTTCCAGCTTCCGCCGCCACCGCCACTCCGACCAGTGCCCCGGCAACTGCGGAGCGACGGCTTGTGTCGATCCTGTTTGCCGACCTGGTCGGCTTTACGCCATTTGCCGAGGAGCGCGACGCCGAGCAGGTACGCGACACGCTCACCCGCTACTTCGAGATTGCCAGCGAAGTCGTCCGACGCTACGGCGGGACCGTTGAGAAGTTCATCGGTGACGCAGTGATGGCTGTCTGGGGCGCGCCAACCGCCCACGAAGACGACGCCGAACGTGCGGTCCGCGCGGCACTCGATCTCGTTGATGCGGTTCATGTGCTCGGTTCGGCCATCGAAGCTCGCGCGGCAGTCCTGACCGGGGAAGCGGCGGTCACCCTCGGCGCCACCAACCAGGGCATGGTCGCCGGCGACCTGGTCGACACTGCGGCTCGGCTGCAATCGGTTGCTCCGAGCGGCGCCGTTCTGGTCGGCGCGACGACCCAACGCGCGGCGTCGAAGGCGATCGCCTTCGAGGAAGCCGGCGAGCAGGTTCTCAAAGGCAAGGTCGCGCCGGTGCCGGCCTGGCGGGCCGTCCGCGTGGTTGCCGAGCTTGGTGGCCGCAACCGCTCCGAAACGCTCGAGGCTCCCTTCGTCGGCCGGGAGGAAGAGTTCCGTCTGCTCAAGGACCTGTTCAAGGCGCGCGCCGGAGGCGGCCCGCCGCGGAGGACATCTGAACCCGAGGTGCGCGTAGCCGCCGATGCGGCTCGCGAGATATTCGTTCGGCTCGGAGCGCGGCCGTTCGTCGAGCAAGTCGACGCGGCAATTGCTCGGGGCGCCCCAACACTTGCGAAAGCGCTCCCGCAGCAGACGCAGTCCAGGCCCCGTCAGCGCCGGCTGACAGCTACTTGGTGAGCATTCTCCCCAGCCGCCGAGACGCGATCCACAGGAACACGATGCCCATCGTCAAGAGGTAGATCACGTCGATCAGCTGCGACACCCCAACGGAGCCGGTTGTCAGCCCGCGCACCAGGTCGACGCCGCGATACAGAGGCGTGATGCTGACAAGAAATTGAAGGGCCGGTGGGTAGGCGGTGATCGGGAAGAACGTGGCGCTGAACAGGAACAGGGGCAGCGACACGACGAAGATCAGGTCCAGGTCCTGCCACGTCCGCATGAATGTGACCGCCGTAAGTCCCGTCGCCGCCGTCGCGAAGCCGATCAGCATTGACGCCGGCAGCGCCAGGATGCCCAGCGGCGAAGTCACCAGGCCCATCGCGAACATGACGATCAGGAAGCCAAAGCCGTAGAGCGTGCCGCGCATCAGCGCCCAGGCGATCTCGCCCAGCGCGATGTCGCCGACGCTCATGGGTGAAGCCAGCATGCCCTCGTACGACTTCTCGTAGCGCAGCCTGAAGAACATGTTGGTCGAGTCATAGATGCCGCCGTTCATGGCGCTCGTCGCCAGCAGCGCCGGCGCGACGAACACCGCGTAGGGAATCTGCTGACCATCGGGCCCGGTGATGTTGCCGATCAGGCTGCCCAGCCCAAAGCCGATGCCCAGCAGATAGAACAGCGGCTCGAAGAAGCCGGTGAAGATGACCATCCACTCGTGCTTGTAGACAAGCCGATTGCGCTCGAGGATGTGCACCGAGTGGCGGCTGCCAAACGGCAGCATGCGGCGGACCGGCAGGCTGGCCATGGCTAGACCACCAACCGCTTACGGAACGTGCGTAGAGCCAGCACCGTGCCGATGGTGACCAACGCCACTAGGTAGCCCAGGTGGACAAGCCACTGCCACGGCTCCATCTGCTCGCCCAGCGCCAAGGCGCGCGTCAGAGCCACGCCGTGGAACAACGGCGTCAGCCACGCGATCGGCTGGACCGCCGGCGGTAGCTGGCTGATCGGGAAGAAGGTGCCGCTGAACAGGAAGAGCGGCGTGATGACGAATCGGAAAATGATCGAGAACGACGTCTCGCGCTCGCGTGTCGCCGTCCAAGCCGCCATCGGCATGCCGAAGGCCAGGCCGGTCAGAACCGCAGCCGGCCAGGCCAGCACCGTCGTCCAGGACGTCCATGCGCCAAAGAAGAGCATCGTGATCAGGAAGGCCGCGGTCACGATGCCCACGCGCACGACCAACCAGTACAGGTGACCCAGCGCCACATCGCGCGGGCCCTGCGGCGTGGCAATCGCCGCCTCGAACGTCTTCTGCCACTTGAAGCCGGCCAGCACTGGCCAGGACGATTCCTGTGTCGCCGTCTGCATCGCCTGCGCGGCGAGTAGCCCGGGCGCCAGGAAGGCGAGGTATGAGACGCCACCGAAGGCCGTGGTCGTGCCGACGAACGAGCCCAGGCCTATGCCCATCGCGGTCAGGAAGAGGATCGGCGCGAGAACGGTCGAGAAGGCACTGGCCCGCCAGGTGCGCCGGTAGACCACCAGATGGTGTTGCAGCGGCCGAGTCCCTGCGATGGCCATGCCGATTCCGCCTACTCGATCAGGCTACGCCCGGTCAGGCGGAGGAAGACGTCTTCCAGGCTGCTCCGCCGTACGAGGCTCGTCTCCGGCCGAAGCCCCCGAGCATGGGCAGCCGCGGCCGCCTCCTCGCCGTCCGCGGCGTAGACCAGCACTCGGTCCGGCAGCTTCTCGATGCGCTCGCCGATGCCGTCCAGCTTGCCGTCGAGCGTGTCCTGCACGCCGGCCGGAAAACGCAGCTCGAGGACCTCGCGCGTCGTGTACTGCTCGATCAGCTGACGCGGCGAACCCTCGGCCACGATCTTGGCCTTGTCCATCACCACCAGCCGGTCGCACAACTGCTCAGCCTCGTCCATGTAATGCGTGGTCAGGACGAGCGTCGTGCCCTGCTGCTTCAGACGGTAGAGGCGGTCCCAGACGAGGTGGCGCGCCTGCGGGTCGAGGCCGGTCGTTGGCTCGTCGAGCAGCATCAGGTCCGGCTCGTTGATCAGGGCACGAGCGATTGTCAGACGACGCTTCATGCCGCCCGACAGGTTGTCGACGATGTCCTTGCGTCGCTCCTGGAGCTGAACGAAGTCGATCAGCTCGTTCGAGCGCTCGCGGATGTCCTTCGTCGGGATGTCGAAGTAGCGGCCGTAGATCAGCAGGTTCTCTTCGATGGACAGCTCGTTGTCGAGCGTGTCCAGCTGCGGCACGACGCCGATCCGCGAGCGGATCTTTGACCCGCTCCGCTCCGGATCCATACCGAGCACTTTCAGCTCGCCGTCTGATCGCGGCGAAACGCACGCAATCATGCGCATCGTCGACGTCTTGCCGGCGCCGTTGGGGCCAAGGAAGCCGAACGCCTCACCAGGCGCCACTGCGAAGTCGATGCCGTCAACGGCAACGAGCTTGGCGAAGCGCTTGGTCAGGCCGTGGGCATAGATCAGGGGCTCAGTCACGGGACGGCCTAGGTTAACCCAGTAGCCCGGCTTAATTACCCTCACCCTGAAGGGCAACGAGAGCCGACAACAACGCGGTGGCTGTATTCAGCACTGGCCCGGCCATTGGATCGCCGGCCAGCGCTTCGAAAGGCGCCTGGCCGAAATAGAGGTCGCCACCGACCAGGAAGGTCAGCCTCGCCTGGCCGGTCGGTGGAGGCGGCAACCGATCCCCTGCCCACGGCCCGATTTTTCCAACGACCGACTGCGACGCCAGCAGCAGGCCGTCGACCTGCGCGCGCAGCGGCGTGCCGTCCTCGACCATCGACATCCCGCCGGCGTGGTTGATGTACCTGATCCGACCGTCGGCGTAGGCGGCGAGCGTGTCCAGGCCCTCGTCCAGCGCGATCTCTACGATCGTGCCGAGCAGCGGCGGATCACCGGGCGGCGTCTTTCCTGCGGCCTTCAACCGTCGGAAGGCAACCACCCGAAGCCTGGATTCGGCCTCCTCGTCGGTCGCCACCGCGGCCAGGTCGGCCTTGGGGGTCGCCGGCTTGAGCGCATCGACGTCGTCGGCGAAGAGCAGGTTGTAAATCTCGTTGCGGGCGCGGTCGGGATAAGCCTCTACTCGTGCCACGCCCGCAGTATCAGGGCGACAGTTGTTCCTCTGGCGCTCGGGGCCTGTGCACTAACTCGCACTGACGGGTCTCATCGAACCGCCGGGCACGCGACAATGGCTGCGATGCGCGTCTCCGCCAAAGCCGACTACGCAGTCCGAGCCGCAGCCGAACTGGCTGCCGCCGAGCGGTCGGGCGCCCCGATGAAGCGCGACCAGATCGCCGCCAACCAGGCCATCCCGGCCAAGTTCCTCGAGGCCATCCTGCTCGACCTGAAGCACGCCGGCATCATCAAGAGCCATCGCGGGGCGGACGGTGGCTACGCGCTGGCACGTCCGGCCGAGGACATCAGCATCGCCGACGTCGTCCGGGCAGTGGACGGCCCGATGGCGACGGTCCGCGGCGAGCGCGTTGAGTCGGTCGCCTACAGCGGGCCGGCGACGAGCCTGCGCGACGTTTGGGTGGCAGTCAGGGCCAGTCTGCGGCGCGTGCTCGAGTCAACGTCATTGGCCGATCTCGTCGACGGTGAACTGCCGCGCTCAGTGGTCGATCTGACCCACGATCCCGATGCCTACATCTCGATGAACCGACGGCGAAAGGCACCGACGGCAGACGGAGCCGACTAGCCTTACAGCAGCCCCCAGCGCTTCCGGATTTCGCGATCGAGGGTCCCGAAGAAGACCAGGTCGACGACGATGCCGATCACCAGGATGACGATCATCGTCGCCAGCAGCGTCGGCGCATCCGAGAAGTTGCGCGCAAAGTCGAGCCGGGCACCAATCGACGGCAGCGCCGCGATGATGACCAGCAACTCGCCCGCCATCAGGCTGCGCCAGGCAAATGCCCAGCCCTGCTTCATGCCACCCACGAATGACGGCAGCGACGCAGGCAGGATCACGTAGCGGTAGCTGTTGAAACCCCTGGCGCCGAGCACGTGGCCGGCGCGCAGGATGATGCGCGGGATGTGGTCGACGCCGCCGATCAGGCCGTTGGCGATCGACGGCGCGGCGCCCAGGATCACCACGAACATGATCGCCGTTTCATTCAGGCCAAACAGCAGGATGGCCAACGGGAACCAGGCAATGGACGGCATGGTCTGCAGGCCGGTGATGAGTGATGCAACCGCCGTGCGCAGCGTCTTCCAGCGGACGATGGCCAGGCCCAGGAACGTGCCGATCAACAGCGCCAGAGCAAAGCCCAGGAACGCGCGGCGCAGCGTGATCGCTATGGCCAGCGGCAGCTGCGGCCCGGTGAGGTCGGCGGCAAGCTTGGCCAGCACGACGCCCGGACCCGGCAGCACGTAATCGGGCCACAGCCGAAGCCAGACGACGGCCTGCCAGATGAGCAGGACGATGCCGATGGCAGCCAGCTTGGGCCACAACGACGACCAGATGTTGGCGAGGCGTGCCCGATGCGGACTGAGCGGCAGCTCCAGGATGTCGAGGCCCTTGAGCTCGTCGGCCAGCTGTGACCGGCTGCCCGCCGCCTGGGGCGCCTGCGCCTGCTCAGTCACTGGCGTGGCTCCTGACTTCGGTGCGCAGCCGTTCCGTGACGGTGGCGGCCAGCTCTGACACCTCGGGCGAGGCGATGTTGCGCGGTCGCGGCAGGTCGACGACGAGCTCGTTGGCGACGCGGCCGGGCCGGCTGGTCAGGACAAGGATGCGGTCGCCGAGTCGAACGGCCTCCCGCACATCGTGCGTGACGAAGATGATCGTGATGCCGGTCTCCTGCCAGATCCGCTCGAGCTCGTCGTGGAGCAGGTCGCGCGTCATCGCGTCGAGCGAGCCGAACGGCTCGTCCATGAGCAGGACGTCCGCATGTTGTGCGAGCGCGCGCGCCACGGCCACGCGCTGGCGCATACCGCCTGAGAGCTCGTGCGGCCGCTTGTCGGCGAAACCGCTCAAGTGGACCAGCTCGAGCAGCTCGCGCGCCTCGCGCCGCCTGTCGCCGCCCGGCACTCTCGCCAAGCGCAGCGGTAGCTCAACGTTGGCGGCGGCGGTCAGCCACGGGAAGAGCGCGGCCTCCTGGAACAGCAGGCTGGCCCGGCCGTTGATCGCGATCTCGCCGCGCGTCGGCGTGTCCAGGCCTGAGATCAGGTTGAGCAGCGTTGTCTTGCCGCAGCCCGAAGCGCCGACCAAACACAGGAACTCCCCGCGCCGGGCCTCCAACGAGATCCCTTCAAGCGCGAGGACGTGATTTCCCGACGGTCCATACGACTTCCCGACGTCGCGCACCGCCAGCGCGACGTCGGGTGGAGCAGCGACGATCACGGCTGCGTGATCGTCGGTTTGCCCGCTTCGCTCAGGACCTGATTGAGCAGCGTCAAGTCGTAGATCCCCTTGAGGTCTGACGTATCGAGGAAGCCCAGCTCCTTGGCGGCGTCGGCCGACTTCTGGAGCGACGAAGCGATCGGATCCATGGTGAACGTCAGGTTTCCCCAGGCCGTCGCCAGCACGTCAGGCGACATACTACTCCCAGTAATCCTAGTAATTTCATTGGAAACAGTGGACTGCGCTGCAGACGCGTTGCTGTTGACGTAGTCGGTGGTAGCCATTTCGCCCTTGATCAGGTTCTTGATCACGTCCGGATGAGCCTGCAGGAACGTCGTGTTGACGATCAGGTGCGTGGTCACGTACTTGCCTTCGGGCCAGAGCGTGCGCTCGTCGACCAGGACGTGGCCGCCGGCGTTGATCATCTGGGTCGCCCATGGCTCCGGCACCCAGGCGCCATCGATCTGGCCGGCCTGGAACGTCTGGAGGGTCTGCGAGTTCGACTGCGGCGTGATCGCGACGTCGCCGCCCCCTTGGGCATCGGTGGTCAGGCCCTGGTCCTTCAGCCACGAGCGGAGCGCCACGTCCTGCGTGTTACCGAGCTGAGGCGAAGCCAGCTTCTTGCCCTTGAGGTCGGCCGCCGAGTTGATGCCGTCCTTGACGACCAGGAAGGCGCCGCCCGATGTCGCGCCCGACACGATGCGAATGGCCTGGCCGCTCGACTTGATGAACGCGTTGATGGCCGGGTTAGGGCCAATGAAGCTTGCATCGATGGCGTTCGAGAAGAGTGCCTCGGTGGCCTCCGGGCCTGCGTTGAAGGTATGCGGCTCGAGCGTGACATTCGACCCGAGCGCCTGGGCCAACGTGCCGTTGGCGATGCCGACGATTGCGGTCGCGTGGGTCACGTTTGGGAAGTAGCCCAGGCGCAGGGTCACTGGTCCGGTCGAGGCGGAGGGTTGACTCGCGTTGGCGCCGCAGGCGGCGAATAGCAGGCCGGCCACGGCTGTGGCGAGGACTCGTCTCACGGACATACCCAACTAACCTCACTAAGTCCACTAAGTTAGTCGGGATAGTAGCAGACAAGAATAGCGAGCTGTGCAAGTGAACGAGTGAGCCGCCTTACAGCGACCGAATCAGATGAGCTGGGGACCGAGTCGGGCGGGCAGTGGGACTGGAGTCAGTGCCGGGGCCTCAGTAGCCGTGGTGCCGCAGTGGTTGGAGGCGAGGCCGGCAGCCCGGTAGGGGCAATCGGCCTGGGTGAGCAGATATAAAACGGCGCCCTTGTTGACCGTAGTCAGCTTGGCGATCTTGTCGGCCGCCGGGTAGAAGTTGACTTCGCCGCCGGGCCCCATCTCGAAGGTCAGCGAAAAGATGTGCTGCTCGTGGTATGCCCAGTCGTCCTGCGTGCCATCCGAGATGTAGAGCGCACTGCTCTGCTCCGGGGTGTATCCGTTCAGGCTCGCCGCCTTCCTGGCCAGGGCCACGAACACGGCATGGTCGTCGGCAGTCATGCTCGACGGCACCGCTGCTGTCGTGTAGCCGAACGGCCAGAGGACGAGCTTGCCCGCGCTGTGCCAGTTCACGATTTCGGTCAGCTGCTGCTTGCCGCCGACGACCCGGCTGCGCACGAAGTCGCGGAAAGCAACCGCTTCCGGCGCGTACCAGGCGCTGGGGCCGCGGTACGTCTCCTTCGCCGGGTCGGCGCTCGAGCCGGCGCAGCAACCCCACTGGTAGCCAAAGTTGCGGTTGACGTCGATGCCGATGCGGCTCGAGCTCGGAATGGGCTGGCGGTTCTTGCGCCAGGAATGAAGGATGCCGCCCGAGATGTCGTACTCCCCGCCATCGGGATTGACCATGAAGATCAGGTAGATCTCGCGCGTGTTGACGAGCTGCGTGATGCGGACGTTGCTGCCGTAGTTATCGGCCAGCAGGTGCAGCAGGTACAGGTTCATCTCGACCGTGATGTGCTCACGCGCGTGGGTCAGGCTGTCGAACATGACCTCCGGCTCGTTCTCGTCGGTGTTGACGTTGTCGCTGATCTTGGCCGCCCAGAGCTCGCGGCCCTGGTAGCTCTTGCCGATCGAGAACTTCTTGACGATCGTCGGGTGCGCGGCCACCACCGAGTCCAGGTCGGCGACCATTTCGGCGTACGTGTGATAGGCCCGGTAGCCGGCGGGAAAGTCGGTGGCGGCGAACGCTGGCGAAACAGCGGTCGCTAGTAAGAGCCAAATTAGTGCGCCAAAGCCCACGCGGCGCAAGTGAAGTGCCCGGATCAAAGGAAGTGCCTCACGGTCCGAGCAACACGCCCGGTGCCGGTACGGTAGCAGCGAATCCTGTGGGTTTGCCGTGAACTGAGAGTCAGTCCGGTACGGCGCGTCCACCGAGGCGGATCGGGCGAATCACCGCGTTCGGTCCGCAGTACTTGGCGCCAAGGCCAGCTGCGCGCTGCGGGCAATCGGCCATGCCCACCAGGTAGAGCACGGCGCCGCGGTTGACGCTGGTGAGTGCCGGGATCTGGTCGCCCATGGGATAGAAGGTGCCGACGTTGTAGCCCGGGCCCATCTCGAAGGTGAAGTGGAAGATGCCCTGCTGGTGGTAGGACCAGTCATGAGCCGTCCCGTCAGTGATGTACAGGTCGCTCGCCTGCTTGGGGTGGTAGCCGTTCAGGGCGGCGGCGCCGTCGGCCAGGGCGACAAAGGTCGTGTGGTCGTCGGACAACATCGTGTCCGGCACGTTCGTCTTCGTGTAGCCGTAAGGCCAGAGAATGACCTGGCCGAACGAGTGCCAGCTCACGGCGATCTTGATCTGCTGAACGCCGCCGACTACCCGGCTGCGTACGAAGTTGCGGTAGGCCGTGTCCTCCGGCGACGACCAGGCGGACGGCCCGCGGTACTCGATGCTCTGCGGATTGCCGCTGGAACCGCTGCAGCATCCCCATGACCAACCGAAGTTGCGGTTGAGGTCGGTGCCGATGTACGGCGAGCCGGGGTTTGGCTGACGATTCTTGCGCCACTTGTGGAACTTCCCGCCGCTGATGTCGTACATCGCGCCGTCGGGGTTGAGCATCATGATCAGGTAGATCTCACGGCTGTTGACGAGCTGGGTGACCTGCGTGTCCTTGCCGTAGTTGTCGGTCAGCAGATGCAGGATGTAGAGGTTCATCTCGGCGGTGATGTGCTCGCGCGCATGGATGTTGGCGTCGAACAGCACCTCCGGCTCGTTCTCGTCAAGGTTGACGTTGTCGCTGACCTTGACCGCCCACAAATCCAGGCCCTCGTAGCTCTTGCCGATGGAGAACTTGCGGGCGATGTTCGGATGCGCGGAGACGACTGAGTCAACGTCCGCGACCATCTCGGAGTAGGTGTGGTAGGCCGTGTAGCCGGTCGGGAAGTCAGGCGAGGCCGCGCGCGAGGCAGCGGCGTTGGACATGGCGACCGCCGCCACGAAAAGGGTTAGCGCGACTACCCGCTTTGCTCGAACAGAAAAAATCGAGGCCACTCCGCGACGCTACGCGCCGGAAGTGGCCCCGCTCAGTTGGCCAGTAGTTGTGTGATTTCCATTACTACCGGTGCAAGTGGCCGGTGCTTAGAGGGCTAGACCTCCTTGTACTCGCCTTCGACGGCCTCTTCAGCGTCGCCTTCGCCGGCCGGCTCGCCGGCTCCGGCAGCACCTTCCGGACCGGCACCATCGCCGGCTGAAGCGCCGTTGCCACCAGCGCTGGATGCCTGGTAGGCGGCCGTGCCGACTCGCTGCAGAGCGGCGGCGAGATCCTGCGACTGGCGCTTGATGGCTTCGACGTCGTTGCCCTTGAGCGATTCGCGCAGCGCCGTGACCTTCGACTCGACGTCGGCCTTGTCCTCAGAGCTGACCTTGTCGCCGAGGTCGCGCAGCGTGCGCTCGGCCTGGAAGGCCAGGGCGTCCGCTTCGTTGCGCGTCTCGACCTGCTCGCGTCGCTGGCGGTCCTCGTCAGCGTGGTCGCGGGCCTCACGCACCATCCGGTCGACGTCGTCCTTGGACAGCATCGAGCTGGCGGTGATGCGAACGGTCTGCTCCTTGCCGGTGGCGCGGTCCTTGGCCCTGACATCGAGGATGCCGTTGGCGTCGATGTCAAAGGTGACTTCGATCTGCGGCACGCCGCGCGGCGCGGAGGGGATGCCGTCGAGGATGAAGCGGCCCAGCGTCTTGTTGTCGTTGGCCATGTCGCGCTCGCCCTGCAGGACGTGGATCTCGACCTGCGGCTGGTTGTCAGACGCCGTCGAGAAGACTTGCGACTTGGACGTTGGGATGGTCGTGTTGCGCTCGATGAGCTTGGTCATGACGCCGCCCAGCGTCTCGATGCCGAGCGAAAGCGGCGTGACGTCGAGCAGCAGCACGTCCTTGACGTCACCGGCCAGGACACCGGCCTGGATGGCCGCACCGACGGCGACGACCTCATCCGGGTTGACGCCCTTGTGCGGCTCCTTGCCGTTGAACATCGACTTGACCGCCTCGACGACGGCGGGCATGCGCGTCTGGCCGCCGACGAGGATGACCTCGTCGATATCGGCCGGCTTGAGGTTGGCGTCCTTCAAGGCAGACTGGACCGGGCCCTTGGTCTTGCCGATCAGGTCGGCGACGAGGTCCTCCAGCTTGGCGCGGGAGAGCGTCATGACCAGGTGCTTGGGCTGGCCTTCGGCGTCGGCGGTGACGTAGGGCAGGTTGATCTCGGTCGACATGGTGGTCGACAGCTCGATCTTGGCCTTCTCGGCCGCCTCCTTGAGCCGCTGCAGTGCCTGCGGATCCTTGAGCGTGATGCCCTGGTCCTTCTTGAACTCGCCCAGCAGCCAATCGATGATCCGCTGGTCGAAGTCGTCGCCGCCCAGGTGCGTGTCGCCGTTGGTCGCCTTGACCTCGAAGACGCCGTCACCCAGCTCGAGGATGGAGATGTCGAACGTGCCTCCGCCCAGGTCGTAGACGGAAATCTGCTCGTCCTTCTTCTTGTCCAGGCCGTAGGCCAGGGCCGACGCGGTGGGCTCGTTGATGATGCGCTTGACGTCGAGGCCGGCGATACGGCCGGCATCCTTGGTCGCCTGGCGCTGTGTATCGTCGAAGTAGGCCGGGACGGTGATGACCGCCTCGGTGATCTTCTCGCCGGTGTACGCCTCGGCGTCAGCCTTGAGCTTCTGCAGGATCATCGCGCTGATCTCGGGCGGCGTGTACGTCCGGCCGTCCGTCAGCACGACGGCCACGCCGTCGCTCTTGGGGTCCTTGTCGACCTTGTACGAGACGAGGTCCTTGGAACGCTGAACCTCCGGGTCGTCCCAGCGGCGGCCCATGAAGCGCTTGATCGAGTAGATGGTGTTCTGCGGGTTGGTGATGGCCTGGCGCTTGGCAATCTGGCCGACCAACCGCTCACCGGTCTTGGTGAAGGCGACGACCGACGGAACGATCCGACCGCCCTCGGCGCTGGGGATGACGGTGGGCTCCCCACCCTCCATGACGGCAACGACCGAGTTGGTCGTGCCCAGGTCGATGCCGATGATCCTGCCCATTGATTACTGCTCCTTCGTAGGTGACTTGGCAACTGCCACCAGCGACGGGCGAAGCACCCGATCGCGGAGGCGGTAACCGCGCTGTAGTTCTTCAGTGACTGTTCCTTCCGGAACCTTGTTGGTTTCTACCTGCACGATGGCTTCGTGCTGATGCGGGTCGAATGTCTGGCCGGTCGCCTCGATGGGCGTCAGGCCCTCTGAGTCCAGCAGCTGGCGCAACTTGCGGTCGATGGCCACGATGCCGTCTACCCACGGCGACTTGGCCAGCTCGTCCGGCTTGTTGGCAATTGCGCGATCGAAGTCGTCGACGATCACCAGCAGCTTGCTGAGCAGCGCCTCGTTGGCCAGGCCAAGGTTGGCCTCGCGATCCTGCTCGGTGCGGCGACGGTAGTTGGCGTAGTCGGCGGCTGTTCGCTGCCAGCCCGCCTTGTTTTCGGCCGACTCCTGCTCCACGGTCTCGAGCTGGCCACGTAGCTCGTCGAGCTCCGCCATCAGCTTGGTGGGCGACGTATCGAGGGCGGCAATGCGTTCCTCTGCGCGGGTGCGCTTCTCGTCGCCGTTGGCGTGTTGTTTGTTGCTCATCGATAAAGCTGCTCCACCAGTTCGTTCATCAGGCCGCTGACGTAGCGCACCGTGCCTATCGCCTGGGGATAAGCCATGCGCGTAGGCCCTAACACGCCAACGACACCCATCGCCCGGCCCGGCCTGCCATAGGCCGCCAGCACGAGCGACACGTCTTCCATTTCGCGCCGACCGGTCTCACCACCGATCAGCACCTGCACATCCGGCCGGCTCGACACGCGGTCGAGCAACCGACCCATGTAGTCGCGGTTCTCGAGCATGCCGAAGATGCGGCGCAGCTTGCCACTGTCCGCAAACTCCGGTGCCGCCATCACATTGAGTAAGCCGTCCGAGAAAACATCCTCGACGCTGGCCGCGTCAAAGTCGCGCATCAGCCGTTCGATGCGCTCCGCGGCCGCGATCATGAGGAACGGGACATCGGCCCCGGTTCGCAGTTGCTCCAGGCGCGTGGCGATCTGGCGCGCGCTGGTGCCGGCCAGTTCGTTGTTCAGGCGCTGAGCAACGGCGTCGAGGGTGGCCTGGCTGGCCGGCGCTTCGAGCGGGATCAGGCTCTGCTTGACTGCGCCTTCCTGCAGCACCACCACGAGACTGGCCATCCGGCTGGTGTTGAGGATGAGATCGATGCGCCGGACGCGGCAGGCGCGCGGCTTGGCCGGAGTGGCGAGACCGGCGTTGCGCGTCGCACCGGCCAGGATCGCCGCGGCCAGCCGGAACCACTGCTCGGAGGCGAGGGCGACCTGGCCGAACTGGTGGCGGATCATCAGTTGCTCCACCGGCGCGAGGCGGGTCTCGGGCGCCATCGACTCGACGTAAAGGCGGTATCCGGCATTGGTTGGCACGCGCCCTGCGCTGGTATGCGGGTGCGTGAGCAGGCCGGCGTCCTCGAGCTCCGCCATGACGTTGCGCACGGTGGCCGGGCTCACGCCGAGATTGCGCCGCTCCACGAGGGCATGGCTGCCCACGGGCGTTGCGGTGCTGATGTACTCCTCGATGATCGCCCGCAGGATCTCGTGGGATCGTGGATCGAGCGGCCGATCGGCTCGGCGCGTCATGTCTAGAGAGGACCCTCCGCAGTTAGCACTCTAATGGTGTGAGTGCTAACGGTCTGGGGCGATGTTAGCAATCGAGTGTGCCGAGTGTCAACGCGCTCCGCCGGCGGCGATGCACGGAACTGAACTCTGTCGGCGCGCGCGTGTCCAAGACAGTGACATAACGCCGAGCAAGGCGACGCCTAGGTCCGGACCGTGCCGCAGCGCGACTCCCCGCTACTTGTTGCACGAGCACGAACCGACAATCGCAGGCCAGAAACGGGGTAGTCGATTTGCTTCGTGCTCGGCGGCCGGGGCTAAACGGTGACCTTGTGCGGTGTATGTCAGCCACGTGGACGCCGATCAGTTATGCAACGGCCGCCGCCTCAGGTGGAGGCAGCACGCGCACGAACAGCTCGTTCGACAGCAGCCGACCTCGCAGAGTCAGCCGGACGGTCTCGCCCGCTCCAGACTCGAGGAGACCGTGTCGCCCGACCCCACGCCAGCGCCGAACCGATTGAAGTCTCCACGGCCCCTGGTAACGGCAGGCCGTCGCCCGTCCGAAGGCGCAGGATCGCGGCCTCCGCCGCCGCGGTAGTGGCGTTAACGGTTTCGTGGCCGCCCGGCGGAAGCTTGCCAAGACTGAGCGCCGAGAGGTACGCGTCGAGGCGGGCCGCGTTCCACCGTCGCGTCCGATTGCCATCGAAGGCGTGCGCGCCGGGGCCGACCGCTTCCCACGCCTCGTTTGTCCAGTAGGCGAGGTTGTGCCGGCTCGCGCGGCCCGGCTGTGCCCAGTTCGATATCTCGTACCAGCCGTAGCCGGCGGTGCCGAGCAGGTCATCGGCGAGCGCGTAGGCGTCGGCGGCGAAGGCATCGTCCTGCCGCGAGGCGGCTGCCTGTCGCCAGCGGCGGGCGCCGGCGCGCAGCGGCAGGTGGTCGCCGGTCGTGCCGGTCAATTCCTCTGCGTCGGGGTCATCAAGGGTCAGCGCGTAGGCCGAAACATGATCCAACTCGAGCCGGATGGCGGCCGCCAACGTTGCCCGCCAGGAGTCCAGCGTCTGACCGGGGATGTCGTAGAGCAGGTCAATGCTGACGTTGTTGATGCCGGCGAGCCGCGCCGCTGCCACTGTCTCGGCCACGTCCTCGGGTGAGTGGCGGCGACCCAGGTTCCGCAGCTCAACCGCATCCATGCTCTGGGCGCCGATGGAGACGCGGTTGACGCCGGCAGCGCGAAAGCCGGCCAGATCACCACGGTCGGCCTGTCCGGGGTTGCCCTCGAGCGTGATCTCGGCGTCGATCGCCACGCCGAACGCTGCCTCGGCCGCCTCCAGCAGCCGACCGATCTGTGCGGCCGACAGAAGTGATGGCGTGCCGCCGCCGAAGTAGATCGACCGCAGCGGGCTGATCGGGTGGTCGGGCGCTCGCAGTCGGATCTCCGTCTCCAGTGCGTCGACCGTGGCGCCGATGCGGTTAGTCGGGCCCTTCGCCTCTCGCCCGCCGTAGACCACGAAGTCACAGTAAGGACAGACCGACAGGCAGAACGGGACGTGGACGTAGAGCGCCGCAGGCGGCCGCGCAGCGTCGCTCAATGCCAGTAGCCACCCGTCTGATCATGGTCGGGCACGATCTCCCAGCCCTCCGGCGTGAGGTCGGAGGCGTCGATCGCCACTTCCTCCGGCGTTTCGACGTCACGCATCTGGCCGGCGTGGCCGGTGACCAGGAACAGCGCCAGGCGGGTCAGCGCGGCGCCGAGGAAAGCCGCACCGATACCGCCGGTGGCGATTGTCACGCCGGCTGCGAGCAGCGCCATGACCAGGAAGATGGCGGTGATGCCCAGCGGCCGTTGCCGGCGGGCGATGCCCGTTGCGATGACGTAGATGACGGCCTGCAGGCCGATCGCCAGCGCGTTGGGCCAGCCCCACCAGAGCAGGAGGCCGAGCAGGATGCCGCGGAACGTGGCCTCGTCGACAAAGGCGGTGCCGATGGCGGTCAGCAGGCCGGCGGGATAGCGGTTGCCTGGCGGTAGGCGCAGGTCGCGGTAGCGGATCCATGCATAGGCGACGGCCATGAATGCGCCGATCGACCCCAGCGCAAGGCCCACGACGATCGTCTCGAGCAACAGTGGCCCAGCCTGCAGGCGGAGCACTGACAGCGGCCACGGCGCCATCACGTAGATGACGACGATCAGCCCGATGGCGAACGCGTACCACGACAGCCGGCGCAGCCAGGCCCGCCATTCGTTGGCGTCCTCGTCGTCGTAGTCGGCAGCCCCGAAACGCCTGGCGTCAAAGCGGAGCAGAACGAGCAGCGCCACGAAGCCGTAGAAGATCAGCGCGGTCAGCGTGTCAGTCACTGGTCTAGGTCTCGCCGCCGGTGCGCAGCACGGCCAGGAACGCCTCCTGCGGGATCTCGACGCTGCCGACGCGCTTCATGCGCGCCTTGCCCTCTTTCTGCTTCTCGAGCAGCTTGCGTTTGCGCGTGATGTCGCCACCGTAACACTTGGCCAGCACGTTCTTGCGCATGGCGCTGATCGTCTCGCGGGCGATGACGTTGGCGCCGATGGCGGCCTGGATGGGCACCTCGAACATCTGGCGCGGGATCAGCTTGCGCAGCTTCGCCACCAGCTCGCGACCGAGCGCCTGGGACTGGCTCGCGATGGACGATCAGCGACAGCGCGTCGACCGGCTCGCCGGCGACCAGCACGTCGAGGCGCACGAGGTCGGCGGTTCGGTAGCCCACCTCTTCGTAGTCGAGCGAGGCGTAGCCCTGCGACCGGCTTTTCAGCTGGTCGTAGAAGTCGACGATGACCTCCGCCAGCGGCAGCTCGAAGTGAATCAGCACGCGCTCAGGGTCGAGGTACTCCATGTTCTCGAACGTGCCGCGCCGGCCCGTCGCCAGCTCCATCAGCGGCCCGATGTAGCTGGTGGGGGTGACGACGTCGACGCGCACCCACGGCTCGGCGATCGACTCGATCTCGGCGATGGGTGGCAGCCGGGCCGGGTTGTCGACCAGCACGTCGCCCTGGTTGTTGATCAGCGTGACGCGGTACTCGACCGACGGCGCCGACGCGATCAGGTCGAGATCGAATTCACGCTCGAGGCGCTCCTGCACGATCTCCATGTGCAGCAGGCCCAGGAAGCCGAGCCGGAAGCCGAAGCCGAGGGCGACCGATGTTTCGGGCGTGAAGCTGATCGAGGCGTCGTTGAGGTGCAGCTTCTCGAGGGCGTCTCTCAGATCTGGGTAGTCCTCGCCGCGGACGGGATAGATGCCGGCGAAGACGAGCGCCTTGGCCGGTTTGTAGCCGGGCAGCGGCTTCGGCGCCGGGTTCTCGACAGCGGTGACGGTGTCGCCGACCTGCGCGTCGCGCACGCTCTTGAAGCCGGTCGCGACGTAGCCCACCTCCCCCGCCACCAGCTGCTTGACCGGCACGAGCTGGGGCCTGAACACGCCCAGCTCCAGGATTTCGGACTGTGCGCCCGAGCCCATCAGCCGGACCTGCTGGCCCTCGTGTAGCCGGCCGGCAAAGAGTCGGACGTAGGCGACCACTCCCTTGTACTGGTCGTAGTGCGAGTCGAAGATCAGGCCCTGCAGCGGCGCCTCGACGTCCGCCTTGGGGGCCGGGATGCGCTTGACGATGGCCTCCAGCACGTCGCCGACACCGGTGCCCTCCTTGGCCGACACCATCAGCACTTCCTCACGCGGGATGGCGAGGACGTTTTCGAGCTCCTCGATGACCACGTCCGGCTGGGCCGACGGCAGGTCGATCTTGTTGAGCACCGGCACGATGACCAGGTTCTGGGCGAGAGCGAGGTGGACGTTGGCCAGCGTCTGGGCCTCGATGCCCTGCGCGGCGTCGATGACGAGGATGGCGCCTTCGCAGGCCTGCAGGCTGCGGCTGACCTCGTAACTGAAGTCGACGTGGCCGGGCGTGTCGATCAGATTGAGCGCGTAGCGCTGGCCGTCCTTGGCGTCGTATTCGAGCCGGACGGCGCGTGCCTTGATCGTGATGCCGTGCTCGCGCTCGAGGTCCATCGAGTCGAGGACCTGGCTCGTCATCTGGCGCGCGTCGATCGTGTGGGTCAGCTCGAGCAGCCGGTCGGCCAGCGTCGATTTGCCGTGATCGACATGGGCAATGATCGAGAAATTGCGCATGCGCGCAGGGGGAATGGTCACTGAGCGGCGAGTGTATTCGGGCGTCGGCATACTGGCCCGATGACGAAACGTGCCGCTGACGTCTATCCGGATTGGCCGCAGTACGCGCAGCGGCTGCGCGATGCAGTCGCCGATCTGAACGCGGATCAGCTGGCGCTGCGCGCCGGGCCTGAGCACGGAACGATCTGGCAGCTGGCTGCACATTCGGCCGGCACGCGCGTGTTCTGGCTGTGCGGCATCTTCGGTGAGCCTGGTGCGTCGGATACGCCGTTTCCCAACCCGCTGACCGACGACGGCTGGGAGGACGACGAATCCCATCCCCGTTCTGGTGAGGAATTGGCCTGGGCGCTCAACACCACCTGGGCGGTCGTCGCCGCCACGCTCGACCGCTGGACGATCGACTCACTCGAGCAGACGGCCACCCGCCCGCGTGCCGGACGGCACCGTAGCCGTGCACTCACGGGCCTCAGTACTCAATCGGATGATCAGCCACGACGCCTTCCACGGCGGTGAGATCTCGCAGCTCTTGGGTCTGCACCACCTGCCGCCGATCGACTTCTGGATCAAGCAGCCGGTCAAGTAGCCCCTGGGCCGGAAACCGGGCGCGCCCTAGGCAGTTGTCCGATGCCCGACAGCCACAGGTGTTGATCGGGGACACCGAGGCGCGTCCGACGATAGGCGCGACCGTCGTCGCCCAACAGATCGAAGTTGGACAAGCACGCGCCGACTATGTGCTCCTACCGAATCGAACTACCCACCAGACGTTCGAAAGGAACACTGAAATGCTTAACACCCTTCACCCGTCAGTCGCACTCGACATGCACAAGATCGAGACGCAGCACAAGATGGCCCACCTCGAGCACCGCCGGGCTGCCATGGAGCGCAACCACGACAAGTCCGTGCTACGGCCGCAGGTCCACGCCGTCCGCCGCGCAACGGTCGCCCTGGCCGGCGCCGGACTGGCGCTGACCGCCGTCGCGATGCACCTCTTCTAAGAACGCGTACACACCCCTCCTACCTAGGCCCCGGCGCTCTCCAGCCGGGGCCTTTCCTTGTCCCGCGCAAGGACGCGCTGATCGCGCTTCTCGGGCTCCCCTGCTACCATCCGCAGTCGCGCCATGAGTGCGCTGCCCATCAGACCGTCCCACTCGAGGTTTCACTTGGCTCACTCCCAGCGTGGCTGGACCGGCGCCCGGACGCCATCGGCCATCAAGCGCGTTCGACAGGCTCAGCGCCGGCACACCATCAACCAGCCCCGCAGGTCGGCCGCCAAGACGCTGGTCGGCAAGGCTGTGCTTTTCCGCCGGCAACGGCGACGCAGAGCAGACGCGCGCCTCCCTGGCAGCTGCTGTCTCGGCGCTTGACCTGGCCGCCAAGGTTGGCGCGATACATCCGAACGCCGCCGCACGGCGCAAGAGCCGGCTGATGCTGAAGGTCGGAGCCGCCATGGGTGGCGGCGAGATCATCGGCACGAGCAAGGTTGGCCGCACCACGGGTAAGGCCGCCGCGACCAAGGAAGCCAAGGCACGCATCGCCGCCGGCAAGGCGTCGAAGGCCAAGGGCGCGCAGACCGCCGCCGGCAAGGCCCGTGCCGCCCTGGCGCGCAGCTCGCGCGAGGCAACCGGCGAGACGACCGCGGCCAAGGCCGAGCCCGACAACGACGCCCGCCAAGGCTCCTGTCAAGACAGCAGCCAAGGCACCGGCCAAGACAACCGCCGCGAAATCAAGCGCCGCCAAGACGACGGCGCCGAAGACGACCGCCAAGGCGCCGGCCAAGACGACCGCAAAGGCTTCGACCAAGACGACCGCAAAGGCTTCGACCAAGTCGGCCGATGCCAAGGCGCCGGCCAAGCCGCGCGCTGCGAAAACGACTAAGTCGAGCTAGGCCCCGCCTTCAACGCGGGAGCCGGCACCGGCCGGATCGCCTGCCAAGCGCCCGCTAACGCCGCGCCGCCAAGGGTCAGCACAAACAGGATTGCACCCGCGCTCAGCGTTTCGCTGATCACGAACTGACCGAACTCCTCGCTGTTCGTAATGCCGGCGGCTTCGAATTCGGGGCCCTTGCCTTCCTTCAGGTAGCGCTGGTAGGTGCAGTCGGGGCCCGTCGAGCAGGTGGGTGAAGCCGTCTGCGTCGGCGTCTCGGCGACGTTGAAGTCCGGGTAGCCGGTGTCGGCATAGATGAACAGCAAGCGCACGAAGCTGTAGAAGATGGCGAGCGTCAGCCCCGTCACCAGGCCGGCCCACAACGCGTTTGCCATCGCCCGTCCGCGCGGTCTGAAGCGCTCCGACTTGGCGTTGGCGTACCAACCGATCAGCAGGCCAGCCGGCAACGCGGCCACGTACACGACAGGTTGGATGGGCACGACGAGCGCAAAGGCGATGACCAGGACGACGGCCGTGCCGAGGCCGATCCAGCCTGCGACGACGGCGCCGCGGTCGATGAAGCGACTCAAGCGGAGCGGGCGAGCGCTGCCAGGCCAGGAAAGAGCGCGGCCTCCCCGAGCTCGGATTCGATCCTTAGCAGGCGGTTGTACTTGGCGACGCGCTCGCTGCGCGATGGTGCACCGCTCTTGATCTGGCCCGCGCCGGTGGCGACGGCCAGGTCGGCGATGGTCGTGTCCTCGGTCTCACCGCTGCGGTGGCTGATGACGGCGCCCCAGCCGGCATGCTGCGCCATATCGACCACGGACAGCGTCTCGGACAGCGTGCCTATCTGGTTCAGCTTCACGAGGACGGCGTTGGCGGCGTCTTCCTCGATGCCACGCGCGACGCGCTCCGGATTGGTGACCAACAGGTCATCGCCGACCAGCTGCACCTGCGAGCCCAGCCTGGCGGTCAACGCCTTCCAGCCGGCCCAGTCGTCCTCGGCCAGGCCATCCTCCAGCGAGACGATCGGATAGCGACTGACCCAATCGGCCCAGAAGTCGACCAGCTCTGACGTCTTCAGCGTTCGGCCTTCCTTGGTCAGCCGGTAGGTGAACTCGCCGTTCCCATCGGTCGGCGTGTCGAGGTCGACCAGCTCGCTGACGGCCGGGTCGAGGGCGATCGCGACGTCCTCGCCGGGCTTGTAGCCGGCGCGCTCGATGGCCTTGAGCACAACTTCGATGGCCGCCTGGTTGGAGGCAAGCGACGGCGCGAAGCCGCCCTCATCGCCCTGACCGGTGGCGTGGCCCTGCTCATGCAGTTCGGCGCGCAGCGCGTGGAAGACCTCGGCGCCGGCGCGCATCGCCTCGGAGAAGGTCGGTGCGCCGACCGGCATGACCATGAATTCCTGGAAGTCGGTCGAGTCGGCCGCGTGCTTGCCGCCGTTGAGGATGTTGAACATCGGGACGGGCAGGGTTCGGGCACGGACTCCGCCCAGATAGCGGTACAGCGGCAGGCCGTACGCCGCCGCGACCGCGTGGGCACAGGCGAGCGAGACGCCGAGCAACGCATTGGCGCCCAGGTTGCCCTTGTTCGGCGTGCCGTCGAGGTCGATGAGTAGCGCGTCAACGGCGGCCTGCTCGGCATGCGTCGAGGTCGAGCAGCGCCGGCGCGATCGTCTCGATGACGTTGGCGACAGCCTTGCGCACGCCCTTGCCGCCGTAGCGGCCGGCTTCGCCGTCGCGCAGCTCAACTGCTTCGTGGGCGCCGGTCGATGCACCCGACGGGACGGCCGCGCGGCCGGCGGCGCCAGAGTCGAGGACGACAACGACCTCGAGCGTTGGATTACCGCGTGAGTCGAGGATCTCCTGCGCGTCGATCAGCTCGATGTTGGTCATCGAGCGGCTGCCGACGCATGGGCGGGCTCCGGCTCGGCGGCCGGCCGGTCCTGCAGCGCGGCGATGCCCGGTAGCTCGCGCCCTTCCATGAACTCCAGCGAAGCTCCGCCACCGGTCGAGATATGGGTCATGTTGGCGGTCAGGCCGAGCTCCTCGACCGCAGCCGCCGAGTCGCCACCACCGACGACCACGGTTGTGCCTTCGTCGGCGCGCTTGGCCAGGTAGCGCGCGATGGCACGCGTGCCATCGCCAAAGGTCGGTACCTCGAAGACGCCCAGCGGGCCGTTCCAGAAAACCGTCCTGGCCGGCTCCAGCGCCTGCTTGAACGCTTCGGTCGTTTGCGGGCCGATGTCGACCACCGACCATGAGTTCGGGATCTTGTGAGCGGGCACGATCTTGTGCTCAGCGCCGCGCGTGACCTCCTTGGCCACCACCACGTCGGTTGGCAGCAGGAACTGGATGCCCCGCTCCTCGGCCGTCGCCAGGATGCGCCTGGCATCCTCGACGAGATCGCGCTCCAGCAGGCTCTTGCCGACGGTGTTGCCCTTGGCGACGAGGAAGGTGTTGGCCATGCCGCCGCCGACGATGAAGGTGTCGACCTTGCCCATCAGGTTCTCGAGCACGGCCAGCTTGCCCGATACCTTGGCCCCGCCGATGACGGCGGCAAACGGGCGGGCCGGCGCCTCCAGCAGCTGTGAGAGCGCCTTGATTTCCGCCTCCATCAGGAAGCCCGCGTACGAGGGCAGCAGCTTGGCGATCCCGACGGTCGAGGCGTGCGCGCGGTGGGCCGTACCAAATGCGTCGTTGACGTAGATCTCGCCGTAGCTGGCCAGCTCCTCGGCGAAGTCCGGGTCGTTCTTCTCCTCTTCCGAGTGGAAGCGCAGGTTCTCCAGCATCAGGATCTGGCCGGTCTTGAGCCGGGCGACGGCGTCGCGCGTGCCGATGCCCAGCGCGTCGCCGGTGATGGGCACCGGCCAGCGCAGCAGCTCCGACAGGCGCTGCGCGACCGGCCGCAGGCGCATCGACTCAACGACCTTGCCGTTGGGCCGGTCGAGGTGGCTCATCAGGATGACGATCGCGTCGTGTCCGAGCAGGTAACGGATGGTGGGCAGCGCGGCGCGGATGCGCGAGTCGTCCTTGACCCGGCCGTCTTCGATGGGAACGTTGAAATCGACGCGCACGAGCACCCGCTTACGGGCGGGGTCGAAGTCGCGAACAGTCAGCTTGTCCATTGGGCGTGCTCTTTTCTACTTGCGGGTTATCGGATCAGGCCCGGGCGGCCGATGCCTCCAGCCGGTTGCCGGCACCGAGGCGCTCGCCGACAAACGCGACGAGGTCGGCCACGCGGCAGGCGTAACCCCACTCGTTGTCGTACCAGGAGATGACCTTGACCATGTTGCCAAGGACCATCGTGTCGAGGGCGCTGACGATGGTCGAGTGCTCGTCGCCCTTCAAGTCCATCGAGACGAGCGGCTTGTCCGTGTAATCCATGATGCCCTTGAGGTCACCATTGGCGGCCTTCTCGAAGGCCTCGTTGACCTCTTCCTTGGTCACTTCACGGCCGAGAACGGCGGTGAAGTCGACAACCGACACGGTCGGCGTGGGCACGCGGAATGACATGCCGGTGAACTTGCCCTTCAACTCCGGGATGACGAGCGCGACCGCGCGCGCGGCGCCGGTCTCGGACGGGACGATGTTCTGGGCCGCGGCGCGCGCATCGCGCGGATCCTTGGCGATGACGTCGAGCAGCCGCTGCGAGTTGGTGTACGAGTGGACGGTCGTCAAGAAGCCCTTCTCGATGCCGAACGTGTCATTCAGCACCTTGGCGACGGGTGCCAGGCCGTTGGTCGTGCACGAGGCGTTGCTGATGATGTTGTGGGCGGCCGGGTCGTAGACCTCTTCGTTCACGCCCAGGACGATCGTGACGTCCTCCTGCTTGGCGGGCGCGCTGATGATCACCTTGCGCGCGCCGGCATCGAGGTGGGCGCGTGCCTTCTCGCCAGTGGTGAACAGGCCGGTCGACTCGATGACGATGTCGATGTTCAGATCGCGCCACGGCAGCGCCGCCGGGTCCTTCTCCTTGAGCACCTTGATCTGGCGCCCGTCGACTATGAGCGAGTCCTCGGTGTGGTCGACGCTGCCCGGATATCGGCCGTAGGTCGAGTCGTGGGCGAAGAGCAGCGCGTTGAGCTCGGTGTCCGCGAGGTCGTTGACCGCGACAACTTCGAGCTCTGGGTGGCGCTCGATGATGGCCTTGAGTGACTGGCGGCCGATCCGGCCAAAACCGTTGATGGCGACACGCACGCTCATATGTTTCTCCTCCGCGCTCATTGCTCGCGGTCAGCCTGGTGTGACCGCGCGCTTCGTTTGATCTTCGTTGCCTACCAACTCATTTTGAAGTGCCGTTCGGCCGGGCCAAGCAGCCTGTGGCCGGAGGCCGTATGCCGCGAAGTCCTGCGCCAGCGCGGCATTAGCAAGTATCAACGCTCCTACCAAGGAGACATCATCACCCAGCCGTGGCTTGACGATGCGCACACGTCGCGCTTGCACCTTGAAAGCTGTCCGGGCGACGGCGTCGCGGGCCGGACCCAGCATGCGCTCGCCTTCGGCGGCCGCGATGCCGCCACCAATGATGACAAGGTCGGGGTTGAACAGGTCAACGATGGTGACGACGGCCGACGCGACGGCCTGCCGTGCCCGGGCCATGATCAGCCCTGCCGTCGAGTCGCCGGCGGCTTCGAGATCGGCGACGTCGCGCGCTGACGCATGACCGACGGTCAGGCCGGCCGTTCTGGCAGCGTTGGCGATGCCCGTGCCCGAGGCGATGGCTTCCAGGTGGCCGCGCGCGCCGCAGCCACACAGCGGACCCTCGTAGGCGTCGATCGCCAGGTGGCCAAGCTCGCCGGCAACGCCGTCCGGCCCGTGCAGAAGACGACCGTCGGTCACGACCGCGCCACCGACCCCGGTTGAAATGGTCAGATAGACGAAATCGGTGCTGCCCTTGGCGGCGCCGAAGAAGCCCTCGCCCAGGGCCGCCACGTTGGTGTCCTTGTCCAGTGTCGTGGGCAGACCGATGGCGTCGGCGATCAGCTCGGCCAGCGGCAAGCCCCATGTCGACGGGTCCAGATTGGGCGGGTCGATGAGGCGGCCGGTGTGGGGATCGAGCGGCCCGGGCGCTGAAATGCCGATCGCCGCCGGTGGGCCGGCGCTGTGCTGGGCGGCGCTGTGCTGCGCGGCGCGGCGCGTCTCCGTCAGGGCGTCGACAGCGGCCGAGACGAGATCGCGGGCGTTGGTCGTTGGCGTCGGCCGGGTGCCTTTGTGCCGAACGTCGCCATTTGGCGTTATCAGTGCGGTGCGCAGCTGGGTCCCGCCCAGGTCGAGGGCGAGCACCGGCCGCAGCGCAATCGGCGAGTCGCTCACTATTGGATTCTAAAAGGAAGAGCCCCGGCTCCCGCCGGGGCTCTTGCCCAAGTTCAAAGGTTGGCGAGATCAGCCGCCGATGCGATATACGGTCGTGCCGTGGACCGGGCAGGTGCCCTTGATCGCCGGCTTGCCGTTCTTCATGGTGACCTTCTGGGCGTTCGCGATCTCGACCATGTGCTTGCCCTTGACGCAATAAGCCTGAGCCACGAGTCCTCCTTCCCCGGTTATCCGGGTCGCTCCTCCTGCGGTCCGCATCGGGGCGACCCGGTCCGCAGCCTTGCCGCGTTCAGGATGCCACGCTCGGCACCCACAATGAAGGCCGCCAGTGCAACGCACCGGCGGCTGTCACTGCCTTTTCCATGTCGGCCAGCAGGCGCAAGGCCTCCAGCCCCGTATCGATACACGCCGCTTCGGCGCGCTGTTGCTGTTCGCCCGTGACGAAGGCGCCACTCACGCGCTGAGCGTACGCCGTGCAGACGACGCCTGCGCGGCACTTCGCCAACATTGAGAGCACGAGCACGGCCGAAGCTTCCATTTCGAAGTTCGTAACGCCCTGCCGGGCCATCTCATCGGCGAGATCAGGAAAGCGGATGGGCAGCTGCGGAATCGGCCTGCCCTGGGCTCCGTAGAAACCAGGCGCTGTGGCGGTGATGCCGACATGGGCGCGATGGCCGAGCTGGTTGGCGGCCTCGACGAGCGCAGCGACCGCGGAATAGTCCGCCACCGCGGGGTAACCCTCATGCACGAAGTACTTGGTCGTTGCCTCGAGGCGCACCGCGCCGCTGCTGATGACCAGGTCGCCCAGCGCGATGTCGTCTTTGAGCACACCGCACGAGCCGATGCGAATGAAGGTTGGGTGCTTTGTGACCGCCAGGATCTCGGCCAGGACGATCTCGACGTTGTCCGTGCCGATGCCGGTCGAGATCGCCGTCAGGCGCAGGCCGCGGTACTGGCCGGTGATCGACACGAACTCGCGGTGCTGGCGCTCTAGCTCGACCGAATCGAAGCGGGTGGCGATCTTCGCGACGCGATCCGGATCGCCCGGCAGCAGGACGTACTCGGCGACCTCGCCCGGCCCCAGTGCGATGTGGTACTGCCGTTCCGTGGCAGGCACTGCGACTCGGCGATCGACCAATGCGGCCTGGTCCTCCTGCGACGTTGCCGGCTGCGAGCGCCGGCCGCGGCCCACGATAGGGCGCCCTTCACACGAGCGTCAAGCGTGGCCACGCTCATTTCTGTGCTCGCAGGGCGGCTGCGGCCCGAACGGCCGACCTGAACAGGTCCGGCCGGCGGGCAATTACGACCCCCGCGACGGCGACGACGACGGAGAGCACGAGGACGCCGCCGATCACCAGCGGAACAGTTGAGCTCGACGGCGAGGCCTGCAGGGCGACCGGTTGATTGCCCAGGCTGGGTTCAGCTTTGCTATCGGCGAGGGCCGCCGAAGGCACGGCCAGGGCAACGGTTTGCGCGCCGCGGACGCGGATAGCGTCGAGCGTGTCAACGACCACCTCCAACCCGCCCTGTTCGGTACGCGTGACCTGCCCGCGAGCGTTGACAAGCGCGCCCACGCGCAGCGCGGCAAGGCCCGAGGTGGACGGCACGCGGACGGCGACGAGTGACGTGTCGTCGTTGACGAGCAGGCGGTTGCCGTCGATGGCGTCGATCCGCCCGCCGACAATGACCGTCTCGTTCTCGTGGTTGGCGATGTCCGAGATCGCGATCACCAACGGCTGGAGGACGGCATTCGCCGCCGCCTGCGGATTGCCGGGATGGACGTCATCGCCACCTGTCGTGCCTGCCGCCGGTTCCATCGCCCTTGGTGCCGTTGGACTGGCCCGCGGCGACACCGTTGCCCTTGGGCGCAGAGCCGCCCAGTGAGACATCGCTTGCGCTGCGCGGCACAACTGCCATTCGCTGGTCACTGGCCGTCGGGAAGGCGCGCTTGACGATGCCGACGACCGTCGCGGTGCGGCCGACGACAAGCGCAGTCGAAGGGATGGCACTGCGCGAGATGCCATCGATCGGGATGGAGCCGCCGTTGACGGCGAGCTCGGCGTGCCAGTTGTCGCCGTCCTTTGTTACCGCCGTTACGCCGCCGGTGACGGTGACCAGCCGCCACTCGAGTTTGCTGGCGATAGGAGCGCTTTTGACGGCGTTGGGCGCGATCTGTTTGCCGCCGGCGACCGACAACGGCGCATCCGACGCAGCGAGCTGCGGCGCTCCGTAGTAAGTGCCGACTTCGCCGATGATCAGGAGCTTGTCCCCAACGCGGACGCTCGTCGCCTCCGGCAGGCGGACGAGAATGGCGCCGCTGCCGTCCTCTACCGTCACGCGACGGCCATCGGCATCGAGCAAGCCTGTTGGACTGGTCACGGTGGCTGTGATTGCCACGGTTTGGCCGATCTTCTTGACGGCGGCCGCGATCGCCATCACCTCAGGCGCTGGGAGCGGCGTCGGTGTGGCCGACGGAGCCGGCGAAGGCGTTGGCGGCGAGGTTGGAGCAGGCGTGGGAGAAGGTGACGGGGTTGGCGGCGCGACGGCAACGATGTCCAACCGATCGCGCGGCCATATTCGGTACAGGCCCAAGCGGTCGGCGACCAGGCCAGTGACTGTCAGCTGACTGCCGAGGGTGAAGTCTGCTTTCACTATGCCCAGGTCCGACGTGATGAAGATGCGGGCAGCGCCCGTGCCGTCGTCGACGAACAATGTCAGGCTGGTTGTGGTCGAGTCGATCTGGGTCAGGGTGCCGGCGACCGACGCCAGCAAGCCCTCGTTGGCCTCGCCGATCTGGGCGGCGCCAAGCTGAGTCGCTGCGGGCACCGCGCCAGCACCAACCACCACGACCTGGCTGCCGTCGGCAGGCCGCAACTCGACATTGCCGTATGGCGCGGCCAGTGTGCCGGTGACAAGCACGATGTCGCCGCGTGCCAAGGCTGGGGCACCCGATGGCAGGTTGACGTAGATCCCGCCAGTGGCGTCTTGGACGCCGATGAGTGATGAGTCTGGGAGGCGGTTAGCTTCGACTGTGACTGTGCCCTGGATCGTCGCCAATTCGCCAACAGCCATTGCCCGAGCGCTGGCAATCGTCAGGATCGCCGACGTAGGGACCGGCGTTGGGCTGGGCGTGGCTGTGGGCCCTGCCGTCGGCGTGGGTGTGGGCTGAGAGGTGGCCGTGGGAGTTGGGGCAGGCGTTGCCGTCGGCGTGGGTGCGGGCGAGGGTGTCGCCGAGGGCGAGGGTGGCGCCAATGCGACTACGTCGGCAGCACTGCGCAGGTGCAGCCGATAGCCGGCCGCGCCCGTTCCGCTGGTGTCGCGCTGACCAACCACGCCGGTCAATTGAAGCAACGCGCCGCGCGGTAGCAAGTCGGCGGATATGCCGCTGATCGCCGAAACAACCACTCGCAGCGATCCGCTGCCATCGTCGACGGCCGTGCTGAAGCCATCCGTCAGCGTCGAGATGCCATCTGTGACTGTCGCTTGAACCGTGACGATCTGCGACTCGACGAGCTCGCCGATCTGGCCTGTGAACATGGGCAGCGCATCAGGTAGCACGCCCGTCCCGACGATGTTGATCGCCGACGCATCCGCCAGGCGCAAGGTCAGCAGGCTGTAGCGAGTCTCGAGTGTGCCCGTGAGCATGAGGTCAGCGCCGTCATTCATGGCCGGCCACTCAAGCGTGCTCAGGTACAGCGCGATGCCGCCCGTACCATCCTGGGCGAACGCGCCGTGGCCCGACTCGGTCAACCCGGTTGGCGTCGTCAGGCGCGCGGCCACTGTCACAGCAGTGCCGGGCGGCAGCGCGCGCGCCTCGGCGACGGTCAGTGGCGCCGCCGTTGGCGTCGGAGTCGGCGCGAGGGTGGGTTCAACGGTCGGGGTCGGAGTTGGTTGCGCGGTGGGTACTGGCGTCGGAATCGGCGTGGGTGCAACTGTTGGCGTGGGCTCAACACTGGGCAACGGTGTTGGCTCGGCTGTCGCAGTCGCAGCTCGCCGACGGCTCAGGAGTGATGGTCGGCGTGTCGGTCGGGGCAACCGTCGGCGTTGCCGCCGGCGTGGGCGTTGCCGCCGGCGTGGGCGAGTCGGTCGGGATGGCTGTCGGGGTGGGCGCGATGGTTGCCGTCGCAGTCGGGCTGGCGGTGGGTGTGACCGAAGGGACGGGCGGCGAGCTCAAATTCTGGGCGACCGGGGCCGGCTCGAGGCGCGTGTCAGACGAGTTGTCGTTGGTATCCGTCGAGTTGCCGAGCATTCCGCCTGGCTTGCGCTCGAGGCTGCTGCCCGTGGGCGGAGCGCTGCCGGGACTGCCCTCCACGAACGTGCTGGTGGCCGTGCCCCACGACAGCGCGTCGACGACAGCCCCGCCGCTGACCGTCCGCAGCACGAGCGAGCCGCCGCTCGTCGAAAACCCACCGTTGCTGAACAGGCCGTCGGCCGCGGCGGCGTAAATGCCGCCAGCGTTGGCGATCAGCAGATGAGCGTGCGAAGGGACGACCAGCGAGGTCCAGGTTTGCTTTCGCGTCACGGTCAAACCGCTGGCCGTGACGTAGACGAGCTCGAGCCCGGCCAGATCCGTGGCTGCCGCGGACGCGTTGTAAACCTCGACGTACTGATCCGCCGCCGCCACGCCACGCGTGACAACCTCTGACACGAGCAGGCCGGCCGACACCGGCCAGGTGGCCGCGGCGACGGCCGCCGGCTGCTGGGTGGCGCTCGGCACTACGCCGGCCGCCAGATTGACGGTGACCGGGGCCATTAACGAGTTGACCATCAACAGCAGCAAGCCGAGGATCAGCCCGCGCTGAACCCAGCGCCCAGATCGTGCCAGCGACATCGCTTTCTCCCGGGCGGGACGCGGCGGGCACCGGCGGCTGGATGGCGGCGCAGTCGGATTGTCGTAGGTCGCGCTTATCGGCGGCTTATGCCGAACGTGGAAAGGCGCCCGCCACTGGTTGGACTAGGATTCGGCCTCCCGCCAATCACACCCCCGAGGAGACTTAAGCTGGCTCGCGAGAAGAACACCACCCGCGCCGAAGCGCGCCGCCGATCACGCGCCGTAGCGCGCGACACCCGAGTGGCCCAGGAAGCCGGCTCCGACGTCGACGTCATGGAGGAGGCTCAGGCGGTCGAGGCCGCGGCCCCGCGAACGCCCATGTTCAAGTTCCCCAACGTGGCCGAGGACATCCGCGCGCTGCCCGAGATGTTCCGCACCAAGCGCACGTTGTGGATCCCGTTCATCGTGCTCATCGCGGCCTTCTTCGTCGCGCTGGGACTGCCCTACAACGGCGTCGATCAGGGCATCGTGTCGCTGCTGCTGCTCTTCTTCCAGATGGCGTTCCTGCCGCAGGGCCTGATCATCTACCTGGTCGGTGGTTTCCTGGCACCGCGCGCGTCCTACCTGGTCGGTTTCCTGCTCGGCCTGCTGAACACGCTGCTGCTGTTCCTGTTCGTGATAATTCGCAGCGACTTCTTCCTTGACACCTCGCAGGGTGGCGACCCAGCGGCGTCGCCCGGCAATATCCTGCCGGTCCTGATCGGCTATGCGCTCTTCATTGGTCCGCTGGCCGCGGCCTTTGCTGCCTGGTACCGCGGCTTCCTGAACCGCATGAACTCGAACAGTGCGGCGCGGCGCAAGGAGCGCGAGGACGAGGCCAGGCGGAAGAAGCGCGATCAGGAGCGCGCCGCCAAGAAGCAGGCGCGTACCGCCGCGACTACGACGACCACGAAGGCGGCCGCAACCGACACCAAGCCGACCACCTGACGGCGCTGCAGAAGTCGCGCTAGCCGACCCGCCGCATGCCGGCGTGGCCCATGTGGCGAACGCCCTCGGGGGCGACTGGGTCCACCGGCGGGACGAGCTACTTCCACCAGCGATTTGACGTCATTGGCAATGACGTTGACCACGTCCGACTCGCGCTCGAGCTGACCTTCGATATATAGCAACGCATGGCGCCGGACCACGCCCCGGAAACGGGCCCACGTGTCCGGCCAGAGCGTGACGTTGACCATCGCGGTCTCGTCCTCGAGAGCGAGGAAGACAGTGCCGCGGGCGGTCATCGGGTGTTGGCGAGTAACGACCAGCCCAGCAATGCGCACCTTGCCCGGCCGCGTGTCGACCAGCTGGCCGGCGCGCTGCACACCCAGGGCATCCAGGGCCGGCCGGAACAGCTCGATCACCTGGCGGCGCGCGTCGAGTGACAGGATGGCGTAGGCGTCGCCCAGCCGTTCGAGCTCGGTTGGTGGCGGTAGGTCGGGCGTCTGGGTTGGGGGAAGTCGGAGGTCGATCGGCCGTCCCTGGGCCTTCTTGGAGCCCACACTTCGACCGTCGTAGCGGCCCCGTGTCGCGCCGGCTATCTCGCGCAATTGCCACAGCAGCTTGCGCCGCGGTTCGCCCAGTGAGTCCAGCCCGCCCGCCCGAATCAGGCGCTCAACGACTTCCTCAGACAGCTCTGTCCGAGCGACAAGATCCGGCAGCGACTTGTACGGCCCGCCCCGCTCGATCTCGGCGTCGAGCGCCTCGCCCTCGACCTCGCCTATGCCCTTGACCAGGTGCAGGCCAAGGCGGATGCCGTAACCGGTCGACTGGCGCGGCGGCCCAGTAATCGCGCGCCTGCCTGGCTGGGCACGACGCAGCCCGTCGACTGGACCACCGGCGGTCGCTCGCTGATACCAGCGTCATCGGGGAGTGGCTCGTCGGGCTGGCCGACCCACTCGGTGGCAGTACGAAACCGGCTGCGGTTGACGTCGACCGGCAGCACGCACACGCCGTGGCGCTTGGCGTCGTTGATCAGCACCTCGACCGGGTAGAAGCCCATCGGTTGGGCGTTGATCAGGCCGGTCACGAGTTGGGCCGGATAGAAGAGCTTCAGGAAGGCCGACTCGTACGCAGTGCGCGCGAAGGCGGCGGCGTGGCTCTTGTTGAAGCCAAAGCTGGCGAAGGCGGCGACCTGCCGGAACAGTTCTTCGGCCTGCTCTTCGGTCAGCCCGCTGCCGTGGACGCAACCGTCGACGAAGCGGGCGTGGAGCTTCTCCATCTCCCTGGACGAACGCCAGGTGCCCATGGCCCTGCGAAAACCGTCCGACTCCGCCGCGCTGAAGCCGGCGACGTCGATGGCGATCTTCATCACCTGCTCCTGGTAGAGGATTACGCCGAGCGTCTCTTCGAGCGCCGGCTGCAGGCTGGGATGGAGGTAGCTGACCGGCTCCTTGCCCTGGCGCCGACGGAGGTAGGGGTGGACGGCGTTGCCCTGGATCGGGCCGGGCCGGATGATCGCCACCTCGACCACCAGGTCATCGAGGTTCTGCGGGCGTGAGCGGGGCAGCGTCTGCATCTGGGCGCGTGACTCGATCTGGAAGACGCCCACCGTGTCGGCCGCCTGGATCATGCGGAAGACCTCGGGGATGTCCTCCGGCAGCCGGTCCAGATCGAGATGGACGGCGCAGTCGACCTCGATGTCGCGCAGCGCGTCGTCGATGGCGCTGAGCATGCGCAGGCCGAGCAGGTCGAGCTTGATCAGCTTGATCGTCTCGACGTCACGCTTGTCGTACTGGACCACCACGCGGCCGGGCATCGTCGCTCGCTCGAGCGGCGCAATGTCCACCAGCGGCGCCTGCGTGACGAGCATGCCACCGGTGTGGATGGACAGGTGGCGCGGGAACTCGGCGATGCGCGCGGTCAGCTCGAGCCAGCGCTCCCACGGCGAGAGGCCGACCGTCGACGTTCCCGCGGTCAGTGCCAGGGGCGGGTTGGCTGGCGCGTTAACCGCTCCCGCGCTAATGGGATTGTCACCTTCCGCATAGGCCGGGCCATAAGCCGAGGGTGGATCGGCCGATCGAGCCGTTTCTGGTTCGGCGGTGGCGGATTTGAGCGTGGCCAAGGGCAGCTCTGGATCCTCGGCGGCCACGCCATCGTGGTTCGGCAGGTTTAAGCCGCTGCTTAACGCTTGAGGTGACAATGCCATTCGCCTCGCCGCGCTTTGGCCAGCCAACGACCCTGGTACCACCTTCAGCGCCGGTGGGCGGTAGTCGTCCGCTTGCCGGCTCCTCGTCGTGCGCGCCGTCACGATCCAGGCTGCCGCGGCGGCCGCACCAACGCCGGATGGACCTCGCCGTCGTCGTGGCCACGTGGGACGTCGGTGCCTCCGCGAGTGCGTGAAGGCGGCCCGCCGTGGCCGGTCTGCGAGCGCAGCCAGCGGACGCTGACCGGCGTATCGCCCGGTCCGCCTTCGTCGTCAGAGCTGCCGCGGCCGCCCGGCCGGATGACGCTCACCGGCGCCAACGGAATGAGGCCGCGGCCATCGTTCAGCTGACCCATCTCGTCGAACATGCCGCGCGCTTCGGCGACCTGGCTGCCGCCGAGGCCGGCTCCCGTCGCCACGCTCGGCTCGAAGAACTCGGCGAAACCACCTTCTGCCTCGAGGTCGCGGCGGACCATCACGCTGTCGTACGTCTCGAGCGCCTTGGCCACCCGATCGACCAGCGGCCGCGGAAAACCCAGCGCGTAGCCCACCTCGCGCACCGCCGACCGCGCCCGATACGTGACGAAGTTGCAGACCATGCCCGTGTGTTCCGGCCCGTACTTGGCATAGACGTACTGGATCACTTCCTCGCGGCGTGACGTGGCGAAGTCGATATCCACGTCCGGGTAGGTCGTCCGGCCCTCGTTGATAAATCTCTCGAACAAAAGCCGGTGGCGGATGGGATCGACGCGCGTGATGCCCAGTACGTAGGCGACGATCGAATCGCCCGCCGAGCCCCGGCCCTGCGCCGGGATGCCCCTGTCCCGGCAGAACTTCATCAGGTCCCAACAGATGAGGAAGAACTCGGCCAGGCCGGTGCGCTCGATGACCTCCAGCTCGTGGGCCAGCTGCTTGACGACAGCCGGCGTGACCGGGTGATAGCGCCGCCGCACGCCCTCGTGGCACAGCCGATCCAACTCTGAAAACGGCGTCTCGCCCTTGGGCACATCGAAGCCCGGAAAGCGGTACTGCTCGAACTCGAGGTCGACCTGGCAGCCGGCGGCCAACTCAGCGGCGCCGACCAACCCCTCTGCCCAGGCTTTCTGGACGGCCGACCCCAACGCGCCGGCACCCGGCGGCAGCGCAGCCAGCTCCGCCACGCCCTTCAGGTAGTACTCGCCGTTGGCCCGGCGCAGGTGCCCACTGGTATCGAGCGTTGAACCATGGCGGATGCAGACGAGTACGTCCTGCAGCTCGCGGTCGGCGCCACGTGCGTAGTGAGCGTCGTTGGTCACCACCGTCGGCAGGCCCAGCTCGTCGGCCAGCGCCGCCAGCGCCGACACCAGGAAGTCGTCATCCGGCAGCAAGTGATGCTGCAGCTCGATGTGCAGCGGAAAGAGCTTGGCCAACCGGCGCGCGGCGGCCATTGCTCCCTCGCGATCGCCGGCCATCAAGCGCCGGCCGATCTCCCCATGGCGGCAACCGGATAACGCCACCAGCCCTTCAGTGTGCTGCTCCAGCAACGAGTGGCGGAAGCGCGGCACGCCTTTCGTGCCGGCCAGGTTGGCCGCGCTGACGAGCCGGCACAGGCTGCGATAGCCGGTCATATCTCGAGCGATCAACACGAGATGCGGGCCGAGCTCGCGCGTTCGGACACCGCGCAGGTCCTCGCGCCGCGGATCGCGGTGGCCGGGTGGCCGCTGGCGCTCGAGCAGCGGCCGGCGCGGTTTGTCGGGGATTGGCTGGGTCAGGCAGCAGTTGGCCCGTCGGTAGTCCGTCGGCCGTCTTAGTCGGTGCCGTCTTCTTTACCCGCCGCCGGCGAGGCACAACCACGCCCAAAGCGTCCGGCACGACCGGATCGAGCAGCTCGACCTCCAGGCCGATGATCGGCCGCAGGCCAACCTCATGCATCGCGCTGGAAAAGCGAACCGCCCCGTACAGGCCCTGGTGATCCGTTATGGCAAGGGCGGGATAGCCCAGTTCGACCGCTCGTTCGGCCAGATCGTCGACCGTCGACGCCCCATCCAGGAACGAAAAGTTCGAGTGGCAGTGCAGCTCAGCAAAGGCCTGGGGCATCCGCCGATATTAGAACGGATGTTCTATCGTTACCACTGTAATCTGCGGCGGAGGGGCCGGCCATGGTTTCATATGTGGCGCATGCCCGGGCCCGAAGACCGGCCGTCACTGCTGTCGCGCGTTTCACGTGAGCTACGCATTGATCCGGCGGTCGTACTTGTCGTTCTGTTCACCGCGCTGGCGCTCGGTGCTGGGTCAATGCTCGTCCTCGCCGGCGGCAACGGCACAGCGCCGACAACGCCGCCCACATCAGTGCCGACGGCAAATGCCGTGGCCGCCCTGGGCAGCCAACAGCCCACCCTGACGCCGTCGTCCACGTCGGTGGGAGTGATGCCGGCGCCCACCTCCACTGACTTCCTCGCGACGACAGCGCCACCGACCCCAGAGCCGACCCCGACGGCGACGCCCAGCCCGCCGCCCCCGCCGACCAGCGAGGATCCGCCAACGCTGACCGGCTATGTCTGGCCGGTCGTCAATGGCCGCATCAGCAGCCCGTTTGGTGTGCGCGACGGCGGCTTCATGATGCTCGACGGCAAGCCATACCACGATGGCCTCGACCTGGCCACCTGGTGCGGCGACAAGATTCGCGCGGCGCACGACGGCACCGTCTTGTATGCAGGACGCAAGTTTGATCCGTTCCTTGGCTATTCCCAGCCCCTAAGGGCAAATTTCTACCCTTCGTCAGGCAATTTGGATGCGTTTCCAGTCGTCGTCGTGATCGACGACGGCAATGGCTATAGGAGCATTTATGTGCACCTGGCGGTGGCCAAGGTAGGTGTGGGTGATGCTGTCAAGGCGGGACAATTCATCGGCTACGAGGGGGCGACCGGGCACGCGACCGGCTGCCACCTCCACTTCGGGCTCATCCGCATGGACGGCCCGTATGAAGACGTCAACCCCTCCCTCCTCAGCCTCTACCCGCCGCGCGTCCGCGAACGCGTCGATCCCCTCCTTGTCCTACCCCTACGTGACCCCGATGCGGCGACGCGCTTCCTCGAGCGATACCCGCAACCTAGCCAGCCGGGCCTACCCTTCGACCCTCCCCCACCCGACCCAGGCGGAGACTGAGCGCGGCGTCTTTCACGGTCGAGCCATGCCGGTACCGGGGGATGTACCGGCCGGGTCGTCGCTGGCTCTCGCGCTGACCAGGGCAGTCGTTCTGTCGGTCCTGGTCGTGACCCTGATCATGCTCGGCCTGCCGGCCGTGCTGGGGGCAGCCCACCCGTAACGGCGGCCCGTCCGCTTCGCGGTCCATCGTCCCGTCCGCCTGCCGGCGCGGGCTATCCTCTGACCGTGCGTCCGAGCCTGATCGAGATGATCGCCGCGGCCACGCTGGTCATCGTGCTGGCGGGGCTGGTGGTGTTCATCGTCGTGTCAACGGTGCCTGCGGGAGGTCCGCCCACCCTCCATTGAGGGTGGCCAGAGGCCCAGCGTGGCGTGCTGGCACCAAATAGGCACCAAATTTCACTCGGATGAGCGTCACACCGTCCGGCTCGCGGCCGTCAGATCACATAGCCGAATAGGCGTGGTCGCGGCTTTCCGCACAACCGGCTCCTCCTCTCCGGGCGAGAGAAGCGACCTTCTCCTCCGACAGTCGACCCCGGTCTCCCCCGGGGTCGACTTCTTTTTTGGTGCCGGCTGGGCCGCCGGACTGGGCGCGGCCGGTGCTCGGTGGGCTTGCGCGCCGGTGAGGCTTGGCTTGGGCGCCGGTGAGGCTCGGCGCCGGGTGTCCATGTGGCTGACATACACGGCACTAAGTCGGTCTTAACGGTCGCAATGGCCGACTGACTCTTGCTCACGGCCGGTCAGCCAAGCTCAGACCCCGGCCAAGATCGGGCGCCGACTCGGACTTAAGCCCGGCCTACACCGCGTATGTCGGCCTGGTAGACACGCCAGGCACAGTCTCCGATCGCCCGGGCTGGGCGTCAGTCATAGACGCGCTCGAGGTGCCACGAGCCGTCGACCAGGTCCCGGTAGACCAGAGCGAGCAGACGAACGGCCGGCGAGCTTGTAGTAGTCGCGGCTGACCGGTCGGCGCCACCACTCCTCCTCGATGCGCCAGCGATTGCACACCTCGACCTGCTCGCTGGTGCCGGCCCAGCGCACACGGCACGGCTGGCCGGCGGCGTCTAGGTCGACGTCGATAGTCGGGTGATGCCCTAGGAGGCGAGTCACCGGCAATCACGACGCGGCGCTTAGCGGAGTCGCGGTGGCCGGCCGCCACTCGATGCGTTGTTCAGGCACGACCGCCTCCGCATCGACGATGCGTGCCTGGAGCACGCAGTCGGCGCCGTAGCGCAACGCCAAACCGGCGAGCTGCCAGTCGAGCTGACCGGCACGCGCGAGCTGTGGCACGAACAGGCCGAGCTGTTGACCGGCCGCCGGCGCCGCGCCATCCAGCTCCAGCGCGAGGCGGGTGACGGCGGATGACGGCAGGCTGACGCTCAACCTCGCCAACAGCAGCCGCTCCAGCAGGTCCGGCGCAGCCACAGGCTCCGGCAAAGACTGGTCCAGCCGGAGCGGTTCGCCACGTTCGACTTCCAGCACCAGGCTTGCCCGACCGGCACCCGCCCCGCGTGCCGATAGCTGGCCACACAACGCCCCGCACAGGTGGCGCAACACGAAACGCAGGGGCTCGACCTCGCTGACCGGCGGATCGAGCTCGACCTCCGCACGCAGGTGCTCGACCGGCCGGCGGGCACGCAGCGGTCGTCCGTCCAGGCCGCGAGCGAGGTCGTGCAGGAAGCCGCCCTGCTCGCCGAAGCGGGCCACGACGGCCGAGCGCGAAATCGCCGCCAGCTGGCCAATGCGTGACAGGCCGAACATGCGCAGCCGTTCGCGGGTCAGCTCATCGGCCGGTAGCAGCTTGATGGGCAGCGGGCCCAGATAACCCGCCTCCGCCGAGGCATCGCCAACCGCCACCACTTCCGGCCGCCGGCTCTTCGCCGCCCCGACCACCGCCGCCACCTGCGCACCAAAGCGCGTGTTGGCAATGCCCATGCGCAAGGGCCCGGGCAGCAGCGGCTCGACTGCGCCGATTAGCCGGCCGGCCAGCGTCCGCTCGTCACCCCACAGCATGTGCAGTCCCTCGATGCCCAGCAGCACCCGGCCGAACGTCTCACCATTTGGGTTCGGATCCGCCTCGAGCGATGGCGTGAAGTTGGCCAGCACCTCGAGCACGGCCTCGAAACGCGATCGGGCTGCTTCCAAATCGCCGGCCACGAAACGCGCTTCGGGCACCAGCTTGTGAGCCGTGCCCAGGGCCTGACCGCGGTGGACGCCGAGCTTTGCGGCTGATGGCGAACAGTCGACCACGAAACCTGGATCCCACGGCTGGCCACCGACTACGACGAACTCCGGCGCCTGCTCCCCGGCTCCATGCATGGCCTCCACCGCCAGCCGGAAATGGAGATGCGGCCAATCGAGGTAGAGCAGCCGCACGTGGAAGCTTTCAGGCGACGGCTACGTCTAATTAACGCTGCCGCTGATGCGGTCCTGAGCGTCAGCTATGGATCTCAAGCTCGCAATGGCCGGCGCGTGCTCACCGTCGTCGAGATAGCGCAGGTCGATCTCTGCCGATCGGCCGGGTGGCCCAAAGCGGTTCTTGGCGACGTTGACGGCGACCCGCCGACCGACTACATCACGGCCCGCGCGCAGCCAATGCCGATGCTCGAGTTCCAGGCGCATGCCAACGACTTCCGCCAGCGCGCCGTGCAGCGGCGCCTGAAGACGGGTTGGCTCCAGCACGATCAGGCGGGCGTCCGTTCGCCGGGCGTGGGCGGCCAGCCGGCGCAGGGCCGCCTCGTGGCGCAGCGGCAATTGCTCAGGCAGGTCGATCAGCAGCAGGTCCACCGCCCGACCCGAGAGCAACGTGGCGGCGATGGCCAGGCCCTCCTCCGGCTCCGCCGGACGGACGATCAGCAGCCAGCGCAGGTCGACGCCGCGACTGGCCGCCTCGAGCGGGTCGAAGACACGGGCAATGTCGATGATGGCGGCGATGGCGCCCTGTGCCTGCGCCTGGGCAATGCAATGCAGGGCGAGCGTCGTCTTGCCGCTGGACCGCGTCCCACGCAGGGAAGCGCTGACCGCTCGCGGCAAACCGCCAGTGCCAAGCAGCGCGTCGAGGCTGGGAAAGCCAGTCGACACGCTGCCGGACGCCGGTGCGGCGGGCAGTGGCTCGTCCACTGGTTGCGGCGCGAGTGCAAGTGCGCCGTTTACCTGCGGACCACCGCTGCCGACTCTTACCGCAGCACTACCCCAGCGAGTTTCCAGTCGAGCTAGCGCTGCCGAAACGGTCTCTGAGGGCACGCTCAGAGACTAGAACATATGTTCTATTAGGTCAAGCCATAACCGGCTCGGATTCGGCCTCCATTGGGGCTGCGCCAGCCTGCTCTACACGCTGCTTGATGCCCAGCATCTGCTTACGCGTCATGAGCACGATGCCCGTGCCCATGATCTCGCCGAACACTGCCGTCGCCGGGCCCTGGCCGGGCGTTCGAGCGCGGAAGCGCTCGATCAGTCGGGTCCGCCCGTCGTCGGTCGGGCGAAGGTAGAAGGCCCACGAGGCGGCGAACTCGGGCATGGCGGTCCGGCCAAAAGCGCCCGTTGCCTTGAGCCCCGCCGTCGGCAGGTCGGCCTTGCCTTCCTCTTCGGCCTTGGCTGCCTGGCTGCGCGCCAGCTCGGTGTCGATGTACAGCACCAATGCCTCTTCGGGCTGGACGATCTCGACCCTGAAGCCGCCGCCGGGATGGGTGGGCATGATCTCGCCCTGCGTGATGTGCTGGTGTTCGGGCATGATCTCGGAGCTGCTGGTGCCCTTGTTGTCGAGCTGGTCGTAGCTGTACCAGCCCGCCCGCTCGAAGCCCATCTGGACCAGCCACGGCCAGACCGCCGACGGGGGCGCCTCGATGGTGATGCCGCGCGTTTCGGTCGCCGATGGATCGGGGATCAGCCCGTCACCGGGGAGTGGCAGCTCCGCCTCGAGCGGATCGGCGCCCCACGCCTTGACCTGTGGCCGGACGACCAGGAAGTACACGGCGCCAGCGGCCGCAATGGCGCCAAAGATGAACACCAAGAATCCACGAACCAAACGCATCGGCGCGTTCCTCCTTTGTGCGGACAATGCTGGGGACTGTCCGCGGCAAATGGCAGAGCCGAATGTCCTGTAACTGCACCCGGCCGACGGACCGTAGGCTCTCTGATACGTGCCCGGCCGGACTGACGTGACGGCGCCGCGCGCGCCTGTGTCTAACGTAGACCCTTGACCCAAGAAGAACGCGGCACCGGTTCTGCCCTCGACTTCTTCCCACCACACGAGGATCTGCCCGACCTGCGCGACGCGGTCCAACAATGCCGTGGCTGCGGCATTTACCTGAACGCCACGCAGGCCGTCTTCGGCCAGGGCGCGCCGGGCGCGCCGATCATGCTCGTTGGTGAGCAGCCGGGCGACAAAGAGGACCTGGCCGGCCTGCCATTCGTCGGGCCGGCGGGTGAGCTGCTGGACGACGCACTGGCACAGGCCGGAATCGATCGGACCAAGACCTACGTCACCAACGTGGTCAAGCACTTCAAGTGGAAGCGCACGTTCACCTCGGCGGGCACGCCCGGCAAGCGCCGGCTACACGACAAACCCAACGCTTACGAGGTCAGGGCGTGCAGGCCATGGCTCGAGGCAGAGATCCGCCAGGTCAAGCCGCGCGTCGTGGTGCTGCTGGGCGGGACCGCCGCCCAAGCCCTGCTGGGCCCAACCTTTCGCGTCACGCGGCAGCGCGGGCAGTTCATAAGGACGGCCGACGGCGTCTGGCTGACGGCGACCGTCCATCCGTCGTCGATCCTGCGGGCGCCTGACGCCAAAGCTCGTGAGGAGGAAATGGAGCAGTTCGTCACCGATCTCCGATTGGTCGCCGACAGGCTGGCCGAGGGCGGCGAGACCGGATAGGATCGGGCCCGCCCACGCCACGACGTCTCAAGGCAACCGTTACAAATCGAGGGAGGCGCATCGGATGACCGGCCAGCAGGGCGGTGCTCCCGGTCAGCCGGGGAACAACGCGCCGCAGGATCAAGAATCGACTCAGGTCGGCATGCCGGTTCCGCCGGCGCAGCCCGGCTACTCGCAACAGCCACCGCCACCGCCCGGCCAGCAACCGCCGGCGTACGGTCAAGGGCCGGGCTACGTGCCGCCACCGCCACCCGGCTACGGCGGTCAGCCGCCGACTTACGGCGGGCCACCGCCCGGCAGTCCACCGCCCGGTGGCTACCCACCCACCGGCTACGGCTACGGGGCGCCGCCGCCCAAGCGTGGCGGTCCGTCATTGCTCGTGATCGGGGCCATTGGCCTTGCTCTTGTGCTCCTGCTCGGCGTGGGCGGAATGTATGCATTCGGGCTGGGCCCGTTCGCGCCCGCCGCGACGCCGACGTCGGCCGCGCAGGTCACGCCGACGCCCAAACCGACCAAGACGCCGGCATCGGCCACGGCTACGCCGACCGAAGGTGCGGCCAGTCCGACCGCCAGCGCGGCGCCCGAAACGACCGCTCCGGCAACAACTGCGCCGGCGACCACGGCCCCGGCCACGGCGCCGGCTACTTCGCCCGGCATCAGCTTCCCGCCGTTCACCATTCCGCCGATCGGCACGCCTGGACCATCCCCTTCCATGACCGAGGCAGATACGGCACTGCTCGCCCACGTGCCGCAGGACTTCCGTGATTCGTGCACACCTACCGTCGCGGTCACGCCGGCCATATGCCAGCCTCAACTGCAATACCGGCTTTGAGCGCGGCATCTTCATGAGCTACACGTCGTACCCGGACACCACCGGCATGAATACGGACTACCAGCTCTATGTCACGGCCTTCGGTACCGGCGCCGGTGACGGAACCTGCGAGACCAGCTCCGATTGGCCGGCCGAAGGCTCGTACACGATCGACAACGTCGAAGCCGGCCGTCTGCTGTGCGTCGATTCAGGCGGCGTCCCGACGATGTGGTGGACGGACGAGCGGCTCAACATCCTGAGCTCGTCGTTCGGCGTAGGCGACGTGACGGCGGACGACATGTGGTCGTTCTGGGCGAACGAGGCCGGGCCCTTCTAGGGCTCCGCACGGGAGGCCACGTCTATACTGGCCGGCGCGTGGGGATGTAGCTCAGCTGGGAGAGCACCGCGTTCGCATCGCGGGGGTCAGGGGTTCGAGTCCCCTCATCTCCACCACGATCTTCTGACAGTAATTCATCTGCGCGGAACCACCTATTCAGGCCGATTCATGTTCCGCATACGGACGATTAGCGCGACGACGATCACGACCAGCAGCACAAGCAGGCCGTAGTGCACGCCCTCGTACGGCATCCAGCCAGGCAGCATGCCGGAGGCGTCGCGCGGGTAGGCCAGCACGAGGTAGAGCAGTCCGCCGACGACGAGTGCCGATACGCCCAGGCCGACCACCCAGCGTCCTGCCCTGCGGGCCCGGCGTTGAATGCCCAGTAGCGAGCTGGTGGTGGCAGCAATGGTCGGCTGCTGTTGCTCCAGGAACTCCACGAATTCCAATGCCCGCCGCGCGCGGATGGCGCCAGCGTAGGCGCGATCGAGGGCCAACCTTGGGTCAAGCGCCTGAGTGGCGCGCTGGCGCAGATAGCGGCTGAAGAAGCGCCGGACCTGGACAGCCAGGTCGTAGCTGATCGCCAACTCGTGGCGCAGTGCACCGATCGTGACCAGCATCTTGAGGTAAGGCACCACGCTTGACGACAGCGTGAGTTGTCGCACACGGATCGTCTTCATGATGTCGACGGCCAGCTTTGAATAGGGGTTGTCCGTGCTTCGCGTTGGCGGGCGCCGATCCGACCGTCGTGTTAGTTCGCGATAGAAGTCCTCGTGCGCGGTGACCAGCTGGCGGCGCGCTTCGAAAGGATCCGTCGCGGACGTTGGTGAGAGCCAACGCATCAGCTCGGTGACTGCCGAGTCAATGTCGCCGCGGAACAGTAGCCAGCTATAGGCGGTCAGTGACTCGCGGACGGCGTCGGGCAGCTGGCCGACGATTCCGAAATCCACGTAGCCAATGGCGTTTCCCGGCAGCACGAACAGGTTGGCCGGGTGGAGGTCAGCGTGGAAGTACCCGAACACGAATACTTCGTTGAGCATGTTCCAGTCGAGGTGACGCACGACCGCGTCGAGGTCGTAGCCGCGGTCGGTGAGCGACTGGAGGTAGGCCTCATTGCCGTCGCGGCGTGCCCGGATGATCTCGATCAGCGGTATGCCCTCGATCAACTCGGTCGTCAGGACATGCGACGTGGTGTACGCGTCGTAGACGCGGGCCACCTTCTGGATGCGCGAACGGCGCGCGTTTCGCCACAGGCGCTCCTCGTGTCGCGCCTCGACCAGGTAGTCAAGTTCGTCGGCTGTCCAGCGCGCGAACTCATCGATCACGGCTCGCGTCCGCGTTCCCCCGAAGATTCGAACCAGGTCCATGACCCAGGCAAACGCATACATGAGGCTGATATCGGCCCGGATGCTGGCTCGAACGCCGGGCCGCTGAACCTTCACGGCGACGGCCTCGCCCGATTTGAGTACCGCCCTATGCACCTGGCCTATGGAGGCGGCGGCGAACGATTCCGGCTCGAACGATTGGAAGACCTCTTCGGGCGGCCCGCCAAGCTCCCGCGCGACGATCTCCCGTACCTGCGCGTATGGAAACGGTCGAACCTGGTTGAGGAGCTTGAACATCTCATCGCCGTAGGCGGCCGGCAGCAGGTCGAAACGCATGGCCAGCATCTGGCCGAGCTTGACCCACGCTCCGCCGAGCTCCTCCAGGGCGAGCCGCATGCGCAGCGGGCCGCCGGCGCGGTCGCCGTTGTCGGTCCGCGGACCGCCGCCGAGCTTGGGTGCCAGCCAGTAACGGAAGAACACCGTTACGACCTGCCACGCACGACGCGGGTGTCGGAGGAGAGACCTCAATCGTGGGACCTCGGCTGACGGATCAGGGGATGATCACATTCTCCCCTCGCGCAGGTTACCGAGCCGCTTCAATCGAGCGCGTGGCGCAGGCGTGCCTCGTTCTGCCTGAGCCAGCGGCGATGGTGCTCGGCACCCGGTGCGAACCGCCGCACGAGCGTCCAGAAGCGAACGCCATGGCCCGCCCAACGCAGATGAGCCAGCTCATGGACGACGACGTAGTCGAGGATCTCAGGCGGGGCGAGGACCAGGCGCCAGCTGAATGACAGCGTGCCCTTGCGCGAGGCGCTGCCCCAACGGCTGCGCTGATCACGCACGGTTATGCGTGATGGCTGGAGGCTCATTTCGGCGCTGCGGGTGGCGACGCGCTGCTCGAAGTCACGCCTGGCCTCGCGGCGCAGCCACGCGTCGAGGATGTCCGCGATCGAACGGTCGTCGACGGCCGACCGGCGGACGACGATCGACGGCGGCGAATGAACTTCGACGGCGACGGTGGTGCGTTGAGCGCCGGTCGCCGCTTCTACGAAAACGTCGTGGGGCAGCCCGCGCAGCGGGATGGCCCGCCCCTCCCCGAGCGCCGGTCGCGCATCCAGGATGTGCTGCGCCTCGAGTAACCGTGCCTGGTGGCGGGCGATCCAGCGCGCATGACGACGGACCAGGTCAGCCGCCAGTCCCTCGGGCGCCCGAGCGGGCAACACCACGATCACCTGGGCGTCCTCAGTCAGCGTCACGCGCGCCCGCCGGGCGCGCGCCGAGCGGCGGACGGTGAAGTGCGTGCTCACCACTCGTACAGCAGAGTGTCGAGGACGCCTTGCCTGTCTCGCAATGCGGCCTGAGCCTGCGCGACGCTCACCAGCTCGAAGCCAAGTTTGTCAGCTGGGCCCAGTTGGCCGATGAGGTGCAAGTCAGCGCTGATCACCGTACCGAGCACTCGATACCCGCCAACCGTTTGCGCGTCGGCAAGGAGGACGATGGGGAAGCCGTCGGGTGGAAGCTGAATCGTTCCCCATCCCACCGGCCGCGAGAGTATCGATCCGGCCGAGGACGAGGCGATCGCCGACCCCTCAAGACGCATGCCCTGACGATCCGCCCGAGCACTGACGCGCCACTCTTGGGCCAGGAGCTGCGCAACGGCCTCATGGTCAGATTCCGCGATCACGCGTACGACGGACCCGTCGGCGATAGGCGGATTCGGTTTTGTCAGGCTTCCTGCCGTCGAAACGACATGTCCAGCTTGAACGACGTCTCCCGTCCGAAGCCCACGCCCGTCGAAGCCGCCGAAGCCACCTGCCAAACATGTAGAACGCGAGCCCAGGACCGTCGGCACGTCCACACCTCCCGCAAGGGCGAGGTATGTCCTGATGCCCGTGCCGGGCTCGGCCGGCCCAAACCGAAGTACGTCGCCGCGGCGAAGGTTAGTTGGGTAGGGGCTGGCACCGCCGCCCATATCGGCGCCAGCGGTCGCGACCGTGCAAGCTATCGGCCGCGCGAAACACGCCTCCGAGCAGCGTCATCTCGAGGGCTGCCGACCCGGCTGGATTGCCGACAGCCGCATTTGCCACTGCCAGCGACCACGGATCGCAGGCACCGCTGACCGGGACACCCAGGTCGAGCGCGTCGTATCGCCCAGCGTCCTGGACGGTGGTCAGGAGGCCCGGCTCGATTACCTCAAGCATCCGGCACGAAACGGACAGCGGCGCCCGCCGTGATCAGAGCGGGCTGCGCGCGAGACGGATCCCATACAGCGGCGTCCGTTCGGCCGATCAGGTGCCAGCCGCCCGGGGTGCTTTGCGGATAGACAGCGGTTTGGCGGCCGGCGATGGCCACACTCCCGGCGGGTACGCGTTGGCGCGGCGTGTCGAGCCGAGGCAGTTCGAGCTCGGCCGGTAGCTCGCCGAGGTAGGCGAAGCCCGGCGAGAAGCCCAGCATGTACGCCCGGTAAACGACCGACGAATGCGCCTCGACCACCTGTGCTGGCGTCAGGCCGCAGCGCTCGGCCACAGCGTCGAGATCGGAGCCGTCGTCCCCGCCGTACCGAACCCTGATTTCGATCGTTTCGAGGTCGTCGCTGCTCGCGCTTGACCTCGGCGGGCAGGGCGTCCACCAGCCCCGCCAGCAGGCTTCGAGCAGCGTCGAAGTCGACCTTCAACGCGTCATATCGGACAAGGAGGCTGGCATACGCCGGAGTCGGCACGGACCAGTGCCCGCCTGACTCACGGATCGCCGCTGCCAGCGCGTGGACACGCGCGTTGATGACCGGATCAATGTGCTCGCCGAATGTCACCAGCAGGGCGCTGTCGCCGTGCGCCGTGATCTCGTAGTCGCGCGCCATCTAGGGCTCTCGCCGCAGCCGGCCGACCGTGACTCCGGCCGCCTCCAACGCCGCGCGCACCGCTCGCGCGTAGTCGGCGGCTCCGGGCGTGTCGCCGTGGATGCACAACGTGTCGGCGCGGACCTTGACTGCGTTGCCGTCGTAGCTGGTCAGCCGGCCTTCAGTCGCGATGGCTACCGCCTGCGCCGCGGCAGCCCCCGGTGACGGCAGCAGGGCACCGGCCAGCCGGCGCGATCGGAGACTTCCGTCCGACTCATACGCGCGATCTGCGAATGCCTCTGAGGCAGTCGCCAGGCCCTGGCCTGCGCCACGGCCAGCATCCTGGAGCCTGCCAGCGCAACGACGACCAACGAGGCATCGAAGATAGCCACAGCCCGGCAGATCACGCTGGCCAGGCGTTCGTCGCCGGCGGCCCGGTTGTACAGCGCGCCGTGCGGTTTGACGTGCGTCATGGTCGCGCCGGCCGCCCGCACGAACGCCGCCAGGGCGCCCAGCTGGTACAGCAGCGATGCCTCCAGCTCGGCGTCGGTCATGTCCAGGTCGCGCCGCCCAAAACCATCGCGGTCCGGGTAGCCCGGGTGCGCCCCAATGCTCACCCCGTGCTCCACTGCAATGGCGACCGTCCGCGCCATCACGACCGGATCCCCGGCATGGGCCCCACAAGCGACGTTGGCGGACGTGATCAGCGGCATCAGCGCGTCATCCTGGCCCATCGTCCAAGCGCCGTAGCTCTCGCCGACGTCGCTGTTCAGGTCGATGCGCACGCGCCGATGCTAGCCCGCCAACCGGCTCGACGGACCCTGACTGATAACATCAATCGCGCAGTGGGGCGGTAGCTCAGCTGGGAGAGCATCTGCATGGCATGCAGAAGGTCCGGGGTTCGAGCCCCCGTCGCTCCACCACTGTTTCTTCCTGTGAGGCCCGTGTCGGTCGCTGAAGCCCCGTCATTCCAACCAGCCCGTGTTTCGCCCGTGACGAGGAGCGGACGCGCCATCGTCGGCCGCTCTGTCGAGCTCGAAGCGATTTCTGATGCCCTCGACGAGGGCCTCGAAGCGCTGATCGGAATCAGCCTCGAGGGCGAGCCGGGCATCGGCAAGACAACACTGCTCGGTGCCGCGGCTGAAGAGGCCACGGCAAAGGGCTTCACCGTGATTATCGCCGTCGCCGACGAAGAGATCCGCGGACCATTGCTGCTGGCCAGAACGATCTTCGGCAGCGAGGAGATCCGCGCGAACCAGTCTGCCGAAGCCTTGAAGTTGATCGACGCCGTCGAGAACTCGCTGCAAGGCACCGACGACAGCCTCGGCCTGCCCGCCGACGAGCGGCTACTGCGCGTCTTTGACAAGGCAGCGACGGCAATGCGCGCCGCGTGCCGTGAGCATCCCATCGCGCTGCTGATCGACGATGTCCAGTGGGCCGACCAGGACAGCATCCGTCTTCTGCGCTACGTCATTCGTGCCAACCCCAACGTGCCGATGTTCCTGATGTTCACCATCCGGCCCGAAGAGATGGCACAGGTGGCCGAGCTGGTGACGCTGCTGGCCGACCTCGAGCGCCTCGGCATCCTGCGCCGGCTGCGCGTGGAGCGATTGCGCCAGACCGAGACCGCCGCGCTGCTGCGTAACGTCCTCGGTGGCGATGTCACCCCGGCGACGGCGATGACGATCCACGCACAGGCGGAGGGTGTGCCGTTCATCGTCGCCGAACTGACGCGCACTTATCGCGAGGCGGGCCTGCTCCAACCCATCGGCGGCGCCTGGACGCTGGCGCGCAACGCGGAGCGGCTCGTGCCATCGGCCGTAAGGACTCTGATCGGCCGCCGCGCCGCCTCGCTCAAGCCGGAAACAAAGGACCTGCTGGCCATGGGGGCCGTGCTGGGGCGTGCCTTCCGCCTGTCCGACGTCTGCGCCATTCGCACCAAGATGGGCGAAACCGTTGCCTGCGAGATCGGCGAAGCCGCCGAGCTTATCGCGCCGGCCATCGCCGCCGGCCTGGTGACGGAGGGTGGCAGCGCCGGCGAGCGGTACCTCGCCTTCTCGCACGAGCAGGTCCGTGCCTACGCGCTGGACACGCTGTCGTCTGATCGGCGACGCCAGATCCACGCGGCGATCCTCGATGTACTGACGGAGGGCGGCGAGCCGGCGCCCGAAAGCCTGCCCGTGATCGTTCGCCACGCTCTCGCGGCGGGCGACTCCGAGCGAACCGCACGCTACTCGCTTGATGCGGCGCGCGCTGCCCTGGCCGCCAATGCGCCGGAAGAGGCATTGCGCACGGTCGAGGACGCCTTGGGCGCCGTGTCTGTACCAGCTCAGCGTGTGCAGATGCTCCAGATCCGCGACGACGCGCTGGCCGCGTTGGGTCGAACGACGGACCGACTCGAATCGATCACCGAGCTCATCGCTCTCGTCGAGGCGGCCGGCGACGAAACACAGCAGCTGGACGCCCTTCTTCGTCGAGCGGCTGCCCTGCGTGGCGACCGCCGTTTCGAGGCCGCGGCAGAGGTTGCACTCCGAGCGCGGACCAAGGCAGCCGCTGCTGGAGCGGCTGACGATGAGCTGCGCGCGAGCCTGGAGTTAGGCCAGGACCTGCTGCGGATCGCCGCTCGGTGAGGGCTACACGCCGCCGCGGGCGAGTCCGATTTCGATGGCGCAGAGGAAGCGTTCCGGCGCGCCACTGAGATCGCGGAGCGCTTGGGCGCCGAAGACAAGCTGGCGATGGGACTGCGCGAGCTCGGAGTTATCGAGATGGCGCGATATCGCGCGTGGTTCGTGGAACGCGTCCAGGCTGGCGATCACATCCCCTATCGTGATACGCATCGCCAACGGCGAGTCGCTCGAGCAGATCGAGAAGGAGCTGCCGATTGCGCGATATGGTCGACCGAGCGCGAACGCTACTTACACGGGCACTCGAACTGTTCGAAAAAGTCGGCGACCGGCGCGGAGCGATGTCGACCATCGTGAGCCTGGCCTATCTGCAGTGGGGCCCAGAGATACACCTCGGCACCAACCCGGCCCAGCGCTTCGAGGGCATCCGCCAATTGGCCAACACAATGGACACCCTCGTTGCCGAGAGTGAGCGCGAGGCGAACGAGGCGCAGATGCTGTATGGCGTACACGTCTTTGCCCGCGCCAAGCTGATACCGGATCTTGCCATCCAGCGCGGCGAGCAGGCCTACCAGCGAGCGCGATCGCTGGGCGACAACTCGCTTGAGTTCCTCGCGGCCGCTGGCACTGCCCACGCCCATCTCGATCTGGGCGACGTCGGCCAGGCGGAGCAGTGGCTGGCCCGCGCCGCGGCCGCGGCCGCGACAGCACCGACCCCGCATCGAGCCCGCCAACTGGCCATCATCGAGGCACTGTTGGCCGGCGAACGAGGCGACGTTGAGCGCATGCGCGCCGGCTTGGCCGACGCTGCCAAATCAGCCGCGGCCCAGCGCCGCCCTGCGGCCCAATGCGAGGCACTCGCATTACTTGCCATGGCGACCGCCCAGGCGGGTGCGACAGCCGGCGATGAGACGCTGCTCGCTACCGCCGAGTCGGCTGCCCGCGAGACGCGCCAGTTATGCGCCGAGCTGGCCGGCCATCCGCTGTGGGCGGCCCAGGCTGCGGCGGCCTCGGCCGAGGTGGCGCTTGCGCGGCACGACACGACACTCGCTCTGGAGCACGCGCGCACAGCACTGGCCGAACGCCACGCGGCACAGAGCGAAGATCCGCACCTCGAGATACTGCTACCGGCGGCGCGCGCCGTGTTAGGCGCCAGCGATGATGACGCCGAGAAGTACGCCTTGACCATGGAACTGCGTGTCGTTCAGGGCCTGACGCTGCAGCGCACACTCGACGACGAGGTGCGGGTGCGCTGGTTGCGTGGTCCGGTCGGCAGCCTTCTGGCCGAGCTGGCAGGCCCCATGGAAATCTTGGCGGCCGGACCTGAGGGACCTGAGTCGGTGCTCGATGCGCGCGATGCTCCTCTTCTGCGCCTGCTGACGGAAGGCAAGACGAACAGCGAGATCGCAGCGCAGCTGGGCCTGGAAGAGTCGGCGGTGACCAATCAGCTGACCGCGCTTTACGCACGTATCGGCACCTCGTCCCGCGCCGAGGCGACCGCATTCGCCTTCCGCACTCGGGTCTAGATTTCGCCATGGCGCTCCGCGTTCAGATCGACCGGCCGGTATGTGTCGGCGCGGGCAACTGCATCTCAATCGCGCCAACCGTCTTCGAATGGCTGGAGGGTGACTTCGCCAAAGCAGCCGTGGTCGACGTAGACAGCGTCGACGAAGAGGTCCTGCGCGAGGCCGCGCTCGCCTGCCCCACCCTCGCCATAAAGCTCGAAGAGGTCGGCGAGCTGCTGGCCTGGAAGTTGCCTGCCCGCCGGGCGGACAAGAAACGCGTCCAAAAGACGTTCATGTTCACCGACATCGTCGGCTCGACCAACCTCGCCGAGTTGCTCGGCGAAGACGCGTGGGACAGCCTTCTCAGCTGGCACGACGAGACGCTGCGTGGCACGTTCGCAACGCACCACGGCGAGGAAGTCGTGGCCACCGGCGACGGCTTCTTCGTCGGCTTCGAATCGCCTGAGGACGCACTGGCTTGCGCCGTAACGATCCAGAAGACGCTCGCCCGCCACCGCAAGGAGCACGGTTTCGCGCCGCAGGTGCGCATTGGCGTCCACCTCGCCGACGCCACGCAGGTTGGCCAGAACTACCGTGGCAAGGGTGTCAACGAGGCGTCTCGAATCGCCGGTGTGGCTAACGGCTCGGAGATCGTGGCCAGTCGTGACACGCTCGAGCAGACGCGCTACAAGGGCACCTCGCCGCGACAGGTCGAGCTGAAGGGCCTGTCGCAACCCGTCGAAGTCGTCAACGTGGAGTGGCAGTAGGCCGGCGGTGAATTGCCCGCTGCCCGATTAGTCGCCTAAGATGCGCAAACCATGGCCGTGACGATGGGCAGTCGATCGCAGGACCTGCGCCTCGCGCTTAGCGGGGTCGCCGGCGCCTGAACGCGCGCCGCGCGACCCGAACCCAAAGTCACCTCCTCCACCCGTGTTGATCGCGAGGGCAGCGCCATGACTTCCTTACGCACGACGCCGCAGGGCGTCGACCGCTACGAACCAACCGAGATCGAACCGCGCTGGCGGAAGCGCTGGGACGAGATCGGTCTGTACAAGACCGACCTGGACGACCGCAGCAAGCCCAAGTACTACGTGCTGACGATGTACGACTACCCGTCGGGCGACCTGCACATCGGTCACTGGTTCGTCAAAACCCCGACCGACGTGATCGCCCGCTACCACCGCATGCTGGGCAAGAACGTCTTCTTTCCTGTTGGATTTGATGCCTTCGGGCTGCCCGCAGAGAACGCCGCCATAAAGAGCGGAGTTCAACCTCGCGCGTGGACGCTGAAGAACATCGCCACCATGCGCCGCCAGCTCAAGACGATGGGCGCAATGTGGGACTGGGACAGCGAAGTCATCACCTGTGAGCCCGAGTACTACCGCTGGAACCAATGGCTGTTCCTGCGCTTCCTGGAGCACGGACTGGCCTATCGCGCCATGGCACCCGTCGACTGGTGCCCCAACGACGGCGTCCTGGCGCGCGAACAGGTGGTCGGGCCGGATCGACTGTGCTGGCGCGATGGCGCGCCGGTCATCAAGAAGAACCTGGAGCAGTGGTTCTTCCGCCAGACGGCCTACGCCGACGAGCTGCTGACCTACGACGTCATCTCCTGGCCCGAGCCGATCAAGGTCCAGCAGATCAACTGGATCGGAAGGTCGGAAGGGGCCGAGGTCGTGTTCACCACCGCGCCGGCCGATCACCACGCCGGCGGCGAACAGATCCGGGTCTTCACCACGCGGCCCGACACGCTGTTCGGCGCCACCTTCATGGTCCTGGCGCCCGAGCATCCGCTGGTCGACGCGCTGACCGCGCCGGCTCAGCGCGCCGCTGTCGACGCCTACCGAGCCGCCGCCGCGCGCAAGACGGAGATCGACCGGCTGTCGACCGATCGCGAGAAGACCGGCGTCGCACTGGGAACTGATGCCATCAACCCGGTCAACGGCGAGCGCATCCCCATCTGGATCGCGGACTACGTGCTGGCCGGATACGGCACCGGCGCGATCATGGCGGTGCCTGCCCACGACGAGCGGGACTTCGAGTTCGCCGTCAAGGCCGGCCTGCCCATCCGGCGGGTCGTTGCCGCGCCCGGCGCGTCAGCGGACGAGGCCATGGATTTCGGCCTACTCGGCGCACAGCGCCGACGAAATCCTGCTCAACTCGGGCCGCTTCGACGGCCTGCCCGCCGACGTTGGCGGGACGGCCATCGTGGAAGACCTGATGGTCAACGACCAGGCCAGGCCGGACGTAACCTACCGCCTGCGTGACTGGCTGGTCAGCCGCCAGCGGCCATGGGGCACGCCCATTCCAGTCGTTTATTGCGACACGGACGGCATCGTGCCCGTGCCCGATGACCAGCTGCCGATTGTCTTGCCCGACGACTTCGACTACAGCTTCCCGGGCAGCAACCCGCTGCTGGGCAACGCCGACTTCGTCAACACGACCTGCCCGAAATGCGGCAAGCCGGCCCGGCGCGAGACGGACACCATGGACACCTTCGTCGACTCAGCCTGGTATTGGTGGCGCTACCTGTCGCCCAACAAGGAGGACGGGCCCATCGACCGCGAACGCGAGGCGCACTGGTGCCCGGTCGACCAGTACACCGGCGGCTCGGAGCACGCGGTAATGCATCTGCTGTACGCGCGCTTCGTGACCAAGGCGTTGAACGACATGGGCATCGTCAAGGAGCGTGAGCCGTGGCTGCGCCTGTTCAACCAGGGCCAGATCCTGGGCGAGGACGGCGAGCGCATGTCGAAGTCACGCGGCAATGTCCAGGATCCTGACGAGCTGGTCGACAAGTACGGCGCCGACACCGTCCGCCTGTTCCTGATGTTCATGGGCCCGTGGGATCAGGGCGGGCCGTGGAATTCCAAGGGCATCGAGGGCGTCTTCCGCTTCCTGCGCCGCGTTTGGACGGTTGCCACCGATCCGACCGGACGGGAGGTTGGCGACGCCGAAGCCGGCCGACTGCCCGCCGGCCAAACTGCTTCAGCCGCCGCCGATGGGCTGCGCCGAGCCACCCACCGCACGATCAAGAAGGTCACCGAGGATCACGACACGTTCCACTGGAACACCATGATCTCGGCGCTGATGGAGCTGACCAACCGGCTGATGCGGCTACGTGGCACGGAGGTGGTTACCCGGCCGGAGTGGGATGAATCAGTCCGGTCGCTGGTCCTGATGCTGGCGCCGATGACGCCGCATATCGCCGAGGAGCTTTGGTCGCGCCGCCTGGCAGCCGCCGGCAAGGAGTGGCAGTCGGTTCATGTCGAGTCTTGGCCGGACTATGACCCCACGCTGGTGACCAGCGACGAGATCGAATTGCCCATCCAGGTCAACGGCAAGCTGCGCGACGTCGTAACCGTCCCGGCTGGCCTGTCGGAGATCGAAATTGAGCAGATCGTGCTCGCCCGTGACAAGGTCAGGGCTTACCTCGACGGCAACGAGGTCGTGCGCGTGGTACAGGCCGCGGGCAGGCTGGCCAACGTGGTGACCAAGCCGCGGGCCTAGTGGTGGAGCACCCCTGCTGACTGGGCTGCATCCGCGTCGGCGAAGGTGATCTCGAGCTCCTTTTGACGCGCGCGGTGGCGGGCCACCTTGGCCCGGTTACCGCACGTCGACATGTCGCACCACTTGCGCCGGCCGGCAGCAGAGGTGTCGTAGAACACCCAGCGGCACTCCTCGTTGGCGCAGATGCGCAGCCGCTCGAAGTCGCCTTGCGTCAGTTCGCGAGCGATGGTCTCTGACAGTCGGGCAAACGCGCCGTCGACCGGGTCGCCCTCGTGGCGGTGGTCCAGCGAGATGCCATCGCTGGCGGGGATCAGTTCGTAGATGTATTGGGTGCGCAAGGCGCGGTTGACCTCGCGCAGGGCGGCGGGATCGGCAGGTCGGCGCTCGACCGTCGCGTCAACCAGCTCACGCAGGCCGCTGCGCACCTTGCGCAAACGACGCAGCAGCTGGTCTGCGAAGGCTGGATCGTCCGCCGCGCGGGCCAGCAACTCATTGAGTGTCGCGCTGTGAAGAAGGTCGTGCGCCTGTAACCAGGTGAGGGCGGCCGGCGCGCTCGCAACGTGGTCGACAGTGCCGCCGCGTCCGACGGCGTATTCAAGCGTGTTGATGAAGTCGAGGCCGGTCTCCAGCGGCGCCTGGTGACCGTGGTGACCGTAGATCTCAATGTGACTCGGGGAGTTCATGCGTAACCTGTTATACACCCTTGACAGGTTACAAGCAAGTGGGTTAAGCTACGCCTTGTAACCACTCAGACCAGTCCTACCAGTTACCAGAAGGGAGTAGCACGATGATCGACCTCCTGTTTGTCGTCGGTACTCTGCTGGTCACAGCCATCATCGCCGCCGTGCAACTCCAGAACGAGTCGCGCGAGGGCCTCGGCTTCGACCATCAGCCTGCCACCCAGCGATAACTTCTCACCATTAAACGAAAGGTGCCACCAATGATGCGCTACGACTTCATCGCGCGTCAGCGGCAGCAGGAATTGCTTCGCGAAGCAGAAATGGGTCGGCTGCGCAAGACCGCCAATGAGGCGCGGCGTGTCCATCCAGTTCGTCCAGAGCCGCGGCGCGAAACGGTCGACCGTCGACCGTAAGACAACCACAATATCGTTCGCCCTTCGGCCCGCCGGCTCTCTCCCGGCGGGCCGTACCATTTCCGGCCATGCTGAAGCTGGGCGCTCTGTGCTGGAACCAATACACCGACTGGCCGTCGCTGCTGGCCGCCGGCCAGCGTGCTGATCGGCTGGGGTTCAACTCGCTTTGGACGTGGGATCACCTCTATCCCATCGTCGGGTCTGACAAAGGCCCGATCTTCGAGGGCTATCATCACTCTGGCCGCGTGGGCGATGGCCACCGAGAACGCCACGGTTGGCCTGATGGTCGGCGCCAACCCATTCCGAAACCCGGCCCTGGTCGCCAAGATGGCGACCACGCTCGATCACATCAGCGGCGGGCGGGCGGTGCTGGGCATCGGATCGGCCTGGTTCGACACGGAGCACAACGCCTTCGGACTCGAGTTCGGGGAGTCGCCCGCCGAACGATTGCGCTGGCTACGCGAGGCGTTGCCGGTCATCCGCGGCATGCTCGATGGTGTCCCCGCGAGCGCGGCCGGGCCTCACTACCACATGCAGGACGTGCGGAACGACCCGCCGCCTGTGCACAAGCTGCCGCTGCTGGTCGGTGGCGGTGGCGAGCAGGTGACGCTCCGGCTGGTGGCGCGCTATGCGGACGCGTGCAACGTGGGTGCGGCCGCCGGCATCGATGCAGTGCGGCGCAAGGAAGAGGCGCTGCGCCGCCATTGCCAGGAAGTCGGGCGCGACGAAAGGGAGATCGAGCGGACGCTCAACACCGGCCCGATCATCATCAGATCGACGCGTGAGGATGCGGCCGATGTCCTGCGCCGCAGCTACGCCGGCAACGGCGGGGCGCAGACCTGGAGCGGCAAAAGGCCCGACGAGCAGCCGCTGGGGTCGCCTGAGGACATAGCCGAGTGGATGCGGCCCTTCGTCGAGCTCGGCTACCGCCACATCGTGGTTGGCTTCCCGTCGCCCTATGACGAGGAAACGATGGTGCGCATGGTCGAGGAAGTCAGACCACTTCTGGAGCCAGTGGCGGCCGGCGCGGCCTGACCGCCGCCGCGCGGTGGATAACTTGCATAAGCAACCGATAAGTGGCTCTGCCTAGCATGTCGTAACGCGCTCGCTCGATGGCCCGATGTGCCCCGGGTTGTCGACGGGCGCGAAGCTCCCGCCGAGCCGCCGCCCGCCGGTCCCGTCGTCATCCAAGTGCGGAGGACGCAATGGATCGGATCGCCGAATGGCGTCCCGTCGAGCCGGCGGGACCGGACGGGCCGGGGGATTCGGGCACGGATGACGTGCCACCCGCCGCGGGGAAGCCGCCGGATGGGAATGCCGCGAACCGTCGGCTGCTGGGCACGTCGCTGGTGTTGGTCAGCGTCGCTGTCTGTGCGGCGGCAGCAGCGATTGTCTTCATAGTGCTGGCTGGCGCACCCAAACCGGCAGTCGCAATCGATAGCCAGGCCTCACCGCGCGACACCCAGCCTGGCCGCAGCAGTGGGGTACAGCCCAGTGCCCCTGTCGGCGAAGTAATCGTGGACGTTGAGGGCGCGCGTTAATCAATCGGGATTGTTCAGGCTGGCAGTGGGCAGCCGCGTCGGCGACGCCATAGCGGCGGCCGGCGGCTACTCCGCGCAGGTCGATATCGCCGCCGCCACAAGCAAACTGAACCTGGCGGAGGTGCTGGTCGACGGGCAGCAGGTCCACGTTCCGCTGCGCGGCGAGACCGCCTCGACACCCACTGCCGCCGGCGCCAGTCAGCAGCCCGCCGCCGGAAGTGGCCTCATCGACATCAACACTGCGTCAGCCGAAGAACTGGACACGTTGCCCGGTATCGGACCCGTTACCGCGGCGAAGATTATTTCGGCGCGCCAGGAGACCCCTTTCGCCAGTGTCGATGACCTGTCGCAGCGCGGCGTAGTCGGCGCGGCAACGCTCGAGAAAATCCGCTCGCTCATCACCGTCACGCCGTAGTCGCAGGCAGGTTTCGGGTTGCCACGCGCGGGTTGGGTTGCCCTTGGCGCGATCGTTGCTGCGCTCTTCTGTGCCGGCGTGGCGAACGCTGCTGTATGCCTTGGAGCCGCACTCGCGACTGTTGCAGTAGCCGCGGGTTCTCGGGCACGACGTGACAGGCGAGGTGCAGCCGCGACGGGCCTTGCGGCCATGGGCGCGACTCTCGTACTCCTCCGAGGCGCAGTGGGTTTGGCTCTGGCGCCGCCCGCGCCGGCGGTCGTACCCAACGAGGCATCCGGCGTTCATGTCGCCCACGTTGTCTCGGTCGGGTCAACGGACGGTGCGCAGCAGCGCGTCGTGCTGGAGCTCGAGCCGCCGGAAACAGCGGATCGTGTCTACGCCTGGCTGCCGCGCTATCCGGAGGTGAACGCACTCGATCAGATCAGCTTCGACGCGCGCCTCGAACCGGCGTCGGTTGACGACTCGTTTGGCCAGTTCCTGGCTCGAGCGGGCATCGCCTACTCGGTGCGGCCGCGCTCGTTCGACCTTTTGGGCGCCAGTGACTCACCGCTTGCCGAGCTCGAACGGGTCAGGCGAACCGCAGCCGACCTGTTGGCGCGCGCCGTCCCGCAACCGCAATCCGGCCTCGCTACCGGTCTACTCGTCGGCCTGCGCGATCAGCTGGCACGCGACGTATCGAGTGACTTCCGCGCCGCCGGGCTGAGTCACATCGTCGCCATCAGCGGCTCGCACCTCGCGCTGCTGGCGGCCATGGCCGGATCGATGCTCGGCCGGCTCAGTCGCAGGCGCCGATCCATGGCCGTGCTGGCCCTGATCTGGGGTTACTCGCTGCTCGCCGGCGGCGGGCCGGCCGTCTTCCGCGCATCGGTCATGGCATCGGTTGTCATCGGTGCGCGCGAGAGTGGACGCGCGGCACAGGCGCGTGGCGCCCTGGCGCTCACAGCCGTGGCCATGCTCGTGGCCGACCCGTCGGCCATCGGCGACATCGGCTTCCAGTTGTCGCTGGCGGCGACCGCCGGACTGCTGGTGTGGAGCGCAACCTTTGGCGATCTCCTGCGACGAAGGCTGCCGGCGCGCACGCCTGCGGTGCTCGTCGAAGGCCTTGGCATGTCGCTTGCCGCCCAACTCGCGACGCAGCCGCTGGTGCTGCTGCATTTCGGTCAGTTATCGCTCGTCTCGCCACTCGCCAACCTGCTGGCCGCGCCGCTGGTCGCTCCGGCCATGCTTTCCGCCGCAGCCGCGCTGGGCGCTTCGGCTGCAGCATCGGCCGGCTTGCCGGACCTGCTGGTCGCGCCGTTCGGGCTGGCCGCATCCGTATGCCTCGGCGCTCTGATCGCCGTCGCTCACATCTGCGCTTCGTTGCCGCTGGCCAGCCTTTCGCTGCCGCCACCCCTTGACGCCGTGGCCGCCATCGCTGCGGCGGCCGCTGTCGCGCCATTCCTACGTTGGCGCCCGACACTTCCGATGGACGCCGCGAGGGAGGCACACGACTCGCGCGGTCGGCGCGACGCCGGTCTCGTTCACACGCGTCGCCGCCGGCGCCTGATGGCGGCAGCGACGATAGCCACTGCCGCCGTCCTGACCAGTGCCATGGTCGTCAGCGCCCAGCCAGACGGCCGTCTGCACATGACCGTGCTCGATGTCGGCCAAGGCGACTCGATCCTGCTGCAAGGACCGGCGGGCGGGCGGATCTTGATCGACACGGGACCTGATCCAAACCGCCTCATCGCCCTGCTTGACCAGCGCCTCCCGCCGTGGGACCGCCGCATTGACGTTGTCGTGATCACCCATCCGCACGAGGACCATGTCGCCGGTCTGGCCTTACTGCTGGACCGCTACCGCATCGGCGACATAGCAGAGCCGGGCATGATCGGCCTGGGGCCCGGTGACGCTGCGTTCCGCCGCCGGCTGGCAGACCTTGGTCGCGACACGCAGTTGCTGGCAGCGGGCGACCACCTGATGCTCGACGGCATCACGCTCAACGTGCTGTGGCCACTGCGCGGCGAGGTGCCGCTCCATCCGACCGACGGTGGGACGCAGGTCAACAACGTCTCGATCGTGTTCGAGATGCAGTACGGCGAGCGGCGCTTCCTGCTCGGCGGCGACATCGAGCAGCAAATCGACCCACAGCTCCTGGCCAGCTCGCTGCCGGCCGATGGAGCGCCCATTCGACGTGCTCAAGGTCGCCCATCACGGCAGCGGCACGGCGACCACGGCAGCCTTCCTCGATCGCGTGCATCCGGGCATCGCCATCATCAGCGCCGGCTGGGGCAACCCGTACGGCCATCCCAACCCAGGCACGGTGGCGCGCCTGCAGGCGAGCGGGGCCGAGGTCTACCGGACCGACCTCGACGGTTCCGTCGCGATCACTACCGACGGCCACGACCTTACCGCCCAGGCAACGGGCGGCCGACCAATCCCAACCCAGCCCGCCGCCTACGTGCCGCCCGGCTTGGGTTGGTGTCCGATTCCTTCACCGCCGCCCGTCGCCTTTGACGTACCGTGGAGGTGGCGGATAGACTACGGATCGTGACAGAAATCCAAATTGTATCCGTTGATGCTCCGCTAACCAGGCAGAGCCTGCTGGCCCGGGCGTTCGGGCTGGTTTTGCATGCAACAGCGGTGGGCCTGCTGAGTGGCCGCGAACGGATCGACCGGCTCGACCTCGACCTTCTCCGCGACATCGCGCGCAGCGCGGCGGCAGCGGGCATCGGCCGGGATGCCGCTCTGGGCATGCTCGAGAGCGACCTCTCGCCAGCGCGGCTGGCGACGCTGATCGAACGCCTCGACGAGGCGCTGATCGGCTCGCCCCTGCCCGACCGCGAGCTGCGTCAACTGCGCCAGACCTTCGAGCTCGACCAGCTCGCCCGGCTGCTGGGTACCTCCGAGGTCAGCCTGCGTCGTTACCTGGCCGGCTCGCGCGATGTGCCCGACGCGGTTGCGGCGCGTGCACACTGGCTCGCCCTGGTGGTGGCGGACCTGGGCGGCGCGTACAACCAGATCGGCGTGCGGCGCTGGTTCGAGCGGCCACGGGCGCAGCTCGATGGGCGGTCGCCGCGCGAGGCCTTGGGCGTGAACTGGACCCCGGACGGCGCGCCGGCAACCTCGATCCAGGATCTGGCGGCGGCTCTCGTCGGGCCGGCGGCGGCAACGTGATTGTCTTTCGCCACGTCGATCGGCGACGCCCGTTCCTGTGGGAGAGTGAGCAGCAACCCGCCGGTCGCTGGCACGCTGCCGGCGAAGGCCCGGCGCATTACTTCGCCGAAACGCCGGACGCGGCGTGGGCCGAGTTCCTGCGCCACGAAGGCATCACGGATCCGGCCGACCTGGCCGGCATCAGCCGTTCGATGTGGGCCATCGACTTGCCCGAACCGCCGTCGATGGAGCCAAGCCTGTCGGACGCCACCATGATGGGCGACTACTCCACGTATCGAAGCTGCCAGGCAGAGGCGCGCCGGTTGCGCGGCGCTGGCGCTATGGGTCTGGTAGCTCCGTCGGCCGCCGTCAGCGGCGCCACCGGCTCTGGCTTCAGGACGGACGGCGGCTTACGGCGTGGCCCGCGCCGCGCGGAGCGGGTCTACGTGCTGTTCGGCCCACGACCCGACCTCGTCGGTTGGTCTGCCTGCGCGGAGGGACGGCCACGTGATGACCTGCTGGTCCGGGTTCGGCACTTTCCGGGGACGCGCCGCCCGCCTGCCTAGAATGCGGTCAATGGCAGTTCCGACGCGCGAGGCCGCGGCGCGCATCCTCGTCGAGCTCAAAGCGCCAGCCTGGTTGCGCACTCATTCGGCCGCCGTCGCCGAGGTCGCCGCGTTCCTGGCCGCTCGTGTCCGCGAGCGCGGACGCGACGTGCCGGCCGACCTGCCCGAGACGGCTGCGTTGCTCCACGACGTCGACAAGGCGCCGCCGCTGCGCGCGCTGCGGGCGGCGCTGGGTCACGGTACGGCCGGCGCCTCTTGGCTGGCCGGCCGAGGCTACGCGGAGCTGGGCCCGGCGATCTCGTCCCATCCTGCGACGCGACTGGCCGACGAGGGCGAGTTCAACCGCTGGCTGCGCGAGGCGAGCCCGGCCGAGCTGATCGTTTCCTATGCCGACAAGCGGGCCATGAAAGATGTCGTGACCCTCACCCGCCGGTTTGCCAAGTGGGAGACCAACCACCCGGAGCGCGCCGCAACCATCGCCCGTGGCCGGGTCCTCGCCGATCGCCTCGAGGAAGAGGTGTGTGCCGCCGCGGGCATCACGCCTGCCGAAGTCACGCGGCTGCCGTGGGTCGACGGTTTCCTTAGTTGAGCGCCAGCCTCGCCTATTTCTGGGGTGAAGACGCGTTTGGCCTGGAGCAGGCGGCCCGCCGGCTGGCAGCGGACATTTCGGCCGAAAGCGGTCAGCCGGCTGAGATCTGGCGCACGGGAACCAGCGACGATGAGACCGGCGGCGCCGCCGCGGCTCGCGCTCGCGCCATCGAGCGCATCGAACAGCGTGTGTCGACCAGCCCGCTGTTCGGCGGCGGCACGGTCGTCGTCGTGCGCCAGCCGGGCACGCTGATCGCGGAGTCGACGGCCCGCCAGCGCATCCTCGCGCTGTTGCCGCAAGTGGGACCTGGCAACGCCCTGTGCTTCATCGACCTGTTGGCCTCAGGCAGCAAAGGGTCTGCCTGCGGTCAATGGCCAGCTGCGCGACGCCGTGCAGGCGGCCGGCGGAGCCGTCGGTGAATTCAGCGTACCGACGCGCGAGCGAATGGAGGGCTGGGTCGACCGCCGGGCGACGGAGCTCGGCGTAACGCTCGCGCCAGGGGCGGCCAAAGCCATCGCCGAAAGGGTCGGTGCATTCGTCCGCGAAGGCGACGTCGACCGGCGCCGACAGTCGGAATTGGCCAACAGCGAGCTGGAGAAGCTGGCTCTCTACCGGCCGGAGGGCAAGGTAACGGCGTCCGACGTCGAGGCCATCGTCAGCGAGGCAATCCCCGGCTCGACGTGGGCCTTCCTTGACGCGCTCGGCGCCCGCCGTGGCCCGGAGACCGCGCAACTCGCAGAGCGACTGCTCGACGCGGGCACGGCCATTCCGCTACTGATCGCTCAGATCCACCGCCGGCTACGCGAGCTCATTACCGTGCGTGACTACCTGGACGCGGGCACCCGGCCGGGAGACCTGGTCCGGGCGATGAAACTGCAGCCGTTTCGGGCCCAGAAGCTGGCCGAGCAGGCAGCTCGCTGGGACGCGCCCTCCCTCGAAGCGGCGCTATCCGGGCTCATGGAACTCGATCTTTTGTCCAAGGGCATTGCCACCGACGGCAGCCCGCACTCTCTGTCCGACGACCGTTCGCAGTTGGCCTTATTGGCTTGGATCGGCGAGCGCGTCAGCGGGAGAGGAGGATCCGTGACGCGCCCGCGAACCTAAAGTCAGTCGGCGCCGGTCCAGGCCTCGCGCATCAGGACCTGATCGGTCTCGATGGCGAACACGCAGCGTCCCTTGGGCAGGTCGAGCATGTCGATGAGGTCTGGATCGATGTACAGCTGCTGGCAGTCTTCGCACAGTCCGGCCGGCAGGCCGAAGCAGAGCCGCTCGTCGCCATCCGACAACCGGAAAGTGGCGTCGAACCTAGAGTTGACGAGGCGCCTCGTGCATTGCGGACACTTGGTGCCAAGCGAAGCCATGCAGGGACTCTAGGTACGCTTTTATGTAGTTCCCCATGACCCTCTGGTACGGCTTATTGCGCCGACCTTCCTACTTGTCGCGCTCAACGATGTTGTAACGAAGCGCCAACGATTAAGGGAGGCTATTGCAAGCGCAACAACAGGGGCGCCTCGGCCCACAGCCGCTCGAGCTGGTAGAAGTCGCGCTCCGGCTGGGCCATGACGTGGACGATGACGGCGCCGAAATCGATGAGCAGCCAGTGCGCCGTCGATGAGCCCTCGCGCCCGATGGCTTTCACGCCCTCGTCGCGCAGTCCCTCGGCAATGCCGTCGGCTATGGCACCCAGCTGGCGCTCGGACTGACCGGAGCAGATGACGAAGTAGTCGGCCATGCTGGTCAGCCGGCCGATCTCTAGCAGCACGATGTCGGACGCCTTCTTGTCCTCGGCCAAATCGACGATCCGCCGAGCCAGCGCCAATGCCTCTGCGTCGGGCTGGTATTCAACCGCCGCGGCATCTGCCGCCTGCGCCGTACGGCGCGGCCGCCGGCGCTGCTGGGGCAGGCCGAGCTTGATCGGTGTCGGCTCTGCCAGTTCGTCGGTCATCGCCTACCTGTATAGCCGATATCGGGCGATGTAGTCCTCCACCGCTGGCGGCACGAGGTAACGAATCGTCAGGCCTGCCGCAACACGGCTTCGCACATCGGACGCGGAGTGGCCGACTGGGCTGGTGCCGACATACAGGAAGCGGTCGTGCTGGCCGGGAAATGCGTGATCCGCCCAGCCCGCTTCGAGCGGCGGATAGCCCAGCCTCGGCACGACTGCGACTTCCGTCAACTCGAGTAACCGCTGCGGGTCACGCCACGTCGGCATCTGGCGCGCGGCCTCGACCGACACGATGAAGACGAACTCCTGGCCTGGCCGGTCAGCGCTGAGGCGTTCCAGCGAATCGACCGAATAACTTGGGCCGTCGCGCTCGAGCTCGATGGTCAGCAGCGAGAAGGCAGGGTTGTCGGCGATGGCCAGTTGGACCATGTCGCGTCGCTGCGCAGCCGGCGTGATCTCCGACTCGAGTTTGTGCGGCGGCTGCGCCGCTGGCATGAACAGCACGCCGGCCAGCTCGAGTGCCTCGCGCGTCTGTTCGGCGATGACCAGGTGGCCATAGTGCGGCGGGTCGAACGTGCCGCCCAAGATGCCCCAGCGCTCGCCGCTCAAGCGCCGTCCTCGTCCGACCACTCGAGCTCGACCGGGCCGATGCGCACCGTATCGCCGCCGGTCACGCCAGCCCGCACGAGTTCGCGCTCGATGCCGAGCCGGGCCAAGTCACGCTGGAAGCGATCGGCCGATTCCTCGTTGTCGAAGTTGGTCTGCGTTGCCAACCGTTCGATGCGCCGGCCGCGCACGCGGAACGCGCCGTCCTCGCGTTCGACAGAGAAGGCGTCGCCGGCCGACTCAAGGCGGTGGACGACCATGCCGGCAGCCGGCCCGGGCTGGGCCAGCGTCGCCGCGTCAGGCAACAGGCGCGCGAGCGCCGGCATCAGCTGGTCCAGGCCTTGCCCGGTGCGGGCCGACATTGCGACTACCTCGGCGCCCTCCTTCCGCCGCCGACGCCGGAAGGGCTCCAGCTGGTCGGCCGCCTCGGGTAGGTCGGTCTTGTTGGCTACGACCAAGGTCAGTTTGTCGAGCAGTTCCGGGTCGTGCGCTTCGAGTTCCTCGCGGATGACCTCATAGTCGCGCTCGGGATTCGCCGCCGCGACGTCCACCACGTGAACGAGCAGTCGGGTTCGCGATGCGTGGCGTAGGAAGGCGTGGCCAAGGCCGGCGCCGGACGAAGCGCCCTCGATCAGGCCGGGCAGGTCGGCGATGGTTACCCGCCGCTCGTCTGCCCCATCGAACGCCGTGAAGTCGAGCACCCCCAGATTGGGTTCGAGCGTGGTGAACGGATACGGCGCGATCTGCGGGGTCGCGGCGGTCAGTGCCGCCAGCAGGGTGCTCTTGCCGGCGTTGGGCAGTCCGACCAGGCCGATGTCGGCGATCAGGCGCAGCTCAAGCTTCAGCTTGCGCTCCTGTCCCGCCTCGCCCTTCTGCGCGTGATGTGGCGTGCGGTGAGTTGCAGTGGCGAAGTGGACATTGCCCAGGCCGCCACGACCGCCACGCGCGATGAGCAGTCGCTGGCCGGGAATGACCAGATCGCCGATGAGATCGCCGGAGGAGACGTCCGTTACGACGGTTCCCGGCGGCACCGGCAGATCGAGATCGTCACCGGCCTTGCCGTGCTTCTTGGAACCCGTCCCGGCACCGCCCGATTCGGCGCGAAAGTGGTGCTTGAAGCGATAGTCGACGAGCATCGTCTCGCCGATATCGACCTTCAGATAGACCGAACCGCCCCGTCCGCCGTCGCCGCCGTCCGGTCCGCCACGCGGCACGTGCGCTTCACGCCGGAACGTCGCCGCGCCGTTGCCGCCGTCGCCTGCGCGGACGGTGATCGTTACCTCGTCGAGGAACATGCGCGCCCATCGTAGACAGGAAGAAGGGGTCCCGCGTGGGACCCCTTCTCCTGACAAACTCGATTGAATTCCCTACTTCTTCAGGCTGACCGTCGCATCGATGAAGCTATCTGTGCAGTTAAACGCGTCACAGACGAACGCATCTACGGACACCTTCGCCTTGCCGCCCCTAAACAGCCCGTTGTCACCGCTAACGACGAGGCTCCATGGCTGTGATGTGCCGTCGCAGGTGACGTCGTTGGTCGAGCCAAATCCATTGACTTTCGCCCGTCCCACCGTCTGCGTCATGGAAAGGTCGATTTCCGCAAACTGGACGCTTCCGCTGCACGTAACCGTGCCTGACACCGTTGCCGATCCATCCTTGTGGAATCTTGCAATGTGGTTGACGGTGATTGCGTCGACCGACGCAGGCACGAACTCGCTGACCACGATCGACAGCTGGCCGCCGTTGCCGGACCCGTCCAACTGGTCGTCGAAAGCGAGGATGTAGTAGGTCGTTCCAGATTCGGCCGTAAAGGCAACGCTGCCAGGACCGCACGTGGTCGTCGTAAGGCTTCCTTCGGTTCCCGTTGCGACCAGCACGCCGGCCGAGTAGTCGGAGCCAGAAACGTCCACCTCGACGGACGTGCCATCGCCCGTCAATGCGTACCAAACGCTTGCGTCGGTTGCCGGCGCGCCGCAGCTCGCATTCGCCTGCGCGTCGTCGGCGTCGGTAGTCGCTTCTGTCGTGTCGACCGTATCGCTGAACGGCAACGACGAGATCACCGTCGCGCCGCCGAATGTGTCATTCGACGGGGCAGCGGCAAATGCAGCCGGGGCTCCCGCAAGTGCCACCAAGCCAACCGCCATTAAGAACACACCAAAACGCCAGCCACGGCCCGATTTCCCGCCCATGTTCTCTCCCCCGGCGCCCGTACGCCGCCCTGAACGTGTCGGTCTCGCCATTGGCCAAAATCAGCGGATCGATGGGCGACCGTTCTGGCAAACCCGCTGCGCTGGCCTCCCGTTCAGTTCCGTGCCCAGCGTCGTCGTGCTGGGCAGGTCGTGTCAAGCCGGCAAAGGGGCAGGAATCACGTCCAACGAAGGAAGGCGTCTACATCAATCCGGACGTTCGTGGCTGCGGCGTTCTTGGTGCCGGTCACGCGAATCTGGACCGAGTGCTGGGAGTTGGTCAGCACACCGGACGCCCAGACGATCCGCGATGTCTGAGTGGTGGCGGCATAGAGGTCGATCGTGGCCACCTTGACACCGTCGAGCCATACCTCGGCGATGCCACGCGCGGCAGCAAGAGTGGAAACGAACGCGACGCCCGAACCGGTAAATGCATAGGTCGCTGTCGCGCCAGTGGTGGTCGATTTCTTGACGTACCCGCCCAGCGCGCCGGTCAGCGCGACGCGCCGCCAGCCGCCCACACTCGTCACGGCGACGTTGTCCTCTTGGGCCTTGGCGAGCTTGGCCGTAGCAGTCGTCGAGTAACCGCCGGTGTTGCCTGCTCCATCGGTGGCACGCAGGGTGAATCTGTAGGTGCTACCGATCGTCAGCGATCGGTCGACCGATGTTGATGTGGGCGACGGCAGCGTGACCTGTGCCCATGCGCCGCCATTGGTGCTCTGGAACAGGTCGTAGTGCCCTATACCGGACGGATCGCTCGACGGCGCCCAGCTGACCCGCACGCTGGCCTTGCTGCCTACCTTCTGGCTCGACAAAAATCGAATGGATGGCGTCGCCGCGACGGGCGCGGTGGTGTCCGGAACGTGCGGCGTGACTGAGTTCGAGGCATTCGACGGCGGCCCGGTGCCGATCAGGTTCGTCGCCCTGACGCTGAACGTGTAGGACTGGCCGTTGGTCAGGCCAGATACAGTGCAATGCAGGGACCCAGCGGTCGTGCATGTCAGGCCGCCCGGGTCCGAGGTGGCCGTGTAGCTCGTTATCGATTCCCCGCCGTCCGTCGTCGGCGCACTCCAGCGTGACCTTGGCCGTCGTGTCGCCGGCGGTGGCGGCCGCGTTCTGTGGCGCGCCCGGCACGGTGGCGCCGCCTGAAGGCGTCGGACTGGGAGTAACGGTCGAAGTCGGAGTGGGCGAAGGAGTCGGAGCCGGTTCGTTGAGCGCCGCCAGCGCGTCAACCCGGCCGAAGCCGAACGAGTTGTTGGGCACATCCCATGAGTTCAACCCGCCGCATCGTTCAGGCGGGTCGACCGTCACGCCCGGGTTGGCCGAGTCCTCAAGGACGGCGCGCGTCGCGTCGATATCACCGACGAGCTCCGGCCGGGCTGACCACAGTAAGGCGACCACACCGGCTACGTGCGGCGTGGCCATTGACGTGCCGTCCGACGACGCGGAAGCGGTGTCGCTCGTGCGCCAGGCTGACCGAACATGCACACCCGGCGCGGACAGGTTCGGCTTGCGCAAGGCAGGTGTGTAGAAAAGGGCCGGGCCGCGGCTGCTGAAGTCGGCCAAGGAGTTGTTCGAAGCATCGATTGCGCCGACGGTGAAGGCGCCGGCGTACATCCCGGCCGGATATTCGACGGTCGAGCAGGTAGGGCCGTAGTTACCGGCGGCAGCGACGACAAAGATGCCGGCCGCGCCGAGGTTATTGACGATCGTTTCGAGCTCGGCGCCGGTGTTGCAGCCCTCGGTCGGCGGGCAGGCCCAGCTGTTGGAGACGATGTCCGGCCGCCGGTCGGGGTTCGGGTTGTTGCCGGCAAGATCGGTCGGCGCAAGGAAGAACTGGAAGCATTCGGCGTAAGTGGACGGCTTGCCAACGCCCTGGTTCATGTTCCGGCAGCCGATCCATTTGGCGCCAGGTGCGACGCCGGTTTTGTTCGTGCCGCCATCGTCGCCGACGAGGGTGCCGACGGTGTGGGTGCCGTGGCCGTTGTCGTCGCACGGCGCCTGGGTGTTCGCGCCGCAGACGCCGCCACCGCTATGGATGGCGTCGTGCCAGTTGTAGTTGTGGTCGGCCGACGAGCCGTTCCAGCCGCGGTACGCGTGCTTGATGTACGTGTGCGTCCAGCGCACGCCGGTGTCGGCGTCGCCGATGACGATGCCAGTGCCGGTGTCGCCCAGGTTCCACACGTCGGGCGCCCGAACGTTGGCCACGCCCGGCTCGACTGACGTAGTGGCAGCGAGGGACAGGTCGATGCGTGAGATCGTCGGATCCTCGATGCCGCGGGTCGGTGTGTTGGCGTCGATGCGAGCTACGTCCGGCCGAGCGGCGAGGGCGTCGACCAGATCGCGGTCGGCATCGAGCACGAGCATGTTGGCAACCCAAAACGACTGGAAGGGCACGCCGCGGGCGGTTAGCCAGTGAGTGATTGCTTGTTGCGCCTGTGCGGCGTGCTGCGTCAGGGCGCGCTCAACCGCCCGCCCGCGTTCGGCGCGATTGCGCAGCCCGCGAGCTCCGTGGACGTCGGCCTGGTCGGCCATGAACACGACCACCGAGGTGCGCTTGCCACCTGACGTATCGGTCAGAACGCGCGGGTCGACAGCCGCCGGCCCGGCCAGGCGCGCCAACGCCGACAGGTTCGGCACGAGCAGTACCAGACCCACCAACAGACATAGGCCGACGACGGCTCGGCCGGTCCTCACATCACGCCCCCGCTAGAGAGGGCATGAGCCTACAACGGCTACAGCCGGATGTGCGATGTCCTGCACCGCACGATATGGCTAACCTGTTAATGACTTCGTCGAGCGAGCCGCTTACTTGTCCTTGAGGAAGTCGAGCACGCGCTGCATCGCCAGCCTGGCGGCCGCGGGGTCGTACGACGGCAGCGAACTGTCGGCGAAGTAGTGCTGGTCGCCCGGGTAGAGGAACAACTCGCCATCGTCGGCCTGCGCTACCAGCTCGCGTGCGGCATCGATGTCGCCCTCGCCGACGAAGATCGGGTCGGCATCCATGCCATGGACCTGCACGGGCACTCCGTCCGGCCACTTCGAACTGAACGCGGAGACTGGCACGCACGAGTAGAACAGCAACGCTCCACGTGCTCCTGGCCGAGTCTGGGCCAGGCGCTGTGCGGGCAGGACGCCGAGCGAGAAGCCGGCGTAGACCAGCTCAGGGGGCAGCCCATCTACAGCCTTTGCCCCCAACTTGAAAATCTCGTCGGGAAAGCCGAGCTGCTGGGCGTAGGCCATCCCCTCGTCGATGCTGCCGAAGGTTCGGCCTTCGAATAGGTCGGGCGTGTGGACCGTGTGCCCAGCGTCGCGCAGCGCATCGGCGAATGCGACAACCCCGGGCGTCAGGCCCTGGGCATGGTGGAAGAGCACTACTTCAGCCATCGGTTCGTCCTTGCTGGGCTATCGGCCGGCGGGCGACGGCCTACGCCTCGTTCGCGGCGGCGCTCTTGGTCAGGCTGGCCAGGAACTCGGCGTTCGAGTTCGACTTCGAGAGGCGGTTGAGCAGCAGCTCGATGCCTTCGTTGGTGCCGACGGCCGACAGCATGCGGCGCATCGTCCAGACCATCTTCAGCGTTGGCTCCTCGAGCAGCAGCTCCTCGCGGCGGGTGCCAGAGCGTTGGACGTCGATGGCCGGGAAGACGCGCTTCTCAGCCAGCTTGCGATCGAGGATGAGCTCCGAGTTGCCGGTGCCCTTGAATTCCTCGTAGATCACGTCATCCATGCGCGAACCCGTGTCGATGAGGCAGGTGCCGATGATCGTCAACGAGCCACCCTCTTCGATCTTGCGGGCGGCGCCGAAGAAACGCTTGGGCGGATAGAGCGCGATGGGGTCAATACCACCTGACAGCGTGCGGCCGGAAGGCGGCAGGGCCAGGTTGTAGGCGCGGGCCAGACGGGTGATCGAGTCGAGCAGGATGACCACGTCACGGCCGGTCTCGACCTGGCGCTTGGCAATCTCGAGCGCCATCTCGGCGGCGCGAGTGTGGTTCTCGGTCGGCTCGTCGAAGGTCGAGGAGATGACCTCGCCCTTGACCGAGCGACGCATGTCTGTGACTTCCTCCGGTCGCTCACCGATGAGCGCGACCATCAGCAGAATCTCGGGGTAGTTGGCGGTGATGCCATTGGCGATTTGCTTCAACAGCATCGTCTTGCCCGCCTTGGGCGGCGACACGATAAGTGCGCGCTGACCCTTGCCCAGCGGGTTGACCAGGTTGATGAGGCGCTGCGAAAGGTTCTTGGGGTCGGTCTCGAGGTTAATCAGCTCGATGGGGTGGATAGGCGTCAGGGTGTCGAAGAATGGGCGGCGCTTGGCAGCCTCCGGATCGACGCCGTTGACGGACTCGACACGCACGAGGCCCCAGTACTTCTCGCCGTCCTTTGGCGCGCGGACGACACCCGACACGCGGTCGCCAGCGCGCAGGCCGGACCGCCGGACCTGGGCGGACGAAACGTAGACATCGTCGGGGCTGGGCATGACGCCGCGCCGGCGCATGAAGCCGTAACCGTCATCGACGATGTCGAGAATGCCGGTTGCGTAAGACTGGCCTGAGCGCTCGATTTGGCGCTGAATGATTCGTTCGACCAGGTCGTCCTTGCGCATCTCCCGTGCGTCGGCGACCTCCAGATCACCGCCGATCTGGACCAGCTGGTTGAAGTTCTTGCTCTGGAGTTCGTTGATATTCATTGCTTGGGCTTTTTTCCTCTGGGTAGGGCTGAACAGATATAAGGGGTAGAGGCCAGCGACGAGATGGGGCGTGTGCTCAGGGTCCCCGCTATGGCACACGCGTTGCGCGCGCACAGAACCGTGAAAGGGATGTTCCCGAATCGCGAGGCCAGCAGCCATCGTTCGGGGAGAGCGGGGACGTGAAGAATCATATCACCGCGCGCGGCACGGTCAATACTCGGCCGATGTAACCATCATGGTAGGCAGCGGTACGGTGCTCGCGGTTGTGGTTTAGCGGATCGCGGCTAACGTTTCTGGGATGGGCGACCGCATCGCGAGCCGTTATGAGCTGCGCGAAAGGCTGGGCGGCAGCGCCACGGCGACGGTCTGGCGGGCGCGCGACAAGCGACGCCGCCGCGATGTTGCGTTGAAGGTCGCCAACGACCAACCGTCGGACGTGGCTTCGCGTCGCCAGCTAGCCGCCGAGGCGGATGCGGCGGGCAGACTCAACCACCCGAACATCGTGCCGCTGCTCGATGCCCACATTGGGCGCAAGGAAGCAGCCCTCGCGTTTACGTATGTTGGCGGCGAGACTCTCGCCCGGCGCCTGGCGCGGTCGGGCCGGCTTTATCCAGGTGAGGCTGCGGCCATCGCTGCCGACATCGCGGATGCCCTGGCCCATGCCCACGGTCGTGGGGTTGTGCATCGCGACGTGAAGCCCGGCAACGTCATGATCGGGCCTGACGGGCGAGCCCAGATTTTCGACTTTGGCATCTCCTCCACGCCGGCGCGCTCGGATGGCGGCCTGCCGGCACCGGGCATGACGTCGGGCACGCTGCCGTACATGGCGCCCGAGCAGCTGGCAGGCCAGCCGGCGGACCCGGCCACCGACGTTTACGCGTTGGGGGTTGTGCTCTACGAAATGCTTGCCGGCCGACGGCCCTACGTCGCCGCTACAACCGCCGAGCTCGCCCGGCAACAGAGGCTGCCGGCGGCGCCAGTCAATGACGCCCCGGCCGAGTTGGTGGATCTGGCCATCGCGGCTCTCGCCTTCGACCCTCGAGTGCGTCCCGCTGCGACGGAGGTCGCCCGTCAGCTGCGAGCGTGGCTGGCCCGCCTAGCCGAGGCGCAAACGGTCTTTGTTGCGGCTGTTCCGCAGACGGCCGTCGTACCCGCAGTGGCTGCCCATAGTGCGCGGCCAGTCGGACGCCGCCCATCGGCCATCGCGCTGGTGGCGGGTGCAATCTTCATCGTCGGGCTGATCGGTGGCTCGCTAGTCCTGTCAAACGGATTCGGTCACCCGGCGAGCACCACTGGGCCGGCAACCGTTGCTCCAACCCCGGCGCCCGACCAACCGACGCTCGGCCCGACTCAACCGGCCGCCAACCCCGTGTCGGGATCAGGCGCCGGCGGCGGAAACCAAGGGGGCAACAACGGCAACGGTGGCAACGACAACCAGGGCGGCAACAACGGAAACCACGGTGACAACGGCCATGGCGGCCATGGCCACGGTCACGGCAAGGGCGACTAGCCCACTAGTTGCTGCGGGCGGCTGCCTTTTCGGCGCTGGCTGAGCCGGCCGCCTTGCGTGCCTTGTCCCAGTCGCTGCGGAAGGTGACGATGCCCTTGTCGGTCAGCGGGTGGTGAACCATCTGTTGCAGGACCTTGAATGGCAGCGTGGCGATGTGCGAGCCGGCCAGGGCGGCTTCCGTCACATGGCGCGGGTGACGGATCGAGGCGGCCAGGACCTCTGACTCGAGGTCGTGCAGCTCGACCATGGCGACCAGCTCGCGCACGACCGTCATGCCCTCTTCGTTGATGTCGTCGAGCCGGCCCACGAACGGCGACAGCAAGGACGCGCCGGCCTTGGCCGCGAGCAGGCCCTGGTTGGAGGAGAAGATCAGCGTGCAGTTGGTCTTGATGCCTTCCTCGGCGAAGCGCGAAATCGCCTCCAGTCCTTCCTCGCTCATGGGCACCTTGACCACGATGTTCGGTGCGAGCTTGGCGAAGTGGCGGCCCTCCTCGAGCATGCCGGGGACATCCTCGGCGACGACCTCAGCGCTGACCGGACCCGATGTGAGCTCGCAGATCTGCTTCAGCACGTCGTCATAGGAGCCGCCGACCTTGGCGAACAGGGTGGGGTTGGTGGTCACGCCGTCCAACACGCCCCAGCGGGCAGCGATGCGGATCTCTTCGATTTCGGCCGTGTCCAGGAAGATCTTCATGCTTGGGAGTCTACGCCTGAGACGTTCACTGGCCGTCGAGCAGGGTGATCGTGTCGATGAAGTCCTGCGCCCAGGGAAACATCTTCGGACAGTCGCTCGTTCGACACTCAGAGACCAGGACGAGCGGCGCGTCACCACCAACATCAAGGATCGTCATGCGGTGCGTTTCGCCGTCGCGGATCTTGTGCACACCTTCGACGCTCGAACCGCCGAGGACACCCGCGATCGACGTCGTCTTGAACAAACTGACGCTGTCCGGAGGGATCCCCGAACCGGAACAGCCCTGGTTCGGATTGTCCTTGAGGGCCACATCAATGCTCAAGCCGTCAAGGCCCGCAAGTGGAACTACCTTCAGGTTCGTGGTCTCGAGAAAAGGGTGGTCTTTGAGCCAGTCGACAACGTCGCGCGGGCGCCCGCCGAGAAGCTCGTAGGAGCTCGTGTCACCAGGATTGCAGGCATTACCAATGACGGTCTGGAGCCGAACGAAATCAAGGATCAGCATGTCCCGGCGGACGCCTTCCCACGAATACGGCGCCCCGGTATCAACGCCACCGTGAAGCGCAAATAGTGAGGTCATGTCTGAACTCGAAAATTGCGGCCACCAACCCCGGTCGGTCCATGTGGGCCTGATGGTGAACTCAACGGTCGGCCGGAATGCAGGAAAGCGGTAGCTGCCCGGCGCCAGAACCCTGTAGCCGCCGGTGTTGGAATTGGCGTTCGGGTCGATGTAGATGACCGAAGGGCCCGGGCTTGCCGCCGTCAAAGACTCGGAGGGTGCAGAAGTTGCGCTGGGCGGAACGAGCGTCGACGGGGCGGCGGGTGTCGACGCGAGAGCGGCAGCGGTCGCCGTGCGGGTCGGACTGACCGTGGGACCGGGTCTGGCCCCGGCGCCAAACGCCGCATAACCAAGGGCGGCCAGAACGATGACGGCGCCGACCGCCAGGAATGCCGACCGTCGCGGCATGACCCATCGCGTCTGAACCGCTGCGCCGTTGGCAGCCGATGAAACGGCCGCGAAGACCTGCTGCGGCTCGGCGACGCCCTTGAGGCGGTGCCGGCCGCGGGGGATGTAGCGGACCGGAATCACACTGCGTGTGAGCGCTCGCACTGTGTCGCTCATCAGCACTTCACCAGGCCGAGCAATCGACGACAGCCGAGCCGCGATGTTGATCGCGCTGCCCACCAAACCCTCGTCCGTCTCGATCGCCTCGCCGGCGTGGACGCCTATACCGACTCTGATCGCATCGCCAGCATGGCTGGTGTTGTCCGACTCAACGCGCTCGACGATTGCGAGTGCGCAGCGGACCGCGGCGCTCGCCGTCGGCAGGACTACGTAGAAGGAATCGCCCTCGGTGCGGATCTCCGCGCCACGATGCTCCGCAATCGTCGCGCGGACAATTGCCCTGTACCGACCCAGCAGTTCGGCTGCCGCGGTCGCACCGTGCCGCTCCAGGTACTCCGTATAGCCCCGTATATCGGCAAACAAAAAGCCGCGGGTCTGCGCATCCTCGAGCGCCGGCGTCGGCCCCCTCTCGACCGTCACGCCGCGATGTTAACCGGCCGCGGGAGCCCGCCAGCGTCGGTAGGCGGGCGGCCATTGCCCGCGAAAGTCATATGTCGCCAGCAGCGCGCGCTCGATATCGAACCGGACGAGCCGATGGTCGGCGGCGGCATGGTCCTGGTGGTAGCCCGTCAGCGCCCAGGCACGCTCTTCCGGTGTATCGGCCAAATGAGCGCGGCCCGCGACCATGAACTCGTCCTCAATGTCTTCCGGCTGTAGCGCGTGCAGCGCATACCGACCATCTCGCTCGAGATCGCTCTGCTTTGGTCCCGGGACGATGAATGCGTAGAGCTGATCGTCGGTCAGCGCGATCGTGATGGGATGCAGCCGCGGGTCACCCTTGGCGCTGACCGTCGCGATGAAGGCGAGACCCAGGCCGTACTGCAGGAACAGCTTCTTGCCAAATGCCGCCATCTCGGGCTCGGCGGCGGCGAATTGGCCCCAGGTTGCCATCTAGGTCAGCCTGCCGCCTTGCGCACGCTGCCGGCATCGCGTGCGACGTCTGAGCAAGTGCCGGCGATCAGGTAGAGCGCCTGGTCGACACCCGCGCCCTCAGGCAGCATGAACACCGCCTCCTCCAGCCGACCGTAGGCGCCGGCGACCATGCGCAGCAGTCGGTCGACCTCCGTTGTCGGCCGGTTGATGAAGCCAAGCGTCTTTTCCACCTGGATGGTGTGTTCGCGCATGTGCGACGACCAGCGGTTGATCCGGAAGCGAACGTCGACGGCGAGGCCGGCAAAACGCGACCGCGCGGCCAGCTCGTCTTCCGAAGCCACGCCTAGCGTTCCGGCCGATAGGTCGACGACTTCGTCCAGCCGCCGCCGGATGTCATCGAGCGATCCAGCACCGTCGCTGTCTTCCTCGGGGAACTCCTTTGCGACATCCTCAGGGACGCGCGGCGGGAAGTCGTCCGCGTCTTTTCGGGCCAGCCACCACGACGTGTACCAGAAGTAGGCGCGTTGACCGTTGACGATGTGAGCGAGCGTCTGGCGCAGGGTCCACTCGTCGTTGCCGGTGGGCCGGTCCAGGTCTTCGTTCGTCAGCGACGCGAGAAGGCCGTGCAGGTCCCAGCGCGCCGCCGTCGTCGAACCGGCCAGGGGGCGGGCCGGCGACTGGGCAGCAACCGCTCCAGCCACCATCGAGCCAATCCGCGCTCGGGTGTCCTCCAAGGCCTCGTACTGCCGGAAGAAGCCGTTGCGGACATCGCTGGACGAAGTCGCTCGCCACATCCATTCCTTCTCGAAGCGCTGAATCCTTGACCGTGCTCAGGTCCGCCAGGGCCGAGCGCAGCGGGTCGCGAGCCTGAAGCAACATCCCCGCAACCGGCCGCGGTGGGGCGGGTACGTAGCGAAGCATGAGTTCGTCGAGGGTGGAGGTCGTCATGGCCCGAGCGTAGCCAGTTGAAACCCCAATTGCCAGCGTGCTTCTTGGCGCTGTTCGGGACCTTCCTGCTAGGTCGTCGGCGCTGCCTTGGCGTCACGGCGATCGAGGATGTAGCTCGACGCCAGTTAGTCCCACGCCAATCAGAACGACTACGAGGATCACGGCAAAGAACGGGTCGCCGGTCCCGATGAACAGCGCCAGGAGGGTCAGGCTGATCAGGCCCCTTGCGAGCAACGTTGTCGTGTAAAGCACCGACAGCCGGTACCGAATGATCTGGACGATCAGGATGCCCAGCACGAGCAGCAAGACGCCGGCGAGCCTGAAGGGCGCGTAGTTGTAGGTCGTATTCGACAACAGCAGCTTGGTCGCGAACTCGGGCACGAACAGCAACAAGAGGCCGGCCGGGATCAGATAGCCGGCCAGGTAATAGAGGCTGAGGTTGGTGCGCCTCATTGAACTGAGGCAGCAACCTCCTGGCCGTGCGTCCTGGCGTCCTGTCCGACGCTCGTCCCAATCGACGCCTTCACGAAGCCGTCGAAGAGCGGGTGCGGCCGATCGGGCCGCGAGCGGAACTCAGGATGGAATTGGCTGGCCACGAACCACGGGTGGTCCTTGAGCTCGACGATCTCGACCAGGCGGCCGTCCGGTGACTGACCCGAGAGGAGCATGCCGTTCTCCTCGAGTGCCTGGCGGTAACGGTTCGAGACCTCGAAGCGGTGGCGGTGCCGCTCGTAGACGACTTCCTCGCCGTAGGCCTGCGCCGCTTTCGAGCCGGGCGTCAGGCGCGCCGGGTAAAGGCCCAGGCGCATCGTGCCGCCCTTGTCCTCGAGCTCGCGCTGGTCGGGCATGAAGTCGATCACCGGGTCCTGCGTGAAGACGTCGAATTCCGTCGAGTTGGCACCCTGGGCACCGACTACATCGCGCGCGAATTCGATCACGCCGCACTGGAGGCCCAGGCACAGGCCCAGGTATGGGACGCGGTTTTCGCGTGCGTAGCGGGCCGCCAGCACCTTGCCCTCGATGCCACGGTGGCCGAAACCGCCGGGCACGACGACGCCGGCGGCACCACCCAGCCGCTCCGCCGAGTTCTCGGGTGTCAGTGACTCGGAGTCGACCCAGCGGACGTGGATGTCGCGACCGCTGGCCCAACCGGCGTGGCGCAAGGCCTCGGTGACCGACATGTAGGCGTCGGGCAGCTCGATGTACTTGCCCACCAGCGCGATCTCGAGCTGTGGCTTGGGCCTCTTGATCAGGTCGACCAAAGCCCGCCATGCGTCAAGGTCGGCCGGCCGGGCGCCGTCGGCCAAACCGAGCTCACGCACGATCAGGTCGTCAAGGCCGTGATCGTGGAACTGGAGCGGGACTTCGTAGATGGTCTCGGCAGTGGGAGCCGGGATGACGGCCTCGACGGCGACGTCGGTGAACAACGCGATCTTTTCGCGGATGTCCTCGTCGACCGGCTGGTCGGAACGGGCAATGATCGCGTCGGGCTGGATGCCGATGCTGCGCAGCTCCTTGACCGAGTGCTGCGTCGGCTTGGTCTTCAACTCGCCGGTGGCCGACAGGGCGGGCAGCAGGGTCACGTGGATGTAGAAGACGTTGTTGCGGCCGACGTCCTTGCGCATCTGGCGGATGGCTTCGAGGAACGGCAGGCTCTCGATGTCGCCGACGGTCCCGCCGACCTCGACGATGACGACGTCCGGATTGCCGTCGCGGCCGACGCGGGTGATGCGTTCCTTGATCTCGTTGGTGATGTGCGGGATGACCTGCACCGTGCCACCGAGATAGTCGCCGCGGCGCTCCTTGGCGATGACCGCCTGGTAGATGCGGCCGGTGGTGACGTTCGAAAGCTGAGTCAGGTTCTCGTCGATGAAGCGCTCGTAGTGGCCCAGGTCGAGGTCGGTCTCGGCGCCATCGTCAGTGACGAAAACCTCGCCGTGCTGGTAGGGCGACATCGTCCCGGGGTCGACGTTGACGTAGGGATCGAGCTTGAGCATCGAGACGGCGAGACCCCGACTCTTGAGCAGGCGACCGACGCGAGGCGGCGGTGATGCCTTTGCCGAGTGAGGAGGTGACGCCTCCGGTCACAAAGACATACTTCGCCATGGGTCGGTCCTCCGGGGTTTTTCGAATGTTAGCGCAAGAGAAGGCCAACGACCGCGTCGAACCGCGGACTGGGCAGTAGAGCAGCAGGCTGTGTGGTGCGGCCGGACCACGCGTGTCTTGGCTATTGAAACGCCAGCGAAGGACCTATTGCCTGTGACTAACAGCTGGGTGAGCATCGGATGGTGAGGTTCATTGGGCTAGTGATGGCCAGTGCGGTCAGCTTGCTCGTGCCCGTGGCGTCCACGATCGCCAGCCCGCTGCCTGCCGCACCTGGTTGCCCGGTCTTTCCAGCCACGAACGTGTGGAACAAGCGGGTCGACGCGCTGCCGGTGCGGTCAGACTCGGCGACCCTCATGAAGAGCATTGGGTTGACCGCTTACCTCCATCCCGACTTCAGCTCGCTGGCGTGGAACGGCGGCAAGGGCTACGGCATTCCCTACAACGTCGTCGGCTCGTCGACGCCCAAGTACACCGTGCGCTTTCAGTACGCGAGTCAATCGGATCCAGGGCCATATCCCATTCCGGCCAACCCAAAGATCGAAGGTGGCTCCGACCGCCACCTGCTGGTCGTCGACAAGTCGGCCTGCAAGCTCTACGAGCTATTTGCCGCATCCAGGACCAGCACCGGCGCGTGGAAGGCCGGGTCCGGCGCGATCTGGAGCCTGACCTCAAACGCGCTCCGCCCGAAGGGGTGGACGAGCGCCGACGCCGCCGGCTTGCCCATCCTGCCCGGGCTGGCCCGCTACGACGAGGTTGCCGCGGGCCTCATCAATCACGCCCTTCGCTTCACCGCGCCGCTCACACGATCCTCGTACATCTACCCGGCCCGTCACCAGGCGAGCGACGATCCCAGCGCCGCGCTACCGCCGATGGGCCTTCGGCTCAGACTCAAGGGTTCCGTTGACATCAGCCGTTTCGGCCCGCAGTCGCGGGTGATCCTGACCGCGCTCCAGCAGTACGGCATGTTGCTGGCCGACAACGGCTCGCCGCTGTACGTCACCGGGGCACCCAACGCCAACTGGAACGACGACGACCTGCACGGCCTGCAGCAGTTGCACGGCTCCGACTTCGAGGTCGTAGATACGTCGACGCTGAGGAACGGATAGCACGGAAGCGGCGCGTAAACTCCGCCCCGACATGCCGAGCGCCCGCCTACGAGTCCTGTCCCTGGTCGCCGCCATCGCCGCCTTGCTGGCTCTGGCCCCGGCGACCGTGACCGCTACGGCCGTGCCCATCAACGTCAAGCCGTCCGTCGCGGACGCCGCCAACGACATCGAGGTCATCTCGACCAACGGCTGCCGCCTTCCCCAGAATCGGACGGCCGTCCGCACCGACTGCATTTACGGCGACACGGCGGGCACCAAGAAGGTGGCCCTGGTTGGCGACTCGCATGCCGCGGCTCTCTTCCAGCCGCTCAACGCGCTGGCCAAGCAGAAGCACTGGAAGCTAAACATCCAGACCAAGATCTCGTGCCGTTTTGTCGACCTGCGGCTGATGTACCTGGGCAGCGAATACACCCAATGCGAGCAGTGGCGGCTGAACGTGATCGCCTACCTGAAGGCGCACCCGCAGGACCTGGTCATCTTCGTGGTTGCCCGGCGCATGACGCCGCTACCCAGCCGGCCCGGTGACGACGATCCGGGGTGCAGGGACACGCCTTGGCGCGGCTGATGACGCAGATCCCGGGCAAGCACGTCGTAATCGTCGATACGCCCTATGCCTACTACGACGTACCGAAATGCCTCGCCAATCACATGAACAACTACGAGGCCTGTGCGACGACGCGCGATCAGGCGCTTGACAGCACGCGCTTCAAGGTGCTCGAGCAAGCAGCCGTTGGCGATGACCCCAATGCCACGCTTGTCAACCTGTCGGCGAACATCTGCCCCGTAGCAACGTACTGCCAGCCGGTGCTCAACGGCTACATCGTGATGCGCGACAACCTGCACATGACCAAGACGTTCGCCCGGACTCTGGCACCTGCCCTCGGGTCGAAGCTGCCCTCGTTCTAGGCCTGGCGGGCGAGCGTCCCCGCGCTCCGCAACTCAGGCAACTTCGCCAGTGCATCGGCGACCGATCCAGGCGACGCCACCACGACCCAGCCGCGCCGCGCGCCAGTTTCCTTGGCCGAGCTCGCCGCCGGCCAGAAAACGTGCAGGTCGGCCAACTCAGGAACACCTGCCAGCAGTGACAGTTCGAGCGTCTTGCCGGCGCCGTAGTCGTCAAATTGGTAGCCGTCGTCGCCGTCGACTCTGAAATCGTCGATCAGTGCCGCGAAATCGTGCCAACCCTGGCGAATGACGTGCAGCTCATCGAGCAACGGCAAGTCGTTGAGCCAGTGCGCGTCGAGATAGAAGAAGCACGGCTGAGCCTGCCACGCTGCCTCGCTGCGCAGCTTTTCGAGCACCTGCGGCGAGTGGCCCAAAAACTGGTGCACTCTGTCGAACTTGCGCAGCCGCTTCTTGGAGTACTCGAAGTAGCGCTTGTTGACCTCGACCGTGGCGATCGGCGCCGCCGTCTGCGTCCACAGGTGCATCGTGGTCAGCGCACGGTAGGTGCCGGTCTCGATGACCGTCGCGAACGGCACCGCCCTGAACATGGCAGCCACCGCCTCGACACGCCGCTTCTGGCCGTTGAAGGGCCCGGTGATGCCGAAGGTCATGCTCGTCGGCAGGCGGTGGAGGTGGCCGCCAAGCCAGGCGGGCACATAGCCGAATACGCGGTGGCCAATGACAACCATGCGGGAGCGGCTGGGCGATGCAGTCACGTGCCCCGGATGGTACGGGCGGTGGCCCGCGTTTGCCGGGATGCGACCAGCCCAGATACTCTCCGGCCATGGCATTCAGGCTGGGACGAGGCGGTAAGCGCGCTGAGGACATGCCCCTCTACGAGGAGGAGCAGGTCATCTGGGGCGTGCCGCGCCGCGCCGGACTCGACGAACAGGATGACCCCAAGGCGCATGGCGGACTGACCCAGCACGCCTTCGAGATCGGCAACGACGAGCGCGCCATCTGCGGCTTCGAGCCGCCCAAACGCGCCAGCAGCCCAACGTCCAAGCCGCGCGCGCAGCTGGCCGTGCCCAATTCGCGGCTCAACCCGCGCTGCCCGAAGTGTTTGAAGCTGATCGCGGTGCCGGCGGTAGTCGTTGAGCCGGCGGAACTCGAAGCAACCGATGACGCATTCGGCGACGAGGGCACGGGCCCTGATGAGGGCACGCTGGCCGACGGCGAGATGCCGGAGGAGGCGTCGACCGAGGACGGTACCGGTAGCTGCGCGCATCGGTGAAGCCGAGCTCGAGGGCCCGATCCAGGCGGAGCCGGCCGAGGAAGCGGAGACCTTTGACATCGCCGACGCCCCCGATCCCAGCATCATGGCCATCGTCGCGCCGCCCGATATGCCGACCGATGCACCGCCCGACGCGCTGTCCGATGCCGAGCCTGAGCCGGAGCTAACACCCGAGCCGCCGCCTGCGCCGGCGATGCAGCCCGGACCGCCCGTCCAACAGCCGAACGTCCCGCCACCCCCTCCTCCGCCGCCGGCAAGCGCCGACGCCGTCGTTGCGCCGCGACCAGCCGTCGATCCGCCTATGTCAATGCGCAGCGCGTCGTGGGAGGGGACGGTCGTTTACCACGCCGGCCAGCAGACAGCGCTTGTTCGGCCGCCCAGTCAACCGGGCATGGGCGTCGTGGCCAGTGTCATCAGCGGCCCCTCCGGCACCCGGGTCGGCTCAGTCCAGATCAACGCCGATGGCCTGGCCGTCATCTCGCTGAGCGAGCCCGCGCGGGGCCCGGTTTCAGTCGCCTGGTTCGCTGTGCCAGCGGTTGACGAAACCTTGCATCAAGGTCGCTCCTGAACGTAGTTGTGACGGCACGCACCGGGTACGCATGTCGGATAGGTGCAATTGCGGGTCCAACCGTTGACTGTAGGGATAGTACCGGCGATTATCCGCCGGCTAGGACTACCGGCGCGCTGGCTGGCGGCCGGTCCCGAAGGGCCGCGCACCCTAGTTTGCGCGAGAGAGAGGAGCACAGAGAGCAACATGCTTGCGAAGCTTTTCAGCGTCTCTGACGAAGAGGGTCAGAGCCTTGCGGAGTACGCGCTAATTCTGGCGCTTATTGCGGTGGTCGCGATTGCCGCCCTGCTCTTCCTGGGCGGGCAGATCAACGCCATCCTGAGCACGATCGGCGCAGCGATCTGATGTTCGCCCAGCTCGCGCGGGGCGAGTCCAGCAAGGGCCAAAGCCTCGCTGAATACGCCCTGATCCTTGCCCTGATTGCAGTCGTCGCGATCGCCGCTTTGCTGTTTCTTGGCGGACAGATCTCGGCAATCCTGAGCCAAATCGGCGCCCAGATCTGACGCCGAGAAGAGGGAGAGACCAAAAGTGATTACCAAGTTCGCCAGCGTCGATCGCAGCGAAGGCCAGAGCCTTGCTGAGTACGCGCTGATCCTCGCGCTCATTGCCGTCGTTGCGATTGCAGCCCTGATCTTCCTGGGCACGCAGATCAACGACATCCTGAGCACGATCGGCGCAGCGATCTGACTCGCGGCCCTTCGCGGGCCGAGAAGAGGTTCCTTTGACAGATAGCATCCGCGTCCTCGTTGTCGACGACATCGCCGAGACGCGCGATCACATCGCGAAGCTGCTTTCGTTCGAGCCTGACATGGAGCTGGTCGGCGCTGCAGCCGGCGGCGCCGAAGCACTCGACGTGGCAACGCAGGTCCAGCCCGACGTTGTCCTGATGGACGTGAACATGCCCGGCATGGACGGGATCGAAACGTCCGAAAGGCTCGCTCGCACTGCGCCCGAGGCAGCAATCGTGATGATGAGCGTGCAGAACGAGGCGGACTACCTCCGCCGGGCGATGCTCGCCGGTGCGCGCGAGTTCCTGGTCAAGCCGTTCACCTCAGACGAGCTATTCGGCTCGGTCCGGCAGGTGGCGACTCGCCAGCGCGAGAACCGTTTGCACCGGATACCGGTCGGACCTGGCATGGGGCCCGACGGTGCCGGTCGGCCGGAACGACGCGGGCAGGTGGTTGCTGTCTTCGCCCCGAAAGGCGGCGTGGGTAGGTCTACCCTCGCCGCCAATCTGGCCGTCGCCGCTGCAGCCGACCTTCACAAGTCGGTCGCCCTCGTCGACGGCAACTTCCAATTCGGTGACCTCGGCCTTCTGCTGAACGTCAGCCCGAACAACACTGCTTCCATCGCCGACGCACTGGCCGAGCTGGCCGAGGGGCACGCAGACGCGGTCGATGCCGCCTTGATCACTCACCAGAGCGGGGTCAAGATCTTGATGCCGCCGCCGAGCCCGGAAATGGCCGAGCTGATCACGTCCGATCACATGCGCCGCATCCTGGCGCGCCTGCGTCAGCGCAACGAGCTCGTCGTCGTCGACACATCGTCACAACTGAACGACCCAACGCTGACCATCCTCGACGGGGCGGACGTGGTGCTGACGGTTCTTACATTTGACCTTGCCAGCATCAAGAACACGCGCGTCTTCCTGGGTGTCGCCGAACGCCTTGGCTACAGCGAAGACAAGGTCAAGGTCGTGCTGAACAAAGCCGACTCGACCAATGGCATCACGCTGGCCGACCTCGAAGGGTCGATTGGCCGGAAGGTCGACTTCACGATTGGCTCCGACGCCCGCGCCGCGATCCATGCGATGAACCACGGCGTTCCCTTCGCCGCCGGCAACGGCAGCGCGCAGATCAGCCGCGACGTCATCGCCGTTGCCCGCGCCATCTCGTCGCCTGTAGGCGTCGAAGCGCCGCGCCTGTCATCGCACCCGCGCGCAGCAGTCGCGCCGCCATATTCGCTCGCAGGTAACACGCCATGTCTCTACTGAAGCGCATCGATACCCGCCCAACAACGGCCGATGAGGCGCAGCCGGCGCCCGTCATGGAGGCGCCCTCGCCCATCCCGTTGATGACGCAGCTGCCCGTCCGGGATCCGTACAAGGACGAGAAATTCAAGCTGCTGCAGCGGGTCATGAACGAGCTCGACCCCGACCTGGACCTGGCCAATGAGCCTGAGGTCAGGCGCTCGATCGAGGCGACCTTCAAGCGCATTCTCGAGGAAGAGGGTCTGCCGCTCACGCGCAGTGAGCGTGCGCGGCTGCTCGAGCAGATCGTCGACGAGATCATCGGTTACGGCCCAATCGAGCCCATGCTGCGGGACGACACCGTCACTGAAGTAATGGTCAACGGGCCGCACAGTGTCTACGTCGAGCGTGCCGGCAAACTCGAGATGACCAACGTCGCGTTCCGTGACGATGAGCACGTGATGCGCATCATCGATCGCATCATCTCGCCGCTTGGCCGCCGCCTCGACGAGTCGAGCCCGATGGTCGATGCCCGCCTGCCCGACGGCAGCCGCATCAACGCCGTCATCCCGCCCATCTCGCTGGTCGGCCCAGTGCTGACCGTCCGCAAGTTCGCCCGCCGCCCATACACGCCCGACGACCTGGTGCGTTTCGGTACGGCGACCGCCGACATGTTCGACTTCTTCCGAGCCTGCGTCGAGGCGCGCCTGAACATCTTTGTCTCGGGCGGTACCGGCGCCGGCAAGACCACCATGCTCAACATCCTGTCGCAGTTCATCGGTGATGACGAGCGCATCGTCACCATCGAGGACGCGGCCGAGCTGCAGCTGCGCCAGCACCACGTCGTGCAGATGGAGGCGCGGCCGTCGAACATCGAAGGCCGCGGCGCCGTACCGATTCGCGACCTCGTGCGCAACGCATTGCGCATGCGGCCCGACCGAATCATCGTCGGCGAGGTGCGCAGCGGCGAAGCCCTCGACATGCTCCAGGCAATGAACACGGGCCACGATGGATCGATGTCGACGGGCCACGCCAACGGTCCGCGTGACATGCTCGCCCGCCTGGAGACCATGGTACTGATGGCTGGCATGGACCTGCCCCTGCGGGCGATACGCGAACAGATAGCGTCTGCTGTAGACCTGATCCTGCACCACAGCCGACTTGCCGACGGCTCCCGCAAGATCACCACGGTGACCGAGGTGCAGGGTATGGAGGGGGACGTGATCGTCCTGCAAGACATTTTCGTGTTCGAGCAAACCGGTGTCATCGACGGAAAGATCCAGGGCCGCCTGCGGCCAACGGGAGTGCGTCCGCGCTTCAGTGACAAGTTCGAAGTGCAGGGCATCAGCCTGCCTGTCGGCGTATACGCCAGCCCCCGTTAGGCCGTTATGGACGCCATCGCTCTGCTCGCGTCAGCGACAGTCGCCGCAGCCATTGTCCTCGTCGCCGTTGGCGTAGCCGGCGTCACTAATCGACGTGCCGTCGACCGCCTCGCGGCGTACCCAACGGCCGGTACGCAGCCCGTCACGGCTGAGGAAGCGAACAAGGCCAAAGGCGGCGCGGGCAACTCAGCGTTCCTGGGGTCCGTCCAGGGCGCGCTCGGACGCAGCGAGTGGAGCGAGCGCACAGCGCGCGAACTCAATCGCGCCGACCTGATCCTGACACCCGCCGAATACCTCGCCTTCCGAGTTGCGGCGATCGTCTTCGCGGTGCTCATCGACTATGCGCTGGGCGTTGTTCTGTTCCCGGCGCTGAAGAACGTCTGGGCGCTCGCCGCCGCGGTCATCATCGGCTACTACGCACCAATCTGGTACGTGCATCGGCGACAGAACAAACGACTTCAGGCGTTCAACGATGCCCTCGCCGACACGGTCACGCTGATCGCCAACTCGCTGCGCGCGGGCTCGTCGTTCCTGCAGTCGCTCGAGATGGTGACGCGTGAGGCTCAGCCGCCAATCTCGACGGAGTTCGCGCGCGTCGTGCGCGAGGTGAGCATCGGCCTGCCGCTCGAGCAGGCACTGAACAACCTCACCGGGCGGGTCAAGTCTTCCGACCTCGATCTGATGGCAACTGCAATTGCCATCCAGTACCAGGTGGGCGGCAACCTCGCCGAGATCCTCGACACCATCGCCGAGACCATCCGCGAGCGTGTCCGCATCAAGGGTGAGATCCGCACCCTGACCGCGCAGCAGCGCCTGTCGGGCTACATCGTCGGCTTCTTGCCCGTTGGTTTGTTGCTCTTCCTTATGGTCGCCGCGCCGAAATTCATCAACCCGATGTTCCAGATCCCGCCCGGCATCTACGGAGTGCCGCTGGGCGTTGTTCTACTGGCCATCGCCGGGATCATGATGGGAATCGGCTTCCTGATCATCCGCCGCATCGTCAACATCGAGGTCTGACGATGGAACTGGTCATCGCCCTCGTCGCCGGCGGCGCCGTTTTCCTGCTTATCCTCGCCTTCGTCCCGCTCCGCCGCATGGATCCCCTGAAGGCTCGCCTGAGCCAGATCAGCACGGTTGGCGTCGCCGCGCCCAGCCTGCGCGAGATGGAGCTGCAGGTCCCGCTCTTCGACCGCACGGTGAAGCCGCTTGCCGGACGCCTCGCCGGCGTTGGCCAGCGGTTGGCTACGCCGCGGCGTGTCGACCAGACCGAAGAGAAGCTGATTCAGGCTGGCAACCCGGGCCGCATGAGCGCGACCGACTTCTTGGGCCTGAAAGTTGGCCTGGCCGCTGTGCTGAGTCTCGTGACCTTCGCGCTGGTTGGCGTGCTGGGCCGCAACATCGGGATGGGCGTGCTCCTGGCGGCCGTCTTCATGGCCCTCGGCTACGTCCTGCCCGAGTTCTGGCTGGGCCGGCGGATTCGGTCACGCAAGCACGAGATCCTTTTGTCGCTGCCGGACACGCTGGACATGCTGACCATTTCCATTCGTGCCGGCCTCGGCTTCGACGGTGCCCTCGCCAAGGTCGTCGAGAAGTCGCATGGCCCCCTGTCCGATGAGTTCCGCCGGACGCTGGCGGAAATCCGGGTAGGCCGGGCGCGCCGCGACTCACTGCGTGACATGGTCGATCGGACCGAGGTTCCACCGCTCACGACCTTCGTCAGCGCGATCATCCAGGCTGAGCAGTTGGGTGTGCCAATCGCCCGGGTCCTGATCATCCAGTCCGAGCAGCTTCGCCTCGAGAGGCGCCAGCGCGCCGAAGAGATGGCGGCCAAAGCGCCGATCAAGATGCTGTTGCCGCTCGTGGGCTGCATCTTTCCGGCGATGTTCGTGGTCATTCTTGGACCCGCGGTGATTGCTTTCTTAACCGCGTTCGGCGGCGGCGGCGTACCGAAACCGTGATCCAAGCCGGCCGGTTGAGTCGGCGGGGGCAGGCGATGGTCGAGTTCGTCATCGTCCTGCCCGTTTTGTTGCTTCTGGTGATGATGGCGCTCGACCTCGGGCGCGTCTTTCTGGCCGCCGTGACGATCAACAACACGGCCCGCGTCGGCGCTCGCTACGCGGCGACGTATCCGGAGGCTTGGGGCACCACGCCCGATCCGGTGCGCCAAGCGTCATACGAGACACGCATTTCGACCGAGTGGCAGGACATCGACTGCGATAAGCAGACCCCGATCCCAGGCCCTGCGTTCGGCGGCACGTTGACCATTGGCCAGCCGGTCTCGGTGACGCTCACCTGCACGTTCCACGTCCTGACGCCGATCATCGGCGACATCATCGGCAACACCCTGGTTTTGCAGGGGGTGTCAACCATCCCGATCACCTCCTGCTCAGAGACGGCCGCGTCAGCCGGCAATGGCGATGAGGCGTGCATCGACCCGCCCACGCCACCGCCGCCGCCGACTCCGACGCCGACGCCCTGACCCATGCGCCCTGCCGCCCACGCTGACGGCAACGCCGCTGACGCGGTCGGTCGCTTCGACGGCTGTTGGAGCGGCCCGGACGGTCACGTATGACGTGACATTCGCCGACAACGACACATCCCCTTGCCCGGATCGCAGTATTACGTTCTCGGCAGTCGTGAATACCATCACACCCGGCTGGACGGCGGCCTACTCGCAGAGTGTCTACACGCTGTCGGCAGGCCAGACGGCAACCCCGACTCTTACCGTCACTTCGCCCAGCGGCGCGCCGACAGGCTCGGTCACGATCACCCTCCAGGCAACCGGTGCGACGAACACCGCCGTCGCCTATGTCATTCAGCCGTGCGGGCAGGCTCCTGCGCTCGCCGCCAATCCAACCACAAACCAAGGCCCGGCCAACTTCGGCCAAACGTTCGTCATTACGCTTCAGAACAACGACCCGGCGGGCTGCGCGGATCGCACTTTCACCTTCAGCGCGTCAGTGCCCAATCCGGCGCCCGCGAACTGGGCGACGTCCTTCGCACCCAATCCCATCACCGTGGCGGCCGGCGGAGCCACCGGCACGACGACCCTTACCGTCACGCCCAACGCCTCGGCCAGCGGTTCGAAGCTGATCACGATTACCACCAACCTTGGTGGCAGCACGACGGTCACGTCGAACCTGTTGACATGCACCCAAATACCGACATTGACGGCCAACCCGACGACGACGTCCGGGCCGCCGAACGTCGCGCAGACGTCAACCATCACGTTGCTCAACAACGATCCGGTTGGGTGTGCGCCAAGAACGTTCACGTTCACGGCGAACGTGCCAGGCAGCGGCGCGGCCAACTGGGTGACCGCCTTCGCACCGGTCACGACCGCGCCGATTGCTCCGCAGGCGACCGGCACGACGACGTTCAGCGTGACCCCGAACAGCTCTGCCAGCGGCTCGAAGGACATCGCCATCAACGCGGGTGGTGGCACCACGACGGTTACGGCGACGCGTAGTGGCGTGCGCGCAGACGCCGACGCTCACCGCCAATCCAACCACGACCTCTGGTCCGCCCAATGTCGTACAAACGTCGACGATCACGCTGTTCAACAACGACCCGGCCGGTTGCGCGCCACGGTCGTTCGCTTTCACCGCCAACGTGCCCGGCAGTGGCGCGGCCAACTGGGTCACCTCGTTCTCGACCACGCCGATAACGGTTGCTGCCCAAGCCAGCGGTACGACGACTTTCCGCGTTACCCCCAATAGCTCGGCGACCGGTTCGAAGGCCATCGCGATCAGCGCCGGGGGTGGCACGACCACGGTCACCGCGACCGTCGTCGCCTGCAGTCAGGCGCCCAGCCTCAGTGCCAATCCAACGCTGCGCATCGGTCCGACAGGTGCGGCCATGACCTACACCATTACCGTCCAAAACAACGACCCGGCCGGTTGCGCGCCGCGAAACTTCACAATGAGCGCGAACGTTCCAAGCCCGGGCTCGGCGAACTGGGCGACCAGCTTCTCGCCGAATCCTGTCAACGGAGTTGCCGCCCAGGGCACCGCTACGACCACTCTGACCGTGACGCCAAACGGTTCGGCCACCGGGTCGAAGGACATCACCGTCACGACGAACAGCGGTGGCAGCGTTGTGGTCACTGCAACGATCGGCAACTGCAACAACCTGCCAACGGTCACGGTCCTGGCGCCCAACCCTCAGAGCGGGTTCGCCGGCGAGACCAGGACTTACAACGTCCGCGTCACGAACAACAACCCTGCCGGCTGCGCGGACAAGCAGTACCTGTTCAACACGCAAATGAACCCGATCTCGGCGCAGTGGGCGGTTTCGACGCCAAATCCCATCACGCTCGCCTCTGGCGCGCAAGGCACGCGAACCGTCGACGTAACGCCGAACTCGAACGTCAACGCCGGCAGCTACACATGGCAAGTTACCGCCGGTTCTGTCACGGCGACTGGGACCTACAACGTCTCGCCGGCCACGCCGCCACCGCCGACGCCGACGCCCACGCCGACGCCACCCACAGCAAACTTCACCTGTACGCCTCTGAGCGTCGCGGTTAACACCGACGTGACGTGCACCGACACCTCGACCGGCCCCGTTACGTCGTGGTCGTGGGACTTTGGCGATGGGACGGCGCTGGACACGAACCAAAACCCAACGCACCAGTACGCGGCACCAGGCACATACGACGTCAAGCTGACGGTCAATGGCCCGAACGGTTCTGACTCGAGGACCAGGGCCGCGTACGTCACGGTCAACTGATGTTCTGGCTCAGATCCCGCAAGCGCCGCTCGCGAGGCCAGTCGCTGGCCGAGTTCGCGCTGGTGCTGCCGATTCTCGCGTTGTTGATCTTCGCTTTGCTCGACCTTGGACGCGCCGTCTACGTCTACAACACGCTCTCGAACGCGGCACGCGCGGGCGCGCGCGTGGCCGCCGTGAACCAGAACGCGAGCACCAATGGAGTCTGCGACGCGATGGACAGGCCAAACTGGTCGGTCGTTGCGTGCATCCTCGCCGAGGGCGTGTCGATCCCCATTCAGCGAACCGATATCGACATCCAGTACATCGGCGCGACGTGCACAACCCGCCAGCTCGACCCACCCTGCATAGCCCAGGTGACGGTTTTCCAGGACTACGTCCCGTTCACCCCGATCATCAGTAACTTCTTCGGGACGTTCCACATCAGCTCCACGTCTGAGATGCCAGTCGAAGCCTGGTATCCATGAGAAACGCCGAGTGGCGACTGGAGGCACCGGAAACGCGAGCACGAATGGCCAATACGAAGATTCAACTACCGAAGCGGGTATTGCGTACGGCTGGGTTAGGCCGCAACATTGCCCGTCGCTGGCACCCCGTACTTAATGGCTATCCCAGGGGGTACTGACACAAATCTGATGAACCCATTTGATCGGCTTCGTGAGCAGAACGGACAGGCGCTCGCGATCGTCGCCCTGGCGATGACGACGTTGCTTTTGGCGGTCGGCCTGACGATCGACGGCGGGAACGCGTTCGCCCAGCAACGTGCAACGCAAAACGGTTCCGACGCATCTTCGCTCGCTGGCGCCGTGAAGCTCGGCAACTACGCCGCGTGCGCCGTCTGGACCTGTGCCGCTCCGACTGACGCCGACGTCAATGCCTCCGTTCAAAACGCCGCCACACAGAACAACATCACCATCACCGCGGCCTACTACACCGACGTGTGCGGTTTCCCGCTGAAAACGGATGGGACGGCCGCGCGGACTGGCGGTAACGGACCGGTGAATCTCGCCGTCGCCGCCAAAGTCGGTGCCGGCATCATCCCGCCCGACAGGGGCGGCACGCCCAACTGCGCTACCAATGACACGGGCCCGACGCGGGGCGTCCTCGTCCTGGGCCACCGCTCGGTGGGCACCTTCATGGTCGGCATGGTCGGCATCAACACCTGGGAAATCGAGACGCAGTCGACCGCCGTCTCCACCTATGGCGCGTGCGCGGCATCCCAGGGCTGCGGTTTCCTGCCCATCGCCTTCCCAGTGAACATCACGTACTGCGACGGCTCGGGCAAGGCGATCGACACCGGCTCGGCGTGGCAGCTGTATACGATTTACGTGTTCCCGCTTTGTAAGAAGGACCCGGGCAATGTTGGCTGGCTCGACCTGAACGGTCAGGGCACGGCTGGCCTGCCGGACCAGATACTCCATCCCAGCAACTCGCCCATCACCTCGCCGTCATGGCAGCCGGTTGGGTTGTCGGGCAACGTGAATAACCCAGCCATTGATAACGCCATCTGGACCCTCGACGGCCTCGCGGTGCGCGCACTCCAATACGACCACACTTGCCCTCATAACGTCACAACCGATAGCAGCATCCCGACGATCAACACTGCGCCGAACTACGGCTGTGCTTCAGGGATCGACAACGCGAGCGGCAGTGGCGTCTCGTATCGCCTGAACACACTCGGCTTCAAACTGTGCTCGCCAACGATGGCCGGCTGCCCGCAGCCTCATGGTTCCTACACCCACGCCAGCAACAAGACCCAGTGCGGCGGCGCCAACGGCGGCGACAACAACGGCATGGTGGGCTGCATCATCGGCGAGTTCGTTAACCTGAGTGATGTCCCGGGCGCAGGCTTTGGCGGCTCGGACGGCACCTCACCGGTACAGCTGATCAAGTAACGACGGCCGGGCGCCGCTTAGGCGTGCCCGGAACCCGCCAGGACTGCCTGCGGCTCGCGCCAGCAGCCACCGATGTTGTTTCTCTTGAGCGCCTTCAGCCACGGCCTTGGTGCGGGCTCGCTCGCGTGTTGAGTGATCACCGCTCGTAATCTGGATTGGTTGGCGGGGGGACATCCAGAGTGCGCCCTCACCCGTCCCGATCGGTCCATTGAGTACGGCGACCAGCTTGGCGCGCGCTGTGCCGTTATGCGACGGCCGGGGTGGCGCGGCGGTGTCATCGTCTGATCGGGCAGCCCAAGCGTACGGCACACAAGGTGAAGGCCGCGCGGTTGGTACCGCGCGGCCTCGCCTACGAACCGATGGAAGAGGGAGCTACGGCGTCGAGCTCGGGCTTGCGCTTGGGCTTGGCGATCCGGCCGCCGGGCTCCCGGAGGGCAACGCGCCGCTCGGTGATGGCGACGGCAGTCCAGGCGACGCGCTGGCCGCGACGTTGATCTGGACCGGGATCGGGAAGGCGTACAGGTTGAACAGCGAGTTGTTCGTCTGGCCGTAGCCGGTCGGGTCGAACGAGCGCGTGTCGGCCTGTGGGCGCAGCGTCAGCGTGAACTGGTTGTCCAGCGATGACTGAATGTGGGCGATCTCTTCGGCCTGGTGTTCGTCCACCTTGAGGATGTACAGGGCGGAGTCGCTCTGAGCCTGCAGGACTTCGACGTCCGTGAGCGTTACCTTGGTCGTGGAGTCCGAGTAAACCTGGCCGAACAACGCCGGGTGGCCCGGGTCGTTTGCGCCGACCAAACCGCCGGTGGGGTCGTACAGCTGCGGGGCCATGGTCACGATCAGGTCGACGTGGTCGCCGGCACTGATGAGGCCGCCAACAGCGCGCTCGGGCGGAACGTTGATCGAGACCGCCCGCCAGATCGGCGTATCTGGCCCGACCGTCTCCCCAGGCTCGAGGATCGAGACTCCGCTCTTGTTGCCGGCGGTAGTCATGTTGTCTTGAATTGGCTGACCGAGCGCGATGTCGACGAGTGCGACCTGACCGACAACGTCCTTTGCGTCAGTGGCGGCGGTATCCCACGCAGGATCGTCCGCGACAACGATCTGGTTTCACCATGTCGGCCGTGATCTGCGTGTGCGCCTTGATGGGAACGGCTGCGACTATCACCGTTATTTGCTTGGGCGTGGCGACCGCGGCTGCCACCCGGCGGCCGGGTCAGCAGGAAGTACACCGCCACGGCAGCGATGAGCCCGAGGATGAGCCCACCAGTAAGCACGAGCCGACGGCGACGGCGTTCGGCGACAAAGTCGTCAGTCATCTTCCCCTCGAATGGATGCTCGAATGAATGCTTGGGCAACCAGCCGCGTAATAGTACTTGCGGAACGGGCCGTAAAAACCGGTACTAAGGCTCCGCCGCAGGTATGACCAACTGTTGGCCCACGAAGATCTTGTCAGGGTCGGTCAGCTTGGGATTGGCGTCCAGGATTGCCTGTTGGGTCACGTGGAATTTGAGCGCGATCGTGGACAGCCGATCGCCGGTCTGTACGACGTAGATGAACGAGGTGGCCGACGGCGACCCGCCCGGTGTCGCGCTTGCCGCGGTACCTAGTGGAATGATCAGCACGTCGCCGATGTGAATCACGTATGGGTCCTTCAGCCCGTTGCGGGCAGCAATATCGGGCCACGGCACGTTGAACTTCAAACCAATGCTGAAGAGCGTGTCGCCGCTCCTGACCGTGTACTCCGTCTCGCCAGCCGCGTTCGTCGGCTGAGTGGTTGGAGGAGAGCTGGCTCCAGTCGTCGGCGATGTCGTCGGCTGACCTGTCGGGCTGGGCGTCTGCGCCGGCGTCGGCGAGGCCGTGGCGGGCACGCTGGGGCTGGCCGTCGGGTGGGTCGTCGGGCTGGTCGAGGTCGGCGGCGTCGAGACGACCGCCACGCCGCCAGAAGGAAGCTTGAACAAACCCGCCGCGGCGGCGAACGCGAACAGCACGGCCACCAGCGCCAGGCCGAGCAGGACGGTGACGACTGGCGATGTCCGCCCGCCACCCGAGTCGCGGCTGCCGCTCACCCGGCCGAAGCTCGACGAAGGAATCGGGGTTGGCGTCGAAGAGGTCGGTGGCGGTGTCGCCGGGCCGCCCGCGGATGCGGCGGCGAGTCCTGTACCGACCGTTGTCGCGCCGGGAGGTAGCGATGCAGCGCCCGTGCTGGCAACGGCCGCGCTCGCGACTGCGGCGGTTGCGGCAATGGGCATGCCTGCGGCGGCGGCTTCTTCTGCCCGCTGGTAGCGCGCACACGACGGGTAGAGCCCGCCCAGGCAGTAGTCAGCCTGGAAACCCAGCCCGATGTGAGCCGGCTCGCCGGCGTGGCACAGATGGAGACGGCTGGGAAACGAGTGGTGCGAGTTCGGGTCGCCGACCATGCCCAGGTACGGGCAGGCTCCCTCTGCCATGACGGCCCCATCCGCCGATTCCGCCGCGGCCGGCGGTCCTTCGTAGTCGCCAGGCGGAAGCACCTCGCTTTCGTCGGTCACCCGCCGATCATAGCCGGGCTGAGCCGTCGGTCGGTGGTGGCCGGTAACGGCCCGGTCCCCAGACCTCCGGCCCGCAAATGAAGGGCCTTGGCGCCGGCGCGTAAGCGGCGCGCCAGGCGGGCAGGCCGTCAGGCGTCAGCGGCAGCCGGCCGTCGCCGAACATGTGCTCGACCTCGACAGAAATGTCGGCAAAGTTGTCCCACGCGGTGAACGGCCAGCCTTCGGCCGCGCAGATGCGGGCAAGGCTCTCCTTGGCGAAGACGACGTCGGCGTGAGCAGCGGCGAAGCGGTCGCTCGTGCCATCCCCGATGAACACGACGGTCCGACCAGCTGCCTGATGCAGTCGCACCCGCTCGCGTTTGCAGGTTCCGCACACGAAGCACGCGGGATGGCCGAATGGAAAGCTCATGCCTTCCCCGCCCGACTCGACCCGGTTGGCGTTGGTGGCGACGGGCAGACGCTCGAGCCCCAGCGCGGCCAGGTTCGACTGGACGTAGAAGCCAAGCCCATCACTGACGATCTCGACCTGTGCGCCGCGCGCCTCGACGGCGTCCACGAAAGCCGGTAGCGCTGTGTCCTGCGGCATGGCCGCGGCTTCGCGACGCAACAACTCCGCGTCGTGCGGCAGGACGTCCATGTCCCATTTCATCAGCTCGCGCGAACCCAGCTCGTTGGCGTCGTACAGAGCGTCCTTGGCGGCGATTTCGGCCGTGTTGGGATAGTGCCGGGCGAGGAGCGTGTCGCCTATGTCGACGAGCGAAATCGTGCCGTCGTAGTCGATCAGGAAACTGACCGGCGCACGCTCAGCTTCGAGCGGCGCGACGTGCAGGACGGGTATTGGGGCGGTGGTCAGACCGTCTCGCCCAGGTCCAGATCCTGTTCGAGTTCGAGCGCCTCTTCGTCCGCCTCTTCAGTCAGCTTCAGCCAGATGAACAGGCCGGCCAGCACGACCAGTGGAATGACCACGACGGCGGCCAGGACCAGGACGAAGAGCCAAACAACCAGCTTGACGACGGTCTTCATGCCCGAACGGTACTGCAATTACGCGGTGAGGGCCATCACGCCGTCAGATTTCGTCAGGCCGAGCGGATGCGCATGTCGGCGGCGGTGGCAACCATCTGTTCCACCTCTTCCCGCGTGAACTCGGCCAGCACGTGATGCTCGCCGGTTCGGCCGCCCATCAGCAGGCGCAGCACGAACGAGTGGTCCTGCTCGAAGAGAAAGACATCGTGCGGCTTCTGCTCGTCGATGTAACGGCCAATCACGCGCAGCGCGTGCTCGTAAAAGGTGTCGCTCGGCTGTGGCCGGCCGGGTTTGGCGCTGCGCCGTTGGGCGTACGACTCATCCATGAATCGAGAGATGTCGTCATCGGCGAAAGTGAACGTCTGCTTTTCGATGGTGCCGGCCGACTCCGTCCACTGGCCTGCCTCGTCGATGCGCGGCACGAGACCCTGCACGACAAAGCCGTCATTGGTCTCGAGCAGGAGCAGCTCACGCATACCGCGCTGATCGAGGAACGCGCCTAACGAGCGCAGCGCCTCTTCGTAGTCCTGACGCGGTCCGCCTTCGTAGATGCGCATCGGATCTGAATAATCGAAGTTGCGGCGACTGCCGGCAACGGGCGGAAAGTACCGGTCCGCGACGTCGTGGGGCGAGGCTGGCGGGACGAATTCATCTAACGGATGGGAGTTGATTTCCTAACACGCAGTGCGCTACCATGCGCCGTCTGCCCGACGGGATTGGCGAAGCCGGCGCCCTCACGAGATCCCGCTGCGGCCAGTCGTCTTTCGTTTGAGGCGTTCTTTTCAGTGACTGCGTCTGCGAGCCCTCTTGCCATCGACGCGCGCGGTGTGCGACGCGTCTACAAGGTCAAGCCAAAGCCAAAGGTTGCGCTCGACGGTATCGACCTGCAGGTCGAGCCGGGCGAGCTTTTCGGGCTGCTTGGACCAAACGGCGCGGGCAAGACGACACTCATCAAGATCCTGACCACGCTGCTGCTGCCAACGGCCGGCGAGGCGCGCGTCTTTGGCTTCGACGTTGCCCGACAGACGCGCGAGCTGCGCCGAATCATGAACATCGTCTCGGGCGGGGAGCAGTCCGGCTACGGCCTGCTGCACGTGCGCGAGCAGCTATGGATGTTCAGCCAGTTCTATGGCCTATCCGTGCGCGAGGGCTGGCAGCGCGTCGACGAGCTGATCGCGGCAGTTGGCCTCGACGCCCAAGCCAGGCAGAAGGTCTCGTCACTGTCGACCGGTGAGCGCCAGAAGTTGAACCTCGCGCGGGGCTTGCTCAACGACCCATGGATCCTCTTCCTGGACGAGCCAACGCTCGGCCTCGACGTCACCGCCGCGCGCACCGTGCGCGAACTGGTGCAGGGCTGGCAAAAGGCGGTGCCGGGCCGGACCATCCTGCTGACCTCGCACTACATGGCCGAGGTGGACGAGCTGTGCGATCGCCTGGCCATCGTCGACCACGGCCGCATCCTCGCCATCGGCACGTCCGCCGAACTGAAGAAGCGCGTCCAGCGCGAGTCAATCTTCCTGCTCGAGGTTGATCGGCTGCCCGGCGGCACGGCTGCGCTGTCGCGCGTGCCAGGGGTGGTGAGCGCGGTCAAGCCGTCCGCGAGCGACCTTGGCGCGGCCGCCGACAGGCAGACCGTACAGGTCAAGCTCACGCTCGCCGACGATGCGGCACTCGCCGGCGTGGTCGCCGAGCTCGGTCGGATGCATGCCGCCATCGTGGCGCTGGCCAAGTCGGAGCCCACGCTCGAGGACGTGTTCGTCGAACTGGTCGGACGCGGCTTCGGCGAGAGCGAACAGTCCGACGGCGACGGCGAAGACGACCGACCATTGAGCCGCCAGCCGACCACACCAACCATTCGGACCGCTTCGGCCCACCACCCGATGAGCCGTTGCCGACCGATACCAGCTTCTTCCCAGAGCCGGTTGAGAGCGCCCGATGAGCGTCTACGTCCATCGTCAGTCCGCCAGCCCGCAGCAGGCGGCGACGTGGGATCGCGGACGGCAGATCGGCGTCAACCTGCGCTCGATCCTGGGCCGAGCGTATCCGCGGCTGATCGGGACGAGTCGCGAGCCGTCGTGGATCTTCTTCGAGATCGCCCTGCCGTTCCTCACGACGTCGGCCTTCGTCTTTGTGTATCGGGCGCTGAAGGCTCCGCCGGAATTCATCGGCTTCGTCGTGCTCGGCGGCGCCATGCTCGCCTTCTGGCTCAACGTCATCTGGCTGATGGCCGCCCAGCTGTACTGGGAAAAGGACCAGGGCAACCTTGAGCTGTACTTCACCGCGCCAATCTCGATGATGGCCATCCTTTTCGGTATGGCCATGGGCGGTTTGCTGATGAGCTGCATCCGCGCCGGCATCGTGCTGTTCGTCGGTGCAGTGCTCTACAACGTCCAGTTCAACGTCGAGCAATGGGGGCTGCTGCTGGCGGTCTTCTTCCTGACGCTGGCCGCGCTGTACGGCCTGGGCATGATGCTGTCCGGCCTGTTCCTGATCTGGGGCCGCGAGGCGTGGCACATGACGCAGCTGCTGCAGGAGCCGGTCTACTTCGTGTCGGGACTCAACTTTCCGGTGGCGAGCCTGGGGGCACTGGGCGCGGTGGCTATCTCGGTATTGCCGCTGGCGGTGGGCCTGGACGCGATGCGTCAGCTGGCCTTCGCCGGGTCGACCAACGCGAATGGCTTCTTTCCGCCCGAAGTCGAGGCACTCGTCCTGGTGGTGATGATGGTCGTGTTCATCGGCCTGTCGCGCTATCTGCTGCGGGTGATCGAGCGGCGCGCCCGTCTCGAGGGCACGCTCAGCACCAGGGGCGCTTAGATGGCTGTTGTGACGCGCACGTTGCCGCCGCAGCCGCGCGGTGCCGTTGGCGCGACGGCGACGTGGCGCAGCTTCAAGACGGCGGTCCGACTCGGCTGGGTCGTGGAGGCGAACTGGACAGACCCGTTCCTGTTCTTCGTCTACTCCGTGGCGAAGCCGATCGCGAGCGCACTGATCCTGGTCTTCATGGTCGACGTCATCTCCGGCGGTCGCGCCGATGCCCGAGCAAAGGCGTTCGTGATCATCGGTACGGCGCTGTGGTCGTTTGTGACCGTCGGCATCGCCGGCCTCGCCCAGTCGCTGCTCGAGGATCGCGAGCGTTACCGGATGCTGAAGTACCTATACGTGAGCCCGAACCAGTTCATGGTTCTCACGTTGGGCCGCGGCACGGCGCGTATCGGCATCGCCGTGGTCGCCGCCGTGATCACCCTTGGCTTCGGTGTCATCTTCCTCAATGTCCCGTTCAGTGTCGGCTCGGTCGACTGGCTGCTGTTGGTGCTGTCGTCCGTGCTCGGCCTGGTGGGCGTGCTGTCCCTGGCGCTGTTGCTCGGCGCCACGATCATGCAGACCAGGCAGGACGCCTGGAGCTACCCGGAGGCCGTCGCCGGCGCGCTGTTCCTGATGGTTGGCGCCGTTTTCCCGATGTCGGTTCTACCCGCGCCGGTCCAGATCGTTGGCCTCATCACGCCGCTGTCGTGGTGGCTCGAGGGAACGCGCCAGGCGTTGTTCCCGGGCGTGGCCACGGCGATAGGCGGTCCCGGCTCTGTCTGGACGTCGTGGACCGGCAGCCCCGCGCCAACCTCCGCTCAGATCGTCGCGATGCTCGCCATCACGACTGCGGTCTTCGCCGTCATCGGCGTGTTCGCGTTCAAACGCAGCGAACGCCGTGCTCGACAGAAAGGGCTATTGGACCTACTCAGCGGGTCGTAAGCCCCGATAAGTCACGGATAAGCCGGGCTCGCCAACATGCCGACGTGCCTACGGACGACGACCGAATCGCGCGAGCAGCCCGAGTGCTGCGAAGGAAGGCTGGCCTCACCCAGCTCGAGGCCGCGGCGCCTGGGCGGTCGCGCCACTTCGTGAGGCGGCTCGAGGCCGGCGAGGCGGGAGGACTCCGTCTCGCGGACATCCGCGAGCATTTCGCTCAATTCGACGCAAGGGCGCGGATGAACGTGTGGTGGAACGGCGCTGCAATCGATCGGCTGCTCGACGAGCGGCACGCCACCATGGTCAACGAGGCGATCAACGTCGTGGATGGCTTAGGTTGGTCGACTCAAACAGAAATCACGTTCTCTGAGTACGGGGAGCGTGGATCGCTCGATCTGTTCGCGGCGAAGCCGGCGGTGAAGGCGGTGCTGGTCGGCGAAGTCAAGAGCGAGTGGGGCTCGATGGAAGAGACGCTCCGCTTGCTCGACGTGAAGACTCGCCTTGCCCACAAGCTGGCCGTGGCGCAGCTTTGGGTTCGAACCAGCTGTGATCGGCCGCGTTCTCATCCTGCGCGAGGAATTGACGGCCCGACGCATCGCCGCAGCGCATGCGGCCACGCTCGATGCGGCCCTGCCCGATAGAAACAGGCGTGTCAGGGAATGGCTGAGAACCCCGCATAGGTCCGCTTCGAGGCCTGTGGTTCATGTCAGAAGTCCGCCCAGCGGGAGCCGCATCGATGCGCGCCGTGGACGTCTGTCTCCCAAAGATGCCAACGGTGCGCATGAATGACTGAATTCGGCTGCGATCTGGCCAGGTCCCTCGGACATTTGACCGAAAGTAGCCAGTTCGGCGCCGACGCCGATCCACGGTGGTAGACATTTGAGGGAACGGCCGACACCACGCGACCTAAGTTGGGCTGGCGGCCATAGCGACGGCGATCTCGCCGGCCACGCGGGCGTTGTTCTCGATCAGCGCGAGGTTGGCCTCCACCGATCGGCCGCCGGTGAGCTCGGCGACGCGGCCGAGCACCCACGGGGTTGACGCCGGACCGTGCACGCCCGCCGCCCTCGCCTCATCGATGGCCTGGTTGATCGTGGCGTCGGCGACGTCGCGCGGTAGTGCGGCAGCCTCCGGCACGGGCACGGCCACGACGAGACCGGTGGCGAGGCCCAATCCCCAATGCCGGCGAGCCAGCGCCGCCGCCTCTTCCGCTCCGGCTACAGATCCGGCGAGCAGGCGGCCGCTGCCCGTTGAGTAGAACCCGGCCAGCTCGCGCGTCTGCCAGCCAACGATCGGCACGCCGCGCGTCTCGAGGTACTCGAGGGTGAGGTCGACGTCGAGGATCGACTTGGGTCCCGAGCAGACAACGAGGACGGGCGTGCGCGCGAGCTCATCAAGGTCCGCCGAGATGTCCATCGATTCCGCCCCGCCGCGGTGCACGCCGCCGATGCCACCGGTGGCGAAAACCGCGATGCCGGCGCGCGCCGCCAGGATCATCGTCGCGGACACGGTTGTCCCGGCCCAGCCACCCGACTCCAAGGCCAGCGCCAAGGTGCCGCGCGACGCCTTGATGGGCGATTCGGCCTGGGCCAGCGCCTCGAGCTGCGCCCCGTCCAGGCCGACCAGCACCTCGCCGCCACCGATGGCAATGGTCGCCGGTTCCGCGCCGGACGATCGGACGGCCGCCTCAGCGCGTTGTGCCGCTTCGAGGTTGCGCGGCCACGCCAACCCGTGCGTGATGAGCGTCGATTCGAGGGCGACGCGCGGTCGATCGGTCACAGGTCGAGGCTAGCGCGTGGGGAGGTCAGCAGCGCAGCCGCCGCCTCATTGCCGGCTGCCGCCCATGTGCGCGGATCGACGCGAGGTTGCGCCAGTCGGGCGAACAGAAAGCCGGCGTCGAAGGCATCACCGGCGCCCGTGGAGTCCCCGACGGCGACAGGCTGGCCGGGCACGTCGAACTGGACTTCCTCAATCTGGATCCGGCAGCCCCGCGAGCCGAGCTTGATCACGACCACGTCCGCCAGCTCGGTCAGGGGCCGACCAAGGACAGCCGCCTCGTCCTCGGTCGCAAACAACACGTCTGGCCGCACGTCCGCCACCGCCTGCCACGCCGCCTCGACGCCCGCGGCCCGTAACGGCTCGGACGACGCCAGGTCGACGGACACGAGGGCGCCCGCGCGCATGCGCGAAACCCGCCGCCGCCAGCCGCCGCCTCGCACAGTGGCCGGTTGAGCAACGAGTAGGCCGGCAGGTGCAGGCCGCCAGCGCCCTCAAACCACCCAGGCGAAATGTCGGCCGCCCGCAGGTGATCGGCTGCCCCGCGCGAAGTGATGAAGGAGCGCTGTCCATCGGCCGCCAGCAGCACGATCAATCGGGCGCTCTGGGACTCCGTCAATAACCGTCAGTCGGTCGACAACGCCGGCCTCCTGCAAAGCGCGTCGGAGTCGCTCGCCAATCTCATCGTCGCCCACCGCGCCGATGAACTCCGCCTGTCCACCCAAACCGGCAAATGCCCGCGCGGTGTTGGCCGCCGAGCCACCGACACGAAACTGAATGGTGCCCGGCGTATCGGAGCCTGTTGCAATCGCTGCGGCTGGGGTTACCACGATGTCCAATGTCAAATCACCCAACGCCAGCAGCCGCGGCCTATTCGGGAGCCGGCTTTCGGGGGATCTCAACACGCGGCGGCTATTATCGAGCCTCCTTGAAGGGAGATCAGAGTTGACGGTCTCGGCCACGCTTCCCCAGCGCGTCGACGAGAAGCTCGAACAGCTCGCCATCAACACGATCCGCACGCTGGCCATCGACGGCGTGCAGGCGGCCAACAGTGGCCACCCCGGCGCCCCAATGGGCGACGCTCCAATGGCTTACGTCATCTGGACGCGCTTCCTGCGCCACGCTCCCACGCATGCCGGTTGGTTCGGGCGCGATCGCTTCGTGCTGTCCAACGGCCACGCCAGCATGCTCCTCTACTCGCTGCTTCACCTGACCGGCTACGACCTGCCGCTCGACGAATTGAAGCGTTTCCGCCAGTACGGCTCGCGCACGCCCGGCCATCCCGAATACGGCCTCACGCCCGGCGTCGACGCCACGACCGGCCCGCTGGGCCAGGGCTTCGCCAATGCCGTCGGCATGGCCATCGCCGAGCGCCGGCTCGCCTATGAGTTCAACCGGCCGGGCCACGACATCGTCGACCACTGGATCTACGGCATCTGCTCCGACGGTGACCTGCAGGAAGGCATCTCGGCCGAGGCGGCCAGCCTGGCCGGCCACCTGCGTCTGGGTCGGCTGGTCTTCCTGTACGACGACAACCTCGTTCAGCTCGACGGACCGACGTCGTGGGCGTGGGATGAAGACGTGCTCGAGCGCTTCGACGCCTACAAGTGGCACACCCAGCGTGTAACGGACGGCAACGACACGGCCGCCATCGAGAGGGCGATCGAGGCTGCCCGCCAGGACGAAAGGCCGTCGATCATCGCTGTGCGCACGGTCATCGGTTATGGCTCGCCCAACAAGGCCGGTACGCAAAAGGCGCACGGCTCGGCGCTGGGCGAAGACGAAGTCCGGCTGACCAAGGAGTTCTACGGCTGGGACCCGGATAAGAAGTTCTACATCCCAGGCGAAGTGGCTGACCTGTTTGGGCAGGCAGTGCCGCGCGGTGAGGAGCTCTACGCCGAGTGGCAGGACAAGCTCGAGCGCTATGCGGCGGAGTTCCCGGACGAAGCTGCTGAGCTGCGCCGGCGCATTGCCGGTCAACTGCCGAACGGCTGGGACGCTGGCCTGCCGGCGTGGGCGGAGGGCGCCGAGCCAATGGCCACGCGCAACGCCTCGCAGGATGCCATCCAGGCACTGGCCAAGACGCTGCCCGAGCTGTTCGGTGGCGCGGCCGACCTGTCCGAGAGCAACCTGACCGACATCAAGGGCGCCGACCTGTTCGAGGCCGACTTACCCGGTCGCAACATTCGTTACGGCGTGCGCGAGCACGCCATGGGCGGCGCGTCGAACGGCATTGCCTACCACGGCGGGCTAATCCCCTATGCCGGCACGTTCCTGAACTTCAGCGACTACATGCGCGGCTCCGTCCGGCTCGCCGCCCTCTCCCGGCTGCACGTGATCTACGTCTGGACGCACGATTCGGTTGGCCTGGGCGAGGACGGTCCCACCCATGAACCAATTGAACACTACGCGTCGCTGCGCGCGATGCCCAACATGTGGTTCATGCGACCGGGCGATGCCAACGAGACGGTCGCCGCCTGGCGGATGGCGATCGAGCGGCGCGACGGCCCGGTCGCGCTGGCCCTCACTCGCCAGAAGCTGCCAATCCAGCCTGGTACCCAGAAGCTGGCCGCCGACGGCGTTCGCGCGCGGCGGGTACGTGCTGGCTGACGCGACCGGCGACGACGGACAGACGGCCCCACCCGACCTGATCCTGCTTGCCACAGGCTCCGAGCTGCAGCTGGCGATGAGCGCCCACAAGGTGCTGGCCGATGGCGGGGTCCGAGCACGCGTTGTCTCGCTGCCCTGTTGGGAGTTGTTCGCCGACCAGCCGCAGGCGTACCGCGACAAGGTGCTGCCGCCCGAGGTGACGCGCCGCTTATCGATCGAAGCGGGCGTGTCGCTGGGCTGGGAGCGCTGGGTGGGCTCGGACGGCGCGATGATCGCCATCGAGCGCTTCGGAGCGTCGGCGCCGGCCAAGGACATCTTCGAGCACTTCGGCTTCACGACGGAGCATGTGGTGGAGGTCGCACGCGGCGTGCTGACCGGCACCGTCCGCGGCACGATCTCGCCCAAGGCCGACCATGTTGCGCCCGGCGACCCGACAGCCGAGCATTAGGCATCGTGACTGACACGGCCGTTCCTGCCGCATTGAGACTGCCGCCCGACCTGGCGGAAAGCATCAACAACGAGGTTGGACGGGCCGTGCGCGAGCGCTGGGCGGTTCGCGTCTGGGAACGTGACACAAGCCTGTGGACCGGCGACGAACGGGTGGCAGAGGCAATCTCGAACCGCCTTGGCTGGCTCGACGTGCCGGAGCATTTCGCCGAGTGAGGTGGACGACCTCGATGTCTTCGCCCAGGCCGTCGGCAGCGAGGGCTTTACGGCGGCGGTCCTGTGCGGAATGGGCGGCAGCTCGCTGGCACCGGAGGTCCTGGCGCGATCCTTTCCGCTGGGTACCAGTGGCATCCGCGTCCGCGTTCTCGACTCGACCGATCCACAGGCCGTCAGCGCGGCGCAGTCCGCCGCCGATCCGGCGCGGACGCTCTACCTCATCTCGAGCAAGTCCGGCACGACGACCGAGACGCTCAGCTTCCTGGCGCACTTCTGGCAGCTCGAGTCCGAGCTGCACCATGACATCACGGCCAGCACCGAAGGCCAGCACTTCGTGGCCATCACCGACCCAGACCAGACGCACAGCGCGACCGGCCGGATTCGCCAGATCATGGGCCTGCATCGCGGCATGCCCCATAGCGATGCCTTCCGCGAAATGTTCCTCAATCCCGTCGATGTGGGCGGCCGCTACAGCGCACTGACCTATGTCGGACTCGTGCCGGCGGCGCTGATGGATCTCGACATGGGCCCGCTGCTGGCGGATGCGATCACCATGGCCGGCCGCTGCCGGCAGGCCGATGCCAGCAACCCGGGTCTCTGGCTCGGTGCGGCGATGGCCGCCCTCGCCCGCGCCGGCCGCGACAAGCTGACTTTCGTGATCGAGCCGCGCATCGCGTCATTCGGCGCGTGGGCGGAGCAACTCATCGCGGAAAGCACGGGCAAGAACGGAACAGGCGTTGTTCCGATTGTTGGTGAGCCGCTTGGCGCACCCGACGTCTACGGGAACGACCGGGTGTTCGTACGCATGGGCGGCGAGGGAGATACGGCCTGGTCGTCGGCAACCACTGCGGCGCTCGACGCGCTCGCTGCGGCCGGCCACCCCGTCATCGACCTGATGAGCGACGACGGCGCGGGCCTGGGCAGCGAGTTCTTCCGCTGGCAGTTCGCCACGGCAATCTGCGGCGCCGGCCTGAACGTAAATCCGTTCGATGAGCCCAACGTGACCGAGTCGAAGCAGAACACCGCCCGCCTCCTCGACGAGTTCCACCACACCGGCTCGCTGCTCGGGCTGGAAGCGCTGCGCAAGGATCCGCCGCTGACGCTGTACGGCGACACTGCGCGCCGCCTGACCGGCGAGCCGGCCGGCGCCGCCGAGCTGCGCACCCACCTGGCACGCGCCAAGGCGAACGGCTACGTGTCGGTGCAGGCGTACATCGCGCCGATGCCGGAGCGGGACGCCGCGCTGGCCGCCATCCAGCAACTCATCCGCGACCGAACTCGACGTGCGACGACCGTCGGCTACGGGCCGCGCTTCCTGCACTCGACCGGCCAGTTACACAAGGGCGGACCGGCGACGGGCTGCTTCCTGCAGCTCGTTGCCGGCCATCCACACGACGTTCCCATCCCCGGCCGCAAGGAATCGTTTGGAACGCTCATCGATGCACAGGCGCTGGGCGACTTCAACGCGCTCGAGGCGCACGAGCTGCCGGTACTGCGCGTCCACTTGTCGGATGACCCGGATGCCGGCCTGACGGCGCTGCAGGCTGCCCTGGCCCAAGAGCTGGAATAGCAGGAGGCCAAGGTGGAACTGGCGATCGTCGGTCTTGGTCGGATGGGCGCGAACATGGCGCGCCGCCTGCACAACGCCGGCCATCGGGTGGTCGCCTACAACCGCTCGTTCGAGAAGACGCAGGAGATCATGGGCGAGGGCCTGGATGGCGCCGAGCAGCCTGAGCAGATCGTGGCCATGCTCAGCGCGCCGCGCATCGTTTGGCTGATGGTGCCGGCCGGCGATGCCACCGAACAGACGATGGAGGAGTTCGCCGCGCTGCTCTCGCCGGGCGACACGATCGTCGACGGTGGCAACTCCAACTTCAAGGATTCCAAGCGCCGCCACGAGCTGCTCAAGGGGCGCGGCCTGCACTTCGTCGATGCCGGCATCAGCGGTGGCGTGTGGGGACTCGTCAATGGCTACGGCACCATGGTCGGCGGCGACGTCGAGGCGGTGAAGCCGCTCGAGCCCATCTTCAAGTCGCTGGCGCCGGCCGATGGCGGCTACATCCACTGCGGCCCGCCCGGTTCCGGCCACTACACCAAGATGGTCCACAACGGCATCGAGTACGGCCTGATGCAGGCCTACGCCGAGGGCTTCGAGATCATGCACGCGTCGGAGTACACGCTCGATCTCGAGGCGATCTCGAAGGCGTGGATGCACGGCACCGTCATTCGGTCGTGGTTACTCGAGCTGGCCGGTCGGGCGTTCGAGCAGAACGGCACCGATCTTTCCGACATCAAGGGTTGGGTCGAGGACTCCGGTGAGGGCCGCTGGACGGTCCAGGACGCCATCGACCACAACGTTCCGGCGCAGGTCATCGTGACGTCGCTCCTGACGCGCTTCCGCAGCCGGCAGGACGACAGCTACACGGCGAAGGTGCTCGCCGCGCTGCGCAACCAGTTCGGCGGGCACGCGGTCAAGAGCGAGTAGAGCGTGGCGACCAGTACGCCGCGCAAGACCCAGACGTCGCGGCCGGCCAAGCGCGGCGCGACGACCGCGCCGGGCACGACCAAGGGCGAGGCCCACCCGCTGCAGGAGCAGGTCCACGTCTACCGCCAGGCGCAGCAGGAGCGTACCGACGTCAATCCGCTGCGCCAGGGCCTGCGCCTCGAGAAGGTGCCGCCGCCCTGTGTCATCACCATCTTCGGCGCCACGGGTGACCTGACCCACCGCAAGATCCTGCCGGCCATCTACAACCTGCGGCGGGCCGGGCTGCTGCCGGCCGAAACGTCGGTCGTCGGCTTTGCCCGCCGTCCGCTGTCGGACGAGAATTTCCGGCGCGACATGAAGGCGGCGGTCGAGAAGTTCTCGCGCGTGCCGGTTGAGCCGGCACTGTGGCAGGACTTCGAAGCCGGTCTGTTCTACCAGCAGGGCGACTTCGCTGAGCGCGAGTCGTTCCACGCCCTGGCCGAACGCCTGGAGCAGATCGACGACTCTCGCGGCACGGCCGGCAACCGCCTGTACTACATGGCCGCCCCGCCCTCGACCTACGAGGAGATCGTGGCCAACATCGGCCACGCCCGGATGGACCGCCAGGGCGGCCGGGCGGGCTGGGCCCGCGTCGTGGTCGAGAAGCCGTTCGGCCACGACCTCGAGTCGGCGCGCCACCTGAACGACGCGCTCATCCGCGTCTTCGACGAGTCGCAGGTCTACCGCATCGACCACTACCTGGGCAAAGAGACCGTGCGCAACCTGCTGGTCTTCCGCTTCGGCAACGGCATCTTCGAGCCGCTGTGGAACAGGCGCTACGTCGACCATGTCCAGATCACGGTGGCCGAGGATGTCGGAGTGGAGGGCCGCGGGTCGTTCTACGAAGAAGCAGGTGCGACGCGCGACATCCTGCAGAACCATCTGCTGCAGTTGCTGACCCTGGTCGCGATGGAGCCGCCCATCGCGTTCGAGGCGGATGCGCTGCGCGACGAGAAGGTGCGCGTCCTGCGCGCCATCGAAACGCGCTGGACGGAGGCCCGCGTCCGCGCATCCGTGGTGCGTGGCCAGTACACCGCCGGCTGGATCGGTGACCACAACGTGCCGGGCTACCGCGAAGAGGAGGAGGTCTCCCCCACCTCTGACGTCGAAACGTTCGTCGCACTGAAGGTCGAGGTCCAGAACTGGCGCTGGGCCGACGTGCCGTTCTACCTGCGCACCGGCAAGCGGCTGCCAAGGCGGGCAACCGAGATCGCCATCCAGTTCAAGTTGCCGCCACTGATGCTCTTTGGCGAGAGTGCCACGTCGCCGGAGGCCAACCTGCTGGCGCTCCGCATCCAACCCAACGAGGGCATCATGCTGCGCTTCGCAGCCAAGGTGCCTGAGCTTGGACTCGATGTGCGCAGCGTGAACATGGACTTCACCTACGGCACATCGTTCACGCGCGACGCGCCCGAGGCATACGAGACGCTGCTGCTCGACGCAATGCTGGGCGACGCATCGCTGTTCACGCGCGCCGACGAGGTCGAGGCCGCGTGGGCCATCGTTTCGCCCATCCACCGGGTGTGGGACAAGTGGGACGAGGCGGCCGAGAGCGATCTGTGCTTCTACGAGGCCGGGACGTGGGGGCCAGACAAGGCCGAGAAGCTCATCGAACACGACAACCGGCGCTGGCGCAAGCCATGACCGATTCCGCAGCCCCATCCGCTTCGGGCCCGCTCGAGACGAGCGCCAGCCGCTGGCACGTGCGCGCGCGCAGCCTGCGCGAATGCACCGATCAGCTCGATGCCATCTGGTCCAGCGCGGCAACTGACGCACAGGAGCTGACCTACGACAAGCTCGAGAGCGCGATGGGCGACCCACGGCTCTCCGGCCACCTGGACAAGCACGGCTCGGTCAGGGTCCGTATGCGCACGAGCGTCCTGACCCTCATCGTCATGGCGCCGCGGCCAGAGACAGCGGAACGGGCCATGGCTGTGATCAACGACCTGCGCCAGCGCCACCCGTCGCGCGCCATCGTCATCGCCCCCGCCGATCCGGACGGCCCGGCCTGGATGGACGCGCACATCTACGCCGCCTGTCACCTGCGCGATCGCAGCGACGTCGAGGTGTGCACCGAAGAGTTGCTGATCAAGGCCGGCGGCGAGCTGGCCCAGCATCCGGCACGTGTCGTTGCGCCACTGCTCATCCACGATCTGCCGGCCGTGTTGTGGTGGCCTGACGATCCATCGTTCGGTACCCGGCCATTTCGCGAGATCGTTGGCGTCGCCGACCGGCTGCTGGTCGACTCAGGCTCATTTGCCGAGTCCGGCACCGGCCGCCTGGCCGGTCTGGCGGAGGTCGTGCGCGAAGGCGTCGCCGTCTCGGACATCGGCTGGCTGAGGCTGGCGCTGTGGCGCGAGCTGATGGCGGGCATGTACGACCACCCGCTGCTGACGCGCGAGCTCGATCACATTCGCTCAATTCGCCTCGACGTGGCCCGACCCGGCCAGACGTTCCGGCTGACCAAGGCGGTCTATTACGTCGGCTGGCTGGCAGCCATGCTGGGCTGGGAGGTGACGAAGCCACTTCACGAGGTGGCCGACGGTGACGGCGTACAGGGCACGTTCAGGGGCCACCGCCACGAAGTGAAGATCGACATCCGGGCGAGCCGAGCCGCCACTGAAGAAGCCCACCTGAGCGCGGGCTCGCTGGTCCGCGTCGAAATCGAGTCCAGCCGCCCGGGCCATGCCGTTCGCGCGCGCATCACCCGCCAGCGCGACCACCTGTTGGCTACCGCCGACTGGAACGGCGCACAGGTCGTCCGGCGCGCCGGCCAGCTCGAGGAGTTCAGCGAGACTCCGTTCGTCGCCGAGGCACTCGAGCGGCCGGGCATGGACCGGATCTTCGAAAGATCGCTGTTGCGGGCGGTTCACTTCAGCGGTGGCTGAGCCCAACCTGGTCGTCCTTGAGGACGAGCCGGCCGTCTCGCACGAAGCTGCGGCACGCCTGACCAAAGCGCTCGGGCAGGCCATTCGCGATCGCGGGGAGGCGCACCTGGCGCTGACCGGAGGCTCGTCGGCGGTCAGCCTTTACCGCGAGCTACGCAACCCGCAGTGGGTGCACGCGATCGATTGGCGGCGCGTGCACTTGTGGTGGGGCGACGAGCGCCTCGTGCCGGTTGATCACCCGGACTCCAACATCGGGCTCGCCTACGACATCCTGCTCGAACTTCCGGCACTGACCGGGGAATCGGGCTCAGGCGGGGAAGGCGTCGACGTGACCTCTGGCGACTTACCGGCACTGCCCTATGTGGCGGAGAACGTCCACCCATACGAAGTCGACGAGGCAGTCTCGGAGAGCGAGCCAGCCCAGCTCGTCGCGCAGCGCTACGCGGAGCAGCTCGAGCGCTACCTGCCGGCGAAGGGTGACCTGCCCGGCTTCGACGTGATCCTGCTCGGCGTCGGGCCGGACGGCCACATCCTGTCGATCTTTCCCGGCAGCGACGCGTTGAAGTCGGACGAACTGGTGGTGACGGTGCCCGCACCGCAGCACGTCGAGCCGCACCGCGAACGCGTGTCGATCAACCCGCGCCTGCTGCAGGCCGCGGGGACAGTGATCGTGATGGTCAGTGGCGCGGCCAAGGCCGGGGTGATGGCGCACATCCTTGGCGCGGAGCAGGATCCGGCGCAGTGGCCGGCCCAACTTGCGCTCTTACCGCAGACGACATGGATATTGGATAAGGGGGCAGCAGCGGAGGTCGCGCGATGATCGGCCGGCTCTTGGTTCGCATGCTGAATGCCCAGTCCGGCTGGGCGCGCCCGTTCGGCGACTTCAACCACCGTTGGTTGTCGGCGCTCTTCGGGCCGATCAAGCCGGTCAAAGACTTCCTCAACGGCAAGTGGCTTGGCCACTCGATCCACGCCGCGCTGACCGACGTCCCGATCGGCGTGTTCACGCTGGCGATCATCTTCGACCTGTTCGACCAAAGGACCGCGGCCGACTGGGCCGTCGCCTTCGGCATCCTGGCGATGCTCGGCGCGGCAGTCGCCGGCCTGGCCGACTACACCGACACGGACGATCACCCGCGCATGGTCGCCACCGTCCACGCCACGATCATGGTCATTGCGTTGGTCCTGTACGTCGTGTCGCTGGCGCTGCGACTGGGCGCACCGACTGGCGATCGAACGATCGCCTTCGTCTTCGCACTGTTGGGCTACCTGCTGGTGGCGGCCGGCTCATGGGTCGGCGGCGAGAACGTCTACGCCCTCGGCAACATGGTCAACCGTCATGCCTGGCGCTTCGGCGGTACGCCCAAATGGACCAAGCTCGATGTGACCGAGGTGCCGGAGGGCAAGCCGACGAAGGCGAAGGCCGGCGCGCAGGCGCTCGTCCTCGTCCGACAAGGCTCGACGGTCTACGCCCTGCACGACCAGTGTGCCCACGCCGGCGGTCCGTTGTCGGAGGGCCGAGTGGTCAACGGCTGCATCGAGTGCCCGTGGCACGGTTCCTGCTACGACCTGGCGACCGGCCGGCGCAAGTCGGGGCCGACGACCTTCGACCAGCCGAACTACCAGGTGCGCGAGGCCGAAGGCGGCGGTTGGGAGGTCCTACGGTTGGGCGCGGGGACCGGTCAGAACATCTGACCTACGATCGAGCTGTCAACAAGGAAGAGCGCCGCCGTGTTCGGTGCGCAACGTATTGGAGTGTGCGTGTGAAAAGGCGAGTTTTTGGTGCGGTGTTCGGAGTGCTGCTTTCGTTGATAGTGGCGGGCGCTGTGTTCGCCGACAGTTGTGCAAACGTGAGTCGGGCCGCGCCGGCCTGTGGTGACTCGTGCAGCGCGCCGGTCATCGAAGGCAACTGGATCTGGCTGCCGTCCATCGGCGTTCCGGTCGAGGCCTGGGGCTTCGCTCCGCCAGGCAGTCCGGAGAGTGTCGCGGCCGGTTTCCCCGGCGCGAACGGCAACTACACCAACGGCTTCACCGAGTCGCTGCTGGGCCACTCGGCGTACTGCCTGAAGGGCGTCAATCAGGCCAAGAGCCACGGCATAGTTAGCGGCTGTCTGTAGTCGCACTGATCGAGCTGACCGGGGGCCCGCGCCGAAAAGCGCGGGCCTTCTTTTTTCAGCGCGGTCGCCGACCTATCTCGGGACGATCACCCCAACGCAATCAGTCCGGCAGCGACCGCGGCCAGACCGACACCGGCCACTTGCAGCCGGCTGAGCCGCTCGTGGAGCAAGAGTGCAGCCCACAGTGCCGTGACGACGGGATAGAGCGACGACATCACCACTGCCACTGATAGCGCATCGTTCTGGTTGGCGAAGATGAAGAACACGTTGCCGCCCTGATCACCCAGACCGGCGACGAGGAACAGCGGTACGACCGCCAGCGGCGAGGGGTTGGTGCGAGTGCGCAGGCGAGTCCATCCAACAACGCCGTCGAGTCGGGCGCCCGCCGAGCCGGATTGCGTGACGGCGGCAATGGCGGCAATCGCCACCAACACCGCGCTCAGGCCGACGACACGGACCGTCAGCAGTGGCCACCACGCCTGACCACCCTCAGTGGTTGATCGGTCGAGGCACAGGAAGAAGGCCGCGAATCCAACACCCGCCAAGAGCGCCAGGACAAGGTCGCGGGCCGGTATCGTCGCTCCCTTCCGCTCCGAGCGAGACGGCACCGAGATGAAGGCAATGGCCAGCAGGCCAGCCGCCAGACCGGCCAGGCGAACGGCCCCCAGATGGTCGCCGGTCAGCAGTGCGATTGCCGCCGGCAGCGCCGCTCCGACCACACCGGCGATGGGCGCAATGAGCGCCATGGTGCCGCCCGACAAGGCACGGTAGAAGAAGGCCAGCCCGAACATGCCACAGATGCCCGCCGCACCGGCCCAGAAGAGCGCTTCCGCGCCGGGCACCGATTCACCGGAGATGAACAACAAGATTGCCGTCGCGCCGACGCCGAACGCTTGCGACGCGATCATGGCCAATGGCACGCTCGCGAAGCGGCTGGCCAGGCCACCGGCGAAGTCGCCCGTGCCCCAGCTGATTGCCGAAAGCAGACCGAAGAGCGGACCCAGCCCGATCAGGAGGCGGCGCTCTCCATCAGTTCGAGCTGCGTCGAGTCGCCGCGGCGGGCGGGCTCGGGCGGCGGCACATCGACTGCTTCGGGCGCGGGCAGGCTGACCACGTTGTCGGCCAGGTCGTCGTAGCGGTCGGTCGAGGTCAGGTAGATGACCTGGTGCTCCTTCGCGATGTCGCGCAGCAGCTCGAAAGCGCGGCGGGCACGTTCGTCGTCGAAGGTCACGAACGGGTCGTCGAAGATGAGCGGCGGCGTCGCCGGCTGGGTGACCTGTCGCACGATGCCCAGACGGGCGCACAGGTAGAACTGGTCGAGCGTGCCCTGCGACAGGTTCTGGACACTGACCCAGTCGCCGAACTCGGGCGAGAAGACGCGGAAGGCGAGATTGGCCTCGTCCACCTGCAGGCGGCGATACCTGCCGCCGGTGATCTTGGCCACGTCCTTGGACATCGACTGCTCGAGGAAGCGCGCCGCCTTCTTCATCGTCGCCCTCTCGGCCTCGTTGAGGGCGCCCAGCGTCTCTTCCCAGATATGGACCCGCCGTTCGGCCTGGCGCAACTGCTCGCGCGCATCCTCGAGCGCCTCGCTGTCGGCGGCGACCTGTTCGGCGTCGGTGCCGTTGGCCGCCAGTGTGGCTTCGGCTGCCGCCTCGGCGGTTAGGGCCTTCTCGCGCTCGCCGCTGACGCGGTCGACGTTGGCGCGGTAGTAGGCCTGCGACTTGGGCGGGTCGGCACCGATCTCGCCCATGCCCGACAGGGTGTGGCGACACTCTTCGGCTTCGGCGGCCGCCGCATCGCGCACGGCCTCGACGTCGTCCTTGGGCGGCTTGTCGCTGAACAGTCCGCGGTACTCGGCTTTGGCCGTCTCGATCTGGCCAACGTGTTCCTGCTCGTTGTTGAGCAGCGTCTCCGCCGCAGCGAGGTCGGCCACACCGGTCGAGGCCAGCACGGCCTCGCGCTCGCGCTCCGCCTCATGCAGCTCGTCCGCCCTTTCGGAACGGCCGCGCAAACGGCGCGCAATCTCGGCCTCGCGCAACTGGTACGCCGCCGATCGCCGGCGTTGCGCGCTGAGCGTTCGGGCGGCGGCAACAAAGGCCGCAACCGCGCCGACTGCCAGTAACACGCCCAGGATGAGGCCGACTACGGTCTGGCCAAGCGCCAACGCGCCGACCCCGAGCAGGACGGCCGCCACCAGCAGCGCGACGCCGATCAGGTTCCAGCGCCGAGGGTTGACGTTGGGCAGGGTGAGATCGAAATTGGATACGTCAGGCTCGGTCGCCAGCTCGGCCCGCATCTCAGACAGCCGGTATTCGAGCGTGCGCAGACGCTCGACGGCCGTCTTCAGCGTCGCCAGCGGCACCTTGGCCGGATGAGTCGCGTCCAGCAGGGCGATGTGCGTGTTCAGGTCGGCCGCGCGCTTGTACAGCGCATAGCGCTCCTCGGCATCCGTCTGCTTCTGTAGCAGGGCCACCGCCCGTTCCGACGTGGCCAGATTGGCGCGCAGCTTGGCCAGCTCGTCATCGACGGTGCGGCGCGCATCGCGCGTTTCAGCCAGGCTCTTGCGGTCGAGTTCGAGCTGCTCCAGCGCCGCCTCGCCGCTGGTAACCGCCGCTTCGAGCCGCGCGACTTCCGTGCGCACGGACTTCAGATAGCCCGGATTCTTGGCGCCCTCTGTGCGGTATTTGCGGACGGCCTCTTCCAGCTTCTTCTTGGCCGCGAACGTGCCGCGGTCGGCGCCACTCATCGACTGCTGCAACCGGTCGCGCAGGGTCGCTTCATCCTGCTTGAGGCCGATCAGTTCCTGGTGGTGGACGCTGGCAGTGGCGCGGAAGAACTTCTCCGTCGGCAGGCCGGTGAGACTGGCCACCACGTGGTCAATCGCCGCCGGATCGGTCAGGACGTCGCTGCCCGTGCGCAGCTCGACTGTGCCCTTGCTGCCGGCGAAAACCTTGGTGATCTTGCCCGGCACGCCGTCTTCCTCGAAGTCCAGCTCGACGGTCGGCGGCGCGTCCCTGGTGCCCCAGCGGCGCAGCCCATCGAGCTCGTCCGACGAGGAAGTCGGGCGCCTGAAGAGACCGACTTCGATGGCGCGCTGGATGGTGCTCTTGCCGGCTTCATTTGGCCCGCGGACGACGTTGAGGCCGGGCTTGAGGTCGACCGATAGATCGGCGTGGCGCTTGACGTTGTGCAGGTGAAGCTTGGTGATGCGCATGGCTAGACCAGCGTCACGCGCTGCGGGTCGTCGAGCAGTAACCGGCCCAGGCGGAGCGCCTCGCGCAGGTCGGTTGCCTGTTCGGTTTCGTTGGCGGCTTCATGTTTGGCGATGCGCGTCTCGAGCGAGCGCACGAAGGCGCCGGCGATGGTGTCGGCGGGTGGCCGCTCACCCTCGGGCAGGGCAGCCATCGAGGCGTCCGTGATGCGCACGCGCAGGAACGAGCCCGCGAGCTGTTGCTCGACCTCGTCGAGGTGCAGCTCCATGTTGTCCGGCGTGACGCCAACCAGCCGCATGTCGAGCACGAGGTCGGGGTCGGCGAGCTCGCGCAGGCGGGTGGTCAGGGCAACCTGCGAGCCCACCTCGGCGCCATCGATGGTCAGCTTCTTCAACTTGGTCTTGCCGACGGTGCGGGCCTCGATCTTGACGTCGGTCTTGTCGCCCGCTGGCTCAAGCGTGACCAGCAGCACCTGGCCGGCGCCGTCCTGGTCGATCTGGACCGGCTCAGGAGCGCCCGAGTAGGCCCACGTGGTGTCGCCGACCTTGCCCTGCTGGAACGAGTGCCAGTGGCCGAGGGCCAGGTAGTCCAGATGGCTGGCCCCAATTTCCTTGTCCGTGAACAGGACATCGTCCTTCTCGACCTGCCCGGCCACGTAGCGCGAGCCGTGGATCATGCCGATCTGCAAGCGCGTGCCCTTGCCCGCTTCGCGAGCATCGAAGCCGGCCAGCGGGCTGGTCGCCAACGTCTTGGTGGGCGAGACGAAGCCATGGACGGTGGCATCGAGGTCGGGCAGGGCGACCATGCGCTGCTCGTCGGTCAGCACGTAGCAACGGTTGTCGTCGGCGCCGGCCTTGCCCGCGACCATCTGGGGCAGGTCAAAGACGCGGTAGATCGAGCCTTTTTCGTAGCAGTCGTGGGTGCCGGGGATGATGACCACGCGAACGTGGCGGTCAGTCAGGCGGCGCAGCTCGGCAGCCGCGCGCTCGATGGAACGGCGCGGCTGGCTGTTCGAGTCGAACAGGTCACCGCAGATCAGGACGAGGTCGACCCGCTCGGTAATGGCGATGTCGACGGCGCGCTTGAAGGCGGCGAACTGGCGCTCGCGCTGCGCCGACGCCTGGCTGCCCAGGTCGTGATGGCGCGCGCCGAGGTGCACGTCGGCCATGTGCATCAGGCGCAGCATCAGTGCTAGTGGTCCCTCCCGAACGGCGTTGCCAGCGTTGACGGCGTTTCCGGCATTGTGACAGCAAGCAACACCACGGGGCATGGCCCGGAAGGGCTACCGCAAGCGGGAAGCGCGCACCGGCCGCCCGGAGCGCCGGCGCGAAGCGCGGCGGGCCGCGACTGCGGCTGCTGCTGCTGCTGCGGAGGAAGGACTACCCGCTAGGTTCGGTTGAGAGTCGGCCGCCTTTGTAATGGCCCTCGTCGGACCTCCGGTGCTAGGCTTTCGAGCACGTAATCGGTGCGCCCCGTCCGGGTTCACGCAAAGCATCAGGATCGCGCGGCGCATGGGTTCTTGGCCCGCTCCCGCAGGAAGGGTGTTTGCGTTGGCCGGCAGGCGCTCCGAGTGCGAGGAGCACCGGTTCCATGGGGAGGAGGCCAATCTCGTGACTTATGTCGATCGAACCCTGACCTGTGCCGACTGCGGCGTGGACTTCATCCACTCTGCGGCGGACCAGGAGTTCTACGCACAGAAGGGGTTCGCGTCAGATCCAAAACGCTGCCCCAGTTGCCGCGCATCGCGCCGCGCCACGCGCGAGACGAGTGGCTTCGACGTCCGCGAGATCGGCGGACCGCGCGGCTATGAGCGCGGTTATGACCGCCCGATGCGCGAGTACTTCGCGGTCATTTGCTCGAAGTGCGGCAATGCCGCGCAGGTACCGTTCAAGCCGCGCATGGACAAGCCCGTCTACTGCTCGGACTGTTTCCGGACGGTGCAGGCCAGCTAATCACCTCGAGTCGTGAGCTCGGAGGCCCGCCGAAAGGCGGGCCTTTCTCGTACCGAGCGGAACGTCATTCGCGGCGACTGAACTTTCCGACGCTGGGCTAACTCAGTACGTTCTCGCGCTGTTCAGCGCAGCGGTTGGACGGACGCCGTCGAGCGTGAGACCTTGCACGCGACCGCGCCGGCACGCGATTCTGGACGGTTCAGTGACGAGCTGATAAGCCCGAAGCGGGCCGTGCCTCTGGCGGGGCGATACGCTCGGACAGATCAGTGACCACGTTGAATGAGCCGAGCAGAGCGACCTCGTGGCGTCAAGACTGGTAATCACGGCCATGACCGACACGCTCGACCGCCCACGCCTGAAGATCACCTACGCCACCCTGCGCAACGACAACGACGAGCTGCATGCGCAGTTCGAGAAGGGTGTCGGGGAAGCACGCGCGATGCTCGGTCAGAACCATCGCAACTTTGTGGGTGGCAAGGAGCGTGACGGCGAGGGCACGTTCGAAAAGCGCTCACCCATCGACGGTTCGCTGGTGGGTACGTTCGCCAAGGGCACGCGCATCGACGTTAAGGACGCGATCGCGGCCGCGCGCGCTGCCTTCCCAGCGTGGTCGGCCCGGCCCTGGCAGGAAAGGGTCGCGATCCTGAGACGAGTCGCGGACGTCATCAGCGAGCGCCAGATGGTGTTCGCCGCCTTGCTGGCCATCGAAGTTGGTAAGAACCGACTGGAGGCGCTGGGCGACGTCGAGGAAACAGCTGACCTGATCCGCTGGTCGTGCGACATGGTCGAGCAGAACGGCGGCTTCGATCACCCGATGGGCAACCTGGGCGACCCGACCGTCCACACGCGGTCGGTGCTCAAGCCGTACGGCGTGTGGGCCATCGTCAGCCCGTTCAACTTTCCATTCGCCCTGAGCGGCGGCCCGTCGGGCGGGGCATTGGTCGCCGGCAACACGGTTGTCTACAAGCCGAGCTCGGACGCCCCCTTGTCGGGCGTCTGCCTGACCCAGGCGATGCGCGACGGCGGCATCCCCGACGGCGTCTTCAATATGGTCATGGGGCCGGGCGAGACGGTCGGTGCCGAGCTGCAGGAGAACGACGGCGTCGACGGCATCCTGTTCACCGGCTCGTTCGAAGTCGGTTTTGACCTGTACAAGCACTTCGCCAAGCGCTTTCCCAAGCCGGTCATCGTCGAGATGGGCGGCAAGAACCCGGCCATCGTCAGCAAGACCGCCGATCTCGACGAAGCAGCCGAGGGCGTGATGCGCAGCGCGTTCGGCTTCAGCGGCCAGAAATGCTCGGCCAACAGCCGCGTCTACGTGGAGAAGCCGGTCTACGACCAATTCGTGAAGATGCTGGCGGACAAGGCCAACGCCATCGCCGTGGGCGACCCGGTCGACCGCAAGAACTGGATGGGCCCGATCATCAACCAGCGCGCCCTGTCCCGATACGACGAAGCCGTCGCTGAAGCGCGGCACGACGGACGCATCGTGGCCGGCGGCGAGCGCCTGACGGACAACGGCCTGGAGGCGGGCAACTTCGTCGCGCCAACGGTCGTCGCCGACCTGCCCACCGATCATCGGCTTTTCAAGGATGAGCTCTTCCTGCCGTTTGTCGTGGTCGCGCCGGTCGATTCCGTCGACCAGGCGCTCGACCTGGCCAACACCAGCGACCTGGGCCTGACGGCCGGCATCTACAGCGGCGACGAAGCCGATGTCGACGAGTTCCTGAAGCGCATCGAAGCCGGCGTGGTTTACGTCAACCGACGGGCTGGAGCGACCACCGGCGCCTGGCCGGGCGTCCAGCCATTCGGCGGCTGGAAGGGCTCGACGGCGACAGGCAAGGCCGGCGGCGGCCTGTACTACGTCCAGCAGTTCATGCGCGAGCAATCACAGACCGTCGTCGACTAAGTAGTGCGCGTCGCGAGGGCGGCGCCGCTAGCCCTCGCCCTCGCCACTTGGGGGGTTGTCGACCGCCGACCTTCGGCTAGACTATCGGCCACTCTATGCACGTTGCATAGTTTCTATGCAGAAGGACGCCCGGTCGTGACCTCAATTGCCGAACGCCCCACAACTCACCCTCGCGTCGAGGCCTCGACGAAGCAGCCCGCGACCGGCCGGCCGGTTCCCGATATCCGCACCCCCCTGCCGGGCCCCAAGGCCCGCCAGCATGTCGCCTTCGATCACAGGTACACCTCGCCCAGCCTGCCGCGCGCCTACCCGCTGGTGCCAGTGCGCGGTGAGGGCGCGACCGTCGAGGACATCGACGACAACCTCTTCCTCGACTTCACGGCCGGCATCGCCGTCAGCTCGACCGGCTACAACCACCCGCGCATCACGGCGGCGATCGAGGACCAGTCCCGCAAGCTGCTGCACTTCTCAGCGTCGGACTTCTACCTGCCCGTCTACGCCGAACTGGCCGCCGAGCTGGACCGCATCGCTCCGATGTCCGGTCCCACTCGCTCCTTCCTGACCAACTCCGGCACGGAAGCCGTCGAAGCCGCCATCAAGCTGGCCCGCTTCCATTCACGCCGTCAGTACATCGTCGCCTTCGTCGGCGCCTTTCATGGTCGGTCGTATGGATCGGTCAGCCTGACCGCCTCAAAGAGCCGCTATCACGCGGGTTTTGGGCCGCTGCTGCCGGGCGTGGTGCACGTGCCTTACAGCCTGGCCGGTCTCGACGAGCTGGAAAACCGCGTCTTCAAGAAGCTCGTGCCGGCAGAAGAGGTCGCGGCGATCTTCGTCGAGCCTATCCAGGGCGAGGGTGGCTACGTCATCCCCGACGACGAATTCCTGCCCCGACTGCGCGCGCTGTGCGACCGCCACGGCATCCTGCTGGTTGCCGACGAGGTCCAGTCGGGCGCCGGCCGCACCGGCAAGATGTGGGCGGTCGAGCACTGGGGCGTTGAGCCCGACATCCTGCTGAGCGCAAAGGGAATCGCCTCGGGCCTGCCGCTGGGCGCGATGATCGCCAAGGCCGACCTGATGACGTGGGATGCCGGCCACCATGGCTCGACATTCGGCGGCAACCCGGTCTCCTGCGCGGTCGCGCTGGAAACGATCAAGCTGCTCGAAGAAGGCCTGATGGACAACGCCGCCGAGCGCGGGGACCAGGCAGTCGCCGGCCTGCGCGAGGCCACCGCCGAACACCGCGGCACGCTCGTTCACGACGTGCGCGGCAAGGGCCTCATGATCGGGGTCCAGTTCGACTCGGACGCCACCGCCGAAGCGGTCCAGTGGGCAGCCTTCCAGCGCGGCCTGCTCGTGCTCGAAGCCGGCGAGGCCGTCGTGCGCATGTCGCCGCCGCTGGTCGTGTCGCCGGCAGAGGTCGACATCGCGGTGCGGCTGTTCGGCGAGTCGGTCGACGCGGTAGCCAAGGACCCGGCCAAGGCACTCCACGATGCCCGCAAGTGGGGCGACGTGGACGAGGTCTACGTCGCGGGCTGAAACCGGCCGCTAGGATCGGCGGCGTGGGCGCCATATCAAGGTCGCGTCGATGCACGACGCGATCGCCGAGCTCGTCCGCGATGGCGACACGGTCGCCATCGAGGGCTTCACGCACCTGATCTCGTTCGCCGCCGGTCACGAGATCATTCGCCAGCGCCGCCGCGACCTGACCCTGGCGCGCATGACGCCCGACCTGGTCTACGACCAGATGATCGCCGCGGGCTGCGCCAGCAAGCTTGTCTTTTCCTGGCTGGGCAACCCCGGCGTCGGCTCGCTCCACGCCATCCGCCGCGCCACCGAGGCCATGCCGCCCGAGCTTGCGCTCGAGGAGTACAGCCATTTCGGCATGGTCTGCCGCTACACGGCGGGCGCGATGAACCTGCCCTTCTTCCCGCTGCGCTCGTACACCGATACCGACCTGCCCAAGGCCAACCCGCTCATTCGGCCGGTCGATTCGCCCTTCGGCGATGGCCCGATCTACACGGTCCCTCCCCTCAAGCCCGACGTGACGATCGTCCACGCCCAACGCGCCGACGCCGCCGGCAACACGCAGGTGTGGGGGCTGCTGGGTTGCCAGAAGGAAGCCGCCTTCGCCGCGCAGCGCGTCATCGTCGTGGTGGAAGAGCTGGTGGAGGAGTCGGTCGTCCGCGCCGATCCCAACCGTACGATCATCCCCGGCCTGATCGTAGATGCGGTGGTTGTCGAGCCGTACGGCGCGCACCCTTCGTACGCACAGGGCCGCTACGACCGTGACAACGCCTTCTACCTCGAATGGGACCGCATCTCGCGCGAGCACGACTCCCTGAAAAGCTGGCTGGACGAGTGGGTCTTCGGCGTGAGCGGTCGCGCCGAGTACGTCGAGAAGATGGGTGGCTTCGAGCGCCTGAAGCCAAGCCCAGCACTATCAGGCGAAGTCGACTACGGGGAATACCGGTGAGCGGCACCAACCCGGGTTGGTCGGCTTCCGAGATGATGATCGTTGCCGCCGCCCGCGAGCTGGCCGGTCAAAAGGTCTGCTTTGTCGGAGTCGGCCTGCCCAACATTGCCGTCAACCTCGCGCGACGCACCGTCGCGCCGGACCTCGAGCTGGTCTACGAAGCAGGCGTATTCGGTGCCCAGCCGGCACGGCTACCGCTTTCGATCGGCGACCCAACCATCGTTACGCGCGCCACCGCCGTTACCAGCATGTTCGAACTGTTCGGCTACTACCTGCAGGGCGGGCTCATCGACGTGGGTTTCCTGGGCGCGGCGCAGATCGACCGCCACGGCAACATCAATACGACGGTCATCGGCGACTATGCGCAGCCCAAAACCCGGCTGCCGGGGTCGGGCGGAGCGTGCGAGATTGCGCTCAACGCCAAGCAGGTCTTCGTGATCGTGCGCCAGTCCAAGCGCTCTTTCGTCGACCGGCTCGACTTCGTGACGTCGGTTGGCGATCGGGTGTCGGCGGTGGTCACCGACCTGGGCATCTACCACCTGGCCGACGATGAGCTCCGGCTCGACCACCTGCACCCTGGCGTCAGCCTCGAGCAGGTGCGCGACGCGATGGGCTGGGAGCCCGCCGTATCTGACCGACTCACCGAGACGCCCACGCCGACGGCCGACGAGCTCCGACTCATCCGCGAAGAGCTCGATCCAGCCGGCGTCTACACGAAATAGCTGAAAGTCTTCCTCCGCTACGCGCGTTCGCGGCGCCAGTTGAAGAGCACGATGAAGCCCAGCACGATGATCACGACGGGCACGAGCGCGCCACCGATCTCGGGCAGAACGACCAGCGTGGCCAGCTGCGGTATGCCAATGACGCCAAAGATCGCTGCCGCCCACAGCGGCCATATCCAGCGCCGATTGCCCAGCCGCGCGACTACCCAGATCACAAGGAACGCAATTGCCAAGGCGGTCGCCGAGAGACCCGGTACGTCCTCGTGGGCGGGCTTGATAAGGGCGAGGTCCTCGATGAGCTCACCCAATCCCAAGGCGAGGAGCACGAAGCCCGGCACCATGGCGAACCACGATCGGCCGGTCAGCCAGGCGCCGAGGAACGCGGCGCCCAGGGCAAGCAGGATCAGCGTCCCGGCACTGACCTGCGGAAAGACGAACTGAACCAACAGCCCGGCGCCAATCACCACCAGCAGCACGCCGAGCACCGGGAAGCCGCCGCGCTGCCGGTCCCACGAGCTGGGCAGGAACTCGTCGGCGGTCCTCAAGCGACCGGTGGCCGCTTCGCTGGAAACGGTTGGCTCCGGTGGCTTGCCCTCGGGGAACGCCTCGTCGGGCGTGACGTTACGCGGTTCGGTGGTCATGGCGCGGAGGTTACGACCTTCTAGTCGTCGGCCACGCGTGAAATGCGCTGCGCACTGATAAATGCGCGGAACAGATCGATGCCGTCAGAGGCGCTGTAGACCACGCCGCGATCGCCGTCACGCGCGAAACCGGGGATCACGGCGACCATGTCGGCCTGGCCGGAGTTGGTGAAGTCGACGCGCAGGTTGAGTGGCGGATCGATCTTCAGCGGCTTCAAGGCGTCGCCCCCGCCGGCCGCCTTGGTGACCGCCCATTGCGCGGCGTCGCGAATGAGCTGCCGCGCGGCCTCCGGATGGAGCGAATCGGCGCTCTGGTAGCTGACGGCGCGCTTGACGACGACCAACTCAGCCCACGGGAACCAGTCGGCAAGGTCAGCTGCCAGCGCGTCATCGCCGCTGACCATCCCTACCGGCACGCCCAGCGCACCCAGGTAGAGACCGTTCACACCGGCTTCGGTGATGGGCCGGCCGTTCACCTCGACGCGAGTAATGCGCATCGTGTACGTGTGGCCGATCACGCCGCGCGGGTCGCCGGCCCGGGCGTGGTAGCCCACGAACAGCGCCACGTCGAATTTGGCGTCACGCGCCGCTTCGACCATCGAGTAGGGCTTGGTGCCCATCACGTAGCGGGCGCGCGGGTCGATCAGGTCGGGTGGCAGGTTGTACATGTAGCCGTGGCTGTCGTTGAGCGTGACGTCGGTCGCGCCGCCTTTGAACGCGCCCTCGATCGCCGCGTTGGCCTCGCCCAGCATCAACTCGGCCGCCTTGTCGTAGCCAACGTCGCCGCGGGTGGTCGGCTTGATGTGGCTGATGCCGGCCACGCCCTCCATGTCGACCGACAGATAGACCCGAACCATCAGCTGCCCTCCTCTTTGGACGCTCCCTCTGCCGCGGCGGACGTGCGCGCCGGGGCACCGATCCAGACCGAACCATCGGCGAATTGCTCGCGCTTCCAGATTGGTGCGCGGGCCTTGAGCTCCTCGATCGCGTAACGGCACGCGTCGAATGCGGCGCCACGATGCGCCGCGGCGACGGCGATTACCACGCTCGCTTCGCCCGGCCCAACTTCGCCCGTGCGGTGGATCATCGCCAGCCGGTTCAAGCCAAAGCGCGCCTCGATCTCGGCGGCTATGTCGTGGAGGACGGCAAGCGCCATCTGGTCGAACGCCTCGTATTCCAGGCCGGTGACCGTCTGACCGGCAAAACGCGCGGCTTCCGCCTCTTCGCCGGGTGCCGGCGTGCCCGGTGTCTCGCGTGTCTGACCGATGAAGATGACCACAGCGCCATCCGCCGTCGTGGGTACTTCGCGCCGAAGCTCAGCCACCAGGTCGTCGGTTAGCGGGCCCGCCGAGAGCTCGACGCGCCGGAGCGCTTCGGCGCCGCCGGCGACGGGCGGGATGAGTGCCAGTTCGTCGCCTTCGTCGAGGACGTCAGCGGGGTCGGCGTATTGCCCGTTGCGGGCGAAGCGGACGACGGACCGATAGGCCGCGAGCGCCGGCGCCGTACCGGCGACGACCTGCCACGCCTGGTCGACGGTCGTGCCGGCCGCCACATCAAAGGACCGCAGCCGCCAGCCGGCCCGCTCGCGCAGCATGGCGAACAGCCGCACGCTGATGGTCAAACCAGCACGCCCTGCGTGACGTACAGCGCCGCCGCTCCGATCGTGCCCGCCGCAATCGCCGCGATGGCGATGTAGAGCAAGCCGGTTGCCGACTCCATCGAGCGTGTGACCGACGTGCGCCAGGCCATGATCGCCAGCACCAACGGGAAGATCAGGCTGACCACCAGCCGCAGCCAGCCGTACAGCGCGGCCGAACCGGTCAGCGAATCGAACGGTCCCTGCCCCGGACCACCCCCGAACAACGCCCAGATGGCGAACAGCGCCAGCTGCAGCGCGACGACTCCCGCCAGGACTCGCGTCAGCAGGACCAGCGGCGTGATCGAGATGCGCGGCGTGACGAGGTACCAGTGGCCCAGCACGAGCGCCGCCAGAGCGCCGCCAGCGGCCGCCGACAAGACAACCAGCTGCAGCAGGAAAGGCACCCCGTCCGCTTGGTCTGCCGACCAGCCAAAGGCCGCCGCCGCCAGTGCCACTCCGAGGATGGCCAGGCCAGCCACGGCCCACGGTGCCCGACGGCTCCCCCGCCCGACCACAACGACGTAGCCCAGCGCGATGAGCGCAAACAGGCCCAGCGCGATCCGACGAACGGCGTCCAGCGATGGCGGCGCTTGAACGATCACCATGCCCGGGATGGGTGCTGGCAGTGACAGATCACTGAGTAGCACAAGGCCCGCCAGCGCCGCGGCTGAGCCAGCCATGAAGCGCAGGTAGCCGCGCGTCGCGTCGGTCCGCTCACCGGCCAGCACGGCGAACCCGAAACAGCCGCCGGCCAGGGCGATGAGCAGGATCCAGTTCACATAGGGCAGCGCGTGGGCGATCGTTTCGACCGGCACGTGGTCAGCGCGCCAGCGCCAGGGCGGGCGCGAGCGCCTCGATCGAACCGGCGGTGATCGGGTCGACTACCAGCTGAAGGTGAGCGACGCCCAAGTCGGCAAAGGCGCGCAGTCCGTCCGCGATCTGTTGCGGGCTGCCCATCAACGCGCGACTCTTGCGGCCACGCCGGTCGGCCTCGTCCGTCTGCTTCTCGGCCAGGCTGGTGCGGACCAGAACGGCGACTGTCCGCTCAACCTCGGCCGGATCGCGGCCCACCTTCTCGCACACCTCGTCGACCGCCGCCAGCATCGGCTTCAGCTTGTCCGGGTCATTGCCGAACCAGGCAAACCAGGCGTTCCAGGCATCCACGTACGGCAGCGTCAGTTCCAGCATGCGCGGCCCGTTCGAGCCAACCATCAGTGGCGGCCCGGCCGGTCGCGGCCCACGCGGCAGGAGCTCACAGTCGCGCGCCTGGTAGTAGCGGCCGTCGTAGTCGATCTTGCCTTCGCGCAGCAGCGTGCGGATGATCGTGAAGGCCTCTTCGAAGCGGTCGACGCGGTGGTCGAAGGGGAACCCGAACGCCTTGTACTCGGGCTCGTTCCAGCCGGCGCCCAGGCCCAGGATCAGCCGGCCTCCACTGATCTCATCGAGCGTCGACGCGTACTTCGCGATCATCGCCGGCGAATGGAAGCTGGTCGCCGCGACGAGCGGCCCGAGCTCCACGCGTGACGTAACGGCGGCCAGTGCGGCCAGCTGCGACCACGCCTCCCACGGCCCGCGAGCTCCCTCCTCGTCTCGGTACAGGAGGTGGTCGCCAACCCACAGCGAGTCGAAGCCCACCTGCTCGGCCAGCTGAGCCATTGCCTTCAGCTCGGACCAGCGGACGACGTACTCCGTCTCCGGCAGTTGAACGCCAATCTTCAAACGGCTCGCCACAGCGCGAGTCTATAGGCGCCGCCGCCTACGCCTTCACGCGGCGGGCCTGCCATCGCCTAGTTGCTGGGAGCGGCCACGAATTCGCCGTACGGGGGCGGGGGCGGCAGCGGCGGCATCGCCGACATGATGACGCCGCCGGCCTCGATGAGGTTCAGGTCGACGCGAGCCAGCGTCGGCGCCGGCATGGGCCGGCTGAGCAGGTAACCCTGACCGGCTGCCACGCCGATCTCGCGCACGCCCTGCAGCTGGCTGACCGTCTCGAGCCCTTCGGCGACCGTGTACGAGCCCCAGCGTGCGGCGAGCTCGCGCAGCGAGCGCAGAACGGCGCGTGTCGAATCGCGCTGGGCGCCGTCCTGGACCAGGCTCAGGTCGAGCTTGACGATGTCGAAGCGGAACTGGCTCAGCAGGCGCAAGCCGGCGTTGCCGGCCCCAACGTCGTCGGCCGCCACGCGCACGCCAGCGCGCTGAAGAGAGGTCAGGTTGCGCTGCAGCTGGGCGAGATCCTCGACGTTCTCACGCTCGGTCAGCTCGACGATGACGCGCGACGGCTCGATGCCCTCCGCGTGCAGCACGTTGACGATCCACTCCACCGAGAAGTGCGGCGCCTCGAGGAAGCGCGGTGAGACGTTGACGCTCAGCAGTTGCGTGTGGCCAAGGCCGCGCGCCTGCCGCGCGATCGTGGCGATGCACGCGTGATCGAGCTCAACGCTGCGACCGACGCTGGCGGCCGATGAAACGAGCGAGATGGGATCGGCGAAGCCTGTTTCTGGGGCCGGTCGAATGAGGCCCTCAAAGCCGATCACAGTTCCTGTAGCCAGGTCGACGATGGGCTGATAGACGGCGCTCAGCAGGCCCTTGTTGGCCACGCGCAGGACCGACGCCGACAGCTCGCCGTTGGCCTGCTGGTCGGCATCGCGGTCGCGCACCGGATCGAACTTGTCGACCGTGCCGCGGCCATGGCGCTTGCACCACGCCAGCGCAGCGCTGGCTTGGGCAAACAACTGCGAGCGAGTCGTGGCCAGCGCCGGGCAGGCGGACACGCCGGCCGAGAACCTGATCGGATGGCCGCTTGCCTTGGGATGGCCGGCCATCGCCAGCAGCCGCTTGCCCATTTGCAGGGCACCCTCGGCGTCGGTATGGGGCATCAGCACGGCGAATTTGTCGCCGCCGACACGGAAGCTGCGATCGGCGTAGCGCGCGACCTGGCTGATGAGGTGGCCCATCTCGCGCAGCACTTCGTCGCCCGCCGCGTGCCCCTCGCTCTCATTGAGCAGGTTGAGGTCGTCCACGTCGACGACAAGCAGAGCGACCGGCACCTTGTAGCGCCGAAACCACTCGATCTGGCGGTCAAGCTCTTCCTGGAAGGCGCGGAAGTTGCCCAGCCCGGTCAGGCCATCGCGCATCGAGTCGGCCTTGGCGGCCTCGTAGAGGCGCTGGAGTTCTGAGCGAGACTTCTCCAGCGCTTCCGCCGGTTTCAGCACCTGGCGCGACATCCAAACGGCCAGGCCGATCATCACGACCGCGCCGGCGATCAGCAAAACCATGGGCAGCAGCGGCAGGGGGCCACCGGTCACCAGAGCATTGAGCGAGCCACCGGCGACGACGACGACGGCGACGACGGGCACGACGGCCATGATCAGCAGCGCCAGCTGCAGGCGCAGGCGGAGCATGCGCAGGCTGCTTGTTGCGGTTAGAAATGCCGGCTCAGGGCGGGACTCAGTCGGCTGGTCCAATGGTGTGGCAGTCCCTCAGGGTGGGCTTCGAGGAGGTCCGCCCTAGTAACGCTTAGAGGGGCGGGTGGGCAACATGACCCGAACGTATCGAAGCCGTTGGTACTAGCCCATATTTGCGGTGCGCCGCGGTGCGCCCCCTAACTCGGCTCGGCGACCACCATCAAGCGGATCTCGGTCATGTCCTCGATCGCCCAACGCAGGCCCTCGCGGCCGAGGCCGGAGTCCTTCACGCCGCCGTAGGGCATATGGTCGATGCGGTAGGTCGGGATGTCGTTGATGATCACGCCGCCCACTTCGAGCTCGTTGAACGCCTGCCAGGAATGCCCCAGGTCGTTGGTGAAAACGCCCGACTGCAGCCCGTAGAAGCTGTCGTTGACGGCCTTGATGGCTTCACCGAAATCGTCGAACGGGAAGACGACGACGAGCGGCGCGAACGCTTCGTTTGAACAGACTTGGGCAGTCGGTGGCGTGTCGGTCAGCACGGTTGGCGGGAAGAACGACCCGTCGGCGCGCCCTCCCACGAGCACCTTGCCGCCCATTTCTTCGGCTTCGCGCACCCAGCGCTCGGTGCGGGCTGCGTTGGCCTCGTCGACCATGGGCCCAATCTGGGTTTCGGGATCGAGCGGATCACCGGCCTTGAGACTTCGGGCACCCTCTACGAGCTGACTCAGGAACTCGTCGTAACGGGAGCGGTGGACGAAGATGCGCTGGACGCTGATGCATACCTGCCCGGCGTAACCGAAGGCACCGATCAGGATGCGTTTGACCGCCCAGGCCAGGTCGGCCGACTCGTCGACGATGGCGCCGGCGTTGCCGCCCAGCTCGAGCACAACGCGCTTCTTGCCGGCGCGCTCCTTCATGCGCCAACCAACCGACGGTGAGCCCGTGAAGGTCAGCAGCTTGAAGCGATCGTCGGCGACCATCTTGTCGCCCAGCGTGCGCGACATGGGCAGGATGCTCACTGCGCCTTCGGGCACGCCGGCCCGTTCGATGATCTCGCCCACGGTCAGCATCGTCAGCGGATCCTTGGACGGCGGCTTGAGCACGATCGTGTTGCCCGCCGCCAGCGCCGGAGCGACCTTGTGGGCCGCCAGGTTCAACGGGAAGTTGAACGGGCTGATGCCGGCGATGGGCCCAATGGGAAAGCGGCGCGTGATGCCCACCCGGCCGCGGGACGACGCCATCAGGTCCAGCGGGATGAGCTCGCCGACCATGCGCTCCGCCTCTTCCGCACCCAGTCGGAAGGTCAGGCTGGCCCGGTCGACCTCGACCAAGGAGTCGCGGATCGGCTTGCCGGACTCGAGCGCGATCAGCCGGCCCAGCTCCTCGCGCCGTTCCTTGATGCCGGCACTGATCGAACGCAGCATCGCGCCCCGCTCGTACGCGGGCAGCTTCCGCGTTACCTCGAACGCCTTGATCGCGGCCTCGACGGCTTCGTCGTATTGCTCGGGCGTCGCGTTGTAGGTCGCGCCGGCGGGCTGGTCGGCCTTGGCCGGATTGGAAACCTCGAGAAGGTCGGGCGAATCCACCCAGCGGCCGGCAAGAAAGATCGGATGCGGACGGGTAGCAGCGATCGTCATCTCCCGCATTCTAAGTGGCTCGACCCACGCCACCAGCGCGGGTACCCTCCGGTCCATGACTGACGATTCCGATTTTCGCCGGAAGCTGCGCATCGGCGACAAGACCGTTCGCCTCGCCGACATCGACCCCGCCATGGACGGCAGGTGGGATAAGGACAAGGCCGAGTCAGCAACGGCCAAGCACCTCGAACGCCTGACAGACCTGCAGGATCGGCTCTGGGCCGAGCATAAGCACAAGGTGCTGGTGATCCTGCAGGGCATCGACGCCGCCGGCAAGGACGGCACCATTCGCCGCGTGATGACCGCCTTCAACCCACAGGGCTGCCCGGTTTCGAGCTTCAAGCAGCCGACACCCGAGGAACTCGCCCACGACTTCCTGTGGCGGGTGCACAAGAAGGTGCCCGGCGCCGGTGAGATCGGCATTTTCAATCGCTCGCACTACGAGGACGTGCTGATCGTGCGCGTCCACAACTTCGTGCCGCGCGAAGTTTGGTCGAAGCGCTATGACCAGATCCGTGAGTTCGAGCACATGCTGGCCGAGACCGGCACGACCGTAATCAAGTTCTTCCTCTATATCAGCAAGGACGAGCAGCGGCAGCGCTTCCAGGACCGCTACGACGATCCCAAGAAACGCTGGAAGTTCTCGCAGGGCGACACCGAAGAGCGCAAGTACTGGGACGACTACATCGCAGCGTACGAGGATGCGCTGAACAAGACCTCGACCGACTTCGCGCCGTGGTACGTCATCCCGGCCAACCACAACTGGTTCCGCAATCTCGCGGTCTCTTCCATCCTGGCCGACACGATCGATGACTTGAAGCCGGCGTATCCGCCCGAGCCCGACCTGCCGAAGGACCTTGTAATCAAGTAGCGGGAGAATCGGGTGCGGAGGCTGAGCAGATGACCGAAGCGCCCATCAACGATCCTTTCGAACTGCGCCATGCGTCGACCGACCGCGCGACGATCGTCGACGTGCCCGAGAGACGTCTACTGGCCATCGACGGTGTGGGAAGTCCGGAGGCGGACGACTACCGGCTGGCAAGTCAGGTGTTGCGGAACGCGCTGGCCAACGTCGCCGGGCGGCTCCATCGACAAGGTTGGACCGGCCAGCCCACGCGCGTCCTGGAAACGGCGTGGTGGCTGCATCCCGAGGTCCCGCCCGACCAAACGGCGGAGGCGTTCAAAGACCGGCGCGTCTGGCATTGGCAGCAGATGATCGAGCTGCCGCACACGGCAACGCCGGAGGATGTGGAGGCAGCGATCGACCAGACCCGGCTAGAAGCGGGTCGCGCCGTGCCTCTCGTGCGCATCGTCCACTTTGTAGAGGGTATTTCGGCGCAGATACTTCATGTCGGCTCGGCGCCCATCGACGAGGCGGTCAGACGGCTCTACATGGCGGTCGACCAGCAGGGCCTGGAGCCACGCGGCCATCTGCACGAGCTTCGCCTGGCCGACGCCCAGTCCGTTCCGCAAGGTCGGGAGCGGTCGATCCTGAGGCTGCCGGTAGAGCCGGGCGCCAAGCATTAGGACCGCCGCCGATCGGGCGGCTGGGGCACTACCAGCGACGGCGGCCGGTCAGCACGCCAAAGACACCGCGCACGACAGAGTTGACGACACGCGCCCGCTCGCGCTCAGTGCGTGCCTGTTCCGTCTTTGCTCGACGCTCCGCCGCCGCCTGCTCCCGGCGCTGAGCAGCGGCCTCCCGTTCGGCGGCGCGCTGTTGGGCCGCCATCTCGCGCGCCTGGCGGCGGATCTCGGCCTGTTGCTGGGCCGGCGTCATCGGTTTGGGCTGGGCCGGATAGCCCGGCTGGGGCGGGTAGGCATAGCCACCGGGCGGCGCGTACGGCCCGGGCGGTGGCGGAGGTGGCGGCGGCGCTGCCTGGGCAGCCGCCTCGCGCTGCAGGCGTGAGGTGATCCGTTCGTAGGCGCTGTCGCGATCGATCGGCGTGCCGTACTTGATCGTCAACGCGCCGGCGGCGACATGCGCGACAAAGTCTGCGTCGCTCAGCGGGGTCATCGAGGAATCCGGCGCGGCAAGACGCGTGGCCGCCAACGGGGTGGGAATGCCGCGCGGCGACAGCACGGTGACCGCCGCCTCGCCGATGCCGAGCGACGTAAGGAGCTTCTCCACGTCGTAGAAGGTGCTCGTCGGGAAGGTGCGAACGGTTTTGCGCAGCGCGTCCGCGTCTTCGGGCGTGAACGCGCGCAGGGCGTGCTCCACACGATTGCCGAGCTGGGCCAGCACCGACGACGGCACGTCGGTGGGTGCCTGGGTGGCGAAGTACACGCCCACACCCTTTGAGCGGATCAGCCGCGCCGTGCGCTCGATCTGCTCCATCAGCGCGTCGGATATGTCGTCGAAGAGCAGGTGGGCCTCGTCGAAGAAGAAACACATCTTGGGCTTGGGCAGGTCGCCAACTTCGGGCAGCGACTCGTAGAGCTCGGCCAGCATCCAGAGCATGAACGTGGAGAACAGGCGCGGCTTGTCCATCACATCGGACAGCTCGAGCAGGCTGATCACACCGGCGCCGTCGGGGGTCGTCCTGCAGCAGGTCGGTGACGTTGAACTCGGGCTCGCCAAAGAAGATGTCGGCGCCTTCCTGCTCCATCACCACGATCGAGCGCAGCAGCACACCCACCGTTGCCGTCGACATTCCGCCGTATGCCTGAAGGAACGGCTTGCCCTCGTCCGAGGACAGGTACTGCAAGGTCGTCACCAGGTCCTTCAGGTCGAGCAGCGGCAGCTGGTTGTCGTCGCAGTACTTGAAGACGAGCGCCAGCACGGACACCTGGGTCTCGTTAAGGTCCAGCACCTTGCCCAGCAGGACCGGCCCGAACGAGTGGACGGTCGCCCGAACCTGCGCGCCCTTCTGGCCGGTCAGCGACAGGAATTCGACCGGGTGGCCCTGCGGCTGGAAGGGCAGGCCCAGCGATTGCATGCGCTCGATGACCTTGGGGTTTGTCGCATCGCCAGGGGCGGCCATGCCGGTCAGGTCGCCCTTGATGTCGGCGACGAAGCAGGGCACACCGGCACGCGACAGCTGGCCGGCCATGAGCTGCAGTGTCTTGGTCTTGCCGGTGCCGGTTGCGCCGGCGATCAGGCCGTGGCGGTTCAGCATCGATAGCGCGACCTGCACGAAGGCCGCATCGGTCGGCTGGTCGTCGATCATCGGCCGGCCGTACACCAGGCCGGGCTCGGTCAGCGTGTATCCGTCGGCCATGGCCTTGTCGAATTCAGTGTTCACGGAGCAAATCTAACCAGCCGCGCCCAGACCCGTTGTCGTGCACATACCCGTTGTACGGCCTGATTCGATGGCTCACACTCCGGCGACGATGAAGGGCCTGCGACAGGCTGTGGTTGCCGGGACGCTGCTCGTGTCGGCCTGTTCTACGGCGCCGGCGACGCCGACGCCAGCCGCACCGACCGCCACGCCGACAGCCGCGGCGACGGCCGGCCCGACCCAGGCGGCCACGCCCACCTCTACGGAACTGGCAACTGCCACAGCCGAAGCCACAGCGACAGCCACGGCGACCGTCGAGCCCTCGGTCGGCTCACCTTCCCCGTCCGCCAGTGCCTCGGCCAGCGCGGCAGTCGGCGGCTTGGTCGAGAGCGTGGCCGGCGGTGGCACCGATGCCCCGGCCAATGGATTGCCCATCGCGTCGGTCGCCCTCCAGCGCCCGGTGGCAATTGCCTTTGGTTCAGATGGAACTTGGTGGGTCGTCGACGCCAACGCCGGGCTGCTGTTGCACGTCCTTGCAGATGGCACGCTCGCCGATGTCACGGGCGACCTCGGAACACCATCTGGTGTAACCGTCACGCCAGGTGGCAAGGTCTACCTGAGCGAACGCAGCAACTACCGCGTAAGCAGTTACAACGGCCATGGCGGCGTTGACGTGGCGGGCGGCGACGAGCACTTCTCCGGTTCATCCGGCGACGGCGGTCCGTTCAACAAAGCGCTCTTCTCGCAGCCGACACAGGTCGTGTCAGACGGCGCGGGCAATCTGTACATCAATGACCTGTTCAACGAAAAGATCCGCTGGGTCGATGCGACCACGAATGTCGTCGATCGCATTGCCGGCAACGGCACGACCGGTTTCTCAGGCGACGACGGGCCAGCCAAGGATGCCCAGATAAACCGGCCGCTCTCCCTCGCTGTGGACGGCGGCGGCACGCAGCTTGTTTTGGGTGACGGCGGCAACGCGCGCCTGCGCAGTGTTGACCTCTCGACCGGTGAGATCAGCACCATCGGCGGCACCGGCAGCGGCAGTGCGGTGGCTTTCGATCCCACGCTGACGGCAACGCAAACGCCACTCATCCATGTATCCGCATTGGCCTTCGACAACGGCGGCAACATCTACCTGCCAGTCGCGTGGGGCGACCTGGGACTGACCATCGAGCGCCTTGCGCCGGACGGCACGCTGACCCGGCTCGTGGGCGGTGGCGCCAATGCCGGGGCCGGATCGGGGCCGTTGGATACACAACTCGGCGATGTGCTGTGCCTGGGCGTGAACCCGGCCAACGGCGACCTGCTGTATTGCACGCCGGACAGTCACATCTACAACGTGCCGGGCGCAGCGGCGGTCGCCGGGCCCTAAGTCAATCCGCCCTAAACCGTGACTTTAGTCACGTACTTCTTACACCATGCCTTCCGTCCTACGGTGCATGGCTGTGCGCGCGAGCTTCCGGTCTGATGTGCTCGTCAACAGATTGTTTCGGGAGCCCTTGATGAAACGCGTCCTCATGGTTCTTGTCGCTGGCGTGGTGACGTTCGCGACCGTATTCGGCTTCGCGGCCAGCCTCAACTTGAACAGCGACAGCTACGGCGCGGCACATACGACCGTCGCCGCCTGCCAGAGCGGAACGCTGACCGCCACCTACACGTCGAGCTACTCAGCGTCGGTGCCAGGCTTCACGACCGGCACGGTGACGGTCACCGGCCTGCAGGCTGGCTGCTACAGCAAGCCCTTCAAGGTTGAGCTGACCGGCACCAGCGACGTATCGCTCGGCGAGTCGGTTGGTACGACCCCATCCAGCGGCACCAGCTTCACGGCGACCTTCAGCCCGGCTGTCAGCGCCGCGGCTGTGCAAGGGGTCTCCGTGGTGATCTCCGGCTAGTCGCTCGATGTGCTCCGGCCGGTCGCGCGACATCGCGGCCGGCCGATTTGACTTAGCCCGTCATTGGGTTGCGCATGTTTCGCGGACTGACGCTCGCAATCGTATGTACTGCGGTGGGCGTCAGCTTTGGCCTGGCCGCTTCGCTGAGCGTTAGTCCCAGGTCGCTTGGCGCCGCCCGGCTGACCGTTCCGCGCTGCACCAGTTCGGGCTTCGGCGTGGTCAACAACCTGACCGGCAGCAACGTGGTCAGCGTTACGGTGAGTAACCTGCCGGCGGGTTGTGGCGGAGCAACGATCCAGGTTGCCGTCAATAACGGCTCGGTCAACTCGACCGGCTCGGGCACGGTGCCGGCCGCGGGCGGCTCGGTAACCGTCACGCTCGCAGCCGCCGTGGCTGACACGACCTTCGCCCAGACAGACGTATTGCTGACCGGTCCATGAGCTGGCGCAGAGCGGTCGTCGTATTTGCCGTCGCCACGGCCCTCGGCGCGTCCGGCACGGCGGCGTTCGCGACCTCGCTGAACCTTGCCAGCAAGTCGTTGGCCGCGGTCAGGACGTGCACGGTTACGGCGACCACAACGACCACCACCAGCGTCGCCGATGCCAATGTCCGCCAGGCCTCGGCGACGTCCAACTTTGGGACATCGACCACCAGCGACGTGTCGAGCGCCTCCGGCGCCAATCAGCGCCTCTATACGCGCTTCGACCTGGCTGGCTGCACGCCCGCGATCCCCGCCACGGCAACCGTCCGGCTGGCCACGCTTCGCCTCTACGCGTCGACGCTGTCATCCAACTGCCGGACGCTGGACATCTTTCGCGTGACCTCGTCCTGGACCGAGGCGGGCGTGACGTGGAACAACCAGCCGTTCGGAGCGACGATCAACAACCCCGCTCAGAGCTCGCGGACCGACTCCTTCGATGCCGGGACGCCTGCTAGCTGCGAGAACAAGGTCACCGGCTATGTGACCGGCGCGATTGTCACCAGCGACGTCGCTGCCTTCGTCAGCGGCACATCGAACAACGGCTGGATGATTCGCGATGACAGCGAGGGGTCGAGCCAAACACGAACCACGACCTTCTCTGCCAAGAACCTCGGCACGCTCGCCCAGGCTCCGCAGCTCGTGGTCAGCTACGTGGTCGTCCCGTGAACCGCCGAAATTTGCGGTGGGTTGGTCGGGCGCTGGCGGTGCTCGCGTTGGCCGTCTGGTTCGCCACGCTTCGACCGCAGTGGCTGGGCGGACCGGCGATGTATCTCGTGGTGCGCGGCGATTCGATGCTGCCCACGTATCAGAACGGCGATCTGCTCGTGATCATGAAACAGGACGGTTACAGCGTCGGCGAGGCGGCCGCCTATCGAGTGCCCGCCGACGAACTGGGCGCGGGCCGGATCGTCGTCCACCGCGTGACCGAGATCGAAGATGGCCACTACACGATGCAGGGCGACAACAACCCGGCACCGGATCCGGCGAGGCCGGAGAGGCAGGACATGGTTGGCACGGTCGCGCTGCAGGTGCCAGGCTTCGGCGCGGTTATCGCGACTGTCTTGAGCCCAACAGTGGCCGGCGGCCTGGCCGCGGCACTGGTCGTCATGTATGGCGTGGCGCGCATTTCCGCGCCTACGACTCGAAGCGCCCGTCAGACCGCCGCCATCGCCGGCGACTGACCAGCGACAGCGGCCTTGGCACCAACCAAGGACCGCACCGCGTCACGCCAGCTGAGATCGGCGACCGATGCAAACACGAGCGGACCGGTCGCGGTTCGAGCCGGTAGCAGAGTTATCTCGGCTGGAAACTCGGATCCATCGGCGCGCCGGCCGCAGAAGGTCCTGCCGAAGCCAATCGGACCCTCGCGCGGTTGCGCGAGCCAGGTCCTCAGGTGTGCCCCGAAACCGGCTGCCGCGCCGGTTGGCATGAGCACCGTCAGCGGTTGGCCAACCAGCTCGCTCGGGCGCCAACCAAACGTGCCCTGAACGGACACATTGGCGTATACGATCGAGCCTGTCCCATCGATCGCGACGATGGCATTGGCCGCGTTGTCGAAACTCGACTTGGCGTCGACGTCATCCCTGACCACAAAGTGATTCGGAGTCCACCACGGTCCGGCGATCGCGGCCAACCTGGTCAGATTGGCAATCTGCGTGCCACCTCTCGCCGCTTCGATCGCACCCTCCTGCTGCAGGTCGCGAAGACCTCGGGTTACGACCTCGCGCGCGCTGCCCAGCGCCTCGGCCATCTCGCGATGAGTCATGGGTGCGACCAGACCGCCGGTGTCGGCCCACTCCGCCGAGTCAAGGAGGTGCGCGGCGAGTCGCTCGCGCAACGTGCCGAATGCGGACATTGCGAAAGCCCGATAGATGTCTTCAAGCCGGCGCGTCAGCTCCCCTGTCAAAGCGTGATTGAAGGAAGTGTTCGTCTTCTGCAGTTGGGCCCAAGTCTGCCGGTCGAGCTCCAGGTACGTCGTGTCGGTCAATGCCTGCGCCCTAACGGCTACTTCGCGGCCGGCGAGGCGAGGCCGCGTACCCAGTAGCCCGCCGGCGCGCACGTATCTGACAGTCAACTGCCGGCTGTCCGGGCTCGTGATGAAGACACGAACATTTCCGCTCAGCAGGAATGCAAGTCGAGGAAGGCCAGGGTCCTCGATCACCGTTCCCCGAGCCGTATGCACGAGCCTCGCCGTCGCAAGCAGCAGTCGCCAGCGTCGCGAAGTCGAGATCGCCGAGAAAGGTGCCGGCAAGCCCTGCCAGCTCACGCTCCAGGTCCAAGGCATCTCCTAATCACGGCCTTATTTCAGGCCACGCAGGGCCTGGCAAGCGACAATGCCACGTGATGACAGTACGCACCACCCGGACCTAACACCTAGAGGAGACCCATGAAGTCCTACGGCAGCCCACCGCAGATGGCCCTCCAGCCGGGCAAGAAATACACCGCCGCTATCGAGACATCGGCCGGCACGATGACGGCTGAACTGTTCGCCGACGAAGCGCCCAAGACGGTCAACAACTTTGTATTCCTGGCGCGCGAAGGCTTCTACAACGGCGTGATCTTCCACCGCGTGATTCGCGGTTTCATGATCCAGGGCGGCGACCCCACCGGCACCGGCCGGGGCGGCCCGGGCTACCAGTTCAACGACGAGCGCGTCTCGCGTCCGTACAAGCGCGGCACGCTCGCCATGGCTAACGCCGGGCCCAACACCAATGGCAGCCAGTTCTTTGTCATGCACGCCGACTACGGCCTGCCGCCCAACTACACGATCTTCGGCAAGCTGACCAGCGGCGAAGATGTGCTCGACAAGATCGCCACTGCCCAGACCGGATCGCAAGATCGGCCGACGCAGCCGGTGAGCATCCAGGGCGTGACGATCAGCGAGGCGTAGGCACCCGAGCAAGGGCCGACCACGCTCGCGGCTCTTAGCTCGCTCTCAGGGACCGGCGCTAGGCTGCGCCGATGGACGTGCTGTCGTCGGCGCGGCGGGCAGTCCTGGCGACTATTCGCGAGGACGGCAGCCCACGCTTGGTGCCAATTACGTATGCCGTCGCCCACGATGGCGACGCGATGGTGCTCTACAGCGCGCTCGACGAGAAGCCCAAGACGGTTGGCGACGTGCGCGATCTGGCGCGCGTGCGGGACATCCTTGCCCGGCCACGGGTGGCGGTGGTGGTCGACCACTGGAGCGAGGATTGGACCGAACTGGCGTGGGTCCGACTCGACGGTACGGCCAGCCTGCTCGATCCCGCCGATGAAGCAGCCGACCCAGCCGGCGCGGCCGAGCACAAACATGCGGTCGGCCTGCTGCGCGAGCGCTACCCGCAATACAAAACGCAGCGCCTGGAGGCATTACCGGTAATTCGGATCGCGGTTGAGCGTGTCAAGGAGTGGCGCGCGCGGCCGTGAACATCGTCGACGTCATCGCGCTGATCATCGTCGTCGTCGCCATCTACTTCGGCGCACGGTCAGGTTTTGTGGCGCAGGCCCTGGCGCTGGTCGGCTTCGCGATCGGCGCGCTGATCGTGTTTGCCGCCGCGCCGTTTGCGGCCGGCCCGCTCGAGACCATCGACCCGCCGGCGCGCGGGCTGATCGCACTCACTGCCATGGCCATCATCGTGCTGGTTGCGCAGGCGCTTGGCTCGGCGTCCGGCGTGGCGCTGCGCCGGCGGATGGGTCGCGGCGTGCTGGGCGATGTCGATAACGCCAGCGGAGCGCTTTTCGGCATGGTCCGCGGCATATTCCTCGTATGGCTGGCGGGCGGGCTGCTCGCTCTGGCGCCGCTGCCAACCATCCAGGCGGAGGCGCGCCAGTCGCTCGTCCTGCGCGTCATGGACACGCAGCTGCCATCGCCGGTCGTGCTGGCCGCCCAGCTGGGACGGGTGATCGAAGCGGCCGGCCTGCCGACCGATGTCTTCGTCGGTGTCCCACCGGCCCCGGCTGAACCGGTCGACGGTCCGACCCAGCAAGCAGCCCAGCGCATCGCGGCCTCGGCCCTCGGCTCGACGCTGCGCGTGGAAACTGTCGCCTGCGGGCGGTTCTTTACCGGCACCGCCTTCGCCGTTGCGCCCGACCGTTTCCTCACCAACGCCCACGTGGTCGCCGGCTCAACCAACCTGTGGCTGTCCTTCGATGGCTCGCTCGACCGCCACCAGGGCACGGTCGTGATGTTCGATCCGCAACTCGATGCCGCGCTCATCTACGCCCCGAATGTCGACGTGCCCGTCCTGCCTCTCGCCACGACGGTGCCGGACCGTGGTCAGCAGGCAGCGGCGATCGGCTTTCCCGGCGGCGGCCGGGAGCAGGTGATCGCGGCTGGCATCAACCGCACGATCGAAGCCGTCGGCCGAGACATCTACGGTCAGTCGACGATCGCCCGCGAAGTCCTGGAGATGCAGGCCGACGTCCGGCCCGGCGATAGCGGCGGTCCACTGATGCTGCCCGACGGCACGGTGGGTGGCGTGACGTTCTCCGAGTCGCGCGAGGACCCGAACATTGGCTATGCCTTGACGCCCACCTCGGTGGCACAGGCCATCGCGCCAGTGATCGACAGTCAGTCGCCGGTCAGTGTCCAGACCTGCCTGCCCGAGCCCTGACCCCTAGGCAGGCGGCGGTCACGGCAGGGGACGCTTGATCAGGCGACCGCGGCGAGTGATGGCGCGCGTCGCGAGCGCGGCCACGCCCATGGCGATGAGAGCTCGCTCTGACGCGGGCAGGCTGCGCACGATCGCCAGGAATTGGTCGGCCCGCGCACGGTCGACCTGGGCGAGCAGCGCCTGGCCGGCGGGCGTGATCTCGAGCGTCCGCTGGCGCCGGTCGGCCACCTCTTCGTTACGGCTGATGTAGCCCAACTCGTCCAGACCACTGGCCAGCCGGCTGGTAGTCGATGGCGAACGGCCGATCTGTTCGGCGAGATCCGCCACGGTCAGCGTCTCGGTGCCGCTGATCGCATAGAGCGCGGCGAGCTGGCTGAAGCTGACGTTCAGCTCACCGAGTTGCACGGCAAACCCAATCACCAGGTCACGCCAGACCGCCCGGCCCATCGCGATGCGATCCGAGAGTTGGCGCGGGTTCTGTAGTTCGTCGCGAGCGGCGAGGACTGCAGGACTGAGATCCTCGGCGGCACCGATCTGGGCGGTCATGCCGGTGGAGCCACGCTGTAAAGGCGCCACTCGCCGGGCACGCCCTTGAGTTGACGGGCGCCGAAGTCCTCGAAGTCGATGCCCGAACCGGCTGTGAGGTCGCGCACGGTCGACGAAACCAGGACTTGGCCAGGTCCGGCCAATGACGCTACACGGGCCCCGATGTGGACGGCCAGTCCGCGGACGTCCTCGCCGGCCAGCTCGATCTCGCCGGTGTGGACGCCAGCGCGCAGTTCGAGTCCCAGCGGTCGTACGCCGTCTCCCGCGGCCAGCGCGAAACGGATGGCCCGCGCCGGCCCGTCGAAGGTGGCCAGAAAGCCATCGCCGGCGGTGTCGACCTCGCGTCCGCGAAACGTCGCCAGCGCCTGGCGGACAACGTGGTGGTGCCTGTCGAGGAGCCTGCTCCAGTCACTATCGCCAAGCTGCGCGGCGGTCTCGGTCGACCCGACTATGTCGGTGAATACGACGGTGGCCAGCATTCGATCGAGATCTGGCGCCGGGCGCACGCCGGTGACGAACTCTTCGATCTCGTCGACGATCGGGTCGGGATTCATGTACGGAGGGTGATCGTCGCCCTCCAACAGAACGAAGCGCGCGCCCGGGATGTGCGCCGCGATGTAACGGCCCTCGTCCGGACTCGAGTCGCGGTCGCCGCGACGGTGCAGCACAAGCGTCGGCACCGACACCGTGGGCAGCACGTGGCGTACGTCGATCTGGCTGTTCATCAGGATCAGGTCGCGCGCTGCGCCGGGACTCGCCGACGCCCGCGCTCGCGCCCGCCACCAGCGCTTGAGCTGTTCGTCGGCGTTGGGCGCCATCTTGCCCAGGTCCGCTTCCTGGGCCCAGGTCCGCTCGACCTCTGCGGCGTCAGCCTGGCGCTGAGCCCAGGTGGGCGCCCACGGATACTCCGGCACGGGATCACGACGCTTGGCATAGGAGCCGTAGAGGACGAGCGATTCCGTGCGCGCAGGGTACGTCGCCGCGAACAGGACTGACATCGGGCCGCCTTCGGAGTAGCCGAACACGACTGCCTGCCGGCTGTCGGTCGCGTCCATCACCGCCCGAACGTCGTCCATCCTCGTCTCGAGGTCAGGCATTCCGCCCGGCCGATCGGACAGGCCGGTGCCGCGTTTGTCGAACCTGATCAGGCGGCAGAACGAACCCAGTCGTTCGAGGAAGCGGGCAGAACCCGGCTCCTCCCAGTCGTTCTCGAGGTGAGAGACCCAGCCCGGAACCAGGATCATGTCGCGCGGGCCAGTACCCGTGACCTGGTAGGCGATGTTGATATCGCCGCTCTTGGCGTAGTGGGTTTCAGGCAGGCTCGCCACCGTCGTACCTTAGCCCTCACGGCGAGTTGTGTGCAGATGTGCACCTAATTAGCCGGATGGCCAGCTCTCCGGCTGCTAATCTGGCGCACGTCGTGTCCGTTGCCTTTGTTTTCCCCGGCCAGGGGTCGCAGTACGTTGGCATGGGTCGAGCCCTGATTGACGTTTCCCCCGCCGCCGCCGACGTCTTCGCCGAGGCCGATGAGGCCCTTGCCGAGCCGATCACGCCGCTGTGTTACGACGGCCCCGAGGAAGAACTCAATCTGACGATCAATGCGCAGCCGGCCATCCTGGCCGTGTCGATGGCCTACCTTGCCGCGCTCGAGGAACGTGTCGGGGCCGTCATCCCGGCCTTCTATGCGGGCCACTCCATGGGCCAGTACAGCGCGATGGTCGCCGCCGGCGTCCTCTCGCTCGAGGATGGCATGCGCCTGGTCCGCGAGCGTGGCGTCCAGATGCAGGCCTCTGCGGAGGGCGGTGCGATGGCCGCCGTCATCGGCCTGCCAGATGAGCAGATCGGTGCCCTCGTCAAGGCGGGCGAGGCTGTCGGGTCGTTCACCCTTGCCAACCGGAATTCACCAGGGCAGATCGTCGTGTCGGGCGAGCGGGTCGCGGTCGAACGGGCGTGCGAGGTGGCCAAGGAGCTGGGCGCCAAGCGGGCGATCGTGCTGCCCGTGTCGGTAGCCGCTCATTCATCGCTGATGTCGCGGGCGGCCGAACAGATGCGCCGCATCCTTGCCGATATCGAGTTCGGCGATCCGCTCGCTCCGTTGCTGGCCAATGCCGATGCGCGGCCACTGACCACCGGCGACGAATGCCGCGACGAACTGGTGGAGCACCTGACCCGCGGCGTGGACTGGATCAAAGCCGTCGAAAGCATGACCGCGGCGGGCGTCACTCAATTCGTCGAGATCGGTCCGGGCAAGGTCCTGACCGGACTCGTCAAACGCATCGCACCGGACGCCGAAGCGTTTGCGACCGACGATCAGTCCGCCGACGGACGGCTGGCCATGCCACCCTTCCTCACCGCCAGCCCTGCAGGAGCAACCACTTAGCCATGCGCCGCCCAGATTTCTCGCGCCGAGTCGCCGTGACCGGCCTCGGCATCACCAGCCCGATCGGCCTGGACATCCCCACGTTCTGGGAGTCGCTGTCGCAGGGCCGCAGCGGTTTGAAGAAGATCACGCGCTGGGACCCGTCGCCCTACGAGGCGCAGATAGCGGGCGAAATAGAGGGCTTCGATGGCACGAAGTGGATGGACTTCAAGGCCATCCGTCGGACCGACCCCAACGTGGTAATGGGCGTTGCCTCCGCCAAGCAGGCGCTGGCCGACTCCGGCCTCGAGGTGACGGACGAGAATCGCGACGATATCGGTGTCATCTTTGGCTCCGGCGGCGGTGGGCCGCTGTTGATGTTCGACAACCTCGAGAAGTGGCGAAACAGCGGCTCACGCACGGTGAGCCCGTTCTTCATCGCCAACATGCTGCCGGACACGGCGTCCGGCCAGATCGCCATCGAGACCGGCATCCGCGGCTCGAACATGTGCATCGTCACGGCATGTTCAACGGGCACGCACAACATCGGCGAGGCGGCCGAGGGCATTCGCCGCGGCGACTTCTTCGCCGCCATCACCGGCTCGACCGAGAACCCGCTCCACGAGATGGTCCACATCGGCTTCACCAACATGCGCGGCATGGGCCTGCCCCGACCCGGTGAGCCGCTAGAGACCGTTTGTCGGCCCTTCGACAAGACACGCAACGGCTTCGTCCTTGGTGAAGGATCGGGCGCGATGATGCTGGAGGACCTCGAGTACGCCAAGAAGCGCGGGGCGAAGGTATACGCGGAAGTCGTGGGCTACGGCTCGGCTGCCGACGCGTGGGACCTGATCCAGCCGGTCGAGAAAGGCGATGGCGTGCGCCGCGCGATCCTGCAGGCGCTGGAGCGCCACGGCGTGCCGGCCGACGAGATTGACCTGATCAACCCGCACGGCACGTCGACGCCGTTGGGCGACCTGCGCGAGGCGCAGGCGTTCTGGGAGGTCTTCGGCGATCGGACGCCGGAGATCGCGATCTCGGCGACCAAGTCGATGACCGGTCACCTGATGGGCGCCGCCGGGGCTGTCGAGGGCGTGGCGACTGTGCTGTCGATCTACAACCAGTGCGCGCCGGCCACCCTCAACTACCGCGACGAGGATCCGGAGATCAACCTCAATGTCGTCCACGACGGCTCACGGCCGATGGAGATCCGCTACGCGATCTCAGACAACGTCGGGCTGGGCGGGCACAACGGAGCCGTGATCTTCAAGCGCTACGACGGGGACTGAGATGGGGCAGGACGACGAGGCGATCGCTGAGCTGATCGCAAACGGCGAGGATCCTGATGATCAGCCAGACCCGACTCGCGTCGTCATCGGTTTCTTCCCGAGCAGAGGCGCACCCATCAAGACGCTCGGCGACTATCTGCGGGTTGAGCGGGATTACATCGAGCCGGCCCGGCGCCACGCTCGACTAATCGGGATCGCGTTTGGCTTCGCGCTTGGCTGGTTCCTAAGCGGGTTGCTGCGACGCCGGGCATAGCCGTCGATCCTGAAACTCGGCGCCGGCTCGCGGTCGAGGGAGCGCTCCTCGCCGGTCCGCGACCACCGGCCACTGCCGAGGGCATCATGGCCGTCGTCAACCGACTGGGCGGCCTTCAGCTCGACCCAACCCGGACGATCGAGCGGACAGAGCTGCTCGTTCTCTGGAGCCGGCTGGGCAACTACGACCGATCCCTGGTCGGTGAGCTCCTGAAGGAACGTCGCCTCTTCGAGCACGCCGCCTTTTACCGGCCCATCGACCGGCTGCCGGAGTTCCGTGCCCAGCAGCGCGCCTTCCGCGAGGCGCGCACCAGCTGGAGCGGTGAGGCCGGCAAGTGGATCGAGGCCAACAAGCGCTTCCACCAATCGATCCTCGACCAGCTGCGTGCCAACGGCCCGCTCCCCTCGCGCTCATTGGATACCTCGCTGGTAGCCAAGCACTGGCGGTCGACCGGCTGGACCAACAACCGCGACATCACGCGCATGCTCGAGTTCATGGACTACCGCGGCGAAGTTGCCATCTCCGGCCGCGAAGGCGCCGAGCGCCTGTGGGACCTGCCCGAGCGCGTCCTCCCGCCCACCGACGACATCAGCTACGACGAATTCCTGCGCCGCCGTTCGCTCCACATCGTGCGGCGCATGGGTGTGGCCAACCTGATGGAGATCCGCGCGCGCACAGGCGAGCTGCCGGACATCGACCGCGCCTATCTGAAGAGGCGACTCGACGAGATGACCGAGGCCGGCCAGCTGGTTGCCGTCGACGACAAGTACTGGCGCCACGCCGACGCCGACCTGGACGTCAAGCCGAACCTGACGCACGTTCCTGTCCCCGTTCGAACCGCTGACCAAGGACCGCGAGCGGACCGAGAAGATGTGGGGCTTCAGGTACAAGCTCGAGATGTACGTGCCCAAGGAGGAGCGCCAATTCGGGCACTACGTGCTGCCGATCCTTCACCACGAGCGACTGCCTGGCCGGCTGTCAGCCGCGATGGACCGAAAGGCCAACGTCCTCCGAGTTGAAGGCCTGCACTGGGAAGAAAAGCCGACGGCCGACGAAAAGGCGGCGGCCGAGAAGCGCGCTGGATCCGACCTGGCGCGCTGGTTGGGAGCGGACTCGATCAGCCGCGACTGACCGATCCGGCCGCCAACCGCGGCTCGGCCGAGGACCTGCACCATCGCGCATCACGACCTGACCGCGGACGATCGTCGCGACCGGCCAGCCCCTCACGCAGTCGCCGTCGAAAGGCGTGATCTGGTGCTTGCCGTGGAGCTCAGCCGCGCGGATCGTGTGCTCGCTGCCGCATGTCGACCAGCGTCAGGTCGGCGTCGGCGCCCTCCTCTAGCCGGCCTTTGCCGGCCAGACTCCAGAGCGCGCGCCGGCGCGGCGGAGGTCGCGTCCGCCAACCGTTCCCAAGCTCAGCCGGCCGTCGCTCACTGCGTTGAGGAACAGCGGCAGCGTCGTCTCGACGCCGGCGATGCCCGGCCGAACGTCGGCCATGTCCGAGCCAGCTTCTCGCCCGGCGTGTGCGGCGCGTGGTCGCTGGCAATCGCAGTCGATTCGGCCGTCGGCCAGCGCGCGAAGCAACGCCGACGCGTGAGGTTCACCTCGCACGGGCGGGTTGACCTTCAGCTGGCCGACCGAGCCGCCCGTAGTCGTCGCGACCCAGGAAGCAGTGGTGGGCGTGACCTCGTCGTGAGATCGAGACCGCGAGCGCGCCATCGCTCGAGCGCGGCCAAACCGTCGGCCGAGCTGAGGTGAAAGATGTGGCCCTTCGTCCCCGGCTTGCTCGCAGCAACCGCGCCGACATGGTCAATCGCGATCTCCTCGGCACTGCGCCGGTCGCGAGTCGAGGTGGACCGATCGCGTCGTACTGGTCCCGACCATCGACTCGGCCAGCCGGATCGACGTCTCGATCTTCGGCGTGGAAGCCAACGCGCAGGCCGGCGTCACGCGCGATCGCCATTGCCCGAAGCAGCTGGTTGTCGTCGGGCGCCGATCAGACCGCCCGTAGTCGGCCCCAGGAAGACCTTCAGCCCAACCACCAAGCCCGACGACGATCAGCTCCGACAGCACGCCGGCGTCGAACTGAGAGTCGACCAGCCCGAAGAATCCGAAGTCGCAGTACGGACTTGGTCGCCGGCGAGTGCGGCCTTGTGCCGTGCCGCGAGCAGGTCGCGCGTCGGCGGCACCGTGTTCGGCATTTCGAGGGCCGTGGTCACGCCGCCCGCAACTGCCGCGCGCGACTCGGTCAGCCAATCGCCCTTCTGTTCGAGGCCCGGCTCGCGGAAGTGGACGTGTCCGTCGATGACGCCGGGCAGAACGTGGAGGCCGGTCGCGTCCAGCACTTCGGTTGCGGGAGCGTCCAAAGCGTCGGGCTCGGCCAGCGCGGCAAATCGGCCGTCTCGAATGCCGATGTCCAGCCGCCGCGTCTGGCCCGCGCCAACGACGGTGCCACCCCGAACCACAAGATCGAATGGCTCCTGCATGGCTGCCGCGCAGCCTATGCCACCATGCCCGCAAATGACGAGTGGGCGCGCACATCCGGTGCTGGGTTTCTACGGCCCGGACACGATGATGTGGCGCATCAACCGCGAGGCTGTGCTGCTGGGATCCGGTCCGGCGGCGTTGCTGCTGCAGATCGCGCATCCGTCGGTGGCACGCGGCGTGGCCGAGCACAGCGACTTTGAGCACGACCCTTGGAAGCGGCTCCACGGCACCATCAACACCACGCTGGCGATGGTGTTCGGCGACGGACCGTCAGCCGAGCGGGCGGTACGGCGCCTGAACCGGGTGCATGGCGGCATCCGCGGCGAGGGCTATCGGGCGATGGACCCGGAGCTGCTGCTGTGGGTGCAGGCGACCTTGATCGTGACCAGCGTCGCCGCCTACCAGCGCTGGGTTGGGCCGTTGTCGCCGGCAGAGAAGGAGCAGTTCTGGCAGGAAGCGCGGCGCGTCGGAGTCCGGCTGGGCATTGGCCTCGACCTCAGCCCGCGCGACTGGCCTGGGTTGGAGGCTTACTGGGAGTGGATGCTGTCGCCCGACGGCCCAATCAAGGTGTCGGACGTGGCGCTGCGGCTCGCGCCTTCGATCATCCGGCCGCCCTTTCCGTTGGTGCCCGGACTGGCGATCGACCTGTTGACACTGCCCGGCTTCGCGCTGCTGCCGCCGCGGATCCGAGACGACTACGGCATCGCCTGGAGCACCAACCGCGAACGGACGGCCATAGCGCTCGGCTACGCCGTCCGTTCGTGGACGAGGGTCATTCCGCTACTGCTGCGCTCAATGCCGCAGGCGATCAGCGCGGACAGGAGAGTCCAAGTCAGGCACTAGAGCTCGAAGGAGCCGACAGCGTCCCTGGGTCACCGTCCGACCGCTGGTCGTAGTCGAAGGGGACGCGTTACCAACCTCCGTTCAGTTGTTGACCAGCTCGAGCCAGCCGACGTCCGGGGCGTAGTCCGTGGCCAGGACTCGACCGTCCGCGATCAGCGACGACCAGCCGTAGAAGCGGCCGCCCAGATTCTTGATGTGGAAGATCGCTGTGGGGAAATCCGACCCCGGCAACTCGGCCAATAGCGTGTCGTCTGAAGCCTGTCGAGCCGTGACTACGACTACCTCGCCGGTCCGCAGGTCTGCGCGCCAGATTCTGCCCGAGGGCCAATCGGCGCCCAGGACCTCGGGCGGGGTGTTGTCGACGCCGTATCTGTAGTCGGGGACACCGTCGGAGTCGACGTCCAGCACGATCCCGTAGGCGTACCAGGCATCTGCCGGTTGTGGAAGCGGGTCTGGCAGCTGGCCCGACAGCGCCATTTCGATGCACCTGAGCTTCGGCAGGCCCGCCTGGCAACCGAGGAAAGCATTAACGCTGACGATATCGACCTCGCTCTTGTCACCGGGAGTCGTGTCGCCCAGGGCGTCGGTGTAGTTGCCCTCCGGCCCCTTCGGCACTACTCCTGACCCAGGAAGCTCGACCCGCAGCGGGGCTGGCCAATCTTCGTCGAAGCTCTGGCTGGTCCACGTGATGAGCGCGGGCGCCGGCGAGGGCTCGGCCGTTGGCAGCGGTGTGGCTGTTGGCGTGGGCTCCGGCGTCGGCGTGGGCTCCGGCGTCGGCGTGTCGGCGGGGGCTGATGCGCTGGCTCCCGGTTGCGTCGACTCCGGTGCGGCGGCGACATTGGTCTTGCCGCGCATTTCGAGGAGCCCGACCGCGATGGCTAGCACGACCAGGACAGCCGTCGCGCCGAACGCGGCGCGCAAGACGGACGCGGTCCGCCACGGCCCGACCATGGTCCGCCGCCGAGTCCTGTGGGCCTCGCCCACTACGGCGTCGGCGACGCGATCCGGTAGGACGGTCATGCCGTCGGCGAGATAGTCGGTAAGTAGGGCGTCCAAATCGCGTTGGGAGGTCATGCTGGCTGCTCCTGGTCGAGAAGCGGCGTCCGGGCGTCGGCTTCGAGAGCCGCGCGGACCGCCGCGGTTGCGTGGAAGAGTCGGGACTTTGCCGTCCCGAGGGGGATGCCAAGGTGGTCGGCGACCTCGGGCACGCTCATCCCGAGGCCGTAGCGAAAGACCAGGACGGCGCGCTGGTCTGGCGGAAGGCGGCGGAACGCGCGATCCAGTTGATCCCGGTCGTGGACGCTCAAGTAAGCGTCGGGAGCGGCCGGTCCGTCAGACTCCAGGACGGAGACGTCTGCAGCGAACCGGCGGCCTCGCCGCGCTTCTGCGTAGCAGGCGTTGACAAGGATCCGATGCAGCCACGCATCAAACCTATCGAGCTCGCGCAGCGTCGGCAGCTCTCGCCAAACCTTGACCAGCGCGACCTGAACGGCGTCTTCCGCCAGGTTGGTGTCGCGCAGGATGCGGTGTGCGATTGACATGCACCGGCCGCCGACCTCGCGAACTAACGCGGCGAAGGCTTCCTCGTCGCCGTGCTTCGCTTGATCCACGATTGCTAATAGCACCCGGCTGTCTCCTGGTCGCCGACGCCATTGAGCGGCGTCGTCAACATGCATGAGTCTGGGTGCTGCGGCAATCGTTCTATTTCGGATGCGCCTCCAGCAATTCGAGCAGCTTCGTAGTCGTGTTCCAGTTGCGGATCGTCATCGACTTATAGGCCGGTGTCGACATGACCCTGTTGAGCCTGCTCTGAGTGCGCTTCGCGCTGAGGCGCTGTGAATAGATGACGCCGTCGCCGGGCCAGACCGTGTCGACGCCCTCTTTAGGGCTGAAGGCTTGAATGGCTTCAGCAGCATCGATGCCCATCAGGAAGATGGCGTCGCTGTGGTACTTCGCCGGTTGGTCACCGAAGTCGGCCGGCCTCTTACTCACCACCGCTCGCAGCTGATCGGCTGTCAGCACCAGGACAGCGATCAGTTCGCTGTCGAGCCTGAACGCGCCCGGCATCTTCGCCTCTATTTCCGACTTGATCTGCGCGGGCCTCTTGTCAGATTCCAGGAGCACGTTGCCGCTGGCAATGAACGTGGAAACCTTCGAATAGCCGAGTTTCTCGAGGAACTGGCGCAACTCCGCCATTGGCAGCTTGTTCTTGCCGCCGACGTTGATGCCGCGCAGCAGCACCACGTAGCTGTTCAATCACGCTCTCCCGCAGCGGCCGGTCCGGCGATGGTTCGGCCGCCATCTACGCGCAGGACCGAGCCGGTCACGAACGACGCACCGGGACCGAGCAGGTAGTAGATCGCCTCGGCCACCTCGTCGGCGGTGCCCATGCGACGAAGGGGTACGTCGGGCCGAGCGTCGGCCGGCCAGCGGGGCGGGTCGAAGGGTGTGTCGATGGGGCCCGGTTCGACGAGGTTGACGCGGACGCGTTGCTCGGCGCCGATCAGGGCGAAGGACTTGACCAGCCCGACAAGGCCCGATTTGGCGGCGGCGTACGCGGGCGACCGACTTGAACCTTCTGCCGATCCGACGATGGAGCCGACCACGACGGCCGACCCCTTGGCGCGCGCCAGCGCAGGCAGGCACGCTCGGAGGGCAAGGTAGGGCGCTGTCAGGTCGACTCGAAGTGTCTCGTTCCAGGCGTCCAGGTCGTCCCACGGCCCCGCCGGCGGGATGCCGGCGGCGCATACCAGCCCGTGCAGTTCGTCACCGGCGGATGAGAGCGCGGCCGCCAAAACCTCGGGATCGGCGGCGTCCTGGCCGTCGCTCAGGTCTACGCCGGTCACCCGCCAGCCATCGGCGGCGAGCCTCTCGGCCGTTGCGCGGCCGATGCCGGACGCCGAGCCGGTGACGATGGCCGTCTTCATTCGGCGTGCTCGAGAAGGATGTCGATCGCGTGGACGTAGCCATCGATGCCTTTGCCGACGATCTGGGCGGCTACGACTCCCTCGAGCACGAGCTTGTGGCGGAAGGGCTCGCGCGCGAAGACGTCGCTGATATGTACCTCGACCGCGGGCCGAGCGATGCCTTCGATCGCGTCGCGCAGCGCGTAGCTGGTGTGGCCCAGCGCGCCCGGATTGATCACGATGCCGTCGTAATCGAGCTGCTCGATCCGGTCGATGAGCGCGCCCTCGTGGTTGGATTGAAAGTGGTCGAGCGTGGCGCCGCGGCTGGCGGCGTAGTCAGTGGCCCGCTTTACGACTTCGGCGAGCGTGGCGTGGCCGTAGATCTCGGGCTGCCGGTGGCCCAGCCGGCCGAGATTGGGCCCGTTGAGCAGCAGAATCCTCATGCGGCGATCGCGCTCAGAGCGAGATCGAGCTCAGCGTCCGTGACGTCGTCGACTTCGACGACATGGCCCACGTCCATCGGCAGGATCCAGCGCTGGCGACCGGCCGCGCGCTTCTTGTCGTGGCCGAGTGCCGCGAGCACCGCACGGCGGTCGAACGAGCGATGGAGGTCAAAACCAAGATCGCTGAGGACAGCGTCGATGCGCTCTGCGAGGGCCTGGTCGGCGCCGCGACCGTCGGCAATGGCGGCCACAGACCGCAGGCCAAGGGCAACCGCCGCGCCATGGGCAAGCGTGTAATCGCTCTCAGCTTCCAGCGCGTGGCCAAGCGTGTGGCCCAGGTTGAGCAGGCGCCGCTCCCCTTGCTCAGTCGGGTCGCGGTCAACGATCGCGAGCTTGACACGGATAGCGCGCTCGGTGATCGCGTAGGCAGCGGCCGGATCGTCCCTGTGCAGGGCGGCCTTGCCTCGTTGTTCGACCAACTCCCACAACTGTGGATCGTCGATCAGGCCGGCCTTTAGGCACTCTGCCAGACCATCTCGCCGCCGATCGATTGGCAGAGTCCTGAGTAGGTCGACATCTGTGGCGATGAGCGCAGGCGGCCAGAAGGCGCCGACTGCGTTCTTTGCCCCGGGCAGGTCGATCGCGACCTTGCCGCCGATCGACGAATCCGCTTGGGCAAGCCACGTCGTCGGCACGTGTACCAGGGGCATTCCCCGATGGTGCAGAGCGGCAGCCAGTCCACCAACGTCGCCCACGGTTCCGCCGCCGGCAACGACCAACGGGTCGGAGCGCTCGGCGCCGACCGAGGTCAGCCACTCGAGGATCTTTTCGAGTCTGGACATGGACTTGGCGTCCTCGCCACCCTGCATCGAGCACAGGCGGTCAGTGGGCAGCGCGTCGACAAGCGACGGGTTGGTGTCCAATGCGCGTGCGTCCGCCAAAGTCGCCGGCCGGCCCCCTATCGAGGTTTCGATCAGAGCGCCGAGCCACTTGGCCTCGATCCCGGAGCCGATGAACAGTTGGCCCTGCTCAAACAGGGGCCGCCAGCCACTCGTAGTGCGTCCGGCCCCGACTTCCTTTACTACGTCGCCCAGCGCGGCATAGCTGCTGACGGTGACGTCGACGGCCCGATAGAGCGACTCGCGTTCCGCCGCCGTTCGCGCGAGCCCCTCGTTGAGCCGATCGCCGAGGAGCGGTCGCGACATGGGCGTCGCCCAAAGCCTCGCCGCCAGCACGTCAACGGGCGCATCCAGCCGGACACGAAATCCGTGTTTCATGAATGCCCAGCGATTCAGCGGATCGAGGACTGCCCCACCGCCCGACGCGATGACGGCGCCGTCTACTGCGCAGGCCTCCGTCACCGCCTCCTGTTCGAGGGCACGAAAGGCCGCTTCGCCCCGCTCTTCGATGAACTCTGCAGGCGTGCGTCCCGTTCGTTGTTGGACCAATTCGTCCGTGTCAACAAACGACCGGCCCAGGCGCTCCGCGACGAGCCGGCCAACGGTTGTCTTGCCACTCCCCGGCATGCCAACCAGGACGATGCCGTCAGTCACCGGCGGCGGGCCTCGTCTGGCGACGCCGCCGGCGCGCCACGGCGGCTTTCAAGTCGCCCATCGAGTCGCCACCAAAGCTCATAAGCAATGCGTCGGCCAGCACCAGGGCGGCCATCGCTTCGCCGACAATCGCCGCGCGCGGCATGATCGCCACATCACTCCGCTCGATGTGTGCGCGACCTGTTGCGCCGGTCACGATGTCAACCGAGTCGAGCGGCTTGCGCAGCGTCGAAACAGGTTTGACCGCAGCACGCAACACGATCGGCATGCCGTTGCTCATGCCACCTTCGATGCCGCCGGCGCGGTTGGTTCGGCGGCTCCAGTCGCCGGCTTCGGAGTCGACCTCGTCGTGGACTTCGCTGCCATGCTTATAAGCAACCGAGAAGCCGTCGCCGACGGCGACGGCCTTGACGGCCGGGATAGCCATCAACGCCGCCGCCAACTCACCGTCGAGGCGCGTGTCCCACTCGGCCGCCGAGCCGAGCCCAATTGGCACGCCCTCCAAAACAACAACGAATGCACCACCGACTGAGTCGCCTGCCTCGGACACCGCGTCGATCTCCTCGATCATGCGGGCCTCCGCATCAGGGTCCGGGCAGCGCAGTGGTGAGGGGTTGGCCAGGTCGGCCGCGGGCCAGCTCTCGGGGACGCAGGCCAGCGAGTCGTCGGCCGTTGGAAAGGCCTTGACCGGCCCGATTTGCTCGACATAGCTCCAGATGCCGACTCCGACCGACGCCAGCAGTTGCCGGCAGACGGCGCCGGCCAGCACACGCACCGCCGTTGAGCGGGCGGACGCGCGCTCCAGCACGTCGCGGATGTCCGTGGTGCCGTACTTGATCGCGCCGGCCAGGTCGGCGTGGCCGGGTCGTGCGAGGGTGACCGCCTTGGGCCGCCCACGCGCCGGCACGCGATCCGTCGTCATGCGGTCCTGCCAGTTCTCGAAGTCGCGGTTTTCGATGCGGAAGGCGAGCGGCGAACCGAGCGTGCGGCCAAAGCGCAGACCGCCCATCCAGACGACTTCGTCCTTCTCGATCAGCATGCGCCGGCCGCTGCCGTATCCGTGTTGCCGCCGCCGCAGGTCGCGATTGACATGGTCGGTCGAGACGCGCAGGCCGTAGGGCAGGCCCTCCAGCACGCCTGACACGGCCGGACCGTGCGATTCGCCCGCTGTCAGCAGACGCAGCCTCCTCACTGATCGACTCCGAGCGCCGCCGCATCCCGCCAGAACGACGGATATGAAATGTCGACGCAGCCAGGGTTGTCCAAGACGACCGACTTGGCCACCCCCGACCAGGCGGCGACGGCCGACGCCATGGCGATCCGATGGTCGGCGCGAGTGGCGACCTGGGCATCGGCCGGCTGGCCGCGACGGATGCGCCAGCCATCCGGCAGCATCTCGACGTTCGCGCCCATCGCGCTCAGCGCGGCGGTAATCGCGCCGATCCGGTCCGACTCCTTCACGCGGAGCTCGCCCGCGCCGCGGACCTCGCTCGTGCCGTCGGCGGCGGCCATGGCCACCGCAATGAGCGGCAGCTCGTCGATCAGCGCCGGCACACGGTCCGATCCGATCGAGATCGCCTCCAGGCCAGCCGCGCTTTGGACGGTGATGTCACCTACCGGCTCGCCGCCCTCGTTGCCGGTGATGATCGCGTCGATATCGGCGCCCATCTCGCGCAGCACGTCGATCAGGGCGGTGCGGGTCGGGTTCAGCCCGACATTCTTAAGCGTCACTGCGGCATCTGGGTGGACTGTCGCTGCGACAAGCCAGAACGCAGCGGACGAAAAGTCACCGGGGACTGTCAGGTCGAAAGATCGCAGACGAGAGGACCCGGTGATGGTCGTGACGTTGCCGAACCGAGAGATATCGACGCCGAGCGCATGAAGCATCCGCTCGGTGTGGTCGCGGGTCGGACCGGGCACGTGGACGTGTGTTGTGCCTTGCGCGCCGAGCGCCGCGAAACAGATCGCGCCCAGGACCTGCGCGCTCGCCATCGGGAGCTGATGGTCAAGCGCGCGCAGGGGTCGGTGGCCGGTGATCGTGATCGGCGAGAAACCCTTCGTCGTCTGAACGTCTGCGCCCATCGCGCGGAGTGGGTCGGCGACACGTTCCATCGGCCGACGGCTGAGCGACTCGTCACCGGTCAGCTCGAAGGTGCCCGGAAGCGCGGCGAGGGCACCGGTCAGCAGGCGCATCGTTGTGCCGGAGTTGCCGCAGTCCGCGACACCGCCGCCGTCGCGAATGACGTTCACGGCGGCCATGGTCGATAGGACGTCGGCGCCCGGCTCGTTCAGCCGGACGTGCGACTCGCCCTCGGCGAGAGCCGCGCAGATCAACGCCCGATGGGCGATCGACTTGTCGGATGGAAGAGTGATCGTCCCGCGCAGAGCTTTTGGCGCGGTCAGGCGGCGTTCAATGGCCGTTTGCATTCGCGCCCACTACCTGCTTGGCGGCATGCCGTCGCTGCATCTGGCGTGATGCCTTCAGAACCGCGGCCAGCACTGACTCCAACTCGTCGGCATCCAACGTGCCGTCAGCGCTCGCTCGAGCCTTGGCCAGCAGGTCGCGCTCACGCGCCACGTCCTGACCGTGGCCCTCACTGCTCTTTTGCTCCTGGATCGCGAGCGCCAGTCGGGCCCTTTCGTCGACCAGGTGGAGTAGCTCGTCATCGATCGTGTCGATGCGCTGGCGCATTTCGCCCACTCCAACCGGGACCGAAGGCGGCTGCTTCGTGGTCGGTGCGCTGCTTCCGTACGAACTCCAACCGGCGCAGCTCATCCATCAGCGCGCCGAATTCGGGGAAGGAGAGGGACTGGTCGCCGTCCGATCGCGCATGCGGCGGGTCGGGATGGACTTCTATCAGCAGACCGTCCGCGCCAACCGCTGCCGCGCCAAGGGCCATCGGCCCGACCAGCGACCGCTTCCCCGTGCCGTGCGACGGATCGACGATGACCGGTAGGTGAGTCTTCTCGCGCAGCACCGGCACGGCCGACAGGTCGAGCGTGTTGCGCGTGGACGGCTCGAACGTGCGAATGCCGCGCTCGCACAGGATCACGTTGGCGTTGCCGGCGGACAACACGTACTCGGCCGCCATCAGCCACTCGTCGATGGTCGCGCCGAAGCCGCGCTTCAGCAGCACCGGCGTTCGTCCTTGGCCGGCCGCGCGCAGGAGCGTGAAGTTGTGCATGTTGCGGCTGCCGATCTGGATCAGGTCGACGTGTTCCTCGAACAGCTCCATCTGGCTCGCATCGGTCATCTCGGACACGATCGGCATGCCGGTTTCCTTGCGCGCCTCGACCAGCAGTTCGAGGCCGTTCTCGCCCAGGCCCTGGAAGGCGTATGGGGAGGTGCGCGGCTTGTACGCGCCGCCGCGCAGCATGTGCGCGCCTTCGTGCTTGACCAGTCGGGCGGTTGCGACGAGCTGGTCGACCGACTCGACCGAGCAGGGGCCGGCCATGATCGCCAGCGGGCTGCCCGCGCCAATGGGCACCTTGCCGCCGATCGTGATGCGCGTCCGGTCCTTCTGGTGCTCGAGGCTGGCCAGCTTGTGCGGGCTGGTGACGCGGATGGCCTGTTCGACGCCGGGCATGGTGCCGATGTGGCTGACGCGATCGATGTCGATGCCGACGACGCCGATGATCGTGCGCTCCTGGCCCTCGCTCAGGAAGGCCTCCAAGCCCTCCGACCGAATGAGCGCGCAGACGGCCTCGACCTCCGACTTCTGCGCGTCCGGCCTCATTACGACGATCACTTGCGAGCCCCTTTCCGAGTAAACAAAAACGCAGGAGCCTTACGGCGCCTGCGTTGGCGGGCACGAGGTTTCTTGCTGGCGAGAACACTCGCCGGCCTCGTACCCGCTAGGCGTAATACCAGTTTGCGAACTGCATCAGGCCGCGGAGCGTACGCGGCAGGTCAAGGGGTGTCAACGGCACAGGGTCTGGGTGCATCAGCCCTCACCAGGATCGCCCGGCTCCTCCTCAACCGGCTCCACAATGGCCGTGCGGCTTAGGTGGCTTGCTTCGACAACCGTCGGTTCGCCGTCGCGATCCTTCCAACGAGTTTGGACCTCGACCTCCTCGGTCGCGCCTGCCACGCGGAGCGTTACGGTGTAGCCAGACGCGCCGTGCTCAACGGACTCGATGGTCGCCTCGCTCGCCGGGAGCGGCAGGAGGCCCAGGACTTCGCCCAGGTTGCGCCGTAACTGCTCGCTGAAGTCGGCAATCGCCCGTTCGACATCGCCCGCGACGAGCGCGTCGCACATGGCCTGAGCATGCTCTCGAACGTCTTCCTCATTCATGTCTTCATTCTCCGATGCGGCGCGAGTGGGCCAGAGAAGTTCCTTGTTCGGCTCGAAGACGGCCCATTGTGTGCCGCTGCCGATCGAGCCCTCGATGTAGATGATCAAATGCCGCACGTTTACGTACTTCCAATGCGGGTCTACTCCGGGCTTGACGCCGCATACGGCATTGGCGCACACTCCCGCCTCAACCGAATACGTGGGCGATGATCGGGACGAGTAGCGCTCGATAGCCAGCACAGAGACCCGGCGGATGGTGCGAGTCGGGATGGCGACGAGAGTGAATGGACCCGGGAGCCTCCGGACCGAACGGCGCACAGCCCAAGTAGGCTCCGGCGCAGAGCGCCAGCGATACAGGGCAGCGCCAGTCGGACGGTCAGGCCGTCCCGCCGGTAACGCAAGAGTGCGGCAACAGCCGAAACCAGGGTGGCACCGCGGAAGGCACGACCTTTCGTCCCAGGAAGGACGAAGGGTCGTTTCGATTCTGGAGGCCATCGTGGCGAGACTCATCGAAGAGCCGCTCTCACTCGCGGAAGCGCGCAGGCTGGCTGCGACGCACGACACCGTGCTGCTGCGCGCGACGCGCGACGCCGACCTCGAGACGCCCATTGGCGCATTCCTCGCCCTCGACGACGGCACGCCCGGCTACCTGCTCGAGTCGGTCGAAGGCGGCGAGCGCCTGGGTCGTTACTCGTTCCTGGGCGTGCTGCCGCGCCGGCTGCTCGAGGTTCGCGACGGCCAGTCGATTGTCCGGAGCCGGCCGGTGGGCGTCGAACACGCGACCGACTTTGACGCCGAGGTCTCCCCTGTCGCAGACCCACTGTCGGCCTTGCGCGCCTTCCTGCCGAGCCGCAATGTCGCGCCGCTGCCCGACCAACCGCGCTTCGTCGGCGGTGCGGTGGGCGTGCTGGCCTATGACGCCGTGTCGACCTTCGAGCCCACCGTCCATCAGCCATCGGCCGACCCAGTCGGTACCCCGCTGGCGGCCTTCCTGGAGACGGACCTGGTGATCGTGTTCGATCACCTGGCCCACACGCTGTCCGCGATCGCGGCCCTGCATACCGACGCGCCCGACTTCGACCGCCGCTACGGGTCGCGGAGCGCGGGGTACTCGACGCGCTCGAGCGGACGCGCGACAGGGGCACCGCAGTCCGCTACTGAAGGCATCGGCCACCACAACGGGCGGTGACGGTCTAAAGCGAGCTTGGATCGCGATGCCTACATCTCGGCTGTCGGCGTGGCGAAAGAGGCCATCGCGTCGGGCGAGGCCATCCAGATCGTGGTCGGCCGCAGGCAGACCGTCGACGCGGAAATCAGTGGCATCGATCTGTACCGAGCCGTCCGCCGCGTCAGCCCCAGCCCGTACCTGTTCTTCGTCCGTATGCCTGATTTCGAAGTTGTTGGAGCCAGCCCGGAACTCCTCTTGCGCGTAGAGGGCGACCGGATGCTGACGCACCCAATTGCCGGGACGAGACCGCGCGGCGCAACTCCCGCTGCCGACGCGGCTCTCGCCCGGGAACTTGCCGCCGACCGAAAGGAACGTGCGGAGCACGTGATGCTCGTCGACCTGGCGCGCAACGACCTTGGCCGCGTTGCTCGCCCGGGCAGCGTCGAGGTCAGCAGCTTCGCCGAGGTCGAGCGCTTCAGCCACGTCCAGCACCTGGTCAGCCACGTCGAAGCGGAGATCCGGCCTGGGGCGGACGCGCTCGATGCGCTGCGCGCTGTCTTCCCGGCCGGCACGCTGTCCGGCGCACCCAAGGTCCGCGCGATGCAGCTGATCGCGGAGCTCGAGGGCGAGCGACGCGGCATTTATGGCGGGGCAGTCGGTTACCTGGGCTACGACGGCTCGCTGGACACGGCAATTGCCATTCGCAGCGCCGTGCTCAAGGAGGGTCAGATCCACGTCCACAGCGGCGCCGGCATCGTCGCCGGCAGCGTGCCGGAGAGCGAATACGAAGAAACGGAACACAAGGCGGCGGCCATGTTGCGCGCGATCGAGATGGCCGCTCCGGCCGCTGTTCCGGCCACCGAGCCGGCACTCGAGCTGGTTGGAGGGAGGTCGAAGTGATCCTGGTCATCGACAACTACGACTCGTTCACCTACAACCTGGTGCAGGCGCTGGAGGCGGCACGCGCCGACGTCCTCGTCGTGCGCAACGACGAGCTGTCAGCCGAAGGCCTCGGCCAGCTGGCCGACCGTATCGCCGGGATCGTGATCTCGCCCGGTCCAGGCGGGCCAGCGGACGCCGGCATTTCGTCGGCCGCCGTCGACCTCGCCCGCGAGCGTGAGATCCCGCTGCTGGGGGTCTGCCTGGGCATGCAGACCATCGCCGCGGTGTACGGCGCGACCATTCGTCGGGCGCCGACACTCGTCCATGGCGAAGCATCGAGCGTTCGTCACGATGCCAAGGGTTTCCTGGCCTCCATGCCGCTGCCCTTCCCGGCGGCGCGCTACCACTCGCTGTGCGTCGACGCCGGCACTCTGCCGCCCGAGTTCACGGTCAGCGCACTGGCCGACGACGGAGTGGTGATGGGCATTCGCCACAAGACGCTGCCCATCGAGGGCGTGCAGTTCCATCCGGAGTCGGTGCTCACGCCGGACGGGCCGCGCATCCTCGCCCGCTTCCTGCGCCGCTGCGAGGAAGGTGAGCCGGAGATCCTCGAGTCGCGGCGCGACTTCTGCTTCAAGGGGGTGGCGGCGTGAGCGAGATCGTTCGGGCGGCACTGAAGCAGGTAGTGAACGGCGGCTCGCTGTCGCAGGCCGAGGCACGCCTGGCGATGGGCGAGGTCATGGATGGCGTGGCGACGCCGGCTCAGTTGGCGGGCTTGCTGCTCGCCCTGCGCATGCGTGGCGAGACCGCCGACGAGTTGGCCGGCTTTGCATTGGCCATGCGCGAGCGGGTGCTGGCCGTCGACGCGCCGGCCGGTGCCATCGACACGTGCGGCACGGGCGGGGATGGCGCACGGACGTTCAACATTTCGACCGCAGCGGCTCTGGTGGTGGCCGCAGCCGGGGTGCCCGTGGCCAAGCACGGCAACCGGGCGATGAGCTCGGCGTCTGGGTCGGCCGACGTTTTGGAAGCCCTGGGCATCCCGATTGACCTGCAGCCGGCCGATGCTTCGGCTGCCCTCAGGCGCGACGGCTTTGCCTTCCTCTTCGCGCCGGCCTACCACCCGGCGATGAAGCACGCGGGGCCGACCAGACGCGAGCTCGGCGTTCCCACGGCGTTCAACCTGATCGGGCCACTGACCAACCCGGCGGGCGTTCGACGGCAGGTGGTCGGCGTGGCCGATCCCACGGCTGCGCGGCGGGTCGCCTACGTGCTGCACCGACTGGGCGCCGATCGGGCGTTCGTGGTCCACGGCCACGGGCTGGATGAGCTGCCGTTGGATGGGAGTGGCGTCATCTACGACGTGTCGATGGGCGGCGTGCGGCGACGGACGGTCGACTCGGTGGCGTTGGGGCTGGGAGTCGCGGATAGCGGCGCCCTTCGTGGAGGAGATGCGGCGGAGAATGCGGCGATCATCGAGGGCGTGCTCGACGGTGAGCGCGGCCCGCGTCGAGATGTCGTGCTCCTCAACGCTGGCGCGGCGCTGCTGGTGAGTGGCCGCATCGCCCGGCTCTCTCAGGGTGTTGGGATGGCCGCCGCCACGATTGATAGCGGCGCGGCTCGTGCGCTGCTGGGCCGCCTGCGCGAAGCGCGAGTGGCGAGCGCGGCATGACCGTCGCCGTCCGGCGACCGAGCGTCGTCCACGAGATTGCCGCGCGACGAGCCGCCGAGCTCGAGGCCGATACCGCACACGTCGGCGAAGAGGCGCCCGAACCGCGGCCGTTGCTGCCGTTGCTGGCTCGGCCCGGCCTGCACCTGATCGCTGAGATCAAGCGCCGCTCGCCGTCAGTCGGCTCGATCTCGGCTGACGACGACATCGCCGCTCGAGCACGCGCGTATGAGGCCGGGGGCGCCACGGCCATTTCAGTCCTGTGCGAGCCGCATTGGTTCGGCGGGTCGTTCGACGACCTGCGCACGATCCGAGCGGCCGTCCGCGTCCCGGTCCTGGCCAAGGAGTTCGTCGTCGATCGCCGTCAGCTGGCCACACTGCGCTGGCTCGGCGCGGACGCGGTGCTGTTGCTGACCGTGCTCCATCGTGCCCGCGAATTACGGGCGCTGGTCGATGAGGCCCTCGACCTCGGCCTGGAGCCGCTCGTCGAGGTCCACAACGAGCGGGAACTGGTGCGCGCCCTGTCGACCAAGGCGCGGCTCATTGGCATCAACAACCGCGACCTGCGCTCGCTCGACGTCGATCCGCTGCGAGCGGAGCGGCTGCGATCTCTCGTGCCGGACGATCGGTTTGTCGTCGCCGAGTCGGGCATCTCCGACACGTCCACGATCGTTCGATACCGGGCACTCGGCTTCGACGCCGCACTCGTCGGTGAGGCGCTGATGCGCTCTGACGATCCACGCGCCGCCACCGCTTCCTTCGTCGCCGCCGGTCAGGTGCCCACAGACATCGCAGCGCTGGACCGGACGCCGACAGTCAAGATCTGCGGCATCCGTGACGAACACGGTGTGCTGGCGGCGGCCCATGCCGGTGCCGACTACATCGGCCTGAACGTCGTCGTGGGAACACCGCGGGCCCTCGAGGTATCGCGCGCGGCGGAACTCGCTCAGTTCGCGCGCGCTCTTCCTGCCGCACCTGAGATCGTGCTGGTGACGGCCGACCTGCCGCCCGCCGAACTTGCGACCGCCCTTGCCACGGTCGACCCGGATGTCATCCAGCTTTCCGGCAACGAAGCGCTGACCACTGTGCCGCGGCGAACCTGGAAGACGATCCGCGCAACTGACCGGGCGCTTGAGGAAGCCAAACGGTGGATGGCGGCCGGCTGCGAGCGGGTCCTGCTCGATGCCGCTCACGCCACGATGCTGGGCGGCACGGGCCAGTCGGCGGACCGCGAGATCGCGCTGACCGTCGCCCGTGAAGTGCCGGTCATCCTCGCCGGTGGACTGCGGCCGTCGACCGTCGCGCAGTCGGTGCTGGACGTGCCCGCCGTCGGCGTCGACGTTGCATCGGGCGTGGAGATCGCCGGCACCAAGCCGCCGCGCAAGGATCCGCTGGCCGTCGCGCTCTTCGTCAAACGCGCCAAGACTGCCCGCTTCGACCGACCAACCAGCCCCGCCCGACCACAGCCGGTCTGCCGCCGCCCTGCTGGAAGCCGACGCCCGTGGACGCTGGGGAACAGATGGCGATTTCGGCGGCCGCTACGTGCCGGAAACGCTGATGTCGGCGCTGCTCGAGCTCGAGCGCACCTACTTCGCGCTGCGCGACGACCCAACCTTCTGGGCCGAGCTGCGCGAGCTCGGCCAGCATTACGCCGGCCGACCCACACCGCTTTATCGCGCCGACCGTCTCGCCGAAGCGCTGGGCCTCGATATTCGGCTGTACCTCAAGCGCGAGGACCTGGCACATACCGGCGCGCACAAGATCAACAACGTGCTTGGCCAGGGCCTGCTTGCCAAGCGGCTGGGCAAGACCCGCCTGATCGCGGAAACCGGCGCCGGCCAGCACGGCGTGGCCACCGCCACCGTTGCCGCGCTGCTGGGCCTGCCGTGTGTCGTCTACATGGGTGCGCGCGACATCGAGCGCCAGCGCCCGAACGTGCTGCGCATGAACGCGTTGGGCGCCGAAGTGCGGTCTGTCGAAACTGGCTCCGCGACACTGAAGGACGCGATCAACGATGCGATGCGCGACTGGGTCGCCAACGTCGCCGACAGTCACTACGTGCTCGGCTCGGCGATGGGTCCGCACCCATATCCAACGATCGTGCGCGACTTTCAGCGCGTCATTGGCGACGAAGCCGCCGCCCAGGTCGCCAGCGTCGAAGGCCGGCTGCCGGACGTCGTCACTGCGTGTGTCGGTGGCGGTTCGAACGCCATCGGCCTGTTCAGTCGGTTCATCGGCGAGCCGAGCGTCCGACTGGTGGCTGTCGAAGCCGCCGGTGACGGCATAGAAACCGGCCATCACGCGGCGGCGATGGGCGCGGGCAGCATTGGCATCATCCACGGCGCCCGAACGATGCTGCTGCAGGACCGTGACGGCCAGATAACGGAAGCGCACTCGATCTCGGCCGGCCTTGACTACCCAGGCGTTGGTCCGCAGCTGTCTGCGCTGGCTGCCGAGGGCCGGCTCGAATTGGCTTCGTCGACGGATACGCAGGCATTGGCCGCCCTGCGACTGCTCGCCCGCACCGAGGGCATCCTGCCGGCGCTCGAACCGGCGCACGCAATTGCGGCGCTGCCGCGCGTGAGAATCGAGTCCGGGTCCCTCGTGTTGCTCGGGCTGTCGGGCCGAGGCGACAAGGACATCGGCCACCTGGCGGAGCCGGCATGACGCGCGACACCCTCGGTTCGCGGCGCATCCAGCGGGCTTTCGAGGCCGCCAAGGCGGAGGGCCGGCTGGCCTTCATCCCGTATGTCGTGGCCGGCTATCCCGACGCATCGACGTCGGAGACCGCCGCGTTGGCTGCCCTCGACGCCGGCGCCGACTTGCTGGAGATCGGCCTGCCCTACTCAGATCCCCTGGCGGACGGCGTCACGCTGCAGCGGGCAAGCACGGCGGCGCTGGCGAATGGTGCGGACCTCGACGGATCGCTCGCGCTGGTTGAGCGCGTGGCCCGCGCTCGGCCGGACAAGCCGATTGTGGTGATGGGCTACGCCAACCAGTTCCTGGGCCCACGTGGCGAGGTGGCAGTCGCCCGGCGTCTGGCTGATGCTGGGGCCGCCGGCGCGATCGTGGCCGACCTGACGCCCGACGAAGGCGCACCGCTTGAAGCTGCTTTCACCGCCAACGACCTCGCGCTGATCTACCTGGTCGCGCCGACCACGACCTCCGAGCGCATCGAGTTCATCGTCAACCGCTCAGGCGGGTACGTGTACTGCGTCTCGCTGACCGGTGTGACCGGCGCCCGGGCGGCCTTGCCCGCCTCACTGGCCGCCCTCGTGTCGCGCGTGAAGAAGGTCTCGCCGCTACCCGTCGCCGTAGGCTTCGGCGTGTCGAAGCCTGAACACGTCCGCGCCGTGGCGAAAGCCGGCGCCGATGGGGTGATCGTGGGATCGGCACTCGTTGACTCACTCGGCCAGGACGGCTCAGACGTGGTTCGGTTCAGGTCGGTCGTTCAAGGCTTACGCACTGCGGCGTAACCTCCGAAACCGGCGCGCACCGCTCTGGCTCGGCAAGGAGAGGTGGCTAATGCCCCAGAGACCTGGCGTTGATGAGCTGATGGAGCTGTGGAACCTCTCGGTGATGCCTACCGAAAAGGTGTACTTCACGCAGTCCTACGTCGATCCGAAGACGGGCGCCGATGGCAAGCCGCTGTGTTCGGCGACCGTCGCACTGGTTACCGACGACCCTTCAACATTCTCAGATATGCATCGCCTGCCAACGGACGAGATCTGGCACTTCTACCTCGGCGATCCCATCGAGTTGCTCCTGCTGCACAGCGATGGCAGCGACGAGCTGGTAGTCCTCGGTCAGGAGGTGCTCAGCGGGCAAGAGGTGCAGCACGTGGTTCCTGCCGGCACCTGGATGGGCGCCCGATTACGCCCAGGCGGGGAGTACGGCGTGTACGGCAACACGATGGCACCCGGTTTCGTCCTCAGTGACTTCGAAGGCGCAGACGCGGCGGACCTGATTGCCCGCTGGCCGCACCACACCGATCTGATTCGGGCGCTCACGCGATAGGCGGATGCTCGATCGCCTAGTCGAAGACGTACCAGCAGAGCTCGTTGCGCAGGCGCTGGTCATCGAGCACCAACGCGCGAATCGCATCGGGCAGTTGGCTCGCGCTGCCAGTCTCGCTCGCGTAGACCCGCACTTTCGCCCTTCGGCGGCGCGCACAGCCTTGATCGCATAGGCAGCCGCGCCCAGGTCGTGGGCGGCGACATGCGCCACGACGCCCGCCTGGCCGGCCGCAAACGCGGTGAACCTTGCCGCTCCCTTCAAATCGCGGGCAGCCGCCATCGCATGACCGCCCGCCGCGCGGGCCTCCATCATCCGCACCTCGCCGCGCGCCCACGCCCGCGCCGCCTCGATCGCCCGCCGCGGTCGCTCGTCCCCCGGTCGCTCCCGCTCGAACAAAGGCAGCACATGCTCGGCGCAGTCGGCCGCCCACACGGCCAGCAGGTGGTGGTCGGCGTCGCTGAGCGTCCCGCCTCGGCGAAGGGTGATCAGCCGCGGATCGCGGACCTTGCTCAGGATCACGCGCCCAGTCTGCCGGACATACGAAAAGGCGGGGCCATGGTCGGCCCCGCCCTTCGATCTGATGAACGAGCCGCTAGACCCGTGCGGCGAGCCCGGCGATTACTTCCTCGAGCCGCTGGTACGACTCGCGTGCGCCGCCTTCCATGCCATTGGCTACGTTCACGTCGCGGTCCTCGACCGACGGAAACAGCGCAGTCGCCTCGAACAGCGTCTTGGCGTTCTGCTTCGTCAGCGTCGCCGTCTCCAGGCCAACGTGGCCGGGCATGCCTTCGAACTCGGTGGTCTGGATGATGCGCTCTGGTGTGACCTCGTGGAAGACGCCATGGAAGCCAAATTCCTGGCCCTCGGCGTTGCGATTGATGAACCGCCAGCGGCCGCCGGCGCGCGCGTCGAGCTCATCGACGATCGTCTCGTAGATGCGCGGCCCGTACCAGTTCTTGACCAACTCTGGCTCGGTCAGCGCACGAAAGACGATCTCGGGCGGCGCGTCGAAGACATGGCGGAAGATGATGTCCTGCCGTCCGGGCTCGATGATGATCTCGGTCTCAGCCATTTCGTTGGCCTCCTTCTTGGGTCTTGATGCGTTGGATTTCCTGGTCAAGTCGATTGAAGCGATCGCGCGCGACCTCGCGGTAGCGGTCGATCCAGTCGTTGGCCGACTCCAGCGGCTCGACGACCAGCCGCGCCGGCCGCCATTGCGCTGTGCGGCTCCGACTGATCAGCCCTGCTTTCTCGAGCACCTTCAGGTGTTTCGACACGGCCTGCATGCTCATCGAGAAGGGCTCCGCCAGCTCGTTCACCGTCGCTTCGCCGTTGGCCAGACGGGCGAGGATCGCCCGCCGAGTGGGGTCGGCCAAGGCGGCGAAGGTCAGGCTCAGCTGGTCGTCGGCGCCGTCTGGTTCGTCGGTGGTCATGGGTTCATGGGCTTCTCCTGGACAGCCCAGCTGTTGCCGTCCGGATCCTTGAAGAAGAAAAACGTGTTCCATGGGCCGCCGGGCCCGTCGTGCCACTGGCCGTCGGCCGGCTCGATGTGCTGGACAGTGCTGACCTCGACACCACGGCCGGCCAATTCCTCGCGGGCAGCCACGGCGTCCGATACCACCAGCTGCAGGCCAGGCGTCAGACCTGTCCCGATGGTCACCGAGCAGGCCGACCCGGGCGGCGTCAGCTGAACATTGCGAAAGCCGCCGCCAAAGCTGTTGTCGACGTCGACGTTGAAGCCGACCTTCTCGCGGTAGAACTTCTTGGCGGCATCGACATCCGCGACCGGGATGACGACCACCTCGAGCTTCATATCCACTTGGCACGCTCCTCAACCGTTCGGTTGCTCAACTGATTGGTTGAGTATGGCGGCCGGGTCGCGGGTTGTCAAGCCCCCGGCCGTTACAATCGCGGCCGATCGCTTTAGGAGCCCACCGTTTGCCCACCACGGACCTGTCTCGTCGCGCCGTCGTAACCGGCCTCGGCGTCGTCTCGCCAATTGGCAACGACTACCCCACCTTCTGGCAGAACCTGGTCGCCGGCGTCTCCGGCGCCGGTCCGATCTCGACCTTCGACGCCTCCGAGTTCGATGTGCAGATCGCGGCGGAGGTCAAGGACTTCGACCCGGCGGTGGCGATGGACCGCAAGATGGCCCGCCGCATGAGCCGCTTCATTCACTTCGCCATGGCGGCGGGCAAGGAAGCAGTCGCTGATTCGGGCCTGGACTTCACGCAGTGGAGCCCCGAGCAGCGCGATCGGGTGTCGGTTGCCGTCAACACGGGCGGGGGCGGCATCGAGCAAGTGATCATCGGTGGCGAGGTCCTGAGGACCAAGGGCCCAGGCTCAGTCAGCCCGTTTTCCTTCCCGGCGCTGTCGAGCTCGATGGCGGCGTGCCAGCTGTCGATGGAGTATGGCCTGACCGGTCCCGTCATCACGCAGTCGGCGGCGTGCGCGACGTCGATCATCTGTTTCCACGACGCCTTGCGCATGATTGAGCGTGGCGAAGTCGACGTCGTGCTGGCCGGTGGTACCGAAGCTCCGCTGTACGCGATGGGCTTCGCTGCCCTGGGCAACATGCATGCGCTATCCAGGCGCAACGACGAGCCTCAGCGCGCGTCGCGCCCGTTCGACAGGACGCGCGACGGCTTCGTCTACGGCGAGGGCGCCGGCGTGGTCGTAATCGAGACGGCCGAACACGCGCTTGAACCGCGGCGCCAAGATCCTGGCCGAGGTCGTCGGCACTTCGCTGACCGCCGACGCTTTCCATATCTCGGCGCCCGAGCCAACCGGCCGCGGCGCGACGATGGCCATGACCAAGGCGATGGCCTACGCCGGTGTCGCGCCCGACGAGATCGACCTGCTGGTCGCCCACGGCACCAGCACGCCGCTCAACGACCTGACCGAGACGCGCGCGATCAAGCAGGCCTTCGGCGATTACGCACACAAGCTGACCATCACCGCGCCCAAGTCGATGGTCGGCCACATGATCGGCGCAGCGGGTGTCGTCAGCGCGCTCGAGGCGATCGGCGCCATGAACGAAGGCGTCGTCCCGCCGACGATCAACCTCGACGAGCCGGACCTGCCCGAGCTCGACCTCGACTACACACCGTTGAAGGCGCGCCAGAAGCGCGTCGACACGGCGATGATCAACGGCTTCGGCTTCGGCGGCCAGAACGCCGTGGCGGTATTCCGGCGCTTCGAGGCCTAGCTGCGGCGCGGAATATCGCGCTTCTCGTACGCCTCGAACTGGGCCAGTAGGTCGGCCGGCACCTTCATCGGCCGTCCGCGGCTCAGGTCGTAGAAGACCTGCACCGTTTCACCGTCGGCGACCACTCGCGCGCGGCCCCAGCGCCGACTCCTCCGCCCGAATTCGATATGCGATGCCGAACGACGACAACCCCGTCCAGTCGAAGCGGCAGCCGACTACCAGCTTCTCCCCGAAGAACGCCGGCGACCGATAGACGACGTGGGCTTCTGCGATGACGAAGGTCCGCTCGCCGGCCGATTCACCCGTACCAAACGGGATGCCGGTCACGGCGGCGTAGTAGCCGGCGCGCGCCGCCTCGAAGTACGACAGGTAGACGGCGTTGTTGACGTGTCCAAACGCGTCGGTGTCGACGAAACGGACTTCGATGGGGTGCTCGTAGGCGAACTCGCCCTCAACGTGTGCGCGCCGCGTGCCCATCGCCGGCGATCATGCCAGATCAGCCGCCCTCGGCCGTGAGGTCCTTGTCCTCCATCTCCCAGGCGTGGTCGAGGTTGTGGAACGCGGAGTGCCGGATCAGGTAGGGCAGGTTCCAGTTCTTCATACGCTTCTGGGTCTGGCCGGCGTTGTACGCGCGCATCGCTTCGACGTAGCTCTCGCGATGCTGCTTGAGGCCCTCCGGTGTGAGCGCTGCCTCCTCAGGGATCTTGAGGCCGACCCTCTTGGCGAAGTCCTCGCTCTCGTTCCGGATGACGTGGCGCCAGATCCGATGCCGATCTCGACCACCGCCGCGCGGCCCGGCGCGCATCTCCGCTGAGACTCGGGCCGCCACCGCATCGAAGAACGCCCAACAGGCCTGCAACAGAGCGATGTCGCGCTCCAGCGCCGCCTCGTCCATGGGCTCCGTCTCGAGCGAAGACGGCGCGAACGAGATGCCCCAGAAGTCCGTTGAACCAGTTCCCGTGTGGTCTTCAACCACGTCCAGCCGACCAGCGGCGTCGAACTCATCAGCCAAACCGGCGAGCTCGGCGATGGGTCGGTAGCGCTCGCGATATGACTCGAGCGTCTCCACGGCGAGCTCAGGCGTCTTTGCGCCGCGCTCCCAGCCGGCCCAATCCAGGCTGAAGGCGACCGATCGCTTGCCCTTGGTCCCGCGTTCTATGACCGTCCTGACAGGCATGCGCCGATTGTCGCACCGGCGCGCCCTGCGACAACGACTAGGGCGAGACCGGTGTCAGGTAGATGAGCGTGCTCTTGAGGTCGGCTCCGGCCAGCTTGTGGTTGTTGTAGATGTTCTTGAACGTGGCGCCGTTGACGGTCTTGGTGCCGCCGCTGCCGGTCAGGACAGCCTTGTAGATGCGCCCCGACACGCCGCGCGAGAAGGTGAAGCTGGTGAGCGTGCCCACGTTGGTGCGCGAGTCCTGCTTGAAGACGTTGGACAGCTGGGCCATGGTGAAGTTGGCGCTCGACCACGAGTACGAGACGGAGCCGATGTCGTATGGCACGCCGTTGGGATCCTTGTCCTGGATGCCACGCAGGTACGGAATGACCGTGCCGGGCTTGCCGCCCGTCGTGGGCCAGGCGTACTCGCTGTTTTCGGTCGCACCGCCGGCGGTGTCGAAGAAGTAGGCGTTGGCGATCTTGTCGCCGTACCACAGGACGATGCCGGCCGTGCCCTGTGCCGCGATGTTGGTCTTGGCGTACTCGAAGCTGTAGCCGCCGTAGACCTGGTTCACGCTGGTTGGCACGACGTCATAGAAACCGGTCGTCTTGATCCGGGCGGCGCCGTACGAGCGCGCCGCCACGGCCTGTGCCTTGAGCGCCTCCACCGGCCACGACGGGATCATCTCGGCCGGCACGACGCCCTGCACGTATTCGTCGATACCCAGGATGTTGACCGCCATGATGCCCGTGCCATTCACCCGGACGCGCATGCTGCCGCGGTACGTGTCGTACTTGCGCAGGCTGTCGCGGAACTTCACGGTGAAAAGTGACGCTGGGTCGGCCGGGTCCATGGTCAGGTCCGTCGCAGCGGGCAGCGTGGCCAGCACGGCACCGGTCGTGCCGTCGTAGACGTTGGCCGTCCACGTGCCATCGACCTGCGGGTCCATCTGGAGGTACGTGTTGGCGGGGAAGATCTCGTCCGGGAAGGCCGCGCTTGTCCACGGGCCGTTCACGCCGGTCACGCGTGCGGGCACGGTCGCCGTGGGCACGTAAGAGTCGGCCAGCAGAACGCGAATGGTCTCCTTGTCGGCGCTGACCGGCGCCAGGGTGAGGCCCGTGTAGTAGGCGTTGAGGATCTGGTCGTACGTCTGGCCCGCGTTGGCGCGGCCCTTGGCGCCGGTCTGCGAGAGACCGACACCGTGATCGGTGCCCTTACCGGCGAAGTAGAACTGCGGCACGGGTGTCGGCGTCGGCGTCGGGACGGCGGTGGGTGTGGCTGTTGGCCTGGGGGTGGCCGTCGGCGTCGCGGTGGCCGCGGCGTGGCGGTCGGGGTGGCGGTCGGCTTGGGCGTGGCGGTCGGCTTGGGCGTAGCTGTCGGGGCCGTCGTCGCCGTAGGTGTCGGCGTGGGCGAGGGCGGCGGCGAGCCAACGCCGGGCGTCAGGCGCAGGAGTGGGCCGTTGGTCGTCTCGCGGGAGTCGAACACGAGCGAACCCGCTCCGGCGCCTGCGAAGCGCAGCGCCAGGACCGTGCTGTCGACAGTCTGATTGGCAAAGGCCGAGCTGATGTCGATCATGCGCCAGCCGCTGGCCATGCTCGAGCTGACGCTGCCAACGAGCGTGCCGTCGCTGGGCCGCGTGTCCCAGGTGAGGGTTGCCTCGGTCCAGTTCCAGCCGACCCGGTAGACGTTTACGGTCGGCGCGCTGGTGGAGGAGAGGTTCAGGCGCAGCTTGAGCGACGAGTAGCTGTAGCCGTACCAAGCGGACATGTCGAACTTCATGAAGGCTTCGCGTGCCGGGTTGGGCATTGCGCGCAACTTCGTCGACGTGCCGAAGTTGGTGGTCGGACTGTCGGAGTTGGCCATGGTGTCCGACGTCGTCGGCAGGTCGACGGTGTCATTGCGCGACGCGACGTCCAGCACCAGCTTGGGTTGATCGGTCGAAGCGGCCTCGCGCGAGGCAAAGGTGACCAGCGCGTCGGCGGGCGTGGCCAGTCGTACATCGAGCGTCGGCTGGTCGATGAAGCCCGAAGGAAACAACGAGGCGAGATCGAACCGGGCGGTCGCGCTACCGAGCGACGGCGCAACCGACAACGAAGTCACCGGCGTGGGCTTGGTGTTCCAGTCAACCGTCGACTCCTGCCACGTGGCGCCGGTCGTCGAAACGCGCATCGGCGTGGCGTCGCCGCTCACGCCCTTGAGCAGCAGCGACAGGGTGCTGATGCGCAGTCCCTGCCAGGGCGAAAGGTTGAAGTGCATGTACGTTTCAGCCTTGGCGACGCGCGCGCGCTCGGTCGTGGCCGTGCCGTAGTTGGTGGTCGGGGCGGCGCTGCTGACGTAGGCGTCGGCGGCTGGCGTGAGGGTCAGGCGATCGGTTGCCGCGAGTACAGGGGTCGCTGAAGCGGGCACGAATGTTTGCCCCAACGCAACGGCCAACGTGAGCGCCAACCCCCCGGCGCCCTGCCGCAGACCCAATCTCACGGTTCCCAGTCCCCTCCGGATACCGTGTCGACAGGGAGAACTACACGACCGCTCTACCTGTTCGGCACAGTCTGACGCTACCGGTCACCAGCCGTTGGGCCTATTCGCCAGATGGTCCGGTCGTGCTCAGTACCAGCGGTTGGAAACGGCGCAGACGCAGCGCGTTTGAGACGACCGTGACCGACGACGCAGCCATGGCGGCGGCGGCCAGGATCGGGTCGAGCAGCGTGCCAGTGATGGGGTACAGCACGCCCGCCGCGATGGGGATCAGCGCGACGTTGTAGGCAAACGCCCAGAACAGGTTCTGGCGGATGTTGCGCATCGTGGCGCGCGATAGGTCGATGGCCGTGACCAGCGCGCCGAGATCGCCGCTCATCAGGGTCACGGCAGCCGATTCGATGGCCACGTCAGTGCCCGTGCCGATGGCGATGCCGACGTCCGCTTGGGCCAGCGCAGGCGCGTCGTTTACGCCGTCGCCAACCATTGCGACGTGCTTGCCCGCCGCCTGAAGCCGGCGGATCTGAGCCTGCTTCTCGTCCGGCCGGACATCGCTCAGGACTCGCTCGATGCCCAGCTGCTTGCCGATGGCTCGAGCGGTGGCGTCGTTGTCGCCGGTGAGCATCACCACGTCGAGGGCGCGGCCACGCAGTTCTGCGATCGCCGCTGGCGCGCTCGGCTTGATCGTGTCAGCAATCGCCAGGAAGGCGACGGGAGTGCCGTCGACGGCGACGAAAACCGGCGTCTTGCCGTCTGCCGCGCACCTGTCTGCGGCAGCCGCCAGTGTTGCCGGAATGGCCTGCGTGCCGCTCACGAAATCGGCCCGGCCGACCACGACCTTGTGGGAGCCGACCGAGGCGCGCACGCCCTGACCGGCGATTGCTTCGAAGTCGGCCGCGTCTGGCAACGTGAGCCCGCGGCCCTCGCGCGCGTAGCGAACGATCGCCTCGCCCAGCGGGTGCTCGGACGCCCGCTCCGTTCCAGCCACCATTCCTAGAACGTCAGCATCGTCTTTCAATTCAGGAGCTATAAAAAGGTCGGTGACGCGAGGCTTGCCCGTCGTCAGCGTGCCCGTCTTGTCGAGCACCACCGTGTCGACCTTTTGAAGCAGCTCGAGCGCTTCGGCGTTGCGGAACAGGACGCCGTTTTCCGCGCCCTTGCCTGTGCCGACCATGATCGAGGTCGGCGTGGCCAGGCCCAGCGCGCACGGGCAGGCGATGATCAGCACGGCCACCGTGTTGAGCAGGGCAAGGTTGAACGCCGGCTCCGGCCCGAGCAGCATCCACGTGACGAAGGTCAGCGCGGCAATCGCCAGGACGGCCGGCACGAAGTAACTGGTGACGGTGTCAGCCAGGCGCTGGATGGGTGCCTTGCTGCCCTGTGCGTCCTGGACGAGGCGGACGATCTGGGCCAGCACCGTGTCGCGGCCGACCCGTGTGGCCCGGAACGTGAAGGAGCCACTGCCGTTGAGCGTGCCGCCGATCACCTCGTCGCCGGCGCTCTTGCCTACGGGCATCGATTCGCCGGTGACCATGCTCTCGTCGAGTGACGATCCGCCATCCAATACGACGCCGTCGACGGCGACGCGCTCACCTGGCCGAACGATCAGCGTGTCGCCGGCGGCGACCTGTTCGATCGGAATGTCAAGGTCGGCTGTGCCGCGCCGGATGCGTGCCGTTCGTGGCTGCAATCCGACCAGCTTCTTGATCGCATCCGACGTGTGGCTGCGCGCTCGCGCCTCCAGGTACCGGCCGAGCAAGATGAGCGTGATGATCGTCGCCGCGCTGTCGAAGTACAGCGGCAGCTCGCCGCTCGTCGCCAGGCCCGCTGCTTCGAAGAAGCCGGGCGCCAGGACCGCCGCCAGCGAGTAGAAATACGCCGCCGACGTGCCCAGCGCGATAAGCGTGTTCATGTCCGTGGCGCGGTGGCGGAGCACCTTCCAGGCACCCAGGTAGAAAGGCCAGCCGGCGTAGAACTGGACGGGCGTGGCCAGCGCCAGTTGCAGCCACGGGTTGCGCAGCCAGGCCGGCAGGAACGGCGCGATGGTCATCGACGCAAGGCCGAGCAGCAGCGGGATGGTGAGGACCGTGGCGACGATCAGGCGGCGCCTGATGTCGGCCAGATGGCGCTGCTGGTAGCTGGTCTCGTTGCCGGGCAGGACAACCTCGCCGGCGCTTGCCCGCGGCTGCGCTGTTGTCGGTGTCGCCGTCGTCGCGGCGGGCAGCCCCGGCGCCTCGTCGATCACCAGGCGCGCGTCATAACCGGCCGCTTCGACTGCCGCCAGGATCTGCTCGACCGTCACCTCAGGCTTGGCGACGACCGTCGCGCGCTCAGTCGCGAGGTTGACGTTGGCGACCTCGATGCCATCGACCTTGCGCAAATAGCGCTCGATGCGGTTTACGCACGAAGCGCAGGTCATGCCCTCGATATCGAGGGCAAAGGAAGCGGCCGTCACATCGACGGCGTATACGCCGGATCGAGGAACTGGCCGGGGTTCTCGTCAAAGTCGAGCTTGCAGCCGCGGCCGCAGAAGAAGTACTCGGTGCCCTCGTGGTCCGACCACAGCCCGTTGGCCTTGGCCGCGACCGGGTCGACCACCATGCCACAGACGGGATCGACCGCGCCGTCCTCGTTGGGCAGCATGTTCAGCTCTTGCATTGGTATTTGGCTCGCCTCCATCGCGTCTAATCGGATACTCCCTAGGAGTATACCGGACGCGGAGGGCGGGCTAGTTGCGCGAGATCGGCCTGATCGGGAAGACGCCCACCACGATGGGCACGGTTGGGTCGTGGCTGAACTCCATGCCCACGTCCCCGTCACGCACCAGGCCGGCCAGCAACTGCGACTCGCGCGGCGGCAGGCCCACGAAGACGGTGCCTTGTCCGGCGATCTCGACGCCGCAGACCTCGTCAAGCTCGCCGTTCAGCTCGAAGCGACGGCGAAGCTCGTGCATGGGCACGTAAGGACGCGACTTGATGAAGCGGCGCAGTTGCGCCGCGGTCGGCGACGGTTGGCTTGTCGCCTCGGCCGGTTGAGGCTGTTGTTCCGCCTCTTCGGTTGGGTGGGCTTCGTTCACGTTCACGTCCCGGGGCGCGGATCGGGTTTGGGCGCCCGACGACCCGATATTAGCGCCTAGGTCCCGCGCACCACGTAGAGCTGGCGGGACGCCATGTTCAACATGTCCGGGCCTGTTTGCGCACAGGCAACGATGTCTTCGATACGCGCGCCATGGCGGCCGGCGAAGTAGATGCCAGGTTCGACAGAAAAGCAGTGGCCGACCTCAAGGGCCCGGTCATTGCCGGCGACGAGGTACGGATCCTCGTGGCCGTCCAGGCCGATGCCATGCCCGGTCCGGTGAATGAACTGCTCGCCAAAGCCAGCGTGGGTAATCGCGTCGCGGGCAACCTTGTCGATGTACTCGCACGGCACGCCCGGCGACACCGCTGCCCAGGCCGCCGCCTGCGCTCCCTCGAGCACTGCATAGAGGTGAGCGAAATCGGCGTGGGGACGGACGTTCTCGTCGCCCGTGACCCACAGCTGTCCTCGTCACGTCCGAGTGATAGCCGCCCAGCCGGCCGCCGATATCGAGCACGATCGGTTCGCCCGCAGCGATCACACGCTCGCTCGCTTCGTGATGCGGCGACGCCGAGTTGGGCCCGCTGCCAACGATGGCGAACTCGGCCGTGCGGTGACCCTCATCGACCAACCGGCGGCCGACTTCTTGCGCGACGTCGAGTTCGGTGCGACCGACCAACCGGCCGGCCGCGATGGCTTCGACCACCCTATCGGCGGCGTGGGCAGCCTGCCGCAGGGACTCGATTTCGTCGGCGTCCTTGATCGATCGGAGATCCGACAGGACGGTCGACGCCAGTCCGAAGGCAGCGTCCGGAACCGCGTCCTGCAGGCGCAACAAGAAGGACGCGAAGAGCCGGTCCGAGACCAGCAAACTGCCGAGCTGGCCCCACGCTCCCCCGAGCGCGCCCATCTGGATTGCCGGTTTGCTGCCGGCCGCGCCGAGCAGTCGGGCGACGAGGTCGAATGGATCGTCCGTCTCCTCCCACGTTTCGACATCGAGCTTGCCCTCGCCAACGGCCGGTGAGACCTCGGCCGTGGATCGCTCGAGGCGCGGCACCACCAGCGTCGGCTTGCCCTCCGCCGGCAGGACCAGCATCGTCAGACGCTCGCTGGCGGCCGCTTCGTAGCCGGTCAGCCAGAAGAGATCCGTACCCCAGCCGATGAGCAACGCCGAGGCGTCGTTCTCGGGCAGGAGCAGCTGGGCGCGGCGGAGGCGGTCGTCGAAGCGGGCGGCGGGCAGGCTGGAGGTCGTCATGAGGTGGTGCCCTCGAGTAGCGCGGCAACAAGCCGCGGGCCATCTGTGTGCATCTTGTTGTACGAGTAGACGCGTCGGGCACCGGCCGCTAGCGCTCGCTTGCGCAGCTCCAGGTCCTCGTGCTGGCCGACAGCGATCGTCGGGGTGCCGCCGGCCACGGCCTCGGCGACAGCACCAACGCCGTCATAGGTGCGGCCGTTGAGATCGACGACTGCGGCGTCGCCGCCCTGGCGGACCGGCGCCGCGCCCGCCTTCTGGACGGCCGCCTGAAGTCGGGATGCCCAGATCAGGTCGTCGGCCACGACACGCACGGTCTTCACGAGTGGAGTCTACGCAAGCGGACGCCTGAGAGCCGGTGGCTCACCGGGGCTCGGGCGGAGCGCGCAGCAGCCGCCCGCAGGCGGTCTGCGGAGGAAGGTCAGTCAAGCGGACGCCGAGAGCCGGCGCGCGCCGGCGGTCGGGCGGAAGCGCGCAGCAGCCGCCCGCGGGTAAGGTGGCCGCCATGAAGTTGATCTCATATCGAAGCCGGAAGGCCTTTCGCGGCGAGCCCGGTCGAAGCGACCGGCTGGGCGTCCTGGTCGGCGATTTGGTCGTGCCCGCGGCGACGCTTGGCGAAGGCTTGCCCGGCAGCATGTCCGAATACCTGGCCGGTCTGCCCGGCTCGCTGGATAGAATGCGCCGCCTCGTCAGCAGTCGCGCCATCGAGGCATATCTCGATTCAGAGGCCCAGGCGCTGGCCAGCGTTGAGCTACTGGCGCCGGTACCGCGGCCGGGCAAGATCGTCGCCATCGGCCTGAACTACCGCAGCCACGCCGCCGAGCAAGGCCGCGAGGCGCCCGACAGCCCGGTCATGTTCGCCAAGTTCGCGACGGCGGTCGTGCCCAACGGCGCCGAGGTGACGTGGGACGACCGGCTGACCAAGGCAGTCGACTATGAGGCGGAGCTGGCCGTCGTGATTGGCCGGTCCGCAAGGAACGTGGAGGAGTCGCGGGCGCTGGACTACGTCGCCGGCTACACCTGCCTCAACGACGTCAGTGCGCGCGACCTGCAGTACGCCGACAAGCAATTCACGCGGGCCAAGTCGCTCGACACGTTCTGCCCCATGGGTCCTGCCCTGGTGACGGCCGATGAGGTGGGCGATCCGCAGGCGCTGCGCATTCAGTGCCTGGTCAACGGCGAGCTCCGCCAGGACTCGACCACGGCCGACATGGTCTTTTCCGTGGCACAGCTGGTTGCATTCTGCTCGCGCGCTTTCACCCTCGAGCCGGGCGATGTCATCGCCACCGGCACACCGGCCGGCGTTGGCTGGTTTCGCGACCCCAAGCGGATGCTCGCCGACGGCGACGAGGTAACCGTCGAGATCGAAAGGGTGGGCCGGCTCGTGAATCGGTGCCGTGTGACGACGGCCTGACCGCGTCGAATCCAGTCAGGAGATGGCAGGTTTGGAAGTCGAGAATTCGGCCGGTGAATCGCCTCGACGTGCGTCCGGCCACGCCTGATCGCTGGGCAGACTTGGCCGAGTTGTTCGACAACAAAGGCGATGCAGCGGCCTGCTCGTGCATGTGGTTCCGCGTACAGCCCAAGACGTTTTCGGCCAGCGGCAAGGCCGGCAATCGGGCCGCGATGGCGACGCGCGTCGCGGCCGGCGAAGAACCCGGCTTGATTGCGTACGACGGCGACCGCCCGGTTGGCTGGGTCTCCGTGTCGCCGCGGCGGGACTACGTGCGCATCGAGACTCCGCAAGCGGATGCCCGACAGGCGGTTACGCCGCCGATCGGGCAGAAGCGCGCAGCAGCCGCCCGCAGGCGGACTGCGGAGGCACGGCCTGAGCGTGGCGAAATGGGTGAAGAGGGCGTCTGGTCGGTCGTGTGCTTCTTCATCGCGCCCGGCCTGCGCAAAAAGGGCATCGCGTCAGCGCTGCTTGCGTCCGCCGTCGACTATGCCCGCGCCCACGGCGCGCGGGTGCTCGAGGCTTATCCGGTCGACCGCTTTGGGCCGATTTCCAACGGCGACGCCTACACCGGCGTGGTGTCCATGTATGCCAGGGCGGGCTTCCGCGAAGTCGGCCGTTTCGATCGTTGGGCGGCCGTGCCGGATGCGTCCGGACCCGAGCCCAAACGACTTACGCGGCCGCCGGGCCGGCCGGTTATGAGGCTGGCGCTGTAGCCGGCTTTTCTGGCTCTTTCTCGTGCTCCTCGCGCCGGTAGGGCACGTTGACGACCACCGTGTGCTTGCGACCCAGCAGGGCCTGGCGCAAGCGCCGCGCCGATTGGTTGTAGAGGATCCGCTCCCACCAGCTGCGCGCCACGAATTCGGGGATCACTACAAAGGTGATTGGCGCCTCGTGATCGCCGTTGGCATTGCCCATCTGGTCGAGCACGTCCAGGTAGGCGAGGAGTGGCGCCACGAGCGCCCGGTATGGCGACTCGACCACCACCAGCGGAACGTCCGGCAACTGGACGCGCCAGTTATCGCGGATCTTGTTGACCTCGTCGGGCTCGTCGGTCACCAGCACGGCCAGAACGTCCGGCGCGATGGAGCGGCCGACATTGATGGCCTGGACAACTGCGCGATTGATGCCCGGCACCGGGATGATCACGCGCTCGTCGCGATGAGGGCCCGGCAGGGGCACGCCCGGCTTGACCGCCAGCTGCTTTGCGCTCGATTGGTACTGGCGGCGGATGAACAGCATCATCGCAATCAGCAGCGGGATGAGCAGCAGCACAACCCACGCTCCGAGTAAGAACTTGGATATGCCCACCTGCAGAGCCACGACACCGGTCGTGATTGCGCCAAGGCCGTTGACCACCGCCCGTCTGCTCCAGCCGCGCTCGCTGAAGCGCAGCTTCCACCAGTGCTTGACCATGCCCGACTGGCTCAGCGTGAAGGCGATGAAGACACCGACGGTGTAGAGGGGAATGAGGGCGGCAACGCTGCCGCCAAAGCCCCAGATGAGCAACGCCGAGACGAATGCCAGCAACACGATGCCGGTGTTGAAAGCCAGCCGGTCGCCACGGAACTGGAACAGCCGCGGAAGGTAGCCGTCGCGCGCGAGGATGCCGGCCAGTCGCGGAAAGCCGTTGAACGAGGTGTTGGCGGCCAGAATCAGTAGCAGAGCCGTCGTGATCTGGACGAGCAGGTAATAGGCGCCCGTGCCGACGAATGTTCGGGTGAGCTGGCTGAGGACAGTCTCCTGCTCAGTCGGGTCAGGCACGATGCCCAGCTGCCCGCCCAGGAACCCGATGCCCAGAAAGATGATCGCGAAACCGGTGCCCATCAGCACGATCACCGTTTGCGCGTTGCGGACCTCGGGCGGCTTGAACGCGGGCACGCCGTTGGAGACGGCCTCGGTTCCGGTCAATGCGACGGCGCCGGATGAGAACGCGCGCAGGATCAGCAGCAGCCCGAGCGGCTCGACGACGGTGTTCGGGTTCCAGCCCGGCGGGGGTACGTAGTCGGGCATTGTGCCGCTCAGGAACCGGAACAGGCCGAACAAAAGCAGGCCAAATATGGACACGAAGTAGACGTACGTCGGGATGCTGAATATGAGGCCGCTCTCGCGGATGCCGCGCAGATTGATGAATGCGATGACTGCGACCAAGCCCACGCCCAGCTCGACGCGGTAGTCGAACAGCGCGGGCCAGATAGAGGTCAGCGCGGCCACCCCGGCGGCGACCGACACGGCGACAGTCAACACGTAGTCGGTCAACAGGGCTCCAGCGGCCGTCAAACCGGCAATGGGGCCAAGGTTCTCGCTCGCCACGATGTAGGAGCCGCCGCCGTTGGGGTAGGCCTTGATGGTTTGGCGGTAGCTGATCACCACGATCGCCAGGACGAAGACGATGGCGACAGTGATGGGCATCGTGAGGGCCAGCGCGCCGGCTCCGGCCAGAACCAGGACGCGCATGATCTCTTCGGTTGCGTAGGCCGACGACGAGATATTGTCCGACGCGAACAGCGCCAGGCCCGTCACCACGCCCGTGCGTTCGCTGATTTCCTCGTGGATCGACAGCGGCCTGCCGAAGAGGACTCGGCGGGTGCGAGCGAAGAAGCGACCGGTTGGCGTCCGCGGGCGCGAGGCAGCGGGCTTCGCGACAAGGGTGCCCTGGCCTGTGTAGCGGAAGTACTCCGCATGAGGCCGGTCCACGCGTACGCGGCGATCGCCGAGCCGCCTGCCTTTGAGCTGGCGGTCGGCGCCTAAGTCGACCTCGGCGGCCTCCTTTTCGCTGCCCATCAGAACAGGGTCTCGCCGGCTGCCAAGGGGAAGCGCTTCGGCCGCTCCGATCGGACCTTAAGTCGGTCTAAGGTTTGCCCGCTGCAGCTCGATGGGTGAGAGGTCGGGGTCTTCGCGCCGATATGGGACATTCACGACGACGGTGTGGGTTCGACCCAGCAGCGCCCTACGGAGACGAGCGGCCGACTGGTTGTAAAGCAGCCTCTCCCACCAGTGGCGGGCGACGAACTCGGGGATCACCACGAAGGTGATGGGCAACGGTTTATCCGCCGGCCACTGGGCGTCCAGCACATCGAGGTAGGCGAGCAGGGGCTCCACCAGCGCTCTGTAGGGCGACTCGACGTAGACCAGCGGCACGTCAGGGATCTGCTTTTGCCAGCGCTCGCGGATTTCTTCGTCTTCGTCGTGGTTGACGCCGATCAAGACCGCGCTGACGTTGGGCGCGATCGAGCGGGCGACGTTGATGGCCTGCACGACGGCGCGGTTGATGCCCGCCACCGGTACGACGACGCGCTCCTCGCGTCGCGGGCCGGGTAGGACACCGTCACGTTGGACGGACAGCTGCGCAGCGGTGGAGCGGTACTGACCACGAATGAAGAGCATCATGCCGATCAACACCGGTATCAGCAGCAGCACCACCCACGCGCCCAGCAGGAACTTGGAGGCGGCCACTTCGACGGCAACCACGCCGGTCGTGATGCAGCCCAGGCCGTTGATCGCCGCCTTGCGCAGCCAGTGGGCTTCGGTCGCGCGCAAACGCCACCAGTGGCGGACCATGCCCGCCTGGCTGAGCGTGAATGCGACGAATACGCCAACTGTGTAGAGCGGGATCAGACGCCGTCACAGAGCCGCCAAAGGCGACGATCAGCAGGGCCGACAGCACAGTCAGCACGACGATGCCGCTGTTGAACGCAAGCCGCTCGCCGCGGAATTGGAAGGTCCGCGGCAGGAATCCGTCGCGCGCCAGGATGCTCGACAGTCTTGGAAAGTCGGCGAACGATGTGTTGGCCGCCAAAACGAGGAGCACCGCCGTCGAGATCTGAACGAGGTAATGGAACGGCGAACCGGCGCCCACAAAAGCGGCCGTGACCTGGCTCATGACTGTTTCTTGTTCGGTCGGGTCGGGCAGCACGCCGAGCTGGCCGGCCAGGAAGCTCAGGCCCAGGAAGATGAGCGCGAACGACGTTCCCATCAGCGTGATGACGCGCCGGGCATTGCGCGTTTCGGGCTTCTTGAACGCCGGCACGCCGTTCGAAACGGCTTCCGTGCCGGTGAGCGCCACTGAGCCTGAGGCGAAGGCCCGCAGAATGAGCAGGACGCCGAGCGCTTCCGTCGCCTGCGGCGCCCACGAGGGCGGCGCCGTGTAGGTCGGCATCGTGTTGGTCGCGAACGCGTACATGCCTATCGCCAGCACGGCGATCATGGCGACGAGGTAGACGTAGGTTGGGATGCTGAAAATCAGTCCGCTCTCGCGAATGCCGCGCAGGTTGATGGCCGCGATGGCGATGACGATGGCGACGCCTATGGCTACACGCGGGTCAAACAGCGCCGGGAACACCGAAGTGAGCGCTGCGACACCGGCCGCGAGGGAGACGGAAACCGTCAGGACGTAGTCCGTCAGCAGCGCGGCGGCGGCGGTCAGGCCGGGCAGCGTGCCCAGGTTTTGGCTGGCCACGATGTACGAGCCACCGCCGTTGGGATAGGCGCTGATGGTCTGGCGGTAGCTGATCACCACTACCGCCAGCACAACGACGATGGCGACGGTGATAGGCATGGTCAGCGCCAAGGCGCCGGCGCCGGCGAGCGCCAGCACGCGCATGATCTCTTCGCTGGCGTAGGCCGAGGACGAGATGTTGTCCGAGGCGAACACGGGCAGGCCGGTGGCGACGGAAAGCCGCTCGTTGGCCTCCTCGTGACTGGAGAGTGGGCGGCCAAAGACCACGCGCCGTACGCGCGCCATCGCCTTGGCCGTTGGTGTGCGCGGACGTGAAGCGGCCTCGCGCGCCATCAGCGAGCGCGCGCCGGTGTACTGGAAGTAGAGCGAGTGCGGGCGGCTTACCCGGACACGTCGGTCGCCAGGTCTACGCCCGCCGATCGGTGCTCGCTCAGCACCCTCGGCCCCTGGCTTCACTCGTAGATAGGCTCGACGACCAGATCGGCGGCTTGACGCTGGGCCTGGCGCAGCGGATTGACGCGCACACCGGAGCTGAGGCCAAGACGACGCGCAGACTCGAGGATCTCGTCGCCGTAGCGGATACCGGCGATCACGACGCGTGGCGAAACGCCTGACGCCACGAGCGCGATGGCCTCGCGTGCCATGCGCAACTCGCGCTCCTGCTGGCGGGCTATCGCACGCCGCGACGTCGGCTGAATTGGACTGTGCACGTCTTGAGCGTCCGCCGAGCGCCAAGATGGAAGGCGCCCGGAGCTCACCAGCCGGGCTTAAGTTCGGCTAAGAATTCGGCTCGCGAATGCGGTAGCCCACGCCTGGCTCGGTCACGATCAGGTTGCGCAGCTCACCCGTTGGGTCCGCGTCTGCCAGCTTGCGGCGTAGCTGGCTGACGTGAACGTACACGTACGCTGCCTCGTTCTGATACGCGTCACCCCACACCGCGCGAAGCAGCCGGCCCTTGGTCACGAGGCGGCCGGCGTGGCTCACCAGGACGCGCAGGATCTCGAACTCGCGTGGTGTCAGGTCGACGGGCTTGCCAGCGACGTGCACCTCGTGCCGGCCCGTGTCGAGAGTGAGTGGCCCAATCGTGATCGTGGCGGCAGCGCCGGCGTCCGGGCCGGCGGCATGGCGCAGCGCAACGCGCAGGCGGGCGTTGAGCTCGTCGACGCCGAAAGGCTTGGTCACGTAATCGTCCGCGCCGCGATCGAGCGCCTCGACCTTCTCACGCTCTTCGTAGCGGCCCGAAAGGATGACGATCGGGGTGGTCGCCTCGGCCCGTATCCGCCGGATGACGTCGAGGCCGTCCATGTCGGGTAGGCCCAGGTCGAGCAGCACCAGGTCCGGCCGGCGGTTGTGCCAGTGCTCGAGCGCACTCGATCCCGAGGCAGCCTCGATGGGCCGATAGCCGCGCAGGCGCAATTCGCGAACGAGGGCGGCGCGGGTTTCGTCATCGTCCTCGACGACGAGCAGCGCGGCACCAGCGGCGGCCGGGCTCATGAGGTGCCCGCGGCGGCAGGTGCCGGGCTTATTTCGGGCGCTGCCGGCTCGACCGCCTGCTGGAGGTCGATATCGACAGCCAGGCCGCCCAACTGGCTTTGGCGCGCACTGACCTGTCCGCCCATCGCCTCGACCAGACCGCGGGCCACCGCCAGGCCGATGCCGGTCCCGGGGCGCGAGCCCGAGCTACGTCCGGGCGCCCGATAGAACTTGTCGAACAGCCGCGGCAGGGCGTCAGCCGGAACGCCCGGCCCGCTGTCTTCTACGGTCAGCCTGACCATCTCGTGCGGCAGCGGCTGGGCCGAGATGCGCAGTGAGGCATCCGCGCCGGCGTACTTGATGGCGTTGTCCACGACGTTGGTTATCGCCTCATCGAAGAACGTGGGGTCGACGGCAACCGGCGGCGCGTCGAGTGCTACCTCTAAGTGCCGCCCATTCATCCTGTGTTGAACCCGGTCGAGCGTCCGGCCGACCAGGTCCTCGAGCGCAAAAGGTTCGCGGTCGGCGCGCAAGGCGCCGGCCTCGATGCGGGAGAGATCGAGCAGGTTGGTGACCATCCGGTTGAGGTATTCGACCTCGCGCTCGATGGCGTGGGCACTTTCCTGCCGGTCGGCGGTGCTCAGCTCATCGCCGTGACTGAGCGTGCCTGCCGCCGCCCTGATCGTGGCCAGTGGCGTGCGCAGGTCATGCGAAACGGACTGCAAGAGCGCGGACTTGAGCGCGTCGCTCTGGCGGGCGATCTCGGCCGCTTGCAATTCGGCGGCCAGAACATCGTGGGCGAAAGCCTGGCCAAGTTGATCTGCCGCAGCCGCCAGCAATCTGGTCTCGGCCCGGTCGGGCGCTGGTTCGTCCGACCGACGCAGCGCCCACAGCGAGCCGACCGCAGCCGTGCCCGCCTCGATGCGCACCCGGTAGGCGGCGAAGCCACTGCCGAGCGAGCGATTCGGGCCAGGCTGGTGGACACGCACCCATTTGGCCGGCACGTCACCCGGCATTCGCGTCAGCTGATTGACCACGCCCGGCACGACGAGTTTCGTTTCGCTGTCTGAGTCAGCCACCACGCGGTCGTCGGCCTTGTCCTGGCCCAGCGAGATCCATACCCGCACCATCAAGGCTTCGCGGCGCAGGATGTCGATCAGTTGGGGCAGCACGGCAGCCGTCGATGCGCGCGTCGCCAGGACACGGCTCACCTGTATGAGAGCACGTGCTTCGCGCTCCCGGGCACGCGCGACCTCCGCCCGTTGTCTCTGGAGCGCCGCCAGCTCGCCCACCACGATGCCCACGAACAGCAGCAGGACCACGCTCAACCACACGCCCGGTTCGCTGATCACCAGCGTGTAGTGCGGCTCGGTGAAGAAGAAGTTGTAGATGAGCGCCGACGCCACCGCCACCAGCACTGCTTCGACCGGCCCGCAGGCGATGGCGGTTGCCACGACGGCGATGAGGTAGACGGCCGACGGGTTGGGGACGTCCAGCAGGTTTTGCAGGATGCCGACGATCAGCGTCGCTGCCAGCAGAGTGGGTACAGCTACCGCCAGCCCCCGCCAAACTCGGCGCGCACTTGGGCGACGCATGGCGTTCGGCGTTATATCGCCTCGAGCACGCGGCCGAAGATTCCCAGCGCCTCGTCCACCTCTTCAGCGGTCGCGTTCAGCGGCGGCACGAAGCGGACGACGTTGTGCGCGGCGCCGCAGTTGAGCACCAGCAAGCCCTCGTCTGCGCAGCGCGCAATTACGGCGTTGCCCATGTCGCCGTCCGGCTCTTTTGTCTTCTGGTCGCGCACGAACTCGACGCCGAGCATCAGGCCCAGTCCGCGAATGTCGCCGACCCGTTTGTCGGTCGCGGTCAGCCGGCGCACCCCGGCGGCCAGCTGCTCGCCGCGCGCGGCGGCGTTGGCCACCAGGCCCTCGCTTTGGATGGTTTCGAGGACGGCGATGCCGGCAGCGCACGACACGGGATTGCCGCCAAACGTCGTGCCGTGTGCGCCCAGGCCCCAGCGTTCCTGAAGCTCCCTGCTCGACACGATTGCGGCCAGCGGCAGACCGTTGGCGATCGACTTGGCGACGCACACGATGTCCGGGATCACCCCGGCGTGCTCGAAGCACCACATCGTGCCCGTCCGGCCGTAGCCGCACTGGATCTCGTCGGCGATGAGCAGGATGCCGTTGCGATCGCACAGCGCGCGCAGCAGGCGCAGGAAGTTGGCCGGCGCCGGCACGTAGCCACCTTCGCCCAGCTCCGGCTCGATCAGGATGCCGGCTACGCGGTCGGCACCAACTTCGTCGATCACGCGCTCGATGGCGGCCAGCGACGCTGCGCCCGCCGCTGCCTCGTCGCCATCGAAGTCGCGATAGGCCATGGGATAGGGCACCAGGTGGATGTCGGGCAGCAGCGGGCCGTGGCCGCGCTGGTAGTTCGGGTTGGACGTCGTGACGCTCAGCGCGCCAAACGTGCGTCCGTGGAACGCGCCCTCGAAGGCGATGATCGCGGGCCGGCCCGTCGACCTGCGCGCCAGCTTCAAAGCGCCCTCGATCGCCTCCGCGCCCGAGTTGCCAAAGAAGACCGTGTCGAGCGGGTCGGGCAGGGTGCCGGCCAGCATTTCCGCCAGCCGCGAAATCGGCTCGTGGTAGCCCATGCCCTGCATCAGGTGGAGCAGTCGGTCGGTCTGGGCATGAATGGCCGCGGTGACGGCGGGGTGGCGATGGCCCAGGACTGTGACCGCGATGCCGGTGGCGAAATCCAGGTAGGCCTTGCCGTCCGTGTCGTAGAGACGATGGCCCTCACCGTGGTCCCAGTTGCGCTCGAAGTAGCGCGCCAGGACCGGCGACAGGTATTCACGGCCCGCTTCGACGGCGTCGAACTGCGCGACTTCGCTCACGGCCATGGCTAGTACCTCCGCCCGCGCTGACGATCGAGAGTGAAGCGTGCCGTATCGGCGATCGCCATCACGGCCATCGTACCGGCCTGCACCGGATCGGTGACAACCAGGTCGGCCACGTCCGGCACGGAGCCGGCCATGTTCAAGGCGATAACCGGGATGCCCACCGCCTGAATCTCCTGGACGGCCGTCGTGATGTCGCCGCCCATGATCGAGCCGGCCAGGATCAGGATGTGGGCGCGCGGCAGATCGGCGACGGCGCGCACGGCGTCGGCGATGGTCTGTTCCCCTACCAGGGCGATCGTGTCGACGCTTATGCGCTCACCACGCAGGTTGTGGCGATCAGCCTCGCTGACCGCGCCGAGGGTCACCTGGGCGACCTGTGCCCCGCCTCCAATCACGATCACGCGCTTGCCAAAGATCTGGCCCAGCGTGTTGCGTGGCTCGACCTTGGCCACGCCAGGCAGGCCGGCCAGCAGCTGAGCCGCAGCGGCTGCATCGAAGTTGTGAATCTCGAAGTCAAAGACGCGCACGACATCCGGCTCACCGCGCGTGGCCGGGAACGTGTTGATCGCCACGACCTCGCTCCCGGCGTCGCGCAGCGTGGTCAATAGCTGAACCAGGTCGGCGTCCTCCGTGACGCGAACGCTCAGGGCACCGAGCGGCTTTCCTTCCTCCGGAAGTTGGAAGTCGGGGAGGTCGGGGCGCATCGGGGCACTATATTCGGGCGAGGATGGGCAGCGGTCAGATCAAGGTCGGCATAGTGGGCGCCAGCGGTTACGCCGGCGGCGAGCTGGTGCGCCTGCTGAGCCGCCATCCGCAGGCGCGGATCGTCGAGCTGCAGGCGCGCGGGCGATCGTCGGAGCCCATCGCCGCGACCCATCCGCACCTCGCTCGGACGGGCCTAACGCTGGACGACGCGCTGCCGTCGGATGTCGACGCCGTCTTCCTGGCCCTGCCGCATGGGGCGGCGGCCGAACTGGTGCCTGGGCTGCTTGATCGAGGCCTGACGGTCATCGACCTTGGACCGGACTTCCGACTTAAAGATCCGGCCGACTACCCACGCTGGTATGGCTTCGCGCACCCGGCGCCCGATCTGTTGGTGAAGGCGGTTTACGGCCTGCCCGAGCTTCACCGGGCCGACCTGAAGGCGGCAGCCGATTCTGACGTCCGGCTGGTGGCGTCGCCCGGCTGCTATTCGACGACCGCGATCCTGTCCTTGGCACCATTGGCACGGGCCGGACTGATCGACGACGTCGTCGTCGACGCCAAGAGCGGCGTGAGTGGTGCGGGCCGCGACGCCAAGGCAGACATGATGTTTGCCGAGGTCAATGAGAGCGTGAAGGCGTACGGCGTGACCGGTCATCGCCACGTCGCCGAGATCGAGCAGGAGCTGGGTGGGTTGGCGGGCCGGCCGGGGCGGCCGGTCGACTTCCTGCCCCACCTCATCCCGATGACGCGGGGCATCCTGGCTGCCTGCCACGTCCGCCCGACGCGGCCGGTCACGCAGGTCGAACTGGATACGCTCTACGCCGACGCTTACGCCGGAGAGTGTTTCGTCGAGGTGGTTGCTTCGCCGCCGGCGACCAAGCATGTGACCGGCAGCAACTGGTTCCGGGTCTACGTGCGGGCCGACGAGCGGACCGGTCGCGTGGTCGCCATCGGCGTGCTGGACAACCTGGTCAAAGGCGCCGCCGGCCAGGCCGTGCAGGCGTTCAACGTCTCGTTCGGGCTGGCCGAGGACGCGGGACTCGAGCAGCTGCCCTTGGCGCCGTGACCGTCGATCTCGGGCCGCTGCCGTCGCGACCTACCGGAAGTGGAAGAGGCGCCTCACATGCCGGCCGGATTTGCGGCAGGGGCTGTCCGCGCAGGCATCAAGGATTCGGGCCGGCCTGACCTCGGGTTGCTTGTGGTGAAGACAGACCGCCCAGCCGCCGTGGCAGGCATGTTCACGACCAATCAGCTTGCGGCTGCGCCCGTTCGGCTCAGCCGGCGCAATCTCGAGATGAGCGGCGGGTTTGCCCGCGCCATTGTGTCGACCAGCGGCTGTGCCAACGCGGCGACGGGCGCCGAAGGCGAGCACGACCAGCTTCAGTTAATGGCGGCCGCGAGTGAGTACGCCGCGGCTCCAGCAGACCAAGTCCTGGCCATCTCGACAGGCTTGATCGGAACTCGGTTGCCCGTCAAGCGTCTCCGCGCACCGCTCAAGGGTCTGGCCGGCCAGCTTTCCGCCGGCGATGAAGGCCTGGCTGCGCTGGCGGAGCAGATGTGCACGACCGACACACGCGTGAAGGCGGCTACGGTCCGACTTGGCGATGTGACCGTGACCGGCATCAGCAAGGGCGTGGGGATGATCCATCCACGCATGGCGACGATGCTCGCGGTGCTTCTGACTGACGCCAGCGCCGAACCGGCCGAACTCCAAACAATCCTGACGCCGATCGTCCAACGGACGTGGAATCAGCTGACCGTCGATGGCGACACCAGCACCAACGACACGGTCTTCCTCCTTGCTTCTGGTGCGTCAGGCAGTGCGCGATCGGGCCGGAGTTCGCGCCGCGCAGTCGAGGCCGTCGCGCGGTCTCTGGCTCGCCAGCAGGCGGCCGACGGCGAGGGCGCCACGACGCTCATTACCTGCCAGGTCAGCGGTGCCGACAGCGACGAGGCGGCCAGAGCCGTCGCCCGGTCGGTCGTGGCGAGCAGCCTGGTCAAGACCGCTGTCCACGGTCGCGACCCAAACTGGGGACGCATCGCGGCGGCGGCCGGCAACGCGGCATGTGACGGCGCGCCGGTCAACGTTGAGGAAAGCCGACTGTCGATTGGCATCGCTGGCGTGCCTGTCTTTTCCGGCCAGCCGCTCGAGTTTGATCGGGCCGCTCTCGCCGCGAAGATGGACGCGCCGGAGCTGCTGCTTCGTGTCGACCTTGGGCTGGGCGATCGGCGTCGGGGAAGCCTTCGGCTGCGACCTGACCGAGAAGTACGTCGTCGAAAACTCGGCTTACAGCACGTGATCGACCTGGCAGAACTTGTCGTCGTGAAGCTGGGCGGGACGACGCTCGCCGAAGAGCACGCGACGCTGTCGGGCATCGCCAAACTGTCGAGCGATTACCGCCTGGTCCTGGTTCACGGTGGCGGCAAGCGCCTGACGGATTGGTTGGCGCGCCTTGGCGTGGAGTCGCGTTTCGAGGACGGGCGGCGCGTCACGGACGATGCCGCGCTCGAGGTCGTGCTGGCCGTCCTGGGCGGCCTTGTGAACGGCGAGCTGGTGGCCGACCTTCAAAGACTGGGCGCGCCGGCGGTCGGTCTGACCGGTGTCGACGGCGGCCTGCTTGTGGCCGAGCGCATCCCGGAGCTGGGTCGCGTTGGGCGCGTAACGGGCGCACGACCTTCCGTGCTGTACGCGCTGCTGGCTGCGGGCCAGCTGCCGGTGATAGCGCCACTTGCGCTCGACGAGCGCGGTGAAATCGTCAATGTCAACGCCGACGAGGCAGCGGGCGGCTTGGCCAGCAGCCTCGGCACGCGCTTGGTACTGCTGACCGACACGGACGGCGTGCTCGATCGTGACGGCAACCGCGTGCACCGCCTCGACGAGCTCGAGGCCGAGCAGCTGATCTCCGAGGGCGTGATCGCGGGCGGCATGCTGCCCAAGGTGAACTCGGCGCTGGCTGTCATTCGGTCGGGCGGGTCGGAAGTAGTCATCGCGGATGGTCGGGCCGATAGGTCGGTAGAGCGTGCCCTGACCGACGCCAACTTTGGCACCCGAGTGGTCGCCGGGGAATGACGGGGCCCACTGGCGAAACCCAAACGGTCTTGGTCGTCGACGATGAGACGGCATGGGTTGGAGCCCTGGGCGCGGTGCTGGGCAAGGCCGGCTACCGCATCGTGCCGGCCTACGACGGGCCGCAGGCCATCCGCCGCTTCCAGACCGACGCCGTGGACATGGTGCTGCTCGATCTGGCCATGCCCGGCCTCGACGGCGCGGAAGTCTGCCGGCAGATCCGCGCCGTATCGGACGTGCCGATCATCATCGTGTCGGGTGAACGCGACCGGTCGGTGCCGGCCGAGCTGCTCGACCTGGGCGCGGACGACTTCTTCCGCAAGGGCGGGCCGCTCGCCGAGTTGCTGGCACGCATGCGCGCGGTGTCGCGGCGACGCTCGACGCCGGGCGCTGCCAGTCACGCGCTCGATGTGGACGGACGACGGCACGAAATCCGCTGGAAGGGGCAGACGCTGCCCGTGACGACGATCGAGTACCGGCTTCTCGCGCTGTTGGCGGAGCGCGCTGGAGAGGTGGTCGAGCGCGACGACCTGCTCAGCGCCGGCTGGCCGGACACGCCCGACCCGGACCCGCTATGGCTGAAGTCGCACGTGGCTCGCTTGCGCGACAAGCTCGCGCAGCCGGTGCGCCGGTTCCCGTCGCGGTGCGTGGCGTGGGCTACCGGCTCGACCTGCCGTAACCGAGACGCAACCGAACCGACACCTGCCCGCCGCTGAATCGGCGACCGCTCCGGCGCAGACTCGGACCATGAATGAATGGATGTCGCGCTACGACATACCCCGACCGGCCACGTATCCGGTCAGCTGTGAGGCGTGTGGCTGCCGGCTAATGCCCGCCAGCGACGGAGATGGCGGGGCGTGGCGCCACCTGCCGTCGCTGGACCCGCTGCGCGACGCGCGCGGGGACAGGCCAGCGTGCATCGACGCGCTGCACGACAGCGAGGGTCGCGTCCTCTCCTAGGCTGTGAGCGACGGACATGTTGGAAATGATCGAAATCTTCGTCGCGGTGACGCTGGCAGTGCTTGCGCTTCGGCTTGGTCGTCTGGTGGCGCGGACCGGAGATTCCTCGCTAGGCGGCGGCCGGCAGCTTCAAGTACGAACTGGGAGCCCCTGGGCGCTCGATCCTCGACGCGGAGGTCGCCGCCCATCGTTCTGGCCAGGTGACGCGCCGCGAACAACCCAATTCCCGCCCCGCGCGGTGAGTCGTCGAGTCGCACGAACGGCTCGAATATGCGTTCGTGCCACTCCGCCGGGATACCCGGCCCATCATCCGTGATCGCGACACTGACTCGGCCACCCTCGCGCCAGCCATAGATGTCGATGCGCCCGTCCTGTGGCGCGTACTTCGATGCGTTCTCGAGCAGGTAGCCCAACAGACGCTTGAGCGCCTCCGGTGAGCCCAGGGCGGGCAGAGGTCGCTCGAGAAATGTGCTCGCCAAGCGGTGACGGCGGAAGAGCGGCGCCAGTTCGCGCGCCGTGTCTTCCACGACCGATGTGACATCAAGCTTCACCGGCGGCGTTGGATCCGACTGGATCACGCGCAGGCTGGCGAGAATGGAATCGACGGCCTGGTCCAACCGCTCCACCTGCTCCAGGGCGGCGCGTCTCCCAGTTTTCGGCGTCCGGCTCGCCGGACTTGGTAGCGGCGCCGCCCAGCAGTTCGACGTAGGCGCGGACAACGGCGAGCGGTGTTCGCAGCGCGTGAGTGACGACGGCGACCAGTCCGGCTCGTGCCTCGTCGATGGCGCGCAGGCTCTCGAGCTGAGCCTCGGCTTCGCGGTGGAGCCGGTTGCGCTCGACAGTGCCGGCCAGCAGCGCGGCGAGCGTCTCGAGAAAGCTCACATCGCGCTTGGTGAAACGACGCTGACGGACGGTCTGGACGTTCAGCACGCCAACCACCGAGTCGCTCCAGATAAGCGGAACAGAACACATCGATGTGAACTGCGGCTCGTCGACGCCGCGGACCCAGTGAAAGCGCCGGTCGCGGTGGACGTTGAGGCTGGTGGTGGGCTTTCGCGTAGCCGCCACGACGCCGGTGATGCCCACGCCCAGCGGCAGTCGTGCCACGCCAACCTGCTCGCGATCAAGACCGTTCGTGGCCGCCAGCGTCACTCCCGTGCCGTCGCGATCCATCAGGTACAGCGAGCAAACCTCGGCATCGGCGGCGGCAGTCGCCCGATCGACGATCGTGCCCATCAGCTCATCCCAGGTCCGCGCCGAGCCAACAAGTCGGGCGACCTCGGCCAGGAATTCGAGCTCCTCCAGCCGTCGGTCGGTGTCGGTGCTCGCGGCCATCAGTGCTTAGTCGGCAGTGGGACTCCGGGGATTCCGCCGGGCAGGCCGGGCAAGCCTGGGACACCGCCTGGGATCAGGCTCGAAATGTCCTTGGGCAGTAACGGTCCAAGAACCGTCAGCACCAGCGGCACGGTCGTCTGACGCAGGATGTGGACGGTCGTTGACTGGTTGAATGACGAGGCCAGGCTGTTGAAGTAGTCGATGCCCGGCAGGTTGCCCGTTTCCAGGCCCTTGACGAAGTAGGCGTCAAAGATCACCACCACCACCGACAGGATCAGCACCGCTTCGATGAAGCCGAACAGTGCTCCCAGGCCGCGATCGAGCTCCTTCGTCAGGCCCTGCGGATGGAAGCGTTTCGTGATCGGATAAGTCGCCAGGTGCAGGACGGCCAAGATGACCGGAAAGGCAAAGGTGTATCCGACGAGACTTGCGTAGTCCGGCGGGATGTCCTTGAAGATCGATGTAACTAGCGCGCCGAACGGTCCGCGCAGGTAGGCGCCCGCGACAAAGGCAATGGCAATGAACAGGAGGCCGAACAGCCGAAGGATCAGGCCGGTCCGAAAACCCGCGAAAGTCAGACCTGCCATGAAGCCGACCAGAACGATGTCCATCGACCCCTCCTAAAGCAGCCGGGAGCCGGCCGGCGCGGCGTACGATAGCCCCGACCGAGAACGGAGGCCGAGCATGACCGAAACCATCACCCGCGGCGCGGCCAACCAGGCCGGCGCGCACATCAACAAGGACGCCTACAAGGAAGCCAAGGACTTCCTGCCGCTGAACGGGCTCGACTACGTCGAGTTCTGGGTGGGCAACGCGCGCCAGGCAGCGCACTACTTCCGCGCGCTGTGGGGCTTCACGCCGGTGGCCTATGCAGGGCTGGAGACGGGCGTGCGCGATCGAACTTCGTATGTGCTGAAGCAGAACGACATCACGCTCGTCGTGACCGGCGCTCTTGGGCCCGATTCCGAGATTGCTGAACACGTCCACCGCCACGGGGATGGCGTGCATGACATCGCGTTTTCAGTCGATGACGTGAAGTCGGCGTGGCGCGAGACGACGACGCGTGGCGCTCGTTCGTACCTGGAGTACGCCGAGGCTGGCACCGACGAAGACGGCGTGCTGCGGCGCTCGGCCGTGCATACGTATGGCGAGGTCATCCACTCCTTCATCGATCGGCGCGAATACCACGGTGCCTTCGCGCCGGGCTTCCGCAAGATCAAGAAGCCGGCGCGTGCCGCGACCGGCATGAGCCTGCTCGAGATCGACCACTGCGTGGGCAATGTCTGGCTGGGCGACATGAACAAGTACGTCGACTACTACCGCGACGTCTTCGGCTTCGCCCAGCTGATCCACTACGACGACAAGGTCATCCACACCGAGTACTCGGCGCTTGATGAGCAAGGTCATGACCAACGGCAACGGCCGCGTCAAGTTCCCGATCAACGAGCCTGCGCCCGGCAAGAAGAAGAGCCAGATCCAGGAGTTCCTGGACTACTACCTCGACTCCGGCACGCAGCACATCGCCCTGCGCACCGAGGACATCGTCGGCACGGTGCGAACCCTGCGCGAGAACGGCATCGAGTTCCTGGGCATGCCGCACGCCTACTACGAGCAGCTGCCGGATCGCGTCGGCGACGTGGGCGTGCCCATTGACACGTTGGAAGAGCTGGGCATCGAGGCCGACCGCGACGAAGAGGGCTACCTGCTACAGATCTTTACGCGACCAATCCAGGACCGGCCGACCTTCTTCTTCGAGATCATCGAGCGCCACGGCTCGCGCGGCTTCGGCGTGGGCAACTTCAAGGCCCTCTTCGAGGCCATCGAGATCGAGCAGGCGCGGCGCGGCAACCTCTAGGCCGAGGCCACCGCGCCCGGGTTAATCGCTAGGGTGTGATCACCAGCGAGTCGACGATCGCCTGGGCCGCCGCTTTGTCCTGCGCGCGCGTGGTCGCATAGTCGGCCACGACTACCACGAAGCGAACGCCGCTGGCGTCGACGATCGACAGATGCCAGACATTGCCCGGCCCCTGTGCATACAGGTCGCTGCCGTCGGCTTCGGCAGTTCCCCATACCAAGAAGGTGCCGGAGACGTCTCCGTCCCAGGTGTCTACATCACACGTCGCGAAGTCGACGTCCGACGGCAGCTGTAGGTCCATGCGCTTCGCCGGGTAGCCGCCGACAACGGCATCGGTCGCCGGGCTGGCCACAAAGTGAGAGTTCGAGCTGAGTGCTGCCACCAGTTCGGCCACCGTGGAGCCGGTCGGAATATCACCTTGTTGTGGCCAGCGGCCGTTGCCGGCTCGGTCCCAATGGCATGGGTCGCTGAACAGTCCGGCAGGCATCAGGAATCCGATACCGATGCCGCGCGGAGCCCCCGTCCCGATGGGCCCCATCAGCCCCCACTTGGGAACTCCCTGCCAGCCGGTGTCAGGGACGGTTGCGTCGATGGTCAGTGTCGGGGCTGAGTCGAGACGGCACGAAGTCGATACTTGACCAGCGGGCAGCACGCCCTCGTGCAAGCCAGTTGGCCCAAGCGTCTGCGACGGCGTCGGTGTTGGCATCGACGGCGACGGCGAAGCCGAAGGCGGCGCGCCGATGTTGAACACCGATGGTCCACCCAGGATGGCGAGGCCGGCCACGACTACGACGATGACCGCTGCTACGCCGAGGATTGGTTTCAGGTACGAATTCACGGGTGACTCCCTCCAAGAGACGAGCCACGCGGGTCTTTGACTCTGGCGGCCGATCCGGCCCGCGACGTTGTCGATGACGCGGTCGGCTGCCACGGTTGGACCGTCGGAAAGCCATTCGTCGAGGAGCCGTTCGGTGTCGCGTTCCGATGTCATGCCGAACGACCTCCGACAACTGACAACCGGGCCTCCGAATCGAGGGCGGCCCGCATGGCCCTATGTGCGTTGTGAAGTCGGGACCGAGCGGTGCCCGGCGGGATGCCGAGCAACTCGGCGATCTCCGCCGGGGCGTAGCCCAGGTAGTGATGAAGCACGAGGATTGCCCGCTGATCGGGCGGCAGCCGTCGGAAACCGCTTTCAAGCTGATCTCGATCGACTATTGAGAGCAATTCGTCGGGTGCGGCCGGTCCGTCGATCGGCAGCATCCGCAGGTTTGTCGCTACCCGCCGCTCGCGCGACGCGTGTGTGATGCAGACGTTGACGAGAAGGCGGCGGAGCCACGCATCGAATCGGTCCGGATCGCGGAGCCCGCGCAGGTCGCGCCAGGCGATCACCAGCGCGTCCTGCAGGGCATCCTCGGCCCGATCAATGTCGCGGAGGGTCCGCTGAGCGATCGCGAAGAGCCGATCCGTGCGCGGGCGGATCAGGTCGATGAACGCCGCCTGATCGCCTTTGCTTGCCGCCTCCACGAGATCGCGATCCATTCGCCCGCCTCTCGTCGCGTCCAGCGGGGACGCTGTCCGCACTCAATGGCGATTCTGCGACGGCGATCGTTCATTCTTTACGCGTCGATGCAGCCTCGCGCTGTCCGCCGTACGCTGTTTGCCGGCGTCCTGCTGGAAGGGTCGCGATCGCGAGCGCGAGATTCTGGATCTCGTCGAGCGCCATGGGTCAAGAGGGCTTTGGCGTGGGCAACTTCAAGGCACTCTTCGAGGCGATCGAGATCGAGCAGGCCCGGCGAGGGAACCTTTGAGCCTGGTGGAGGGCTCATTCTTGTCAGAGAGTTGACTAGCAAAACGTAGCGCGGCGGCGCGCGCCGCCAGTGGTCGCATCGCTAGGCTCTGAGGGAGCTGTCACCGAACGCCCGATGTTGGCTCGGGCAGCATATAGCCAACGAAAGCGAGAGAGAGGGGAAACGAGATGCGTTCATCAAAGGGGGCCGTCGACGCGTTGCTGCTGACGGTCATTGTCGGGCTGACGCTGGCCACCGGCTACATCCATTCCACACTCGGCGGCCTCATGCTGACGCTCAACGCCGTCGGCTACGTGACCCTCGCCATCGCCGTGGTTGTGAGCGCCGTCTTCTTGCGGCGGTTCCTGCCGCTTGTGTTGATTGCGCTGGCGGGTTACGCAGCGGTAACGATCGTCGGCTGGCTGATCATGGGGCCGTACTACGACGTGGCCTACCTGGCCAAGGGCATCGAGATCGTGCTCATCTCAACAATCGCATTCACGCTGTGGCGGATGTCGGACGAAACCCGGGCGGCAGTGAACTGGGCGCTGGGCCTGCCAGCGGTTGTCCTCGGCCGACGTAGCCCGGCGACCGATCCAGACGGGGCGACGGCCCGTCGACCGAGAAGTGAGGCGCGCCACCGCACTGCGTCTCGCTGATTGCGCTGACGCTGGCCGCGTGTGGTGGCGGAACGTCGCCCACGCCGGTCGGCACGCCGGCGGTTACCGTGCCGCTGACGGCGAAGGATCTGGCCTTCGACAAGTCGAGCTTCGGCGTCCCCGCGGATGTGACGTTCGCAGTCGAGTTCAACAACCAGGACGCTGCTCCGCACGACGTCGACATAAGTGGTAACGGCCAATCGCGCACCAGCGACCCGTTCAGCGGGCCGGCGACCAAAACGCTTACGTTCGCCGGTCTGCCGGCCGGGACGTACACGTTCGTCTGCAGCATCCACACGGACATGAAGGGCACGGTCCAGGTAACGGCCGCTGGTTCGTCGCCGTGAGCGGTAACCTGCCGGTCAGCGAGCGGGGGACGTAAGGGCAGGAGGGCATCTCAATGTCGAGCGTTGTCCGCTGGTCACGGTTCGCCTTCAACGTCGTGGCCTGGCTATTCGTCGCGTGCGTGGCGTACCAGGTCTACCTGGCCGGTCAGGGTGTCTTTCAGACGGGCAGCTTCGCGCCGCACCGCGAGTTCGGCTACCTGTTCGGGCTGCTGACGCTGGTGCTGATCGTGCTGGCAGCGCTCGGGACGAACCGGCTGGCGGGTGATCGGGGCCAGTGCGTTGCTGCTCGTGCTGTTCGCCCTGCAATCGGTCTTCGTCGCATTCAAGGATTCGAGCCCGGCCTTTGCCGCCCTCCATCCACTCAACGGCTTTCTGATCGGCCTGGTCGCCGTTGCGCTCGCCTGGCAGACACGCGCCTACCTGCGCGCGCCGCGGGTCGAACGTGGTAATCCGCCTGCCCAGGCCGGCGACACGAAGGTCGCGTAAGTGGCCTGATCCAGCGTCGCTTATGCGACGTAACTCCCAGCGAGACAGGGTGCGTCGTGGCCCTGCGAGTTCTGGGAGTAGTCAATGGCAAAGATCGCGGGCATCGCTTTGGTCGCAGCATTCCTTGTCGCAGCGTGCGGCTCGGCTGCAGCGACACCTACCGTCGCACCCACTGCGGCACCAACTGCCAGTGCCGCCGCAAGCGGCTCACCGGCCGGCGCCGTCAACGTCACGCTGGCGTCGAACGCGCTCGGCAGCATCCTCGTTGGCCCCAACGGCAACACGCTCTATGGCTTCACGCCCGACCAGTCCGCCGGCAAGCCAACCTGCAACGCCGACTGCGCGGCGCTGTGGCCGCCGCTGGCCGTCAGCGCCGATTTCACGGTCGGCACGGGGCTCGACAAGTCCGTCTTCAAGGTCGTCACGCGTGACGACGGCAGCAAGCAGCTGGCCATCGGCCAGTACCCGCTGTACTACTACCAGCCCGACACCAAGCCGGGTGACACCCTCGGCCAGGGACTCTTCAACAAGTGGTTCGTTCTCGGCGGTGATGGGTCACTGATAGGACAGGCGGGCGGCAGTGCCTCGCCCGGCGGGTCGCCTTCGAGCAGCCCTTCAGGCACGACGGTTACAGTCGCGACCAACGCGCTGGGCCAGATCCTGGTCGGCCCGAATGGCAACACGCTCTACGGGTTTACGCCGGATGAAGCTGCCGGAAAGCCGACCTGCGGTACCGGCTGCATTGACAAATGGCCGGCGCTCACGGTCGCTGGCACGGACTTCACGGTTGGCACCGGCCTGGACAAGTCGAAGTTCAAGCTCGTCGCCCGAGATGACGGCACGATGCAGCTGCAGGTGGGCAGTTACCCGCTCTACTACTACGGCGGCGATACAGCCCCCGGCCAGACCGGCGGTCAGGGCCTGGCCAAGAAGTGGTACGTCGCTGGGGCGAACTACGACCTGATCGGCGAAGGCAGCTGAGCTAGCCAGCTGGCTCTACCTGCCAGCGCAAACCCAATAAGTCGACTTCTCTTCCCAAGGGCCCGCCGCGGACGACCACCCGCGGCGGGTCTTTTTGTGCCGCCGGAAAGAGGCGCAGAGTCTGCCGGCCTACCGCTCCGTCGCGCGCGCCGGCACCGGCCAGCGAGGGACGGAAGGCGACGCCCAGGTCGCGGTGAACTCGCATGGTCGCGCGCTGTGTGCTGGCGACGGGCACGACCACGCGCTCGAGGCGCACTGGTCCGCCCAGCGGATGAGAGGTCGTGGCTCGGTCGGCGCGTTCGCTGGGAGTCCATTCAGCGCCCGTCGTGTCGTGCTCGATGAGGAAGAGGAGGCCCAGGTCGAGGTCAGGCGATGGTTCGCGGGCGATGGTCCAACGCACGACCTTGCCGTCTGGTCGCGTGCGCGAGCCCGCCTCCGGCTCACCCAGCACCGACCCGACTACGCGCAGCCGCGCCGCATCGACAGCGACGTCGTCCGACGCCAGGACCACGCCCATGAAGCCGCCGCCTCGTTCGAGAACGGTCAATGCGTACCTTCCCCACCAGGAGTTGGCGGCCAACGAGTCGTCGAACACACCCATCAGCTCGATGATAGCTGTCGCCCAGCCAGATCAGCCGATTGAAGGTTCCGTGGGCGAGGTGCCGACCCCCCGCGGAGGCGCGCAGGCCGACGGCGGCTTCAACGTCGGTGGCTGCTTGGTCTGGGTCCGCGCAGGCGATCAGGACGTGGTCGATACCGGTGAGCATCGCCGGCAGCGTAGCGGCGCCGCGCGCGTCATGGCGCCTGCGGCTGGTCCTGCGAAAGACGAACCTCCATGCGCACCGGCACGAAGCCGTTCGTCAGGTCGCCCAGGGCACTGCCCAACTCACCCGTGTCGAGGTCGCCCAGGCTGGCCGAGTCTGAGTAGGTCCTCCCACAAGCGTCGAACAGGGTCACGTAGGCTCGAGCGCTCACGGCAGGTCCGTGGTTGATCAGGCGAACCTGATACCGGTAGCCGTAGTCAGGAATCGACCAGAACTTGGAGTCGATGAGCACGAGGTTTTCGTCAGCCGACGGCGTTGGAGCGGGTGAGGATGTGGCCGGTCCGGCGTCTGCGCACACGTCCGCATTTCCCTCGAAAACGAATGTGCCGATGACGGACTGGGCACTGGCGAGGAAGTCTTCGCCACCAAGGACGTTGACGACGATCGTCCCGCCCACTCCGTCGTCCACCACGAAACCGGTGAACCGGCCCGTCTCGTCCGGCCCGCCAAAGACGGGCTGGCGATCCGCATCGGGAACCGTCCACAGCCACCCGCAAGAGTCCTGCGTGTGGATGGTTCCATCGAGGAACCAGCCTGTGTTCCGGCCCAGGGTGGTCCTCTCGTGTGTGCCAGACCAATCGCGTCTGGCAGCGATGGAGTCGACCAGGTCGCGGGCGGTGTGTCCTGTCGACCAGTCGACCGAGACCCCTGATATCGGACTTGGCCGCGCACCTGTAACTGTCAACCGGATACGCGTTCCAGGACACTTGTATCGAGTTGGGCGGACTTGAAATGGAGGTCATGGTCAAGCCGCCGGCCGACTCGTCGAACGTCCAGCCCTCTGGCAGCGCGAACGCCAGGCTCGGCTTGAAAAGGCTCGTCGCGTAGGAGCCGGCAGGCGCCGGCGACGGCGTTGGCGTGGGCGCCTCGGTCGGCTCGGGCGACGGCTGGTCGTTGGTGAACACGAACGACTTGAGGACGGATGTCGCTTCATCGACGAACTGTTTTTCTGTCGATTGCACGGACCGGTGGTTGATGGAAACGACGATGGTGCGGCCATCTCCGTCGTCAAGCGCATACAGGTGATATCGGGTGCCGGGCTGGCCCAGATAGAGAGGGCTGGAGAGGAGATTGAGGGCGTAGGCGTAGGTGCAGCCCGTGGCAGTGAAGGAGCCATCAATGTGCCAGCCACTGAGCCCGCCCAGCGTGACTTGGTCAGCCGTGCCCGACCAGCCGTGGCGCCGCTCGAGTGACGTTACCAAGGCATCGGCGGAGTGCGGGACGCTCCAGCTGGCGAGCCCGCATGTCACACCTCCGTCGACGGTTCCGGGGTACGCGTCCCAATAGAGCGTGAGGCTGTCGCCTCGAGGGGATATCAGGGCAAGGGCAGGGTCGTCGCTGCTGGCCGTGGTCCAGCCGTCCGGAACCGTGTAGGTCAGGGAGGGCAATTGGTGATCAGTGGTGTGAGGGCCCGCCGTCAGGGAGATGGAAGGCTCGGGCGTGGGCAGAGCATCGGCCGGCTCCGTCGTTGACGAAGGCTCAGGTGGCTCGGTCATGGTCAATAGCGGCGAGGGCGTAGCCGGCGCAGCGGTGGGATTGGGAGTGGCTGTGCAGCCGGCCAAGGCGACCAGACCTGGAACCAATAGGGTCAGTCGTACAGCGATCCAGCGCCGTCTGATCGTTGAGTTGACGCGCGCAAGGGCTCGACGGGTCATTTCGTGAATGGATATCAGTTGCATTCGACCGGCGACAGTCGCCCGTGCGTCAGCAGTTCTGTCGATCGCACCCAACGCTTCCTTGTTCTGCTTAGACTCGGCGGGCAGATGAGAGTCGCGCACGTCCGAGAACGTCATGCTCCAGCGGGGGCGCCTTTCCGCCTGGCCGCAGCGCTCGACAAAGAGGGCCGGCAGTGGCTGGACCTGGAGCCGGCTCGGCGGCGCGCAGCCGCGCGTGACGAGCGGCTGGCCCACAACAGCGTGCTTTATCGCCAGCCGATCACGACGCTGGATACCCACCTGGCACGTGGGCTGCGGGTAGAGGCGCTGGCTGAAATAGTCGAACTGTTGGGGTCGGGGATCGAACCCGATGACGACGCGCTGCTGGAGGCGGCCGACCTGACCTTTGGGCCACCGATCCTCCAGCCGGCCAGCCTGCGCGACTTCTATGCCTTCGAGCGGCACGTGGCCACGATGTGGAAGCGGCGCGACATGCCCGTGCCGGAGGCCTGGTACCGGCTGCCAATCTTCTACTTCAGCAACGTGTCCGAGATCCGCGGGCCGGGCGACCCGGTCTGGGCACCCGCCGGCTCGCAGGAGCTCGACTACGAGCTGGAGATCGCCGCACTCATCGATACGCCGGCCAAAGACCTGGCTGCGTCGCGCGGGGAGGAGGCGATCGGCGGCTACATGCTCATGAACGACTGGTCGGCGCGAGACCTGCAACGCGAAGAGACGGCCGTCCGACTCGGTCCGGCCAAGGGCAAGGACTTCGCGACGACGCTCGGCCCGTGGCTGGTCACGCCCGACGAACTGGCGGACGCCCGATCAGATGCCGGGTACGACCTCGCCGCCACTGCCGAAGTCAACGGCCAGGAGCTGTCGCGCGGCCGCTGGAGTGACATCCAGTTCAGCTTCGGCCAGATGATCGAGCGCGCGTCGGCCGACGTTCGGCTCGTCGCCGGCGACGTCATCGGTTCGGGGACCGTGGGTGGTGGTTGCCTGCTTGAAATCAAGGACGAATCGGGCTTCGGCCGGTGGCTGCAGCCCGGCGATCAGGTAACGCTCAAGGTCGAGCGCCTTGGCGAGCTGACGTCACCGGTGGTCGCCCGGCGGGCATGAAACCGCGCGATCGGATGATCGAGAGCGCCATCGTGCTGCTCGCAAGAACATGATGGTTGTCATAGCCAAAGGAGAACCGCCGTGCCGATGATCGACGTCTACGCCAAAGAGGGCACCTTTCCTAATCGCCACAAGCTCGCCCAGGAGCTGGCCGAAACGCTGATGACGATCGAGCAAGTGCCGCCTATTCCTATGTTCCGGCAGAACACCGCCGCGTTCGTCCACGAGTTGCCCGGGGCGGCGATTTCCAATGTCGACGGCGATTCGAACTACGTTCGCGTCCAGGTACTGACCAATGCCGGCGCTCTGGATCGAGACAAGCAACTCGCTACGGTCGCTCGATTCACCGAGATCGTTGCTGCGGCCGCAGGCGATGAGTCGCTCAATACCAGGACGTGGGTCCTGCTGACTGAAGCCGTCGAGGGCGGATGGGGCCTGGAGGGCCACGCCAATACCAACGCGGATCTGATCGCGACGGCCCGCGCCCGTATCGCGGCGGCGCAATCGTCGTCTTAGCGGCGCGCACGTGCAGTTCCTGCTCCTGCTGGGCGGCATCGCCTTCGTGCTGATCATCTTCGCCATCGGTCCGCTGATGGCGGTCCTGCACGTATTCCTTCGCTCCGATTGGCAGCCCATCGGAGGTCGCAACTTCGTGTGGGCGTTGCTCGTTCTCATCCCGCTCGTCTGGATCGCTGTATTTCGTGCTCTATTTCCTGCTCTGGCGGCGGCAAAGTTTTCCCGACGACGAGTAGTGATGAACGTTTCGGGCTGAGCCGGCTCCATACTCGGTGACGCGGCCAGAGGGGCTGCACGACCGAGGGACCAATGCAGGTCGACCTCGTCGAACGTGCGAGGCGTGGCGACCGTGACGCGTTCACGTCTGATCGCCGCAGACTCGCTGACCGCTGCTACGGCCTCGCCTACCGCATCCTGCGCGATCCGCACGCGGCGCAGGACGCGACGCAGCAGGCCCTGCTCGGCGCATGGCGCGATCTGCCCGACGCTGAGGGAGCCCGAGCGTTTTGAGGCGTGGCTTTACCGCCTCGTTGTCAACGCGTGTTACGCCGAGGCGCGAGCCACCGCCGCTGGAATGCGCGGTCCGACGGTTCGCGGCCAGCTTCGCATCCGACCACGAACCTGACGTCGCGCGCTCAGTTGCGTACGGCGCGACGAGCTCGAGCATGCCTTTCGCCAGCTGTCTCCGGAACGGCGCGCGGTTGTCGTCCTCCATCACTACCTGGGGTACTCGCTCACCGAGATCGCCGCGACCCTGGGCATCCCCGTTGGGACCGCGCGGTCCCGCCTTCACTACGCGGTCCGTCAGCTGCGGGCCGTGCTGGACGACGACAACGGGTCGCTCGTCACTTCTCAGGAGCGCTCCGCATGACTCGATCTGCCGATCCTGGTTTCGATCCGCGCATCGCCGACTGGCTCGAAAACGATCCTGGCCGGGCGCCCGCGCCAGGTGCATGGAGGTAGTCGGTGCTGCCCTTCCTTCGCTTCCTCAGCGCCGATCCTGGCGCACCTACTGGAGGTTCTCCGCAATGCCTCGCGTTGCCCTGGCTGTTGCGCTGGCGGGCTTGCTCGTCATCGGCGTCGTGGCCATCTTCGCCCGGCCGGCAATCGGACCGGGCAATCCAACGGCGCCACCTTCGGGGCTGCCGTCGACTGCGCCATCAACGGCCACTCAGTTCGCCGGCGCCGGCTACGTTCACGCCCGTTCCGACGCCTGCCTCCCTTGTCATCGCACCAGCTGATGTCGGGCGAACGCTGGCTGCAGGAAGGTACCGGTTCCCGGACTTCGCCGCGCCTTTCACGATCACGCTGCCGGCTGACTGGAAGGTCAGCGAGTTGACGCCCACCAGCATCAGCGTCCAAAGCGCCAGCGACAGCCATATCAACCTCTACCTCGCCGTCATCGACAAGGTCTATCTCGATCCCTGCCACACGGAGGAGGGTCCAACAATCATCGGGCGGACCGTTGCGGCCCTGGTGGCTGCGTTCTCCTACATGCCTGGCTTCGACGTCGCCGACATGACGGATGCGACAGTTGGCGGGGCACCGGGCAAGGCCTTCAAATTCAGTAATTCGATCGACGTCGCGACATTCAAATGTTCCGCCGAGAACCTGCCGATTGGGACCCACCAGAAGGACGGACGGGACGTCGACGTCACGATGTTCGGCCACGAGAGCGATCGGTTTTGGGTACTCGACGCCGGCGGCACGACTGTTTTCGCGGCCATCACCGACAACCCACAATTTGTGCAGGCTGCCGAGCCAGTTTTGGAAGCAATCTCGTTCGAGCACGGGTCGCCCACGCCAGCGCCCGCTGCCTCAGGGCCAGCCGGCGATCTGGACGCAACGTTCGTGTCGGCGCGATACGGCTACAGCGTCGACTATTCCTCGGCCTGGACGGCGAGCCAGGCAGCTGCTGACCCAGTAACGATCGACGATCCATGCAGCGATCCGTGCGCGGGCGATCCATTCGATGGGTTGGACTGCGGTCCGTACCCGCCCGGCTGTGGAGACCCTGGACTGACGTTCGGGTTCTTCTGGGAATCGCCGCCCGTCCGCCTGCCGGCCTGACCGCAGAGCAATGGATCGCTGCAAACAAGACCCCGGCTTGTACGTCGCCGCTGAAGATAGATACGGTGACTATTGACGGTCATGTGGCCGCCGTGACCTGCGATACGGGCCTTTCACACTTCCACCAAACCGCGCTGCTTGCCTACAACGGTCTCGTATACCGGTTCATGGTGAGCTCGCCCGATGCTCGAGGCGAACGGTTTCTGGCCATGATGGCCAGCATCCACCTCGTTGCCCCAACTCCGTCGAACTAACGTCAAGCCGCCTTAGACTGGCCTTCTCACGCGAGGAGGCCAGTCGCCGTGTTCTACGTCAGCCGAGGCAACATTCCGCCGACCCGCCACACGCAACATCGGGCGCCTGATGGCTCGCTGTACGCGGAGGAGCTGTTCGGCGTCGAGGGCTTCACCGGCCGATCAAGCCTGCTCTACCACCTGGTCCCGCCGACGCAGACCCACAAGATCGAGCCAGGTCGGGCCGGTCACAACTGGAGAAGGCGGACGACGGCTGGCATCACCACCGGCTGGTCAAGACCGGCCACTTGCCAGGCGCGGGGCCACGTCGCGCAGGGTCGCTACCCGCTGTTCTTCAACAACGACGTGGTGATGGGCGTCATCCGCCCGGCCGACTCGATGCCGCCGACTTGTTCTACCGCAACGGCGACGCCGACGAGATGCTCTTCTTCCACGAGGGCACCGGCGTGTTCGAGAGCGTCTTCGGCAACATCCGCTACGGCCCGGGCGACTACATCGTCATCCCCATCGGCACGACCTACCGGCTGGCGCAGGATGCCGGCGTCGACCACCGCATCCTGTACGTCGAGTCGCCGTCGGAGATCGTCGCGCCCAAGCGCTACCACAACTACTACGGCCAGCTGCTGGAGCACTCGCCCTACTCGCAGCGCGACCTCCACCCGCCCGACTTCGTCGCGGCCAACCCTGCGACGGGCGACTTCGTGATCCACGTCAAGGCACGCGTCGATGATCACGGCCTACCACTACAGGCACCACCCGTTCGACGTCGTGGGCTGGGACGGCTACCTGTTCCCGTTCCGCTTCAACATCGGCGACTTCCAGCCGATCACCGGCCGCGTCCACCAGCCGCCGCCGGTCCACCAGACGTTCGCAGGGCCGCAACTACGTGGTCTGCTCGTTCGTGCCGCGCAAGTTCGACTACCACCCGCTGGCCATCCCGGCGCCGTACAACCACTCGAACATCAACAGCGACGAGGTCATCTACTACGTCGCCGGCAACTTCATGAGCCGGCGCGGCGTGGAGATCTCGTCGTTCACGGTGCATCCCGCGGGCATCCCGCACGGCCCGCACCCGGGCACGGTCGAGGCGTCGATCGGCAAGGAGGCGACCGAAGAGCTGGCGGTGATGGTCGACACCTTCCACCCGCTGTGGCTGACGAAGGAAGCCGCCGAGCTCGAGGACGCCAACTACCCGTACTCGTGGCTGCCGCCGGAAAACGCCTCCGAGCAGGCCGCCCAGCTATCTGAGCGCGGCCCGGAGGCGTTCCCGGATTAGCTGACGGCTCGGCTGCAAGGGGACCGGCCTCTTACGGCGCACTGGAAGCGACTGCGAGCGCGAGCTCGACCATCGATGGCGTGCCGGCGCACGACGTAGCCACGGCGGCCGATCACGAACGCGTACACGTCGTAGTTGGCGCCGCGTCCGCGGCGCTGCCGCAACGCCATGTGAGGTGCCGAGCGGGAACGTTCGACGGCCGTCACTTTCCACCAGGGCGATGCGGAGCCGAAGCAGTGGCCGCCCGGTTCGAACGAGGCCTGCCAATGGTCGAGCCAACCATCACTCGTTCGAGCCGGCCGGACAGGTCCTGCGCCTTCACCGACATGGCGGCGTCCGGATCGCCGTCGAAGGCAAATTCATCTGCGTATTGAGCGGTCCGCTCGCGAACTCGAAGGTGCCTTGCCAGGGCTGACGTGGCGGCCGTCACGTGCCAGTTGGGCGGCAGGTCGACGGAATAGCCATAGAGCGGGGACGAGAACGCAGGCGTGTGGCTTGCAGCCGCTGTTGCGGCGGGCGTCGCCGATGGCGATGGCGAGGCAGCCGGCGCAACTACCAGCTGGCGCCAGAGGGACAGCCCCAGCGCGCCCACGGCAATCAAAGCGATTGCCGCCGCGGCCACGACTACTCCCCGCCGAACGGGCGCCAACCACCCGCGCAGACGAGAGCGCTCTCGCGGGAGCTCATGAACGGCCCTGAGGATCGCGCGTCGGTTGTCTGCAGGAAATGCAGCGGGGCCAGCTGCCAGCCAGGTCGCGAGCTCCAGGTCGAGTTCGTCGTCAGTCATCGGGCCACCTCTACGGCCTCGGCGGCCGCGTCACTGATGAGCGCCTCGCGCAGCGACTTGGTCGCGTTATGCAGTCGGGATTTCACCGTTCCGAGAGGGATGCCAAGAATCGAAGCGATGTCGGCGAACGGTGTGCCCGCGTAGTGGTGCATCACGAACACAGCACGGTGCTCAGGCGATAGCCCGTGGAAAGCGCGCTCGATCGCGTCACGCTGCTCGAGCGCCGAGAACTCACGCTCAGGCTTACTACCGTCGAGTTCGATGGCCCTGACGTTGCGTGACCAGCGGCGCCGGCGACGCGACTCCTCGTAGCAGGCGTTGATCAGCAGCCGATAGAGCCAGGCATCGAAGCGGCCCGTCTCGCGCAGCCGGGGAAGCTTCGCGCCACGCCGCCACATACGCCTGCTGCATGGCGTCCTGTGCGAGTTGCTCGTCGCGCAGAATGCGGTACGCGATGCCGTAGCAGCGGTCGCTGGTCGCGTCGACGACGTCGGCGAAGGCGCGCTCATCGCCTGCCTGTGCTCGTTCGACGGTACTCGCGTCCATCACCAAGTAACGATGGTCGCACCGAGCCAAAGGTTCACTGCGCGCCGGATTCACAGGAAGTCTTCACCAATCGCCTGAAGGCTCGGCGCTATGATCCAGAGAAGGGGGCCGTGTACGAGGGCAGCAGCGAGGTATTCTTAGCTTGAGCGCGCCCGCGATCCTGACCTTCCTGATCGCCGATGTGCGCGGCTATACCGCGTTCACGTCCAGTCACGGCGACGAGGCGGCGGCCGGTTGGCCGCCGTCGTTCGCTGAGATCGCGCGCGAGGCGGTCGAGGCGTACGACGGGCAACGTCATCGAGCTGCGCGGTGACGAAGCGCTGGCCGTGTTCACCTCGGCGCGCAACGCGATACGCGCCGCGGTAGAGCTGCAACTCGCCCTCGTCGACGAGGTCGAACGCAACCCCGAGCTGCCGCTGCGTGTCGGCATCGGACTCGATGCGGGTGAGGCGGTAGCGGTCGAGGCTGGTTACCGCGGTGCCGCTCTCGAACGTGGCCGCGCGACTGTGCGCTCTGGCCGGCGCGGGCGAAATCATCGCCAGCCAGACGGTCACACACTTGGCCGGAACGATCGAGGACGTCCGCCTGGTCGAGGGCGACGAGGTCGCGCTCAAGGGGATCGCCGCGCCTACCCGGCTGGTCCGCGTATCTGCCGGTCGGCGACAGCGAGGTCACGCTGGTGGAGCGCTTCGACCGCGCCCAGGCTGCCCGGCGACCAGCGTCTGCACCCTCCGAACTGCCACCCCAGCTCGACCCGACCACACCACTCGCGTCGGCGCGAGCGCGTGAGGCGCGCCGGCTACGTTGGTGGTGGCGACTCGCCCGCCGTGGACAGGGTCGGGCGGTCCTCGTCAGCGGCCCAGCAGGGATCGGCAAGACCCGCCTGCTGGCCGAGCCGGCCGTAGCTCGCCGCCCACGACGGCGCGCGTCGTGCGCTATGCGAGCGCCCGCTCGGACGGCGAAGTCACGGCCCTGCTCGAACAGGTCGACCGGATCGGACGGCCCGGCGCTGCTGGTCTTCGACGACGTGAACGGCGCCGACGAGCGCGACGCGTCGCCAACTGGCTGGGCTCTCGGCTCGGCTCGCTAGCCGGCGATCCTGGCGTTGACCGCAAGCATCACCGAAGACCCATCGCCCGGCCCTCGCCGACTCGCCGAGCCGACGGACTTCTCGCATCGACGCTCTCGCCCTTCGACCGCACCAGCGTCGCCGAGGTGGTCGCCCTCTACGCCGCCGGCGCCGAGGCCGCGCCGATCGACGCCATCGCCGAGGCCTCCGGCGGCGTACCGGCCGAGATCAATCGGCTGGCCAGCCAGTGGGCGCGCGGAGAAGCGTCGCGACGACTGGGCGAGACGGCGGCGCGGGCAGCCGAGGGCAGGACAGACCTGCGCGCGCTCGAGAGCGAGCTGGCCGACAACGTCATCGACCTCCAGTTCCTGCGCGAACGCGCGCAGCTCTACGGCGACGGTGCAGCGCCGTCAGGCCGTCGACGGCACACAGGAGTCGCCGTTCAAGGGACTCGCTTCGTTCGACGTGGCCGACGCCGACGTGTTCTTCGGTCGCGAGCGCCTTGTCGCGGAAATGATCGGCCGGCTGCCAGGGGCAACCTTCCTGGGCGTGGTCGGTCCGTCGGGCAGCGGCAAGTCGTCGGCCGTGCGGGCGGGCCTGGTGCCGGCCATCGCAACGGGCATCCTGCCGGGCAGCGACTCTTGGCCGACGGTGCTGCTCCGGCCGGGCGCGCACCCGCAGCGCGCGCTCGATCGCGCCCTGTGGGCAGCGCTGCCTGAGGCGCAGCGGGATCGTCTCGAAGGCGTCGAGCAACCGTTGCAGGCGAGCCCTCGATGGGCTGCCGCCCGGCGGAAGGCTGCTCGTGGTCGTCGACCAGCTCGAGGAGCTGTTCACCCAGACCGCCACCGAAGACGAACGCGCCGCCTTCATCGACACAGTCGTCGATGCAGCGCGCGACCCGATCATCACGGGCGCTGATCGTCGTCGCCCTGCGCGCCGACTTCTACGGCCGCTGCGCTTCGTATCCGGCGTTCGCCGATCTGCTCGGCGAGAGCCACGTGCTCGTCGGCCCGATGACCGCCGACGAGTATCGGCGGGCGATCGAACAGCCGGCGCTGCGTTCCGGCCTGCGCGTCGAGCCGGCGCTTGGCCGACGCCCTGGTCGAGGAGGTGGTCGGCGAGCCCGGCGCTCTGCCGCTGCTTTCGTCGGCGCTGCTCGAGCTCTGGCAGCGGCGCAGCGGCCGCACGTTGACGCTGGACGCGTACCAGGCTACCGGCGGCGTCCGCGCTGCGGTCGCCCGCCTGGCCGAGGACGCCTACGCCAAGGTCGAACCCGATGAGCAGGCCGATCGTGCGCGCGATCATGCTCCGCCTTGCCGGCCCAGGTGAAGGCGATGCGGTCGTCCGCCGACGGGTGCCGCTCGCCGAGTTCGACGCCGAACGAAACGCTCGCGTCGCCCACGTTCTGGCCGTCCTGACCGAAGCCCGGCTGGTGACGACCAGCGAGGGTTCTGTCGAAGTGGCCCACGAGGCGCTGCTGCGCGAGTGGCCACGCCTGCGCGAGTGGCTCGAGGAAGACCGCGCCGGACAGCGCCTGCGTTCTCACCTCATCGAGTCGGCGAAAGAGTGGGACAGCTCTGGCCGCGACGCCGGCGAGCTGTACCGCGGGGCGCGTCTGGCATCGGCCCTCGACTGGACGACTGATCACACCCTGGAGCTGAACGAGCTCGAGCGCTCGTTCCTCGCGAGCGAGCCGAGACGCGAGCCAGCGTGACGTCGACCGCCAGCGCCGGACGAACCGCAGCCTGCGCGGCCTGCTGGTCGGCGCGGCGAGCCTGCTGCTCGTCGCAGTCCTGCCGGCGGCTACGCCTTCGTCCAGGCCGAGCGTGCCCGCCAGGAGAGCGAGAACGCACAGGTCGCGGCGACCAATGCCGAGGCCAGCCGCCTTGGCGCGCAGGCGGTGACCGAGAGGCCAGCTGGACACGTCGCTCCTGCTCGCCCGCGAGGCACTGGCCATCAACGACTCGATCGATACCAGGAGCACGTTGCTGGCCAGCCTGCTCAAGGGCCCGGCGGCGATCAAGATGCTGCCCGGCACCGGCGAACGCGTTCAGTACATTTCCCAGTCCGGCGACGGCAGCACGCTCATCACCGATGACAACATCGGCGGCGTGGCGGTCTACGACGCTCGCACGATCGAGTTGGAGCGCACCGTCAAGCTCGACCGACCAGGCCAGGTTCACGCTGTCGGCGGATGGCGGCCTTGCCATCGGCACGACACTTCGCCGACGGCCCGGCGATCGCTTACCTCGATCCCCGCTCGGGCGACCCCCGCCTGCAGCAACTGCCGGACGGCGCGCAGTCCGAGGGATTCGGTTACCCGGCATTTACGCCGGATCAAAAATCCTTCCTGACGGCCGAGAGGCGCGTCGTCGAAGTCGGGAAGGTCCCCGTGCCCGTGCTGGTTCGACGCGACCTTGCCGGCACCGAACTCCGCGTCGACTCCCTGCCGGTCGATCGTGTCGAGTTGATGCGCCTGACACCGGACGGCCGGATGCTCCTCGTCTCATCGCCTTCGGACGCCGGGCCGACTCAGCTGTCAGTCCTCGACTCCCAGACCTTGGAGAAGATCCGAACGTTTCCAATCAAGGGCGGCGGCTATCCCTGGGCCGTCTCACCCGATAGCAAAACGGTGGCAGCCGTAGGCGACGACGGAACTGTCGCGCTGTACGACCTCGCCACAGGCGTCGAGACCGTCCTCGACGGACGCCATACATCTTCTGTTCAGGGTGTCGGCTTCTCGCCCGACGGCACTTCGCTGCTGACGACGAGCGACGACCGGAACGTCATCGTCTGGGATCTCGCCAGTCGGACCGTGCGCGAGATCCTGCATGGCCACGGCGGCCGCGTGTTCGGTCCCGCATTTAACGCCGACGGATCGACCGCTTTCACAGTTGGGCTCGACGGGCTCGTCTTCGCCTGGGACCTGCGTGGCGACCGGCGCCTCGGCCCCTCGTTGCCTCTTGCTTCCGAAATCTACACAGGAGGCGGCGACACCGCGGTCGCCCTATCGCCAGATGGGTCTGTGACAGCCCGCACCAGCGGACAGGACCACGTCGCCGTGGTCGACCTGGCTTCAGGCGTCACGCGCTGGGAGGTGGATCCGTGGACCGACGCTCAACTCGAGGCGGCCAAAGCGAAAGACCCGCTGTTCGGTGGCAGCCAAGCCCGTGATGTTGTGATGTCCGTGGCCTTCAGCCCGGACGGCTCGCTATTGGCCGTGGCCGGTCAGAACGTCGACGTAGTGGTCTACGACGTGGCGTCCGGACAGGAACTGCGGCGTTGGCAGGCGACTCGGCTCGCCTGGGTGAACGATCTTTCGTTCGCACCAGACGGCACCCTGTTGACTGCCAATGACGATGGCCGTGTGGTCAGGTGGGACGCTCGCTCCGGATCTCAGATTGCCGAGCTGCGGGTCATGAACGAGGCAACGGACCAGGACTCGTACGTCGGAGCGCCAACCAGGGTGCGAGCTAGTCCGGATGGCAGTCGGCTGGCAGTCGTGACCTCTCACGGCAATCCAGCCGCGCCCAATCGGCTCGCCGTCTACGAAGGCTTGACCGGACAGCCCACGTTCGAAATCGATGGCGACCTGAGCATCACGACGATTGCCTGGTCGCCCGATGGGGCGTCCATTGCCATGGGCGGCTAGCAGAACGGCGAGCTCTCGCTCGTTGACTCCCACACCGGTACCCGGGCACTGGAGCCGGCCAGAGCGAATGCCGGCTGGGTATTGTCGCTCGACTTCGCGTGGGACGGCCAGCTCGTGGTGACCGGCGGCACTGACGGTACTGTCCGCCTGTTCGACGTCGCAACGCTCAGACAGGTGGGAGCCAATCTGCCGGCCACTGACAACGTGGAGGTGTACGCCTTCGTCCGGCCTACAGACGAGCTGATTGCAATCGGCGGGAGCCTGCATGTGTGGCACTGGGACCTCGACCCGGTGCGCTGGGCGGCGCAGGCGTGCGCGGTCGCTAACCGGCAGCTGACGGAATCGGAGTGGAAGGCATTCCTGCCGGATCGGCCATACGCGCCGTCGTGCGGTCATTGAGTTCGTTGGTAACCTGCGGCCATGGGCTACCAAGAAATAGCGCAAGGGCTGGAGCAGAAGCGCGAGCTGCTCGCGCGTCTGGCCATGGTCGAGCAACCGGCCGGCCTGACCGACCCCGATCCGGACACGCCCGAAGAGCGCTGGGACGCTGCGCAGGTGTGGGCTCACATCGCCGAGTTCGTGGGCTACTGGCACCGGCAGATGGCCGACGTCATCGGCCGTTACCAGGGCGAACCCGTGCCTTTCGGTCGGACAAAAGCTGATGCCGGCCGTATCGGTGCCATCGAGAACGGTCGTCACCGGCCGGTAAAAGACCTCGCCGCCGACGCAGACCGCGAGATCGTCGGCGCTCGCATGACTATCTCGAGTCACTCGATGCAGAACACATGGCAGGCGCGCGGGCTGCACCCCACCCGTGGCGTAATGGACGTGCCCCAGATGGTCGAGCGCTTCATTACCGGCCACCTGGCTGAGCACGCGGCTCAACTCGAGGGGCTGGCGGCGGTCAATTAGCTGCCGACATCATTCGCTATGCATTCGCGCCGACGTGGGGCGGTCGTGCAAGGCGACAGCACACACCCGGCCGCCACCATCTGATCGAGTGAAACGCCAATTCAACAAGATCGTCGACTGGCTGATCCGCGCACTCGGGTCGCCGACCGCGCTGGCCGTCGCGACACTCGCCGTCATCGTCTGGTTCGTGACCGGCCCGATCTTCGGTTTCTCTGACACCTGGCAGCTGGTCATCAACACCAGCACGACGATCGTCACCTTCCTGATGGTGTTCGTGATCCAGAATGCCGCCAATCGCGACGCCAAAGCGGTCCATATCAAGCTCGATGAGCTGATCACGTCGATGGAAGGCGCCCGCAACAGAGTGGTGATGGCCGAGAACCAGACTGAGGAGGAGCAGGACGCCGAGATCCAGCGCCTGAGCGAGGTCGCCCAGGAGGCCGAGCGTCGAGGCGCGCCCGACGATCGGCAATCGTCGAGGCGGTCGAAGAGGCTGCCGCGACACCGTCGAAGGAGAGCCGCTGACGCCGCTGATTGGACGTGTACCTCGAGCGGGGGCAGAAGAAGACATTCGCCGTCGCGGTCGATTGGCCAGGTTGGGCGCGCAGCGGCAAGGACGAGCCGTCGGCCCTGGCGGCGCTGCTCGACTACGGCCCGCGCTACCGCCGCTCGCTGAGCCTACGGGCGCCGACCTTCGAAGTGCCGGCCTCAGTCGACGGGCTTGAAGGTCGTCGAACGAGTCGAAGGCAATGCCACGACCGACTTCGGCGCGCCGGGCGCAATACCGAAGGCCGACGAACGAGCCGACCGAGCGAGGCCGAGCTCGACCGCCTGGTCGACCTCTTGCGCCGCGCCTGGACGGCCTTCGACCGAGGCCGCCGAAGCAGGCCGCCGGCAAGGAGCTCGCGCCGGCCGGGCCGCGCGGCGGCGGGCGAAGCGTGGCCAAGATGCGCATCCACGTCCACGAGGCCGACGGCGGCTACCTGCAACGCGCTCGGCGGCCGCGCCGCAACGGCGCCGAGCAGCCAGCGAGGTGCGTGACGCCTTCGTCGAGGCGGCCGGCGCCCGGGCACGCGGCGAGTTGCCGGACACCGGTCCGCGCGGCGGCAAGCGCTGGCCGGCCGCGTTCGCCATCAGGCGGTCAGCGTGGCACGCGCTCGATCATGCCTGGGAGATCGAGGACCGAGCGCCGCGTTAGCCGCCCACCTGCAAGCACGGACTCCCAGACGATGTGCCAGACCAGCAGGCCGCCGACTGCCAGGCCAATGGCTGCGACAAGCAAATTGAGCCAGCGCAGTCGCAGTCAGACCCAGTTCGCGCTCGCCCTCGCCGTTGCGCAGCTCGATCCGCATCAGCGGCAGCAGCGCCAGCAGCGCAACCGCCAGGGTGCCAGAACAAGCAGCAGATCGACGAAGCGCGGCTGAGCCTGTAGCCAGGTACTGACCGCTCCATCCCCGAGACGAATACGGATAGCCCGAGCTGGTAAGCCAGCAGCGAGCCGAAGTCACGAAGATCACCGTCGGCGCCAGCAGCCACCGTCGCAAATGCCGCCCAACCAGTTGGATGGCGCCAGGCAGGTCCTACCGTCATCGTTACACCTCCAGCCAGTGCCAATTCGGCGGAGCGCTGTCGCTCGCGCGCGGCCGAGCGTGCGATGTCGACCGCAGCCGCCGGCCCGAGGCCGGTTTCTGTCACGACGATCCTTCAGTTCATCGCCGTACCGCTCGCGCCAGCGCGCCGGGTAAAGCTTCAACAACAGGCCGATCACGAGGCCACCCGGGCCAGGCCGGTCTGGACCGCGCGATCGAGATTGCCCAGGCGCAACTCGAGCCGCCGGCGGCCGTTGCTGGTCAGGCGGTAGGGTCGGCGCCGGCCTTCCGCCGCCATCGCCTCAACGTCGCCCGCCTCTTCCAGCCGGGTCAGCGCGCCATAGAGCGTGCCCGGCCCCAGGCGAACGCCGGCGAACCGCTCCACGTCGAGCAGCATCGCGTGGCCGTGCTTTGGACCGGCGGCCAGGCTGATCATCAGCAGCAAGCCGGGATCGTTGGAATTGCCTTCTCGATTGTCCACTACTTCGCGCCCCGTACTACGTGGCGCGTAGTATTCGCCTGCGGCGACCGACTGTCAAGCGGGAACGGCGCGACTTCTCCTCGCAGCACTGCGTTGGCGAAGTCGAGCATCGATCCGATGAAGCCGATCATGCTGCTCGATGTTGGCGCCGGCGGCGTGCCCGGCATCAAACCAGGTGACGTCGCAGGGCTTGCCCAGCTCGCGCATGCGCGCCTCGTAAAGCTCGACCTGGCGCGCTGGACAACGGCTGTCGTTGCGGCCCTGGATGATCATCACCGGCGCGTCGACGGCCGCGCAGTACGTCAGCGGCGAAGCCTTGACGTAGTCGTCCATCTTCTCGGCCGGCGGTGCCGCCGAACAGCGCCCGGTCGTAGGCGCGCAGCGCGTCGTTCTCGTCCTCGTACTCGCTGACCCAGTCGGCCACGGCGATGCCGGCCATGCCGCCCGCCCACAGGCCGGGCGCCGTGCCCAGGCCGTGGAGTGTCAGGAAGCCGCCATACGACCAACCGGTGAGGAAAACCTGGTCCGGAATGGCGATGCCGCGCTCGACCAGCCACTGCCGGCCGGCGACGATATCGCGCACCTCGAGCTCGCCCGGGTGGCCCCAGATCGACTCTTTGAACTCGCGGCCAAAGGTCGTCGAGCCGCGGTAGTTGATGCTGAAGTAGGCGTAGCCATGGTCGGTCCAGACCTGGCCACGCGGCGAGAATGACTCCATCGTTGCGGCCTCGGGACCGCCGTGGGTTTCGATGACCGTCGGAAAAGGTCCCTCGCCCTCGGGCAACGAAAGCCAGGCCTGGATGGGCTGGCCGCCTTCCACGTCGTACGTGACTGAGTGCCACGGACGCGATGGCGGCGGGGCCGGCTGCGGCTTGAGCAGTTCGGCCTTGAGGTGCCGGTCGTGCCGTCGAGCAGGACAGTCGTCACGGATGGGTGGCGTCCTGCCACTGAGCGACGATGTCGCCATCGGCGTTGAACCAGGTGCCGATTTCACCAAAGAAGCCGTATGTCCCGCCGGCGTGGTCGAGCTCGTGCACGGTTCCGCTGGCAACGTCGTAGACGGCCAGTCGTTGAACGGCGTTGGACACCCGCGCCAGCAGGATCTTGGAACCGTCGGGCGACCAATCCCAGGGCACGATCTCGCTCTCGCCTGCTCCGTATTGACCAAGTTCCAGGTCGTGCGCGCTCGCCTTTGACCGGATCCCAGATCAGGGGGCGTAGGCGGCCGCTGACGTCACTTGCGGCGACGAGCCGCGTATCGCCGGCCGCGGGCGAGAACTCGACGCTCGTCATGCTGCTCTCCGGCGCCGTCCCACAACTCGCCGACGCGCTCGCCGGTCTCGACGTCATAAGACGACGATCGAGAAACGCGCCGAGTCCGGTTCGTTCGCTCGTGGTAGTTGCGAGCAGGCGGCCGGCACTGTCCCAACCAGCGGTGTACTGCGCTGTAGGGCGTCCGGTACAGCTCGCCTCGGCGGCGCGGCCTGGCCGCCGGCAGGGTCCGGCATCACGTACATGGTGTGGTTGTCGTCGACCACCGCCGTGAAGGCCATCAGCCGTCCGTCGCCGGTGGTGCGCAGGTCGTACGAGGCGTAGGCCGGCATGTCGGGCGTCAGGTCAACCGGTTCGCCGCCTTCGATCGGCACGCGCATCCAGTGACCAAGCTCGTCGCCACCGGTGTCCTCCACGTAGTGCACCCAGCGCCCGTCGGCCGAGATCGTGCCGGCGCTGGTGCCGGTTGGTCGGTCGGTCAGCTGGGTCAACTCGCTGCTGCCCACGTTCCAGCCGTATAGCTGGGTGATGCCGGAGCGGTTGCGAGGCGGCCAGCGCTCGCCTTCGATTGGCAGACGCGGGAAGGGTCCAGTGCACCACGCGCGCCCGAAAGCGGGCCTGCCAATCGGACATCAATTTCTCCCCTCTCGCAGGACGCTGCGCAGGATGAACAGGACGTTGGCCGGCCGCTCGGCGAGCCGCCTCATGTAGTAGGGATACCACTGCGTGCCGTAGGGCACGTAAACGCGGACGGTCCAGCCCTGCTCGATCAGTGCCTGCTGCAGGTCGCGCCGGACGCCGTAAAGCATCTGGAATTCGAAGCGGTCGGCGGAGATGCCATTGGCCCGCACGAACTCCAGGATGTGATCGATGATCGCGTCGTCGTGGGTCGCCAGTGCCGGATACCGGCCGCCCAGCAGCAGGCGATCCGCCAGGTCTTCGTACGAGCGGTCCACCTCCACCTTCGACGCGAAGGCGACCGACGCAGGCTCGTCGTAGGCGCCCTTGCACAGGCGAACGCGTGTGTGGTCGACGATCAGCCGGTCGATGTCGGCGTCCGAGCGGCGCAGGTAGGACTGGATCACCACGCCAACGTCGATCGTATTCATCGTGGAGTGACGGGCCATCTCGAGCGTGATCTCGGTCTTGGTGTGGTCTTCCATGTCGACCCTGACGAAGGCACCGATATCGCGCGCCCGATCAACCACGCGACCGACGTTCTGGCGGCAGAAGCCAGGGTCGATGTCGAGGCCCATCTGGGTCAGCTTCAGCGAGACATTCGCTTCGAGGCCGCGCTCGGCGAGGGCATCGAGTGTCGCCAGATAACGATCGGCCGACGCCGTTGCCGCTTCCTCAGAATCGACCGATTCGCCCAGAACGTCCACAGTCCAGTGCAAGCCGGCGGCCTGCAGCTCGGTCAGTACAGCAAGCACCTCGTCGAGGGTGAAGCCGGCCACGAACCGCCGGACCATGGCACGCGTGAAGGGCAGCGATGTCGCGATGCGGCCGAGGAACTTGCGGCGTGAAGCCCACAGGAAGAAGGCGCGTGACAGGTGGGCCGGCAACTCGGACAGGCGCGGCCGAGCATCCCGGGCTTGCCGTTCCGCTTCGCGCCGGCGCTCGACGTAGGCGGTGATGACTGGCGGCCGGCACGACCCCGTCTACGCCGCCGCCTGGTTGCGGATAGAGCCGGCAATTGAGCCCGATTGGCAGCTCGCGCGGCGGCGGCACGACGTCCTGGCCGTCGATGCGGATGGTCGGTGAGCCGTGGAAGCCAAGGCCGGCCGCGTCGTCGATGTCGCCGATGTAGATGCGCGAGACCGACGGCTCGCGGCCGTCCTCGGATCAGCGCCTCGCGCAGGATTTGCTCGGCGCGGTCGGCGTGCGGGCAGTCCGGCGTTGCCAGCAGCTCGATGCGCATCAGCGGGAGATTTTCGGGCGGATCACGTGCCGCGCGAGGCACCCCACCTGCGAAGCGGGCAGGCCCGGGAAGCCGCTGTCGCCTTCGCCGGTCACGAAGTCGTACTGGATGCCGCCCCACTTGCCGGGCAGGCCCTCGATGGCACGCGGCGCGCCGTCGCCCTCGAAGCCGCTCCAGTCGGGCGACTCGAACCCGGTCGTGTCGAATGGAGCAACGGCGGACACGCCGAGCACGGTCTCGGTACGCCTCTCGACCAGCCAGCGGCCGCGATATGTCGGATCAGCATCGACAGGTGTCGCCTTGATGTACCAGCGGTCGAGGTTCTCGTAGCGCGGCTCGAGGATGTTCTCCGGATCGGGACCGGTGAAGTAGCGGATGTCATCGACATCGAGCACGTCCACATTGAACGGGTCATTCAGACCCATGTAGTTGGCGAGAATCAGTCAGGCCCGTCTTCGTAGCGTCGGGTCCTCTCCTGGTGGCGACGTCCACCCGTGGATGCAGGCGGGCCACGGCGTGGCGCCCGCGGCCGGGGTGGCGAGATGGGCTGGGCGTCGGCGCGAGGGTGGGCGTGGCAGTCGGCGCGAGCGTGGGCGTGGCGGTCGGCGCCAGCGTTGGGGTGGGCGAGGCCGTTGGAGCGGCAGTTGCCGTGGGAGCCGTCGTTGGGCTGGCAGTGGGAGCGGGAGAGGCAGTAGGCGCAGCGGGTTGGCTGCAGGCTGCGACGAGCAACGCCAGGACCGGGACGCAGCCTCTTCATTCGGCGGTTTCTGCCTCCAGGTTGCGGGCGAGCTCCTCGGTGCGACGATAGGCGGCCCAGACAGCTTCGGAGAGCACGGTCCGCAAGCGGCCCGACTCGAGCTCGTGCAGGGCGGCGGCACTTGTGCCGCCGGGCGAGGTGACCATGTTGCGCAGCTGCGCGGGGTGCATGCCGCTGGCCTTGGCGAAGAGGGTGCTGCCCTCGAGCGTCTCGATCACCAGGTCGTGCGCGATGTGGCGCGGGAAACCGAGGTGCACGGCGGCGTCAATGAGCGCCTCCATGACCAGGAAGACATAGGTCGGGCCGGTGCCGCTGACGGCGGTGGCCATGGCCACCAGCTTTTCGTCGTCGACCTGCAGTTGTTCACCGAGCGCGCCCAGCAGCAGCCTGCGCCTGCTCGCGTTGGCCGTCGGTAACGTCCGGCGTGGCGTACCAGACAGTCATGCCGCGGCCGAGCTGGGCGGGCGTGTTGGGCATGCTGCGCACGATCTGGTTGTGGCGCAGCGCGTTGGCCAGAGCTTTCGTGCTGGCGCCGGCGATGATGCTGATCACCAGCTGGCCCTCGCGCAGCGAACCGGCCAGTTCCCGGCCAACGCGGCGCAGCATCTGCGGCTTGATGGCCAGCACCACGACGTCGGCCGCTTCGACCGCGGTCAGGTTGGACTCGACGGTGCGGACGCTCGTAGCTCCGGACGAGCTCGTCACGCCGGTCCGCGCGCGGGTGGCTGGCCACGATCTGGCCGGCGTCGACCAACTTGGCGCGCAGCAGGCCGGCAATCATGGCTTCGGCCATCACGCCCGAGCCGATGGTGGCAATGGTGCTCTCTGCTAGCGACATCGCCGCCGAGTATGGGCCAGACCCTCAGCCGGCGGGAAGGGGCAGCCAGGCGTTGCGCGGCAGAGCGTCCGGATCGGCCAGTCCGGCCGGATCGAAGATCTCCGCCAGTAGGGCGATGCCATCGATGACCCGCGGGCCCGGTCGGGAGAAGTAGGAGGACCCGTCAAGGGCGAATACGGCACCGTCGCGAACGGCGCGCAGCTCGTGCAGCCAGGCCGGCTTGCGCGCGGTCGACCACTCGGCAGCAGTCCGGATCGCGTCGAAGCCACAGGGCATCAGCAGCAGCTCGTCGGGGTCAACGTCGCGAACGCTCTCCCATGTCGTTTCGACGGATCGGTCGCCGGCTTGCCCGAGCAACTCCCAGCCGCCGGCCCGCCGCACCTGCTCGGGCACCCAGTGACCGGCCGCGAACGGCGGATCGAGCCACTCGAGGCATACGACTCGCGGCGGGCGGACGCCGTCCAGGCGGCGCTCCAGGACGCGGTTCTCGATGTCGGCCAGGTGCTCGCGCAGCAACTCCAGCAGGCCGACTGCCTCGTCTTCGGCGGCGGCCATCGCGCCGACGGTGGAAATCGTGTTGAAGATGCCCTCGATCGAGCTCGGCTCGAGGTTTACCAGCACGGCGTTCGAGCCGATCTCGAGCAGGCCTTCCTCGACCTCGTCGTAGGCGACGGCGCAGACCTCGCACAGCTTCTGGGTCAGCACGAGGTCGGGTCGGCGTCGGCCAGGGCGTCGAGGTCGAGCCGGTAGATCGACTCTCCGCGGCTGACCGCAGTTCTCGACCAACTGATGGATGCGCCGGCTGCTCGCGCCCGCCGACGCTCGTCGCGTCGGCCGTCATCACGGGAACGTCCAGGGCTTCGAGCGGGGTAGTCGCATTCGTGCGTCCGACCAACGAGCTCCTCGCCCAGGCCGAGCGCGAAGACGATCTCTGTCGCCGAGGGCAGGAGGGAAACGATGCGCATCTGGCTACCGCGGCCGTCAGTCAGCCGCCACGCCTAGGCGGGTGGTTGGTACTCGTCCACCATCTTGCGCGCCGCGTCCTTGTCCTTGAACCACATCGCGTCGACAGCGGTGTACTTCTTCGACTCGGCCGGCAGGGCGTCTTCCGGGAAGATGGCGTTGACCGGGCACTCAGGCTCGCAGGCACCGCAATCGATGCACTCGTCGGGGTCGATGTAGAGCTTGCGATCGGCGCCGCGGTCGAAGTGGATGCAGTCGACCGGGCAGACCGCTACGCACGACTCATCCAGCACGTCGATGCACGGCTCGGCGATCACGTATGTCACGAAATTCGTCCTCCGCTTTCCTACGGAGTGGCGAGAATAACGCTTCCCACCATGCCGCGTTCTACATGGCCGGGCAGGTGGCACATCAGCTGCAATTGGTCGTCGCCCGGAACGTTGTAGGTCACGATCGACTGCTGGCCCGGGTCGAGCACGACCTCGACGCCGCCGGTGCCGGCCGGCGACGCTGGCCGCGTGGAGCGGTGGCGAGAGGACCGGGTGGCGTTTCGACCGCGTTGGCCGCCGCCCACGCCGCCTGGACATCCGCGTCGCCCAGCACGAACTCGTGCGGCAAGAGGCCGCCGTTGATGATCGTGAACGTGACCGTTTCGCCGGGCACGAGGTACAGCGGCGTCGGGTTGAAGACGTAGTCGCGCATGATCACCGTGACCGCGCGTGGCTGGTCGACGGTGCCGGGGCGAGACAGGTCCGGCGTGGGGCCGGGCGCCGCGGCGAGCCGCCCACCGATGTAAACGAGCACACCGGCGAGTGCCAGCCCGACGATGACGACGACGACCGGCCAGCGCGATATGCGGCGCCCAGATTTGGGCGACAGATCAGGTTGCGTCTCCGGGCTGTCTGCCTCGACCACCCTCCCAATCTAGGCGTTTGCCGACGCGGGCTATGTCCAGCGGAATGGGTTGGTGTCGGCGGCCGCGGCGAGGGCGGGCACAGCTGAGATGGCCAACAGCGCCACGACCACGATCACGACAAGTGCGAGACGGCCGGCGCCAGGCAAAACGGACCAGGCGCGCTCGAGCGCGCACGCGAAACGGAACATGGGCTTATGCCTCCTCGAACGGGCTGCGGCCGACTTTGGGCGGTGGGCCGCTCGAGGAGGCGACTCTAGGAAGAGCCGCTTATCGCTCGGTTATTGGCGCTGTGGATGGAAGGTGGGCGGCTACCGCTTGGTCTGGAAACAGTTGCTGCAGTACACCGGCCGCGCGCCCGACGGTCTGAACGGCACGCGAGCGTTGCCGCCGCATTCGGCGCAAACGGCGTCGAACATTTCGCGCTGCGGGCGTTCGCGCAGATGCGGCGCCGTCCCCGGGTAGCCACCCGAATAGCCCGTGTACGAGGCCGCCGAAGCCGCCGCCGTAGCCGCGAGCCGTCACTGCCGCCGTAGGTGTCATGCTGTCCGCCGCCGTCGGCCGTCGCACCGTAGCCGTCGCCCTTGCGCTGAGCCTTCTCGCGAGCTCGGCATGAAGCACAGCGCTTGGGCGACTCGGTGAAGCCGCGCTGGGCGTAGAACTCCTGCTCGCCCGCGGTAAAGACGAACTCAGTACCGCAGTCGACGCATGAAATAGTGCGATCGCCGTCCACCGGCGAACAAGCCTCCCCACCCCCTCAAGACCACCCGGGTCATCCGCTTGGGCTGCGATCACGGTTCGAGCACGGCGGCGGCGAATCGCCCGGAAGACGGCGGCAGCATAACGGCGGGTAATTCGGTCGTCCATACGGTTTCGCAAGCGGCGACCGCCGCGATAGATTGGGCAGGTGACCGAACGGTTCGTGACGCGCGGCTTCGTCGGCCGCCGCGAGCGCCCAGCGAAGGCGGTCGCGAGCGCATCCCGCCCGGTCAGTACGTCACGCGCGACTTTCCGGTCCTGTCGGCCGGGCCGACGCCGCACACGCCGCTGGACCAGTGGACGTTCACCCTCGATGGCCTCGTCAAGAGCCAGGCGAGCTGGACGCTGGCAGCAGTTCACGAACTTGCCCTCGCGCGACTTCGTCGTCGACATCTCGTGCGTGACCAAGTGGACCCAGCTCGACATGCGCTGGCACGGCGTTGCCGTCGACACGCTGCTCGAGGCGTCGAGCTCGACCCGACGGCGGCCTTTGCGATCGCCTACTGCGACGGCGGCTACACGACCAACCTGCCCATCCCCGACCTGCTCAACGGTCAGGCCTTCGTCGCCTGGGAGTACGACGGCGCGCCGCTCCGGCCGGAACACGGTGGCCCCGCCCGCCTCGTCGTGCCGCACCTGTACTTCTGGAAGAGCGCCAAGTGGGTGCGCGGCATCCGCTTCGTCGAGACGCGATCAGCCCGGCTTCTGGGAGTCGTTCGGTTATCACAACCGCGGCGACCCCTGGAAAGAGCAGCGGTACCAGGGGGACTAGTGCCGGCATCAACTGGCAGGTCGCGACGGTGACCGCCATCCGGCCCGAGACGGCCAACGTCAAGACCTACCGCTTCGGCAGTGCCCGGCTGGCCCGGCCATCGACCCGGCCAGCATCTCGACCTGCGGCTGACGGCCGACGACGGCTACCAGGCCCAGCGCAGCTATTCGATCGCGTCCGCGACATGCCCGACGGCAGCGTCGAGCATCACCGTCGAGCGCGTCGCCGACGGCGAGGTGTCGCCGTTCATGCATGACGTCGGTCGTGGTGGGCGATCGGCTCGAGTTGCGCGGGCCGATCGGCGGCTACTTCGTGTGGGACGGCATGCATGCCCGACCCGCTGCTGCTCGTCGCCGGCGGCTCCGGTGTCGTGCCGCTGATGGCGATGCTTCGGCAGCGTGCGGCGGTTGGCTCGCCAGGCGCCGACGACGCTGCGTCTACAGCTCACGCACCTTCGACGACGTCATCTATCGCGAGGAGATCGACTCTTTGGCCGCGCACAACGACGGCCTGCGCGTGATCGAGACGCTGACACGCAGCCAGCCGCCTGGCTGGACCGGCTGTCGCCGCCGCATCGACCGGGAGATGCTCGCCTCGGCCCTCGACTGGCCGACCGCCCAGCCGGTGGCCTACGTCTGCGGACCCACTCCGCTCGTCGAGGCCGCCGCCGAAAACCTGGTCGCGCTTGGGCATGTCACCGTCGCGGGTGAGAACCGAACGCTTCGGCCCTTCAGGAGCTTGAAGATGGCAGCCGACGATACCGACTTCGACCCCGACATCGCTGACCCTCGACGCCAATGCCGTGGCCGGCATGCTGCAGGCGATCTTTGGCTCCGACATGACCGCCGCCATGCAGCGAGTGCGCTCACTGCGGCAACCAGGCCATGGTTGGCACATGCGTGCATACATCGGGCCCGGCCGTCGTCCTGCGTTGCAGCATCTGCACACAGGTGGTGGCGCGCATTGCGGCGCTGCCCGATGGCAGCCATCGCGTCGACATGCGCGGGGCTGCCTCATGTTCGAATGCGGCGCCGTTATCCTCGCGATGACCAGCAGCGCCGACCGCCGGGCAAGGCAACTGAAGACCGCAAGCTGCTGCGGCCGGCGCCGTACGCCGACACGAGCTTTCTGGAGACCGACGCGTGGCGAGCGCTGCGCATCATGGGCGAGTATCGTCGAGGGCTTCGACTGCGCTGGCCGACCTCGGGCCGGCCGTCAGCGTCTTCGGGTCGGCCGGCTGCGCGCCGACGACCCGTCCTACGGCAAGGCCGAGGAGCTGGCGGGCAAACTCGCCCAGCGCGGCATCACCGTCATCACCGGCGGCGGGCCGGGGATCATGGAAGCAGCCAACAAGGGCGCGAAGGAGGCGGGCGGCGAGTCGGTCGGGACTGGCCATCGAGCTGCCCCACGAACAGCGACCAATCCGTACCTGACGCGCGACCTGAACTTTCGCTACTTCTTCGTGCGCAAGACGATGTTCGTCAAGTACGCGCAGGGCTTCGTCATCTTTCCCGGCGGCTTCGGCACGCTCGATGAGCTGTTCGAGTCGCTGACGCTCGTCCAGACCGGCAAGATCGAGCACTTCCCGGTGATCCTGTTCGACACCGCCTATTGGCAGGGCCTGGTCGACTGGCTGAGCGACGCAGGTCAACGCCGCATCGGCATGGTCGCGCCGGCGGATCTCGCCCTCTTTCGCCTGACCGACGACACCGACCAGGTGGTGGCCTGGATCGAGGAGTCGTTCGCGACGAGGCCGAGGCGCGGGCGCAGGCCGAGGCGCATGCCCAAACCAGAGAAGGTCGAAGCGGCACAAGAGAAGAGCGCGCAGCGCACGACGATGCCGGAGTAGCCGCAAGCGGCCAGTCCGGTTACCGCGGGTCTACGCGTCGAGCGCCTCGCGCAGCTGCAGCTGGCGCATCACGTCGCCACGGGTCAGCAGGCCGATGACGCGGCCGCCATCCAGACACCGGCACCTGATCGAGGTCACGCTCGGTCAGGATTTCGACGGCGTCCTGCACGGACTGGTCGGCGCGCACCGACACCATGCCGTCGCGGCCGCCCATGACCTCGCGCGACGCAACCTTGCTCGCGGACGTCGTGGGGCACTCGCTGGATGTCGCTGACCGTGACGATGCCCACCAGTCGCCCGTTGTCGGTGACGGAAATGGCGCGCCGATTGCCGGGCAGCAGGTAGTTGGTCGACGAGCTCGGCAACCGAGATGCCCGGCGGCACGGTTACGTCGTCCGGTTGCACGACGTCGCCCGCCGGACCTTGCGACAGTCTCGTTTCGAAGACGATCTGCTCGACGCTCGACGATGCGGCGTTGTGCAGGAACCAGGCGATGGCCGCCAGCCAGACGCCGCCCACCAGGTTGCCGTCGCAGGACCATCAGGATGCCGACGACCGAACATGCCGTAGGCGACCAGCTTGCCGCCGAGCGCGGCCCAATTGGTCGCGCGGCGCTGGCTGCCGGTCGTGCCCCACAGGATCGCCCGCAGGACGCGGCCGCCGTCGAGCGGGAAGCCGGGAATCAGGTTGAAGATGCCGAGCAGCAGGTTGATCGAGAAGAGGTAGCGCGCCACGACGTCGATGCGCGGCTCGTCGACGAACGTCGCCACCGCGATAGGCGATCGCCTGCCAGTACGAAGCTGGTCAGCGGTCCGACGACGGCAATCAGGAATTCCGTCGTGGCGGACTTGGCGTCGCCGGCCAGGTTCGAGACGCCACCAAAGATGAACAGCGTGATCGAGCTGGCCTGCAGGCCCCTGGCGCGGGCAACGAACGAGTGAGCCAGCTCGTGAATGAGCACCGACGCGAACAGCAGATCGACGTGATCGCGCCCAGGATCCACAGCTCCAGACGACGGCAGGCCGCGCAGCTCGGGCTCAGTGGCAGCTCGAGCGTGCTCAGCGACCAGGTCACCAGGGCGAACACGATCAGCCAGCTGTAGTGAACGCCGACTTCGATGCCGTCGATGGTGAACAGCCGGAACGAGTTCTTGAGCACTGGCTCCGACGATACATCGAGCTCCCTGTTGGGAGTGTTACGGTCGGCTTGTGCGCGTTGCTCTGGCGACCGATCACGCCGGCCTGCCGCTCAAGGCACCCATCGCCGACTGGCTACACGGCGCAACGGCCACGAGGTGGTCGACTTCGGCGTCAACAGCCCCGAGCCGGTCGACTACCCGGATGTGATTGCGCCAGCCGCGCGCGCCGTCGCCAGCCGGGGATTGCCGGTTCGGCATCGTTCTCGGCGGCAGCGGCACGGGCGAGCAGATCGTGGCCAACAAGATCCGCGGCATCCGCTGCGTCGAAGCTGCCGACCCGGTGACCGCCCGCCTCGGCCGTGAACACAACGACGCCAACGTGCTGTCGATGGGCGCTCGCATCGTTGGCTCCGAGGTGGCGCTTGGCTGCGTGGCAGCGTTCATGACCGGCGAATTCCAGGGCGGCCGACATGCCCGCCGGGTGGACAAGATCACCGCCCTCGAGGAGTCGGAGGCGGGCCACTAAACAAAACCGCCGGCCAATTGGACCGGCGGCTCTTCAAATTCGAGGTCGAGTGGGCGTCAGGGCGCCGTCGTGATGGCCGGCGGCTGGCGGATTTCCGCCGCCGTTGCCGCCGCCATTTCCGTTGCCGTTGCCGGCACCGCTATTGGCAAAGCCGAAGTACCAGATGAGTGCGAGCACGACCAGACGGCAATGATGATGCCGACGATCATGCCCATCCCTGAGCCACCGCCATCGCTTACGACAACGGTGTCGTGGTGTTCATCCGTCATGTGAGCGAGTCCTCCGCGTAAGTTCAAAGATCAAAGGCAGTTGGGCCTGGCAAAGGTTGGACGGCGGCGGCTTGCAGGCGCGCACGGCTGGTCGGAGGACACTCGCAATCGCGTTTCAGCGACGGAACTGAAACGCGCGCGTTATTGATCAGGCGTGATTCGGCCAGCGCCTGCTCGACCGCTGCCACCAACCGTTCGCCTGTCGGCACGCCAACCACGCGGCGTAACCGCATGCTCGCCATCGGTTTCGATCCAGCTCAGCGGCATGCCCTGGTCGACGACAACCAGCGGCACACCCGGGTGGATTTCACGGATCTGCTCGATCAGCCGCTCGGAGTCGGAGCTGGCAGAGAAGGCGTCGTAGACGAGGACGTCAGCGTCGGCGATGGCCGGGCATTCGCGGCCGGCGAGGATGGGGCACGACCAGTAGTTGGGACCCGCGCATTCGACCGCGGTGTAGCCGCGGCGACGCAGGGAGTCGGCCTCTTGGTCGGCCATGTCGGGGTCGTGATGGACAACCAGAACGCGTGTCATGGGAGCACCTCCAGCGCTCCTTCGGCGCGACCACCGCGTCGTTATCGAGCGAACGCTGGTCTCCCGGGACATGTATTCGACAGGGCCATCGGACTGGTCGGAGCAGGCCGTTCGGCCCGCCGAAACGCGCGGCGCTAGAATCGGCCGGCGCTCGAGCGGGAGTAATTCAGTGGTGGAGTGCCTGCCTTCCAAGCCGGTTGTCGCGGGTTCGAGTCCCGTCTCCCGCTCCACTCCTTGAGCACTTCGCAGCCGGTCGTCGTCCCGTTCGACGGCGGCCAGCTCGCTGGCGACCTGACCACTCCCCGATGACCCGGCAGGCGTCGTGCTGTTCGCCCACGGCTCGGGCAGCAGCCGCCTCTCGCCGCGCAACCAGTTCGTCGCCAGGCGACTCAACGACGCTCGCCTGGCGACGCTCCTCATCGACCTGCTGACGCCCGATGAAGAACGAGTCGACGACTACACCCGCGAGCTTCGATTCGATATCGGCCTGCTCGCCGACCGACTTGCCACCTGCGCCGACTGGCTCGCCGCCAACCCGGCGACGGCCAATCTCCCACTCGGCCTGTTCGGCGCCAGCACCGGCGCCGCCGCGGCCTTGATCTGTGCCGCCCGCCAACCGGACAGAGTGAAAGCAGTCGTTTCGCGCGGCGGCCGGCCCGATCTGGCCGGCGCTGCACTGTCGGCCGTTCGCGCGCCAACGCTGCTGATCGTCGGTGGCCGTGACGACATCGTGCTCGACCTCAACCGCAGCGCGCAAAAAGAGATGACGCCCGACACGACCCTTGTTGTCGTACCGGGCGCCACCCATTTGTTCGAGGAGCCGGGCGCGCTAGAGGAGGTGGCGCGCCTGGCTTCGGATTGGTTCGCTAAGCGTTTGTAGCTGCGGCGATCATTGACTTGGCGACGTTGATCGGGATCGCGAAGCCGATGCCCTGGGCCTGACCAGCGACGGCGCTGTTGATGCCCACGACCTCGCCGGCCGTGTTCAGCAGCGGGCCGCCGCTGTTGCCGGGGTTGATGGCTGCGTCGGTCTGGATCAGGCCGCTCATCTGGACCGGCTGGCCGGTCTGCTCGTCCTGGACGGTGATGCTGCGATCGAGGGCCGAGATGATGCCCTTGGTCACCGTCTCGGTGAACTCGCCCAGCGGGCTGCCGATGGCGATAGCCGTCTGGCCGACCTTGATCTGATCGGAGTCGCCCAGCTTGGCCGGCGTCAGGCCGGTCTTGTCGGCGCGGATCACGGCGATGTCGTGCTGTGGGTCGGTCTTGACGACCGTGGCGCTGACGTCCGTACCGTCGGACAGGGTCACCGTCAGTTGTTGCGTGCCTTCGACAACGTGGTTATTGGTCAGGATCAGGCCGTCAGACGTGACGATGATGCCCGAACCCACGCCAGTTGACGGGATGTTGAACGGGTTGAAGCGGCTACCACCGTTGCCGCCGATCTGGCTGGTGATCGTCACGACCGACTGCTGCGCGTTGGCGACCATCGTGGTGACGTCTGGTTCTGCGCCCGCCGGTGCCGGGGTGTTGAGCGGCGACCTGCGCGTTACTCGTCGGCGCCGGACTGCCGGCGGTAGCGGCGGGTGCCGGACTGGAGGCTGGTGGCCAACCCGAAGGTGGTCAGGGAAGCCAGCACAGCCGACAACACCGCCGTACCGATTACAAAGCGGCCACCGGGAGTGCTTCGGCGGTCGCGAGAGGGTCCCCCCTGTACCGGCGGAGGAGGAGGCGGAGGCAGGTACTGGGGAGTCGTGTAGTAAGCGGGCGGTTCATTCATGTCGAGACCTAGGCTGAACCCGTTGCCTGAGTGGATGCTGTGAGTTCGCTTGGGATCATCCGCGAACTAGTTTCGGCTGGTGCGAGCCTCGCGGGTGGTCAGCACGAGTGCGGCGTCCAGCGCGATCAGGCCCAGGCCGGCGCCGGCGATGGCAAGGTCGGCCGGACGCGGCAGCAGCGCACGCTCTCGGCGCCGGGGCGTGCTCGCGTTCGGCCGTCGCGCAGCGGCTCGCGATCGAGCATCGACAGCTCGAGCTGAAGGCGCTGGCGGTAGAGCACATCCCATTCGTCGTAATTGATCAGCAGCCGCGCCAGGCGTTCGTCCAGGTTGCGCAAATCGGCGGGCGTCTTGGCCCGGCCAGGTCGTCTTCGAAGTGCTGCGCCTCGGCAGACGTGGTGAGGTAGGCCGGGGCGTGCGTCAGCTTGGTGGCGATCGCGGCGCGCGCCCGCGCGACGCGCTGCTGCGTGCCGCTGATGGCGACGTCCGACGGGTAAACGAGGACCTCCAGGTCGGGCCCGACCAGCAGCATCATTCGATCAGGCACGAGTGTGCCCAGGGCGCGTCCGGCGACCTTGTCCAGCAACTTCGGCGGGTCCGAAATGAACCGGCCCGCGTCGCGCGGCTCGTTCTCCATGCCGGCCTCATCGAGCGTGGCGCTCAGCTCGCGCAGCACCTGGTCGTACTTGCCCGGCTTGACGACGACCGGAATGTGCGTGTCCTGCCAGCGCTTCGACAGAGCGCGAAGACGTCGGACGACAGCCACGCCGGTCAGCACGACCATCACCAGGTCGAGCACGAATGCGAACGGATAGCCGCGAAGGATGCCTGCGACGAATGCCCGTCCGGTCGGGCCGCTTCTCGGCGACCATCATCGCCAGCACGCCGATCACAGCCGGCAGCAGGATCGCCCCGATGAGCATGGCAACCCGCACCCAGTTGATGTCGACGAAGGGCGGCAACGCGACTCCGGCGAGCAGCAGCGTGCCGACGAACGGCACGAGCACGCCGATCACCAGCACGATCCAGGCGAGCGAGCCGAAGACGATGACCACCAATAGCGTCTGCCGGCTCTGCGGAACTTTGCCGAACAGCAGGATCGTGGCCCAGCCCAGCGTGGTGTTCAGAATTCGGCCGGCGAAACGGCCGAGCAGGCTGGCGAGGCCGGCAAAGATTGCCATCGCCGACGATGTTGGCGAGCCGCCCGCTGTGAAGTCCATCGCTCGGCGCGCACGTACCTATTGCAACGTTGTCAGACGCGTAGGCTTCGCGCGTGGCGCCGGGTGTTTTCCGGAACCGCGCCGAGGCGGGCGCGCTGCTGGCGGCCGAGGTCGCGCAGCGGCTTCGCGACGTACCGCCCGCCAAGATCGTCGTGCTTGGGTTACCGCGCGGCGGGGTACCGGTGGCGGCGGCGGTTGCGCAGGCGCTTCAAGCGCCGCTCGACGTCATCGTCGTGCGCAAGCTGGGCGTCCCTTCGCAGCCCGAGTTGGCGATGGGCGCCATCGGCGAAAACGGGATGCGCGTGCTTGAACGGCGAGGTCCTCGCGGTAACTGGGGTGCGCGAGTCAGACGTCGCCGAGGTTGAGCGCCGCGAGCGGGACGAGCTCGAACGGCGCGCCGCCCTCTATCGAGCGAACCGGCCGCCCATTGATCTTGCCGGCAAGACCGCCGTGATCGTGGATGACGGCATCGCCACCGGCTCAACTGCCGCGGCGGCCGCGCAGATTGCGCGTCAGGCCGGAGCGGAGCGCGTGATCATCGCCACGCCCGTCGCGCCGCCGATCACGATCAGACGTCTCGCGCACGTGGCGGACGACGTGATCGCGGTACGCACGCCGGAGAATTTCTTCGCCATCGGCGAGTGGTACGCCGACTTTTCACAAACCTCGGACGACGAGGTCAGGCGCCTGCTCGGCGCTAGCGGCTCAGCGGACGTAGGCCTTCTCGTCGTAACACCACGCAAAGCCCGGGCCGGCGCTGGTGATCTGCTCGATCACGGGGTGATGCTCGCCCAGGGCATGGGCACGAGCGTGGCCGGCCTGGCTCTCGCAACAGCCTACGTGGCCGCAGGCCGCGCAGGAGCGCAGGTTGAAGGTGCTGCCGCATTCCTCGCAGGCCGTGCGCCCGCGGCGCCGCCGGGCTGGTCGGGTGCGTGAGAACAAAGCGGAGTCTGAGTCGGTCGGTCGAGGATTTCCATGTTGCCTCTGAAGCCAGCCTTCGGCTGGTGCTTACTCGAGAACTGCGAGGTGGTGCCGAAGCATCTTGCGCCACCAGTACCAGTGATGTTCCACATCATGGCCCCAGTAGTCGAAGAAGGCTGGGACCTGCTTCGCGTCGAGGATGCGTTGCAGCTCGTGGGTGTCGCGCAGGCAGTCCTCCTCCCACGCGCCCTGGCCGCAGCAGAAGATGATCCGGCTGCGCCGGTACTGATCCAGATGCCACGGGTCGTTGAGGTTGGGCAGGTAGTAGAGCGGACTGTTGAAGTAGACGTGGTCGTCGCTGTAGTCGCCGACGAATAGCGTCGGCTGGTACAGCCCCGACATTGCGATCAGCCCGTCGTAGGCGTCCGGTCGCCGGAAGAACGAGTTGGCGGCATGGAAGGCGCCCATGCTGCAGCCGGTGGCCCACAGGCTGTGCGACTTTGCCTCGCCGCGCGCGAACGGCACGACCTCGTCGACGACGTAGCGGTGGTAGTCCTCGTTGCGCCGCGCCCGATCGGCCGGCGGCACCGTCTGGTTGGTCCAGCTCTGCCAGTCGATGCCGTCGATGGCAATGACCATCAAGCGTCCGGCCTCGATCAGGTCGGCCGTGGCCTCGACCATGCCGAAGCCCTCCCAGTCATGCGCACGGCCGTTCTGCGAAGGGAAGGCCAGCAGCGGTTGGCCGGCGTGGCCGTAGACGATCAGTTCCATGTCGTGGCCCAGGTTGCCGCTGAACCACAGCCTCGTTTCGCGCCTCAAGGCTTGCGATGAACTTCGTGCGCGGCCGCGATCAACACGTCGAGCTCAGGGTGCCGCATCAGGTAGCCGTAATCGCCGATGGCGGCGGCGAAGACGCGGTCCATGCGCGTCTCGGCCACGATCAACGGCGCGAACTCGCGCAGCACGTCGTCATGAGTCAGCGCGTACTGGCGACCGTCGCGCCGGCTGACATAAAGGCATGCATAGGGCCGCGTGATGTCTGCGTCGAAACGGCCATTGACCACAACATTCGCCCACTCGCGATAGAAGTCGAAGTCGTTGGCGAAGTTGAACATGTCGACGGTCAGCCCACCGGGTGGGCGCATGTTGACCTCGAGCGGGATGAGCTCGCCCTTGGGCGTCCGAAATAGCTCGAAGTGGAACGGGCGCTCGCGCAACAGGAAGGCCTTGACCATCGCGCGGCCCATCTTCTGGACGTCGGCTGGGATCTCGCGCGGGATCCAGTAATAGAGGTCGCGCTGCTCGTTGACCGACTCCATCACGCCGGTGCTGTAGGTCAGGGTCGAGTCGAAGACCACTTCGCCCGACCGGTCGACCAGGCCGTCGTAGGTCAGGATTTCGCCCGGCACGTACTCTTCGACGATGTAGTCGACGGGCAGCTTCTCGGCCAGGTAGCGATCGAGCTGGTCAGCACTCTCGAGCTTGTACGTCTTGGCCGCACCGACGCCGATGTCGGGCTTGGCGACGATCGGATAGCCGACTTCCTGATGAACTTCTCGAGCGCGCGCGCCGTGCTGCACACGCGACCGCGCGCCGGCGTGAGACCGGCGGCGAGGAAGCGCTTCTTCATCAGCGACTTGCGCTTGATCGGCGCCGATCTCCGTGCGGTTGATGCCCGGGATGTTGAAGTCACTGCGCAGGTCGGCCTCGATCTCCAGCCAGTGCTCGTTGAGCGAATCGAGCCGATCGATCAGGCCGTGGCGGCTGATGAAGAAGCCGATGCCACGCACCATCTGGTCGTAGTTGGCCAGGTTGTCGACGCGGTAGTAGTCGTCGAGGTTGTCGCGCAGCTCGGGCCGCAGGTTCTCCCAGTTCTGGTCGGCGATACCGAGGGTGCGCGCGCCCACCTGGCGCAGCCCGACGACGAAGCGGTACCAGTTGGGCGGAAAGTGCGGCGACAGAAAGACGACGTTCATGACGGAGGAGTGAGCCTAAAGCGTGAGGTCGCGCCCGTCTAGAGAGTGGCGGAACGGTATTCGGCTCAGGACACCCCGGTTCGAGTTAAGGAGGGTTGGGGCCGGGCGACTTGTTACACGGCCCGGCCCATCGAAATTGCGGCCCTATCAGCGGCCGCCGTCGACCATCAGCGAGAGCCTGCGTCGCTCTCAGGCGAGCCGCCATCCGACGTCTCGCTGACGTAGTCGCCGCTGGTGCCGCCGTCGTTGTCGGCGCTGCCGCCCTGGTCGCTTTCGGTCGGATCGGTGCCGCTGTCGCCGGGGCCCATCGTCCAGTCGGTGCCGCTGGATACGCCGCCCTGGCTGCCGGGCTCGCGGTTGCCGATGTCCTGGCCGCCCATGCCCTCATCGTCGTCCTGTTGGTTGGAGATGCTCGTTTCGTCGCGTTGGTCAGTCATCGGGATGGCCTCCGAGCCTGCGCCGTCCGCCCGCGGTCGAGCGAACTGACGGCGCGTAGCGTCCCGACTTCCCGCTTGCGCCCGGCGCAGCCGACTGTTGGCGGGCCTAACACCGCCGCGACAACAGACACGAACAGCAGGCCGACGTTCACAGCTGGAACTCAGTCGCTTCGGTGTACCGTTTTATAGGCGCGCTGGATTTCCACTACGGCAGCGCGACTGGAGGTTCGTTTGCTTCTCTTCGCGGGTGGGTTGATTCCCTTACCTGCTTCTCGTCCTCATACCGACGCTCGTCATCACCGGGTTGGCGGCCTGGAAGGTCCGCTCGACCTATGCCCGCTGGAGCCAGGTCGACTCCGGTATCAACATGTCGGCCTTCGACTTCGCCCGCTACCTGCTCAACGCGCAGGGCCTCAACGAACGTCAAGATCGAGGCCATCCCGGGCAGCCTGACCGACAACTACGACCCGCGCTCGAAGACTCTGCGTGTGTCGTCGGCTGTTGCCGGCCGGCCACAGGCGGCCCATTACGACCCCTACGCAACATCGATCGGTGTGCCCATGACGAGCCGCTCTGTCCGTCGCCGCGGTGTCGGTGATCGCCCACGAGGTGGGCCACGCCAAGCAGGACCAAGACCACGACCCGGCCATGTCCCTCCGCCAGAGGATCGTGCCGGTCGCACAGCTCGGGTCAAGCCTCGCACCGTGGCTGATCATCATTGGCATCTTCATGAAGCTGACCGGCCTGGCGTTGCTCGGCCTGGTCTTCTTCGCCGGCGCCGTCGCCTTCACCTTCATCACCTTGCCGGTCGAGTTCGGCGCCAGCAAGCGCGCGCTGGCCTTTGTCGAGCCGCTGGGCCTGCAGGGCGAGCGCGGCGAAGGCGCCAAGCAGGTCCTGCGCGCTGCCGGCTTCACCTATGTCGCCGCGGCGCTCACTGCTCTGTTGACGTTCTTCTACTACATCCTGCTGCTCTTCGGCGGCGGCTCACGGCGCTAGCGCCAGGCTGATCGGGGCACAACAAAGAACCGGGTCGCGTTCGCGACCCGGTTCTTCCTTTCTGGATTCGGTGACTAGGGCCGGTTGGTCGGTCGGTCGCGTGGTCCAAGTCGTCGCGGATGTCGCCGACGCCTTCCTCGACCTTGCCCTTGGTCTGGTCGAGCTTGCCTTCGTACTCCATCTTCTCGTTGTCGGTCAGATCGCCGACTTCTTCCTTGACCTTGCCCTTGGCCTGGTCCCAGTTGCCCTGGATTTCCTGATCGTTACCCATTTCGGTTGTCCTCCCCAAGTAACGGTTTGGCGGGTGCCGTCCGGTTGGTTTTCAGCCGGATCGGCGGTGTTACCGCACCGGGCGGTACCCACCTGCAGACTGGCTTTGCCGGCCTAAGGCTCGTGATCTACCGCTGGCCATTCGCATTGCAGGTGCGTCCAAATTGGCGGGCCACTCACGCTTGCGTGGCACGCGGGGCCTAGGGCATAGAATCGCCAGGTGCCCCATCACCTCCGGCGCCGCATGACCGACGCACCGCAGCAGAGCGTGAAGTCGTCCGGCCACACCGCCGCGGCTCCCAGCCGCCTCGAGTTGCGCAACGAGTCGGCGCGGGCGATCGCCCGGCCGGAGCCGCTCGCCGTTCAGCTCGGCACGCCGCTCAGCGAGGCGATCCGCCAGATGCAGCAGGCGCATGGTGAGGCACTGCTCGTGTGCCAGGGCACCAGGCTCGTCGGCATTTTCACGGAGCACGACGCGCTGATGAAGGTCATCGGCCAGAACGTCGATGCCGTCACGTCCAATCGATGAGTTCATGACCCACGGCCCGCGCGCCATCGACGCCGATGCCACGCTTCACCAGGCGCTGGCGGCCATGGAAGAGGGCCCGTACCGCAATCTTGCCGCTGGTCGACGGGGCGGGCAATCTCGTTGCCCTGCTGCGCCAGCAAGACGTACTCGAATTCGTCGCCGAGGCATTCCCGGAAGAGATCCTGAACCTGCCCCCGCGACCGCACCAGTTGATGGAGGAACCAGAAGGGGCGTGACCACGGAGACACCCACCCGCCAGACCGAGGAGAAGGTCCTCGAACGGGTGACGATTCGCTTCGCCGGCGACTCCGGCGACGGCATGCAGCTGACCGGCACTCAGTTCACCCGAACAGCCGCCGTTTTCGGCAACGACATCAGCACGCTGCCCGACTATCCCGGCCGAGATTCGCGCGCCCGCCGGCTCGCTGCCCGGCGTGTCCGGCTTCCAGATCAGCTTCTCGTCGGCCGACATCCATACGCCCGGCGACGAGCCAGACGTCCTGGTGGCGATGAACCCGGCCGCCCTGCGCACCAACATCGGCGACCTGCCCGCCGGCGGCGCGCTGATCGTCAACTCGGACGCCTTCAACGCCCAGAACCTCAAGAAGGCGGGCTACGAGACCAACCCGCTGAGTGACGGCTCGCTCAGCAAGTACAACGTCTTCGAGGTCCCGATCAGCACGCTCAACACGCGCTCGGCGGAAGGCCTCGATCTGACCAGCAAGCAGGTCGACCTGACCAAGAACTTCTTCGCCCTGGGCATGATGTTCTGGCTCTACGAGCGGCTCGATGGAGCCCGACGCTGCGCTGGATCGACTCCAAGTTCTCGGCGCGGCCCGCCATCGCCGAAGGCAACCGGCGCGCGCTCAAGGCCGGCTACGCCTTTGGCGAGACGACCGAGATGTTCCACACGACCTACCGCGTGGCGCCGGCCAAGCTGGACCCTGGCACGTACCGCAACATCACCGGCAACGAGGCGACCGCGCTCGGCTTCGTCGTGGCGTCGCAAGCTAGCCAAGCGCGACCTGATGTACGGCAGCTACCCGATCACGCCGGCCAGCGACATCCTGCACCAGCTGGCGACGTACAAGAACTTCGGCGTCAAGACGTTCCAGGCCGAGGACGAGATCGCCGCCATTGGTTCGGCCATTGGCGCCAGTTACGGCGGCGCGCTGGGCATGACGGCCAGCTCAGGGCCGGGTATCGCGCTCAAGAGCGAGGCCCTCAACCTCGCCGTGATGGTCGAACTGCCGCTGGTCGTCGTCAACGTCCAGCGCGCCGGTCCGTCGACGGGCATGCCGACCAAGACCGAACAGGCCGACCTGCTGATGACGATGTTCGGCCGCAACAGCGACTCGCCGGTGGCGATCGTCGCGCCAGCGACGCCGGCCGAATGCTTCGACTTCGCGATCGAGGCGTGGCGCATCGCGCTCAAGTACATGACGCCGGTCGTGTACCTGTCCGATGCCTTCCTGGCCACCGGCTCCGAGCCGTGGAAGCTGCCGTCGCTGGACGACCTGCCCGACATCTCGGTCGACAACGCGACCGATCCGAGACGGCTTCTAGCCCGTACACGCGCGACCCGCAGACGCTCGCCCGACCGTGGGCCGTCCCGGGCACGCCCGGCCTCGAGCACCGCATCGGCGGCCTGGAGAAGGCCGACATCACCGGCAACGTCAGCTATGACCCCGAGAACCACCACCGGATGCAGGTGCTGCGCCAGGAGAAGATCGCGCGCATCGCCGACGACATCCCGCCGCTGGACGTCTTCGGGCCGCAGACGGGCGATCTGCTGATCCTGGGCTGGGGATCCACCTACGGCGCGATTCGCAGCGCCGTCGAGCGGCTGCAGGCCGAGGGCTGGAGCGTCAGCCACGCCCACCTGCGTCATCTCAATCCGCTGCCGCGGAATACCGAAGACGGTGCTGCGCTCCTTCCGACGCGTGCTGGTGCCGGAGGTCAACCTCGGCCAGCTTGTCGCTGCTGCTGCGCGCGCGCTTCCTGATCGACGTCGTTGGCTACAACAAGGTCCGCGGCAAGCCATTCCGCATCGCCGAGATCAAGGGCGCCGCCGAGGACTGCTCGGCGAGGCAGGGCAGGACAAGTGACAGACATCGAACGGCAACGGCCACCGCGAGGCCGTGACAGACGTACCGCTGAGCCCGGAAAACGCGCAGGTCATCGCGCTGACGCGCAAGGACTTCGTGTCCGACCAGGAAGTGCGCTGGTGCCCGGGCTGCGGCGACTACTCGATCCTCGCCCAGACCCAGAAGACGATGCCCGACTTCGGCGTGCCCAAGGAGAACATCGTCTTCATCTCCGGCATCGGTTGCTCGGGCCGGCTGCCGTACTACATGAACGCCTACGGCTTCCACACCATCCACGGCCGCGCGCCGACCCTCGCCACCGGTCTCAAGGCGGCCAACCCGAGCTGATGGTGTGGGTCATCACCGGCGACGGTGACGCGCTGTCGATCGGCGGCAACCACGTCCTGCATTCGATGCGGCGCAACGTCGACATCAAGATGGTCATGTTCAACAACCGCATCTACGGCCTGACCAAGGGCCAGGCGTCGCCGACCTCGGAGCAGGGCAAGAAGACCAAGTCCTCGCCGGCCGGCACGATCGACTACCCGATCCAGCCGCTGTCAATCGCGCTCGCCGCCGAGGCGTGCGTTCGTGGCCCGCTCGGTCGACACGCACACCGAGCACCTGCAGGCGACGCTCAACCGCGCCGGCTATCCACCACGGCTCGGCGTTCGTCGAGGTCCTGCAGAACTGCAACATCTTCAACGACGGCGCCTTCCGCGACTTCACCGAGCGGGAGGTGCGCGACGACCGCATGCTCGTCCTGGAGCACGGCAAGCCGATGATCTTTGGCGCCAACCGCGACAAGGGCATCCGCCTGCGCGGCCTGCATCCGGAGGTCGTGACGATCGGCGAGAACGGCGTGACCGAGGCCGACCTGCTCGTCCACGACGAGGAGGCGGCGGATCCGTACCTCGCCTACATGCTGTCGCGCATGTGGTAGCCGGAGTTCCCAGTGCCGGTCGGCGTGTTCCGCCGCGTCAACCGGCCGACACACGACCAGCTGCTGGTCGGCCAGATCGAGGACGCCAAGACTCGCCAGGGCGAGGGCGACCTGCGAGAAGCTGCTGCTGTCGGGCGAGACGTGGGTGGTCGAAGCCGGGGCGAGTTCGCGCTGATGATCTGCCCCGTCTGCGGCTTCGAGAACCTGCAGGGCGAGGACATCTGCGATAACTGCGGCGCCGACCTGCGCACGGCCGACATCCCGCTTCCGGGCAGCCGATTCGAACGCGCGCTGCTGAACCACTCCCTTGGCAGCCTGGCGCCGCCGGCGGCGCAGGAGCGTGACACCCGAGCTGTCCGCGGCCGAGGCGGTGGGCGGCATGCGCGCCGCGGGTGAAGGCGCCGTTGGTGGTAGCGCTGGGCGGCCGAGTCGTGGGCATCTTCACGGAGCGCGATGCACTGCGGAAACTGGCCGGGTCGAGCCTCGACGGCGTCACCGTTGGTGAGGTCATGACGGCGGACCCGGTCGTTCTGCGCACCGACGACAGCGTCGCCGTGGCGATTCACAAGATGGCCGTTGGCGGGTTCCGCCATATCCCGCTCGTCGATGGCGGCGCGCCGGTGGGCATGATCACCGCCCACGACCTGTTCCGCTACATCCTGGAGCTGCTCGCCTAAGAGGCGCCAGCCGGCGGCGCGGTCGCGGCTGGCGCGCGGCTCGCGACGCGCCGGACAAGGAAAGACCCGAAGGAACCTCGGGTCCGTCGTTCGGTGGCTGGAGCCGAGGCTCCTGCTCCGTCTCGCCGGCCGGGTCCCGTTACTGAAGTGCAAGCACCCCTGTCTCGGATCCCGTTTTCCGTGGCCCCTTCGGGCTGACCAAAAGATACGGGCCGCCCACCAACGGGCACAAGCACTTCCATCCACAGCTTTTGGCGATTTGTCGGCGTTTCGGCTGGCTTATCCACGAAGCTGGTGGAGAACTGGGGATAAGCCGATGTGGACAGAACCGCAAGCGACGCGCGCCGTGAGTACGGCAAGATGGCGCGCCGCATGCCCACCGACGAATTGCTATTCAGCGTCGACATCGAGGCGTCCGGCCCAACGCCATCGACCGGCAGCCTGATCGCCCTTGGCGCCTGCCTCGTGGATGACGACTCACAAGACGCTTCTACCGACTGATCAAGCCGCTGCCCGGCTTGCCCTGGCTGGAGTCGGCCGAACGCGTTCACCAACTGCCGCAGGCGCGGGTGGAAAGAGAAGGCCTGGATCCCTCGGTCGCGATGACCGACTTCGCCGACTGGGTGACCAGCGTCGCCGGCAGCCGCCAACCGGTCTTTGTCGGCTGGAACGGCGGCTTCGACTGGATGTTCGTCGCCGACTACCTCGAGCGATTCGCCGGGCGCAATCCATTCGGCTTCGCCCCACTCGACATGAAGGCCTACATCATGGGTCTGCACCGCCTGCCCAATTGGGCCGACACCCAGCGCGCGGCACCTGGACGGTCTCTATGGCCCGGCCGACCCGATGACCCACGACGCGCTGGACGACGCACGCCAACAGGCGCGCTTCTTCCGCAGAGTACTGGCGGAGCGGACCCGGGCGCGTAGCCCAAGGGTGTCAAAGCCATAACAAAAGCCTCGTGTGTATGCTGTGCAGCCTTACACGGGTCCTCGGCGCGACTCGCGTCACCTGGGTCCCGCGTTGATGAACGCTGGTGGGACGATGCGGGGATACGCGTACAGGCTCAAGCGCCACATGGCCCGGCACAGGCGGCTGTGGTTGGCTGGCGGCCTGGCAGTCGCGGGGCTGGTCGTCGTAGTCGGCGCCCTTTACTTCGGCGCTCCGGACAATTCGCCGATCGCGCTTTCGCCGCCCGCTCACTACGACGCTCGCTGGTCCTTTCGCGAGCTCCAGTCGCAGATCGATGGCGGCCACGTCGTGTCGGTCACCGTCGCCGGTAATGCGCAGAACCAGCCGAGCCTGCTCGCCAATACGACCGACCACCAAGTTGGCGGCGATCGACCTGTCGACCAATGCCGCCGACGCCGCCGCCGCGCTTGTCGCGCTGGGCTATCGCGACCTGCTGACGCCGGCCGCCTGGGCGGCCATCGATGCACGCAACCACGAGCAGTCCGGCGGCACGAGCGACATGGTGCGCAACGCCATGAACATCGGCTTCCTGGTGGTGATGGTCGGGCTCCTGGCAATCCTGCTGCTGCGCATGCGCTCGTCGGGACTGCTGGAGATCAGCCGCGGCCAGCGCTTCGCCACGATCATGCCGGCCAGTCCAGCCAACGCCAAGGCGGCCAAGGCGGCGACGGCAACAAGCTCGGTCGTGACGGCCACGACGAGTTCCTCAGGTGACGTCCGCCTGGCCGACGTCGCCGGCTGCGAAGAGGCCAAGCTCGAGCTGGCCGAGGCGATCGAGTTCCTGCGCGACCCGCAGCACTTCCGCGCGCTGGGCGCGCGTGTGCCGCGCGGCATTCTGCTCTTCGGCCCGCCAGGCACCGGCAAGACCATGCTCGCCCGCGCCGTCGCCACTGAGGCGGGCGTGCCCTTCCACCACGCGTCCGGCTCCGACTTCGTGGAGAAGTACGTTGGCGTCGGCGCCAAGCGCGTGCGCGAGCTGTTCGACCAGGCACGGCGAGCTGGGCAAGGGCGTCATCTTCATCGACGAGTTCGACGCGCTGGGCAAGGCGCGCGGTGGCCAGAACAGCCACGAGGAGCGCGAGCAGACGCTGAACCAGCTGCTGGTCGAGCTCGACGGGTTCGGGACGTCGGAAGACATCGTCGTGATCGGTGCGACGAACCGCGTCGACATCCTCGACGAGGCCCTGCTCCGGCCGGGCCGGTTTTCGCGCAAGGTGCACGTCGGCCTGCCCGACGTGGCCGGCCGCAAGGCCATCCTCGGCCGTGCACGCGCGCGGCAAGCCGCTGGGCGAGGACGTGTCGCTCGAAGGCCTGGCGCGCAAGACGTACGGCTTCTCCGGCGCCCAGCTGGCCGATCTGCTCAACGAGGCGGCGATCATGGCCGCCCGCCGTCAGTCGGACGTCATCAGTGACGCCGACATCCACGCGGGCTGGCTGAAGGTGGCGGTCGGCACCGGCCGTCGGCGCTCGATGGCCGAGCGTGATCGGGCGATCATCGCCGCCCACGAGGTCGGCCACGCCATCTGCGGCCGCGTCCACGGCGACAACCGCCGCGTCGAGGAGATCTCACTGTTCGCCCATGGCGAGGCGCTGGGCGTGACCGTTTCTTCGCAGGAGGACAACGACCTGCCCGGCGAGAGCGACCTGCGTGCGCGGCTGATCGCGCTGATGGGCGGCCGCGCGGCCGAGGAGCTGCTCTTCCACGAAGTGACGCCGGGTGCGTCGAACGACTTCGAAAAGGCCACCCACATCGCCACGATGATGGTCAACAAGTGGGGCATGGGCCACGATCCGCAGCAGAAGGTCGACGGCCCGTCCGGCCGCGGCGCGCTCTCGTTCATCACGACCAAGCGCGACGCCAACCTGCCGACTGAGCTGCAGGCGGCCGCCACGCGCGCCATCGCCGCGATCCTGGACTCCGCCTACTCCGACGCCCGCCAGACGCTGGTCGAGAACATGGCCATGCTGCGCAAGATCGGCCGCTTCCTGGTGCAGGAGGAGCGCATCGACGGCGACACCTTCGACGCACTGTTCGAGGGCCGGCTCGACGTGCCGGATGCCGACGGCGAGTGGCGACCCGAGAAGTCGCGCCCGCGCGATTGGACCGAGATTCCCGCCGTGCTCGTGCCGCACGAAGTGCCCGGCGCCGGACAGGGGCCGCAGCTGCCCGCCTGAGCTCAGTAGATCCCCGGTACGAACCTCTTCACTCGCCGCGCGTAGTGCGCGTACATCGGGATAGCGCTCGCGTAGCCAGACCTCTTCGCGCCGCGCTTTCAGGTCCAGGAACACGGCGAGGGCCACGGTGAACGCCAAGCGCCAGCAGGCTCGCCGCGAACAGCGCCCAGCCCAGCGCGCCGACGACTGATGCCCGACGTACAGCGGATGCCGGACGTGGCCGTAGATGCCGGTCTGGACGAGCGGCGCGTCATCCTTGGGGTAGGGCAGCGGCGTCAACGCATCGCCCAGGTCGCGCACACCGATGATGCCGATGAGCAACGCCCAGCACGGTCAGGCTCGCCCCGACAATCTGCGTTACGACGAGCGCGTGTCCCATCCCAATCCGGCCGGTCGACGACACCGGCCACGGCGACGGCGGCGATCAGGAAGAACTGGCCCGTGACCCAGCCCTGGCCGTGCTCGCCAAAGTCGGGTAGTCGACTCATCGGCGGCCCTAGTAGATGGCCGGGATGAACCGCTTCACGCGGCGCGCGTAGTCGTCGTAGCCCGGGTATTGCTGGCGCAGCCAGGCCTCTTCGCGGTGCACTTTCAAGACCAGGAATGCAGCCAGCACGACCGTCAGGATGAGCCCGACGACGGACCCGGTGATGAGCGATCCCCCGATCCCGAACAGAATCACGGCGTCGTAGATCGGATTGCGCACGATGCTGTAGATGCCCTGCTGGGCGAGCTGGCCGCCAGCCACGGGCCGCGGCAAAGCCGTCCACGCGCCACCCAGCTGGATACGCGCCAGCGGCAACGATGATCAGGCCGATCACGAACAGTGCGGCGCCCACCAGCGTTCCGTAAGGCAGGCGAACGGCCGGCAGGCTGCCGCGGGCGGCGCCGAAGCACGCGATGAAGACGGCCGCCATCAAGCACGATCTGGATGGCCAGCCATCCCTCGCCGCGCGGCCCCAGCGAGGGCAGACGGCTCACCGGTCGCTCAGGGCTCGCCAGTGGGCACACCGATCACGTTGAAACCGCCGTCGACATAGACGACTTCGCCGGTCACCGCCGTCGACAGGTCCGACGCCAGGTACGACGGCCGTGCCGGCAACATCCTCGATCGTGATGTTGCGACGGATTGGCGCCACGTCGCGGAACTTGGCGGTACATCGTCTTGAAGTCGCTCACACCGGAAGCCGCCAGCGTCCGGACCGGACCGGCGGAAATGGCGTTGACGCGGATACGCCAGACGGACCCAGGTCGACCGCCAGGTAGCGAACGCACGCTTCCAAAGCGGCCTTCGCCACGCCCATCACGTTGTAGTTGGCAACGACCTTCTCCGATCCGTAATAGGTGAGCGCGATGACCGAGCCGCCTTCGCTCATGTACGGCTGTGCGGCGCGCACCAGGCCGACCAGCGAATACGCGCTGATGTCCAGTGCCAGCGCGAAACCCTTCACGCGAAGTGTTGACGAACAGACCCTCGAGCTCCTCGCGTTTGGCGAAGGCCAGGGCATGGACCAGGATGTCGAGCCTGCCGTGCTGCTTGCCCCACTTGTCGAAGACGCGGCGATGTCTTCGTCGGACTGGACGTCACACGGCTCGACAAAGGTTGAGCCAATCGACTCTGCCAGCGGCCTGACGCGCTTGTCGATCAGCTGCTCGACCGATGAAAAGCCAATCTCCGCCCCCTCGGCGTGCAGCGACTGCGCGATGCCCCACGCGATCGAATGATCGTTGGCCACGCCGAAAATCAGCGCGCGCCGGCCATCGAGCAGCCCCATCTCAACCTCCGCTGTGTATTGCGATCGCCCGACGGTACAGGTTTACGTACTCCTGCGCCGGACCATCCCACTTCCAATCGACAGCCATGCCGTGCTGCTGGATGGCCGACCACCGACTGCGATCCTCCATCGCCCCCATCGCGCGCCAGCAGGCTTCGGCCAGCGCCCAGCCGTTGGTGGGTCCGAACATGAAGCCGTTACCGCGCTGCGCGTCATCGTCGGCGTCGATGACCGTGTCCAGCAGCCCGCCGGTGGCCCTGACCACCGGCACCGTTCCGTAGCGCATGGCGATCATCTGGCTCTGCCCGCATGGTTCGAAACGCGACGGCATCAGGAAGATGTCCGCGCCGGCGTAGATGCGCCGCGACAACGCCCGATCGAAGCGGTCGAGCACGGCGATGCGGTCTGGCCGCCGCCCAGCCATGTAGCGCAGCCCCGCCAGCAGCGAGTGATCGCCAGTGCCCAGGATGCACAGGCGCGCGCCGCTCGCCACCAGCGCGGGCGCAGCATCTGCCACCAGGTCGAAGCCCTTCTGCGTGTCGAGGCGCGAGACCATGCCCAGGATCGGGCCATTTGGATCGAGCCCGGTCTCGGCGCACAGGGCCGCCCGGCACTTCGCTTTGCCGGCCAGGTCTTTGGCCGAGAAGTTGGCCGCCAGCGCCGCGTCCGTGGCTGGGTCCCACAGCTCGGTGTCGAGGCCGTTGATGATGCCTCTGTAGCGGTCGCCGATATAGCGCAGCACGCCCTCCACGCCACTGCCCAACCCATCGACGAGCGACTCGCGCGCAAAGCCCGGGCTGACCGTGTTGACCATGTCGCTGTTCAGGATCCCGTCCGCGCAGCAGGCTGACGCCATGCTCGGTGCCGATCCACTCGGGCAGGTCCAGCTGGCCGGCGACCTGCCAGCGCGGCACCCAACCGTGATAGGCGAGGTTGTGGCAGGTCATGACCGCCGCCGCGGCGCCGACCGGCTCTGTCGAGTAGCGGTGACGCAGCAACAGCAGCGCGGGCGCGCCTTCCCAGTCGTGCCCGTGGACCACGTCGACCGGCCGCTTCTCGACGCGCCATCGCTTCCAGCGCCGTTCGGCCCAGCAGGGCGAATCGGGCGCCGTTGTCGGGATAGTCGGCGCCGTCCTGCATGTAGTAGGTCGGCCGGTCGAAAAAGGTCGGGTAGTCGACCAGGCGCAGTCGGTAGCCGTTGGCCTGGGCCGTCAGCAGTCGGACGTTGGCCGTGTGTCCGATGCCCTCCCAGACGGAAAGTCGGAGTTCCTCCGCCGGACCGGGCGGCTCCAGCCCGCGGTATTTGGGCAGGTAGACGTCGACCTCGTGGCCCAGCCGGCCGAGCGCGCGCGAGAGCGCGTCGACGACGTCCGCCAAACCGCCCGTCTTGGCGTACGGCTCGCACTCCGAGGCGACCATGGCAATTCGCACCGCGCCATGCTAGCGATAGGTAGGAGTACCTCCGAGCCGGCTACGCAGCGGCTGGCCGTCGTGTAGCATCCCCGCCACTGTGCCGCTTCCGATCGAGGTGCCCACGCTGCCGCCGGGGGGCGTGAGGCTACCCGACAAACTCGCCGGTCTTGAACGACTGGCCTACAACCTGTACTGGATCTGGCATCCGCGCGTCCGCGTGCTCTTCCGGCGGATCGATGCCGGTTCGTGGCTGCGCTACCGCACGCCCGTGCCGATCATCCAGTCGCAGCACAACTGGCACGAGGTGCTCGACGACGTCGACCTGATGGCCGAGTACAAGACGCTGCTCGACCAGTTCGATCGCTACATCGCCAATGGCACCGGCCACTGGTTCCAGCGCAACTACGCCGACCGCTTTGCCGCCGGGCCGATGGCCTACTTCTGTGCCGAGTACGGACTCCATGAGTCGCTTGGCATTTACTCGGGTGGTCTCGGCGTACTTGGCCGGCGACCACTTGAAGGCAGCCTCAGATATGGCCCTGCCCTTCATAGGAGTAGGGCTCTTTTATCGGCACGGCTACTTCCGCCAGACGATCGACGCCGACGGCCACCAGGAGCATGCCTATCCCGACTACGACCCGTCACGGCTGCCGGTACTGCGCGTGCGCGACGCCGACGGTGGGCCGCTGCACGTTGGCGTGGAGCTGCCCGGCCGGACGGTCTGGTGCGCGGTCTGGCTGGCGCAAGTCGGCCGGGTGCCGCTGCTGCTGCTCGACACGGACATCCCGGACAACGACGACGCCGACCGGCCGATCACGCACATCCTGTACGTGCGCGGCCGCGAGATGCGCCTGCACCAGGAGATCGTGCTGGGCGTGGGTGGCGTGCGCGCTCTGCGCGCGTTGGGCATCAACCCGGCCATCTGGCACCTCAATGAAGGTCACTCCGCGTTCCTGCTCGTCGAGCGCGCGCGCGAGTTGCTGGCCAAAGGCGAGACGCTGATCGACGCGTACAACCACATCCGGCGCAATTCGGTGTTCACCATCCACACGCCGGTCTCGGCGGGCAACGAGCGCTTCGACGCCGGCCTGGTCAGGACTCTCGCCGCGCCGCTTCTCGATGCGGAGCAGATGAACCTCACCATCGACCTGGGCAAGGGCGTCGATGGGGACGCCGGGCCAGTTCGACATGACCGCCTTCTCGCTGCGCCTGACCAACGGCGCCAACGCCGTCAGCAAGCTCCATGCGGTGACCGCCAACGCGACCTGGGACGGTGTCAGCCAGAAGCCCATCCTGGCCGTGACCAACGGCGTGCATCCCGCCGTCATGGGTCGGCGAACCGTTCCGCAAGCAGTACGAGCAGCTTGGTGCGGATCTCGATCAGCTGGACGCCGACACGCGCCGCCAGCGCTTCTGGGAACGCATCGAACGCATCCCGGATGAGCAGCTGTGGGAAGCGCACCAGCGCCAGAAGCTGGAGCTGGCGTTCTTCGCTCGGCGCCGGCTGCAGAGCCAATTTGCGCGGCTGGGCGAATCGCCGCGAGTGCTCGAGAACCTGTCGAACGTGCTCGACCCGGCCGTGCTGACCATCGGTTTTGCCCGGCGCTTCGCCACGTATAAGCGCGCCGCGTTGCTTTTCACCGACCAGGAGCGCCTGGCCCGGCTCATCTTCAATGAGCAGCGACCGGTGCAGATCGTCTTCGCCGGCAAGGCGCACCCGGCCGACCGCCCCGGCCAGAGCGTCATCCAGGACATCTATCACGCGCAGCCGCTCTCCGCGCCTGGCCGGCCGCGTCTTTGTGCTGGAGGACTACGACATCCGCATCGCCCGTTATCTCGTGCAGGGCGTCGACATCTGGCTCAACAACCCGCGCCGCCCGCTCGAAGCCTCCGGTACCAGTGGCATGAAGGCGGCCATGAACGGCATCGTCAACGTGTCGGTGCTCGACGGCTGGTGGGACGAGGGCTACGACGGCAAGAACGGCTGGGCGATCGGCGATCGCGATACCAATCCGGACGAGGGCGCCCAGGACTGGGCGGATGCACAGGACCTGTATCGGCTGCTCGAGGACGAGATCGTGCCGATGTACTACGACCGCGACGATGAGGGGCTGCCGCGGCGGTGGCTGGACTACATGAAGGAATCGATCGCCAGCACCATCTGGCAGTTCTCTACGACGCGCATGCTCGAGGAGTACGTCGAGCAGCTGTACCTGCCGGCTGCCCCAGAGCCGGCCGCTCCGGCACTGGAGCCCGCTCCCGCTCGTTAGCTTGGCCGGCACAGCCGCGGCCGACTCGCGCCGCATCTCGCTCGCGCTCGTCTTGCACAACCACCAGCCGGTCGGCAACTTTGGCTGGGTTTTTCGAGGATGTCTTCAGGCTCGCGTACGAGCCCATGGTGGCGGCCCTGGAAAGGCACCCAACGATCACGGGCGGGGCTGCACTACAGCGGGCCGCTGCTCGAATGGATCGATGCCAACGAACCGACGTTTCTGGATCGATTGCGCGCGCTGGTGGAGCGCGAGCAGGTCGAGATCCTGGGCGGCGCGATGTACGAGCCGATCCTGGTTGCGCTGCCGGAGCGCGACCGGCACGGCCAGCTGCGTGCGCATGCGCGAGGACGTGGCGCGGCGGTTCGGGCAGGCGCCCATCGGCGCGTGGCTGGCCGAGCGAGTGTGGGAGCCGTCGCTGCCGCGCGACCTGGTCGACGCCGGCTACCGCTACACGCTGTTGGACGACAACCACCTGCGCGGCGCCTCGGTCAAAGAAGATGCGATGTGGGGCACGTACACAACCGACGACCAGGGCCGGCTGCTGACGGTATTCGGGACGGAGAAGGGCCTGCGCTACCGCATTCCGTGGCGGCCGGTCGAGGAGCTGATCGACTACCTGCGCGACGCGGCGACCGAGGACGGGAACGCGCGTCGGCGTGATGGGCGACGACGGCGAAAAGATGGGCGCCTGGCCCGGAACGTACGAGCTGTGCTGGGGCAAGGGCAAGTGGGTCGAGGACTGCTTCAGCGCGATCGAGCGCGAGTCGGCGTGGCTGTCGACGGTCACACCGGCGCAGTGGCTGGCTGCGCAGCCGCCGATCGGGCGGATTTACGTGCCCACCTCGTCCTATGTCGAGATGACGGAGTGGGCGCTGCCGCCGGACGAGGCGCCCGCGTTCCACCAGCTGCTGGATGAGGCGGTCGAGACCGACTCGCCGGCAGCGCGTTTTCTGCGCGGCGCGATGTGGCGCAACTTCCAGGCGCGCTACCGCGAGATCAACGAGATGCACAAACAGATGCTGCGAGTGTCGGACGCGGTGGCGACGATGCCGGCCGGGCGGGCGCGCGAAGCTGGCGACCGAACACCTGTATCGCGGCCAGTCCAACGACTGCTACTGGCATGGGCTGTTTGGCGGCATCTACCTGGTCCACATGCGGATGGCGACGCTGGCTGAACTGATTGCGGCCGAAGACATCGCATTGGGCAAGCGCGCGGCGCATGGGACGGCCGACTATGACCTGGACGGCCTCGACGAGGTCTTGATTGGCACGGCTGGGCAAACGGTGCTGGTCGACCCCGCGGAGGGCGGCGGCATCTCGGCGTGGGATATGCGGGCGAGCCGGTCGGCGCTGGCGTCGGTGCTGCGCAGGCGGCCGGAGGCGATACCACGAGCAGCTGCGCGACGCGGAGTGGCAAAGCCTCAAAGCTCTCGAAGTTGCTCGTGTACGACCGCGACGAGCGGCGCAGCGGGTTGGTTCGGCTCTTTGTCGGCGGGGAGGAGCAGGGCGACTGGGCTCGAGCGCCGTGGTCGGTGGTCCAGGCGGTCGAATCGGAGGTCAGGCTCACGGGGTCAGAGGGTGGCCTGAGCATCAGCAAGTCGATTGTCCTGGGCGGCGACCGGCTGGCTCCAACCTTGACGGTTAGGCTCGAGGTCGCGGCGGACGTGCAGGCGGTGGACGCCGAGTTGGCGCTCGAGTGGAATCTCAACCTGCAGGGGGGTGGCGCAAATCCGCAGGCTTATTACCGCTGGGGCAAGCGGGAAGGTCGCCACGACCGTAGCGGGAAGGTCGCGGCGCGCGGCCCTGCGCTGTCGTTTGGCAACAGCTGGATGGACGTCGACGTGACAGTCGCCGCCGAGCCTGCCGCCGTCCGGGAGTGGTACCCGGTCCAGACGGTCTCGAGCTCGGAGGGCGGCTTCGAAGCGGTCTACCAGGGCTCCTGCCTCACCTTCCGCTGGCCGCTGCATTTGGCGGTCGGTGATGCGGCTACGTTCGAGGTGCGGTTGAGCGTGCACCAGACGCGCGACCGCCGCATCCCGTCTACTGCTTGACTGGTCAGGCACTAACGCCGCCTCTCGCTTCGCCCACGCTTGTCGTCGCGTCAGTCTCTGAGCGAAACCGGGCAATAGATGGGGAGTCTTGAGTTAACGCTTAACCATGCCGGCATTAGACGGGAAGTAGCCTGACCTCGTGCGACGGTCGTTCTACTTCTTGTTGATCGTCGCGGTCGTGTCAGTGGCTTGCTCAACCGCGCAACCGCCCGCCTCACAGACCCCGACCGCGACTATCGCCCCAACATCACTGGCTTCACTCACCGCCCCGCCAGCGCCATCGCCATCGCCCACTCCATCACCGACGCTCGGCGCGACGGTCGCAGATACGGTTGGCGACTTCACCTTCAACCGCCCTGCGGACTGGCAACGGACAACGGCAATTCCAACCGACCCCACCAAGGATCAAGCCTTGTTCTTCCTGGCCAACTTCCCGCTGCTGCCCGCATGTGCTGTCCCTTCGCCGGCCACGCCCCAGCCCAGTGCCTCAGCCGGCCAGGAATGCCTCGCACCCTTTGGCCAACTTCCGGCCGGCGCCGCGTTTGCCGAGATCTATGACTCACTCCTCGCCGGCCCGCTGCCCAACGGCGGCGAACCCATCTCAGTCGCCGGCCTGCCCAGCCGAATGGAGATCGCCACACCCGGCCGCTGCGGAAACCAGATTGCGGACAAGGTTCTGATCGTGCCCATCCCCGAGCCGCCGACCGGTCAGCAATACCACCTGTCGGTCGTCGCCTGCCTGCGCGAGCCGAACATGGATGCCAACGAGCGCGCCCTCCGCGCGTTCATCGCCTCCCTTAAACGGCGCTGACCACCCAGCGCGACCACTCGAAACCGGGCTGAAAGCCCAGCTGGCGGTAGACGCGCAGCGCCGGGTCGTTGAGCTCGCTCACCGACAGCCAGACAAGCTTGTTGCCGCCGGCCAGCCCGGCCCGGGTGGCCACGGCCGTCACCAGGCTGCCCAGCCCGCGCCGCCGTTCCTTGGCGATCACGCCAACTCCGAATATGCCCGCCACTCCGTCCCCTGCTGCCAGCCGGGCGGTGGCAACGGCCTCCCCATCGAGCCTGACCAGGAAGGCGCGCATCCAACCGGCGCTGATCGAATAAGACGAGCCCGGCGGCCCGCTGCGTGGCGAAATCGGCCGGCAGGTCGAAGATCTCTCGCTCAAGCACCTCGTAATCGGCGGCCGTGCGCGACGTCACGGCCTCAATGCGGAGCGACGGATCGAGGTGCGGCACGCCCGGTGCGGTTCGCGTCCACATGATCCGCTCACGCTCGATCTCGATCCAGCCGCCGCCCGTCAGGTGCGCCGGCAGGTCCAGGGGCTGCGTTACTCCGTCCGCCACCAACAAAGCCGGCCACTCGCCGATGGAGTGCATCGCCGCGCTCAGGGCGGCCAGTCGCAAGGGGGTCTCCTCGGCCGCCCAACGCGCGCCGCCGGCAAAGTTGTAGCCCGGCCCGCGGCCACGCAGGACCGCCACCTTCACGCCCAGATCTGACTCGTCGCCAACCTCGCCGCCCGAGAATGTCGGCAGCTCGATCAACCCGTGTTCGATGGCCGCCTGCTCCTGGTCGGTCGGCGGCTCCGGTTTGGCAGCCGTGGGCCCTGGCCGCGAGGTCTGGCGGTGGCGGGTCGAACGACCTCGGCCTTAGGTTGGTCGGTCACCGGAAAGCGGCGACGACCTCTGCGTCGAATTTCTCGATGAGTGCGACGCTGCGCGCCGGATCGGTTTCGACGAAATCGAGGGCGACGTGGCCCAGGCCGACTTCCGCGAACGCACGGATCTCGCCGACCATCTGCTCCGGGGTGCCCGCGAGCTGGTAGAAGGAGGTCTCGGCCGGCCCAAAGTGGACGCGAAGGCGCGCCGAGAACAGCGGCGGCGTTCGACCGGCGTCCTCGGCGGCGGCCCTGATCAGCGGCACGCGGACCGCGTACTGAGCCGGGCTCGTGGTGGTCGAGTGGTAGGCGTCCGCCACGCGGCCCGCCCGGCGCAACGCGCGCTCGTCGCGGCCGCCCAGCCAGATGGGCACGTTCGCGCCCTGCGCGGGCAGCGGCCCGAAGCGAACCTCGTCGAAGTCATGGAAGCGGCCATGGAACGGCCCGCTGTCGCCGCCCCACAGGTGACGCCAGATGGCGATCGACTCGTCGAGGTACGCCCCGCGGCGGTGGAAGCGATCGCCCTCGCCCACGTTATCGAACTCGGTTTTGTTCCAGCCGATGCCGGCGCCAACGATCAGCCGGCCGCCGGACAGCGCGTCGATGGTGGCCAGCTCCTTGGCCAGCACCAGCGCATTGCGCATGGGCACGACGATGACGCTCGCGCCGACCTTGATCCTGCGCTGTTCGGGCGGCGATGTGGGCCAGCGTCACCACCGCGTCGAAGATCTCGTAGTAATCCTCGCTTCGCGCTGACGGTTCGACCAGGACGTGGTCGGTGGTGAAAACCGAATGCCAGCCCAGGCGTTCGGCGGCGTCACTCGCCGCGTCGATACCTTCGACCGACGCGCCCTTGCGATAGCCAGGCAGGATCAGCCCGAAATCCACGCTAAACGGCGGACTCCTGGGCCAGGATCTTGCCCACCCACTTGATCGGCGGGCGTGCCGTAAGCGATGACCGACTCGAGGTGCCGGCGATGGTCGAAGCCGGGCGTCTCGCCCAGGCCACCGGCGATGCGCTGCTCGGGCACGACCGACTCCGCCGCGCCGGCAGCTCGCGCCGCCCGCTTGCGAGCTTCGATCTCCAGGTCCCACATCTCGACCGAACCGAGGTAGTAGGTCACCAGCTGCGTCGAGGTCAGTTGGGCGCGCAGCCACTTGGCCTGAGCCTCGTGCTGCTCCTGGAAGCCGCCGCCGATCATCAGCGCCATGGCTTCGTCTTCGGTCATGCCAAGCGCCTGAATGCGGACGTCCATGATCGCGTTGGTGACGGCGCGCAGGTAGTACTTCCAATGGGTCAACCACAGCGCCGGATCATGGTCGCCGTAGCCGGCATCCATCATCACCTGCGTCACGTAGACCGCCCAGCCCTCGGCGAAGGGACCGCTCCAGAAAACCGCGCGAGCCAGTGACTTGCTGTGATTCGACGCGTTCAGCTGGAGGTAGTGGCCCGGGATAGCCTCGTGGACCGAGGTCAGCCGCTGCGCGCGGAAGTTGTCCTCGCGCAGGTACGACTCGACCGCTTCGGGGCCCTTCGTTTCATCGGGCGGAGTGATGAAGTAGTAGCTGTCCTGGCCCTTGTCGAGCGGGCCGGGCGGCGACAGGAACGCGCCACCGTAGGGCCGCATGAAGACGGGCGTCCAAACGACCTGCAGCGGGTCGCTGGGCAGGCTGATGATGCTGCGCTCGCGGCAGAACGCCTCGATGCGCTTGATCTCGTCCTTGGTCCATTCGAGCAGTTGGTCCGGCGTTGGGTGGTCGAGCGCGATTACGTCGAGGATGCCCTTTACGACCTCCGAATTCGTCGTCGGGCATGGGCTTGTCCGCCACCCAGGCGGGCCACATCTGGCGGGCCAGCCGGATCATCTCGCCACGCACAAGTTGGTAGCTGTGCTCTGCGCGCGCCAGCAGGTCCTCCGGCGTCAACTCGCTCGACAGCGTGAAACGAAGCTTCTGTGCATACAGGTCGCGGCCCAGCCGGCCGTTGCCCGCAGCGCGTTGGCGTACGTCGCTCTCCAGGGTCGCGCGGAACGCGTCGACCGCCGCCTGCGCGGCGGGAATGGCTGCCTCGAGCGCAGCCACGAGGTCAGCTTCCTCGCCGTTGGCGGCGCGTTCCTTGGCCTCGCGCCAGGCCCTGCTCGACCAGGTCCATGATGCCGCCGAGCTGAGCAATCGCCGTCTCCGTGTGGATCATGGAGACCGGCATGGCGGCTGTCCCGACAAGCGTTTCGCCGGCCGTCGCCAGGAACTCGGGCAGCCGCTCGACGCGGCCCACGAAGGCCCAGCCGCGGTGCGCCCATGGCGCGTACTCGCGCGCCAGCAGCGAGAACAGGCCGCTGCCCGCCTGCGATATGTAGCTCAGTGGATCCCATGCGTACTGGCGCAGCACACCCTCGCTGAACTCCCAGCCGTCGAGGAAATCGCGCACGATGGCCAGGTCGACTTGCTCGGTGAAGGCGAGGCTGGCCTCTTCAAACGTCGCCAGCCGCGCGCGGTGGTGGCGGACCATCGACAGCTCGGCCTGCCGGCCCTGCTCGCGAGAAGTCCGGCCAGCGGTCGTCGTAGGCGTGGAAGCCGATGTCGGTGGCCCAGACGGGTTCGAGGGCGAACGCGTCGTCAAGCAGCTTGTGCAGTGCGCGCTCGAAGTCAGTCTTGGGCGTCGGGACGCGTGTCGGGCGCGAGGGAAACGAAGCGCGACTGCACTGCGTCGGTCACGGACGGTCCTCCCTGGGGTGAGGTCTGCGCCGGTGCATCGTAGCCGCCATTGACCGGTTGTACGATTTCGCGCCAATGGCTGACTTTGCCGTCCGCGTCCTGATCAATGCGCTTGCGCTGATTGCCGCCGTCTGGCTCGTGCCGAACATCAAGGCACCACACGAGATATGGCAGTTACTCGTGGTAGCCGCCATCTTTGGCCTGGTCAACACGTACATCAAACCGATCGCGAAGCTGCTCAGTCTGCCGCTGAACGTCTTGACCTTTGGCCTGGTCGGCCTGGTCGTGAACACGCTCATGCTGCTGCTGGTGGCGCTTCTCAGCTGCATTTCTGAACCTCGGCTTCAAGATCGCCGGCTGGCCGGGCGGACCGTTCACTCTGGACGTCTTCATCTACGCCTTCATCGCGGCGCTCGTGATCAGCATCGTGTCGACCATCCTGTCCCTGATTCGACGCCTGATCCCGGGCGTTTGAAGCTCGCCGACGCGGCGCGTGCGGCCGCCGGCCAATTCGGAACTCCGCTCTACCTCTACGACCTGGGCCGCCTCCGGGCTGACGTTGACGGCATCGCCGCTGCCTTTCCCGACCCGTGGATCCGGCTCTACTCCATGAAGGCCAACTCGCTGCCGGCGCTGGTGGCGCGAGATCGCGGCGCGCGGCTTCGGTGTCAGCGCCGTTTCGCGCGGCGAGCTGGCTTTGGCGGCCGAAGCCGGCGTCGCGCCGGCGTCGACCGCACTCGAAGGGATCGGCAAGACGGACGCCGACCTGGCGCGGGCGGCCGACCTGGCGCGCGGCGGGCACGCCGCTGCTGTGGGTGTCGCTCGAGTCGACTGAAGACGCGGCGGCTCTGGCTGAGCTGGACACGCCGATGGACGTGCTCGTGCGCGTGAACCCGAGCGTCGCGCCCGAGACTCACGCCGGGCTGGCAGGTTGGCGCGCCCGAATCCAAGTTCGGCGTCTTGCCGGAGGAACTGGCGGCCGTCATCGAGGCCGGCGGCGGCCCGCGCGGACCGCTGCGCTGGCGCGGCGTTCACCTTCACATCGGCTCGCAGCTGGGCGCCGTCGATGCGTGGCGATCGGCTTTTCGCATCGGCCTGCGCCTGCTTTCGTTGCAGCGCGCTCAACTGCCCGACTTCGACACGCTCGATGCCGGCGGCGGCTTTCCCGGTCGCCTTTGGCGAGCCCGATTCGGTGCCGGCGGCTGCCAACTTTGCGGCGGCCGTGGCGGCCGAATTGGAGGCTATGCCGGACGATGCCCGGCCGCGGCGTCTGGCCATCGAACCCGGCCGTGCGCTGGTGGCCGGCAGCGGCTGGATCGTGGCGTCGGTGCTGCACGTCAAGCAGCGCGATCCACTGATCGTGGTGCTCGACGCCGGCATGACCGAGTTGATCCGGCCCGCCCTTTACGGCGCCGAGCACCCGATGCTCGCCCTGACCTCGCGAGGCCAGCCGGTTGAGGAAGACGCGGCCACCGACTCGACAACTGTCGTCCAAATCCACGGCCCGATCTGCGAGTCGACCGATCGACTCGGGACGGCGCGCAATGCCACCACTTCAGCGCGAGCGACCTGGTGGCAATCGGTGTGGCCGGCGCCTACGCGTCCTCGATGTTCAGCTCGTATAACGGCCGGCCGCGCCCGCCAGAGGTTGGCTGGGATGGCCAGACAATTCTCAGACTGGATAACGCCAGCGCCCGAAGGTTGAACGAATCGCCCCTCGCCCCTACTCCCTAGTCCGATCGCGTCCACCAGGACCGAGCTGCAAGGGAGCAGAGAGGGAGATCCGATGCGGACTCAAGCGTTACTCGTGACAAGAATGGTGACTGGACTGGTCGCAGGGCTGGTCCTGCTCGTCGCGTCCGTCGGCGGTGCGACGGCACGGTCGGCGATCATCGTCATTGACATCGATCTCGGACACCGGCGTCCAGACATTCACGACAGACAGTCCGCTGTTGTGCCCCTCGGGTGACGCGTTCACCGACTTCCGCTTCGGCGCGGGGAACTTCAACCAGGCGGGCACATACCACCTCTACAAGCTGCTCGTCTGCGACGACGAATCGGGCTCGTTCGTCATCAAGGTCAGCGCCGGCGAGAACTTTCTGGACGGCGGCGGGACGACCGGCGGATGGAGCGTGGTTCCGGGCAGCGGAACGGGCGACTATGCGGGCCTGTCTGGGGGTGGGAACGTCGTCGGAGTGAGGACTGGCACCCAGCCAGTTGACCTGATCGACCATTACTACGGGTCTCTCGGACTCTAGACCGCGAGCGCCGTCCGCTACTCGGCCAAGACCCCGGCGCCAGATCGTCGGGGTCTTGGCGATCCATGGCCTGCGTCGCCAATGCCGTACGCTTCGCGCGATGACCGCGCAGACCACGTCACCCGCGCGCGCCGCCTTCGCGCAGCGTCTGGCAAAGGCCCCGTTGCTGCTCGACGGCGCCATGGGCACGCTGCTCTACAGCCGCGGCGTGCCGCAGCGGGCCAGCCTCGACGAGCTGGTTGAGACCCAGCCCGACCTGATCGGCGAGATCCACCGCGAGTACATCGTCGCCGGTGCCGACGCGATCGAGACCAACTCGTTTGGCGCGAACCGCTTCCGCCTCGCGCCCTACGGACTGCACGCCCAGGCGGGCAAGCTCAACCGCAGGGCCGCTCAGCTGGCGCGCGAAGCTCGCGATGTCGCCGGCGCGAAGGACATCCTCGTCTTCGGCTCGATCGGACCGCTGGGCGCACCCGTCCACGGACCGGCCCGGCTGCCCGACGAAGCGGTCAGGACCGCCTTCCGCGAGCAGATCGAGGGCCTGCTCGAGGGCGGCGCCGACGTGCTGCTGTTCGAAACGTTCAGCGACCTGTACGAGCTGCTGATCGGCGTCGGCGAGGCGCGCGCGCTGAGCGACCTGCCGATCGTCGCCCAGATGACGTTCGGCGAGGACCTGATCGCCATCGACGGCACCGACCCGCAGACGATGGCGACGGCGCTGGCCACGGCCGGCGTCGATGCGGTCGGAGTCAACTGCGGCGCCGGTCCGATCGTCTGCCTCGACGCGCTGGGCCAGATGGGCCGCCCATCGGCGGGCCTGGCGCGTCAGCATCGTGCCCAACGCCGGCCTGCCCCAGCGGGTGGAAGGCCAGTTCGTGTACGCCGCGGAGCCGGCCTACTTCGGCGACGCCGTCGAGCGCTTCCTGCAGTCGGGAGCTCGCATCGTCGGTGGCTGCTGCGGGACGACGCCCGAGCACATCGCCCACATGCGCGTGGCACTCGACCGACTGACCGGCCGGCCGACTGACGGCCGCCTCCCCCACTCACGCGCTGATGGGCGCCGCGCCGCGCACGCCGCCGGTCGAGGTCGTCACGACCGCCGCGGCGAACGAGCCGCCGCCGCCGACTCGACTGGCCCAGCTCCTCGCCGACGGCCGGTTCGTCATCAGCGTCGAGATCGACCCGCCGCGCTCCGTGCGCATCGAGCGGACCATCGAAGCGGCCCGCCTGCTGCAGGAGTCGGGCGTCGACATCGTCAACATCAGCGACAGCGCCATGGCCGCGTGCGCATGGGCGCGATGGCCGTCGCCTTCGGCATCCAGCACGACCTCGATCTCGAGTGCCTGGTCCACTTCACGACGCGCGACCGCAACCTGATGGCGATCGAGTCGGAGCTGCTCGGCGCGCATGCCCTCGGCGTGCGCGACATCATGGCCCTGACCGGTGATCCGCCGCGCGTCGGCGATTACCCGACTCGGCGACCGGCATCTGGGACGTCGATTCGATCGGCCTGATCGCGATCATCAAGCGGCTGAACCGCGGCGAGGACCAGGCCGGCAAGTCGATCGGCGCGCCGGCCGGCTTCACCGTCGCCTGCGCGCTCGATCCGACGGCCGACGATATCGACCACGAGATCGAACGGCTGGCGGGCAAGCTCGACGCCGGCGCCGACCTGGTGATGACCCAGCCGATCTACGCGCGCGAGCAGTGGGACCGCTTCATGGAGCACGCCTCGCGGCGCTGGCCGGGCGGCATTCCGCGACCTGTGCTGCTGGGCGTGCTGCCGCTGCACACCAGCCGGCACGCCGAGTTCCTGCACAACGAAGTGCCCGGCATCACCATCCCAGCCGAGGTCCGCGCCGCCATGCAGGCAGCCGGCGAGCGCGGCGGCGAGGTTGGACTGGAGATGGCCGCCGGCCTGATCGCCGACATGGCGGGGCTGGTCCAGGGCACTTACATCATGCCCAGCTTCGGTCGCTACGAGATGGCCGCCGCCCTGGTGCGCCGACTGCGCGCGTCGCTGCCAGCCGCAGCAAGGGTCTAACCATGCGTCGCCTGCATCGCCGTGCTGGCGATGGTTGCTGCGCTGGCTGTTGGTCATCGCCGCGCCGGCCCTGGCCGATCAGTCGAGCCGGGCACGGCCTGAGCCCGCGCGTGATCCGTCGTCATGGTCACGCCGGACCTGCGCATGACCGACTCGAGGCAAGTCGCCCTGAAGCAGATCCCCGTCGTCCCCGGCGAAACGATCATGTTCGTTTTCACGCAACACGACCGGCGTCGACCAACAACTTCTACATCGGTACGGCAGCACCAGCTGAGCAAGCGAACGCGGTCGCCGGCCTGCCCGGACTAGCCGACCTTCGATTTCGGCACGAAGACGCTCAACTGGACCGTGCCGCAGGACATCACCGGCCTTCAGTTCGCCAGCACCAGGCAACTACCGGCCGGAGCACGGCGACTTCGTCCTCGCCACGCGGCGACCGCCACGCCCGGCGCCGGTCGTCAAGGGCACGCCGCCGCCCCGACCTGAACCAGGCCCGCCGTATCCGCCGCCGGTCGACGGCCAATACGTCTACGACTACGCCGACATCTTCAACTCGCCAACCGAGGCGGCCGTCCAGCAGCAGATCCGGCCATCCGTGACCGAACCGGGGCCCAGATAGCGGTCTAGACGCAGACCAAGCCGGGTGCCACCACCGACTCAACCGCCGCAGGACGCCCTGGCCCTGATCAACCAGTGGGGCATCGGCCGGAAGGGCTTCGACGACGGCATGGCAATCCTCTTCAACATGGACGAGAGCGGCTGCCACGGGCAGGTCCAGCTCTACGCCGCGCCCGGCTTCCAGGACCTTCATGAGCAACGAACAGCGCCAGTCGATCTACGAGGACGACATGGTTCCGCACCTGCGCAGCTGCGACATGAACGGCGCCATCACCGTTGCCCTGGACAAGGTCGACGCCGCGCTCACGCCGGAGAACATGCCCAGCGACTGCAGCTCACGCGCCAGATCAACGCCGCCGTCGGCCTGATCGGCGGCCCGCTCGCCTTCCTCGTTCTCGTCGGCGCCTCCGGCCGGGCGTGGCTCAGGTACGGCAAGGACCCGGTCTATCTCGACGACCCGTCGATCCTGATGCCGGCACCGCCGCCCGGGCTGACCGCCGCATCGGGCGCGTGATCTGGGAGGGTCAGGCGACGCGCCGGACGTTCACGGTCGGCCTGCTGGACCTGGCCAGCCGCGGCGAGTTCAACTTCGAGCCGGAGCAGAAGACGATTGGGCCGGGACAAGATGGGCATCGACCTGCTGGCCGCGCCACCGGACGATCCCTACGTCGTCCGCAACCGGCGCCGGCCGCTGAGCGCGGCCGAGAACTACCTGCTGACGAGCATCCAGAACCTGGGCATCGGCCGGCTCGGCACCATCTATTCGACCGAGTTGCAGGCGCTCGCGCCCAAGGTGCCCAAGTACATGGAGCAGCTGGAAAAGCACGTGTCCGACAAGCGGCTGGTTCCGCGAGCCGCCCAAGAAGGCAATCGGCCGCTGGAGCGGGATCGGCATCTGCAGCCGTAGTCGTCGGCTTCATCCTCGTCATCTGGCTGGCCAATCTGCTGCCGATCGTCGGGCCTCACCCTGCTCGGCATCGGCCTGATCGCGGGCGGCGATCGCCACGCGTCATCATCGCCCAGTACATGCCGGCGCGAACGATGACCGGCGCGATGATCTACGCCATGCTCGCCGCCTACCGGCGCACGCTGCAGAAGACGATGGCAATGTCGCGCTCGATGGTCGACGTCGTCACCAACTCCAATCTGAGCTGGCTCGAGACGCCCGACCAGGCCGTGGTGTGGGGCGTCGCGCTGGGCCTGAACGACGACGTCGAGGACGTTCTTTCGCGGACCGCCGAGGACGCACGCGCCGGCCGACGACGAACGCTGGATGCCGATCTGGTACGGCGGTCCGAGCTTCAGCTATGCGGGCGGCGGAGGCGGAGGCATGTTCGGGCGGCGGCGTGGCGCCCGGGTTGTTCTCCGGCTCTGCCATCCCCGACTTCGGCGGTATGACCGCTGCGCTGGGCACGATTGGTGTCGCACCAGGCTCGAGCGGATCGGGCAGCAGCGGTGGTTTCGGTGGTGGCGGCGGAGGTGGTGGCGGCGGCGGCGCCGGCGGCGGCTTCTAGCTCTCCAGTTTCGGCAGCTTGCGTCGAGCACTTGGCTAAACTCCCCGGCGATGGGTGCCGTCGAGACGATGGAAGACTTCTTCGACAAGCTGAACGCCGAAGACCGGCAGGGCGCAGTCGCGCTGATGGACGAGAAGACCGAGATGCGCGTCCATGTGCTTGGCAACGTCCGCACGTTGCGCGGCATCGATCAGGTGGGTGGCTGGTTCCTGCGCGCAGACAAGGGCTTCCGCATGATCCCGGGTGCCGCACGCGACATGGGCAATACGTACGAGGCGGACATCGTCGTCATCCGGCCCGGCGCGCCGTCACAGCACCTCGACGCCACCTTCCGCGTCGAGGCCGGCAAGATCACGGCGATCAACTTGGCGCCGCGCTAACGCAGACCGCGAGCTCAGGCGGCTACCGCTTCTTGGTCGGCTTCGGCGTAACCGTCGGCGTCGGCTCGGCTGTCGGCGCCGCGGTCGGCGTCGGCACCACGTAACTCGGCGGCGGGATGTTGATGACCTGCCCGACCACGATGAAGTCGGGGTTGGTGATCTGCGGGTTGGCCGCGAGCAGCTGGTCGTAGGTGACGTTGAACTTGGTGGCGATGCCGTAGAGGTTGTCGCCCAGCGCGATGGTGTACGTCTGCCAGGTCGAGGCGGCGCGGATCGGCCGATGGTGACGAACCACCCGGCGTGGGCGACGCGCCGGCGGCCAGCGTCGGCGTTGGCGTTGCGCCGCCCGGCCTGCCGCCGAAGAGCGCCGGCAGCAGAGCACCGCGATGGCGACAAGCGTCACGACGGCCAGGATGCTGAACACGATCGTCAGCCACGAGAACAGGTCGCGCCCGCCACTGCTGCGCCTCGACGATCGGCCCGGATCCGGCACGTCGTAGTGGCTGCGCTCCCACGCAGGCACGATGTCCTCCTGGCGCAGCGGCGACTTGGGCGGCTTGATCGGCTTCGACGGCGACGGCTTGGGTTGCACAGGCGGCGGCGCGGCGCCGACCACGGTGGAGGTCGGCCGCGTCAGTCAACGCCGATGACGACGGTGTGGCCAGCGCTGTCGGCCTGACCGGCGGCGGGATGATGGCGGGTGGTGCGACCACGCTTTGTTCGCCGGCCGCTCCTTCCTCGAGCGGCGCGGTCAGCCTGAACGTCGGCATCGGCGGCGCGTCAGCCAGGGCAGCTGGTTTGGGTGGTGTCTCGTCGAACAGGACCACTTGTTCGGGCTCGTCGGTGGCTTCCTCGGCTCGTTTCGGCCGGTGGCGCGAACTCGGGCTCGCCAACCGGCCGCGAGTCGTCCGCCGACGAGGGCCAGCGCCGGCGGGATGGGTCGGAGCGGTACCGGTCGCGCTGCCGACGCGAATGGCCCAATCCTGGAAGATCGGGCAGGCGCTGAAGTTGGCGGTCAGGCAGTAGTTGCGCTGGTGAGCCAGCGCGCGCGGCTCGGGCGTGGGGGTGGCGTAGCAGCGGTGGCGCGTGTCCGGTTCGTCGGCACGCCGCTCGCGGTCGCGGTCGAGGGCCAGGAACGGACAGGCAGTAGGGCCATCGTCGAACAGGAGGCCGCCCCTTCCACCGGTCACATGACGATCTTAGGCGGCTGCCCCCGCTGTTGGTGCGACGACCATGCCAGCCCCGACCGTGTCGTTGGTGGTTTCGTCGATGAGGATGAATGCGCCGGTCTGGCGGTTGCGGCGGTACTCGTCGACGCAGCAGCGGCGTGCTCGTGCGCAGCTTGATCCGGCCGATCTCGTTCAACGACAGGCTGTCGGCGCGTCTCGTCGCGGTGAAGCGAGTTCACGTCGATGCGGTAGCGGACCTCGTCGACGAAGGCGCGCGTCGTAGCGGGTGGTGTGCTTGATGGCGTAGCGCCCGCCGCGCTGCAGTGGTCGATCGGTCATCCAGCAGACCATGGCGTCGAAATCCTGGGTCGGCGTCGGCTGGTTATGCGGCCGGCAGATCATGTCGCCGCGGCTGATGTCGACGTCGTCCTCGAGCAGCATGATCACGGACATCGGCGGCACCGCCTCCTCGACCGGGCCCTCGAAGACGTCGATCTGCTTGATCTTGCTCTTGGCGCCCCACGGCAGGACCACGACGTCGTCGCCCGGCCGGAAGGTGCCGGCGGCGACCGTGCCGGCGTAGCCGCGGTAGTCGTGGTGCTCGTCGCTCATCGGACGGACGATCCACTGGACCGGAAAGCGGTTGTCGCGCAGGTTGCGATCGGAGGCGATGTGAACGTGCTCGAGGTGGTACAGCAGCGACGGACCCTGATACCAGGGCATGTTCGTCGAGCGTTCGACGACGTTGTCGCCGAGCAGCGCCGAGATCGGGATGAACGGTGATGTCCTGCACGTCGAGCTTGGCGGCCCAGGTCGTGAACTCGCTGCTGATCTCGTCGAAGCGCTCCTGGCTCCAGTCGACCAGGTCCATCTTGTTGACCGCCACGACGATGTGCGGAATGCCCAGCAGGGCGGCGATGAAGGCATGCCGGCGCGACTGCTCCAGAACGCCGTTGCGGGCGTCGATCAGCACCACTGCGAGGTCGGCGGTCGATGCGCCGGTGACCATGTTGCGCGTGTACTGAACGTGACCGGGCGTGTCGGCGATGATGAATTTGCGGCGTGGCGTGGCGAAGTAGCGGTAGGCCACGTCGATCGTGATGCCCTGCTCGCGCTCCGCGCGCAGGCCGTCGGTCAGCAGGGCCAGGTCGACTGCGGCCGCACCGCGCCGCCGGCTGGTGCGCTCGATGGCCGCCAGCTGGTCCTCGAAGATGCCCTTCGAGTCGTAGAGCAGCCGGCCGATGAGCGTGCGACTTGCCGTCGTCGACCGAGCCGGCCGTGCTGAAGCGGAGCAGGTCCATGTTGCGAGCGGTTACTTCGGCGGCCGCCATTGCCTCGGTCACCACTAGAAGTAGCCCTCGCGCTTGCGGTCTTCCATCGCCGTCTCGCTGAACGTGTCGTCGGCGCGCGTTGCGCCACGCTCGGTGATGCGCGCAGCGGCCGTTTCAGCGATCACCGCGGCGAGATCTCGGGAGTCGGATTCGACCGCGCCGGTGCAGGTCATGTCGCCCACGGTCCGGTAGCGGACGGTCATCTTCTCGACCTTCTCGCCGTCGCGGATGCGCAGGAACGGGTTGACCGCCAGGAACATGCCGTGGCGTTTGAAGACGTCGCGCTCGTGGGCGAAGTAGATGCTGGGCACCTCGATGCCTTCGCGCTCGATGTACAGCCAGACGTCCATCTCGGTCCAGTTGCTGATCGGAAAGACGCGCATGTGCTGGCCCTTGCGGATGCGCCCGTTGAAGAGGTTCCACAGTTCCGGTCGCTGGTTGCGCGGCTCCCACTGGCCGAACTCGTCGCGCAGCGAGAAGACGCGCTCCTTGGCGCGCGCCTTTTCCTCGTCGCGCCGGCCGCCACCAAAGACCGAGTCGAACTCATGCTCCTCGATGGCGTCGAGCAGCGTGACGGTCTGCAGCCGGTTGCGCGACTCTTCCGCCGGGTCCTCGCGCACGCGGCCCTTGTCGATCGACTCCTGGACCGAGGCAACGATCAGCCGCTCGCCCAGCTCGGCCACGCGGCGGTCGCGGAACTCGAGCACCTCCGGGAAAGTTGTGACCGGTGTCGACGTGCATGACCGGGAAGGGGAACTTGGCCGGCCGGAACGCCTTCTCGGCCAGGCGCATGAGCACGATCGAATCCTTGCCGCCGGAGAACAGCAGCACCGGCCGCTCAAACTCGGCCGCGACCTCGCGCATGATGAAGATGGACTCCGCCTCGAGCTGGCCAAGGTTGGTCAGCGCCAGGCGTGAAGACATTTCGCGCATCAACCAGAAGAGTACGGCAGTTGGCCATCAGTCATTGAAATACCACCATGCTGATGGACATTGTCGGAACTGTGGAGTACCGATAGGATAGCGCGAACGTCAGACCAGCCGGAGTCTCATGGCGACCGACAGCAAAGCAATCACCAGCGACTCGAGCGACGCGCCCGCCGGGATCGGCACGCGCACCATCGTTGCGGGCGTTGTCATCCCGGCCATCTGCCTGCTGGTAATCGTGGCCACGATGGTCGTCGCCCCGGCCGACCAGACCCGCACGATCTTTTTCAGCGCCCTCATCGCGGTCGCCGCCGGGCTGTCGTCGACCGCCATCGGTGTTTACGGCGGCGTGCTCGTACCGGGCCTGTTGCTGATCGGCATCGATGCGCGTTTCGCGGCCGCCGTTTCGCTCTTCCTGCAGGTCCTGGTCATCCCGCTGGCCGCCGGCTCGCACTACAGGGCGGGCAACTTCTCGCGGCCCGTGGCCATGCCGTTGGTCATCGGCGGCGTCACTGGCGCCTTCATTGGACCGTTCTTTGCCGTGTTGATGCCCAAGGACGTCATTGCCCGCCTGGTGGCGGCGATGATCGTGGCCGTCGGCGCGCTCGTGCTGGCGACCCTCCGCTTCAGCGGGCTGGGCCAGGTGCGCGCCGAAAACGATGTGCCGCGGGGCCGGGTTGGCGGCATCGGCCTGGTGGCCGGCTTTGCCTCGGGTATCTCGGGCGCCGGCTGGGGCCCGATCGGCGTCAAGCTGCTGATCCTCACCCGCATCGACCCCAAGCGCGCCATCGGCTCGTCGCTGTTCGCCCGCATATTCATGGCCGCCGCGGCGGTCGTGGGCTATGTCTTCGCCCAACATGCGTTCCAGGACATCGTGGCCAACTGGTGGATCGTGCCAGCGCTCCTGGCCGGCTCGATTGCGCCGATGATCCCGGGCACGATGGTCGTCTCGCGGCTGGGCCGTGAGCGGGCCACCGTCGCCATCACGCTGCTTTCGATCAGTCTGGCCCTACCAACGCTCATCTTCGGCCACTGACGATCGACCTAGGGAAGTCACAGCAAATTCGCCGATAATTCGCCTCTGTGACCTCCGAAAGCGCGCTCGGCCAGCTGCCGGCGACGGACGACGACGGCGCCCTGTACTGCTACCGCCACCCCGACCGCCAGACCTACGTCCGCTGCGGCCGGTGCGACCAACCGATCTGCACGAAGTGCGCCATGCAGGGCCCGGTTGGCTTCCGCTGCAAACAGTGCGGAACCCTGGCCAATGACCCGCTGACGACGATTGCGCCAACCCAGGCGGTGCTCGGCACGGCTGTGGCATTCGGTGGGGGCATGGTCATCGGGCTGATCACGGGCGGTCTCGGCTGGTTCACGATCTTCGTCTCGTTCTTCGCCGGCGGCGTGACCAGTGAGGCCGTGATCCGGGTGACCGGCTACAAGCGTGGACCGCTGATCCTGGGCATTGTGTTCGGCGGCATCCTGCTCGGCGCCATCGTCGGTATCGGCCTGGCCACCTTGATCCTGTTCCGGCCGGTCGGCGGCGTGCCAGATCAGGTCGACGTCGGCGGCGTGCTGTTCGGGCAGTTGCCGTGGCTGCTGGTGTCGGTTGGATCAGCCTGTGTTGGCGCTTATACGCGTCTGCGCTAACGCGTCACAGCACCGGCAGGCGGTCGGGGGCACAATTCGCGCGACGATTGAAGCCCGAGAAGGAGATGCCATGTTCTCCCGACTGACCAATGCGTTGCGGCCCGCCCGGGTTGCTTACGCCCACTGCGACATCCCGTGCGGCGTCTACGACCCGGCCCAGGCGCGCATCGAGGCCGAGTCGTGCTATCGCATCATCGAGAAGTACAACGCCTCGGATGACGCGCTGTTCAAGGCACGCTGCATCCATGTCAAGGAAGAGCGCGCCGAGCTGACCAAGCACCACATCGACGTGATGTGGCACGACTACTTCAAGCCCGAGCACGTCGAGAAGTTCCCCGACCTGCACGACGTTTGCTGGAAGGCCTCCAAGCAGGCATCGCAGGTCAAGCGCACGCTCGATATCGCCGAGGCGCAGAAGCTGCTCGACCTGATCGACAAGATCGACATGATGTGGCGCGAGACCGGCGGGCCGAAGACGACGCGCATGCAGGCGGCCGCCGCAACCGCCTGACCGCCCGCCTCGTCCGGTCATGGCGCAACCGCGTCGCCGTGGCCGGCCACAGCATGGAACCCGGCCTGCGCGATGGCGACTGGCTATTGGTTGATCCGCTCGCCTTCGCAAGGCGCGCGCCGCGGGTAGGCGATCTCGTCGTCGCGCGCGACCCGCGCGCCCGCGACCGGCTGCTGGTCAAACGCGTCCGGTCGACTAGGCGCGGATGGCAACGTCACGATCGGTGGCGACCACCGAGCGCACGAGGACGAAACCATTCCAATCGAGGCGGCCGATGTGGTCGGGCGGCCGTGGTTTCGATACTGGCCGCTGCGCGGGTTCGGCCGCATAACTTAGCCCTTGACCGATTATTCGTGGCGCATTAACCTTCCACAGTCCATGAATAGTTCGGCCACAGTTAACGAGGCGTCGCATCGTCGAGCAGTGCCTCGACGAGCTCGAACCTCTGATCGCGCGACAGCGCAAGGCAGTTGCGGCGCAGGGCTGTCTCCGCGCGATCAGCAACACCCATCTGCACGTCCTGTTCCTGCTCACGACGGACGGGCCAATGGCGATGGGCCGCCTGGCCGACCAGCTCGACGCCTCGATGCCCAGCGTGAGCGGCATCGTCGACCGGATGGTCAGTCATGGCCTGGTCGAGAGGTTGCGCGACGACGACGACCGCCGATTGGTCGTGGTGCGCGCGACAAGCGCCGGCCATGCCGCCGTCGAAGAGATCGACATGGTCCGCCGACGCCAGCTCGCGCGGGTCCTCGAAATGCTCGAGCCGTCCGAGCAGGAAGCGGCGCTGCGTGTGTTCCGCAAGATGCATGAGGCGCAATCGGCGGCCGAATCAAGCTGACCGGCGCCACGACCCAGATCAAAGGAGACGCCCTAACTGATGGAAGCGTTCCCAACAGATGCGGGCGGCCGCGCCCCATCGATTGATGAAGACCCCGCTCTTGGCCTGAGCCAGCGCGCGAAGCTGGAAGTGCTGGTCGCGGTCATGCTCGGGCTCTTCCTGGGCGCCCTCGACCAGACGATCGTCGGTCCGGCGCTGCCCACCATCGTGTCCCAGTTGTCCGGCAACGACCTGTACGTTTGGGCCGTCACCATCTACCTGCTCACAAGCACGATCACTGTTCCGTTCTGGGGCAAGCTCTCGGACATTTATGGCCGCAAGCCGATCTTCATGATCGGCATCACGATCTTCCTGATCGGCTCCGCGCTGTCCGGCCTCAGCCAGAGCATGGCGATGCTCATCCTGTTCCGGGGCATTCAGGGCGTCGGCGCTGGCTCGCTGTTCCCCGTTGCGCTGTCGATCATCGGCGACATGTTCACCCCGAAGGAGCGCGGCCGATACCAGGGCCTGTTCGGCGCCGTGTTCGGTGTCGCGTTCGTCGCCGGTCCTCTCATCGGCGGCTGGTTGACGGAAAACGTCAGCTGGCATTGGATCTTCTACGTCAACATTCCGATCGGGATCATCGCGCTCGTCGTCATCCAGCGCATCCTGCCGACCGTCAAGACGAGGGGCGCCAGCCGCAACTTCGACATCCTGGGCGGGGTGATCTTCACGATCGCGACGACCGCGCTGCTAATCGGCCTGACCTACAAGGGCCTGAGCAACCCGGCGACCGGCACCCTGTACGACTGGACCGACCTGCAGGTGGGTGGCCTGATCCTCGCGGGTATCGTCGGCTACGTCCTGTTCGTTCTGGCCGAGGCCCGCGCCAAGGAGCCCATCGTCCCGCTCGATCTGTGGCGAGCGCGCGCCTACTCGGCGTCGATGGTCTCAATCTTCTTTGCGGCGTTCGCCTTCTTCGGCGCGATCGTATTCCTGCCGCGCTGGTTCCAGGTGGTGCAGGGCTTCTCGCCAACGAACTCGGGCCTCGCTGCGCTGCCGCTCGTCGTAGGCCTCATCGGGAGCTCGATAGTGTCGGGCATCCTGGTGGCCCGCACGGGCCGATACAAGCTCATCCTCGTCTTCTCCATTGCCCTGCTGGGCATCGCCACTGCGCTGATGACCCAGCTGACCAAGGACACGCCGCTACCAATCGTCTGGTTCTGGATGTTCCTCGCCGGCCTCGGCGTCGGCCCGACGTTCTCGGTGTTCACGATCGTCATCCAGAACTCAGTGCCGTTCCGCCAGATGGGCGTCGCGACGTCCAACCTGACCTTCTTCCGACAGATCGGCGGTTCGGTCGCATTGGCCTTCGTCGGCACGATCTTCGCGACCACTTTCCAGAACGACCTGGTCCCGCAGCTGACCGCAGCCGGCGTGCCGGACCAGATCATCAAGGGCTTCCAGCAGGGCGGCGGAGCGCTCGATACGGGCAACTTGACCGCCGTAGGCGACATGGGAGCGGCGATCCTCGCGGCGATCCCAGCGCAGTTCGTGCCGGTGGTCCAGCCATACATCACGAACATCGTGGAAGGCATCCACGGCGCTTTCAGCCTCGCGGTCGGCCAGACGTTCTACCTCGGCGTATTCGGGGCGATCGTCGCGGTCATCGCCGCGCTGGCGATGAAGGAGCTCCCGCTCCGCGCCTCGAATAGCGCCCCCGTGCCGACGGTCGAGCATGGCGTAGTGGGCGAAGCGGCGACCACGACGACCAAGGCTGACAAGCCGAGCGCCAAACTTCCGGCAACCGACTAACCGCTAGGCGAGGAAGACCTCGCCCAATAGGCGGACCATCTCGAGGTCGCGCGGCAAGAAGTCCTGCAGCATCAGCCGCTGGACGCCGGCGGCCTCGAGTTCTTTTACCTTCTGGCGCGCCTCGTCCGGCGTGCCCATGACCCAGCGCGGCCGGCGCGCCTCGAGCCACTCCCGCGTGTCCGCCGACGAGCCCTGGCCGAAGCTGACCAGTAGGTCCGCCACGCGTCGCTCGATCTCGGCCTCGTCGCGACCCACCAGTACGCCCGTCATCATCGAATACGTCACGGCGCCGGGATCGCGGCCGGCGTCCGCGCAGGCGGCGCGTACTCGCCCGTATGCCGGCCCAATTCGGTCGAGCGAGCCGCCGGTCAGGTTGAACTCGTCGGCGTATTGCGCGACGAGCCGCGCCATCCACGGCCCACCGTCACCGCCGATCAAGATGTTCGGGTGCCGCCTGCCCGGCAGTGCCTTGGGCTTGGGGTAGAACAGCGCATCGGACACCTGCCAGTGGCGGCCCTCGTAGCTCCAGCCGTCGGGCTCGGTCCACAGGCCATGCAGGATCGCCAGCTGCTCCTCGAGCATCTCGAAGCGCTCGCGCGTATCCGGGAACGGCAGGCCGTGCTGGCGATGCTCGACGTCGTTCCAGCCGGCGCCCAGGCCGATCTCGAGCCGGCCATCCGCCATCTCAGCCACCGTCGCGGCCATCTTGGCCAGGTTGCCCGGCTGGCGGAATGTGACCGGGGAAACGAGCGTGCCGACGCTGATGCGCGAGGTCTCGCGGGCCAGCCCGGCGAGCGTCGCCCACGCGTCCGTTGTCGGCTTGCCTGAGCCGCCCGGAAAGCTGCCGTAGTGATCGGAGCGGAAGTAGGCCTCAAAGCCGGCCTCTTCGGCCGTCTGAACAAGGGCCAGGATTTCTGCGTAAGTCAGGCCCTGCTGGGGCTCGGACATAAGGGCGAATCGCATAGGCCAATCCTCACACGCTTCGGACAGAGCGTCTGCCACGACTGGTACCAAAGGTGTCTTTAAACGGACCCCTTCCGGATGAACTCTTCCCCGGTGACAGGCCGCACCTCGCCAATGCCCACCGAGCTTGGCACGACGACAGGGCCCAGGGCGCGCGCGCGACTCGCGCCGAAGGAGCCGAGCCCAAGCCGGGCGACCAGCCTGAGCTTTCTATGGCCGGGATTGGGCGAGGCCTACGCCGGCAAGCGTTGGGCGGCGTTTGCGTGGGCGGTACCGGCGGCGCTGTTGGTCGTCGCCCTGGTGGCGTTCGTCGCAGCCGATCCGGCCAGTGCGGCGCTGAGTCTGTTCGCGCCAAACGTCGCGACCGTCGTCGTCGCACTCATCGGCATACACGCCGTCTGGCGGGTCGCCTCGATCGCCAATGCCTGGCGCATCACGCACCACGCTGGACCTCGGCGGGCTGACGGCGGCCTGGCCGTCGCCGGCGTGCTGGCCGTCACGGTCCTGCTCATTCACCTTGTCGCTGGCTCCTATGTCAGCTCGGTCGCGTCGGCCGGGTCACAGATCTTCACGGCCGGTGGCACAACTGGCAGCCCCGGCAGCGACATCGACAACGGCCTCGGCAGCGCGCCGGTGCCTTCGCCTACGCCTGGTCCCAACGGCCAGCTGCCGGGCGACTGCAACCGCGACGGCGTGGTCGACGCCAACGACATCCTGCTCGGCGACACCAACGGCGACTGCGTAGTCGATGCGAACGACGATCCGCAAACTGACAACGGCACTGACGGCACCGATGGTTCAGGCAACGGCGGTGACCCGGGCGCAGGTGCGCCGCCGCCAGGTGATCCCGGGCCGGTCGGCGTTCTGCCCAAAGACGGACCCATCAACGTCCTGTTCGTTGGCTTCGACAGCGGCCTGAACCGTGATCACGCGCTCACCGACAGCCTGATTGTCGCCAGCTACTTCCCTGAGCGCGGCACCGTCACGATGATCAGCATCGCCCGCGATATGGGCAGGATGCCGCTCTATATCGGCGGCATCTACAAGAACCGGATCAATACCTTCATGGGTTATGCCAAGGGAAACCCGGCCCTCTTTCCGCAGGGCAACATCGCGGCCCTGCTCAAGGAGCTGGGCTACTTCCTCGGCACGAACATTCCCTTCTACGCCATCACCAACCTGGACAACATGCCCAAGGCGATCGATGCCGTGGGTGGCGTGGACGTGACCCTGACGGCGCCCCTCGCCGACCCATACCTTGGCCTGTACCTCGATCCTGGCGTGGTCCACCTGACCGGCGCCAATCTCATCCCGTTCGTCCGGTCACGTCACGGGCCCAACAACAGCGACTGGCAACGCGAGCGTCGCCACCAGTCGATCCTGGAGGCGCTGGCCAAGAAAGCCACGTCGCCCGCTCTGCTGGCCAACCTGCCCACCGTCCTCGACGCGCTATCGCAGGCGGTGCGGACCAACATCCCGGCCAGCCAGGCGGACACGTTGCTGACCATCCTCCGCCACGCCAACGACGCGTCGACCGTGCACATGACCCTGGCCTCGCCGCAGTACTCCCAGCGCATCCCGCCCGATGAAGTCCAGGGCCGATGGATGGTGCAGCCGGTCATGTCCGGCATTCGGCAGCTGTCGCTACAGGTCTTCGGCAGCTACAGCCGCTACCACTAGCCCGGCGTGAAGGTCCTCGTCGTCGCCGCGGACGTGCCCTGGCCGCCCGACGGAGGCGGCAAGAAAGCCTCGCTCAATGTGCTGAAGGCGCTTGCGCGCAATCACAGCGTCGATCTGCTGGCGCTGGCCGACCCTACGGGCGCGGACTCACTCGAGCCGCTGGCGGCTTTGACCAACCGACTGCAGACGGTACCGCACGCCTTCACCTACAGCCGCCACAAGCGGCGACAGCTGATGACCGCCGCGCGCAGCGTCGTATCGACCAGCCCGTACCGGCAGCGCAAGTTTCGAAATGATCGGTTCGCGGCCGTGCTCCGCCAGTGGAAAGCCAACGGTCGCTATGACGTCATCCACTACGACCAATTCGGTGCGCTGGGCTACCACGATCCCGCCGTGGCCTCGACAGCCATGGTGCACAACGTCGAGCACGACATGTACCGCCGGGCCAGCACGACCGGTGCCGGCCTCGCCCGGGCATGGTCGCGCCTGGAATATCCCAAGCTCGAACGCTTCGAGGCACGCGCGCTGGCTGCCTTCGACCACTTGTTTACCTTGTCCGCGCACGATGCGGAGCTGCTCGCCGGTATCGGCGTGAAGCGCGTCACGACGCTGACCATGCCGGCGCCCGAGGCGCTGGCGCCGCGCGATCCGCCGGCTGCACCAACCCTGCTCTCGCTGGGCTCGATGAGCTGGTTCGGCGTCGAAGACGGGCTGGTCTGGTTCTACGAGAAGGTCCTGCCCATCGTTCGCCAGAGCGTGCCTGACGTGCGTTGGCAACTGGTTGGTCCGGGCGCACCACGCCGCATGCGCGAGTTGGCGGCGGCAGACCCGGCGGTGGTCGTGCGGGGCTACGTCGAAGAACTTGGTCCGGTTGTCGCCGAGTCGCGCGTGGCGCTCATTCCGCTGCGCTTCGCCGGCGGCATCCGCATGAAGCTGCTCGATCTCTTCGCCTGGGGCGTGCCCACGGTGTCGACGAGCGTGGGGGCACAAGGCCTGGACTTCGCCGATGGCCAGGGCTGCCTACGGCGCGACGATCCGGCGGCATTCGCGGCCGCGGTCGTTGAGTTGCTGCAGAACGATGGCCTGTGGCGAGCGACGGCGGATGGCGGCCGGTCCTACCTGGCGGCCAGGCAGGCGGGCACCAGCCTCGACGCCGAATTGACGGCCGGCCTGGAGATGGCCCTCCAGCGGCGCCGACAGGCTGCCTAGGCGGCTGGGCGGTATTTCGCGCGGCGGGCGTGCCTGACGGAACGGAAGAGGAAAAGCGGGTTGCCCACGAGGTAGCGACGCCATAACCGGCGCGGCTCGATCGCGAGGCGCCACATCCACTCCATCCGTACGCGGCGCATCCACGCCGGTGCTCGCGCCACGCGGCCCGCGGCAAAGTCGAGAAACGCGCCCACGCCAATGGCCAGCCGGGCACCCGTCGCGTCGAGGTTCCCGGCAATCCAGAACTCCTGCGCCGGGTTGCCCATGCCCACCAGCACGACCTGCGCGCCGCTGGCGCGGATCCGGCTGACCACCTCCCTGTTGGATGCGGGTGTCAGGTAGCCGTGGTCGACTCCGACGACCTGCAGATTCGGGATGCGACGACGCAAGCTGTCCGATGCAGCCTTCGCCGTACCGGCTTGCCCGCCAAGCAGGAATACGCGCCAACCCTTCTCGGCCGCCAGTGTCAGAAGCTGCGGCAGGAAGTCGGTGCCGTTGAGGTTCTCAGGGAAGCGCCTGTTGAGCATGCGCGCGGCGAGAGCGACGCCGATGCCGTCATTCAGGACGAGGTCGGCCCGGCTGAGCACCGAGCGGTAGTCGGCGTTCGTGCTGGCCAGATTCAGCGTATGGGCGTTGGCGAAGGCGACGAACAAGGGGTCGGCAGGGGCCTCCATTCGTCGCTCAATCTGGGCAAGGACGTCGCCCGCCGTCGCCGACGTGATGCTGACGTCGAGCAGGTCAACCGACTGGAGCGTCACTCGGGACCTCCCGTCCCCGCGGATTCACCGGCCGCTGACTTGCCACGGCAACGCTGGCCTCAGCCGCCTTGTGCAGCGAAACCAGCCAGCCGGCGAGTAGCACGTAGAACGCCGATGCCAGTAGGCCCGTCGCCGAGTCGCTGAGCACCGCCACGACCAACAAACCCGCGATGGCGCCACCGAAGACGCTGGCCAGGCGCGTCTCCGGCGTGAGCTCGCGCGTGCGCGGCAGCAGCGCCAGGGCCAGCGACGCCAGCCAGGCGCAGAACAGCACGGCGCCAAGCACCCCTATCTGGCTGGCCACCGACCCGACAGAGCTGTCACGCCCGATCAACCCGGCGCCGTTGGTCTCGACGGCCCAGAAACCGGTCGAACCCAGGCCTGCGCCAAACGGGTGCGTCACGACCTGAAGAACGCCGCTGGTCAGCCCGGCCAGGTGGAGCCTGATGTTGTCGCCCACCGGCAATACCTCGGCTGCGGCGACAACAGCGACGACGAGGATGGCCAGGGGAACGGCGACGATGAGCACCGTCCTTCGGGTTGCTCGCGTGATGACGAGCACGCTGCCGATGACGAAGATCATCAGCCCACCCTTGCCCATGGTCAGCGCCGTCGCGACACCAACGACCGCGCAGGCGATCGCCCAGGTCAGGAATGAGCGGCGCCGCCAGTCGCCCAGGGCGAATACGCCGATCAGCAGGGCCAGCGCGAGGAACATCGACAGCGTGGTCGGCTCCATGAAGGTCGACACGAGGCGCGGGAAGGCATGACCCGAAACGTACGAAAGCCAGTTGTCTGGTACGCCGTTCACGAAGTGCGTTCGGTCGGACCCGAAGCCGGAGCTGATCAACGTCGACTGCAGATCCTGCACGCGGACGACTTCCGTCCAGAAGGCCGGCCCAAGCAGCAGCCGCTCGACCAGGCCAAAGGTGGACACGACAAACGCCACCGCCACGACGAAGTGAAGCGTCAACTGGAACTGGTGCCGGTTGCGCAGCAGCATCCGGCCGGTCAGGTACAGGATCGGCAGGCTGGCGAAGCGCCGTGCATAGACGAGGGCGCCGTCCAAGCTCCCCGAGCGCGTGGCAACGGCGATGGCGAAGTACAACGCCGTCACGGCGAGGAATGCCAGGGCGAAGCGATCGGCCCAGTTAAAGCCCGACCAAAGTTGGCGGAGGATGGCTCGCCATGGCCGGTTGGCCAACACGTCACGCCAACACCGACCGCAAAAAGGGCCAGGTACAGCCACTCCTTGAAGTTGTAGACGACCGACACCGCGCCCGGCGCCAGCGCCGGCGAGGCGAGGGCGATGACCAGCTTGTGGAAGGAAAACCAGACGAGGATGCCGCCGACCACGATGGCCGGTCGGTCGCGGAAGGCGATGAAGGCAAGCAGCACCAGCACGCCGGCGACGGCCACGACGGTCAGCAGACCGGGCAGCTGTGGCATATCGACGCGCCCGCCGAGCAGCAGCATCGCGCCCAGGCCCGCGGCAAGGGCGGTGCCCTCGATCCAGGCGCGAACAGTGCTCATCTGCTCGGGCGCCGGCACATCGGCTTTGGGCCAGCTGGCCGCTTCGCTGTAACCAGCCATCAGGCCGTCCTCCATTGGGAAAGATCGAGTCCGGTGATCGAGGCGAGGCGCTCGTTGCGTGGCGCGAACTCGCGATCGAGCTCGGCCATGACCGCGCGGTCGTCATCCGTTGGCTTATCGACCGCGGCAACGTTGACCCGGCCGTAGGCCTTGGCCATGTACGTCTTGAGCCGGCCGTCGGCCAGCCGGCTGCCCAGCTCGACTCGTACCCGCTGCAGCCGCTGCGATCGCACGCTGAAGGTTTCGTTGCGCCGGGCGAAGTCGAAGCTGTCGTAGAAGGCCGGATCTATGGCGAGGTCGCTGGCAACCTGGCGCATGAACGCACGCTGATCGTCGACCATCGATTCGAACAGGTAGATACGCATGCGCGACGGGTCGATGCGCGCCAGCCAGCGCTCGATCCAGTCGCTGTACCGGCTGTACGCCAGCGTGTACTGGAGGTTCGTGCCGCGATCGAGCTTGGGCGCCTGCCGGCGCACGTCGCCCACGAAGTCACGGAAGGTGACGTCGCCCGGAATCACGGCCATGTTGCCGCGCGCGTACTGGTAGTAGCTGTACACGCGCGACGCGGGCCGGCGCAGGACCACGATGATCGTGGCAGCCGTGTCGACCGTGGCGAAGAAGTCCAGCGCCGTCTGCTGGTACAGGTAGTCGGGCGTCGCCTCCAAAAGGACCGCGGCGTCAGGCGAACTGTGCGCAAAGAGCGCCGCATAACCCTCAGCCCCCTGCTCATGGACGTTCACCCGCGGCGGCAGCAGGGGCGAGTCGACGTCCATCAGGTAGCGCGTCTCCTTCGCCTTGGACGACGACACCTGCGGGTGGGCGGACAGCCAGGCGAAGAGCGACGACGTGCCCGCCTTTGGCACACCGGCGATGACGGCGTTGGGCAGTCTCATCGGATGTCCTGGCCCAAGCCCGGCCGGAGCAGCACGCGGCGTGAATAGGCACGCAATCCGTGGACCCAGAAAGCCAGCTCGTGAGGGTCATACGCCCAGTAACCCAGCACCTGCCTGACCTGGATCGTGCGCACGACGTTGACCGTCGCCAGCGATATCGATGTCGCCAGGGCCGATCCAACAATGCCGAACTGCGGGATGAGCAGGACGTTGAGCACGACCGTAAGGACGGCCGTCAGGCCGGCGTTGACGAAGAGCCGGCCGGCATGCCCGGTCATGCCCAGGACCACACCGACGGAGCCCGTCGCGGCATTGACCACCTGGCCCACCACCAACACCACCAGTGCCGGGTAGCCGGCCACGAACTCCGGTCCAAAGAGACCGAGCAGCCACGGACCGGCCACGATCAATGTTGCGCCGACCAGCAGGCCGACGGCCGCCGTTGCCCAGGTCATGCGCGCGAAGGTCACGCGCAGTCGCTCCGTCTCGCCCGCGCCGTGCAGTGACGCGGCGGTGGGACCCATGATCGAGTTGACGGCGAGCAGCGGGACGGCCACCAGCATCGCCAGGCGCAGGGCGCTCGCGTAGACGCCAACCTGGTGGGCGTCGAGGAACAGGCCCACCATCAGCTGGTCGGTCCATTGGAGAACGAACAACAGAACGCCTTCCAGCGACATGAGCGCGGCAAAACGAGTCCAGGTACGACGCTGATAGAGAGGCGCCGCTCCGACGGGGCCGGCGACTCGTTTCCAGAGCTGCACGCCGGCCAGCGCGCCAGTCGCGACGTAGGCCACGCGCAACGGCAGCCGCGGCGGCAGTCACACCCGAGGCTCCCGCCGCGACTGCCGCCAGGAGCGCGACCGCCGTCAGTCCGGGAATGCCGACCTTTTCCAGTAGCGAAGCAAGTCGGACGTCCTGGAAGCCGCGTAGGCCTTCGCGCCAGACCGCCCCCAGGGCGATCGCCGGGACGGCGAGGGCCATTACCGCAACGGGTCCGGCCAGCCCTGGCTGGTGCCAGCCGCGCTCGATCGCGCCCGCCGCGACAAAAAGCACCGCCGCCAGCGCGGCGCTGAGCAGCACTGTGACGGCTGTCGCGAAACGAGCCAGGCCGACGACGGCGCCGGACTCGTGGCGAGCGCGGTGAAGAGCCACGAATCGCGTGGAGGCGCGGTCCATGCCAAGCACGCCAATGAGCGCCGCGCCCGTTGCAAAGGCCAGCGCGAGCGTGTACACGCCCAGCCCTTCCGGTCCGTACAGGCGGGCGATCAGCAGCGCCAGCACGAAGCGCAGGGCCATGCCGCCGACCTCGAACGTGCCCGCCCAGCCCGACTGGAACAGGATCCAGCGCAAACCGGCGCGGTCCTCGGCGGGCGCGCGGACACCCATCGGAAGCACCGGTCCAGGCAACGGGCGGCTCAGCGGCCTTCGGCGCGCAGCATCGCCGGCAGGGTGCGTGCTGCGATCTTGGTGTCGAGCCACAGCGACCAGTGATCGATGTACTCGAGGTCGCGTTGGACCCAGCTGTCGAAGTCGGGGTCGCGCCGCGCTTCGATCTGCCACAGCCCGGTGATGCCCGGCTTCATCGACAGCCGGCGGCGGTGCCAGATGTCGTATTCGTCGACCTCCGAGGGCAGCGGTGGGCGCGGGCCGACCAAGCTCATGCTGCCGCGCAGCACGTTCAACAGTTGCGGCAGCTCATCGAGGCTGGTGCGGCGCAGGAAGCGGCCGACACGCGTGATGCGCGGATCGTCAGTGACCTTGAAGGCCGGGCCCTTGCGCTCGTTGAGCTCGAGCAGCTCGGCACGCATCGCCTCGGCGTTGCGCACCATCGTGCGGAACTTGTAGAGCCGGAAGTGACGGCCGTGCAGGCCCACGCGATCCTGGCTGAACAGAATCGGCCGGCCATCCGCGATCAGCACGGCCAGGCCTGCCGCCACGAAGATGGGCAGGCCGATGGTCAGGCCGATGACGGCCAGCGCGAAGTCGACGATGCGCTTGGCCGCCAGCCCCAGTTGGTGGTCGGGGCGGTCGAGCAACGACACGAGCGGGATGCCGGCGAGGTCCTCGACATATGTCGCCGTCCCGGCCACGAAGCCGACGGCCAGCGGTATACGCACGACCTTGCCTTCGGCGCGGCAGACGGCAATGACGTTCTCAACGACCCACCACTCGGCCAGGTCGATGCACAGCGCCACCTCGTCGACGACGTAATGGTGCAAGACGCCCGGTAGTGACTCGATGGGGCCCAGGTACGGAGCGCCGACCCTTGCCTCGTTGGTGCCCTGGCCGTCCAGGTACCCAATCACTCGGACACCGAAGGTTGCGTTCATGTCGACTTCGCGCGCAAATCGCGTAGCCGACGGGCCCGAACCGATGACCACCACGTTGCGCACGTTCCTGCCGGTCAGCTGGAGCCACAACAGCGCGGTGTGGATGACGGCGCGCAGCGCCAGCGATGCGAGGGCCATGGATGGCAGCAGCGCCAGCAGGTAGGCGCGGCTGATTTCAGGCAGCTTCAGCGCGTACAGGACGGCAAACGTGACCAGCGTGAACAGCAGGAACGCTTTGGCCATCGCCGAGGGCCTGCTGGGCCATCGAACGGCGCGAGTGGTGCTTGTACAGCCCGAGCGTCCACAGCGTGGCGATCCAGCCCAGGATGAAGATGACCGCCGGCACCCACGGCGCGGTGAAGATGGCCGACCAGATTGAGCTCGACTCGGCGGCGAAGCGCAGCCTCGACACGCCAACAAGGAGCATGCCGGCCACAGTTGCGTCGCCAACGGCGAGCAGCCAGCGAAGCAGAGTCCGGTGACGACGGATCATCGTCGCCCGACAATCGCGCAGGCAGGAACGACCAACTCTGGTCCCCTCATTTATGACGGCACGGGCACGGCGGCCCCGTGGTGCCATTTCAGCCGTCGCGCGAACGCCACGCCACACGCCAATTAGACGGTGCGGTGCGGTACTACCGGGTTAGTCCTCGTTCAGTCGAGTACGCAATCCAGGTCTGGGATGGTCAGGCCCTGCTCGATCCACTCGTTACGCCCGGTGCCAGAGTGCAAATAGGCCGGCCGGCCTTCGGCGACGCAGGAGGTACCTTGCGAGCAGTACCCGCGCGGCCAGATTCGGCGTTTTATGCGTCGGCGGCCGGCGGCTGGTCCACCGTCACGCGGCTGAAGCGCGGCCGAAGCAGCCGGTAGCCAATGAACGCGATCAGGATCATCGGCACGACGATTGGCAGGACCGCAATGAGCAGCCAGACGGCGAGGCTGGCGAGCGACTGACCAAAGCCGACGAGCGTGGCAAAGGCTCGATCGACTTCGTGGCCCAGGTCCCAGCCCTGGTTGACGGTGGCGACTGCGGTAACTGGCACCTGCCAGTTGACGGTGAGTGTCGCCAGCGTGGCGCGGTTGGCCAGGTTGTCGCGCTGCGCCTGGAGCTGCTCGATCTGGCCGCGGACGTCGGTGAGCTGCTTCTGAACAGCCAGCACGTCGTCGATGGTGACGGCCTTGGCCATGAACGACTGGTACTGCGTTTCGGCGGCACGCAGGTTGGCCAGCCGGGCGTCCATGTCAACCACGTCGGCGGTCACGTCGCTGGCGGTGGTGTTTTCACTGATCACGCGCTGGCCGAGGGCGCGCAGCCCGACCAGCGCGTCGTCCCAGTGCTCCACCGGGAAGCGGTACGTGATGGCGGCATACGTATAGTCGCCGTCGTTGCTCTCCTTGGAGCCGGCCACGTAGCCGCCCAGGTTGCTTACGAGCGCGTGCGCCTGGTTGAGGGCGCCGGGCAGGTCATTGACCTCGACGTCAAGTGTTCCTTCGCGCACGATGAAAGCGCTGTCGGCGACGGCAACCTCATTCGTGCCGGTCCCGCCGCCCTGATCGCTGCCGGACGCGGGCTGGCTGTCTGGACCTTCGAGCAAACTCGCTGGTCGCGGCTGCGGCGCGGGCGCGCTGCCGGCGCTGGCACATCCGATCAGCAGCAGCCCAACCAGGATTGAGCCGAGAAGAGCCGATAGCACTCGATGAGATCGCATTTGGGTCGCCTCCTGGCCGCAAGACGCCCGCCCTTGACATTCCGGTTCCCAAACCCCGACTGGCCTACCATCGCCGCGGTGAGCGCCGAGATTGACCTGATGTCCATCCCCGATGGCCTGCTCGCGCCCGGCGCGGCCGACGGCGAATGGCGGCGGCTCGCAGTCGCGGACAATCTGCCGCCGGGCAGCCTGACGCGCTTCACCTTTGGCGACCTGGACTTGCTGCTGGCGCACACCGGCAGCGGCCTGTGCCTGACCGACGATCGCTGTCCGCATATGGCCGCACCGCTGTCGCTGGGCTCGCTCGACGACTGCCTTGTCGCTTGCCCGCTTCATCGCGGCCAGTTCGACCTCGCCACCGGCGACACGACGCAGTTCCCGACCACCGGCGGCCTCGATGCCGATGGCGGCTACCACGCGCCATGGTCGCCACCGGGTGCTGCGGACAAGCCGGAGCCGACCGACCTCAAGGCGATGGCGCGCGCGGCCACCCGGATCCGCAGGCTGCGCTATTACCCGCTGCGTGTTCGGGACGGCATCATCGAAGCCCGTTTGCCGGACTAAAGCGGGATCAGACGCCTTGGACTTACGCACCACGCGCACAATCCGCAGCGCCATCGAGATCAGGGCACCTGTCGAGATGGTGTGGTCAGTGCTGACCGACTTCGCCAGCTATCCCGACTGGAACCCGCTGGTGCGCGAGCTCCACGGCAAGCCAAAGGTCGGCAAGCGGGTGACGATCCTGAGCCGGCCGCCGGGCGCGCGCGGGTTTGCGTTCGCGCCGGTCGTGCTGACGTGGTCGCCGCCAACCGAGCTGCGCTGGCGCTCGACGCTCATCTCGCGACATATCTTCTCGGGCGAGCACGGCTTCCTGCTCGAGCCAATCGACGAGGAGCGCGTCCGCTTCGTGCAGGATGAAATGCTGACCGGCATCCTCGTGCCGCTGTATTCGAAGATTCGCCTGCCGGCGACGCGCATCGGCTTCGAAGAAATGAACCAGCGTCTACGTGACAGGGCCGAACGAACCGCCGATGGCGAGGACCTGCGCTAGCTCGCGGACAGCCAGCTTTTCCACGTTGTTTGGTCGGCGCCGGTCGATAACCCGTTGCCACAACGGACAAGTGGCAATTTCAATAATCGAGGGTTGACGAGCAAACGCTCAAATGCGTCCGCATCGTCCAAACGTATGTAGGCGAGGCCCGCGTCACGGTACGCCTTGCTTTCTTCGTCGAGCAGCCTGAACCGCGCCGAACTTTTGTGCGAATCGCTGCAACTCGCCGCGCGCCAGCGGCCGCTGGGCTAGATCGACGAAGGTCACGCCGACACGCCTTTCGCGAAAGAAACGTATCGCTTGCTGTGTTGGCCGCGAGTCGCGATAACCGAAGATCTGGACGGCTAGCTTTGGCTCAGGCGGCACTGCTGCCGGCACGGCGGCGGCCGCGCCTCGATCGGCGCTCTGGCGTCGCCAAAGCGACCAACCAGCCACTTCTCGGACTTGCGCACGACGATCTCCTTGCCAGCGTCCTGTGCCGCGCGCAGCAGGCGCTGACGGACGGTCAACGGCTTGTCATCTTTCTCGAAACGGACCTCAAACACGTCGTCCGCTGTGTTGATCTTGGCCAGCATGCGCTTGAACTTGCGCTCCTGGTCGACACGCTCCAACTGGCGCGGGGTGAGGGCCTTGGGTGCCTTCGGCGTCGGCTTTGGCTTGTCGATCATGGTCGCGTCTACCTGTCGGATCTTGACCACGTGAAATCTCCTGAGAACAGGGTCGCCCGGCTGCACGGCTAGGATGAGCCTTCCAAATTCTAGGAGATCGCGATGCGAGTTGGCGTAATCGTGCCCCAGGGCTGGGTGGGCGAATACAACGGATGGAATTCGAGCGAGGCCTGGGCGCGCACGCGCGACGTCGCATGGCAAGCTGATTCGCTGGGCTTTGAATCGGTCTGGCTATTCGATCACTTCCACACCGTGCCGCGGCCGACCGATGAAATCACCTTTGAATCTTTCACGACGCTGGCCGCGCTGGCATCCGAAACACGGCGCGTCCGACTGGGCCACATCGTGCTGTGCGCGGCGTACAGAAATGCGGCCCTGACCGCGAAAATGATCAGCACGCTCGATGTCATCAGTGGCGGGCGGATGGAACTGGGCATCGGCGCCGGCTGGAAACGCGATGAGTGGCTCGCCTACGGCTACGGCTTCCCGCCACCCGCCGAGCGGCTGGCCATCCTGCGCGATCACCTCGAGGTCCTGCGCGCGATGATGGGGCCAGGCCACGCCACCTATGAAGGCAAGCACGCGTCCGTGCACAACGCGATCAACATCCCCAAGCCTGTCCAGCAGCCATGGGTGCCCATCATGGTCGGCGGCAACGGCCCTAACGTCACCTGGCGCCTGGCCGCCAAATACGCCGACGAACTCAATCTCGACGGCATGACGCCGGCTGAATTGGCCGAGGCGCTGCCGGTCATCCGCTCTCGCTGCGAAGAGATCGACCGCGACCCGGCATCGCTGCGCATCTCCGTTCATGTCTGGCACGTCACGCTGAGCGAGCCCGGTGCAGCTCGCGTGCAGATGCTGCGCGATTACGCGGAGCTCGGCGTTAGCCGCGTGATCGGGCTGATCTACGACAGCGCCACGAGCGATGAGGCCCTCGCCGCATTCGCCGAGGATGCCCGCGCAGCCGGCGCGGAATTGGCCGAAAGCACCGCCATCGGGTCGTAGCGACCTCTCAGCGAATTCCCAGTCGCACTGCCTAGTCGCCTCCGTGAGGAAATCGAGCGCGGTCCTCGCAGCCGACGTTGCGGGCGCGCTGCGCTGCTTCCTCGTCCGCCGCCGGGCACGCTGAGGCTACGCTGCGACGGTGAGAGCGCGCCTGGCCCGAGCAGTCTGGTTCGCCATTGCACTTGCGGCCGTGCCCGCGACGGCTTCGGCCACATGCGATCAACGAAAAGTACGAGGCGCCGCTGCCGCTCGTCGCCTACGTGGCGGGCGCCGCGCTGGCGGTCGCGCATGTCGTTCGTTTTCGTCAGCCTGCGCCAGCAGTCGAACCCGCCCAACGTTGCGCTGGGCAGAGTGCGCAACGTTTCGCGTCTCATCCGCTGGCCGCTTCGCGCGCTGGGCCTGATCGCGTGGATGTGGATCATGGCGCAGGCCTTCTTCGGCGGCAACGACCCGGCGGCCGACGTAGGGCAGATCTTCCTGTGGATCTACGGCTGGATCGGCGTCGCCTTGATTTCGGCGCTGTGGGGGCCAATCTGGGCCTGGCTCGACCCGTTCAGCACGATGCACATGCTGCTGGTTGGCGCGGGCCGGCGGCTGCGATTGTTGTCGACGCCAGACGCCGGACGACGACGAGGACGAAACCGGCCGGCCGTACCCGGCGCGGTTGGGCAAGTGGCCGGCGGTTGTCGGCTTCGCCATCGTCGATCTGGCTGGAGCTGGTGGCCTTCGTGACCGGCGGCAAGACGCTGGCCATCGTCCTGCTCGGCTACACGCTCTTCACGCTGGCCGGCATGTCCTGGTTCGGGCGCGCGGCCTGGCGCCGCAACGTCGAGGTTTTCAGCGTGTGGTTCTGGCTGCTCGGCCGGCTCGCGCCCTATAAGCAGATCGGTGAGCCGGAGCAGAACCAGGTTGCCCGCCGGCCGTTCGCCAGCGGCCTGTTTGCCGAGCCGTGGACGCGCATCGATCTCGTGCTCGTCACGCTGGGCACAGCGGCGATCATCTTCGACGGGCTGTCGCAAACACGGCTGTACTTCGATCTCATCGGCCACATCGATGTCCTGCCGGCGGTGGCCGTCAACACCATCGCCTTACTCGGCTGGTTTGCATTGATCCTGGCAATCGTGTTCGCCGTGGCTCGCCGCATCGGCGTCAATGCCCTTGGCGCCGGCTTGCTGCCGGTCGCCATCGGCTATCTCATTGCTCACTACATCGTGACGCTGCTGTTCGACGGCCAGCGCATCGTGATTGCCGTCAATGACCCGCTGGTCGGCGGCATCAGCCTGCTGCCCTACCCGCTGTCGAACATGAGCCAGCCGTGGGCCTTCCTGCCGCCGTCGATCATCTGGACCATCCAGCTGGCGGCCGTCGTCGGCGGGCACGTGGTGGGTGCGTGGGCCGGCCACGCGGCACTCGGCGAAACGCGCCAGGGCGCCCGCCTGGCCAACCAGCTGCCACTGGCCGTGCTGATGGTCACCTTCACCAGCATCACGCTGTGGTCGCTGGGCCAGGAAGTCATCGTGCCGCCCACGACCGGCGCGCGATCGGTCGGGCCACCCATCGTCGTCAGCCAGCCAAACGGCGACGTAGCGCCAACCTAGACTCGCGGCGTGACCGTCACGCCGGCCGAACCGCTCAGGAAGACGCTGCACCTTCCGTTCGAGGTCGATCTGGGCCTGACCCTCGGCGCGTTGTGGGCGGGGCCAGGCGACGCCAGGGTGCGCCTGGCAAACGGGAGCGCGCTGCACGCAACGCGCACCGCCGCCGGCCCGGCAACGCTTCGCGTAACTCCGCGCACTCGCAGCAGTTTCGACCTGGAAGCCTGGGGCCCGGGCGCCGGACCTCGCGCTGGACGCCGCGGGCGAGCTGCTCGGTGCGTCAGACGACCCGCGCGCCCTGATACCCCACCACCCATTGATCGCCGACCTCATCCGACGCCGGCCGGGCCTGCGCATGACGCGCACCGGCAATGTCTTCGAGGCGCTCGTGCCGGCCATCGTCGGCCAGAAAGTGACCGGGTTTGAGTCGGCGAACAGCCACCGGGCGCTGCTGCGCCGCTACGGAGAAGTTGCGCCCGGTCCACCCGGCCTGATCGTTCCGCCATCTGCCCAGACGTCTCGCGGCGCAGCCCTACTGGCGCTTCCACACGCTCGGGCTCGAGCGGCGCCGGGCGGACGTCATCCGCCGGTCGGCCGCCGTCGCGGGCAGCCTGCAGTCGGCCGTCCGCTTCGGCGCCGGCTGAACTGAGCCGGCGGTTGATCAGCCATGCCCGGCATCGGGCCGTGGACGGCGGCCGAGACGGTGCGCATCGCGCTGGGCGACCCCGATGCGGTGAGCGTGGGCGACTACCACATCCCGAACCTGGTCAGCTGGGCGCTGGCCGGCGAGCCACGCGGCACGGACGAGCGCATGCTCGAGTTGCTGCGGCCGTACGAGGGCCAGCGTGCACGCGTCGTCTTGCTGCTCGAGCTGAGCGGCCTGGGCGCGCCGCGCTACGGGCCGCGCATGGCGGCGAGGTCAATCGCCGCGATCTGAGCCTCGCTCAGGCGGGCGGCTGGGGCTCCTCGATGCGCGCGATCTGGACTTCGATGCGGGCGACTTCCTCGGCCGCCGCGCGGTATTCGTCGCTGCCCAGCGTGGCAGCCTCGCGCCGCTTGCGAGCGGCGACATGAAGGGCCATCAACTCGGCACGCGTCGTTGGCAGCGCCGGGCCGGCCGCGGGCTTGCTCAGCGGCGTCGGCCGCGAACGGCCAGCAGGTGAGCGTTCCAGTCGTCAGGCGAACTGATCTTGCCGGGCGCATTGCCGGACCAGCCGCAGACGCACGTCACATGGTGCTCGCGGACCCGATACTCGGCGATTACGTGCTTGAACGGCTCGTCGGCCGTGGAAACCTTGCGCGGCAGGTTCATGAGCGCGTCGCAATGACGGAACACGAAGAAACGAAGGCGGGCATCCGATCTCCTCTCGCGGCACGGCGAAAGTGCTGGGCGACGGATTTGCTGGGACGCGTAGGCTACCACTGATCGGGTCAGAAGGGCCGTGGGTGCCACAATCTGCCACGTGATCCCAGGTCTCGATAGGTGAGCAGTTCGCGTCGCCCCAGGCGGCAAGGCGTCGTCTACGGCCAACCCAACCTGCGCAACTCGAACGATGGCGCCTCGGTCGATTGGCCGGCTGATCGGAGCGCTGATCGTCATCGGCGCGATCGTCGTGCTGCTGGTGGGTGCGCTGGCCGTCATCGGCAACGGCAGACAGAACACGGCCGAAGCGACGCCGACGCCCACCCTGCCCGGCTTGGCCAGCCCCAGCCCGACAGTCACATTGAGACCATCGGCGACCCCGACACCTACAGCCACGCCCTCACCCAGCCCTTCGCCATCCGCCTCGCCCATTGCCGTCGAGTTGGTCGAGGGACCGGGCAAGATCACCTTTGCCAGCGACTACACCGGCAACTTCAACCTGGTCAACCCGCATGTCGAGTTCACCATGAACGATCAGATGGCCTGGCAGGCCAACATCGGCGACCCCGTCGGTCAGGTGCAGGTGGACTTCAATATCTTCCGTGTCGACCCGACGACAGGCGCGGAGACAAACGTCCACACCAACTCGTTCACGGGCCGCAATGCCAACGCCCGCTTCTACTACGCCAAAGCGCCGGTTAGCCACGAGGTCGACGGACCGGGGGTCTTCGTCATGCGATATAGCGTTGACGGAAACACCATTTCCGAGGGCTATTTCAGGGTCACGGAGTAGCCGGCCGCGCACCGGCTCGCTATCCTTCCGCTCACCTCATGGGGGTGCAGTCATCCGCCACCTCGCAGTCTTCGTAATCGGCATCTTCGTGCTCGGCGCCTGTGACGCTGCGTCGCCCGCGCGCACGCCCAACGTCACCGCGCGGCCATCGGGACGCGCGACCTCGAGCCCCATCTCAGGTGACGCCCCTGCCTACCGCGACGGTCGCCGCTTCGGCGACGCCGTGGCCGGCCGAGTGGCAGGACGGCTTCTGCCGGGCATTTGCCGACGTTGTCGTCGCCCAACAGGTGGCGCGCGACATCGGTCGCTCGCTCGCCGCCGATGACAAGGACAACGCGACCGGCCTGGCCCACGAGCTCCAGACCACCGTTACCGACCTGGGCACGGCGATCGCCGCGCTGCCGGCATGGACGGGCGCGACAGATGTGGTGACTGCTGTCACCACCATGCTCGAGCAGGATGCCAGCCTGGCCACGCAGTACCTTCGCTACCTCGAGGACAAGCGCGACGCAGCGCTCGATCGAGCGCACGAGATCGAGGGCACGCTGCGTGAGGACGCCATCCCGGCCGTGGCAGCAGCTGTCGCGCCGCTCGCCGCCCAGGGCTTCGCCTGCGCGGACATTGACTTGGAGCTCGAATCACCGTGACCGAGAACGCCGGCGCAACGCACACCTTCCTGTTCACGGACATCGAGGGTTCGACACGCCTGATCCAGGCGCAGGCTGAGGCCTACCCGCGCCTGCTGAGCGAGCACCGCCGAGCTGATCGGCGATGCCGTGACCAGCCAGGCCGGGCGGATCTTCGGCACCGAAGGGGACGCCCTCTTTTGCGTCTTCGATTCACCTGCCGCCGCGGTCGTGGCCGCAGCGACTGCCCAGCGTGCCCTGGCCGGACATGAGTGGCCTGCGGACAGTGAAATCCGCGTGCGGATGGGCATTCATACCGGTGAGGCCATCGCGACCGGTGACGATTACGTTGGCCTGACGCTGCACGAGGTGGCACGGCTGATGAGCGCCGGCCACGGCGGCCAGGTGCTCGTTTCCAACATCACGCGCCAGCTTGTCTCGTCGTCGCTGCCAGCGGGAATGACGCTGCGCGACCTGGGTGAGCACCGGCTGAAAGACCTGTCCATGCCGGAGCGCCTGTTCCAACTCGTCGGTGAGGGGCTGCGCGCGGACTTCCCGGCGCTGCGCACGCTGTCGGCACGGCCCAACAACCTGCCGGTCCAGTTGACCAGCTTCGTCGGCCGGGCCGAGCTGGACGAGGCGCGCCGCGTGCTGGCCGGCACGCGCCTGCTGACGCTGTCCGGACCGGGCGGCACGGGTAAGACGCGCCTGGCGCTGCAGCTGGCGGCCGAGGTTAGCGATGACTTCCCCGACGGTGTCTACTTCGTCGACCTCGACGCCACGCGCGATCCAGAGCTCGTCGCGGCCGCTGTTTCAGCCGCCGTCGGGCTGACGACGACAGCCGGTCAGACACCCGAGCAGGGACTGCTCGAGTTCCTGCACGGTCGCAAGGTGCTGTTGGTGCTGGACAACTTCGAGCAGATCGTGGCTGCCGCGCCACTGGTCGGCCGGCTGCTGCGTGAGCTGCCTGACCTGAAGGTGGTCGTTACCAGCCGCATCCTGCTGCGTGTATACGGGGAAACGGACTACGCGGTACCACCGCTGGGTTTGCCGGCGGCCAACGACCAGGGCCCATGGACGGCCGAGGAGGCTGCCAAATTCGAGGCCGTTCGCTTGTTCGTTGAACGTGCCGTTGCCGCTCAGCCCAGTTTCGCGCTGACCGATGAAAACGCATCGGCGATCGTGGCCATCGTGCGCCGCCTCGACGGCCTGCCGTTGGCCATCGAGCTGGCCGCAGCCCGCGTCCGAATCCTGTCGGTCGAGGCGATCGGCGCGCGGGTAGACCAGCGTCTGCGCCTGCTGACCGGTGGCGCGCGCGACCTGCCTGAGCGCCAACAGACGCTGCGCGGAGCGATCGACTGGAGCTACGACCTGCTCGAAGAGCCCGATCGGCGCATGTTCGACCGTTTCTCGATCTTCTCCGGCGGGGCCTACCTGATGCAGGCGGAGCCGGTATGCGGACCCCCCGCCGAGCTGGGCACGGACGTTCTGGACGGACTGTCGTCGCTGGCCGACAAGAGCCTCGTGCGCGGCACTCCAACCGCCGACGAGGACCCTCGCTTCGTGATGCTGGCCACGATCCGTGAGTACGGCCAGGAAAAGCTGGCCGCCGACGGCGACCTCGACGACCTGCGTGCACGCCACGCCGCCACCTTCGTCGCCCTGGTCGAGGAGGCCCAACCGCACCTGACGGCCGCCGACGCGCCACGCTGGCTCGACCGCCTGGATCTGGACCACGACAACATCCGTGCGGCGTTCGACTGGGCGGTCGAGATGGGCAACGCCGAGGCTGGCGTTTCGGCTGCTGGCAGGCATCTGGCGCTTCTGGCAGATCCGCGGCTACATCTACGAGGGCCGGCGCCGGGCGGACGCCGTGCTGGCGATGGCCGGCGCGCAGCGAGCTGCCGGCGCCTGCTGCGCGCGCGCGCTCTCGGCGCCGGCGGCAGCGTCTGCTACTGGCAATCCGACTTCGTGGCCTGCAACCGGTACTACCAGGCGGCGCTGGCGGCGGCGCGCGATACCGGCGACCAGGCGGCTGTGGCCGAGGCGCTCTACAACCTCTCGTTCGCGCCCCTCGATCACTTACCGGATTCGCGTGCCGACATCCTGAAGGGCTCGATCCCTTACCTCGAGGAAGCCGCCGTAGCCTTACGAGCGGCTCGGCGATCAGCGCGGCGTGAGCGATGCCAACTGGGCACTCGGCTTCGCGCTGCTGTCCGTCGAACGCTACGACGACGCCGAGCGGCACGGCCAGCTGGCCTTCGAGGTCGCCCACCAGCTCAACGACCCGTTCCGCATCGGCTGGACGGGCCACATCAGGGGCTCGCACCTGGCCTATCGCGGCGATGTCGTGGCGCGCCGAGGTCATCTTCCGCGAGGCGCTCGACAAGTTCCGCGCCTCGGGCGACCAGGGCGGAATCATCCTGCTGCTGCTGGACATGGCGCTGCTCGCCGAGGGCCGCGGCGAGCTCGACCGCTGGTGGCGGTTGAGTGGCGCAATCGACGGCATTCGCGAGCGCAGCGGCATCGGCAGCGGCGACAACTCCTTCTTCGAGGTCGGCGCCGAATACTTCTGGCACCTGCCCGAGAAACCGACGGAGCCCGCCGCGCTCGCCGAATTCGAGGCCGGTAAGCGCATGTCAATCGACCAGGCGATCGAGCTGGCACTCGCGGCGCCGGCGGCCACCGGCAAGGCGTGACCGAGGTGCGCCCCCGTCCTGTCCTCGCCAGCGGTTTGGCGACGCTGGCGCTCGCGCTGGCCGTCGGGCCGGTCGCGGCGGCCGCTTCCGTCGTCTGGGAGCGCAACCTGACGTCCAACCTGACCAGCCTGTCCTACCCCTACAACGACGCCTTTGAGCCGGTCGTGGCGACCCATCCGACCAACTCGCAGAAACTGGCCGTCGTTTACGAGTACAAGCCCAGCAGCGGCGCGGGCTGCGGCATCATTCCCGGCCTGCGCATCAGCACCGATGGCGGTTCGACGTGGACGAACGCCGCCAAGAAGCCCTGGTCGGGCTCGGGCCGCTCGCCCAACTGGCACGCCGCCATCGCCTGGGGTCCCGGACCTGCCGGCAAGGCGCGCCTCTATTGGGCCGACACGACGCTGAGCAGCTGCCAAAACCCTGACCATCGCCTGTCGATCGCCTACAGCGACGACCAGGGCGCGACGTGGTCGACGCTGTTCGTATACAAGGGCGTGGCGGCGACACCGTTCGGTGGCTATCCGGACATCACCGTCGACCGCGACCCCAACAGCCCCAACTACGGCGCCGTCTACGCCACGATCAACTACTACCCGACGCAGCAGACTGAGCCCGGCATGCGCGTGCTTGCTTCATCCGACTACGGCGCGCACTGGCTCGCCACCGAAGTCTCCCCCCTCGCCCAGACGCAGGCCAACCCGTTCCGCTACCGGCTCGGCTATCGACTGTCGGCGGCGCCCGACGGCAGCCTGTACGCCAGCTTCTGCGAAACCGACCGACCGACCTGGTCGGGCTTCCCCGGTCGGCTTGCCTACGGCGTCAGCCGGCTGCGCCTGAACAAGGCCCAGGCCACCTTCACGGCGGCTGTCGCCTGTCCTCGCCACCACGCTCACGGTAAGCGGCTACAACACGACCTACGACAAGGCGCCGGGCACCACCGACCGCCAGAGATTGAACGCTTGTGGCACAAACGGTCTTGACGTCGACCACACCACCGGCCGCGTCTACCTCGCCGTCGCCAACTACGACCCAAGTCCTGCCGCGGGCGTTGCGCGCGGCTCGATCAAGCTTGGCCGCTCGGACGACCTGGGCCAGACATGGAGCTGGCAGCGGCTGGCGGACCTGCCGGCGGTGGGCGGCAAGACCCAGTCGGCGCACCGGCCCGCGCTGGTCGTTAACGGCAGCAGGGTCTTCGTCGGCTTCCACGTGTTGACCGACGTTGCGCTCTCGACGACCGGCGTGGACAGCAGTGTCACGGTCGGCAACGCGTTCACCGTGTCCTCGAACGGCGGCACCAGCTGGACATCGCCCGCCCTCATCTCGACATCGCGCTGGAACCCCGACTGGCTGGACCTCAACCGGCAGGGTGCGGGACTGCGTGACCGCGCCGCGCTGACGGCCGGCGGTCGAGTCTTCTATGCCTACGGCGATGGCCGCAACGCGCGCGCCAAGCCCGATTCGCGCTGGGGCCGCGACCAGATCTATGGCGCCCTGATCGACCTCGGGCCATGAGGGTCGGCGCCGCCGTCCTGGGCGCGCTGGTGGTTCTCGGTTTGTCGGTCGGTCAGGCCGCGGCGGCCGTATCGGTCGTCTGGGAAACGGACCTGACAGCGGACATCGCCAGCCGGTCTTTCCCGTACGACAACGCTTTCGAGCCCATCGTCGCCACGCACCCGACCAACAGCCAGAAGCTGGCCGTCGCATACGAGTACAAGCCGAGCAACTCCACGTGCGGCACATATACGCCGGGCTTGAAGGTCAGCTCGGATGGCGGCGCGAGCTGGAAGCTGGCCGCCGGCAAGCCGTGGGCCGGCTCCGGCCGCGTGCCCAACTACCACGGCACCATCGCCTGGGGTCCCGGGCCCAAAGCCGGCTCGGCGCGTCTCTATTGGGCTGACTCGACCGTCTCGGACTGCTCTTTCAGCGATCACCGCCTGTCTATCGCCTACAGCGACGACATGGGCGCGACGTGGTCAGCCGCTCAAGGTCTTCGGCGGCGCCGCGCAGCACGGCTATCCGGACATCACCGTCGATCGCAACCCGAGCAGCCCCAACTACGGCACGGTCTACGCCACGCTCAACACGCTGACTGACGACCAGGAGACGGCCATGCCGGTGCGTGCTTCGACCGACTTCGGTAAGACCTGGCAGACGGTCAGCGTCTCGGCACTGCCCGACCCGGGCGGCTACCCCTTCCAGTACCGCAACGGCTACCGCCTGCGCACCGGTCCCGACGGCTCTCTTTACGCCAGCTTCTGCCAGATCGACCGGCCGGCATGGAACAGCGGCGCGTACGGTCGTGTTTCGTATGGCATAGCCCGTCTGCGCCTGAACAAGGCGCTCAGCACGTTTACGGCCGGTGCGCCGGTCATGGCCAGGCAGCTGAATCTGAATGGCTACGACACCGAGTTCCTGAATGCGCCGGGCACCGGCGATCATGAGCGGCTGTACGTGTGCTGGACGCATGGCATCGACGTCAGCCAGACCAGCGGTCGCGTCTACCTGGCCCTGCCCGACTACGTGACCACCCCCGGTGCGGGCAACCCGCGCGGATCGATCAAGCTCGGCCGCTCCGACGACAACGGCCAGACCTGGTCGTGGCAGACGCTGCCCGCCGTCGCGTCGGACGCGAGCGGGCGTCCGCAGTCCGCCCATAAGCCGACGCTGACGGTGAGCGGCGGCAAGGTCTTCGTTGGCTTCCATACGCTCACCGACGTGCCGCTGTCGACGACAGGGATTGACTCGACCGTTCGGGTGGGCAATGCATACGTCGTCTCGGGCGACGGCGGCGACTCATGGGGCACGCCGAAGGTGGTCGCGGCGACCGGCTGGGGCCCCAACTGGCTCGACCTATCGAAGAACGGCGCCGGCCTGCGCGACCGGGCCGAGGTGACCGCCGGCGGGGACGTCCTGTGGGCGTACGGCGATGGGCGTCGCGCGCGGGCGAAGCCCGATTCGAGGTGGGGCCGCTGCCAGGTCTACGCCACGCTCATCGACTTGGGGTAGCCGCCGCCGAAGGCGGACTGCGGAGGAGGGCGTCTCCTAGCGGATCGGGCTCGTGCCCCGCTCGAGGTGCACTGCCTGCCAGCAATACAGAGCAGCCGTGCTTCGAAATGGCCGGTAGCGCTCACCTTCCGCCTCTAACGCCTTCGGCGCGATGGTGGCGGCCAGTTGGTGGATCAGCGAGTAGCCGTTGCGCACGCCCAGGTCGTCGACCGGCCAAACGTCCGGCCGGCGCAGCTCGAACAGCAGGAACATCTGGGCCGTCCAGCGGCCAATGCCGCGTACGGTGACGAGCCGCGCGACGATGTCGTCGTCAGGCAGTACGGCGAGTTCGGTGAGCGGGACGGTGCCCGTCGGCAACTTTGGTTGCCAGATCGATCAGGGCAGCGGTCTTGGCCGCCGACAGGCCGACCGCGCGCAACTCATCGGGTGTTCGCGCGAGCAGCGCCCGGGGCGTCATCTCGCCACCTATCGACGCAAGCAGCCGCCCATAGATGGCGGCGGCTGCCCGACCGGCGAGCTGCTGGAAGACGATGGCGCGGGCGAGCGACGTGAACGGGTCGCCCACGCCCGGCCGGTCGGGCAATGGGCCGGCGCGCTCGATGAACGCGGCCATGGCCGGGTCCGCGGCACTCAGCGCACGCAGCGCGTCAGTCGTCATCGCCCCATTGTGGATGCGAAACTTCGAACGTGGTCGACCTGTATGGCCTGCTCAAGCTGGTTCACATCGGCGCGGCCATCGTCGCCGTCGGCGCCAACGTGACATATGCCTTCTGGCTGGCGCTGGCCGGCCAGGACCGGGCCAAGTTGCTGTTTGCGATGAGCGGTATCCGCCGCCTCGATTCGCGCGTCGCCAACCCGGCCTACATCGCGCTGGCGGTCACCGGCGTGCCGCTGGTCATCGTCGGCAACTGGTCGTTCCTGACGCCGTGGATCTGGGTCTCGATCGTGCTCTACCTGGCCGCGGCGTTCATCGGCATCACGTTGTACGCGCCATCCATCCGTGCCCAGCTGAGGGAAGCTGAAGAGGATCCCAGCTCGGATAACTACGCGGCCGCTGCCCGGCGCAGCAACGCGCTCGGCCTCACCACGCTGGTCATCGTCAGCGTGATCGTTGGCTTGATGGTGTTGAAGCCAGGCTCCTGATCAGCCGCCCGACTTGAACGGGTAGACCACCCACGCATCGGTCGTGACGACGTAGTGGTCGGGCACCGCCTCGACGAGCGAGTGCGTCGGTTTGTAGTGGAGGACAGCCGTCGTTGGATAGCCGCCGGCAACCTTGACCCGGTCGATGACGGCCTGGATGGTCGTGCCTGTGTCCCACACCTCGTCGACGATCAACACGCGATTGCCGTGCAACAGCGGGTCCGACGGGAACTGCAGGAACAGCGGCTGATCGGAGTGCTCGCCGTCGTCGAAGTAGAACGCGACAGCGGCGACGAGGATGTTCCGAATGCCGAGCCGGTAAGCCAGCATGCCGGCCGGAACGAGCGCGCCGCGGGTGATGGCCAGCATCACGTCGTAATCGCCGCGCACCTGTTCTGACAGGCGACCGACCAGCCGGTCGAGCTCCTCCCAGCTGACGATGTCGCGGGCTGGCGTCGCTACAGCCATCAGCCGATCTTCATCCTACGAGCAGTTGGCCGTCTTCCACGCGTTGATGCTATCCGTCGCCTGCTGCCAGCGTGGGTCGGATTCGCTGACCGACGTCGGGTTGGTCGACAGGTCCGTCCACAGCCCAACCAGAGCAGCCGCGGCGGGTGCCAGTTCAGCCGGTGCCGTCGAAGCGAACTCCGTCAGGTGCTGAAGCGTGAGCGCCTTGCTCGTGGCGTCCAGGTTCTGGACCACGCTGAACGGTTTGCCGAACGCGTAGTCGAGGTTGGAGAGGTCGCTGAGATTGCGGCAGATGGCTGACGTCAGGACGCCGCTCGAGGCCGTCGGCGCACCCGTGGGCTGACCGGCGGTAGCAGTCGGCTGACCCGCCGTCGCAGTCGGCTGGCCGGCCGTCGCAGTCGGTCGAGTTGTCGGTGTCGCGGCACCGCCGCAGGCGGCGACAACGGCGACCAGCAGGGCGGCGGGCACGGCGATACGAAATGCGTTGAACACGGTGATTCCCCTCCAGCAGTAGACGATGGGAGCGGAAATCTACCAGCGAACGGCTGGTCGCGCCGCGGGCCACAGCGACCGGTGTGAATGACATTCTCAGCTTCCGAGTCAGCGAGGGCACGTATCGGAACCGCCTCGAGGGGTCGGGCGCTGACTCTGGGCGCTCGCGGAACGCAATTACATCAACTCGCCCGGAATCACGAACAGGGCGCTGGGTCGCGAGTCGGACTGGCGCTAGGTCGTGCTATGCCTGAGCTGAGAATGTCATTGCAATCGCCCTAATGGCGGCGTGCTAAGGCCGGCCACGGCCGAGTCCCGCTCGCCGGTTACGCGACCTGCTCGAGCGCCTCCTCGAACTGGCTGGCGTACAGGTCGTAGTAGAAACCGCCCCGCGCCAGCAGCTCTTCGTGGCTGCCCTGCTCGACGATCCGGCCGTTGTTCATGACCAGGATCAGGTCGGCATCGCGGATGGTGGACAGGCGATGCGCGATGACGAAGCTGGTGCGGCCCTTCATCAGGCCGGCCATGGCCTTCTGGATCAGCACTTCGGTGCGCGTATCGACCGACGACGTGGCCTCGTCGAGGATGAGGATCGGCGGATCGGCCAGGAAGGCGCGTGCGATGGTAAGTAGCTGGCGCTCGCCGGCCGACACCGCGCTCGCCTCGTCGTCGAGCTTGGTTTCGTAGGCATCCGGCAGCGTGCGCACGAAGTGGTCGACGTGGGCCGCTTCGACGGCGGCCTGGAAGTCGGCATCGGACACCGTGCCTTCAGCGCCGTAGGCAATGTTCTCGCGGATCGTGCCCGAGAACAGCCACGTGTCCTGCAGGACCATGCCGAACGTGTGCCGCAGGTTGTCGCGCGTCATTTCGCGAGTGTCGATTCCGTCGACCGTGATGCGGCCGGCGTCGACGTCATAGAAGCGCATCAACAGGTTGACGAGGGTCGTCTTGCCGGCACCGGTGGGACCCACGATGGCGATTGTCTGGCCCGGCTCGGCGACGAGCGACAGCTCCTCGATGAGTGGCTTGTCCGGCAGGTAGCGGAACGAAACGTTCTCGAAGGCGACGCGGCCGGCAGCCGGCTCGGCCAGGATGCGCGGCCTGACCGGATCCCGTACTTCCTCGCCGGCATCGAGCAGTTCGAAGACGCGCTCGGCCGACGCAACGGCCGACTGCAGGACGTTGACGATCGAGGCCACCTGGATGATGGGGAAGGTGAACTGGCGCGAGTAGATGATGAAGGCCTGGACATCGCCCAGCGACATGGCGCCGGTCGTCACCTGGATGCCGCCGATCACGCAGATGGCGACGTAGTTGATGTTCGACAGGAAGGTCAGCGCCGGAAAGATGATTCCGGAGATGAACTGCGCCCGATAGCTCGCGTCGTAGAGGCCTTCGTTCAGTCGATCGAAGTCCTCGATCGCCGACTGCTGATGGCCGAAGAGCTTGACGATCGCATGGCCCGAGTGCATCTCCTCGACATGCCCGTTGAGTGCGCCCGTTCGTGCCCACTGGGCAGCGAACTGCTTCTGCGAGCGCGTGGCGATGAGCGCGGTGACGACGATCGAGGCGGGCACCACCAAGAGTGAGATGAGGGCCAGCAACGGGCTGATCGAGACCATCAGGATCAGCACGCCGATCACCGTGAAGAGCGATGTGATCAGCTGCGTGAGGGTCTGCTGGAGCGTTTGGCTGATGTTGTCGATGTCGTTGGTGACGCGCGACAGGATGTCGCCGCGCGACTCGCGGTCGAAGTACGCCAGCGGCAGCCGGCCCAGTTTCTGGTCGACCCGCTGGCGCAGGCGGTAGACGGTGCGCTGCGTGACGCCGGCCATGATGTAGGCCTGTGCCCACGCGAAGACCGAGCTGAAGATGTAGATGACGGCTACGACGCCAAGAGCTTGGCCAAGGGCAGTGAAGTCGATGCCCGCCCCGGGCACGAGGTTGGTCATCGTCGCGAGCATGTTGGCGAGGTTGTCCTGGCCCTGAGCGCGAAGCAGCGCGATGACCTGGTCGATGCTCGCGCCGGGCGGGAACTGCTTGCTGACGACGCCTTCGAAAATGATGTTGGTGGCGTTGCCCAACAATTTGGGACCAATGACGGCCAGCGTCACCGAGACGATGGCGAAAAGAATCACGATGAGCACCCACGTCCGCTCCGGGCGAAGTTCGCCGAGCAGGCGTCGGAACGACTTGCGGAAGTTGGTCGCCTTGCCCGCGGGCATGCCACCCATGCCCATGAAGCCGCCGCCGCCGGGGCCACGGCGGGCGCCTGGGCCGAAGCCAACCGGACGGCTGGCCGCCAACTCGCTGCTTGGCCGCTGCCCGTTGGGCGACGGCCGACCGGCAGGCCCGCTCACGCGGCTTCCTCCTCGGTCAGCTGCGACAGGACGATCTCGCGATAGGTCTCGCAGGTTGCCATGAGCTCGTCATGGCGGCCGATGCCGGCAATCTTGCCCTCGTCGAGGACGACGATCTTGTCGGCGTTGCGGATGGTGCCCACGCGCTGGGCGACGATGATCACCGTCGCGTGGCGCGCCGATAGCTCGCGCGCCAGCGCCGCCCGCAGGCGTGCGTCGGTGCGGTAGTCGAGAGCGGAGAAGCTGTCGTCGAACACGTACAGGTCCGGTTTCTTGGCCAGTGCGCGGGCGATGGCCAGCCGCTGGCGTTGCCCACCGGAGACGTTGGTGCCGCCCTGGCTGATGGCGGCTTCGAGCTGGCCGTCCATCTCGCTGACGAAGTCGCGGCCCTGGGCGATGTCGAGGATGTGCCACATGTCTTCGGGCGTGGCACTGGCGTCGCCGTAGCGCAGGTTGCTGGCGACCGTGCCGCCGAACAGGAAGGCGCGCTGGGGCACCATGCCGATGCGCGACCACAGGTCCTGCCGGTCCATCTCGCGCACGTCGACGCCATCGAGCACAACCGCTCCTTCGGTGGCGTCGTAGAAGCGCGGCAGCAGGTTGATGAGGGTGGTCTTGCCACTGCCCGTCGAGCCGACGATGGCGGTGGTTTCGCCTGGCCGCGCGGTGAAGCTGATGTCCTCGAGGACGGCCGCTTCGGCGCCGGGGTAGCGGAAGGTGACGTTGCGGAATTCGACCGCGCCAACTCGGGGCGGCGTGATCGGCGTTGGTGGGTCCAGGATGAGTGGCTTGGTATCCAGGACGTCGCGGATGCGTCCACCCGACACGAAAGCGCGCGGTACGAGCACGAACATGAGGACCGCGGTCATCATCGCGAAGATGATTTGCATGATGTACTGCATGAAGGCGAGCAGGTTGCCGATGGGCATCTCGCCGCTGTCGACCCGGAAGGCGCCGAAGTAGAGCACGGCAACCGTCGACATGTTCATGATCAGCAGCAGCGTCGGGATGAGGATCGCGAACAGCCGGTTGACGCGCAGGGAAACGTCCATCAAATCGTGGCTGGCCTCGTCGAAGCGCTGCTCCTCGTAACGCGTCTTGACGAACGCCCGGATGACGCGGATGCCGGCCAGCTTTTCGCGCATGACCTGGTTGATCCGGTCGATCTTGCCCTGGACCTGCTGGAACAGCGGTACCGCGCGCAAGAGAATCGCGCCGATGAGCAGGAGCATGATCGGCACGATCACCAGCAGGATGCCGGTCAGCGGCACGTCCTGGCGAAGGGCCATGATGACGCCGCCGATGATCAGCATCGGCGCCGAGATCATCACGTTGAGGGCCATCAGCACCAGCGTCTGAACCTGCGTGACGTCGTTGGTGTTACGCGTGATCAGGCTGGCCGTTCCGAACTGGTTGACCTCGACCTGGCTGAACGATTCGACCTTGCGGAAGATGCCGCTGCGCACGTCGCGTCCGAATCCCATCGAGATCCGCGCCGAGAAGAAGACGGAGATGATCGCGGCGACCATCAACAGGAAGGTGACGACGAGCATGTACGCGCCGGTCTGCAGGATGTAGTCCTGGTCGCCCTTGGCCACGCCGTTGTTGATGATGTCGGCATTGAGCTCGGGCAGATACAGCTGGGCCAGCGCCTGCACGAGCAGAAGCGTCAACACGATGATGATCGGCAGGCGGTAGCGCGGCAGGTAGCGGCGAAGAACGGCGATCAACTCGGCTGGGCCCCTTCCTCGGCATATTGGCTCTCGCGGGCGCGGCGCATGGCGCGCGACCCGATCAGGAACGCCTGAAGCTCTTCGTCGGTCAGTTGGTCAAGCAGCTTGCTCAGCTTGTCGCGCCGCTCCGCGCCCAGGCGCTCGATGACGCTGCGACCACGGTCAGTCAGTTGAACCCGTGTGACGCGCCGATCCTCGGGGTCGCGCTCGCGGGTGATAAGGCCGCGCTGCTCCATGCGATCGACGATGCCGGTGGTGCTGGCCTGGCTGACGTCGAGCGCGTCGGCCAGCTGGTTCATCGGCAGCGTCGCCGTCGGCGCTCGAGAATCGTCATCACGTTGAGGTGGACAAGGCTGAGCGCGCCGCCCGGCCAATGGCGCATGAAGAGCAGCGCCTTACCGGGCGCGTTGGCAAACAGTTCGTCGAGCAGCTCGTCCTTGAGCTTGGGGCGGTCCATTTCGGGTGGCACATTACTTCATGTTGGCGCGATAGTCAACAGCGGGCTAAGCATTCACGCTCGGCTGCACTTGGCGCCGAGTGGACTACAATCCGCGCGGCCCTTCGGCCGGTCGGTCGCACGGCCGGCCGCGAGGTGCCACAAAACCTGTAGCAGGGGAACTGCACTTCCTCGTGGAACCCGGACCAAGTAGCAGCGGCGCAGCAAGCGCCGCAAGCCAAGCCCCGGTCCGCTCCCACCGCTAGGGTCACGCGCCACATCCGGCGCGCCGCCCATCTCGGCCGGGAGTGAACCGACGCCGAGGTGGCAGATGCTGTACCTCAGTCAGCTAATAGGTCGACCTGTCCGCGACCAGGGCGGCGATCCCATCGGCTCGGTCGCCGATCTTATCGTCGCCGTTGGTGAGCGCTACCCGCCGGTTACCGGCGTAGTCGTGGCCGCCGCGCGGCGGCAGATCTTCCTGCCCTGGACTTCGGTCGAGTCGGTCGACGCCTCTGGCGCTCGCCTGAACACACTGACACTCGATCTTGCCAAGTTCAGCCAGCGCCCGAACGAGATCCTGCTGAAGCAGGACCTGATGGACAAGCAGATCGTCGACATCGACGGTCGCCGCGTGGTGCGCGTCAACGACCTCAGCCTGGACGTGATCGAAGGTGCGCTGCGCCTGGTGGCCGTCGACGTGGGCGCGTCCGGTCTGCTGCGCCGGCTGGGCATCGAGCGCCCCATGCGCGGCGTTGCCCGGCGCCTCAACATCCCACTCCACGAGCGCTACATCGACTGGGAGGACGTCGACCCGGTCGAGAGCTCGATCGCGTCGGTCAAGCTGCGCGTGCCGCACGCCGGCCTGGCCGAGCTGCACCCGGCCGACCTGGCCGAGATCATCGACCAGCTCACGCCGCAGGACCGCGCCGGCGTGCTGGCCTCGCTGGACAACGAGGCCGTAGCCGATGCCATCGAGGAGATGGATCCCGAGACACAGGTCGAGGTGCTGGAGGATCTCCACCCCGATCGCGCGGCCGACATCCTCGAAGAGATGAGCCCCGATGACGCGGCCGACCTGGTCGCCGACCTGCCCGACATCACCCGCGAGGAGATCCTGGCGCTGATGGAACAGGAAGAGGCGGCCGAGGTCCAGTGAGCTGCTCGCCTACCCCGAGGAATCGGCCGGCGGCATCATGACGACCGAGTACATCGCCGTGCCGGCGACGCTCACAGCGGCGCAGGCAATCGACAAGCTGCGCGAGCTCGAGCCGGACGCGGAAACGATCTACTACGTGTACGTGGTCGACGAGGAGGAGAAGCTCGTCGGCGTGCTGTCGCTGCGCGACCTGATCGTGGCCAAGCCGGCCACCGTCATCCGTGACGTGATGATCAAGGAACCCATCACGGTCAAGGTGCTCGACGACCAGGACCACGTCGCCGGCGTCATCGCCCGCTACAACCTGCTGGCCGTGCCGGTCATCGACGACAACGGCCATCTCGAGGGCATCGTCACCGTCGATGACGCGCTGGACGCGGTCGCTCCGGCGGCCGGCCGGCGGCGGCTGCCACGTGTCGCTGTCCGCTAGCCCGCTGGTCGCACGCCGCTTCGGGCGGCGTGCACGTTTCGCGGCAACCCTGGCCGTCCTGGGGCCGGGCATTGTTTCGGGCTTCGCCGACAACGACGCCGGCGGCATCACCACCTACTCGCTGGCCGGTGCCAAATTCGGCTACGAACTGCTGTGGGTGCTGCTGGCGACGCAGATCGCGTTGTTCGTCACGCAGGAGATCGGCGCGCGCATGGCGCTGGCCACCGGCCAGGGCCTGACCGGCCTGATCCGCGAGCGGTTCGGCGTGCGCTGGGCGGCGTTTGCCGCGATGACCATGATCGTGGCCAACCTGGGCTGCATAGTGTCGGAGTTCGCCGGCGTCAGCGCCGCCCTGTCGCTGTTCGGTGTCCCGGTGCCGGTCAGTGCGCTCGTCGCGGCCGTCGCCGTCATCGCCCTGATCAGCCTGGGCAGCTTCAGCCGTGTCCAACTGCTGTTCGTCGGCATCGGTGTGATCGTGTCGGCCGCGTACATGATCTCGGCCATCCTGGCCAAGCCCGATTGGGGGCTGGCCCTGCAGGGCTTCATCCATCCGCAGGGCCCGTTCACGGCCGCCTACTTCCTGGCCGTCGTCGGCACGGTCGGCACGACCATCACGCCGTGGGGCCAGGGCTTCATCCAGGCCTACGTCGTGGACAAGCGCCTGCGTCCAGAGGAACTGCCGGCCGAGCGCATCGACGTGCTCATCGGCGTGCTGATCACCAACATCGTCGGTGCGTTCATCGTCATCGCCTGCGCGGCGACCCTCTGGGCAAACGGCATCACCATCAAGGACGCCGGCGACGCCGCTGCCGCGCTGGGCCCGGTTGCCGGCCGTATCGCGACAGTGCTGTTCGGGACGGGCCTGCTGGCGGCGTCGCTGCTTGGCCTGGGTGTCGTGCCCCTGGCGACGGCCTACACGACGTGCGAGGCGTTCGGCTGGGAGCAGGGCGTTGGCTGGCGCTGGCGCGAGGCGCCGTTCTTCTACGGCCTGCTGGCGTTTTTCATCGGCTTTGCCGCGCTGTTCATGCTCATCCCGGGCCTGCCGCTGATCCAGGTCATGTTCACGGCGCAGGTGATCAACGGACTTCTGCTGCCGATCATCCTGATCTTCGTGATGCGCATGGCCGGCGATCGCCGGATCATGGGCAAGCTGGCGAGTGGTCGCATCAACCTGTCCCTGGGCTGGTTCGTGACGGGCGTGCTGATCGTGATGTCGCTGACGCTGGTGGTGACTTCATTCGTCACGTAGGCGTGACATTCGGCCCTGTGCGCGGGCGCTCGAATGTGGCGCAATGAATGTCGACAGCCACAGGAGGCGAGCCATGCGAACGCTGATCGTTTACGAGTCGATGTACGGCAACACCCGGCGCATTGCCGAGGCAATCACGGAAGGGCTCAGGCCGCGCTCGGAAGTCGATCTGACTGCCGGTCGCACAGGCCACACCGCAGGATGTGGCTTGGGCGGACCTGCTCGTGGTCGGCGCGCCAACTCACGTCCATGGCATGAGCAGCGCCACCAGCCGGCACAGTGCCGCCGACAACGTCGTCAAGCCGGGCAGCAACGCTGCACCTGGAACCTGAGGCTGAGGCGCTCGGGATCCGCGACTGGCTGGCCAGCCTGCCCAAAGAGTCGGGCAAGGCGGCCGTCGCCTTCGACACGCGTATCAAGGCACCCTCGATCGTCACCGGCCGCGCGTCTGTCGGCATCGCCAAGGCTCTGCGCGGTCACGGCTTTGAGCTCGTGACCGAGCCGGAGAGCTTCCTGGTCACCTCGCACAACGAGCTGATCGAAGGTGAACTCGAGCGCGCCCGCGAGTGGGCGGAGAGCCTCGTCGGCGGTTTGGTCGCGGTGGCGGTAGGGTGAGCCTAACCCTTGGCTTGGGTCACCGACAGCACGTTGCCGCTCGGATCCATGAACCAGGCCGCCCACGAGTGCTCCATGTCAGCGACGCCGTCGGTCGTGACAGGATCCGGTTCCTCGTACTCTTCGATGCGGATGCCGCGCGCACGCAGGTCCGCAACGGCGGCATGAATGTCCGGCACGCGCCACGTGACCTGGGTCTGCGTATCGAGCGTACCGACCGTGCTCAGTGACAGGATGAGACGCGTCCCACCGCCGCACTGAAACACCAGGCGCTCGGGCCGCTCGTTAAGCAGCGGGAGACCCAGCTTGGTGCCATAGAACTCGCGGGTGGCGGCCAGATCAGTTACCAGAAGGATCGGAAAGATCGGGTAGTCACTGAGCATCGGCCAAGCCTATGCGCGCGGACCTCCGCCCGTGGCGTCGCCGTTCGCGTCAGCCCAGCTGCTTTTGCAGCATCGATCTGATCTCCGCCACATCACTGCGCGTCTGGTCAAGCGCCTCCCTGGTCCGCGTCAGTTCGGCGCGCGTCTGGGCCAGTTCGGCCTGAACTCCTGCGTCAGCGGCATCCGCCTGAACAGATGCCGCAGTGGCCTGATCGGCGGCGGCCGCCGCCGCCGCCTCGCTCTCTTCCGCTGTGGGCGACAGCAACAGGCTGGACAGGATGCTGGCCAGCGCACCGATGATGCCCACGCCTGAGAGCATCACGAAGGCGCCAATAAAACGGCCGAGAGTCGTCACCGGGAAGAAGTCGCCGTAACCGACGGTCGTGATGGTGACCAGCGCCCACCACAGCGCGTCTCCGCCGGTCTTGATGTTGGAGTCGGGCGAGCGGCCTTCGAACTGCAGGACGAGCACGCTGCATACAGTCATCACGATGATCGCGAGGAGCACGGTCAGGAAGAGCGCGTATTGGCTTCGGTTGCGCACTACGTCGCGCACGAGCGCCCCGCGGTTCTGCCCGCCGAGGAGGCGTATGACGCGTGCCAGGCGGCTCAGCCGGAACAGACGAAGGAGAGCCGTGATGCGCAGGATGCCCAGACTCGGGATGGACCCCAGAAGGTCGAGCCAGCCGCGCTGGTGCAGGAAGTACTCGCGTCGCGGGTGCGAGCCGCTGATCTCATACGCAAAGTCGATCAGGAAGATGACGCAGATGAAGTTGTCCCAGAAGAAGAGCGCGTCGAGCGTCGCCTGATCGAGCGGCAGCAGTAAAGCGCCCATCACCACCAGTGACAGCACGGTCAGGACGAGGATGAAGATCTCGTATGAGTTCCCGTGCCGACGGGTGACGGGTGCGGCTGAGCTCATTTGTCCCTCGCTGCAGCGTCGGCGGCGGTTGGGCTGGTCCCTCGTCAGATGTTTGCGGTCGTCGACCCCGCTGGTGGCGATCCTAACCAGCCGCGGGCGTGATTTCAGCCGGTACCCGCACAAGCCGGACGATGATCGTGCTCGCGCCGATGCTGACCGCCACCGCGGCAATCATGGCGACGTAGACGGGCGACGTGATCGCGCCCGCGGCAACCAGCAGGGCGACAAGCACGAAGCTGAACTCGCCGATCTGGCCCAAGCCGACAGCCAGCTGCAGCGGTCGGGTGCTGATCCGCCCGACGCGCGCCAGCACGTAGGCCGGCAGGACCTTCGCCGCGACGATCAAGCCAAGGAAGAGCAGCAGCCAGGCGGCGCCGGCGGCCAGGTCACCCGGATCGATCAGGGCGCCAACTGCGACGAAGAAGAGCACGGCGAACAGGTCACGGAATGGCAGCAGTTGCCGTCGCGCCTCGCGCGATACCGGGTCCTCTGTGATGACCAGGCCGCCGATGAACGCGGCCAGTGCCAGCGGCACGCCAAATACGACAGCGCCGACGCCGGCAATCACCAGGCCCGAACCAACGGACAGCAGCAGGAAAAGGTCGGGCTGCTGGCGCACCTGGCGCAGGATCCGCGGCAGCGCCAGCGCGGTCACGATGGCCACCACCGCGAAAGCTGCATATCCGATCAGGGCACCAGCCAGCGTCTCGGACTCTCCGCGCAGCGCGACGATCACGATTGCCGCGAGGATCACGCCAGTGACGTCCTGGACCACGCTCCAACCGAGCATCGCGCGCTCCGTTGGCGGATCCGTGGTTCGGCGCCGGCTGCGGGTGATGTTGACGATGGCGACGGACGAAGAGAGGGCGATGGCAAGGCCGACCACGATGGCCGGCACCGGCGCGATGCCCAATGCCATCACAACGGCAGCCGAGATGACCGTCGTCGTAAGCACTTGGACCGGCGCCGCCCAGATGATTGGGCCGTGCTCACGGCGTAAGCGCCACAGGTCGACTTCGATGCCCACTTCGAACAGCAGCAGCACGACGCCGACATCGGCCAGCAATTGAAGCTGGTGGCGGTCGGCCACGTAACCGGGAGTGAACGGCGAGACGGCCAGCCCGAGAACGAGGTACCCGACTACCGCTGGCAGCCCCAGCCGTCGCGCGAGCCAACCGGCGGCGACCGCCGCAACGAGGAGCGCGCCGAGCTCGAGGACCGACGGCGCGCTTTCCATTTATCCCTTGCCTGCCAGCCAGGCCATCTCGTGCTCGACGGTTGAATCGTCGCCCAGGTGGCCGGCGTCTTCGTTGGCGTGGACCTCGGCGTGCGGGATGTGTGCGGCCAGCCAATCGCCGTGCGCCGGCGGGACCAGGTTGTCGGTCCGGCCGTAGGTCAGGTAGACGGGGACTGTGATCGTGCTGACATCGAAACCCCACGGCTTGGTGAAGGCGATGTCGTCGTCGACCCAGCCATCGACTCCGTGCGCAAGCGCGGCGCCCAGGTGGTCGCTGACGCGCTCTAGGTGCTTCGCCATTTGCGCCTTGTCCGCGTCGGAAACCTCGTAGGAGTCGCCGAAGAAGTCGGAGCGTCCCGCGGCCAGGCGATCGAGCGTCGTGGCGCGTTCTTGCTCCGCGATTGGCCGAATAGCGGCTTCGCCTTGCTGCGCCGCAGTGAACTCCGCGACATTGCCGGCGGTCTGGCCGGCCAGGAAGTCGAGCCCCTCGGCGTCATACGGCGCGATGGAGACGGAGATGAGGGCTCGTAGCACGCGGTCAGGCAGGAGGGCCGCCGCGGCCAGCGCGTGGGGGCCGCCACCCGAGCCACCGGAAACGGCGAACTTGTCGACGTTCAACGCGTCGGCGATGGCGACGACGTCCGCGACGTCGTCTTTGACGATACGACCGGCGTGTCGCGTCGATTCGCCGTAACCGGCGCGGTCGAAGGTCAGCCGGCGCACGCCGTGGCGGGCGTAGATGGTCGGGTCGGACCAATAGCTGATCCGGCCGCCAGGCGTGCCGTGCATGGAGATAAGCGGAACGCCGTTTGGGTCACCCCACTCCGCGACGGCGAGGACGCGGCCGTCCGGCGTTGGGACGCGGTGTTCGAGGTGTTCAGGGATGGGCATGGGGCGAATCTATTGGACGCAGGCCCATCCCCTTACAATCGGGTCAGTCGGGGTGTGGCTCAGCTTGGTAGAGCGCTGGCTTCGGGAGTCAGAGGTCGAGAGTTCAAATCTCTCCACCCCGACCATTTTCATTTTGCCTTCCTGGTTGCAGTTATGGAACGCCTGTTCTATAATTGCTAATGGACGAGCGCGGGCGACCACTCCAATTTCGGCGCTGCCGGCTTTGCTATGAGCGCAAGCACATAACCGAATTTCATCGCCGTGGCGATGGTTATCTCCACTGGTGCAAGGCGTGCCGCAAAACATACGACGCGGCGTACTACCAGCAACGGCGTGTCGACTTGATCGCCGGCAAGCGTCGCCGCGAAGCTGAGCTGGTGGCCTGGATGCGAGCGCTCAAGACCGAGCCCTGCGCTGATTGCGGCGGTCGGTTCCACCCGGCGGCAATGACGTTCGACCACCTGCCTGGCACCACAAAGCGGGCAGACATCGCGACGCTGGTGACGAGGTCGTCGATCAGGCTTGCACGCGAGGAAATCGCGAAGTGCGAGTTGGTATGCGCGAATTGCCACGCGATCCGCACGTACGAACGGAGAGAGCTAAGCAAACGCGTCGCGGCGTAACGATCCAGCCCGGCTGACCTGTTGTTGTGCGTGAAAGCCTCGCCACGCCACACGCGAGTGCGCATAATGCGCGCGAGTCTGCCGCTGAGTGAGGAGCGGCAAGTGGAGGGTGAACAATGACGCTGGTGCTGGCCATCCTGGCCTTGCTCATCGGCCTGGCATTTGCCTTTGGCGGATGGCGCTTCTTCCTGTTGCTGCTCCCGCTGTGGGGCTTCCTGCTCGGCTTCGACCTGGGCACGGAAGCGATGCGGGCGCTCTTCGGTGACGGAACCTTCTCCACGGTATTGAGCTGGGTAGTCGGCTTCGTCGTAGCCGTCGCCTTCGCAGTGTTGTCGTACTTCTTCTACTACGCCGCGATCGCGATCATGGCCGGCACGGTTGGCTACGCCGTCGGCGCAAGCGCGTGGGGCCTGATCGGCAATGAGCAGGGTGTGATCGCCTTCGTGATCGGCCTCGTCGTCGCCGTCGCCCTGGCAATCGCAGTCCTTGCGCTCAACGTGCCCAAGTACCTCGTCATCGTGGTAACCGGTCTAGGTGGCGCGGCTGCCATCCTGCTGGGCTGGTTCCTGCTCATCGGCAAGGTTCCGGCAGACAACGTGACCTGGTTTCAGGTCGGCCACTTGATCAAGGACAACTGGTTCTACCTGATCGTCTGGGCGGTCCTCGCCGCCGCGGGCATGGTCGCGCAGCTGCGCGGGCCGGCGGTCGGATCCGGATAACTACGAGCTCGACCGGGCTGACTACCGCTACAGCTGATCGTCGGCGGCCTGTCGGCGATAGCTGACCTCGCAGACGACGGGCAACGACTGGCTGAAAAGTTGGGCTAGACCCGGGGCTAGCCCGCCTGCCGGTTGCGGAGCAAGTACAGCCCGAAGATTGCGAGCCAGCCCCAGCCAACGACGAGAAAGATCCGTTGGGCCAAGCCGGCGATGGGGAAGATTGCCTCGTAGCCGTTGTAACCCGCGAGCACCGTGCCGAACGTCGCCGCCAGGATCAGGCCGCTGACAGCCGAATAGGCAGACCACCCACGTCGGCTGCGCCGGTAGAACCAGAGTGCGAAGTAAAGACAGCACACGACCAAGGTCGGGAAGACAAGCAGGGACGCGACGTCATGAAGCGTGCCATGCATCGTGGCTTCACGCGGTGGTGTGACACCGGGCGGAAATCCACCGCCCGGATCGGTACTGAATAGGCCGGCCAGCACCAGGCCGAAGGCCATCAGAGCTATCAGAAGGGGGCCCAAGAATGAGGGTGTGGCCCGCTCGTGGAGCGCCTCATAGACGCCCGCTGCGAACAGCCCGAACAGCACGCCTGTGACCAGGAAGTTGAGCGTCTGCAACCAGCCTCGATCGCCGACTGCCAGAAGGCTGATCGGCATGCTCATCGAGTCGTAGCCCGTGCGGGTGGCCCCGTCGACCAGCGACACGAGCAGAAAGACAGGTCCGGCGATGACGCCTGACGCCACTAGAACTGACGTGGTGTCGAAAGCCCGTTCTGCCCGCGCTGTCAAATCGATGGTCCCGCCTGGGCATGAAGTCTAGGACGGAGCAACCGGAGGTCAAGCCTTCATGAAGATCGCCGTGCCAGATTCGTTCCGAGCTGCCCGCTGGCGGTCACGCCGAGTAGCGCCATATCGTTGCGCACTTCCGCGCCGATCAGCTCCAGTGCGCGCGCAACTCCGGCCTGCCCTCCGGCAGCCAGACTGAAGAAGAACGGACGGCCGACGAAAACGCCCTTGGCCCCGACTGCCAGCGCCGTCAGCACGTCGACCCCTCGCCTGACGCCGCCGTCGAGGTAGACCTCAGCCCGATCGCCAACCGCGTCAACGATCTCGGGAAGGGCGTCGACGGTTGCCAGAGTCCGATCGAGTTGGCGCCCGCCGTGGTTCGAAACGACCATGCCTGCGGCTCCATGCTCGGCGGCCAGCACCGCATCTTCTGCCGTGAGGATGCCCTTCAGCACGACCGGCATGTGCGATAGCTCGCGCATCCACGCCACGTCGTCCCAAGTCAGCGACGACTCATTGAAGCCACCAATGACCGCACCAAGCGGGATACCCGCTTCGGTTGACGCGACTTCTGGCAGGCGCGGATCGAAATTGCCGAATTCCTGGGGGTAGCGGAAGGCGTTACGGAAGTCGCGCTCGCGGCGACCAGCCAGCGGCAGGTCGACGGTAACGACGAGCGCTGAATAGCCGGCCGCCTCGGCGCGGCGGACGAGCTCCGCCGACACTCCGCGGTCGCGATGAACGTACAGCTGGAACCAGCGCGGGCCGCTCGCCGCGGCAACCTCCTCGATCGTCCGGCTCGAGAGCGTCGACAGGCACATCACCACGCCCGCTTCGGCGGCGGCCCGCGCCATCGCCACTTCAGCGTCCACGTGGGCGAAGTGCTGGAAGGCCATCGGCGCGACGCCCACCGGGACCGCCACCTTCTGACCCAGCCACGTCGTCGACGTGTCAATCGAGGTCACGTCGACCAGCACCCGCGGGCGCAGTCGCCAGCGCCGCCATGCGGCGATGTTGTCGGCCAGTGTCAGCTCGTCGCCCGCGCCGCCGGCGATGTAGTCGAAGGCGGGCTTCTCTATTCGGTCGGCCGCCAAGGCTTCGAAGTCGGCCAGGTTGAGCGCCTTCGACAGGTCGACCGCGGCCGGCTCATGATCTGGGCTCAAGCCGCGACCTCCGGTTCCTGCGTCTGCATCGGCGCCAGCCTAATCGGCAGTACCAGCAGGATGGCGCCCAGGAAGGACAACGCCATCAGCCAGAAGACCACTGGCAGGCCGGCCTCGTTGCCCAGCACGTCGACCACGACCCCATACAGCGCCACCCAGAACGAGCCGACGCCGAAGGCGAGCGTGAAATAGGCGGAGAACGCAGCGTCGCGTAATCCGGGCGGCGTGAGGTCTGACAGCAGTGCTTGCAGCTGCGGGCTCTCGACGAAGTTGAACAGGCTCAGCAGCACGATCGACAGCCACAGCAGGGGCAGGTTGTCGCCGGCGAGCACGAATAGCGCCAGTGATGCCGCGCCGCCGAGATACGCCCCGATGATCAGGGGCTTTCGGCCGAACCTATCGGACAGCCAACCGGCGACCAGCGGTCCGGGCACGCTGGCCACGACGAGCACCGTGTACATAAGCGACACCGTGCCCAGGTCGAGTCCGATGACGAAGGTCAGGTACAGCGGCACGAAGATGTTGAGTACGCCCAGTCCGCGTGCGCCGCCACCCATCGCCGCCGACAGGAAGACCAACACGAGATCTCGGTCACGGAAGACGGTGCGGAAGGCCGACCGGACGCTGCCCAGCTCGCGGGCGGCGGCCCTGTCCGCTCCGCTCTCGCCCATCAGCAGCCACATCAGCACGGCGATGACGATCGCCGGCAGGCCGAAGATGACCACCGTTGGCCGCCAGCCCACCGTTGCGATCAGGGCTGCACCGAGCAACGGCACAGCGACCGTGCCCACATTCCCGCCGGCAATGTGCGCCGAGATCGCAAAACCCCGCCGCTCTGCCGGGTACTGCTCTGAGAGCAGTCCGTTGCCGACCGGATGCTGCGGTGAGCCGGCGACACGCGAGACCAGATTGAAACCGGCGAACTGCAGGAACGTGGCAGCCAGCGCCTGAGCGGCCATGCCCGCACCGAAGATGACACCGCCCACCGACAGGATCGACCGGCGCGAATACATCCGGGTAAGGCCGCTGTAGCTCAGCTGGACGAAGCCCGACATGACGTTACCGGCAGCGGCGAGGAAAGCGATCGCCGCCGCGTCGATGCCGAACTCGGGAATGATGGCCAGATAGACCAGCGGCAGCAGGGCCGCCTGTGCGTGGTTGACGGCGTGTGCGGCGCTCAGCAGCCATAGCGTCCTCGTTGGACGTATCTCGCGCTTGAGCATCGGGCCGGAGTATTGCCGACGGCGCTCGCTCGCGCAGGCGTGGCCAAAACACCGTCACCGTTAAACTCGCAGCCGATGGAACGACGCACAAATGACGGGCGCGAGCGCTGGGCGATGATCCTTGGTGCGAGCAGCGGTTTCGGCGGCGCGACCGCCAAGGCGCTCGCCCAGGACGGCCACAACATCGTCGGCGTCCATTTCGACCTGCGCGGCACCAAGGCCATGGCGGATGCTGTACGCGACGAGATAGCAGCCAGCGGCGTGCAGGTCATGTTCCACAACGTCAACGCCGCCGATGAGGCCAAGCGGGCTGCTGTCATCGAGGCGACAAAGAGAGCTTTTGACGAACGGCGCGCGGCTGGCGCGGACCCCTTCGTCGCGGTCTTTCTGCACTCACTCGCCTTCGGCACCACCCTCTCCTACGTCTCCGACGACGAGGGCATGCGAGAGGTCAACCAGAAGCAGCTTGAGATGACCGCCGATGTGATGGCCCACTCGATCGTGTACTGGGTGCAAGACCTATTCCACGCCGGCCTGATTGCCGATGGCAGCCGGCTCTTCGCCATGACCAGCGAGGGCGCCCAGAAGGTGGTTCCGACCTACGGCCCGGTGAGCGCGGCCAAGGCCGCTCTCGAGTCGCACTGCCGCCAACTGGCCATGGAGCTGGCGCCACACGCGATCACGGTCAACGCGATCCGGGCCGGCGTGGCCGACACGCCGGCGCTCCATCGCATCCCCGGCGGCGAGGGACTGCTGGAGGCAGCGCTGGCGCGCAACCCTTCCGGTCGAATCACACGGCCCGAGGACGTGGCACAGGCGATTGTGGCGCTGTCATCGCCGCGCCTCTACTGGATGACCGGCAACGTGATTGGCGTCGACGGCGGCGAGCTCATCGGCGAGCGCAAGCCCAGCTAAGCCGGGGCCAAGCCTTAAGGATTCAGCGTCAGAGTCTGCCTGGCTGCGCCGTTTACCGACGAGTCACTCCACAACAGGTGCACCGGCAGGTTGTCCAGCCACGGCCCGATGAAGTCGCCGTAGTGCCCGTCGAACGGCAGTCCCGATTGCCCGGTGGTCTGGATGATCGTCGCGCCATCCAGGTCGCCCATATCGATGACCAGCCGATACGACGGCGACGACACGGCGGCGAAGACCGCCTTGAGATCGGCGGGTTCGCCGGCCGGCGGATTGGCGTTGCCGATCTCGCCGCAGATCTTGTTGATGGTGGTGCAGCTACCCGGTGCGGGGTACGGACCCTTGTTGAACGTCAACTCGATGGGTGCCACGCCCGAATTGCCGAGGCTCTGCTCGGCGAAGGTAATGGTGTGGATCGCACCCCACGTCCACGTACTCGGGTCGCCGATGCTCTTGCGCAGGTCCGCGCCGGCGGCGTCCAGGGCGGCAACCGCGACGTCGTCGAACGACTCAGTCTTGGCGGAAGTTGTGACGTTGTCGAACCACGCGCTGTGGCGGTCTGCCACCAGCCGGATCAGCGTTTCGTGGGCGATTTCGGTGCCGACATAGCGCGGTGCCACGTCATCCGGCTCGTCGCCTGATCCCAGCTCGTCGTCGAACGTCGCGCGCTCGAATCGGTACTCAAACGTCTCGTAGGCGGCGCAGCCGGCTGAAGCGGTGGTGCACTGCGGATCGTCGGCCCAGGCGTTGATCTTGGCCAGTACCTGCTTGCCATCGGCAGTCTCCGGCTGAAGGTCACTGATTGCGGCGATGATCGGTGCGGCGCGGGTGAGGGTGACGTCCTTCTGGATCGCACGCAGCCCCTCGGTGGTCAGCAAAGGGCTCGTGGTACGGGCTGGGTTGAGCATGCTGGTCACGCGCTCGGCGCGGTAGCCCGGGTCGAACTCGGCACCCAGGAACGGGCCCTGCCGTGACGGCAGGTTGTTCGACGCCTCCAGCAGCCCTTCCTTGGGGTTGTAGGCGAACGGCAGATCATCGAACGGCACATAGCCGGTCCAGTCGTAATCGCCGCTGTCGCCGGGCACGGGCTCCGAGCCATTGCCCTGTGCCCGGATTGGCATCTTGCCCGGCACCTGCACACCGATGTTGCCGTCGACGTCCGCGTACATATAGGTCTGCGACGGCGCGCCAAAGTCGCGCAAGGCGTCGCGAAACGCTTCCCAGTTCTGCGCCCGACTGACGCCGAGCACGGCCTGGACGGTCAGGTCGGGCTGGTTGATGGCTGCCCACTCGAGGGCGTAGGCCTTGCCGGCAACGCCCAGCTGCTTGCCGCCGTCGGCTTTTGGCCGCAGGTCCGCCGCGACGTCACTTATCACTGGTCCGTGGACCGTTTCCCTGACGCGCAACTCGACGGCGTCCGCGCCTTTGACCTTGATCGTCTCGGTACGGACTTCCATCGCCTGGCTCTCGCCCTTGTACATGTAGTGGTCCGGAGTCGCCGGATCGAGGGTTTCCGCGTACAGGTCCTGCACGTCCGGTCCAACGTTGGTCAGGCCCCAGGCAATGCGGTTGTTGTGACCCAGCACGATGCCAGGCACACCCGGGAAACCGGCGCCGGCCATGTCGTACGGGCAGGCGTCACTGACCGGGCGGCAATGCAGCCCGACGATGAACCACAACGATGGCATGGAGATGCCGAGGTGAGGATCGTTGGCCAGCAGTGCGTGGCCGGAAGCCGACATGTCCGGGCTGACTGCGAAGGCGTTCGAGCCGCCCGACGCCAGGCCGACGCTGGCAGCGAGGTTGTCACCGACAGCCAGCAGCCGGCCGAGATCGGCCGCCAAGGGAGCCTGCGAGGTCATGGCGGCTGGCGAGCTCACGCCGGTGCCGTGCGCGGCCGCGGGCACCACCGTCGGCTTGTTATCGCTGTAGGCGGGAAAGAGTTCGGCGAGTTGCTCCCCGGACAGGCCGCGGCCCCGCGCGATCAGCCGGAACAGCTCGCTGTCCCAGTTGGAGCCCAGCGACCAGGCCTGGACCTTCTGCCAGGTCACCGTGTCGAGCGCCGTCCACGGCTCCGGCTTGTAGCCGGACAATCCGCCGCCCGCACCCAGCAGTCCGGTGATGACGAACGGCAGGGGCAGGTCCGCATGCGTATCGAGCCAGGCGTTCACGCCGCTCGAATAGGCATCCAGAATCTTGCGCGTCTCCGCCGGTAGCGCGGCCAGGTCGCGCTGGGCCGCCTGTCGCCAGCCCAACGTACGCGTGAATTTGTCGGTGTCGAGCATGCTTTCGCCGAACAGCTCGGCCAGCCGGCCGGCACCGATGTGGCGCCAGACTTCCATCTGCCACATGCGCTCGGAGGCGTGGACCCAACCCTGCGCGGCGAACAGGTCAGTGGGTGTGCTGGCGTAGATGTTGACGAGGCCGTTCTGATCGCGAACGACCTTGACCGACGCCGACAGCCCGCTCAACTGGGCGGTGCCCTCGCGCTGGGGAAATCCGCGCACCACGACCCACGCCAATATGCCGCCGAGCGCGATGACTGCCACCAGCGCCAGCACCAAAGCCAGCTTGAGCAGCGTCCATACAGCCCGGCCGAGCGTTCTCAGGCGTTCCCCTCAAGTTGGCCCGCCACCACCGACGCCGCGCATCATGCGGCATCGCCAAGGCCGCTGCTCAGCCGTTCTTCTTCTTGGGGGGCAGCGCCGTGTTCTTGGTGGCAGGCTTATTGCGCAGGCTGGGTCGGAGCATGTTTCGAAGCGGGCCGTAGATCAGCAACACCACGATCGCGCCAATGGTCGCGCCGATCGGCCCGGTGATCTGGAAGTCGAGCCCATTGCCGGCCAGCAAGTTGAAGATCAGCCCGCCCACGAACGAGCCAACCAAGCCGGCCAGGAACAGCTCCCACGTCTCGTAGCCCCGATTGCGGCCGACGAGCCAGTTGGCTACGAAGCCCGCGATGAGGGCAATGACAACGAACGCCGAGATCAGGAACATCTACCCCTCCGTGGTTTGAGCAACGGCAGGCTAGCCCCGCGTGGCGGACAGTACCAGCACGTGCGCACGACCACGCCGGGCCGGTGGGCGCCTAGGTGGGCGCTTTACAGCGTGGTACAGGAAGCAGCCGGGCAGGTGGTCGTCGACGAAGCCGGCCGACTGCATGAACGCATAGACGATGGTCGAGCCCATGAACCGGAAGCCACGCTTCTTCAGATCGCGCGACACGGCGTCCGATGCCGGCGTGGTGGCCGGGATGTCGCCTGCCTGCGCAGTCGGCGGAAGGGTCGGCGGCGGCGAGCCGACATACGACGTTACGTAGGCGTGGAAGGCGCCGGCCTGGCCGAACTCCACCGAGAAAGAGGCGGGCATTGCCGATGGTCGCATCGATCTTCGCCCGGTTGCGGACGATGGCGGCGTCGGCCAGCAGGCGTTCGCGATCAGCGTCGTCAAAGTTGGCGACGACGGCGGGCTCAAAGTCGCGAAACGCCGTCCGAAAACTGTCGCGCTTGCGCAGGATGGTCAGCCACGACAGGCCGGCTTGAAACGCCTCAAGCGTCAGCGTCTCGAACAGAGCGCGGTTGTCCTTTACCGGTCGTCCCCAGGCGTCGTCGTGGTCGGCGGCGAGCAGCGGATCGGAGTTGGCCCACCAGCAGCGCGGCCGGTCATCCGCCACGGCCAACCGCCGCCAGCGCCTTGCGCGCCTGATCGAGGTGAAACAGGTCGTGGCCGGCCAGCAGCTTGAAGGTCAGCTCGTAACTCTCGGGACCGCGCTCGCGGTGTAGACCGTAACGGGCGCGCTCCGCTACTGGCGTCCGGCGCCATAGGTCGAGGTTCGCCTTGCGCAGGGCTTCGAACGTCGCCATCAGATCGGCCGGGTCTTCGTCGCCGGGGTGCAGTCGGTCAACCCACAGGTCCTGGTCGTAGGGCAGCAGCTCGGGCCGATCATGCGCCAGGATCCAGCGGTAGCGACCGCCGACGACGAGCTCAGCGTCAGCGATGTGGGCAACGCATTCGTATACCGACCACTCCTTGGGTTCGGGCCGCGCGCGCAACTGCTCGCCGGCATCCCTGATCAGCTCACGCAGCTGTGCCGGGGTGGCGGCCTGGACGAGCGCCGGGTCGTGGGCGCCGAGCAACCCCAGGAGCATGCGCTGATACGAGTCCGGCTGGGCGAACCGGGTCTACATACGTGTCCACGCAGTGGAGCCTAGCGGCCGCACGTCATTTGACGTAGCGAAAGTCACGACCTCCCGCCGATGGACCGAGCGTTGCCGGGTCGCACCATCCAATCCGCCGTACCAACGACATCAATTGCCAAGCCAATGGCGGAAGGAGTCATTCGGATGTTCGGTTCAAAGGCAGCCAAGATCGGCGTTCGCGCCCTGAGCGGCGTCACCGCCGCCGCGGTGCTCACGCTGGCCATTACCGGTTCCTCGTTTGCCGCATCGCGCAACGCCCATGGCGCCGGCGCATGCAGGAACGGCGGCTGGGTAACCGCGGAGAGCAATACGGGCGCAGGGTTCCGGAGCGAGTCTTCGTGCCTCGTTTACGTCCGCTCGGGCGGCACCGTCTGGCACCCGTCGTTCGTCTTCCAGCCGAGCACCGTCGGCCTCAACCAGGACGCCTGGATGCACGTCACCGGCTTCCATCCGAACGACACCGGCACGCTGACCCAGGTCATCATCGGTGGCCCGAACGCCGGCGCGACGTTCTCCTTCTTGAGCGTGCCGCTCAACTCGATGGGCAACATGGCCGTCATCAGCACCGTCTTCACGGCGTGCAACGGCACGGTTGGATCCAACTGGACGTTCACCGACAGCCACGGCCTGCACGCCAGCGCCAACGTTTACGTGAGCTGCGCCAGCTAAGCGCGACTGCGCACCACTAACGAAAGAGGGCGGCCAACCGGCCGCCCTCTATTTGTGTCTACCGAAGTTGTTGACTCAGAACGCCTCGAGGTAGCGGTCAAGCTCCCAGCTCGTGACCTGCGTGCGGTACTCGTCCCACTCGGCGCGCTTGGCCTCGATGAAGCGGCTGAAGACGTGCTCGCCCAGCGCCTCGCGCATGACGTCGTCGGCCTCGAGCTCGTCGAGCGCCTCGGACAGCGTGCCGGGGAGCTCCTTGATGCCCAGCTCGCGGATGCGTTCGGGCGTCATCTCGTAGAGGCTCTCCTCGACCGGATCAGCCAGTTCGAGGCCCTTGTCGATGCCGTCGAGACCGGCAGCCAGCATGCAGGCGAAGGCGAGGTACGTGTTCGACGACGGATCCGGGCAGCGCACCTCGCAACGCGTTGCTTCGATCGACCGACCGGGCGACACCTTCGGCACGCGGATCAGCGCCGAGCGATTGATCCGGCCCCACGTCAGGTAGGTGGGCGCTTCGTAGCCGGGCACCAACCGCTTGTACGAATTCACCAGCGGTGCCAGGACGGCGATCATGCCCCGGGCATGGGCCAGGATGCCGGCCATGTACGAGCGGGCCAGCGGCGACAACCCGTACTTGCTGTCGGCGTCGGCGAACGCGTTCACTTCCTTGCCGATGTCCCACAGGCTCTGGTGCGTGTGCATGCCCGAGCCGTTGATGCCGAAGATCGGCTTGGGCATGAACGTGGCGTAGAGGCCATGCAGCTGGGCGATTGCCTTCAGCGTGAACTTGAAGGTCGCCGCGTTGTCCGCCGTCTTCAACCCGTCGGCATACTGAAAGTCGATCTCATGCTGACCGGGCGCAACTTCGTGGTGGGCGGCCTCAACGTGAATGCCGAAGGCTTCCAGCGCGTTGACCATGTCCTGACGGACTTCCTGTGCCAGGTCGGTAGAGAAATCGAAGTAGCCGGCCTCGTCGTGGGGCAGCGGCTTCAGCTCACCGTCCTCGCGCCGGAACAGGAAGAACTCGAGCTCCGGCCCGGCGTTCCAGATGTAGCCGAGCTTCTTGGCGCGCTCGAGCTGGCGCTTGAGGATGTAGCGCGGATCGCCCAGGAACGGCTCGCCATTGGGCGTGTACACGTCGCAGATGACTCGCGCCGTGCCGCGACTGCCCAGCGGGCCGGCGCCCAGCGAACCGTGGCCGGGCTGCCAGGGGATCTCGGCGAAGGTGTCCATGTCCGGCTTGAGGTACTGGTCGCTCTCGGCGATGCGTGTGAAGCCCTCGACCGAGCTGCCGTCGAACCACGTGCCGTGGACCGTCGAATTGGCCAGTTGGTGGAGCGGGATGGTCACGCTCTTGACCGCGCCGATGATGTCCGTGAACTGCATCTGGACGAAGCGGATGTTGTTTTCCTTGGCCGCTTCGATCTTCTCGAGAGCAGTCTTATCGCCGAGCTCCATCACCATCGATTTCGAACCTCCTTGGGCCTGCCGCACTAACTTTGGGAGTCTAGCCGCCGCCATGTCCTGAGACGGCCCGCCGGGAACGCTATCGGCCCGCCAGTTCTTGGTCAGTTTGCACAAAGCGAACGGCAAGAGTCAGGCCGAAACGGACGAGCGGATCGGACATGCTCCAGCCGGTGCGGCGCTCGATGGCGGCCAGCCGGTAGGCGAGCGTGTTGCGGTGAATGCCCAGCGCCGCCGCGGCTTCGGCCATGCCCGGGTAATCGAGTACGGCGCGGAGGGTCGCCAATGAATGCACGTCGCGGGCGGGGCGACCGGTCATCAAGGGCTGGAGCATTGCGCGGGCGTGGCGCGGCGCGTCGGGCATGGCCGAGAGACCGGCCAGCAGGCGCAGCGCGGGCAGCAGCTCGGCGCGCAGCACCGTTGCGCCAGCACCATCCGTCAATTGACGCCGCTCGGCGGCGGGCAACGCTTCGAACGCTTCGAGGGTCACCCGGGCGCTGGCCTCACGGCCGGCCCGGTCGGCGGCCACGTCAAAGGGCTCCGATGCTGCCACCGGCCGGCGAAGCAGGCGGCTCACCCGGCCGGCGAAGGCGGTGCCATTTCGGTCGGCGGCCGGCGGCGCGAAGACGATGCGCAGGTCGAGACTGGACGCGTCGCCACGGAGCTGCAGGCGGCGGGCCGGCTCGAGGCGTCTGATGGCCGCCCGAGCACCCTCGCGATCGGCCAAGTCGGGCTCGTCATCGCCAGGCTGCTGACGAGCGACCACGGCGACCCACGGCGGACCATCCGACGGCAGCCGGTCGGCCCGGTCAACGCGCCCCGCTCCTTCCGTCGGCGCAGCGAGGGACAGCGCCAGGAACGGCGCCACCCGCGCCGAGGCGACTCGCTCCAGATCGGACACCGGTGCGCTGCCGAGGAGCACCAGTGCGCCGGCTGTTGGTAGTGGCACGCGCAACGCGGCACCTCGACGTTGGCGCAGGTATGCGCTGACCTGCGGACCGGCCGCGGCTGATTCGGCGCCGGCATGAACGGCCAGGACGATGCCCTCGTCGGCTTCCAGCGCCACCGGCCGGGCGAAGAAGCCCGATATGACCGCCGCCAGCTCATCGGCGCCGCCACCGGCCGAAGCCGCCTTCTCGAGTTCGAGCTCGAGCGCCGCCGCCCGCGCCTCCAGCTCGGCGCGCGCATTGACGACGAAACCAATCGCCGACCGTTCGAGGGCGTTGACGTCGGTATCGGGTAGCGCCAGGGCGGCCAGCTGTCGGTCCGCCGCCGCCTCCAGCACGGTCGCGGCTGGCCCATTCGAATCGCCCACCACCAGCACGCCGCAGCCGCCCGCCGTCGTTACTGCCTCGATGACGTATGCCGGGTCGATGGCCAGCGCGCTCAGGCTGGCCAGTGCCGAGACCGGCACGATGGCCAGGTCGTCCTTCTCGAGCGCATCGAAGCCCGGCGTGCGTGGCTTCAGGACGCGGATCCAGGCGACTGTCCGCTCAAGGGATGCCAGGTTGCCCACTGGCACGGCCGCCGGGAACACGGCCCGCCACAGCTGCTCGACAGTCGCGCCGGCCACGTCGCTAGGTATTCAGCCGTTGCTCTGGACGGCGCCCGAGGCGCGCCGACAGTGTTTCGAGCAGGTCGGCGAACTCACGCTCCGGATTTACGTATCGATCGCCCGTCAGAGCCAGCGCGAGGCGGTCGTCATCGAGGCGCGCCCATACCCGTCGGCGCGGGAAGTAAAAGCTCAGCACGAGGCCGGTGATGAGCGACAGGAAGGCCAGCCATATGACGCCCTGGCCTGGATCGCGCTTGATGACCATGCCGGTGAAGGCACCGGCACTGTCCCACGTGATCGTGTAGCCGGCCGTAGCTGCCGGGTCACTCGTCGCACCAATGCCAAAGCCACGCAGGAAAAGGACGTTCGCCTGGTCGGGGTCATCGGTCGCGCCCAGGCCGGTCACGGCCAGCAAAGGGATGCCTTCCGGTGTCTTGTCGAGCACCAACAGCAGTCCGACCTTGGAGCCCGGTATGGTCAGGAAACCTTGCGGCCGGCCGGCCAGCTCGCCGGCAAGGATCACCGGGCCGCTCCACACCAGGTTCCCCGCCGGATCGTGGATGACCAGGTTCTCGGCCGGTCCGAACGTGTTCTGGTGGAAGACGAAGCCGCCCGCCTCGAGCGGGTCGTTGACGTGGATGACCTTGCGTGCCAGGAGCTGCCCGTTCTGGTACACGGCGAGGTCGGTCCGGAAGTCCGCGAAGGAGCCGTCGGGCCGCGTGGGCGCCTCGAAGTGGAGGTTCTTTACCAGCAGGTTGTCGGTTGTGCCGACCGATTGGACCGGTGCGGTCTGGCCTTCGCCCAGGAAAACGACCGTCTCGAAGCCAAAGGCGACGGTGATCGCCCCGCCCGCCAGAAAGAGAATCAGGCCGAGGTGAGTGAAGAGCGTGGCGAGCTTGAAGTACTGGTTGCGATCGCCGTAGACGTGGCGCACGCCACCGACTTCATTGATGCGCAGCTTGTAGCGCTTCTCGCGCAGCACCTTCGTCAGCTCGTCTACGGCACTCCCGTCCACCGCGGTGTACTGCGCCCGTTCGGCCAGGCCCAGTTGGTAGAAAGCCGGTGGCTGGACCGGGTTGACGTGGCGCACGCTGCGCCACAGGCGAGGCGTTCGATCGAGCGTGCAGACGGTGATGCTGACCGTCAGCACGGTCAGCAGAAGCACGAACCATGGCGCCGAGAAGACGCGGAAGAAGCCCAGCTTCTCGAAGATGTCGACCATCGTTGGCCCGATGGCCAGACCCAGGATCGACGTCGAGTCGTAGGCCTGGTGGATGAGCGCCATCTGTTCCGAGTACGCGGTCGGGTCGTGCAGCGCGAAGGCAGGCAGCTGGCGCATGACCGTGCCCACGACACCCGCCGCCGCCAGCAGCGCGATCTGCAGGACGGCGAAGCGCACCGAGGTGAGCGTGCGCCAGACGAGCAGGCCAAGCCGGCCGAACGGGTCGAGCATGTTGGCGCTGCGTCGGCTGGCGACAGAAATTGAGGCGATTGGAGTGGTTCCCGATTTCCGGCCGGTGCGCCGCGCTTACGCGGTGGCGCTGGCCCTGACTGTGGATTCGACGACCGATTGGGCGGCGGCCAAACCGCGCTCGAAGTCGGCGGCCAGGTCCTCTGCGTCTTCGAGCCCGACTGAGACGCGCACCAGGCCGGCCGAGATCCCGGCCTGTCGCAGGCCCTCTTCGTCGAGCTGGCGATGTGTACTCGATGGCGGATGAACGGTCATCGTGCGCACGCTGCCCAGCGACGCCGTGCGCGGCGGCAGGCTCAGCGCGTCAATGAAGGCGCCGGCGGCCGCGCGCTCACCGAGGTCGAAGGCGAGCATTCCGCCACCGGCCCGCAGCACACGTTGAGCGACGGCGAACTGCGGATGGCTGGGCAGGCCCGGGTAGTAGACCGATCGAACCTGCGGCTGGCGTGCCTCGAGCAGGCGGGCCAGCGTCTGGGCAGTGGCGGTGGAGCGTTCCATGCGGATGTGCAGCGTTTCCAGGCCACGTAGCACCAGGAATGCGGAGAACGGAGCCGCGCTGCCGCCGGTGTCGATCTGAACGGCACGAATGGCCGCGATGCGCTCGCGGTCGCCCGAGACGACGCCGGCCAGCACGTCGGAGTGTCCGCCCAGCCACTTCGTGGCTGCCTCTACGACGAGATCGGCGCCGTGTTCGATGGGCCGGCAGATGTAGGGCGAGGCGAAAGTGTTGTCGATGACCAGCGCCAGGCCGCGTTGGTGGGCGAGTTCGGCCAGGGTGGGGATGTCGGCGACGACGATGGTCGGATTGGCGATCGTCTCTGCGTAGACGATGCGGGTGCGATCGGTGATGGCACCCGCCACTGCCTCGAGATCTGTGATGTCGACGAAGGTCGTTTCGATGCCCAGCCGGCCCAGGACGCCTTCGAGCAGGTGACGCACGCTGCCATACAGCGCCTGGCTGGCGACGACGTGGTCACCGGCCGACAGCAGCGACAGCAGCGTGGCGTGGACGGCGGCCATGCCGGTCGCAAAGGCAAAGCCCGCTTGCGCGCCTTCGATCTCGGCGACGGCGGCACCGAGCGCGGTCGAGGTGGGGTTGTCGATGCGCGAGTACGAGTAGCCAGGCTTGCGATCGGCGAGGATGTCGCCCAGGTCGGCCGAGTCCTCGGCGCTGAAGGTGACGGCCTGGTAGATCGGGACGGCATCAGGCTCTTGTTCCACCTTCGGCGCTCGCGTCGCCGCGCGCAGGGCGCGGGTGCCAAAACCGAGGCCCGACCGGTCGTCGCTCACCGCCGCATGCTACATCGACAGCCTGTGTGCGCCGCCGGACAGTTTGTGCAGGCTGCACGAAGCGCACTCACCGCTGGTGGCGGTGACGGACTAGCGCGGCGCGGCCTCCCATGGCGCGGCACCCTCAACCACCACGCCGCTCGCCCCCTGCGTCGGTTCTTCGGGCGGCCGCCGGTAGGCGAAGGTTTGGTCCTTGCCCTGGCGCTTCGCCTGGTACATGGCCTGATCGGCCCGGCGCAGTAGCTCAGCCGCTACGCGTCCGTCGTCGGGGAAACCCACGACGCCGATTGAGACTGAGCTGGAAACCATGCTCCCGTTCGTCGGCAGCGTCAGCCTGCCGATGTCATGGCGCAGCTTCTCGGCGACCAGCAAGGCACCCGCCAGGTCCGTCTCCGGCAGGATGACCACGAATTCGTCACCACCCAGGCGCGCGGCGAGGTCGGTCGCGCGGACACCGCCGCGCATGACGTCGCCGATCGCCTTCAGCAGTCGGTCGCCGGCGTCGTGGCCATAGCGGTCGTTGACCGGCTTCAGCGCGTCAAGGTCCAACAGCAGTAGTGAGAAGCCGCGCCCGCTGCGTCCGGCCCGCAGGACCTCCTGGTCGAGGGCGCGCTCGAAGCTGGAGCGGCTGTACAGACCGGTCAGCGCGTCGTAGCGCGACAGCGACAAGGCGGCCTCACTCGACTGCCGCTGCTCGCGACTGATGACTGCCGCCACGTAGGCGACGAGGCCAATGGCGACGAGGATGAAAGCGACGCTCGCGACGGCATCGGCGGGCAGAGGGTCGCCGTAAACGAGCGGCCGTGCCAGAACCGCCAGCACGTAGCCCAGCGAAGCGGCGATGGCGAGCACCAGCGGCGTTCGCGGTGAACCCCATAGGGAGGCGCTGCCCACGACCAGCAGGTAACCCACGAAAAACGGGGACTTGTAGCCGCCGGTAAGGACGACCAGGATCGAGACGAACACGATCATGGTCAGCGCCTCGACGGTCAACCGGCGCGGCCCAAGCACTGCCGCCGGCAGCATGTCCTGACCGACCACGACGAGCACAACGCCAGCCGCCGCGAGCAGGTAAATGAGCGGCTGCTGCCAGCTCTGGGTGACGGTGACCACTGCCAGCGCCGCGGCAATGAACAAGTAGGCCACCACGCGGACGACCCGCTCATAAAGCACGCGCGAAGGGCGCGCTACCTCAGCCGGTAGCGCCTCGCCGCCAGGGGGCCTGGTGTTGAAGTCGGGTGCGGCTACCGGTGCGGCAGCTGTGGGCAGACGGGCAGGGTTGGTGATTGGGGCTCCGCGCGCTACCTGCAGGTGACGGGGCGGGTAGCCACTCCCGCGTCAAGGCGCGCCGATGGTACTGCCCAAAATCGGCGATCAGTACTAGTCCGGCGGTCAGCCGGCGCTGATTCTGTCGCTCCCTGGCACCGCTGCAGGCGTGTCGGACGGCTTGGCCACCGGCACTGGTCGCAGGTAGAAGATCAGCACCGGGATCAGGTACGCGAGGTAAGCCACAACCGTGATCAGCTCTGGCGCCGACCTGTAGCCGAACAGTGCGTGCAGGATCTGGCCCAGGCCGCCCTCGTCGGGCAGAATGCCGGTCACGTCGAACAGTGGCTGCGTGCCGAAGGTAATGACACCTATCTCGATCAGCTCGTGCATGGCGTTCGCCACCAGCCCGGCAGCGATGAAGACGAGAACGATGCCGGTGACGCGGAAGAAAGTGCCGTAGTTGATACGGCGGGCACCGACATAGATCAGCCAGCCGAGAACGGCGGCAGTCAGCAGGCCCAGCACGGCGCCGACGATGATCGACAGCTCGCCCGCTTCCTCGGTCGACGCGGCAAATACCTGGCCCGTGATGAACAGGGCGGTCTCAACGCCTTCGCGGATGATTGCCATGAAAGCGAGCAGGGCCAGGCCCCAACCACTACCGGTGCTGAGCACCCGGTCCACGGCTGCCTGCAGCTCGCCGCGCACACTGCGCGCCTGGCGGCGCATCCAGAACAGCATCCAGGTCAGGACGCTGGCGGCCAACAGCATGGCGCCGGCCTCGAACAGCTGCTCGTACGGCGCTTCGAGCTCGCCGACCGTGAAGAAGATGACGACGCCGAGGATCAGGCTGAGCGCGATGGCGCTGAGAGTGCCGATCCAGATCTTGGCGAAGTGTTGCCGGTTACCGGTCTTGGCGAGGTAGGCCAGGATGATGCTGACAATCAGCGCCGCTTCCACGCCCTCGCGCAGGCCGGTCACGAAACCGGCTACGACCGCTCCGAGATCCATCGCTTCAGTCCACTCCGCTGGCATATCCGACTGACCAGATCGGGATTAAACGGATCGTAACACCAAGCCCGCGGTGTGGACCTGTAACGATGGCCGGCCGCACCATCACGGCCGGCCACCAGGTGTCAGCGCTGCGTCAGCAGCAGCAGCCGCCTTCGCAGCAGCAGCCGTCGCAGTCGCAGCGGTCCGGGCTGAACATGTCTGACCTCCAAGCGGGATCGGCCCAAGTTGGCCAGCTATATTGATACTCGTCTATATCGACAGATGTCAATACAGTCCGCTAAACTTGGCGACCGATGACGAACCCACCCTCCGACAGCGACCTATTGGCGGCTCTCGCTGACCCGGTTCGCCTGGGCATCCTGCGCCAGCTGACCGACGTCGGCGCGTGCTGCGCCTGCGACATCGCCGACAACTGTCCGGTCAGCCAGCCAACCGTCTCGCACCACCTACGCGTGCTGCGCGAAGCGGGCTGGCTCAGCGCTGAGCGGCGCGGCACGTGGATCTGGTACAGCATTCGGCCCGAGGCGCTGGAGCGCTACCGGCGCATCGGCGACAGCCTGACCCCGGCCGGCCCCTCCTCACCCGCGACGCCGTCGCCGCGGCTGCCACGGCTGCGCGTTCTTCAGCCGGGCGCCTGAGGCCGAGTCAGCCGCTACGGCCGCGGGCGTCCACCGGCCAGCGCCCAACGACCGAGCCCGAACGCGACGCGATGAACGTGTCGTACAGGTCGACCACCGGACAGGCGTGATTGGGTAGTACGGCTACCACGTCGCCGAGGCCTGGACGCGGGGCGCCGTCGGCGAACCTGACCGCGCCGTGGTAGTCGAAGACGCGCTCGATCACCCCGTCCGGGAACGCCGCCAGCGATCCGTAGCCGGCCAGGTAGGTCGGCAGATCCTTGGTCAGCGACTTCGCCCCGGCATCGATGACTACCTGCCCAGGCACGCTCGTGCTGATCACGGTCGAGGCGATGGCAATGGCCACGCCGTCCGCCGGACTCGCGCCCAGTGCCACCTGCTGCCGATCGCCCAGCAGATAGGTGCCCGGCCGCACCTCGGTGATCGGATCGAGCAGGTCACGCAGGGCAGTCGGACTGGAACCGGCGCTCAGCACTTCGGGCGTGATGCCGGCCGCGCGTAAAGCTTGGTCGGCTGCCGCCAGTACGGCGACTTCGTCGGACGCCGCGCCGGCCACCGCGTCGGCGCCACGGTAGGCGTGGCCGCCATGCGTAAACGCGCCAACCACGTCGAGCCCGACCTCTCCAGCCACCCGCGCGAGGTCGGTGATTGCCGCCGGCAGGACGCCGGTGCGGCCATTGCCCGGGTCCACCTCGACCAGCACGCGCAGGCGCCCACGGCTGCCCTTGATCGCGTCGGCCAGCCGGCGCGCGCCTTCGATCGAGTCGAAACCGACGCTGAGCTGGCGCGCCTTGTCGTGCAGCGAACGCAGCCGCTCGACCTTGTCACCGCTTACCCACAGTGGGTACGCGATGAAGACGTCGTCGACGCCACCGGCGACCATCGTCTCGGCTTCGCCCAGCGTGCCAACGGTAACGCCACGGGCACCGGCGTCGACCTGCATGTGGGCGAGGCGAACGCTCTTGTGCGTCTTGACGTGCGGGCGCAGCGAGACGCCACGGGCGTTCACCGCGGCCGCCATGCGCCGAGCGTTGCGCTCGACGATGTCAAGGTCGATGACCAGGCTGGGCGTCCGGCTGACCGGCGGCAGTGCCGGAGCGATGGGCTGGGCGGCGCTCATGCCGCCCATTGTCACGCGCTCAGGATCCGGCGATTGCGGGTGCCTGCAGCGGAGTGACGGCATTGACCGTCACGGGCTGTTCAGCGTATACGGGCAGGCTGAAGCCGAATTCCGCGCCGCCCTCCGGCCGCGGCCGTGCCCAGATACGGCCGCTCATGGCGTTCACCAGCCCGCGACAGACAAACAGGCCGATGCCGGCACCAGGAGTCGTCGACGAGTCGGCCGAGCGGTAGTAGAGCCCGAACAGCTGGTCGGCCTCGGCCGCGCTGATGCCCGGGCCGTCATCGGAGACGGTGACGCTCACGACTCCCGTGCCATCGTCGGCGTTGCCGCTATGGCTGGCGACGATTTCGACGGTCGAGCCCTGGCCGGCGTACTTGGCCGCGTTGGATATCAGGTTGCGCAGGATCAGGGCCAGGTATTCCTCGTCGGCGGCGACGAGCGGCAGGCCGCTTCCGACGGTCAAATTGATGTGCATCTCCGGCCACAGCCGCGATTCATGCGCCACGAACTCGGTCAGGAAGGCCCTGAGCGTCACCGGTCGCGCGTCAAAGAAGTCGGCGCCGCGCTCGACGCGGGCCAGCACAAGCAGGTTCTCGATGATGCGCTGCAGGCGCTCGGCTTCCGCGGCAACGGTGATCATCAGGTCAGCCTTGCGTATCCGCGTCCAGCCGGTCGCCGCGCTTGAGCAACAGCTGCGTACCGCCGTAGATGGATGTGATGGGCGTGCGCAGCTCGTGCGACAGGATGCCCAGGAAGCGGTCTCGCATCAGGTTGGCCTCGTGGCGCCACGAGGCATCCGACACCACATACAGCTGGTAGGCGAGGTCGTCCAGCCGGAACGGCGTGATGGCCACGTCGGCCGGGAACGTGGCGCCGTCAGCGCGCCGGCCAACGGCCTGCACACGGCGCACGGGCAGGTCCTCGCCGGTCACAGCTACGCCTTCCAGGCTCTCGACATCGACGAGGTCGTCGAGTGGCGTGCCTGCCAATTCCGATGCCGGCCGGCCGAAGACGTCGCCTGTCGGACCGGTCGCCCAGCTGACCAGACCGGCCGAGTCGACGGCCAGGACGGCGTTGGGATCGGCCGCCAGCAGGGCGATGAAGCGCGCCTCGCTGGCACGAACCGCCGCCGTCGCCTCGAGCTCGCGCTTGGCCTCGGCCAAATGGATGAGTGCCTCCTCGCGTTCGACCGAGCGGATGGTGAGCGAGCCGAGCAACCTGACCGCCGCGATGTCGTCCTCCATGAACAGCGGCTGGCCGTCGAGTGGTGCAACCAGGTGCGGCGTATTGCCATCCGAGCCGAGCGTCAGGGCGACGAGGGCAGGCGAGGTTCGGACTGCTGCCGGCGACGGGTCGCCACTGTCAGTCGCGGCGGCGGCCGTGCTGGCCAGCTCCGTGCCATCGACGTCCTTGATGGTCACGTAACGCGCGCCAAGGATGTCGCGCGCGGCGATGGCCAGACTGCGCCACATGACAACCGGTTCGGTACCGCTTGGGCTGGCCACCAGCTCGCGCGATAGATCGAAGGCGATCGCGCGCTGGGCCAGGTTGCGAACGGCCCTCGGCGGCGCGAAAGCCGCCAGGAATGAAAGCGCCGCCAGGATGGCGCCGACGCGCGAAATGATGGTGACCGTCGGATCGGTCGTGCCGCTGCCGGCGGCGACGGAAGCAACGGCGGACAGGAAGATCGACGCGCCAAACAGGAGCGAACCAAGGCCGGCCAGGGCGACGCGCACTCGTGCCAGCCCGTAGCGCCGCTGCGATCCACGGATCAGCAGCAGGCCGGCACCGCCTTCGCCCACGATGAAATAGATGGCGATGAACAGGCTCACCGGCGCGGTGCGCGGCGGCAGGAACGTGATGCCGAGCTCGCTGATGACGAAGCCGGCAAAGGTAAGCGGCAGCACCCAGCGCGGTATGCGCTGGACCATGCTGACCATCCAGAACACGAGCAGCGGCTGCACCAGCAGCAGGCCGATGATCACCGGGCGCAGCGGGTCGAGCAGTCCTGGCCGCAGGCCGTTGATCAGCGAGTAACCGAACAGCGCCGCGGTCGACCCGAAAACCGCGACGACGGCAAAGTCGAGTCGCGTCGGGCGCCGCACGAAGCGAGCGAAGGTGACCAGGAAGAGGACGTAGAACGCGAGCTGCAGGAGGACCGACAGGTAATCCAAGGCTTTAGTGCCGTTGCTCCGGTGGCTGACGGTATGGATCCACGGCCGATCACACGGCGCCCTCGACCGCGCTTGGAATTATCCGGGCACTCGTCCGCGCTACAGGCAGATATTCCTTGCAAGTCCGTAACAGTTGCTTACGGCGTGCGGGGCCCGACCGCCGTCGTTACTCGGAGAGGATCTGGTAGATCGCCTTGCGCGCCTGGTCAACCAGCGCGACGGTCCGATCGACCTGCTCGTCTGAGCCGGTCTTGCTGACCTGCTGTACTGCAGCCATCAGCGCGAAGATCGACTGACCCAGTGTCACTCGCGGACCTGAAGCGTCGGCGGCCTCGTCCCACGGCGCCCGGCCGTGCGCATGACTGCGCTGGGCGACCTCGCGACCCTTGTCCGTGATCGAGTAGACGCGCTTGTCCGCCTGTTGATCGCCGCTGATCAGGCCCTGCGCCTCCATCTGCTCGAGCGCCGGGTAGACCGATCCGGCACCCGGCGTCCAGGCACCGCCGCTGCGGGTGGCCAGCTCCTGGATGATCTGGTAGCCGTGCATCGGCTGTTCGGCGAGCAGGGCCAGGATGGCTATCTGCGTGCCGCCGCGGCGCATCCTGCCGCCCTGCCGGCGACCGATGCCATGCCAGCCGCCGAGGCCGGGACCAAAGCCGGGTGCACCGGGAAAGTCGCGCATGCGCTGACGCGCGCTGCGCAATTGATGTCGCGCTGAGTGCCATTCGGCAAAGGCTCCGCGCGGATTGGTGTTGCTGCCCACGGTTGGGCACCTCCTGTGTAGCGATATCAGAAGTTGATATCTAACGATCGGTAACGATATAGCGTTATCTATCGTACGTCAAGGGCGCGCGGACATACCGCAGGTCTTCGAGGGGACGCCGATTGTGGTCGGGGTGGTGGGACTCGAACCCACGACCTCATGCTCCCAAAGCATGTGCGCTACCAACTGCGCTACACCCCGGACGATTTCGATGATACCGGCGGGCGGGCGTTACCCTGCGCCGGTGCGAGTTGGAGTTGGGCTTCCGATCAGCGAGAGCGTGCGCTACCAGCAGATTCGAGAACTCGCGCTGATCGCTGACCAGGGCGGCCTCGATTCGATCTGGGCGGCCGACCACCTGTTCCATGAGCCTGAGACCGGACCACGCCGGGGCATCTGGGAGAACTGGACAATCATGACCGCGCTGGCCGAGGCGACCCAGCGGGTGGAGTTCGGACCGCTCGTTATGTGCGCGCCGTTCCGCAACCCGGGCATGATCGCCTGGCAGGCCAACGCGCTCGACGAGGTAAGTGACGGACGGTTTGTGCTGGGCCTGGGCGCCGGCTGGCACAAGCCGGAGTTCGACGCCTTCGGCTTCGAGTTCGAACATCGCGTCTCACTCTTTGCCGACTCACTCGAGGTGCTAGTGCCGCTGCTGCGCACTGGGCGCGTCGATTACGACGGCAAATTCGCCAGCGGTCACGCCACGCTCTACCCGCGCGGGCCGCGGCCGGCCGGGCCGCCGATCATGATCGCCGCCTTCGGGCCACGGATGATGAGGATCACCGCCCGCTGGGCCGATCGGTTCAACACGGCCTGGTACGGCCGGCCCGATGAGGAGTTCCGAGGCGAGATGGAGAAGCTGCGCGCAGCCTGCGCCGAGGTTGGCCGCGACCCGTCCGAGATTGAGATCAGCGCCGGGCTGACCGTCTTGAACGAGGAGCGCGCGGCAGGCCGCACGGACGGCTATCTGATGGGCCCACCTGAGGCGCTCGCCGAAGCTTTGGCGGAGTGGCGCGAAGAAGGCGTCGCCGAGGTCATGTGCAGACCGGAACCGTCCACGCCGGAAATGTACGAGTTGGTCGTCCGCGCCAAGGAGATGCTGGCCTAGGCGAAACCGCGCGCCATGAGCTTGGCGCGCATGGCTCGGGCCGCCTTGCCGCGATGTGAGACGGCGTTCTTTTCCTCGGGCGTGAGCTGGCCCACGGTCCGTCCGCCGACGGGCTCGGTTGCCGGCTCGAAGATTGGGTCGTAGCCGAACCCCCCGTGGCCGCGCGGTTCAACCGCGATTCGCCCCTCGAGCGTGCCGTTTGAAGTCTCGACAACGACCGACCCACCGCCGTCAGTTGGCTCGGCGAAGGCGAGGACGGCCCGATAGCGGGCGGTGCGGTCTTCGGCCAGAAAACCGCCCAGCAGGTTGAGCAGGTGTTCGTTGTTCTGGGCATCGGTGGGGTCCTCGCCGGCGAAGCGCCGCGTGTGTACTCCGGGACGACCGTCGAGCGCGTCGACCTCGAGCCCAGAATCGTCGGCCAGCGTCGGGAGGCGCGATTTGGCCGAGTACCACAGCGCCTTCGCGCAGGCGTTCTGCTCGAAGGTCGACCCGACCTCAGGCGGTGGCTCGCCCAGTCCGACATCGGCCGGCGCGAGCAAGTCGGTCGCCGGCAGGTCGAGCAGCGCGCGCAGCTCCGACAGTTTGTGGACGGAACTGGTCGCCACCAGCAAGCGCCGGCGAGCGCTCACGTCTCCGCTTGCGGCTCTCGGCCGAGCACCTTGCGCTGCATGCTGAAAAGCTGGCGTAGGCCGTCATCGGCGGCGCCGAGCAGGCGGTCCATGCCGGCGCGGTCGAACGGCTTGCCCTCGGCCGTGCCCTGCACCTCGACGTACGCGCCGTCGGACGTGCCGACCACGTTGAAGTCGACCTCGGCGTGCGAGTCCTCCGAATAATCGAGGTCAAGCAGCGTCTTGCCGTCGACGATGCCCACGCTGACCGCCGCTACCTGGCCGACCAGCGCCTGTTCGGCATTGATGCTGCGCAGCGCCAGTGCCAGGGCGACATAGCCGCCGGTGATCGACGCCGTACGCGTGCCGCCGTCCGCCTGCAGGACGTCGCAATCGATGGTCACCGTCCGTTCGCCGATCTTGGCCGTGTCGGTCACCCCGCGCAGCGCCCGCCCGACCAGCCGCTGGATCTCCATCGTCCGGCCGCCCTGGCGGCCCTTGGTCACCTCGCGTTGGGTGCGCTCGGCGGTCGCCCGCGGCAGCATGTTGTATTCGGCCGTCACCCAGCCCATGCCCTTGCCGCGCAGGTGCGGCGGGATGCGCTCCTCGATGGTCGCCGCGCACAGCACGCGCGTATCGCCGAATTCGATGATGCAAGAGCCCTCGGCCCACTTCTGGACGCCCAGGCTGAAGCGAATCGGTCGCAATTGGCCCGGCCGCCGCCCGTCCGCCCGGTACATGGCCCCGCCGATACTCACCGCGCTGCCTCCACCTTGGCTGCCTGCCACAACTCGTCCAGTTCCTCCATCGACAGAGAGCGTAGGTCGACTTCGCGCGCGGCCGCAGCGCGCTCGATCGAGGCAAAGCGCCGGGCAAACTTGGCGCTCGCACCACGCAGCGCCAATTCGGCATCAACGCCCAGCCGGCGAGCGAGATTGACGATGACGAGAAGCAGGTCGCCCACCTCCTCGCGTCGCTCGATGTCGTCGCTTGCGCGCGACAGCTCGCCCGCTTCTTCAACCACCTTGTCGAGTATGCCCACGATGTCCGGCCAGTCGTAGCCCAAAGATGCGGCGCGCTCCTGCATCTCCTGCGCGTAGGCGAGCGCGGGCAGCGAGCGCGACAGCCCGGCGAAGGCTGCCGGCATGTCGGTGCTGGCCGCCTTACGCGACGGGCCGTTGGCCGATCGCTCGGCCGCCTTGATCTGTTCCCAGTTGCGGATTACATCGGCCGCCGACTCCGCCACCACGTCGCCGAAGACGTGCGGATGGCGCCGCACGATCTTGGTCATCACCTGCGCGATACACGTCGGTCAGGTCGAATACGCCGTCTTCGGCCGCGTACTGAGCGTGCAGCACGATCTGAAGCAGCAGGTCGCCCAGCTCCCCGGCCAGGTCGGGCGTCGACCCGGCTTCGAGCGCGTCGTAGACCTCGTACGCCTCCTCGAGCAGGAATTTGGCCAGTGACTGGTGCGTCTGCTCGCGGTCCCACGGGCAGCCGTCCGGCGCACGCAAGCGGGCGACGAGCCAGGGCAGGCCGTGCGGACTGGCCGTGTTCGACTCGCCGACCAGCGCCGGCAGGAAATGCGCCGAGTCATCGAGCTCCTTGGCGCTGACGGCACCGATCGAGCTGTCCGGCGCGCCATCGAGCCCGGCGACGATGTGATCGGCTGGATACATGGCGCGCAGGAGCGCGACGGCGTCGTGGGCGTGGGCAGCGCGACCGGGCAGCGGCGCCGCGGAGCTCTCGGCAACAGGCCGGCCAGGCAGCAGCAGGACGGCGATGCCAGGATCGAAGGGCACGCCTACAACGCTTGCCGGCGAAAGAATCTGCAGGCCGTCGGCCGGATCGACGCCGAAGCGCCGCTGCATCTCGTCGATGTAGGGCTGCATCGGCGTAAGGCTACAGGCTACGTGGGCTGGCTCGTGTCGGTCGGGATGTTGTCCTGGCCGGCGCGCGTGATGACCTTGTTCGTCTCAGCCTCGTTCTTCTTGTCCGAATACCAGTTGGCGAAGGCACCGAAGTCCGGGTCGGTCAGCTGCGCGACCTGGTTTGGATCGAGCGGGCGCATCTGGTGGTCGAGCGCCTTGAAGACGTAGCTGTCGCTGCTGAAAACGATCGGGTCGCTGATCTGGTTTGGCTGCAGGGCAAAGATCTTGTCGACGGTGTCGCCCTCGATCGACTTCAGCATGTCGCGCGTGAACCAGCCGATGTCGGCGCCGTTGGCCTTGTCGACGTCCGTCCCGTCCGAATACTTGGTCACCAGCGTGTTCCAGTCGACGCCGGCGGCGATGTCTGCCTTGAGGGCGGTAAGGCGCTCCTGCGGTGTGCCGCGCCGATCGTCGAAGAGCGCACGTAGTAGCCGGTTTCGTCCTTGATCGGGCCGATCACGTCGCCCTTCTGATGCTGGCTGTCGAACAATGCCGCGGCGACATTGGTGGGCATCAGCGAGCGCGTCTCGAAGTCGACGTTGCCGCCAGCGGCCTTGGTCGCGTCGTCGTCGCTCGAAGCCTTGGCGATCTCGGCGAACTTGTCGGTGCGGGCCTGAACATCGGTAATGCCGTTGAGCTCCGCGACGGCCGCGTCGGCGTCGGTGCGGGCCTTGACCCACGCCGGGTCGGTCTCGGGCAGGTCGGCAGCCGTGTCGGGGTTGTCGTTGGGCGCGTAGAGGATCTGGCTGAAGTGGACCTCACCATCCTTGGCCGTCGGGTCGTCCGTCTGGTCGGTCTCTGTGTTCCGAATGATGATCTCGGCCAGGTGGACCTGGTCGACGTTGCCCGTCGTCGAGGCGGTGGTGATCTTGTCGCGTAGCTTGCCGGCCGACGTCTCCCAGCCCACGATCTGGCGCAGCTCGTCGGCTGACATCTTGGCCATGACCCTGTCCTTGTAGGCCTGGTCGAGAGCGCCGGGCCTGATCTCGGTCACGCGGCCGATGCGGTAGAGGCAATCGCCGGCGTCAGGGCGCGAGCAGCCGAGTGAGGCCATGACCGGCGTCGTGCCGTTCTGGGCCAGGCCAAACAGCGCCTTGGTCCACGCGGCGTCGACGGGGTTGTTAGCGCTCATGAACCCCTCGTCGCCGCCGTTGGCGGCCGACGTGTTGCTGCCGTACTTCTGGGCAACGGTGGCGAAGTCGGCGCCCGCGTTCAGCTCAGCGAGGGCCTGGTTGGCCTTGTCGATGGCGGCCTGGCGTTGGGCAACAGTCGGCGCGTTGTCGCCGGTGACTTCCGGCTTGACGGCAATCTCGAAGACGTGGCGTTGTTCGGGCGTATTGAATTCCTTGTCGACGGCGGCGTCGATTTCGGCCGACGTTGGAGCGACACCTTCGGATCCTGCCAGCTGATCCTGGTACATGAGATCGATCAGCTCTTCGGTCACGGAGTCCGGCGTCAAGCCCTGCGTTTTGGTGTTGATGTCGTCGAGAGCGGTGGAAAGCTGGGCGGCGTCGATCTCGTTGGTCTGCTGCAGGACGCGGTAGCGACCCTCGTCGCGGGTCAGGCGCGCCTGATCGAGGTTGACGCGATCGCGCAGGAGGCCGGGGCTGATGTCCTTGCCGCCAACCTGGGCCAGCGGCCGAATGTTCTGGTCGTAATAGCTGAGCGCAAACGCGGCGACGACGCCGACGATGAGCAGGACGATGAGGCTGACGAAGCCGACGATGACGAGGGTGTCGCGCCGCTCCTCGGTCTCGAATGGATTGCGCCGGGCGCGGCTGGTCTTAGAACGCAGTCGGAAGGTCATGCGGAGGTGGGTACCTTGAAGTTTTAGAGGGGAAGGGCGACGGGAGTCGCCAGAGGTGACGGCCGCCTATCGTAGCGGCAGTGGCCCCAAGACGCCTGTGATGCGCCGGTCAGTTCCATATTGGAGGCGATAGCCGCCGGTCGTCAGATATCGCCGTTCAGTTGCTGGGGGCGCTGGCGCGCCACTCCTCCGACGTCATGGCCAGGTCGCCGGTGAGTGCGCGCAGGAATCCCTCGGTCTCGCCCGGATCGAGATGCATGGTGTCATTCACCGAGCGCGTCGACGCCTGGTACCGGTCGTCCCAGCCAGTGAAGCCGTAGTACGAGCGGTTCTCGCGACCGCGCGTCATGAAGATCTGGTCCATCGTCTTGTTGCCCTTGAACAGGCCGTCCAGGATCATCGCCGCGTCGCCTGTGCCGTAGGCGAATACCGCCTTGGCGCCGGCGGCCAGGAAGCCGTTGGCGTGGTTGTCGACGCGCTGCCACGCGGTATCCCAATCGGGGATGGGCAGGCCGGGCTCCGCATTGCCGGCCGAGTAGCACAGGTGGCTGAGCACGACGACGGCGTTGGGTGCCAGCTGGATCTCCTTCTTGATCAGGGCCGCGCCGTAGTACGAAGTCTCGCCCGTGGGATTGCCGTCAACCGGATCGAGCCCGAAGCCGTCCTTGGTCTGTTCCTGGAACGAGCCGTACTGGCTGGGCCAACCATTACCGTGACCCCAGTAGACGACCAGGTTGGCGCCCTGGGCGGCGTCTCGCACCTCATCCCACGTGGCGTGCGGCGAGTACATCTTCTTGACGACCATGCCGTACCTCTCGGCTTTGGCGGCGAATTCATCCGCGCGCGTCATGTTGAGCGCGGTCTCGTTCGAAGGCCCGACCACGAGCACAGCGACGAGGCCATCAGCCTCGGCGATCGTGCCGTCGCCCGGATCGTGGGAGGGCGGCACATAGGTGGACTCGGACGGCGCAGGTGTCGGCTCAGGCGTCGCCGTCGGTACAGGAGTGGGCGGAACCCAGACGGCGCCGGGCCAGAAGCTGGCCGGTGCCAACGTGGGCAGGAGGGTCGCTTCTGGGTCGTCCGGGGCGCCGGGCGTGGGTGGTGGCTCGGTGGGCGTCGATCCGGCAGTCGTGGCGGGCGCGGGTGTCGTCAGTGACCCGCTGGCGGCGGCAACGTCGGGCTGCGCAGTGGCCGGGGCGGTGCTCTCTGGCAGCACGGCTCGCGGCAGCGGGTGGATCGACCCGACGGCCGCCATGGCAGTTACGGCGAACACGCTGACCACCGCCACGGCAACGATGGCCGCGACGACTCGCAGGGACAGGCGTTGGCGTATTGGCATAAACCCGAGCGACTCGTCTGGGGCGTCTACGGCAGGACTACGAGTTATTCCCCCCGGGAACGCGAAGGATGCTACGCCTCTTAAAGGGTTACGCCTAGAGGTAATCCTTTACTGCCAGGCAGTCGGGTTGCCGACCGGTCGGGCCGACACCGACTAAATCAAGCGCCGCAGCAACCTCACGGCCAGCCCGAAGCCGGCACCGATGGCCAGCGCGGTGGCGGGCGTCAGCATTGGCCTCACCTCACCCGACGTCTCGCCCGCGACGAGCAGGAAGACCGTCGCCCCAGCCTCCACGTTTGCCTCATCGGCCACGATGGCGAAGGCGCTGCTCCCATCGCGCAGATCAACGTGGTCCGCGCGGGCGAGAGCGATGCCACCCTGGCTGACCGTGACTTCGTGAGCGCGAACCTGTGCCGCGCCGCCCTGGTTGATGGCAACCGTCTGAGCGTCGACGTTCTGCGCGCCGGTCTGGCTGATCTCGACATGATCTGCTCGTACGTCGGCGGGGGCCGTGCCCGCCATCGCCTCGTCGGACATCGTTCCTCTCTCCTCGCGCCAGTGTGATTGGGCGGCCAGCCTACTGCCGGCGCTCGAACTCCGCCTCCAGCGCGACCGCGGCATAAACGGCGCGTGTTTCGCGGCCAACGTCGGCCCACGAACGCGACCACTTGGCGGCGCGAGCCTGGGCGGTCTTGCTCAGCTGGCCGGCCAGCGTCTGCGTCTCCCACAGCGCCGAAAGGGCGGCGGCCAGGCGCCGCTCGTCGCGCGGCTCGACGACGATGCCGGCTCCGCCGACCTGCTCAGGCAGGGCGCCGGTGCGCGACGTGATGACCGGCACGCCCAGGCTGAGCGCCTCGAGGACTGGTCCGCCGGTGGCGTCCGACAGCGCCGGGTAGACGAAACCGACAGCGCCACCGATGAGCGCCGCGCGATCGCCCGCCGACAGCAGCGGCGCCACGTCGATCTGGCTCGCTGCCCCGCCGCGCGCGACGGCGGCGACCAATGTGTCCCGCTCCGCCGGCGTGTCGAAGGGGCCGGCAAAGACGATGCGCGGCGCGGCCTCGCGCGAAGCCGACTCGACCAACGAGTGCAACGCGCCAAAGAGCGTGGCCAGGTCCTTGCGTGCGTCGTAACGGCCCGAGAAGGCCATGTAGCGCGGCGGCAGTTGCAGCCGGCCACGAACGCGCGCCTGCGCCGTCTTGTCGCGACCGGCCCGCCGAAAACTCGGATCGACGGCCAGCGGCACGATGGCGATGCGTTCGCGGGGGAGATGCAGGCGGCGGCGCGCCAGGTCGCCCACAGCGCTCGAACAAACGATCACGCGACTCGCATCGCGCAGGACGCGCCGTCGCAGGCGGTGGCCGAAGCGGGCCGCCGGGCTGGCCAGGTAGGCGTCGGGCAGCTCCCACGGGGCAGTATCGAGCAGGGTCGCAACGACCGGCAAACCGGACGCCAGCGGAACGGCGCCACCGGCCGTGTGGTACACGCTGCCGACGGACCGGATGTCCGCCGGCTGGTCCGCATTGGGCGCCGCGCTGCCAATTTCGGCCGCTCGCAACAGGAACGAGTCCAAGGTCAGGCCGGCCGACCGAAACACGCGACTGGTGGGCGGCAGCACGCGTCGGGCGGCGATGGGCAGGCCCTCGCGTTCGAGCTCGACGGTCGGGTCGGGGCGTAGTGCGCGGGTCAGCACGACGAACGATTCGCCGGCCACCGGCTCCGCGGCGTAGGCGGCCAGCAGCTTGCCCAGGTACTCGGCGGTCAGTGGCGTCCGGTCAGGCTCCTGCAGCGGCCGAACATCGATGACGACGCGCGTGGCGGCCAGCGGCGCGCGCTGCGACCTCGCCTCCAGGCGGGCCATCAGTTGCTCTGTCGGTTGGCGTCCTCGAGCGAGCCACTCCTGCTCGGTCCCGGGATCCGGCCGCGGAACTGTTGCCAGCGCAGCGTCAGTACAACGAGCAGCGCTTCGACGATGATCTTGCTCGACATCTTGGACACGCCCACCTCGCGCTCGGCGAAGACGATCGGGCGCTCGACAATGCGCGCGCCTCGGCGGGCGGCGAGATAGGTCATCTCGATCTGGAAGACATAGCCGCCGGAGTGGAGCAGGGTCCACGGCGTGGCCGCCAGCGTGTCGCGCCGCCAGGCCTTGAAGCCGCCGGTCAGGTCGTGCGGCTTGAGGCCCAGCACGATCCGCGCGAACGTCGAGCCGCCACGCGACACGAACTTGCGGAAGAGGCCCCAATTGGGCACACCGCCGCCTTTGACGTAGCGCGAGCCGATGACCTCGTCTGCCTCGTCGAGGCCGGCCACGAGGTCGGGCAGGTAAACGGGGTTGTGCTGGCCATCCGCGTCCATCTGGATGATCTGCTGGGCGCCACCGTCGATGGCCGTCTTGAAGCCGTCGGTGTAAGCCCGGCCGAGGCCCTGCTTGCCCGGCCGATGGAGCACCCTCACGTGGGTGTCGGCGGCGGCCATCTCATCAGCCAGCTTGCCGGTGCCGTCGGGTGAGTTGTCGTCCACCACCAACAGCGTTGCGCCGGGCAGCTTGGCCAGAATCTGCGGAGCTATGGCCGGCAGGTTTTCCGCCTCGTTGTAGGTGGGCAGCACCACCCATGTGCCGCCGTAGTCCTTCACCACGCAGGCAGTCTACGCAAGCGAACGCCCGGAGGTCGGCCGGCGGCCGAGGGCCGGGCGGAAGCGCGCAGCAGCCGCCCGCAGGCGGTCTGCGGAGTCGATCTCGTCATGCGAACGCCCGGAGGTCGGCCGGCGGCCGAGGGCCGGGCGCGCGGCCCGCGAGTCGATCGTCGCAGCGAGGTCGCGGGCCAAGAATCATCATCGGCCGAGGTGGCTGCCTCGGCCGATGACCAACGCTGCTTGCGAAGCGCGCGATTTGTTCGGTTAGTTCCAGGTCAGGAACGCATCCACGTCAACGCGAGTGCCCGTCGACGAGGCATTCTTGGTGCCCAGGGCGCGAACCTCGACGGTGTGAGTACCGGCGGTCACGTCCATCGACCAGGCCATCTGGCCGGCCTTGGTCGTGGCCTTGTACATGTCGACCGTGTCGACCTTGCTGCCGTCGAGCCAGACTTCGACCTTGCCGCGGTTGGTGCCGACGGTACTGACGAAGCCGACGTAGGTGCCGGTGAACGTCATGCTCACGTTGTTGCCTACCGTCGTGACCTTCTTGACGTAGCTCTTGGAGGCGCCGGCCAGGTACACCGCGCTACCCCATGTGCCGGTGTAGCTCAGCGCGGCGGCAGTTTCCTGGTTGCGGGCCAGCTTGCGATTGGCCGTGGTCGCCCAGTCGCCGACATTGTTCGAGCTGTCGGTCGCGCGGAGCCGGAACCGGTAGTAGTGGCCGGGCGCGGCGCTGTAGTTGGCGGTCAGGTCGGTGGGCGAGCCGAGCGTGACGGATGTCCACGCGCCGGCGTCCTGGCTGACCTGCAGCTCGTAGGTCACGTTATTTGTTGAGCTGGCATCCCAGCTGACCTGCAGCGTGACGTTCGACTTGCCGCTGGTGCCGGTGACGAATGCGGCGCTCGGGGCACCGACCGACGGGCCGGTTGTCGTGCCGCCGCCACCGCCGCCGCCGTTGCCGGTGCCGCTCATCCAGTCGGCCGTGGTCATGTCGAGGTTGCCGCTGAGGGCGCGCCGCCAGCCGTTGGGGCTGTCCGGATCCAGGTGGTTCTTGGTGCCGGGCGTGCGCTGAGAGTCGAAGTACTGGTCGCCCGTGCCGACGAAGCCGTAGTAGGCCTGGCCACCGGCGCCCTTGGTCTTGAAGACCTGGTCAACCGTCTTGGTCGCACTGAACAGCAGGTCGAGGATGTAGGTGAAGGAGCCGGTCTCGAGGGCGAAGACAGCGCCGGCGCCCGAGGCGAGGAAGCCGGCGGCGTAGTTGTCAGCGCGCTGGCGGGCGACGTCCGCACCGGGGATGGCCATGCCCGGCTCACCGTTGCCCGACGTATAGCAGGCGTGGCTCAGGCCGACGATCGCGTTGGGCGCGAAGGTGACGTTGTTCTTGATCAGGTTGGCGCCGTAGTAGGCGACGGTGTCCGAGCCGTCGGTGGCATTGAGGCCCCAGCCGTCCTTGGTCTTTTCCTGGAACGGACCGTACGGGCTGGGCCAGCCGTTGCCGTGGCCCCAGTAGACGACGAAGTTGGCACCCTGCACCTGGGCAAGAACCGCTGCCCAGGTGGCGTGCGGCGTGTACACCTTGTGCACGTCCATGCCGTAGCCGGCGGCCTTGGCTGCGACCGCGTCGGCATCGGCCTTGTTGGTAGACGTCAGGCCGCTCGGGCCAACGATGAGGACCGCTTTGAGCTGCGGAGCAGAGGTAGCGGCACGTGCGCGCGGGGCAGCGAATGACGTCGTCAGCAGCATCGCCAGCAGCGCGGCGACGACGATCAATACCTTGACCACACCCTGGAGTGGGCGCAGCGCCCCGGTGACGGTTGCTACCACTTCTGTTCCCCTTATCCCCTCTTGACTCGGTCGGGCTTCAACACGGACTTGAAGGCCTCGCCAAGAGTCGCCGTGAACGGGGGCCGAAGCCATCGCCAGAAGGTCCCGGCGTGAGATGGGCGAGAGGGCCTGTTCCTGCGCGCACCACCTCGTTTTGTTGAGGTGTCTTAACCCTTCAACGGACGCTGGCAACGGTCGGGAAATGTGCGGAGTGGTCAGTTCGAGGGCGGTGTGTCGCCATCGCGAACGAGCAGCCGAAAGTACTAGCCGTTGCGATGGCTTAACCGACCGAAGGCATCCGGGTCACCGGTCCGCTAACCTGCAGCCGGATGTCGTCACCTCCACAGAACCGCTGGCTGGCGGCCCTGCCATGGGTCATCGCCGGGGTCGCACTGTTTGTCATCGCGGCAGTCGGCGGCTTCGGGGCGGCCTACTTCCTCTCGACCGGTCAGGCCGTCGCCACGGTCGACCCGGCCAAGCTGCCGACCCCCAGCCCGCTACCAACGCCTACGCCGGGCCCGGCCACGCCGACACCGGCGGTCACGTCGTCGCCGACGGCATCGGCACCGGCCAGCCCCACAGGCCCAGCCGGCCCAACGCCCAGCACGTCAGTCGCGCCCAGTGGGCCAACGCCGTCGCCGATCAGCTACGTGGTCAAGCGCGGTGACCGCCTGTCCGAGATCGCCAACCAGTTCGGCGTCACCGTCGATGCCATCGTGCAACTCAACAATCTCGACAATCCGGATCACATCGAGGCCGGCCAGGTCCTGCTGATCCCGATTCCTTAAAGTCGCCGGCGCGACAAAGTCCGCGTCGCGACTTGGCCGTCAGGGCGCTTGCACTCCACTGTCGGTCGGTACGGGCAGCGCACTGCCGGTCGGTGTCGGTTGGCTGCTGGGAGTCGGCGCCGGCGATTCGCCGGATTGCTCGAGCTCGTTCTGGTAATCGATGATGACGAGCACGTAGTCGAGCCGGTCCATCGCCGCCGCCGGCTGGACGAGAGCGGACTGGACGACCTGGTTGGGCGATCGGTTGATATCGCCGACCGTGCCGATCAGCAGGCCCTTGGGGAATGGTGAACGAATGTCCTCGCCAAGGTCGATGCCAGCGGTGACGACCTTCTCACCCAGCACCACTGTCTCGGTGGCGGCGATGCCTTCCATCGTCAGTGGCCGGTCGAGCTGGCCCCACACATCGCCCGTGGCGCGACTCGTCTCGAGCATGCCGGCGACCACGAAGCGGGTATCTGACAGCAGCATGACGCGGCTGAAGTTCGGTCCAACTTCGACCACCTGACCGACCAGCGCCCCTCCGCCGGCGACGACCGGGTCGTCGACGCGGATGCCGTCGTCGCTGCCCTTGTCGAGGCTGATGACGCGCTCCTGGTCGTTGAGGGCGCGGCTTATGACTTCGGCGGCGACGGTTTTCTGGTCAAGGGCCGAGCGAACGTTCAGCAGAGCGGTCAGCTCGTCGTTCTGCTGCTTGACGATCTGGAGCTGGGCGTTGGCGATTTCCAGCTCATCGACGCGGCGCGAAAGGTCGGCGTTCTCCTGGCGCAGCTGCTCGATCTCGCTGACGGCAGCGAAGATCGACGTCACCTGGCGCGTGCCATCGCGCAGCACCTGCTGAATTGGCGCCATGGCAAAGCCGATGCCCTGTCGGAGCTGCAGCAGCGGCGCGCTGCTACTGAGCGCGAGCAGCAGCAGGCTGATCACGATGAGCGCCACGTAGATGGCGGCCTGGCGCTTGGCGAGAGGGGTAGAAAGCATCTAGTACCCGAGATTGGCGCGCCGACGGCGCTGTGGTCAGGCCGCGATCAGCGGGGGACGCGGGAGTAGGTCTCGGCGACCAGCGTGCGCTCCATCGCGTCGAGATCCTCGAGTGCCTTGCCGGTGCCGCGGGCGACACACGTCAGCGGGTCGTCGGCGACGTGGACCGGCATCTGGGTGGCCTCGGACACGCGCCGGTCGAGGCCCTGCAGCAGCGCGCCGCCGCCAGCCAGCACGATGCCCTGGTCCATGATGTCGGCGACCAGCTCAGGCGGCGTCTCCTCGATGGTGTCCTTGATCGTGTCGACGATCTGCTGCGTCGACTCCTCGAGGGCGTCACGAATTTGCTCGGCGGTGACTTCGACCGAGCGGGGCAGGCCGGTCAGCAGATCGCGGCCACGGAGCGTTACGCGCTGCTCGTCCCACTCGCCCGGGTACCCCGAGCCGACGGCGATCTTGATGTCCTCGGCCGTTCGCTCGCCGAGGAGCAGGTTGTACTCGCGGCGGGAGAAGTTGACGATGTCCTGGTCCATCTCGTCGCCGCCGATGCGGATGCTGCGGCTGACAACGATGCCGCCGAGGCTGACGACGGCCACTTCGGTGGTGCCGCCGCCGATGTCGACGATGAGCGAGCCGGTGGGCTCGGCGACGGGCAGGCCGGCACCGATGGCAGCGGCCATGGGCTCCTCGATCAGGCGCGCCCAGCGCGCGCCGGAGTTCAACGCGGCGTCACGCACGGCGCGCTTCTCCACCTCGGTTACACCGGATGGGATGCCGAGCAGCATGCGCGGCCGCGGGATCAGGCCGATCCGGTCATGCACCTTGTGCACGAAGTACTTGATCATCTGCTCGGTCACGTCGAAGTCGCTGATCACGCCGTCGCGCAGCGGCCGGATGGCGATGATGCTGGCCGGCGTCCGGCCGACCATGCGCTTGGCCTCCGCGCCGATGGCGAGTACGCGCTTGGTCCTGGCGTCAATTGCCACGACCGACGGCTCACTGATGACGATGCCGCGGTCCTTGACGTGGACGAGCGTGTTAGCCGTGCCGAGGTCGATGCCGATGTCGCGCGAGAAAAGACCAAGGAAAGCGTCGAGCAAGGAGTGAATGCCTCGTTGAGCGTGACGTGGGGGCGACCGCGAGTATACCGGCGGGCGCGCTCCCGACCGATTCGACACCTCGTCGTGCGGTCAGCGCGGGCCACGATCAAAGGCGAGTCCGCGATCGCGCAGGCTGATGTAGCCACCTGACGAAACGATCACGTGGTCCAGCACGGCGACATCGAGTAGGCGGCCGGCGGCGATCGCCTCCGCCGTCAGATGGACGTCGTCTGGACTTGGCTCCGGGTCGCCCGACGGGTGGTTGTGGACGACGATCAGGCCCGCTGCGTGGCTGCGCACGGCATCGCGGAACAGTTCGCCAACACGGACGAGCGCCGCCGACACATTGCCGCGGTAAACGAGCACCTGCCGCTGGACTGCGTTCTTGGCGTTCAGCAGCAGGACGTGCAATTCCTCGCGTTCGAGCGGTGCCAGCTGCGGAGCAAGGCGGGTGGCCACATCCGCCGGCGAACGGATCGTCCAACGCGGAGTTGCCGGCTCGGCCAGTGAGCGGCGGCCCAACTCAAAGGCGGCCACCAGTTGCGCCGCGCGAGCCGGTCCAACGCCCGGAGCGCCAACCAATTCGCCTACGTCTGCCCGCGCCAGCTCTGCCAGGCCGCCCACTTCGGCAAGGACGCCGTGAGCCAGATCGAGCGCCGAACCGGCCCGCCCTCCGTTGTTCCAGATCAGAGCGACCAGTTCTCCGGCACTCAACGCCGCCGGGCCGACCGTGATCAGTCGTTCGCGCGGCCGCTCAGTCGGCGCCAGTTCCCGGATGCGATGGCCCATCTGTCGCTCGACGCCAGCCACGCATCACCTCGAGTCTGCCCAGGAAAGGAGCTCCCGCACCCGAACGACGAAGCCCGCCGATTTCCCCGCCGTCCGGATGCGGAAGCGAAGCCATCGTAGGCAGCAGCTCTTACCTGGCGATTGGCTGGCACTTCACCCGCACTTAGCCCGTGGGTGTGGGTACCGTCGTGCTCAGCAGCAGCAGGCCAAAGATGATGCCGTTGTAGGTCATGTGCGCGGCCACCGATGCAAAGAGGCCGCGCCTGATGAACAGGCCGCCCAGCACGAAGCCGATCGGCAAGAGGACGATCAGCAGGACTAGAGCGCCACGTACTCCGAGGAAGAAGTCGCCCGGGTCGACCTGCAGATTGAGGATGTGGACGAGGGCGAAGAAGACGGACGACCGAATGAGCGCCGACCGTGGGCCCAGGTCGCGCCACCAGGCAGTCAATGAGTAGCCACGGAAAAACAGCTCCTCGCCCAGCGGCGCGAGGACGACCGCGGCAAGGAAGTCGATGGCCACGTCGATGGGCGTCTGGGGCAATGGCACGACCTGTGGTGGTCGCGCGTCGAGTAGCAAGGCGGCGAGGCCGCCGATGATCAGGGCCACGATGGTCACCGGCGCCATCACACCGATGCCGGCGCCCAGCGCGGCGAGTCGATCCTTCTCGTGCGGCGGCCGGTTGCCGTCGACGAGGTCGGACCAGGTCAGTGCGCCAGTGCGCACAACGAACAACCAGACCAGGCCGACGTAGGCGAAGACCTGGATCAGCAGCCCGACCAGGAACACGTCCGGCCGGTCGACGTCGAGGCCGCCCCCGCCGGTCAGCACCGACACGATGCCACCGAACAGGTTGACCACCACGATGACGAGGGCAAACAGCAGCAGCGGCGAGGGACCGCGGAAGGCTGTGGCCGGCCGCGATCGGCGCGCCAGCACCTGGTAGCCGGCGCCCGTCGCCAGGCCCAGCGCGAGCGCGGCCAGTCCGAGCAGGATCAACAACCCCGCCGGGCCGCCCGTCGCCTGCAGCCCGATGAAGACGAGGGCGACGCCGCCCACGCTCAGCAGCCAGGCAAGCAGGTACAGGCCGGCGCCCGGCCGCCGTTCGAGCGAGAACACGCCTGAGCCGGGCGGTCCGCCCGTTGGCGGACCTACTTCTGAAGGTGCGTCAGGGGGTGGTGTTGGCGGAGCCGGCAGATAAGTCGGGGCTTCTTCCGGTTTCGTCGGCTCGGCGGGCGGGCCGTCCGTCAATGTTCGCCGGTGGCCGGCCGCGGGGTGGCCTCAGCGGGCAGGGCCTCGATCGTGCTGGTCGTCGGCGTGGGCGAGGCCTGGGCCGGGATGGGCGTCATCGCCGGGGCGGCTCGGACCGGGCGTCCGGCCGGCGGCGGCACGGCCACTTCCTGCAGCAACTCCGGCCGCTCGAAGTCCTTGCCACACCATGCGCACAACGACCAGTCGAGCTCGACGAGCCGGCTGCAGTTGGGGCAGACCCGGCGCAACCGATTGCGGCAGGTGGGGCAGATGATCCAGTCCTCGTGGACCTGCCGGCCGCAGTTGGCGCAGTGCGGCTGGGACTCGATCTCGACCATCATCGCCTCTTCGGCGAGGTTGCGTTCGTTGGCCTCGGCGACGGTTTCGTGTGGCCGAACGATGCGGTAGATGATCCAGCCGAAGGGGAACAGCAGCGGCGTGAACAGGATGATCATGGCCGCCGCCAGGTATGGCGCGATTGGGTTGGTGGTTCGCTTCTGCAGGTCGCGGTAGACCCAGTAGGCGGTCGCCGCCCACAGCAGAACGAAGTAGATCGCGATCAGTTGGACGCCCGTCCGCACGACGGGGGAGTCGAAAATCTGCCCTATCTGGTCGCCCAGCTTCTGCAGCAGATCGTTCAAGTCGGTGCCTCGGTAGTGTGGCTCGAAGTCGCGCGCCAGCGTATCAGCCATCGCTCAGCGCAGTTCTTGCACCGACCATAGTGCGCCTCGCAACGCGGATGAGAAGCCGGTCAACACGACAGCAAGGGCGAACACCGTCGCCAGCGCCAGGAGCGTCGGTATTACGGCAGCCAGGTCTGGCGTCTGGAAGCCGGCCAGCGTCTGTTTGACCCAGCCCGCGCTGAGGTTGAGTGCCCAGATCGAAGGCACCAGGACGGCCAGCGTGATCAGCCAGCCAACGGCCGCCACCACCGGTCGCCAGCGCCGCCGGCCGGCGACTTCGACGATGCCGAATTCCTGGCGGAAGACGCGCCGGGTATAGACGGCCGACACCGCCTCGACCAAGACGATTGCCGCAGCCATCAAGATCAGCGGACCCTGTACGCCGGCAATGATTCGGTCGTAAAGAGGACCGCTGCCGGTTGGCGCGACGAGCTCGCCGTAGGCCACGTTGATGGCACCGATGGCCAGCGGCACCGCGGACAGCGCGAGTACGGACAAGGCGCCGGCCTGCACCGAGAAGACACGACCGACAACCTTGCGGTCTGTTGGACTGGCGGCGAACGGGCCGCTCGACGCTCTCTGGAATGACCACAGCTCGAGCCATGAAAGGCCGTAGAGCACGACCATCAGCAGCAGCGTCATGAGGATGGCAAAGACCAGGATGGCGATCATCAAGGCTGGCGTCACGCCGGCCGAGCCCAGGCCGCCACCGATGATCAGCCGGATCTCGACCGGCGTCGGCACGACGATGAGTGGCATGAGCAGCACGAAGATGCCGCCACGCAACATGAACGCCGCCGCTCCAAGGAGCCACAGGGTCCGGTGAGTCCAGGCGGATGCGAAGGCCGCGCCAACAACCGTGACGACTCGTGGCATCGGCCGGCGCAGGGGCTCGACCGCAGAGGTGATCAATTCAACCTCCGCCGGGGCGCTCGCGGGCGCCGGTTGCGCGCTGCCGCTGGCTATTCCCATTCGATCGTCGCCGGTGGCTTGGAGCTGATGTCGTAAACGACGCGGTTCACACCAGGTACTTCGTTGACGATGCGGCTCGAGATCTTGGCCAGTACTTCGTAGGGCAGCTTTGCCCAATCGGCGGTCATGCCATCCTCGCTGGTCACCGCACGGATGGCGACCACGTTGGCGTACGTCCGTAGGTCGCCCATGACCCCGACCGACCGTATGGGCGTAAGGATGGCGAAGCTCTGCCACAGGCTGCGGTAAAGCCCGGCCGACTTGATCTCATCGATCACGATCCAATCTGCTTCGCGCAGCGTGTCCAGCCGCTCGGCGGTGACCTCGCCGATGATCCTGATCGCCAGGCCCGGCCCTGGGAACGGCTGGCGCAGGAGCATCTGGTCGGGCAGGCCCAGCTCCGCGCCGACTGCCCGAACCTCGTCCTTGAACAGGTAACGCAGGGGTTCGATCAACTGGAAGCGCAGATCGGCCGGCAATCCGCCAACGTTGTGGTGAGTCTTGATCTTCTGCGCCGCCTTCGTCTCGGGCGCGGTCGATTCGATGACGTCCGGGTAAAGCGTGCCCTGGGTCAGGAAGTCGATCGGCCCGATCGACGCCGCCTGCTGCTCGAAGACACGGATGAACTCATCGCCAATCCGTCGTCGCTTCTCCTCTGGGTCCTCCACTCCGGCGAGCCGGGCCAGGAAACGCTCGCGCGCGTCGACCATCACCAAACGCATGCCGAGGTGCTCTTCGAACGTCTGGCGCAACAGCTCCGACTCGCGCTTGCGCATCAGGCCGTGATCGACATAGATGCACGTCAGCTGGTCGCCTACCGCGTTATGGACGAGCGTCGCCGCCACCGCCGAATCGACACCGCCCGACAGCGCGCAGATGACCTTGCCGTCACCGACCCGCTGCCGAATCTCGGCGACGGTCGAGTCGATGAAGCGCGCCGGCGTCCACGTTGGCTTGGCATGTGCGATATCGAAGACGAAGTTGCGCAGGATGCCCCGGCCGGCCGGCGTGTGGACGACCTCGGGATGGAACTGGATGCCGTACAGCGACCGGCTGCGGTCGGCCAGACCGGCGTAAGGCGTGGACGCGGTGCGGGCGAGTGGCTCGAAGCCGTCCGGTGGCTTGACGATCGAGTCACCGTGACTCATCCAGACCTGCTCCTCAGGCTGCAAACCGCTGAGCAGCCCACGCCCGTCCGTGATCGCCATCGTCGCCGGGCCGTACTCGCGCCGTTCGAACGGGACAACATCGCCACCCAGCGCGTGCGCCATCAGCTGCAGGCCGTAGCAGATGCCCAGGATTGGCACGCCGCTGTCCCAGATCGCCGGATCTGGATGAGGCGCGCCTTTCTCGTAGACGCTGGCCGGTCCACCGGACAGGATCAGGCCGCGTGGATTGCGCCTCGCCAACTCGGGCCACGGCGTGTCAAAAGGAACAAGCTCCGAATAGACGTTGAGCTCACGCACACGGCGCGCGATGAGCTGGGCAGTCTGGCTGCCGAAGTCCAGCACCAGGACCGTGTCGGTGGGCGGATTGCTGGCTTCGGCCGGCCGCGTCGGCGGGGGTGCGTCGAGCGCAACCTCCAGGTAGGCCTCGACCTCGGCGTCGTCGGGCGCGAGCACGCGGTGACCGGCATCGGCCGGTTCTCCGTGAACGGTCTTACCGCGCGCCGCTGAACGCTCGATCTGGTCCCCTCCGATCTGGTCGGCTGAGTGTAGCCAGTCACTCGAGATTCGATGCCCGCTGCGGGACCAGACGCTGCCGGCCAATCTAAGGGCGCTCTTCGCTAATCGCGCGGCACGATCTCAACCAGCTCGCGCCGCCACTCAGGCGGCTCGAAGTCGGGGGCGAAATACGTATCCGCGCGGTAAATCTTGTCGTCCTTCAACTCGACTATGCCGACCACCCACCACCACGAGTTGTCGGGATACTTGGCTCGGGCGACGGTCGTGTAGCGCTGTGGGCCGGCCAGAGGCAGTACGGTGTAGGCGGGCGTGATGGCCCATCGCTCCTCGGCCCCAATTACCTCGGCCTTGAACTGGGACAGGTCCTCGCCCTGCGGCCCAAGGCCGCCCGGATAGCTCTCGAGGTGCTTTCGCATTGCTGCGAAGCCAATGAAACGCTCGCCGGACTGCGGGTAGAAGCCGACGAACTCCGGATGCACCATGGTTTCCAGGGCGTCGAAGTCGAGCTCGGCGATCGCCCGCACGTAGCGATTGAAGAATTCCCTCACCGACTCAGCCATCTGAAGCCACTTTCGCCTGGGCGTCCGCCGCTTCCTTTGCGCTGAAAGCGCGCTTACGCAGCATGTCCGTGGCGGCCCGGTGCTCGCCAAGCACGCGGCGAAGCAACGCGGCCTTGACCGGCGCTGGTAGCCGCTCGTCGCGTTGCGCCTGGTCGTAGCCGGCCTGGCTCATGTAAGCACTGACGATGGTGTTGAGGTCGTCCGCGCTCAACCAACTGGCCAGGTCAGGTAGCAGGCGATCGAACGCGCCCCGGCGCAGGACCGCGTAGACGCCATGGTCAGCCGCCACGCCAACGTCGATGGCGTTCATCGACAGCTCGAAGTAGACGGCACGAGCGGCGCTGCGCGCGACGCGCTCGGCCTGCCGTCGTTGCATGTAGAGCCCAACGAGCAACCAGCCCATGGCGCCAAAGAAGGCCCCGACGGCCAACGCGAGCAGTTGCTGAGGCTCCATCGAGCGATGCTAGGTGTTGGCAAAGGCGGCGCGCAAGCGGTTGTGGGGCAGGGCGTACGCCGTGATGCCGTCGCGGCCGACCATCGTCTCGGCCGCCACCATGGCGTTGATGATTGCCTCCTCGGTCGACTCGATCGCGCCCCAGTACAGCGGGCTGAGCAGGTCGTCGCCGACTGTGGTCACCTCCCGCGTCGGGCGCGACTCGACTGCCCGCAGGCGGTTGCCCGTGGCGAAGGCCATAAAGATGTCGCCACTCGTCCGGCCGCCTCCCCCGCCGACCCGCGCAAGACCCAGGCCGGCGCGCTGGGCAAGCGCCCGGCAGTCGTGCGGCAGCAACGGCGCGTCCGTTGCGACGATGACGATGATCGAGCCGGTTTCGGCATCGATGGCCTCTGCCTGGTCCCATGGCGAGGCCAGCTCCGACTTGGGCACCAGCAGACCAATCGGCCGTCCAGCAATCGTCAACCGCTCGCGGATCCCGTAGTTGGCCTGCACCAAAGCGCCTACGACGTAGCTGCTCGCCCTACGGCTTCCACGACTCGGGACGACGTGCCGATACCGCCCTTGAACTCGTGGCAGATCATGCCTGTGCCACCACCGACGTTGCCCTCTGCGACGGGCCCGCCGGTGGCGCCGTCAAGCGCGGAAAACAGATGCTCAGCACGGACGTGTTGGCCGTTGATGTCGTTCAGCGCGCCATCGAATGTCTCCGCCACGACGGGCAGCGACCAGAACAGCTCCTGCTTGCCGCGCTGGCGCGCCTCGGCGGCGACGATCGCGTCGTGGACGACCCCCACACTATGGGTGTTGGTGATGGCGATGGGCGTGGTCAGCAGGCCCGACTCGGCGAGCCAGATGGTGCCGGTCATCTCGCCGTTGCCGTTGAGCGAGTGGTAGCCGCCGTAAAGCGCCTCACCGGGCTCGATGGGCGGCACGACCACGGTTACGCCCGTCCGCACGGGCCCCTCGCCAACGCGCAACGGACCCTCGCCGCGAATGAGCGTCGTGTGGCCAACGCGGACGCCCTCGACGTCGGTGATGGCGTTGTTGGGTCCGGGTGGCAGAAGCCCCACCACGACGCCCAGGTCCCGAGCGCGCTGGCGGCCCGCAACAGATGTCATGAGTCCAGGTCGACCGTGATTTGGTCCTGGTCGCCACCGATTCGTTGCTCCTGCAGCTGGAGCGTGAACGGGCTCACGGGCAGAGCGGCACGTGACAAGGCAACGGCAAAGACTGACGAACCGCCGAGCATCAGGTCGCAGCTCCTGGGTGCGAGTGGGTCAACGATCTTGGCGTACACAAGCTTGGCCTGCGTGTCGAAGACGACGCCGTCGAGACGCCGTTCACTGCAATTGCCCGGGCCACCCGTGCCGTCGGCGAACACCGCGACCACCTCCCTTTCGAAGTCCGCCGGCGGCAGAGGCTGGCCGGGTGACAACTCGCCCCACAACTTGGACCACTCGTCCATCGACTTCGCCATTTCGACCGAGTAGGCCCAGTCGGCACTGCGGTCGCCGGCGGCCAAGAGTTGCCAGCCGACGGCGGGGTCGATGGTTGGCAAGGCAGACGGAGCGGCCGAGCCCGGGATCGATGGCACCGCTGAGGGCGTCGGCGCTGCGCAGGCGGCCAGCAAAGATGCGGCCAGCAGGGCGCCAACCAGTTGGCAGAGCGCCACCCTAACCACGTCGCATCAACCGGAAAACCGGCCCATGACCGAGGCGCTCGGCCGGCGTGCCGTACTTGAGGATCAATGCCACCACCGCCGGCCCGCGTGCCGCCTCGTCGACCTCCTCCGCCGTGTAGTCGGCCGTCTGGTCCTCAATGGTCACCATGCAATCGGGGGTGGCGCGCAGGTTGAGCGCCCAGTCGGTCGAGTCGGCGCCGGCGGCGACGAGCAGGTCGTGTCCATCTTCGACAAAGCCAATCGCTGTTCGCACGACCCGGCCCGAAGCACGACCGCGGGTCTCCAGCATGGCGACCTTTCCCCATGCCGCCAGCTGAGTGCCGAGCGGATCCTGCGCTACCGCGCCGCTCCTCGCTGCCAGGACTTGCCCTCGCCGGCAATCGCCGGCGCGTAGATCATCTCGACGCGCTGCATGTCACGGACGGTGCGCGCACCGAGTGAAGCCATCGACTGACGCAGGGCGCCGATCAGGTTTTCCGACCCGTCGGGTACGGTCGCCGGCCCGAGCAGGATCTTCTCGAGTGAGCCAAGAGTGCCCACCTTGATGCGCGTGCCACGCGGCAGCGTTGGCGACGGCGCGGCCATGCCCCAGTTCGTGCCGTTACCTGGGGCTTCAGAAGCGCGCGCCAACGGTGAGCCGAGCATCAACAGGTCTGCACCTGCGGCGATGGCCTTGGCCAGCTCACCCCCGCGACGCATGCCGCCATCGGCGACCACCTGTACGTAGCGGCCGGTTCGTTCGTAGTACTCGTTACGTGCTGCGGCCACGTCGGCGATGGCGGAGACCTGCGGCACGCCGATGCCCAGCACTTCGCGCGTAGTGCATGCCGAGCCGGGGCCAACGCCGACGAAGACGGCGACAACACCCTGGCCCATCAAACCGAGCGCGGCCTCATACGAAGTCGTGTTGCCAACGGCAACGGGGATGGGCAGCGATGCGCAGAAATCCGCCAGTGCGAGTGGCTCGTAGCCTGCCGCCAGGTGGCGCGGCGAGGAGACCTGCGATTGGACGAGGAAGACGTCCGCGCCGTGATCGGCGGCGAATGTGCCCAGCGAACGGGCGGCGGCGGGGGTCGCCGCCACGACCGCCGGCGAGCCGAGCTCGTGGATCTGGCGGATGCGCTCGGCAATCAGGTCTTCGCGGATCGGTGCGCCGTACACCTCGGCCAGAACCTCTTGGACGTCGCCGTCGGCTGCACCGGCGATGCGACTGAGCGCCTCGGCCGGGTCGTCGTGGCGTGTCTGCAGGCCCTCGAGATTGAGCACGCCCAGTGCGCCGACGTCGCGCGAGCGCACCGCACATGCGCGCGTCGACCACCGCGTCCATGGCCGATGCCAGAATCGGCATCTTTAGCTTGAAGCCACCGAACGAAGAGTTCAGATCGACGTCGGCCGGGTCGATGGTGGCCACACCCGGCGCGAGCGAAACATCGTCGAAGCCGTAGGTGGGGCGCAGGAAGTCGGTCTTGGACGGCCGGCGACGCAGACCGCCCCCGGCGAGCTCATCCGCGGGAAACGCGACGCTCGCACTTGTCACGACGGCGGCAGTATAGCGGCGTGCAACGCCTCGACAGCCCGGCCCAACCGGAGACCAACCACCGACTGGTCACGCTCGCGGACATCCGCGCAGCAGCCGAGCGCATCCGCGGATTCGTGCTGCGCACGCCGCTCCTGCCGCTCGCTGACGGTGCCTGGATCAAGGTCGAGAGCCTCCAGCCGACCGGCTCGTTCAAGGTCCGCGGCGCGTACAACGCGCTGGCCGGTCTGTCGCCAGAAAGGCGGGCGGCTGGCGTGGTTACGCATTCGTCTGGCAATCACGCGCAGGCGATCGCACGGTCGGCGCGGCTGCTCGGGATCAGAGCTGTCGTGGTCATGCCGGATAACGCCCCGGCCATCAAGGTCGCCGGCGTGCGCGCCGACGGCGCGGAAATCGTCTTCGTTGGGCCGGCCAACGAGGAGCGGGTCGAGCGAGCCCACCAGATCGCGGACGACGACGGACTCGAGCTGGTGTCGTCGGCCAACGATCTGAGAGTGATCGCCGGCCAAGGGACGGTGGGGCTCGAGATCTTCGAACAACTGCACGAGCTGGGGGTCGACGGACCAGCGACTGTGCTCGCGCCGGTTGGCCTGGGCGGCCTGTCGGCCGGTATTGCCACCGCCGTTAAGGCACTGGCATCGGACTGGCGAGTTTTGGGCGTCGAACCGGCGCTGGCTGCCGACACTAAGGAGTCGCTGGCGCGTGGCACGCGCACCGCTTGGCCGACCGACAAGGTTGGTCAGACCATCGCCGACGGCCTGCGCGGCGAGGCACCGGCGCCAATTCCGTTTGAGCACTTGAAGCAGAACCTCGACGGCGTCCTGACCGTGGAGGAATCTCAAATCGCGGCCGCCGTTCGGCGCGCGGCGACTGATCTCAAGCTTGTTCTGGAACCGTCCGGCGCCGTCACGCTCGCCGCGTTTGACTCGTTCGGGGCTGATCTGGGACGTCCGACAGTCATCGTTGCCAGCGGCGGCAATGTCGATCGGCAACGGTTTATCGACTTTTTGAGGGCCTGACGGGCGATAGTCGGCTGAATCGGGCCAGCCGCCGCTATCATCGGCGACGTGGATCCCGTCATGTCGCAGTCCGCGCTCAAGAAAGCCGCACGAACGGTCGCGCGTGGGCGCGATGTCGAGAGCCAGCTCAATCAGCTTGCCGAACAAGCGCTGACGCTGAGTGGCGCGGCCACGACGGCGATCTATCTGCTCGATCCGGTGGCGCGCGTGCTCGTGCCGGCCGCGGTCGCCGGCAAGAACGCGACGCCCGCTGAAGAGGCAGACGTGATCGGCCTCGATGACGCCGGGCAGTTGGTGGCGCAGGTCGTGCGTGAGCGCCGTCCGGCAACTGCCACCGGTGGCGGCTCGCTGGTGGCGCTGCCGCTGATCGCGGGAGATCTGGGCGGCAGCGAGGAGGCTGAAGGCGCTTTGCTGGCCGACTTTGCCGGCGGGCCCGCTGGGGCCGCCGATAACGGGCTCGCCGCAATCGCGGATATGGCGGCCGTCGCTATCCGCAAGGCACGCCTCGAAACGGCGCTTGTGGAACGCTCGGATTGGATCGAGCGGCTGGCGTCGACCGATGCACTCACCGGCATCGCCAATCGCGCGACGCTGGAGCGCATGCTCGAACTCGAAATTGCCCGCGCCACCCGCCAGGCGACACAAGTGTGCGTGATCCTGTTCGACATAGATGGGCTGGCGGCGTTGAACCAGAAGGCCGGTGCACACGCCGGCGACGACGCCTTGCGCCGATTCGCTTCCCTGCTTGCCGATCAGGTCCGCCTGGTCGACACGATCGGCCGCGTGGGCGCCGACGAGTTCGGCATCATCGCGCCCGGTAGCGGCGGCATGGTTGTTGCTGACAGGGTCGCCAAGGCCGCGCATGCCATCAAGCTCGCCGATGGCTCGATGCTGAGTGTCTCAGGCGCCAACGTCGTATTTCCGGGCGATGGCGCCAGCAGCACCGAGCTGATGAACGCCGCTGAGACCGCTCTCGAAACCGCCAAATCCCACGGCCCCGGCACGATTGTCAATGCCGCCGAGGTGGCCGCCTCCTAGCCCTCGAAGAGGTCGCGCACCGCCTGCCAAAGGGCCTCGGCAACTGCGGTCGCCGGTTGGCCCGCATCGATAACCCGCCAACGAGCCGGATCCGCGGCCGCCATCTCGAGGTAGCCGTCGCGCACGCGCTGGTGGAAGGCGACATCGTGCTGCTCCGTTGACTCGAAGCGCGTGAAGTCGCTGGCCGCACCCACGGCTCGGCGCTGCAGGCCCGCCTCCACCGGCAAGTCGAAGAGCACTGTCCTGTCCGGCGTCAGACCGGCTGTCGCCAGAAAATTGATTGTCTGCACATCGTCGAGCGGAACTCCGCCCCCATAACCCTGGTAGGCCATCGACGAGTCGGCGTAACGGTCGCAGATGACGACCGCACCGCTTTCCAGGGCCGGCCGGATGATCTCCTGCACGTGCTGCCGCCGCGCGGCGTTAAAGAGCAGCGCGTCGGTCAGCGCTTCGCGCATGCCGCCCTGAAGGACCACGTCTCGAACCCGCTCGCCTATCTCGGTACTGCCCGGCTCGCGCGTCGCCACGCATTCGAGGCCCAGTGTGCGGACGCGCTCGGCCAGCGGCCCGAGCTGGCTGCTCTTGCCTGCCCCGTCGGGGCCCTCGAGCGTTATGAAGATGCCCCGCTCGCGGCTTGGGTCGGTCATCGCAGCCAGTCTAGAAGTTGGGACGTTGTGAGGGCGGCCGCGGGAGGTTTGGCACTTACGTTCGAGCGGTCGACTGGCTAGCGTCGATCACGCGGGATCCAGCCGCCATCTCGTCGTGCCTGGCGGATGCGCGGCCATCCCGGGAAGGGATGTGCGTTATGAGACGCGGCTCGATCACAAGATTGACGAGGCCGCTCGTGTTGGCCGCCGTGATCCCGGCGTTGATTGGCTTCACTCCGCCCCAGACCGCCGTAGCGTCGTCTGGTCCGGCAATTGTCAAGAACATCAACTTGTCGGGAGATTCGGACCCTTCGTCTCTGACGAAGGTTGGGACGACGCTTTTCTTCGCCGCCAATGACGGCATCCACGGCCGAGAGTTGTGGAAGAGCGACGGCAGCGCGGCCGGGACGAAGATGGTCAAGGACGTCCGAGCCGGCTCCCGCGGTTCGTTCCCGGGTGACCTCATCAACGTCAGCGGGACACTCTTCTTCACGGCCAACGACGGCAGCCATGGACGCGAGCTGTGGCGAAGCAATGGCACCGCCGCCGGCACGGTCATGGTGAAGGACCTCACCAACGACGAGCTCAGCGGCACGAACACCAGCCTCTACTTGCCCGTGGCTGTAGGCAGCCGTCTGTTCTTCTTCGTCGCGGAGTGCTGCGCCGGTGGCAGCAGCCTCGTGGTCAGGACGGAACCTCGGCGGGCACGAACCGCATCGAAAAGCCGCTCGAGGATGTCAGCAGCGCGCGCGCACTGGGCACGAAGCTGTTCTTCGTTCAGGCGGATTACAGCGTCGATCCGCCGGGCCAGGCGCTCTGGGTCAGCAACGGCACCTCGGCCGGGACTCATCGATTTGCTCCCGCGCCGTCGGCAGATGAAATCACGATCCTGCCCGCCTCCGGCAACTTCTTGTACTTCACGGCAGCGAGTCTCAGGTGTTGGGATCCGGCTGTGGCGAACTGACGGCACGGCATCAGGAACCATCGCTCTGACGACAGCGGACAGCTCTCCGACGTACCAACCGCCGCGGTCTATATGAACAACGCGATCTACTTCCTCGAAGAGAGTGACGCCAGCGGCATCAGTGGGCTGTGGAAGACCAACGGGACACCGGCCGCGACCGGACTCATCAAGAGCGGCTACTTCAACGAATTGGTGGCTGCTGGCGGTCGCCTCTACTTCATTGACACGGGTCTGTGGCGTAGCGACGGTACGACTGCCGGAACGAAGAACCTTGGTGAATTTGGATCGGTGGAGCCCCATAACCTTACGGCCGTGGGCAGCTACGTCTGCTTCGCCGAGACCAACTCCTACGTCGACTGGTGGCACTTGTGGGCGAGTAGCGGCACCGTCGCCACAACTCATCAAGTCCGGCAATGGCCGAACAACGCGGGAATGTACGTGCGGGTGGCGATCGGTACGCGGCTCTATTTCGCTGCGAACGACGGCTCGCACGGCAACGAGCTCTGGAAGTACTCGCCCTAGCGCCAGTTCCTCACAGGATCGGGATAGACACGAACGCGCCGGAACGGCTCTCGTCCGCGTGAGCGGGTGGTGAGGTTGGCCGCCTCCGCGCGCTGATGCTGAAGCCGTCGGATGTAGGCGTTCTGCGGCGAGAGCTCGACAGGCTTTGCGTCGCGTTGTACAAGTCCGATCGCCTCTTCGACCTCGCGCAAGGCCGCGTCGGACGGATCGACCTCCAGCGCGAAGATCGACGTCAGCGCGGACTCCATCTGCATCAACGTGTTCGCCTTGAGCACGAAGATGGGCAGGCCGCGCTCCTCGGCCTCGCGCAGCGCCGGCGTCTTCTGGCGGAAGTAGTTGCGCAGCGTGATCACGGCGTCCGCTTCGTCCGCTTCGCGCACGATCGTCACGGGCAACTGCAGCTCACGTACTGCCTGCTCCAACTTCTTACGGCCGATGCCGAAACCCAGTACGTGAAGCTCCTGCAGGACGTTCGAGCCCGGCTCAGGCAGCGGCGTCGGCCGGCGGTCGCCGGTCAGCTCCTCCTCGGTCATGAACTCGATCAGGCCTTCGTCGGCGGCACCACCATCGAGCTGCTCTGCACCATCCTCGTCGACCGTCGCGAGAGCGCGGGCCGCCGATTCACGCCACGCTCGCTGGCGGTCGAGCTCGCGCGCGTCACGTGCGCGTGCCTCGAGCGGGGCGAGGGAACGTTCGACCGGCCCGCGGTCGGCGATGTCGCCCGACAGGAAGGCTCCGCCTGGCGCAGCCCATGGCTCCGCCTCGCCGGGTTCACCTGCGAAAGGGCGGCTGGTCCCTCCCTCAGCCGACGACGACCGTCGTGCATCGCGCCGCCAGCCACCGCTTGCACCAGGTCGATAGCCGGGCCGATATCCACGGTCCGGTTCGGGTCGGCCGCCTTCCGGACGCCAGCCCGGCTCCACTCGCCAGCTGCCGCCGGGGCCCAGGCCACTGCCCGACCCGACGAGGCCGCCGAAGCGCTCGCCCGGCATCTGACTTTGCGGACCCGGCCGCGGTCGGGCCTGCGTCCGGCGTACGCCGCCTTCGTCGCGCCAGCGGAGCTCCGGCGCTATCGGGTCACCGCGCAGCAGTGCGTCGACCGTCTGGGCAACATCGGCGTGAACCATCACCCGGTCACGCGACTGGATCTCGACGACGACATCGAATGTCGGCGGCGCCTTGCGCTCGAGGACGCTCTTCTGGGTTCGCCGCCGACGGGCTTCTTCGTCGCCCAGGGTCACGCTCTGGATGCCGCCGATCAGGTCGGACAGCGTCGGGTTGAGCATCAGGTTGTCGAGGTTGTTGCCGTGGGCGGTGCCGATCAGCTGCACGCCGCGCTCGGCGATGGTGCGGGCGGCGGCGGCCTCGAGCTCCGTGCCGATCTCATCGATGACGATGACTTCGGGCATGTGGTTCTCGACCGCCTCGATCATCACCGAGTGCTGCAGGTCGGGCGTGCGCACCTGCATGCGCCGCGCCCGGCCGATGCCCGGATGCGGGATGTCACCGTCGCCGGCGATCTCGTTGGAGGTGTCGACTACGACCACACGTTTCTTCTGCTGGTCGGCCAGCACGCGTGCCGCCTCGCGCAGCATGGTCGTCTTGCCGATGCCCGGCCGGCCCATGATCAGCACGGACTTCCCGTTCTCGACGAGGTCGTCGATGATCTCGATGGTGCCGAAGACGGCTCGGCCGATGCGCGCCGTCAGCCCGACGATCTTGCCGCTACGGTTCCTGATCGCCGAGATGCGGTGCAGCGTGCGCTCGATGCCGGCGCGGTTGTCCTCGCCAAACGAGCCAATGTGGTCGATGACGTACTGCAGGTCCTCCTCGGCCACCTCGCGCTCGAGCAGCTCTTCTTCGCCGCCGCCACCGAAGCGGGCCTCCGGCCGCCGGCCAACGTCCATCACCACCTCGATCAAATCGCGATCGGGTGGCAACCTGCGCAGGCGCTCAACGATCTCTGGTGGCAGCGCCGCCAGCAGCGCCTCCAGGTCTTCAGGTTCTGACATCGAACGCGGATCGGTCATGGAATGGCGGTGACGAGCGCGGGTTCGGCAACGCGCACCATCGTCTCCTTCATCAGCAGGGACACATTGGCGACGAACTCGAAACCCTGCTCTTCGAGGCGCCGATCAAGTGGCGATTTATAGGTACGGACGGCACTGACAATGCCGATGCCGCGCGCCTTACTGCGCGCCGCAATGATGCCCAGACCGAAGGCAATCAGCTCGCTGGACACCTGGTCGGCCTTGGCGATGACGCGCAGGTAGTGCGGTTGCTCCTCCTTGGCCACGCCGACCTGAACGAAGCCCAGAACGTCCGGGTCGGGCGCGCTGCCTCGTTCGCAGATGAACGCGTCGACATCAGCGAAACGCAGCACCGGCGTGAGCGCCGATCGCGGGATGCGCCAGTGGTTGCCCTGGCGTTCCCAGTCGTGCAGCCGGTACGACTCGAGGCGGCTGACCGGGGCCGGCGTCGTCGACCGGTAGAGCCGGTCCAGGCGGAGCGCGTCGAGCGGGACCGTCTGGCGGATGCCGGCCTCAGCCGTAGCCTCAGCTGACATCGGTTCCGGCAGCGGTTGGTCGGGTGATCGGTAGTAGATGCGTTCCTCGCCGTAGCGGACGAAGCCGGCCTGCATGAACAGCTCGACGTTATCGTCACTGTCGGCGCAGGCGACGTGGAAACGCGCGGCGCCGCCCTTGCTGCCGTCTCTGAGCAGGTGCTGGATGAGGCGGAAGCGGACGTCGCCCGCGACGCCGCTGTCGATCGCATCGAGTTCGACAATCGTCCACTCGTTGCGCAGCCGCTCACGTTCAACCCGCGCCAGTCCCGCGACGCGGCCTCGTTCCTCGTAGACGTACAACAGGTCGGACGGGCCAAAGGCGCCGAGCGGCATGCGGAAGAGTCCAAAAACGCCGATCTGGCTGCTGCTCACCGGCAGGCCAAGCGATCGGACCCGCTCGCCGCTGGTGTTGCCGTTGGCGGATTCGCCGGTGTGGGACAGGCGCGACAACTCGCCCAGCGCGGCGAGGTCGGTCAGGCGCGCGGCGCGAACGCGGCCACCGCGTGAAGTCGGCGGGGCGATCGACATCACTGGCTGGCCGGCTGGGTTCGGCGCACCGGATGGCGTCGCCGGCCGGAGCCTTCGCCCGGGTCGGCCCATTCGGCAGCCATGGTGGCGATCAGCCGGTGGAAACGAGTCTCGCCCGCGAGCTCCGGATGGAAGGCGGTCGCCACCACCGACCCTGAGCGGACGGCGACCACGCGACCGTCCTCCAGGTGCGCGAGGACGTCGACGTCGGGCCCGACGCGCTCGACGATGGGCGCACGGATGAAGACGGCGTGGACCGGCCGATCGCCCAGGACCGGCACATTCAACTCGCCTTCGAATGATTCGAGCTGCCGGCCAAAGGCGTTGCGCTTGACCGAGATGTCGAGCAGCGGGAAAACGGGTGCGTCGCCGTCGGTGATTTCCTTGGCCAGCAGGATCATGCCGGCGCACGTGCCGAAGATCGGTGCGCCTTCGCGGGCGAGCTGGGCGATCGGCTCGTGCAGGCCCCAGCGGTCGATGAGCTTGCGCATGGCTGTGCTCTCGCCGCCCGGCAAGATCAGTCCGCTGACGCCCTCGAGATCGCTCGGCAGGCGCACCGCCACTGCGTCCACGCCGAGACCGCGCAGGACATCGATGTGCTCCTGGAACGCGCCCTGCACGGCCAGCACGCCGACCCGGACCTTGCGTCCAGCGTCCACTGCGTTCACCTGCCTGCCCGGCGTGTCGCTACCAGCCGCGTACCGCCAGCCGCTCCGCCTCCGGAATCGTACCCAGTTCGAGACCGCGCATCGGCGTGCCCAGGCCCTTCGAGACCTCGGCGATGATCTTGGGGTTATCGAAATGAGTCGTCGCCTGGACGATCGCGTTAGCAGTTCGCTCCGGGTTCTCCGACTTGAAGATGCCGGAGCCGACGAAGACGCCCTCAGCCCCCAACTGCATCGCCAGCGCCGCATCGGCCGGGGTGGCAATGCCGCCGGCGACGAAGTTGACGACGGGCAGCTTGCCGTCTTTGGCGACCTGTTGGATGAGTTCAAACGGCGACTGAAGCTCCTTGGCAGCCGTGAACAGCTCGTCCTCGCGAATGGCCTGGAGCTGGCGGATGCCCGCATGGACGGCGCGGATGTGGCGGACGGCTTCGACGATGTTGCCTGTGCCAGCCTCGCCCTTGGTGCGGATCATTGCCGCGCCTTCCGCGATGCGGCGGAGAGCCTCGCCCAGGTCGCGACAGCCGCACACGAAGGGCACCTTGAACTGGTGCTTGTCGATGTGATGTGCCTCGTCGGCCGGCGTCAGGACTTCCGACTCGTCGATGTAGTCGACGCCCAGCGCCTCGAGCACCTGCGCCTCGACGAAGTGGCCGATACGCGCCTTGGCCATCACGGGGATGGTCACGGCATCCATGATCCCGACGATCATCGACGGGTCGCTCATGCGCGCGACGCCACCGGCTGCGCGGATGTCGGCCGGCACGCGCTCGAGCGCCATCACGGCGACGGCGCCCGCGTCCTCGGCGATCTTGGCCTGCTCGGGTGTGACCACGTCCATGATCACGCCACCCTTGAGCATCTGGGCCAGGCCCTTCTTGGTCGCCCAAGTTGAAGTTTCGACGGTCATCGGGGTAGGTTCGTCCTCGTCGTTCCCGGTGGCTAGAGGTTTGGGCTGGCCGCGGGGTCGTCGCCCGTTCGAGCTCGGCACGCTCTCGCCTTACCGGCGGCGGCGATTATCTCATGAGGGCGGGTTCACTCTCACCCGGGACAGGGCCGTGCACGGGCGCCCGAGCTGTCGGCACCCGACATGTGTGCCACAGGAGCACCACCGGACGAAATCTGCCGTCAACGGGCCGCCTCCACGTCTCTAACGCCTGGCGGCCACGCTTGTCCCACGCTCGCGGCCGCCGCAGAGGCGCCCCTCGACGGCAAAAGTGTGCCCGTGCGGCGACATTTCAGACCACCACGGGAGGTCAACCGCCCAGTTTTGTTCCGGTGGTGCTGTGGGCGCACACATCGCGGTGGGCGTCAGTCGAACGGCATGACCCGTACGTCATCTGTCGTCTTTGCAGCCGCGTTCGTTCGTGGCAGCATGGCGGCTCAATCGTCACAGCCGCTCGGCTCGCGGCCTTGATTTGGGGGCGGAACGGTTTGAGGGTTCTCCAAGGCGTGACTCGGGCCCGCACGGTCCAGGCTGTACCTGCGGCCGGGCTCGTTTTCATCGTGCTCGCAATCTTCCTCGCGAGCGTCGCTGCCGTCTTCGCAACGAGCATCAGCGCCAAACCGGCATCTGGCCCGCGCGACAACGGCAACGATGTTCAGACCCCGATCACGGTCACTGGCGACCTCTCTGACACCGTAATCAACGGCTTCAACAATCTGGGCGCCTATTGGGACCTGCCGCCCGGCGGGCCGAATCCGCAGTTCCTGATGACCGACAACGGATGGTCGATCGATAAGGGTGGCGTCTTCTCGATCGCCACCGAGGTGCCCCTGTACGACGGGAATACCAATCCCGTTCGGCCGGGCACGCACAAGATCACCGTCTGCGCGGTGCCCCTCGCCTCGACGAACGGTTTCCCCATATGCCTGACCACGAACTTCGCTGTAACGAAGGGAGTTGCCCCCCTCAGTCCTGCCTCAGGCCGCCCGGGACAGACCATCAGCGTCTCCGGTAGCCATTGGGTGCCCGGCAACGGCGATGAAGAGATTCGTCTGACTTGGGACCCCAACGGGAGCGCCATCCCTCTGACCAACTTCTTCTTCCCCGGATCGTCGACCTGGTCCACGACGTTCAACGTGCCCGAACGCCGCCGTGGGGACGTACCAGATCCAGATCTGCAACGTAAGCAACACCACCGGTAACTGCGTACCCGCAGACACCATCCTCAAGTCGTTCACCGTCGTGCCGCCCGTGGTCTCCCTGAGCAAGCCGTCCGGCCTGCAGGGTGCGACCGTCAACATCTCGGGCAGCCGTTTCCGGGTCGCTACAACCGTGAAGCTCTACTTTGGCCCGCCCGGCAAGGCGCCAGGTGACCCATCGGTAGTTGAGATCAGTCCCGCGACCGCCAAGGGAACGGACGACTTCGGCAAGTTCGGGCCGTATCCCTACGCGCCACCGAACGCCCCCGGCAACTACATCGTCACGGCGTGCACGATCCTTCGGATCGGCTGCAACCCGAACGACACGGCGACAGCCCCGTACACGATCAATGCGCCGCCGACCCCCTCGCCGACGCCGTCGCGGAGCCCCACGCCAACGCCCACGCCGACGCCGACACACACTCCAACGGCGACCCAGTTCGGTGTCCCAACCCCAACGCCGAGCCCAACGAGTACTCCATCCGCTACGCCCACATCCTCCTTGTCGCCGATACCCAGCGGCCTGCGCGACGCCGTCGGCCAGCAACCTGGCGACGCCAACGCCGGCGCCGTCGGCTGCCGGCCCGTTGCCAACGGCAACTGCCACGATCATTCCGTCGTCACAGCCGACCCCGGCTGCGACACCGTCGCCCACGCCGACTACCGAGACGTTCATCTGGGCCGACCACCTGCGCTCGCCCGGCGATTCGTCGAGCGGTGGCGCATACAGCCTGGCCGCGCTCGGCGGCATGGGCTTGCTGGCGCTTCTGATCGCCTTCCTGATCCCGTTCCCAGGCACGCTGTTCAACAAGACCGTCGAGGCCAACTACACCGAGATCAAGGGCTGGATAGCCGGCATGCGGGCACGTTGGAACCGCACTCTCGACGCGCTTGCTATTGGGCCGTTGGGCAGCCTTCGGCGATGGCTTGGCCGGCGCACGGGCGGCCGAACGGGCGTGTTCGTATTCCTCGCCCTATCGGCCCTCGTCTACGGCTTCCTCAGCCCGACTTTCGGCCTGAACACGAGCTCGCTGGCGCTCTTCCTGGGCCTCCTGGTCGGCCTGGCGCTGATCACGGCCGCCTTTGACCTGCCGCTGCGCGTCTACCACCGGCGGCGCAGCGAGGCACACGACTCGGGCGTGCTGCGCGCGCTGTGGTGGACGCTGCTCATTGCCATCGTCTGCGTGCTGATCTCGCGTCTGGCGGGCTTCCAGCCGGGCTACCTGTACGGCCTGATCATCTCGATCGTTTTCGTGACGGAGATCAGCTCGCGAGATGAAGGCATCGGCACGTGGCTCGCCTCGCTCTGGCTATTGCTGCTGAGCTTTGTCGCGTGGGTCGGCCTGGTGTTTGTCCGCCAGGGCAACGCCGATCCGTTCGCCTCGCAATTCCTTCAGACAGTGCTCGTCACGTTCGTGGTGGCCGGAATTGAGACACTCGCCATTGGCCTGCTGCCGATGCGTTTCCTGCCCGGCCATCCGCTGTACCGCTGGCGCAAGAGCATGTGGTTCGCGCTCTTCGCGCTGGCCGTCTTCGGCTATCTGTTGATCCTGGTCGACCCGGCCAACGGCTACCTGTCGAGCACCAGCACCGGGCCGATGATCATCGGCATCGCTTTCCTGGTCGGCTTCGGCATCGTGTCGATCGGGACGTGGGCCTACTTCCGCTACCGGCCAGCCCGGGCTGGCGGCGACCGACCAGGCGAGGTTGCCGCGGCCGACTAACAGGCTGCTGCCGGCTAGCCCGCGAACCAGCCCACGCTGATGTCCCGCAGGACAAGCTCATCGATGCGCCAGTGCTGCACTTCTGCGCCCTGAATCACCTCGAACACGACGTCGTGCAGCGATACGTCTGCCTGACTCGCTGGCTCGGATCCGCCCGCATCGGGAGTGACTTTGATCTCGACTTGGCCACTCATCGCGTGAGCCGTCCCGTCCGCGTGGGCACCTATCGTGCCAATGTCGGTGCAGTAAAGGGCGCTCAGCTGGCTGCCCACGTTGAGGGTCACGTCGAGCTCGGCGTCTGGAATTTGTTTCGTGCCGTCGAAGCCGCCGGCGGCCCAGGCGGCACTCGCCGCGCCGCGCCATTCGATGGTCACACTCATCCCATCTTCGGGGCTGGTTGCGTAGAAGAAGACATCGCCGCAGCCGCCACTGCGGCTGAAGTCGGCCTGACTGAGGACGCGGCCGGCCGGCGTGGCGGTTGGTGACGGGGTGGCAGTCGGGCTGGGCGTCGCGGTCGGGCTGGGGGAGGGCCTGGGAGTCAGGGTTGAAGTCGGACTTGGCGGCGAGGCGCAGGCAGCGATCAGGAAGATCGACATGAGTAGCCCACGTCTCGCCATGGCTGCCCAGACGCGCGCGCCAGCGCTTGGGTTGCACGCACTGAGTGGCAATAGACTCGGCCAATGACTGAGCAGAGCCACGGCCTTGACTACGGCCTGATCGGCGCGCTCACCGACATCGGTGCGGCCATCGTGCTGGCGGTACTGCTCGCCATAGCCACGGACTGGACGGGCGACGCTGCACCAAGGCCGATCGTCGTTGCTGCCCTGTATGCCACGCCGGGCGTCATTGCCCTGCTGGGTGTCATCGCCCAACGACCGTGGCTGCTGCTGGCCGGCGGTCTGCCGCTCCTGCCGGCCGCCGGCCTGGCGGCGAGCGGCGCGACGTTCGTATTCCTGGTGCCGGCTGTGCTCATGATCCTGGGCGCATCGCGCATGCTGGCTAAGCCCGACGCCTGCCGCCTGACGGTCGCCAACGGCGTGGCCGCCGCTCTCATCACGACACTCATCCTGATCGCCGGCTACGCGGTTCTGATTGGCCTGACCGTGTACGCCTGCCATCCGGTAGGTGGCGGCCAGGCGTGCGGCGACGGTTACATCTCGAACAATGGCCTGATCGTCGCCGTCGTGTGCCTGGCCCTGGCTATTGGGATTGCAGCTGTTGGCGTGGCCCTGCCCAGGTGGCGCAGCCGCCAGAACCCGCTCTAGTTGGTCGACACGAAGATCCCGCCACCGTCGCGCGCGTAGACCACGGCGAGGTGGCCGCCGCCCTCGGCAACGGCCACGTCAAAGGCATTGGCGCTGCTGACAGTCGTCTTCACCCACATCTGGCCGATCAGTTGCGCCACCCGAACGCTGCCGGGGTCCGTTCCAATGGCCGCCGTCGGCTGGTTTGCTGGATCGAGGGTGAAGGCGATGGTCGAAAGATTGGCCGAGGTCACGACGTTTGCCGGTGCTGTCCAGCTGCCAGCGGTGCGCGTCGCATAGCGCACCTGTGCCGATGTCAAAGTCGAGTGAATCCACAGGATGTGCGGGCTGCCGCTCGGGCCCAGCGCGAGCGCTGGCGCTTCGTCGCTGGAGGTCGTGCCCGGCAGCGTGACGCTCGAGAAGCCGCCGGTCATCGAGGAGGCGGCCGCGAAACCAATACCGCTGGGCTTCGTGTAAGCGACGCGCGCACGGCCGTTGCTCGTGACCTGCAACGAAGGTGAGTCGCCGTGAGCAGTGATCTGGGACTGCGTCCACGACCCGCTGGCGTTGGTCCGGAGCAGCAGCGCCGGCAGTGGCCCGGGCTCGCAGCAGGCGGTCTGGTAAGCCACGTAGACATTGCCGCCCTCGATCGCGAGCGACGGTTCGGCCGACGTGGCCGGTGCGATCTTGGTTGGAGTGGACGCGAACGTGCCTCGCGTACGACCCTTGTCCGTCAGAAGGTAGATGCCGTCAGAGGAGCCCGGTGTGCAGTCGTCACAGCTGGACCGGCTGAAGGCGATGAAGACGCGATCGTTGGCATTCAGCGCGATCGACGGCTGCTGGTAGCTCTTGTTGGTCGGGTTGGTCAGGATGCGCGTGGCGACCCACGAACCAGTCCGATTGGTGATGTACCAGAGGCCGTTTCGGCCGGCCGCGGCGATGTGCACCGCTCCCGTGCTGTCGACGGCCGCGGAGATCTCGAAGACCTGGCCAGTTAGGACGTTGACCGGACTGGTCCAGGCCTGGGGCATGACCGGCACTGTCGGTTTGGCCGGTGCGGCAACACCTGGCAGGACGGCGGCGAGAAGCAGGCACGCGGCGAGGGGCACGCTGAAGATCAACGCTCGAGACATGGCACGGCTCCTTTCCTACCGGGCCATCGTCTGCCTGACCGGCCCCGCCTGTCACGCCGTGGGCGGGTAAGTTTCCGAAACGTTCCTTGCAGAGCCTTTGGAGCCGCTGGCGAGCGTCGATTGAGTAAATCGGGTTGTCGCCTCCGTCATAACGGGACAGCGCGTGCCAAAACGGCCGCGCCGGCGATGGGAGAGGCAATGAGGCGAGATCTCGTAGAGGCAGCCGCCAAGGGAGACCACGAGGCATTTGAAGTCCTCGCGACCTCCGCTGGTGACCGCATGTACGCGGTCGCTCGCCTGATCCTGCGCCAGTCGGACCTGGCGGAGGACGCGGTGCAGGAAGCTTTCGTTCGCGCTTGGAGAGAGCTTCCATCGCTGCGCGATCCCGACAGGTTCGACGCCTGGCTCTATCGCCTGGTGGTGAACGCCTGTGCCGACCAGGGCCGTCAGCTGCGGCGATTGTCGAACCAGGTCCGACCCGTACCGATGGATCGCTCGATCAGCGACGAGACCGGGTCCGTGGCTGATCGAGATCAGCTCGAGCGCGCCTTCACCCGCCTCAAGCCCGACCAGCGGGCAGTGGTGGTCCTCCATCACTACAGCGGGTTCTCGGCAGCCGAGATTTCACGAATTCTCGGCATCCCCGAGGGAACCGCGAGATCACGACTCCACTACGCGACCGAGGCGATGCGTGCGGCTCTCCAGGCCGACGCGTATCAGCCTGCGGTTGCCCAGAAGAGGACTGCATGATGGCCGGAGACAGGCAAATTGACGAGAAAATCAGCACGTGGCTCGAGGCGGAAGCCCCGGGACCGCTACCGGATCGAGTGCTCAGTGCGACATTCGAACGCACGCGCAAGAGCGGGCAGCACGCCGGCTGGCGGCGGTTCCTGTGGCGCCTCCCGGTCAACGGATTCGCCTCGGCAGTTACTGCGACCGCGGTCGTTGTGATTGCCGTCATGGCGGTCGGCGTCTACCTCAACCAACCAGGCATCGTCGGTCGGCCGGGTTCAGTGGCGTCGGCGAGCCCGAGCCCGTCCGCGGCACCGGAGTCGACGCAACCGGGAGCCAGCGGATCAGCCCCGGCGGAGACGCCGACGCCGGAGCCCACACCGACGCTGACGCCGGAGCCCACGGCCGAGCCCACGTCGACGCCGACGCCGGCGCTCATCACGTGGAACAGCCAGAGCGGTCTCGAGGATTGGCCGGCCCCGCCTCGCGTCGAAATCCCCGGGGCGGGCGTAGAGACGGCCGAGCAGGTGTCGTCGCAATGGCGGAGCTACGCAGACACGCAGGGCGACACTACTCCCGCTGAGGTCGACATCAGCAGCATTCATGTTGGCCTCGGTTGCGTCGGAGGCGAGCCAAAGCTCAGGTGCATCGAGATGGCGCTGGCGGGCCAATTAGCAGACCCGCTACCACTGCCGGAAGACGCCTGGTACGGCTATGGGATCGTGCTCGACGTGGACTCCGACGGTGTCCCCGACTACAGGTACGGCGTTGACAACACTGTCACAGGGGTGGGCCCCATCGACGGCTTGAACGGCAGCCCCATGCCCGGCAGAGTGTGGCGAGCGGACCTGCGGACCGGCGACGTAGAGGTAGTCGCGGCGGCACAGGCATCAGACGACACCCTACTCGGCGAGCTCCCCAATGGGGACTTCTCTCTAGCGATCTTCCACCTCAAGAATTTGGGCGGCCGCTTCTACGGCTGGTCATCGCTGATCGCGGATGGCCGAGTCGTGGCGACGGACTACGCGCCCAACGTCGGCTGGCTCGAGCTGGTCAACCGGTGATGAGGCGTGCGGGCGTGCGGCGATCCTGTGCCTGCAGATTTCTGAACGTGTAGCACAGGGGTGCCGGGTCCGAAAGGGCCCGGCACTTCTTTGTCGATCGTCGAAAGCGCAGCCGACGCCTGGCCCGAATGCCACAATGCCCGGACGGTGACGGGGCAGCGGCGGCCGCTCAACTGGGGGCTTGTCGGCGCGCTGGTCGACATCGGCGTAGTAGTCCTGTTTGCCGGCCTTCTGTTTGCCGCTACCGCACCGTCCGCCGACGTGGTGCCGCGACCGCTATTCCTCGGCCTGCTCTTCGCCATGCCTGGAGTGGTAGGGCTAATCGGCGTCCGATCGAATCAAGCGTGGCTGCTCGTCGCCGGCGGTCTATCGCTGATCCCGGGCGTCTTCCTCTCATTCACCGGTATAACGCTCATTTTCGTGGTGCCGGCCGTGTTGATGCTGGTTGGCGCCGCTAGCGTGCCGGCGCCACCAGGGCGACAGCGGATCGGACTGCTCACTGGACTCGCCGCCCTGGTAATTGCCGGACTCATCGTTCTGGGAGGTTGGGTGGCGCTGTTCGGCATCACCGTTTCTGCCTGTCGTCCGTTGCCTGACGGGCAAACGTGTGGCGACAGCATGATCTCGGGCAGCGGTTTGCTGGTCGCTCTGGCATGCCTGGGCGCGGCACTTGCAATCGCCTTCATTGGCGCACGCGTGGCCTCAGCGCGTCAACGGTCGTCCTGACCTCGAAGCTGGAACCTGACGGCCGGGCCGTTTCCCTGAACATGGCGTCCGTACACTTCGCGCGATGGCCGTCCTGACCTCGCGCATCGATCCCGCGTCGGAGGAGGCGCGCGCCAATCGCGATGCCATGCAGGCGCTCGTTGAGGAGCTGCGTGCGCGGACGGCCGTCCTCACCGACCGCGGCGCGGGCGGCGACGAACGATCGATTGCCCGTCACCGTGAGCGCGGCAAGCTGCCAGTTCGTGAGCGGATAGACCAGCTGCTCGACCCTGGCGCGCCGTTCCTCGAACTGAGCCCACTGGCCGCCAACGGCATGTACGACGACGAGGCACCCGGCGCGGGCATCGTCACCGGCATCGGCACGGTGAGCGGCACGGAGTGCGCGATCGTCGCCAACGACGCGACCGTCAAGGGCGGCACCTACTACCCGATGACGGTCAAGAAGCACCTGCGCGCGCAGGAGATCGCACTGGCCAATCGGCTGCCTTGCGTCTACCTCGTCGATTCGGGCGGCGCCTTCCTGCCGCTGCAGGATGAGGTCTTCCCCGACCGCGACCACTTCGGGCGGATCTTCTACAACCAAGCAAGGATGTCGGCAGCCGGTATTCCGCAAGTCGCCCTGGTGATGGGTTCGTCGACGGCCGGCGGCGCCTACGTGCCTGCGATGAGCGATGAGACCGTCATCGTCCAGGGGACGGGCACGATCTTCCTGGGCGGCCCACCGCTGGTGAAGGCCGCCACAGGCGAGGAGGTTTCGGCCGAAGACCTGGGTGGGGCTGCGGTCCATGCGCGAGTCTGCGGAGTGGCCGACCACGAAGCCGTCGACGACGAACACGCCCTTGCGATTGGCCGCGAGATCGTCGCCAGCCTTGCCTGGAAGAAGCCAGAACCGCCGTGGGAGCGCGCGTTGCCCTGCCCGCCGCGCGTAGATCCAGCATCGATTTACGACGTGGTCAGCGCCGACCTGCGCAAGGGCTACGACGTCCACGAGGTCATCGCCCGACTCGTCGACGGCTCAGAGTTCCACGAGTTCAAGGCGGGCTACGGCGAAACGCTCGTTACCGGCTTCGCCCACCTCGACGGCTACCCGGTGGGCATCCTGGCCAACAACGGCGTCCTGTTCAGTCAGTCGGCACTCAAGGGCGCCCACTTCATCGAGCTGGCCTGCCAACGCCGAATCCCGCTGGTCTTCCTGCAGAACATCACCGGCTTCATGGTCGGCCGTGAATACGAAGCGGGCGGCATCGCCAAGGATGGGGCGAAGCTCGTGACGGCGGTCGCGTCGGCTGAGGTGCCCAAGTTCACGGTGATCATCGGCGGCTCGTTTGGTGCCGGCAACTACGCCATGGCCGGCAGGGCGTATGGCTCGCGCGGGCTATGGACTTGGCCCACTGCGCGCATCAGCGTGATGGGCGGAGAGCAGGCGGCGATGGTGCTCTCGCTCGTAGGCACATACGCCAACGACGAAGAGCGCGAGGCCTACCGCAACGATATCCGCGCCAAGTACGAGCGCGAAGGAAACCCCTACTACGCAACGGCTCGGTTGTGGGATGACGGCGTCATCGATCCGGCCCAGACACGCGACGTGCTTGCGCTGGCGATCTCCGCGTCGTTGAATGCACCGATCCCGGAGACAAAATTCGGCGTCTTCCGGATGTAACGGGAACCCATGACAACTGACAGCGGATCCGCCGTCGCGCGGACGTTTCTGATTGCCGACATCCGCGGGTACACGACGTACACCGCGGAGCGCGGTGACGCCGCGGCGGCCGAACTGGCCAATCGCTTCGCCGAGCTGGCCCGAGAGGTCATCGAGGCCCACGAAGGCTTCCTGATCGAACTGCGCGGCGACGAGGCACTGGCCGCCTTCGTGTCCGCGCGCAACGCGCTGCGTGCCGCCCTGGCAATGCAGATCCGCTTCAAGGAGGCGCAGCTTCCGCGCGGCGTCGGCATTGGCCTCGACTCCGGTGAAGCGATCCCGGTCGATGGCGGTTTCCGCGGGACGGCGCTCAATCTCGCCGCTCGACTGTGCGCCCAGGCCAAGCCCGGCCAGGTCATTGCTTCGGAAGCGGTTATCCACCTGGCTGCGCGCCTCGATGGCGTCGCCTACGTCGAGCCGCGCACCTTGCGCCTGAAGGGTCTCGACGAGCCCGTCCGAGCGGTCGACGTAGTGCCCACTTCCGAGAGCGCCGGTCGGCGCTTGGCCGGCAGTTCGAATCGGCGGGTCAATCGGCGAGTAGCTGCAGTCGGGGGGGTCGGTGGCCTGGTGGCCCTGGTGGTGGTCGCCGCGCTCGTGTCGGGCATGCTGGGTAATTTTGGCCAGCCGACCGCGCCGCCAACCGGCAGCCAGCCAGTCGCCAACGCCAGCCCGACGGGGTCGGCGGGGTCCTCCTCGACGCCGGCCGGATCAGCGTCGCCGGGGATCACGACTGCGCCCTCGACCGGCCCGTTCGCCTACGCAGACCTGCCGGTCCTGGCCTTCCTCGATCCAACGACTGGTGCCGTCACCCATTCACAGCCGGCGGTAGCGGCCCTGACTGATCAGTCCATCTTTGCCGACGGCGACTTCTGGGTACTCGGCCTCAATCCTGTTGCGGTCTACCGAATCGACCCGACGACCCACCAGGTCAAGGGCGCGGCTTCCAGTCCGGTTGCGGACGGGGCCTGGTGGACCGTCGCCAATGGCACAGTCTGGGTGAGCGACCGGGCCAAGCCCAGAGTCGTGGCCGTTGACGTCGCGACCGGCGCCGTGGTCCACGACTTCGCGCTCGGCACCGATGCATCGGACGATGCTGCCGCGAGCGGCGTCGCGGTCGGCGCTGGGTCAGTTTGGGTCTCTCGACCTCGGGCCGGCGAACTGCTGCGCATCAACCCCACCACCGGCACTGTCGAGAAGCGACTGAAGATCGATAACGTCGACATTCTCTGGTTTGGCAACGGTGCCCTGTGGGCGACCGGGAACGGCTACATGTCCAGGATCGATCCGGAGACGAACGAGGCCACCTTCAGCACGCAGTTGGCCAACGGCGACTTCCTGCCCTACATGACCTTCAGCCCCGATGCAGCGTGGACGGCCGATGACGTCGACGGGACCGTCTTCAAGGTCAATCGGAGTGGCCGAATCGACGGCCGCTACCAGGCCGGCGTGGGTGCTCGCGCTTTGCAATACATGGACGGCACGGTGTGGGTTGGCGCGCAGGATGCCGGTGAGGTCGACGCAATCGACGCCAACACTGGTCGCGTCACGGCATACAAGCTCGGTCACGAGGTGAGCACGGTGGCGGCAGGCGCCGGCCAGGTGATGGTGGGCATGAACCCCTCGCCCGACGAGATCATCGGCGCGCTCGAGGGCAAGGTCCTGCACATCGCAATGCGCAACGAGTTCCTGCAGGGACCCGCTCCCGATCCCGCGACAAATCCATACGCCTACAACCGCATGCTGCTCTACGCCACGTGCTCACGCTTGCTTGACTACGGCGATGCGGCCGGACCTGACAGCTTCTCCTTGCGGCCCGAAGTTGCGGCTGCCATGCCTGACGTCAGCGCCGACGGCCTGACTTACACCTTCACCATCAAGCCGGGCTTTGGATTCTCGCCGCCGTCCACTGAACAGATCACGGCCGAGACGTACCGCTACTCGATCGAACGGTCCCTGTCACCGGGCTTGGGCGAGGACGGAACAGCAATTCAGTCACTCGATGACATCGAGGGCGCCACTGCCTTCCACGACGGGCTGGCCGACCATGTGACCGGCCTGCGCGTTCAGGACGACAAGCTCATCGTGACGCTGACGACACCGTCGGCCACCTTCCTGCAGCGACTCATGCTGCCGTTCTCGTGTCCGGTCCCGCTTGGCACACCGGCGGTGCCGAGCCTCGATCCATTCACGCCGCTCCCAAATTCCGGCCCGTACTACCTCTTCGCCCACGGCGGCGGCGAGTACGCCATCATCAAGCGGAACCCGAACTACGGCGGTGCTCGGCAAGGTAATTACGACGCCATCACGTTCAAGTTCGGCCTCGATACCGGCGAAACCGTGCGCTGGGTCGACGACGGCCGCGCCGACGTAGCCATCAGCGATGAGGTTCTTCAGGCCGGCCAGGACCTGGCCGATCGGTGGGGGCCGGACAGCGACGCCGCGGCCCAGGGCCACCAGCGCTGGTACGGGATCACATACCCAGGCGTTGATGTCCTGATCGTGAACCCCAAGAGCAGCTTGCTCAACAACGCGGATGCGCGGCGCGCCGTGGCACTGGCCCTTGACCGAAATGCAGCTGCCCAGGGCTTCTACGAGATCCCGGCGACATCGCTCCTCGATGACGCGTTCGAGGTTCGCGATCCCGCCGTCCAGGAACTCCTTGGTCCCGATCCGACGGGTGCAGCATCACTCCTAAGTGGGCGAACAGGCACCGTCCGCTTCGTGGCATTCAAGGGCTGCCAACAGTGCCTCGACATCGCCCAAACGATCAAGTCCAACCTGGTCGCGGCGGGCATCACGATGGAGATCATCGAGGACCAGAACCCGATCGATTTCGCCAACGATCCGAAGAACAAGGTCGACATGCTGGGCAACTACGCCCAGCCATTCTTCCCAGACGCGGCCTCTTTGCTGGAGCAGATCGGCGGCATAACTCCGCCGCGCTGGATCACTGACGATCAGGCGTCGCGGATGCAGGGCATCCTGGCGATGTCTGGAGCTGCGCGCGATCAGGCAGCCGCCAGCTTCGCCCACGATTTGACCGCCGACGGGCTGCTGATCCCCTACGGCTATCCCGTTGATGGCGTCTATTTCGGCGACTCGATCGGTTGCCGCACGATCATCAACGGGATCATGAACCTGGACCTGGTTGCCCTCTGCCCGGCATCGCCTTAGATCAGGGCGGCGGCCCGTAGTCTCGCGTGGTCAGGATGACCCAGTCCCCGTGGCCGTTGTCGGCACCCATCTCGACCCTGTGGATGGTCACGAACTGTTGGACCGAATCTCCGTTGCCGTCGAAGTGGACTGAGCCCAGCACGGTGTCAAAACGATTCGTGGGATCCACGGCGTAGGCACGCACGGCTTCACGAAGCCCATCAGCGGAAGGACCGGTCGCGGCAATTTTGCGAAGTGAGTCGAGAAACACCTGGGTGCAGGCATAAGCGGCGCCGCTGTATGAATCCGGATCTTCGCCGTAGGCGGCCCGGTAGTCCGCGTCGAATGAGGCACTGACCGGTGCATTCGCCGCCTCGGTGGCATAGGAGCCGGCTGCTGCTGGCCCGGCCACGTTGATGTAAGACCCCTCCTGCGAGCCAGGCCCGTCGAGCAGGCCGTCCCAGCTCACGAACGGCACCTGCCCGAAGCCCATCGTCGCCATCGCCGCGCGAAGCTGGCCACCGCCGGGGTTGCCGACCCCGCCAAAGTAGACGACGTCGATGGGCGCAACTGAGGTGGTGAGCGGGCCCAACGCAGAAGAAATGTCAGCATCGCTCAAACCAGTGTTCAGGGCCGTCCGGGTGTACTGACCGCCAGCCGCCTTGAAGGCGGTCTGGAAAGTATCGGCGACGTTTTGGCCGCCATCCGTCGTGTCGTCTATGACGAGCGCATTCCGGGCGTTCAAGTCGTGATACGCAAACGACGCTGCCGCTGGCCCCTGGATGTCATCGCTCGGCGCGAGGCGGATGTAGTTGATCCGCGAAGGGTCAGCCGACCTCAGGTCGGTCGCACCGTAACGCGGCTTGGTGAGACTCGGATTCGTGTTGGCCGGACTGCACTCGAGCAGACCAGCTGCGTTGGTAATTGGAATTTGCGCTGCGCTATGGGGCGATTGGCGCGGCGCCAACATGGCAACCACGCGTGGATCGGCGACCAGCGCATTGGCTCCCGCGACGGCCGCCGTGGTGTCCTTCGCGTCGGGCGTGTCCTCTTGTACGTCTATATCGAGTTGGGCCCCGGTGATTCCGCCCGCCGCATTCGCCTGCTCGATGGCAAGCTTGATCGAGTTGACCTCGGGGATTCCGATTTGAGCTCCGTCGCCAGTCGTCGGCAGGGTGACGCCGATCTTCCAGGGACCGGTTGGTAGAGCGCGCGGAGACAGCATGTACGCCGCACCGGCGAGAACGACTACGGCGATCAGCCCGCTGATGGCGGCTACGACCCAGGTTCGACGGCGGCGCCAGACAGGAACTGCGGCCTTGGCCTTCTCCTTGGGGATGGCCGCGTAAAGGGCAATCGGCTCGGCAACGCCCTTCAGCTGGCGCCGCCCGCGCGGCTCGAAGACGACTGGCAACACCGTTTGGGTCAGTGCGCGAACTGTGTCGCTGACAAGGACTTCGCCCGCGTGTGCCTGACTGCAGATGCGGGCGGCAATGTTGACCGCCCCGCCGACGTAGCCCTCGGCCGTTTCCACGGCTTCGCCGGCATGCACTCCAACACCGACGCGAATTGGCGGCCCACCGCCCGCTGCGGCATCCTCGGCGCCACTGACGATGGCCAATCCGCACTCGACCGCACTCGATACGGCCGGGAAGACAACGTAGAAGCTGTCGCCCTCGGTCTTGATCTCGGAGCCGTCGAAGCGGCTCACGGCATGGCGGACCAGCTCGCGGTAGCGGCCGAGCAGTTCGGCCGCCGCGTCCGCGCCATTGGTTTCGACGAAGCGCGTGTAGTCGCGCAGGTCAGCAAAAAGGAAACCACGCGTCGGCTTGGGGGCGTTGGCCCTTATTGCCGCAGCAGCTGGTTCCTGTGACGTCGACTCCCCGTCACTCTCGGCCATCATGCGCATTGTGCAGCGTAGGTGTACGAGGTGACGGCGCGCTGGCCGCTGGCCTGTTTTCTGGCCATGGGCCTGTTCTGGGGGACGTGGGCGGCGCTGTTACCTGAGATCAAGACACAGGTCGGCGCATCGGATGGCGAGCTCGGTCTGGCCATGGTTGCGGCGGGCCTTGGCTCGCTACCGGCAATGATCCTTACTGGCCGGCTATGGCGGCGACTGGGCTGGTGGCTGATGCCGGTCACCGCCATCGCCTTCGCTTTGTCGGCGCTGGGGCCCATCCTCGCCACCACACCGCTCGCACTGGGCGTCGCCCTCTTCTTCATCGGCGCCTCGTCCGGTGCGCTCGACGTGTCGATGAACTCGGCTGTCAGCGACGTCGAGGTGACCCAGAACCGCCGGCTGATGTACGGCGCCCACGCACTCTTCTCGCTGGCCGTATTTGTGGCGAGCATCGGGACCGGCCTTGCCAGGCAGGCGGGCGTGGCCAGCGGCCCGCCGCTGGTCGCCAGCGCCATCGCCTTCGTCATCGTCGCCGCCGGCACGGTGACCGTCGCGCGCATCGTGGGCCCGGCACGCCCGGGTATCGAGAAGGCGTCCGCACCGATCAGCCCACGCGTGATCAGGGCAATAGCCGCGCTGGCCTTCCTGTGCGCGCTGTCCTTCCTGATTGAAGACGCCATCCAGAATTGGAGCGCGCTGCTGTTGGAAACCGAAATAGGCGCCGGCCCGGCCATCAGCGGGGCTGGCCCCGGCGTATTTGCCGGCGCGATGTTCGTCGGCCGTAGTGCCGGCCAGTGGCTCGGCGGCCGTTTCAGCGATCGCGCCCTGCTGACGAGTGGCGCCTTGGTAGCGGCGGCCGGCCTGCTGCTTTCAGCGACCGCGGCGGTGGCGGCGGTCGCACTCGTGGGCCTTGGCATGGGCGGCGCCGGGGTAGCCCTCGTCGCACCGGCGCTGTTAGCGCGTGCCGGACGCCTCGCCGATCAACGCTCGCGCGGCGCTGCCATCGCGACGCTGACGACATTTGGCTACCTGGGCTTCCTGGTTGGCCCGGTCATCATGGGCGGCGTCGCCGAAGTCGGTGGTCTGCGCCTGGCGTTCGTCACGATGACTTCACTCGCCCTCGTCCTGGCGGTCGCCGGCTATGTCACGTTGCGCAGCCCCAGGGCGGCACGAGTGGCAATCGGCCAGGAGTTGCTGCGGACCGGTCGCGGTTAGTCAGCCGCCGCGCCTGTACGTGCCGGTCAGCATCGCCGTGGCGAGGGTGTGTGACGACGCCGCCTGGCGAACCTCATCAGCGGTCGGCGTGGGCCCCAGCGACAGCGGCGACGACAGGGCATACAACGTCAGCTCGTAGCGGTGCGTGCCAGACGGCGGGCACGGCCCGCCGTAAGCGGCCTTGTGGAAGCCGGTCGTGCCCAGGCGCGCGCCCGGCGGCAAGGCGTCGCTGCCATCGATACCCATCGCCGAAGGCGGTATGCCAACAACGACCCAGTGCACAAATCCGCGGGCATCTGGGTCATCCATGATCAGGGCGAGCTCGGCGGTCCCTTCGGGAACGCCCGACCAGGCCACCGGCAGCGTCCGGTCGGCGCCGTCGCACGTGTAGTCCTTCGGTATCGCGCCGCCTTCTGAAAAGGCCGGACTGGAAAGGCTGAAGGCCATTGCTGGTACCTCACTGGTTGATTGGGTCGCCGCCGGCGGGCTCGCGCTAGGTGCCGACGTAGGGCCCGCAGACCGGGTCGCGCCGGCGCTTGGCAGTGCAGTCGGGCTGCCGACGGTCGGTGTCGCCGTTGACTGGGCGGCCCCGCCGCAGGCGACCGCCATCAACGAGGCTGCAATCACCAGAACCGTGCGCCGCATCGGATTCACGTCGCCACGAACATCAGACAACGGATATTGTCGGTCCGTGCGTTACCAGGTCTTCGACGACCGCATTCAAATTCGTGGCGAAACCGACGAACACGCCGCCGACGCGGTGATGGAAGTGCTGCGCCGCGAGAAGGTGACCTACTCATCGCTGACCGGTCTGGGTGCAGTTCGCTGGGCCAAGTTCGCCTACTACGATGCAACCACCAAGTCGTACGTGGAGCACTCCATCGAAGAGCAGATGGAGGTGATCAGCCTGGTCGGCAACACCACCCTGCGCGACGGTGCGCCGTTCATCCACTGGCACGTTGGCCTCGCCCGCCACGACATGTCGATGATCGGCGGCCACTTCCTGGACGCGATCATCCGGCCAACACTCGAGATCTGGCTGCGCCGCGAGTCGGCTGAGGTGCATCGCGTCTTCGACGAAGGCAGCGGCCTGGCGTTGATGGAACTGTCCGAGCGTGGCTAGCGCGACCGGGCGGGTCCTGCAGGTCAACGTTTCGCCCGGCGGACTGCCCAAGCTGCCCGTCGATCAGGCGTGGGTAAGCCGGCTCGGCCTCGACGGCGATGGCCACAACGCCCGGACCGTTCACGGCGGCCCACATCGCGCCGTGTGCCTATTCGGCATCGAGGCGATCGAGCGGCTGCAGGCGGAAGGACATCCTGTCGGCGCGGGCGGCGTGGGCGAGAACCTCACCACGACGGGCATCGAGTGGTCGCTGCTGCCGGCCGGTACGCGCGCACGTATCGGTGATGAGGTGCTGCTGGAGATATCCGATACGGCCAGTCCGTGCGCGACTCAGCGGCCGAACTTCAGCGATGGCCGCTTCAGCCGGATCTCGATCGAGATTCACCCCTCCGACGCGCGCATGTACGCCCGCGTGATCCACGAGGGACGCGTTCGACCCAACGACCCGATCGAGCTGTTACCGATGCCGCCCGATTCGCGCGCCATCGACGAACTCAAGCTGGATGCCCTCGACTGGGTGGCGGGTAAATCCGCCCTGCTCGAGTGGCGCGTTCTGGAGGAGCTCGGCCTCGACATTCGCGTGTTCGATGACGGCGAAATCCTGATGGCTGCCGTGCCGGGCGAGGACAAGTCGCCCTATAGCCACGCATACGGCTTCGCGCGACTGCCGAACCTGATCGACGAGGCGCGGCACTTCTACGACGACCATCACACGGTCGGTTGCGTGATAACCGACGACGCACCGTGGCCGAATTCCAAGGCACAGCCGGTGATGGACGTGTTCGCAGCCGACCCAGGTGCGGTCAGCTCAACTCGCGGGCCGGCCGGCCTGCGCATCAATCGAGTCGACGCCACCAACGCCGCCGACTGGGTGGCCGCCCGGTCGCAGGTTGCGCGCGAGCCCGGCGGGTTGGAAGGCTCCTGGAATACGCGACCCTGATGGCTGCGTCGTCCCACTCCACCCTGCTTGTCGCAACACTCGACGACGAGCCCGTCGGGGTGGCGGTGATGTACATCAGTCACGAGACCGCCTGGCTCCGTGGCGGGGCGGTCGTGCCAGCCGCGCGCCAGCAGGGCATCCACCGCGCCTTGATCGCCGAACGGGCGCGCATCGCGGCCGCGGCGGGCTGCACGCTGGTCGGTGCGTGGGCCGCAGCCGATAGCCGTCTCGGCGCCGCAACCTGGCGGCGATCGGGTTTTGAGCGCATCGGCACACGCGAGCACCACGCCTACGTGCCGGCGAGCGTCGCCGAGGCGGTCGGTTGAGCGACGGCCTGCTCGTTGAGCGCACGGCGCCGGGCGGAATCGTCGCCCGCGTCACGCTCAATCGGCCGGAGCTCCACAACGCTTTCAACGCCGAGCTGATCGGCGACCTGCGCGCGACTTTCCGTCGACTGGCCGACGAGCCGGCCGATTCGCTGCGCGTTGTCGTGCTGGCCGGCGCCGGCCAGTCGTTTTGTGCGGGTGCCGACATCAACTGGATGCGTGCCAGCCTGGGCCTTTCGAAGGAGGACAACGAGCAGGACGCGATGGTCCTGGCCGAGATGCTCGACGCCATCGACCGGTGTCCCGTGCCCGTTATCGCCCGCGTCCAGGGAGCGTGCCTCGGCGGCGGCATGGGTCTGTGCGCGGTCAGCGACATCGTCATCGCTGAGTCGGGCGCGAAGTTCGGCTTCACCGAGACGCGTCTCGGCATCCTGCCGGCGGTGATCAGCCCGTTCGTAATCGCCAAGATCGGCGAGACACACGCACGTGCGCTGTTCCCGGGCGGACGGCGATTTGACGCGACTCGGGCGCTGCGCATCGGCCTGGTCCACGAAGTGCTGGAAGGCACCGATGCGCTTGATGCAGCCGTCGATGCCGCGGTCAAGGACATCCTCGCTGCCGGCCCGACTGCCGCACGCGCAGCCAAGGCCATCGTGCGCGAGGTGCGCGGCCTACCCCACGAGTCCACGCGCTGGCACACTGCACGCAAGATCGCGACACAACGGACAAGTTCCGAGGGTCAGGAGGGCCTGAAGGCGTTTCTTGAGAAGCGCGAGCCGGCGTGGCGCGACCAAGGTGGCCTCAAGGATTGACTTGTAACGCGACAAAAGCGACATTCGCGACATGAAAGACGCCAAACGGCGGACTAAGGGTCCTGCCGAGGCCGCGCGGGAGCTGGGCGTCAGTACCCGAACCGTGCAGCGCTGGCTACGCGAGGGAAAGCTGCCAGCCGTTCAGGTCGGCTCTCGGGTCAAGGTCGCCGCGGACGGGCTGGCCCACGGAATCGCCCGTCCAACCAATTCGGCGGCTGCTGGTGGCCAACCGCGGCGAGCTGGTCGTCCGAATCGCTCGCACCTGCCGTCAGCTGGGCATTGACCTGCCTGGCGCTGGTCGCCGAGGATCAGGCGCGCGCCTGGTGGACCAGCGCGGCCGATGAGCTGGTCCCGCTGCGGGGCAGCTACCTCGATGCCGCCGCCGTTCTCGAGGCTGCGCGGCTGGCCGGCGCGGACGCCATTCACCCGGGCTACGGCTTCCTCGCCGAGACCGCCGACTTCGCCGATGCCGTGCTCGCGGCCGGCCTGCGCTGGGTGGGTCCGCCTGGTTACGCGATGCGGGCGCTGGGCGATAAGCAGGGCGCGCGCCACGTGGCGGCGGCCAACGGCGTGCCGATCGTGCCCGGCTACGACGGCGACGGGCAGACTGACGCGGCGCTCGCCAAGGCGGCGAAGGCTGTCGGCTACCCGCTGCTGGTCAAACCGAGTGCCGGTGGTGGCGGCAAAGGCATGCATGTCGTCGAGTCGGCACGGGAACTGGCCGACCCTGCTGGCGACGGCGCGACGCGAGGCCAGGACAGCCTTCGGCGATGACCGGCTGATCCTGGAGCGCTACGTGGGCCGCGCGCGCCACGTCGAGGTTCAGCTGCTCGCCGATAGCCACGGCAATGCCGTCCACCTGGGCGAGCGCGAGTGCTCACTCCAGCGCCGCCACCAGAAGGTCATCGAGGAGGCGCCTTCGCCGGTGGTCGACGCGAAGCTGCGCAGTCCGTCTGGGCGAAGCGGCGCTGCGCTTGGCCAAGGCGGCCGGATACATCGGCGCGGGAACAGCCGAGTTCCTGCTCGACGACGCACGGCGAGTTCTATTTCCTCGAGCTCAACGCCCGCCTCCAGGTCGAGCACCCGGTGACCGAGGCGATCACCGGCCGCGATCTCGTTGCCGATCAGCTGCGCATCGCCGCCGGCGAACCGCTCGGCTTCGATCAGTCGGCGGTCAGCTTCGCCGGGCACGCCGTCGAGGCACGGCTCTACGCCGAGGACCCGTGGCACGACTTCCTGCCCTCGGCCGGCGAGGTGCTCGAGGCACGATGGCCGCAGGCCGACGGCATACGCGTCGATGCCGGCGTGGGCACAGGCGACGTCGTCGGCACGCGCTACGACCCGCTGCTGGCCAAGGTCATCGCCTTCGCGCCCGACCGCGCGGCCGCCCTGGCCAGGCTCGATGCGGCACTCGCCGCGACGGCAGTTGTTGGGCTCACGACAAACCGCGGCTTCCTGCGCTGGCTGATAGGCCGGCCGGACGTCCAGGCAGCTGAGATGGACACGGAGCTCATCGACCGCGAGTGGCGCCCGGCCGCCGACGAAGTGCCGCCGGAAGCCTGGCCGGCCGCTTCGGCTGCGCTGGCGGCGACCAACCTGGCGGTCCAGCCATTGGTCGGCTTTCGGCTGAACCAACCCGCCCAGGTGCGAATCGACATCGACGATGAGCAACGCGCCGGTGCCCGTCGGCACCGCGACCGAGTACCCGTGGGTGGCCACCGAACGAGGGCGTCGTGCTCGACATCGATGGGCGCATGGTTCGCGGCCCGACTCGCGCCCGCGCCGACACCGGAAGCTGCAATCCGCCACGCGGCCCACGCCGGCAGCGCGGCGGTGGTCAAGGCACCCATGCCGGGTAAGGTCCTGGACGTGCGGTCGCGAGGGCGATCAGGTCGCCGCCGGCCAGATATTGCTCGTGCTCGAGGCGATGAAGATGGAGAACACGGTCAGTGCGCCGGCGGCAGGCCGCGTGGACGCGGTGCTGGTCGAGGCCGGGCAGCAGGTCCAGCGCGGCGAAGCGCTGGTCGAGCTCGCCTAGACTCCGGCCATGGCGCTGCCGGCGCGCGTGCGCATCTACGAGGTCGGGCCGCGAGACGGCCTGCAGAACGAAGCGTCGCCCATCCCGACCGAGACCAAGCTCGAATACATCTCGCTGCTGCGCGCCGCCGGCCTGACCGAGATCGAGGCGACCAGCTTCGTCTCGCCCGCCGCCATCCCGCAGCTGGCCGACGCCGACCAGGTCATGACAGTCGCTCGCTGCCGAGCGCGGCGACGTGCGCTACCCCGTGCTCGTGCCCAACGAGCGCGGCCTCGACCGAGCCGAAGCCGCCGGCGCCGAACGCGCTGGCCGTTTTCACCGCGGCCAGTGACGCCTTCACCGAGCGCAACATCGGCATGACCGTCGACGGCTCGCTCGACGCGTTCACGCCTGTGCTCGCTCGCGCAACCGAACTTGGCTGGTGGAAGCGCGGCTACGTCTCGACTGCGTTCGGCTGCCCGTTCACCGGCCGCGTCGACGCTGGCCGCGTCGTCGAAGTCGGGCTGCGCCTGCTCGAGCTGGGCGTCGACGAGGTCTGCCTGGGCGACACCATCGGCGTGGGCGTGCCGAGCCAGGTGCACGACCTGACGGCGCGCGCGACGAGCGCCGGCATCACGCTGGACAAGCTCGCCTACCACTTCCACGACACGCGCGGCACCGCCCTCGCCAACGTCGTCGCCGGGCTGGAAGATGGGGTCGAGCTGCTTCGACGCGTCGACAGGTGGCACCGGAGGTTGCCCGTACGCACCGGGTGCTGCCGGCAATCTGGCCACCGAAGACCTGGTGTACCTGCTGGACGGCATGGGCATCGAGCACGGCGTCCACCTGATCCGGCGTGCTCGTGGCTGCCCGCTTCATCGCCAACGCGCTGGGCCGGCCGCTGGCCAGCAAGGTCGGCCAGGCGGGCGGCTGGGATCCGCTATCCGGCCAGCAGGTGCTGTAGCGGCGGACCCAGCGGCATGACTGTGACGGCGCGACCGTCGAAGGCGAATGCGCGCGGGTAAAGACAGTTGGGATCGCGAGTGGCGATCTCCTCGTACAGCCAGGCGGCAAAATCGAGGTCCACGTCATGTGGCAGCGCGATGAGCAGGTCGCGCATGGGTGCGATGAACAGGCGCGGCTCCGCCCCGAATAGCCTGGCCAGTTCCGATGGCGCGAGCACCAGCACCGAGCCAATGCCGAGGTTGGTCTGCAGGGCAGACACGTCCACATCTCCTATCGGTGCGCGATGAATCTGGCGCCGGCTTGACCTGGCCGGCCAATGCGTGAAGGCGCGCAACGGCATGCGCCGCCAGGTCAGCCAGTGACATCGACCAGCCCTCGACCATCTCTGGCGTGATGGCGACGAAGCCAGGACCGAAGTCAATGCCGAAGCCGACTGTGACGCCAGGCGCAACGATGGCTTGTGCGCGCTCCGGCATTTCGGCCGGATACGGACGGACCCGTTCAAACAGCGGCACAACGTGGCCGGCCACGGACGACCAGTCGAGCTCTGGCGAGAGATGCGCAATGGCAGCCAAGACCTCCGCCGGTGAGGCTGACTGAACGCCCGGCCCCAAGCCCCGGTCCGAGTAATGAATGCTCTCGACGCGCCAACCGCCGCCCGCGGGCCGCTGCCCGCTCGTGCGCCGCTTGCTGACGTTCGGCTTTGCCGGTCCTGCCCATGAGCGCATCTTGGCCATCGCCGCTTATCCGCGGCTTATCGGCCAAGTACCCGGTGCTTATTGGCTGGCAGCCTCGGACGAGAGTTGCGCCAGCAGACCCTGAATAGTCCGGCCGGGCTCACCGGCGGCATCGACGACGCGGATAAGTACGTTGTCCTGGCTGATCCAGCCGCTGCGCCCCTCGAGCGGCGGCACACGTGCGCAGCCGCTGACGGATTGGTCGTCCGATCGACTTTCGATGACATCAGCGCCTTGGGCGACTCGGTCTGCAGTTGAAGCAAAGGCGAACATCATTTCCACGTTGCCGTAGGTGGTCGTGTACGACTGCGCCGGCCGCGTCAGTTGGCAGCTCGGCCGCGCGTGGAACGGGATTGGGTCGAACCACATCATCGCGGCAATCGTGCTGATCAGCGGTTCTACGGCGATCGGCGAGGTGCTCGTGTATTCGTCGCCCTGCCACAGCACGCTGTCGGCCGTCAGCTGGAACTGGCAGTAGGCATTGAGGCTGGGCGGCCTGGAGTTGCCGCACTCGGCCACGGCCTTGATGCGGGCAACTGCCGGCCCGCTGACGCCGGGCATGCCGCTGACCGTCACTCCATCAGTCCGTCCGAGCAGGGCGGGTGTGTCGGCGACCGTCACATCGCTGCACCATGGCTCGTAGCCCTGCTTGGAGCAGCCGGACACGTTCGGTGCCGTGCCCGCAAACCAGCCACCGACCAGCAACAGGCCGGTACGACCGTCCGCGGCCAGTCGCGCCTGGTCGACGACGTCGTTGAGACGCAGCACTGGCGTACCGTCCAGCACGCGCGGAATTCCGTCCGCGTAGCGGTCCGGCCATGGGCTGTAGGCGAACTCGACTTCGCTGGGTGTCGACAGCAGCACTGGCGGGTTCGATGGCGCGATTCCCACGAGCGACGCCGGCAGCGACGCGGATGGCAGAACGCCGGCCAACGTCGTAGGTGCGGCACTCAATGGCGCGCTCGGCGGCGGAGGCGGAGCATCCTTCATCCCGACGCGAGCCACACCTACGAGCACGAGCAGCCCGACGACAACGGCCAGCGCCGGCAGACGCCAGCCCGATCCCGACATTGGGGGATTCAACTCCTTTCCGGCAATCTGTGACTCGTGAGGCGGGCGACCGGTCTATTGAGCGCCCGTCAGTGCCCTTCGAGCACGCGGCGCGTGCTGGCACCGGACAGCCGGAGGCCGAGCGTCTCTTGCGGTAGCATGCAAGCGTCGCTCCGGTCGAGTCCCGGCCGGCGTCAGGGAGCAATGGATAGCGTCGTACTCCTGCTCAATTCTGATTACGAGCCACTGAACGTCTGCGACGTCAGGCGAGCCTTCCGACTCCTCTTCGTGGAGAAGGCGGAGGTGATCGAATACGACCACCATGAGATCCGCACTGCCACCGAGATCTTTCGTGCGCCGTCGGTGATCCGCCTTCAGCACCACATCAAGCGGCCCCGGCCGCGTGTCCGGTTGTCGCGCCGCGAGGTGTTTGCCCGCGACCGGCACACCTGTCAGTACTGCGGCAAGCAGACGCACGACCTGACCCTCGACCACATCGTGCCGCGCCACCGCGGCGGCGCCCACACCTGGGACAACCTGGTGGCCGCTTGCAAGACGTGCAATCACCGCAAGGGCGGCAAGTCGCTCGAAGAGTCGCGCATGCACCTCAACCGCGCCCCCTTTGAGCCACGTTGCGACCTGTACACACTCTTTACGCCGTATCTCGTCGATCCGCGCAACGAGGCTTGGCGGGACTACCTGTTCGTCGGCCACAACTGAGCCCGGCCACCGACCTCGCCCCTCCCCGACTGCCGGCGGAGGTGACGTGATGTGCTGCAGCGGCTGTGGGACAACGGGCACGCGGCTTACGTCGTTGGTGGCGGCGTCCGCGACTGGTTGCTAGGACGGACCGAATCGGATTGGGATATAGCCACTGACGCCCGCCCGGACAGGATGCTGGCGCTGTTCCCGGCGGGTCGCTACGAAAACAGGTTCGGCACGGTGACGATCGGCGAGCGTCCAGGCAACCACGTTTCGGCGCGATCACCAGTACGCCGACCACCGTCGACCTGATTCAGTGACCTTCTCGGACAACATCGACGAGGACCTGTCGCGCCGCGATTTCACGGTCAATGCCATTGCCTGGGGCTGCGCCGCGGGCGCACGAGACGCGCATTGGCAGGACCCGACCAACGGACTCGCCGACCTCGAGGCGAGGGTGCTGCGGGCGGTCGGTGAGGCGGAGTAGACGCTTCGACGAGGACTCACTGCGCCTGATCCGGGCAGCGCGGCTATCCGGCCAGCTTGATTTCTCGATCGAGGCGCAGACGCTGGCGGCCATGCGCCGCACGGCGCCGCTCGTGCAGTACGTGTCGCGCGAAAGGCTGGGCGAACGAGCTGCGCAAGATGTTGAAGGCGACCAGCCGTCCGCCGGCCTTCGCGTGCTGGCCGATACGGGCCTGCTCGGATACGCGTTTCCGCTGCTCGAGGCGCAGCGCGGCGTGCCCCAGGACAAGCGCGCGGGTGACGACCTGTGGGCACACTCGCTGGCGTCGCTCGATGCAGCCGCCCGTTCGCCAGAAACGAGCGACCGACTACGGCTGGCAGCCCTGCTGCACGACGTGGGCAAGCCGTCGACCTTTGCCGACGGCCATTTTGTCGGTCACGACATCGAGGGCGCCAAACTGGCCGATGAGCTGCTGGCGAGCCTGGCCTTCGGCCGGCGCGACATCGAGCCGGTGACCCGGCTGATCGGGCAGCACATGTTCCAGTACCTGCCCAACTGGAGCGATGCGGCAGTGCGCCGTTTCATTCGACGAGTCGGGCGCGGATCTGGTGCTCGACCTGCTGCGCCTGCGCCAGGCCGACAACGTCGGCAGCGGCCTGCCGGCGGACGCCGGCCGGCTGCCCGAGTTGCGCGCTCGGGTAACGGACGTGCTGGACCGGCACGAGCCATTGGGTGTGCGTGACCTGGCCATCGACGGTCGCGTTCTGACCGAGCGAGTTGGGCCTGGCGCCGGGGCCCGTGGTCGGCCGGCTGCTCGATCACCTCGTCGAATTCGTCATGGCCGAGCCGGCGCGCAACTCGCGTGAACAGCTGCTCGACGAGGCGCGGGCGGAGCTGGGCGTTGATCGAGTCGCTGCTGCAGGCGGAGCGGCTGCTCGTCGTCGGCCAGGTCGACGCCGCCGAAAAGATCTACAAATCGACGCTCGCCGCGGATCCGCGCAACTCGATCGCGGTGGTCGGGCTGGCGCGCGTCGCCCTCGAGCGCGGCGACGACCGGCTGGCCTACCAGCACGCCTGCGCGGCCCTCGACATCGACCGCCAGAACGCGGCAGCACTGCGGCTCGAAGCGCGCCTGTCTGAGGTTCTGGCGACGCGCGGCGAGCCTGTGCAACGCCCGGCCTGGCTGGCTTCTCCAGCCGGCAGAAACGCCCGCGCAGGCTGACGCGGAGAAGCCGGCGAAGCGGCGCGGCCTGCTCGGCCGTATCCTGCGCGGCTGATGCGCATCCTCGTTACCGGCGGTGCCGGCTATGTCGGCAGCGTCAGCGCCGAGCTCCTGCATGCAACGTGGCCACGAGGTCACGATCGTCGACTCGCTCGTCACCGGGCACGGCCGCGCCGTTCCTGAAGGCGCGCAGGCTCGTCGACGCGACCGTCGGTGACGGCGCGACGATCGAGCGGACGTTCCGCGAGCACCAGATCGAGGCGGTCCTGCACTGCGCGTCGCGTGCCCTGGTCGGCGAGTCGGTCGCCGATCCCGCGCTGTACTACCGCGACAACGTCGTGGCCGGCGTGGCCTTGCTCGACGCGATGCGCGCCGCCGGCGTCGGCCGCATCGTTTTCAGCTCATCGGCCGCCGTCTACGGTGCGCCCAAGACCAGCCCGATCGAGGAGGACTCGGAGCTTCGGCCGGTCAACCCGTACGGCGAGACCAAACGCGCCTTCGAGGGCGCCCTGCGCTGGTACGGCGAGGCGTACGGCATGCGCGCCGTTGCGCTGCGCTACTTCAACGTCGCCGGTGCCAGCGAGAACTTCGGCGAGGACCACAACCCGGAGACGCACCTGATCCCGAACGTTCTGCGCGCGATCGAAGGTGGCTCGCCGCTGACCGTCCACGGCACCGACTACCCAACGCCGGACGGCACCTGCATTCGCGACTACATCGACGTGCGTGACCTGGCCGCGGCACACCTCGCCGCGCTCGAGCAGACGGCGACGGCCGTACCCGGCCTCGAGGCTCTCAACCTGGGCTCAGGCACGGGCTTCTCCGTGCGGCAGGTGCTGCACGCGGCCGAAGCCGTGACAGGTCAGCGCGTGCCGCACGAGTACGGCCCACGGCGCGCCGGCGATCCGCCGGTTCTGGTCGCCTCCAACGCGCGCGCCCAACAGGTGCTTGGGCTGGCACGCCGAACACGGCACGCTCGAGGACATGATCGGCTCGGCCTGGCGCTGGCGACAATCACATCGCCACGGGTACGAGGCATAACATCAGCGCGATGACCGCCGAAGAGCCCGCCGTCCAGTCTCGCAACCCGCTCGATTGGCGCCCACTGGAGGCCCGCCAGACGAGCCGCAACCCTGAGATCACGGACCCGATCATCGAGCCGTTGTGGGATGGCAGCCGCGTGCTTGCCCATTTCAAGGCGACGCCGGACGGCCCGCAGCGCGGCACGGTCAAGCTGATCGACATCGTCGGTGACGACGTCACCGACGCTTACCCCGAAGTGGTCGCGGCGCTGGTCGATGGCGTTTACGCCCAGGATGCCGTGATCGACGGAGTGCTGACCTACCAGGCGCTCGCCGGCGGCGAAGGCGTCAGCGTCGTACCCGGCGCCAACATCTCGTCGATGGGCATGCTCATGGGCCGGCCGGCCGAGGTGACGATGGAGCGGCCGCACGATCAGCACGACGATGAGCAAACCGAGATGACGTCGGACGAATTCGCCTTCGTTGCGTTGGATCTGCTGTCGGTCGATGGCCAGACGCTGTTCGACCTGCCGCTGCTCGAGCGCAAGCGCCAGCTCGACAGCCTCATCGGCGTCAGCGAGTACGCCCGCATCTCTCCGTATGCGCGGCCACCGGTGGCGACGTGGCTGAACTCGTGGAAGAGCGCCGGCTTCCGCGGCGTCGTCCTCAAAGCCGCCAACAGTCGATACCGCCCGGCCGATGCAGCCGGCAAGTGGGCGATCATCGAACGCATCAACACGCGCTGAACCCGACCGAAGCCACCCGCAACTGGCCCCTTGCCGTCCGCCGGGCACGGGCCGACGATCGCGAGGCGGTGCTTGCCTTCGCCACCACTACCTGGGACGGCTGGGATTACATGCCGCATGCCTGGCCGGTCTGGCTGACGGCCGACGACGGCGCCATGCTGGTGGCAACGGTGGGCCCGACTACTGACGGCGGGCCGGCGGTCGACGCCAACGGCGAGACGCTGCCCGAGGGACAGCCCGTGGCGGTGTCGCGCGTGGCGCTGGTTTCGACGACCGAAGGCTGGGTCGAGGGCATCCGCGTCGATCCACGCGTGCGCGGCATGGGTGTGGCGACTGACCTGCAGGTCGCCGAGCTGCACTGGCTGGCCGCCAACCGGACGGCCGTCACGCGCTACGCGACGAGTCAACGCAACGAGGGCTCGCACCGCCTCGGCGCACGGCATGGCTTCGAGTTGCTGACCAGGTTCGTCTCGTGGGAGTGGAAGGATCCAGCCAGTCCTGAAGGCGAAGGAGAGGCGGATGAAGCTACCGGTTTCGAGGAGGCAACCAGGCAGAGGCTGAACCGCCGCCGGCACGTGCTTCTTCAACGGCTCGGCGGGGCCGGCCTGATCGTGCCAGTCTCAGCGGGCGACGCCTGGTGGGAGCGGCTGAAAGGCGATGCTCGCTTCGCCGCCAGCGGCCGGCTGTACGAACGCCGCTCGTGGACCGAGCAAGAGCTGACGGAAGCTGAGTTCCAGCGCCATGTCGCCGCCGGCGAAGTCGTTGCCCAAGAAGACGACGGCTGGGGACTGGCCATCGTCAGCCGCGAAGCCGAACCGGCAGAGGATGCCGAGATTCACCTCGGGCTGATTGGCGGCGACAACGCTGGCTTGGCTCTACTTGCACAGCGCGTTCAACAGCTTGCCGGCGAGCCTATTCGCTTCAGGCTCGAAACGGACCACATTGACGAGGACCTGGTTGCCGGCCTCCATGGCGCAGGCTTTCAATCCTGGCCGTGGGAACTTCACATCCTGGGTCGGCCGGGCCCGGCGTCGGGTCCGCCAATCGACCCGGCACGTTTGGTCCTGACCGAGCAGCCAAGCCGGGTCATTCGCCCGCCCGTCTGAAACCCGCCTGAATCGAAAGGGGCCGGCTGGCGCCGGCCCCTTCGCATAGCGTCGAGCGAATGGGTCAGTGAGTGATCGCGCTGTAGGCGTCGACCGATCCCTGCCCATAGAAGGAGTTGTTGGTAGGGCTGCCGGTGCAGGTCTGCGGCGCCCCGTTGTCGAGTGCCGGGAAGGTCGCGTAAAGCGGAAGCGAGGTATCCGGGCACACGGTAGGTGTCGCCGTCGACCCAATCAGAGCTGCGACCTTGCCCGCGGTTGCCCTTGGGTGGGTCGACCAGATGAGGGCTGCCAACCCGGCAACGTGAGGCGAGGCCATCGACGTGCCCTGCAGGTAGCAATAGTGCGCACCGTTGTCGACAACAAGCCGGGCGCAGGCGTTCGCCGCCGGGTATGTCGAAAGGACCCGGCCGTTGGCCGTGCCATCGATGTTGCGGCTGTCGCCGCCCGGTGCGGCAACGTCCACAACGCCCGTGCCGTAGCTCGAGTAAAACGACTTCATGCCGGTTGGGCCGGTCGCGGACACGGTGACCACACCGGGTACTTCAGCCGGGACGACCTTGCAGGCGTTCGTTACGTCACGCGTCACAGCCGTCGTGTTGTCCGGGCTGGTCACATCCTGAGTCGGATGGGCCATGTCGTCGGCCTGGTTGCCGGCGGCGGAGACGACGACGACGCCGTTCGACTGGGCGTATGAGATCGCCCGCTGCTCGGCCTTCCAGATGGCACGCTGGGTCGCGTCATTGGCGCAGTTGAACAGCCACGGGTCGGCGAAGTAGCTGTTGTTGGTCACCTGCATGTGGCGGGACGCTGCCCACATGAACGAGCAGACAACGGCCTCTGGGAAGAAGAAGCCGGCGTCGTTGCCGCCCTTGATGCCGGCGATCTTGACGCCAGGTGCCACGCCGACGATGCCGATGCCGTTGGCGGCTGCCGCGATGGTGCCGGCGGTGTGCGTGCCGTGGCCGTTGACATCGTTTCCTGCACCAAGTGCCGTTGGCGCACCGCTGGTGCAGTCGGCACTATCGGCGGCCGAGTAGTTAGGGGCCAGGTCGGGATGGGTGAAGTCGAGCCCGGTGTCAATGTCGCCAACCAAAACGGACGAGCTGCCGCCGGTGATGGCATGCGCCGTGTCGACGTGCATCAGGGGCATGTCCCACTGCAGGCCCCACAGCGGTTCGCTGGAGTCCGTTACCGGCGTGTTGATTGCATCAACCACCTGGCTCGCGTCGAGCTGATCGTCTTCGACCTGTGTTGCGTAGCCAGCGGTTGATGCCACGCCGTCAACGCCGTACGTCGCGCGCATTGCGCCGGCGAAGTTCGGGTTGCTCGAGCGGGCGATGACTACTCCGATGGCGCGATAGTCGGCAACGATCGTCCCGCCGGCCTTGGCGATGGCCGTTCCGTCGCCCTTTGGCGAGGGCGTCGACTTGTACAGAACGACGTAGTTCTGCGGCGATCCGCTGTCCGTCGCCGATGCCACCGCGGGCAACAAGCCGGTCGCCACGGCGGCGATCGCGAGCACGGTAAGCAGGCGCTGTCTCATGGACCAGCCTCCTTAGTGGGTCGATCGTTCTGGGGGCGATCGAACAGTTGCAATCATTGCGATGGTCCTTTACAGCTTCATTGCAATGGCGCGCCGCGGAAACCCGCGCGCGTTTCATCGAGTAAGGTGAGCGCGATGGCGACGTCGGATCTGCCACCAGCACTGCGCGAGGCGGTCGCGCGGCTGGGTAGCGCCGACATCATGGTCGGCATCCCCTCCTACAAGAACGCGGCGACGATCGGCTACGTCGTGCGTGCCGCCCAGGCCGGCCTCGTCCAGTACTTCCCGGACCTGCGGCCGGTCGTCGTGAATGCTGATGCCGGCTCGCCCGACGGCACGGCGCGTGTCGTGGTCGAGACCGAACCGCCCGACTACGTCGAGCGCATCCTGCTCGTGCGACCGCGCAACCGGTTGCAGCGCATGAGCCTGACCTACCCGGAAATCGACGGCGTTGGCGGCAAGGGCGCGGCGCTGCGCACGATCTTCCAGATTGCCCATGCCCTGGGCGTCGAAGCGCTGGTCGTCGTCGACTCGGACCTGCGTTCGATCGTGCCGGAGTGGATCGAGCTGCTCGCCGGCCCGGTGCTCAAAGGCGGCTTCGACTTCGTCGCCCCGCTCTACACGCGCTACAAGTACGACGGCACGATCACCAACACCGTTACCTACCCGCTGACACGGGCGCTGTACGGCCTGCGCATTCGGCAGCCCATCGGCGGCGACTTCGGCGTGTCCGGAGATCTGGTTGCGCACTACCTGAAGCAGGACGACTGGGATGCCGACGTCTCGAAGTTCGGCATCGACATCTGGATGACGACCAAGGCAGTGACCGGTGGCTTTGCCGTCTGCCAGACCCGCCTTGGCGCGAAGGTCCACGATCCAAAGGATCCCGGTGCGGACCTCGGCCCGATGTTCAGCCAGGTGGTCGGCACGATCCTGCGCCTGACCGAACGTCACGCCGACCGTTGGCTGGACGTGAAGGGCTCGCACACCATCCCCGACTACGGCTTCGAGCGGCTGGGCGACCCGCCGCCACTGCTGGTCAACCTTGGCCGGCTGCTCAACGAGTTCGAGCAGGGTCGCCAGACCTATGCCGACGCATGGGCGAAGTCGCTTTCGCCGGATGTGCTCGAGGCCATTCACGACCTGCCGCTGGACGGCGAGTTCCACATGCCTGACGACCTGTGGGCGCGCGTCGTCTACGACACGGCCGTTGCCTATCACGCTCGAAGCCTGGCGCTGGACGAGCTCGTTGCCGCGCTCGTGCCGCTCTACTTCGGCCGGGTGGCCAGTCTCATCACCGAGGCGGAGAGCATGACGACCGATGAGGCCGAGAGCCTGGTCGAGCGCCAGGCACGCGCCTTCGAAGCGGCCAAGCCGTATCTGGCGCAGCGCTGGCGGTCGACCGTGCCAGCCGCCAGCCCGGCCGCCACGGCAGCCAAAGCTTGAACGCCGCTGACGCATGAGCAGGGCAGCCGCGCCGGCGCGCATCCTGCTGCCGCTGGCCAACCCACGCACCGCCGCCGATCTCGTGCGCATCGGGGCCGGGCTGATGCGACCGGGCGGCACGTTGACGGCCCTCGGCATCGTCGAGGTGCCGGAGGGCATGCCGCTGTCAGAAGGAGCGACGCGTGCCCGTCAAGCCCGCCGTCTGCTACAGCGCGTCTTCGAATTCGCACCGCCGGGCATGGACCTGCGCACCGTCGTCCGAATCGGCAGGCGGGCAGCGGAGGGCATCGTCGAGCTGGCGACCGAGGAAGAGGCCGACCTGATCATCTTCGGCTGGGGCGGCCGGCCGGGTGGCCGCCGGACAACGGAAGCCGTCTTCTCGCCGACCATCGACGAAGTCGTCCGCGACGGCCCGTGCGACATCTGCGTGGTCAAGCAGCGCGGCGTGCGCAACGTCCGGCGCATCGTCGCGCCGGTGCGCGGCGGCCCGCACGCCGAGCTGGCGCTGCGTTTCGCGTCGGCACTTGGGCGTCATTTCGACGCCACCGTCGACGTGGTCCACGTCATCCCGAGCGACGTCAACCCCGTCGTCCGCGCCCAGGCCGAACGCGCGCTGTCGGGCTTCGTCCGGTTCAACGCGGGCGAGCCAGCGCAACCGCTGATCGTCGAGGGCGACGACGTCCAGGCCGCCATCCTGAAGGAAGCCGAGACCGCCCAGCTGGTTGTGATGGGCGCGGCCGCCGTCTCGCCGGCCGAGATCGCGCCCGGCGACGGGCCACTGTTCGGCGCACTGCCGGAAGCGATCGCGCAGCAGGCGAAACCGACCGTTCTCGTGGTCAAGACGCGCGACGCCCTGAGCCGCTCGATATTCGACCAGCGCGCCTCCCAGGCGGAGACTCTCGAGGCCGCCGACCGCGCCGCCGAATTCGGTCGGAGCGTGCCCGCCCGCGTCGAGCGCTGGTTCGCCGAGTCCAACTACCACCACCAGGAGTTCGCCGACCTCGCGCGGCTCGTCGAGCTCAAGGCTCGCCACGGCGTGACCATCAGCGCGGTGCTGCCCACGCTCAATGAGGCAGCCACGATCGGACCCATCGTGCGTGCCGCGCGGCGCGAGCTGATCGAGCGATTCCCGCTGCTCGACGAGTTGCTCGTCATCGACTCTGACTCCGACGACGACACGCGCTCGATCGCCGAAAGCGAGGGCGCCCGCGTCATCCGGCATGCCGACGTCCTGCCGCGCTACGGCAGCTACCGCGGCAAGGGCGAGGCGCTGTGGAAGAGCCTTTACGAAACCAGCGGCGATCTCGTCGTCTGGGCGGATACGGACATCATCGACTGGCACCCACGCTTCATTTACGGCACGTTGGGGCCGCTGCTGGTCGAGCCACGCATCGGCTACGTCAAGGCCTACTACCAGCGACCGATCGTCGAAGGCGGCGTGCTCAAGGAAGGCGGCGGCGGCCGCGTCACTGAGCTCGTCGCGCGACCGCTGATCAACCTGTTCTTTCCGCAGTTGTCGGGCTACATCCAGCCGCTCGCCGGCGAGTACGCCGGGCGGCGCGAGCACCTCGAGCAGATCCCGTTCTTCACCGGCTACGCGGTCGAGATCGGTCATCTGATCGACCTCGCCGAGCGCCTCGGCCTCGACGGTTTCGGCCAGGTCGACCTCGACATCCGCATCCACCGCAACCAGGAGCTCGAGGGCCTGTCGCGCATGAGCTTCGTCATCCTGCAAGCGGTCATGAAGCGGCTCGAGGAGCGCCATCGAGCGCGGCTGTTCGCCGAACTCGGCTCGTCGATGAAGCTGCCTCGCTCCGGTCCCAACCAGCTGTCGCTGGAGGTCATCGAGCTGGCCGATCCGGAGCGCCCGCCAATGATTCGCATCCCGGAGTACGTCGAGAAGCGCGCAGCTGTTGCGGGCCGCTTCGATCGCCGCGACGGCCAAGGTCGGCGCGCGCTGAAGGTCCTCGTAGCACCCGACTCCTTCAAGGGATCGCTGACGCCGACACGAGGTCGCGACGGCACTGGCCGACGGCTGGCGGCGGGCCCGACCAACCGACGAGCTCCGACTGATCCCGCTGGCAGACGGCGGCGAGGGCACACTCGACGCGATCAAGGCCGCCAACGACGGCTGGGTCGAACTGCCGGCGCACGCGCAGGATCCGCTGGGCCGGACGATTTCGACGCGCGATTCCTCCGGCGTGCCGATCAGGCGGTTGTCGAGCTGGCCGTGGCGTCGGGCCTGTCGCGGTTGGCCGCGGACGAGCGCGACGCGGGCGCGGCATCAACCTTCGGCACAGGTCAGGTCCTGGCCGCCGCGATCGGCCTCGGCGCGCGCGATGTCGTGATCGGCCTGGGCGGCAGCGCGACTACGGACGGCGGCGCCGGACTGCTCGAGGCGCTCGGCGTGCGCTTCTTCGATGCGAACGGCACGGACCTGCCGCGCGGAGGCGCGGCGCTGGCCGATCTCGATCGCGTCGATCTGCGCGGGCTGTCACCGGTACTGAGCTGAGGTCTCGCTTACCGTCGCGTCTGACGTCACCAATCCGTTGCTTGGTGAAACAGGCGCGGCCGCCGTGTATGGCCCGCAGAAGGGCGCCGACGAGGAACAGGTGCGGACCTGGACGCTGCCCTGACGCGCTACGCCGACGTTCTCGAGGCATCGACCGGCACGCGGATTCGCGATGTGGCCGGCGCCGGTGCCGCCGGCGGCACGACGGCCGGCCTGCTCGCCATCGCCGACCGCTTCAAGTCGTTCGCCGTCCGGCCAGGCGTCGAGGTGGTCATGGAGCTGACCGGTTTCGAGGCCGCCCTCGCGACGGCCGACATCGTCCTGACCGGCGAGGGCCAAATCGACGCGCAGACGGCTTTCGGCAAGACGGCCCGCGGCGTCGCCGAACGTGCCCGTGCGGCACGGCGTCAGATGCGTCTGTTTCGGCGGCGGCGTGACGCCGGAGGGCATAGCCGCGCTCGCCGCGCTCGGCGCCGTCGTCGTGCCGGTCACCGAGCGGCCGATGACCCTGCGAGGAGGCCATGGCGGCAGGCGCTGCGCCGGTCGTGCGGGCGGCCGAACGGGTTGCGCGCCTGCTTAACTTCGTCACACGATGACCGCCGACGCGAAACCAAAGCCGAAAGCCCGAGCGCAGGCAAAGCCCAAGCGGCGCAAGGTCGATCCGGTCAAGCCTGGATGCACGGCCTCGCCCGCTACCGGCCCGGACTCGCCGAGGACACGCTGACTGCCCTGGCCAGCATGTACGGCACGCCGGTCTGGCAGCGCGTGCACGATCCAACCAGCGAGCTGATCCTGACCATCCTGTCGGCCAACAGCGCCGACATCGACGCCGAGAAGGCGTTCGACGCGCTCAGCCGGCGCTGGCCGTCGGCAGCCGGCAACGACGACATCGACGCCAAGATCTTCCGGCCAGGTTGGGGCGGCGTCGGAATCGGTCAGGCCACGCCCGACTGGGCGGCTGTGGAATTCGCCGACATCGTCGAGCTGACCAACGTCATCCGGCCGGGCGGCCTGGCCAACCAGAAGGCGCCACGCATCCAGGCTTCGCTCAGCCACATTCGCGAGGAGCGCGGCGACTACTCGCTGGAGTTCCTGGGCGACATGTCGCCGGCCGATGCGCTGGCCTGGCTGACCGCCATCCCGGGCGTCGGTCGCAAGACGGCCTCGGTCGTTCTTCTCTTCAGCTTCGGCATGCCGCTGATCCCTGTCGACCGCCACGTCGAGCGGGTCGCCACGCGCATTGGCCTGGTCCGTCCGAAGGTCGACGTCCTGGCCGCGCACGACTACATGGCCGCGCTCGATCCCGCTCGAGCGGTCGCACGAGGCACACGTCAACTTCATCACCCACGGCCGCGAGACGTGCCACGCCCAGCGACCGGCGTGCGGCCGCTGCGCCATCGCCTATCGCTGCCGCTGGCTGGACCCAAAGGCGCCATAGCCCTCCGGATCTGCCCGAACGCTCCTTGATTCCCGAATCCGGCCAACCGTAGGCTGGCGGTCAGAGTGGACGCATGCCGCGCGCCTCGACCAGCGCAGAGAAGGCTGCGCGCGTTGGCCTTGCGGCGCGCCTCGGACAAGTCAGGCGACGCCGAATCCAGCGAGGCGCAGGTACTGAGGCTGCAAAGCCAGGCCGGCAACCGCGCCGTCGCCTCGCTGCTCACAGGCCAGGGCGGACCTCAGGTCCAGCGCGAAATTCCTTCCGCCGAGAACCTCGCCTTCGGGCAAGCCCAGGGCAAGACCGTTGCGCTCAAGGTCGATGGCGGCTACGCGAAGATCGTCAAGGCCGTGCGCAAGTACCACGACGCCACCGAAATAAAGAAGAAGCTCAAGTACGCGGAGACGGTCGCCGGTCTGTGCCGTTATTGGCTCGAGAAGAACGACGGCAAGGCCGACGAGCAGCAAGCCATGCAGCGCCGGAACATCGAAAACGACGTCGAGCCCGAAGCCAAGAAGGCCACGTACGTGCTACGAGCCCAGATTGCCTATGAGAAGGCTCTAGAGAAGGACGCTGAGCAAGGCGGCTTCCATCTGAGCAGTTCGGCCCGGACGGGCGCCCTCGAGCCAGCGCGAAAGGTGCAAGCGGGCAAGCTGCCGGATCCAAAGAAACCGGCGCACAAAGGTACCGGCCAAGAGACGATCGACCTCGTCGCGGAGTTCGGACTCACATCCGGCGAAGTGGCCGCAATTCGTGTCTACACGATGTCGGACTACATCTATATCAACGCCGCCATGGCTGGCACCGAGAAAGAAACCATCATCCCCGAGGGCGAAGGGCGTGAGAGTGAGCTCGTGGCCGGAGGCCATCGGGCGAAGAAGAAGAACGAGAAACTGGTTGAGGAGCGGATTGCCCAGGCAAAGGACCCCAGCCTGAAGGGACAAAACCCGAAGTTGCTCGCCGCCGAGGGCGCTGCCCACGCCGGCATGGTGGTCAGCGCGTTGAGCAAGCTCCCCAAGTACGACGATCCGGTGTACCGCGGGATGCGCCTCTCACACTCCGAGTTCGGCGATTATTTCGGCACTCGCATCACGTCACGACCGCAGTTCAGTAGCGCGAGCAAGGAGCAGGCCGTGGCGCAAAGCTACGCCAACGGCACCGGCGGGGATGTCAGGCCTCGGCCCGATCAGACGGTCAGCGTGATCTGCAAGATCTTCACGGATAACGCAAGGGACGTTGAGAAGTTGTCGGCCGCGATGAAGAACGAGAAAGAGGTCCTCTTCTTCCCGGGCGCGAAATTCCTGATCATTGACGTGACGGCGGAAGACACTGGCCCAGCCGGAACGGACTCGGCGCCCGCGACCAACTGGCTGAACGTAACCATGGTCGAGCTTGCCGCCGCATTAGGCCAATCTCGTGGCACCCTGTCGGCCATGACTGACTTTGCCGCGCTCGTTGACCAGTTCCTGGACGAAGAGTTCACAGCGTCGCCAACCTTCGGCAGCGCGCTTCGGCCTGACCCAGTACGACGACAAGCTGGACGACCTATCGGCCGAGGCATTCCAGAAACGCGACGCCGATGCCGAACGCTGGCTGGCGCGCTTCAGCGCGGTCCCCGACTCCGGACCTCGACGCGGACGACCAGATCGATCGCGACCTCGTTATCTCCGTCCTGCGTGGCCGCACGATCCTGGCCGACTGGCAAAACTGGCGACGCGACCCGCTGACCTACACCCTGCCGCTCGTCAACTCGCATCTTCGGCCTGTTCATTCACCGACTGCGGCCGGAGCCAGAGCTGGTTCAGGCAACGGTCGCGCGGCTGGACGCGACGCCGCGCGCGCTCGAGCAGGGCAAGGCCAACCTCGACCCGAGTCTGGCTCACCCGCTGATCGTTGAGCGTGCCATGAACGGGGCGCAGGCATCGGCCCGCTACGCCCGCGAGCTGCTGGCGGCCGACATCGCCGATCGCCGAGCCTGCGCCAGCAGGTCGAGAAGTCGGGCGCCAGGGCCGGCCGACGCGCTCGACGACTTCGCCACATTCCTGGGCGAGCTGTGCGACCGAGCGACGGGCACATGGGCGCTCGGCGAGGAGCGCTACACGCGCCTGCTGCGCGAGCGCGAGAGCCTGGCCATGGATGCCCGCCAACTACGTGAGATGGGTCGGGCGGAGTACGACCGACTCGACAAGCGAGATGCAGGAGGTCGCGCTGCGGGCGGCCGGCAGCTCCGACTGGCGGACCGTCCTCGAGGAGGCCAACGAGAACCATCCGCGCACGGAAGAAGAGATGCGGGCGACCTACGCCGACTGGACCGAGCGTTCGCGCCAGTTCCTTGCCAGCACGGGCCTGGTCACCCTGCCGGCGGGCGAGCAGTGCTCCGTCGAGCCGTCACCCGTCTTCCAGCGGCCGGTGCTGGGCGTGGCCAGCTACCTCGCTCCGCCGATGTTCTCGGACAAGCTGCTCGGCCACTTCTTCGTGCCGTTCGCGCCCGATAACACGCCCGAGGACGAAATCCAGCAGCGCCTCGCCGGCAACAGCTTCGGCGGCATCCCGACGACCGCCGTGCACGAGGCGTACCCAGGCCACCACTGGCACCTGACCATGAACCGGGTCCACTCGCGCAAGCTGCGCAAGATCTACGGCACGCCCTACTTCTGCGAGGGCTGGGCGCTCTACGCCGAGCGCGTCATGCGCGAACGCGGCTTCTTCACCGAGCCGATGTACGAGCTCTACCACCTCGAAGCCACGATCTTCCGCGCCGCGCGGATCATCGTCGACACCAGCCTGCACATGGGCGAGATGACCTTCGACGAAGCGGTCGACGTTCATGATGAAGAACGCCAACCTGCCCCATCCGGTGGCCATCGCGGAGGTTGGCCGCTACTGCTCGTGGCCGACCCAGGCGTCGTCCTACCTGACCGGCTGCCTCGAGATCCTGCGCATCCGCGACGGCTACTTCGCGGCGCGCGGTGTCGGCGGCCAGCGACCGGCCGACGTCGACGTCTCGATCGTGCGCGACTTCCACGACGAGATCACCAGCAGCGGCCGGATGCCCATTGGCCTGGCCGAACGAGCGGTGATGCAGTCGCGTCGCGCGCTGAGAACTCGCGGTCCGGCATATATGGACTTGCAATACATCTCAACGCGCGGGCGATGGGGCTCCAAATGGTCGCCGCTAAGTTCGTCTATCGATCGGTCGCAGCGGGCGCGACGACCCGTCAGACAGACACCTCATGCGAAGCGTCTGGTGACGGGGCGCTTCCGCATCGACTGGCACGGCCCGGGCCCCCTCCTCGGGCCGTGCCTCGTTTTGTCCGTTGTGTTGTTGCTGGACGGCTGGCGATACGTGCCTTGTCGGTTGCGGTCCTCGCTCACGGACCCTCAGTCCGCCTCGCTCCGGTCCTCGCCGCCGCCTTCGTCTAGCCAGCCTCGCGATCGTCATCGCGCATCTCTCAGTGCGCGAACAGGGCGACCCCGACCGCCACGGCCAGCACTGCCAGCACGCCGATGGCAAGCCAGGCTGGCCGAGGTTGCTTCTCTGCGCAGCTCGAGCGCACGTGGCGATCAACGCGACCGCCGGCGTGGCCAGCAGCACCAGGACGCCCGCGTTCGACACCATCGTGCCCAGCTGCTTGTCGCCGGCGATCAGCCCAACAGGAAACCCGCGGCGAAACAGACGGCCGACACGAGCGTGCCCCCAGCAGCAGGGACGCGGAGGTCCATTTGACCGAGGACTCGTTCATGCGCGACCCACCGCACGGAGCAGCATCTGGACGGCAAAGATCGCGGCCACGACCACGAAGAGCAGCTGCAGCGCGTGCTGCGGCAGCCGATGCGCCAGCCGTGCGCCGATACGCGCGCCAATGAACACGCCGACCACCACCGGCGCGGCGATCGAGCGGGTCGATCAGGCCGCGGCTGTAGTAGATGACCGCGCTGGCCGCCGCGGTGGCTCCCAGCATGTACGTGCTGGTCGTCAGGGCAATGCGAATCGGCACGCCCATGACGAGGTTCATCGTCGGCACGTTGACCACGCCGCCGCCGATCCCGAGCAGCCCGGACAGTGCGCCGGCGACGAGCGAGATCGCGGTGCCCGGCGCCACCCGCCGCGCGCGGTATGTCATCTCCTGGCCGGTCGTCGGCTCGACGTAGGAGGCGTCGAACTCCAGTCCGGTTGGCTCGCCGGATCAGCTCGGCCGGTACCGCCCGCCGGCCGCGCAGCATCTGGATCGCGACCAGCACGAGCACGACACCGAAGATCGCGGCCAGGATCTGCGGATCCAGCAGGCCGCCGACGTAGCCGCCGACGATGCCGCCGGCCGCCGTCGCCAGCAGCAGCGTCAGGCCGAGTCGCCGATCGACCAATCCGCTCTGCAGGTAGGACGACGCGGCGGCCGTCGAGACCGCGATCACGCCGAGCAGGCTGGCCGCGATGGCGTGCTTGATGTCGACGCCCAGGGCGATGGTCAGCAGCGGCACGATGATCAAGCCCGCCGCCAATGCCGGCGAGCGAGCCAAACAGGCCCGCGCCAATGGCCGCGACGAAGGCAAGCATCTCTAGGCCCAACACGCCGGCCGATTATCGGGCGCGCGCTCCGCTTACGATCAGCCCATGGCACGCGACTCCGACGTCACCGGGCCGCTCGCCGGCCTGCGCGTCCTCGAGCTGTCGACGGTTCTCGCCGGACCGTACTGCGCGATGGTCCTCGCCGACCTGGGCGCCGACGTAATCAAGGTCGAGCCGCCCGAAGGCGATGCCACGCGCGGCTACGGCCCGCCGTGGGTATCGGCAGCGGCGACGATCGCGTGGCGGCCTACTTCATGTCGGTCAACCGCAACAAGCGCAGCCTGCGCCTGGACCTTCGCCAGCCTGAAGGTCGGGAAGTCGTCGGCCGGCTGATCGGTCGGTCGGACGTGCTGGTCGAGAACTTCCGGCCGGGCGGCCTGGACAGCCTCGGCTTCGACGATGACCGAACTCGCGCGCATCAACCCGCGCCTCGTCCACCTGGCGATCACCGGCTTCGGACCGGTCGGGCCCGACGCCGACCGGCCCGGCTATGACTTCATCGCGCAGGCCGTCGGCGGGCTGATGTCGATCACCGGTGCACCCGATGACGGCCGGCGGGGAGCCGACCAAGGTCGGCGTGGCCATCAGCGACATCGTCACCGGGCTGTTCGGCGCCATCGGCGTGCTGGCCGCTCTGCGCAGCGGCGTCGGCCAGCGCATCGACGTGTCGCTGCTCGAGTCGACGCTGGCCGTGCTCATCAACCAGGCCCAGAACGCGTTCGTCAGCGGCAAGTCGCCGGGCCGGCTGGGCAACGCCCACCCCAACATCGTGCCGTACGAGACGTTCGCCACGGCCGATGGCGAGATCGTCGTTGCCGTCGGCAGCGAACGCCAGTGGCCCCGACTCTGCGCGGCACTCGACCTGCCCGACCTGGCCACCGACCCGCGCTTTGCCGACAACGACCACCGCGTCTCGAACCGCGCCGAGCTCCGGCCACTGCTGGCCGACCGATTTGCCGGCGCGCCGACTGCGGAATGGCTGGCCCGGCTCGACGCCGCGCAGGTGCCCTGCGGACCGGTCAACGACGTCGCGGCCGCGTTCGCCCAACCGCAGGCGCAGCTGCGCGAGATGGAACTGACCGTCGACCACCCACGCCTCGGGCCGGTCCGGCAGGTTGGGCTGCCGTACAAGCTTGTCCGAGACCGCGGCCTCGATTCGTTCGGCGCCGCCGCTGCTCGGCGAGCACAGCCCGGAGATTCTCGCGGAGCTGGGCTATGACGAGACGGAGCAAGCCGATCTCGAGGCCAAGGGCGTGACATGAGGCGACTGGTCGATCGGCGTAAACAGAACGATGTTCCACGAAGCAAGACCGGCGACGATTAACACGCCGAAGATGAACGGCACATCGGTGTCGCGCGAATGCATCGGCTGATCCGCATCGATTGCCGCCGATCGAGGGGTTGCCCCTGCGAAAGTAGGCGAAATGGAGCAAGAGAAGCGCACCCGGGTGACGCTCCTGACCGTCGGCGATCCGAGGCGCGTGACGGGCGGCTACCTGTTTCACCGGCGCCTCGCCGACCGCGCGCCGGATTACGGCGCCGAGCTGCGCTTCGTCTCGATCCCTGACCTGCCGCTGCCCTGGGCTATCGCGGTCGGACCGGCGTGGTTGCTGGCGCCGGCAACCCGCAGCGCCGACGTGCTCGTCCTGGACAGCATCGCCGCCAGCGCGGCCGCGCCCTGGCTTGGCCGGGTCCGCGCGCCGGTCGTCGGCATGCTGCATCAGCCGCCCGGCGGAATCGACGCGCCGCGCTCTCCAGCGGCGGTTCCGGATCCCGTTTGACCTGCACTCGTACCGCGCCTGCGACGTGCTCATGGTGGCCAGCGACTGGCTGGCGGTCGAGCTCGTTACGGCGGGTCTGTCGCGCCGAGCGACTCCTGGTCGTCCAGCCCGGTAAGGATATGGACCTCGGCCGTCGAGCAGACGAGGATGGCATCGCGGGTATCGAGAGAGCAGGCCTCCGTGGTGGTCGCCTGATGGCCGCCCTCTGTGTAGCGAACTGGCTGCCCCGGAAGGGAATCGTCGAACTGCTCGACGCCGTGGCGGACATGCCCAACGATGTCGTCACGCTCCACCTCGTCGGCGACACGGCCACTCGTGGCAGGTACGCAGGTCGAGTTCTCGACCGTCTCGATCAGGCTGGTCTGCGTGATCGGGTAGTTGTCCATGGAATCATCCAACCGGCAACGTTGCACCGGCTGTATCGGTCCGTCGATGCCTTCGTGCTGCCGAGCTTCGAGGAGCCGTATGGGACCGTCTGGGGAGAGGCGATGGCGGCGGGTTTACCCGTGGTCGGCTGGCAGGCCGGCAACCTGCCGTTCCTCGTCGATAGCGGTCGCGACGGGACACTCGTTCCAGTGGGGGACGTGCCGGCGCTACGTAGTGCAATCGAAGCGCTGGCCCGGGACGCTGCGCTCCGCGAACGTCTGGGACGTGCCGCTCAGGCTCGTGCTGAAGCGCGTCCGACGTGGGACGAGACGGCGGCACGCTTCTTCGCGGTCATCGAGGACGTGCTGTCATACCGCCGAAAACACGCTCGAAAAGCCGTCGTCGAGCTCAAGCAGTACCGCGACCGTCAGGACCCGTCGATCGGCCGGTCGACTGACGCCCAAGCGTCATTTGACTCGTAGACTGTCACGCGCAGACCAACGAGAGCGGACGCGCTCGGTGAGGCGGTTGCGCACATGCGTCCAGACGTGCTCGGCGACTGTCTCGACAGTGGTATTCCGGCCAGCGAGCGCCGGCCACGGTTGCCGAGATCGACGGAATCGAGCTCCTCCAGGCACTCCGAAAGAGTCGCCCCGAGTAGGTCGATGTCGACCAGCATGGAGTCCTGGTCGAGGCGCTCGCCGCGAGCCACTACCTCGGCTCGGTAGTCATGGCTGTGCTGGTGACTCGCGACGCCAGCTCGTCGGCCTCGAGCTGATGCAGCGCGTGGAAATGTCCGCGCGACGCCGACCTCAAACATAGTCCAGCACCACCTGCAGGCACTCACCGGGACTGCGGTCGAGGAGGTCATACGCGTCCGCCGCCTTGTCGATTGGGAACCGGTGCGTGATCAGATCGTGCAGCGGCAGCTCCTTTAGCAGCGCCGACACGAGTGCCGTACGTCGCGCACGATCCCAGCGTGGCGTCAGGGCCGGATCGAGCGTCGATACCTGCGAACTGACGAGCCGCAGTCGTCGTCGATGGAAGTTGTCACCGAGGTTCAAGCGCACGTCGCGCCTCCCGTACCACGACGCGACGACGACGGTCCCCCCGAACGCGGCCGCATCGATACAAGCCTGGAGAGCGGCCGGGCTGCCGCTGACCTCAACGGCGACGTCCACGCCCAGCCCGCCGGTCAGCTGGCGCACGGCGTCGACGAGGCCAGCGTCCACGGCCAGGGCGTGATTCGCGCCGTTAGCCACGGAAGCGACGCGGCGCCGTTCATGCAGGTCGGCGGTCACGATCGGTGTCGCTCCGGCCCGCCGCAGGAGCATCGTGATCAGCAGACCAACGACACCCTGGCCGGTGACAAGGACTGCTTCTCCCAGTCGAGGGTGGGCGTCGAGCACCACGGTGACGGCCGTCTCGAGGTTCGCCACGAAGACGCCAAGGTCGACCGGGAGGTCGTCAGGCAATCGCACTGGGTAGTCCGCCGGCACGACGTACTCGGTCTGGTGCGGATGGTGCACGAAGACGAGATCGTCCACCGCCAGCTCGCGGACGCGCGGGCCGACCTCCGCCACCCGCCCGACGCTCGCATAGCCGAACTTGATCGGAAAGCCGAAGTCGCCACTCACGGTCGGCAGATCCGGCTGCAACTCGGACGGCGCGCTGCCGCGGTAGACCAGGAGTTCGCTCCCGGCGCTGACCCCCGAGACCAGCGCGCACACGCGGACGTCGTGGGGCCCAACGCTTGCTGCGGGCTCCTGCCGGATCTCTACTCGTCGCGGCCCGCCGAACCAGACCGCGTCAGGCATCACCCTCGCTCCGCGGCACCAGTTCGCCGTCGAACACCACGTCGGGGCCCAGTTGCGAGAACGACGCGCGACGGAACGAAAGGGCATCGCGCAGGCGCCAGGATGTCGAGGTCGCCAACGGCCTCGATCCCTGCGCCTAGTACCAGCGGCGCGATCGACACGACCAGCCGGCTCACCCGGCCTTCGCGGATCATGGCGGTAATCACGCCCGCGCCTCCTTCCACGAGCAGTGTGGCGAGGCCTCTGGCCCCCAGTTCGTCGAGGAGCGACGCGAAATCGACGCGACCGTCCGGCGTGGCATGGAGTACGAGGACCTCGACACCGCTGCGTGCGAACTCTCGCCGCCGGTCAAGAGGCGCCAGTTCAGTCGTCGCCAGGATCGTCGGAGCCGCGCCGTCGATCACGACGTTGGCGTGTGCAGGGATTCGCAGCTTGCTGTCGACGACAACCCGGACCGGCGACGGACCTTCGACCAGCCGGACGGTCAGTCTGCGGATCGTCGGCCGCGACTGTTCCGGCGCCCACCAGCACCGCCGCGTGCGATGCGCGCAACGTGTGGGCCAGGACCAGCGACTCCTGTCCGCTGATCCACTGCGAATCGCCGGTGCGCGTGGCGAGCCGTCCATCGATCGTCTGCGCATAGTGGACCGTGACCGACGGCCTAGCGGCCATCGGCGGCTGAATGTGCCCCAGCCGGTCGGCCTTCGTCTCGAGATACCAGCGGTCTACCGGGTTTGGCAGGGATGTGATCGGCACGCGCTGTTCGACGCGTACGCCGTGCTCTTCCAGACCCGCAACCTTGGCCGGGTTGTTGGTCATCAGGCGCACCCGATCCAGCCCGAGGTCAGCGAGGATTGCAGCCGCGGCACCGTATTCTCGGGCGTCGACCGGTAGGCCGAGGGCCGCGTTCGCCGCGACAGTGTCCAGTCCCCTGTCCTGGAGCTCGTACGCGCGCAGCTTGTTCCCCAGACCGATTCCACGGCCCTCCTGCCTGAGGTAAATCAGTACACCCGCGCCCTCGGCCACGATAGCGTTGAGCGCGCGGCCGAGCTGTTCGCCGCAGTCGCAGCGCAGCGAGCCCAGGACATCGCCCGTCAAGCATTCGGAGTGGACCCTCACGAGGGGTGCATCACGCGCCCGGACATCACCGTGAACGAGGGCGATAGGCTCGGTCGCGTCGCGGGCATCCGAGTAGGCAAACGCGTGAAACATGCCGATGCGCGTCGGAAGACGCGCGTTGCCGACTCGGCGCACGCGACGGCTCGTGGCGGGCTTGGTCTCGATAGTCATGAGATTAGCCACCAGAGCTTGGTTTGCGCGAGCCCGGCCCACCCGCACCAGTAACCGGCCAGCGATTGCACCAGCGTTGCAAAGGCGGGCGAGAAACTTCCTCGCCTATACTCGCCAACCGGGCCGACATAGCTCAGTGGTAGAGCAGCTGTTTCGTAAACAGCAGGTCCTCGGTTCAAATCCGAGTGTCGGCTCCAGACTTGCTTCTGTCAGTCCCTCGCCCTTCAGCCGGCACGACGAGCCGTTTGGTAGAGCTGCCGCAACGGTTCCTGAACGTCGAGCAGCCCGAAATTGAAGGTGTGGTGCGGCTCGAACAGGAGTGGTTGGCGCGAGAACAAGCCTGCGACGGATCGATCCCGCAGCTCGCTATGACCGAACCGCGTGGCGATGCCGATCGTTGCCAGGGTCCTGATGTCGGCAAGCCAACGAAAGTCGGTTGGTGCCAGCTGGACCATATCTAGTGAGCTCAGGCCGGCCGCCAGATCAGGCGCAATTCGACAGCCGATAACTGCGATCCGCATCGTTCGGTAGGCGGCGAACGCCGTCGCTTCAGGTCCGGAGGAGCGCGACTCCAAGCTCCGAACCACTGGGTTCCAATCGCCACTGGTCCACGCCCTCAGGCAAAGCCGCTCGTCGTCGACCGACATGTCGGTCAGGGACTTCTCCGCCCAGTCGAGCAGGTGCCATGCGGCGGCCGGATTGCCCTCGAGGATGGACAGGGCGCATTTCGTCGCGAGAAACTCGTTCACTAAGGGCAGGCCGCGCATGTAGACGAAGGTGTCGTCCGCAATGCTGAGCTGGCCGTAGACCTTGAGCAGCTGTTCGAGGTGCTGCTGGGCACGACCGAATGCGCCCCACAGGTAGCAGTAGCGGGCAATGGTCATGACGTAGGCGGGCGGGACGGGTGCAAGGCCGAGCCTCTGCTGTTGCGGTCCGACACCGAGCGACACCCGGTCGAACATGGCGCTCGCCTCGTCCCATCGGCCGACCTGTTCGAGGGCCTGGCCTGCCGAGAAGGCCAGCAGGCCTGACTCTGGCAACCGAGCCAGCCCGGCTTCGAACCAGCCAAGCGAACCGGGACCTCCCAAACGCCATGCGGCAATGCCCCGCAAGTGAAACCAGGACTCCGTCTCCACCGGCGTCAGCGGCAATGGGTCGATCGCGTCAAGGCTGGCGGCCATCTCGTCGAAATCGGCCAGACTGCCGCTCGGCTTCAGCCAGCTCGTCGAGACGCTGGGTTATCGGACCCCGCCGTGCGCGATCTCCACTAGGTATGCGGCGGATTATGCGGCGCTTCGGGCGCGGCGGGAGCCACGGATGCCGGCCCGTGGTCGTTCCAGGCGTCGCCGTACTGAACCCGCGGGTCCTCGGTTCAAATCCGAGTGTCGGCTCCACTCCTCGATACCATGAGCCGGATGTCGGCCGTCCAGCGTGCGTCACCACCGGCCCGCGACATGGTGTGGATCCCAGGTGGCACGTTCCGCATGGGCTCCAACGACTTCTACCCAGAGGAGCGCCCTGTCCACCAGGTCAGCGTGGATGGTTTCTGGATGGACGAACACACGGTCACCGTGGCTGAGTTCCGCCAATTCATCAAGGCCACCGGACACGCAACGGTCGCGGAGCGCCCACTCGACGCGTCGCAGTACCCCGATGCCGATCCGGAGCTGCTGGTGCCGGGCTCCAGCGTCTTCCGCAAGACCAACGGTCCAGTCGATCTCAACGACTACCGCAATTGGTGGCACTGGCTGCCAGGCGCCCAGTGGCGTCATCCGGAAGGTCCCGGGAGCGACGTCTCAACTCGTGATCGGCACCCAGTCGTGCACGTGGCGTGGGACGACGTCACGGCCTACGCGGCATGGGCAGGCAAAACCCTTCCCACTGAGGCCGAGTGGGAGTTCGCCGCGCGCGGCGGTCTCGACGGGGCCACATACACGTGGGGTGACGAGTTCGCGCCGAAGGGCCGGATGATGGCCAACACGTGGCAGGGCGAGTTTCCCTGGCAGAACCTCAAAACAGACCGATATCGAGGGGACTGCTCCGGTGAAGTCATTCCCGCCAAACGGTTACGGCTTGTATGACATGGCCGGCAACGTCTGGGAATGGACGTCCGACTACTACACGCCGCGCCATCCCAACGAAGTCGCCCACGCATGTTGTGTCCCGTCGAACCCTCGCGTCCTCCGCCCCGACCTGTCGTTCAACATCGGCCAGCCAGGCGAACAGTTTCCGCGCATGGTCGTAAAAGGCGGATCACACCTGTGCGCGCCGAACTACTGCCTGCGCTATCGGCCGGCCGCTCGCCAGGCCCAGTCGGTGGAAACCTCGATGGCGCACCTTGGCTTCCGCTGCATCATCCGTCCGGTGCGGAGGAGCTCCACTCATCTCATCGCATTGGCCAGGCGGGACAGGGCGGTGAGATTCGGACTCAGGCGCTGCCACTCCTCTTCGATGGCGCGCTGCCGTTCTTCCAGGTAGGCAACGAGCGGCGGCACTTTGGAGGTCGCGCGCCGCAACCATTAGCTTGTCCATCCACCCGTTCAACTCGGTCATTCCCCAGGCCAGGCCTTCGGCGACGACCCATTCAGCGATCGAATTGGGCGACGGCTGACGAGGCCTCGGCGTGAGACAGGAAGTAGGTTGGTCGCCTGCCCGCAAGATCTCGGTTCCAGCCGACCATGTCGTTGAGCATCTGATGCCACGCACCGAACAGCTCGACGAACGCGATACCAAGGCTCGAGCAGCTCGATGCCGGCCGTATCGATGGCAGACGGCTGCCAGCGGCACCTTGGCGCCGACGGTCTTCCTGGCGCTCACCTCGACGAATTGCGCGCGGTCGATCGTTTCAAGCGTGGCATCGCGAGACGCAGCCTCTGCGGCGCCGAACCACGCAGAGTTGAACGTTCCCCAGAACGGGTGGTCGAACGGGAAGTGGCGTGCGTACGCGTTGCGTGAACTCGGTATGAAAGAACTCGAGCGCCGGGATGACCTCGCGTTGGCGGTGTCTTGTCGCCATCCATCAGGTCATCGATCAGGCGCACGGCGTAGTAGCCGTTGACCGTCGAGTAGACGAGGTCCCGCTGGAAGTCATGCGCGAAGGCGCACCCGCGAATGCGAGACTCCAGCCACCACGGGCAGAAGGAGCAGTGGAAAAGCGCGCGGCCGCGTGAAGTAGCATCGCCAATGGCTGGCCACCGGACAGCGCAGTCATCCACTCGAACGTGCGCCTGCACAGCGTCGGGCGCAGCTCTGACTGAAACGGCGGCGCGGTCCGGTTAGCGACGCCTCGCAGCATTTCGACCAGCTCGTCCGGCCACACGTCGTCGCGTCGCGCTCACCCCGTGAAGACGCCGCCAACCACGACTGCCAGTTCGAGGGCGGCCAGCGCCTGCGCCGCATTGATACGGCTGAAGATCGATCGTGGCCTCGTCGAAGTGATCCACACGTGATCCGTCGTTCGGATCGAGGTGGCGGCCGATCTCGTAATGCGCCAGGCCTTCTTCGTAGGGCATCGACAATTCCTGCGCGCTGGCGAGCGCGCGGCTGCCACGACCGGAAGGCGGCATCGTGCTTGCCGAGCCAGCCACTCGTGCCGGCCCTGCAGGGTGCGGGCGCGCGGCCGGCCGACGGGAAACACGCCGGCGTATTGGCTGAGCCGCTTAACGGCAAGGCCTGCCCGATCGGCGCACATCGGCCGGCGCCTGTCCACGTTCCCACAGGCTGAGATAGACCTCGACCGGTGCGACGTAGCCAAGGAATGTTCCGAACGAGGTCGGGCGCTGGCCGTTGAGACTGTAGGACGTCCTCCGCGGCGGCGAGCGCCTGCTCGTGCTCGCCACGAGCCAGCTCGATCGTCGCCAGCAACCCGCGGTACTTGATCTTCAGCTCGTCGGTCATGTCGGCTTCGTCCTCGAAGATCGCGCGGAGCGTCGGCCAGCGATCGCTTGCGCCTGCTCGGTCCTGCCGAGCTGCCAGTCGCAGTAGACCTGGTCGACCAGCCCCTCGGCTTCGTAGCGGCGGTCGTTGTGTGCCCGGGCGGTCGCCGCCAGCTCAGCTGGCAAGCGATCTCGGCCTCGTCGAACTTCCCTGCAGGAACTCGAGCTCCATCAGGTTGCCGACGGCGTCGGCCAGTCGTCGCCAGTCGCCCAGCTCCTCGGCCGTGGCTCGTGACCTTCGTGAACTGCTCGCCGCGAGCTCCCACTTCGCCGCACCGGTGTAGTAGAAGCCGACGATGATGCGCACGATCTCGTGCGTGGACAGGTCCTGCACGCTGTCCGAGCTCGCGCAGCGCGCGACGCAGGTACCACTCGGCGACGCGCGGCAGCGGCGCCACGCCGAACAGCGCACCGGTGCCCGCGAGCCCTCTGCGAGATCTCGGTGCTGATGCCGGACGCCTCAGCTTCGTTGAGATTGCGGATCACGCAGTAGAGCGGCAGCAGCTGTCTCCCGATTGAAGTACGACACCTCGGCCAGGTTCAGGTACGCGCGGCAGGCAGCCACCGATCGGCGTGCTCGACGTTCGGTCAAGGTGCGCGGTCCGCCGCGCGAGCCGGGCGCGATGGCCGATCTGCCGGATCGAGCTCGCCGATCAGGCTGATGGTCTGCGTGAGCGTGCGACGCCGGTGCCGATTGGCGCATGAGCCGCAGTCCGGACTTCCAGGTGCTCCCGGCCCAGGCGGTACCTGGACATGGCGACCTCGGCCTCACCCAGCTGAAGAAGCCAGCGGGCTCGTCTCGCTGGTTCGATGTCGAGGCCGAGCCTCGGCGACCAGGGCCAGTGCCTGATCGAGGAAACCGCTCGACCTCCTCGTTGGCGTAGCGTCCGGACCGCCTGCGTCGCGGCCAGCTCGAGATGGTCGACGGCGCGCGCGGCTTCGCCGGCCTTGCGCCAGTGGTAGGCCAGCACCGCGTGCAACGGCGAAAGGTCGCCGGCGTACGTGCGCTCGTACCACTCGGCGAGGCTGCCGGTGCAGTTGTTGCGATTGCGTCGGCAGCATCAGGTTGTAGGTCACTTCCTGAGTGATCACGTGGCGGAACTCGTAGGTCGACTCCGGCGCCGACGGCGACGGGGCGACGCAGGTCGAGCCGGGCGAGCGTGTCGAGGTGGTCGACCAACTCACTCGCCTCGACTGGTAGCGGGTAGATCTCGGACAGCGTTCGCACGGAGAAGCGCGGGCCGATGACGCTGGCAACCTTGAGCGTCAACGCCTCGCCCGGCGGCAACTGACCGAGACGCGACGTGATCACGTGCTGGACCGTGTCAGGGATGATCGAGCTTTCCAGGCGCTCGCCGCCGGCCGCGTGGACGAGTCCGTCCTCGACGACGATGCGGCCGCTGTCGCGCAGCGCATAGGTGAGCTGCTCGATGAACAGCGGGTTGCCCTCGGCGCGCTCGTGGACGATCGCCGCGATCGGCTCGGCAATGCGGGTCGCGCCGCTGCGCTGGCAGGCCAGGGCGAGCGCGTCCGCCGGCGCGAGGGCACCAACGCGCAAGGTGGTGATCTCGGAGCGGATCGCCGACGAGCCGATCCGACTCGGCGTCGCCGATCGGCCGCATCGTGACGACGATCAGCAGCAGCCGGGACCTCGCGCCGCGGCCCGCAGCAACAGCGACCAGGACGACGAGTCGAGCCAGTGAGCGTCCTCGATCACGACCATGGTGGGACCGGCGGCGGCGGACCGGCTCAGCAGCCGCACCAGCAGGTCATTCGTGTTGTCCGCCCGGACCTCGGCCGCCAGCTGGCTGGTCACCTCGTTGTCCGGCAGGTCGAGGCCTAGCAGCGGCTCGAGCAGCGGCGCCAGTCGGAGGCTCGACTCGTCCGCCGTCGAGCCGACTCAAGCACCCGCTCGCGGCGCGCCGCACGGTCGGCGACTCCTTCGAGCCCGAGGAGTCGCTCGAAGACGGCGCGCCAGGCGTGATATGGCGTCGACGCCTTCGATCTCCTCCGCCGCGCCGACAAGCGTTGTCGACGCCGCCTCTCGTGCACGACCCAGCCAGTCGGCGACGATGCTCGACTTGCCGATTCCGGGCTCACCCTCGAGCGCGATGAAGCGCGCCCTGGCCGCCCACAGCGCGGCGATCGCCGCCGCTCCGGCGGCCCGTTCAGGCGAGCGATCGACCAGCGCCGCGCCGGACTCAGGCTCGTCTCGTGGCGGCTCGCACCCGATAGACGTCGATCGGGCGCGGAGAGTCCCTTCAGCACGAAGGCGGCGAGATGCTCCCACGTCGCCGGCGGCCGAGACACGGCCATGCGTCTCGGCGTCGCACAACACTTCGTTGTCGCCCGACGCCTGCATCAGGCGGGCAGCCAGATTGACATGCGGTCCCACGACGGCGAAGTCGCGGCGCCGTGCGTTGCCCACCGGTCCGCACAGCGCCGGCCCGGTCGCGAGTCCCGACGCCGGCCGACAGGCCGAGGCGCGGATTGAGCCGCTTGCAGCGTGAGGGCAGCCTGGACGGCGCGCGTCGGGTCGTCCTCGTGGCTGAAGGGCGGCACTCCGAAGGCCGCGACGAGAGTGGTGCCCTTCTCATCCATCGTGATTTCTTTGAGCCAACCGTGATATCGCTCAAGCACGCGCTGGGCAGCCGTCGTCACGCCGTTGAAGCAGAATCGAGCGCATCGTTGTCGCGTGGCCAAGCCCGCGTACGTTCACGAAGACCGACGTGGTTCGTGCGCAAGCTCGGCCAACCAGTCGCGCCTGACCGGCGTCGAGGCGAGACAGCAGGACCTCCGGGATGTACGCGCGCAGGGCTCGGTTCCCTGTCTTGGCTGTCACGACCGCGCGGCGGCGGGGCGTGCCCGACGTCGTCGGCCCCGCGAGCGCCGTCGATCCGAACGTGCCGCCATCGAGTTCGCTGCCCGGCGAATTCGCGCCGAGATCTGCGACCACGCCGCAGGCGATGCGACCAGCCGGCCGTCCGCATCCGCGGCTGCGAGGTCGACCAGTTGGGAAACGCCCTCGCCGACTACCAGAAATAGCCAGTGTCCGGCCTCGCCGCCGACGTGCGTCGCTGCTACCGTGCCCGCGCACACGCCCGCCTTCAGCGAGAGGCGCAGGTCGCTGTCCAGTTCCAGTTGGCCGAGCTTCGATGGTGATGGCCAAGCCGCACGCGCGCACGCCGCGTGACTGCCGCAAGGTCGTTCGTCGTCCGCCGGCCAGACCGATAGCAAGGCATCGCCGACGATCTTCGAGATGTCACCGCCGTGCTCTTCAACCAGGTCGATGATCTGACCGAGATAGGAGTTGAGCGCCCGCGACAGGCGCTCGGTGCCCGCCGGTCCCTGGCGGACCGCTGCCTCGGTCAGTGCGGTGAAGCCGGAGATGTCGACCACCAGAAGTGCCGCCGGGCGAGCTGATCCGTGTAACGGCGCGTCGGGCAGCGTCGGGCAGCGCCGCGATCTTCCGCAGCACGGCCTGCGGGACGTAGCTCGACAACGTCGCCATCCGAGCGGGACCGTCGAACACCGGGCTCCCTCTCTGTGCCGTCAGGTTGACCTGACCTTCAGGCTCAGCGCAGATGATCGCACGAGTGCGTCGTAGCACACAGCACTGGTCAGGAGCGTGCTCTCGTACCACGTGACATACCGGCCGCGGTTGGGAGCGGCGAAGAACGGCTCACCGCGCCAGCTGCCGTCGAAGCGTTGCTGACGTTGCAGGACGAGCGAGCGCCACGCTGGATCGATCAGTTCGCGGCGGTCCGCGTGGAGGCAGGCCGCGATGAGCAGGGCAGCGTCCTGCGCCGACAGCACCCTCGCATTCGTCGCGCGGTCGAGCTCCGTCAACAAGACCGCCCGCGCTTCCTCCGCACGTGTCGCAAGTTCGCGGCTGGCGGGTAGACCGTCCAGCCGGAGAATCAGCCGGAAGAAGGTGCCGAGTGCGTACAGCGGCGGATAGTTGACGTTGGCACCCAGGCCTTCGCTTGAAAGCCGCTTCAAAAGGGCTCCAGCGCCCATCTCCAGCACCTCAATGCTGATCAGTTGGTTGGACCGTCGACAGCCCGATCAGAAGATGCGCGGCCACCGTCGCACAGCCCTCACCCAGGTCGAGCACGGGCGGGCGCGTGTTCGCCGCGTCGTCGCATCCGCCGAGCCACACCGGCACCGACTCGCGCTGCCTGATGTTTCGCTCCGAGGCAGTGATCAGTGGCCGCGCTGCGTCGATCGCCGCATCTCGCTTCGTCGCGTACGCGCACAGCCGCAGGTAGACGCCGAGCGTGTCCGTGTCGATGCCTGACAGCGGGTGATCGAAATAGCGAAATCGATTGGCGACAGTGAAAGCCTGGAAGTCATCGATTTCGGCTGCCATGTCGTGACCATGCGACCGACAGAATCTCCATGACCATCCCCGCCGGGAAACGTGAGGCGACGAGGTCGGCCCCGAACATGCCCTTCGCGGTGCGACTCCCACGACTCCTTGAAAGTACGATCGGACTAGAAGAAAGCCTGCGGCCATGCCCAGCGCGTCGCGGACAACAGCTTCCTCGGTTCCGGTGGCTGGCTGGCCTCGCCGCGTTCAACGGGCCCGGCAGCCGTAGGCCGCCGGTCGGTCCGCTCAGACGATTCTCCAGCGATCGAGTCGCGTCTTCGAGGTACTCCACGAACGTCGGCAGGTTGGCCTCGACGGCACGCGCCGACGCATGGCCGATTCGACCGACCGCGGCTTCGCGCATGGCCTCTATGGAACCAGTCGCGATCATCGCCCCGAGCACCTCATTGGTTTCCGGCCACGGCACCAGCGGGATACCGGCAGCTTTAGCGACAAAGGCGATCGGGTAAGTGGGACGGCCCAGCTCCAGATCACTCACCAAAGTGCTGAGTTCGTCGCGGATCTGTAGGGCGGCCGTCAGGTCTTCCAGGACCTCCGCCAGAGGACCCGAAACATCATCACGGCCGGCGATCGTCGCTGCCGCCAAAGCGGTCAGTCTCGCCGTGGCCAGCCATCTGCTGTGCAGGTAGCCGTCCGGATCGCCCGGCCAATCGGACGTCCCCTGCTGTTCGCGGATCTCGAGCCGGTGCTCGATCTCGTCAGTTTGCGTGTACGCCCAGTTCGCCCAGAAGCCGGAGCCGGCCGGCAAGACCCTAGCGAACTCCTCCGTCGCGCGTTCCGAAAAGTACTGGACCAGGCCCACGTGGTCTGTGGAGTAGAAGGAGCCGGTACTGTCCAAGCTGTCGGCAAGGTGCGTTCGGCAAGCCAAAAAGAGCGTGGCACAGAACAAGTGCGTTTCCGCGACGGTGCGCCGCCGGTCCTGTCCCAGCTTCAGGTCGTCGAAAAGCCACGCCGAGATCGATAGCAGCGGAGCTTGGTTTGGGCCTCGAAAGACATCGCGAAACTGACCCGAGTCCGAGTAACGAATGGCCAGGTCGTACTCGAGCAGCTTTACCTGGCGGAAGAGTCTGGTGGGGAGCCTTGCGAGCAGGCGGCCGACTAGGTGCCAGTTACGCTCATAGGCACGGAGCTGAGACTCAGCCCACTGTCGCGCTGGTGTCGACCTGTGGGTGCTAGGCGACGGCGTTAATGTCGCCGCCGAGGGTCTCTGACTGAGCCAGGTTATTGACCGCCTTGATCGCGGCGTTCAATGCCTCGAGCACGTCTTCGGTTGGTTCGACGCCCATCGATTCGAGCGCCTGCACCTGTTGTTCTGGGTCCATCAGCGCCTCGCGAAACTGGTAGTCCGTGAGCGCCCTTCCGAGCAATTTGTGAAAGTTGTTGCCACCGTGCCCCGCCCTGCATCATTCGAAGTCCTCCTTTTGCCCGCCGCAGTCACCCGCGATCGTACCGCTGCGCGCGCGGAGTATAGGTACGTGCGCTTTCCTTCCGCTAGCCCTCGGCTGGCCGCGCATTGTCACGTGCCAGTTCGGCCTCGGCTTCGGCCTGCGCCTCGCTCCATGCGCCCGCACTCAGGAATCTGGTGACAGCCACCAGCCAAACGATCCCCAAAATCAGGGTCAGCAGCAGCGCAAGCAGCCACGCTTGAACAGGCAGGGCGCCGACCACCAAGCGCGGCAACGGCACCGGCGACCATGGTCATGGCGATCTTTCGGTAGACGGTCGGTAGCCGTCGGGCATCGGCCAGCGCCAGCGAGGCCACGACCAACATCAGCAGGCCAACCGCGACGGCTCCTGCAATCAGCCAGCTGGTCGCCGCTGGCACGACCGGATCGTGAGCGTGAACGATGAGGCTGGTCATCGCCGCTCCAGCCGCCGCGATCGCCATGGTTATGGGCAGATGGCTGAGCAGCCAGCGGACCATGACAGGGCCTCCAGCTCGGGGCAGCCGGCGGCCGACGATGTCGAAATACGACCACCAGAAGCCAAAGCCGACGGATAGCGCGATCAGGCCGGTTGCGATCGTCAGCGCATCTCGTTCCGCGTTGGCCAGACCGTCGACGACACCGAAGATGACCTCACCCAGGACAATGATCGTGAACAGGTCGAAACGCTCAATCAGCGAATGTGTCGGGGTGAACGCAACGCCGAAGTCCGGGAATCGCCCAAACCCGATCAGCGCCAGCGGTCCATGCGATTCCAAACGCTGCCCACACGACAAGTCGCGCGTCGTCGGGCAGCAGCGTGCTGGCCAAAATGACGGCAACAGAGGTCGCCATCCCGCCGACGTAGATCTTGGTCGTCCGGCGAAACTCAGGCTCGTCCTGTGCCAGCACCGAGAACCATTGCCAGCCCATGACCGCGAGCAGCAGCGCATAGACCACGGCGAAGGCCAGCGCCATCGCGGCCGGTTGCGTCGGCCGTGAACACCGTCAGCAGAACCAGAATGCCCATCTGGGCGAACACCGTTGCGCGCGTGCGGCCGTCCTGGCGGCCGTGCAGCTCGAGGTAGAGCGAGCCGTTGACCCAGGCGAACCAGATCATGGCGAAGATCACGGCAAACTCGAGAACGGTACGGGCCGATACGTCATCCGCCAGGTGAAGGGCCGCCTGGCTGATCACCGCGACATAGACCAGGTCGTAGAACAGCTCGAGATTGGAGACGACCCGGTCGTGGATCGTCGCGCCATGCGGCCGCGGTGGCCGCCAGAACCACTCCCTGAAGGCCCTTACAGTCTCACCTGGCATTCAGCAAGCGTAACGATCGCCCGAACGACGTATAAACGGGCTAGAGGGAGAGTGAACAGACGTGAAGACCGAAATCTCCGCGGAAAGAACGATCGAGGCTCGACCAGAAGTCCTGCTACCACTGCCTCGCGGACTACCGCGATCACCACAACCCAAGTGGCTTCCTGCCGTCGGCGTTCTCGAACTTCAAGGTGCACACGCGGAGGAGTAGGCGAGGGCACCGAGGCGAGCTGGGACGTCACGACCGGTGGCAGGACACGGTCTGTTCAGGCTGTGATTACGGAGCCGGAGCCGGGCCGCAGCTTGGTCGAAACCGGAAACGGCGTGGTCACCACATTCACCGTCGAGCCAACAGTCGACGGAGCGCGCGTCCGCTTCGACACTGTCATCGACGATCGAGGACTGACGGGTCTAATGACACGCCTATTCGCGGCGAGACTGCTCCGACCGCTCTATGCGGATGAACTGCAGCGCCTTGACGCGTATGCGAAAAAGCACGGCCCAGTGGACTAGTGGACGACTGATCTCGGGGAGCTGACGAGCCAGCTGTCGTAGATGAACGGTTCAGATGCTTCGCGCACGGCTCCCGACAGGCGGTAGCTGCCGGCCTGCATAAGCCGCACCGTCACCCCAAAGCGGCCATCGCCGTTGCGCGGCAGGCGTAATGCGTCGCTGCTCCAGCACACGCCGGCCTGGCAAGCGGCGGCCGCCGGGCCTCCCATCAACGCATCGTCCAACCGATGGCGGCTGACGAGCGACCACGAGTTGCCCAGGCGCCGACTGACCCGCACTGCCCCGCTCCAGCTGACGTCGCCCTTCTGCAGCATGAACTCGATCCGCTTGTCGCCCGACGGCGACACCAAGCGAATGCGCCAGACGCCCGTTCGAATGTCGCCGGTGACGTTGGCGGTCAGCTCGTCGCCCATGAGCGAATAGCCAAAGGTCGGCAGGGGGGCCGCGTTGACGACGCCGCTAATTGCGAGCAGGGCGGCCAGCGAAATGCCGCCGGCCGAGGAGACGATGCGCGCGGTCGGGCTGGTCAGTAGCACGTTGCTGGTTCCTCTGTAATGAGCGGTGGGCATCGAGAAAAATGGCGAGGCCGGGCGCGCGCCCCAGCGCAGCAAGCCCGGCCCCGTTTCAGGAGTGAGGGATTCTCCTGAGTGGTTACGCGAAGGAGAGGGGTTCTTCGCGTGCAACCTCATTTACGCAACTTAGGCAGCGGCGGTTCCCGTGGGAATCCGGTACGTCACGGAACCCGACCCGCGCCGACGGCTCAGTACCCTTAGCCGCCGACTACGTGTCGCCCGCGCACGCCCCAACTCTGGCGGCTAGGAGCCGCCCAGCTGCCAGAGATCGCCGAATTCGCCAGACGCGTCCTTGCCGCCGAACAACAACATCCGTGATCTCACGGCATCGGCGACCATCGTTGCGCCCGAGCGGGCCGCGGGCACCGCGCCCGCCGGCGACAGCTCTGACCATTCAAAACTGGCGACGTCCAGCCGCCACAGGTCCGACCGGTATCCACCGTCAATGTCGCCACCGCCGAAGAAATAGGCGGCACCACCCAGGGTCGCCAGCGCATACAGCTGGCGTGGCTGCGGCGGCGGTGACGGCAGCTCTGTCCAGCGTGCCGCCCAAGGGGTCGAATGTCCAGAGATCGCCCAACGCCTTGACACCTGTGGTCTGGCCTCCGTAGAGCACAAACTGGCCAGTGGCGCGACCAGAAGCAATCGTGCAGGCAGCGGTCGACCGGCACGTTTGACGACGGCGTACGGTCAAACCAGCGGCCTGCGACCAGGTCGTACACGCGTGTGTCGTGGAAGCGGCCGCTTTCCATGGTGAAGCCGTGGCTGATCCAGAACTTGCCGTCAGGCGAGAAGCCACCGCACGAGCCATAGCGAGCGGCCGGCACGCTCGCCTTCGCTTGGCAGCTGGCGCCAAGAGTTGGCGACGGGGTCGTAGATCCAGGTGTCGTCGAAAAACCTGTCGGGTGATTGCTGGCCGCTCCAAATCAGCAATCCCACGGACGGATCCCAGGCCGCCACGTGCCCGAAACGAGCGCCGGGTCGTGGCGAGGGTGGCTCAAGCTGCGTCCAGCTATCCATCGTGAGGTCGTAGCGCCACAGTTCGTCGAGCGCGTCGCCGTCCGAGCGGCCGCCAAACATGTACGCGACCTGGCCCACCGGATCGACGGTCCATGTCTGATCCTCGCGCGGGCCCGGGCCGTTTGGCGCTGTGAGGGGACGCCAGGCGAGGTCGACAGGCAACCCGACTGACGGCGTTGCCGGCGGTGTGGAGGCAACGGTCGCGGGCACCGAAACGGAAACTGATGGCGACGGCGTGGCCGCCTTGGTGGCGGTCGGCGAAACTGAGACAGGCGCGATTGATGGGCTGGGCGGCGGCGTGACAATCGCCGAGGGTGAAGCGGCGCCGCACCCAGCGACTAGAGCAACAGCCAGGAGCAGTCCGACTGTCGCGCTCTGACGAGCCACGGCTGCGCCGGCCCGACTATTCGGTGGAGGCGTCCTCGTCGGCGGCGCCTTCGGCAGCCTCGCCGGTCGGCACTTCGCCTTCCTCGGCCACCTCGGCCACGGGCTCCACTTCCTCGACGCGAGGCGCCTGGACACGGGCGACTGCCTCGCTCGCGTCCGTCAGCAACGTCACGTCCGCTGGCACCACGATGTCCGAAACGTGAAGCACTTGGTCGAAGTCCTCGAGCGGCGTGATGTCCAGCTCGAGTGACTGCGGCAGGTGATCCGGCAGCGCCTTGACCTGGACCGTGTTGCGCAGCTGCAGCAACACGCCACCCATCCGCTCAACCGCGCTCGATTCGCCGGTCAGCACAACCTGCACATCGACCGTCAGCTCTTCCGTCATCCTCACGACCAGCAGGTCGACATGGAGTGGGTGCCGCGTGATCGGATGCACCTGGACGTCGTGAACGAGCACCGGCACGGCCTTCTTGCCGTCAAGGGTCAGGTCGAGCAGGGTGTTGCGGCCGGTCCGGCGGCGCAGCAGCTCGAACTCGTGAGCATCGAACTGGATCGCGTTGGACTCGACGCCATGGCCAAAAACGACGGCCGGCACGATGCCCTGGCGGCGCAGGTTCTTGACGGCTTTGCCGTGAACCTCGCGGGCGGCGGCAGACAGTTGGGGACGACTCATAGAAACGCGGGAACCTCCTCGGGACGGCGGCGATCTTAGCACCTAAGCCGCAAGCGACCGTCGGACCCTGCGTTTCGCGGGAGCCGACCACATAAGCGCGCAGCAGCCGCCCGCAGGCGGTCTGCGGAGTAAGAGCCAGTACGGGGCCCGTTTGGGGGCTGCCGACCTCCCAGCCGAAGAGGTTACGATCACGAACTATGGCCGCAACGATCCTCATCGTCGAGGACGAGTACGCCGTCGCGCGCGGCATCCAGTACGCCCTCGAACAGGAGGGCTACGACGTCACCGTCGCGCGCAAGGGCTCAGAGGGACTCGACTTCGCCACCCGCCAGGCACCTGACCTGGTGATTCTCGACGTCCGCCTGCCGGACATGGACGGCTTCGAAGTGCTGCGCCGCCTGCGCGGCGCCGGTAACAAGGCGCCGGTGATGTTTCTGACCGCGCGCGACGAGGAGATGGACAAGGTCGTCGGCCTCGAGCTGGGCGCCGACGATTACCTCGGCAAGCCCTTTGGCCTGCGCGAGCTGATGAGCCGGATCAAGGCGTTGTTGCGGCGGGCGTACGGCGATCTGGCCGACGCCGCCGGCGGCCGACTCATCCGCCACGGCGACCTGGTCATCGATCTCGAGCGGCGACGCGTCCAGCGCGGGGCGCGCCGGATCAGCCTGACGGCCACGGAATTCGAGATCCTGCGTCACCTCGCGTCGCGCCCGGGCCGGGTCTTCTCGCGCCGTGAGCTGCTCGAGCTCGTGCGCGACTACGAGGCGCTCGATCAGGACGAGAAGACGATCAACGTCCACATCAGCCACTTGCGCGAGAAGGTCGAGGACGATCCCTCTGACCCTGCCTTCATCCTGACTGTCCGTGGCGCCGGTTACGCGTTTGCCGAGCGCTAGGCCGCCGGGCACGCTTCGTGCCCGGCTCATCGTTAACTTCGCGCTCGTCATCGGTCTGGCGTTGGTCATCGTGTTGGCAGCGCTGCCGCGCCTGCTGGACGGCTATTTCATCAACCAGTCAGAAGACGAGCTGCGCACCCGCACGGCCGTCGTCAAGGAGCTGATCGAGAGCCAGCTCGAGCAGGCGCAGGGCTCGGGATCGGATGCCCCGCGGCCGATCCTGAGCGGCACGGATCCCATCGCGGCATCGCAATACGTGACGAAGGCTCTGGGCAGCGCTGAAAGCGGCTACCTCCACGACAAGACGCAGGACGTCGCGCAGGCCAACGTCAGCGTCACCATCGCCACGTCGCCGCAAACGCCGCAGGATGTCGCCTACGAACTCGAGGCACCGTTGCCTGACGGGTTCGGCCGGCCGGGCCAGCAGCGCGAGCCCTTCTCGTATTCCGACAGCTTCACCATCCCGGATCTGTTCTGGGCACAGAGCGGGGCCGCAGCACCTGACCGCCTGGTGACCGTCACGCTTTCGTCGCCCTTCTCTTTCCGCGCCCAAACCCTCGAAACGATTGTCGGCGTGATGAGCGTGGCTGCCGCCGTCGCGCTGCTGATCGCCTTCGTAATTGCCATCGTCTTGTCCAACCGCCTGTCGGAGCCGCTGCGGCGCCTGACCACGGCGGCAAGGGCGCTCTCCGAAGGTCGGCTCGACGTGCGTGTGCAGACACCCGCCGCCGGGTCCAGCGAGGTGGCCGAGTTGACCTCGGCTTTCAACACCATGGCCGAGCGGCTGGAGGAATCGATCGACCACATCCAGCGCGATCGCGACCGCAGCCGCGAGTTCGTGGCCGAGGTCTCACACGAGCTGCGCACCCCGATCGCGGCGCTGCGCACGTTCAACGAGTTGCTCGGCGATGGCGCGGTCGAGGACGAAGCCACCCGCCACGAATTCGTCGAGCAAAGCCGTCAGCAAATCGAGCGGCTCGACTGGCTGGCCGCCAATCTCCTCGAGCAGTCGAAGCTCGACTCCGGCCTGGTCTTGCTCGACCTGCGGCCGGAGGATCTGCGGGCCGTCGTCGAAAGTGCCGTCGAGCAAGCTCAGCAGACGGCGAAACGCAAGCGCGTCAAGTTGACGGTCGAGGTGCCCGGCATGCCGGTCCGCCAGCGCCACGATCCGCAACGCCTGGGTCAGGTGCTGACCAACTTGATCGGCAACGCCATCAAGTTCACACCTGAAGGTGGGCGCGTGACCGTGGTCCTCCATCAGACCGACAGCGGCGTCGAGCTATCGGTCATCGACAACGGCGTCGGCATCCCGGCCGAGGAGCTGCCCTACGTCTTCGACCGCTTTTACCGGGGCGCGTGGGCGCACGAGTCGCGCTCAACCGGCTCGGGCCTGGGCCTGTCGATCGTGCGCTCGATCGTGGAGATGCATAACGGCCAGGTCTCCATCACAAGCACGCAGGGCAAGGGCACGACGGTGACCATCACGCTGCCGCGTGACATGTCCGTTTCTTCACCCGCCGCTGTCCCCTCCGCAACCAGCGCATGACACGCTGAGAGTTGCCGTGCGCATGACCGCGTCTCCGCGATGAGCGACAACTACGAACCCGGGAGCAACCCCAACATTCCTCCGCCCGATCCTACCGACACGCCCACGTCCACCTATCGGCCGCCCACCGGCACCGACCACAACGGCTATCCGCCGTCGGCTTACGCGCAGACGGCCGCCAGCCGGCCTGACTGGGCGCCCAGCGGCGGTTGGCCCGACCAGACGCCGCAGCGCTGGCTCGAACCGTTGCCCGACGAGGATCGCCAGCGGCGCGCGGAAACCACCAGCCGTCGCCGTCGCCAGCTCGTCTTTGTCGGTGGCGTCGTTACCGTCGCCCTTTTGGCCGCCACGCTCTCGTCGGTCATTACCGTGCTGATCCTGGTCTCCAACGGCATGCTGCTTGCGTCACGTAACGCGGCACCCACCCAAAGTCCGGCGGCGGTGGCGAGCAACCCTGCCCCGACCTCCTCGGCCTCACCTTCCAGCAACGAAGACTCGACGGTCACCCGCGCCGCTGGTGCGGTCGGGCCGGCCGTAGTGACCATCGCCACGACAGCGAGTTCGACCGACCCGTTGCAGGACAGTGGAATCGGTTCGGGCTGGATCTACGACGCCAGCGGTTGGATCCTGACCAACCATCACGTCGTGGGCAGTGAGGACAACGTCCAGGTCGAGCTGCCCGATGGCCGCAAGTTCACCGGCCATGTCTACGGCATCGACACCCTGACCGACCTTGCCATCGTCAAGATTGACGCCAGCGGTCTGCCCTCTGCCTCGATCGGTGACTCGTCCAAGATCAAGCCCGGCCAGCTCGCCGTTGCCATCGGCAGCCCGTTGGGTACGTTCACCAACAGCGTCACCAGCGGCGTCATCTCGGCGCTGGGCCGCGACGTGCCGGTGACCGACCCGACGACCGGCCAGCAGCACGTGCTGCACAACCTCATCCAGACCGATGCCGCGATCAACCCGGGCAACTCGGGCGGTCCGCTGATCGACGATGCCGGAACGGTCATTGGCATCAACACCGCCGTCGCCGGCGACGCCCAGGGCATCGGCTTCGCCATCCCGGTCAATATCGCCAAGCCGATCATGCAGCAGGCGGTCGCCGGCCAGGCCCTCCAGCGCCCGTGGATGGGCCTCTACTACGTGCCGGTCAATCGCTCCGTCGCCGATACGAACAAGCTGCCCATCGACTACGGCGCTTGGATCTCAGCGCCCGACGACACGACGCCGGCCATCCTGTCCGGCTCGCCCGCCGATAACGCCGGCCTGAAGGACGGCGACATCATCACCGACGTCAACGGCACGCGCATCGACGGCACCACCTCGGTCGACGAGGTGCTGAGCCAGTTCAAGCCCGGCGACACGGTCACGCTGACCGTGTTGCGCGATGGCCAGACGATCCAGGTGCCGCTGACGCTGGGCGTGAGGCCGGCCGGCTCCTAAGCCAACCTATTTGGCGCGCCGGCGCTCGATCGAGACGCCCGCATATTCGAGCCGCCCGTCGATGGGGACGCCTGGCTTGCGCACTCGCACGGTGACGGCCAGCACCGGCTGGAAATCCGCCAGCACCCGCGTCGCGATGGCTTCGGCGATGGCTTCCAGCAGCTTGAAGCTCTGCCCCTCCACGATTTCGCGGCAGGCGGCGAACACGCGGCTGTAGTTGACGGTGTCGGCCAGATCGTCGCTCGCGCCGGCCCGCGAAAGGTCGGCCTCGAGCTCTACGTCGACGTCGATCTCCTGCTCCGCCGAACGCTCCTCGTCGCTCACGCCATGGCGGCCGAAGAAGGCCATGTCGGCCAGGATGATGCGATCGGTCATGCTGTTTCTACCTCGTGCCACGTGCCGCGGACGATCGCATCGGCCATCCGGGCGGCGCGCACATTGGCGGCCACGTCGTGGACTCGGACGATGTCCGCGCCGTTAGCGATGCCGAGGGCGGTGGTCGCGAGCGTTCCCTCTAGTCGCTCGTTGGCCGGCACACCGCCCAGCACCTTGCCAATCGTCGACTTGCGACTCGTGCCGAGCAGGATGGGCCGGCCCAATACGCGCAGTGCGTCGAGGTTGCGCAGCACCTCCAGGTTCTGCTCCGCAGTTTTGCCGAAGCCGATGCCCGGATCGACGATGAGCATGTGAAATGGCACGCCCAGGCCCGACGCGCGGTCGAGGGCGCGCTCGAGATCGGCGACGATCTCGCGCACCAGGTCGTCGTAGACGGGTTCCTGGCGGTTGTGCATGACCGCGTACGGCAGCTGGCGGCTGGCCGCCAGCCGGGCGAGTGTGTCGTCAGCGCCAACGCCCCAGATGTCGTTGATCAGGTTGGCGCCCGCTTCGAGAGCGGCTTCTGCCACTGCCGGCTTCGTGGTGTCGATCGAGATTGGGACATCTGGCAGGGCCGCGCGTATGGCCTCAACCACGGGTACGACTCGGGCAAGCTCCTGATCCGCCGTCACCGGTGCGTGGCCGGGCCGGGTCGACTCACCACCCACGTCGAGAATGTCGGCGCCCTCGTCCACCATCCGGCGCGCCTGGCCGACCGCGGCCTCGACCGGGTCAGCGTCGGAGTCGGCAACCAGTAGGCCGTCGCCGCTGAATGAGTCGGGCGTGACGTTGACGATGCCCATCACGAAGGTGCGTGCGCCCCATTCGAATTGCCGCGGCCCGATGACGGTCTCCATCAGCGCTGGTCGATCAACTTGTCGCGCACGTGGCCGACAAGGTACAGCGACCCGGCGATGACGAGCGGTCCGCCGGCCTGACGAGCGGTTTCAATGGCAGCGCCGAGGGCCTCATCCGTGTCGTCGATCGCTGTGGCGTTCCGGCCCCACGCCTGCGCGACCGTTGCCGGTTCGTTGGACCGCGGCGTGTCCGGCACGCTGGTGGCGATGACCACGGCATCGCGCAGGGCCGCCGACGCGCGCAGCGGCGCGACGACACCGTCCAGGTCCTTCTCGCGCACGACGCCAATCAGCAGGGTTGGACGGCCCGCCGACAGCTCCGGCCGGAGCTCGTCGAGAGCTGCCGCCAGGGCAGCTGCGCCATGCGGGTTGTGCGCGCCGTCGATCAGCACATCAGGGCCACCCGGTCCGAGGCTGAGCAGCTCGAGCCGGCCCGGCCAGCGGGCATCGGCAAATGAGCGCTGAATGGCATTCCACGTCGCCGAGGCGATGCCGGCGCTGGCGAGCGCCTCGAGAATGGCCAGGGCCATTGCGGCGTTGCTCGCCTGGTGGCGGCCGAGTAGGCCCACATGGAGTGGTCCAGTGTCAGTCGTCGAGGTCGATTCCGCTCCGGCTCGACGCGGTAACAGCCAGCGGCCGAACCTCACGCAAAGGCACCCCGACCCGCGCCGCGCGACGGCGTATGACCTCGTAGGCGTCGCCCGTGGCACCGGTCAATGCCTTGAAGTCGCCGCGCTTGATGATCTGGGCCTTCTCGCGGGCGATGGCGACGGTCGTGGGGCCGAGGATCTCGGTGTGGTCGAGGGCAACGTTGGTGATTGCGCTCACGCCACCCTGCCACGCGTTGGTCGCGTCGAGCCGGCCGCCGAGCCCTACCTCGACGACGCCGACTTCGACGCCCGCCCGGGCGAACCACACAAAGGCGGCGCAGGTGAGCGCCTCGAATTCTGTTGGCGCACCAACACGCTTCTCGATGCGCGCTGCCTGCTCCAGGACCTCGCCAACCACCTGGGCGAAGTCGTCAGGCGCGATTGGCTGGCCGTCGACAACGATCCGTTCGCGGTACTCCGACAGGTGCGGCTTGGGCGTCTGCCCGACGCGGTAGCCCGCCTCGCGCAGAGCGGCGGCGACGAGCGCCTGGACACTGCCCTTGCCGTTCGTGCCTCCAATCAGCACGCCGCGGAGAGTCCGTTCCGGATTGTCGAACGCGCGTAACAGCGCCCGTATGCGGCCCAGGCCCAAGCGGATCCCGAACCGGCCACGGGCGGTCAGCTGGGCAACCGCCTGCTGGTAGGCGTCCGTCATTTCGTCAGCGGCCGGTCAGCTCGTCCTCGTAGAAGACGCACTGGTTGAAGCGCGACGACAGGCAGATGTCCGACACATAGCCCTGATCGAGATGCACGCCACCGCGCAGCTGGCAGCGCGCCACGTTCTGGTCCGAGCGCATCAGCGCCTTCAACAGGTGTGGCGCCTGGATGGCGATCGTGCCGCGCGGTCCGGTCATGTAGAAGTGGGGGCAGACGTTGCGACGCAGGCTGGGCAGGCCGAACGGGATGCGCGGACCGAGCGACGGCGGCGGCACGGCCGGCGGCCGCATGCCCAGACTGCTGCTGACGCGGCTGACCGGCCCGGCGGGCGGCGGAGGCGGCGCGGGGCGGCCGCCGACAAGCACGGTTGGCCGCGACGGCCCAGTCGGCTTGCGCGAGTAGTCCACCTCTCCTCCCTGCTGGAGTTCCTAGGGTACACATTCGTGAGCATCGGGCGGCGACCAGCAGGATCGGCCAGAATCCCACCCGAATGGCGAAGAAGACGACGGGCTCGCGCGCCCAATCGCGCGCGACCACCCGCCGAACGGAGCAGGCACGCCGTGGTGCCCGTCCCGCCACCGCCGGCAAGCGCGCGGTTCCCGCGCCGACTCGCTGGCGACTGAGCTGGGCGCGCCGCATCGGCATTGCCGGGGGTTTGCTGCTGGCCGTCGTGTCGGTGGCGGTGGCCGCCCAGAAGCTGGGGCCGGGGCTCGAACCAGGGGCGGGTTCACCAACCGCCGGCACAGCTGCGAATGGTTCGGTCGACGGCGTCGCACCGCCCCTCCTTGACGAGATTGCCGGCCCGGTGACGACCGACGCGGTCGACGTACGCGGCAGCGTTACCACCCAGGCGGCAGAGCAGGCCGATGAGGCCGGCTACCGAGTGCGTATCTACGTCAACAACCGCTTCAGGCGCGACGTTCGGCTGAGTTCGGGCGACGACCGATTTGTGGTCGGCGATGTGCCGCTCTCAGAAGGTGAGAACTCGATTACCGCCACCATCGCCGCCGGCGACGCCGAGACAGAGGGTTCCGCACCAGTCACGGTCGTGCTGGACAACACCCCACCGCCGATCGATGTCACGTCGCCGTCGGCGTCGACCGTCTACGGCGACACGTTGCTGCTCACCGGCACGACCGAGCCCGGCTCGCACATGACGCTGACCAACCGGAGCACCGGCACGTCGACCAATTCGACCGCCGCCGACAGCGGCGACTTCAGCCTGTCACTCCGCCTGCAGCAGGGCGCCAACGTCCTCGACATCGCCGCCGTCGACCCGGCCGGCAATCAGAACCAAAAACGTATGACCCTCATGCGCCAGATCAGCCAGGCCAGCATTGCCCTCGAGCTGTCGCGCGACAGCTACGAATTGGCGACCCTGCCCCAGACCATCACGGTTGTTGCCCACGTCATCGGGCCCGACGGCAAGCCGGCCGGCGGCGTCGACTTGACCTTCAGCATCTCGCCGCCCGGCCAGACAACCGTGACCCGCCAGACCAAGACCGCCGACGACGGGACGGCCAGTTGGAATGAGTTCCCGCTGACGGTTCCCGGAGCGCAGGCCGGACGGGGCCTGGTGACCGCTCTGGCCACTCTCGACGACGGCGAAACGGTGGCCGGCAGCGCCACCTTCATGTTCCGCTAGGGAGCGACGCGCCCGACCTCAGCTGGGGCTCGACCAACCCGCGCTCATTGCGGGCCGCGCTACTGGGCGAGGCGACGGGCAGTGATGAGTCAAACAAGCCGCCTTCCACCGCCGTCGCATCCGCCGACTCCCAGCACGGCCGCTCTTCGGCGCCGGTCAAAGGCTCGTGGCGGCGGTCCTTGGCGCAGTAGCCAAGCCCGTTCACGACCGCCCGGCGGAAGTGAACACACGTGGCACAGCTGGTCGCCGACCAGTTGCACACGAAACACACGGCCGCGTCGGACTGAAGGGTCCCACAGCCCGGGCAGCGCCAGGCCTCCATGGGTAAAAGAGTGTAGACCTCGACCATGTCGGTTTGTCGGCCCCTACGGCGCCGGCTGACAATCGGCTAGCGGGTCGACCACGTACAGGTGGACTTCAGTGCCGGGTGGAACCTCAGTGCCAGGCGCTGGGTATTGCTGCGCGACCTGCCACGTGTCGTCCGCCTCGGCTGGAAAGACCACGCCCACTTTCAAGTTGTCGTTGACGATGTTTTGCTTGGCCGTTCCGAGCGGCCCGCAGTCGGCATAGCGGTGGACCATCACCGGCGGCGGCGATGGTGTCGGCGGTGGCGGTGGCGTTGGCGTGACGATGATGATGGTGGTGATCGGCGTGGGCGTCGGCGGCGTCGGCGGCGGCGTCACCAGTGGCGTTGGCGTCGGGGGCAGGGTGGGTGTCGGCGGGACTGTCGGGGATGGCGTCGGCGACGGGGTAGGTGGCGGACCCAGCGACACGACGTAGTCGACGACGGTGCCGGGCGCGACGCGAATGCCCGCTCGTGGCTGGGTCTCGACGACATTCGTCGCCAGCACGTCGACGCTGTAGTCGGTCGAGCGCGCACCCGGCGTGAGGCCCACGCTGAGCAGGATCGCGACGAGCTCGGCCTCGGTGCGGTTGGTCAGGTCCGGTACGGGAATGGTGTCGGAGTGGGTGGCCACGATCACTGACACTTCCGTGCCGGAGCTGACGCGATCGCCGGCGATCTTGTCCTGCGCCACGATCTGGTTCTCGGGCGTGTCGTCGCTCTCGAGGCGCGATCCGCCGATGGTCAGCACCAGGCCGTGCGCCTGCGCCTGGGCCTTGGCGTCGTCGTATTGCGTGCCGACGAAGTTGGGCACCTCCACCAGGGCCGGCGTCGGCGTCGGCGTGCTGCCGGTTGGGCGGCCGTTGTTGAGCAGCAGGAAGATCAGCACGCCGCCGGCGACCAGCACGAGCACGCCGAGAACTGCGGCCAGCCAGACCCACGGCCCGCCGCCACCCTCATCCTCTTCGGGCTCGTCGGGCGCGCGTTGCGCCATCGGGCGTGGCGGTGGGCGGCGCGAGACGTAGCTGCCGGCATAGGTGCCGTAGGCCGGGCCCTGGTAGGTCGCAGCAGCTGCGGCGGCAGCACCCGCCGCCAGCGGCACCGTTGAGAGAGTGGGCTGCGGTCCAAAGACGATGGGCGCGTTGGGATCGGCGATGAACTTGTTCAGGGCGGCCGACAACTGGCCCGCCGTGGGCCGATCCGACGGATTGCGGGCGAGTGCCGCACGGACGATGGTGTCCAGCGCATGCGGCACCTCGGGGTTGATCGATGACGGCAGCGGCGGATCGCCGGCGAGTCGGGCCACGGCCACGGCACCCGTCGAATCGCCGGTCCATGCCCGCTTGCCGGTGAGCATCTCGAAGAGCACCAGGCCCAACGAGTAGACGTCAGACGCTGTCGTCACCAGCTCGCCGCGCGCCTGCTCTGGGCTGAAGTAATGGACGCTGCCGAGGGTCGTGCCGGGCAACGTGATTTGTGCCTCTGAGAAGGCACGTGCGATGCCGAAGTCGCCGACCTTCACCGTGCCGGCAGGCGTGATCATGATGTTGGTCGTCTTGATGTCGCGGTGGACGATGCCCTGCCCGTGCGCCCGGTCGAGCGCGTCTGCTACCTGCTGAGCGACCCGCGCTGCGGCCATCGGGTCGAGCGGTCCGCGCTCGCGCAGGACCTGGGCCAGGTCACCGCCCTCGACCACTTCCATGACGATGAACGGGTCACCGTCTTCCATGCCGTAGTCGTAGACGTTGACGACGTTCGGGTGGTTGAGCGCGGCGGCCGACTGCGCCTCATGCCGGAAGCGGGTGACGAAAGCCGGATCGCGGCCGTAGTCCGCGCGCAACACCTTGACTGCCACATCGCGGTTGAGCTGGGTGTCCTGGGCGCGGTAGACGGTCGCCATGCCGCCCTCGCCGAGCAGCTCGACGAGACGGTACCTACCGTTTAGGACCTGGCCGACGGCGGCCACTCAGCAGATGTCCAGCGTAGCCAGGTAGCGGCGCAACTCGGGTCCGGTGTCTTCTCGCTCAAGCGCGATGTCGACTGATGCCTGCAGCCAGCCCATGATCGTGCCGGCATCGTGGCGCCGGCCCTCGAACTCGTAGGCGTAGACCTCCTGATCCGACATCAACGCCTCGATCGCGTCGGTCAGCTGGATCTCGCCGCCGGCGCCGTGCGGCGTCTGCTCGAGCTTCTCGAAGATCTTGGGCGTCAGCACGTAGCGGCCAATGATCGCCAGGTTGGAGGGCGCCGAGCCGGCGGCCGGCTTTTCGACCAGGCCGCGCAGCCGGTGTAGTCGGGGGTTCTGGCCGGCCGGTTGGTCGGGGTCCGGGTCGATGATGCCGTAGCGACTGACGTGCTCCGGCGGTACTTCCATCACGGCCACGACCGAGGCGTGCGTCTGCTGATAAGCGTCGATGAGCTGGCCAATGCAGGGTCGGTCGCCCAGCACCACGTCGTCCGACAGGATGACCGCGAATGCCTCGTGGCCGACCATTTCCTTGGCCATCAACACGGCGTGGCCCAGGCCAAGCTGCTCCTTCTGACGGACGTAGGCGACCTGCGCCATGTCGCCGATCTGGCGGACGCGCCGCAGCATCTCGATGTCGCCCTTGCTCTCGAGCAGCTGCTCGAGCTCGAAGGAATGATCGAAGTGGTCCTCGATCGCCCGCTTCTGGCTGCTGGTGACGATGATGACCTGCTCGATGCCGGCCTCAACGGCCTCTTCTACGCCGTATTGGATGACCGGCCGGTCGACCAACGGCAGCATCTCCTTGGGCTGCGCCTTGGTGGCCGGCAGGAACCGTGTGCCCCAGCCGGCGGCCGGGAAAACTGCTTTTCGAACCCGCAAAACGACCCTCGGGAGCTATGTCTGGGCGGCGGTGGTTCGCCGGTGACCGGACCGGGCGAAGCGGGGGCAGTATACCCAGCCGAACTGTGGGATCACGCTCAAACGAGGGGTGCCTCGGTCTCGCGCGGGACCCGTGCCGGCGTGGTCTGCAGCACGACCGCAGCGATGACCACCGCCGCGCCACCGACGAGCTGGAGCGGAACCGGCTCCTCGCCCAGGAGCAGGCTGGCCAGCGTCACGCCGACCAGCGGCTCGAAGGTCATCAGGATGGCCGTGCGGCTGGGCCCGATGCGCGAAATGCCGCCCATGAACCAGACGGTTGGAATTGCCGCGCCGGCGATGCCGGCGATGAGTACCCAGACCCACAGCTCGGGCACGGCGAACGGCTTGGCCATGCTGCTGATGTCGCCGACCAGCGCCAGCACGATGGCCCCGACGAAGGCGCCCGCCGCCACCAGCCAGGTGGCCATATCGGCCGGCTTCATCGGCGTGAAGCCACGTCCCGCAATGAGGATGAACGCGGTCTGGCAGCCTGCTGCAAAGAGGGCCAGCGCCACGCCCGCAGGATCAACGACCAGCCCGGTGCCACCGCTGAGCGCCGGCGCCAGCAGGACCAGCGCCAGGCCGCCGAGCGACAGAACCAGTGCCGCCAGCCGCCGCCCGTCCAGCCGGTCGCCGTACAAGGGCCAGGCGGCCAGCGTCACCAGCGCTGGAAACGTGTAGAACGTGATCAGCACGACGGCGATGGCCATCCGCTGGAAGGCCGCAAAGATGGCCACGTTGAGCAGCGCGCTGAGCGTTATGCCGATGGCCAGGGCGATCCTGCGCCGGCGCGGCAAGCGGTTGAAGTTGGCCAGCGGCCGGATCCAGCGGTGGCGCCTGGTGACCACGATGTACGCGGCAAAGGCAAGGATCGCCAGCAACGCGATGCCGGCCCGCCACACGACGAGGGCGAGCGGGTCCATGCCCAGCGCCGAGGTCTGGCGCGACACATAGCCCAGCATCCCGAACAGGGACGCCGCGGCAATTACATAGCCGCTGCCGAGGAGAACCTGGCGGTCGGTGGACGAGTTGCTGGCTATTCGGCGGACGCCACGCCGACCGGCTCATGCCGGCGAGCGCGCAGGACGCGGCCGGTGAAAGGCACGCGGATTTCGGCGAAAGCCTCGATCGACACGAGGAAGCCGGCGAAGATCAAGATCACGCCGACGAACTTGCCCAGCTGGAACAATTCGGTCGAGCCCAGGCGCGCCAGAGCGTCCGTACTGCTGGCGATGATCCCGCCGATGGCGATGAGCAGCGTCGCCGGTACCCGGCTGTGGAGCTGACCGCGGAACAACGCCACGATCGCGCTGGGCAGCGAGGCGAAGAAATTGACGGTGATTGCAACCGGGGCGATGAGCAGGTTGAACATGAACTGGTCGCCAGACTGGCCGGCGTCGAGCGAGTAGTCGAGGACTCGCTTCTTGGGCATGAACACGTATGCCGAGAACAGCGCGCCGAGGACGAGCGCAAGGCCGCCCGACACGTTGAGGACGAGCGAAATCAGACGCTCGGCGCCGGGGATGGCGTCCGGCGTCGGCACGCCCGTGGCCGGGTTGATGGTGTAGCCACCGCCAACCAGCGGCAGGGCGAACGCAGCGATGCCGGCAGCAACCGTGCCGATGACCACGCCGAGAGCGGCGATGCTGGGCCAGCGTTCGTTCTGGAAGTACGTCTCGATCATTACGGCAAGGCCGATGATCACTGCCGCGATGACGATGAGCAGGGCGCTGTCACCGGCATCCGGATAGCGCGTGCGGGCAGCGAAAGCGATCAACCCGCCCAGAAGCACCAGGAAGCCATAGGTGTAGCCAAAGCGCGTCCGGTTGAGCAGCAAAGCCGTGCCGAGGCCAAGCCATGCCGCAGTGCAGACCGCACCCGCCCAGTACCAGGTTCGATAGAGCACGTCGCTCCAGCCGGCGAGCGCGCCAAGCATCTCGGCGCCGCTGGCGATGGCGAAGAAGACCATGCCCGCCGCCCACACGGCCTGGAAGCCTTTACGTCGCTCACGCCATTGATCCAACAGCGCCAGCGCGAAGACGAGGGCGAGCAGCGACGTCAATCCAGGCAGGACAACGGTCATTGGTGGCAGCGGACCTTTCTAGGCTGGGACGAACTCGTGAGCTTCTCGATGCAGGCCATCGCACAGGCCCCAGCGCGGCATGTCGCCGGGCAGTGGCACCGGACGCATGATCTCGCGAACCTCCGAGAGCCGGCAGAAATAGTGGCCACGGCGCCGGGCCCAAACACGGAAGTGGTCGCCGGCGGCGTGGAACTCATGCGGACCGGGGTTGAGTGGCGCACCTACCGCCCACGATGGCGGGGCTTCGGGCGAAACGATGTCGAGCAGCGTCACGCGGAACGGCGTGCCGGTGATCACCTCGCCGCAACCCGCACAGCGGATGGCGTTGTTCTCATCGAACTGGGTGGTGATGGGGATGCCGTAGATCTCGCCGCCACGGAACCTGCTCGTCATGCGGGGCCGATTGTAAGTCGCGCACCACAACCGACGTGTGAGGACGGACCGCCAGCAACGGCGGGGATCCGGCGGCACGCCAGAACCCCGGCGCTTTGCGCGCAGCAGCGGCCGTAGGCCGACTGCGGAGGAAAACAGTGGTACCCCCAGCCGGATTCGAACCGGCGATCTTCACCTTGAAAGGGTGATGTCCTAGGCCTCTAGACGATGGGGGCGCCGAGGCTGCGAGTTTACGCCGACGAGGCCAACAGCCCGAGCACGATGGCGACCGACAGTGAGCCGGCGGCGCCAAGCATGCACAGCCCGCCGAGGACGGCCGCCGTGAAAGCAAGTGCGCCCTGGCCGCGCCGGCCGGCTCGTACCACTGCTCCGGCCGCGATCAGCCCGAGCAGGAACAGGCTTACGCCAAAGATGGCCATGCCACTGACGATCATCGGCACGGACTTGGCCACCGCCACCCCGTAGGTGGCGATGCCACCCGAGATGAGCACGGCCGCCACCAACAGCACCCGGACGGGCGTCACGGCACGCGGCATCGCTATGAGGCGACCAGGATCGCCGCTGACCGCGGTGCCAGTTCGACGGTCGCGGTTGACTCAGCCGGGTCGACGGTCGCCTGGGCCGAGGCAGCCAGAAGGGGCGCAGCCGGCGAGAGCTGGCTGACGCCGGCTGGAAGGGCAAACGAGAGTGTCGCTCGCTCGGTCCCGGCGTTGAGGGCGGTAACCATTGCTGGCGCACCGCTCAGCGACCGTGCGTAGGCGAGCGCATTGCCCTCGTGCCGCCAGGATCGAGAAGTCGCCCTCGCGCAGGCTCGGCTGAGCGCGGCGCACGGTGGTGGCCGCCTTTACGTAGGCAAGCAACTGATGGTCCCACGCCCCCTCATCCCACGGGAATGAGCGGCGGCAGTCCGGGTCGTGGCGCCCCTCCATGCCCACCTCGTCGCCGTAGTAGATGCACGGCGCCCCGGGCAGCGTCATGGTGGTCGCGATCGCCATCCGCAGTGCCGCCTTATCGCGCCGGACCAGCGTCAGGAAGCGCGCCGTGTCGTGGCTGCCAAGGAGGTTGAGCTGGCTGTATGTGGCGGCGGGCCGATAAGCCTCAGTCATCAGGTAGCGCAGATAGCCGGCGAATGACGGGCCATCGATCGGGCGCACGGACTCTTTGTATTCGTTCTGCGTGGCGACGACCCGCATATCGAGGACGGGCGCGCCGGCAAAGGACAGGATGCCCTCGGTCAACGGGTAGTTCATCAGCGCGTCGAAGGTGTCGCCCTCCAGCCACTCCGGCTTGACGCGCCAGATCTCGGCGACCAGGTATGCATCCGGGTTGACCGCGCGGCAGCGCTGGCGGAACTCGATCCAGAAATTGGCATCGATTTCTTCCGGCACGTCGAGCCGCCAGCCGTCGATGCCGAAGCGCAGCCAATGCTCCCCCGCCGCCAGCAAGTGCTCGCGCATGAATGGGTTATCGGTGTTGAGCTTGGGCAGGGCGGGCAGCCCCCACCACGCTCGATAGCCGAGCTGGCGCAGTGACAGGTCACCCTGCTGCGCCGATGCCGGGTATCTCGCGAAGGTCATGCGCCGTCGGGTACGGGCGCAGTCCACGGCCCGAGCGAAGCGCCTCCTTGTCGATGTAGAACCAGTCGACATATGGGCGACGAGATGCCGTTCTCGAGGATGTGATGGAACGGCCAGAAGCCACGACCCGAGTGATTGAAGACCCCATCGAGGATGACCCGCATGCCGCGCCTGTGGCACTCGTCCAGCAGTTCGCGCAGCGCCTCGTTACCGCCCAGCAGCGGATCGACCTGGAAATAGTCGTACGTGTGGTAGCGGTGGTTGGACGCGGATGAGAAGACGGGATTGAGGTACAGGGCCGTAATGCCCAGATCGGCCAGGTAGTCGAGGTGCTCGACGATGCCGAGCAGGTCGCCGCCCTTGAAGCCGTGCTGCGTTGGCGGGGTGTCCCACGGCTCGAGTGGCCCGGGCTTCTGGACACGTGAGCTCTGGGCAAAACGGTCGGGAAAGATCTGGTAGAAGACCGCGTCGCGCACCCAGCGCGGCGTTTCGGAGAGCTCCGTCATTGGCCGCGGATGGCGACCGCCGCCTGCTGGTAGGCAGCGTCGGGTGCCTGCTGCTGAAGGAAGATCGAGTTCAGCGCGCCCGTCCAGGCAGTCCACGCGCCCTTCATTTCCGGAATTGCCGGGGTGGGATCGCCGAGATCGACGCTGGCGATGAAGGCGGCAGTGTTGGCATCAGCCATCGAGTCAGCCAGCTCGTTCCAGGTTGGCACGCGCGGGTCGGCCTCCCACAGCGAGAGCATGACGTCGTAAGTCGCGACGTAGTTGAGCAGGTACGTAAGCGCTGCCTCCTTGTTAGGCGCGAAGTGGCTGACCATGAAGCCCTGTGCGTCGACAAACGTCCGCGGCGTCCCGGTCATGGTCGGTAGGGGCGCAATGCCGAAGTCGAGACCAGACGCGGTCATGTCCGGCAGGGCCCACGGACCAGTTATCCAAAACAGTGACTTGCCCGTCGTCATGGACGCCAGGCAGGCCGTGTAATCGACGCCGGCTCGCAACAGCCCGGATTTGACCATAGCGTCGATTTCCTCGGCTGAAGCGAGGCCGCCCGGCGTGTCGAGGCCAACGTCCGTTGCGTCGTAGGAGCCGTCGGCGTCCTTACCAAAGACGTAGCCGCCAAAGCCGGTCAGCAGCGGCTCGCTGTGATAGGCGTCGGCCTGCGGCAAGCAGTAGCCCTGGTCCGATGGATCGTCCGCCTGGAAGTTGGCGGCCATCGTCTTAAGGTCGGACCAGGTCGCCGGCGCGCTCGCGCCGCCGAGCAGACCTCGGTTGTAGAACAGCGCCACGCCCTGCGTCAGATAAGGCAGGCCGTAGGTCTGCCCGCCGTACGTGAACGCCTGCACTGCCACCGGCCGGAGGGACGCCTTGACCGCTTTCAGGTCCAGCGGCTCGGCTACGCCGGCGGCCACCAGCTCGCCCAGCCGATCGTGCGGACCGATGAAGACGTCCGGTCCCTTGCCCGCCGGCGCAAGCGCGGCAGCCTGATCGACGATGTCGTCGAACGACATCTCCTCGACCTGGACCGGGATGCCGGTCTCCTCCGTGAACTGGATGGCGATGCCGGACAGGACGCTCGCCCGAACGCTGTCTGCCCAGATGGTGAGCGTTCCTTCGACCGCCGCGGGTGGCGCTGAGGGCGTGACAAGTGGGCTGGCGGTGGGGGGTGCTGTGTCGGTCGCCCCTGGGGTCGGCGGGGTCGATTCCGTTGACGACGGCGATGGCGGAGGAGTCGACGCGGAGGCGGTTGAAAGATCAGCGGTCGGCGACGCGGTCGGTGTCGATGTCGGCGTTGAAGATGGCGGTGGCACCGGCGCGGCGCAGGCCGCCGTCAGCGCAGCAACCAGCAGGAACGAGCCCTTCGATCTCAAATGCATGGCCAGCGGATTTTGACCAGAATTGCCAACCATGGAGCAACAGCGCGGCATGCCCACGGGTGTTCTCGTGCTGATCGGCTTTGGCCTGCTGCTGCTGGCCGGCCTCGGCCTGACTTTGCCGCTGGTCATCAACCAGGCCATCGACACGCCGGTCTCGCCGATGGGCCTGCTGTGGATGCTGCTGATCGCATATCTCGTCTTCACGCTGACGCTGGTTTTCCAGCGCAAGCAGGCGGCCTGGAACCTATCGCTCGGCATGGCCACGCTCGTCGTGCCACTGACGTTGGTCCTCTGGCAATACGCCAGCGCACTCGGCGCTGTGGTCGGACTGGTACTTGGCGTGCTGCTCGTGCTGGCCCTGCGCGGGCCGCGCGTGAGGACGTGGTTCAGCCAGCCATAGGACGTAACAACGGCTTGTGCCTTAACCTTTTATGGGTCGCCGCGCGACCGTCGCCGCCTGCCGCGACCAAATCCTGACCCTTCCGACATCTGGAGAGACCGCGCACCGTGGCCAAACGATCCCGTACGCGTCCCGCATCGGCTGCCCCATCGGGCGCTTCATCAGGCGCGTCATCAAGTGCGTCATCAGGTGCGTCAGCGACACCCGCCAGCTCAGGGCGATCGACGGCACGCCGGCCGGCGTCTCGCCGGCCTGCCCAAAAGACGTTCCTCGAGCGCAACGGCACGTATCTGCTGATCGGGCTCGTGGCGATCGGCGTCGTGGCCATTGGCTTCCTGTTCTTCACCAGCTCAACCCAGGCCGCCTACACATGCGGCTCGCTCCTGACGCCGGGGCCGACTGAAGCCGGCGCCGACACCATTCCCGGCCACGCCGACACCTTCGCCGACTGCTTCGCCCACGGCCTCCCCTTCAGCCGGCCCGACTTCGACCGCCGGCGGGACATCCAGTCCGGGTGCGTCGCCATCAGCCTCTGGTTCACCCGCCAGCTCCGTCTCGCCCACGGCCAGCGCGTCGCCGAGTGCTTCGCCAACACCGGCCGGCACCCCGATTCCGGAGCCAACCGCCCGCCTCGGCTTTACCACGACCGACATGGGCCGCAGCCACGTCCCGGCGGGCGCCCCGGTCAGCTACGCCTTCTGTCCGCCAACGTCAGGCAACCACTACTCGATTGCGGGCCAGGCCCCGATGCAGCCAGCGGTCTATGGCCCATCGACGGAAAAGTACCCGCAGTATTGGGTGCACAACCTGGAGCACGGCTACGTCGTGCTGGCCTATCGCTGCCCCAGTGGCGTGCTCGGCCAGGGCGACTGCATCAGCCAGGCAGACATGGCCGGTATCCAAGCCGTGGTACGACAACGCGCCGCCGCCAACGAAGAGCAGCTGTGCCAAGAAGGTGCTGGCCGTCCGCTTCGATTCGATGAGTACCCCATTCGCCTTGATGGCCTGGGACCGCGCGCTCCTACTCGATACGTGGCAGCCGGAGCAAGCGGCTACATTTGCCGAACAGTGGATCGACTCGCCCACCACGCCGGAGCTCGGCACCTGTTGATGGAGGCCTGACCAGCAGACCGTGAACGCGCAGCTCGCGCCAGCGCTCGATGCGTCCGCGCCGGGCATTGGCACGACCATGCGCGCACTGGTCAAGGAGAAGGCTGCGCCGGGCGCCGCCGTGCGCGAGGTGCCCATCCCGCAGCCGGGCCCGGGCGAGATCCTCGTTCGCGTCGAAGCGGCGTCCGTTTGCGGAACTGATGTCCACATCGAGCGCTGGGACAAGTGGGCACAGGACAACTTCGGGCCGCCGCCGATGGTGTTTGGCCACGAGATGGCGGGCGTGGTCGTGGGCCACGGGCCGGGTGCCGGCCGGATCGAGCTGGGCCGCACCGTGGCGGCCGAGACGCACATCGTCGATTGGACCTGCTACCAGTGCCGGACCGGCCGGGCGCACGTCTGCCAGAACATGCGCATTCTCGGCGTTCATCGTGCCGGGCAGCTTCGCCCAGTACGTGGCGCTGCCGGAGGCCAATGCGTGGGTCTACGAGGGCATCCCGGCAGAGGTCGCCGCCCTCCAGGAGCCGCTCGGCAACGCCGTCCATGCGGCCTTCGTTGAAGAAGTGGCCGGGCAGACAGTGGCGGTTCTTGGTTGCGGGCCCATTGGCCTGATGGCCATTGCCGTGGCCAACATGGCCGGCGCGCGGCGCATCTTTGCCACCGACATCAACCCGGAGCGACTGTCGATGGCCAGCCTGATGGGCGCGGACGTGGTGCTGTCCGCTACCGACGACGTGGTTGGCCGGCTGCGCGACGAGACGGACGGCAACGGAGTCGACATCGTGCTCGAGATGTCCGGCGCCGAACCGGCCCTGCACCAGGGCCTTGCCGCGCTGACCAACGGCGGGCGCATCTCGCTGCTGGGCACGCACGCCAAGCCGGCCACCATCGACCTGTCGCCCGAGATCATCTTCAAGGCAATTCGCGTATATGGCATCACGGGCCGGCTGCTGTGGGAGACGTGGTACCGCACGACCGCGCTACTCGAGGAAGGCCTCGACGTGACGCCGATCATCACCCACAGACTGCCGATGACGCGCTACGCGGAGGCCTTCGACCTGGTTGCCGCGGGCCACGCCGGCAAGATCGTTCTGCTCCCGCAGGAGGAGTGACGCAAGTGAGACACAGCAGCGGCCGGCAGGCCGACTGCGGAGGGAAAATGCCCCTGTGAAGACCGCGACGGACCCTCTCTCATACCTCGCCGACGAACTCGACGAGCTCAAGCGCCAGAACCTGTACCGGCCACTGCGCCTCATGACCGGGCCGCAGGCGGTCCATACCGTCGTCGACGGCAAGCCGGTCATCAGCCTGTCGTCAAATAACTATCTCGGCCTGACTACCCATCCACACCTCGTCGAAGCGGCTGCAAAGGCCGTCCACGACCTGGGCGTGGGCACCGGCGCTGTGCGCACGATCGCCGGCGCGACCGAATTGATCGATGAACTCGAGCGCCGGCTGGCGGACTTCAAGCACGTCGAAGCGGTGCTGACCCTGCAGTCCGGGCTGACCGCCAATAGCGGCGTCATCCCGGCTATTACCGCCGAGGGTGACCTGATCGTCAGCGATGAGCTGAACCACGCCTCGATCATCGACGGTGTCCGCCTGTCCAAGGCGTCGCGCGCAGTCTTCCCGCACCGCGACGTGGACGGGCTCGAGAAGGTCCTGCGTGAAGCACGCGCTGAAGGCAAGTACCGCCACATCCTGGTCATCACCGATGGTGTCTTCTCGATGGACGGCGACATCGCGCCTCTCGCCGGCATCTGCCAGGTGGCCGAGCGTTACGAGGCGGCGGTCATGGTTGACGACGCACACGCGTCGGGCGTGCTTGGCCGGAATGGTCGCGGCACGGTCGACCATTTCGATCTCCACGGTCGAGTCGACATCCAGGTAGGCACGCTGTCCAAAGCCATCGGCGTGATGGGCGGCTACATCGCGGGCCGCCAGCATCTCAAGGACTACCTGATCCAGCGCTGCCGCACGCTGCTCTTCTCGACATCGCAACCACCGGCCGTCGCCGCGGCCTGCATCGCCGCCATCGACGTGCTCGAGAACGAGCCTCAGCGCATCGAGCGACTGTGGGACAACTCGCGCTTCTTCAAGACCGGGCTGCAGCAACTCGGCTTCGACACGGGCATCTCAGAGACGCCGATCACGCCGGTCATGGCGGGCGAGGCCGAGTCCGCCCAGAAGCTGGCTGCCGGCCTATTCGAGCACGGTGTATTTGCCACGTCCGTCGTCTATCCAACGGTGCCGCTGGGCAAGGCGCGCGTGCGCACGATCGTTACCAGCGAGCACTCGCACGACGACCTCCAGACCTGCCTCGACGCTTTCGAGAAGGTGGGGCGCGAGCTGCGGCTCATCTAAGCCACGTGGCAGACGACAAGTGGGTCTGCCTCGACGTCGGGGAAACCCTCATCGACGAGACTCGCGTGTGGACCGTTTGGGCGGACGTGCTGGGCATGACGCCGTTGACGCTGATGGCGGCTCTCGGCGCGGCCATCGCGAGCGGCGATCACGGCGAGGTGGCGGGTATCGTGCGACGCCCCGACTGGCGCGAGCTGGAGCCCGAATTCGAGCGTCGCTACGGCGGATTTCAACCGGCCGATCTGTATCCCGACGCCCGTTCCGCCATTCGCGACCTGTGTGCAGCCGGGTATCGCGTAGCCGTTCTGGCCAATCAGCCGAGCCGGCGGACAGCCGAGCTGCGTGCCCTCGGAATCAATCCTGACGTGATGGCAATGAGCGAAGAGCTTGGGGTCCACAAGCCGAATCCAGCCTTCTTCAGCCGATCGCTCGAGCTACTGGGCAATCCGAAACCCACCTCGGTCGCTTACGTGGGCGACCGATTGGACAACGACGTCCGACCTTCGGCGGCGGCCGGCATGCGCGCGGTCTGGCTGCGGCGCGGACCGTGGGCAGCGCTGGCTACAGAGGAGCCAGACGGTGCAGCGCTGGTGGTCGACTCGCTGACTGAATTGGTCGAGCGCATAGGCGACGTGCTGTGAGGCTGACCATCGTCGGCAGCGCCGCCGCCTGGACGCGCCGCCCCGGGCACGCGTCGGCGTGCTACCTGATCGAGGAGGGTGACCGCGCGATCGTGCTCGACCTGGGCCAGGGTGCTTTTGCCGAGCTGAGCGGTTACCGCGACCCGGCGACCATCGACGGGGTGCTGGCCAGCCACCTGCATCCGGACCACTTCGTCGACCTCGTGCCGCTGCGCCACTATCTCAAGTACGACGCGCAACAAACGCGCAGGCTCGAGATCCACGGGCCGGGCGAGCTGGCGGCACGGCTGGATGGTCTATTCGCGGAAGACGGCTTCCTCGATGGCATCCGTGTCTCGCCACTCCAGCCTGGCGAATTCCAAGTAGCGGGATTTCAGGTCGAGGCGCGCCACGTGACCCACATTCCAGACTCGTACGCGTTCCGAGTCTCGACTGGGGACGGCCCTGGCTTGGTGTACTCGGGCGACTGCGGCGTCGCCGACGACCTGCTGCCACTGGTCCGACCGGGCGACGTCTTGCTATGCGAAGCAGCTTTCGGCGCGCGTCCCGCCGATAGCCCAATCCACCTCACCTCCGCGGCTGCCGCATCAGTCGCGGCGCGCACCGGAGCAAGCCGCCTGCTGCTCACCCATATGCAGGACCAATCAGAGCCCGGAGCAGCGATCGCCGCGGCCTCCGAAGTCTTTGCCGGCGACGTGGCTGTCGCCGAGCCGGGGCTGCAACTCGAGGCATAAAAAGAACCGGCCCCGTCTTGCGACGGGGCCGGTCGTTTAGCCCAGGGGGCTTCGCGTCTTAGCGGTTGCCGACGCGGCGGGGGCGCATCGCGTAGGCGACGAGGCCGCCGGCGACTGCCAGGATCAGGGCGAAGACGAGCGTCAGGCTGGTGCCTGAGCCGCTGCCCGGCGTCTGATCGATGGTGTTGGTCTGCGGAAGAGTCGGGGTTGGCGTCTCGTTCGGCAGGGTCGGGGTCGGTGACGGTGTCGACGTTCGGCGTTGCAGTCGCCGTCGAGCCGATGCAGGTGTGCGACAGGTTGAACTGGCCACCGGTGACGTCGGTCGTCATGGCGCTGTCGAGCGTGACGCTGAGTTGTTGAAGACGTGATCCAGTGCAGCGCCTGAGCGTTCGAACCGTTGTCGGCGAGACCGCTGACGCTGTCGGTCACCGTTCGCTGAATGTGGCGTCCATGTGCCCGCTCGTGCGCCGACGGCGTCGTCAGGATGAAGTGCCAGAGCGACAGTTGCGCCGGCATCTTCGAGAGCCTACGCCGTCGTGCAGCCGTGCAGGCCTGCGCGAACGTCGGTCGTCCGTCTGATCGGCCGTGTCCTGGTGAGGTTCTGGCCGCCGCCTAGCGAACGCGGCGCCGGCAAGCGTCAGCGCCATCGTGGCGCCAACAACTCCGGCAAGGATCCGTCGAGTCTTCATAAGTCCTCCCTGGGTCTCCCTTCTTCAGCCAGTCTGCTTCTCTTCCGGAAGGTGACGGTACTACAGGTCCTCTGGCACCCGTACTGATGTCCTAGTTTCCGGTCGTCGCCGCATGTTAGGGCACGAATCAGGCGTTGCAATAGGCGTCATTGCTGATATTGGTGACCGTCAGCACCGAGTGAGATCGATTACGCTCCGGCCGTGAGTGGCGCGGAGCATCCGGATGAATCTGTCCGCGGGCGAATCGCACACGCCCTGGCCGGTGCCAGCGCGCCGTTGCAGGCACAGGACCATCCGGCTACCCCGGTAGAGGTAGTTCGTCCTACTAGCGCGCAACATGGTGATTTTTCAACCAACCTGGCACTGAAATTGGCCGGTCCCTTGCGCCGACCGCCGCGCCAGATTGCCGACGACATCGTTGCCAATCTTTTGCAAAACGCGGGCGGTTTGATTGAACGCGCAGAGGTCGCCGGACCCGGCTTCGTAAACGTGTGGCTGCAGCCGGCGGTCGTCGAGCATGGCGTTCAGGCGATCCGTCAGCAGGGCGCGACTTACGGGCACGTGGCTGCGCCAAAAGCGCGGCGCGTAAATGTCGAGTTCGTATCGGCCAACCCAACCGGCCCGCTGCACGTCGGCAATGCGCGCGGCGCCTTCGTCGGCGATGTGCTGAGTCGCGTGCTCGATGCCGCCGGCCACAAGGTCACGCGTGAGTACTACTTCAACGACTTCGGCAGCCAGGTCAAGGCTCTGGGCGGATCGGTCAGGGCGATCCGCGCTGGGACGGCGCTGCCCGAGGATGGCTATAAGGGCGCCTACGTCGCGGAGATGGCGGCACAGGTGCCGGCCGACGTTGTGGCCGCTGCCGACGCTGCGCCCGACGCCGATGCGGCCGACTGGGTGTACGGAAGGTGGGCATCGGAGATCCAGCGGGCCGGCATCGAGCGCAGCCTGGCGGCCCTGGGCATCGCCTTCGACGTTTGGAAGACGGAGAGCTCTGTCCACGACGATGGCTGGGTCGAGCGCGGTGTGGATGCCCTGCGCAAGGCCGGCTATGTCTACGAGCAGGACGATGCGACATGGTTCCGCTCGACCGCGTTCGGCGATGACAAGGATCGCGTCATCTACCGCGCCAACGGCGCACCCACCTACTTCGCTGCCGACATCGGCTATGTCATCGAGAAGTTCAGCCGCGGCTTCGACGAGCTGATCTATGTGTGGGGCGAGAACCACCATGGTGCGGTGGCCCGCCTGGTAAATGCCGCCAAGGCGATGGGCCATGATCCCGACGCGGTCCGCATCCTGCTGTATTCGTGGGTCCGCTTCGTACGCGACGGCGAGCCGGTCAGCATGAGCAAGCGATCAGGCGAGTTCGTGACCCTCGACGACCTGATGGAGGAAGTCGGCGTCGATGCGGCGCGCTGGTTCTTCGCCGCGCGCTCACCGCATACCGGCCTCGATTTCGACATTGAGCTGGCACGCAAGGAGTCGAACGAAAATCCGGTCTACTACGTCCAGTACGCGCACGCGCGCATCAGCTCGATCCTGCGCAAAGCTGCTGCCGACGGTCTCACCGCGGCTGAGTCGGTCGCCGGCCGGCTCGAAGGCGACGAGGTTTCGCTGGGGCTGGCCAAGGAGCTGCAGCGCCTACCGGAGGTCGTCTCGGACGCGGCGGAGGCGCGCGAAACACAGTCGATCACGACGTACGCAACCGGCCTGGCGACCACCTTCCACGCCTTCTACCGTGACCGGCGCGTCGTCGATCCGGATGACCCGAAGACCTCGGCGGACCGCCTGGCGCTGGTCGACGCCACGCGCATCACCATCGCCAACACGCTTGCCCTGCTGGGCATCAGCGCGCCGGAGTCGATGTAGCCCTACTTGATCAGCGCGGCGTTCAGCTCGTCGAGCGTTTGCTGCGCGCTGGCCATCAGCAGAACAACTTCCTTATCGGCGGTGCGAACGACGCTCGACGTGCCGTCCAGCATTGCCTGAAGCTGGGTCGCACGGGCTTCGAACTCGTCGGCGTCGGTCGACGTGTCCCAAGCCGTCTTCCAGGCAATCGCCCACGAGCCGCTCTCGTCGCGCTCCCACATTGCCACCCGATCGCCGCCCCAGCCGGCAACGTCGGCGGCGTGCGGCCAGGCGCCAATCGGCAGGCCCGGAATGGGCGAGTTGGGCTGCTCGCCACCGGCAACCCACATCTGCATGTTGAGCTCGCCAAAAGTGTCGATGCACGTCTGCTTCCAGCCGCCGCCACCCAAGTCGGCCGTGGGGTCGTCCAGCGGGACGGTGATCGGGGCCTCGTGGGCGGCGTACTTGTCGGGATGCAGGATCTGCTCGGTCGACGGCGGATAGCTCTGCAGCGCCTGATTGACCGCATCCCAGCCCTGCTGCGTCTGCAAGCCGCTGACGAACGTGAAGCCCTCCTGGTAGGGGAACGTCAGCTGGCGGACGAGGTAAGGCGGCATGCTGTCCAGCATCTGCAGGTCCTCACCGTTGAACGAAAGAAGCGATATCTCGATCAGCTCTTGCAGGCTCAGGTACTGCTGCGCCCACAGTTGCATGGTCGTCGTCGCGTCGCCTTCGATCACGCCGAGCTGGGCCAGCGCCGCATCGCTCTCTGACGGGTCCGTGACGGTGTTGGCGCCGATCTGAAAGTGCTGATCGTCGAGCGCGTGGGTGTACTCGTGAGACACGTACCAGCGCTCGGCCGCATCGAAGGGCGTGCCGTCGTCGATGACGTACATCGTCTGGTTGTCGGGACGGTAGAAGGCGGCCGCCGCGCCACTCTGTAGGTCGATCATCAGTTGCTCGAGGTTCGCGTCATCGGGCAGCAGGCCAAGCCGCTGCAGCAGTCGCTGCTGGGCGGCCAGCTGCACGGGATCGACCTGATCAGTGAACTCGTTCTGGACGAAGTCGTGGAAATCGTCGCGACTGATGACCTGGAGTGGCGTGTCGCGTAGTGGATCGAGCTCACGGATCGGCGGGACCTGCGCCATGACCTCGTTGACCTGCGCGGCGATGTCTGCGTTCGGCGTGGTGGATGGGCCGGAGGTCGGCGTGCCGGGAGCCGTTTCGGCCGGCGTGGGTGAGGCGGGACTGCCGGTTGGCGCCCCGGTGGTGCCGGTCGCTGTTGGTGCCGCAGTCGCCGTGGCGGGCGGGGGAGTCGAGGCCTGGGCAACTTGCGTCGGAGTTGGGCTGGGCTGGGATGTCGGTGCCGGCTTGCTACCGGCCCAGAAATAGACACCGATCAGCGCTATCAGGACGACCGCTGTCAGCGCCAGGCCGCCAACCAGCAACTTCACGTTGTTGGAGGGCCCGGCCGGCTGACCCGGCGCCTGCTGTGCGGGCGGTTCCGGCGGAGGCGGCGGAGGCGGGGCGACGGGTTGGAATGGTGACGGCCACTCGTTGCTCACCGGCTGATTTTGCCAGCCTTCGCTGTGAGCCCGAGGTGGTGCGTTCGGGCGAATATGTCCGTTTCTTCACCACCTCGCCGCTGGTGCCTTCACGCTCGGTCCCTATCTTTCGGGTTGCGGAACCGAGAAGCATCGCTTCCTGTTCCCTCTCCCTCCCTCGGAGCGGGGGCCGCCGATTGGGCAGGCGGCCCTCGTTCTTTTTTGCCCCAGGCGCTTTGCGCGCAGCAGCCGCCGAAGGCGGACTGCGGAGGCAGCCGCAAGCAACGGCCGGAACGCGGCGAAACGCCGCGGTCTGGGCGCTTTGCGCGCAGCAGCCGCCGAAGGCGGACTGCGGAGGCAGAATGTCTCCGATGGAAATCACATCGTTTGGCGCTACCTGCTTACGTTTCAAGGGCCGTGAGGGAGTTGTTGTCGCCGACGGCTACTCGGCGCTTGTCGGACCCACCGGCCGCGGGCTGACGGCCGACGTTGCCACGTACAGTCACACCGAGGACCAGGCCGCGCTTCGCCTTGACGGAAACGGGCACGAACCGCACAAGCGCGGCGAAGGGATCAAGGTGCCCACCAGCCTGGCCAACGCATTCCTGCTGGACTCGCCGGGCGAGTACGAGGTCCACGAGATCCTCGTGACCGGAGTGCCCACGTTTCGAGACGAACAGAAGGGGGCACTGCGCGGTCGCAACATGAGCTTCGTCTACGAGCTCGACGGCCTGCATGCCGTGCACCTGGGCGAGATAGGTCACGTGCTGAGCGAGGAGATGATCGACAGGCTGGGCACGGTCGAAGTGGCGTGCGTGCCCATTGGCGGCAGTCTCGCCGCGGCGCGCGCGGCGGAACTTGTTACCCAGCTGGACGCAAAGCTGATCGTGCCAATGGCGCTCGAGACAGACGGTGTGGCGACGGAGATGGAGAAGTTCCTGCACGAGATGAGCGCCCAGCAGCCGGAAGCGGCGACGAAGCTGACCGTCTCGATCTCTTCCCTGCCGGCGGAAACGACCGTGGCCCTGCTCGAGCCGCGCGGTAGAACCTAGTCGGGGTTGCGCTCCAGGACGACGTGCCCACGCTTGACCACCGTACGCACGAGGTCGTTGGCACCCAGCCAGTAAGGCAGTAACCGATGACTGGGTACATTCCAGATAACGAAGTCCGCTTCGCGGCCTTCTTCGAGCGTGCCGCGGCTGTCTGACATGCCCAGCGCGGCCGCCGCGTTCACAGTCATGGCCGCCAGCGCCTCCGACGGCGTCAGCTTCAGCTGCAGGCAGGCAATGGACAAAACCAACTGGGCATTGGCTGTGGGTGACGTGCCGGGATTGAAGTCCGTGCCCAAGGCGACCGGCACCCCCTGTTCGATCAGGCCGCGCGCTGGGGCGTAGTGATCGCTCATCAGGAAGAACGTGGTCGCAGGCAGGAGCGTTGCGACGACCGGATGCCCTTCGTTGGCTGCGCGCGCGAGCGCCGCGACACCCGACTCCGACACAGCGGCCAGGTGGTCGGCGGAAAGAGCGCCGAATTCGGCGGCCAGTTCGGCCGCGCCGGAGGGATGCAGTTCGTCGGCGTGCAGCCGGACGGCCAGGCCGGAGGCTTTGGCCGCGGTGAGCAGCCGGCGTGTCGCCGGCACCTCGAACACCCCCTGTTCGCAGAAAACGTCAACTGATGTCGCCACGCCTTGCGCCACGACAGCCGGCAGTTGGTCTTCGATGACGCTCGTCATGTACGCCTCGGTCGCGTCCGGGCGGTCGCGGAATTCCGGCGCGACGGCGTGGGCACCCAGGAAGGTGGGCACGACATCGATCGGGCCCTCCGTGCCGAGCTGATCCGCCACCGCCAGCTGGCGCAGCTCGGTGTCCATGTCCAGGCCGTAGCCGGACTTCACCTCGACGGTCGTAACGCCGTGGCTGAGCATCTCGGCCAGCCAGCGCCGGCCGTTGGCGAGCAACTCCTCTTCCGTCGCGGCGCGCGTCTGGCGGACCGTCTGCAGGATGCCGCCGCCCGCCGCCAGGATCTGCAGATAGGGCACGCCACGCTGACGCAGTTCGAGCTCGGCATGGCGCTCACCGGCGAAAACCAGGTGGGTGTGAGGGTCGATCAGCCCCGGCGTCAGAGTGCCCCGGTTGGCATCGACCGTCTCCAATTGGTCGGCTTCGATGCCCATTTCGGCCAACCTGGCTTCGACTTCCGTGCGCCGGCCGACGGCGACAATGCGGCCTTCGAAGACGGCCAGTGCGCCATCGCCCTCGATGGTGGCCACATCGGCCTGACTCGAACCCCGCCGAACGCCGCCCGCCAGGGTGGCGATCTCCATCGCGTTGACCACCAGCAGGCCGCCTTGGTCGGTCATGCGCCTCCGCTCTTGGCCGGGGCTGTCATCGCGGCGAGTCGCAGTTCGAGGGCCATCGAAGGGTCGAAGTCGCGGATGCGCAGCCAGGCCGCGGCGTCCGTGATGCGCTGTTCTACCGGCTCCTGTTCGTCTACCGAGATGTGGTCGGCAACTTCGACCAGTGCCGCCAGCGGCGCCAGGCCAATCAGCTCCGACTCACGCGGTTCCGCGCCCTCCTGGCGCGCAAGCGCCGTTACCGTCTCCCACACCAGCCATAGGGGAGTGACTTCGAAGTCGAGCAGGTTCATCGACACCTGCGCGCAGCCAAGATCCTCGAGGTACAGCCCCAGCGCCTGCACGCGCGGCAACCCGCCCGACCGCTCACGAACGCGGCGCGCGACGTGCCGGGCGACCTCCACGTCGCGGGAGTCGAGGTTGATGTTGTAGGCGATCAGGAAGGGCCGGGCACCGACCACGGTCGCACCGGCGGTGGGGTGGATGTGCTCGGGGCCAAAGTCGGGCGCGTAGTCGGGCGTTCCGATCAACTCCTTCAGCCCTTCGAACTGCGGCCGGCGGATGTCCGCCAGGACGGCGCGCTCGGCGCGCGTGGCGGCCTTCGCGTACAGGTAGACGGGCAGCTCAAAGCGCTCGGCAATCCGCTCACCAAAAGTTCTGGCCAGCTCGATCGCCTCGTCGATCGTGGTGTCACCCAGCGGCACGAACGGGATGACGTCGACCGCACCAAGGCGCGGGTGCTCGCCCTCGTGGACGTTCATGTCGATCCGCTCCACGGCGACACCGACAGCCATCTCCATGGCCATTGCCACCGATTCGGCTGGGCCGGCGAACGTCAGCACGCTGCGGTTGTGGTCGCGGTCCGACGTCCGGTCGAGGAGATAGACGCCGGGCGTTTCGGCGACGGCGGCAGCCAGCGCGTCGACCACATCCGCTCGCCGGCCTTCCGAGAAGTTGGGCACGCACTCGACGAGCTTCACGAGGACGGAGTCTAGGCGGCTCGGCCAGTTTCGTGCGTGGCAGATGTGAATATGCGAAAAGTGAAAATAGGACTTGACATTTCGCAACTCTGTATACAGACTGCGCAACATGACACGAGAAGTGATCGCCACTTGTCCGGTCTGCGAGGGTGAGCTGCAGGTCACACACCTGCGCTGCACGACGTGTGGCACGGGCCTTGAAGGGCAATTCAGCGTCGGCCGGTTCGGCCGGCTCAGCCGCGAGCAGATGTACCTGCTCGAAAGCTTCCTGCGGGCGCGCGGAAACCTGCGCGACATGGAGCGCGAGCTGGGCATCTCCTATCCCACCGTTCGTAACCGCGTGGAAGCGCTGGTCAAGACGCTCGGCCTGGGCGATGCGCCGGTTTCATCTGAACCCGTCACGACCGTTCCGGATTCGGCAGGCGCCAGTCAGCGCCGGCAGGTCCTGGAGCGCTTCGCGCGCCACGAAATCACAGCCGAGCAGGCTGCAGCTGAGCTCCGCGGCGAGCCGGCCGAGGTGGCGTCTCCCGCCCAGTCGGTCGCTCCCGCGGAGCCGGGCGAACCGGTCGAGCCGAAGAACCGGCGGAACCGGCAGACGCCGAGCCGCTGGCCGAGGAACCCACGCATGAGTGACCAGGCAGTTATCCGCCACGACATTGGCCAGCACGGCGTGCTCGAGCTGCGCACGGTGTCCGGAACAATCCGCATTCAGGGCACGGACAGCAGCGAGGCCGTCGTCATCGTCAAGGGCGAGGATCGCGCGCTGCGCGAGCTCAACGTCGAACGCGGCGACGGCCGTCTGCTGGTCCAGCCGCAACGGGTCGACTCGGGGCTGTTTCGGCGCTCGAACGTCGACGTCGACTTCGTGGTCGACGTGCCGCGTGATGCACGGATCGACATCAAGGGTGTCAGCACGGACATCACCGGCCAGTACCTGGGCGGCGAGCAGGACTACAAGTTGGTCTCCGGTGACATACGCCTCCAATACGTCGGCGGCCGGATGACCGTACAGACCGTCTCAGGCGACGTGCACATCGACGACGGCGGGAAGCTGGAGTTGAACTCCACCACAACGTCGGGTGATGTACAGGTCGAGGCGCAGGCGATCGAGTTCCTGCGTGTCAAGACCGTTAGCGGCGACGTCCGCTTGGCCGGCCGGCTGTCTGAAGGCCCGCGCCACACGGTGGAAACCGTCAGCGGCGACCTGATTGTCAAATCGGCCGGCGGCTTGACGCTCGAGCCTTCGCGGGCGATCGACATCGGCCGCGGCGGGCGCCAGCCAATCGTGGTCGGTAATGGCCGCGCGCAGCTGACTTTCCGCTCGATGTCCGGTGATCCGCGCGTGACCGGCCCGACGGACTTTGACGAGCCACGGCCTGTCCGCGCCATCCCAATGCCGGCGCCTATCAGCCGGCCGGACGAACCCACGGTCAACGCCATGCCGGCCTACCCGTGGGAGCCGCCGACGAGGCCTGAGCCGCCAACCAAGCCAACACCGCGAACCGCGCCCACCCGCCTGGACATCCTGAAGGCACTCGAGCGCGGCGAGATTGACGTAGAAGAAGCCGCTCGACGGCTGGAGGAGGTGGGCGTCGATGCCTGACGTCGACAAGATCCTGAAGATGGTCGAGCAGGGTGCCCTGACGGCCGACGAAGCCGACCAGATCCTGGCCACCCTGTCGACCGATAGGCCGCCGGCGACCGACAACTCAGCCGGCGCCGGCTGGGCCAACCGCGCATCCGCCAGGGACAACGACCCGGACAAGCCGCACCACTTGCGCGTGGAGATCACCGAAGGTGGCCGTCGGGTGGTCAACCTGCGGGTTCCGCTGAACATGGCCAGCTTGGCAGCGGGCTTCGTGCCCGGCCTGCCCGATGACACCGCCGAGAGAGTCCGCTCAGCCATCCGCGCCGGTGAGCGCGGGCCCATCGTCGACATCACGACTGATGACGGCGACCGGGTATTGATCGTCAACGAGTAAAGCAACAGGCAAGGGTTGAAGGGAGAAACGTGAGATGCTGCCGCTGGAGCCTTGGCTCGCCGCCATGAACATCGAATCACACTTGCCGTCGCGGCCGCCCCAGCCGAACCACACGACTCATAGCGGGTATGGCGCCCTGCGCCGGGTTGTTGGTCGCGGCCTGATCAGCCTCGGCGTCGCGCTTGCCGGCCCCGAGACAGCAAACCGGGCGGTTACCGCTCGATGACAGCCGCGAGCGTGACGCCGCCCACCACGCCCGCCAGCCGGCCATCGCTGTGGCGGCATCGCGAGTTCATGAAGCTGTGGACGGGCGAGACGATCAGCCAGTTCGGCACGCAGGTGTCGGCGCTGGCCATCCCGCTGATCGCCGCCCTGTTCCTGCACGTCACGCCGTTCGAGTTCGGCCTGCTGGCCACCGTCGAGTTCCTGCCGTTCATCCTGATCAGCCTGCCGGCCGGCGTATGGGTGGACCGCCTGCGCCGCAAGCCGATCATGATCGTCGGCGACCTGGGCCGGGCGGTTGCGTTGCTGTCGATCCCGATCGCCGCCTACTTCGGCGGCGCTGACCATCTGGCAGCTGTACCTGGTCGGCTTCATCAACGGCTGCCTGACCGTCTTCTTCGACGTCTCGTACCAGGCATACCTGCCGTCGCTGGTCGAGCGCGACGACATCCTGGAGGGCAACTCGAAGCTCGAGATCAGCCGGTCGGCCGCGCAGATCACGGGTCCCGGCATCGCCGGCTTCCTCATCGGGTTGATCAGCGCGCCGGCCGCCATTTTTATCGACTCTGCCTCATTCGTCGGCTCCGCATTCTTCCTGTGGCGCATCAAGAAACCCGAACCGACACCGCAACGCAAGACAGACGCCGAGGGCAAGCACATCGGCATGCGGACCGAGATCGGAGAAGGTCTGCGCTGGGTGCTGGGCAGCCCGTACCTGCGCGCCATCGCCGCGTGCACGGCCACCTCAAACCTCTTTGGCAACATGGGCTTCGCGATCGTCCTGCTGTACGCCGTGAGTGCGGTGGCCAGTGGTGGGCTCGGCCTGGACGCGCAGTCGATCGGCATCATCCTGTCGCTCGGCTCCATCGGCGCGCTGGTCGCTGCCGTGACTGCCAATCGGATCGGCAAGGCCATTGGCGTGGGCCCCACGATCGTCATCAGCGTCTTCCTGGGGGCGCCGCCGGCGCTTGTCATCGCCTTGATGCCGCCCGACCTGGCCGTGCCACTTGGAGCGGCCGCGCTGTTCCTGCTGACCTTCAGCGGCGTCGTCTACAACATCAACCAGGTCAGCTTCCGCCAGGCCATTACGCCCATCCCCATGCAGGGTCGAATGAACGCGACGATGCGTTTCATCGTCTGGGGCACGATCCCGATTGCCAACATGATCGGCGGGTTCCTGGGCGGAACGATCGGTCTTCAGCAGACTCTCGTCGTCAGTGGCGTGCTGTCGTTCATTCCGGTTCTGCCGGTGCTGTTCTCGCCGGTGCGCACCATCCGCGAGATGCCGGCGCCGATGACTGACGAGCAGGAGTCGCAGATCGTGGGCGAGGCGTTGGACGAAACCATCCGCCCTGCCCCGTCGCCCAAGGCCCGCTCTGGAGGATGACCTCGAGGCTGGCGCTTGAGCGAGCTCGACGAGATCGTCGGCAAAATACGTCAGGAGCTGGCGCCCGATTACGCCGACCGACTACGGGCGGCCATACGACAGCGAGACAAGGGCTGGCTGGTCGACGAGCTGGTCAGGCTGATCGTCGAGCGGGACCTGGGCGTCGCGCCACAGGTTGACGTCGCTGATCCAGACGTCATCGACGAAGAGTTCATCAGCCGCTTCGTGGCCGACTCACTCCGAGGCAGCGCGCGACGGGCTGGTGCACGACAGCGCTCCGGCCAAGGGCACGGCGCTGCTGGCGCGCGGAGCACCGAACCGCCGAAGGCGAGGCGGCGCTCCGAACGGGCACGCGAATTGCTGAGCGCGCTGCTCTTTGGTGATGAATCGGCCGGCGTCGTGCTCGACCGCGGTCAGCAGGAGCTGCTGACGGTCGTTGTCCCGCAGCACAAGGCAGAAGCGCTCGACTTCCTGCGCGCCTCGACCGAGATGTCAGCAGTTGGGACCTGGCACGACCCGGACGGCGTGTCGAACGACGAGCGTGCGGACAACGTCGTGCTCGAGGTTCAGTTCGGCGAGGTCGAGTCCGAGGCTGTCGGCACCGGCATCCTGGCCGCGCTGCGGCTGATCAACGAGCTCGAAGATCAACGAGCAGGTGCTCTACGTCCGGATGGTCAACGTCGAGGAAACGTCGCTCGGCTAAACCGCCAGCCTGAACTACGGATTGATCTCGATCTCGTAGACGTGCTTCCAGAACTTGCCGGTCACGAACAGTCGGTCCTGCTTGCCCCAGTAGCCGATGCCGTTCATGTCGTGGGCGTTGCCCATCGAGTTTTCGGACGCCTGTAGCGCCGAGAAGTCGAGACGGCGGACGACGTGGCCGGTCTGCGGATCGATGATCAGGATGTCCGGCACCAGCCAGATGTTGGCCCAGATCTGACCCTTGACCCAGGCCAGGGCGTTGATCTGGTCGACCGGCGAGCCGTTCTCCGTCACATTGATCGAGCGGACGGACTGGAAGTTATCGGGATCGCGGAACCTGATCGTGCTGGTCAGGTTGCTCATGACCAGGTACTGGCCGTTGTACGTCAGGCCCGAACCCTCGCCGGCGTAGGTGTAGCGCCCGGTCCGGCCGAACGTGAACGGGTTGTAGACGAGCGCCCGACCCTCTTTCCATGTGATCACGAAGGTTCGACCCTGGGCTATGGCCATGCCCTCGCCAAATACTGTGCTGGGCAACATCTGCTTCTGTAGCACGGCACCCGTGGTCAGGCTGACGCGCCGCAGCGACGACTTACCCGTCAGACCGGTCGACTCGTAGAAGTTGTCCTTCCAGAAGTAGAGGCCCTCTGTCCAGGCGTTGGTGTTATGCGGGTACGTGTGCACGATGGTGTAGTCCGACGTAGCCGGTGCCGCCGCGACGGACGAAGGCAGCAGAACGATGGCGAGCAGGGTCGCAAGCAACGCGGAAAGAGCACGGTTCACGGCCATGGCGGTCAGGATAGGCCGCGGGCGGAGACGGGGGGATAAGCCGATAGTCACGCCTCGCCGTGAAGCAGTTACCGCCCGAGCTTCGCTATGCCCCTGGCAAGAGCATCGCGTCGAGGCGAGTCTCGCGGACGGCTCCGTCAATGAGCTCGAATCGCGACGCTGCGCTGCCATCATTTTCACTTACAACGGTGTGCAGCTCGGTCCCGATGAAGTGCAGCGCCGCGTAGTTGTCGATCCCGTAGCCAGCCGGCAATCGACCTGCCGCGATCTCTTCCTGATAGCGCGGGCGACGCAGAGGCTCTCCGTCCAGGTGTGGGCAGGCCGATCCCGCGAGGAAGCCGAGCGCGTCGGGAACTGATGACAGGTTCAGACCAAAGCTGTCGGTCAGGCATGCTTCGAACCAGCAGATCGCGCCAGCGCTGATGCCAGCGAGAACGGTTCCGGACTGCCAGGCGGCGCGAAGCGCCTCGTCAACTTTGTGCAGCCGCCAAATTGCGAGCATGTTGGCGGTGTTACCGCCGCCGACGAACACGAGGTCCTGATCGAGCAGGCGGCCCACCGACTCGCGCTCAGGCGCACCGAACAGGACAAGGTCGGATGCCTCCGATACGGGAGCGTATGCCCGGTAGAACGTGGCCGCGTAGCGCTCGGCGTCACCTGACGCTGTGCCAATGAAACAGACGCGCGGTCGCCGCTTGCCCGTTAGTTCGAGAAGGTGGCGATCCAGCGGCGTGAGTTTGCCAGCGTCGCTAAATCCGCCGCCGCCCAGTGCGACGATCTGCGCGGCCGTCGTGGGCCTCAGTCCGTGTTGAGCATCGGGATGTGCACGCCCCGTTCGCGGGCGACCTCGATGGCGCGCTCGTAGCCGGCGTCGGCGTGGCGGATTACGCCCATGCCCGGGTCGGTGGTCAGCACGCGCTCGAGCTTCTGGGCGGCAAGCGGCGTGCCGTCGGCGACGGTGACCATGCCGGCGTGCTGGCTGTAGCCGATGCCGGTGCCGCCGCCGTGGTGGATCGACACCCATGACGCGCCGGCGGCGGTGTTGACCAGCGCATTGAGCAGCGGCCAGTCGGCAATCGCGTCCGACCCGTCGCGCATGCCTTCTGTTTCGCGATTGGGTGAAGCCACTGACCCCGAATCGAGGTGGTCTCGACCGATGACGATGGGCGCCGACACCTCCCCGCTCGCGACGAGCTCGTTGAAACGGAGACCTGCCTTGGCCCGCTCGCCATAGCCAAGCCAGCAGATACGCGCGGGCAGCCCCTGGAACGGCACTTTCTCCTGCGCCATGCGGATCCACCGGCGCAGGGAGTGGTTGTGCGGGAACAGTTCGAGCACGGCCTCATCGGTGCGCCGAATGTCGGCCGGATCGCCCGACAGCGCGACCCAGCGGAAGGGTCCCTTACCTTCCGTGAAGAGCGGCCGGATGAAGGCCGGCACGAAACCCGGGAAATCGAACGCGTTGGCAACGCCGGCGGCCTGCGCCTGCGCGCGCAGGTTGTTGCCGTAGTCGAAGGTGATGGCGCCGCGCTCTTGCAGCGCCAGCATCGCCCGAACGTGGTCGGCCATGGAGGCCATCGACCGCGCCGTGTAGCCGGCCGGGTCGGAGCGTCGGAGGTCGGCAGCCTGGTCGACCGTCAAGCCGGCCGGGATGTAGCCGTTCAGGGCGTCGTGGGCCGAGGTCTGGTCGGTCACGGCGTCGAACTGCTCGCCGCGACGGACCAGCTCAGGCTCGATCTCGGCGGCGTTGCCGATCAGCCCGATCGACACGGCTTGGCCGGCCGCGGCGGCCGCGCGCGCCCAGGCGAGTGCTTCATCCAACGAGTCTGTCAGGCGGTCGACGTAGCCGATCTCGTGGCGGCGACGGGCGCGCTCAGGATCGGCCTCGATGACGATCGCCACGCCCACCGTTCATGGTCACGGCCAGCGGCTGCGCGCCACCCATGCCGCCCAGACCGGCCGTCAGAGTTACGCGCCCTTGGAGCGAGCCGCCGAAGTGCTGGCGCGCCAGCTCGGCGAACGTCTCGTAGGTGCCCTGCAGGATGCCCTGCGTGCCGATGTAGATCCACGAGCCGGCCGTCATCTGGCCGTACATCGTCAGGCCGGCCCGCTCGAGCTCACGGAACGTGTCCCAGTTGGCCCACTTGCCGACCAGGTTCGAGTTGGCGATCAGCACCCGCGGCGCCCACTCGTGAGTGCGGAACACGCCCACCGGCTTGCCCGACTGGACGAGCAGCGTCTCGTCGTCGGCCAGCGCTCGCAGCTCGCGCACGATGGCATCAAAGGCCGGCCAGCTCCGTGCCGCGCGGCCGGTGCCGCCGTACACGACGAGGTCGTCCGGCCGTTCCGCGACCTCTGGGTCCAGGTTGTTCATGAGCATGCGCAGCGCGGCTTCCTGCTGCCAGCCGCGGCACGAGATGTCCGTGCCGCGCGGGGCACGAATGACGCGCCGTTCCGTCGCAATCGCCATTGGTCGAGTCTACGCCCAGCTTTGCCTGGAATACCTGACAGTTCTTGTCAGTAATGGCCGGTAGGCTGCTGCTCTAGCAGCAGACGACGGAGGACAGGGCCGTGCTGAACCTATCGACTGATCTGGCGCGCACCATCCAGGCAGACCGTGAGCGTGAGATCGCGGAGCGCCACCACATGCGGCGGCTGCTCAACCTGCCAGAGCCGCGCCGTAACGGGCGGCCAGCCGCCCAGCGAGTGTCGCTACCTTCGCGCGGACTTCCGCTGGCTCGAGCACCTCGGCTGAGTCACCCAGAGCCAGTAGTCGCGCCGGCACTTCTGACGGCCACTCCATGCGCAGGCGCAGAACCTGCCAGCCAGCCGGATCTTGCTCGTGCGGCGTGATCAATTCCGCTTCGCGCAGGGCCTGGGCGCCGGCCAATTCGGCCAGCGCGCCCAGGGCGTTGGGATCGATGCGGACCACAACTTCGAGTCGGGCCGCATCTCTCTCGTAGGCGGCGGTCGACTCGGCCCAGAAGGCGGCGAGCTCGAAGCCATCCGGTCGCTCGAAGCGTTCGTCCGTGACGGTCGCGCTCCGGACGCGAGCGACGCGGTAGGTGCGGACCTGGCCGTCAGTTTCGGCCACCACGTACCAGATGCCGGCCTTGAGCACGAGGCCAAGTGGATGGATGCGGCGATCGACGCTCCTGTCGCCACGGTCGTACACGATGTCGACGGCACGGCCCTCCCACACCGCCTCGGACAGTGTCCCCAGTAGCGGCGCTTCCTCGCCCGTGTGGAACCAGCCGGTAACGTCGAGATGAAAACGCTCCACCAGGCGCGACGCGCGTGACCTGAGTTCAGGCGGCAGGGCGGCCAGCACCTTGAGCCTGGCGGCGGCCATGACAGTGCCCAGACCGAGCTCGGCGGCGGGTCCGGGCACACCGGACAGGAACAGCGCTTCCGCCTCCTCGGCGGTCATGCCGGTCAGGCGCGTCCGGTAGCCCTCGACCAGTGCCACTCCGCCGTGCCGTCCGCGGGCGGCGTAGACGGGAATGCCCGCACCGGACAGCGCCTCGATATCACGGTGGACTGTGCGCTCAGAAACCTCGAGCTCGGTCGCCAGTTCGGCGGCGGTCATCTGCCCGCGGGTCTGTAGCAACAACAGCAGGCTGATGAGCCGAGACGCGCGCATTCGCTTCGATCTTAGGCCGATTCATGTCAATAGTTGACATCTATTTGGTCGACACTTTGCCTCGAGGCCGGTCGTCAACCTGGCGCGGTCACGTCAACGACCTCGGCGTTGGTGGCGGAGATGAGGACGGCCGGCCTCAGATGAACATTTACGCCGCGCTGCCCGCCACCGATGGCGACTTTGTCCAACTCTCCGATGGACGAGTCCGCGATGACGGGCCAGGCGCGGCTCGAGCCGAATGGCGTGATCGTGTAGCGCTCGTAACCGGTGACGTCGCGCGCTTCGTCCGCGTCCGGCAGCGACAGCCGCGAGACGCCCAGATGCGCGCGCAGCTTCGGCCAGTCGAAGCGCCGGCCGGCCGGCACCAGCACGAACAGGTAGTCATCCTCACCGCGGCGAACGACGATCGTGCGGAGCAGTTGGTGCAGGCCGATGCCCTGAAGCTCGGCGCTCTCCTCCGCGCTGCCGGCGGGGCCCGTCACTACCAACTCGTACTCGACGCCGGCGGCGTCCAGGGCTGCGGTCGCCTTCGTGGTGACCGGATCAGAGCTCACGTCGCATGACCGGAAAGCGTTCGTCGTCGACTGCCGTTACGAAACCAAGCTCGTGCCAGAAAATGGGGCGAGCGCCGCTCTGCTCGTCCTCCACGAGCGTCAGATCCGGGTACGCCTCGACCGCGGAGAAACCGCGCCCGGACAGGTCCGCGCAAACCTCTTCCACGAGCCGCTTGGCATGACCTCGGCGGCGGGCGTCAGCCGTGCTGGCAATGCACGTGATCACGGCGGGCAGCGGCGCGTCGGGCAGCTGCCGGTACAGCTCGCGCAGCCGGCTGGCTCTGGGGTAGGCAGACAGCGGCCCGAATTGGCAGTAGGCGGCTGGTTCTCCGTCCGCCAGGAGGACCTTGGCATACGACCCAAAGACACCCCGGCCCCGATCCAGCAGGGCCAGCTTGCGCGGCACGCCGGTGGCCAACGGTCGCTCCCGGACGGTCGTCGGTGCGAACGGGTTGCCCTGCGGGGTGGCGAAGAGGTCGTCGTCGGCGAAGGAGCCGGGCAGGCTGGCGCGAGTGGCCGGCGCAAAGGGGTTCTCGAACTCCGGCGCCGGCGGGGGAGCAAACGGGTTGTCGGACGGAACTGACCGAGGCGCGGGCGCGGGCGCCGCAGGAGCCTCGAGCCAGGAAGGTCGGTTGGCCTTGGAGCCCCGGTCGGCGTCCTCCCAGTAGTCGCAGGACCGATGGTCGAAGCGCGAGTCGGCGCAGGGCGGGATCAGTCGAAAGCTGTCGGCGTCACCGATATCGATGACGCGGATTTCGGTCATCTAGGCGGTCCCGACAGGCAGCAGTTCTCCAAGAGCGCCCGACCGAATGAGCGCGACCGCCGCGTCGATGTCGGCGCCGGCTTCGCGGTCGGCGTCCAGGTGCCCGACCGCCTTGCGTAGCTGATGGTGCGCCGCCTTGACGCCATCGCCGGGCGCCGGCGCATCGGCCAGCCGGAAGTCCAGGCCCTGGCCGGCACACAGCAGCTCGAGCGCGAGGACATGCTCGACGTTGCCGACAACAGCCCGGGCATGGCGCGCGGCGATCGGCCCCATCGAGACGTGGTCTTCCTGGTCGGCACTGGTCGGGATCGAGTCGACCGACGCCGGATGGGCGAGCGTCTTGTTCTCCGATACGAGCGCGGCGGCGGCGTATTGGTAAACCATCATGCCGCTGTTGAGGCCCGGCTCAGCGGCGAGGAAGGCGGGCAGGCCGGATGTGCGGGCGTCGACGAGCTGAGCGATGCGCCGCTCGCTGATCGAGCCGAGCTCGGCGACGGCGATCGTCAGCAGGTCCATGGAGAGCGCGATCGGCTGGCCGTGGAAGTTACCGCCCGATACGACGTGTCCGCCGCCGGTGGCGACCGCTGAGGGGTCGACCACTGGGTCGTCGGCAAAGATCAATGGGTTGTCGGTGGCCGAGTTGACCTCGATTTCGAGGACGCTGCGGACGTAATTCAGGGCGTCGATGGCTGCACCGTGTACCTGCGGAATGCAGCGGATCGAGTAGGGATCCTGGACCTTGTGCGCTTGAGCGTGGTGGGACTTCTGCAGAGCGGAGTCGCGCAGCAGGTAGCGCAACTCGGCGGCGACGCGTGACTGGCCGGGATGCGGGCGGGCCGCGTGGTACGCAGCGGCGAACGCGACATCCGTTCCAAGGAGCGCCTCCACCGACATCGCGCCAACGACGCTGGCCGCCTGAACCAGCCGCTCGGCCTCGAGCAGCGTCAGTGCGCCAATCGCGGTCATCTGCTGTGTGCCGTTGAGCAGCGCCAGGCCTTCTTTTGGCTCGAGCTCGAGCGGGGTCAGTCCACGTCGACGCAGCGCTTCGGCGCCTGGCACGGTCTCGCCATCCACTTCGGCCTGGCCGCGGCCGATCAACGGCAACGCGAGATGGGCCAGTGGCGCGAGATCGCCCGAGGCGCCGACGGACCCCTGCTCCGGCACGCGCGGATGGATGCCCAGCCGCAGGAAGTCCAGCAGCCGTTCGACGATCAGCGGCCGGCAGCCACTCTGACCACGCGCCAGCGTATTGGCGCGAAGAACGAGCATCGCCCGCACCGTCGCCCGATCGTGCGCCGGTCCAACCCCGACGGCGTGGCTGACCAGAAGGTTGTGCTGAAGCTGGCGCGCTTCCTCGGATGGAACGCTGGTCCCGGCGAGATGGCCAAAGCCGGTCGTAACTCCGTATACCGTGGCGTCGTCGGCAACCAGTTTCTCGACCACGTCGCGGCTCGCCTGCATCCGGCGGCGGGCGTCATCGGCAAGGCGCGCCGTCGCGCCGTCCCGGGCAACGGCTTCGACTTCTTCGAGCGTCAGGTTGAGCCCGGTCAGCGTGATCGTGTCGGACTGAAGTGCGGTCTTCATGGGTTCACTCCCATGTTGCGCCATGTACGCCACGGATGTGGCTTACGTCGTTGGCCAGTAGCAGGAGTGGACCCTCATCGCGATCCGGCCAGTGCAGCACGGTCAGGTTCGCCCAGTCCTGCTTGAAACGCCGGCGGTAGTCGCTCAGCTCGACGCCCATGACCATCGCCAGCAGCACCCGGTTGACCGACGAATGGCCGACCAACAGGCAGCACGGGTCGGCCCCTCCGCCCGTCTCCGCCCACTCGAGGAGCTCATCGATCAGCGAACGCAGTCGCTTGGCAACCTGCCGCCCGTTCTCGGCCCCACCAACGTGGTAGCTCGCCGGATCGGCGTCGTAAAGCTCTCGCTCGCCCGGATACTTCTCATCGATCTGCTCGAGCGTCAGGCCTTCCCACTTGCCGTAGTTCAGCTCGGCCATGCGCGGGTCCACGTCGACGTGCCGGCCACGGGCGACGATGCGCGCGGTCTCGGCGGCGCGAGTCAGGGGACTGGCCACGATGCGGTCGATGCGCACATCGGCCAGGCGCTCGCCCAGGCGCGCCGCGCTCGCCCGACCGCGCTCATCCAGCGCCGTGTCGACTGTTTGCCCCAGGTACTGCTCAGGCTCCGACCGCTCGGTGTGGCCGTGACGCGTCAGCAGGATCGTCAGCACGGGACTGACGATACCTTGCGGTATCCTCCGAGGCGGCAACACGAATACGCCTTTCCTTCGGGGTTGGGTGAAATTCCCAACCGGTGGTCGGCGGACGCGGCCCTTGTGGCAGCTTCCACCAGCCCACGACCCGGCGCCGCGCCGCGAGGCGTGACGACGGTGGATCCCCTGGCAGGGAGCCGACGGTCAGAGTCCGGATGGGAGAAGGGAGGCGGGTAGACAGCTTCTGCGCGCTCGCGCCGCCCGCTTGCCGTTTCGCCGCTCCCCGATGTCGAGGCACAGATCCGGGAGGCACAGCTGGCGGAAATCCGGCTCGACGCCGTCAGGCGCGGGTTCACGACTGCAACGGGCGACCACCTCGACGTTGTCGACGGCGTCAGCTTCGACGTGGCCGATGGCGAGATTGTGGCCATTGTCGGGCCCAACGGATCAGGCAAGAGCACTCTGCTCCGTCTCATTGCCGGACTGCTGCAAGCCGAGTCGGGCACGATCGAGATCGGAGGCGCTCCGGTCACCCAAGCAGATCCGCGGGTTGGTTTCGTTTTCCAGGAGCCGCGCCTGCTGCCGTGGCGATCGACCATCTCCAACGTCGCCTTCCCGCTCGAGCTGGCCGGAGTCGGGGCCGGCGCGCGCAACGACAAGGCGACGGCGATGCTCGACCTGGTCGGCCTGTCAGAGTTCGCCGAGGCGTACCCGCGCCAGCTGTCCGGCGGCATGCGCCAGCGCGCCGCGATCGCGCGCGCGCTCATTCGCGAGCCCGAAGTCCTGCTGCTCGACGAGCCGTTCAGCGCCCTTGATGCGCTCTCGCGCGAGCGCTTCAACGTCGAGCTGCTCGACCTGCAGCAGCGCACGCGCTCGACGATCGTCCTCGTTACGCACTCGATCCCAGAAGCGGTCTTCGTGGCGGATCGCGTGATCGTGCTGTCGCCGCGGCCGGCCCAGGTGCTGGCGGAGGTGTCGGTGCCGCTGCCCCGACCGCGCACCGCCCACGACCTCGACGGCTCGGCCTACTCGCGTACGGCTTCGGCCATTCGCTTCCACCTTGGCGGCTCCGCCGAGGAGCGGACGGCCGACGAGGAACGGGCAGCGCCCGTCCGCGACATCCTCGATCAGATCGGCTCGCCGGCCGAGTTCGATCCTTTCAGATGAGAACTTTTCGCAAGTGGGCGCCGGTCCTTGCATCGGCCGCGCTCTTCCTGCTCTTCTGGAAGCTGGTTGTGGTCGCAGGCAACTTCCCGCCATACGTCCTTCCTGCGCCGGAGGTCGTTTTCGAGCGCCTGGTACGGGCGTGGGCGACTGGCACGATGGCCAGCCACGCGTTCACCACGGTCGTCGAAATCTTCTGGGGACTGTTGGTCGGGGCCGGCCTGGGGCTCTTCGTCGGCTACCTGTTGGCCCGGTCGGCCTTGGCGGAGCGGCTCATCTCGCCCTATCTCGTCGCCGCCCAGGCGACGCCGATCCTGGCTCTCGCCCCGCTGCTGGCGCTCTGGTTCGGCACCGGCCTGCTGTCCAAGGTCGCCATCTGCGCGCTGATCGTGTTCTTCCCGGTTGCCGTCTCGACGATGGTCGGCATCCGTTCCGTCGACGCGCGGCTGCTCGAGCTTGGCCGAAGCCTGCGCGCGACGCGCTGGCAGGTGTTCCGCCACCTGGAGTTGCCCGCCGCGTTGCCGTCGATCCTGGGTGGCCTGCGCGTCGGCGTCACGCTGGCCGTCATCGGCGCCATCGTCGGTGAGTGGGCCGGCGCCGATCGAGGTCTGGGGGTGCTGATCCTGCTCGCCCAGGGCAGCCTGTTCGATATCCCGTTGTTGTTTGCGACGCTGTTCACGATTGCCGCGATCGGCGTCGCGCTGTACATCCTCGTGCTCATGGCTGAGCGTCGATTGATTGGGAGGTGGCGGTGAAACGCCGGTTCACTTTTGCGTTGGGGGTTGTGTTCGTCCTGTCGGCTGTCGGGTGCGCCTCGCCGGGCCCGACGCCGACGACGGCGACGACTCCGATGACGGTCGGCCTGGGTTACATCCCGAGCGTCCAGTTCGCGCAGTTCTATCGGGCGGACAAGCAAGGCTACTACCGCGACGCCGGCCTGACCGTAACGATGCAGAACCAGATCGATGCGCAGCTCGTGCCGGAAATCGCCAACGGCCAGGTCGACATTGGCCTGAGTGACGGCACCAGCATCGTCCCGGCCGTTAGCCAGGGCATCCCGGTCAAGTACGCGGCCACGATCTATGCCCAATTCCCGAGCGTCGTCATCGCCCGCGCCGACAGCGGCATCAAGACGGCCGCCGATCTGCGCGGCAAGACGGTGGGCATTCCCGGCCGTTACGGGTCGTCGTGGATCATGCTCCAGGCGCTGCTTGCGTCCGCCAACCTCACGCCCGACGACATCACCATCAAGCTCTACCCGGACTTCAGCCAGGCGACGGCGCTGCGCGAAAGCCAGGTCGACGCGGCTACCGGTTTCGCCAACAACGAACCCGTTCAGCTGGCACTGGCCGGCATCGAAACGAACGTCCTGACAGTCGACCAGGCCACTCCGCTGCCCGGCCAGGGTCTGACAGTTGGGGCTGCGCTCGGCTCGAAGAAGGAGGCGCTCCAGGCTTTCGTTGCGGCAACGCTGCGCGCGATGGAGGAGATCACCGCCAACCCGCAGGTGGGTCTTGACGACTCGATCGCGGCCGTGCCGGACCTCGCTACGGACCGCGCGAGTCAGCTGGCGATCCTCAACGCCACGGTCAACATCTGGCACAGTTCATATACAGACCAGAACGGCCTGGGCGCCATCGACAAGAACGCCTGGACCAGCTCGATCGACTTCATGAAGACGTTGCCAGACCTCGGCGTAAGCTCGAGCCTGACGGCCGACCAATTGCTGACGGAGGACCTGCTGCCGTGACGGAAGACGCCCACCACGACGCGGCGACGCACGCGGACATGCATGCCGGCACCGACGACCACGCGGCGTCAGGCCATGACGACCACGGCGAGCCGCGGCTGGGACCGATCGATTGGCAGGCCTGGTTTTACGCCGTTGTCGGTTTCGCCGCCGGTCTGCTCGTAGTCGGGGTCTTCTGGCTTAAGACCTAGGGCAGATCGACGTACTGCCCCAGGAACCAGCGTGCCGAGGCCGTGTCGAGGCGGTAGTCGACATTCGTCGACTTGCACGCCCCGTCGCCGGTAACCGTCGTTGCGGCAAGAATGTTCGTTTCCCCGTTGTCGCCGAGGAAGTTCGGGCCGCCCAAATCTCCCGAGCAGGTCCCACCGTTGCCCAGCGACGGGTTCATCGATATTCGTAGCAACGTCTTATTTTCTGTGTTCAGGCTGCCGACCGCGACGAAGCGCGTGTCAGTGAAGTGCAGGACCTTGCCGGTGCCGCCGCCCTTTGTCCAGAACTGGCCGCCATACCCAACGGACGTGAACTTCGTGTAATGGTCGAGATCGTTAAGGGAACCAGCGGCAGGCAGCTGGGCCGGCGTGATCCCCGGAATCGGCGTGTCGAACACGATGACCGCCATGTCGTGCGGATCCTTCGTCTGGGTGGTCACGGAGCCAGCGGGAGAAAAGTGATGCCGTGGATCCGGGTGCCAAGTGCCCCAGTAGGTAGTGCCCGTCGACGAGTTGTACTCAGCGTCAAACGTAACCGCCACTGAGTCGCCATCGGCGTAATTGCAGTGCGCCGCGGACAGAACAACTGTCAGTGATATGAGGGTGCCCGTGCATTCAGTCCAGGTGCCATCCGAAAACGCCTCAGCAGCGAGGACAGCGGCGACGTTGGGATGGCCGTTGCCGTCCGGACCGCCGTAAAAGATCGCTGCCGCCGGCGCGGCCGCAAGGAGAAGAATCAGCAGTGCCGTCGCGCTCGTGACGACAGCGACCCTAGAAGAGACCAACTGTCTCACCTCTCTCGTCGATGTCGACGTGCTCTCCCGAAGGCTGGGACGGGAGCCCGGGCATCATCAACATGTCACCACAGTACGCCGTCACGAATCCAGCCCCTGCAAAAAGTCGTGCGTCGCGAATCGGGATGCGGAAGCCCGTCGGCCGGCCCTTGCGCGTGGGGTCGTGGCTGAGCGACAGCGCCGTCTTGGCCATGCAGACCGGCAGATCGCCGTAGCCGAGACGCTCAAATTCGTGCAGCTGCTTGGCGGCCTCGCCCGAGAAGTCGACACCGTCGGCGCCGTACACACGCGTCGCGATGGCCTCGATCTGCGCCGACAAACCGGTGCCGGGCGGCACCAGCTGGTGAAAGTTGGCACCATCGCTGGTTACGGCGGCCCAAACGGCTTTCGCCAAACCTTCCGCGCCGGCGCCGCCTTGGGCAAAGTGTCTGGCCACCACCGCGTCACGGGCGCCGGCCTTGACGGCGATGTCGCGAACGACCGCGATCTCGGAGTCCTGGTCGCCCGGGAAGTAGTTGATGGCGACCACTGCCGGAATGCCGTAGCCGGTGACGATCTCGATATGGCGGATGAGGTTGGCCATGCCGGTGCGCACGGCTTCTGGGTTTTCCTCGCTCAGGGCGGGGTCAAGCGGTTTGCCGGCGACGACATGGCCGACTCCGCCATGCATCTTCAGCGCCCTGATGGTGGCCACGATGACCGCGGCGGACGGCTTGAGTCCCGATATCCGGCATTTGATGTCGGCGAACTTCTGGAAGCCCATGTCCGATCCGAAGCCCGACTCCGTGACAACGGCGTCGACCAGCTTCAGCGCCACCCGGTCGGCGATGACCGACGAATTGCCATGTGCAATGTTGGCGAATGGGCCAGCGTGAATGAAGGCCGGTCCGCCCTCCAGCGTCTGGACCACGTTTGGTCGAATGGCCTCGCGCATGAGCACGGTCATTGCGCCGGCTACTTTCAGCTCGTCGAGCGTCACCGGTTTGCCGTCGTAGTTCTCGGCCACGATGCATCTGCCGAGTCGCTGGCGCAGGTCGTGAATGTCGGTGGTCAAGGCCAGGATCGCCATGACCTCGGACGCCGCCGTAATGTGCCACTCCAATTCGCGCACGTCTTTGGGTTCGCCCAGGCCGAGCATCACCCGGCGCAATGCGCGGTCATTGACGTCGATGACCCGCGGCCAGCGAATGGTCGCTGGGTCGATGTTGAGGTCGTTGCCACGGAAGAGGTGGTTGTCCAGGAACGCGGCCGCCAGGTTGTGGGCGGCAGCCACTGCATGCATGTCGCCGGTCAGGTGGAGATTGATGTCCTCCATGGGCAGCACCTGGCTGTAGCCACCCCCAGCGGCACCGCCTTTGAGGCCGAAAACGGGTCCCAGGCTGGGCTGGCGGATAGTGGGCGCAGCGCGTACGCCGATCCGGTTGAGGCCCTGGGCGAGGCCGATGGTGGTGGTCGTCTTGCCTTCGCCAAGGGGCGTGGGCGTCATGGCCGTGACGACGATCTCACGGCCGTCGGGCTGGTCGGCCAGCCGCTCGAGCACGCGTCGGCGCACCTTTAGCTTGTACCGGCCGTAGAGGTCGTACTCGTCCTCCTGCAGGCCGAGCTCGGCGGCCAGGTCGGCGATGGGTCGCAGCTGCGCGTCGCGGGCGATTTCGAGGCTGTTCTTCATCCTGGGGTCTGACTCAAGCGGCGCGACGGCGGCGGCCGTGGCCGGCGGTGATCGGGTGACCGCTGGCCTGCCAGCGCGCGGCACGCAACAGGTGCTCGAGCAGCACGGCGTTTGTTAGCGGGCCCACACCGCCTGGAACCGGCGTGATCGCCGCAGCAGTCTCGACAGTGCCGGCGAAGTCGACGTCGCCCACGATGCCAGCTGCGGTCACGTTGATGCCGACGTCGACCACAAGTGCGCCCGGCTTGAGTTGGTCGCCGGTTACCAGGCCGGCGTGGCCGGCGGCAACGACGAGGATGTCGGCGCGACCTATCTCGGCGGGCAGGTCGCGCGTCTTGCGGTGGCAAACCGTCACCGTGCAGTGCTCGCGGACGAGCAGGATCTGCACGGGCTTGCCCACCACGTTCGACCGACCGATGACGACAGCGTGCTTGCCCACCAGGTCGTAGCCGTAAGCCTTCAGGATCTGGACGGCAGCTTCCGCGCAGGCCGGCAGGAAGCCCTCGAAGCCGAGCGTCATCAGGCCGGCGTTGAGTGGGTGGATACCGTCGATGTCCTTGGCGGGGAGGATGGTGTCTGTAACAGTCGCAAGGGGAATGCCCCGCGGCAGAGGCTGCTGGACGATGATCCCGGCCACTGTTTCGTCGTTATTGAGCGACTGGAGCTCATGGCTCAGCTGCGCCGGTGTAGTCGAGCTCGGCAGGTCGACAACGCGAGTCGGCACGCCCACGGCCTCCGAGGTCCGCAGGATTTGGTTGACGTACACGCCCGATGCCCGCTGATTACCGACTTTCACCGCCGCCAGGACGGGGCGGAAACCGTGCCGCCGGGCGAAATCGCCGACGCCGCGTTTGACCTGACTGCGCAGGTCGGCCGCGATAGGGCCGCCGTAGAGCAGCCGAGCCTGGGTCATCCTGCGAGTGACTCGATCCGGTCTACTCGGGGTTGCGCAGCGTGCCGCGCGCGACGCGCTGCGAGACCGCCAACAACTGGCGCTCGATTCCGTGCAGGTGGGTTTCCACCTCGGCGGTCGCGCCGCCTGCGAAGCGGTTGTCACCAACCGACGGCAGGTTGATCAGGACGTTGGCCGCCGCCCCGCGCGCGGCTGCATTGCAGAGCTGCGCGGCGACTTCAAGGTCACTGGCCGCATTTAGGTTGCTGCGCCCCGCGAGCGAGTCGATCGACTCCATCAGCTGCGCGCACAGCCGCACCGTCTCAAGCGGGGCATCGGTGGAGCGCCGCGCGGCAGCCTTGAGCGCATCGTCGCGTGCCTTCTGCTCTTCGGGTGACTCTTTCGGCAGCTTCCGCGCGTCCATGTAGCCGCCGTAAGCGACGGCGTCTTCGTCGGCGAGCTCAATGAAGCGTTTGCGCAGCTGGTCCGCTACAGGCAGCGCGCGGTCGATGGTCGCGCGGTAAGGCTCGTACTTGGGCCGATCAAGCGACAGCCTGCTCACCATTCCCAGGAGGCTCGCGGCCAGAGAAGCTGCGATTGCCGAAGCGCTACCCCCGCCTGGAACTGGTTCACTCGACGCCAAACGATCATCGAATTCCGCAATCGTTAGTTCGCCGAGGCTGCCTCCCATCGGCTGGATTGTCGCACCGCAATCGCCTCGATTCGCGACGCCTTACCCGCCGCATGCGACCGGCTCCAATTTGCGCGAGGCGCGCAGGGCCACGTGACGCTCATATCCCGCCAGGGATATTCGACGAGATTGCGTTCAGTTGCCCATCGAGCCAGAGGATGGCGATGATGGCGAGAATCGCAACCAGCACGACGATCACCGCGTATGCGGCGCGCGACTGGCCTGTCAGGCGGCTTCGAGCGCCTCCAGAGTCCATCGCCGCCGGCGACGCTCGAAGCTCAGCCTGACCCGCGCCTGGGGAGTCGTGACATCAAAAATGCGCCGTGGCCCGCGATCCGCCGGATAGGCGGCGAGCTCGTCGCGGATTTGGGCGATGCTCAACACCGGGACACGCCGATCGTCCAGCACGACGCTGCGCGGCCGGCCGTCCAGCCAGCCGACGTGGACCTCAATCTCCGTTGGCTTCGTCCGCACCATTTGCATTCACCAGCTTTCCGCAAGTCGAACATCTGTTCGGTCCGTCACCGTAGTCGAACGGATGTTCTGTTGTCAATAGCTCGGCGCCAGCTTCCACCCGTCGAGTGACAGCTTCTGTGTCACTCCGCGCGATGCGATCCGCGCGGATCTCGTTCGAAGGGCTGGCCAACCTCCAAATCGAGCAGACGGGCGCGCTTGATCGACTTCGCGCCGTAGCGCTTCCTGATGGCGTCCTCGGCTTCTACTACCCGTCGGCGTCGTTCATCGGTGGTCATGAAGAGGGCCAGTTGTTGTCGGTCGGTCAGGCCGCTCGCCGCCACGCCGAGAAGTCGGACCGTCATCCCGTGGACTTCCTTCCGCGCCAGCCCGGCCGCCGTCCGCCAGATCACATCGGTCAGGTCGGTCGGGTCCTTGAGGCTTTTCTGGCGGGTGATCGTGACGAAATGCGAGTCGCGGATCTTCACGGCGACCGTTGAGCACAGCAGGCCGTCCTTGCGCAGCCGGCCGGATACGCCTTCGGACAGCGCCAGCAGGGAGCGCTCGATGACTTCCCAGTCGTTGGTGTCCTTGTCGAAGGTGAATTCGTGGCTTACCGACTTGGCGCCCACGTCGATGCCGATCGAGGCGCTATCGACTCCTCGAGCACGGGCGATAAGGCCTGGCCCATGCGGTCCGAACCGGCGCTCGAGGATCGTCGGGTCCATCTGTGCCAGGTCGCCGATGGTCTTGATGTCGTAGTCGGCCAGCGCCCGGCGGGAGCTCGGCCCGACGCCCCACAGCCGCTCGATGGGCAGCGGCGCCAGGAAGGCCGCCTCGCCGCCGGCCGGCACGACCACCAGGCCATCCGGCTTGCCGTATTCCGAGGCAATCTTCGCGACGAGCCGGTTGGACGCGACGCCGACCGACACGGTCAGCTCGATCTCCTTGCGGATGTCCGACTTGATGCGCCGGCCGACTGCTTCGCCCGGCCCGAACAGCGCCTCGGTGCCGGTCAGATCGAGGAACGCCTCATCGATCGAGACCTGCTCGACGACCGGCGTGTAGCGGCGCAGGACCGCCATGACGTCCTTGCTGACGCGGCTGTACTTGCGACCGTCGACGGGCACGAAGATCAGCTGCGGGCACAGTGCGATCGCTGTGCGGGCAGGCATCGCCGAGCGAACCCCATATGGCCGCGCCTCATAGCTGGCGGCCATCACGACGCCCCTGCCGCTCGTTCCGCCACCAACGGCAATCGGCTTGCCGCGCAGCGCCGGGTTGTCGCGCTGCTCGACGGACGCGTAGAACGCGTCCAGGTCAACGTGCAGGATGGTTCGCGGCCCCGCGTCGTGGCTCACATCAAGATGATGCGCCGCGCCGAGGCGCAGCTAGCGTGTCACGGCAGCGATATCGGCTCCATGAAGACGCTCGAGGCCGTGCCCTGCCCAACGAGCCAGGTCGCGAGCGCCTGCTTTCCCGCGATGAGCAGCTCCGTCTCGCTATCGGAGTAGTTCAAGCTCAATGACCCCAACAGCAATGGCACGGACACGTCGTTCGCCGCAATCTGGCTGCCCGCCGAACCATCGATTGGGTAGCGCCACAGCTCCGAGTGGCCGCTGGTCACGTCCGACTGGTCGACATATAGAGCGCTTTCGTCGGCCGCGACCAGCTGGCCGTGGAAGGCAACGCTGCCGTCCGACGTGCCGCTTACGGTGAAGCGCTTGGCGCCCTCTACATCGGGGACCCACAATGCGCCTCCGCCGGCCACGGCATCGCCGAAACCATCGATATTCCCGAGGTCCGTAAAGGCCGACTCGCCCTGTGCCAGCCGATACCAGTGGCCAGGGTCGCTCAGGACGGTGGCATAGACGAGGGATCCGGTGGTCAGCAACTCGCTGTTTTCCGGTGCCGCGGGGAGCGGCACAGCGTTGCCAAGTTGGTTCGACGTAAGGTCAACCTGTCGCAATGCCGGTCCATCGACGACCCAGACTGCGTCGGAGCTGGCAACCAGGGGCGGCACGTCGGAATTCGCCGCGCTGCAAGCCAAGTCGATCGAGGCAGTCCTCTGGAGCGTCGCGGTTTCGAGCCGCTGTACGGCACACGCGCCCGTGTTGTTGACGAAGTTGCCGGTAGAAACCCAGACCGAGCTACCGGCCAGAGCCAGGCCGCGAGCGTTTTGGAAGCCACGGCTTCGGCCGATGGCACCGTTCGCCGGATCCATCGCCACGACCTCTGATCCAGTTCCGGTCTGAACGGCCGCGTAAAGGGTGCCGTCCGCGCTCAACGTCTCGCCGTAGACGCTTTGAACGCACGGTAGGGCAGCAAAGCCGGCCGGCAGATCGGGTGGACGGCACTCTTCGAGCGCGTTTGGCCCATCGGTCAAGAACCGGCTTATCAGCCCGTAGACGCGGGCGAAGGTGGGGTTGTTGGTGGCCAGCATGTCGAAAATGCACTTCGCCACGACCTTTTCCGAGCCTCCGACGGCAGCGCACTGCTCCGTCGCCTCCTGTACGGCGGCCAAGCCTTGACGGGCCTCGAACTCGTTGATGTCAAAAGCAACGTTGGGCGACGGGAAGCCGGCCACGTCGTACGTGGCGGTCGATTCGCCCGGTCCGTAGTCGAACAGGCTGGTTTGGTCGGTCACGTGCCAGGCCGGTGCCAGGACCTCATAGCGCTGGTGGTAGCGCTCCGAGCGATCCGTCGCCAGCGGTAAAGCAGAGCCATCGGGCATTGCCGGCAGCTCGGAGCCGTCAACCAAGTGCGCCAGCAGACCCGTCGCCTGGTCGCGGAACGTTGGCGATGGCGCAACCTCGATGTCCAGCGCGCCCACGAAACCGCCGCCGTGTGAGAGTGCGGTGCTGATCGTGCCGTCTGGAAAGGCAACCTCGACGCCCTCGGCCATGGCCGTTACGGCGGCGCCCGAGCCCAGATCCATCGTGCCCGTGTCGGCCTCGACCGGCGCGTGATCAACGGTCAGGCTGTAGCCATCTTCGTTGGCGTACAGCGCTACCCGATGTCCCGCCACCAGCCACGCCAGCGCCGTATTGATCGACACGTCCGCGATGTTCGGGTAAGGCACCTGGCGAGCCTGCATTTCCATCGAACCGTCGAGCGAGCGCAGCAGCGTGAATTCGCCGGCCGCCTGGAAGTCGTATTCCTGGCCATCGAGCGTTTGCAGGTGCGGATCGCCGACGCTTTCGCCACAACCGTCGGCGCACGGGTTGGCACCGCCCTTGGGTTGTGGCGACGGATGCGGCTTGGGTGTTTGAACGGTGCCGCCGCCGGGCTTGGAGCTGGGCCGTCCAGTCTGGCCCGGCGTGGCCGTCGGTTGACTCGGCTTCGGCGTCTCTTTCGGCTCGTGATACAGGACGCTGAAATCCGTGCCGCCAGATTCGTTGGTCAGGGCATCGATTTGGGCGCTGATACCTTCGATGGGTCCACTAATGATCGAGGCCACCGCGTCGCGCGCGATTGCCGGCAGGCCGTTGACCACGAGGCCGATGACTGACTCCTTGAACGTCTGCAGCTGCGGGCGGTGAACAGTCGCAAACACGCGCACCAGACCGACGTGCCGATCGCCATCTGCCGTCTGGATGTCTTCGTGGCCCGTGTCGAGCCGTAGCGTCGTCGCAGCATTAACGCCGAGCGAATCGTTGAGGGTCGAAGCCGGGTTGACGGTAACCAGCGGCAGCACCGGAAAGAGCGGATCCGGGAACTGAGTGAACGTCCAATTGACCGGCGCGCCATCGGGTTTGAGGCTTGGCAACGTGACATCGGCCGCCCGGGCGCACTCGGCAAGCAGCGTGGGCCACTCGTCGAGGCCTCCCAGATCGACTGACAGTCGGACGGCCTCCGTGATCGATGACTCGTTGCCAACGCTGAACCTCGTGTTGACATCATCTGGGGCGACCGACAGGGTCCACGGGCGGAGGAATGAGACGACCTCAACCGCAACGGCGACGAAGCCAATGACCTTCGTAATCGTCTCCGTGACCGGCGCGGTCAACGCCGCGACAAGGCCGGCGACCACGTCGTGGGCAATGGAGACGATCTTGTTCCACAGCTTGGCGAGTTCGCTTGACGACTTGCTTTTCACGGCGTCAAAGACGGTGTTCAGCGCGTTGTCAATAAAGGTGGTAACGGCCGTGCACGGGCTGAAGGCGGCGAGGACGATCCGACCGCTTCGATCGGCCCCACCCTCGCGGGTCATGTCGGCGACGAGCAGCGACTGGACGATCAACGGGTACTTCGTGTCGACAGCCTGTTCGCCGTCGACCTCACCCACGAGGCTCGCCGCCAGACGCTCGCCGGGCGTTGCGTCGGGGTCGTAGCCAAGATCAACGTATGCCGCCAACACGATCGACGGCGGCGGCGAACCCTGCGGAACACTTACCTGGGCGTCGAGTGCGGATCCCTGGATGCCGGCACCTGACCAGGCATCGAGCGCGATGGAACGGACCTGCTCGTCGATGAGCACCAGCGGCGACGCCTCGCCTGTCAAGGCAGTCAGCGGCCCGCCGGGCGCACCCTGACCAACGCTGTTGGCAGTGATCGTCGCGACACCCTCGCGAGCCAGCGCCTCCTGGGTAGCGGCCACTACGTCGGGCCCAAATGAGGGCACCTTGATGCGTGCGCCGAGCGGATCTGGCGGCCTGGTCGGAGACGGGGCGAGCGTCGGACTTGGGGCGGGCGCGGCACATGCCAAGGTCCCGAGCAGAACGGTTACAAACGTGACCGCCGCGAGGCGTCGAACGTCCGACCTGAGCCTCACTTGTGATGCTCCCCCAAGCGAGACATACCAGTGCTCAGGCTAGTCGTGCGCTCCTGTCGGCGCAAGAGTGGAACTGGCTCTAGGAGCCCCCGTGCCGGAGCACGTGCGCGAAGACGAGCTCCTTGTGGATGGGCGCGGACCCTTCGACGATCGCCACGTGCCGGGCGTCCCGGATCAGCTTCTCCACCGGCGTCTGCATCGTGTAGCCAATGCTGCCGAGCATCGCCGACGCCTCGGTCGTGACACGCATGACCATTTCGCCGGCGAACCACTTGGCGAGGCTCGCTTCGCGCGTGGCGTCCTCACCCGCCTCCATGCGCAGCGTCGCTGCGTAGATCAGCGCCCGCGCCGCGGCAATGTCGCGCTCCATGTCCGCGATGCGGAAGCGGTAGTCCTGCTGCTTGGTCAACTTCTCGCCAAACACGACCCGCCGCCGGCTGAAGTCGATCACCAGGTCGCGTGCCCGCCGCGCCATGCCAACGCCCAGTGCGGCGATGCCCGTGCGCGACTCGTTGAGGTGCTTGACCATCAGCGCGATGCCTTCGCCCTCGCCACCCATGCGGCGGTGATCCGGCACATACGCACCGTCCAGCTCGAGCGGGTTTACTTGCAGCGCGCGCAGCCCAAAGGTTGACCAGCGCTCGCCTACCTCCACGCCGGGTGAATCGGTTTGGCACCAGGAACCACGTGTGCGCGTTCTTCCCGCGCTCCTCGTCGGACGTCCGGGCGACTACGGCCACGAACTCGGCCTGGCCGAGGTTGGAGCTGTACTCCTTGCGGCCGGAGAGCTTGTAGCCGCTGTCGTAACGCTCAGCCTTGACCGACATGGCCAGCAGGTCGCTGCCCGATTCGCGCTCGGTGGCGGCGAAGGCAGTGACGACCGGTCGGCGCAGGCACTCTTCCTTGAAGGCCGCCGACTCCGACGGCGGAAGGCTACCGATTACCACGCGGTTGAAGAACAACGGCAGCATCAGGTAGCTCGCGTGGGCGGCGCAACCGTAGGCGAGGGCTTCGGTGATGGACGCGGCAACCGTGGCGAACTCTTCACCCGGCTGCGGATCGAGAAACTCGCGCGGCAGCCCGGTCGCGAGGAACGTGTCCTGCAGGTCAGAGTTGAACTCGCGGCATTCGTCGGCGCGATCGGCGGCCGGAATGATCTGCTCATTCGCGAACTCTTCGGCCGTCCGCACCAACCGTTCGTGGCGAGCGGAAACGGGCCACGGAAACCTCTGCCTGCCCATCGCTCCCTCGGTACGGCCTGGCGCCAGCGGCGCCGCGCCGAAGATACAGGAGTCTGGCCGAACCTAGCCCTTGGGTTCGACGGCGATCGTGACCTCGGGCGTCAGGCCCGGGAAGACCTTGATGGCGACCTTGTACGTGCCGAGCGTCTTGAGCGGCTCTTCGAGGTCGATCTTGTGGCGATCGACGGTGATGCCGCGGCGGCCCAGCGCGTCGGCGATGTCCTTGGCCGTGATCGAGCCGTAGAGCTTGCCGCCCTCGCCCACCTTCACGCCCATCGTCAGCGTCGTCGACGAGATGCGCTGGGCAGCGATCTCGGCATCCTCGCGCTCGCGCTTGCGCTTGTCCTCGCGCGACTGGCAATGTCGTGCTGCCAGGCGCGGTACGCACCGCCGGCGGCGGGCACCGCGAGCTTGCGTGAGCAAGAGGAAGTTCCGCGCGTAGCCGTCGGCTGACTTCCTTGAGCTCGCCGCTCTTGCCGAGCTTCTCTACATCGGCGGTCAGGATGACCTTCACGCGTAGGACTCACCGCTCGCATCTGTGTCAGCCGGCGCACCCGGCCTGAATGTCACTCCTGTCAACGAATTGGAGCAACGCCGTCGATTGCGTCCGGGATACGCGCAGCGATCGCACGCACGGAGCTGGGCACCATCCGACGCACGCGGCGCATGTCCTCCTCGAGCTCTGACCGTGGGATGCCCAGCTCGTCGAGCTTCTCGTCGATCGAGATCCGTGGGCAACCCGTCGAGGAACAGCGTCGACCGCGAGCACGATCACGACCACGTCGTCGAGTCGCACCGACCACCGGCATCCAGTCCGGCACGAAGTCGATCGGGCGAGACGATGTACGCTCCGGCCACGGCCAGCAGCGCCTTGCGCGAGGCGGGCACGCGCTCGTCGCGCGCCAGCGACATCAGCAACCTGCGTACGTCGGTACGCGCGAGCGAGGGGCAGGAAGGCGAGCAGGTTGAGGATTCGCAGTACCCCCATCCGGCCGCCCGACGTCGTGTTCGCGCCATCGGGAGAGGCAGTATAGCGACGCTCCCCGCGTGGCCACTCGTGCGCGCCGGGAATCACAACTTCATGCGCTAACCTTGGGCCGCAGCAGCGCGGGGGATTGCCGCCGGGAATTCGCGGCCGTCCACGCGCAGGTAGGCAAAGTTGTACCGACCGTCATTCAGTTCTGTCCGTCATCGTGCTGGCCATCGTGGCCTGCTTGCTGGCTGCCTGCAACACGGCGCCCACCGGGCAAATCGGCGGCACGGTCAAGGTCGATCGGCTCGTGGAGCGGGACCGAGCAGGAGGCCTTCATGGCGATGGTCCGCCCGTTACGAGCAGCAGAACGGCGTGACCGTCCAGTACACCGGCACGCGCGACCTCAACGGCGTGCTGTGGGAGGGCGTCGCCAAGGGCCGACCGCCCGATGTCGCCGGCCTGCCCGGCCCCGGCCAGATGGCCGAGTTCGCTCGCTTCGGCGCGCTCAAGGATCTGACCCGCGTCATCGACATCGCCGCCTACAAGCAGCAGACCGTGCCCACCTTCATCGACCTCGGCACGGTCGACGACAAGCTCGTCGGCGTCTTCATCAAGGCCACTCTCAAGGGGCTCATCTGGTACAACCCGAAGGTCTTCACGGTCGGCGACGCCGACCACCTGGCAGGACCTACAGATCGCGGCCGCCGATCGCGCCGGCGCGGGCCAGAGCATCGTGGTGCACGGGCCTGGGCTCGGACGGCCACCTCTGGCTGGCCGGGCACCGACTGGATCGAGGACGTCGTGCTGCGCGAGAGCGGCCCGGACGTCTACGACGACTGGGTTGCGGGCCGGCTGCCCTGGACTTCGCCCGAGATCAAGAGCGCCTTCCAGCGCTTCGGCGAGGTCGTGAGCAGACTCGGACGGCGGCACCACGGCGGTCATCACCACCAACTTCGAGAGACGGCGGCAACGGCCTGTTCACCGACCCGCCGACAGTGCCTGTTCCTCCACCAGGCAACGTTCATGACCCAGTTCTTCAAGAGCGCAGGCCGGTGCGCGCGACGGCGAATACGACTTCTTCCCCGTGCCGGATATGAACGCCGCAATTCGCCGGATCGACGTGACCGGCGGCGGCGACCTGTTCGGCATGTTCCACGACACGCCGCAGGCTCGTGCGCTGATGCGCTACCTCGTGACGCCGGAGGCGCAGTCGATCTGGGTCGCAGCGCGGCGGCGCGCTGTCCGTCAACACCAGCGTCACGAACTATCCGGACGAGATCTCCAAGCGCGCGGCGCAGGTGCTGAGCAGCGCAAGCGCTTCCGCTTCGACGCGTCCGACCTGATGCCCGAGCAGATGAACGCGGCCTTCCTGCAGGCGATGGTCGACTACACGCGCGATCCGAGCAGCCTCGACAGCGATCCTCGCCGCACCTCGACGATGTTCAGCGCCAGGTCAACGCCGACCAACGGCGCCGGTCAGGCCTTAAGGTAGCGATCGGTGTCGGCAATCCAGGCGACGTTGCAGCCTCTGCTGCGGATGCGGCGACTGTCCGGGCGCGCGCTACTTGCGCTTGGCCTGCTCATCGCGACCGACCTGCTCGTCGTCTTCGACATCGTCCTCTGGTCGGGCCAGCGCTTCCAGCCGCCGCCGGTCAGCTTCATCAGTGGCCAGGCGATCTTCGTCGGCGAGATGTTCTTCGCCCTCGCCTATGGCGTGATGGGCTGGATCATCGCCACGCGCGTGTCGCGCAACCCGCTGGGCTGGCTGTTCATGGTCATGGGCCTGTCGCATGGCCGCCCAGATGGCCGTGACCTTCCTGGTCCAGCAGAGCCACCAGGCATTCCGGCCGCTGGATCCGCTGCTGCTGATCGGCAGCGTGGGCGACGTCGTCGGTCCACCTCCCGTGCTGGTCGCCTGCTTCGCCTTCGCCTTCTCTCGGTTCCCGACGGGCACTCGCTGTCGAGGCGCTGGAGCAGCGCGGCTGGCTGGCGCACGATCGGCTCCTGCTGGTCATCGTGTCGATCGGCATGTCGCCGGTCGGCCTGGTCTGGTACCCGTCGCTGCCCAACGTGTTCTCGGCGCCGGAGGCCTACGCACCGCTGCTGACGGCCGATGGCGGGATCGGGCCTAGCGCTGGCGGTGGTCGGCGTGGTCATCTGCGGCCTCGTCGATCGTCGTGCGCTACCGGCATTCCGCACGACGAGGAGCGCGCGCAGATCCGCTGGATCGCGATTGCGGTGCTGCTCATTGCCGGCGCCGGCCTGCCCTTCGTCATCGCGCGTTACGCCCTGAACATGGACTACCAGACGGGCGAAACGATGCTGGCCATCGCGCTCACCGCGGGCTGCTTCCTGCCCATCGCGGCGGCCATCGCGATCACGCGCTACCGGCTGTACAACATCGACAGCCTGATCCTCAACCGGGCGCTGGTCTACATCCCGCTGACGGGCATCCTGGGCGGCCTGTACGCGGCCGGCGTGGCGCTCTTCCAGCGCATCTTCGTGGCCGTTACCGGTGACAAGTCGGACGCGGCCATCGTGCTCGCCACGCTCGTCCTGGCCAGCCTCTTCACGCCGATCAAGAACTGGCTGCAGACCTTCGTCGATAAGCGCTTCAAGCCGGTCACCAAGGTCGAGACACCGGCGCCGGCACACGTTCACACCCACCCTGACATGAAGTCGCTCGAGGCCCGACTCGACGAGCTGGAGGATCGGCTGGACCACCTCCCCACCACTGAGCGCGCGCACGAGCGTGCCGGCTGCTTGACAATCGAACAGGTGTTCGGTTATGGTGCGCGGTAAGGAGGTCGCCTTGACCAAGCACGATGCGGCGCGCAAGCAGCGCATCATCGAGTACATCGCGGAGACAGTCCGCCAGCGGGGCTATCCGCCGTCGGTGCGCGAGATTGCTGAGGCCGTGGGGCTCGCGTCAACGTCGGCCGTCCACCATCACCTGGAGGCACTCGAGCGCGAGGGCCTGCTGGAGCGCGGTGCCACCCATTCGCGGGCTCTCCGGCTGACACCGGCGGCGCAGATGCGCGCTGGCGGCTACTCGTCGTCAATGTCGCAGCTGGCCGCCAAGGCGTTCACGCTGCCGGTGATCGGAGAGATCGCGGCCGGCGGTCCAATCGAGGCTTATCAGGACGCCAGCGAGACGCTGTCCGTGCCTGAGGCGCTCGCGGCCGGCGGCTGACGCTTACGTGCTCAAGGTCCGCGGCGATTCGATGATTGATGCCCACATCACGGACGGTGACTTCGTCGTCATCCGCAAGCAGGACACCGCCCGCAACGGGGACATCGTGGTCGCCCAGGTTGAAGAGAACGCGGTCACGCTCAAGCGCTTCTTCAAGGAGAAGAACAAAGTCCGGCTGCAGCCCGCCAACGAGTCGTATGCGCCCATGTACTACGACGACGTGAGGATCCAGGGAAAGCTGATCGGGGTCATCCGCCGCGTCGACTGAGGATCTAAGGCCGGTGTGGACCGGCGTTTAGCCCGGCGTGGGCGCGGGCCATCCACACAATCCACAGCGCTCCGGAATTTGGTGGGCACAGGTCGTCAGTAAACCCGTTGTAGGCAGGCCGGGTCGTGCAGACCATTGCGCCTCGTCCATCCGCCAGGAGCATCCGCCTTGTCCATAGACCGCCTACCGCCGCAGTCGATCGAGGCAGAGCAGTCGGTGCTGGGCGCCCTGCTGATTGACCGTGACGCGGTCATCGAAGTGGCGGACTTCCTGCGGCCGGCGGACTTCTACCGCCAGGCCCACGGCACCATCTACGAGGCGATCCTGGAGCTCTACGAGCGGCGGGAGCCGGTGGACATCGTCACGGTGTCAGAGGTCCTGACCCGCCACGAGGCGCTGGACCAGGTTGGCGGCTCCGCTTACCTGACGATCACTGATCAACCTGACGCCCACGGCGGTCAACGCCGTCCACTACGGCCGCATCGTCGAGCGCAAGGGCATCCAGCGCAACCTGATCGGCGCGGCCGGCCGGATCGCCGCCATCGGCTACGAGGACACGGCGGAGGTCAGCACCTCCATCGACAAGGCGGAGCAGGAACTCTTCGCCGTCAGCCAGAAGCGCGTCGAGGCCGGCTTCACACCACTCAAGCAGCTGCTCCACTCGGCCTACGACCGGCTGGACTACCTGCACCAGCACAAGGGCGAGATCAGCGGCGTCCGGACGGGCTTCCGGGACCTGGACACGCTGACCAGCGGGCTGCAGAAGAGTCGACCTGATCCTGATCGCCGCCCGGCCCAGCGTGGGCAAGACCAGTCTCGGCCTGAACATCGCGGAGCACGCGTCGGTCATCGAGCGCAAGACGGTCGGCCTGTTCTCGCTCGAGATGAGCAAGGAGCAGCTGGTGCTGCGCCTGCTCAGCTCCGTTTCCGGGATTGACTCGCAGCGGCTGCAGTCCGGCTTCCTGGAGGAGCGGGATTTCGTGCACATGGCGCGCCACTTCAACACGCTGGCTGAGGCGCCCGTCTACATCGATGACACGCCAAACATCTCCACCATGGAACTGCGAACAAAGGCGCGGCGGCTGCAGGCGGAGGCCGGCCTCGACCTGATCGTGGTGGACTACCTCCAGCTGATGCAGTCGTCGCTCAACCTACGCGAGTCGAACCGCGTGCAGGAGGTGGGCGAGATCTCGCGCGGCCTGAAGGCACTGGCCAGGGAGCTGTCCGTGCCGGTGATCGCCTTGTCCCAGTTGTCGCGCCAACCGGAGATGCGCCAGGAGCGTGAACCGAGGCTGTCGGACTTGAGGGAATCGGGATCCCTCGAGCAGGATGCGGACCTCGTCATGTTCCTATGGCGCGAGAAAGAGCGCGGTGAAGACGAAGATCCGGAGGGCGAGATCATCAATCTCCGCCTCGCCAAGCACCGCAACGGCCCAACCGGCGAAACCAAGCTCTACTTCCGCAAGAAGCAGACGCGCTTCGTTTCGTACGCCGACGAGGGAGAGTTCGCGGCCAGTTACGTCAACTAGTTGGCGTGCTGGGCGCCGACGACGTTCGCTCCCGCGCAGACCCGTCGGTCGCGGTCGTGAACGATCGCATGGCTAGGAAGCGTCCCTCGTGAGGCCCTCGGCCTTCAGCTCGTCAGGAAACAACGGCCGGATGCCGACTGAGTAGAGCTGGTCGCCACCATCGGGCGACTTGACGTAGATGAACGTCCGGCCACCGTTCGGGACGGTCTCCACGGCCGACACATGAGCTTTGTCCAGGTTGGCCTTCGGACGTGAGTCATCGGCCGTCGTCGTGAAGGCGGCCGGCGTCAGGTCCTTCCAAGGCCAATCTAGGGCCGGGTTCTGGGGAACCACCTCGTTTGCGTCCATCAGGAAGACGCGATAGAAGGCCGGGTCGTAGTTGGTGATGTCGCCCAGCTCGCCGTTCTTGCCGCGCGCTTCGAACGTGGTCAGCTGATCGGCGAGCGTCTGGAAACCCTTCCGGTCGGCCGCGTCCTGCGGGTTGTTCTGGTCGTCCATTCCCAGCGCGTAAACGTTGACGACCTTCTGCAGTCCAGCGGCATTGAGCGTGAAGATCGTTGAGCCGGCGTCTGCGACCATCATGTTGTCGTACTGGGGCTTGGCATTGAATAGACGGCCCTCACCCAGAGCAAACCGCAACAGTGCCTGGATGCCGTCCTCGTCGAGGTGGCCCACCTGGTACGGCAGCATGCCCTGGCCGCCTAAAGGATCGTTCTCCCGAGTGTCGGTGGGTTTGAAAATGACGGTGCCGTCCCCGTAAAGCGTGAACTCAGGTGCCTGTGTGAGCAGGAACTCCATCGGCACAAAGCCGCCACCGCTCTCCATGCGCAGGACGACAGCGGTCGGATCTGTCGAGTGGCTGATGTCGCCGGCGGTTGGGCTGGGCGTCGGGGAGGGAGTTGGAGAGGGTGTCGGTGGTGTGGTTGGGCTTGGCGTAGGCGTCGGCGAGGGGATCGCGCCGGTGCACGCTACGAGCAGGGTCATGACGAAGAGGCCACCTGCACCGATACGGCGTCGGGCAGCCGATGTTGACGTCTTGGAGGTCGGCATGGCCGGTCAGACGACCTGAGAGGTTGCTGAGTTCCCCAAGCGCAGTTGACCGGCGGATAGACTCAGCGTCCCAGTTTCAGGTCAAGCGAGGGAGGTCCGACCAATGGGTGTGATGATCATCCGCGAGATGGTCGGCACGAGTCAGCGCTCGTGGAGCGACGCCGCTCGCCAAGCCGTGGCCACCGCTTCCCGCACGGTCCGCAACATCCGCGAAGTCGAAGTTGTGAAATCGACCGCGACCGTGGAAAACGGCGAAATCACCGAGTACCGGGTCGAACTGAAGATCCACTTCGAGTACGAGGGGGGATAGCCACCGCCGGCCCGTCCGGCGCCCAATTGGAGGGCTATCCACACGGCAAATAAGCGCCCGATAAGGGCGGCGGCCAAAGATGATGATGTGCCTGCAGCTGACCCGCCAAAGCTTGCGAGCGACTTAGGCGACGCATCGACATTGGTGGCGGGACGTCTGGGTGCCAGCGGACGACCCGTCCGCACGGCCAAGTCACCACCGATGCCTGCGTTGGACCCTCATCCTTTGGCGGCGGTAGTGCGGTCCAAGGTGGAACCACCGCCATTAAGGGCGACGACTCTCACGCGGCACCGACTTCTTGGTGGGCTCGCCATCGATCGCAGACAGCGCGTGACTCTGGTGGTCGCTGAAGCAGGATTCGGAAAAACTACTCTCCTCGCCGACTTCTCTCGCCGATACCAAGGTCGTTGCCTGTGGTATCGGCTAGACGAGACAGACCGGGACTGGATAACGCTCGTCAACTACATCGTCGCGGCGGTGGGGTTGGTAGTCCCTGGATTCGGGGCTCCAACCATGAAACTACTGGAGCCAATAACTGGCTCGTCGCCGCCGAAAGACCTCGTACTGACCAGTCTCCTGGCAGAACTGAACGGGATCGACGACCAGCCTACTGTGCTGATTCTCGACGACTTCCAATCGATCGATGACAGCGCGGACGCCAAAGACGTCGTGATGCGACTCATCCGCGACGCACCTGCATCTTTTGAGGTCATCATTTCGTCCCGGCGGGGTCCTTCCCTGCCCTTAGCGAAATCGACCGCACTAGGTGACGTGGCGACGCTATCCACCGATGACTTGCGATTCTCGCGAACGGAGATCGCGCGGCTGTTTGCTGAGGCGTACGGCCAACCACTGGACGGTGACGTCATCGACGAGCTCGATCGCCGAACGCACGGCTGGGCCGTCAGCCTTCAGCTTTTTCATGCCCTAGTGCAAGGACAATCGGACTCTCGAATCAGGACACTGACGCGGCTTTTGTCTGGGGCGAACAGCCCGGTCTACGAGTTCTTGGCCGAGGAGGTACTCGACCAGTTGCCAACCGAGTTACAAGACTTTGCCTTGCGGGTCTCGATCTTGGACTCGATCACGCCGGCATACGTCGTGGCAGTTCTCGAGCCCGAGAGGTCACCGTCGCAGGAGTCAGCCTCAGCCCTAGTAAGTGACGCAGAACGGGCTGGCCTCATTGCTCGCACAAGTCAGATCGGTGGAGCCCGGCAGTTACATCCGTTGTTACGCGAGTTCCTACTGCACCGTCTTTCAGAGAGATATGACTTCGAATCTGTGGCCGACATGCACTCGCGTGTTGCTGCCGCCGCCGAAACCGTGGACGTCATGACCGCGTGCCATCACTACATTGAGGCCGGTCTGATGGATCAAGCGATGCAATGCCTGGCCAAGTCAGTACTTCATACGATGGGATCCGGCCGATGGGGTGAGGCTTCAGCACTGGTTGAAAGGCTGTCCGTTGTGCCAGCTGAGCCAGCCGTCGCGGCAATCAGGGCCCGACGCCTTCAAGATCAAGGCGATCTCGAGGCCGCACATGCCCTGCTTGAGGGCCTCGACGTGGCAGACCTTTCGCCCGAGCTAAGGGCGATTGTGCGGCATAGCCGGTTGGCGCTCGCCTGGCGGCGCAGCGATGGCGAGTCAATGTCGGCGACCCTTCGCGAGATCGCCGAAGACGGAGAAACACCGGAGTTGCTCCGCGATATTGCCCAAGTATTTATGGACACCAACCCGATGTCACCCTCAAAGGCCCAGCTTCCTGCCGTTTCGCAGCGGCTTCGCTCGATGGCTGCCCGACAGCGGGCTTCGGGCCACGACTATTACGCCGCGATCAGCCTTCACAACGCGGCTGTCATTTCGCAGAACGCCGGGCACATCGTCGACGCGCAGGGACTCGCGTTGGAAGCGGTCGCGGCGTATGAGGCGTTGGCGTTCAAGGCGAGCGAGAAATACTCGATCCAAACGCTACTTGCGACGACGTCATTCGAGCTCGGACTCAGCGCAGAAGGGTCTGGACCACGAAGGTCTGGCAACGTGCTCGCCGGATGCTGAGGGCGATGTCTACGCCGAACTCGCCTATCTCTCGGCCGTAACAGGCGAACGATCTCGAGCACTCGACTACCTGCAACGGGCCGAGTCCCTCGACCGGATGGGGCGCCTCGACATGGAGGGCCGCCACCAAGCCGTTAGGGCGCGGGCACTATTGGCGCTACCGAGAGATCCGCGGAGCGCGCTCCGAATGCTCGACTCGCTGCCGCACGGCACGCCCCTGGACTTCGGCTACAACGTTGTCGGGGCAATACTCCGAACGGTTGCGCTGCTGTTGCTGGGTGATGAGGGCGAGGCTCGCGCTGTCGCCGAGGCCGCCTTGGCCGATGCGATGGAGCAAGGTAATGGGAGAGGTGAAGCGAGGCTCGGCGTTACCGCCTCGCTTGCCGGCAGTTCCACCCGCGATCCAGATAGCGCGATTGCGCGGGCGGCCGCATCAGGAGAACTGGCGTTGCTTGAGGTAGCGGACGCGATCGGCGCTTACTTGCATGAGTTGCTGCCGATCTCCGCCGCGCTTGGGCGTTCGATCGGAAGTTGGCCACGCCGGTGGAGACCAGTGCTTCGCAGGCAGATGGAATCCGGCAACACGCCGAACGCGCACGTCGCTGCCGACCTCCTCGACACTTACGGCGATACATCCGATATCGGACGACTCCGCGCCTTTGAGAAGACGTACCGCCGCACCCGGCGAGATGGTCTCGGGCGTTCTCTCGCCAGACGGCTTAGCCCTCCGCTCGAGGTCAACGACCTTGGTCGTGGATCAATCCGGCTTGGATCCCGCTCCACCCCGATCAACCAGATCCGTCGAAAGCCGGCGGCGCTCCTGATGTACCTCGTCACGAGGCCGAATTTCACCGCCACTCGGGAACAGGTTCTCGAGGATCTTTGGCCAGATGGGGATCCGGACAGCGGCGCCAACAGTCTGAATCAGTCGCTTCATTTCTTGCGGCGCGAATTGGATCCGTGGTACGAACTCGACGTCTCGCACGACTATGTGGTCTTTGAAGCCGAACTCGTCTGGCTCGACAACGAATTGGCGGACGTCGCGAGCACACGGTTCCTTAATCGCGCGCGCATCATCGATGTCTCCAATGCCGAAACGCTCGAGCTGTCGACTCTCATTCACAGCTATTCGGGTCAGTTTTGCCCAGAGTTCGAATACGACGAATGGGCAATTGCTTGGCGTTCTCGCGTCCATGCCGCCTACCTTGACTTGGCGCACCGAACAATTCGCGCTCTTCTTGCGAGGTCTGACATCGCAGCGGCCCAGAGCGTGGCGGGCTCGGTCCTGAGCATCGACCCGACGGCCACGGACATTGAGCGAAAGCTTGTCTGGCTATATGCCCGTTCGGGCTCGGACTCCGCGGCATCGGCCCAATACGAGCATTTCGCGTCCGTTATGCAGTCCGATGGATACGAGACACCGAGCTTTGCCGATCTCGTAAAGCTGCCCCGCCCTGGATACCGACCGTAGTCCACCATGCGTATTGAGACCACACCAGACCATCCCTAACGTCCCAGATGCCACCCGACGACAAACCGTCGAGGCGCCGCGATAGCCGTCCGGGCACACACGACGGCATCCGAGGAGTGGGCACGTGGAACCCAATAGCACAACCAAGCCTTGGTAGATACGATGGCTGGCAAGATCATGCGGATCGCGGCCCTAGCAGCCGCGTTGGCGTCGCTCGCGATCTCGGGTGGGGCCGCGGTCCGTCTGTTGTAGTACTGGGCAGTCCGCAGTACTTGTCGGCAGTAGGGCCACGGTGAGCGAGCGGGCATAGTCGATCCGTGGCTGGCCCCGGGGTGTCCCAGCTTCCAGTCAAGCTGAGACGTCTTCTCCTACTAGTCGTAACCGCAGCAGCAGTAGCGTCTGCGCTTACCCTTCTAACCACCTCCTTGGCTCCGCCAATCGGAGGGTATCCGGGCTTGGCGTTTTGGCTCGTTATCACCGTGCTGAGCAGCGGCGCGCCGGTGAAGATGCCAGGCGGTGCCGTTGTTAGCGTCACGATCGCTCCACTCTTGGCGGCGGCTGCCCTTGGCGGCCCTTTTGCTGCGGTTGTAGTCGGCCTAATCGGCGTGACTGAGTGGCGGGAAGTTAGAGGTCTGGTTCGTACACGGCTCTGGTGCTACTCCGTGGTATGGCTCTCTGTACAACCACGCTGGAGTGGTTCTGCCCCTGATCGTCGCGTCCCTGATCCATTCAACGTTTGTCGGGCCTGGTATCGACGCTTCCCTGATGTGCTTGATCGTCTTCGTTACCGCGGGCCTCACGTACTTCGCGACGAACACGGCTCTGACATCGGCCGCAATTTCCCTACGCGAGGATCGCCCATTCCGCGCCATCTACGTCTCCAACCTCAAGCAGTTCGGCGTCGAGCATGGCCGGCCTCACGCCGGTCGCGTGGCTGATGGCGGCCATGTACGTGTTTGCCGGTTGGATCGGTGTGTTGCCGTTCGCCCTGCCGCTGTACACGACGCGAGTGGGCTACAAGAAGATCGTCGAGATCAGGGAGATGTTCACCCAGACGGTGAAGGCCCTGGCTGGCGCCGTCGACGCCAAGGATCCGTACACCGCCGGCCACTCGCTGCGGGTACAGGTCATTGCCAAGGAGCTCGGCGCGGAGCTGGGCTGCTCAGAGGATGACCTGGAAGCCCTCGAGTGGGGCGGACTGCTGCACGACATCGGCAAGATCGGCGTGCCGGACGCGGTCCTGCTCAAGCAGGGCGACCTGACCCGCGACGAGCGCATCACGATGAACGCACACCCAGTCAAGGGCGAGGAAATCATCCGGCCGGTGGCCAAGCTGGCGCCGGAGCTGCCAGTCATCCGCCATCACCACGAGTGGTACAACGGCTCTGGCTACCCGGACGGGCTGATCGGCGAGGATATCCCGTGGCTGGCGCGCATCCTGCACGTGGCCGACTCGTTCGAGGCCATGACCGCCGCTCGACCCTACCGCATGACGCCACTGCCACAGGAAGTCGCCATGAACGAGCTGCGCAAGTGGAGCGGCATCCAGTTCGATCCCAAGGTCGTGGCCGCCTTCGAGCGCCTCATCGCCACCAAGCCCGATTGGGCGCGCAAGGAAACGCCGCGCGTCGAGCCCGACCCGCCGCAGCCCACGCTGCCCGTGCTCGGCCAGCGCGGCACCGGAGCGCAACCGGCATAGTCGCCCGCTAAGGTCACCCGCGTGGTGGTGAAGCGGGCGTGATCCTCCTCGGCATCCTGCTGGGCCTGGTAGCCGGCGTCGTGGTCGGGCGCAGCCTGGGCGGCCTGCTCGAAATCCGTCTGCGCTGGGTCAGCCTGATCTTCGTGGCCCTCATCCTGCGCGTCGGGACGCAGTACGCCATCAGCCAGGGCGTGCAGTTCGCCGCCGACTATCCGGCTGCTCGCTGTATGTCGGTGCCTTTGGCGTGCTCGCCTACGCCTGCTGGCTGAACCGCAGCCAGCCGGGCATGATCGCGATCGCGCTGGGCGTGGCCTCCAACGGCCTGGCCGTGCTGGTCAATGCCGGTTGGATGCCGGTGTGGGTGCCGTCCCTCGAAGCAGTCGGGATGTCGACGGCCGACCTGAACACTTCCTTCCACACGCCACTGCCGCCGACTTTCGGCCTGGAGTTCTTCCTGCGCGCCGGCCCCATCGGCGACGTCCTGCCACTGCCGCTGGGTCCGCTGGCGAACGTGGCCAGCATTGGTGACGCGCTGATCGCCCTCGGCATCGCCTGGTTCCTGTTCTCGTCGCTCGCCCGACGGCAGACCGGCGCTCCGGAGGGCGCGGTTGCGTTTGCAGGAGGTGGAGCTTCCTTCGCCGAGATGGACAGCCCGGTGGTGCTGGGCGGCGTGCGCGGCCCATCCGGCGCCGAAACGCTCAGTGCGCTGCGGCCACGGCGCCGGCACCCATACGTCCGCCTGGCGCTGGATGCGCGCTTTGCCGCGTTCTGGCTGGCGCAGGCAATCAGCCTGTTCGGCGACCGCCTCCACCAGGTTGCGCTGGCGGTGCTGGCGCTGGCGATCACGAACTCGCCGCTGGCGACCGGCCTGGTCTTCCTGTCCGCGACGCTGCCCAACCTGATCCTGGGGCCCATCGCCGGCACCTTCGTCGACCGCTGGGACCACCGCCGCGTAATGATCAGCAGCGACCTCATCCGCGCGGCGCTGGTGCTGACCGTGCCCTTCGTGGCCGACCTCAACTTCGTCCTGGTCTACCCGCTGGTCTTCCTGATCACCACGGTCAGCCTTTTCTTCCGACCGGCCAAGACAGCGGTGGTGCCGCGCATCGTCGAGGAGCGCGACGTCCTGGCCGCCAACAGCGCGGTCTGGACGGCCGACACCTTGGCCGACATCGCCGGCTACCCGCTGGCTGGCGTCTTTGTCTACTTCCTGGGCACCAGCGTGGCGCTGGCGTTCTTCGTGGACTCGGCGACGTATCTGGCCAGTGCGGTGCTGATCGCGTCGATCACCATTCCGCCGGTTGTGCGGACAGTCGCACCTGCCGCCGGCGGCGCCGTGCGGGGCTTCCTTAACGAGCTATCCGAGGGCTGGCGCTTCCTGCGCGCAAGGCCGGCACTGTTCCAGAACACGATCATCAGCACGCTGGCGCAGGCATCGCTGGGCGTGACGCTGGCGCTGACCATCGTCTACGCCAAGGACGTCCTGGATCAATCGACGCTGCCCTACCCGACCAACTACGCCGCGATCGACACGGCGATTGGCCTGGGCAATCTGGTGGGCGGGCTGGCGGTCGGCGCGATTGGCGCCCGGCTGCGCAAGGGCTGGCTGGTCGTAGTGGGCTTCATCGTCATGGGCCTGGCGACGGTCGCCCTCGGGCTGACGTCAAACGTGCTGCTGGCGCTGGCGGCGTCGCTGGTCATCGGCATCTCGAACCTGGTTTACGTCATCCCCACCCAGACCATCTTCATGGAGCAGACGCCGGCCGAATACATGGGGCGGGTCGTGTCGTTCCGTTCGAGCCTGGTCTTTGGCTCGATGCTCTTGGCAATGGCCGTCTCAGGCTTAGCCGCGGAGGTCTACCCGGTGGGGCTGGTCATCGCGGCGTCAGGTGCATGGACGGCGCTGGCGGGCGTCATCGGCGCACTCCTGCCTGCAGTCCGGGATCCGAGATGAGGAAGGCGCTGGTTGCGTCAGTTCTGTGGACCGGGCTGGCGGCTGGGACGCTTTTGCCAGGTTCGTGTGGTACCTATCTATCTGTGGATCGGATCCATATGCAAATTCGCTCGCGTCTGACTGCTCCTTCGACGTAGGCGACCTACTGCAGTTCTGGTTCCATGGTTTCTGGATCTGGGCAGGCGGAATGCTCCTAATCGTGTTGGTCGCGCAGGTCCGTCAGAACCGCTGACCTTCCTGCAAGGTCGCGATCCCGGATCCAAATCGGTGCGCACCACCGCGATAGCTCGCTCGGCTCGTAAACTCGGCTGTAGCTCGTCCGCGCATAGCCAATGCAAAGGCGAGTCAGGCCGGGGCAGGCGTCGGAACCGCCTACCTCGGCCGCTTGCTTTAGCGCCGAGTCGCGACCCCTGCTGACTCGGCCGTGGTCAGTGCCCGGGTCAGCAGGAGCCGGCTGTCATCAGGCCCCAGCATGGCCTCGATCTCGCCGTATTCGGCCTGAAGGTCGGGACGTGTGGCGATGGCCCGCTGAATTTCGCCCAGCTGGTTGGCTGGCGAGGCTTTGGCTTTTTTAGAGACGAGACCGAGCGAGCGAACCTTCGCCACAAGGACCCGGAGCCGCTTGTCGGCGGCAGAGAAGCGTGGTCGCTCCTCTTTGAGGACGGCGTCTGCGAGCTGTGCTGCTTCGTCCATTGCAAAGGCCGTGTCGATCGCCAGCTTGCGTGTACGGGTCGACTGAGGCGTCGTTTCGACGGCATCGCGGGCGACAGTGTGTCGGGCGAAAACGAGCTCGCCACGGAGGGTGTCTACCCTGGCGGATTCGGGGACCCCGGCGGCGACGAGCGCCTGCTCCAGGAGGTCCATCCAAATGGCGGCGCGCGCCACGTAACCGGTGGGCTGGCTATCGCGCAATTCTGCGATGCGCGGCACCTGTAGCAGCAGCTGCTCGATCTCGTCGAACTGCATAAGGCGCATCACGGTCAATTGATTATTCACTACCAATTGACCGCACGTGAAGCGGATCCGGCCGGAGTCGGCCCCTCAACTCCTTCAGGCTGTTTCTGGGCTAGCGGGGAAAGGTGCTTCCGCCGCCGTCGGCCAGGGCTGAGGCGACAGTAAGCAGGCTGAGAAGTAGACCGGTAAGACCACCTGCGACGAGCCGATGGAACCACGGGCGTGTCTGGAATCGCATATTCGTGCTCCTCTCCGAGGAGCCGCCCCCGGCCGGATCGGAGGGGCGGATGGTACTAATGCCGTCCGGTACTTGTCAACTATTCCTAAACACCACCAGCTACCACGAACCGAACAGCTGGGTCACGGCTGGCGATACACTCCTGCGATGCCACGCCTCTCCAACAACGCGCCGCGGACCGCGACGCCCCCTGCCAAGAGTCCTCTCGCAATTCGCATCGGAGGTCGGCTAAAAACCGCCCGACTGAAGGCTGGCCTGACCCAGCAACAGCTGGCCGGCGATCGGTACACCAAGGCCTACGTCAGTGCGCTCGAGAACGCACTGATCAAGCCGTCGATGGTCGCCCTCGACTACTTGGCAGGTCGACTGGAAACGACGGCCAGCCGGCTGATGGCGGACGAAGAGCCGGCCTGGAACAGGCTCGAAGCGGACCTCAAGCTGGCCGGCGGCGACTGGCAGGGCGCCGTGGACGCGTATAGGGACTTGCTTGACACGACGACCCACTCGGAGCAGCGCGCCGAACTTCTGCGCGGTCAGGCCGAAGCCTTCACACGTCTGGATCGCGGGCCCGAGACCGTCGCGGCAGCTGGCGAGGCAGTCGAGATTTTCGAGCGCGCCGGGCGGCAGCTCGACGCCGCCCTCGCGAGCTACTGGCTTGCGTCGGGGTTGTATCAGCAGGAGAACTCGGCCGAGTCACGCGCCGTTTTACAGGCGCTATTGGGTCGCGTCAGGTCGGGCCTGCGTGTCGAGCCCGGCTTCAAGCTCCGACTGCTGATGGCGCTGGCCGCGGTCGAAGGGCGTGACGGCGACCACGCGGCTGCTCTCTCGTATCTGGAGGAAGTCCGCGGCCTGACCGAGGAGCTAGACGATCGGCGGCGCGCCGTCTACCTGTCGAGCCTCGCCTACAGCTATCGCGAAACCGGCGACTACGAAGGAGCGCTGCGGGCCGGCTACTCGAGCCTGGCGCTCTTCCAGGGTGCGGCCGGCCGAGTCGAGATGGCGCTGCTCGAGAACGAGTTGGCCCTGTCGCACATGAAGCTGGGCAACCTGGCCAGGGCCGACGAGTTCGCCACGCGGGCCCACTCCCACTTCACCGAGCAGGGCGACGAACGGATGCTTGCCCACGTCATCGAGACCGAGGCCCAGATCGAAGCCGCGCGCGAGAACTGGTCCGGATCGCTCACCAAGGGCCGCGAAGCGGTCGCGCTCGCCGATAAAACGGGCAACCGCAAGGCCACTGTCAGCGCCATGCTGAGTGTGGCCCGCGCCCAAACTCACCAGGGCGACACGGAAGCTGCCGGCAGGACGTACGAGGACGCCGCCAAAATTGCGCGCGAGCTGGGCAAGCCCGGCCTGCTGCGCAACGTTCTCGGCGACTGGGCCGAATTCATGGCCGAGTCCGGCGACCACAAGGCCGCATACACGCTGACCCGCGAGGCGCTCGCCACGTAACAAGGGCCGCGCCTGCATAATCGGGCACGCATGACTGAGCCCACCGACAAGACGCCTCGGCCGTCACCCGAGGAGCCCATCGTTGTCGACGACCCGGTATCGCGCATCTGGGTTGCGCTGATCGTGGCGGCCTTCGTCCTGATCTTCGTGTTCGCGTTGTTGTTCGGCCACGCCGGCTTCCTCAGCCCGCGGCCGACTCCTTCTCCCACGCCGTCCCCGTCACCGGTGCCAACCGCATCGCCCACGACTTCCCCGTCGCCAGTGCCAACCGCATCGCCCACGCCGTCCCCGTCGCCGTCGGTCACACCGTCGCCGTCGGTATCTCCGTCATCTTCGGGCGCACCAGCGTCTCCGTCGGTCGCCCCCAGCTCGTCACCAACGGCTTCACCCAGTTAGGCTTTCGGCCATGACGCACGTCTTCGTCGGAGCTCACCCGGACGACATCGCGCTTTCCTGTGGCGGCCTCGTGGCCAGCCTGCGCGAACTGGGCCAGGCAGTGACGATCATCAGCGTGTTCTCGGGCGGCGCAGGCGGCGATTACAAGCGCACAACCCTTGGCTTTGGCAACAAGGCCGTTTGGCCGCTGACCGAGGCCTTCCGGCGCGACAACATCGCGTCCGACTACGCCGTCAACCCATCGGTCACGACCGGTCGCGCGCCGTGGATGGCCGATCCAGAGCGACTCGACCTTACGCAGGAGCGGGCGAACACGCAGGCCCGCCAGTTCTGGCAGCGCGCCGCCTGGACGCGCAGCGCGAACGTCACCGCCGTCGCCACCGACGCCCGACCCGTCGCCGACGTGACGGCCGGCCAGGGTTCGACCGAGCCGATCGACTGGGATAACGCCGACGATGCGGCCAAGCGCAAGGTGTCGGAAGAGCGCTTCGCCTGGCTGATGGAAACGTCGGTCGTCTTTATGGACCTGCCGGCGGCACAGTCACGCGGCTACTCCGGAGACGAGGAGCTCTTGGGGTCCGTCCGCGAGGACGACGTTTCGCCCGATCAGCTGCTTTACGAGGAGATCGTGCGGCTCGAGCCGCAGAGCGTCTACTTTCCACTGGCGGTCGGCAATCACGTAGACCACCAGATCGTGCGCGATGTTGGCCTGAACCTGCTGGGCCAGGGACGGCGGTGGGTGATGCCGGGCCCGAACTTCGTCGGCCTGCTGTCGTTCTACGAAGACTTTCCGTACGCGTGGTGGAGCGACTATGCCGGGCCGGTGAAGCCCGGCCAGTTCGACCTCGACCTGCCGGCCGGAGTGGGCATTGATGCCATGTACGCGGACATCACGGACATGATCGATCGCAAGATCGCCGGCATAACCCTGGGCGCCGAGACGCAGCTTCTGTTCGAGTCACGATCGGCGATGGTCGATGACGTCTACGGCTACGGCGCGCGAATGGCGCTAGCCGGACATCAGGGCGGCTACGCCGAGCGGTACTGGGCCACGACCGAGGAATAGCTCGCCAACGATTTCAGGGCTCCAGTTTGTCCGTGACATCGATCTGGTCGAAGGGGTGACCGGCAACGTGAGCCACGTACGAGCGATCCGGCAGGAAGCCCAGATTCGTGCCGAAGTAGCGATCAAAGAGCAACCTGAACGTGTTGACCGACGAGATCGTCGGGTAGGGCTCAGGCTCGTCTGCCGGCACGTCGTCGTCCGGCGGGAGGTAGAAGGCATCGAGGATGCCGAACTTCGCTTGGATCTCCTCGTCGGTTGCTGTTGTCCAGTCGAAGGTCTTGCGTGCCTCGCGGAAGCGTAAAGGTTGCGGTCCTTCGTCAGCCTGGATTACCACGATTGGGCGTTCAGACTCCGGCCGGTCCAGCAAGTGAGTGACCAGCTGCTTCGACCTGTCCATTCAGGTAGGTCAGCTGAGCCTGAAAACGCCCGTCCTCTGACAGGTCGCCGCGCTCCGCGCTCGCGTAGAAGCGACCCGTCCTCCTGAAAGACGAATGGATCATGCGGGAGCAGAACGTGTGTAAACACGAACTTGGGCCCCGACTGGTCAGCGAGTTCATTCAGCGTCGCGAACTGGTAGCGCGCGGAGTCGTACTGGAGCAGCTCGATTACCGGAATTGGTGCCTGCTGCGTAACCAGTGCGCCTAGTGCGGATAGCGCAGTTTCGTCGTAGAGCGTCGCCTCGAACTCGCTAAGGCCCCCAGGCCGCAGGTTCTGGTCGGCAATGCCGACGTGGCTCATTGGACCAAACCAGTTGCCCAAGTGGATGTACTTGTAGCCCTGCTCCTTGAGGAACCGCCCAACCTTGTGGTCCTGGATCATGTCGAAGACCGTCTGGTAATCGCTGCTCTCCGGGCCAAGAGCCCCGACTACGTCGTCGAGGTAACTGAGGCTGAGCGTGGCCGGGATGGACAGGCCTGTTCGGTCGTAATTCGCGCGCGCATCCGGCGCGACGTAGAAACCCTGATCTTCGAGCCAATCTGGAAGGTCGTTCTCCTGGACGCCGAAGGCTTCGGCCAGGGCGGAATTGGTCCCGTAGCGGTCAAGGATCAAGTAGTAGATGTCGCGCGCCGGTTTGCGCTGAGCGATGAGCTCACTGGGGCCCGCTCGCGTACAGACTGGCGTGTATTGACGGCGGCCGTGCTCAGCGGTGAGGACCGGAAATACGAGCAGGACGACGGCGCCAACAGTTAGGGCGCTGTTGATCGCGGGCAGCCGCTCGCGCGCGCGCCGCACCACGACGACCGTCCCTAGGATGGCGACGACGCTCACGAGTACAAACTCGAGGCCAAGTAGACCGCCGCGGATCACACCTTCCAAGGCTGGCGGTGGGTGCAGGTTCGAAACGAGTCCCGCCAATGGCGCGGTTGCAAAGAAAAACAGCAGCACCAGTACGGTCGCGAGCAGGGCCCCGGCGTTCGCATCGCGAAACGCCCGAGTCGTCAAGGCAAGAGTGATGGCGGCGCCTACGATTGCCAACACCAGCGACGGCACGACTTCGCGCACGCCCGTGATGTCGACGTTTTCGGCGTACAGGAACAGCACGGCATACGCCGCGAACAGCAAGGGATGGAGCAGGGTGAGCCGGCGCGTTGACACCGCGCGGAAGGATGCGCACAGGTCGCGCGCGGGTATAGATGAGGTCATTGACTCGCGCAATATCCTGTGCCGGCCCATGTTCTTCGCCTACATCGACCCAAATGCAGGCAGCCTCGTCATCCAGGCCGCTATCGCCATGCTGGTCGCCGTGCCCTTCTTCTTCCGGCGACAGATCGCGCGAGCGGTGAAGGTGATCAGGCCCGATCGAGATCAGGACCGCAACAACCCAGGTTGACGAGCCCAACCGGGTACGGGAACCGGCCTCGTTCCGGGACCCGACCGGCTTCGTCTACCGGCGCGAGGGAGTCCTGTACCGTCAGCTGAGCCACGCTCATGCTGACGATTGGCAACACTTTCTGTCATCCGGTCTGTATGACCGTTTGGTCGAGCGCGGCGCGCTGGTCGAGCAGACGGAAGTGGGCACCGACTACGCCTTCGACGACTCCGCCTGGGGCGTCGTCCGGCCGCGCGAAGTCGAGTTCATCTCGTATCCCTACGAGTGGGCGTTCGGCCAGCTCAAGGACGCGGCGCTGCTGACGCTCGACGTCCAGGCGGAGGCGCTGAAAGCGGGCATGACGCTCAAGGACGCGAGTGCCTTCAACGTCGTCTTCGAGGGCGCCAAACCGGTGATGATCGACGCGCTGTCCTTCGAGCGTCGGGCGGAAGACGAGCCGTGGGTGGCTTACCGGCAGTTCTGCCAGCACTTCCTCGCACCGTTGGCACTGATGGCGACACGAGACGTCCGTTTTGGACTGCTCTCGCGCGACTTCATCGACGGCGTGCCCCTCGATCTTGCCGCCCGACTGGTGCCGGGTACGAGCCGGCTGAACATGGGCCTGGCGATGCACATTCATATGCATTCGCGCGGGCAGTCGAAGCCGGGCGAGGGAGGGCCGACTGCGGCGTCGACGGCGAAGGTTTCGACCGGCCGACTGGAAGCCCTGATCGACAGCCTCCGACGCTCGATCGATGGACTGCGCTGGGATCCACCGAAGACCGGCTGGTCGGCCTACGGCGAGACGACCAGCTACACGCGCCGAAGGAGCGGAGTCGAAGCGCGTGCTGGTGGAGCGGCTGCTTAGCCGCGACGTCGGGCGAGCGTCGTCTGGGATCTGGGCGCCAACACCGGCGCGTTCAGTTTCCTGGCCGCCGATGCGGGCCGGCGGGTCGTCGCCCTCGACTACGAGTACGGCGCGGTGGAGTTGTTGCACCGCGAGCTGCGCAAGCGACCCGGAACGAGCGTATTGCCCATGGTCATGGACCTGACGAACCCGAGCCCGGCGCTTGGCTGGGCGCACAAGGAACGTCGGTCTCTCGCGGATCGCGCCAACGCCGACGTGCTCGTCGCGCTGGCGCTTGTCCATCACCTCGCCATTGGCAACAACGTTCCGCTGGGTCAGATCAGCTCTTTCTTCGCCCGCTTGGGCCGGCAGCTGATCATCGAGTTCGTGCCGAAGTCCGATCCGCGCGTGCAGCAGATGCTGGCGGCCCGTAAGGACGTCTTCAACGACTACTCACTGGAAGGCCTGAAGGCGGCGTTTGCCAACGACTGGCAGCTGGCCGACGAGATCCAGATCGCGGACTCCCAGCGGACGCTGCTGACGATTCGATCGGCGCTAGGCGGCGGTTCGGGCCTCGCCTGAGCGGGTCGCCACTACCGCTGCGCCAACCTCGTATATCCCGCTGATCGCGTTGACCATGGCTGTCAGGCTGAAGCGCGCCAGGACCAGGTCATGGCCGGCGCGGGCGATCGTGTCCGCCAGCGGGTGATCGGTCAGCACGCGAACAATCGCGTTGCCCAGCGCAACAGGGTCGTGCGGCGGGACGAGCAGGCCGGTTTGTTCGTTTTCGATCATCTCAGTCACGCCACCAACGGCCGAGGCGACCACTGGTCGGCGCAGGGCAAGCGCCTCCAGGATGGCCAGGCCCTGGGCCTCGCGATACGAGGGCAGCACGGCCACATCCAGGGCGGCCGTCACGGCGGGAACATCGTCGCGCAGGCCGGTGAAAACGACCTTGGCGTGCGGTCGCGCCTTGCGCGTGCCGACGCAGGCGTCGCCTTCGCAGTCCTCGCCGAGTAGACCCAACGCTTCCGCCTGTGCCTCCAACGCCTCGCGCTGCGAACCCTCGCCAACGATCAGCAATCGCGCGGCCGGCACCACCCGATCCACGATGGGCCAGGCCTCGAGCAGCGTCGCGTGGCCCTTCTCGGGCTCCAGACGGGCGATCACGCCGACCATGGGCGAGCCTTCGGCGAAGCCGTACTCCTCGGGCAGCGTGCAGCACGCCTCGGTGTATTCATAGCGTTCGAGGTCGACGCCGTTGTAGATGAGCTCGACCGGCGCGCTCGTCCGACCCTCAGCCACCAGCTTGCCCACGATCGACCGACTGACCGCGATGAGCCGGTCCATGGCTGGCGTCAGCCGGCGCAGCAGCTCCTGGTCGTCGTGGCTGCGCACGCGGCTCGAGTGGACCGTGCCCACTACGTATGGCTTGGGCCGGCCAGCTTCGGCGAGTGCCAGCGCAGCGCGCGTGCCGATAACCTCGGCCCGAAACATGTGGTTGTGCAGCACCTGCGGCGGCCGCTGCTCGAGCAGATCGAGGACGGCGGCGAGGGCCGGGCCATCCTCAGGCTGGTCGACGACGTGGACGGTCTTGCCCGCCGCGCGCAGCCGGCGGACGGCTGGCCCGTCGCCCAGGCTGATGATCTCGACGTCGAAGCGCCCCTGGTCGAGTCGCTCAACCAGGTTCTGGACTGAAACTTGCGCGCCGCCACCACCGGCATTGGCCAGCAGCTCGGTGACGACGATGCGTTCGCCGAACGTCGTGCTCATTCCGCGTCTCGCACGACCAGCAGCCGCTCGACGGGCTCATCGACGGCGCCCCACTCGTACTTGTACGCCTCGTTGCCGCGCAGGAAGTCGAAGCGCGAGCGACCGACTTCGAGCCGGTCGCGCAGGTAGGCGGCATTGCCCGTTACGCCCGGCGACAGCTCGGCGGCGGTCGGATCGATACCGGCGTTGTACAGGTAGGTCGTGCTGCCATCGTCGAACGACAGGGCGACGAACAGCAGCCAGTCGCCGCTGAACACCTCGATGCCCTCGAATTGGGCGTTCTCACCTTCGGCGCGTTCGAGCTCCGCTAGTCGATGTACGAAATGCTCGGCACGGCGGCCACCTTCGTTGTCCGGAAACAGCCCTTCCTCGCCGAACCTCGCCCGGTGAAGAGCAATGAACCGATTGATCGACTCTTCGGACGGCACGCCGCGGGTCAGCTTGATCGGACCGTGCGCCTCGGCGCGGCGCAGCTTGCGCCGGACTTCATGGCGCGCCTTCTTGCCCAACGTCGCCAGGTAGTCGTCCCAGCCGCCGGCCGGAAAGGTCACCACCGGACAGACATCCTCGCGCTCGCGGACTACGTGCCAGCCGTGCGCTTGACCGGCCGCCCGGAAGGCGTTCTCCAGTGCCGGAAGTGCGGGGTCGGTTGTTCGGAGCCGGCGCAGGTCGACAACGTCCCAAGCCTGGTCGCCGTGACTCGGGTCCGGCGGCCCGGCCAGGGCATCGACCAGGGCGTCGGCCACCGCGGGCAGGTCGGCCGGGTCGGCCAAAACTGTGGCGTAGTCCGCGTGATAGCTCGCGCCGAAGAAGACGGCCTTGGCGTTTGGTGCCACCGAGGTTCCGCCGGCACGCGCGTTGCCGCGGCGTAGGACGGTTGCCGTTGCCTCGTCCTCAGGCTGAGTCATGTGGCGGTGCATGAGCGGCACGATTGCCTTGAGTTCGTCCGGCGAATCGCCGCTGCAGACGACCAGGGTCTGATCGTGGGCGGTGGAGCCGTAGGCATCCCACCACGCCCGGTGGACGGTCCAGCGCGCGAAGGGAGTCGCGGTGGGCGTCCTGGCGACCAGACGGTCCCACGCCGCGCGTGGGATCTGGTCGAAGTCAGTGGGTTGGCAGGTCAGCTTGATCGTGGCGCTCGGCGGCAAAGCGGCGGAAGCATAACACCAGTTAGTGAAACGTCTAACGAACCTCGGCTGGCTGAGTGCCCTCGTCGGCGCTCGTTCAGGCGAAGGCCTGCCGCCACGATGGGCGCCATGCCGGCCTGTCCGCCAGCGGGATGATCGCCACGAGCAGGGCCAGCGAGGCCGGCCAGATGACGGGCAGCGCCAGCATCGCGGCGATGGGCACCATCCACTTGGCCTTGCGCCGCGCACCGATCGTCACGATCACGGCCGCGACGATGAGTCGCAGCCACAGCGGCGTCAGCGCGGAGAGGCTTATCGGCGGCGAACCGGCGCTACGCCGCAGCAGGTCGATCCAGTCATACCAAGACTGCGGATCGGCGATGAACGAGACCGCGGCGATCAAGGCGGTCGCGCCTAATGCGATGGCGAGATTCCGCCACTCGCGGCGAAGCGGGAACCACAGGATGCCGATGCCCGGCGTGACCTTCGTCAGCAGCGGGAAGGCCCACGCTGCCGGGTAGCGGAAGCTGAGCGCGATGGCGACGGCCATGAACGTATGGATGTTGGCCGACTGAATGTCGCCCCACGCGACGATGACGGCCAGCCACAGCAGGCGCGGACCGGCCAGCCAGGCCAGGCAGAGCACGATCGCCGCAAGCCACAGCGCGACGAACTGGTTCTCAGTAAGGAGGTTCTGGAACGGCGCGAGCACCTGCGCGAATACCGGCGAATAAAGGTAGGCAAGCGGCTTGCCGACCACTTCGTCATACAGACCCGGCGCGCGCGCGATGTAGTAGGCGTGGGCGTCGAGCGCATCGGCGTAGTAGTTGATGTAGGCAGCCATGATCGCGGCCACCACACCTGCGATGACCATCGCGTGGCGGATGGCGCGGCGGCGGATGGGCGTCAGCAAAGTGCGGCCGCTGCTGGGCGTGGCAGGTGCGGCTGCCGCTGTTATCGGCTGGTCCATTCAGTCGGCCGCCTTGGTCGGTGCGGCAGGCGCCTGGGCGGGCGTGCTGCCCAGGCGCGGCAGCACGAGCAGTGGCGCAAGTCGGGACCACGCCAGGACCGGCACGGCGATAACCGTCGCGGTGAAGACCCAGCGCTCTGATCGGCGGCGGATGGCAATGAGCGTCAGGCCGGCCGCAATGGCCAGGCGAATCGCGAGGTCGCCCGCGCCGGTTGGCCACAGCGCGACAACACCCTGGCCGGTCATGTCGGCGGTCGTGGAGCGGAACAGGGAGTCGATGTAGTCGGCCCAGGCGGTTGGGTTCAAGGCGTAACTGACGGCGCAGGCGGCGGCGAAGAGGAGCGCGCCGACCACGAGTGAGCGGCGCTGCTTGGGACTAACCAGCCAGAGATACGGCGCGACGAAGATGGGCCCGAACTTGAGGGCGGCCATAGGTGCGGTGAGCCAACCCTGGTTGCGCATGGCGAGAACCGTGGCGACGGCCACCATGAAGGTGACGTTGCCCAGCGACAGCTCGATGATCGTCAGCGGGACGAGCAGCCACAGTCCCACGTTGCGCCACGAGCCGGCCAGCCAGCGCACACACAGGAAGCAGGCGATCCGCCACAGCCACGAGAAGGCCAGCGCCGGTATCAGCGTCAACGGCGCGATCAGCTGGGCGAAGATCGGCGGGTACTTGTAGGCGCCCAGCGCATCAACGGCGACCGAGCTGTACAGAGGCTGGCCGTGCAGCACGTTCTGCCCGGCGAGCCAATACGCGTACGAGTCGTAGCCCAGGCCACCGTGGGTCAGTGGATCGCTGACGAGCACGACCAAGGAGGCCAGACCGAAGCCGTAGCCGGCAGCGCTCAGCGCAAACAGGATCAGGCGGCGGCGCGCCGGGTCGGCGAAGTAGTCGCGGACGCCCGCCGGCACGCCGGCCGACAGCCGGGCGGACAGTGCGGTCACGCGCTGGCTGTCTTGCGCGGCCAGACGGCGACCAATGTCGAACCAACCATCAAGGCGGCACCTACGACAGTGATGGGTATCGCCGCCAGGCCGAAGGTGATCATGGCACCGCCCGCTATGAGGCTGGCGCGGATCCGCCGGCCGGCACGAGGCCAGGCGAAGGCGGCCAGCGGCAGCAGCATGCAAAGGTAGTGGTACCAGGTCGAGCTGGGCACCAGCAGCAGGGCGGCCACGGCCAGCGTCAGGGCGGCCGGCCAGCCCTCGCGCCTTCGCGCGAGCACGACCGAGCCTGCCAGTGCCAGCAAGTCCGGCAGCGACGGAGATCGCCCGCGCGACTTCCGGCGCCCACGGCAGCCCGGGCAGACCGTACGTCGCCAGGCTGTGCAGCGAGAGATTGTTTTCGAAGAGCGTCGGGCCGCTCAGCAAGTTCGGGATTATGCGCACGAAGTCGAACCAGGCATACGGAGCCAGCACAAACGAGATCGCCAGCACCGGCACCATCGCCAGCAGGCCGATCAGGGCGCGACGTCCGGCGAAGAGGGCCGGGACGACAAGGAAGATTGGCGTCAGCTTCAGCAGGGTGGCTGCAAACGCCGAGCTACCGGCGGCCACGCCGCCGAGCAGGCCGACCGCCACCGCGAGGGCCAGGAAGCCGCTGACGTTGCCGAACCACAGCGTGGCGAAGACAGGCAGGAAGAATGTAGTCGCCGCGGCACTCCAGGCGAACGTCTCGAACTTACTCATGGCGCCACCGGCGCGCACGGCCAGCCAGGTAGCGCCAAACACGGCAACCAGCTGGATCGCCGAAGTAGACGAGGGCGGCCGTCCCCATCGGCAGGCCCGCCAGCGGCACCAGCAGCTGGGCCAGCGGGGGCGGGTACTTGTATAGCTGCGCGCCGTCGCCCTGCGCCGCAATCGGGCCCTCGAACATGACTGGGGCATATGGCGATTGCCCTGACGCCATCTGGCCCGCCGCCTCGTAGTAAGTGGCGAAGTCGAAGGCCCATTGCCCTTTCGGATCGTTGGCCTGGCGCACGAGCAAATAGCCGAGCACAACCGCGCCGACGAGTATCAGCGCCAGCGCCAGCACGGTCCGGAAGCGCGACGAGCGCAGGGTGCGCGCGCCCGGCAGTGTCAACGCAGCCGGTGCGTCCTCCGCGCCGGGCTCGGCAAACGAGCGTGATTGGGCCGCCACGGCGCCGAGGCTAGCACGTGGGTCGGACCGCCTGAGTGGGCCGTTCGTACCGCTCAAGACCACACCACACCTGGGCCAGCGTTACACCCATCGGCGCGGCGGTTGGCCCATTGGTACCAGCCAGGGTGGCCAAAACCCATTGTTAGACTGCCGCTGCCCCATGATCCTGTTGGTACTGTTCGTTGCTGGCTTCGTGGCCCGGGCAATCGCCGGCGCGACGTTCCTCGGCCCGGCCTATCCAGATTCGTTCTACTACGTGAACGTGGCCCATCAGCTGGCCGCCGGCCATGGCTTCACGGTCGACTACATCTGGAACTTCGTCGATGTGGGCGGGACGATCCCGCCCAACCCGACGCTACCGATCCCATCGAACGCACACTGGATGCCGCTGGCGTCGCTGGTGCAGGTGCCGTTCATCTGGCTGTTGGGCCCCACACCGCTGGCGGCGGCGCTGCCCTTCTGGATCATCGGCGCGCTTGCCGGCACCGCTCACCTACCTGATCGCCAAAGACGCGGGCACGAGCAGAGTCGTGGCAATCACCGCCGGCGTACTGGCCGCCGTGCCGGCCGGCCTGCTGCCGTTCATGGCCCAGCCGGACAACATAGGCATGTACATGGTTCTCGGCGGCCTCGCGCTGTTCTTGGGCGCGCGCGCCTGGAAGGGCGACCGTCGCGCACTGATGGTCGGCGGCCTGGTCGTTGGCGCTGCAACCCTTTCGCGCACCGACGGCGTACTGCTGGGCATTCCCTTTGCCATCGCCGGCGTGGTCCAACTCTGGCGGAGCCGGCGTATTCGCGCCGAGGCCGGTCGGTGGCTCATCGCCGGCGCCGTGTCGCTGGGTGTCTTCCTCCTCGTCGTTGCACCGTGGTTTCTGCGTCAGCTGGCCGTCTTCGGCAGCCTCACGCCGTCCGCGGCTGCCGGCATTTTGTGGGTCACGAAGTACGAGCAGTTGTGGAGCGTCAGCGATCCGCCCACCATTCAGTCATTCCTGGCTCAAGGCCTGGGGCCGCTGTTGATGAGCCGGCTCGGCGGGTTGGTGGCGGCCGTGGGCATCTTCGTCATATGGCCGCTGGCGACGGTTCTGGCGCCGTTCGCTTTGATCGGCGCCTGGCTGCGCCGGCGTGACTCGCGCTTCTGGGCGTTCTTCGTCTACGGCGCGATCTTTTTCGCCGCCAGCGTCCTGCTGTGGGCGATCCATATTCCCTACGGCACGTTCATTCATTCGTCCGCGAGTCTGTTACCGCATGCGTTCGTGCTGACCGCGCTCGGCGTCGAGGCAGTGGCCGTATGGCTGGCGGCGCGACGCAAGGGTTGGCAGGTGCAAAGGGCCACCATCATGTTCGCCTCGGCAGCCATCATCGTGAGTGTGCTGGCCGCTGCGATCCAGACGATCTCAACGCATGCGGGTGTGGCAACACGACCAGACGGTCCGCCAGCAGCTGATTGGGATGGTGACCGGAGTTGCCGCTGACGAGCGCCTGATGTCGGGCGACTCGGGCGCCTACGAATACCTGTTCGACCGTCCTGGTATTGCCTCGCCCGACGATCCTTTACCAGTGATTGAGGAGGCCGCCCGCGCGTACGACATTCGCTGGCTTTCGCTCGAGCGAGACCACGTCGTGGCCGCCCTGGCGCCGGTGCTGTTGGGCCGGGAGCGGCCGACTTGGCTGTCGGCTCCGATTGCGACCGTCGCCAGCACGACCGGCGACGGCACACCGGCGGCAGTTCTTTACGCTGTCTGCTTGACGCCCGACGACACGCGCTGCACGCCATGACCGCCACACCCGCACGCACCGCCCAACCGGCACCGGCCACCGCCCGCGTCCGCCTGGGCGGCGATCGCGCTGGTCCGCTCGGAGCTGGCCCTGCCGGTCGCGCTGTACCTCTTCGCGGTGGCCATTGGTTTCGTGGCTGCAGCCAGCATCGTCTTCCCGACCAACGAGGCCAGCGCCTACTACGTGTCGGTGGCGCGCAACCTGGCCGCCGGCCACGGGCTGACCATCGATGCGATGTGGAGCTACGCGACGCCGCCGCTGATACTCCCGCGGCCTGCCTTCGAGCTCTGGCAGCCGATGGCCAGCTTCATCGCTGCAATTCCGATCGCCGCTCTTTGGCAACTCATTCCTGGCCGCGCAGCTGGGCGGAGTACTGGTGGGCGCCACGGTCGCACCGCTGACGTGGGCCATCACGCGCGACACGGCGCCTATCGTCGGCACGCCGGCGGAACGGGTCGACCACCTCGCCGTCGGCGCCGGCATCGTGGTCAGCCTGACTGCGCCGTTCTTGCTGGCCGTGGCCATCCCGGACTCGACACTGCCCTTCCTGGTCTTTGGCACGCTCGCCTGCTGGCTGGCTCCGCGCGCCCTCGATCGAGGCTGGCGGTGGGGCGCCGCGTTGGGCGTGGCACTTGGGCTGACCTTCCTCGCGCGCAATGAAGCCATCTACATCGGTCTTTTGTCGTCACTGCGGCGGCCCTGCGGCGTCGCGACGGCTTGGCGGCGTTCCTCGGCAGGTTGACACCCGTTGTTGTCGGTGGGCTGGTGGTCGTCGGTCCTTGGCTCCTGCGCGACATCGCCGTTTTCGGCACGCCGCTGCCCGGGCAGGCCCTCGACAACGCGTTCCTCACCTCAAACGAGCAGATATTTGACTACGGCAGCCGGCCGACACTGGCCGGCTTCCTGGCGCAGGGTCCGTGGGGGATCGGCACTCACATCATCGTGGCGGCCGCCTACAACGTCTTCGACGTGTCGCTCACGCCGGGCGGACCGGTCACTTTCATCGGTGCCATCGGCGCATTCGTGCTGGCCAGGCGCAGCAAGTTTGGCTCGACGCCGCTGGCGTATCTGCTGGGATCGGGCCTGCTGACGCTCGCCATCGCCACGTACCTGTTCCCGGTCGCTTCGTTGTGGGGCACGTTCCGCCACTCGGCCGGGCCACTCATCGTGGGCCTGGTCGTGGCATCGGTGCTGGTCACGGATCGACTCGTGGACAGCGTCCGCCGGCGGCGTGGCTGGCAGCGCAGGAACGCCTGGATGGCGCCGTTCGCGCTCGCGCTGCTCGCCTTCGCCATGACCATCGTGCAGCTGGCCTTCCTGATCAACAGCGCCAAATTGACAGAGTCGAGCGCCACGGCCATCGCCACGTTCCTGCATGAGCAGCCTGAGACGGCCGACTCGCGCGTTCCGCTAATCACGGACAAGCCGATCTGGCTGAACATGACCAGCGGCCTGCCCACCCTGGCCCTGCCCGCCCAAACGCCCGGATGTCGTACTCAAACTGGCCCACGACCAAGGCGCCCAGCTGATACTGCTGGCCGAACAGCGCGGCTCGTATCCGGCCGATTTCCGGAGTGGCCCGCTGGCGAACTGCTTTGTCGAGCGGCCCGTCCCGGAATATGTGCCAGCCGTGACCACGCTCTTTGAGATTGCGCAGGCTTGCCGATGACACGCGCCGAGCGCGTTCCGCCCGAACCGCCCACCTATACTCGGAGCCCAATGGAAACCGGCACGCTCGGTACGACGCGGCCGCTCAACGTCGAGGCGCTGGCGAGCGAAGCCGTTCAGACCGCCGCGGCAGCCGCGGCGCGCCTGCACGAGCTCGCGGCACTGCTTCGCGCGGGCTACGAAAACGCGATCAGCGACGCCACCCTCAACCCACAGGCCGGCACCAGCAGCGTGCGACCTCGCCAGCGGCCGCCAACTGCTGAGCCGCATAGAGCTGGCCGAGCGCGCCACCCGCGATGCCGCTTCACTCATCGAGCTGGCCAACCGCAACCTGCCCATCAGCGCGGAAGGCAGCAACCAGCGCCTGGCAGTGCTGGCGGCGCAGGAAGAAGAGCGCGCGCGCCTCGCCAATGAGCTGCATGACGGGCCGGCACAGGCCCTCGCCAACCTGATCTTCCAGACCGAAGTCGTCGAGCGCGCCGTGCGCGTCGACGAAGAGTCAGGCGAGCACGAGCTGCACGCTCTGCGCCAGATGCTTCAAACGGAGCTCGACACGATCCGCGCCTACATCAACCAGCTCCGCCCGCCGCTGCTCGAGGCGGCCGGCCTCGACGAAGCCCTGCAGGAGGCGGCCACCCGCTTGACGGAGCACGACGACATCCCGGTCGACGTGCGCCTCGACGCGTCACCCGAGCTGATCGACGAGACGGCGCGCACCGTTGCCCTGCGCGTGGCCCAGGAAGCGCTGCGCAACATCGGCAAGCACGCCGGCGCGACCCGTGCCTGGGTCTACACCAAGCTCGAGGCCGGCAGCGACGATGGCGATGCCATCTGGCTGCTCGAGGTGGGCGACGACGGCCGCGGCTTTGACATGTCGGCGACGGGCTCACGCAACAACCGCCGCCACTTCGGCCTGCGCTTCATGCGCGAGCGGTCGGACCTGCTCGGCGCCCGACTTTCAATTGAAACTCGACCGGCGGCTGGCACGGTCGTTCGACTGTCCATCGACACGAGAGGGAAAGGGAGCACGACAGCATGAGCATGCAGTACGGCGGGCCGGATCGGCGCAGAGGGGGGCCTGATCGGCGCAACCCGGACCAGCGGACCAAGATCCTGCTGGTTGACGATCACGCACTTTTCCGGGTCGGCATGCGCCAGATCCTCGAGCGTGAGGCCGACATCGACATTGTCGGCGAGGCTGAGGATGCGCGCGACGCCTTCACCCTGGCCGTCGAGCTGAGCCCGGACATCGTCCTGCTCGACCTGTCGCTGCCGGCGCCGGGCGGCATCGAGACCACTCAGCGCATCAAGCGCGAAGTGCCTTCGGCGGGCATCATCGCCCTCGCCGTCGCCGAGGACGAAGACCAGCTCTTTGACGCCATCAAGGCTGGTGCCGCCGCGTTCGTATTGAAGGATGTCAACCCCGACGACCTGATCACGATCATCCGTCGCGTCCGCGGCGGCGAGTACCTGATCAATGACAAGGTCTTCGCCCGGCCGGCTGTTGCCAGCCGAGTTCTGAAGGAGTTCCGCGAGCTGGCCGTCTACGGCCAGGAAGCGGCACCGATCTTTGCGCCGCTGTCGCCGCGCGAGGTGGAGATCCTCGACAACATCGCCAAGGGCATGACCAACAAGCAGGTCGCGTACGCCCTGACCATCAGCGAGCAGACGGTCAAGAACCACATGAGCTCGATCCTGCGCAAGTTGTCGGTCAATGACCGCACACAGGCCGTGGTGTATGCCATGAAGCAGGGCTGGATCCGGATTCCGGAGGACTGATTGACCGACACGACCATGCGCCCTGGCTCCCGCGCCGACCTGGCCGCCGAAATGGCTGCCGAGGCGGCGGTATTGGAGCGCGAGCTGGGCGAGGTCGAGTTGCTGCTGGGCCAGGTCCGCCAGGAAGCCCAACGTCACGAGGCCCGGCGCCAGCAGACCGCCGAGCGCTTCGAGGTCCTGCTGAAGACCAACCCCACGGGTGACGACCTGCGCGAGGCTCACGATCAACTGATGGTCCAGTCCAAGCGGGCGTCGCTGATGGATGCCCAGCTCGAGGTGCTCGAGGGGAAGCAGAAGGTCCTGCGCCGCTTCTCCGATTACCTGGGCCGGACGCTGCAGACGATAGGCGGACTGCCGCCTGGCGCTCTGGTCGAGGACCCGGCCGGCGGCGCGGCGGGCGCGCCAGCCGTGGGCGATGCCAGCTCGCGTTCAGTGCTCGAGGCACAGGAGGAGATGCGCCGCCAGATCGCCCGCCAGATGCACGACGGGCCGGCCCAGAGCATCGCCAACATCGCCCTGCAGGCGGAAGTCGTACAGCGCCTGCTGCGCCAGGATGCCTCCGCCGGCGAGCGCGAGCTCAACGCGCTGCGCGACATGGTTGAGCACGCTCTCGAGGAAACGAAGGCCTTCATCTTCGACGTCCGGCCGATGGTCCTCGATGACCTTGGCCTCATGCCCACCCTGCGCCGCGCCGCCCAGGACCGTGCCCGGCGGACGGGCCGGCGCATCCGCTTCGAATCGCTGGGCGCCGATCGGCGCCTCGATCCGGAACATGAAAGTGCACTGTTCCGCATCGTCGACGACGCCGTCACCGGCTACCTCGAAGCACAGCCAGACGATGTGCTGATCCGCCTGACCTGGAGCGAGGACGACGTTACGGCCACGGTCATCAGTGAGCCGCTGCCCACCGGCAAGCCGGCCGTTGCCAAGCCCCAACCGGTCGAGAAGCAGCCGGCCGCTGCCCTACCGCCGGCGCTGGCGGCGATGATCGACGAGCAGCGTGACCTCGAGCACTTGCGCGCGGCGGTGTCGCTGCCGGCCGCGATCATGAAGGGCATTCGCTCGCGCGCCGCGGCCGCCGGTATCGAGATCGAAGTCAGCAGCGACGGCCGGGCGATCAGCGCGACGAGTACGAGTGCCAGCCCGCCGTCCTTGCCGCCTTCGCGCAGCTGACGAGGCGCACCACCCCGACTACGCGAACGGCGTACTAAGGCCGGTACCGAAGACCCATATAAGCGGGGCTGGCGGCCTCGTAATTTCGCCGCACCTCGTCAATCAGGCAAGGACACATCGGAGGACGGCATGTCGCAGTTTTGGGGACTTCTGGATCGCGATGAGCGTGGCCAGGGTCTTGCCGAATACGCGCTGATCCTCGCCCTCATCGCGATCGTCGCCATTGCGGCGCTCGTCTTCCTGGGCGGCCAGATTAGCGCCATTCTGTCGAGCATCGGGCAGGCTCTGTAAGCCACCCCCGATCAGAGGGTAGGGAGACGCCGGCCGACAGGCCGGCGTCTTCGTTTTTGTGCGGCGCGCGGCGGTGGTGCGCCAAGGCACATCCGGTACCGCTTTCCTATATCTGAGCCCAGTTGCCTCCGTCAGAGTCCGCGGCACGGTCATCGGATCGCAGGGAGTAGGGAGAGAGAACAGATGTTGTTCAAGATTCGGGATGACGAGAAGGGCCAGGGCCTCGCTGAGTACGCCCTGATCCTCGCGCTCATCGCCATCGTCGCCATCGCCGCGCTCGTTTTCCTCGGCGGCCAGATCAGCGCGATCCTGTCGCAGGTCGGCTCGCAGGTCTAGCTCGGCAAGTTTCCTCGCAGCGGAGCGGTGCTGGCCGTCCTCCTCGGACCAGCACCGCTTCTTAGTTTCCTGACGGCCGGCCGGTGGGCCGGCTCGTCTATTTCTCGGGCCAACTGGTCGAGCAGACCGTCCGCCGATTTCGGCGGGTCCGTCCTAGCCCTTTCGTATGATCGCCGGTTCTGCGGGCCGTCCGTAGAGTCGGTGCCACCTGTCAAACAAGCGGGAGCCAGTCCTTTGAGCCGCAGCAGCTTCGTTGTCGTCGCCCGGAACGGGCGGGCCCAACAGTGACCGACAAGATCCGCGTCGTCGTCGTTGACGACGTGGCCGAAACGCGCGACCACCTCGCCAAGCTGCTCAGCTTCGAGAACGACATCGAGGTCGTCGGTTCGGCCTCGTCGGGCGAGGAAGCGCTGCCGATGGCGGTCAAGCTGCAGCCGGACGTGCTTCTGCTGGACATCAACATGCCGGGCATGGACGGCATCGCGACAGCCGAGCAGCTGTCGGCGACGGTGCCGCTGTCGGCGATCGTGATGATGAGCGTCCAGGGCGAGCCGGACTACCTGCGCCGCTCGATGCTTGCCGGTGCACGCGAGTTCCTGGTCAAGCCTTTCTCGGCCGACGAGCTGTCGGCGGCCATCCGCCAGGTCCACGTTCGCGAGCGCCAGAAGATCGGCCACATGGCGACGCATGCCGGCGTCGACCTCAACCGGCGGCACGCCGGGCACGACGACAACGCACGAGCGACGTGATGGCAAGGTCGTCACGTTCTTCTCACCCAAGGGTGGCGTGGGCCGGACAACCATCGCCGTCAACACCGCCGTGTCAGCCGCCATCGACCTTCACCAGCGGGTGGTCGTGGTCGACGCCAGCCTGCAGTTCGGCGACGTCGGGGTCCTGCTCAACATGAGCCCCAAGAACAACACCATCGTTGACGTGGTGCGCGAGCTGGCCGGCGGCGCCGACGTCGACTTCATCGACAGCCAGGTAGTCGACCACAGCAGCGGCGTTCGCGTGCTGCTGGCTCCGCCCAGCCCCGAACAGGCCGAGCTGGTCACGCCCGACCATGTGTCCGCCATCATCAGCGCGCTGCGCACGACCCACGATTTGGTCGTCGTCGACGCCTGGCCGTGGCTGAATGACACGACGATGACCTTCCTCGATCAGTCCGACCTGGTCGTGGCGTTGCTGACCCTCGAGATCAGCAACATCAAGAACCTGCGCCAGTTCCTCGAGCTGGTGTCGACCCTCGGCTACTCCGACGACAAGCTCAAGCTGGTGCTCAACCGAGCCAATTCGGCGTACGGCATCCGCGTGCAGGACGTCGAGCAGTCGATCGGCCGCAAGATCGACCACTCCATCGTGTCCGACGGCCAGACGGTCGTGTATGCCCTCAACCGGGGCGTGCCCTTCGTGAGCGGCAACAAGCACGCACGGGTCAGCCAGGACGTGGCAAAGCTCACCAAGTCGATCGCCGGCGAACGTCGCGCAGACGAGACGGCTGACAAGGCACCGGCCCAGGCGGGGCAGCGCAAGGCGCTGCTGGCCTGGCGCTAGGGGTCGGCGGAAACGGGAGGGTAAGGCGTGTCACTACTCAGACGGATCGAGAGCGCTCGGCCGGCCGCGGACCCAGGCGTGATGCCGGGCGGCATGCCCACTCCGCCGCCGCCGCCCAATGGCGCTACGCCCGCGCCCGCCGCAGGGCGGTCAGCTGGCCGACGGGCCGCGCAAGCTCGCCCACGTACCGCTGCGCGAGAACTTCCGTGACGCCAAGTTCCGCATCCAGCAGCGCGTCATCTCCGACCTTGACCCCAAGCTCGACCTGACCAACCAGATCGAGGTCCGCCGCGAGATCGAGGACACGTTCTCGCACGCCCTCGACGAGGAAGGCCTGGCCCTGACCCGCGCCGAGCGCGCCCGCATGTTGGAGCAGATCACCGACGAGATCGTCGGTCTGGGTCCGCTCGAGCCCCTGCTGCGCGACGAGACGATCACTGAAGTCATGGTCAACGGCCCGCGCCAGGTCTACATCGAAAAGGCCGGCAAGATCGAGCTGACCAGCGTTGGCTTCCAGAACGACGAGCACGTGATGCGCATCATCGACCGCATCATTTCGCCGCTCGGCCGGCGCGTCGACGAGTCGAGCCCGATGGTCGATGCGCGCCTGGTTGACGGCAGCCGCGTCAACGCCATCATCCCGCCGCTGTCGTTGGTCGGCCCAGTGCTGACCATCCGCAAGTTCGCGGCTTCGCCGCTGACGACCGACGACCTGATCCGCTTCGGCACGTCGACGCCCGACATGTTCGACTTCCTGCGCGCGTGCGTCGAAGCCCGGCTCAACGTCTTCGTGTCGGGCGGTACCGGCTCCGGCAAGACGACGATGCTCAACGTGCTCTCGTCGTTCATTCCCAACGACGAACGCATCGTGACCATCGAGGACGCGGCTGAACTCCAGCTGCGCCAGGAACACGTCGTCACGCTCGAGTCGCGGCCACCCAACATCGAAGGGCGCGGCGCGATCCCCATCCGCGAGCTCGTGCGCAACTCCCTGCGTATGCGACCTGACCGCATCATCGTCGGCGAGTGTCGTTCGGGCGAGGCGCTCGACATGTTGCAGGCCATGAACACCGGCCACGACGGCTCGATGTCAACCGGCCACGCCAACAGCCCGCGCGACATGCTGGCCCGCCTCGAGACGATGGTCCTGATGGCCGGCGTCGACCTGCCACTGCGCGCCATTCGCGAGCAGATTGCGTCCGCCGTCGACCTGGTCGTGCACCAGGAGCGCATGCGTGACGGCACACGCAAGATCACCGCCATCACCGAGGTCCAGGGCATGGAAGGCGACGTCATCGTCCTGCAGGACGTCTTCGTCTTCGAGCAGACGGGCGTCGTCGAGGGCAAGATCCAGGGCCGCCTGCGGGCGACCGGCGTTCGCCCTCGCTTCTCCGAGAAGTTCGCTGTCATGGGCATCAACCTGCCACCAGGCATGTTCGGGGGCTTCTAAATGGGCATCGAGACCATCGCCGTCGGTTTGGCCGCGGCCGTCGGTGTTCTGCTCTTCTTCATGGGCCTGTCGGGTGGCCACAACGCCAGCGCGCGGCTCGGCTCCTTTGTCGCCAAGGATCAGCCGGAAACGACGAGCGAAGGGCGGGCCAGCCTTGGCCAGCGCATCAGCGCGTCGGGTGCTCTCACGAGCATCAACCGCGTCGTCGACGGCCGCGACTGGGGCGCCAACATGGCGCGCGAGCTGGCCCGCGCCGACGTTGTCTTGAAGCCGACCGAGTTCCTGGCCATCCGCGTCGGCGCCATCGTCGGCATCCCGCTGGTCATGATCGCGCTCAGCCCGTTCATCGCGCTCTTCGACAATCCGCTGCTGTGGGTCGCCGGTGTCGGCGTGGGCTTCTGGCTGCCGCGCTTCTGGCTCAATCGACGCAAGGGCAAGCGGCTCAAGGCGTTCAACAACAACCTGGCCGACACGATCACGTTGCTCGCCAACGCGCTGCGTGCCGGCTCATCGTTCCTGCAGTCGATCGAGATGGTCGTGCGCGAGTCTCAACCCCCGATCTCCACCGAGTTCGGCCGCGTCATCCGCGAGGTCAACCTTGGCCTGACGCTCGACGTGGCGCTGGCCAACATGACGCGCCGCGTCCGATCTGATGACCTCGAGCTGATGACGACAGCCATCGCCATTCACCACACGGTCGGCGGCAACCTGGCCGAGATACTCGACTCGATCGCGTTCACCATCCGTGAACGCGTCCGGATCAAGGGCGAGATCCGCACGCTGACCGCGCAGCAGCGCATGTCGGGCTACGTCGTGGGCTTCCTGCCCATCGGCCTGGTCGGCGTCCTCACCCTGATTGCCCCGTCCTTCATGGAGCCGATGCTGCGCAAGCCGCCCGAACTGTTCGGGCTGCCGGCGGGCGTGATCATCCTCGCCATCGGCGGCTTCATGATGTTCATGGGCTTCATGTTCATCCGCCGCATCGTCGACATCGAGGTCTAGGCAGATGCTGTTTGCGGTGGTCGCTGGCGTCATCTGCGCCGTGGGCGTCCTGATCGTCTTCATGGGCCTGTCAGGCCGGGCCGCCATGGACCCTGTCCAGGCGCGCTTGTCGCAGCTGGGCACGATGCAGGCTCAGAACCTCGAGGAACTGGAGCTGCAGGCTCCGCTCTTCGATCGAACCCTGCGCCCGCTGGCCGGTCGGCTGTCCGGCGTCGGCAAGCGGCTGACCAGTCCGAGCAAGGTCGGCCGGACCGAGCGTCGACTGGCAATGGCCGGCAACCCGGGCAATTTGCGCACGGTCGACTTCCTTGGCCTGAAGGTGCTGCTGGCCGGCATCTTCTCGGTCGGCGCCCTGCTCATCCTTGGTGTCGTCTTTGGCAACTTCGTCTTCGGCTTCTTCGCCGGCATCGGCTTCGCCCTGTTGGGCTTCGTGCTGCCCGACTTCTGGTTGGGTCGCCACGTTTCCGATCGCAAGAAGCGCATCCTGCGGGCCGTGCCTGACACGCTTGACCTGCTGACGATTTCCGTCCGCGCCGGCCTGGGCTTCGACGGTGCGCTGGCCAAGGTCGTCGAAAAGACGTCCGGCCCACTGGCCGACGAGTTCCGCCGCGTACTGGCCGAGGTGCGCATGGGCAAGGCTCGGCGCGATGCGCTGCGCGACGTCGTGGCCCGCACCGATGTGCCGGCACTGACCAACTTCATCGGCGCGATCATCCAGGCCGAGCAACTCGGCGTGGCGATCAGCAAGGTGCTCCAGATCCAGTCCGAGCAGCTGCGCATCGAGCGCCGCCAGCGAGCAGAGGAGCTGGCGGCCAAGGCGCCGATCAAGATGCTCTTCCCGTTGGTAGGCTGCATCTTCCCCTCGATGTTCATCGTCATCCTGGGGCCGGCGATCATCCTGATCGCGCTGAACTTCACGACGACGGGGTAAGACTGAGCAAGCGCATGGTCGCGCTCGTCTACGACGGGCGCGTGGTGGCAGGCCGGATTCAGCGCGCCGATTCATTTGCCGCCCGTTTCATGGGGCTGATGGGCCGCGCATCGGTCGGCGAGGACGAGGGCCTGCTCCTGCCTGGGACCTCGAGCATCCACATGTTTTTCATGCGCACGGCCATCGATTGCCTATTCCTCGCGCCGCCCGACGGCGAGGGCCAGCAGCAGGTGATCGACCTTCGCCAGCGGCTGCGGCCGTGGCTGGGTGTCGTCTGGTGGGCGCGCGGGGCACGCGACTGCGTCGAGCTGGCACCCGGTGCGATCGAGCGCGTGGGGCTGCGCCGGGGCGCGCTGGTCAGGCTGGAACCGGCGCTCGCCAGTTAGGCAGCCGGTCCAGCAGCGAGCGCAGCGGCACGCCGCGGTCCGGGGCCGCGAAGGGCAGCAGCATGCCGGCCAAGGCGATGAATACGAGCAGCTCCTGCGGCAGCCAGCACAACAGCGGCAGGATCAGGCCCCACGGCCGGCCACGCCCGGCCAGCAGCCCCGCCGGCACCAGCAGGTTGGTCATGTAGTGGTCCCACAGCAGCGGTGACAGCAGCACCGTCGCGCCGAGTGTCACGGCGAAGCTGACGTCGCGGTCGCGGCGCAGGCTGAGTGCCATGGCGCACGCCGGCCACGGCATAGCCGGCGAAAAGTGCAGCGCTGGCCAGCCACTCCGGCGCGCCGGCTCGATGGGCCAGCGCCTCGAGCGCGAAGTTGCGAAACACGCCCTCGAAGTTGGTCAGGTTGGTCAGCAACACCAGGTAGTCGTTCCAACCGGCGATACCGACGAAGGGCAGCGTGATCAGCACCAGGACCAATCCAGCCAGCGCCGTCCACAGCACCGCCCGCCACTGACGCCTGACCAGCCACCACACGGCAAAAATTGCCATCGTGGGCCGCAGCGATGCCGCGGCGGCAATGGCCACCGACCCCAGCGGCCGGTCGACGAAACGCCAGGCAACGACAGCCAGGAAGGTCACGATCAGGCTCACGTTGCCCAGGTTCAGGTCCTGCAGGACCGGTGCCGAGACGCAGGCGACCGCCAGTGTCGCCAGCCGCGCTGTCCGGTTGATGGGCATCAAGGCACACATCGTCACGAGCATGAGCAGACGAATGACCAGGAAGATCAGCGCGCCACCGTCGGTCGACAGATAGCCAAAGGGCAGCATCAACACGACCGGCACAGGTGAGTAGAGGTAGAGATCGAACGGGCCGGCCTGAAACGGCCCGTTGAGTGTCCAGATGGGCTGATAGGGCGTGCCGGTCTGGATCAGTCGCACGACGGCGTGCTGGTAGGCGATGAAGTCGTACGCCCACGCCGCCGACCCATAAAGGACGCGGGTAATGGCGAGGATGAGCAGCAGAAACACGATGGCAGCGATGCTGCCGACCACCAGGCCGCGGCGCCGACGCATCAGGGCAATCCAGCGCAGCGCACTCGACGGCAAGGCAAAACGACGCGGCGGCGTGCCGATGGTGGAGGGACTCAGGTCAGCCGGCTGGTCCGCCATCCGACCGATGATAAGCCGCAAATAAGTTAAGAGCGCCATTCTGACCGGCCGTGCAGCGGTTCATCGACATGCTTTTGCCCGCCCAATGCCCGGCCTGCGGGCGCGAAGGCGCGGCGCCTTGCATGGGCTGCATGCGTCAAATTGGGAGGCGCTTGGGCGAACCGGCGGGCGCGCCAATCGGCTTGCCATCGGCGATGCCGGCGGGCGTTGTGCAGCTCGAGTGGTGCGCCTCATTCGGCGGGCCGGCACGGGCGTGTCTGCATGCCCTCAAGTACGACGGCGAACGCCGGCTCGCCGGGCCGCTGGGGCGCCTGATGGCGCAGCGCTGGCGCGAGGTTGGGATTGGCGGCGAAATGTTGGTGCCCGTGCCCGTGCACGCGGCGCGCCGGCGCGAGCGCGGCTTCGATCAGGCCGAACTGCTGGCGGACGCCGCTGGCTGCGGCTCTCGGACTGCCCGCCGTCGCGGCGCTCAGGCGGGCGGCGAAGACGGCCGCCCAGCACGCCCTTGGTCGCGGCGCGCGAGCCGGCAACGTCGGCCATGCCTTTGCCGTTGACCCGCGCTGGCAAAGCTCGGTGGCCGGCAAGTGGCTGGTCCTGATCGACGACGTCGTGACGACGGGTGCCACGATTGGAGCGTGCGCGGACGCTCTGTATGGGGCCGGAGCGCGGGCGGTGTCGGCGCTCAGCCTGGCCCGGGAACGGTAGCTGGCGTTGGCGTGGCGCCCCGGCGGCGGTTCAGCGGCCAGCGATCGAGTAGGGTGCCGGCCGGCTCGCCCCGATCCGGCGCCAGGAAAGGCACCAGCACGCCGACGATGGCGATCACAGGCAGCCACTGCTGGGGCAGGATGCACAGCAGCGGCAGCACGATGGCGTACCAGCGGCCGCGGCTGGCCATGAACGCGGCCGGCACGAGCATGTGGGTCATGTAGTGATCCCACAGGAGCGGCGAAGCGATCAGCGTGGCAGTGAAGGTCACGACGTAGCTGAGCTCGCGGTCACGGCGCAGGCTGAACAGCATCGCCCCGATGGCGATAGCGAAGCTGGCCAGCAGCGCGATCGTCGGCCAGGGATCCGGCAGACCGTAGTCGTAGGCGATCGCGTTCAACGCCCAGTTGCGGTAGACCTGCTCGAAATGGGTCACGTTGCGCAGCACCGCCAGGTAGTCCAGCCAGCCCTGGATGCCGACGAAGGGCAGTGACAGCAGTACCAGCAGGAGCCCGGACACGACCATCCAGCCGATCAATCGCCAGCGCCCACGGACCGCCCACCACGCACCGATCAAGGCCATCGTCGGCCGAAGAGCGGCCGAGATCGTGACGGCTACCGCACCGACCGGCTTGTCCATCCAGCGCCAGGCGACGACTCCAGCCAGCGTCATCAGCAGGCTGATGTTGCCCAGATTCAGGTCCTGGTCGACCGGCGGCGCCAGGCAGGCAACGGCGAGGATGGCGAGGCGCACGGTCCACGACACCGGCATCAGCAGGCAGATGGCCAGCACGACCAGCAGCTGAATTGCCACGTAAATGGTGGCGGCATCGTGGAACGTGCAGAGCAGTCAGCGGCAGCACGACGATGGCGGGCAGCGGCGAGTAGAGGTACAGGCCCTTGGGTCCCGCCAGGAACGGCCCGCTCAGGGTCTGGTCGGGCTGGTACGGGGTGCCGGTCGTGATCAGCCGGTTGGCCGCGTCGTAGTACGCGCTGAAGTCGTAGCCGAAAGCGCTGACGCGCGCGTGATCGTTGGTGCCCCACACGTCGCCGGCCACCTGGCGGAAGAGCAGCACCACGAGCACGAAGACCATGCCCGCGCCGAACACGCGCAGCAGGCGCTTCGCACGCTCCACGGCCGTCGGCGCTGGCGTCGTCGGCGCCGGCGTTGCGTCGGCTGGGGGAATCGGACTGCCGGGCTCTTGTGCGACCTGCAACGACACTGGCGGAAGGATAGGTGCCCGCCCTCTCGCGTCGCCCACTAGAATCGACCAGCGCGTGCGAACGATCGTCAAGGGCAAGAACCTCGAGATCGCGGCTACTGATCGACGCTACGCGGAAACAAAGTTGCGTCGCCTGGAGCGGATGCTCGACGATCGCAGCGAGGCGCTTGTCGAGCTATCGCACGAGAGCCATCGCCGTCCGGATACGAGTCACATCGTCGACGTCACGCTCGTCATCGACGGCCGGCCGGTTCGCGGTACGGCCAGCGCCGGCACGTTCCATGCGGCGCTTGACGAGGTCATCGACAAGCTCGAGCGGCGGACGGTTGATCACAAGAAGCGCCCGGTTGAGACGCGCAAAGCGTGCCGGCCGGCCAGCCGTCGCCGCGGCTGAAGCGACGCCTGCCGAAGCACCAGAACACCCGTCCGTGGTCAAGGTCAAGCGCTTCGCCATCGAGCCGATGTTCGAGGAGGACGCGGTCAGCCAGATGGAGGAGCTGGGGCATAACTTCTTCGTCTTCGTCAACGCCGAGAACGAGCGGCTGGCAGTTCTCTACCGACGGCGCGATGGGCACTACGGCCTGATCGAGCCCCAAATCGGCGGGCTGTACACGCAACCTACAAAGAAGGCCACTCCGCAGCCGGACGAAGCTGGTAGACGCCGCCAGAGCGGCTCATGAACCCCTCGTCGACGAGGTAGCGGCGCAGCGAGGCGGTGTCCGGATGGCGCAAGGCGAGGCGCATGTTGACGTCCTTCTCCGGATACTCCTGGCCCGGCTCGAACACCGTCTCGGCGAGGTAACGCAGGATGACCATGCGCTTGTTGTGCTGGGCCGGGATCGAGAGCAGCCGGTCGCCCTCGAAGAAGGCGCGCAGTACGCGCTGTTCTTTGGCCTCCGCCCACGCCGGCAGGTCGGCCGACAGCTCCTCGTCGCCGGCGGCCCGTACATCGCGCTCGATCTTGTCCAGTCGGGCGCCAAGCTCGGCCAGCCGGCCGATCTGCAGGCTGTACTCGACGTACGGTGGTCGCGGTCTCGACTCGACCAGGCCGGCCGCGCGCAGCCTGTTCAGGTGGTGAACGATCGTGCCCGGCGTCAGATCGAGGGCCGCCGCCAGGTCCTCGACGGCCATCCAGTGGCCGCCGGCGAGCAGGCCGACGATGCGCAGGCGCGACCGGTCGGCGAGGGCTTTGAACGTGGGAATGAGCTGTTCGTCAATCATTGGCTGTGCGGCGTAGGATAGCAGCGATTTGACGGATATCAAACCGAAGCCAGCGGCGCTGTCCCTGGCCGGCCGCCGCATCGGTCCGCACCTGCCGGTCAAGGCCGGCCTGGTCAGAGCGGCCGACCGGGCGCACGAGATCGGTGCCACGACGATGCAACTCTTCACCGACAATCCCACCGCCTGGCGGCGGCGGACCGAGCTGCCGGCCGACCTGGCCGCGTTTCGCGATCGCCTTGCCGAGCTGGACATCGGGCCGTTGGCGATCCATGCGCCGTACCTGGTCAACCTGGCTGGCGCCGATGAGAAATTTCACGAGCAGTCGCATCGCCACGATGGTCAGCGAACTGCAGGTGGGGGCGGCCTACGGCGCCAGCTTCGTCAACGTCCACGTCGGGTCGCACCGCGGGCTCGGCCGGGAGGAAGGGCTGCGCCGGCTGGTCGACGGCATATCGCGCATCGCCGAAGCGGTGGAAGCGGGCGGCCCGATGCTGGTGCTGGAAACGTCGGCCGGGAGCGGCGACGGCATCGGCAGCAGCGTCGAAGACCTCGCCGACGCGATGGAATTGGCCGCCGTCCAGCGACGTCGAGCACGTCGGCTTTTGCCTCGATACCGCTCACCTGTGGGCTGCCGGCTACTGCATCGACGGAGACGACGGCGTGGCGCGGCTGGTGGAGCGTATCGATGCGCTGCTGGGCCGCCAGCGCGTGGTCATGGTCCATCTCAACGACTCTCGCTCGGCGTGCGGCTCACGGGTGGATCGCCATGAGCACATCGGCGCCGGCAACATCGGTGCCTCGGGCATGCGCGCAATCCTCGAGCATCCATGGCTGGCCACGTTGCCCGCATACCTCGAGACGCCGGGCATGGACGACGGTTACGACGCGATCAATCTCCAGCGCGTCGCGCTGCTGCTCGCCGGCGAACAGCTTCCGACGCTACCAAATGAGGCCTTCGCCGCCCGTCCCGGTCGGCGCATGCGCAGACGTCCGGCGACGACATCGGCTGAGGTACCGCCGGCGTACCTAGAACTGCCTACGTCCGCACCGCCGTTAACCGCACCGGAGCGCCCTCATCCGCTGCACCGGTAGGTCGCGAATTGAGCGTACCAAGGGCCTATATCTGGCCATCAGACGGCAACAGATGATGCCTGCGTCGAGCGGAGTGCGGAGAGCAAGACCGAATGAGTGTCCAGAACGGGCGCGCCTTTAACGAATGGTTGAAGACGCAGCTCAAGGCGAAGAAGATGTCGCAGCGCCAACTGGCCCAACAGTCAGGCGTCGACCATTCGACGATTTCGCGCCTCGTGCGCGGTGATCGCACGCCGTCGCTGGGCACAGCCACCAAGCTTGCCCGCGGCTTACGCGAAGTACGTGACGAATCGGAGACGCCGCACTACTTCGGCCTGGTCGCCTCGACCACCAGCCATCCCACGGCGCGCGTCGAATACGCCCTGCGCTCGGACGACCTGCTGACCGAACCGCAGGTGCGCCAGGTGATGGAGTACTACCTCGCGCTGCGCATGCGCCGTCTGGCCGCCAGTCGACCGGTCCAGGGTATGCCCGCCCGCCCGTCCATGCCGACGAGGATGCCCGGCCGGAACTAGCCGGGCCCGGCAAACCAAAACAGCGAATCGCCCGGGTGACGCCCGGGCGATCGTCGCTTCCGGAGCACCGCCGCCACGGCGCGCAGGGCTCGGGCGGGGCTGGCGCGGTGCGGCCGCGGACGCTGGGTTCGGTGCGAAGTCCCAGCGCGGTGGCCATTTCCAAGCCTTCGTGCGAACCCCGTTTACGCTGCGCCGCGGGCATGAGAACGTGCCGTCGCCACGCGATGACAACCGCGTGGCGCAAGCAGGGAGTGGGGTGGGACATGTGGCGGACGAGCACGTCTCTGGCTGGTCGCACTAATTGCGTTCGCCGCGTTCGTCGTACCAAGGGCGAAGCGCGCAGGTCGTCAGCGGCGGGTCCAACGCCGTTACGGACTGGAACCGCATCGCGACAAGCACGCTCGTTCTGATTCCGCCACCTGCGGGCGGAGCACCTTCTGCGCTCCAGATCAGCTTGGCCATGGTCCAGGGTGCGGTCTACGATGCGGTCAATGCAATCACGCCCAAGCATCATCGGCCGTACCTGCTCGACAGGCGTTTCTCGGCTCGAGCATCGGGCGACGCCGCTGTCGCGACCGCGGCGTACCGGCGTCCTTACGAACATCATCTGCGACGGTGCCGGAGGGCATCACGTTCGCGAACAAAGACGCGCTGCTGCAGTCGGTTGGCACCCAGTACGCGACGGCGCTCACGGCGATACCCAACTCGCCGTTCAAGACGCAGGGCATCGCCGCAGGAGACGCTGCTGCCACGGCGATGATCGACGCCAGGCAAGGGGACGGACGATTCGGGCCTTCCCAGTGGGATCAGAGCACCGGCCCGGGTCGTTGGCAGCCGCTGCTGCCTAACGGTACGAGTCCGCTCGATCCGACCCCCTGGGTCGGCGGTGTGCAGCCGTTCCTGCTGCAGAGTTCGACGCAGTTCCAAACGGCCGGGCCGAACGACCTGCAGAGCGCTGCCTATGCGGCGGATTTCAACGAGGTCAAGATGCTCGGCGGAGACGGCCTGCCGCTGGGGACGCCCACGATTCGCACGGCCGACCAGACGCACTTCGCGCTCTTCTGGCAGAGCGGAGGAGGCCCGGCTCTGTTGTGGAGTGGTGTCGCGCGCGACCTGGCCGAGGACACGCTTCATCCGCTCGATCTCGCCGACAGCGCCCGCCTGCTGGCGATGATGAACCTGAGCGCCGCGGACGCATCGATCAGCTGCTGGCACGACAAGTATCACTTCGACTTCTGGCGACCGTGGACGGCCATTCGGCAGGCGGACTCGGACGACAATGACGCCACCGAGGCCGACCCGAACTGGGCGCCACTTCTTACGGCGCCTTACCCCGAGCATGGATCCGGGCACATGTGCCTCGACGGGGCACATCTGACCGTGCTCCAAATTTTCTTCGGCACCGACGTGATGCACTACGGCGTGACCAGCACCCAGTTCGGCGGCGAAACGCGCTTCTTCGAGCGGTTCTCGGAGCCGCTGGACGAGATAGTCCAGGCCCGCATCTGGGCAGGCCTGCACTTCCGCACAGCTGACGAGCAAGGGCGCGACCTCGGCATCAACGTTGCCAATTACGTAACCGACAACTACTTCCAGCCGGTCGGCGGAGACTGAGCCGGCTGCGACGGACTAGCGTAGAAGACAGCAGGCAAACGGCCGGTACCGCCACGGCGGGCCGGCCGTTTTGCACGGCAGCACGCCGAAGGCAGTTGCGGCGGAAACGTTAGGTTGGCGTCGCGGTTGGCGTCGGCGTGGCGGTCGGGCGGACCTTGGTCTTGTCCGACAGGACGTAGGCGATGCTGCCGAAAATGATGACCGAGAGCACGCTGATCGCCCTGTCGACGAGCACGACCGCGGCCGCCTCGTTCTGCGGCATGTGGTACAGGCCGACGAGGATGCCGTAAACGCCCAACTCGACCAGGCCCAGGCCGGCCGGAGTGAACGGCACCGCGGTCAACAGCGAAGCAATCAGCGCGACGAAGAACGCGCCGCTGATGCCGATGCCGGTGGTCACACCGAGTGCCAGCATCACGAAGTAGAGACGGAGCGCCTCCGTCGCCCAGATCAGGACGGTGACCAGGCCCAGGAGCGGGATGCGGCGCGGCTCGATCGAGAACACGCCCTCTTCGAAGCGGTCATAGAAGTCGACCACCCGGTGTGGCAGTGGCAGGCGACGAATGATCCGGCCGCCGAAGTTGCGCACGGTGTACAGCCCTATCGCCAGCACAGCAACAACGATCAGCCCGATGGCCAGAACGAGCTGGACGGCCGGCGACATGCCGCTGCGGAAGCTCCAGAAGCCGGCTGCGAGGCCAAGCAGCACGATCGCGAACAGGTCGAAGACACGCTCGATGAATACCGTCCCGAATGTGCGCGACAGCGACACGACGTAGTTGAGCCGCAGCAGGTAGGCGCGATAGACGTCGCCCAGCTTGGCCGGGACCAGGCAGTTGACCAGCCAGCTGATGAAGATGATCTCGGTCGAATTGCGCAGGCTTACTTCGGTGCCGGCGCCGCGCAGCAACAGTTGCCAGCGGTAGCCACGCAGTGGGAAGCCGAGGTAGTACACGCCGAAGGCGAGCAGCAGGAACCATGGGTTGGCGTGGGTGATCGAGTCGATCAACGCCTGGAAGTCGATGCTGCTGAAAGTGATCGCGATCAGCACGACGAGCGCGATCGGCAGGACGATCGAGATGATCGTGCGCGGGTCGCGCAGGCGCTGCGACAAAGGCGGCGGCGGCGCCGACGCCTCCTGTACGAGCGGGTAGTCGACGATCTGTTCTTCGCCGCCTGGAGTTGAGTCGGTCATCTGCCCGGCGTGGCCGTGGTCAGCCGGCGCGGATTACCGCGCCAGCGCTGGACGATCTTGGCCACCGGCGTTACCGCCCGTGCGTAGTACGAGCCGCGACTCATGACCAGCTTGCCGTTGGGCAGGGCCGCGCGCAGTTCGGCGGCCGAGGTGATCGGACCATCGAGGGCAACGTAGGAAACCGCGACTTCAAAGACCGTGTGGGCGTCCGATACGGCCGTGCCGGGTAGCTTGCGACGCGCGGCCAGCTCGGCCGCCCGCTGGTTGCCGCTGCCGATCAGGCGCGCGTTGAACACCTCGATGTAGTCGACCAGCCCGAGCAGCTCGTCGAGCTCTTCCTCGAGCAGGTTCTCGCCGCCACTCGAGCGGAAGCGGTCGTACGGATGAGGCAGGCCGACCAGGCCGCCCTGCTGGCGGATGCGGCGCGCTGTTTCGGCGGCCGGCAGACCGGCCGGTACAGCCTCTGTCAGGTACAGCCCGATCAGGTCGCACTCGGCCGAGCGAACCTCCTCGCCGACGATGATCGTCAGCTCGGCTGGGGCGATGTCGCGCACCGCCAGCGCGCCGTCGATGCGCTCGTGATCGGTGATGGCGAGATGGGTCAGACCGCGGTTGACCGCCGCCTTGACGATCGCTTCGGGCTTGGACAGCGAATCAAACGACGCCGACGTGTGGCAGTGGAGGTCGGCGAAGCAGCGCGCGGGCGCGGGATCGGTCAGATCTTCTGTACCAGCGACTTCTTGAAGAACTCGAAGTGCTCCAGTGCGAGGCCGGTGCCCACCGCCACGCAGTTGAGCGGGTTTTCGGCGACGTGGCAGGGCACACCGGTCACCTGGGTAAGCAGCTTGTCTATGTTGCGCAGCATCGAGCCGCCGCCACTCATGACCATGCCCTTGTCGATGATGTCGCTCGACAGCTCCGGTGGCGTCTTCTCGAGCACGCTGCGGACGGCGGTAACGATCTGTTGGAGCGGCGTCTCAAGCGCCTCCATGACCTCCGAGCTGGTCAGCGGGATCGTTCGCGGCAGACCGGCAATGAGGTCGCGGCCACGCACTTCCATGTGCAACTCGCGCTCGAGCGGCAGTGCGGCGCCGATGGCCATCTTGACCTCTTCGGCCGTGCGCTCGCCGATCATCAGGTTGTATTTCTTGCGCACGTAGTTGCCGATCGCCTCGTCGAAGCGGTTGCCACCCACGCGTACCGACTCGGCAACGACGATGCCGCCCAGCGCGATGACCGCGATTTCTGAGGTGCCACCGCCGATGTCGATGATCAGGTTGCCCGACGGGCTGCTGATCGGCACGTTGGCACCGATGGCGGCGGCCAGCGGCTCCTCGATCAGGTACGCCTCCCTTGCGCCCGCCTTCAGCGCTGCGTCGCGCACGGCGCGCTTCTCGACGCTGGTTACGCCAGAGGGAACGCTGATCATGACGTCCGGCTTGGTGAATGAACGGCCGGCCTTCTTGATGAAGTAGCGCAGCATCGCCTCGGTGATGACGTAGTCGGCGATGACGCCGTCCTTCATCGGCCGGATGGCGGTGATGTTGCCCGGCGTGCGGCCGATCATCTCGCGCGCCTGTTCTCCAACGGCGACGATCTGGTTGTCGTCACTCACAGCAACCACGCTGGGCTCCTGGATGACGATGCCGCGGCCCTTCACGTAAACAAGTACGTTGGCCGTGCCGAGGTCAATACCAATCTTCATGGGTGGGCTTCCGCCCCCGAATCCTCCGAGACGTGCTCGATCTGCGCGCCGAGATCGAGGAACTTGCCTTCGATGTTCTCATACCCCCGCTGTACGTGGTGCGCACCGTGAATCCAGCTCTCACCGTCGGCCACGAGGGCGGCCAGGATGAGTGAGGCGCCGGCGCGCAGGTCGCCCATCTCGACTTCGGCAGCGTGCAGCCGGCACGGGCCGGTCAGCTGGGCGTGGTGGTCGTCGATCAACTCGACCTTGGCGCCCAGGCGGCTGAGTTGCCCCAGCCATTCAAGGCGATCCTCGAAGATTGTTTCGTTGACGTGGCTGACACCACTGGCCTGGCTGAGCAGCACGGACGTTGGCGGCTGGAGATCCGTGGCGAGCCCCGGGTACGGTGCTGTTGCGACATCCTTGGCGGTGTACGCCCCACTGCCCATTGGCGCACCGCGTACCTCGATCGTGTCCTTGCCGCAGGCGACCGCCACACCGGCCTCGGCCACGACATCGATGAAGGCGCCAAGGTGCTCGCACGGCGCGTTCTGGATGCTCACGTCACCGCCGGTGATGGCGGCTGCGACCACGAACGTACCCGCCTCGATGCGGTCGGCGATGACGTTGTGTTCGGCACCGCGCAGACGGCGCCGGCCTTCGACCACGATGGTGTCCGGATCCGTCCGCTCGATTTCGGCGCCCATCTTCTGCAGGAAGGCAATCAGGTCGTCGACTTCCGGTTCGCGGGCGGCCGGCCGGATGACCGTGGTGCCCTCCGCCAGCGTCGCCGCGAGCATGGCGTTCTCGGTGCCCATCACCGTCACCAGCGGGAAATTGATCTCGGTGCCGCGCAGCCGGCCGGGCGCCTGAGCGAAGTAATAACCGTTGCGGTAGTCGATGTCGGCGCCCATCGCTCGCATCGCGTCGACGTGCAGGTTGACCGGTCGCCGGCCGATGCGGTCACCGCCCGGGTTGCTCATGATCACGCGGCCGAAGCGCGTCAGCAGCGGGCCGAGCAGGATGAACGAGGCGCGCATCTTGGCCGCTGCTTCGAGCGGCACGAACAGCCAGTCGACGTCGCCCGCGGCAACTTCGTAAACGTTGGCTTCCGGATGGTCGACCACGACTCCAAGGTGCTGGAGCACCTCGACCATGGCCCGCACATCCTCGATCTCGGGCACGTTCGTCAGCCGGCAGCGCTCGCCGGTCAGGGTGGCCGCGGCGAGCATCTTGAGAGCGGCGTTCTTGGAGCCGCTGATCTTGACGTTGCCGTGCAGGCGCTGGCCGCCGACGATGCGGAAAGCCTGCCGCTCGACCGGTGGCTCCTGGTACTCCCAGTGAAACAGTCTGTCGCTGCCCAAGGGTCGTTCTAACCGCGCGAACGCGGCCCCTCGCGATGACGGCGTTCGGCGACGCGGATGTGCAGCAGGGCGCGCTGCAGCTCCGCACGAGCACGCGCCAGGTCGGCTGGCTCCGTGAAGCCCTCGGCCAGGGCGCGTTCGGCTTCGCGGCGTGCTTCCTCGGCGCGAGCAAGGTCGATCTCGCTGGCCAGGTCGGCCGTCTCAGCCATCACCACGACCTTGTCCGGCCGCACCTGCAGGAAGCCACCGGCGATGGCGAAGTATTCCTCTTCGCTACCGCGGCGGATGCGCAGCTCGCCCACGCCCAGCGTGGTCAGCAGCGGCGCATGGTGGGGCAGGATGCCGAGCTCGCCCTCGATGCCGGGGCAGACGACGGCGTCGACGTCTTCCGAGAAGGCGAGTCGTTCGGGCGTGACGATCTCGAGGTGGAGCGGCACTGCTAGCCCTGCAGTCGCTTGGCGTTCTCGCGCACGTCGTCGAGCGTGCCGGCCAGGAAGAAGGCCTGCTCGGGCAGGTCGTCGGCCTTGCCCTCGAGGATCTCCTTGAAAGACGCGACCGTGTCCTTGATGGCGACGTACTTGCCCGTCCGGCCGGTGAATACCTCGGCCACGAAGAAGGGCTGGCTCATGAAGCGCTGCAGCCGCCGGGCGCGGGCGACCAGCGCCTTGTCGTCCTCGGACAGCTCGTCGATGCCGAGGATGGCGATGATGTCCTGCAGGTCGCGGTAGCGCTGCAGAACGCGCTTCGTTTCCTGCGCCGTGTCGTAGTGCTCGTTGCCCACCACCAGCGGATCGAGCACGCGTGAGGTGGAGGTGAGCGGGTCGACCGCCGGATAGATGCCCAGCTCGGTCAGGTAGCGCTCGAGGCGGATGGTCGAGTCGAGGTGGCCGAAGGCCGTCGCCGGCGCCGGGTCGGTGTAGTCGTCGGCCGGCACATAGACGGCCTGCAGCGACGTGATCGAGCCCTTCTTGGTCGACGTGATGCGCTCTTGCAGGCCGGCCATCTCGGTGGCCAGGTTGGGCTGGTAGCCCACCGCCGACGGCATCCGGCCAAGCAGCGCCGATACCTCGGACCCCGCCTGAGTGAAGCGGAAGATGTTGTCGATGAACAGGAGGACGTCGCGGCCCTCGTCGCGGAAATACTCGGCGAAGGTCAGGCCGGTCAGCGCCACGCGCAGGCGCGCGCCGGGTGGCTCGTTCATCTGGCCGAAAGCCATGACGGTCTTCTCGATGACGCCCGACTCGGTCATCTCGTGCAGAAGGTCGTTGCCTTCGCGTGACCGCTCGCCCACGCCGGCGAACACGGAGTAGCCGCCGTGCTCCTGGGCGACGTTGCGGATCAGCTCCTGGATGATGACGGTCTTGCCCACGCCGGCGCCACCGAAAATGCCCACCTTGCCGCCCTTGGCGAAGGGCGCGATCAGGTCGATGACCTTCAGGCCGGTCTCGAAGACCTCCGTTGCCGTGGTCAGTTCCTCGAACTCGGGCGCAGCACGGTGGATCGGGTAGTAGGTTTCCGCTTCGACCGGCCCCTTCTCGTCGATGGGCTGGCCCAGCACGTTGAAGACGCGGCCAAGCGTCGATGGGCCGACGGGCACGCTGATCGGCTTACCCGTGTCGACGGCCTTGGCGCCACGCGCCAGCCCATCGGTGGAAGTCATGGCGACGGTGCGCACCCAGTTATTGCCGAGGTGCTGCTGGACCTCGCATATGAGCGGTGAGCCGGGACGCTGGAGCTCAACGGCGTTGAAGATGGCCGGCAGCTGACCAGCCGGAAACTCGATGTCGACGACCGGGCCGGTGATGGCGATGACGGAACCGGTGGCCGTTCCGCTCTTGGGGGCTTCGGCGACAGCCATGTGAACTACAGAACCTCCTCGGCTAAGACGCGTTCGCGCCGGTCGCGATTTCGATCATTTCGCGGGTGATGTTGGCCTGGCGCACCTTGTTGTAGGTCAGCGTCAAGTCGTCGATGAGCTCTTGCGCGTTCTCGGTGGCGCTCTTCATGGCCACCATGCGCGCCGACTGCTCCGAGGCAGTCAGCTCGAGCACGGCCTGGAAGACGCGCGTCGCCACGTAGCGCGGCAACAGTTGACGTAGCACTTCGCCCGCGTTGGGCTCGAAGATGAACTGGTTGCCCGGGATGCCCTCGTCGGCGTCGGGCGACGGCTCGACCGGCAATAGACGGTCGATGATCGGCCGCTGGGTCAGGGTCGAGATGAAGCGCGGATAGACCAGGTCGATGGCCGAATAGCGGCCGGCGATGTAGTCGTCGGTCAGCAGGCGCGCGATGGCGATGACCTGGGCGAAGGTGGGCCGGTCGCCAAAGCCGTCGAAGCTGGCGGCAATGGGCAGGCGCACGCGGCGCATCGCTGCCTGTCCCTTGCGGCCCACCGTGACCACGCTCAGTTCTGAGCCGCCTTCGGTGATCTGCTGGGCGGCGAAGCGGATCGTGTTGGTGTTGAGCGAGCCGGCCAGTCCGCGATCGGTGGTCAGCAGCACCAGTAGCCGCGGTCCGTCAGAGCGCTTGGCCAGCAGCGGGTGATCCTCGCCGCCAAGGACGGCCGCCAGATCCGCCAGGACCTCGTCGATCTTGTCGGCATAGGGCCGCGACTGGAGCGTCGCGTCCTGGGCACGTTTCAGCTTCGAGGCAGCCACAAACTGCATCGCCCGCGTGATCTGCTTGATGTTGCGCACCGAGCCGATGCGGCGGCGGATCTCGCGCTGGCTGGGCATCTAGGCGATGAACTGCTGCTTGAACGTTTCGGTGGCTTCGCGCAGACCGTTGACGACCTCGTCGGTCAGTTCGGGCTTGGCGCCGAGCGTGTTGAGCACGTCCGGCCGCTCGCTCTCCAGGAAGCGGTAGAAGCGCTGCTCGAAGTCACGAATGCGCGCTGACGGCACGTCGTCGAGATAACCGTTGGTGACCACCCACAGGATGGCGATCTGCCTCTCGACGGGCTGCGGCTCGTACTGCGGCTGCTTGAGGACTTCAGACGTCTTCTCGCCGCGCGTCAGCTGGTCGCGCGTGGCCTTGTCCAGGTCGGAGGCGAACTGGGCGAAGGCAGCCAACTCGCGGTACTGGGCCAGGTCCAGCTTCAACGGCCCGGCGACCTTGCGCATGGCCTTGGTCTGAGCGGCCGAACCGACGCGCGAAACGGACGTGCCCACGTTGAGCGCCGGTCGCTGGCCGGCGTTGAACAGGTCGGTCTCGAGGAACAGCTGGCCATCGGTGATCGAGATGACGTTGGTCGGGATGTAGGCGGAAATGTCGCCGGCCTGCGTCTCGATCATCGGCAGGGCGGTCAGCGACCCGCCGCCGTTCTCATCGTTGAGCCGGGCGGCCCGCTCGAGCAGTCGCGAGTGGAGGTAGAAAACGTCGCCCGGGTACGCCTCGCGGCCCGGTGGGCGGCGTAGCAGAAGCGACATCTCGCGATAGGCCCAGGCGTGCTTGGTCAGGTCGTCGTAGACGCACAGCGCGTCCTTGACGAGCTGTCCGCCGACCTCCACGCCGTTTTCCATGATCTCCTCGCCGATGGCGGCGCCGGCGTAAGGAGCGAGGTATTGCAGCGGGGCGGGGTCCTCCGCGCCGGCGACGACGACGATGGTGTGTTCCATCGCGCCGTACTGCTCGAGCGTGGCCACCACCTTGCGGACCGTCGACATCTTCTGGCCGATGGCGACGTAGATGCAGATCAGGCCCTTGCCCTTTTGATTGATGATCGTGTCGACGGCAACGGCCGTCTTGCCGGTCTGGCGGTCGCCGATGATCAGCTCGCGCTGGCCGCGACCGATCGGGATCAGCGCGTCGATGGCCTTGATGCCGGTCTGGACCGGCGTGTCGACCGACTTGCGCTTGATGACGCCGGGCGCCACGCGCTCGACGGGCCGCACCGACTTGGCGTTGATCGGGCCCTTGTCGTCGATCGGCTTGCCCAGCGGGTCAACCACCCGGCCGATGAGCTCGACGCCAACCGGCACCTCGACAACGCTGCCGGTGGTCTTGACCGTGTCGCCTTCCTTGATCGCGGTGTAGTCACCCAAGATCACCGCGCCGACGGTTTCTTCTTCGAGGTTGAGCGCCATGCCCATTACGCCGCCGGGAAACTCGAGCAGCTCTGAAGAAAGTGCCCCTTCCAGGCCGTAGATCTGGGCGATGCCGTCGCCGACCTCGACGACCGTGCCGACCGAGCGCGTCTCGATGCCGGCGTCGAACTGGTCGATGGCCGACTTGATGATGGTCGTGATGTCGTCGGAGCGGATTGCCATTGCGGAGTCTCCTGTTAGGTGCGGGCGGCGAGCTGGCTGCGCAGCCGCTCGAGACGGCCGCGCACGCTGCCGTCTATGAGCGTGTCTCCCAGCCGGACGGTGACACCGCCGAGAAGTGACGGGTCGACGGCCAGTTGCAGTTCGACCTGCCGGCCACTGCCGGCAATGGCGGCGATTCGGTCGCGCAGCGTGCGCACCTCGTCTTCGGAGAGGGGCGCCGCGCTGGTGGCGGTGGCTTCGACGATGCCCGCCCGCTGGTTGTAGAGGCGGCGGAAGTCGGCCGCCACACCGCCAACGTGGGCCAGCCGGCGCTTTCGCATCAGCAGCAGCAAGAGGTTGCGCAGCTGGGGCACCAGCTTGGAGCCCAGGGCGGACTCGAGCGCCCTGGCACGCACGTCGAATGGCACGGACGGATCGGACAGCCGGTCGACCAGCTCGTCGTCGGCCGTGATCCGGGCAGCCGTGTCGAGCTGCTCGAGCCAGCGCTCGACGTTGTCGTCGCGCAGGGCAATCTCGAAGGCAGCTTGGGCGTAGCGGCGGGTGCTCGAAGTCGGCGGCATCTAGTGCTGGATTTCCGTCAGGAACTCATCGACGAGCCGGCGCTCGCGTGGTTCATTCATGGTTTCGCCCACGACTCGGCCGGCGACCAGCAGCGCCAGGTCGGCAACCTGGGCACGGACATCGGCCAGCGCGCGCTGGCGCTCCGATTCGATGTCGGCGGTTGCCTTCTCGCGCAGCCGCTCGATCTCGGCACGAGTCTCGGCGATCTGCTGCTCGCGACTGTCGTCAGCCTGCTTCTGGGCACGTGCCAGCACCTCGTTCGCCTCCTGCCGTGCGGCGGTCAGCGTGGCGAGCCGCTCGGCGGCAGCCTGCTCGCGCTCGACACGAGCTTCGTCGGCGTCCTTGAGCCCCTGCTCGATCCGGGCGCGCCGGGTCTCGAGTGTGCTCGACAGACGCCGAAAGCCGAGGTACCAGGCGAGCAGCAGGAAGACCAGGAAGTTGGCCGCGACGACGAGGATCCAGAAAAAGTTGATGACCAGTCCTGGCTCCTCCGCCGCCGGAGCGACGGTGGCGGCGAGATGGCCCAAGCCCGCGGCGAGGGCCAGTATTGGCGTCACCCGGTGATGAAGATGGCCAGCAGGCCGACGACGATGGCGAGAACGCCAAGGCCTTCAGCGAAGGCGGCGAGGATGATCGCCAGGCCGCGGATCTGGCCGGCTGCGTCAGGGTTGCGGCCAATCGCCCCGGCGGCCATGCCTGCCAGGATGCCGATGCCAATGCCCGGTCCGATGACTCCCATCGCGGCCAGGCCTGCGCCGATGTGCTCCATGTTCTCTCGTTCCTCCTTCGGAAATGACGGACTGCTTAATGGGCTGGCGCGGCGTGACCGGCCGGGACCCGGCCTTCCAACGCTTCGACAGCTTCTTCTGCCACGTGCCCTTCCTCGTGGTCGTGAGACTCGATGGCGAGCACGATGTACATCAGCGAAAGGATGCTGAAGATCAGCGCCTGGATGAAGTTCAGCATGAACTCCAGGGCGAGCAGCAGTATGGGCAGGAAGATCAGCGTGAGCGCAGTGATGACACCCAGCGCCACCTCGCCACCGTAAATGTTGCCGAATAGGCGCATCGACAGCGTGAGGGGCCGGACGAAGTCGAGCATCAGCTCGACTATGCCCACGAACATCGCGATCAGGCCCGCCCCGATGCCGTTCTTGAATTCGTAGAAGGGGAAGAACTTCGACAGGTAGGCGCGGCCGCCCAGGCGCCGGAAGCCCTCGAACTCGAAGATGACGAAGCTGACCAGGGCCAAACCCAGCGTCACGTTGACGTCACTCGTCGGCGCGCGGACGTAGTTGACCTTACCGGCGATCGGCGCCAGCCCAACCCAGTTCGAGAACAGGATCAATAAGAAGAAGGCGGCAAAGATCGGGATGTAGCGCGCCGCCGGCGCCCCGGCGATCGAGGTGCCGAAGTTGGTCAGCGACTCGTACGTCCACTCGCCGATGTTCTGCAGGCGGCCGGGAACGCCCGCGCCACCCCTGCTCATCAGCCAGATCGCGACGAGCAGGCCGACACTCACGATCCACATCGTGAACATCGTGTTGGTGATCGAGGGCTGGAAGGTAATCACCAGGCCCCCGGACGGCGGCTGTGGGCCAACCAACACCTCTGGTGCCGGGAACTCCAGCGTGCCGTGAATGAAGCACACCGGGAAGGCGCACGGTTCGGCCGGGTTATCGGGGTTGGCCGGGTAGAAGAACAGGAAGGCGACGACGTCAAGGGCTATGACGATGGCGAAGGCGACGCCAATCAGCGTGGCAAGGCCGAAGCGGCGCGACTTCGCCGGCGATGGCGCGGCGGTCGCGTCTATCTCAGTCATGTCCGGCTTGGGCTCGTCGGTCGGCACCGTGACTCCGCTTTATTCTCGGTCAGTTAAATCTGGCCAGGAACCGGCTGATCAGGCGGTAGTCCGCGACCGCTCCCAGACTCGCCCCGCCGATGAACCCGACGAGTACGAAGAGGGGATTTGTTCCCAGCTGCTGATCCAGCCAGTGGCCGGCCAGTGCTCCGCCAAGCGTGGCTACGAATAGAACGATCCCGATTTCCGAGAAGAGGGCCAGGTAGGCGCCCAGCCGCGGAAGATCGTTCACGCTGGCGGGCCGAGTATAACGCAAGCTTCTGTCCGGGCAGCCCGCGGAGAGCGGAGCCAATCCTTATCCGGAACGAGCAGCTCCCTTGTGACCGTCAGCCGGTGCGGCCGCATTGCTGGTGGTGTCTGACTCTGGTGGTGGCGGCGCCTCTTCCTCGTCGGGGTAGCTCTCGGCCTGCAATGCCTCGCGCGCCGCGCGCGTCATGAGGTAGAGCAGCAGGCCACCACCGATGACGATGATCACGAAGGCCGACAACTGGCCGCGGCCTGACAGGACGAAGCTCAGGATCGCCAGCACCACACCGACGGCATAGATGAGCAGGACGGCGCCGCGGTGGGTCAGGCCCAGGTCGAGCAGACGGTGGTGGAAGTGGCCGCGGTCGGCTGAGAAGGGCGCCCGGCCCTGGGCCAGGCGGCGCGTGATGACCCAGAACGTATCGATGATCGGCACGCCCAGCACGAGCAACGCAACGGCGACCTTGGCGGTGCCCAGCACCGACAGCACGGCCAACGAGTAGCCGACCATGAACACGCCGGCGGTACCGATGAAAACGCGCGCCGGGTGGAAGTTCCACGGCAGGAATCCGAGCAGCGAACCGGCCAGCAAGGCGCACATCAACGCCACGGCCGGTTGCGTCGGCACCGACAGCAGGGCGTTCACGCCGAGCGTGGCGGCGGCGATCGTGGCCACGCCGGCGAGAAGGCCATCGAGGCCGTCGATGAAGTTGACGCTGTTGATCATGCCCACCACCCACAGCGTCATGACCGCGATAAGGCCGATATCCAGGCTCTGCTGGCCGATGTTGATGACCAACCACCCGCCGATTTGGATGGGTGAGCTGCCGAATGGGTTGACGATGCTGTCGATCACGATGCCGGCGCTGATGGCGACGCCGGCGAGGACGAGCTGACTGACCAGCTGCCAACGAGCCCGCAATTGCAAGCGATCGTCCAGGTAGCCGAGGAAGGCGCCCAGGCCGGCGCCCAGGAAGAGGGCGACGACCTGCGGATACCGAACTTCGCGCAGGACCGCGAAGTGGAAGGCCTCGTTCAGCGCCAGGCCGAGCACACCCACGCCGACAAAGGCGGCGGCCACCGCCAGGCCACCTGTGCGCGGGATCGGGTTCTGGTGAACCCGTCGATCGTCCTGTGGGTGGTCGACTGCGCCCAGCCTCGGGGCCAGCCTGATGGCAAGCGGTGTCAGCAGGAAGCTGACTAAGGCCGTGGCAAGGCCGGCGAACAGGATGATCGGCAGCCGGGCGAGCGCCTCCGGGCTCACGACGAGGGAAGGCCGGGCACGGGGAAGCGCGCGCAGATCTGTTTGACTTCGTCGTTCAGCGCCGCCAGGGTGCCCGCGTCATCGCGGTCCTTGATGGCGCTTGCGATCATCCGGCCCAGATCGCGCATCTCGGCGCTGCCGAACCCGCGCGTCGTTGTGGCCGGCGTACCCACTCGGATGCCGGAGGCGATGTTCGGCGGATTGGCGTCGAACGGGATGGCGTTCTTGTTGACCGTGATGCCGATGCCGTCGAGGATGGCCTCCGCTTCGCGGCCGGTCACGCCGAGTGGCGTGACGTCGACGAGCATCAAGTGGTTATCGGTGCCACCGGACACGACCCGGCAGCCGTTGTCGGCCAGGGTCTGGGCCAACAAAACCGCGTTGTCGACCGTGCGCGCCATGTCAGCCCGGAACTCGTCGGTGTTGGCCAGCAGCAGCGCGACCGCCTTGGCGGCGATCACATGCATCAAGCGGCCCGCCCTGGGTGCCCGGGAAGACGGACTTGTCGACCTGCTTGCCGAGTGCCTCGCGCGAGAAGACCAGACCGCCGCGCGGCCCGCGCAGGGTCTTGTGGGTGGTCGTCGTCACCAGGTCCGCGTGCGGGAACGGGCTCGGGTGCAGGCCGGCGGCGACCAGCCCGGCGATGTGGGCCATGTCGACGAATAGCAACGCATCGACGGAGCGGGCGATCTTTCCTAACCGCTCGAAGTCGATGATGCGTGGGTAGGCACTCGCACCGGCGACGATGGCCTTTGGCCGGACCTCGTGCGCCTGCCTGTCGAGGGCGTCGTAGTCGATGCGCTCGTCGTCCTGCCTTACACCGTAAGCGTGGACCTCAAACCACTTGCCCGAGAAGTTGACCGGCGAGCCGTGCGTCAGGTGGCCGCCGTGGGCCAGGTTCATGCCCAGGATGCGGTCACCGATGTTGAGCACGGACAGGTAGGCGGCCATGTTCGCCTGCGCCCCGGAGTGAGGCTGGACGTTCACATGCTCGGCACCCGGAAAGAGGGCGAGGGCTCGCTGTTGGGCCAAACGCTCGACTTCGTCGACGAACTCGCAGCCGCCGTAGTAGCGCTTGCCCGGCAGGCCTTCCGCGTACTTGTTGGTCAGCCACGAGCCCTGCGCCTCGAGCACGGGCGCGAAGGCATAGTTCTCGCTGGCGATGAGCTCGATGTTCCAGCGCTGGCGGTCGCGCTCGCCGAGCATGGCCGTCCATAGATCGGGATCGACCTCGGCGATGGTGGACCAGGCTGCCCGCGGCGTCGCAACCGTCACACCGGACATCTTACTTTTGCGCGGCCGCCCGAACGTCGGCCTCGGTGATGGCACCCGCCCGCAGAATCTGCAGCTGGCCGTCCATCGTGCAGGCGACTACGGTCGAGGGCACTCCTCCCCTCACCGGGCCGTCATCGATGATCAGGGCCACCTCATCGGCCAGAGACGACAGGACCTGGGCTGCCGTCGTAGCGTCCGGCTGGCCCGAGATGTTGGCCGAGCTGACGGCGATAGGGCCGAGCCGGCGCGCCAATGCTCGGGGCACGGCGTGGTCGGGCAGACGGACGCCAATCGTTGACCTGCCACCGGTGAGCAACTCGGGCAGCGGCGAGTCCGGGTGTTGCGGCAGAACCAGCGTCAGCGCACCAGGCCAGAAGCGCCGCGCGAGCCGCTCCGCCACGAGTGGCACGCTGGCCAGCAGCCGGACCTGCTCGATAGAGTCGACGAGCAGGGCAACGCCTTTGTCGGTCGAACGGCGCTTCGCCTCGACCAGGCGAGCCAAGCCTTCGGGCGATGGGCTGACCGCCAACCCGTAGACCGTTTCGGTCGGGATGGCAACGATGGCGCCCGCCAGCAATTCAGCGGCGGCCCGTTCGACGGTAGCCGGCGACGCTGGCAGCGATGGTGTGGTTCTCGTTGTTATAGCCGCTCCATGACTCCAGCGCGCTTCGACGCGTACTCATCGGGCGAGATGAGGCCCTTGTCGCGCAGCCGGACCAGCTCGGCCAGCGCCGATTGTGCATTGCCAAGCGAGCCACGCCCGTTGCGGCCAGCACTGTACCGGTTGTAGCCGAAGCCAACGGCCAGTAGGAGGCGCGTTCCGATCAGTACGGCGGCCGTCCATATCGCGCCAAAGATCAGCGCCGGCATCAGGGTGTTGTTGGCCAGCAGGAGCCACCAACCGCCGGCAATCAGAACGATGGCCAGTATCAGCAGCAGTATTCGGGTCGATAGATGCATCTCAACTCCTGTTTGTGGGCTGCCGCGTTCGGCGGCGGCTGCGGTACCAAGCGAGGTACTCGATTAGCTCGTCGCGCTCGTCGTCATTCAGGTCCGCAAACAGCGCGGCGCCGAGTGCGGGACTGGCCATTTGATCGGTTGGGCCCGGCACGCGATAGCCGCTCAACCGCATAAGTTCGGCGTAGGGCACGGCCAAGACTCCACTCAGCTGGTCCAGCACCAGTGGCGATGGCCGTTTGACCGTGTCGTTCTCGAGCCGATTGAGGTACGCCGCCGAAATGCCCGCCGAGCGCGCCGCGTCGGAAGCAGAAATGCCGCGCACCTCGCGCGCCTTCTTGAGTGCCTGACCGGTCGACAGAGACACTTTTGCGTTCGACTCCTACAGTGGATGTGATTAACTACTGTGGATGGTAGCACACAGGCGCAATTCACAGGGAGGCGGGATGCGAACCGGCGCCGCAGTCAGGGAGTCAGGCGGTACCAGCGCGCGAGGTGCGCTCCAACTCGGCGACACGCGGCTGCCCGCCCAGATCGCTGTGGATACTGAGTGGCCAGCCGGGCAGCCTGTCGGTCGCCAGGGCGGTAACGCGATCGGCCTGATCAGCCCCTATTTCGAGGAGCGCGCGTCTGCCGGGCGCCAGTTCGGCCGGCAGAACGTCGAGCAGCCGGCCAATCACAGCCAGTCCGTCCGGCCCACCGTCGAGCGCTGCTGCCGGTTCGAAACTGGCCGCCACCGGCAAATCTGGTATCGCCGCCGATGGGATGTACGGCAGGTTGGCCACGATCAGGTCGTACTGTCGGTCTGACGGCGGAACAAGGTCGGCGCGGGAGAACTCGACCATGTCGGCCACGGCGTGCGCGACGCCGTTCTCGCGCGCCAGTGACAGTGCCTGGTCATCGAGGTCGGCCGCGACCAACCTCACATGGCTCTCGTAGCCGCGACGGCGGCACTCGAGCGCCAAGCTGAGCGCGATCGCGCCGCTGCCCGTGCCGACATCGGCGATGAGCAGAGGCGGCGTGCCCGCCGGCCGGGGCGCCGAAGTCAGCATGCCTGAGATGCGGGCCAGGGCGATGTCGACCAAGACCTCGGTCTCCGGGCGCGGGATCAGCGCGCGCTTGTCACTGGCAAAGGCGAAGCCGTAGAACTCCTTGATGCCGCGGATGTAGGCGACCGGTTCGCCGGTAGCGCGCCGCTCGACACCCTCTTCGAACTGTCGGATCTGGCCCGGTCCAAGCGCCGTGTCCGGGTGAGCCAGCAGGCCGGCGCGGTCCGTCCGCAAGATGTAGCCGAGCAGCAATTCGGCATCGAGTCGCGGACTGGGCGAGCCGCTGTCGCGCAGCCGCTGCGTGGCGCTGGCCAGCAGCACCGACACGCTTCGCGCGTCACCCACCTTTAGAGCCGGACGACTACGTCAAGGTCACCGGTCCGACGCATGACCTCGACCGACACCGAATCCTCGCCGGTGCTGGCCAAAACCAGGTCAACCAGCGCGTCGCCAACACGCACGTTGTGCAGCTTCAGGTCGGCGAGCCAGGCGGGCAGGCTGGGCGCGACCATGTCCAAGCGCCGTTCGCGTGCCGATGGCTGCAGGCCAAGGGCGGCGTTGATCATCATGAAGATGGCACCGGCAGACCACGCTTGCGGCGAGCAGGCTACCGGATAGGGCACCGGCAGCGGCGACTCTGAGCGGTCAAAGCCACAGAACAGCTCGGGCAGCCGGCTGTCGCGGAAGTGGGTCGACGCCTCGAGCATCGCCGAGGCGACCTTGCGCGTTTCATGGCTCAAGCCGTAGCGAGCGAAGCCGGCTGCGCAGATCGCGTTGTCGTGCGGCCAGATGGTGCCCAGGTGGTAGCCAATGGGGTTGTAGCCAACTGTGTCGGCCGATAGCGTGCGAATGCCCCAGCCACTCCACAGCGGCGCCGAGGTCAGCACGCGCGCCGTGCTGGCCGCACGCTCCGGGCTGGCGATGCCGGCCCACAGTGCATGGCCGGCATTGGAAGCGAGCCCGTCGATGTGCTTCTTGTCGCCGTCGATCGCCATGGCGTAGATGCCGGCATCCTCCATCCAGAACGCCTCTTCGAATGACGCGCGCAGCTGGTCCGCCTTGGCGTTTTGCTGGGCTGCAAGGTCGTGCTCGCCGCGCAGTTGAGCCAGGCGAGCCATGCCGCGACGGCCGGCATAGACGTAGCCCTGCACCTCGACCAACGCGATCGGCGGCTCGCCCAAGTGGCCGTCACGGAAGCGCATGCTGTCGCCGGAGTCTTTCCAGCCCTGGTTCTCCAGCCCGCGCCGCGAAGTGCGCTTGTACTCGACGAAGCCGTCGCCGTCGATATCGCCGTACTCGTCGATCCAGTTGAGGCAGGCGAGGGCGTTGGGCCACAGCCGTTCGACCAGTTCATCATCCGCCGTCCAGCGGTGGTACTCGTCGAACAGCATCAGCCAGAGCGGCGTCGCATCGACCGTGCCGTAGTAGGGCGTGTGCGGGATCTCGCCGGCGCGCGCCACCTCGCCCGTGCGCAGCTCATGCAGGATCTTGCCCGGCTGCGCGTCGCGCCACTCGTCCACGTCTTGTGCCTGTAGGCGGGCCAAAATCGACAACGTCTGCTGCGCCACCTGTGGCCGAACGGACAGCAGCTGCATGCTGTTGATCAAGGAGTCACGGCCAAAGAGCGTGCAGAACCACGGCACGCCGGCAGCGATGTAGCGCTCGCCTTCGCCTGGGCCACTGTTGAGAAGCACGCGCAGGTCTGAGAGTGACCGATCTATCGCGCGCTGGGCAAAGAGGTGGCTGGTCTCGATGGAGGCGGTGCTCCGACGCCAGGCGCGGTGCATGGCGGCCGGGCGTTCGGCGTCGATGGGCACCGGGTGGGCAACCACCGGCGCGTCGCTGGTCTCGGTCCAGACATGGACCTGCAGCTCGACGCGGCCGGACGCCGGAACCGTCCAGTCGGCCACCAGCAGAACCGGTCCGTTGTGTGGCACGGCGCTGACCTCCGCGGCCGAGCCGTCGTCGGCCAGCAGGTCGCCGCGCGCCGTGACCTGCGTCCGTGGATCAAGCAGCTTGAGCGGCGGCGAGAAGGTGACGTGCGTCTTGCGCACCACGCCATCGAGGCCGCGATAGCTGAGCACGACGTGGCCGGCGTCGCCCTTGTTGGCCAACCGGTCGCCGCGCTTTGCTCGAACCAGGCCGCGCACCTCGAAAATGTCGGCGTAGTCGGCATCGAGGCGGATGGTGCAGCGCGCCCGCTCCGGCTCCATCGTGAAGTTGTCGATCGCAATCAGCTCGGCGAACCCGTCCGCCACCAGCCGCTCGCGGACGATGCCGAGCGAGTGCCGGCGCAGAACGATCTCTGAGCCGTCCATGTTGGCCGCCCGCTCGACTAGGTCCGGGTTGGTCAGCTGAAGCGAGCTGTGGTAGCCCACGGCGTTGCCCGTGCGCAGCACGACCGGCCGGATGCCGTTGATGCGCACCTCATACAGCGACAGGAAACGGGTGTCGCCGGCATACAGGCCAAGCCCACGGTGGTCGAGCTCGATGTCGCCGCGCGCGTCGGTCAGCAGGAAGGTGTCGTCGTGCTTGAGGACCAGGACGCCGGCCAGGTCGGTCGCTCGGGCAACGACCGTCTTCTCGGCCGTATGAGAGGCGGGCTCGGCAAAGATGTCGTCCATCGCGTCGGCTTCCGGCATGGCGTCGACGAGTTCCGCGAGCGGCGGTTGCTCGGTCATCGGCTGCTCCGCGACGTGGGCTCTGCCGTCTACCTCGGCCAATCGATGGGCCTGGTCGATCGAGATCAACTCGTCCAGCAAGCGATCCAGATCACCGTCGAGAACATTGGGCAGGTTGTGGAGGTCGACGTTGATGCGGTGGTCGGTGACGCGGTCCTGCGGGAAGTTGTAGGTACGAATTTTCTCCGAGCGCTCGCCCGAGCCAACCATGCCCCGGCGGACTTCAGCCTCAGCTTCATGCTGCTCGCGCTGCTTCATCTCGAGTAGCCGGGCGCGCAGGACCGCCATGGCCTTGGCCTTGTTCTTGTGCTGGCTCTTTTCGTCCTGGATTTCCACGACCATGCCCGTCGGCAGGTGGGTGATCCGAACGGCCGAGTCAGTCGTGTTGACCGACTGGCCACCCGGGCCCCGACGAACGCTTGACCTCGATGCGCAGGTCCTTGTCCTCATCGATCGGACAGTCGACCTCTTCCGCCTCAGGCAGTACGGCGACCGTTGCCGTGGACGTGTGGATCCGCCCGCCCGACTCGGTCGTCAGGGACGCGCTGCACGCGGTGCACGCCGGCCTCGTACTTCAACCGACTGTAGGCGCCTGGCCGTGGACCTCGAAGATGACTTCCTTGATCCCGCCGATGCCCGTCTCCGATGCGGTCAGGATCTCGGCGTGCCATCGGTGCGTTCGGCATAGCGGGCGTACATGCGAAACAGCTGCGCGGCAAAGAGGGCGGCCTCGTCGCCACCGTCCGCCGCCCGAATTCGACGATGACGCTCTTCTCATCGTTCGGATCGCGCGGTAGGAGGAGCACTCGCAGCCGTTCGACGACTTCCGCCTCGATGACGCTGGCTCTCGTTGACCAGCTCATCCGCCATCTGGCGCAACTCTGGATCAGTTTCTCGCACGCGAGTGCTGGGCACTCTCGAGCTCTTCGCGAATGCTACGCAATTCTCGGTAAGCGTCGACAACCGGCGTCAACTGCGACTGCTCGCGGCCCAGCTGCCGGGACGCGCTGGATCGGCGGCAACTTCTGGTTCCGCCCACTCGGCCTCGATCTGATCGAGACGGCGCTCGAGCTCATCGAGCCGCAGCTCGAGGGTCATTGCGTCAGCTGGTCGGGCGCCTGTCCGCGCGAACCTCGACCTTGGTGGGGATCGGTCGCTGCTCGGGATCGAGGCTCCTGGAGGGGCTTCCTCGCCGTTGGCCTTGAGCGCCTCGCGCATCGACGCGATGGCGACTTCGATCATCGAATTGTCGGGCGGCAGGGTCGTGATGCGCTGCAACCAGATGCCTGGCAGGAACAGCCAGCGGATCCACCACTGGTGCCGGTGGCGGGCGCCGAACGGAGGATCTCGTACGCGATCGAGGCGATGACCGGGATGAGCAGGATCCGGCCGACAATGCTCACCAGCAGGCTTGGCCCGCGACAGGCTGAACAGCAGGATCGACAAGATGATGAAGACGACCAGGAACTCTGTGCCGCAGCGCGGATGAGCGGTCGGGTAGTGGCGGACGTGGTCTACGTCGAGCGGGTCTTCGTGCTCGAGCGCGTGGATGGTCATGTGCTCCGCGCCGTGATAGCGGAAGACGCGCCGATCTCGGCTGATCGTTTACGATCAGCAGGTAGCCGACGAAGATTGCGACTCGGATCAGGCCTTCGACCAGGTGCGCGACGAGTGCCTGGTCAGCGCCCAGCGCCGCCCGCGTCGTGACGCCGGCCAGGAATAGTGGCGCCAGCACGAATAGGCCAATGGCGAGGCCTATCGTGATGATCAGTGTCAGTGCCACCGTTCCGCGGCCCATTTCCTGGCCGGTGCCCGAGGCTTGGACCGACCCCGCCCGCATCAGCCACTTCGTGCCCGTAACAAGTGTCTCGAGAGCACGACGAGGCCGCGGAAGAAGGGCGCCGGGCGAAGCGATTGCGATGCAGGATCGAGTTCGAGCGGCTCGGACCCGGCGACGATCGATCCGTCCGGATGACGGAAGGCGACGCCGACAGCGTTTCGACCGCGCATCAGGACGCCCTCGAGCAGGGCCTGACCGCCGAAGTCGGTTCGCGCCATCAGTGACGGAGTCTATGCGCCGCAGAAGAGCGCGGCGAGGTCACGAAGTCGCGCCGAGCGCTCGAGTCGCTTCTGGAAGCGTTCTACCTGGCCGGCTGTGTCGACGATGGTCTGCTTGCCGGTGTAGAACGGGTGGCAGTTCGAGAGTATTTCGACGGGCAGGCTGGGCTGCGTTGAGCTGAGCTCCAAGTCGTGTGGGACGAGGCGTAGGACCGCGCCTTCGGGAACTTGGATGAATGTCTTGCTTCACGCTGACTTCCTGCGGCCTGTCGTGACCGTGACTTCCTCGGCACCGCCGACGACGGGATGCGCTTCTTACCGCGGCCGCCGCGTCGAGCTTGACTCGACCGTCGACGGTCGCAGATGGGCGGAGTCCGCCGAGGCCGGCGCCCGGACCGCCAGGAAGTCACGCCGCGCTGCGCACGACGATCGAGCCCGCGCTGACAGCGGCCGTCACCGGCCTTCACGCCTGAGGCGCTGGCCCTCGCTATCGCGGCTGTTCTTCGAGCTCGAACCCGCCTTCCGCGTGCCATGGCCTCCTACTCTTCTTTCTGGGTGCGGCCGCGAGCCGGCTTTGGTGCGGCGGCCGACGACTTCGTGGCGGTCGACTTCTTGGCCGTCGACGAGGCGGTCGACTTGGCAGCTGGCTTGGCTTCGGCCTTGGGCTTTTCGCTCTTGGCCAGCTTTTCTGCGAGGGCGGCGTCGGCCTTGGCCTTCGCCTCAGCCGACTTGTCGGCTTCGGCCTTGGCCTGCTTGACATCGGCCGCGGCGGTCTCCGCTTCCTTGGCAGCGCTGCGACCGGCCCACTCGATGTCGGCCACGCGGACGATGGTCAGTTCCTGGCGATGGCCATGCTTGACGCGACGGCGCGCCTTGGGCCGGTACGAAGACGATGATCTTCTCGTGACGGTTGGCCTGAAGCACCTCGCTGGTGACCTTGGCCGCCTCGACGACGGGCGTCCCGATCAGCGTGTTCTCCCGTCGGTGATGAGCAGGAAATGGCCTATATCGATGGGGCGCGGGATCTGCGGGAAACCGATCAGTCGGCCTGGACGAAGGCTCGACGCGGGACTGCTTGCTGCTGTTCTTCATGACTGCGTACATGGGATCCTGGGGGGCGTCAATTGGGCCGCGCCGGGGTTGAGTGCGCAGCACGGCACGACGACCGCGTCGGGCGCGAACTCGAAGGATAGCACGCAGCCTTCAAGCGGCAACTCGAGCGCCCAGAAGGGGACCACCAGTCGGGCGGCTCGCGTCTCATGTTCAGGCTCTCGACGGTGCCAGGGCCCAGCGCAACGCTGATCACGATGCGCCGGGGCGTGATGAAGGGCAACGGGCGACGGTACGGGCATTACCCCGATGACTATGCCGACTCAACGACCATCTGGAACAGGAACATCGAAGCGACGCCGGCCGCGAACGCGACACCGAAGACGGCTTCGATCGCGAGCCGGCGAGCGTATCCGCCAGGTACGCGACGAAGAGGGCAAAGACGACCAGGCCCACCGACGAACCCAAGCCGCCGAACAGGACCGCCGCCGCGAAGTCGGTGGTCTGAACCGGCAGCAGGGCGGCGGCGCCGGAGCCCCACTGTCGAGGCCCGGCCCAGCAGACCGCCCGCACCGTCGCCATCTGCGATTGGATCACTGGAAACCGGAGCCGAGGGTCGGATGTCGGATCGAGGAACGAGAGCAGCCGCCGTCGTCGATAGTCGGCGAGGATCGACCGGGAACGGGCATCGCCGTTACGGTCACGATCGCACCGAGGGCGAGCGAGCGCAGCTTCGTGCCGACCATGAAGAAGATGCCTAGTAGGATCGCGGCGAACACGAGCGACGTGCCAGGTCCGGCTGGAGGATCACCAGCAGGACGGCGGTCCGACGAGGAGCCCGGCGCGCGATCGCGGTGCGCAGGCTGGTCGCGCTGTCCTTGCGCGCTGCCGGAGACGCCGCGAGCACGCCGATCATCAGGATCGGGCCACGTCCGAGAACTGGAACTGGAGGCCAAAGATCGAGACCCAGCGCGAAACGCGCCCACCCCGCCGCCGACCGCGAGGGTGGCGATGAGCAGGGTGATGTTGACCAGGTAGACGAGCCAGGCAACGTGCGCAACCAGCGCGTGTCGAAGAGGCCGGGACGGTGAAGACGGCGATGGCGACGGCCAGCCACAGCAGGCCGCGCGTGAAGGTCGAGCCTGGCGAAAGGGGCGGTCCGGCGCTGTTCGAAGAGGCGATCAGCAGCCTGATGTCGCCAGCGCCCCGCGTAGAAGGTCAGCGGGACGTCGAACCGCTGCGACGCGCCGCGACCGCGCTGCGCGATCGGGCCGCCACGGTGGTTCGCTCGACGCGCAAGGTACCGATCAGTCGCCGGCGGGGCAGTTGCTGTGCCGCAGTAGATCCGGCCGGCGCAGGTCGACGTCGAGGTGGTAGTGCAGCTGCAGGAAGTACTTCACGATCTCGGTGGCGGCGTTGCCGCGGTGCGCGAGTGTAGGCGAAGGCCAGCACCGCCAGCTCCTGAATGGTCTTGCTCACGTCGCCTTCCTGGTCGGCGCTGACTTGGGCATGAACGCAGCGAACCACGAGTGGAAGGGCAGGCGGCCCTGGCTGTCACGCATGCGAATCGGCCGGCCGGATTGCCGCGATCACGATCGGCAGGTCAACCAGGTTGTACGTGTGGCGGATGGTCAGAACCGGCGCGCGGCGAGGCGCATCTCCTCGAGCACCTGCGGATCAATGTCGAGCTGGCGGATGACGTCGGGCGTGAAGTCGCGCACGACGCTGCCGTCCGGAGCGAGGATGCGGCGCACGATCTGCGGCCGGTAGAGCGTGCCGCCGTTGGCCAGCGCGCTATACGCGTCGATCAGCTGGAGCGGCGTGACGGCGTCGTACCCCTGGCCGATGCCCGCCTGGTAGGTCTCACCGGGATAGATCGGCTGGTCGAAGACGCGTTTCCTTCCAATCGTTGGTGGGCACGATGCCGCGGGCCTCGTTGGGCAGGTCGACTCCGGTCCTCTCGCCGAAGCCCCACTCCTTGGCCCAGTAGCCGAGGCGATCGATGCCGAGCATGCCGGCCAGCTGATAGAAGAACGTGTCGCTCGAGTGCCCGAACGCGTCGTAAATGTTCAGCGGGCCGAAGCCTGTGTGGTTCCAGTCCCAGTACTTGTACGGGCCGATCTGCAGGTAAGGCTTTGTATCGACCAAGGTCGTGTCCTTGATCAGGTCGTCCTGCAGCGCGCCCGCGCCGGTGACGAGTTTGTAAGTCGAGCCTGGCGGGTACTGCTCGCTGATCGCGAAATTGGTCAGCGGACCTGCCTTGTCGTCGAGCAGCGCCTGGTAGTCGGCCTGCGAGATGCCTTTGGCGAACAGGTTGTCGTCGTACGAGGGCAGCGAGACCATGGCCAGGATTTCGCCGGTCTGCGGGTCCATGACGATCATCACGCCGCGCTGCAGGCCGACCAGGTCCATCGCCCACTGGACCGCCATCTGGGCTTCCTGCTGCGTCGTGGTGTCGAGCGTCAATTCGAGCGAATCGCCGTCCTTGGGCGGATCAATAACACCCACGCTTCGGACGACCTGGCCGGACGCGTCGCGCTCCAGTTGTTCGAGGCCGTACGTGCCACGCAGCTGCTGCTCGAAGGTCGCTTCGACGCCCGCGCGTCCGATCACATCGTCGGCAAGGTAGCCATCGTTGCCATCTTTTTCGAGGTCGTTCTGGGTAACGGCACCGGTGTAGCCAATGACGTGGGCGACGAGAGGGCCGTAGGCGTATTCGCGGCGGTTTTCGATCGTCACCGCCACGCCGGGCAGATCACGCGACTCCTCGGTGACCACGCGTGCCAGATCAACCGGTACGTCGGTGGCGATACGAACTGGCTCGAAACCCGAGCCGGCGTTCTTGTCGAGGGCTTCGATGATCTGCTCACGCGGGACGTTCAGCAGTTGCGCCAGCCGGTCCACGACCCTGTCGCGCTGCGGGAAGGGCAGGTCGGCCGGAGTCGCCGTGATCACGTACGAAGCAACATTCGTTGCCAGCAGTCGCCCGGCGCGGTCGTAGATCAGGCCGCGAACTGCCGGAATCGGCGCGACGCTCAGCCGGTTGTCGCCGTTGACCGACGAGTAGTAGCCACCACGCCCGATCTGCAGGTAGAACAGTCGAGTCGTCAGCCCAGCGGCAGCCAGGACGACGGCCAGCCCAAAGACGGCGAATCGATAGCTCAGCCGGGACCGCGGCGGATCAGGCTGGCCAAGGACGCCGCTCACGCGCGGTGGCCCATGTCAGCGACGCGTGGATCTAGGTCCACGCGGCTCGCTCCCGATCCTGGTTGCCGAAGCGTCGCTCGACTCAGCAGCGAACAGCGCGACGATGGGAATTGCCAGCAACGTGTTGATGACGGCGGCGCCCAAGACGTGTTGGAGGTCGAATGAGCCGCCGGCCACGCCTTCGGTGACCTTCAGCGTTGCCAGCATTAGTAGCTGATACACCCACGTGAGAGCGAAGACCAAGAGCACAGCGCCGGCGCGGGTTTGCCCCACAAAACGCGTGCTCAGGGCTGCGATACCAACCACGATGAGCAACACGAACGTGGTCGCCCCGATCGGGCGAGCGGGCGTGAGCATGTCTATGAGCAGGCCTCCGAGGAACGCCCAGACGAGGCCGTCCTCGATGCCCATGATCACCGTCGCCGTCACCGCAAGTGTCAGCAACAGGTTGGCCTGGACGCCGAAGATCGCAACTTCTGGCACGACTGTGGTTTCGAGCAGCGCTACGACGATCGCGCCGAGCGCGGCAAAAGGCAAAGTCAGAGGGTGGTCTACCTCCGCGTCAGGGACGCGGTCGATCGTGTGACGGTCGGACGGATTAGGCCCACCGCGGGGGCAAGTATAGGCGGGACAGTCGCGGACGCTTCAGCCGATGTTTCACGGGAAACATTGAGCGTGATGAGTCGTTGGTAAGCGCCAGCCAAGTGCTGGATAAGGGTGAATTGCCATTCTGTCTGAGATTCGATTCACGCTCAGAATCCGCCCGGCGACGGCCGTTTCCGGTAGAATCAGGTGACGTGGAAGCTGACCGCTACAACTGCTGAGTGGGCGAAGCTATCGCCTGCGCGAACCAGAAAGGCGGCGTTGGCAAGACCACAACGGTCGTCAACCTGGCGGCCTATCTCGCGCTCGAAGACCGGCGTGTCCTGGTCGTCGATCTCGATCCGCAGGGAAATGCAACCAGTGGACTCGGGTTCGACCGCTCGTCTGCCCATCGTTCGATCTATCCCGCCTTGACCGAAGGAATTGATGTTCTCGATCTCGTCTGCCCGACAGCCATCGACAAGCTCCTCCTCATACCGTCCGATCGCGACCTGGCCGGTGCCGAGGTCGAGCTTGTGGCGCTTCCGGAGCGCGAGCGCCGGCTTCGCCGCGCGCTCGAACCGGTCCTGGCGGACTTCGACTATGTCTTCCTGGACTGCCCACCGGCGGTCGGGCTACTCACAGTCAATGCGCTCGCCGCAGCTGACGCCGTGCTGGTGCCTATCCAGTGCGAGTACTACGCGCTGGAAGGACTGAGCCAATTGCTGGCAACCATCGATCTCGTGCGCGATCACCTGAATCCCGGGCTGCGTCTCGGCGGCGTCCTGATGACGATGTTCGACGCCCGCACCACCCTGTCGTCGGACGTGGTCCGCGAAGTGCGGACTCACCTCGGCGAAGCCGTATTCGATACCGTCATCCCGCGCAGCGTCCGGCTGGCCGAAGCTCCCAGCCACGGCCGGCCGGTGGTGCGTTATAGCCCGGAGTCGCGCGGCGCGCAGGCGTACCACCAGCTCGCGATCGAAATGCTGGCGAGGGACGCGGCCTCCAAGGCAACGACGCCGGCGATGGCGGGCAGCCGATGACGACCGACACGCGCCGCCCCGGCTCGGGCCTGGGCCGCGGGCTCGCCGCGCTGAATTTCACAGCGCGATGAGTCGCGCCCACCCGTCGACTTGGCCGTCGACGAGATCTCGCACAACCCTTATCAGCCGCGTCAGGCAGTCAGCGAGAGCGGGTTAGATGAGCTCGCCGCGAGCGTGGCCGAACACGGCGTGCTCCAGCCGCTGCTGGTCAGTCGCGGACCAGCGGGTTGGGTGCTCATCGCCGGCGAACGGCGCCTGCGGGCGGCCCAGATGGCTGGCCTCGAGCGAGTGCCGGTCGTAGTTCGTAGCGCCGATGAGCGCCAACAACTGGCGCTCGCACTCGTGGAAAACATGCAGCGCGCCGACCTGAACGCGCTCGAAGAGGCGACTGCCTTCCGCCAGCTGATGAGCGAGTTCGGGCTTACGCAGGACGAAGTGGCCGGCCGAGTTGGCAAATCGCGGCCGGCCGTGGCCAACACCCTCCGCTTGCTTGACACCGATCCGGCAGTCCAATCGGCTCTGCGCGACGGTCAGATCAGCGAGGGACACGGGCGCGCAATTGCCGGCCTGGCCGATAGGTCAGACCAGCGCGCACTGTGCAGGCGGTAATTAGTCGCGGCCTGTCGGTTCGCAAGACGGAAGAGCGCGTTCGCCAAATGCGCGAAGGTGCGCCGCAAAAGCCCGTTAAGCCATCGATCAGCGCGGACATGGAGAAGCTGCAGGGCGGCCTGCGCGATGCCCTGGGAACCAAGGTGACTCTCAGCCGCGCACGAAAGGGTGGACGGATCACGATCGAGTACTACGACGACGACGACCTCAGCCGGCTCTACGAGCGATTGACTGTTGGAGCTGCCAATGACTGAGTCGCTGACTCGGCCCGCCTCGCGCAGCCGGACGGGCCGCGCAGCGGCTGCCGCGGCACCGGCCTACACCGCCGAGAGCATCCAGGTACTGGAGGGTCTGGAGGCCGTGCGCAGCCGGCCGTATGTACATCGGCGGGACCGACACGCGCGGTCTGCACCACCTGGTCTGCGAGGTCGTCGACAACTCGATCGACGAGGCGATGGCCGGCTATGCCACGATCGAGGTGCACATCAAGCCCGACGGCAGCGTCGTCATCCGCGACAACGGCCGCGGCATCCCGGTCGACCTCCACCAGCAAACCGGCACGGCCGCGCTCGAAGTCGTCATGACCGTGCTGCACGCCGGCGGCAAGTTCGGCGGCAGCGCCTACAAGGTGTCGGGCGGCCTGCACGGCGTCGGCGTCAGCGTGGTCAACGCGCTCTCCGAGTGGATGCGGGTCGAAGTTCGCCGCGGCGGCAAGCTCTAGCGCCAGGAATACGAGCGCGGCATGCCGCACGGACCCGGTCAAGTCGCAGTCGGCGCAGCCACAGGGCCGCACCGGCACGCACGACTGGCCTTCATCCCCGACGCAGCAGATCTTCAAGACCGTCGATTACGACTTCGACGTCATGGCGCAGCGCTTCCGCGAGTTGGCCTACCTAACAAGGGGCTCTGGTTCTCGTTCATCGACGAGCGCGAGACGGGCACGAGGTCCTTCTACTTCGAGGGCGGCATCCTCAGCTTCGTGCGCCACCTCAACAAGGACCGCGACGTGCTGCACAACAGGCCGATCTATGTCGAGCGGACGCGACGGGCGATAGCAGTCGAAGTCGCGCTGCAGTACAACGACGCCTACAGCGAGACCGTCTTCTCCTTCGCCAACAACATCAACACGATCGACGGCGGCACGCACCTGACCGGCTTCCGCACGGCGCTGACCCGGTGCTCAACGACTACGCCGCGCAAGCACGATCCTCAAGGACGACGACGCCAACCTGACCGGCGACGACGTGCGCGAGGGCCTGACGGCCGTGATCAGCGTCAAGCTGCCCGAGCCGCAGTTCGAGGGCCAGACCAAGGCGCAAGCTGGGCAACCCCGAGGTCAAGGGCCAGGTCGAGACGGCGGTGGCCGAAGGCCTGACGCAGTACCTCGAAGAGAACCCGGGCGACGCCCGGCGCATCATCGAGAAGTGCCTGACGGCCGCCCGAGCACGCGAGGCGGCTCGCAAGGCGCGCGACCTGGTCATGCGCAAGGGCGCTGGAGGGCTCGTCGCTGCCCGGCAAGCTGGCCGACTGCTCGGACGCGACCCGGAGCGCTGCGAGATGTACATCGTCGAGGGCGACTCGGCCGGTGGCTCGGCCAAGCAGGGCCGCGACCGGCGCTTCCAGGCCATCCTGCCGCTGCGGGGCAAGATCCTGAACGTCGAGAAAGCGCGCGCTTGACAAGATGCTTGCCAACAAGAGATCACGGCGCTGATCACGGCGCTCGGCACCGGCATCGGCGAGACTTCGACCTCGCGAAGCTGCGCTACCACCAGATCATGATCATGACCGACGCCGACGTGGACGGCGCCACATCCGCACGCTGCTGCTGACCTTCTTCTTCCGCCACATGCCCGCCTGGTCGAGGACGGCCACCTGTACATCGCCCAGCCGCCGCTGTTCCGGGTCAGCAGCGGCAAGGTGATACGCTACGCGCGATGAGCGCGACAAGGACCGCGTCGCGAAGGAGCTGAAGCGTCAAGACCGTCGATCCAGCGCTACAAGGGCCTGGGCGAGATGAACGCGGAGCAGCTCTGGGAGACGACGATGAACCCGGAGACGCGCATCCTGCTGCGCGTCGACGTCGAAGACGCGATGGAAGCCGACACGATCTTCTCGAGCTAATGGGTGAGAAGGTCGAGCCGCGCCGCGACTTCATCAAGGCGCGTGCTCGCCAGGTGCAGAATCTGACGTCTGAGCCGCCCGCAGGCGGACGTTCGGAGCGGCCGCCAAAGCGGACTGCAGAGGAGGACCCTCGTGCCGTCCGCAGTGACGGAGCGCGCGCAGGCGCTCGTGGCCGAGCGGCTGCCAGAAGCGCGAGAGCTTGGACGGGCATTGGTGGAGCTCATCGACGAGCCGGATGAGTTCGTGCAGGCCCTGCGCGAAGGCTTCCGGCGATGGCCGACAACGAGTATGCAGCCGGTCAGGCTCGCGTCGCGCCAACCACGGATCCCGTCATCGCGGTCCGGTCGCCACTGATCGGCGAGGTCGAGCGCCAGCTGCGTGCGCCGCTGCGCGCCGGTTCAGCGTCGTCGGCCCTGTGGCTGGCCCAGCGCCTCGTCACTGAGCCCGAACGTGAGGTCCGGCTTTTCAGCGTCGTGCCGCTGCGCCGCTCGTTGCCCGACGATCCCGAGCGGAGCTGGCAGGTCATGCGCAGGCTGTCGCGTGCATCGGCGGACTGGGTCAGCGTCGACGTGCTCGCCGGCCTGTACGCCCAGGGCATCCTGGCCGAGAGCTTCCGCTGGGCCGAGTTGGAGCAGCTTGTCTACTCCGCCGACCACTGGGAGCGCCGCCTGGTGGCGGGCTCGACTGTGGCCAATGTGCCGCACGGTCTGCCGCGCAACCGCCGGCAGGAACTGGCTCGCACTCCCGGTTTGACGCTCATCAAATCGCTCATCGGCGACGCGGAGCCCGACGTACAAAAGGCACTTTCTTGGGCGCTTCGCTCGTGGTGGGAGGTCGACCCGTTTGGTACGCGCGAGTTCATCCGCCAGGAGGCGATGCGCGCCAAATCCGAGAACGACGGCCACCGGGCGTGGGTGGTGCGCGACGCACTGACGTTGCCGGGCATCGATTTCGGCTTCATCGAGGAGATCCGCGACAGGCTCGAAGGTGTTCGTCGAATGCCAGGCGCGCCGTCGACCAGCACCGCCGCCGAGATCGCGGAGCAGTTCAAAGGTCTGCAGGAGCTGACCGGCGCCGCCATCGCCCAGCAGGGGAGCCGGTTCTAGTGACCGTGCGGAGGAGCGTTAGATGACCGACGACGTCGGCCGCATAGTCCCTATCCGCATCGAGGACGAGCTCCGCGCGAGCTATCTCGACTACGCGATGAGCGTCATCGTGAGTCGCGCGCTACCAGACGTGCGCGACGGTCTCAAGCCCGTGCATCGCCGGATCCTGTACACCATGAATGAGATGGGCCTGACCTCGGGGGCGCACTTTCGCAAGTGCGCCGCCATCGTCGGCGAGGTGATGGGCAAGTACCACCCGCATGGCGACGCGGCGCTCTACGACGCGCTGGTCCGGCTGGCACAGGACTTCTCTTTGCGCTACCCGCTGGTCGACGGGCAGGGCAACTTCGGCTCGGTCGACGGCGACCCGCCCGCCGCCATGCGTTACACCGAGGCGCGCATGACGGCCATCGCCGCGGAGCTCCTGGCTGACATCGACAAGGACACCGTCGACTTCGTCGCGAATTACGACGGCACGCGCAGAGCCGACGGTGCTGCCCGCAAAGCTGCCCAACCTGCTGCTCAACGGCGCCGCCGGGATCGCCGTGGGTATGGCCACCAACATCCCGCCACACAACCTGCGGCGAGATCACCGACGCGATCATTGAGCTGATCGACGACCCGGACCACCAGCGAGGATCTACCAACTAGATCCTCGGCCCGGACTTCCCAACCGGCGGCATCGATCTTCGGCTTCGAGAAGCGGCGCAACTCACTGACCGGCCTGGGAGCAGGTCGACGCCATTCGCAGATGTACGCCCACGGTCGCGGACGTATCGTGATGCGCGCCCAAGTGCGCGTTCGAGGAGATGCGCAAGCGGCCGCGACGGCGATCGTCGTGCACCGAACTGCCCTATCAGGTCAACAAGGCCGGCCCTGCCCGAGAGGATCGCCGAGCTGGTCGGCGCCAAGAAGATCGACGGCATCGCGACATGCGTGACGAATCCGACCGCGAACGGCATGCGCCTGGTCATCGAGCGCAAGGCGGGACTGCCGAGCCGCACAAGGTTCTCAACAACCTCTACAAGCACACCCAGCTGCAGTCCGCCTTCGCCATGAACATGCTCGCCCTGGTCGATGGGCCAGCCGCAGACGCTCGGCCTCAAGCGGTGCTGCAGCAGCACATCGACTGGCGCCGCGGGTGGTCACGCCGGCGCACCGAGTTCGATCTGAGAGAAGGCGCGCGACCGCGCCCACATCCTGGAAGGACTCAAGATCGCGCTCGACAATCTCGACGAAGTCATCCGCATGATCCGTGAATACGCGACGTCGATAGCGCGCGCAACAACCTCATCAGCCACTTCGAGCTGTCCGAGATCCAGGCGAACGCCATTCTCGAAATGCAGCTGCGCCGATTGGCCGCCCTCGAACGCAAGAAGATCGAGGACGAGTACATCGCGATGATCAAGCTGATTGCCGAGCTCGAGGACATCCTGGCCAATCCTGGCCGAGTCCTGCATATCATCAAGGACGAGCTGACCGACCTGGCCAAGCGCTTCGCGGGCGACCGCCGGACGCGCATCCAGGAAGACGCGGATCGCGAGATGACCGACGAAGACCTGATCGCCGACGAGGACGTCGTGATCACCGTCTCGGGCCGCGGGTACATCAAGCGCCAGCCGCTGGCGACCTACCGCCGCCAGGGACGCGGCGGGGTGGGCGTCATCGGTGCGACGACGGTCGAGGAGGACGCCCTCGCCTACCTGCTCGTCGCGAATACCCACGATTGGCTGCTTTTCTTCACCAATCGCGGCCGCGTCTTCAGCTCGAAGGTTCATGCCGTGCCCGACGCCAGCCGCCAGGCGAAGGGGCTGCCGATCATCAACCTCGAGGGCGTCCAGGTCGACTCGGGCGAGAAGGTGCTGGCGGTCATCACTATCCCCAACTTCGAAAAGGGCCACAACCTGGTCATGGCCACTCGGCGCGGGATCATCAAGAAGACGCCCATCGAGCAGTTCGAGCGTGTCCGCGCCACCGGCATCCGTGCGCTGACCGTCGCCGATGGCGACGAGCTGGCGTGGGTCGCCGTTTCGTCGGCGGCGACGACATCGTCCTCGCCACCGCCCAGGGCAAGATCGCCCGCTTTATCGAGACCGAGGTCCGGCCGATGGGGCGCGACGCCGCCGGCGTCATCGGTATCCGCCTCGCGCGCAAAGGCGACCAGGTAGTGGGCATGGGCGTGGTCGTGCCGGGCAGTGACATCCTGGTGCTGACCGAGACCGGCTATGGCAAGCGCGTTGCGCTGAGCGAGTTCCGGCGCAAGGCACCGCGGCAGTCAGGGCGTTGGGCTGATCTCGCTCGAAGGCAGTAAGACCGGCAAGGTTGCGGCGGTCGAGCTGGTCGACGAGAGCGACGAGGAGTTGCTGCTCATCTCCGCCGGACGGCCAGGTGGTGCGGACCGACGTCAAGAGCGTGAATCGCTACGGTCCGGCGCCCGTGGCGTGATCGTCATGCGTCCGCACGAGGGCGACGAGGTGGCAGGCATCGCCGTCTTCCGCGCAGGGCTGGCCGAGCAGCGACAGATCGGCAACAATGACGGCCCTGCCGAGGGCGGGGAAGACACCGGCGGACCGGTAACAGACTGAGAGCGGGAGCGAGTCTGTGAGCGGCTTCGGCAGCCGATCCAACGCAGTCAGCGAGCACTTCGACCTCTACACCGGTAACGCCAACCCTGAGTTGGCGCGAAAGATCGCGACCTATCTCGGGCGCGAGCTGGGCCGGGCAGAGGTGTTCGAGTTCGCCAACGAGAACATCTTCGTCAAGATCGAGGACAACGCGCGCGATCGCGACGTCTTCATCATCCAGCCGACCTGTCGTCCGGTGCAGAAGTCGATCATGGAGCTGCTGATCATGATCGACGCCTTCAAGCGCGCGAGCGCGGGGCGAATCACGGCCGTCGTGCCGTATTACGCCTACGGCCGGTCTGACAAGAAGGACCAGCCGCGCGTGCCGATCACCGCTCGTTTGATCGCCGACATGATCAGCGTCGCCGGCGCGGATCGCATGCTGACGATGGATCTCCACCAGGGTCAGATCCAGGGCTTCTTCTCGATCCCGGTCGACGAGCTGACCGCCGTTCACATGCTGTCGAACCACTTCAAGAAGCTCAATCTCGAGGACCTGGTCGTCGTGACTGACCTCGGCTTCGCCAAGCGCGCACGGACGTTTGCGGAGATCCTTGAGGCGCCACTTGCCATCATCGAGAAGCGCCGCCCCGGCAACCTCGGCACGGCGGAGCTGCTCAACGTCATCGGCGAGGTCAAGGGGAAGCGCGCGATCATCGTCGACGACGAGATCGATACCGCCAGCACGCTCATCGAGATCGAGCGTGCCCTGATCCGCGAAGGCGTGACCGAGATGTACGCGTGCGCGACCCACGGCGTGATGTCTGATCCGGCGACAGACCGCATCCGCGACTCCGAGCTGACGCAGGTCGTAGTGACGGATACGATCCGTTGCCGGCAGCCAAGCGCCTCTCAAAGATCAAGGTTCTTTCGGTCGCGCCGCTTATCGGCCAGGCCATCCGCCGCATCCATCTTGGTGAGTCGGTCGGCGCGCTCTTCTCGAGCGACGTCGAGCTCGTCCAGGAGATGCTCCTGTGGGACGAGCGGGTGGCCGAAGGTGCCGATGACGACGATCGCCAGCCATCGCTTACGATGCAGCGGACATGAGCCTGCGTCTTTATCGGCCGGGTCCCGACGGCCTCGAGCCGGCACCGGTCGAAGTTCGAACATGGCGCAGCCGGCTCCGGTCGCGCCGCTGGCATCCGGCAGCGCTCGACAATCCGGAGTTCGCACCGACCAGCCAGCGGCTGGCGGTCATCTTCTGGCTGGCCCTGGCGCTGCTTACTTTCGTCACGATCCTCGTTGGCTACGGCGTAGGGCTCTGGCGCCGCCCGGCGCGATGAGGGGACTCGAACCTCCAGCTCGCATGAACTGTACGAATTGCGGCACTGAAAATGCCGACGGGCGCCCGGTTCTGCCTTGAGTGCGGCCAAGGGCGCAGCCTAGGCTGCCGAAATTGCGGCTCGCCGCTACCGGCGGGCGCCAAGTTCTGCTCAGCCTGCGGCACCCCGACTACCGACAGCGCTGACGCCTCCACCACGCCGCCGGTTTCCGCGACAAAGCCGGTTGCCGCCCCGCAGGCCGAGCGGCGGCTGGTATCGGTCCTGTTCGCGGACCTGGTCGGCTTCACGACCGCTCGCCGAGGATCGCGACGCGGAGGAGGTGCGGCGACTCCTGACGCCGCTACTTCGACATCGCCCGCGAGATCGTCGAGCGCTACGGCGGCACCGTCGAGAAGTTCATCGGCGATGCCGTGATGGCCGTGTGGGGCACGCCGGTCGCCCACGAGGACGACGCCGAGCGCGCGGTCCGCGCCGCGCTCGACCTCGTCGGCGGCCGTGCCGACGCTGGCACCGCGGCTCGAGCGCTCGCGGCCGGCGTCCTGACCGGCGAGGCGGCCGTGACCGTCGGCGCGACCGGCCAGGGCATGGTCGCCGGCGACCTCGTCAACACCGCCAGCCGGCTGCAGTCGGTTGCATCACGCCGGGCACCGTGCTCGTCGGCGAGCCGACCCACGCGCGGCCCGCACGCGGCGATCGTCTTCGAGCCGGCCGGCGAGCAGAGTCTGAAGGGCAAGACGGCGCCCGTCCCTGCCTGGCGGGCGGTGCGCGTCGTCGCGGAGCGCGGCGGGCGGGGCCGGTCGGACGGCTCGAGGCGCCGTTCGTCGGCCGCGACGACGAGCTGCGCCTGCTCAAGGACCTCTTCCACGCCACCACCCGCGAGCGGCGGCCGCGCCTCGTCTCGGTGACCGGGCAGGCCGGGATCGGCAAGAGCCGCCTCGCCTGGGAGTTCCTGAAGTACATCGACGGCCTCGTCGAGACCGTCTACTGGCACCCGGGTCGCTCGCCGGCGTACGGCGAAGGCATCACGTTCTGGGCGCTCGGCGAGATGGTCCGCCGACGGGCCGGCCTCGCCGAGAACGACGACGAAGCCACGACCCGGGCGCGGATCGCGGCGACGCTCGAGGAGTTCGTGCCCGACGAGGCGGACCGCCGCTGGATCGAGCCGGCGCTCCTGTTCCTGCTCGGCTTCGAGAGCGCCGGCCGGACGGGCGCGACGAGCTGTTCGCGGCCTGGCGCACGTTCTTCGAGCGCATCGCCGCCGCTGGCGCCGACGGTCCTCGTGTTCGAGGACCTCCAGTGGGCCGACAGTGGCCTGCTCGACTTCATCGATCACCTGCTCGACTGGGCCGCGGCTACCCGATGCTACGTCGTCACCCTCGCCCGACCGGAACTGCTCGAGCGCCGACCCGACTGGGGCGCCGGCCGCCGCAACTTCGTCGCGCTAGCGCTGCGAGCCGCTCCCCGAGCCGGCGATGCGCGAGCTGCTCGGCGGGCTGGTGCCGGGCCTGCCGGAGTCCGCCGTCGCGCGCGATCCTCGCGCGCGCCGGCGGCGTGCCGCTGTACGCGGTCGAGACGGTGCGCATGCTGGTGGCGGAGGGGAGGCTGGAGCGCGTCGGAAGACACGTACCGCCCGTCGGCGGACCTGTCGACGCTCGCCGTGCCGGAGTCACTGCAGCGCTGATCGCCGCGCGGCTCGACGCGCTTCGACCGCGGCCGATCGCAGTCTCCTCCAGGACGGCGCGGTGCTGGGCCAGAGGTTCCGGTGGCAGCCCTGGCGGCGTCTCAGGACTGGACCCGGCGGACATCTGGAGCCGCACCTGCGCGCGCTCGTGCGGCGCGAGATGCTGCGCATCGACACCGATCCTCGTTCGCCGGAGCGCGGCCAGTACGCGCTTCACGCAGGCGCTCATCCGCGAGGTCGCCTACGCGACGCTGTCCAAGCCAGACCGTCGGACGCGCCATCTCGCAGCGGCGCGCTACTTCGAGTCGCTCGGCGACGAGGAGCTGGCCGGCGCCCTGGCGGCGCACTACCTCGCCGCCTACCGGGCGTCGTCGCCGGGACCCGAGGCGCAGGCTCTTGCCGCCCAGCGCGGTCTCGCTCAAGGCGGCGGCCTCGCGCGCCGCGTCGCTGGGCAGCCCTGATCAGGCGGCCACCTATTTCCTGGCGGCGGTCGAGGTGACCGACGATCCGGCGGAGGCGGCCGACCTGCTTGAGCAGGCAGGTGTACCGCGCGGACGGCCGGTCACGAGAGTCGGCCGAGGCCCACCTTCGTGGCGATCGATCGGCGGGCGTAAGCTAGGCGACCGGGTCGGCGTCGCCCGCGCATGGGGTAGCTCGGCCTAGTCATGATCCCGGCCGGAGCGCGCAGGCAATCGAGCTGCTCGAGCCGGCGGCGATCGAGTTCGCCGACCTGGCGATCGCGCGAGCTTGCGATGATCGAGCATCAATTGGCGCGGGCGAACTGTTGGCGGCAACGAGTCCTCGCCATCGGATTAGCCGACCGGGCGCTCGGACGCGCCGAACGCCTTGATGCGGTTGCGCTGATCGCCGACGTCCTCGTCACCAAGGGTCGGTTATTGCCAACGACCGGTCTCACGAGGGAATCGCGCTCTTGCGCGCGGGCCCGGAACTCGCCGAGGCCAACGGGCTGACGCCAACCCGTTCGAGGCCTGCTTAAATATCTGAGCGCCAGGGCCACCGGCGTGGAGTCCCCGCAGGCCTACGAGGTCGCCAGGGAGGCGGTCGTTCGCGCGCCGCCATGGCCTGCGCTCGTCGCTGGCGACGGCGGCCGGCAACGGCCTCGAGGCGGTGTAGGTCGGTGAATGGCAGTGGGTGGCGGAGGAGTCGGATCGGCTCTCGACGAGGACCTCGAGACCTTCGATCGCTTCGACGTCTATCGCGGAATGGAGGAGTTCAGGGCTTACCGCGGCGAGCCGGTCGAGGAAATGCTCGCCGAGCATGAGCAGTTGTCAGCGACGGCAACAGACCGACATGTCGAACTATCAGGGCGGCCTTGCCGCGTATGAGTTTGTCAAGGGGAGTATCGAGGTGCGAGCGAGGCGTGGGGCAAGTCGGCGGAGCTAAATGCAGACGAATACGCGGACCGACCTGGCGCACGCCGTCCGGGCAGCCCTGTGGGCAGCGACGCGAGCAACGGTCGTCAGGCTGCAGGCCGCTACGACGCGGTGCACATCTACGGGCGAACACCGGCGGCGTGGCGGCCGACAGTGGCCGCCGGGCTCGCGGCGCTCGACGGCCACCGCGACGAGGCAATCGCGCTTTACGCGGACGCGCACTCCCAGTGGGCGGCCGCAGGGGTCGGGTTCGAAGGGGCACTGATTGGCATTGACATGCTGTTCACGCTGGGCTGGACGAACCGGCGTGAGGGCGGCCGTCGCCGAGTCGCGGGCAACGCTCGCACGGCTGGGCGCCAGGCCTTTCGTCGAGCTCGTCGATCGGCTGACCGGCAGCCCAGCCGAGTCAGTGGGAGCCGCGCGGCCGGCAACGACCGCGCCGGCCCACTGATCAGCTACTTCCGCTCGAGCGGGGCGCGCCCGCTCCGCTTCCTGGTCGTGGGCGGGGTCACCTTCCTGCTCCAGTTCGGGCTGCTCAAGCTGTTCGAGGCGCCCGGCCTGAGTCCGGTCGCGGCCTACGCGCTGGCGCTTTTCTTTGCCGTCCAGTTCAACTTTGTGGTCAGCCAGCTGCTCGTGTGGCCGGATCGCCCGCTGCACCTGACGGCGCGAGCAGTCTTTCGGCGCTGGCTGAGCTTTATCGCCATGATCGCCCTGTCACTGGTCATCAACTTCGTCGGCTTCGCCGTCGCCCAACCGTTCATCGGGGACCTGCCGGCGACCGTCTGCGGTCGCCGCGTCGACAGTCATCAAGTACTTCTCGCTGGACCGCTACACCTTCTCGAAGACGAACAGGTTGTTCAAGCCGAACTGAAAGCGCTGCCAGCGCTCGAGCCTGAACTCGGGTGGCGGGAAGATGTCCGGTGTCTTCTCTGCCTGGAAGCCGTAGTGCTCGTGCACGGCAATGCCGTCCACCAACCGCAATGTCGAAAGGACGTGGAGGATCGAGTCGACGCGCGGTGACGGCACGGTCGCCACGATTCGCCCACCCGGTTTGAGAATCTTCGAGCAGGCCGCGGCCAGCTCCGCCTGGCGCTGTGGTGGGATGTGCTCGAGCACCGCAAACATCGTGATGAGGTCGGCGCGCACGTCTTGCGGCACTGCTTCAGGAAAGTTGCCCGGGCACAGCTCGTAATTGGGCCCGGTCTCGTGCTTGTCGAGAGCAGGGTCGACGCCAACGCCACGGCCGATCAAGCCCTGCCATTCCTTGAACATGGCGCCGTCGGCGCAGCCGACGTCCACGACCACGTCGCCTTGCTTCACGAACGGCCGGCCACGCTTGATGCGCGCCGACTGCAGGTACCGATCGAGGAACTTCATGGCAGGCGCGTCCCCCGCTGCGGAATCTCCATCAGGCTGGCCAGGAACGCCACCAGCCACAGCTGGACCGCCGCGACCAGGCCGGTAAGTGAAAGGGCGAAAACGCGAAGGACACTGGTATCCGGTAGCGGCCCAAAGCCGACCGATACCCAGCGATAGACCGAGTAGGCCATGCCGACGAGGGTCACGATGAACAGCACGACGCCCGCGGCCAGCAGTCGCTCCGGCGTCAGGCTGCGCAGTAGGGCCGAATATCGCGCCGACGGTGGCAGCAGCCCACGCAGCGTTGCGTAGCGTCGCGCAACCGCCGCGAAGGTGATGCTCTGGACGCCGATCAACACCGCCATGCAAGCGGCGATGAACGTGTTGATGCCCAGAGTCGAGGCTCCCAGCTTGATGTCGCCCGGGAACAGGAAGACAACGCCGAGCAGCCCCACGATCAGCAACACCAGGCCGGGATAGAGGAATAGCCAGCGCGGGCTGTAGATCAGCAGGAAGCGCAGGTGGCGCCAGCCGTCGCGCCAGGTGCTTGAGGTGAGGGGGTCGGGATCGGCCGTCCGGCGACAGCGTGGTCGGCACCTCGGTCATCTTGTAGGCCGGCCAGGGCCGACTCTGACCACCATCTCGCTGGCGAACTCCATACCCGACGTCGTAGCCCCAGCTCTCGATTCGGTCGCGATTGAAGCCGCGCAGCCCGCAGTGGAAGTCGCCGATGGGGATCGAGAAGAAGAGCCGGCCCAAGCCGGAGAGCACCGGGTTGCCCAGGTAGCGGTGCGTGCCGGCATCGCGCCGGGCGCGATCCCGCCCTTGAAGCGGTTGCCCATCACCAGGTCGTAGCCCTCGCGCAGCTTCTCGACGAAGGGCATCAGAGCGCGAGAAGTCGTAGGACTGCATCGGCAGTCGCCCATGATCACGTAGCGGCCGCGCGCCGCCTCGATACCGCCCAGCAAGGCGGCGCCATAGCCGCGCTGAGCCACGGGCACCACGCGCGCGCCCTGCGCTCGCGCGATATCGCGCGAGCCATCAGTGCTGCCGTTGTCCGCGATCGAGCGACCTCGCCGTCGACGTCGTTATCGGCGAGGAACTTTCGCGCCTGGCGTACGCAGGCCGCCAGCGTTTCCGCCTCGTTGAGGCAGGGCATCAGGATGGTCAGCTCGACCTCAGGCTCGCCCACTCAGTAGCTGATCCAGGTCCAGCCGAACAGGCCGTTGGGCGGCACGGTCGAGAACTGGAAGATCCACAGCACGCCCCACAGGTTCACGAGCACGCCGGCGCCGATCAACAAGGCCTCGTACCACTGGACCCGCTTGCCGACCGCGACAAAGATCAGCAGCAGCATGAACGGCATGTAGTCGAGCGTGTAGCGGTAGCCGAACTGGGCGTAGCCGGTGGCGGCGAACGTCGCGTTGGAAATCGCGATGATCAGGATCGCCGCCCAGGCGGCCAGCACCAGCCGATCGCGGGCCAGCAGTGCCGCGATCACAGCCGCGATGACCGCCACCGCGAAGGGCAGCAGGTGCAGGCCCGTGTCGAAGAGCTCGTTGCCCCACGTTGGATCGACAAAGGCCTGGGCAAGAGCGCGGAAGATCAGGAAACTGCACGAGGCGAACAGCGCAAATCCAAGCACTAGCGCGATGGGCCGCCAGCGCTTCAGATGGATGAACGGGATGAGCAGGATCGCCGGCGTCGTGACCCACGTGGCCAGCGCCCACCATGACGGATGGATATAAGGCGGGCTGTCGGCCACGATCGGCATCTGCTCGAAGAACGCCTGTACGTGCAGGTGGAAGTAGTTGATCGAGGCGATGCCGTAGGGCCACGAGCTGGCCAGATGGATCTGGTGGAATTGCTCGCTGTACGTGTAGCCGGTCTCGAACGGGCTACCAAAACGGGCGTAGTTGAGCGCTGCGCCGAGCAGGATGAAGGGCGCCACGCCGAGCGCCAGCTTGACCAGTGGCCTGATGTTCAGGCGTTGTAAGAGGGGCACGCCGGGCGCAGCGTTGAGCCATTCGTTGGCGAAATAGATCAGCGGGAAGACACCGGCGAAGACGGTCGTCGGCCGGCACAGGAACGCCGCACCAACGAAGGCGCCGGCCAGAATCGCGCTGCGCCGGACGAGCGTCGCCCATATCGACAGCATCACGAAGAAGAAGGCGGTGGTGTGGGCGAAGTGCCAGACGCCGCCGTCGGCCGCGCTGTACCAGTAGGTTGTGCCGAAGGCGGCCAGGACCGTCAACGCGAACTGCGTGCGCCGGTTCTGGACGAAGTGGCGAATGATGGCGAAGGCGACGACGGCCGTCAGCGCGCCGATGAAGCACGAGATGAGCGTCTGGTTGACGTCGAGCCCGAAGACGAAGGCGAACGGGATCAGCAGGATCGCCGGACCCAGCGAGTGCTGCATGTAGCTCTTGCAGTTGGCCGTGATGACCGGGTTGACTATGTCGGCATACGACTCGGGCCCCCGCGGATCGTTGACCGGCAGACAGAAGCCGACGGCCGGGTCGTACAGCACCCGCTCCAGGACACGCAGGTTGCGCGTGTACTCCTCGGTCATGTCGAGGTGGCCGTGGATCATGTTGTTCGCTTGTGACAGCTGGAAGTCGTAAGCCGTCTTGTGCGGGCCCAGCGTCCAGTACACCAGGAAAGTGGCGACGAAGACGAGCAGGCTCGCGCGCAGGGCGTACTTGCGCTCGTCGGTCAGTTCGTAGCGCCAGCCAATCGCCGGCAGGGTAAAGACGCGGACAGTCGGCGACGTCTGTCCGGTCTGGGAGTCAGCCATTCGCGCCGGAGTGTGCCACAGCCTTCCCGTGGACCGTGGGGGGACGTTCGTCAGGCGGCCCGGTATGATCGGCGCTCGTCACAAGGCGAGAGGAGCGACGTGGCCAACGACAGGCCGCCCGATGGCGAGCCGCCCGCACGCCAGCCGGGCTATCGGCCGCCGGAGAACCGACCCACTCCGGCCCAGCAACAACAGTCTGAGCCAGCGGCCAGCCGCCTCAGCATCGATGTCTCGCCGCGTTACATTCGGCTCCAGCCGGGCGAGGTCGTAACCGCGTCGATCAAGGTCCGCAACATGGGCCCAGTGGTCGACGAGATCACGCTCACGCCACGCGGTGAGGCCGGTGCCTGGATCACCATCGCGCCGGACACGCTCAACATCTACCCGAGCACCGAGGCGGAAGCGACGATCCGCTTTGCGCCGCCACGGGCGTCGCGACCACCGGCCGGCCTGTTTGCCTTCGAGATCGCGGTCAACTCGGACCGCCAGCCCGACTCATCGACGGTCTATCGGGGGTCGGTCGAGCTGGGCTCCTACGACAACCTGAGTGCCGCCGCTACCGGCACCACCTATGTGACCGGCCGGCGCGACGCCATCTTGCCGATCAAGGTCCGCAACCTCGGCAACCGGCCGACCAACGTGCAGGTTTCGGCGGCGGACCTGCCGGGTGCCGCCGTCCTGTTATCGGCGCCGGCCTTCGCCCTCGAGCCGGGCGGTGAGGCGACGGTGTGGGCCACGATCAGGCCCAAGTCCGGTTTCATGTCTGGCCCGCCGCGCCAGTTTCCGTTCACGGTTTCGGTCAGCAGCGATTACTCGCCGCCCCTCACCATCGACGGGCGGATGGAGCAGCTGGCGCGCTTCAGCCGCAAGCGGCTCGTCGCGCTCGCGGTTCTGGGCGCCGTGCTGCTGACGGTCGGTGGCGGCTTCATCGCCAATGCGTTCGGCCTCCTGCCCGCGTTCCCGGAGCGGCCGCTACGCCTACTCCCAGGTCCGCCGCCATCATAACTCCTTCGCCAACGGCTGGGCCGACCGGCAGCGGCGCGGTCGAAACTGGGACGCCGGCCTCACAGACCGACCAGCCAAGGGAAGGCCCGACAGATGAACCAACAGCCCTCGAATTGCCAACCGAACCACCGACGCCGACGCTCGACCCCTACCTCGGCTGGGTAAGTCTGGGCGGCAACTTCAGCCAAGGTCCGGCGGTACGATCACCGGCGCCAACCAGCTGACGCTATTCGCACCTTGGTCAGACAAAACGCTGCGCACCACTTCTGGCGACGGTACGACCTTCGGCGATTGGCAGCCTCTGGGCGGGGCCACCTTCACGACCGACAACAGGCCGGCCGCCGTTGTCTGGGGCGACGCGGGATTGTTCAACCTCTTCGCAGTTGGCGAGGACGACGTGTTGTATCAGCAGACGATCCAGGTGGGCACCCAGCCGTCGAGCGAGTGGCAGCCTCTCGACACCAGCATGACCTTCTCACCCGGACCGGCGGCCGCCTCGTGGGCTACCGGTCGTTTGGACATCTTCGCCCGCTCCAAAGCGGATGGCACGCTTCTCCACAACTGGTCGGACAACTTTGGCGACTGGAACGGCTGGGAACCGTGGGGCGCCGACAAGGTCAAGTTCGCACCGGCCGCCGTCGCCTGGATCGATCCCGGAACCCTCGAACACCATCTCGATGTTTTCGTCGCCCATCAGGACGGATCAATGTGGCACCTGCCGTTCAACAATGAGACCGGCGTCTTGGGCCCACCTGAGTCGCTGGGTGGCAACTTCAGCGCCGCGCCCGCCGCGAGCCTGAATGGACCGAATCAGTTCGATGTGTTCGCGCGCGACACCGACGGCATCCTTCAGCAGGACACGTTCAACGGCAGCAGCTGGTCGGGCTGGCAACAGTTGACCAACATCAACGCGGTTGCGCCGCCGGGTGCGGCGTCTTGGGAGCCCGGTCGGATCGACCTGTTCGTGGTCGGCGACGACCAGGCCATGCACCATCGCTGGTTCGCCGGAGGCACCTGGCAGCCCACGCAGTAGTTGCTGTCGGCATCCCGCCATCCGGCCCGGCGCAGACCGCCGCCTATACTTGGTGTTCCGATGCTGAACCTGCTTTCGCGCTTCGTCGACTCCAACGAGCGCAACGTCAAACGTCTCAAGCCCATCGTCGACGAGATCAACGGCCTGGAGGCCGAATTCCAAGCCCTGTCTGACGACGAGATCCGGGCGCGCATGATCGAGCTGCGCGACCAGATTCGCGAGGATGCGGCGCCGTCCGAGCCCTCGCCGGAGGAGATCGAACGCGGAGAGCTCAGAGCGCCGGGCCGAGCTGCGCAGGGCGCGCCACAAGGAAGACGTGGCACACCTGCGCACGGTCCTCGACGACGCGCTGCCCGAGGTATTCGCCGCCGCCCGAGAGGTTTCCTGGCGCAAGCTGGAGATGCGGCCGTTCGATGTCCAGCTGCTGGGTGCGATCGTGCTGCACCAGGGCAAGATCGCTGAGATGAAGACCGGCGAGGGCAAGACCCTCGTCGGACCGCTGGCCGCCGCCTTGAACGGGATGGGTGGCCGCGGCGCTCATGTGGTGACCGTCAACGACTACCTGGCCAAGCGCGACCCACAGTGGATGGGCCCCATCTTCCACGGCCTCGGCTTGACGGTCGGCATCATCCAGCACGACAGCGCGTTCGTTTTCGATCCCGACTACCGGGCGACCGACGAACGACTGCTGCACCTGCGGCCGGTCGAGCGCAAGGAAGCCTACGCGGCCGACGTCACCTACGGCACGAACAACGAATTCGGCTTTGACTACCTGCGCGACAACATGGTCACGGACCTCGCCCAGCGCGTTCAGCGCGAGCGCTACTACGCGATCGTCGACGAGGTCGACAACATCCTCATCGACGAAGCCCGCTACTCCGCTGATCATCAGCGGCCAGGCCGAGGAGTCGGAGGACCTCTATTACCAGTTCGCACGGCTGGCCAACCGGCTGCGGCCACGACCTGAAGGCGCCGAGGAGGGCGGTGACTACTTCGTCGACCTGAAGGAACACGCTGTCTCGCCCACCGAGGAAGGCGTCGAGAGGATCGAGAAGCTACTCAAGGTCGACAACCTGTACGCGCGCCGATCCCCGGTTGGCGCGCCATTTTGACCAGGCGCTGCGGGCGCACGCGCTGTACCAACGCGATCGCGACTACATCGTCAAGGACGGCGAGATCGTCATCGTCGACGAGTTCACCGGCCGCCAGATGCCCGGCCGGCGTTGGAGCGAGGGCCTGCACCAGGCGATCGAGGCCAAGGAGGGCCTGCGCGTCCAGCGTGAGTCGGTCACGCTGGCGACGATCACGTTCCAGAACTACTTCCGGCTGTACGACAAGCTGGCCGGCATGACCGGTACGGCAATGACGGAACAGGAGGAGTTCTACAAGATCTACGGCCTCGACGTGGTCGCCATCCCGACGCACCGGCCGATGGTCCGCGCCGACAACACAGACGTTGTCTACCGCAACGAGAACGCCAAGTTCAACGCGCTCATCGACGAAGTGGTCGAGATGTCCGACAAGGGCCGGCCGGTCCTCGTCGGCACGACCAGCGTCGAGAAGAGCGAAGTGCTGTCCGAGATGCTCGACCGGCGCGGCATCAAGCACGAGGTGCTCAACGCCAAGTTCCACGAGAAGGAGGCGGTGGTCGTCAATCAGGCGGGCCGCAGCGGCGCCGTCACGATCGCCACCAACATGGCCGGTCGCGGCACGGACATCAAGCTCGGCGGCGACCCGGCCGGCCTCGCCTCGGCCGACCTCCACAAGCAGGGCATCAACCCGGCCGAAGCCGCGCCCGACGTCTATGCGGCAGCGCTGGACAAGGCCAAGGCCGACGCGGCCGCCGACCACGAGCGCGTGGTCCAGGCGGGCGGGCTTCACATCATCGGCACCGAGCGCCACGACGCGCGGCGCATCGATAACCAGCTGCGCGGCCGATCAGGTCGGCAGGGTGACCCAGGCTCGTCGCGCTTCTACCTCTCACTCGAGGATCCGCTCATGAAGCGCTTCGCATCGGACCGCGTCAGCGGGCTGATGGAGCGCATGGGCCTGGAAGACGACGTGCCCATCGAGTCGGGCATCGTGGGCAAGACCATCGAGAACGCCCAGACCCGCGTCGAAGGCTGGAACTTCGACGCCCGCAAGCGCGTGGTCGAGTACGACGACGTCATCAACAAGCAGCGCGAGACCATCTACGCCGAGCGCGACAAGGTGCTGCGCAACGAGGACCTGACGGCGACCGTGCGTGGCTTTCTCGACGAAGAGATCGAGGCGCTGGTCGATGAGCACCTCGCCGGCGAGCACGTCGAGCAGTGGGACTACGAGGGGCTGGCCAAGGCGCTGGGCGCACTCGGCCTGACGGGTCACGATGTCACCGCGGCCGGCCTCGAAGAAATCGGCGTGCGCGACGACATCATCGAGGCACTGCACGAGAACGTCGACGCCGCGCTCGAGGATCGCGAGAAGCAGAACGGCCCGGACGTGTGGGCGCAGGTCGAGCGCTTCGTCCTGCTGCGCACCATCGACACGCTTTGGGTCGAACACCTGACCGAGCTTGACGACATGCGCCGTGGCATTGGCCTGCGCGGCTACGGCGGCATCGATCCACTCAATGAGTTCAAGCGCGAGGCGTTCAAGCTCTACGAAGAGTTGGGCGGCTTCATCCGCCGCCAGGTGGCCAATACGATCTTCCACGTCACGGTCCAGGCTCAGCCGCTGCCGGCGGCGCAGCCCATGCCGTTCAACCCGGCCGCCCTGGCTGCGGCCAACGCCACGTCGACGTCGGCTGGAAACGTCTCCGGCACGGCGACCACGTCGAGCGCCGGCTCGGTAACAGACGGCAACGGACGACGGCCGGCAGCAGCGCCAGCAGCAGCCCCAGCCGCGGCAGCGCCGCTAATTCCGGGCATGGCCGCCCAACGCCAACAGAAGCTGCAGTACTCGGCCGGCGATGAGCCGGTCGCGGCGGCGGCCAACGCCGGCGCCGCCCGCGGGGACGCCCGCGCCAAACTCGGTCGTAATGACCCGTGCTGGTGCGGCAGCGGCAAGAAGTTCAAGCGCTGCCACGGGGCGTGAGCCTCGACCGCCAGCGACCGCCGGCCAGTGACGCAGCTGGCTCGCGAATACACTCGTTCTTGCGCTTGGCCTCGGGCGCCGGCAAGAAGGAATCGTCGACGCTTACTACGGCCCGCCCGGCATAGCCGAGCGGAGAACGCCGCCGCTCGAGCTGCCGACCTGGCCTCCCACGACGCACAACGGCGCGTGAAGGCGGCCAACGATCCTGACGCCCAGCGCGCGCTCTGGCTCGACCGCCAGCTGGTTGCTTTGGAAACGCTGGCGCGCCGGTTAGGCGGCGAGGAGATGGAATATCTCGATGAAGTCGAGAACTGCTTCGGCGCCCGGCCAACGCCGACTGCGCCGGAGGTTTACGCGGCTGCTCACCGCGCACTCGACGAACTGCTGCCGCCGGGTCCCGACTTGCGCTCACGGGTCGAAGCACGCGGGGAACGGCTGACCATTCCCAAGGATCGCCTGGCCGGCGTTGCCGACTGGCTTATCGCCCAACTCCGCGCCGACAGCGACGCCGTCTTTGCCAGCCCAGACGGCGAGCGACTGACGGTCAGCCTGGTTACGGATCAGCCGTGGGCGGCCTACAACTGGTATGACGGCGATCTGAGCTCACGCGTTGAGATCAACACCGACCTGCCCGTGCGCGCTGCCGGACTTATCGGCACGCTGGCTCACGAGACGTTTCCGGGCCATCACCTCGAGCACACCTGGAAAGAGCAACGGCTGGTGCGCGAACTCGGCCGAGTCGAGGCGTCGGTCCAGCTCATCAACACGCCCGAGGCCTATATCAGCGAGGGACTGGCCGATCTCGGTTCGAGCCTGATCGTCGACGACGCACGCTGGCAGGAGCTATTTGCCGGCTTGTGCGAGCAGGCTGGTATCGAGCTGGGTGAGGATGAGCCTGCGGCCCAACGGCGAATAACGCTGGCCCTCGAGCAGTTGGGCGCAAACGGCGCCGACGCGGCGCTGATGCTGCATGACCAGAAGCGGCCGCGTGAGGAAGTGATGGCATTCATCATGGACAACGCTCTGCGCACCGCCGAGCAGGCCGAGAAGAGCCTCGAGTTCATCAGCCATCCGCTTTGGCGCACCTACGTCTTCTGCTACTCGGGCGGGGAGGCGCTGCTCAAGCGATGGTGCGAGGCCGCCGGCGACCTGGAGGCACAGCGCCGCCGCTTCTTCCGGCTGCTGACCGAGGAGCTGACGACCGTCGGAATTGTCGCCGAAACAGCCGCCGAATCCCGGGTGGCGCGTTAACCGGCCGAAAATCTCCCCGAAACAGATAGAAAAAGTATTGAGCGTGGCGCGCGCCGCTGGCATACTCCCAACCACCCGCCCGGAGGTCCGTGCCTCCTCCGGCACCAGCTGTCGTCGCAGCATCTCCGGAGTGGAGGGTGGACCGGGGAGAGGAGAGGGAACTCGCTCGTCGTGAACCCCAAACCGGCGGCGGAGCTGGATGAGGCACTGGCTTCGTTCGTCGACCTGATTGCCTGCGAGCGCGAGTGTCGGACCTGCAGCTACGCGGCTTCACTGGACTGCGACGGGAACTGCGGGGTGTGTCCGCATAACGGATACTGCCCGTGTGTCAACCCCGTCGTCGCCCGGAGCAAGACCGCTTTGAGGATCATCGAACTCAGGCCGATCCTGCTTCAGGACCTTCGCGCCAGGAACTAGCAACATGGACATAGCGCAAATACGAGACCTGGCCGAGCGGATCCACGCGACCTCGGGGCGTCTTTGACCTAGTCGCCAAAGCGCAACGACTGGCCGAGCTGGACGCGCAGGCCAGCGCCGCCGACTTCTGGAACGACCAGCGCGCCGCGCAGCAGGTCCTGCGCACGGCTGAAGGGCTGCGCGAAGAGATCGACACGTGGCAGCGCCTGAACGCGCGCGCCGACGACCTGCTCGAGCTGGCTCAACTCGCCGACGAGTCTGGCGACCAGGAAATGCTGGCCGGACTGGACGACGAGTACGGTTCACTGACGGCCGACTTCGACCGCCAGCGCACCAGCCTCCTCTTCTCCGGGCCATACGACGAGCGCAACGCCATCGTCACCATCAGCGCCGGTGCCGGTGGAACCGAAGCCACCGACTGGGCCGAGATGCTGATGCGCATGTACCTGCGCTGGGCGGAGCGCCACCGCTTTGGCACCGAGATCCTGGACCAGCTCGAGGGCGAGGAGGCTGGTCTCAAGAGCGTCACTATCGCCATCGACGGGCGCAACGCCTACGGACTGCTGCGCGCCGAACGTGGCGTCCATCGTCTCGTCCGCATCAGCCCTTTCGACTCGCAGAAGCGGCGCCACACGACCTTCGCGCTGATCGAAGTGCTGCCCGAGGTGGCGGACGACGTCGAGGTGGGCGAGATTCCGGAAGACGAATTGAAGATCGACACGTTCCGCTCGCAGGGCGCGGGCGGCCAGCACGTCAACAAGACGGACTCCGCTGTCCGGATCACGCACATTCCCACAGGCATCGTGGCCCAGAGCCAAAACGAGCGCTCGCAACATCAGAACCGCGAGTTCGCCATGAAGGTGCTCCGGGCGCGTTTGCTGGAGCGACGGATAGAGGAACGCGAGCGCGAGCTGGCAGCGATCCGCGGCGAGCACGTCGAGGCCGGCTGGGGCAACCAGATCCGCTCCTACGTTTTGCACCCGTACCAGATGGTCAAGGACCATCGCACCAACTACGAAACGAGCGCCACGACGGCGGTGCTCGACGGCGACCTCGACGCATTCATGCTGGCCGAACTCGAGCGCGTGGCGACCGACGCCGCCCAGCTCAGCACCGCCTGAGCAACTTCTGACGGTTCGCGGCGTCAGACCTAGACTCGCCGCTCCACCGTCACTTGAGGTGCACTTTCCCCTCCATGACCGAGTCTTCTCTTCCGCTCGACGTTCCGGTCGAGCCCGTCCAGCCGGTAGAGGACGCTCAGCCGGCCGACAAACCCAAGCCAGCCGGCGCGGCCAGCCGGCTGCCCGTGTACGTGGCGGCCGTGCTGGTCGTCGTCATGGGCGGCGCCGGACTGTTCTCGTCCGGCTTCCTGCTCGGCCGTCAGTCGGCGCTGGCGCCTGGCGCGGGCGACCCCAGGCAGGCGGCATTCCAGCCATTCTTCGACACCTACAACGACATCATGGGCAACTACGTGGGCACCAAGGACGAGCACGCTCTCGTCGAAGGCGCAATCAAGGGCATGTTCTCGGCGCTGGGCGACCCGTTCTCGTTCTACATGACCGAGGAGGAGTACCAGGCCAGCCTCACCGGCATTTCGGGCGAGTTCGAGGGCATCGGCGCCGAGATGAACACGCTCGACAGCACTGGTGCCGCCTGCCCAACCATCTCCGACAGCTGCCTGCTGACCGTCGCCAAGGTCATCCGCGACTCTCCGGCGCTGCGCGCCGGCCTGCTTGCCGGCGACGTCGTCGTGGCGGTCGACGGCAACAGCCTCAACGGCAAGACCATCAACGACGCCATTGACGTCATTCGCGGACCAAAGGGATCGGTCGTCAAGCTCAGCCTGCTGCGGAGCGGCCAACCGCTGGACATGTCGATCACGCGCGACACCATCGTCAAGGAAGACGTGTCGAGCGAAGTGCTGGCTGACGGCAAGGTTGGCTACTTCAAGATCAACAGCTTCAGCTCGAAGGTCGGTTCCGACCTGGCCGATCAACTGCAGCAGCTGGTCAACCAGCAGCACGTGAGCTCCATCATCCTCGACCTGCGTGACGACCCGGGCGGTTACGTCGATCAGGCGCGCCAGGTGGCCAGCCAGTTCGTCTCAGCATCGCCGCTCTACTGGGAGCAGGCCGCCGGCGCCGACCCGGTCGCCCAGGACCCCATTGCCGGCGGCGTGGCCACCGATCCAAAGCTGCCAGTTGTCGTGCTGGTCAACGGCGGCACCGCGTCTGCCAGCGAGATCGTGGCGGCGGCGCTGCAGGGCAATCACCGGGCGCAACTCATTGGCCAGAAGACCTATGGCAAGGGCACGATCCAGGAATGGAAGCCACTCACCGGCGCCGGTGGCTACCGGCTCTCCGTACGCAAGTGGCTGACGCCCGACCAGACGTGGATCCACGGCGTCGGACTGACGCCGGATGTGCCCGTCGACGTGCCGGCCGACAACCCGGCCGGCAGCGACCCGGTGCTCGACAAAGCGCTCCAGATGCTGACCGGCGGGCGCGAGTGGCGTCGGCCAGTTGGCGCCGGCGGCCTGACGAAGAGTCAGCCTGCGATCCGCCCAAATGGCCCGCTTGCGCTGATCTGGATCGTCGGGTAACGTGATTAACGGACGAAAGGAGGTGGTGTGCAGTGATAGATCGTTCTAGCTGCACCGCCTCCCGGGGGATGCTCGCCTAGAGCTGACACCGGGAAGCGGTGATCGACAGCCACGAACACGCCGGCCCGCCTTGGGCCGGCGTTCGTGTGTCCGCCCGCTATCCCATCCAACTCGAGGAGCCAGCCAACAATGGCCGAGACGGTGGCGGTCAACCGCAAGGCCCGTCACGACTACCTGATAACAGATACGTTCGAGGCCGGCCTTGTCTTGACCGGCACGGAGATCAAAAGCGTGCGCGCAGGCAAGGTCAACCTGGCGCAGGCCTACGCGCGCGTGGACAAGGGCGAGGCTTGGCTGATCGGCGCCCACATCGCGCCGTACGAGGCGGGCAACCGCTACAACCACGAGCCCAACCGCGACCGTAAGCTACTGCTCCATCGCGTCGAGATCGACGCTCTGCTGGGCCGTGTCGCGGCCAAGGGCCTGACCGTCGTGCCGCTGCGCATGTACATCACCTCGAAGGGCCGCGCCAAGCTCGAACTGGGGCTGGCACGCGGCAAGCAGCTGCATGACCGCCGGCGCGATATCGCTGAGCGCGATGCGCGGCGCGAGATGGAGCGCGAGCTGGCCGACGCGACGCGAGGCCGCCGTTAGGCCCCTATTAGCTGCGCGACTGGCGCCGGTCATCCAGTTGCTGGTCGAAACGGCCCGGCCGAAATAGGCGAGGATTTCGAACGCGCGTTCACTTGTGGTAGGATTGTTGGTCTGGGGATGAGTGGTTTCGACAGGGCCGGATTCCCGGGGAACGCGAGCCGAGGTGCCGTCAGGCCTCGTAAAACAGGCGGCAAACGAAGTAACTGGCAATCGCCAGCCATCTCTCGCCCTCGCCGCCTAAGGCGGTAAGGTGAGCGTGGAAGCAGCCGTCTCCCCGCCGGTTGTGGAAGCGTCATTTAGCGGGGATGCGCGATCGGGCAGGCCACGTATCTGATCGCAAAGCCCGCAAGGGACGTGGATGGACTCGGGTTGACGGTGCCGATGCCGGCGGCTTGAGTCGACGATAAATCATCGGACACGCTCGTAGCTGGTCTCCGGCTGAAGGCTTTGGACGGGGAGTTCGACTCTCCCCCATCTCCACCAGATCTTTCTAGTGCAGTTCCTCGACGTCGCACACGACGAGGGCACCGTCCGATCCCGCCCCGCCGAACAGCGTCACGTCGCTGCCCGCCCTTGCCACCACTTCCGTGCCGCGCACGAGCTGACCCGTTCCGTCTGCTCCCACGACCGGCCGCAGCGCGCCGGCCTTGAGCGGGATGACATCGCCCTCGCTCGTGGCAAGCCGCCCGCCCGCCACGTCGACCCGCAGGATGCCGCGGAACAGGCTCGGTACCCGCCTGTCGGACGGCGGCCAGCACTTCTCACGCCCACCGAGCGTCCCGCCGGCAAGCGAACAGCCCATGACCAGGGCGACGAGGACAGTTGCAGCGAGCACGCCGAAGCGTCGATTCATCACGCGGCCAATTAACCACTGCCGGGCCGCGCGATCCGCGGGCTGAAAGTCAGGGCAACGGAATCAAAACGGCCAGCACGCCCACCGAGACGGCGATGGCAGCGATGCCCAGGCTCAGCTGCAGGACCCGCTGCCGATCTCGAGCCCGCGCTTCGGCATCAACGACGTGCTCTGTTGTGCCGCGAGCACCGAAGTTGAACACGCCGGCCGACCCGAACGCGACGCAGAACCTGAAGTACGCCTGCAGGTAGCCCGAGGCCGCGATCGCAGCCGGCAGAGCGACCAAAAAGCGAGCCAGTGGTGGCGCGCCGACGGCTAGCAACACAATCAGCATGACGAGCGTCGCGATCGCACCGATATGACCGGAGCGCCGGCGCTTGGCGATCTCGTCCGGGCCGATATTGCAAACGCCGGGCTGGTAACCCTGAGGGTCGGTGGTCAGGATGGGCGAGCCCGGTGCCGCCGCTGAAGCGATTGTCATTGCGCTATCTGACCACATCAACGTCAGATACGCCTTGGATCAGCCGGCGGATGCGGTAGATAGGAAGAACCCCGGCGTGGTCTCGCCGGGGTTCTCCTGGTCGATCGCGCCCAGAAACGCGATCAGTCGTACTCGACCTCAATTAACGATGATGTCGTCCCATTGGTTCCCGGTGACCTCCTTGATCCAGTCCAGGACGGGCTGCCGGTCGGTTCGGTAGTAGTAGCCAACACCGCGGCAGCCGGCATTCAAGACGCCCCACGAGATGACGGCCACGACCTGGTTGCTGTCGGCCGGCCAGAAGACGGGCCCGCCAGAGTCGCCGTTGCACGTGCCGCTCTCGTCGTTGCCGTTGCCTTCGGCCTTGAGCGAATAGCCGTCTGAGTTGGCGCTGGTGATGTTCTGGAACTTCATATCGCCCTGCAGCCGGACGCGGAACGAAATCGTGTAGGCCGACGGCGCGGTGCCGGCGCCGGGGCCGTGGACCGGCACGAGGTGGCGCAAGCTGAGGCCGTAGCCGGAGACGTTCATGGTCACGTCCTGATCGCCGCGATTGGCGGCCAGGTCATCGACGGTTCCTGCGCCGGCCAGCTCGGCAAACTCGCCGTCGTTGCTGGTGATGGGCGTGTTGAGGATGACGATGCCGATGTCGTGGATGTTCGGGAAGCCGGCGAAGTTGTCGAAGCCGTAGTTGAACATCGTGTCCGACTCGGCACACCAGCCACCGGCGATGCCGTCACCGAGGGTGCCGGTGCAACCGTCCGGATAACCGGTCACGTTGTCGTGCTGGGTGGTGGGGTCGTAGTGCGAGCCGACGTCCTGCAGCACCCAGATACGGGCGTGAGCGTTGACACCGCCGTGCGTGTCGTCTGTGCAGTGACCGGCCGTCAGCACGACAGTTGGCGTCAGCAACTCGCCTGTGCATCGCGCCTGGAACACCCAGTCCGAGTCGTAAAAGGCGATCAGACCCACGAAGGAATGGTCCGGGTCGGGCCTGAAGTTCTTGGTGATCGCCGCCGTCGGCGCGGCAGCGGCCAGCAGCAACGTCGAAATGAGGGCAATCGCGGTCGCGATCCTACGCATGAAGCTCGTCTCCTCTTTGTGCTGGGGCACAAACATCCCTACTGCGAGCGATGCTATGGGTCTGTGACGAATAATGTCAACACCATGACGACAACATTCGACAGTTAAGTCGTGACGGATCCGTTACAGCGGCGCACGCCTCCGACCGGGCGTCGGTTGGCTACTCTCCGCTGCGGATGAACGAGCTCCGCGTCACCGTCCAGCCAGGTACCGGCTACGACCTGTTGATGAGCGCGGCACTGCTGGCCAACCCGGAGGCCTCACGCCGGCTCGATGCCACTCGCGCTATTCGCCAGCGCGCCGAGGCAATCGACGGCGGCTTGCTGGTTGGACTGTTCGAGAACATCGGGCGCGAGCCATTCCTCAACCTTCTCGGCTTCGTCCACGCCATGACCGACGAGCCGACTGCAGCCAACGCCGTGGCCGCCATCTCGGCAGCCACACCCCTCGAACTCCACCTGACCATTGCCGGCTACTACCGGCGCGCCTTTCGCATCACGACGCCACCGGCCGTGATTCGGGCTGCCGTCGACGGTGACGGGGCGGCCATCGCCGAGTTCAAGAGCACCTCGTACCCGTACGTCTCGCACTGGCAGGGCAGCCTGCGCAACATGCTCGGCCGCAGCCACGAGGACGTGCACGCCGAGCTCACTGGCGCGCTTCGCGACTGGCTGAGCGGCGGCTTCACAGGTCTCGAGGCTGACATCGACCGGCAATTGGCAGCCGATGTCGCGGTGGTGCGTCCGCAGCTGGCCGGTGCCGACCTCGACACCATGCTCCAGCGCCTCGTACCGGGCATCACCTTCGCCCGCGAGGTGGGTCAGGAACTGGTCGTGCTCACCCCTTCGGTGCTGGTAAAGCCCGGCTTCGCGTTGGCCGATTACGGCACGACGATGATCATCGTCTACCCGGCCGCGGGCGAACTGGAAGGCTCCAACAAGCCACCCGACCGACTTGTCCGGCTGACGAAGGCGATGGGCGACGAGCTACGCCTGCGCGCTTTGCGCGAACTGCGCGACGGGCCGATGGTCGCGACCGAGCTGGCCAAGCGTCTGGGCGTGCCGCGCACCACCATCCACCACCACGTGTCGATCCTGATGAACGCCGGACTCGTGCGCATGTCCGTCGACGACGCCAGGACCGGCAGCATCCAACTGCGGCCGGAGGCCGTTGCCGAACTGAGCGAGCTCGCCCAGGCGTGGCTGCTGGGCCGTGTCCAGTCAGCTGAAGCGGCGGATGCAACGGACGCGACGGGGCGCGACGACCGCTAGGTCAGCTGCGCCACAGATCGCCGTACGGGTGGTCGGCACTGAGCGGCTTACCGGCCGCGAAGCGACCTGGGTCGAACAGCGAGATATCGACGCTGTGCGCCGCCCCATCCAGGATCAGCTCCGTGATACCCAGCCCGATCGCCGGTGCCGTCTTGAAACCCGTGCCGGACATGCCGCATTGAAGGACCAGGCCGTCTACCTCTGTCCGCCCGAGGATCGCGCGCTGGTCGGGCGTCATGCCGTCGGTGCCACCGTAGCGGCTATGGAAGCCACCCTCGGCAAGGGCGGGCATGCGCTTGGGTAGCCGGTCCACGATCTTGTTGATGACCTCGGGATCACTCAACGCATCGTCGTCCGGACGCTGGTCGAAGCGATTGCCATCTTCGGTGCCAACGAGAGCGAGTTGCTCGCCCTCCGGGCGGAAGTAGAGCACGTTGATGTCATCGATGACGACGGGCAGGCGGCCGCTCACCGCAGCCGGCCGAGTGATGAAGCTCGTGTCGTGGTGCCAAGCCTTCAATTCGACGCTGACGCCGGCGGTTGCCGCCAGCGGCGCAGACCAAGCGCCGGCGGCGAGAACGACGGTCGGAGTCGCGATCGTGCCGGCAGCCGTCCGTACGCCAACCACCCGTCCGCCGTCGACTTCGACAGCTTCGGCCGGTCGGTTCTGGAAGACGACCGCGCCGAGGTTGCGCGCTGCTGCCAGGAAGCCAAGGCAGGCCCCGCTCGGGTCGGCATAACCCGAACGCGGCTCGTACGCCGCGATGTCGAAGTCGTCGTTGGTCAGGCCGGGCAGGATCTGTGCCGCCTCGTCGGCGCTGACGATGCGGGTGTCAATGCCGAGGGCCAGTTGGTCGGCGACGTTGGCGCGCAGGGAGCCGCCCTTGTCGGGCCCGACGATACGCAGGAAGCCCGTTTCGACGAAGCCGCAGTCGCCGGCGCCGACGCGCTCCTGCCAGTTGACGAAATAGTCAAACGACTGCCAGGCGAGCGCGCTTTCGGCGGCCAGGTCGTAATGCATGCGCACGAACCCGTTCGAGCGGCCTGTCGCTCCCCAGCCGGCGGTGTGGGCCTCGAGCACGATTACGCGGACCCCCCGCCTGGCGAGGTGGAACGCCGTGCTTGCCCCATGAATGCCGGCCCCAATGACAACGACGTCGGCTGTTTCGCCCATCTGGGCCGAGTGTGGCACGCTGAAAGGGATGACGGCTACGTCCACCGCGCCCGCCCTGGCCTTACGCGGCCTGCGCAAGAGCTATGGCTCCCGCCGTGCGCTCGACGGCCTCGACCTGACCGTTCCGGCCGGTGTCGTTTATGGCTTCCTGGGCCCCAATGGCGCGGGCAAGACCACGACCATGCGCATCCTGACCGGTTTGGTACGCAGCGATGGCGGCACCATCGAGATGCTGGGCCAGAAGTTCGACCGGCGGCGCCGGCGCACCCTCTTCGAAGTTGGCGCGCTCATCGAATCGCCGTCGTTCTATCCGTATCTGTCGGCACGCGGCAACCTGAGCGCCTTGGCCGCCAGCGGCCCGCGGGTGGCGCCGTCTCGGATCGACGAGATGCTCGAGCTTGTTGGCCTGGCCGATCGCTCGAAGGAACCCGTGTCGCGCTTCTCGCTGGGCATGAAGCAACGCCTGGGCATCGCGGCCGCTCTGCTCAACGACCCGCAGCTGCTGCTGCTCGACGAACCGGCAAATGGCCTCGACCCGGCCGGCATCGTGGCCATGCGCGAGCTCCTGCGCCATCTCGCATCGACCGGCAAGACCGTCTTCGTGTCGAGCCACCTGCTGGCCGAGGTTACGCAGATGGCCGACCTGGTCGGCATCATCGCCACCGGCCGGCTGGTGCGCGAAGGCTCGATCGACGACCTGCTGCGCGAGATGGGCTCGCTGAGCATTCGGGTCAGTGCTGAAGAGTCGGTGCGGGCGCGTGAGGTTCTGGAGGCCTTCGGCACGGTGACCACGGAAACGGCCGACCGACCGGAGGAGGCCTGGCTGGAGCTGCAGGTCGCACCCGCTCGCAGCAGTGAGGTCAACCGGGCATTGGCCGAGGCCGGCATCTACGCGGCCGAGCTGCGCGTGGGAACGGGGCTCGAGGACCTGTTCCTGTCGCTTACTCAGGGCGCCGAGTCGGCAGACGGCACGTTCCAGTCGATTGGCACGTCTGGCCAGGGACCCGGGGCTGCCGCATGAGGCTGTTCATCTCGACGTTGCAGAAGCTTCGGCGGCGGCCGGCGACGTGGATCACGTTCGCCGTGCTGGCGGCGCTGCTCGTGCTGATCCTGCTTGCCGTCAGCGGCGCGTCTCGCTTGCCGCAGCAAGGCGACCAGCCGCGATTCGACCCGCTGACGCTGGTCACCTTCCCGGGCGCATATACCGAGATCCTTGGCTTCGTGCTCGGTCTGGGCGGTCTTTTCGCGGTCATCTTCGGAGCGGCCGTGGCCGGCTCCGAGTGGTCGTGGGGCACGTTCAAGGCGGTTGTGGCGCGCGGCGAAAGCCGGACGCTGTACATGGTCACCACCTTCGCCGCGACCCTCCTGGTCATCACGATCGGCCTGCTCGTGACGTACGCGGTCGGCATCGCCGGCGGTGCCGTCGCATCGACCCTTGCCGGAGTCTCGCTGTCCGGCATGAGTGACGCCACAGCTCTTGGCGATCTGCCCGAGCTCTTTGCCCGGGGCATGGTCGGCATTGCGGCTCAGGCGGCCCTGGGGTTCGCCATAGCCACGCTGGCACGCAGCCAGCTGGCCGGTATCGGCGCCGGCATCGCGCTCTATTTCGTTGGCTCGTTCGCCCTGCTGTTCCTGCCGCAGGTGGTCAAGTACCTGCCGTTCCAGCTCGCCAACAGCGCGTTGGATATCGGCGGACCGGGGTTGGGCGGCGGCGGTGGTGCGCTGGCCGAAACGGCTCGCGTTGAACCCAACCTCGCGCTGGTGCTGCTGGTCGTCTGGCTGGTGGGCGCGCTGGCCGTGGCGGCCGGCTTTTCGGAGAGAGCCGAGGTCCTCGGTTAGCCAGCCGACCTCGCGCCTGGCGGCGCGAAGTTCGGGAACGGGTTCGGGTTGGGGAACGTGGTGCCAACCTTGGGATCGCCCACGCTCCAACCGACCAGCGTCATGCCGGTGACTGTTACGTATTTCGAGAAGATCGTGTCCTGGTGGAGGACGGTGCCCGACGAGTCCTTGACCGTGCGGATGACGGTCGACCAGAAGCCGTTGGTGGGGTACTCGACGCGGTACAGCGAGCCGGCCGCCAGCGGCTTGCCGTTGGGATCCTTGGTCGCGTACTTCATGACGTCGTGGGCGATCTTCACGTTCGTTATAACGGGTTGGCTGTAGCTGACTGTCCGGCCGCTGGGGATGCCCCAGATCTGGAAAATCACGCAGTTCGGATACTCGACGCTGGGGAGCACCTTCTTCTCGCCGCTGCAAGCTGACGTGCTGGAGCCCTTCATGCCACGGATGATGATCGGGTACTGCGTGTCATTCGTGAACGTCATGTTCTGCTGTGACGAGCCGCTGCGCCAGACAGTCGCATCGAGGCCCGTTGGATAGCGATTGATGTAGTAGTCGTGGTTCTGGCGCGCGCCCATCGCCAGGCCCGCCCGCATGGCGGCGTTCCACAGCGTCGTTGAGCACGAGCAGATGCCGCCACCGAGGGCGCCCGTCGGGAAGGTATGGCCATGCTTGATCACACCACCTTGGCCGATGCCGGGGATGTCGGCCAGGCTGCCGACCGTGTCCCAGAAGCTGAACTTCGTGCCGGCCGGGACGACTGTGCCATCGATGACGAGGGCCGGCTTGACGATGTTGGCGCCAAAGAAGTTGCGTTCGCTGGGCAGGAAGCCCGTGGTCCATTCCGAGACGACCTGGACCTTGGGTGCGAGCGCGATCGCCTGTTCGGTCGTAAACGCCGGGTCGATCGAATTGATGGTCATGGAAATGGACGACGCCGCGGTCCCGTCGGCACGGCCGACCAGCGCGTTGTAGACGGCCTGACTTGTCGCTGCAACATCGAGCTCGCGACCGGTCTTGCCGGGCACGGCCACAGGCCCGTTGCCGCCGAACTTGAAGCTGGCGTCAACTGCCGCCTGGTAAACGGAGGCCGAGACCAGTGACACGGCCTGGGTAATCGGTGCCGGCTCGACAACGACGTTCCACTGCCCCGTCCCAGCGGGCTCGAGGCGGATCCAGCCGCGGATGGCGTCCGAGGAGAGAGTCTGCGTGACGCCGTCACCCGACAGCGTGATATCCGATCCGGCCACAGCCTCTACGCGGTCAACCGCCTGCTGCGCCATCTCGGTGGTGACGGCGGGCTGGCTGACAGCCGGCTCGACGTTGACCGACGTGTCGGCTGCGCTCAGGGTGCTGACCGTGGCGAGAGCCTGCTGCCAGGCTGAGCTGACATCGAAGGTTGTACCAGTCGAGGATGGGGTCACGGCGAACGTGGCGCCGTTGCGCACGATGGCCGCGTCGACCGGGTCGATTTCAGCGGCAACAGCCAGGTCGTACAGCTTGCTCTCGAGCGCCTGCTCGTTCCAGGTGACGCGCGAATCGACGGTCGCGCCGTGCATGCCCACCTGTAGCTGCTGTTGGACCTGCGAAAGAAGGTCACCCGGACCGACCAACGGCAAACGCCTGGTCGAGCATGGCCTGCATGTCGTAGTCGCGGCCGATGTCGGCGTATTCGATCTTGTCGGTGGTATCGCCGAAGGTGACCGTGATGTGGCCGCTCGACAGCGACGGCAGCTGCTCGCGCAGCCGAACCTCGGCCGACGCGCGGTCGAGGCCGCCCAGCTGCACACCGGCGACGGAGGTGCCGGGCACGACCTTGCCGGCATTGAGCGCGCTGAGCGCGAAGACGAAGACGGCCGCGAATGTAAGTAAGGCCAACGCCGTGATCGCGAAGGCAATCGCGAAACCGCGCCACGGGATGACGCGCACGCCGGAGAAAGGCCGTTGGAGTTCGGTGGGAGTCGTGCTCACTGGTTGGAAATGCTAGCAGTCACGGCCGGATCGTTGGCATGGAACGAAAGTTCAAACCCCGCTAGTTAGGAGTATCAGTGTCGAGTTAATGACGGTTGCGGTCAGGCACTCGCTTCGCGGCGCAGGATGACCACGCGACGCTGCGGCTCCTCGCCAATCGACTGCGTGACCACCGCCGGATGGTTGCGCAGGGCGAGGTGGACCCACCGACGCTCGAGGGCGGGCATGGGTTCCAGTTGCAGCATCTTGCCGGTTTCGTTGACACGTTCGGCGGCGCGCATGGCGATGTCGCGCAGCTGCCGCTCGCGCCGGCCGCGGTAGTCCTCCACGTCGACGAGGACGCGCGTCCACTCGCCCATCTTGCGTGACAGCATCAGGTTGACCAGGTGCTGCAGGGCTGACAGCCGCTCTCCCTTGCGACCGATCAGGGCGCCCAGCGCCTCCTTTTCGTTGGCCTCGCCGGTGACATTGAGCTTGGCCGTTTCGCCGGTCTCGACGGTCACCGCGGCGGCGATGCCCATGTGGCGCAGCAGCTCATCGAGGATGTCGCGGCCGGCGGCGAGTGCCTCTGGCGACGCCTCGGCGGCCTGGATCTCTTCGCGCTCGGTCGTAAGCGACGCGCGCGACGACCGGATCTGCTCCTGCTCCTGTTCGGAAAGGCTGGCCGTACGAGCCGCGTCACGCGGCTGCGAGGGCCGGTCGCTGCGCGGCTCCGCGCCGCGATCCGAACGGTTTCGATCGTCGTAGCGCGGCCGGTCGCCATAAGGCTGGCCGCCCCCCGCTGGCGCGCGATCGCCGTAGCCGCGGCCGCGATCACGGCCCCGGTCGCGTCCGCCGCGATCACGTCCGTAGCGGTCGCCACGATCGGCGCGGTCACGCCGTTCGTAGCCGCCCTCGCGCGGAGGGCGCGGCTCGGCCGGCGGCAGTGGCGTAGCGGCGGCGGCCTCGCGGCGCGGTGCGGCGCCGCCCAGGGCTGAGCGGGGCGCGGCAATGATGCGGGCGGGCTCCGCGCCCATGCCCAGCACTCCGCGGCTGCCGGGCGTCAGGATCTCGAAATCGAGATCGTCGAGGCTGGCCACGCCGAATGACGAGCGGGCCTCGCGCAAGGCCTCCTCTACGGTCTTGCCTGTGAACTCCTGGTATTCGTTCATCTCCGCCTTCCTCGCCGGCTTGTACGACCACGCTGTCGCGCCGGCCGGATAGTGCCCGCCGCCCGATCTTCTGGGCTGGGTCGGGGGTCTGTATTGGCGCCGTCACCGGTGCCTGTTGCGCGTGGCGCTGGTATTGCCACCGGGAAGCGCGGCGTGTGGCCCTGCGCAAAGCCCGGGGTCCATCCGAAGAGTGGGAAGAGTGATCCCCACCCAACGATGAGGTATTGCTGCACTATCGAGTATGCCGTGAAAACGATCCAGTAGATGAAAAGGCCCGCCGGCAGCACCGCGCCGTAGAAAATTGAGATCAGCGGCAGGAACAGCAGGATTCGCTGCTGGCTCGCCGTCTGGGGATCCTGCGACCGCTGGGTCATCATCCGCGTCTGGATCAACTGCAGAGACGCACTGATCAGTGCCAGCGCGCTGAGGCCGAACTGCGGGAAGAACGGCAGCGGCAGGGCAAACAGGATTTCCGGCACGTTGGCGGGCAGTCCGCCCAGCCACCAGATGTGCGGGTCGAGGCAAGGCTGGAGCGTGCCCGGCGCCTGACATGTCACCCCGGTCAGAACGGGAATGCCAAAGATCTGCAGCGCCGAAGTGATATTTGTCGCCGACAGCCCCTGCGAGATAACCGAGTAGATCGGTAGCAGCAGGAAGAGCTGCAGGAACGTGGGCAGGCAGCCGGAGGCTGGGTTGACGTTGCGCTCGCGGTAGAGGCGCATCGTCTCTTCGCTGATCTTGGTCCGGTTGCCCTTGTACTTGGCATTGATGGCGCCGATTTCCGGCTGCAGCATCTGCATGCGCCGCTGCGAAACGATCTGCTGGCGGAACAGCGGGATCAGCAGGGTCTTGATGACCAGCGTCAGCGCGATGATGGCGAAGCCGATGTCGCGCAGGATCTGGTCGAAGAAGGTCAGCGTCAGGAACATCGTCTGGAAGATCGGGTTGAACAGCCAGGCGAGAGTCGCGCCAGGGTCGGAGCCGGGCACGGCCGGGCAGAGCGGGTGCGGGTAAGGCGATGCGCCCGCCGTCGGTGCCGGCAGCGGGTTGGGCAGCGGGCAGGGCGACTCCGATGGTCCAGGAATGAACGGTGTCGGCGCGACGTGGCTGGCTGACGCGCCGGGCGAACCACTGGGCAGGGGTGTCGCGGAACTGACCGGCGCCGTCGGGACCGGCGTAGAAGTCGGTGCCGGTATTGCTGTCGGGGTGGGTGATTCGGCGAAGGCCGACGGAATCAGCAGGATCAGCAGGAGCGCGGAGACAGCAGCGAGGCCAAATACGAAGCGAATCGTGCGTCCGCGCTTGTCAGGGGACAGGGTCGAAGCCCCCCGGATTCCAGGGATGACAGCGGGCGATGCGCTGCGCACCCATCCAGCTGCCCTTGAACAGGCCGTACTTCTGGATCGCCTGTTCCGTGTAGCGCGAGCACGACGGCTCGAAGCGGCACGACGAGGGCATCCAGAAGAAGACCAGCCGGTAGAGGCGGATCATGCCGACGCCGAACAGCTTCATCGGATTCATCGGACGACCGACTCCGACGCCAGCAGGCCGGCCCTATTCATCAGCCGTTCGAAAACGGTGGCCAGGTCCGCCTGGCTGGCCTGCGCAGCTGCCGGTCGGGCGATGATCAGCACGTCCCAGCCGGGATTGATGCGCTCGAGCAGATTGACGATAACGCGCCGCAGGCGGCGCCGGATCGTGTTGCGCACGACGGCCGTGCCGGTGCGCCGGCCGGCCGAGATGCCGAAGCGCGTCCGATCGAGCCCATTGCGCCGGTAGCGCAGGACCAGCACCGGATCCGGCCGGCTGCGCGCATCCGTCTGGAGCGCGGCGAAGTCGAGCCGGGAGCGGATCATCTCAAGGGTGGCCATGAACGGATGTTGAGGAGGGCGTCAGGCGCTGAGCTTCTTGCGTCCCTTTGCCCGTCGTGCAGCCAGCACGCGCCGGCCGCCCTTCGTCTTCATGCGGGCCATGAAGCCGTGCTCCTTGGCGCGATGCCGTTTCTTTGGCTGGTAGGTCATCTTGCTCATGACGGTCCGGGTTCCTTAGTAGGACAGGGCAGAGATGGGGCTGGCAGGATGGTAGGGCCTGAACAGCGCCGTTGTGCGCCGGGTCTTTTGGCGCTCGGGGGCGCCGTATTGTACCTGATGAGATGAAGGATCCCGGCAGCGCGACGATCGAGGACTTCGACAAGCTCGACATCCGCGTCGCGCCGGCGATTTTGGAGGCCGCTCCCCTCGATACGGTGGCACGCAAGCCGGCCTATCGGCTCGTGATCGACTTCGGAGGGGGCGAAGACGCGGCAGTCGTCGGCGCAGCTGTGTCGACGTACCCGGACCCAAGCCGGTTTGGTCGGCCGATTGGTCGTGGCCGTCGTCAATTTCCCGCCGCGCCGAGTCGCCGGCTGGCGCAGCGACGTGCTGGTCTGGGGCGCTTTGCCTGAGGACGGCACGATTCCGCTTCTAAGCGTTGACACGGGCGCCGAGCCGGGCGACAAGATCGGCTAGGCCGGCTTCGCCGGATACCCCCTGGGGGTATCCCAGAATCGGGTTGCGGGGTCCAAAAGCCGGTGCTAGGGTAAGCCGCCCCAGACGCCCAATTAGCGTCAGGGAGGGAGTTCAACGGGGAGCCAACTCGACCCGGCCTGGGAAGCTGGGCGGGGAGGCTCTGTGTCTTTTCGGGGCTATCAGCCGTCGCTGCCGAGAAGCGTTGGCGCCGCCGTATCTAAACCAACAGTCGGGAAGCGTGCATCGATGGACGCGAAGCAGGTCTGGCGTGCCGCGCTGGGCGAGCTGCAGGTTTCGCTTTCGCCAGCGAATTTCGAAACCTGGCTCAAGGAAACAGCCCTTGTGGCAGTCGACGACAACCGCTTCCGTGTCGCCGTTCCCAACGGTTTCGCCAAGGATTGGCTTGAGACCCGCTACCGCTCACTGATCAGCCAGACGCTGGCCCGCGTCGTCGGCTACAGCGTGACCGTCGACTTCGAGGTCCAGGAAGGGCTGTCGGCCCAGTCCAACAACCAAGCCGAAGCCACGCATCAGGCTGCCACCGCCCAGCCGGTCCGTCTCGAGTCCGCCCGCGTCGGTGGAGGCGGCGATGGGGCGAGCAGTGCCAGCCTCAACCCGCGCTACACGTTCCGCACGTTCATCGTTGGCTCGGCCAACCGTCTGGCCCACGCCGCCAGCCTGTCCGTGGCCGAGCGGCCCGGTCATGCCTACAACCCGCTGTTCCTGTACGGCGGGGTCGGTCTGGGCAAGACCCACCTGATGCACGCCATCGGCAACCAGGTGCTGAGCCGCTTCCCGCGCAAGCGCGTCGTGTACGCGACCAGCGAGAAGTTCACCAACGAGTTCATCGCCAGCATCCAGCAGGGCCGGATCGAGGATTTCCGCAACCGCTACCGGCGCATCGACCTGCTGCTGATCGACGACATCCAGTTCATCGCCGACAAGGAACGGACGCAGGAAGAGTTCTTCCACACGTTCAACGCCATCCATGAGGACGGCAAGCAGATCGTCCTGTCGTCCGACCGGCCGCCCAAGCTCATCGTTACGCTCGAGGAACGGCTGCGCAGCCGCTTCGAGTGGGGCCTGATCGCCGACCTGACCGCGCCTGACCTCGAGACGCGCATCGCCATCCTGCGGGCCAAGGCCGAAGAGAATGCCGTGCCCATCGCTTCCGACGTGCTCGAGTTCATCGCGCGCAAGGTCGCCAGCAACATCCGCGAACTGGAAGGTGCGCTGAACCGCATCGTGGCCTACGCCAGCATGGGCGGCATGCCCATCACCATCGACCTCGCCCAGGCCGTCCTGTCGAACGTCCTCTACAACCCCAAGCGCCGGATGGTCACACCCGAGCGCATCGCCAACGCCGTATCGGAGTACTACGGCGTGGATCTTGATGCAGCTCAAGGGCCAGAAGCGCGACCGGGCCATCGTCACGCCCCGCCAGATCGCGATGTACCTGATGCGCGCCGAGACGGACGTCTCACTTCTGCGTATCGGCCAGGAGCTGGGCGAGCGCGATCACTCGACCGTCCTGCACGCCTGCGACAAGATCGACCGCGAGACACAGGAGAACGAAGAGCTTCGCCGCGAGCTGGCAGCCGTGCGCGAGCTCATCTACGCCGATTGATCGCAAGCGCTACTGCAACGGCGTGAGTTTCCGTTTCAGCCAACTTACAGTCGCGACCGACGATCCAGACTTTCCCCCGTCGCGGTGGAAAACCGGCCACCAAATGTGGAGATCCAACGTCGGTGGATTACTCGGCGGCAGGCTTCCACCACCAGCGCACCAAGTCGGGTGCCGACATCCACCGAATAGCCTGTTCGAAAGGTGCCCGAATCGAGCGCGGAGACCGACAAATCCCCGTCATCCACACCATTACTACTACGGCGGAATGAGAAGATAGATAACGTTCTAGAGATAGCCCGGCAGACCGCCCAGTGGACAAACGGCGCCCGTCACACGCCCGCGCCTGAAGGAGAACCAGGGACGTGAAGCTTTCGCTCATGCAGGAGAACCTGGCGCGTGGCCTGCAGGTCGTCAGTCGCGCCGTCAGCACGCGCAATCCGTTGCCCGTCCTGTCCAACGTCCTGCTCCGGACGGAAGACGCCGGGCTGAAGCTGACCGCCACCAACCTCGAGATCGGCATCACGGCGTGGGTGCCCGGGCGGATCGATAGCGAAGGTTCGCTGACCGTCCCGGCGCGGCTGTTCACGGATGTCGTCAGCGGCCTGCCGGCGGGCGAGCGCGTCGACCTCGAGCAGGACGGCACGAACACGTTGCGCGTCCGGTCTGGCCGCTACCAGACACACCTGCGCGGCATCGACGCCGACGAGTTCCCGGTCATCCCGTCGCCCGGTGAGCGGCCCACGACGCGCATCAAGCAGCGCCTCCTGCGCAAGGCGCTGGCCGAGGTTGTGTTCGCAGCGGCCACGGACGAGGCGCGGCCCATCCTGACCGGAGTGCTCACCAAGTTCTCGGGCGACAAGCTGACCCTCGCCGCGGCGGACAACTACCGCATTGCCGTCCACACGCTGTCCATCGAGGATCCGGTTGAGGAATCGAGCCTGGTCGTGCCGGCCAAGTCCTATGCCGAACTGATGCGCGTTCTGTCGGACACGGATGACTTCGTGGAGGTGATGCTCGCCAGCGCCAAGAGCCAGGTGCTATTCCACCTCGAAGGCATCGACCTTGTCAGCCGGCTGATCGACGGCCAGTTCCCCAACTACCAGCAGGTCCTGCCGACGGGTCACGGCACACGCGCCGTCGTCGAGCGCGACGAGCTGCTCAAGGCGGTGCGACTCTCGGCGCTCATTGCGAGCTCGGCGGCCAACGTCATCAAGCTGCGCCTCGGTGACGAAGGCGCGGACGGCGTCTCGATCGCCGCGGCAGCCGACGTTGGCGACGCCCAGACCGAGGTCGAGGCAGCGGTCGAGGGCGACCCCGTCCAGATCGCCTTCAACGCCCGCTACCTGCAGGACGCTTTACAGAACGTCGACGCCGAGCAGTTGGCCATGGAGTTCTCGGGGCCGCTGTCGCCAGGTGTCTTGCGCCGGGTCGGCGATGACGACTACGTGCACGTGATCATGCCCGTGAGGACGCCCTCCTAGAGGTTCGTGCGCGTCGATCGGCTGGCCCTGACCAGCTTCCGCAGCTACCGGGTTCTCGAAGCAAAATTCGGGCCGGGCGCCCACGTCGTTTACGGCGCCAACGCCGCCGGTAAGACCAACCTGCTGGAGGGGATCGCCCTGCTCGGCGTGGGCGGATCCCATCGCGCCGAAGCGGACGCCGAGCTGATCAGCTGGGGCGCCGATTTCGCCCGGTTGGAGGCGGACATCGAAGGGGCGCCCGAAGGTCAGGCCAACGTCGAAATCGTGCTGGCGCGGTCTGGTCCGGCCGGAGCCCGAAAGCGCATCCGGATCAACGGCGTGGGCCGGCGCGCAGTTCAGCTTGCCCAGACGCTGCCGGTCGTGCTGTTCGCGCCGGAGGACATGCTGCTCATCGTGGGCTCGCCTTCCCTGCGCCGCCACGCGCTGGACGCGCTGATCGTGCGCACTGTGCCCGCCGCGTCGGCCACGATGGCCACCTACACGCGGGCGCTGACGCAACGCAATAACCTGCTGAAGGCGATCCGTGATGGCGCGGCCGATCCGGCGGAACTGCGCTTCTGGAGCGACACCATCGCGCGCGAGGGCGGCCAGGTCGTCACCTGGCGCCGGCAGACGCTCGCCGCGCTCGCCGCGCCGCTGGCCGCTGCCCACACCGAGATCGCACCGACTGACGCCGCGCTCGAGCTCTGCATACGTGACCAACGCCGAAGCCGGCCCGGACGAGGACGCTGAGGCGGCCCTGCGCCGCCGTCTGGCCGAGACGGCCGAGAAGGAGATGTGGAACGGCACAACACTGGTCGGACCGCATCGCGACGACATTGGCTTCTCGCTCGGCGGGCGCGACATGGCCGGCTTCGCGTCACGCGGCCAGCAGCGCAGCGCAATCCTGTCACTCAAGCTGGCCGAGCTCGAGTTGGTTGCCCGGACCCACGGCCGGCCGCCGCTGCTATTGCTCGACGACGTCTTCTCAGAACTCGATCCGGAACGGCGCGCCCACCTTGTGCGGCGCATTGGTGAATTACCGCAGGCCTTCATCACGACCACCGCCCTCGAGGATCTCGACCCCGGGCTGGTGCGAACCGCGACGACCTGGCAGGTTCGACTTGGCACCCTCGAGCGGACCAGCCAAAGGCTGGAGGCCGGCTCATGACCGCCCGCCGGCCGATGCGCCGGCTTTCCGACGTTCTGCCCGAGGTTGCCCAGAGCCTGGGCATCGAGGGCGAGTTGCGCCTGTCGCGCCAGATGGCCGCCTGGCGTCACCTGGTGGCCGAGCTGCTGCCGGCGGCCGCCGGCGAATCGGAGCTGCTGTCGGTCCAACCACCGGTGCTGGTCGTCAGCGCGGTCAGTCCGATCGTGGCGCAGGAGCTCCGCCTGCGCTCGGCCAGCCTTCTCGATGCCTTTGCGTCCACGCCGGACGGCGTGCGGCTGGTGGAACTGCGGATAGTCGGCCGACCCAGCCACAATGTGTAGACTCGGCCGCAGATGTCCTCCCGTCTCCAGCTCAAGTACGGCCTTGTAGCCGAACATGACCGGCTGTCCAATTCCGCCGATGCAGTGGTCGTCAGCGAACCCACTACCGGCTCCAAGGCACGCACCAAGGGCAGCCTCTACGTAATCGTGTCGGCGCGCGCGCACGGCGGGCGCAGCCGCGACGCGACAAACCTGGTCGCCGACATCATCCGGCGCGAGTACTACTACGACGAGTCGGCGGGCATCCCGATCGTGCTGCAGAAGTCGATCCGCAGCGCCAGCCGGAGGCTGCGCCACTCGCGCGAGGGCAGCGGCTTGCCGCCGGGCGGCCTCGGCCTGGCCGTCGCCGTCGTGCGCGGCTCCGAGCTGTATGTGGCCACTGCCGGCGACGCGGAGGCCTACCTGGTCCGCGCCGCGCGATTGCTCATGCCCGAGCGCGAGCCGGGCCCCGGCCTGCCGGCTGACGACACCGCCCGCATCGATGTCTGGCGCGGTGACTTCTCGGTCGGCGATTCGCTGCTGCTGTGCTCCAAGAACCTGGTCGACGTGGTCGGCACGGAAGAGATCAAGAACGCGGTCGTCACGCTCCACCCACAGTCGGCCGTCGAGCACCTTCATCACCTGTTCGTGGCGGCCGGCGGGGAAGGCTCGGATGCTGTGCTCGCCCTGGAAGCCACCGAGGTCGCCCTGTCGCGTGTCGAGCACAAGCTCATGCCGGTCAGCCCGTCGGAGCCGCTGGCCGGCGCGCCCGAGCGCTCGCCCATCCCGCTGGCCGACCAGTTCGCCGGTGCTGCGACCGCCGTCCAGGATCGCGCGGTGGCCGCGCGCAGTGTCCTGCGCGACGGCGTGGCGGGCGCTGTCGATGCCGTCCTCGACCTGATGCCGCGGCGATCGACCGGCTATCGGCGCATCCGGCCTACCACTACGCGGCGCGAGAGCCAGCGGCGCGCGGCAATGGCATTGCTGTCCTTCCTGGGCGTGGCCGCGCTGCTCGGCGTTGGGCTGTGGCTGTGGAATGGCCCGTTGCGCGGCGCCGAGAATCCCATCCCGCAGATCTCGTCGAGCGAGCAACTGTTCCGCTCCGCCAAGGACAAGGCCGACCACGTGCTGGGCACCGGCACCGCCGGGAGCCAGGGCACTTTGACAACGGATCCAGCTGGTTCGTTGCGCTCGCTGCAGGACGCCTGGAAGGACCTGGACGGGGCGGCCGCCGCCGGGTGCCGACGCGGCTGCCGTTGCGACGCTGCGCACCCGCATTTCGGGCGGTCTGGACCAGCTCTACAACACGCACACCGTCTCGCCCAGCCTTGTCACCGCCCTCAATGGCGGCAACCAGGTCATCTGGCTGACACAGGGCCCGGACGGGGCGGCGTACTACATCTCGACCGACCGCAGCGTGTCGCGGGTCGATCCAGCAACCGGCCGCGCGGCGGTCATCGTGACGGCCGGTGAAGGCACTGGCGTGGGCATGGGCCCGCCTTACCTGCTGGGCGTGGGCGGTCCCGATCTGCTGATCATCGACACGCGCGGCGCACTCTGGCGCTGGCGGCCGTCCGACGTCCAGGGCAACGGCACCCTCGGCTCAATCCGCGTTGGCGGCGACACTGCCTGGGGCCACGACGTGCCGGACATTGGCACATTCGTCATCAACGCCGACCGCGGCCTCTATCGGCTGTACGTGGCGTATCCGCCTTCATCGCAGATCCTGCGCTACGAGCCGGTCGCCGACGGCAGCTCCTTCATCGCGCCGACGCCCTACTTCCTGGGCGAGGACGAGCCGGTCGACAGTTTCCGCCGGTTGTTCATCGATGGCGATATCTACGCCCTGACGGCCGACAACGTGCTGCGCTACTTCAACGGCCGGCGCGTGACGAGCTATGCGCTCGGCGATCCGCCCGACGGGGCGGATGTCCGGCCGGGCCACGACTACCAACAGTTCACCGGTACCGGCCTGCGCAACGAGGATGGCCGGCTGTACGTGTGGGATGCAACCCACAAGCGGGTACTCGTCTTCAACAAGGCCGATGGTGCATATGTCGAGCAGTTCGTCGCCGATGGCTCCGAGTTCGACGACGTCCGCGGCATGTACGTCGACGAGGGACAGCCCGGCCAGCCGGCGATGCTCGTCTTCGCCACGTCCGGCGGTGTCTACAAGGTCGCGCTTGACACGACGCCCGCCGGCGAGCCAACGCCGGGCCCGTCCGGTAGCGGCGTCAGCAGCCCGCCGCCGTCGACGACGCCGTCATCGGTGCCGTCGGTAGAGCCCAGCGGATCGCCCGGCGCGTCGCCCTCGGATCGGCCGATACGCACGCCGCGCCCGACGAAGAAGCCCTGAGTAGAATCGGTCGCATGGCTGTGCCGGGCCTCAACGAGATGGTCGTCGAGAGCGTCCGCGTGCACATGCTCAGCTCACAGCACGTGGTAATCCTGCGCGACACGGTGCGCGAGCGTTACCTGCCCATCTGGATCGGGCCGTGGGAAGCCAACGCCATCGCCATGCGCCTGCAGGGCGTGACGCCTGAGCGGCCGATGACCCACGACCTCTTCTCAACCACGCTCGAACAGCTCGGCGTGACCATTCGCCAGATCGTCGTATCGGACCTGGCTGATGACACGTTCCGCGCCCGGCTGTTCCTCGAGCAGGATGGCCGCTCGCTGGAGATGGACGCCCGCCCGTCGGATGCGATCGCGCTGGCCATCCGCGCTGGCGTACCGATCTTCGCCTCGGATGCGGTGCTCGATCGGGCCGCCGTTGTCCCCGAGAGCTCCGAGGAAGAGAGCTTGTCTGTCTTCCGTGAGTTCATCAACTCGCTGGAGTTCGACCTGCCCGAGGGCGAAGGACCGTCAGAGACCGGCCCTGGGACATCCGAGGAGCGCCGGCTCGACTAGCTAGTCGCCCAGGACCGGTTCGCCTTGAGTCATGGCGAGACGGCGGTTGGCCCACAGTCGAAGACGAAGCCGCCAGAAATCGCGTACGGCGCGCAGCACGACCTTGGGATTGGCGCCCGACTGCTGGCCGGCTATGCGCGGGTAGTGGGGGACGCCGACCTCGGCGATGGTCCGGCCGCTCTGGCTCAGCTTGATCAGCAGCTCGCCCGACAGGAAGCCGCCCTGCGACTCGAGCCGGATGCCCTCGAGGGCCTCGCGCCGGAAAAGCTTGCACGCGCAATCGGGGTCGGTGACCTTGAGGCCAAACCACACGCGCAGGGCGAATCGGTAGAAGCGGGCGTAGGCAAGGCGGATGAACGGATCGGCGCGCTTCTCTCGGAAGCCGACCACCACGTCGGGCTGGTCTGGCTGGGCCATGCGCTCGAGAAGACGCCCGACATCGGCGATCTTGAACTGGCGGTCGCCGTCGGTGAAGGCGACGAGCGGATAGCGCGAGGCGGCGAACCCACTGCGCAGCGCCCCGCCGTAGCCGCGGTTGACCTTGTGGTGAACAACGCGCACCTGTGGGTGCTCGGCCGCCAGGCGGTCGGCGATGGCGCCCGTGCCGTCCTTCGATCCGTCGTCGACGGCGATGATCTCGAATTCGTCGGCCAGCTTGGGCAACTCGGTGAGCGCCTCGTCGACGAGCGCCTCGATGTTCTCGGCTTCGTTATGCGCCGGAAAGAAGAAGGACAGCTCGGCAACGCGGCCGGCTGCGTCCGCGCTCAAGAACCGACTCCGGGAAGGATCGGGTACACCGGTTGCCGGCCCGGATAGCGAGCGATGACGTCGTCGGCCGTGCCCAGGTGTTGGTCGAGCATGGTCCGATCATGTACTACAAACACGTCCTGCCGCTGGCCGTTCACGAATTGGGCGTACCGGGCGCGTTCACCAGCCCTGGACGACGCCCCAGTAGACGCCCCACGCATTGATCAGGATCGACAGCCCGACCAGCCCGATCGTCCACCAGCGCAGTCCATATCGCTTGAGCGCCAGGCCGACCAGGATCACGGCGAAAGGTGCGAAGTCGTTGCTGAAGCGGTATCCGAACTGGACCCAGCCCTGGCTGAAGTGCATCAGATTGACGAAGGCAATGGCGAGCACGGCCAGGGCCGACCCGGCCACCAGTCGCTGCCGCCACATGCGGAATACAACTGGGATCGCCAGCAAGTACGCCGGCGAGGTGAGCAGCAGGCTCATGCCGATCGGGTCGGGCTTCAGGATGGCGCAGTCCGGAGGCTTCGCAACTAGAGCCGCGCAGCTCGGGTCAAAGATCGGTGGCCAACCGAGCATGATCAGCAGGTTGAGCGGGATGTGCCCAATGTCCTCGATACCCAGGTTGGTGTTGATCTCGAAACCGGGCGGCATGTAGCCCAGGTACTCGTGCTGGTAGAGCCAGTCGTAGGCCGGGTTGAAGATGTGGCCGGTCGACAGCAGGTTGTAGGCGATCAGGACCAGGACCGGCAAAACCGCGCCGAGGCCGGCCGACAGTGCCCGCCGCCAGAACGTGCCGCCACCGCCGACGAAGACGAAGAACGGCGCGCCGAAGATCACCGTCAGCCGGGCAAGCGCCGCGATGCCGAACACGAGTCCGGCGACGAACTGCAGCGGGTCGAGCAGATCGCGGCCCGGCACACGGGCGCCGGCTGTCTTGATCAGCTCGCGCGCCCGATCCAGCCGCTCGGCGTCGAGGGCGGCGGTGATGGCGATGAAGAGGAAGGTGATCGCCACGACGTGGGCGAAGAACCACGTGCTGCCCAGCATCGCGGCGTACCAATGAACGGTGCCAAAGGCGAAGAAGAGCGTCGCAACAAAGTTGGCCCTTCTGTCGTCCGTTACGCGTGTCAGCATCCGCCAGCACAAGCCGACGTTGATCGCGCCGAGAATTACCGCGATCAGCCCCTGGTTAGTCGCCTCGCCCCAGACCAGCACCGCCGGTAGCAGCACGATCGCAGGCAGCGGCGGGAACGGAATGATGCCGAAGCCCGGGCGATCGGGTAGTGGCATGACGTCCTGGAACTGCGGCATAGGTATGGCGACGCTGCCTTGCAGATACGCCATGGCCTGCAGCACGAAGTGGTTGTAAATGTTGAAACGGCTCGGGTTCGAGAACCCGTACACGAACAGCGCGAGCACGACGAAAAGAACGCCGATGAGCGTTGGACTGCGCAGGCTGAGAGCCTCGCGCAGGCGGGTTGAAGGCTGGGCTTGGGGGGTCGCCCGGCTGCCCGTTGCTATACTCGGCTCCACCTCGTCACTCTCTGGAGGTCGGCTGTGACAGCGCCCCAGGCGGGAGGGGCCGGCCGATTGTCCACGGGCCTTCCACGCCCGACCACAGCAGGGGCGGCTTTGCCCGCGCTACTGCTTCTTTTGCTGCTGGGTTTCGCCCTGCGAATAACTATTGCATACGTCCTGCTGCCGGGCTCCGGCTTCAGTTCGGACGTTGGCACGTTCGCGGCGTGGGCCAACCGCTTGGCCGACCTCGGCCTGAGCGGCTTCTATGCACCGGGCTACTTCGTCGACTACCCGCCTGGCTACATGTACGTGCTGTGGCTCGTGGGCGGCGCGTCCAAGGCCCTGTCGCTCGCCGGCGGCACGACGTCGCTGGTCAAGCTGCCGCCGATGCTCGCCGATATCGGCGTGGCATTCATCACGTTCCACATCGTGCGCGGCTGGCTAGGCAAGACGAATCGGGCCGACAGATTGGCGCTGATCGCGGCCGCCATCTACCTGTTCAACCCGGTTACCTGGTACGACTCGGCAATCTGGGGCCAGACCGACGCGATTGGCGCGTTCGTCATCGTGCTGGGCCTGGCGGCGCTGATCCGCGGCAACTCAGAGGGTGCGGCCGGGCTGGCCGTGCTGGCCGCCCTGGTGAAGCCGCAGTTCGGCGTGGTCATGTTGCCGCTCGTGGCAATGGTCCTGCTGAAGCGCCACCTGCTCGATCCGGGCTCCGGCCCACGCAATAGCCCGTGGGCGCCCGCCGGCATCCGTTCGTGGCTGACGCGTGAGCAGGGCTTCTGGCGACTGGTCTCAGCGGCCGTCGTGGGCGTCGTGGTCCTGTTCGTCGTCATCATCCCGTTCGGGCTCGACATCCCGGGGCTGATCGGCGTCTTCGCCCGCGCCGCGGGCGGCTACGAGTTCTTGTCGATCAACGCCTACAACCCGTGGGCGCTCATCGGCTCGAACGGCTCCACGCCGCTCGCCTTCGGTGGCGTGTGGAACGGCTCGCCTGACACCGTTCCTCTACTGGGACCCGTGCCGGGCGTACTGATTGGCGGCATATTCCTCGTCGCCGGCTACCTGGTGGCCATGGTGCGCATCGCCTGGCGCGAGGACCGGCGCACGATCCTGGTAGTTGGCATCGTTCCTGGCCCTGGCCTTCTTCATGCTGCCAACGCGCGTTCACGAGCGCTACATGTTCCCCGTCTTCGCCATCCTGCCGATCCTCGCCGTCATCTATCGGCGCTGGATCCTGGTCACCGTCCTCCTGTCCGTGGCCGCATTCATCAACCTGCACGGCGTTCTGACCACACCGCTGTACGCCACGCCGAACATCAAGGACCTGCCGCTGGGCGAGTTCTTCCGCGAGCCGGTGGCGATCGTTTTCAGCATCATCCTGAGCACCGTCGCGTTCGTCCTGGTGGTGCTCGAGCTGCGGCCGTCGCGAGCCGTCGCCGCCCAGGCCGAAGAAGCGGCGCTGGTCAGTGAGGCACCGGTCGAACGCGCAGCCGACGGTGTGGCCATTCCGGCCGGCGCCGGTGTTGCTCTTGCGGCGTCAGCGGGCGGCCCGGGCAGCCGTCTGCGTGACGACGTGCGCCGCTTCTTCGCCCCCGTCGTGTCCCTGGTGCCCATCCGCCGCGATCGCAGCGGCGAGCTCAACAACGAGGGGGCGGGCAAGCTCGACCGGCTCGACCTATTGCTGCTGGTCGTGGTCTTCGTAGCGGCAATGGGCTTGCGCACGTTCCGCCTTGAACAGCCCTTCGGCATGCACTTCGACGAGGTCTATCACGCTCGCACGGCGACGGAGTTCCTGCAGTTCTGGCGCTACGGCATTCCCCACTCGATCTACGAGTACACCCACCCGCACATGGCCAAGTACCTCATCGCGGCGGGGATCACGGCCTTTGGCGACAACAAGGTCGTCAGCCAGAACGAGCTGGGCGTGCCGGTCAAGGCGGCCGCCATAGAGCAGCGCTACGAATCTGTCGACCCGACGGAGCGGGTGGGCGATCGGCTGTACGTGGCCACCGGCAACGACGTTAGGGCGTATGACCTGGTCGGGCGCCAAGAGGTCGCGCGCGCCAACGTGCCGGGCGTCGCCGTCGCTATCGACCCGGACAACCACGTCCTCTACATCACGGATGCCGCGGGCAATGTGTGGCGGGCGACGACCGACCAGCTCGACCGCCTGCGCACGATTACACCAACCGACGGCGCCGCGACGCCCGACATCTCGGTCGAACCAGTGGGCCAGTTCGCCGGCCTGCAGGGCAACATCAAGTCGCTCTTCCTGGCCAGCAACACGCTGGTTGCCCTGACTGACGCCGGCGAGGTCGTGGGCCTCGATCCGGGCACCGGCAAGGAAATCGGACGAACGACGCTGCCCGGTGCCGCCGATGTCGTCGGCGTGGATGCCGGCCAACGGCTGGTTGTCGATATGAGCCAGCTGACGACGCTCGATCCGTTCGTTGCCGACCTTGCCGACGTCACCGGCGACGACGTCAACCAGCTGCGCGCCAAGCTCGCCGGACAGACGGGTAAGGTCGTGATCAAGGGCTACCTGGGCGACACGACTCTCGGTCAGAAGCTGGAAGACGCCGGCTTGACCGCGGCCAGCCTCGAGTCGGGCCAGGGCCTGGCCATAGCCGACAACCAGGGCGTCAGCTTCATCGATGCGCAGACGTTCGACCCGCTCACGACGGTGGCGACTGATTCGCCGATCACCGGCTTCGCGTACGTCGACCAGGCGGTCGACAAACCGACCCTCTACGCCGAGAGCGGCGGGCTGATCCAACTGGTCAAAGTGCCCGGCGGCGAGGCGCCGTCGATCGCCGGCCAGATTCCGATGCCCGGCACCGTTACCGACGCTGTCTTCAACAAGGCGACCGAGCTCGTTCACGTCCTTGGTCGGACGCCGGACGGCAGCGGCTGGACGGTCTACGTCATCGAGCCGCACGGCAACGCCGTCTACGCCGACGCCAAGCTGCCCTTTGAGCCGCAGGCCTTCGTCCTCGACACGCAGCCCAAGCGGCCGGCCGACAACCGCAATGACATCCTGGCCTTCTCGTCGACCGGCTCCGAGGCCGCGGTCGACGTAGGCAGCAATGCCTTCAGCTGGCGAATCATGGGCGTCATCGCCGGCGCGATCATGGCCGCCTGCATCTACCTGCTGGGGCGTTTCCTGTTCCGGCGACGCAGCGTGGCCATCCTCGCCTCGATCCTGGTCCTGCTCGACGGTATGGCCTTCGCCAACGCGCGCATCGCGATGAACGACACCTACGTGGCGATGTTCATCGTGGCAGCGGTCACACTCTTCGCGCCGATCTGGCTAGGACGCTGGAAGAACCCGTTTGCGGTGGGCGCCGGCATCCTTGGCGTCGGCGTGCTGCTGGGTCTGGCACTGGCCTCTAAATGGGTCGGCGCCTACGCCATCGGCGGCATCGTTCTGCTGGTCCTGCTGCGCTCGGCGCTGGGCCGCGTGATCGCGTTACTGGGCATGGTCGGCCTGACCGCCGCTCTCGGCTACCTGGCCATACAGCCGGACGGCACGGGCTCGATGGCCAGCGCCAACATCACGTTCCTGGTGATGATGATCGGCTTGACCTGCCTGCTGGCGGTGTCACTCGCCTTCCGGCCGATGAAGCTGTCCAAGGACGAGCTGCGCTTCGCGGTTATCGGACCAATGCTCATCGGAGTGCTGCTGATTGGCGCCGGCCTCGGCATTGCCCTGGGCATGGTGGCCGTAAGCGTGTCGGCGGGGCCGGTGCTGGTCGCGGGCGCAGCGCTGCTGCTGGCAGGTGCCGCGTTGTTCGCCTTCGCACGCTTTGCGGCCGACCGAGGCTTCGGACCGCTGGCGGAGGAGCAACCGCTGCTCGAACCGGGCGAAGAACCATCGTCGCCGCCACCGACGGCGGCCTGGTTGAAGCCGGGCGCGGGTCCGCTCGGCATCGCCTGGCTGGCCGCTTTGGGCTCGCTGATCGTGATCCCGCTCGTGCTGTACATCTGGAGCTACGGGCCGTGGGTTGCCATCGGCGGGCGCTGGGCCGACAGCCCGGACAAGCGCGGCGTAGCCGATTCGATCATCCAGCTGGTTGCCACGCCGCTCAACGTGCTCGTGCCGGGCCTGGAGAAGGCTTCCGAAACCAACACCGGACAGACCTTCGTACAGCTGCAGCTATCGATGTACGACTACCACAACAATCTGCGCGCCACGCACCCGGCGACTTCGCCGTGGTGGGCCTGGCCGCTCGACCTGAAGCCAGTCTGGTTCCAGCAGGGCGATTACGCCGCCGGCACCGCTTCGTCGATCTACGACAGCGGCAACCTGGTCATCTTCTGGCTGGCCATTCCGGCCTTTGCCTTCCTGTGCTGGCAGGCGTGGAAGCGCAGGAGCCTTCCGCTGACGCTGGTCGCGTTGATGGCTCTCACCTTATGGCTGCCCTGGGTGCGTATCGACCGGGCGACGTTCCAGTACCACTTCTTCACCGTCCTGCCGTTCACGATCATGGGCCTGGCCTACTTCTTGGCGGAGCTGTGGCACGGTCCATCGCGTAGAACGTGGCTGCTGGCGAGAGTGAGTGCCGCGATCGCCATCCTCGGGCCGGCCCTGCTGTGGCTGTTGCGCCAGCCGCTGTGCGGCCTGGCCGGCACGCAAAAGGTGAACCCCAACACCGAAGCGTGCGGCGCTACAACTCGTCAGTTGGCGTTGACAGACCTTCAGATCGTGGCGTTGGTCGTGGCCCTCGGCGGCCTGGTGGCGCTGGGCTGGTTGGTCTGGTCTCGCGGTAAGAACGAGTGGGTCGATCGCAACCGTGTCTACCTGATGCCGCTGGTCCTCGTCGGCGTAATGGGCGGCCTCGTGCTGGCGCTGATCGGCGCCATGATTCCGGGCAACCAGGTCTTCCAGATGGGCGTGGGCGTGTTTGAGCTGCCGCTGGTGCTCATCGTGCTGGGCATCCTGGCCGTGCCGGCCTACTACGTGCTGGTGGCACGCGACGCTCGTCGGTTCGCCGTGAGTGCCGTGGTCGTGGCTGCACTGTGGTTCGTCCTGTTCTACCCGAACTTCTCTGGGTTGCCGGTGCCATCGACAGTGCTCAACCTGGTCAACAACGCGCTCAGCCCGACCTACAACTGGGGCTTCCAGTTCGCCGTCAATCAGGCTCCTCCGTCGACGTCGAAGGCCGACTTTGTCCAGATGGGCCTGCTGGCCGGGGTGCTGTTGGTGCTGGCACTGGCGGCCTACTACGCCGCGCGTTCGTGCCGACGCCAGCGCGCGGAAGAGCGCACGATCACGATGATCGACGCTCCGCAGACGAGCTAGCCGCTGCGACCAGTGGGCGGTCCGGGCGGCCAGCCGGCTGGCCGATCGGCGCAGACCGACCAGGTACCACGTCTCCATGTCGCCCTTGCCCTTGACCTCGACAGTGAACCGCGTGACTCGCAGCACGAACTCATCCTTGAGCAGCTCGTAGGTCGCCTGCGTGATCTGAATGCGGCCGGGCGTGCCCTGCGACTCCATCCGGCTGGCCGTGTTGACGGCGTCGCCCCACAGGTCGTACAGGAACCGCTTCCGACCGATGACTCCGGCTACCACCGGCCCCGAGTTGATGCCCAACCCGTAGCTCCAACCCCAATGGTGCGATGTCCGGGCTCGGTCTCTCATCACGTCGAGCATGTCGAGCGCCATCGAGGCCAGCGCCGGGCGTGATCCGGGCGCGACTGGGGATGCCGGCGGCGACCATGTAGGCGTCGCCGATCGTCTTGATCTTCTCCAGACTCGAGGCGGTCGGCCGAGCGCGTCGAAGTGGCTGAACAGCCGATCGAGCACACCGACAACGTCCGAGGCCGGCAGACTCTCTGAGAAGGGCGTGAAATCGACGACGTCGGCGAACAGGATCGACGCCGACGCGAACTGATCGGCGATCGGCTGAGCCTGGGTCTGCGCCTTTAGTCGCTCGGCGATGGACGCGGGCAGGATGTTGAGCAGTAGGTTCTCGGCCTTGGCCTGCTCCGCTGCGCAATTCGCGCAGCGCCTCAGTCCGCTGCTGGGCGAAGAGCGCCAGCAACGTGAACACGATCGTGCCGCCGATCGGTGACGTTGAGCGCGAGCATCGTCGTCGTGAACCAGATCGGCAGTGGTGGCGGTATCGGGCCCAGGTAGACGCCGACGATCCCAGACTCCACGAAGACGGCGGCGAACGCGATGTACCAGCGCATGCCGATCGGACGGTGCGGCAAAGACGAGCGCACCGAGCGGCGCCAGGATGCCCCACACGCCCGACTCCGCCGGCCAGCAGGAAGCCGCCCAGCGGGATCATCGACAGCGTCGGCGCCAGGATGATGTCGATCTGGCCGATCAGCCAGCAGCTGGCGGAAGTTGTGGTTGTAGGCGAACAGAACGAGCGCGCCGACGAGGACGACGAAGTAGAGATATGGCACCCAGCCGACGGGCGAGCCGAAGGCCAGGTACAGGCTGCCCCAGATCAGGGAGATGGGCAGGATCAGCAGGGACGTGATCACGAGCAGCGCCTTGTTCGTGCGCATGTCCTGGTCGTCGCGCGGGTCCGCGCCGATCAGCGCGACGCGTGTGAGCAGGTTCACGGCTCGTGTTCGCAGACTGGCCACTTGGCGCAGGAGGATACGCCACCTCTCGCCGTATGCTGCGCGCGATGTCGAAAGAGGGCCGGCGCGAGCGCAAGGTCGTTACCGTCGTTTTCTGCGACCTGGTGGGCTTCACCGCGCGCGCCGAAACGCTCGACCCATAGGCCTGGCCTGTCTGACCGGCGACAACGCACGCGCCGCCGGCGACGTGGTGAACCCGCGCGACTCCAGCGCGGCCCCAGTCAACGGCCTTCTGGCAGACGACACGATCCGCCGGGCGACCAGGTCGGCGATCGACTACGAGCCGGCCGAAGCAGTTCGGCCAAGGGCAAGTCGGAGCCCGTTACGGTTTGGCGGCGACCGGCGCGCGCTCGCGCTTCGGCACGGAGCGTAACCCACGACGCGCGGTACCGATGCCGATTGGCCGCGAGCGCGAGGTATCGATAGCTGCGCGAGCGCCTGAAGCCGTCACATTGCCACGTTTCCGCGGTGGCTGCGGCACTGAGGCGAGTTTCGCGGGAGCCGTTCGGGAACGAGGGCTGGCCCTAGCCGGGCGGGGCGGTCGGCTTCTGCGGCTCGGGCAGGGGCGCCGGTGGCGGCCTGGCGATCTCAGCCAGCACAGACCGATGGAAGTGTTCCGGCAGCTGGCCCTGGGCGGCGGTTCGGCGAATGACGAACTTGTAGTACGCCTCGACCTTGGCGGTGATGTTCGGCCACGAGTACTGCTTCGCGCGTTCACGGCCCGACTCACCCATCTGCGTGCGCAACTGCGGCTCGTCGAGCAACTTGGCCAGGGCCTCGACGAGGGCGTTGACGTCCTTGGGCGGCACGAGCAGGCCCTGCTCGTCACGGCGGACGACGCTTCGATAGCCATGGATGTCGCTGCACACGACAGCAGTGCCTGATGCCATAGCCTCGAGCAGCACGATGCCGAAGGATTCGCGGCCGGTGGCGGGTGAGCAGTAGATGTCGGCGGTGGCGAAGTAGCGCACCTTGTCCTCGTCGCTGACGCGGCCCAGTAGCTCGACACCGGTCAAACGGCGTGTGGCGATGTAGCGGCGCACCTCGCGCTCCTGCGGGCCCGGAGCCGATTACCAGCAGGCGGCAGTCGTAGCCGCGCTTCTTGAGCACGCGGTATGCCTTCAGCAGGTAGGTCAGGCCCTTGCGGCTCTCGAACCGGCCCAGAAACAGGATGTTGGGCGTGCCATCGCGGTAGCGGGCGAACGGCTGGACGTTCTGGAAGCGGCGCAGGTCGACGCCGTTGGGGATGACCTTGTAGTCGCCCGGGAAGTACGACTCGATGAAGTGGCGCGCGGCCGCGCTGACGGCGATGCGTCCGTCGAGCCGGCGGGCGAAATGTTGCAGCATGCGCCGGCCGAACTCGTAGGCAGGACTCCAGCCGGCATATGCGTGGAAGGTCGCGATGTTCACGCTCTTCGACTCGCGCAGCACCATCAGCGACAGGAAGGGCACGAACGGCTCGTGAAAATGCAGCACGTCGAACTTCTCCCGCTCGAGCATGGCCTGGATCATGGGCGTATAGCGCGGGCCGATGGTGAGCGTGCCCATAGAGCCGTTGGCGGGCACGGAGAAGCCGTAACCCAAGCGGATGACATCGCCTTCGCTGTGGCGCTGCGGCCCGTGCGCGCTGGTGATGATGCGCACGTCGTGGCCACGTGCGATGAGGTTCTCGTAGAGCTGCGCCACGTGCCCGTTGACTCCGCCGTAGCAGGGGGTAGATGTACGGCGTGACCAGGCCGATCTTCACGGCATCGCCCCTTTGACGTAGTCGCGCACCAGGCGGCCGCGCTTGGCCATCTGCTGGCCGAACGTAGAGACCTGCGCCCGCCATGTATAGGCCGTGCCGCTCCATTCCGTCTCGCCGGCGAGGATGGCAGCCCGCAAGTCGGCCGCCGTCGTGCCATTGAAGGTAGTGAATGCCGTGCCAATATCAGCCGCTCGATGTGAGTCGCTGTTGGCCAACGCGGTCAGGCCCACCTCCGCCGCAAAGTCGGGCGCCCGGCGGCTCCAGCGCATGCGTGCCGTGGTCGGGTTGAAGGCCTCCATGCCGTCCGGGTGGAGGGCGGGGTCTGGGTTTCTGAGGAGTGCCCGGATCGAGCGGCCGCTGGCGCACAGCGGGTAAGGCACGAGCGGATGCGCGATGATGGCCAGGCCGCCCTGCTCGTGGATCTGGCGGACCGTGTCAGGCAGCGACTGCCACGGCCGAATGCGCTGCTCGATGAACAGCGCCAGCACATGCCCGCCGCGGCTGCTCACCTCTTCGCCCAACACGACCTCGACGGAGCTGCCGCGCGCCGTGGCCAGGGCCTGTGCGGCGATGGCCGCTTCGATGCGGTCGTGGTCGGTGACCGCAATGACGCTGAGGCCGGCGAGCTCGGCCGCGTCGAGGACCTGGGCAACGCTCGACACGCCGTCCGAAGCGGCCGTGTGAATGTGCAGGTCGGCGCGACTGCGTGGCTGGTCGGTCATGGCTGAACTGGCTGGTCGGTCCAGATCGGGAAGAAGACTGCCCACCACTGTTCCGGCGCCGCCGCGATGAGTGTCTCGAATGCGCGCGCCTGGTTCGCCATGAAGCCGGCGATCCGATCCCGCCGCGTGCCGGTCGCCGGAGCCTCGATCGCCGCCAGCGCGGCGCGGTAGTCGCCAAAGCCCACCCGCCGGGTGGCAATGGCCCACGCGGGTGCGCCAGTTTCCAGTGCCAGGACGGCCGGTCCGAGCGGTAGGCGCGCCTGTGCGCCAAAAAGCTCGACCTTGGTGCCACTGCCGGCCACAACCCGGTCGGCGACAATCGCCACCGTCTCCCCGGCATTGAGCCTGTCGACCAGGACGCGCGCCGCCCCGGCTGGCGGGATGAGCTTGATGCCCGCCCTCGAGCGGGTGCGCACGAAGTACGACTGGAGGTCAGGGTTGTCGACGGTTTCCATCGGGCTGATGAGGTCGAGGCCACGGACGCGCGCCGCCCACAGTGCGGGCAGCTCGATCGCGCCGAAGTGGAGGCCGACGAAAAGCAGCTTGTGGGGCGGGTCACCTGCTCTGCCCATCACCTGCTCGGCCAGCGCCGGATCGTCGGGCTGGATGCGCTGGGCGAGGTGCGGGCCGTCGTAGCTGGCGACGATCGCGCCCTCGAGGTATGAGCGCACATAGTGTCCAAATGCCTGCTGGACGAGCTTGTTGAGGGCGCGCTCGCCGGTGGCTTCCGGCCGGCCGAGATATGTGACGATGCGGCGGAGGTTTGACTTGACCAGGGCCCGACGCTTGGGCTGAAGCCGGTAGAGAACGCTGGCACCGAGCCAGTGGGCCAACCGATGCAGCAGCCGATCCGGAAGCAGTCGCAGGACAGCCGCCAAAGCCATCAACAGAGCGACGACGAGCCTGCCGCCGATCGTTTTGCGGCGCCCGCGCCGGCGCGCCGGCATGGCGACGCTGCCGGCCGTCACTTTGCCTGCATCTCGGCCGCTCGACGGGCGAGGGCCTCCTTCTCCTCGCTGGTGGCGGGCCACATGGGTTTGAAGCTGTACCACTGGTCGGGCGCGGTGGCGATCATGTCCTCGAGCGCGTCGGCTATCTGCTGCGTCGCGCGCTGGAGCGATGAGGGCCTGGAGTCGGCAACCTCGATCAGGTCGTAGTGGCGGGCGTGGTAGCTGCCGAAGGAGTCGCGCCGGTTGACGACCGGCATGATGCCGGCGCCGGTCTTGGCGGCGAGCATGGCCGGTCCCACGGGCAGCGTTGTCCACTCACCGAACAGCCGGACGGGACGTCTCCCTCACGGTAGCCCCAGTCGACCGGCAGGCCGAGCAGGGCCGGTTGCTTCAGGGCGGCGAAAACGCGGCGCAGGTTGCGCCACGGAATGATTTCGATGCCCCAGCGCTGGCGCTGGGCGTTGATCTCATCGAACAGCTCCGGGTACTCCGAGTCGTCGGCGAGGCCGTAGACCGGCTCGCCACGGAGCGCGATGTAGCCGGCCAGCAGCTCGATCGAACCGATGTGACCGGATACAACGACCATGCCGCGGCCCTGGTCACGCAGCTCATGCCACGCACGCGTGAAGGACTCCTCGCCGCGCTCGCCGCCGGCGCGCATGAGCCGCAGCGGTTCATCGTCGGGTAGCTGCGGCATGCGCATCAGTTCGACGACAAAGCTGGCGTACGAGGCGTAAATGCGCCGGGCAAGGTGCCGCACCTGGTAGTCGGACGCCGGCAGACCAAGAATGTGGGACGCGTTCAGCAGGATGATCCGGCGCTTCCTTGGCCAGGCGAAATAGCCTGTTACGAAGACTGCTTTGCCCACCGACATGCTGATGCGCGGCGAGATCCTGCCGATTGCCGCGGTGGCGGCCTTATACCCGCGAACGACTGACCGCTCGCGCGCACGCCGAACCGCGCGACCAACCCTGGTGCGCGGTTCGACTGGTTTGTGCGGGGCGTGGGCGACGCCGGTCATTGGCGATGGGTCGGCGCTAGTCGCGCGCGGCGGCCGCACCGGCGGATGCCGTGGCCTCGTGGGTGGTGGCGGCCATCATCGGTTCGCCGTGGCCCTTGGCGATCTTGCGTCGCTTGGGCGCTTCTGCCTTCTCGGTGCCCACCAGCGTCTCGTTGTCCTCGCCGCGGATGAACGCCTCGACCCGGTTGAACGCGATGTCGTCATGGATCTGGCGGGGCGGGCTCTTCATGAAGTACGAGCTCGGCGCGACCAGCGTGCCGACCAGGCCGCGATCAAGGCCCAGCTTGAGGCAGCGGATCGCGTCGGTGATCACGCCGGCCGAGTTGGGTGAATCCCAGACCTCGAGCTTGAGCTCAGCGTTCAACGGGACGTCGCCGTAGGTCGTGCCCTCCATTCGGATGTAGCACCACTTGCGGTCGAGCAGCCACGGCACGTGGTCGGACGGGCCGACGTGGACGTCGTCCGGGTCCACCTCGTAGTCGAGCATGCTCGTGACGGCATTGGTCTTGGAGATCTTCTTGGACTCCAGGCGCTCTCGCTCGAGCATGTTCAGGAAGTCGGTGTTGCCGCCAAAGTTGAGCTGGTAGGTGCGGTCGAGGCGGACGCCGCGATCCATGAACAGGCGCGTCAGCACGCGGTGGGTGATGGTCGCGCCAACCTGGCTCTTGATGTCGTCACCGATGACCGGCAGCCCTTCCTCGGCGAAGCGGCGCTGCCAGTACGGCTCACGGCCAATGAAGACCGGGATGGCGTTGACGAAGCCGACGCCCGCCTTGAGGGCTTGCTCGACATACCACTTGGTCGCCTCCTCGCTGCCCACCGGCAGGTAGGAGACCATCACGTCTACCTCGCGCTCCTTCAGGATGCCAACGATGTCGGCCGTCGGGCCGGGCGCCTTCTCGATGATCTGCGAGAGGTACTTGCCCAGGCCGTCGTGGGTCATGCCGCGTTCGACGGTGACGCCGATGTGGGGGACCTTTTGGAAGACGTAGGTGTTATTCGGCTTGGTGTAGATCGCGTCGGATAGGTCCTTGCCGACCTTGTTCTTGTCGACGTCGAAGGCGGCCACGAACTCGATGTCGCGGATGTGGTAGCCGCCCAGGTTGACGTGCATCAGGCCCGGGACGAACTCGTCGTCCTTGGCGTTCTCGTAGTAGTAGCGGCCCTGGACCAGGCTGCTGGCGCAGTTGCCCACGCCCACAATGGCGACGCGGATCTTGCCGTCCTTGCGCTTGGGGCCGCGGCCGTTGGTGGCGCCATTCTTGGCGGACGCCTTGCCGTTCTTGCTGGGCATTTCCTTCTCCATGTGACTACTGAGGCTCCTTCTTGGCTTGCTGATAGACGTGGACGATTCGTTGAATGACGGTGACGGTGGCGAGCAGGGCGATGAGCCCGAGCGCGGCCACCAGCAGCTGGCCGCCCGTCCCCAGCAACTGCGGGCACGGCGCGACGAGGCAGTAGATGGTCTGTTGCGCGCCCAGGATGCCGGCGGCGAGCAGGCCCAGGACGAGGATCACGGTGCGCACTTCGCGCGGCGCGAGGCCGATATTGGCCATGCCCGTGCCCGGCGTGAAGCCCAGGCTTTCCGACTTGGCGCGCGTGTAGCTGACCATGAAGGCGGCAGCCATGGCGATCATCGCCACCCAGCCGGCGAACTCGAAACTTGAGCGCAGGAAGCCAAAGGCGATGCCGATGTATATGGACGCCTCGCCGGCACGGTCGAAAACGGAGTCGAGGAAGGCACCCAGCTTGCTGCTCTTGCCGGTGGCGCGGGCCAGGGCGCCGTCGAAGAGGTCGAAGACCGAGCCGAAGGCAACGACCAACGCGGCCGGCAGCCACAGCTGCATACCGGCCAGCACTGCGCCGACGACGCAGATCGCAAAACCGAGCAGCGTCAGGATGTTCGGCGTGAAATGCAGGCGGATGAAGACCGCGGCGACGGGAGCCTCGATGCTCGCCCGGACCTTCGCCCGCAGCGACGGCGAAACGACGCTCATCTAGCTGGCCAGCCCGAGGAGCACCCGCTCCTGCTCGCGGAAGCGATCGAGAGCATCGCGGCTGAGCGTCGAAATGACCTCTCGCCCAGAGCGGCGCGTTTCGACGATGCCGGCCGCCTTCAGGCGGCGCAAATGCCACGACACCAGCGGCTGGGAGAGGTCGACGTGATCGATGAGGTCGCTGACGCTGGCCGGACCCTCGGCCAGGCGTTGCAGGATGCGCAAGCGGGTGGGATCGGCGAGGGCCTTGTGAAATACGGCCATTTGACGCAGGTCAGCCGGCGGCGCCGTGATCGTCGCAAGGGTTGAGCGGATGTGGGCGGGGCTGGGCATGCGAGTTGGGGTCGGCCTCGTTTGGGTGCGCGGCGGCCGCTGGGGGGTCGCGAACCGTTGTATCAACGGCTCTACATATAAGCGCTCGTTGATACTAGGTGCCTAGGAGCGCAGCTGTCAATAGCGGCCGCACACCGCGGCAACTTGCGTGTGGACCCCCAGCCGAACTTTACGGCCGGCTCTGCGCCCGCCCTATGGCGCGGCTGAAGCGCGTATCGTTCGAGCCGTGACGGAGCGACGGGTCCGGATAGCTCTGCCTCTACCTACGCGGTCGAGGCCGCGGCGACCGGTGGTCGACGCCGGCGAGCCGGCGCCCGAAGTATCGATGGCCGAGGACGAAGAGTTTCACGAACACGGCGTCAACGAAGGTGTGGTCGACGCCGCGCTTTACGAGAAGGGAAAACGGATCGCCAGCCCCCCGACGATCCCCGACGTGGCCGCCGCGCTACGCAAGCAACCCGACACGGTTGCCTGGATCGGCCTTTTCCGGCCCAAGCAGGAGTTGCTGCTGAGCGTGGCCGAGGAGTTCGGGCTGCACGAGCTGGCGGTGGAGGACGCGATCGTCGCCCACCAGCGGCCAAAGCTGGAGCGCTACGGAACCACGCTCTTTGTCGTGCTGCGCGCGGCGCGCTACCTCGACGACGTCGAGGAGGTCGAGTTCGGCGAGATCCACATCTTCGTTGGCCCGAACTTCGTGGTTACCGTCCGCCATAGCCTGGCACCGGACCTGGCCGCCGTTCGCCAACGAATGGAGGCCAACCCAGAGCTGCTCGAGCGCGGACCCGAGGCGATCCTCTACGCCATCCTCGACCGCGTCGTCGATGGCTACGCGCCTGTAGTGGCCGGCGTCCAGAAGGACATCGATGAGATCGAGACGCAGGTCTACAACGGCGACCCGCAGGTGTCCCGCCGCATCTACGAGCTGTCACGCGAGGTCATCGACTTCCAGCGCGCGACCGGCCCGCTGCTCGACGTGGTGGCCGGGCTGGAGTCCGGCTTCGGCAAGTACGGCATCGACGAGGAGCTGCGGCGCTACCTGCGCGACGTGGTGGACCACGCCACGATCGTGGTCGAGCGCGTCGACGGGTTCCGTCAGATCCTGAACAGCATCCTGACACTCAATGCGACCCTGGTGAATCAGGCCCAGAACCAGGACATTCAGCGGCTGACCGAAGCGAGCTACGCCCAGAACGAGGAGGTCAAACGCATCTCCGCCTGGGCCGCCATCATCTTCGCGCCCACGCTCATCGGCACGATCTACGGCATGAACTTCGAAAACATGCCTGAGCTCTCCTGGACTTATGGCTACCCGTTTGCGCTCGTGCTCATGGCGCTCGTTGCCATCGTGCTGTTCCTGATCTTCAAGTCGCGAGGCTGGCTGTGACGGTCAAGACGAAGGCCGCTGTCAAGCGCTCCACCAAGCCCGCCACCAAGCCCACCGAAACCGACCAGCAGTCCGACTACCGGCCGGCATCAGACAACACGCCCGTCTGGGCGCTGGCCTGGGACAAGGAGCGAGGCGTTGAGACCCTGCACTCGATCAATGAGATCAAGCGCGCGTGGGCCGACGCCAGCACGATGCTCTGGATCGACCTGACCCAGCCACCTGAAGAGGTCGTCCACGAAATGGCGGCCATGTTCAGCATCCATCCGCTGGTCGTGGAGGACATCCTCGAGCGCAACCAACGGGCCAAGGTGGAGGTTTCCGACGACACCCTCCACCTGGTCATGTTCGCACTGCGAACACAGCGACATGTTGACCGCACACGAGTTCGAGATCGTGCTTGGCCACCGCTTCCTGCTGACCGTCCACGACGATACCGGACCGAGTCCGCGCGAGGCGCCCTTCCGCCGACGCGACACGTCGACCTACCTTGCCGGTGGGCCCGACTTCGTGCTTTGGGCGATCACCGACTGGCTGGTGGACGGCTACTTTCCGGTCTTCGACCAGGTGGGCGATGAGATCGACGCTCTCGAGGAGGCGATCATTGACAAGCCCGGCAGGTGGGTCGTGGAGCAGCTTTTCGACGTCCGCCGCGACCTCCTGACGATCCGGCACGCGGTCACTCCTCAGCGCGAGATCTTCAACCAGCTGACCAACCGCGACGTGCACCTGATCAAACGCGAGCGCATCGTCTACTTCCGCGACGTCTACGACCACCTGATCCGGCTGACCGACGAGCTGGACTCATATCGCGATCTGGTCAGCACGACGCTCGACGTGTACCTCTCGCAGATCAACAACAACCTTTCCGAAGTCATGAAAAAGCTGACCGCGGTTACCGTCGTGCTGGCCGGGATTGCGGCGATCGCCGGCATCTTCGGCATGAGCGAGGCCGGCAACATCATCAACGGCGAGCCAAACGGTTTCTGGCTCATCACCGCCATCAGCGTCGCGCTTGGCGGGCTGGCGCTGTTCTACTTCCGGCGAATCGGCTGGATCTAGCTGCCGCAGTCCACCGGGTGTGGCGTCGGCAAGGCGTCGGCAGCGCTCGCGACATATACGCCTAGCGGCTTGGCGGCGACCTGTAGCTTGGGCACCGTACCGTGCGGGCCCTCGCTGGTCTGCATGATCAGGCGGTGCTCGCCCGGCGCGAGGTCGAAGGCCAGCGACAGGTCGGTGGCGTGGCGCTTGACGATGTTGATCTGGTACAGGTGCAGCTTCTGGTCGGCCGTGTAGACCTTGACCAGCGCGCCGATCATGCCCGCTCCGTCGTTCTTCTCTGATTCGGTCAGCAGCGGCAGGAACATGCCATCGCGAGCGTGGCCGTAGAGGTAGGTCGTGCCCGGCTGGCCCGGATTGGCGAAGCCGTGGAGGTACTGCGCGACGTTGCACAGCGGGTAACTCGTGTCGCCCGACACGATGGGCAGGTCGATGTCCAGGGACGGGATGACGATGCGCGTCGGCAGGGCGTCGCCCGTCTCGGTCGGAACGCCAGACGGCCCAATCGTCGGCTGACCTGAAGCCGAGGGCGTTCCGCCCGGGCCAGTCGGCGAAGGGCTGACCGGTCCCGGGGTCGGCGTGACCCACACCGGCGTCGGCAGTGGTGACCCACCGAAACCCGGATCGCCGGGGTCGGCCGTGGGCGTGGCGACGGCGATGCCGCCAATGGCCAGCGGCGGCGCCCAGTTGAAGACGCCGGCACTGAGCAGAACGACGCTCGACGCCATCAACATCGCCGGAACCGCGCGGCGGACCAAACCTCGGATGTCCATGGGGCGGCGATGCTACATCAGCCCTTTCCGGCTGCCCGTAGTAGATTTTGGCCGCATGCGCGTCTCCGCCGTACTGGGCTTTATCGTCGCGCTGCTCGTAGGAACCGTCGCACTGGGTGCTGTTCTCGTCGGCCTGAACAACCAGCCGCCGATCACGGTGAACCTGCCACCGACCACCACACCGGCGGCCATCGTCACCCCATCACCCAGCCCCACCGTCGTGCCGACAGCCATCACGAGCAGCCCCACACCGTCGCCAAGCGCCGGCGGATCGGTGGTGCCTGTTGGCACCCAGATCGGTCAGCTGGCACCGCAGTTCGTTCTACCTGGGCTCTCGGGTGGCGAGTTCGACACGGCCAACAGCAAGGGCAAGCCACTGTGGATCAACTTCATGGCCAGCTGGTGCCCGTCCTGTCAGGACGAGCTGCCGATGATGTCCGGCATGAAGCTGGACATGGGCGACGCCGTTGACCTGATCCTGGTCGACGTGGCCGAGGACAAGGAAACGGTGGTCGACTTCATGACCGGCCTGCAGGTCGACCTGCCGACCGCGCTCGACCAGGACTCGGCAGTCCAGAAGGATTGGGGCGCCTTCGCGCTGCCGGTCCACTACTTCATCGATGCCAACGGCGTCGTGCAGGACGTCGTTTACGGCGGGGCGCCCCGCGACGTGTTCGAGACAGCGGTCAAGAAGATCTACCCGGACGCCAAGTTCTCCAATCCGTGACCTCGGCCATCTCCGTCAAGGAGGCCGTGGCGCGCGTTTCTGAGCACGTGAACAGGCGGCCACTGCTCGTCTGCACCGACTTCGACGGGACGCTTTCGACGATCGTCATGGATCCGTGGGCGGCAGCCATCCTGCCGCTGGGGCGGATCGCCTTGCGCCGTTTGGCTGCGATGCCGGACGTATCAGTGGTTGTCCTGTCAGGCCGGACGGCATGGGACGTGGCGGAGCGTGTACGGGTGGGAAACGTCACGTATTTGGGGAATCACGGCATGGAGCGCGGTTACCTGGCGCGGCGTGGCCGACCCGAGAAGCTGGATGTGACGGTAGTTGGCGCGTCCGAGGCGGAAACGGCGCTGGCTGCGCGTCTGGCCGACGAGGTGGCTGCCCGCATTGGGCAACCTTGGCTGATCGTCGAGCGCAAGCCACCGACGGTCGCATTTCACTACCGCCAGGCACCGGATGTCGCAGCTGCTGGCGAGTGGGTGCGTCAGGTCGTCGACGAGCTCGATCCTGATGGCGTTCTCGAGCGTTTCCCCGGCCGCCGCATCCTCGAGCTGCGTCCGCCCGGCGCCATCGCCAAGGGCGAGGCGTTCAAGGGGCTGCTCGACGAACTGAAGCCAGCCAGCGTGGTCATGCTTGGTGACGACGTCAGCGACGCACAGGCGTTCGCGGTGCTGCGTGCCGAGCGGGAGGCAGGCCGCACCGACGGCGTCGCCGTAGCGATCCAGGCGCGAGCTGAGGTGCCGCCCGAGGTCGCTGCGAACGCCGACATCGTGCTTGGCTCGCCCCACGATGCGGCAGGTTTCCTGTCTGCGCTTAGCCGCGCAGTTCGGGGTCGAAGCGCCTGACCGTATCGCGCAGAGCACGCGACGGCGGGCGTCCACCACGCGCAACGGCGGCCAGATCGCGCAGCTGACGGGATAGCCACCAGGCGAGATCCTCGTTGCGCACGCTGGCCCGCAGGCGGCGAATGCGCACACGACGGTCGCCGTCCGTCATTTCGAGCCCGCGCTCCAACATGGTCGAAGTGCCGGCGACGTCGGCGGCCGTGACCATCAAGGAGTCGGCTGCCATCTGCTCGGCCGCGCCGGCGGTCTCGGACAGCACCAGCGCCGGCTCGCCCACCACCGCGGCCTCCTTGGCAACCAGGTTCATGCCGTCGACGACTGGGTTGACCAGCATCACATCCGCCAGCTGCATGGCAGCGATCGCCTGCGCGTAGTCGGTGCCGTCGAGCAGCCAGATGGGCGCGTCGTCGGGGTCGGCCATGCCGTTGATGCGCGCGACGGTCTCGCGGACGGCCGTGGCGTAGCGGGCGTACTCGTCGAGCTTTTCGCGGCTGGTCGATTGGATGGCCAGGAAGCGCACCGTCCGCCGCAGCTCCGGCCGCCGGCGCAGCAGCGCCTCGAAAGCGAGGAAGCCGCGCAGAGCGTTCTTGGAAGGCTCGAGCCGGTCGACCCGCACGATCAACCGCGGCGAGCCAGCCCGCCGGACACGGTCCTCCAGCCGCCGCCGGTGCTTGGCAACCGCCTCGCCGGTTGCGAATCGGCCCAGCGCCTCTGCGTCGATCGAGATCGGGTAGGCGCGGACCCAGATCGTCCGGCCGCGCCAGCGGACGTGCCTGCCTGCCGGATCCACCCGCGCATCTCTGACGAACGCGTCGATCGCCGACAGGAAGTTGGTCGCATATCGGTCGGTCTGCAGTCCAACGATGTCGTTGGCCAGCAATCCTTCGCACACCGCCCGGCGCAGGCCCTGCGGCAGCACCAGCCACGAGTCGACGGCCGGCCACGGGATGTGGTTGAAGTGCAGCAACAGGCTGTCCGGCCGCAGCGCGCGCATGGTCGTGGCCGCCAGGTACAGGTGGTAGTCCTGCAGCAGGACGACCGGCCGCTGTGCGTCGCCGGCGGCGGCCAACGCCTCGCGCGCCAGCGACTCGTTGACCACGCGGTAGCCGTGCTGCCAGGCGGCGATCAGGTTGTCGTCGATGATCGGCTCGTAGGGCAGCTGGTACAGCTGATGCTGGACGAACCATAGGAACGGGTTGGCCACCGTCGCGTAATGAGCTTGCCAGGCGTCGTGGGGCAGGTCGCGCATGACCAGCCGGATGTCCTGGCCGGGTAGCGCCGCATCGATGGCCGCCTCCACCTCGCGCCGCTGCCTGCTGTCGTCCCCCTCCAGCGCCTCGGCCGCTTCGCGGTCGCTCTTGCCCAACGCCCCGCTGATCCACGTGACAGGGGCCAGCCGGCCCAGCTCGGCGAGTGCCGTGACCAGCCCGCCCGAGCCGCGCTGGGCGCTCCACTCTCCGCTCGATGAGTGGCTGAACGACAGCGGCCCGCGGTTCGAAACGACGGTCAGCCGCTCGCTGCCGGGCAGCAGCTGGTCAAGGTATGAACGGAGCCCACGGTGGCGCTCGGTTGGGACGAGCTGAGCCACCATCAGAGCAGCGCCGCTGCCGCCTCCTGCGCGAGATCGATGATCACCGTCGTCAGCGGTGGGACCCAGAAGAAGACCGTCACGAGAGCCGCCACGATCAGGCCGGCCTGCGTCAGGCCACCCACGCGCACCGCCGGCGCGCCTTCTGGCGCTTCGCGCATCCACATGTAGACGACGACACGCAGGTAGTAGAACGCGGCCACGGCCGCGTTTATGACGGTGATCACGGCGAGCACGTTCAGCCAGCCACCCACCTGCAGAGCAGCCTGGATGACGTACCACTTGGCCAGGAAGCCAGCCAGCGGCGGGATTCCAACGAGCGACAGCAGGAACAGCGTCATCAGCAGCGTCAACCCAGGTGCTCGACCGGCCAGCCCGGCAAAGCTGGTTAACTGGCTGGTCACCCCCGGTGTGCGCTGCAGGGCGGCGACGCAGGCGAACGCGCCCAGGTTCATGAAGGCGTAGGCGAGCGCGTAGAACAGCACCGACTGGATGCCGGCGGCCGCCGCCGGCGAGCCGGGCGTGGCCGCGCCGAAGGCCGCCAGGCCGACCAGGATGTAGCCGGTGTGGGCGATCGAGCTGTACGCCAGCATGCGTTTGATGTTGTCCTGCGACAGCGCAACGAGGTTGCCCAGGCTCATCGTCAGCACCGCCAGGATGACCACCACCGGCGTCCAGTCGGCGCGCAGCGGGCCGAGTGCCTCGACGAAGAGCCGCAGGATCAGCGCGAAGGCGCCGATCTTGGGGCCGACCGACAGGTAGCCGGTAACCGGCGTCGGCGAGCCCTGGTAGGCGTCGGGTGTCCAGTAGTGGAAGGGCACCGCCGCGATCTTGAACGCGGCACCGGTGGTCAGCAGCGCAAGACCCATGATCAGGCCAGGCGCCAGCGAGGCACCGGGAGCGCTGACCGCCTTGGCGAGTGCAGCGGCAACCTCGTTGATGCGCGTCGTGCCGGTGAAGCCGAAGACGAAGACCAGCCCGAACAGGAAGATCGCGCTCGAGAACGAGCCGAGCAGGAAGTATTTGATCGCGCCCTCTGTCGACAGCCCGTCGCGCTTGGCATAACCCGCCAGCAGGTAACCGGGCAGCACCATCAGCTCGAGTGCCAGGAAGAGCAGGACGAGATCGCGCGCGCCACCGATGAGCATGCCGCCGGTGATCGCGAACAGAAGAACGGACGTGTATTCGGCCGTCGGCAGCCCGCGTGGGCGCAGGTAGTCGGGGCCAAAGAGGATCGTCAGCAGGGCGATCGACAGCAGCAGCAGATCCAGGAAGCAGGTCAGCGAGTCGCGGACGTAGACGCCGCCGAACAGCTCGTTGGCGCCCGACAGGATGCCGATGCCGTTGGCCAGCGGGCCAATGACGACGGTCAGCGCCATGATCGCCAGCACGCCGATGGCGCCCACGCCGGTGATCAGGTTGGGCCGCGCAGGCCAGGCGAGGTCGACAATGACGATGAGCAGCGCCAGCAGCGCCGTCAGCGCGACGGGCGCCAGGCCCAGGATCGTGGTTTGGTCGAAAACGATCATCTGCGGCTACTTCATGGCCAGCTGCGTCAACGGGCCAACCGCCTGGAGAACGGTCTGCACCGGCGGCCCGAACAGGTCGAGCAGAAGGTTGGGGAACACCCCGAAGGCGATCGTCAGCGCCATCAGCGGCGTCAGCGTCAGGATCTCGACGCGGTTCATGTCGGTCAGGTGGGAGCCCAGGCCCTTCAAGAAGTCAGACACGTCGCCGAAGACGACGCGCTGGTACATCCACAGCAGGTACGCCGCGCCGAGCATCATTGCCAGCGCCGCGATTGCCGCCGCCCACGGCCAGAAGGCGAAGCTGCCCACGAGCACGAGGAATTCCGCCACGAATCCGGCCAGGCCGGGCAGCGCCAGGCTGGCCAGTACGAAGAAGCCGAAGATCGCGGCGTAGACCGGCGTGGCGCCGGCCAGGCCGCCCATCTTGGCGATCGTCCGGTCGTGCGTGCGCTCGTAGATCACGCCAACCAAGAGGAACAGCGCGCCGGTGATGATGCCGTGGGCGATCATCTGCAACACCGCACCGTTGAGCGCCTGCTGGTTGAATACGAAGATGCCCAGCGTCACGAAGCCCATGTGGCTGACCGACGAGTAGGCGACCAGCTTCTTGAGATCTGGCTGGACGAGCGCGACGATCGCGCCGTACACGATGGCGATGAGTGACAACGTCAGGATCAGCGGCTGCCAGAAGCTGCCCGTCGCCGCGTCCGGGAAGAGCGGCACGGCGAAGCGGATCAGGCCGTAACCGCCCAGCTTCAGCAGGACCCCTGCCAGGATCACCGAGCCCGCCGTCGGCGCCTCGACGTGCGCGTCGGGCAGCCAGGTGTGGAACGGGAACATGGGCACCTTGATGGCGAAGGCCAGGAAGAACGCGCCGAAGGCGAAGAACTGGAGAGTGGCGTCGAAGTTGGGCACGAACTTGAGCAGCGTCTCGTAGTCGAACGCGCCAACCCACGACCCGCCGTGTGCCGACGCATAGGTGAAGGCCACGCCCAGGATTGCCACCAGCATGAGCAGCGAGCCGATGAGCGTGTAGAGCACGAACTTGATCGTGGCGTATATGCGGTTGGCGCCACCCCAGATGCCGATGATCAGGTACATCGGGATCAGCACCAGTTCCCAGAAGACGTAGAACAGGAACAGGTCGAGCGCCAGGAAGACGCCGGTCATGCCGATCTCGAGGATGAGGAAGGTGATCATGTATTCCTTCACTCGCGTCTTGATCGGCCCGAAGCTGGCCAGGATGCTGATCGCGGTCAGCGTGGTGGTCAGCACCACCAGCGCCAGCGATATGCCGTCGACGCCGACGGTGTAGGTGATGCCGAAGGCCGGAATCCAGGCGACCGACTCTTTCATCTGGAAGCCGGCGAGGTGTGGGTCGAATTGGGCAACGACCGCCAGCGAGGCGGCAAATGTCAGCAGCGCCGTGCCCAGCGCGATGCCCTTGATCAGACCCACCCGATCGCGCGGCACGAACGCCAGCACGAGCACACCCGCCAAGGGCAGGAAGATGACCAGCGAAAGCCAGGGCAAGGTCATGGCCGGACCACCACGAACAGGTAGGTGAAGCCGATGACCAGCAGGCCCAGGGCGATGCCCAGCGCGTAGTTCTGGACGCGACCGGTCTGGATCTGGCGGATGCCGCGCCCGGCCTCCTGCGTCAGCCCGGCGATGCCGTTGACCGTGCCGTCAATGACGCGCACGTCGAACCACCACAGGGCGGCTGCGACGCGGCCGCCAAAGCGCACGAAGATGCGGTCATTGAGGTCGTCGAACCACCACTTGTTGATCGAACCTGTGTAGATCGGGCGGAAGCGATTGGTCAGCCGGATCACTCGTTCGCGGTTCTCGCCGCGGCGGAACCAGCCAAACAGCCAGATGCCGAGGGCCACGCCGAGCGCGCCGCCGGCCGAGCCGATGAGCAGCAGCTGGATGTCGGTGCCCCCGAAAGGCTGTTCGGTGATGCCGAGCGTCTGCTGTGCCCCGGCAAAGACCGGCTCCAGCCACTGCTGAATCAGGCCTGCGCCGAAGGGCAGACCGAGGGCCATGCCGAGAAAGATCGAAGGGATGGCCAGTAGCACGAGCGGCACGACCATCGACGGCGGCGACTCGTGGATGTTCGGCTCGACCTCCGGATCGACGTGCGACTCGCCGTAGAAGGTCTTACCCATCAACCGGAACATGTACAGGCCGGTCATGACGGCCACCACGACGCCGATCACCCAAACGACCGTGAAGCCGTTCTTGAATGCGCCGCCCAGGATCTCGTCCTTGCTGAAGAAGCCGGCCAGCGGCGGAATGCCGGAGATGGCGATCGCGCCGATGAGCATGGTCGCGTGCGTCCACCGGATGCGCCGCCACAAGCCACCCATCTTGTTCATGTCCTGCTCGTCGTGGACGGCGTGGATGACCGACCCTGAGCCAAGGAAGAGCAGGCCTTTGAAGAAGCCGTGCGTCATCAGGTGGAAGATCGCCGCGGTGAACGCGCCCACGCCCAGCCCGGCGAACATGTAGCCAAGCTGGCTGAGCGTCGAGTAGGCCAGCACACGCTTGATGTCGCGCTGCGAGAAGGCGATCGACGCGGCCAGGATGGCGGTGAAGATGCCGACCGCCGCCACGACAGCCATCGCCTGCGGAGCGAGCGCGAAGATCGGGTTGGCGCGGGCCACGAAGTAGACGCCGGCATTGACCATCGTCGCGGCATGGATCAGCGCGCTGACCGGGGTGGGGCCCTCCATCGCGTCCGGCAGCCAGACGTGGAGCGGGAACTGGGCGCTCTTGCCCACCGCGCCGGCGAAGAGCAGCAGCGCGATGCCGGTCATCATCCACGGCGCGATTGCCCCTGACTGGAGCGCCGCGGGCAGCAGCTGGAACGCGCCCGGACCGGCTTCGGTGGTGGTGAAGTTGAGCGTGCCGACCGTGGTGAAGACGGCCATGATGCCCAATGCGAAACCGAAGTCACCGACACGGTTGACCAGGAACGCCTTCTTGTTGGCCAGCGCGGCCGCCCGCCGCCGGTACCAGAAGCCGATCAGCAGGTAGCTCGACAGGCCGACGAGCTCCCACGCCGCGAACAGCAGCAGGAAGTTGTCCGCCAGCACGAGCAGCAACATGCTGAACATGAACAGGTTGAGGTAGGCGAAGAAGCGCCAGCGGCCCGGGTCGTGGGCCATGTAGCCCATCGAGTAGATGTGGACGAGCATGCCGACGGTGCAGACCACGATCAGCAGCGTCGCGGTCAGGTTGTCGACGGCGAAGTTGAAGCTGACGTCGAAGGAGCCGGCGGTGATCCAGCTGCCCAGCGTGAAGTGCAGGCCCTCCTCGCCATAGGCATGCGCGAAGAGCGCCTGGTAAACGATGTACATGCCGATGAGCCAGGTGACCACGATCGCCGGCACGGCGATGAGCCACGCCCGCGTGTACAGCCGCCGGCCGACCAGGGCGGTCAGCAGGAAGCCCGCCATGGGCAGGACGAGCAGGAGTGTTACGAGGAGTTCGTCGGTGGTCATCGGGCTCGCGCTACTCGCGCATGCTCGAGTACTCGTCGACCAGCGGGGTGCGGCGGTTGCGGTAGATGGCGACGACGATGGCCAGGCCAACCGTCGCTTCAGCCGCTGCGACGGCCATTACGAGCAGGGCGATCAGGGCGGCATTTGCCTGCAGCGACGGCGTGAACGCGCCGAACGCGACCGTCGACAGGTTCACGGCGTTGAGCATGAGCTCGATCGACATGAGCATGGCTATGGCATTGCGCCGAGCGAGGAAGCCAAACACGCCGATGCCGAACAACAGCGCCGACAGAATGAGGTAGGCCTCGAGCGAATGGCTCATGGCTTCTCCGCGCTGGCAGCGGACGACGCCGATGGCGCGACCGGCTTCGCCCCGGCGGCCAAATCGGGTGGGCGGCGGACGCGTTCGAGGGTCGACGGGGTTGGCTCCGCGGGGTCGGCCGAGCGCTCCTGCTTGGCCAGGAAGATGCCGCCCACCACCGCTGCCGTCAGCATCACGCCGATGACCTCGAGGGCCAGGACGTAGAGCGGGTCGGAGAAGAGCAACAGTGCGATCTGGTCGGTGGCTGTCCAGAGCCGGTCGGCTACCTTGCCCGGCCAGTCGGTGTTGATGATCGAGACGAACAGCAGCCCGACTACGCCGATGGCCGCCAGCGCGCCGGCCCACCACTGGCGATGGAAGACCAGCGGCAGCGGCCCGCCCTTGGTCTGGGTCAGCATGATGGCGAACAGGATCAGCACGCTGATCGCTCCGATGTAGATCAGCACCTGTGCCGCGGCCACGACGGTGGCTCCCAGCAGGGCATAGATGCCGGCCAGCGCGCCGAAGGCGAGAATCATCGACAGGCCCGAGCGAATGATGTCGCGGCCGATCACGACGAAGAACGCCGCCGCCAGCAGGATGCCGGCAAGGATCAGGAAGAGCAGGTCATCCCATTTCCACTCGAGGAAGGGAATCGTCGGCGGGAGGGCCAGGTCGGCGAAGATCGGCGTAAGGCCCATCAGTGCCCGTCGGCGTGGGAGTGGCCGTCGCCCGCCGCGTGGCCGTTGCCGTTGGCGTGCGGGTGACCGTTGCCGAGCGAGGCGGTCACGCCGGGCGGCAGCATGGGCAGCATCCGCCCGGGCAGCAGCGTGCGGCCCTTGGCGTCGGCGCGCTCGAGCCAGTCGCGCTCCTTGCGGATATAGCTCACCTCGGTGTCGCGGTCGATCGAACTGATCGCCAAGAGGTCAATGACTGGCTCGGCGCGGCTGTCGTGGCTGAGCTCGAAGTCGGGCCCGCAGCGCAGCGCGTCGTAAGGGCAGGCGTCGACGCAGATGCCGCACAGGATGCAGCGGCTCTCATCGACGTCGTAGCGCTCCAGGACTCGCGGCTTGGGCATGAGTGCGCCGGTCGGACACGTCTCGGCGCAGCGGCCGCACGACACGCATGGCGTGGTGTTGAGGCTCATGTCGAGCGGTGTGGTGACCAGCGTGTCGAAGCCGGTGCGCATGAAGTCGTAGCAGGCAGCGCCGACGACCTCCTTGCAGACGTTGGCGCAGCGACCGCAGTCGATGCAGCGCGATGGTTCGCGCAGGATGAAGGCGTGGCTGTCATCGCGGATGTAGTCGTGGTTGGTGCCGGTGAAGCGGTTGACGTTGACGCTGCGGAACGAGAAGCCTGTCCGCTCCGGCTCGAGCGTCTTCAGCGTTGTGCCGTACTCGATGCCCTCCCGGCGCAGGTCGCAGTAGCCGATCGCTTCGCACGTGCACTGCAGGCAGCGCTTGGATTCGGCCATCGCTTCCTGCTGCGTGTACGGGATCTCGTACTCGACGTAACTGTCGCGCCGGATCTCGGCCGACATCGACTTCAGCCGGAAGCGCGGTTCCTTGACCTCACCGGTGTAGGGCACGATCGACAGGAACTCGGGCTGCGGTTCGGCCAGTGTCTGGCGCGTCTTGATGGCAGCCAGGTCCTCGCCCTTAAGGAACGAATCGATGGCGTAGGCGGCGCGGCGGCCCTCGGCGACCGCGGCCACGACGGTGGAGGCGCCGATGCGCACGTCGCCGGTACCGAACACGCCGGCCCGGCCGGTCGAGAAGGTCACGGCATCCGCGTCGAGGCGGCGGTTCTTGGTCGCCTTCACGCCGCCCGCACCACGGTCCATCCAGCCCAGCTCAGGGCCCTGGCCGATGGCCAGCAGCACGCGATCGCACTCGATGATGAATTCCGTGCCCGGGACGGGTTCAGGGCGGCGGCGGCCTGAAGCGTCGGGTGCGCCCATGGCCATGCGCTGGAACTCGACCCCGGTGGTCTTGTTGTTCTTGTCGACTACGACGCGGGTCGGCGCGGCCTGGAAGATCGCCTGCGCACCTTCCTCGATCGCCTCGTGAACCTCGTTCGCCGCCGGCATGTCCTTCATGTCGCGGCGATAGACCAGCGTTACTTCCTTGGCGCCCTGGCGGATCGACGTGCGCGTGCAGTCCATCGAGGTGAAGCCGCCGCCGATGACGACCACGCGCGTGCCCTGATGGCCGGGGTAAGGCAGGCCCAGCGTGGCGATGCGCAGGTACTCCAGGCCGTCCAGAACGCCCTCCGCGTCCTCGCCCGGAATGCCCAGCTTGTTGGTTTCGTAGCAGCCAATGGCCACGCAGACGGCATCGAAGCCCTGGTTCTGCAGATCGTCGATGGTGAAGTCGCGGCCGAGGGCTGAGTTGCACACGACCTTGACGCCCAGGTCGGCGACCGACTGATACTCGGCCTCCAGCACCTCGACCTTGGGCAGGCGGTACTGCGGAATGCCGTAGCGCAGCATCCCGCCCGGCGCGGGGTCGCGCTCGAAGACGGTCACGTCATGGCCGGACATGGCCAGGTAGTAGGCGGTCGACATGCCCGTTGGGCCCGAGCCGATGACGGCAACGCGCTTGCCCGTGGCCGGCTGCACTTCGTACGGCACAGGCGCCTTGATGCCGCTGGCCTGCAGCTTCAGCACCTGGTCGCCGGCGTAGCGGTGGCTATCGCGAATGGCGATCGCTTCCTCGACCTCGTCGCGCCGGCAGTGCTCTTCGCACGGTGCCGGACAGACGCGACCGAGCACGCTCGGGAAGGGAATCGTGCGCTTGAAGATGCGCGCCGATTCCGGCCAGTTGCCCTCGGTGTTGGCCTTCAGGAAGCCCGGAATGTCGATGTGGCTGGGGCACTTGTTCTGGCAGGGCGGCAGGCAGTAGGCGTTGTGGTCCGAGAAGATCAGCTCGAGGTTGGTCTTGCGGATCTCGCGCAGCCGCTCGGTCTGCGTGGCAATGACCATGCCCGCCTCGGCCTGGCGTGAGCAGCTGATCGGCGGGTGATCCTCGCCCTCGACGTCGACCACGCACATGCGGCACGCACCAAAGCCGGGCAGCTTGGGGTCGTAGCAGAGGGTGGGCACCTCGATGCCGTTGTCGCGGCAGATCTCGAGGATGGTCTGGCCCTCGCGGCCGCTGAACTGGCGCCCGTCGATCTCGACGGTGAAAGCGGGCGAGGTCTGCGGGCGCTGCGGCGCCTGCGTCTCGAGCAGGTTCTCGATGAGCGCGTCGGGCGCTTCGTTGGCGATGCGGGGCAGCGTGTCTGTCATGCGGGCACGGCCTGTCGTTTGTTGGTGAGCGCCGTACACGTGCCGACGGCGCAGTGGCGGCGAACGAAGTGGTCTTCGAACTCTTCCGCAAAGTAGCGCAGTCCGGACAGGTACGGGTTGGGTGCCAGACGTTCGAGGCCGCACAGGCCGCCATCGCGGACGTCGGCGGCGAGGTCGAGCAGCAGCTGCGGGTCGGTTGGGCGCGCCAGGCCACTGGTCACGCGCGAGCCGATCTCGTACATGCCGGCGCACGCCGATGCGGCACGGGATCGTCTTGCCGCACGACTCGTCGGACAGGAAGCGGGTCATCAGCGTCGCCATGTCGACCAGGCACGTGTCGTCATCCGCAATGACCAGGGTGCCGGAGCCGACGATCGCGCCTTTCTCGGCCAGCGCTGCAGGCGAGTAGATGGTGAGCAGCTCGGTCGCCGGCAGGAAGCCGCCGGCCGGACCGCCGACCAGCACGGCCTTCAACTTGCGGCCGGAGCGCATGCCGCCGCCGACCTCTTCGATCAGCCGTCGCACGGGTACGCCCGCAGGCACTTCGGCGATGCCCGGCTTGGCCACGGCCCCGGTGAGCTGGACCAGCGTCGTGCCCGGGTCATGATCGGTGCCCGCGTCGGCGAACGCCTTGACGCCGTTGGCCACGATCCACGGCACGGCGGCCAGCGTCTTGACGCTGTTGACGACCGTGGGCTTGCCCCACAGGCCGTGTTCCATCGGATAGGGCGGGCGCTGGTCGGGCTGAGCGCGCTTGTTCTCGATGGCGTTGAGCAGGACGGTCTCTTCGCCCACGACATAGCCGCCGTGGAGGCCGACGACATCAACGTGCAGGTCGAAGCCTGCGCCCAGTGCATCGGTGCCCAGGTAACCGGCTTCCGTCGCGGCCTCGACCGCTCGCTCCAGCCGGCGCTGGGCGGTGGTCATGCTGGCGCGCACGGCAACGAACGCGCGCCGCGCACCGATGGCGAAGGCAGCAAAAGCCAGCCCCTCGATCACTCCGTGCGGGTCGAGCTCCATCAGCGTCCGGTCGATCTGGGCGCCCGGGTCCGCCTCGAAACCGTTGGCCACGGCGTAGCGGACTTCCGATGCTTCAGACGCCGCGGCGCGCCACTTGGCGGCGGTGGAATAGCCGGCCCCGCCCAGGCCGGCCAGGCCGGCTTCGCCGATCAGGCGGACGACCGATTGCGGCGACTGACCGGTGGCGGCCTTCTTCCAGGCGGCCCACGCACCGGCCCGCTCGGCGGCCTCGAGATCGCCGTCCGGGTCGTACTTGCCGGCACGCCCGAGCAGTACCGGGGTGGTGTTGCGCAGGCCGGGCAGGATCTCCATGGTCAGACGCGCGCTTCTTCGACGCGCTTGGCGCGCAGCTTGGTGGCCAGTTCGGTGGCCGCCTTCGGCGTGACGCCGTGTTGCGGCTGGCCGTCGATGGTGACCAGCGGCTCGTCCCGGCTCTCACCGTTGCAGTCGACACCCACCAGCCGGACCGCGCCTTCCGGGCTGACGCCGCCAACTTCGGTCGAAAGCGCCTTCTCGAACGCCTCGCGGATACGGCCGCCGCCCAGCAGCAGGCAGGTCGGGCAGCGGCAGATGCCGATCTCGGCCGGTCGGCCCGGTTCAAAGACCAGGTTGGGGTAGCTGGTGGCGATGCCGTAGATCTCGCTGTACCAGGCACCGGTGGCGTGGCTGATGTGCTGAAGCGCGGCGACGGGCAGGTGGCCGTAAGCGTCCTGCGTCCGGTCGAGGATGCGCATCAGACGCTTGGGGTCGTACTCCTCCTCGATGAGCACCGTTTCAAGTGGACCGAGGTCGATCGGCACCCACGCCGAGAAGGCGACGTCCGGCACCGGCCGGCCTGAGCGTCGCAGCGCCGACTCCTCACGCCGTTCGGCGTACTGCTCGGGCGGGCCCCAGTGCACGTGGTAGCGGTTCTTGGTGTCGACGCCGCCCATGTCGATGATCTCGATAGGGCAGGCCGCCGCGCACTGGAAACAGGTCTCGCACTTGAGGTTGCCGCGCTCGTCGTAGAGCAGGATCAGCCGGCCGCGGTGCTTGGGCGAGATCTCCTGGATCTGTTCCGGGTACTGGACGGTCACCTTGGGCCGCAGGAAGCGCACGAACGTGTGCGCCATGCCGCTGGCGATGCCCCAGCCCGGGACCTTGGACATGTAGCTCATCTGTTGGCGAGTGAGTCGAGGATGAGGATCGCGCCGGCCGTCACGAAGATGTTCAGCAGCGCGATCTCGACCAGCCACTTCCATGCCCAGCCCATCAGCTGGTCAATGCGCACGCGCGGCAGCGTGCCGCGCATCCACACGAAGATGAACGCGAAGGTGAACGTCTTGAGCACGAACCAGAACAGGCCGGAGATGACGTCGAAGCTCATGTAGGCCCACAGCGCGCCGATGCCGATGGCCAGAACGTTGAACAGCACGAAGGCGACGATCAGCGAGACCAAGAACGACCAGCTGCTCTTGAGCATCCACACGACCAACGCCATGAACAGGATCAGCAGCGGCACGCCGAACAGGATCAGCAGCAGCAGCCCCAGGCCGAGCGAGCCCGGATCGATGCGCGGCCGGATTGAGCGTGATGTTCAGCCAGTCGAGGATCGGGTGGATGTCGATGGGCGCGTTCCAGCCGCCCATGAACAGCGTCACCATCAGCGCCGACAGGATGAAGACGTTGACGTACTCGGCGAAGAAGAAGAAGCCGAAGCGCATGCCCGAGTACTCGGTGGCGAAGCCGGCGACGATCTCGCTGTCGGCCTCGGTCAGGTCGAACGGCGTGCGGTTGCCCTCGGCCGTGGCGGCGATGAAGAAGATGATGAAGGCAAGCGGCTGCTGGAAGATGTACCAGTTCCAGAACCAGCCGGACTGGTTCTCGACGATGGTGTTGAGCGACAGCGTGCCGGCGAGCATGATCACGCCGACCGGGGCCAGCAGCAGCGGCAGCTCGTAGCTGACTACCTGCGCCGCGGCGCGGATGCCGCCCAGCAGCGAGTACTTATTGAAGCTCGACCAGCCGCCCATCATCAGGCCGACCACGGACAGGCCACCGACCGAGAAGAAGTAGAGCAGGCCGATGTTCATGTCCAGGCCGACCAGGCCAGGCGCGAAGGGGATGACCAGCAGGGTCAGCACGGAGGCCAGGTAGACCACGACCGGCGCGAAGGTGAATACCGGGGCGTCGGCGCCGGTCGGCGTGAAGTCCTCCTTGGCCAGCACCTTGAAGCCGTGGAATACCGACGACAGCGTGCCCCACGGGCCCGTGCGGTTGGGTCCGACGCGGGAGGCGAGGAAGGCGATCACCTTCATCTCCATGAAGATGATCACGAAGGCCACCGGCACGGTTATCAGCAGGATCGCCGTCGCCGCGACCAGGAAGCGGACGATGTTGATGTTGTCGGTAACGACCTCGACGCCAAGGCCGAGCAGCAACGGGATGATGCCGAGCTGCCACAGGCCGACCCCGACCACCGTCAGCAGGACGGCGACGAGCAGCAGCGGCAGGGCGATCTTGCCCGCCAGCGATAGGCGCGACCAGGGCCGGGTCAGCGCGCTCACTTAAGAGCTCCTCCGCAGTCCACCTTCGGCGGGCTGCTGCACGCCAGCGACTTGCGTCACTTATCGACTCCGCCCATCACGGTGTCGAGGCTGGCGAAGATGGCCATCATGTCCGCGATCAGGTTGCCCGGCAGCATGATGTTCATGGCCGCCAGGTTGAAGAACGACGGATCGTGGATGCGCAGGCGGAAGGGCTGGTCGGAGCCGTCGCTCATGCCGTAGCAGGCGTACTGCCCGCGCGGGCTCTCGATGACGACGAAGGCGCGACCCGGTGGGATGCGGATCAGCCGCGGGATCTTGGCCATCACCGGGCCGTCCGGCATCTCGTGCAGGACCTGGTCGATGATGCGGATGCTCTCGCGCACCTCGTCGAGGTGGAGCAGATAGCGCGCGTAGGAGTCGCCTTCGGTCCGCGTGGGGATGTCGAACTCGAGCTCCGGGTAGACGCTGTAGGGGTGAGCGCGGCGCACGTCGTAGGGCACGCCGGTGGCGCGCAGGACGGGGCCCGACAGGTTCAGGCTGAGCGCCTCCTCGCGGGTGACGAGGCCCATGTCGCGCGTGCGGCGCACGAAGATCTCGTTTTCGTTGAGCAGCTTCGCTTCTGACTCGAGCTGCCGGCCGGCATCGCTCATCCACTCCCCGAGCCGCGACAGGAAGTCGTGGTTGAGGTCGCCGTTGACGCCGCCGATGCGCAGGTAGTTGAACAGCAGCCGCTGGCCGGTCAGCGCGGCCAGCATCTCGACGATCTTGTCGCGCTCGATGAAGCCGTACAGCAGCGGCGTCAGGCCGCCCAGGTCGAGGGCGAGCCAGCCCATGAACAGGCCGTGGCTGGCGATGCGGTTGAGCTCCCACGTCAGCACGCGGATGAACTCGGCGCGCCGCGGTACCTCGATGTCGAGCAGCTTCTCGGCGATCATGACCGGCATCGCTTCCGAGAAGAGCGAGGCCACGTACTCGAGCGGGTCGCAGTTGCTGATGGCCTGATGCCAGTCGCCGTTCTCGCAGATCTTCTCGACGCCGCGGTGCAGGTAGCCCATCACCGGGTCGAGGTCGACCACGCGCTCGCCGTCGATCTTGAGCACGATGCGCAGCACGCCGTGCGTCGACGGGTGCTGCGGGCCCAGGTTGATCAGCATCTCGCCGTCGCGCAGGTGGTAGAACTCCGCCTCGCGCTCGGTCCGTGGCGGGTAGGGCGGCACGGCGTCGTAGATCGTCGCCGGCGTCTCGACCCAGATGTCAGGGTCGTCCAGCGATCGGACGTGTTCGCGTTCTGCGGTGGTCATGTGAGCTGTGCCTTTCGCTGGCCGCGAGCAATCGCGTGCGGCTGTTCAACGTGCCGGAAGCCCTCACCCGGCGAACGTGCCGAGTCATCGGGCAGCAGGAAGTCCTTGCGCAGCGGGAAGCTGGTGTAGTCGGGCGGCATGTAGATCCGGCGCAGGTCGCGGTTGCCTTCGAAGATGATGCCGAACATGTCGTAGGCCTCGCGCTCGGCCCACTCCGCGCCCGTCCACAGGAAGGTGACCGACGGTACGCGCGGCGTGTCGCGCTCCAGGCCATCGGCAATCACGCGCAGCCAGTCGGGCGTCGAGCACCGAGTACAGGTGGTAGACGACCTGCATCTCGTTGCCAGTGTCGACGCCGGCGAGTCGGCCAGGATCTCGAAACGGAAACGATCGCCGTCGTGCAGCTCGCGCATGACGTCGGTCACGTCGCCAGCGCCGATGGTGATCTCGGTCGTATCGCCGCGCTGGCGAACAGGCCCACGCAGCCTTTCGCCGAAGGCCTGCTCGAGGTTGCGCTTAAGCCGGGTGTCCGTTGTCGGGCCTCCCTTCGCCTAGACGCCCAGCGGAACGGTGGGACCTACGGCGCGCTCCGCCCAGTGGCCGCGCCGCTCGCGGATCAGCTGCTGGAGCTTCATCATCCCGTAGATCAGCCCCTCCGGGCGGGGCGGGCAGCCCGGCACGTAGACGTCGACTGGCAGAACGCGATCGATGCCTTCGACCGTCGCGTACGAGCGCTTGTAGCGACCGCCCGAGCAGGTGCAGTCGCCCATCGCCACGCACCACTTGGGCTCCGGCATCTGCTCCCACAGCCGGACCAGCGGGCCGGCCATCTTGGTCGTCAGCGTGCCGGCGACGATGAGCACGTCCGCCTGGCGCGGCGAGGCGCGGAACGGGAAGTAGTTGAAGCGGTCCATGTCGTTGACCGACGTCGCCGCCGACATCATCTCGATGGCGCAGCAGGCCAGGCCCGACAGCAGCGGCCACAGGCTGTTGAGGCGGATCAGGTCGAGCACGTAGTCGGCCTTGGTCGGGATGATCTCGAGCGCGCGCCAGCGGCCGGTGTCGCCCTTGTCCATCAGCTCGAGCTGGCGCAGGTGCGTGATCTGCGACGGCGCGCCGCCGGAATAGGCACGCGGGTCCGCCGCGTTCCACAGCGTGTTCTCGACGCGGATCGGCTCGGCCAGCGCGTCGTCCGGGGTGGGGATGACCGCGCTGTTGCCGGCCGATTCCTTGCTCTACTTCCAACTCAGGACTCCCTTGCGCCAGGCGTAGAGCAGCCCGATGAGCAGCACCCCGACGAACAGCAGGATCGCCAGGAAGCCACCGATCAGCGCGTCGCGGAACGCCAGCGCCCACAGATAAATGAAAACGATCTCGATGTCGAAGGCGACGAACAGCAGGGCGTAGATGTAGAAGGAAAGGCCGGTCCGGCCCCACGTGTAACCGAAGGTATCGATGCCCGACTCGTAGGGCATGCCCTTGTGGCGGTCACCCTTGGAACGATGGCTCAACAACCAGGCGGCACCGATCGTGATCAACACGAAGGTCACGCCGGCGAAGGCGAAGCCGAGCACGTACCACAGTCCGGTCGTCAATTGAGCCTCAAATCAGGCGCCACGGTCCGCGGTTTGCATGGGTGGAAAAGGGAGGGCTCGGACCGCAGCTGCTGTGCTCATTCTACGTCAGCCACGCGTGGCGTCAGCGTGGCGCGAGGCGTTCGTATGCGAACGATCCGCCGCCGTAATGGGTCTTGCGAGGTCGCCACCCTTAGCGTTGGCTAGTGCAAGGAGGTGCGCCATGCCTGCCAAGACCGAGAAACAGCGCAAGTTCATGGGCGCCGAGCTCCAGCGCAAGCGCGAGGGCAAGAAGACCCAAACGGGGATGAGCGAAGCCGAGCTGGAGAAGATGGCCAGCAAGAAGAAGAGCTCATAGGCGCCCAGCAGTGCGACTCCGACTAGTGAGCGCGCAGCAGCAGCGCGACGCCAGGGCCGACCAGCGTATGGGCGCCCAACGCGATCGGGACGCTGCTGTCCGCCGCCGCCTGCGTCAGATCGTGAAGCCAGGGCTCCGCGATCTCGTCAGGCCGCAAAAGATCGCTGGCAAACCGATCTGCTGGTGACGGCCAGTCGTCCTCATCCGCGCCATAGCGGTCGGCCATCAGGACACGCGAATCGATGATTCCGCCGTCGGCGAGCTCGCTGACGATTTCACCAAGCGCCTGAGGGCCGCGCGCGGCGAGCAACCGGCCCAGCGTCGCGCGAGGCGGCCGTGCCGAGGGTTGTTGAGTCTCGCCGGCGATGGCGAGCGGCGACGAGGCGCGCAATCCGCGTTCCTCGGCCAGGAAACGTACGCGACACCGAACGTTCCGCTCGAGCCAGCGCAGCGTCGTGGACGAGGCACGACCAAAGATGAGCAGCTCACGGCGCGGGTCGCGCGCGAGCGCGCGCAGCTCGTCGGCTCGCGCCACCTCGAGCCGCTCGGTACGCGCGACTGAGCGTGCCCACGCCGGTGCGTCACGCGCCAGCGCCCATAGCCCCACATCGATGGGCGAGTCGATATCCAAAGCGAGCCGCTCATGACCGGGCAACTGCGCCACCTCCACGCCGGCCTTCTCTTCCAGCCAGCGCGGCAACGCGTTGTCGGAGGGCAGCGGCGGCAGGTCGGCCAGCACTTCTGCTCGCCCGATTGCGCACACGTCCGACGAATAGCGGTTGTTGGTCAGCGCGACGGCCTTGCCGGAAGCCGCGACCTCCACGAGCCGGCGGACGTCGTCGGCGACCAGCCTGGGCACGGCACCGGAGCCCATGACGATGACTCCGCCGCCCCGCGGAGCGTGCGAGCGGAACAGTTCGCCAAACGATGCGGCCTCGGCCTCCGTCACGCGGACATCGGCTGCGCCAATCCGCCGAAACATCGCCGCCTGCTGATTCGCCAGTCGAAGCCGGACGTCGGCCAGTAGCTTGACCAGCGCCGCGTCGTCCGGACGCGCTGGGCGGTGGAAGATGAGCACCACGAGATCGGCCACGCTCGGCCGAGTCTAAGTTGCGCAGGAGGCACCTCTGGCCAGGACTGAGCTTGCCTACATCGGCATGGGCGCCAACCTTGGCGATACGCGCGCGACCTTCGACCACGCCCTCAAGGCACTGGCGGCGCTGCCCGGTGCGACGCTCCGAGCCGTTTCACCGCTTTACCGGAGCACACCCGTCGGCGGTGTCGAACAGCCCGACTTCCTCAACGCCGTCGCCGCGCTCGAGGTGCCGGCCGGCCCCGACCCAGAAACCGGCGCGGCGGCTCTCCTCCTTGCCCTGAAGCAGATCGAGGTGGCCCTCGGCCGCCAAGCGCGCGAGCGCTGGGGCCCGCGCGAGATCGACCTCGACCTGCTGCTGTTTGGCGATCAGCAGATCGACAGGCCGGCCGATCCGTGGCTCGTCGTCCCTCACGCAGAAATGGCCAACCGGCTCTTCGTCCTGGCGCCGCTGGCCGACCTTGCGCCCGATCTTCGCCCGCCCGGCTGGTCGGAGTCGGTCTCACAGGCCCGTGACGGCGCCGCAAGGTCGAGGGCGATGACGCGGCAGTACCTGCCCGCGACGGCTAGAGCGCGGGCCCCAGGCTCAGGTAAACGCCTGCTACCGTCACCGGGCGTTGAGAACACGACATGCGGCCGGCCCAAGGCGTCGACCGCCATCGCCGGCCCGCCGGCGAGGCCGCCCGGCAGAACCGTTACCGACGCGACATTCACGCTGTTGACGAGGCCATTCGCGATCGACGAGTAGACGATCTCGCCCGTCGCGCGGCGCTGATAGAGGAAGTGCATGTTGTCCGACCCATCGATGGCGAACGAGTCGGCGCCATCGACGGTCAGCTGCTGTGGGTCGCTCCACGCGTCGCCTTGAAAGACACGGTGCAGGATCTGGCCAACTCCGCCGGCGTAGACGAGCTCGACGTTGCCGCCTGTGTCGACCGCCACGCGCGGGCTCTGCGCGCTGGGCGTGCCCGGCACCGGCTCATCGGCGAGCTTGCCGTTGCGGGTGACCTGGACCAATCCCTTTGACGTCAGGTACACGACGTGAGCCACGCCCGCGCCGTCGACGGCGAACTGGGCGTCGGTGGAGCCGGGATCGCCGATCTTGCGGCCGGGCCACGCCAGGCTGTCTTTGCGATACCAGAACATGCCGTCGCGCTGCTCGCCGATCACGTTCCAAGAATTCGTTCCAGAAGCCCACGACCGGGTGCTGGCCGAAGCCAGGCACCTGACTGGGCTCCGACCAGCCACCGTCGCCATCGCGCGTGAAGTAGATGCCCTCGATCTCGCCCAAGGTCGCGTTGAGTGGAACCACGCTCCAACGCGTAAAGGCGACGGCGAGCCCGCCATCGGGCGAAATCGCAATCACCGGCTCAAGGTCGGCGCCCCCGGCGGGTGCCTGCGAGAGCTGCGTTCGCGTCCACGAACCCGACGCGTCGGTCAGGTAGTAGACCGAACTGCGGTCGCTGGCGGCGATGTGCGTGTGGCCGGCAGCGTCCGTCACGACCGACACCTCGAAGGCGTAGCCGGGATCGACCAGCTGCGGTGTGCTCCAGCCGGCGGCCGGCGTTGGCGTCGGTGTCGGAATTGGTGTTGGGCTGGGCGAGGGTGTGGGAGTGGGCTCGGGCGTAGCGGTCGGTGAAGGCGTCGGCGTCGGTTCGCCCGTGTCGGTCGGAACCGGCGTGTCGGTCGGCTGACCGGTCGCACCCGTCGTGGCCGTCGTGTTGGGGGTGGCCTGGGTGGGCGGCGGCGTCGGGATCTGGACGACGTCACAGGCAGCCAGGGCCAGGCAGACAATTGCCAGCGTGACGGACCGAAATCTTGACAGGTTCATTCCCGACCCGAGTGTAGAGTGACTCGATGAACCGTCCCGCTCTTGCCGATGCATTCGGCCATCACGTCTGGGCCACCGTTCGCGTAATCGAGGCGTGTGAGCTGCTCACGCCGGAACAGCTGAGCGCCGCCGTCCCCGGGACCTACGGCCCGATCATGGACACGCTGCGCCACCTGGTGGCCGCCGATCGCGGCTACCTGTCGCTATTGGATCCGTCGATGGCGGACGTCGACGAAGAGACGCTCGATCTCGCCACCATGCGCTCGACCATGCATGAGAACGATCCTGCCTGGCAGAAGCTGGTGGCAGAACCCGGACGTCGAGAAGGATGTCGTACGGCATCGCGACGACGGATCGGAGAGCCACGCTCCACTGGGCATCCGCCTCGCTCAGGTGATCCACCACGGCACCGATCACCGCAGCCAGATCTGCACCGGCCTGACCAGCCTCGGCTTCACGCCGCCCGAAATCGACGTGTGGGACTACGGCCGAGAGGACGGGCGGGTATTCGTTACGGGCGAGCCGGTGACCGCCTGATCGAGCGCGTGGGCTAGCCGCAGCCCTCGTTAGGCGTCGCGGTCGGCGCCGGCGTCGGCGGCGGAGCGGCCGCCAGCGGTCCAGCCGGCAACTCGGCGGTGCGCACGAAACCGAATTCGGTCGTCTCGTGCACCTGGCCGACGCCGACCAGAGTCGCGACCCATATCGAACAGTGCGTTCAGCCAGCGACCGGTCCAGGTCATCTTCATCTTGTGCCAGTCCAGCCCGTCGACCGACGTCCACGTCTGGCCGACGATCTCACTCTCGTCGATAGCGCAGCCGGGAGGGATGATCTCGCTGGCGACCACAAAGCCCGACGTGTCGCCTATCGCAGCATCGGCGTAGCCCTTCGGCGCGGTTGGCGCCGTTCGTCCAGTTGACGCCGTGCGGTGATAGCCAGGCTGCGCCGTCACTCGCCGCCAGCCAGCCCTTTGGGCCGAATGCGGCCGTTTGGACCGCGCCGTCGATCGTCGCCAGCTGCCGCCAGACGCCAATGCCCTCCATCTGCCAGACCACGGTCTGGCCGGCGCCGGCGGTTGGCTCGATGGCGAATGCCGAGCAGGCCGTCGCCACCGTTGGCGAACTCGACGTCTGAGCTGCCCAGGAGCTGGGCGGTCGAGGGGGCGTCACTCCACATCTTGCCGTCGCCCGACTCGAACGCGATGTCGTTGTCGTTGTCGTCGTAGCCAACCGCGATCATTCCGGTGGGACTCGCGCCGACGCTGATCAGGCTGCTGGATGCCGGCAAACCATTGGCCGTGGCCTGCTGTCCAGGTTTGGCCATCTGCCGACCACAGCGGCTTGCCTTCACCTACTGCCACGAAACCCGGACCGCCGACAGCAACGCCGGATGAAGCAGCAGCCCTGCTCGTAACCCGCGGGCAGAGTCGCCGCGTGCCAGGTGGTGGCGTTGTCCGACCACCAGATAGCCGGCGCGCAGTCGGCATTGTCGCCGCTGCCCACGTTCTTGCTGCCGACGATCACGAAGCGGCTGTTCTGGCGCGCCGACGCACGCAGATCGTGCAGATCGTCGAGGCCACTGGCACCAGTTGGGTTGACCCACCTGATCGTGAGCGTGCTGGGTGCGGCGGGCGTGGCGGAGGGCGGGGCGGCCGACGGCGATGACAGTTCGGTCTCGGCCGGCGTGGGCGATGCCGGCGTGGGCGACTCGGCTGTTGGCGAGGCCGCCGCCGTGGCTGACGCAGCCGCCGAAGCGCTGGGCGGCGGCGCGCTTTGCGCAGGGGTTGGTGTCGGGGTGGCGGAGGCGCAGGCGGCCAGCACAAGCGCAAGCGCGAGACTGCCGATGCGGGTGCCACTGCCAGCCGATGACATGACGTCGGGAACTATGCGCGCCATTAGCGGTGCGCCGCTGTCAGCCGTTATACATAGGTGGACGCAGAACGTTCGTCAGCCGTCGCCACCAGTGCGCGTGATTCGGCCGCTGCCCGGCCGTACTTCCCAGCGCGCGGCCAGGTGCTCGCCCTTCGTCCGGCTCAGGACGCCGTCGACGAACCAGTGCTCGACCTGGACACGTTCCGGCGTCACGTCGACGACCATGTAGCCGTGGCTGTCGAGGTCGGACCACGGATGTCGTTGAGCGCCGCTATCAAGGTCCTTCTCGACCTGCAGCGACGTCGGTGCGGTAGCCCCAGCCGGTCTTGTCGTCGAGGTTCTGTGAGGTCAGGCTGGCCGTCACGAACTCGGGCGTGCGCTTCTCGTCGAGCTCGATGGCCAGGGCGACGTGGACATCGCCGCTGAGCACGACTGCGTCGCGATCACGCAGATGCTCGCAGCAGCAGCGCGCGCTCGACCGGGTAGCCGTCCCACTGGTCGAGATCGGGCCCGCCGTCCTTGCCGTTGAGCTTCAGCCAGCGCAGGCCCTCGTAAAGGGCCGGGGGCTGTTCGGGCGCCCAGGTCTGGCCGAGCACCGAGCTGTTGGCCAGCAGCTGCCAGCGGGCGGTCGAACCTTGCCAGCCCATCGAACAGCCACAGCTCGCTGCTCCGGGCCCGAGCTGCGTTCGTGCCGGGTCGGCGGCCAGCATTCCGGCCAGCGGCTGGTCGCGCATCGGCTGCGCGTGTCGATCAGGAACAGGTCGGCCAAGGCGCCAAAGCGACACCGATCGCCACACCCGATCCGGCTTGCGTCGGGTCAGGCAGGCGCTGCGGCAGCCACTCGCGGCGAGCGCGGAACGCCGCCTCGCGGCGGACTTCCCACGGCCCGTCTTCGCTCGGATCGTGGTTGTCCGAGCCGCCGCGCCACTGGCCGTCGGCGATCTCGTGGTCGTCGAGCGTGGCCAGCAGCGGGTGAGCGTGGCTGGAGCGCCTGGGTGTCCGGATCGCGCCGGTACTGGCCGTAGCGCGTGCGGTAGTCGGCGAGCGTCACGCATTCGTTGAGCGGCTCGAACGGCCGGCCGATGTCGGCGCCGGGCGTCTGGTTGGCCGGCGGGTCCTGGGCCGACTCGTAGATGTAAGTCGCCCAGGTGCATGACGAAGTTCAGATCGTCGCGCTCGGCGATGCGCGCGTAGCCGTTGAAGAAGCCGGCGTTGAACTTGGCGCACGACACGACGGCGAAGCGGAGGTGGTCGGGATTGAGCCGGGCAACGTGCGCGTTCTGCCCACCGGCGACCGTTCGCCGTCCGCCTCGAAGGCGTACCAGTAGCGGGTGTCGGGCGACAGGCCGCCGACGTCCACCTGCGCGGTGTAGTCGGAGTCGGCAGTCGCGTCGACCTCGCCCTCGAGCGACGACGTCGGCCAGGCCGGGCATCGTCGGGCGACGGTCCAGCGCAGGCGAACCGAGCGCGTCTGGTCGGTCGTCGCGCGCGTCCAGATGACCACGCGATCGCGGCGGGATCACCGCTCGCAACCCCGTGACGAAAGAGGGTCACGCCTTAGTTTGACGCGGGGTCAGGCGAGTGCACGGCGGGTCGCACGAAGGCCAGAACCACCACGGCGACGAGGGCACAGGCACCGCCGAACAAGAACGGCGCCGACGGGCTGATGCCGTCCCACAGCAGGCCGGCAACGAGCGAGGCGGGCAGAACCGCGATCGCCACGGCGAAGTTGAGGATGCCGTAGCTCGTGCCGCGCAGGTGGGTCGGCGCCACGTCGGCGATGAGCGCCTTGCCGACGGCGTCGTTGATGCCGTAGTAGGCGCCGTACAGGATCCACAGCGCGGCGGCCAGGCCGGCAGACGAGGCCACGGCAAAGCCGATGTACGCGATGCCGTAGATCACCCAGGCGAGGGCGATGGGCGCTTGCGCCCGAAGCGGTCGGACAGCGCACCAGCCGGGAACGAGATCAGCGCGTTGGTGGCGTTGAAGGCGAGGATCATCAGCAGCAGGTCGACGCACTGCGACGCCCAGGTTCTGCGTGCGCAGCGCGAGGAACGCGTCGCTCGAGTTGCCCAGGGCGAAGACCAGGTTGGCCGCGACGAAGATCCAGAACGACATGGGCAGCTCGCGCATCTCGGCACGAATCCGAGCGAAACGACCTGCCGGCGGCGGCGGCGCGGTCGTGCCGGCCTCGTCTTCGTCGGGTGGCTTGCACGTCGCGCACGGCGACGGCGATGACCGCGACCGCGAAGACGCCCGGGATGAGCGCCAGCACGACGAGCGTGTTGAAGGTCTGCGATCGAGCAGGTGGCGCCGGCCTGGCTGGCCCCGACCACGAGCACGGCGACCAGCACGCCAATGAAGGCGCCGGTGGTGTCCATCGCGCGGTGGAAACCGAACGCGCGCCCGCGGTACTGCTCATCGGTCGAGTCGGCGATCAGCGCGTCGCGTGGGGACGTGCGAACGCCCTTGCCGAAGCGGTCGCCCAGTCGCGCCAGCAGCACGATGGGCCACGACGTGGCGAACAGGTAGAGCGCCTTGCCGACGACCGAAGCGCTGTAGCCGATGACCGACCAGCAGCTTCCGCCGTCCGATGCGGTCGGAGATGCTGCCCGACACCAGCTTCAGCAGGCCGGCGGTGCTCTCGGCGATGCCCTCGATGAGGCCGACGATCGCCGGGCTGGCGGCCAGCACGTTGACCAGGAAGAGCGGCACGACGTAGACGAGCATCTCGCTCGAGACGTCGGTCAGCAGGCTGACCAGCGCCAGCGCGGCGACGTTGCGGGTGATGCCCTGCCCAAGCCCGAGCGGACAGCGGCGATCCTCGCGAGTTTCTGCGTCTGCGCGGCCCAATCAAGGGCAGTCTCTTTGTCGACTTCCTCGGCCGCCCGCCCCAGAAGCTCGAGGTTGGCGCGCGGCCCGGGCAGCTTGAGTCGCTCGGAGGTAGGCCTCGTCCACTACAGCCGGACGGCGGGCGGGCGCTCTCGGTCGAACATGTGGACGGTGTCCACGAAGCGGACTTCCTTGGCCTGGTAGGCCATCACCAGCGAGTGTGTCCGGGCGCCGTGGGCGAAGAAACGCACGCCGTTGAGCAGGTCGCCTTCGGTAACGCCGGTGGCCGAGAAGACGAGCGTTTCGCCAGGCGCGAGGTCGGTCGTCGTGTAGACGCGCTCTTCGTCGGTGTCCACGCCCATCCGCTTGGCGCGCGCGCGCTCGTCGTCGTTGCGGAAGCGGAAGCGCGCCTGGATCTCGCCGCCCAGGCAGCGCAGTGCGGCAGCCGTGATGACGCCTTCAGGCGCGCCACCGATGCCCATCACGGCGTGCACGCCGGTGCCGCTGACCGCGCACGAAATGGCCGCCGACAGGTCGCCGTCCGAGATCAGCTTGATTCGTGCGCCAGCGCCACGCACTTCTTCGATCAGCTTCTCGTGGCGAGGCCGCTCGAGGATGACGACGGTCAGGTCCGCGACCCGCCGGCCCAGAGCGCGCGGCCATTCGGTGCAGGGTGACCGGTGGCTTAGCGCGGATGTCGACCTGGCCAGCCGCGCCCGGTCCCACGCATAGCTTGTCGAGGTACGTGTCCGGCGCGTGGATGAGTCCGCCGCGCTCTGACGCGGCCAGCACGGTGATCGCGTTGGCCAGGCCGTGGGCGACCAGGTTCGTCCCTTCGAGCGGGTCGACCGCGATATCGATCTCCGGCTGGTCGGGCTTGTGCTCGCCGACCGGCTCACCGATCCACAGCATCGGCGCCTCGTCGCGCTCACCCTCACCGATGACGATCGTGCCGGCAACCTCGACGTCCTCCAACGTCCGCCGCATCGCCTCGGTTGCCGCTCGATCGGCCTCGTGCCGATCTCCCCGACCCATGAAGCGGGCGGAGGCCAGCGCGGCCTCTTCGGTGACACGCACCATCTCGAGCGCCAGCAGCGTCTCCATGGCAGCGGTTGTCATCGTCGGTAGTGTCGCCGCCCTGTGAAGACCATGGCCATGTGGTGCCGGTCGGCGACCTCGATCGCCATCTCGTCACGCACCGAGCCGCCGGGCTGGATGATCGCCGTCACGCCGCGTTCGGCGGCGAGCTGAATGGCATCGGCGAAGGGGAAGTAGGCGTCGGAAGCCAGGACCGACAACGGCGCTCGGTCGGCGGCCTTGTGCAGCGCGATCTCGACGGCCGTCAAGCGCGACGCCTGGCCGGCCCCGACACCGACGAGGGCGGCATGCCGCGCCAACACGACAGCGTTTGAGGTGACGTGGCGGACGGCGCGCCAGGCGAACAGCAGGTCGGTCAATTCCTCGAGCGTGGGCCGCCGGCGCGTCACGACGCGCAGCTGCGAGCGATCGAGCTCGGAATGGTCGAGCGTCTGGACCAGCAGGCCGCCGGGGATGCTGCGGACGTCGAGGCGCGCGATGCCGTAGTCAGCCAGGCCGTCCATCGGCGCCGATGGGACCGACAGGAGCGTCAGCTTCTCCTTCTGGCTGAGCACGCGGCGCGCTGCCTCGGAGTAGGACGGTGCCACCAACGCCTCGTAGGCGTTGCCGGCGATCTGCCCCGCAGTCTCGACATCGACCTCGCGGTTGACGGCGACGACGGCGCCAAAAGCACTTATCGGGTCGCCCTCGAGCGCCTTCACGTATGCGTCGGCCAGGCGGTCGTTCGAGGCCAGGCCGGTCGGATTGGCCTGCTTGACGATGCAGCACGTGGGCGAGGTGAAGTCGGTCGCCATCCGGTACGCCGCGTCCAGGTCGATGATGTCGTTGAAGGTGGGCGGGTTGCCTTGCAGAACGGTGGCGTCTGCCAGCGATCCCGTTCGGTGGGTCGTCTCGCGGTAGAAGGCCGCCTCCTGGTGCGGGTTCTCGCCATAGGCCATGTCCCGCTTCTTCTCAAGCACCAGCGCAAGGCGATCCGGAAAGCGCGTGCCGGCGATGTGGTTGAGATAGCCGGCGACTTCAGCGTAGTAGGCCGCGACGTCGGCCAGTGCGTCGGCAGCCAGGCGCTGGCGGAACTCGGCGGACACGATGCCGCGCGTCTTGAGCTCCTCCGTCAGACGGCTGTAGTGGCGCGGGCTCGAAACAGCGGCCACGGCGGCATAGTTACGGGCGGCGGCCGACAGCAGCGCATTGCCGCCGATGTCGATCATCTCGATGGCCTCATCCAACGGCACGGTCCGCGAGCGCACTTCTGGCGCGAAGGGCATGACGTTTACGACCACGATGTCGATCAGGCCGATGCCCGCTTGGGCAAGTTGCTCGAGCTCGTCGGGCCGGTGGCGGCGGGCAAGGATGCCCCCGTAGACCGCCGGATGGAACGTCTTGACCTGGCCGCCGGCGAGCGATCCCTGCGAGGTCAGGTCACTGATCGGCCGCGCGCTGACCTCGTCGGCCGCCAGCGCCTCGCGCGTGCCATCTGTTGCGTAGACCTCGACTTCAAGCGCCAGCAGTGCACGAGCGAGGTCCGTCAGGCCGTCGCGATTGGCGACCGAGAGCAGGGCTCGCAAACTTACCTCCGGTGCCCTCTCGGTTGGCGGGGTACGGCAGCCCCGGCCGGCTTTCCGCCGCACGGCCGACCAAGTATAGCGATGCTAACCTTCCCGCCCGTGAAGCTCGGTCCGCTCGAATACCTGTTCCCAGGCGTCCCGTTCAACGGCCACAACTTTCCCGATATCTACGTGCCGATCATGGCTACCGCCATCATCGGCCTCGTAGTAACGGTTGTGCTCTACAACGTCCAGGTGCGCCGGCTGCACCGCTTCGACGTTTTGCGCAACCTGCAGGAGTGGTTGCTATGGACAGGCCTTGTTTTCTTCGGGCTGCTGGTCGTCGAGGGCGTCTTCCAGTTCTACTTCCTGTTCGTCCTGGTCACCATCATCGTGGGCTGCAGCGTGTTCGTATGGATCCGCTTCTTCCGCTTCCCGCCCATGATCACCGCCTACAACGAGCAGTTGCGCCGCCAGCGTTTCTACGGCCAGACGCGTAAATCGGCCGAAGCGACCATCCGGCGTCGCGGACGGACACAGCGCAGGCGCTGATCGGCGGCTGCCGCGTAACCTAGCCCAGCATGGACATCCGACGATTTGGACCAGGCCACCGGCGCAGCGACGGCCCGCAGGGCACCCAGGGCGTCGAGGGCGCGGTCATCCACCACGATGAAAAGTCGCTGGTCAGCGAGCTGGCGTTTGGCCGCTTCGCCATGGTTGCTCCGCACGCCAACCCGAACACGAGCCTGTTCGTGGTCATTTCGGGTGGCGGCTACGTCCAGGTTGGCGACGAACGGACCCGGGTGAACCACGGCGAGGCCGTGCTGTGGCCGGCCAACGTGCTGCACGGTGCTTACACGGATGGCAGCGAGATGCGCGCCATCGTGATCGAGGTGCCGTCCGCCGACTCGCCGGTTTTGGCAGGGGAGGCCGCGACCATCCTTGCCGCGCGTGCGCAGACCGGTCACTGCCGACGAATCGAAGAAACCCGTCGAGGGCAAACTGGCCGAACGGCAGAAGCTGCGCTCGGACTACGACTCGTCCGAAGGCGAGCCCTGGTAGATCAGCCCACACGCAGGTCGATCGCGCGTGGCAGGCGCAAAACTCGAACCGACAGCAGCACCAGGAAGGCGGCCACAACCAGGATCGCCGCGGCGGCGATCGAGGCATTGAGGTCACCCGCCTGGAACTCGCCGTAGACGAACAGCGGCAGCGTCCGGGTAATGGCGGCGATCGAGCCGGCGAACATGATCGTGGCGCCGAACTCGCCCAGCGCCCGCGCCCAGCACAGGACGATGCCGGCGGAGAGGGCGGACGAAGCCAGCGGCAGGCTTATCCAGCGCAGGACGTGCCAATCAGTCGCGCCATCGACACGCGCCGCATCCTCGAGGTCGCGGTCGACGTCGGCCAGGCCCGCCCGCGCGGCACGCACGAAGAACGGCGCGGCGACGAAGATCTGGGCCATCACCACCGCCAGCGTCGTGAACGGTATGGAGAGGCCGACGGCGTCGAGTGGCTCGCCCAGCAGCCCGCGTCGCCCGAAGACGAGCAGTAAGGCCAGACCGGCCACCGACGGCGGGAGCACGATGGGCAGGTCGACGACGGTTTCGAGCACGGCGGCCGCCCGACTACGACGGCGGGCCAGGAATGTCGCCAGCGGGATGCCCAGGGCGACACTAACCACTACGGCGACCGCAGTCGTGATCAGGCTGAGGCGCAGCGCATCGAGGACGGCCCCGCTCCCGGCGACCTCGGGCAGCGCGTTGGCCAGGGCACTGATCACGAGGACCGCCACCGGCAGGCCCAGGAAGAGCGCCAGGAGCGCCGCCGGTATCGCCAGCGCGACTGTCGCCGGCGACGCGCTTCTCAAGGCGACGTGAAGCCGAAGCTGGCCAGCGCGCTCTGGCCGTCCGGCCCAGCCAGCCAGGTCAGAAACGCGTGAGCGGCAGCGGTGGATGGGCTGGTCTTGATGACAACGCCGCTGTAGAGCGTGCTCACCTGCGCCGCGTCCGGAATGGGCAGCGTGTCGACCTTGTCGGATGACTGTGCGTCGGTCACGTAGACGATCGCACCGTCCGCTTCGCCGAGCTCGACCTTGGTCAGCACGAGACTTCACGTCCTCCTCTTGCGAGATGACGTTGGCGGCGTACTTGGCGGCGAAGTCGGCGGGGGCTCCCGGCTGTGCGGCCAGGTTGTTGATCAACGACTTGGCATAGGCCGTTATGGGCACGCGCGTCGCCGGCGGCCGACCACCTTCACGCCGTCCCTGGCCAGATCGAACGGACTGGTCAGGCCGGCCGGGTTGCCCTTGGGCACGACGATGGCCAGCTTGTTGGCGGCGAAGTTCGTGGCGCTGCCGTCGGCCAGGCCGCCGTCGACCAGTGCCTGTGGGTTCTTCGTGTCGGCCGAAAGCAGCAGGTCGGCCTTGGCGCCCTGCTCGATCTGAGTGCGTAACGCCGTCGACGAGCCCGTCGAAACCGTGAACGTCACTGTCGTGTTCGTTGCCTCGTAGTCCGCGGTGGCCGCGTTGATGGCGTCTTGGAGTGAGGACGCCGCGAAGACCGTGAGAGGCAGACGACTCAAGCCGTTGGGACCACACCCAACAGCAATCACCAGTAGCAGCAGCGCCGCGATCGACAGGGTTCCCGCGCTCTTCATTAGAGCCGCCCGCGGACCATCGGCATCTCGACGATCACGTTGGTCGCCTTGACCACGCACACGACCTCGTCCCCTACCGCCAGCGCCAAGTCCTCAACGGCTTCGGCGGTCATCAGGCTGACCAGCCGGAACGGGCCGGCACGGACCTCGACGGCGGCTGCGACGCGGTCCTTCTGGATGTCCGTGACCACGCCCGCCAGGCGGTTGCGGGCGGAGGTGGCGGCAATCGGCCGGCCCGGCCGATGGGTCCGTTCAGCCAGCAGCCGGCGCACCTCGGCGACCGGGATGCGGCGCTGGCCGCCGGGCGACCGGTTTACGTTGAGCTTGCCCTCGGCTTCCCAACGGCGCAGCGTGTCGACCGTCACGGACAACATTTCGGCTGCCTGGCTTGGGCGCAATTCTTCGGACATACCTAGATACTATGCCGGAAACGGCGCGAAATACCTAGGTTTGGCGTTCTCCGACTTGCTCGCCCAGCCACACCCCCAAGCGGCCGAGGATGCCAGCTGTGGCCCCCCAGACGTGGTACCTGCCAATGCGGTAGCCGCCGTAGCGCAGGCGGTAGCCGTCGCGCTCGTCGGTCGTGATCTCGATCGGTGCCGGGGGGATGAAGGCCGCCAGCGGTGCCGTGAAGACGGCTGCCGTCTCGACGTAGTCGGGGCTGACAACCGGTGTCCGTTCGGCGAAGGCCACGATGGGATGAACCCGGTATCCGGAAACGGTCACGTCTGAAGCCGGCAACTCACCGACGACGCGCACCAGGGCCTGATCGATGTCGAGGTTGACCTCTTCGCGCGCCTCGCGGAGCGCGGCCTCGATCGTCGTCTCACCTTCCTCGATCGCACCGCCGGGCAGGCTGATCTGGCCGGCATGGATGTGGTCGCCGCCGGCCCGCTCGATCAGGATGAGGTGGGCTTCGCCATCCGCGGCTGGGTGGATCAGGATCAGCACGGCCGCTTCGCGTAGCGGGCCAGTTGGGAACGACCGAAAGCGCGGCTCCTCGTCCTGATCTGTGGGCAGCAGCCTGGGCATGAGCTCGGCGGGCGGGTTGGGCAGACTCGTCGGCAGCGTCGACAGGCGAGCAACCGCCGCCTCAAAGCGCATCCGGCCGCTCCAGCTTGAACCCGAATCCGCGCAGCGGCGCGGCCGGATCCACACCTCTGGCCCAGGGCGACGACCGCGTACCCGCCCAGATGGCGCGGGTCGAGCAGCCGTCCGACCGAAGCGCGCAGCTCCAACTGCCTGGCCCAGTCCTCGCCCGCTTCGGCCCGCTCTTGATCCAGCAGTTCCGACAGGCCGACCCCGACCAGGAACTCCGCCTGCGTTGTCTTTCCCGCCACCTGCAGGCCTGGCTGCCAGCGCGCCGTCGGCCAGGGCGTCGAGGTCGACGTGGGCAGTGAGGTCTTGGCGGCCAACACCGCTCAGGACGTCGTTGCTGACGTGGTGCGCGCGGAAAGCACGCAGAGTGCCGGTCATCCGCTTGGGCCCGTAAAGCTCGGCGGCGGGCAGGGCATAGTCGAAGAGGAGCACGTAGCCGCGGTCGAGTGTGGCGCCCACCTCGGCCAGCCAATCGAGCATGGCCAGGTTGACCTCAGCGCGCTGGCCGTCCGCCAGCGCGACGTGACGCTCCTCGAACCATTCCGCCAGCCGCGCTGTCGATAGCTCCCCCACGACCTCGACGAAATGACCGTCCGACCAACCGACGAAGACCTCCTGCAACCGGCCTCCCTCGAAGGCGACCCGGTGGACAGGTAGCGCATCGAGCAACTCATTGGCCAGCACCACGCCCACCATCGACTGGGCAGGTGGTTCATCGCCGAATTCGACCGCCTCGTAGCGGAACTTGTCGCTGATTGCCTTGCCCAGCGTGCCGCGGCCGGCGCCGTACTCGCGAACGGTGAAGTCGACGGGCTCGCCAAGGCTGTGCCACATCTCTTCGACCTGCCGGCCGACCGCCCGACCAAAGATCGGATGCAGCTCAGGCGCGGTCAGGAAGTCGCCCTCGCGCGTCGGCCGGCTGCTCGCGACGACGCGTAGTAACCCAGCCCGGGCTCGTACAGCGCGCGCTGCATGAAGCGCGCGAACGTGATCGGGCCACTGGCGTCGATCTCCGCGCGCAGCAACTCAACCAGCGCCGGCTCGCCGGGGTCCTGAATCGGAGGCGCGGCCGGCAGCGGCCTCAGTTCAGGCGCTCTCCGGCTGGCGCCGGCGTCGGGATCTCGCGCGTCGCCCGTGCGTCGCGCCGGTCACCGGCCGCTGCGACGACCGCCTCGCCGCTCTCGCTGGTGAAGAGCAGCGTGCCGGACGCCGGATCGGCGTCGACCTTGATCGTCGTGCCGGGCGAGAAGCGGTTCTCGAGCAGGGCCCGGGCCAGCGGGTTCTCGATCAGCCGCTGGATCGATCGCTTGAGCGGACGTGCCCCGTACGCCGGGTCGTGCCCTTCGGCGGCAATCAGCCGGCGCGCGGCGGGCGTCATGTCGAGTTCCAGGCCGGCCTCGCCCAGGCGCCGCTGGAGCGTCCTGCAGCAGCTTGTCAACGATCTGCTCCAGATCGGCATCGGTCAGCGCATGGAAGACGATGATCTCGTCGATCCGGTTGAGGAACTCGGGTCGGAAGACCGCGCGCAGCGAGTCGATGACCTGGTCCTTCATGCGTTCGTAGGCGCTGTCGTCCGGGCTGCCGGCGTAGCCCGTGATGAACTGGCTGCCGACGTTGCTGGTCATGATCAGGACGGTGTTGCGGAAGTCGACCGTCCGGCCCTGGCCGTCGGTCAGGCGTCCGTCATCAAGCACCTGCAGCAAGATGTTGAACACGTCGGGGTGCGCCTTCTCGATCTCGTCGAGCAGCACCACCTGGTACGGCCGGCGGCGGACGGCTTCGGTCAGTTGACCGCCCTCGTCGTAGCCCACGTAGCCGGGCGGTGCGCCGATCAGCCGGCTGACCGAGAACTTCTCCATGTACTCGCTCATGTCGATGCGCGTCAGCGCCTGCTCGTCATCAAAGAGGAACTCGGCGAGTGCCCGCGCCAGCTCCGTCTTACCGACACCGGTCGGGCCCCAGGAAGATGAACGAGCCGATCGGCCGCTTTGGGTCCTTGAGCCCGGCGCGGGCGCGCCTCACGGCGTCGGCGACGGCCTCGACCGCCTCGTCCTGGCCGACCACGCGCTCATGCAGCCGCTCTTCCATCTTGATCAGCTTGGCCTGCTCACCCTCCATCAGGCGGGTCACCGGGATGCCCGTCCACGAAGCGACGATGCGCGCGATGTCGTCCGCATCCACCTCTTCCTTCAGCAGGCGATTGGCGCCATCGCGCTGGGCCAGGGCTGCCTCCTGCTCGGTTAGCCGGTTCTGAAGCTCGACCTGCTTGCCGTACTTCAGTTCGGCGGCACGCCCGTAATCGGCCGCCCGCTCAGCCTTGTCGATCTCGACCTGCAGGCCTTCGAGCTCGGTCTTCGTCTTGCGCAGGTCGTCGACGCGGTCCTTCTCCTGCTGCCACTGGCTCTTCAGCGCGTTGGCGCGCTCGCTGATGTCGGCCAGCTCCTTCTCGAGCGCGGCCAGGCGCTGCTTGGAGGCGTCATCTCGTTCCTTGCGCAGTGCCTCGCGCTCGATCTCAAGCTGGATGCGCCGGCGTTCGAGCTCGTCGAGCTCGACCGGCATGGAGTCCATTTCCATGCGCAGCCGGCTGGCGGCCTCGTCGACGAGGTCGATGGCCTTGTCGGGCAGGAAGCGGTCGGCGATGTAGCGGTTGGAAAGCACGGCCGCGGCGACCAGGGCCGAGTCAGTGATGCGCACGCCGTGGTGGTTCTCATAGCGCTCGCGCAGGCCGCGCAGGATCGAGATCGTCTCCTCGACGCTGGGCTGGTCGACGAAGACAGGCTGGAAGCGCCGCTCCAACGCAGCGTCCTTCTCGATGTGCTTGCGGTACTCGTCGAGCGTGGTGGCGCCGATCGTATGCAGCTCGCCGCGGGCAAGCATCGGCTTCAACAGGTTCGACGCGTCCATCGCGCCCTCTGCCGCGCCCGCGCCGACGACGGTGTGCAGCTCGTCGATGAACAGGATGACCTGGCCCTCGGAGTCCTTGATCTCCTTGAGCACGGCCTTCAGGCGCTCCTCGAATTCGCCGCGGTACTTGGCGCCGGCGATGATCGCGCCCAGGTCGAGCGCGACGACACGCTTGTCCTTGAGTCCCTCCGGCACGTCGCCGCGCACGATGCGCTGGGCGAGGCCTTCGACGATGGCCGTCTTGCCGACACCGGGTTCGCCGATAAGGACGGGGTTGTTCTTGGTGCGGCGAGACAGAACCTGGATGACTCGGCGGACTTCTTCGTCGCGACCGATGACCGGGTCGAGCTTGCCCTCGCGGGCGTCGCGTGTCAGGTCGCGGCCATAGCGTTCGAGCGCCTGGTACGTGCTCTCCGGGTTCTGGCTGGTCACGCGCTGACTGCCGCGCACTCCCTGTAGCGCCTGCAGGATCTTCTCGTGGCTGGCACCAGCCGACTCAAGGATGCGCTGGGCGTCGCCTCCCGCCTGCGAGGCCGCCAGCAGCAGGTGCTCGGTCGAGACGTATTCGTCCTTCAACCGGCGAGCCTCGTCCTCAGCCTGGTCAAACAGATGACGAGCACGTGGATCCATGCTCAGCGAGCTGCCCTGGACGCGCGCGCGGCGCGACAGCACCGATGCCAGCTCGAGATTTATCTGGGCGGGGTCCGCGCCAAGCTTGCGCAACGTGACAGCGGGAATGCCATCGGCATCCTCGAGCAGTGCGGCGAGGATGTGTTCAACATCGAGGATGGGGCTGGCCTGCGTCGGTCGCCAGCTTCTGCGCGGCGAGGATTGCCTCCTGCGCCTTCTCCGTAAATCGATCGAGCTTCACAAGTCCCTAACTATGCAACCTTGACAATACTATTGTCAAGGTTCCTATATACGGTTGGCTCAGGGCGGCCTATCGGCGCGGCTCCGGCTGCTGCGCCAGCTCGACGAACTTCTTGGCCGCCTCCTTGGCCTCTGGCGACAGGCCGGTCGGCAGGACGACGCGCGTACGCACGAGCAGGTCACCACGCTCCTTGCCGCGAAACTCGGGCAGGCCCTGGCCTTTGAGCCGGAACAGCCGGCCGTTCTGCGTTTCCGGTGGGATTCGCAGCAGCACGCGCCCGGTCAGCGTCTGGACGGGCACCTCCGCCCCGAGCAGCGCCTCGCCCAAGGTGAGCGGTAGCTCGCGCGTCAGATTGACTCCATCGCGTGTGAAGACTGCATGCGGCGTGATCTTGACCTTTATGTACACATTGGCGCCGTCCGGGCCCACGCCCGACAGGCGGATGCGTTGTCCGTCTCTGACGCCGGCTGGAATCGTCACCTCGATCCGCCGCCCGCCCAGGTCAAGGTGGCGTTTGGTGCCCAGGGCGACTTCCTCGAGCGTAGACCTCGGCCTCCGCCTCATACGACTCGCGCGGCGGCGCGGCGACCCGCCCAGCGGCCCCGCCGGCCTGGCCATCGCCACCAAAATCAGGCTCGCCGTAGTCGCCGAACAGCTCGTCGATCGTGCCCGTCCGAACGCGCGTACGCGTCCCGCCGGCCAGCCCGCCTCGACGTGCGAGCCGAGTTCAAACCCGCATCGCCGGCGAAGAACGTGCGGAAGAAGTCTGAGAAGCCGGCCAGGTCCTCCGCTGTGCCGCGGTACTCGAAGCGAACGCCGCCGCCGGGCCCTGCTCCGCCACCGAAACCGGCGAAGCCGGCGAACGGGCTGCCCGGTTGGCCGCCGGCGCCGGCGTTCTGATAGGCCTCCCAGTTGGAGCCCAGCGTGTCGTAGGCCTTGCGCTTCTCTTCGTCGCCCAGCACGGCATACGCCTCGCTGATCTCCTTGAAGCGCTTCTCGGCGGCCGGGTCGGACTTGTTTACGTCGGGGTGGTGCTGCCGCGCCAGCTTGCGGTACGCCTTCTTGATGTCGGCGGCGGGCGCGCCGCGCGGGACCCCGAGAGTGGCGTAGTAGTCGCGGTACTCCATGAATCAGGATTGCCGGCGGCCTTGCGACCGCCGGCAATTACCTCCTAGCTCGTTAGTGGGTGGGTTCGGCCACCGCCGGCGGTTGCTCCGGACCGGGGAAGCCACGGCGCAGCTTGTCGGGCGCTGCCGGCTGCTCGCGCAGCTCGTCACCACGCTCGACGACCTCGGCCGGCGGCGCCTTGAGGGCGGCCGGCTTGCGCCGGAGCGCAGTGGCCAGGACCTGCTCCATTGAGTCGACGAGCACCAGCTTCATCTGCTTGCGGATCTCCTCGGGGATGTCGCGCAGATCCTTCTCGTTCTTCTGCGGGAGCATGACCATCTTCGCGCCCGCGAGGTGCGCCGCAAGGATCTTGCTCTTGAGGCCGCCGATCGGGAGGACGCGACCTCGCAGGGTGATTTCCCCGGTCATGGCCAGATCCTTCCGAACGGGGATCCCGGTCAGCGCGCTCACCATGGCCGTGGCCATCGTGATGCCCGCCGACGGACCGTCCTTGGGGATTCCCCCAGCCGGAACATGGATGTGCAGGGTGTTCTTCTCGAACACTTCGCGCGGGATGCCCAGCTCCGACGCGTGCGCGCGGGTCCAGGACAGGCCGGCGCGTGCCGACTCTCGCATCACCTCGCCCAGCTGGCCGGTGAGGATGAAGTCCTCCTTGCCCTCCATCTTGGTGACCTCGATCGCGATCACATCGCCACCGACCTCGGTTACCACGAGACCCGTGGCGGAGCCGATCTGGTCCTCCGCTTCCAGCTCGCCGTACTCGAAGCGCGGCGGACCGAGCAGTTCGAAGATCTTCTTCTTGTCGATGACGGTCTTGCGCTTGCGGCCCTCCGCCACCTGGCGAGCGGTCTTGCGCATGACGTTGGCGATCTCGCGCTCGAGATTGCGCACGCCGGCTTCCTTCGTGTAGGCCTGGACCAGCTCGACCATCGCCTCATCGGTGAAGTCGATGTGCTTGGCCGTCAGGCCATGGTTCTCCATCTGCTTGGGAACCAGGAAGCGCTTGCCGATCTCGATCTTTTCCTGCTGGGTGTAGCCGGGCAGCTGGATGATCTCCATCCGGTCGCGCAGCGGCGGCGGGATGGGGTCCATCAGGTTGCCGGTGGCGATGAACAGCACCTTCGACAGGTCGAAGGGCACCTCGAGATAGTTGTCCTGGAAGCTGAAGTTCTGCTCTGGATCGAGCACCTCGAGCAGGGCCGAGGTGGGATCGCCCCGGAAGTCCATGCCGATCTTGTCGACCTCGTCGAGCATGAACACCGGGTTGTTCGAGCCGGCGGTCTTGATGTTCTGGATGATCCGGCCGGGCAGCGCGCCGATGTAGGTGCGGCGGTGGCCGCGGATCTCGGCCTCGTCGTGGATGCCGCCCAGGCTCATGCGCACGAACTTGCGGCCCATGGCACGCGCGACGCTCTTGCCGAGCGACGTCTTGCCCACGCCGGGCGGGCCGATCAGGGCCAGGATGGGACTGCGGATCTTGTCGGCCAGGCTGCGAACAGCCAGATACTCGAGGATGCGCTCCTTGATCTTCTCGAGGCCATAGTGGTCCTCCTCGAGGATCTGAGCGGCAAGCTTGATGTCGAGGATGTCGTCGGTGGCGACATTCCACGGCAGCCCGATCAGCCAGTCGACATAGGTGCGGATGACGCCGACCTCTGGCGAGGCCGACGGAATCCGGCTCATGCGGTCGACTTCCTTGAGCGCGCGGGCCTTGACCTCTTCGGGCATGCCGGCCTGCTCGACCTTCTCGCGCAGCTCGCTGACCTCGGCCTGCTGAGGATCTTCCTCGCCCAGCTCGCGCTGGATGGCCTTCAACTGCTCACGCAGGATGTACTCGCGCTGGGTCTTGTCCATCTCGGACTTGACCTCGGACTGGATCTTGCCCTTCAGCTCGAGGATCTCGATCTGCCGGCCGAGGAAGCTCGACACGAGCTTCAGGCGCTCGACGACGTCGATCGTCTCGAGCAGCTGCTGGCGCTGTTCGGTGGTCATGTCCGGGCTGTAGGCGACCATGTCGGCGAGCAGCCCAGGCTCCGTGATGTTGCGTGCCGCGACGGCCGCCTCAGGCGGGACAGGCGCGCCGGACTGAACGTACTGCTCGATCTGGCCCTGGACGGTCCGGACGAGGGCCTGCACCTGCAGGTCCTTGGCCGGCTGCTCCTTGACCACCTCGACGCGCGCCAGGATGAACGGATCGCTCTCGACGAAGTCGAGCAGGCGCAGGCGCTCCTGGCCCTGGACGATGGCGCGGACTGTTCCGTCCTGCAGCTGGACGACCTGGGCGATCTTGGCCAGCGTGCCGACGTCGTATAGCTCGGATGGGTCGCCGATGTCTTCGCGGTCCGCCTGGCGCTGAGTGACCAGCGCGATGGGCGAACTGTCGGCAACGGCCTTGTTCAACGCCTGGATCGACTTGTCGCGGCCGACCTGTAGCGGCACGATCATCTCCGGAAAGATGACCGTCTCGCGCAGTGCGACGAGGGGCAGCTCGCGCACGTCGATCTCGGCGGCTGGCGGCTGCTCTGCAGGCTTCTTGGTCTCGGTCATGAGGTCTCCTTGGCGACAGAAAGGTTCGACGCCGCGTCGACCTCGCTACCGCGATCTTCGTCTACTGGCTGGGCGTCCTCGTAGAGCCTTTCCAGGATGCGCGTGCCCAATCGCTCCTCGAGCTCGAAGAGGATGCGCACACCAGCCAGGTTGACGCCGAGGTTCTGCGTGAGGTGGCGGATCCAGGTGACCCGCCGGATGTCTGCTTCCGAGTAGAGCCTGATGTTGGACGGCGTGCGCGCCGGGCAAATCAAGCCTTCAACTTCATAAATGCGCAGCGTGCGCGGATGCACGCGCACCAGCTCGGCCGCCACGCTGATCACGTAGACGGGCCGGCTGGGGTCGCGGCGCACCTCAGCGCGCACGGTATTTCTCATGATGGATGACGGTTCAGGTTCATTGGCACACCTCCGCATGCCGGCCGGGAGGCCATCTTGGCGGGCGAGCCGTAGCTCGCCGTCCGATAAGTCTCGTTACCCTAATCCTTGACAATGCCATTGTCAACAAGTGTGTCTACCAAATGCACCATGCGGGCGGGCCTTTGCTCGACACCGTCAAGTGCCGCCGGTGGTGGTCATGACGACCTTATCGATGAGCCAGACGCTCGCCCCCGTCTTGACGCCGGCCAGCCACGCCGGCGGCGTGTCGGGTAATGCGCGCAGGTTGATCGTGCCGAGCTGTTCGACGACCACCGTCTCCTGCGTAGCCGTCGGGATGAAGCCGAGCAGCATCGATTCGACGCGCTGACGCCGGACCAGCTCGACAGCGACGCTGGACAGGTCGGCCGAGGTGGAAGGCTGCTCCGTGAAGCGCAGGCTGTTGAACGGCTGCTCGGGGTCGAGGCCGGAGAGCGGCCCGTACTGGATGGCGGCAGCAGTCACTGCCCGCTCCAGGTAGGCGGTTTGAGCGGCCCACATCGCCTCGATCTCCGCCGTCGACATGGGCTCCGCAAACAGCTGAGCGGCCTCGGCACTGTTGTTGTGTTCCCAGGCGGAGACGTACCGGCCCAACGTCGTTGCCGGCGCGCCCAGGCTGCCACCGACCAGCCAGAAGACCGTCACGGCAACTACCGCGACGGGCAAGAAGCCGACCACCTGCAGCTCGCCGCCGGCGGGCGAACCGCGCCTGACCGCCTGCCGGTAGGCCGCCAGCGCCTGGCCGAGCCAGGCGAATAGCAGCAAGAGCAGCGCCGGAAAGACGACCATCCAGCGGGTGCCTTCGATCAGCAGGGCGCCGAACACGAACAGGCCAACGATGGCCAGCGGCTGAACGATCAGCAGTAGCCAGCCGCGCCGGTCGCCGATGGCCAGCTGACCAAGGCCCCACACGAACAGCGATCGGCGCAGGACGCTGGCTGCCGGCGGGAGCGTGTGTTGGGTGGTCATTGATATCGTCTGGCGGCCGTCTGGCGGCCGGTGCCTAGCGCTGGCCGGCGAGCGTGGTGACGGCCGAAGCGTCGCCGTTGCCGATCAGCTCGCGGCGCAGGTCGACGGCGCACTCGGTGCGCGAAATGGCGAGGACCTTGTCGTCGGGCTGGAAGATCGTTTCGGGCCGGATCTGCTGGGCGTTGTCGCCGCGGATCAGGACGAACAGCGAGCAGCCGTCGGGCAGGTGAATGTCCGACGGACGGCGGCCGATGGCCGGCGAATCGGCGCCGATCTGCGCCTCTAGCAACTCGAGCTCGCCGCCCTCGAGCTGGGCCAGGTGGAGCAGCTCGTGGACGGGGATGTCCTGCTCGATGGCGGCCAGTGCCATGCGCGTCGGGCTGATGATCTCGTCGATGCCGAGGTGCTTGAACAGCGGCTCGTTCTTTGGGTTCGTGACCCGGGCGATCGTCCGCGGTACCTCAAAGTGGTGCTTGGCCATCTGGCAGATGACGAGGTTGTCCTCGTCGTCGCCGGTCACGGCGGCCACGATGGCGGCGCGGTTGGCGCCCGCCTCGGCGAGGTGCTTGCCCTCGCTGCCGTCGCGCGCCAGCACGATGCTGCCCAGTTCGTCGGCGATCTGGCGCGCGCGGCGCTGGTCCTTCTCGAGCACGACCAGCTCGTGGCCGGCCTCGAGCAATTCCTTGGTCAGGTAGTAGCCCACGCGGCCGCCACCCACGACGATGATGTACACGCTTTACTCCGTGCTACCCGACGCAGCCACGAGCGTGTCTGCCTGGCTATGGATGTGTGGCTGCGTTGGCAGCGAGACGCCCTGGGCGCCAGGGTCGGCCGGCAGGCCGACGTGGCGGGCCAAGGCGTCTACGAGCAACCGTGTCCGGCAGATCGTCGCCATGCCCAGCTCGCGGTAGGCCTCGGCGCGAACCGGGTCGTTGACCTTGGCAACCACGTTGCCGATGTTGAACGTCTCGGTCGCCAGCTGCGCCGCCAGGACATTGCGGTTGTCGCCCTCTGTTAGGGCGAGGAACAGATCTGCGCTCTCGGCGCCGGCGCGGCGCAGAACGTCCTCGTCAGTGCCGTCGCCGCGGATCGCCTCACCCGGAAAGTCCTCCTCGAGGCGGGTGAAGGCTTCGGTGCTGATGTCGATGACGGTGACGTTGTGACCCTCACGCGCCAGGCGCTCGGCAATGCCCGCCCCGACCCGTCCGCAGCCAACCACGATGACGCGCATCAGCGGCGTGCCACGACAGCGGCGCTGGGTAGCGCGATCTGCGCCTGCTCGATCCCGCGCGAGCGGCGGTCATCACTGACCGACGACAGGCTCGCGGGCCAGCACCACCTCGCACGGCGCGTTCTCGAGCACGTATGGCACGACCGTGCCGAGCGTGAAGTCGCCTCCGAAGCGCTTGCGATAGGGCAAGCCGATGAGCAACACGTCGACGCGCGATTCGACCGCCTCGTCGACCAATGCAGCGGCGACGTCGCGCGCCTGCAGCAGTGAGGTCTGGAGCTTGACCTTGTACTGCTCGGCGATCACCTCGGCCAGGTCAAGCACCGAAGACGCCTGCTCGTTGCCGCTGGCCACATCCTCGGACAGCTCGTGCGTCCAGTCGACTTCGACGACGTGCACGGCGTACAGCTCGGCGTTGTTCAGCTTGGCCAGCTGGCTGCCGAGATGGATCACCGCGCTGTCGGTGGGGCCACCGGATAGCCCCAGCATCGCCCGTCGCCAGGGCGTCCTCGTGGACCGTTCCTGCATCGGCCGGAAGGTTACACCGCTTGGCAGGCAGTCGGGCGCGGCGGCCTCGACTACCCGGCTGGCTCTTGTGTGGAGTCTGCTTCAGTCTCCGCCTCGCGCCGGTAGGGCACGTTGACGACGATGGTGTGCGGCCGGCCGATGAGGGCGCGCCGCAGTCGGTTAGCCGACTGGTTGTAGAGCAACCTTTCCCACCAGCTGCGCGCGACGTACTCGGGGATGACGACGAAAGTCGCCGGTGCTTCCTTGTCGGCCGGCCAGGTCTGGTCAAGAACGTCCAGGTATGCCAGGAGCGGGCCGACGAGCGCGCGGTACGGTGACTCGACGATGACCAGCGGAACGTCGGGCAGCTGCCGCTCCCAGCGCTCGCGCATCTTGGCCGCTTCCTCGGGTTCGTCGCTGACCAGCACGGCGCGGACGTCGGGCGCGATCGAGCGGCCCACGTTGACCGCCTGGATGACAGCGCGGTTGATGCTGGGCACCGGCACGATCACGCGTTCCTCGCGGTGTGGCGCCGGAATGACGATGTCTTCGCGCACGGCGAGGTGGTCAGCCGACGCCTGGTACTGGCGGTGGATGAAGAGCATCACGCCGATCAGGATCGGGATGATCACGGCCACCAGCAGCGATGTGGGTGCCTTGGCCGTCAAGACCACGATGAAAACGACGAAGGTCAGGATCGCGCCGAAGCCGTTGATGGTGATCTTGCGGCGCCAGCCGGGCGACCTCTCCTTGAGCCAGTGGCGGACCATGCCGCTCTGGCCGATGGTGAAGGCGATGAACACGCCCACCGCGTAGAGCGGGATCAGCGCCGTCGTGACGCCGCCGAATGCCACGATCAGTGCAATCGCCGCCACGCTCAGGATGACGATGCCGGACGTGAATGCGAGCCGGTCGCCGCGGAAGCTGAACTGGCGCGGCATGTAGCCGTCGCGCGCGAGGATGGCGGCGAGGCGGGGAAACGCGTTGAACGACGTGTTGGCGGCCAGGAACAGGATTAGCGCTGTGAATGCCTGGTAGAGGTAGAACAGGATCGTGTTGTCGCCATAGATCTTGGCGGCCACCTGGCTAATGACGGTCTGCACGGTTGGAAAGTCCTGCGGCACTATGCCGAACGAGTCGGCGACGTAGGTGATGCCGATGAACAGGACCGCCAGCAGGATCGCCATGGCGGTCAGGGTCGTTGCGGCGTTGCGCGATTCCGGCGGCTTGAAGGCGGGCACGCCATTGGCAATCGCTTCGGTTCCGGTCAGCGCGACAGAGCCAGATGCGAACGCCCGAATCAGCAGGAAGAAGCCAACCGCGGCCAGCGGATCGGCCTGGCCCGGCACCGGGTCCGGAGGCGGCGAGCTCTCGCCCAGCACGACGATACGGAACACGCCGATGGCGATCATCGCCAGCGTCGAGAAGGCGAAGACGTACGTCGGGATGGCAAAGATGTTGCCCGACTCGCGCAGGCCGCGCAGGTTGCCCAGCATGATCAGGAGAATTGCCACCACCGCGATCTCGACGCGGAAGCCCTCCAGGCCGGGCAGGGCCGAGATGACCTGCTCGACGGCCGACGAGCTCGATACTGCGACCGTCATCACGTAGTCGACGAGCAGCGCGCCGGCGACGACGAGGGCGAAGATGCCGGGCAGGTTGGCGCGCGCGACGGCGTAGTCGCCACCGCCCGATGGGTACGCATAGATCTCCTGGCGGTAGCTGATCGACACGACCGCCAGCAGGAGCGCGATGGCGATGGCAATGGGCAGGCTCAGGATCAATGCGCTGGCCCCGGCCAGCACCAGCACGCGCAGGATTTCTTCGGTCGCATACGCCGACGAGCTGATCGCGTCCGAGCTGAAGATGGCCAGCGCCTTGGTCTTGTTCAGACGCTCGGCGATGTCCTCATGGATGGACAGCCGCCGTCCGAAAAGGGCTCGTCGAACGGGTCGCAGGACTTTGCCCAGCGCGGTTCGTGGCTCAGATGCGGCCTCGCGCGCTACGAGCGTGCCCGGCCCGGAATAGCGGAAGTACGCCGCGTGCGGTCGATTGACGCGCACCCGCCGGTCGCCGGGCTTGCGGCCGTGTAGCCAGGGCTTTTCGTCGCTCACGCGACGTCCCACCCGTTGCTCGCGCTCACAGCCCGTGGCTCAGACGCGCGACGAGGCGCTTGGGCAGACCGGCCTGCTGCATCAGCTTCTGGACGGCTTCAATCGGGTACTCGACCCGTCGCCACTCGGCCGTCATCTGTTCAGTGTCGAGCAACATGCCCGATGCGCGCCGGTCGCCATCGCGCGGCTGGCCAACGCTGCCCGGGTTGATCAGCGCGCGCCGCTCATCGAGTTCGATTTGGGAGTCCCTTCCGGGCAGCCAGGGCTCGATCTTGGTGCCGGCCTGGCGATAGACGAGCGGCACGTGCGTGTGGCCCACCAGGCAATACGCCGTGGAGAAGCGATTCATGTTCGCGCGCGCGATCGACACCGCGTAGACGTACTCCCACGTCGGGTCACGCGGGCTGCCATGGACGAGCGTGAAGCCTTCAAGCTCCTCGCGCCGCTTCAGGTTGGCCAGCCATGCGCGTGTCTCGTTGTTCAGCTCGCCCATCGTCCACTCGATGGCTGCCCGCGCGTCATCGTTGAAGGCATCCGTATCCAGCTCACCCACCGCCGCCGAATCGTGGTTGCCGCGGACGCCCAGCGCTTTCTCGCTGGCGAGCAGGGCGACGACCTCGTTGGGCTGCGGTCCATAGCCAACGACGTCGCCCAACTGCCAGATGGCATCGTAGGGACGGAGGCTGGCGAGGACCGCTTCGAGTGCCGGCAGGTTGCCGTGGATGTCGGACAGCACGGCGATCCGCATTGGCCGTCAGCGTAACAGCGCAGCCCGTCGGCGCTCGGCTGGCTGGCGCGGGTAGTGGTCAGAGGTGGGTCGAGCTTTGCGGATCGTGACCAGGACGTGATCGGTCAAGCCCAGTCGCCCCTGTGGGTCGACACGTTGAACCTGCGGCCGGCTGCCGCCGACGGCATTGATCGTCTGCCGCGCGGCATCGAGCTCCGCCCTCAGCTCACCATCTGCGTCGCGCTTCCAGGCGACGAGGTGGCCGCCCATCGTCAGCAGCGGCAATGCCAGTTCAGCCAGTTCGGCCATCGAGCCCACGGCGCGGGCGACAACGACCGACCAGCCGGCGCGCTGCTCCGGCTCGTCGCGCGAGGTCTTCCGCCCGCTCGGCCAATACCTCGAAGGCCGGCGGCGACTCGCCGGCGGCGGTGAAAGCTGACGAAGCCGACGCAGACACGCAGCGCGCAGAAACGCGGCCTTCTTGTTGACCGAATCGACCAGCGCGGCACGCTCAGCGCCAACGGCGAAGGCCAGCGGCAGGCCCGGGAATCCGCCGCCACTACCCAGGTCCAGCAGCGAACGGCCCGCGCCCGGCGGGCGCGACAGCAAGCTTTTCCACGATCGCGGCGCCGGTCAGGCTGTCCAGCACGTGGCCACGCGCGATGAGCTCGGGCCGGCGCAGGGCGGTCAAGTTGATCGCTTCATTCCAGGCCATCAGCAGCCTGACGTGAGCATCGATGGCGGCACGCAGAGCGGGCCGAAGGGCAATGCCCATGGCGTCGCAGCCGTCTTCGACGATTTGCCAGAACTCGGCCGGCAGCGGCGACAGCTGCGCCGGGTCAGTGGGGAGGGGATCGTGCCGCGCTGGGGGCGAGGCGGGACGGGCCTGCTCGTGCCTGGGCGGCTGTCCCAAGGCGTTGCTGCTTTGACCTCGCCCCCTGCGGCTAACCGTGTCCTGGCACCGCGACCTTTCGGTTTTCCCTCACCGGCCGGTCGTTCCGAGCGGATTTCTCCGTTCGCCGACAGCAGCGAAGTTACCGTACTTGGTCCCGGGTCCTCCCTGGGAGACCCGTGGCGGTGACTCAGGCGGCGTAGTCTCGTCGCGCGTCAAGGCCGGGTCAACAGGCTTTTCCACGACAAATCGATCTGCCCACAAAGTGTGGACAAGCCGTCCCGCCACGCACAAATCGGTGTGGATGGATGGGGGACTGCTCTGCCTTGGAGGCCGGCGTTTAGTCGGTCGTGCGCGCCCGTACCGGGCGGCCCATCGACCGCCTCACGACCTCCATCACCTCTTCGGTATAGCTCTCGGCCTCACCTGTGTTGACGGCACGCGCCAGGCAACCGGCGACGTGATCCTCCATCAGTAGCAGCGATACGGCGTCGACAGCGGCGCGCAGTGCGGCCGTCTGCTGCAGGATGTCGATGCAGTATTCCTCGCGCTCGATCATGCGCGCGATGCCGCGCACCTGCCCCTCCATGCGCGAAAGCCGGCGCAGCAGTTGCGCGCGATCCTTCGTGTAGGCATGGCGGGTGGGCTGTTCGACTGGCTGATCGACTTCTGCGGTCATACTGGTAGGGAGTATAGAACTCCGTGGTGCCAACGGCCGACATTCGTTCGCAATGGCGCAGCGTGGCCGGCAGCCACCATCGCCACGCAAACGTCTAGACTCAGCACAGATGGATGCCGACTGGCTTCACGAGCAGCTCGAGTCGTTCAAGTGCCCGGCCTGCTCCCAGCCCTATCGAGGCAGCGAGATGCGCCTCCTCGCCGAACGCGACGGCCTGTATTTCCTGGACCTGGACTGCCAGGGTTGCGGCAGCCAGACGGTGGCCATCGTGACGGTCGAGATGGATGATGCCGAGGCCTCGATCGCCGACCTGTCGATCATTCCGCAGCGCCTTCCGCCGGCCGACATGCCTGCGCCCGGCGCCTCCGTCGTGAGCGCCGACGACGTGCTCGAGATGCACGAGTTTCTGGCCCGCTTCGACGGCAACGTTACTCACCTCCTCCGGAGCGCCACGGGGCAGCCGCCGGGCCGTTCCAACCACACTTGAGCGAACCTTCCCGGTTTGCGCACGCCAGCGAGGCTGAGCTGGCTCGAATCCTCGATTACTACGCCGTCCGCTGGGAATACGAGCCGCGCACATTCCCGATCCTGTGGAATCCGGACGGCACTGTCGTCGAAAGCTTCTCGCCCGACTTCTACCTGCCCGAACTGGATACCTACGTCGAGCTGACCACGCTCAAGCAAAGTCTCGTGCGGCGCAAGAATCGCAAGCTCCGTCGCGTTCGCGAGCTGTATCCGGATATCCGCATCAAGCTGTTTTACGGCAAGGACTTCAAGGCGCTGCTGCTCAAATACGGCCGCTTCGACCTGGCGGCCTCACTGAGTGGACTCGAGGGCCAGGCGGCGGCCAGTCCGCCCGTCGAAGACGCGCCCGTGGCGCCTGCTCCGATCACGACGCCGAAGGCTCCGACCAGCACGCCGGAGCCGGTTACGGCGGCTACTGCCGACAGTTCAACAGAAGAGCAGGTGCGGCGACGCGTTTCCAGGGGTTCACGTCGCCGGCGGGCGCGTCGAGCCCGGGCTGCTGCAACGGCGTCACTTAGTTGATGCAGCAATCGGTGCGCACGCCCGACCTGGTGGCCGACGTCGGCCAGGTGCTCGTCACTGAAGCCCAGATCCAGGCCAAGGTGCGCGAGTTGGGCGCGAAACTTACGTCCGACTACGCCGGCCAGCCCTTGACCCTGGTCAGCGTGCTGAAGGGCGCACTGCCCTTCATGGCCGACCTGATGCGCGCGATCGATATGCCCGTCCAGATCGACCTGATGGAGGTCTCCTCGTACGGCGGGACGGCCACCGAGTCTTCCGGCCTGGTGCGCATCATCAAAGACCTCTCGTCCTCGATCGCCGGCCGCGACGTGTTGATCGTCGAGGACATCATCGACACCGGACTGACGCTCAACTACCTGCAGCGGTACCTGCGCGGCAAGAACCCACGCAGCCTGCGTATCTGCGCGCTACTCGATAAGCCCGCGCGCCGGCTGGTCGACATCCCCATCGACTACCTGGGCTTCACCATCCCCGATCAATTCGTCGTCGGCTATGGCCTCGACTACGGCGAGTTCTATCGCAACCTGCCGTTCATCGGAGTGCTGCGGCCGGAGGTGTACGAGCGCGGGTGAAACCCCGCGGCATCGGGCGCGGCAGGCTGGTCATAGCCGCCGGCGCCCTGCTCATCGCCATCGGTTGCTTCCTGCCCTGGTGGAGCGTGGGCGGCACCGTCACCGAGCTGCACAGCGGAAACGCTTTCGACTCGGTCCTTGGCATGCTCGTGTTCGCCTCGGCCCTGGCCATGCTGGCGGTGATGGTCATGCCCTACGCGTCGCGTGACCGCTACTCGCCACTCGACCGTTTCAGCGTTTACCTGTTGCTGTTCGTCATCTGCGTGGCTTCATTCGCTACGCGCATGTACCAGATCAGCCTGCCCAACTTCGCCGGCCTTGGCTTGCCTCAAACGACCCCGGGCGCGTGGATCAGCGGTGCCGGGTTAGTCGTCGTCTTTTTCGGGCTATTCGAGCTCTTCAACGAGGGTCGACACGATCGCTGAGGCCTTGGCCCGAGGCGCGACTAGTCGGCAGGCAGACCGTCCGTAGCCGCCAGCTCGCCCCACGCCTTGGCATACAGCGCCGCCCTGATTGGCAGATAGCCAGGGTAGTCGACACGCGCCTGGCGCACCACATCACGATCCAGGGTGACCACGGCCAGCCGATCTGTCGTCTCGACCAGCATCGTGCCCTCCGGGTCGACCGCCACCGACGGTCCGCCGATCGGGACACCCTGCTCCGGTTCCGGCCGATTGACCGACAGCACATAGCAGGTCGATGTCAGCGCATTGGCCTGGAAGACAACCTTCCAGCGCTGGTAGGTCTCGAGCTCCGTAGCTCGTGGCGCGAGGATGGCCTGGGCGCCCTGCGCGCCCAGCAGGTGCGAACCCTCGGGCCGGTTGATGTCGGAGCAGATCTGCATGCCAACGGCCAGGCCGAAGCCCTCATGTGGTTTGGGCGCGACGGTGCCCGGCTCGTAGTGCGAGGTTTCCCAGAAGCCGGGTTCTTCGGGCAGGTGCAGCTTTTCGTAGCGGCCGACGATCTCGCCGCGTCCGTCGAACAGCAGTGCCCGGCTCGTCCGGCGGCCGGTCATCGGGTCGCGCCGGATGATGCCGCCGACCATACCCACGCCGGTCGCGGCAGCAGCCCGCGCCATCATCTGCGTCCGCCGTCCGCCCTCCTCCTCGGCATCCTCGTCGACCGGATCCTTCGTCGCCGGCCGCCATGGGTTGAGCGGGATCTCGGGCAGGAGCGCCAGTTCGGCGCCCTTGTCGGCGGCTTCTTTCAGTCGGTCGGTCAGGCGGGTCTCGCCGTCAGGCTGCCAGAAGACCTCGGAAACAAGCGCGACAGTCAGCGTGGTTCTACTCACCCAAGGCCTCCCTTACCAACTGCTGAAAGTGGTAGACGCCGTTCTCGCGCTTGGCGCTGAAACGGCCCCGGTCGTAGGCCTTCGACCTCAGGCCGCGCTGGACCTGCTCGCAGATGGCGATGTCCTCGTGCTGGATCTCGTCCGAGAAGGCGATGCCCTGCTGCATCGATTCCCAGCCGGCGCCGCTGCCCGGCTCGGCGAAAAACCACTCGAAGATGGTCAGTGTCCGGTCCGTGCCCAGCGGCAGGATGACGTTGGAGCTCATGTTGTCCGGGTAGATGTTGAACATCGTGTTGGGGAAGAGCCAGTAGTAGAGGGCGTCCTCCTCGCCGTCGGCCGAGCGCATGAAACGCCGGTCGCGGCCCAGCTCCTCGCCCGCCTTCAGTTCGCGGATCGGGGCGTGCTGCTTGGAGTACCAGCGGAAGGTCTCGACGCGGTAGGCGTCGTAGTCGAGTTCCTTGAACAGCTGCGGGTGGGCGATGGGCAGGTGGTAGCCCTCGAGGTAGTTGTCGACGTATACCTTCCAGTTGCACTCGACGATGTAGTCGCGCCGTTCGACCAGGCGCATGTTGTTGACGTCGAAGCCGGCCGCGGCGACTTCGCCTGGGATTGCACCCAGCACCTCGGTCAGCGCTGGCGCCGAGTCGTCCAGGTTGGCGAAGACGAACGGGCCCCACTGTTCGACGCGGATCGGCTGCAGGCCGAAGTCTTCCTTGCTGAAGTCCTCCGTCTCTTCCATCTCCGGACAGGCGCGCAGGGTGCCGTCCAGGCCGTACGTCCAGCCGTGGTAGCGGCACTGCAGGCTCTTGCGGTTGCCCTTGGCCAAAGCGACCTGCCCGGCGCGGTGGCGGCACACGTTGTAGAAGCCGCGCAGCTGCTCGTCGATGCCGCGGGTGATGACGATCGGCTCGTCGACGATGGTGGCCGGCACGAAGTCGCCAACGCGGGCCAGGTCCTCGGCGCGAGCAACCAGCTGCCAGCTGGCGCCGAAGATCCGTTCCTTCTCGCGCTCCAGCACATCCGGTTCGAAGTAGAAACGGGAGGGCAGGGTGTAGGCCCGCGCCAGATCGGACGTGCGCGAGGATGGCGGAATGGCTGTTTCAGGGGTCGCCATCGCAGTAGAGTAGCGGCGAGGGGGAGACAAACCCCTTGGCCGTGCACGCGTGAATGAGAGGAGACGCAGATGCGCATCCGCCGTCAGTTGACGGTCACCCTCGCCCTGTTGCTCACAACGATCGCTATCGCTGGAGCGTGCGGGGCGGGTGGCACCGCCGACCTGTTGGACACAGTGAAATCCAAAGGCAAGCTGGTAGTCGTGACGGACCCCGCCTATCCGCCACAGTCCCAGCAAATGCCGGACGGCACCATGCAGGGCTTCGACGTTGATGTGGCCAACGAAGTGGCCAAGCGCCTGGGTGTTACGACCGACTTCCAGCCCACGACCAACTTCGACCTGGTCGTCGCTGGCGGTTGGGCCGGAAGGTGGGACATGAGTGCGGGTTCGGTGACGATCACCGAAGAGCGCAAGGGCAAGCTCGACTTCACGCCGCCCTACTACTACACACCCGCTCAGATGGGCGTCGTCACTGACAGCGGCATTACCTCGCTCGACGGCCTGGCCGGCAAGACGGTGTGTGTCGGCAACCAGACGACCTACCTGTTCTGGCTGCAGGGCACGCTCAAGCTCGGCGATGGCTCGGCGCAGGCGCCGCTACCGGCCGGGATCAAGTCGACTACGTTCGACACTGACACGCAGTGCGCTGATGCCATCAAGTCAGGCCGTCGCGACTTTGAGGCCTGGCTAACGGCGTCAGAGACGCTGACGGCGGCTATCGCCGCTGGGGCCCCGTTCACGCCGGTCGGCGAGCCGGTCTACTACGAGCCGCTTGCGCTGGCGCTGGACAAGTCGGGCCCGCCGCACGCCAAGCTGCTGGATGAGATCAGCAAGATCATCACTGCCATGCACACGGATGGCACGCTGACCACGCTCAGCCAGAAGTGGTACGAGGGCCGCGACCTGACCACTAAGACCACCCCCTAACCGCCGAAGAATTGTGAGCCGCCCCGGCGGGCGGCTCACCCGCAACGAGAAGATCAGCAGTCGAGGGTCCGGGCCGATGGCAGCAATCGACCTCGAGATGACGGTTCCGCGCTCGACGATCGTCGATGACATCGAACGCGCTCAACGCACCAAGGGCAGACGCGGCCGGACGATCTTCATCCTCGTTTGGGTGGGGCTCATGGCCGCCCTCGCCTTGCTGTTGCTGGCCACTAACAACGTCGACGGCCCGTGGATTGCCACCTGGGCGCCTTTCATCATCGGCGGCGCCGGCGTAACGATTTTCATCTGCGTCACCTCGATCACGCTCGCCACGGCGCTGGCGGTGGTGGGTGCGCTGGCGCGCCTGTCGAGCAACACGGTCGTCTATGCACTTGCTTCGTTCTACGTATCGATCGTGCGCGGCACGCCGCTGCTGGTGCAGATCTTCTTCATCTACTTCGCCCTGCCCCAGCTGGGCATAATCCTGCCTGCTCTACTGGCCGGCATCCTGGCCCTCGGCTTCAACTACGGCGCATACATGACCGAGATCTTCCGCGCCGGCATCCAGGCCGTGCCACGCGGTCAGCGCGAAGCCGCCGAGGCGCTCGGGTTGCCGGAGGGAACCGTAATGCGGCGGATCGTCCTGCCGCAGGCCATCCGCATCGTCATCCCGGCCATCGGCAACGACTTCATCTCGATGATCAAAGACTCGGCGCTGGTCTCCGCGATTACCGTTCAGGAAGTCCTCAATCGGGCGGAGACGGTCGGCCGTCCGTCACTCCACACACTGCAGGCCCTGGTCATCGCGGCCCTCGTTTATTGGATCCTCACCATCGCGTTCTCGCTCGTCCAGGAACGGCTCGAAGCGCGAATGCGGAGGTCCGACCGATGACCGGGCAGCCTGCCGGCGCCGGCGCCCACACCAATGGCGAAGACATCGTTCAGGTAAGCGGCCTCGAAAAGTACTTCGGCAGCCTGCATGTCCTGCGCGGCATAGACCTATCCGTCCGGCAGGGCGAGGCGGTGATGATCATCGGCCGCTCGGGCAGCGGCAAGAGCACCCTGCTGCGCTGCATCAACTTCCTCGAGGAGCCCACTGTCGGATGGGTAGAGGTCGACGGGCTGCGCGTCGAGGCCGATCCGCTTCACGGTCGCAGCAGGGCGCACCGCGAGCAGATCCGCCAGATCCGGCTGCGCGCGGGGATGCTCTTTCAGGAGTTCAACCTGTTCCCCCACCTGAGCGTGCTCCAGAACTGCATTGAAGCGCCGACGCGGGTCAAGAAGATCGCGCGCGACGAGGCGGTGGCGACGGCCGAGAAGTACCTCGAGAAGGTGGGCATGATCGACAAGCGCGATGAGTACCCGTCACGACTGTCCGGCGGTCAGAAGCAACGCGTGGCCATCGCGCGTGCGCTATGCATGGAGCCCAAGGTGCTCATGTTCGATGAGCCCACCAGTGCGCTCGATCCTGAGCTGGTTGGCGAGGTCCTGAAGGTCATGGAGGAGCTCGCCCACGAAGGCACGACGATGCTCGTTGTGACTCATGAAATGCACTTTGCCCGCGAGGCCGCCGACCGCGTGATCTTCATGGAAGGCGGTGTGATCGCGGAGCAGGGTCCGCCCGAGCGGGTCATCGATTCGCCGCAAGACGATCGCACCAAGCAGTTCCTGCGCCGCTTCCTGGCGACCGCCAACGCGTGATCAAACCAGGCATCCTGACCGCCGCGCTGGCCGCCGGCGGTCTAATTGGGGCGTGTTCTGCCGCTGCCCCGGCGACGCCGTCGCAGGACCCACTGGCATCGGTCCACGTGACGCCGACCGTTGGCGGCACGTCGCTGGTCGCCACGGGCGCCTTCGCCGACTTCGGCGTGAATGGCGGTGGTGCACGGCAGGTAAAGGTGCGGATCGTCGACTCGATGGACCTGAGCTGAGATCGTGGATCGACCAGCGGAGCTCGACTCTCGCCGAACCACCGCTGGTGTGCCTGGTCGGTCCCTACTCCGCGCCCGATGACGCCGGTCTCGAGAGCCCGTGCTGGGGACGACCCGGATCTCAGCACGGTACTCACCGCAAGCTCACCCAAGACGCTGCCGGCCACTACGTGCTAGGCCAATCAGCCCGTCGACGTCGGCACGTCACCTTGAGCCGGGGCACGCAACGTTGCGACTACCCGCCCGGCGAGTGGCAGGTCGAGCTCAAGCTCAACCCGCTGGGCAGTAGCGAAGGCGGCGCGCTACATCCCGGATACGACCTTCGACGTGCCGATCACCAACTCTGGTCCGCTACAGCTGCTACCAACGACCCAGACGCGCTACTGCGGCCTGGCGACGGCGATCGTCCAGCAGCAGGGTGAGCCCGAGGTGGTCGCGCCGTAGCGCACGCGACCGGTCAGCGGCAATGCACTAGGCGCCGAGGTAGGCGCGCCTGACGTCCTCGTTGTCGCGCAGGGCCTCGGCCTTATCCGCCAGCACGATCTCGCCGGTCTGCAGGATGTAGCCGCGATCCGCGATCTCGAGGGCCATGTTCGCGTTCTGCTCGACCAGCAGGATGGCCGTGCCGTCCTCGTGGATCTTCTTGATGTTGTCGAAGATCTGCTCTACCAGGTTGGGCGCCAGGCCCATCGACGGCTCGTCGAGCAGGAGCATGCGCGGCTTGGCCATCAGCGCACGACCCATGGCCAGCATCTGCTGCTCGCCGCCGGACAGCGTGCCGGCGACCTGCTTGCGGCGCTCCTTGAGCCGCGGAAAGGTCACATAGGCACGATCGATGCCGTCGACGACCTCCGGCTTTCTGGGATAGCACGTAGCCGCCCATCTTCAGGTTCTCTTCGACCGTCAGCCGGGCAAAGATGCGCCGGCCCTCGGGGACCTGGACCACACCGAGCTTGACGACTTCGTGCGGCGGCACCCTGGTCAGGTCCTCACCGTCGAGCGAGACGCGGCCCGACCGCACGCCGACGATGCCGCTGATCGAGTTCAGCGTGGTGGACTTTCCCGCGCCGTTGGAGCCGATCATGGTCACGATCTCGTGCTCTTCGACGGTCAGCGAGATGCCGCGCAGGGCGTGGATGTTGCCGTAGTAGGTGTGCAGTTCGCTGACTTCGAGGAGCGCCATGCCGCTAGGCCCCAGACTCCGCGGCCGGCTGCATTTCGGGCTCTGCCGGTCCTGAACCTTCAGTTGCCCGGCCCTTGCCCAGGTACGCCTCGATGACCCGCGGATTCGCTCGGATCTCGGCCGGTGGGCCTTCGGCGATCTTCTGGCCGTAGTCGAGCACCGTGATGCGCTCCGAGATATTCATGACGACACGCATGTGGTGCTCGATGAGCAGGATCGACAGGCCAAGCTCGTCTCGAAGCTTGCGGATCAGCGAAGTCATCTCCTGCGTCTCGGCCGGGTTCATACCGGCCGACGGTTCATCGAGCAGCAGCAGGGCCGGCTTGTTGGCCAGGGCCCGAGCGATCTCGAGCCGACGCTGGTCGCCGTACGACAGGTTGCTGGCGAGCCGGTCGCCTTTGCCCTGCAGGCCGACGTAGCGTAGGAGTCGCTGGGCTTCCTCATTGGCGAACGACTCTTCGCGTTGTACGCCGCGCGTGTTGATCACCGCGGCGAGCCATCCCTTGCGCAGATGTTGGTGCTCGCCGACAAGCACGTTCTCGATGGCCGTCATGTTGGCAAACAGGCGGATGTTCTGGTACGTGCGGCTGATGCCCATGCGAGCGATCTTGTCCGAACGGAGGTTGTGAACCGGGACCCCGTCGAATGTGATCGAGCCTTCGGTGATCGGATAGAAGCCGGCGATGCAGTTGAAGAAGGTTGTCTTGCCGGCGCCATTGGGCCCGATGACGCTGACGATCGATTTCGGCTCCATGGTGAAGTCGAGGTTGTTGACGGCGACGAGCCCGCCGAACTTCTTGGTGACGCCCTTTGCTTCGAGCAGCGGCATGGCTAGCGGGCCTCCGGCAGCTCGTCGGGCGTGAGTTCGAGCTCAGGCAGCTCCTCGCGCATGGCCACGTTCGAGCCAATCGACGCATCGGCCGTTTCGACGTTCTCCGGCAGGTGCATCTCGCGCTGGATCACGCGCGACGGGATCAGGCCCTCAGGCCGGAAGCGCATGACGGCAATCAACGCGGCACCGTAGAAGAGCAGCCGGTAACCGGAGAACTCACGGAACAATTCGGGCAGCCCAATCAGGAAGATGGCGCCGACGACGACGCCGGGAATGCTGCCCATGCCGCCGACGATCACGATCGCGGCGACGTTGAACGAGATCTGGAGGTTGACGTCGGAGGGGAACGTGGCGCCGATCAGCGCCGCGAACACCGCTCCGCCAAGCCCCGCAAATCCTGCACCCAGGATGTAGGCCAGCAGCTTGGTCTGGACAAGGTTGACGCCCAGGGCCTCGGCCACGTCCTCATCCTCGCGGATGGCGAGCCAGGCTCGGCCCAGACGCGAGCCACGCAGGCGGTAGGCGATGAAGGCGATGATCGCCGCGCAGATGATCGCGATGTAGTAGATCTGGACCGGCCCGGCTAAGGGGTCATTTGGCGGCACGTCTATCGGCTTGGGAATATTGACGATGCCGCGCGGGCCGCCAAGGAGCGGCAGCAGCAGATCCGATGCGACCAGCAGCCGGATGATCTCGCCGAAGCCGAGCGTGGCAATCGCCAGGTAGTCGCCTCGGATGCCCAGAATGGGCAGGCCCAGGAACGCGCCAAAGGCCATTGCCAGCAGGATCGCAAAGGGCACCGCGGCCCACCACGACCACTGCGCGATGCCGTACTCGGCCGTCGATGTGAGCAGTCCAACGGTATAGGCACCGACGGCGAAGAAGGCGACGAAGCCCAGGTCGAGCAGGCCGGCCAGGCCGAGGGTGATGTTCAGGCCAAGGCCCATCAGGACGTACAGCGCGACCAGCACCACGACCTGGGCGAAGAACACGCCGGCGAACGCCGGCAGCGCGAACACGACGACAACGCCAAGGAAGATGAGCGCAAGGCGGCCGCTCCGCCGGACGGTCTTCTGGCGGGCCTCCGGCATCGCCGAGACACGGTCGTCGACATGCAGCGCGTGAAGTCCGCGCTGGACGCCGACGCCGATCAGAGCGCCCAGCGGCAGTCCGATGACGGCGCCGATCAACGCCCCGGCGGAGCCGAATAGGATCGTGCCGCCCTCGATGGTTCCACCGATGGCCGTACCTATGTAGCCGAGCGCGATGCCGCCGATCGCGGCACCGAGGATTGCGCCTATCTGGCCGCCCCGCCGCGCGCGCATGCGGTCGCCGAGCCGAGCACCGAGGTCCCAGCCAACCGCGCCGGCGATGGTGACGATTGCGCCGACGACGGTCAGGCCACTGGTTGGTCCAAAGAGCAGGCGCGCAAAATCAGGAAACGGGCTGGACGCGAGGGGCAGCCGCAGCAGCCCGCCGAATACGCCCAACAGGACGACCGCCAGCGCGCCGACGATGAGCGACCTTTGCAGGCTCGGACGGGCGGCTCTGGTCGCGCCGCCGACCGCGCCGAAGAAGGCGCCCATCGCCATCGGCACCCAGAAGCCAGCGACACCCAGGCCCAGCGTCAGCAGGCTGTACAGCTCGGGTGAGGCCTGCAGCAGCACCGCGCGCAGGTTGACCACACTTCCGAGGAGGACGAGAGCAGACAGACTCGCGCCGACGCCGGCACCGCCCAGCACCCCCGCCAGGACGCGGCGTAGTGCACTGCTGCCGGCATACGACGCCGCCAGGTAGCCGGTAACCAGGTACGTGACGATGAGGGTGGCGTCGCCCAGCGACACGATGCCAACGATCAGGTCGCGCTGGTCGAACGTAACGACGATGCCGACCAGGCACAGGTAAAGGGCGACGATGGCACCCAGGCCGGTTATCCGGCCGACGCGCCGCCAGTCAGCAGCCGCCGGTGCAGCCGAGATGAACGACGCCCATCTGCCGGCGGAAGACGCTGGCGGTCATGCGCGCTGCCTCGTTACTCGCTCACCGAGTAAGCCTGACGGTCGGAAGAGCAACACGAAGACCAGCATCGTGAAGGCGATCACATCATGAATCTGGGTGGCCGAGGGGACGCCCAGGCCCGACAGGAAGAGCGTCGGTCCGACCGACTCGATCTCACCCAGCAAGAAGCCGCCCAGCATGGCGCCCGGGATGTTGCCGATGCCGCCCAACACAGCCGCCGTGAAGGCCTTCAGTCCGGGCAGGGCGCCGCTCAGGAAGAAGATCTGGCGGAACAGCATCCCGTACAAGACGCCGGCGACGCCGGCCAGCGCCGCGCCAAGCACGAAGGTCAACACGATGGCGCGGTTGACGTTGATGCCCATCAGCGCGGCGGTCGCCTTGTCCTCCGAAACGGCGCGGATCGGCGGTCCCCACCTTGGTCCGCTGCACGAACAGGTACAGCGCCAGCATCATCACGACCGCCGAGACTGATGACCAGGACGTCGAGCCATTTCAAAGCCAGGAAACCCAGCCCGAATATGTCGACCTTCTGTTCGAAGGCATCGATGGTCGGGTAGTTGTAAACGCCGTCACCAAACAGCCCACGCATCGTGTACTGCAGGAAGAACGACGCGCCGATCGCGCTGATCAGCGGCACCAGCCGTGGCGCGTTGCGCAGCGGCCGGTAGGCGATGCGCTCGACCAGGACATTCACGATCACCGCCGCGATGGCAGCCACGGCCATCATCAGCGACGACGGACAGGATCGATAGCAGCACGTTGCCGTTGAGCACGCCGACGGCGGCCAGGGCAGTGGCGGTGAAGTAGCCGCCGAACGCGCCCACGGTGAGGATGTCGCCGTGGGCGAAGTTGATCATCCGCAGGATGCCGTAGACCATCGTGTAGCCCAGCGCCAGCAGCGCGTACACGGCACCCAGGGTGGCGCCCTCACGAATAAAGCTGATCCAGTTGTCGAGGCCGTAGCGGCCGGAGGCGAGCGTCAGGATCGAGCCTACGACTACCACCAGGATGATGACGATCCGGAATCCCCACAGGAACGCGACTGATGGCGAGGTCGGTGAATTGCTCGAGCCTATCGCCGCTTCTGCGTGTGACGGTCGGAGCTGTCGTGGCAGCCATTCCTCACCCTATGTAGTCAGTATCCACCTGGGTGAATAGCCGACAGGGTGGGCCGAGGAACACGGCCCACCCTGTCGAATTACTAGACGCCAGAAGCCTGGCGTGTCATGCCCGATTGAGGCCTAGGGCCAGATCGGCTTTTCCGGCGGCCACTGGCCACCAGACTTCGCGCGCCGTGATCTGGTAGACCGCGATGACCGGAGCGCCACAGTCGCCGTACTGGCCGCACGTAAGTGTGCCTGTGATGCCCGCGAAGTCCTTGGTCGCGAAGATCGCGTCACGCAGGGCCTTGCGGCCGACGTAGATCGTGTCGCCCGACTTGACCGCCACCTTCTCGATTGCCTGCGAAGATGATGTTCGTGGCGTCGTACGCGTGGGCGTGGAAGATCTGGATCGGCTTCTCGCCGTACTTGGCCGTGTACTTGTCGACGAAGGTCTTGTAACCGGCCGGGAACTTGGTGAAGTCCGGGCTCGACAGGTACATGCCCTCGGCGTTGGGGCCGGCCGCGGCGACGAAGTCAGCCGAGAACAGGCCGTCAGAGCCGATCAGGACGACGTTGTCCATGCCCGGGACGTCGCGGACCTGGGCGGTGATGTAACCGCCGGCGGCCGTGAAGATCGGGTAGTAGAGGACATCGGGCGGGCCACCGTTGTTGCTGGTGGCGATGGTGTTGAGGACGTCCTGCATGTTGGTCTGGTCCTTCTGGACCGCCTGCTGCGAGACGACCTTGCCACCGAGCTGTGTGAAGTTGTCGACCGCGACCTGCTGAAGGGCCTGCGCGTAGGCAGAACCGTCATGGATGGTCGCCATGGTCGTCAGACCGAGCTTGTTCTTGATGAACTCGGCGACGGCCTTGCCCTGGAACGCGTCGCTGTGAGCGGTGCGCAGGTAGCCGGCATACGTCGCGTCACGCGTCGGGTCGGTCAGGGCCGGGCGCGTGTTGGACGGCGAGATGGTAGTCATGCCCGCGGCCGTAAGGGTCGCGATGCCGCCGACGGTCTCGTCCGAGCACGTCGAGCCAACGAGCGCGACGATCGACGGGTCCGCGGCGAGCTTGGTCGCAGCAGTTGCGCCACCGGCCGGCGTGCAGAGGGCATCCTCCGACGTCAGGTTGACCGTATGGCCGAGCAGCTTGCCGTCCTTGAGGTCGGCGATGGCGAGCTCCACGCCGCGCTGGCTGTCAGTGCCCAGCGCGGCATCCGCGCCTGAGAGCACGCCCCAGAACGCGAGATGGATCGGGTCACTGGCATTGATCGTCACGACGCCGAGCGGGTCAGCTGGCGGCGTTGATGACGCCCCGCCGAGACTGCAGGCCGTGCTGATCAGCGCGATTGCCGCAAAACCTACGCCAAGAATGGACGCGCGGCGGGCGCCCCTCTTGCTTGCACCAGTGTGGTGCTGAGTCATTCGGATCCTCCTCCTAGAGCGCCTTACGGCTGACTTCCGACATCCTCCTCGGGGGACCGTCTGGCCGTTCATGCTGCGCGGAGAGCGGATCGACAGGCGACTTCCCTGACGCCTGCACAACCTTGCCCCTCGAAGACACGATCGACCGCGCAGCCCACACGGGTTTCCGCCGCTGGCGCGATGCCGTATCATAGTCAGCAGCGTCTCGTTTGCAACAGACATGTCGCGCGCCCCAGAGCGTGTCTTCACTCTCCGCCACATGGCGGCGTAGCGAACTCGCTCCAAGGTTTGACGCGGTTGACGCTGAGCCCGCCACCACGGCTTTGGGGAACGGCAGAGCATTGGAATTCCAGGTCCGTGACGCACGCCTAACCGACATCGAGCGCATAACTGCGCTGATTGAACGGACAGATACGCGCTGGAACAGCGCGGAGCTGAACCAGGTTGCGGACCTGCTGCGCCAGTTGGTCTACCTGCCCAACGCAGCCGTTTTGGTAGCGGTAGAGAACAAGCCGGTGGTTGGCGTGGCGGTGCTTGCACTGCGTCCGTCGGTATCGGCAAACGGGTTGGTTGGGGCCCTCGACCTCCTTGCCGTCGAGCCCGGCAGTGGGGCGGATGAGATCGCCGGCGCACTCCTGCGCGAGGTGGTCCGGTCTGCTCGCAACAAGGGTTGCCGGGAGCTCGAGGTCGCGCTCGCGGACGATCCTGCCGAGCACGCCCAATGGCAGAAGTTGGGCTTCCAGGCCGCCGGCCAACGACTCATCTATTCACTGGCCAAGGCGCCTGTGACAACGCGGTAACAAGCCGCACCTCGGCCGGCCCAGCGCGGCGGCCGGGCAACGATAGGAGCACTTAGTGAGCAAGAATGTCGCCGTCTTCGTTGACGTCGCGAACATCTTTTATGCGGCCAAGGCGGCCGGCGCGGACATCGATTACGTCACGCTGCTGAAGTCCGCCGTCGCCGGCCGCGATTTCGTGCGTGCGTACGCATACACGGGTCTGGACCCGGAGAACGAGAACCAGCGCCAATTTCATGCCTTCCTGGCGCGCAGTGGCTACAAGGTCGTCAGCAAGGACATTCGCAAGTACGGCGATGGCCGCATCAAGGCGAACCTTGACATCGAGCTCGTCGTCGACCTGATGCGCACCGCCAGCAACCTGGACATCGCCGTTGTCGTGTCGGGCGATGGTGACTTTGCGCCGGCCATTCGCGCCGTGCAGCAGCAGGGCGTCCGCGTCGAGGTCATCAGCTTCCGCGGCAACACCAGCTCAGACCTGATCGAGGTCGCCGACCAGTTCATCGATATCGCCCAGATCGCGCGCGTGGACAAGGACTCCGGACGCAGCGGTCGGCGCGTGGCCGCCGAGGGCGACCTGTCGATGACCGAGGTGCCGGAGAAGGAAACAGAAGGCGCACCGCGGCGCCGCCGTGGCGGACGTACGCGGGATCTGGAGCGAGAAGATCGAGTCGCCGCAGCATCGGCGGAGTCGTCATCGGCTGGCCTCACGGCCATGCCCGGCGAGCGCCTGTCGCGGGTCGACGCTACGCCATCCAGCGAACTTGCCGAAGCCGAGGTCTTCGTCGACGAGGAAGCCGACACCGGTGACGGTGCGCAGCCCGGCGATGAGCTGTCGGCTGACGGACGTCGCCGTCGACGGCGCCGCGGTGGTCGCGGTCGCGGTCGCGGCCGCCGGCCTGAGGACGGAGTTGCCGTCGGCGAAGACGGCATTGCCGTTGGCGATGACGAGGAGGACTTCGAAGCCGTCCTGCCACCGCCGCCCGTGCACCAGTCCTTTGGCTCGGTCTGGGACAGCCAGCTCGGTGGTGGTGGCCAGGCGGCTGCCAGTTCGGCCGGACCGGTCGTCGAGAGCTTCCTGCCTGACGAAGACGAGGAAGATCTGGAAGAGCCGGAGATTCCGGAGTATCTGCTGGCCGAACGCCGGCGTCCGCAGACCGGCGGCCAGCGCGGCCGCATGGGCCGCGGCCGTGGCGCTTACCAGGCCGCGCTCGACCGCGAACGTTTTGGTCGTGGTGCACCGGCGCCAAGCGGTTTCGGGGCGAACGCCGGCCGCATGACTGAGCGCCCGCGACAGGATCGCGGCCGACCCGGGCGCCCAATGCGTCAGGACCGCCCACGCTTCGACCGGCCCGTCCAGCAGCCCAGGCCGATGATGGATCGGCCGCCCATGCAGGCCAGCGGGGACCCATGGTCGGAGGTGCCGGCCGATCTCGAGGACATGCTGCGCGCCGAATTGGCACGCAAGACCTCGAGTGCGCCAGTCAACCAGCAAACGGCTGAGGCGCCGCAGCCCAGCGCGTCGGTTGCGCAGGCGGAGCCTGCCACTGCCAGGCGCGGCCGGCCGCGCAAGGCAACCGCTGAGTCCACTGCCGCGACGGCTACCACGACTCCCGCCGCGGAGCCGGGCGAGGCCGAGGCGGCCAAGCCGAAGCGGGCCACCCGCGCCCGGACGACCAAGGCTGCCGCCGAGCCAGCCGAGGCCGCGCCGGCCGAGGCAACCGCCAAGCCGGCTCGCCGCACCCGGACGACCAAGTCGGCCGAGGTCGCGTCGGAGGAGGCCGCGCCGGCCAAGCCGGCTCGTCGCCGCACGACGAAGGCGGCCGCCGCCGATCCAAGCGCCGAGTAACAACCGGCGATCCGTGGGCGAACTGCGGACGCGCGGCCAAGCTGCGGCGGTGGCCGCCATCGAGCGCGCCATCGCCTCCGAACAACCGCCACACGCGCTGCTGCTGACCGGCCCGCCCGGCGTTGGTAAGACAACGCTCGGGCTGGACTTGGCGGCGGGCCTGCTGTGCCTCGCCGAAGACCCGGCAGCGCGCCCGTGTCGGCAATGCGCGGCGTGCCTGAAGGTCGACCACGGCAACCACCCGGACCTGCACCGGCTCCGTCCGGAAGGCGCAGGTCAGCAGATCAAGCTCGGCCAGGTCCAGTCGCTCATCGCCGAGCTGGCACTCCTGCCGCTCGAGGGACGCTTTCGGGTCGCCCTCATCGAGCAGGCGCAGCGGCTGAATCCGGACGCTCAGAACGCGTTGCTCAAGACGCTCGAGGAACCGGGCGGCCGGGTCTGCCTGATCTTGGCCGCCGACGAATCATCGAACCTCCTACCGACCTTGCTCAGTCGCTGCGCGCGGCTGCGGCTGGGACCGCTGAGTACCGACGACATAGTTGGCCTGTTGACCGCGGCGGGCGTCGCCGATGCTCCGCGCGCGGCTGCCCTGGCCCGGCTGGCCGGACGACGGCCAGGGGCCGCCCTCACGCTGGCCGGCCAACCGGACGTGGTCGTTGTTTACGCGCGGCTGTCGCGCTCCTTGCTCGATCTCGTCGCGGCACCGGCGCGCATCCGCCTGGCGGCGGCGCCCACTCTGCTCGAAGACGGTCTGGTCCTGGCAGGCGCCCAATCCGGTGCCCTAGCCGACGACGATGCGCCGGCCGGCCAGCGCGGCGCACCGGCTCAGCGCAGGGCCGCGGTTGGCCAGCTCCTGGGCGTGTGGCGCGAGCTCGCCCGCGACCTGGCGCTCTCCGCCCACGGCGCGAAGGCCGAGCTTCGCCAGCCTGAACTTCTTGATGACTTACGCGCCGTTGCCGGCACGGTCGAGCCGGCCGAACTCACCGGCTTCGTGGGCCGTCTCGATTCGTCTATTTCGGCGCTCGAGATGTACGCCAATCCGGACCTGCTGCTCGATACCCTGCTGCTGGCTTGGCCGCGACCGCGAACCGCCGGCGGCGAGAGCGCGGCGGCTTGAACGCACTGCACCGGCTCGAGGCCACGGTCCGCGGCACGGTCCAGGGAGTTGGCTTCCGCTGGTTCGTGCAGCGGCAGGCCCTGCATTTCGCCCTGACCGGCTGGGTCGCCAACGAGCCCGACGGCAGTGTGCGTGTGGTGGCCGAGGGCTCGCGCGAAGCCTTGGAGACGCTGCTGGCACAGCTTCGCGTGGGCCCGCACGGCGCGGCCGTCAACTCAGTCGACGACCAGTGGCTGCCGGCCAGCGGCTCCTTCGCGCGCTTCGACATTCGTTCCGGCGGCCATTCCGGCGACTGACGCCGGCGAACCACTGGTGCCACCTCCGCAGGCACGCCCGCTGTCGTGCGTCCGCTTGCGGTTGTAAATTGCCGTCCGTGGCCATCACCGCCCAGCAGAAAGCCGAGTGGCTCGGGCGCGTTCCTCTGTTCTCAGGCATCAGCCCGGAGTCGATGGCCCAGCTGGCCGAGGTGGCGGGTGAGGTCGACTTTCCGGCCGGCAGCTGGATCGTCCGGCAGGGTCAAGTCGGGACCGGGCTGTACGTCATTCTTTCGGGACGCGCGCGCGTGATCCGCGGGTCCGACGAGCTGGCAGAGTTGAGGGAAGGGGAGTTCTTCGGCGAGCTTGCCGTCATCGACCAGCAACCACGTACTGCCAGCGTTCAGGCCGAAACGGACACTGTCTGCCTCGCGCTCGCCTCGTGGGACCTCCTGTCTATGCTCGAACACGATCCGGCACTCTCGCTGAACCTGATCAAGGGGCTAACCCTGCGTCTGCGCGCCGCAGACGAGCATCACCGCCAGTAGGGGACACGCGATGGCTTTATCGCAGCAGGAATTGGTCGACCTCCTGAGCAGCCTGTCGCTGTTCGCCGATCTGTCACGGCCGCAGCTCGAGCAGGTGGCCCATAAGATGACCGAGGAGTCCGTACCGCAGGGCCAGCGCATCCTGCGCCAGGGATTCACCGGTACCGGCTTCTACGTGATCCTCGACGGCGAAGCCGCCGTCCGCATCGACGGCGAGGAGCGAGCGCGGCTTAGCAAGGGCGACTTCTTCGGCGAGATGTCGGTGCTGCTTGGCGAGCCGCCGGCGGCCGACATCATTGCCCTGCGCCAGCTCCATCTTCTCCACCTCGGCGGCCCCGAGCTGGAGGGCTTCCTGCGCGATCACCCACCGGTGATGCTGCGCATGCTTAAGACCGTCGCCCTGCGACTGCGGAACGCGAACCGGTGGCGGAGCTAGCGTCGCGCCCCTTCCCGCCGGGGGACTATCAAGTTGTAGTCGTGGGCAGCGGCCCGGGCGGGATGCAGGCGAGCTACTTCCTCAGACAGCACGGCATCAAGTACGCCCAGCTGTCGGCCGACCCATCGCCGGGCGGCATGTTCCGCCGCTTCCCGCTCTTCCAGCGGCTGCTTTCCTGGACTAAACCTTACGCGCCGGTGCCACGAACCGCCCGCTGGTACGAGTGGTACGACTGGAACAGCCTGCTCGCCGCTGAGCCCGCGGCGCGCTCGATCATGCCCGAGTTGATGGACGGCAGCTCTTCGTTCCCGTCCCGACCGGAGATGGAGAGCAACCTCGTCGCGTTTGCCGAACGCGCCAACCTCGACATCCGCTTCGACTGTCGCTGGGAGTCGACCAGTCGCGACGGCGACAGTTTCGTGCTCCACACAAGCGACGGCGATTACCGCTGCCAGGCGGCAGTCTTCGCCGTCGGCGTCGCGGAGCCTTGGAAGCCCGACACGCCGGGCATGGACCACGCGGTCCATTACGCGCACATGAAACCCGCCAGCGAGTACGCCGGCAAGCGCCTCTTCATCGTGGGCAAGGAAAACTCTGCCTTCGAGCTGGCCAACGGCCTGCTGCCGTGGGCTCAGCGGATCGTGCTCGCGTCGCCGCGGCCCGCCAAGATGTCGATCAACTCGAACTCGCTGGCCGGCGTTCGGGCACGTTACGTCCAGCCGGTCGAGGACCAGATGCTCGGCGGCGGCGTGTTCATCCTAAACGCCTCGATTGCCCGTATCGAACGTGTCGGCGCTGGCTACCGCGTGCACTGCCAGCCTTCCGAGGGTGGTGGTGAGCTCAATATCGAAGCCGATGAGGTGATCGCGGCGACAGGCTGGACCTGCCCGCTGCAGGATCTGTCCGACCTCGGTGTCACAGTGTTCGGTCGCAGCCTGATGCCATCGATGACCAACTATTGGGAGAGCGCGACGTTGGCCGGCATCTACTTCGCCGGCACCATCGGCCAGGGCTCGGCGGGCATGAAGAAGTACGGCCTGCCAGCCAACTCGGGCGCGGTCCAGGGTGCGCGCTACAACGCGATGGTGATGGTCAACCACCTCGCCCGGACCAAGTTCGGCATCGAAGAGCCGCGGCCGGAGATTGCCAGCGCCGGCCTGGTCGACTACCTGCTCGAGGAAGCGACCCTGGCGCCTGAGCTGTGGAACCAGAAGTCCTATCTGGCGAGGGCGGTGTCGCTCGACCACGGCACGGGCATTCGAAACTTAGGGCATCGTGCCGCTGGCCGACTTCGTCGATACCGAGGGCCCAGCCGCGGCCGCCATCGCGGTCGAGACCGATGACACGGGCAACATCCACCCCGCCGTCTACGTCCGGGCCGAGGGCAAGCCGGCGGTCGAGACGCTGCTCCAGTCGCACCCACTGCACGACTTCCGCAGCCCTGAGAACAAGTCACAACTGCGCAGCGTGTTGAAAGGTCCGACCGGCGGCGCAGTCGGCTAGTCAGCTGGGCGCGATCAACGCCCAGATCGTCAACTGCGCGCGCTGCCCACGGCTCGTGTGGTGGCGCGAAGAGGCGGCCCGCCATCCACCGCGTCGCTTCGCGGGCCAGACCTACTGGGCCAGGCCACTGGCCGGTTTTGGCGATCCAGGCGCGCGGCTGATGCTGGTCGGCCTGGCGCCGGCCGCCCATGGCGGCAACCGCACCGGCCGCATATTCACCGGCGATGCTTCGGGTGACTTCCTGTTCGCCGGGCTGCACCGCGCAGGTTTGGCTAACCAGCCGGCTTCGACCCAGCCGGGCGATGGACTCATCCTGACGGACGCCTACATTGGAGCGGTCAACCGCTGCGCGCCGCCGGCCAACAAACCGACGCCCGATGAACGCGACAACTGCCTGCCATACCTGGTCGCTGAGGTCGGCGCTCTCGAACGACTGCGCGTGATCGTCGCGCTGGGCGCTTACGCGTGGGATGGCGTGCTGCGCGCGCTGGCGGCGCGTGGCCATATCGGCCGTCCAAGGCCTGCCTTTGCCCACGCTGCCGAAGCCGTAGTCGGGCCCTTTGCGCTGGTCGGCTGCTTTCACCCGAGCCAACAGAACACGTTCACCGGGCGGCTGACGCCGGCCATGCTTGACGCCGTACTCCAGCGCGCGCGCCAGCTGGCCGGGCCGTGAGCCGTTTGGGCTACATAGCGGGCCGCACCGCTGCGCTACAGTGTCGTCAGCCTTTCGGGCCGCACCGTGGCGGCCCTGGCGCTCTCGCACCTTCGAGGTGGAATTGATATGCCGACTCGAGTAGTCAGGCACGATGAGCAGGACCTGGTAGACGACCTCGCCCAGGCCCTCGACCGAGATGAATTCAGGCTGGAGTACCAGCCCGTGGTGCGGCTCGGCGGAGCCGCGGTTGTTGGTGCCGAGGCGCTCATCCGCTGGCGCCATCCGCGCCGCGGAACGTTGGCACCGTCCGACTTCCTGCCGCAGGCCGAGCGAGCGGGCCTGATCGACGCGATAGGCAACTACGTTCTCGAGCAGGCGTGCCGAACTGCGGCCGGTTGGCCACGCGTCGGCGACAACCTGCCACAGGTGAGCGTCAACGTCGCGCCCGTCCAGCTGATCGATCCCGCGGTGGCCGAAACGATGCTTACGACGGTTTCGCGCACAGGCCTGCCGCCGTCTTCGCTCGTGCTCGAGCTGACGGGCAACGTCGGCGCCGAGGCGGATGCCATCGCACGCACATTGGCGGTCATGCGCGAGGCGGGCGTACGCGTTGCGCTCGACGACTTCGGTGCGGCCACATCCCTGCGTGACCTCAAGCGGCTGACCGTCGACTACGTCAAGCTCGACCGCGAGTTCGTTGTTGACGTCGACGGCCCGCCGGAGGTGTCGACCTTCTCGATTGCCGTACTGAACCTGGCGGACGCGCGCGGTGCCGAAGCGGTGGCAAAGGGCATCGAATCGCGCGAGCAGGCGTGGCGCCTTGCCGAGCTGGGCTGCCGCTACGGACAGGGCTTCTTCTTCTCGAAGCCACTCGGCGCCACGGGCATGGTCGCGGTGCTACGCAAAGGCACGCTCCGCAACTAGTTTCCGAGCACCTCTTTGGGTGCGTGCGCGATTGACCATTGCCGGTCTGGTGCCGAGGCTGAGGGCGTACAGCAAGCGATCGCAAGCCGTAGGCGATCACGAACGCATGAAAGAGGCGCACGCATGACCGACGAAGCGAACATTTCCAGCACGCCCAATGCCGCGGATGAAAAAGATGCTGAGGCCGTCATTGGCATCATCAGCGATGGCGCACACAGCCTCATCATTGCCCGCTTCCCAACGATCGAAGAGGCGCAGGACGCCTACGCTCAGCTTACCCAGCTCGAGCGAACGACCAGCATTCGCATCGACTCGGTGCTGATCGCGCGCGCCGACCACGAGGGCAAGATCCACCTCGGTACGGTGACCGAGCACAGCACCAAGACCGGCGTCAAGTGGGGCGTTGTCGGCGGCGTGCTGATCGGCCTGGTCTTCCCGCCGTCGATCCTGGCTGGCGCAATTGCCGGCGGCGCCGCGGGCGGGGTCTTGGGCAAGGTCCGTAACGTGTTCCACCGCCACGGCATCGCCGAGGAGCTCGAGAAGGTCATGAAGCCGGACACGGCCGGCCTTCTCTGCCTGGTCGAGGACACCGCCGTCGTTGAGATCCAGCGCGCACTGGCCGAAGCTGACGAGATCGTGACGCGGGCGGTCGACAAGCAGGTCGCCGCCGAGATCGACCGCGAAGCGGCTGCCGCGAAGGCGTCAATCAGCGCCGCTTAAGCTGGCGCGCCCGGCGGGACTCGAACCCACGGCCTTCTGCTCCGGAGGCAGACGCTCTATCCGCTGAGCTACGGGCGCTAACGCGCCCAGTCTAAGAGCCGACTGGCGATTTAGCACCCGCCGCGAATAGCGGCAGGTGCTGTTGGTTGGCGCCCAGGATGGCGTCGAGCAGCGGCTGGGCCAGTTCCCAGCTGCCAACCAGCGGGTTGGCAAGTAGTGCGCGGACGGCAACGTCACGATCGCCGGTCCGCGCGGCCTGGATAGTCAGCTCCTCGTAGGCGCGCGCAGCTTCCACCAGGCCGTGCATCTCCGGCGCCAGGGGCGCCATTGGAATTGGCGCCGGGCCGTCCGCCGTAATGCGGGCGGGCACTTCGACCACGACATCGTCCGGCAGATCTGGCAGTGCGCCGCGGTTGTACGTATCGACCACCTGGACATCGCCCAGTCCGTCGTTGAGGGAGGCGATCAGCTGGGCGGCGGCCTCGCTGTAGAAAGCTCCGCCGCGATGGTCGAGCAGCTCGGGCTTGGTATCCAGCGTTGGGTCGCTGTACAGCTCGAGCAGCTGCCGTTCGATGTCCATCACGTCCTGGGCGCGCGTGTGGCCGGCCAACTGCTCGCGCAGCACCTGCTCCCGGCAGTAGTAGTAACGAAGGTAGTAAGAAGGAAGCGCGCGCAGGGCGCGGACGATCCCGCCCGGCACGCCAACCATGTCGCCCACTTGGTCAGGGTCCGCCTCGATCAAACCGGCCAGCCTGTCCTCGCCGTCGACGCGTACGGCGCGCTCCCACGACAGGTGGTTCAGCCCGACATGCTCCAGGTCCACTTGCTCCGGCTCGACCCCGAACTGCTCGGCGAAACGCCGCTGGAGGCCAATCGCGACATTGCACAAACCAATCGCGCGGTGACCCGCATCGAGCAGGGCTCGGGTGATGATGCCGACAGGGTTGGTGAAGTCGACGATCCAGTGGTCGGGCGCGGCCCGGCGGCCGGCCGCATCCGCGACGTCCAGGATGACAGGCACCGTTCGCAGTGCCTTGGCGAAGCCGCCCGGCCCGGTCGTCTCCTGGCCGATGATGCCGAATTGGTGGGGCAGGGTTTCGTCCGACAGCCGCGCCTGTTGGCCGCCCACACGCAGCTGGATCAAGACGTAGTTCGCGCCGTCCAGCGCCGCGTCCTGGTCGCCGGTGATGGTGAGCTGGCCGCGCCAGCCGCCGCGCTTCAACATACGTCCGGCCAGCCCGCCCACGATCTCGCGTCGCTCACGATTGATATCTAGCAATGCCAACTCATCGACTTGCAGGCGCGTCGATCGCCGAGCGATGCCGTCCACCAGCTCCGGCGTGTAGGTGCTTCCACCGCCGACGACGGTGACCTTGAGACCCATCGGCTACCTCAAACTGCGCCAAGAACTTGACAGCCGTTGCGTGGATTGCTTATAAGCGTATTAGCAATCGCGGTCAAGCCGGAGAGAGCGCCTTTGCCTTCGTTCCAGCTCGAAATAGGCCCGATTCCTTTCTATCACCAGGTCTACCTGGACTTGAGCCGCTCGATCGACGACGGGAAGCGGCAACCGGGTGACCAAATCGCGCCCGAGCGTGAGCTTGCCCGGCAATATGGGGTCAGCGTCATCACCGTTCGGCGCGCCCTCGATGAGCTGGCTCGCGAGCAGCGCATCGAAAGAACTCGGGGACGAGGCACGTTCGTCCTACCGGCGCGCATTGACCGAGATCTGGATGAGCCGCTTACCTTTACGGAGGAGATGCAGCGGCGCGGTATGGATCCGCAGACCCGGCTGATCTCCGCCCGCGATGAGGTCGCCAGTGAGGCCGTCGCCGCCAACCTGCAGCTCGATGTCGGCGCACCGACCATCTTCATCGAGCGCCTGCGACTGGCCGATAGGGAGCCTCTGCTGCTCGAGCAGGTCCACCTGTCGGCCGAACGTTTTCCCGGGCTGCTTGGAGCAGATCTCGAGCGCGAGTCGCTCTATGGCGTCCTGAACGCTCGCTTCGGGACCGTTATCGGGCGAACACGCGAAACCTTCGAACCGGTCCTGTTGCGCAAGCGCGAAGCCGGCTTGCTGGCAATCAAGAAGCGCCAGCCGGCGTTGCTCGTCGCCGGCGTGGCCTATTCCGACGATGGCGTACCAGTCGAGTACTCGCGCACGTTCGTGCGCGGCGACCGCACCCGCTATTTCGTCGAACGCAACGTCAACGTCAGCCGAAGACCGTCGAACTGGTCGATCAGTCAGTCGACAATGCCGGCGCCTGCGCCGGAAAGGAGGTTCCCTACGACCGACACCCGACTGTCCACCGCGCCATCAACCACCCAGCCCCGAGGTGACCGATGAAGACAGCCTGGCTTCGAGTTCCGGCGATCGCCATTGCGGCGCTGCTCGCCGCCGCCTGCGCCGCCGCGGCGCCGACGTCGACGCCAAGCCCCGACCGGACCAAAGACAACGGGCACTCCAGCCGCGACTGCCACTCCCGCCACGAGCGCAAGTTCGTTGGCCTCGGCAACTGCCGGCGAGAGTCCGACTGGCAGCGCGCCGGCGGAGTCGCCGGCCGAGAGTGCAAGTCCGACCCCGCAGCCGACGACATTCTTCGCCGGCCCGACCACGGTCGGCGAGGGTGTGACAGCGGTGCGCTGGTACTGCTGCTTGGGCGCGGGCAACGACCCATCCCAGGTTGAAGTCGAAGCGAAGGTTATCAACGACTTCAACGCCGCCCACACCGACATCCAGATACAGGGCGAGTTCGTTAACTATCTGCTCGCGTACGACACGCTGACGACGGAGATCGCCGGCACAAATCCGCCCGACATCATCGGTCCAGTCGGATTTGGCGGCGCCAATGCCTTCTCCGGTCATTGGCTCGACCTTGGTCCTTTGATCGAATCGACCGGTTTCGATACCAGCAAGTACGAAAGCAGCGCGGTCGACTATTTCAAAGTCGGCAATTCGCAGGAAGGCCTGCCATTCGCCATCTACCCGTCCGAGCTCTACTACCAGCGCGGCATGTTCGACGAGATCGCAATCAACGAGCCGCCGCACAAGTACGGCGACGACTACGTCGCCGTCGGTCCAGCGGCCATCGCCTTGGGTGTTGAGGACGGTGCCTCGGTGCCGTGGGACTACAACACCGCGCGCACCCTCGGCCTGCTGCTGACGGTCGACCAGGCCGGGAAAGATGCGACGCAGGAAGGCTTCGATCCGACCAAGATCCAGCAATACGGCTTCGAGCCCCAACGTGATGACATGCGCGGTCTCGGAGCGTACTGGGGAGCCGGGTCGCTGGTGGCTGCGGACGGCAAGACCGCGCAGATCCCGGAGCAGTGGGCCGCCGCGTGGAAGTGGTATTACGACGGCATTTGGAAAGACCACTTCATCATGGATGGCTCGCACTACAACGACATGAACGTCTGGAACCCGGATGGCGTGCCGTTCTGCGACGCCAAGATCGCCATGGCCGGAAACTTCCTTTGGTCGACTTACTGTCTCGCTGGTGCGGGTGACAACTGGGACATCGCGGCCCTTCCGGCCTACAACGGGACACAGACGGCAGCATTCAACGCCGACACCTTCCGCATCTGGAAGGACACCAAGCACCCGGACGCGGCCTTCACCGTCCTGAGCTACTTACTGACAGACGCGGCGGCCGCTCTGACGCAGACGTATGGCGCCATGCCGGCCAATGAAGGCCTGCGCCAGGGCTTCTTCGACACGCTCGAGTCTGGCATCGAGGAGGAAGGCGGTTTCACCATGCAGCAGCCGGTCGACTGGCAGGTCGCGGTCGACGGCATCGAGCATGCTGACGCGCCGAACTTCGAGTCGCCCTTGCCCTTCAACACCTCCGGCGAGAACACCTATAACGAGTCCGACCTCGACGATCACAACCTATGCCACGCGCTGGGACACGCAGGTCGGTCTTGACATGGGCACCGAGATCTCGAACCTTCAGCGAGATCTGCAGAACATCTGGAACAAGTAGGAAAGGCGCCGGGCTGAGGAACACGGAGCCTAGATGACAACGCTGTCGCTGCGGCGCGCCATTAGCCTGCCGCGGCCACGCAAGCTATCGCCCCTGGCGCGCCGCGAGGCGCGCTGGGGGCTCATCTTCATCTCACCCTGGCTCGTTGGCTTCGTCCTGTTCACGCTGCTGCCGACGCTGGGCACGCTCATCTTCTCGTTCACCAACATCAACCTGTCGTCGTCGGCGCCGTTTGCCTTCGTCGGCTTGAAGAACTACGCCGACATGCTGGCCGACGCCCAGGTGTGGGCGTCGCTGAGAGTGACTTTCACCTTTGCCGCGCTCTGGCTGCCGGCCACGATGATCGCGCCATTGGTCGTCGCCTTGATGCTCAACAGTCCGAGCCTGCGCGGCTCGAGCATCTTCCGCATCCTCATCTTCCTGCCCTACGTGGTGCCGTTCGTGGCAGGCGTGCTGATCTGGCAGAACACGCTGCTGCCGGATACCGGCTGGCTCAACCAGGGGCTGCGCGCGATCGGCATCGCCAACCCGCCCAACTGGCTCAACGATCCAACGTGGATCTATCCCGGGCTGGTCCTGGTCGGACTCTGGGGCATCGGAGGCGCCGTGATCATCAACCTGGCAGGGCTGAACAACGTCCCGACCGACCTGTATGACGCTGCCAAGATCGATGGAGCCGGCTGGTGGGCCCAGCTGCGCCGCGTGACGCTGCCGCTGATGTCGCCAGTGATCTTCTACTCGCTCGTTCTCGGCCTGGTGGAGGTTATGCAGTACTTCCTCGTGCCGTTCGTGCTCAAGAACGGGACCGGCGAACCGGGCGGCACGACGTACTTCTTCAACCTCTACATCTACAAGAGCTTCTTCACCTTCCAGCGGATGTCCTATGGCGCCGCGCTGGCGTGGATGCTGTTCGTGATCACGCTGGTGCTGACGGTCGCCCTGTTCGCGTCGGCAAGACGATGGGTCTACTACGCGGGAGACCGTTAGCGGTGGCGACGACGACGGCATCGGTCGCACCGGAACAGGAGGCAGCCGGCCGACGCTCGCGCCCGCTTGCGCCGCGCCTGCGCAAGGGAGGCAAGTCGTTCCTGTTGACGCTCGTTGCGACCTGCGCGGTAGCAGCGTTCCTGGCGCCGATGCTCCAGTCCGCCTCGCTTTCGCTCAAGACCCGCGAGCAGATCACGGAACTGGGTTCGCCACTGTGGCCGGCCGACCCGGTCACGTACAACTACCAGGGCCGCAATTACGACGTGTTTCTCGTGCCGATCGATGGCCAGACACGCGAGCTGGCTTTGGTCCAGCCGGGCCGCACGGTCAGCGGGTTCGTCGATCCCGCAGCACCCGGAGCTGGGCAAGATCCTGTGGGAAGGATCGTGGCGCGCATTGCCGCGCTCTTGGACCTTCGCTCCACACTTCGAGAACTTCAGCAAGGTATGGGACCTGCTGGAGTACCCAAGGCTGCTGTTCAACACCGTCGTTCATCGCCGTCGTGGGCATGATCGGCGTGCTCTTCTCGTGCACGCTCGTTGCCTACGGATTTGCTCGTTTCCGGTTTCCCAGGCCGCAACCTGCTGTTCGTGCTGTTGATTTCGACAATCTTCCTGCCATCGATCGTGACCACCATTCCGACGTACGCCGTCTGGCGCTGGCTCGGCGTCATTGGCAGTTCCAACCCGCTGATTGCGTGGGCGCCACTGCTTGTGCCCACTTTCTTCGCCAACGCCTACGACGTATTCCTGATGCGCCAATACTTCATGACCATACCGCGCGAGATGGACGAAGCGGCGGCCATGGACGGTGCCGGCCCGTTCCGGACGCTGATCTCGGTCATCATTCCGCAGTCCTGGCCGGTGATCATCGCGGTCGGCATCTTCCACTTCGTCTACTCGTGGAACAACTTCTTCGAGCCGTTGATCTACCTGGCCACACAGCCAAAGCTCGTGCCCCTCGCCGTCGGCCTGCAGCGGTTCAACGGCATCCACAGCACCGAGCCGTCGCTGCTCCAGGCCGGCACGTTGATGACTCTTGATCATCCCGGTCGTCGTCTACATCGTGTTCCAGCGCTTCTTCACTCGCGGCGTGGTCATCACCGGCGTCGAGCGCTGAGCGTGCTGCGCGTCGCGCTCGACGTTCGATGTCGAGCATCCCGATCGACCCACTCGTGACGGCGTAACGCAGGCCATCGTCGATACGTTGGCGGCAGCAAATGTGCGGGCGACCATGTTCCTGCAGGGCCGATGGGTGCGCGCATATCCGGCGCTGGCACGCGAGATCGGGGCCGGCGGACATTTGATCGGCAACCACTCACACTTTCACGCACGGATGCCGATGTTGACTGCTCGAGCCCTGGCCTCCGACGTGCTGACCGCGACATCGACCATTCGCGACGTAGTAGGAGTCGACCCGCGGCCCTGGTTCCGTTGTCCATTTGGCGCCATCGACTCGGGCACCCGGACACTGGCCGGACTGGCGCGGCTTGGCTACCGCAATGTCGGGTGGAATGTTGATAGTCGTGATTGGGCGTCGCGAGCGCCGGCCGGCGAGATACGGCGGGTCGTCGACGGCGTGCTTGCGCACGGCGACGGCGCGATCGTGCTGATGCACGGTTGGCCTTGGACCACCGCAGAAGCACTGCCCATCGTGATCTCGGAGCTTCGATCGAGCAGGCGCCGATTTCGTGACGGTCGACCAACTGCCCCACCTGCCCGCGCGCGCCGGCTGGGACTCCGGCCCAGAACTGTCCGAGCTACTCCTGCCGCAGCGGCGCGCGACTTGACCGGAGCCTCACCGCTCGTCCTGGGTATCGATGGCGGGAACTCCAAGGTCGATGTTGCCTTGGTTGGCGCTGACGGCACGTTGGTTGCAGCGGCGCGCGCACCGACGATTTCGCATCAGGCAGTGGGCATCGACGAGGGCATGGCCCGACTGGACCGGCTGGTGCGCCAGGTTTCGGCCGATGCCGGTATTGAGCTGCCGGTCGAGGTGGCGGTCGCTTCGCTGGCCGGCGCCGATTACCCCGAGGATGTCGAGCTGCTGCGCGCCGGGATCGAAGGGCTAGGGTTGGCCCGCGACGTCGTGGTCGTGAACGATACGATCGGCGCGTTCCGCGCCGGCGCTTCCGGCAAATGGGGTGTGGCCCTGGTCTGCGGCAAAGGCATCAACGCTGCCGCGATAGCTCCGGACGGGCGCGAGGCCAGGTTTCCGGGCGTCGGCGATATCGCCGGCGATTGGGGCGGCGGCGGCGGAGTCGGCATGGCCGCGCTGCAGGCGGCGGTGCGCGGAAGCGATGGCCGCGGTCCGCGAACATCGCTCGAGCGAGGCGGTGCCCGCCCATTTCGACCAACCGGATCCCGACTCGGTTGACGCGCGAGCTCTACTTCGGCCGGATTCCGGAGATCCGCATCGCAGAGTTGTCGCCCGTGACGTTCGCGGAGGCGGCAGCCGGAGATGTCGTGGCACGCTCGATCATTTCGCGCTTGGCCGGTGAGCTCGCCGGCATGGCCAACGCCCTGCTCCGACGATTGGAGATGACGAGCCTGCCAGTCGAGATCGTGCTGGCCGGCAGCGTCTTCCGAACAACCGATGAGCGTCTTCTACGCCGAGCTGTTCGGCGCTATCCACGCCGTCGCGCCCGACGCGCGCTTCATCCACCTCGCGTGGCCGCCGGTCGCCGGCGCCGTCCTGATGGCGCTCGAGGAGGTCGTGCGGCCCGGCGGTACGGGCATCGACGACGCCACCGCTGAGCGCGTCCGCATCTCGCTCGGAGATTGGGACAAGCGACAGTAGCCACCTTGCGTCGGGCGAATGCCGGAAAAGACGAAGCGGCCCCCTCCGAAGAGGGGGCCGCCGCACTGTCCCGGCCGATCCAACGACACCTAATGCCGCTGGTCCCTGCCACGCCACAGGGGCATCTATCACGCCGGCTGCACCGGCTACCCTAACCCAACCTACCCATGACCCTGCGTCTGGGGCAGCGACTACCGCCGAAGCGGCATCGCCCACATAGTAACCGCTAAACCCCTCTCGACTCAAGGGGTTTATGCATGTTGCATAGTTAACATTCCGTAACTCTCAATAACTCGCTGAGGGCTGTTGGACGGTTACGCGGTCCATCGCCACCGGGTCGAGCGCCTTGCCTTCCTGGCCGCCACCGCTGGGTCCGGCCGCGATCGCGTCGACCACGTCCATGCCGGACGTGACCTTGCCAAAGACGACGTAGTCGCCTCCCGCCAGCTGATCTGTCACGTCGTCGAGGCAGATGAAGAACTGGGAGCCCTGCGAATTCGGTGCGCTGGTGCGAGCCATAGCCACCATGCCGCGCGAGTAGTCGCCCACGACCGGTTCGTCGGGGATCGTGTAGCCCGGCCCGCCGCTGCCGTCGCCGTTGGGGTCGCCGCCCTGGATCACGAAGCCCGGGCATGATCCGATGGAAGACGAGCGTGTTGTAGTAACCGGCGTTGGCCAGGTTGGTGAAGTTCTGGGCGGCCACCGGCGCCGACTCGTTGTAGATCTCCATCACGATGTTGCCAAGCTTGGTCTCGATGGTGACGGTCGTGCCATCGCCGGCCGGTGCAGCCGGTGGACTGGCCAGCGGCGTGGCGGTGGGCGGGCTGAAGGGACCGGGTCCACGCGTCGCCAACGCCGTGCTGGGTGAGCCCGAACGGAAGCCCGGGATCCAGCCCAGGAAGTAGGCGGCGACGGCCAGAACGATCACGGCCACAACGGCACCGCCGACCCACAGCCAGATGCGGTTGATGCCTGTCGACGGAGCCGAGCCTTTCTTCTGAGGGCGTGGCGGCGTGCGGCGCGGCGTGGTCGCGGCGACCGCGCGCTGCATCTCGGGCGCGCGGCCAGAGGACTTACGTCGCTTGGCCATCAGGCCGCTCCCGCCGTGCGCGCGCTGTCGAGAACGCGCAGTCCGGCCTCGTAGTCGATTGAACCGTTGAACAAGGCTTCTCCCAAAATCACGGCCGACGCGCCTGAGTCGCGTATCTCGCGCATGCCATCGAGGTCGGCTACGCCACCCGCCAGCTGCAGCTCGGCGCGGCGGCTCTCCACCCCTCGGACAAGCACCGCCAGCGCTGCGCCTTGCCAATGCGACAGCACGATGCGTCGCACGCCGCCATCGAGCAGGCTTGCAATCAGCGCGTCCAGGGTTGGTATCGGCCGGTTCCGCCAAGGGTAGTCGAGCAGGCGTTCCTCGCGGCCGTCGACGCCGATGGCGAGCCAATCACCCGCGACGCGCAGGCATGCCTCGAGCGTCTCGGGCGACTCGATAACGCGCCAGACCGGCACCACGACGCGTGTCGCGCCGGCGGCAAAGGCGAGCTCGATCTGCTCAGCGCCATCCGCGCCGCCGGCCAGTTGGAGCGGCACCCCGACGGCCCGCGCCACGGCCGCGATGGCGTCCGTGGCCACCGGCACGCCCTGGGCCGCCCCGTCGAGGTCGACCAGATGGATAGCCGGCGCGCCCAGCTCCACGAAGTGGCGGGCGATCCGATCGGGCCGGTCGGTGGGGTTGCCGGTGCCGGATGAGGCGCCCGGCCAGAACACCAGTCGAGACCTGCCGGCGCGCAGGTCAATGCTCGGGATGAGTTGCATCAGGCGGGCGATTTACCGTTGCCGGACGCCATCAATGCACGTCGGTGGAAGCTGACCGGGATGTTGCCGCCGGACAGCAGCGCGTCATGAAACTTGCGCAGCGAGAACTTGTCGCCCAGCCGGCGCTGCTCATCGGCGCGCAGGCGCAGCAGCATCACCTTGCCCAGCAGGTACGACAGCGGGTAGGTGGGCGTCTGCGTGTAGCGCTGAACCTCGGCCTCGGCGTTGGCCCGCTCGAAGCCGGTGTGCTCGACCATGAAGTCGATCGCATCTTCTACGCCGATCTCGCCGCGGTGGAGACGGATGTCGAGGATGATCCGCGTCGCTCGCCAGATGGCATCGGTGTACATCACGAACAGCCGCTCGGGCGCCGTGTCGAAGCCCTCCTCGCGCATCATCTGCTCGCAGTACATGGCCCAGCCTTCGACGAACTCGGGCGCATCGACGAGCAGGCGAACGATGCTCGGGTTGTCGAGCGCTGCGCTCATCTGCTGGTGATGGCCGGGGTAGGCCTCGTGGATGCTGGTGTTGTAGATAGAGCCCCAGTTGTGCTCGCGCATGGCGCGGGCCTCGCCGTCGACCGATGGCGTGACGATGTAGATGCCGTCACGCACCGGCTCGAACTTCGCCGCCGGGAAGTACGCGGCGAAGGGCATCACCCGACGCAGGTATTCCGGCGTTTCGATGATGCGAAGCCGTTCGGCGGCCGGCATGGAGGCGATGCCATGGTCGACGACGAACGCGCGCGCCTCGCCCATCGCGCGGCGATAACCATCCAGGGCGTCGTTGAATGATTGTGGCTGGTCAGACTTGATCCGATCGAGGACCTGCTCCTCGGTCGCCTGAGGGTCGATCTGGGCGGCGACCTGGCGCCGGCGCTGCTTGTTGAAGTCCAGCTGCTCGAGGCCGATGGCGAGGATGTCGTCGGTCTGCAGCCCGTCGAACGCGCGCAGCCGGACCAACTCCTCGTAGTGCTCATTGCCCAGTGCGAAGTCGTCGTCCGCCCGGCCCAACTGGTCACGCAACCAGGTCGCGTACTCCTCAAGTGCCCCGGCCGTGACGACGGCCGCCTTCTCGGCCCGGCGCACCTCAGGGCCGTCCTCGCCGAACTCCTTCTTGGTCGCGTCGATGACCTCGCCAAAGAAGCCGGGCAACGACTGCGCAGCGTCCAGCTCGAGCTCATTCCACAGGCGCTGCGGGTGCTCACCCAACCGGCTGCGCTGCTCCTGCAGAACGCGGGGGGCCGCCTCGATGCCGGGCGGCCATGCCTTCGAAGCGCTCGGCGAATGGCCGCGCCGTCCGGGCAAACAGGACGAAGATGCCGTCGCCGATCTCGTCGGTCGCGCCGGTCTTGCGCTCCCACGTGCGATGGACCTCGTCGTCGAACAGCGCCAGGCGCGACGCGTGCAGCGCCAGCTCGCGCTCGAAACGGTTGGCTTCGGAAAGATCTGCTTCGTCGAGCCCTTCGAGGGCGGTTATGAACCGCTTGTGGTCCTCGATGTCCTGCAGCTGCGCGTCGCGCGTGCCGTCGGCCAGCTCGCTGTCGTGATCGTGAAGCCCGAAGTAGGTGGCGAGGGTCGGCGAGCGTTCGACAACCTCGTCGAAGCGCCCTTGCACCAACTGCTGGAATTGATCGTCGGTAGCGCTCAAGCGACGGCCACCGACTCGGGCGCAAGGCCAATCGTGGCCAGCGCGCGGCGCGACGCCTCGATCGTGGCGTCGATATCGGCAGCGTCGATGCCGTAGTGGGTGACGGCACGGATGCGACGGGAATGGGGGTACTCGATCATCAACACACCCTCTTGAGCAAGGGCGTCGAGGAACTGCCCACGCTGCTCGGCTCGGGGCAGCTCGAAGAACACGAAGTTGGTTCGCACGCGGGCGGGATCGAGCCCGCTGACGCCCGGCAGGTCAACCAGTCCGTTGGCCAGCCGGCGCGCGTTCTGGTGATCCTCAGCCAGCCGGTCGATCATGCCTGCCGAGCCATCGCGCAGCGCGATCAGACCCGCCGCCGCCAGCACCCCGACCTGGCGCATGCCACCGCCCAGCAGCTTGCGCGCGCGCCGCGCGCGCCACACGAAGTCCCGACTACCGACGACGACGGAGCCGACCGGACAGGACAGCCCCTTCGACAGGCAGAAGGTGGCCGAATCGGCCGACGCCAGTAGGTCACGCGCCGGTACGCCAAGGGCAATGGCCGCGTTGAACACCCGGGCGCCGTCAACGTGGAGCGGGACACCACCATCGTGGGCGACCTGGGCAACGGCGTTCATGTAATCGGCCGGCAACGGCTGGGCCATCGAGTCGGAGTGGGTGTTCTCGAGCATGACCAGCGAGGTGATCGGGTCATGCGGGTCGCTTGGATCGCGGAAGGCCGCCCGAATGTCGTCGAGCTCCATCCGCCCGCGGTCATCCCACGGCAGCAGCTTGATGCCCGCACCCACCGCGACGGCGTAGTTGGCCGCCTCGTGGGCGAAGGAGTGCGCGCCCTCGCCGGCGATGATCTCGCCACCGCGCGGCACCTGCGCCATCAGGCTGACCAGGTTGCCCATCGTGCCCGACGCGACGAAAAGGCCAGCCTCTTTGCCGGTGAGCTCTGCCGCCCGTTCCTCGAGCGCGATCACGGTGGGATCGTCGCCGAAGACGTCGTCACCAAGCTCGGCTTCGGCCATCGCACGCCGCATCTCAGGCGTCGGATGGGTGACCGTATCTGAACGAAGGTCAATGCGACGGGTGGCCATGGGGACGGCCGAGTATAGGCGAGGAGGTAGACCAGGCCGTCTTATAAGGGCTGGGGGACGGAGTCGCCGTTGCCGGTTGGCCTCCGACTTGAAGCACAGGCTGAGCAGGTCGACTGCGCCGAGTGCCGGCTGGACGAAGCCACAGCCGATGCGCTCAGAAATGAAGAACGGATAGAGCGGAGAGCTGAACGGGACGATCAGGTAGTCCTTATCCACCAGGCGATCAGCGAGGGCCACAGCTCCATCGATGCGGTCCTGGCCGGTCAGTCGTGTTCAGTCTCGTCAGTTCGTCCAGGTTGGTCTTGCCGAGCCAGCCGCATCTCCGTCAGGTCGCGGAGGCTGGCGACAGGATCCGAGTAAGTCGACGCCGGTGTGCGCGGTTCCAGACGATGTCCACCTTGCTGCCTGCATCCAGCACGCCGTGGCCGAAGAAGTCATCCGGATTGCCCTTCTGCACCTCCACGGTTATGCCGACTTCGGCGAGCTCACTGATGAGCGCCTTCTCGATGTCCCTGCCCTGGTCCCAGCCCCACTCGTCGGGGATGCCGAGCATGGTCACCTTGACCGGTTGATTGCCCAGCAGTGTCGTGCGCGCGTCGAGGTCCGGTTGGCGGCACGACGGCGCTGGGTTGGCGCCGTGGACCGACGGAATCAGCAGTTCCTGTGTGGGCTGCTCGACAAATACACCGGCCAGCTCGGCGCGGTCGATGGCCAGCGCTACGGCGTGCCTGATGGCTGGATCTCGCAGCACCGGACCCGTCGGGTTCAGGCTGATGTAGTTGACCCACGAACGGGCGGCGCCGAACCAACGCTGGTCACCCGAAGCGGCATGTGGCCCATTTGGGCCCCACTCTGCCGCCAGGTCGCTTTGCACTCCGCTGAGCGTGTCCCCCCGGTCGAACATCACCGCGTCGAGCTGGCCGCTCTCGCACTCGTCCGAGGGCCACGTCCGGTGCGACCTGGTTGTGAATGGCGATGTTGTCGAACGGTTGAGGTCGATCGCCTGAGTAGTTGGGGTTCTTCTTGTAGACGACCAACCGCCGCGGCAGCATCTGGGCCAAGTAGTACGGACCTGCTCCGCTTACTGGCGGGTACGGCTTGAGGCCGCTTCGCAGTGGCCGGCGTGCCGCTGACTGGAACAGGACAGGCGGCCGAGGTAGCGAGCCGGTCAAGGAAGTCCGGCGCCGGTGCCACGAGTGTGATCTGGAGCTGGTTGTCTGCCGCACGACGAGCCCGGACACTGAGCTGGCCGTGCCTGCGCGATACTCCTGTGGCCCCTTCGATATCGCCGAATGTGTCGGGTCCGGGAGCGCCGTCTTCGAAGAGCGGGTCCAGCGCCCGCTGGAACGAGTAACGGAAGGTCTCGGCGGTCACCGCCTCATTGCTGGGCGGCGAGAACTTGAAGCCCGGCTTGATCGTGAAGGTGTAGGTTCGGCCGTCGGCGCTGACACTCGGCATTGCCGTCCGCCACTTCGGCCTTGAGCGATAGACCTTCGCTGCCCTGGGCGTCGGGGTGAGTAACAAGGTTGGCGCAGCTCAGATACAACAGCTGCTGCACTTGCCAGTCACCGGCCAGCGGAGGGTCCGGGCGCAGGGTCCCACCAGGGAATGCCGTTGGCCGCCATCGTCAACGTCGAGCCTGGCAGTTTGGCAATGACTTCATCGGCAGTCGGCCCGACTGCGACCATCACCTCGTCGCCGTTCGACGCCACTGCAGTCACTGCGTGTCCGGTATGGATGACGCGGTCTTTTTGGCCGGTGGCGAAGTCAATGCCAGTCAGCTCGCCGGTATCAAAATTGGTGACCCACATCGCATCCGCGGCCGGTGCCATGTCGGCTACCCCGGGCTCGAGGTCGTAACTCTTGGAGCGGCCGAGGCTGTCAACGCGGTACACCTTGCCGGTGCCGGTCGAGTCGGTCCACGCATCGCCGCCGGCGATGTAGATGTTGCCGACATATTCGTCGGGTGAGAGCTGCGACTTCGTCAAACGAGGGCTCGTTCGTAGTCGGGTCGATCCGCCCGATAAAACCGTCGTGCCAGTACCACAGCGCATCGGCGCCGTACGTCAAGCCGAACACTTCGACCGGTATTTGTGCCTGGATTTTGCCGGTAACGCGGTCGATGCGGGTGATCTCGCGCGGTTCGATGCTGGTCGCGGCTGAGCCACACGGATCCGTCGCCGACGGACACGTCCCCGGCCGGCGTCATATCAGACTCGTCGCCGAAGTTGATCGTCGTCCATGCGCCGGTCCGCTGGTCGATCCGATAGACCTGCGGCGAGCCAAGGTCCGTGATCCAGATGTAGTCGTCGTCGAAGGCGAACCCGTGCGGTTCCACCCCAGGCACGGTGATCGGTTGGGCAATGGTGTTTGTCAGTGGGTCGACTCGCTGGAACTGCATAACCCCGCGATCCTCGGTCAGGATCCAGAACGAGCCACCGGCAAAAGCCGAGATGTTGCGAGGCGGCGCGACTGAAGTGGTGCCCTTGAGCTTGCCCGTGGCAGCGTCGTAGAACGCCAATACCGGCGCCTGATCGCTACCCAGGAGATCCGGTGACGACGTCGGGGTGGGCGGGACGGATGGGGAAGCATTGGCCAGTGACGTCGGCTGCGGCTGTGGGCGTCGCGCGGGGCTGCCCATTCAGCACCAGGCTGCCGACCAACACCGCGATGACGGCAAGGGCCGCGACAGTGATCAGGCCGATGGCTGCCCGCGAACGGCCAACCTGTCGGCGGTCGGTCGCCATTCGATGGCCCTTGGCGCGTTCGGTGGGCAGGACCACAACGGCGCGAACTGCCTGCGTGTAGCCCTTGAGCTTCAGGTCGCGAGCGTCGACGTACGGCGATGCCGTCGATCTTGGCGGCGAGGTGCATGACCGCTTCTGAGGCGAGCGTTTCACCGGCGGCGGCCTGCGCGCACAGCCGCGCGGCAAGGTTCAAAGACGTGCCGCGATATCCGTCGCCGACCGGGATTGCTTCGCCGGCGTCGAGGCCGATACCGACTCCGCGCGGCAGCTTCTCCTCGGCGAAACGGGCCTGCAGGTCGACCGCGGCGCGCAGCGCCTTGCGTGCCGAAACGAACGCAACGAGTGCCTCGTCGCCGCGCATCTCGAGCAGGAAGCCATCGCGGGCCGCGGCGATCTCGGCCACGATTGCGGCGAAACGGTTGACCAACGCGGCCGCGGCCTCGTCGCCATTTTCGCGGGTGTAGGTGGTGTAGCCGCGAATGTCGGCGATCAGGAAAGTGCGCACGTCAGCCTGAGGGGCGGCCGATTCGCCGGCGGCTCCTGCTGTCCCCCCTGTATCCGCGACCGGCGGATCCCCGGGCTCGCTCACGCTGACCCCATGCGTGCGAAGTGCAGGCCAGTGTAGGGGTCGCGCATCCCGTCGAAGGTCATGTCACGAGACAGGGCCCGAGGAAGCTCGGTGATATCCTCGCTGTCCGCGCGGACCCGTGGTGTAGCGGCCCAACATGCCAGCCTGTCACGCTGGAGATCGCCGGTTCGAATCCGGTCGGGTCCGCCAGTGCTCTTTCCTGGCTGGGAGGACGTGGGGATCACTTACTGGTCGGGTAATCGGGCGCGAACGGTAGCGGTCGCCGCCATCCTCATCGCCGTAGCCGGTCTCGTTGTCGGCTTTGCTGCTGGACTGGGGATGCTCGGCCGGCCCTCGACAGGTCCCGTCCAGGCCGCCGTGGCTACCGATCAGCCAAATGCTTCCGGCAAGCCCAAGCCGACCGCCGCTTCGACGGCCAATGGACAACCAACCGCGCCGGCGGCCGACGCCTCTACCGACCGTTGCGCCGACCCCGACCGCCCCGCCGCCGCCAGTCGAGGCCGATGTGCCGCTGGTACCGGTGGTCAGCTTCTGGTCGGGCGCCCAATCGATCACGAAGGACCGCGTCGCCCAGGCCGTCGCGGGCAACGACGCCACGTTCAAGTCAGTGGTCATTGCCGAAGGCACCTCGGCGGCTGTCGGCAGCGCGCTGGGCGTGCAGCCTGGCCCGGCCGTCCGCGAATTGGCCGGCGACGAGCTGGTCAAGGCCGTGGCCAATGGTGCGCTGGGTCTTGTGCCGCTGCCCCAGGTGACACCGGGCGTGCACGCGCTGGCCGTCGACGGCGTCAGCCTCTTTGGTAACGACCGCGCCGACAATCTCGACGGATGGCCGTTGATGGCCCACTTGCTCCTGCCCGCCTATGACTGGAATCAGGCCAAGACGTGGACACTCGTTGCCGGCGGCGACATCCTGCTCGATCGAGGGGTCGCCAACCAGGTGACCAACCTCGACAAGGGCGTCGACTTCCCGTGGGACGGCGGCACGGCCTCGATCACCGGCCACCATTGCTGCACGCCCTTTGGCTGGCCAGTCACGGAATCCAAGCGAACGGGCAACAAGGGCGCCGTTCGTGCCTTGTTCAACGACGCCGACATCGCCATGGCCAACCTCGAAGGTCCGGTCAAGAACGCCTTCACCTACCACGAACACGGCTTCACCTTCACCGGCGATCCGCGCCTGCTGAAAGGCCTGGCAGATGCCGGCCTCGACTACGCCAGCCTGGCCAACAATCACATCGGTAACGGCGGGCCGGCCGGCCTGCGCGACACGATCAGTCACCTCGACCAGCTGGGCATCGCCCACGCCGGCGCAGGCGAGAACCTGGATGTGGCGGCAACGCCGGCCTATCTCAAGGTCAGCGGCACCACCGTCGCGGTCGTCTCGTGCAGCGAGGTCGGTGGCTTTCTCGCCAACGTCGACAAGGTCGGCATGCTGCGCTGCAGCGCACCGCAGACGCTTGCCGCAATCAAGGAAGCGCGCGCCAAGGCTGACGTCGTGATCGTGTTCCCGCATTGGGGCGTCGAGTACCGCGCCAAGCCAACGGGCAGCCAGACGAACCTGGCCACGGCGTGGGCCAATGCCGGCGCCGATGTCGTGCTGGGCTCGCACCCGCATTGGGCCGAAGCCATCCAGGACATCGGCGACACCTTCGTCGTGTACTGCATGGGCAATCTGCTGTTCGACCAGACGTGGTCCGAGAACACGCAGGAAGGCCTGATCGTCGAGCTGACGTTCCAGGGTGACCGGCTGGTGCAGGCGTGGTTACACCCAACGCTGCTGCTCGATGCCGCCCAGCCCAACCTGCTCGATTACGGCGCGGGTGGCGCGGATGTGCTCGCCAGGGTCAAGGCAGCATCGACGGGGATCTTCCTTTACTGAGAGCCGGCCAAGGCCTCCACGGCGGGCACATCGGCAGCCCGGCGCACTCTCGGCAAAGGTGAGAACACGAGCAGCAGAATCGAGAGGGCCATGCCGGCCCAGCCTATGAAGATGCCGAAGCGAACGCTGACCGCGCCTGCGACAAGTGCCGCCAACAAGGCTCCGAGCGGATACGCAATCCCGTGCGAGAACACTTCAAGCGTCGCGTTGACGCGGCCGAGGATGCGATCCGGCACCACGCCCTGGATCAGGGATAGCTCCGACTACTTCTTCGATCGTCTGCAGGCCGTCTCCGACGAGCTGAGGAATGAGCACCATCAGGAAGGCCAGAACGACCGGCCCGCCGGCCAGCGGGTCCAGGATGCCGACGATTGCTCCGCCGATGGCGGCCCGGATCAGCGCCGGTCCCAAGGCCAAGCCGGCCGATCGCCCGCTGGGCAAAGAACGATCCGATGAGCGCACCCACCCCGCCCGCCGAAACCACGACCCCAAGGAGGAACGGGCTGAGGTGGAGGTCGTCGATCAGGAAGATCATGTACAGCACGCCATAGAACGAGCCGGCGACGTGAGCGAACACGGAACGCAGCGCCAGCGGCACGAGGATCGGGTGCTGACGCACGACGCGCAATCCTTCGACGATTTCGCTGGCGAATAGGCGTGACCGATTTCGGGGTCGGTCGTGCCGGCTCGGGCGGCGGATCAGAACGAGCGATACCGCCGATGCGACATACGAGATGGCGTCGACGAAGATCGCGAACGGAGCGCCGATGACCTGCACGAGGGCACCGGCAAGGCCCGGTCCGCCGATCTCGGCCAGCGACGTACTCGCGGCCAGCTTGCTGTTGCCCTCGACTACTCGATCGACGCCGATGAGCGTAGGCACGTAGGCCGGATAGGCGGCATTGAAGAACGAGTCGAGGCAGCTCTCGAAGAAGACCACGACGTAGATCTGTTCGATACGCAGCACTCCTGCCACGTAGGCCAGTGGAATGGACAAGAGCAGCCACGCTCGAGCCGCATCGGCGACGATGAGCACGGGCCGGCGCCGCAGCCGATCCACCCATGCGCCAGCGAACAGCCCCACGAGTAGGACGCCAAGGCTCTGCGCGATCACGACGATCGCCAGCTCGGCACGGGCCCGCGCCCAACACGAGCAGTGCGACGAGCGGCATGGCGGTGCGCGTCACGACACTGCCCAGACGCGAGATGGTCTGGCCGACCCATAACTTCATGAAGTCGGCGTGCCGCCATAGCGAGGCGGTCACACTTTTCCTCCGCAGTCCGCCTCCGGCGGCTGCTGCGCGCAAAGCGCCCAGCCCCCGGCGTCCCGCCAGGTGCTGGCCGTTGCTTGCGTCACGGCGGGTGTTGGGTCAGCGGAGTCCCGCGAACAGGTCGTCCTCTGGGATGCGCACGCCAACGCGTGACACGCGCAGCGTGAATTCCTCGTTGGGCATCAACTCGCGCCAGTCGTCGACGCTGAGCGCCAGGAAGGACATCTTGGGCGAGAGCTGGGTGACGTGCTCCTCCATCGCCGCGCGCTTGGCCTCCAGGTAGTCCGACACACCAACGACGGTAGTGATCGGCCCGGTTGCCGCCTGCATCTTGGCGAACTGCTCCATGCGTTGGGCGCGGTCCTCTTCCTTCTCCGCTTCGTCCGGATTCCACCAGGCGTCTGCGCCGCGCTCGGCGGCGCGCTTGCGGAACTCGTCCATGCGCGTCCAGTCGCGGGCGGACTCGTAAAGCTTCAATGGTGGGTTGGACATGTCGGCGGCCCGCTCGAAGGCGGCCTTGGCGATCAGCGCCGAGCGTATGTGGTCCGGATGGCCGTAGCCGCCAAAGTCGTTGTAGCCAACGATTACCTGTGGCTGGACTTCGCGCACGATGGCCATCAGCCGGCCGACCGCTTCGTCGAAGTCGGCCTGCCAGAAGGATTCGGTGGCGTCGTTCTCTTTCGTGCCCATCATTCCGGAGTCGACGTAGCCCAGCTTGCGGCTGTCGATGTTGCCCAGTCGAGCCAGCGCGCGGCGCAGCTCTTCGGCACGGATTTCGCCGAGCTTGGCGTGGTTCTCTGGCGTGTCCATTTCCGGCACGACGATCTCGCCGTGTTCGCCGCCCGTGCAGGTCACGCACACCACGTGGGCGCCTTCCGCGGCATAGCGGGCCATCACTCCGCCGGTCGAAATGGTTTCGTCGTCTGGATGGGCGTGCACGAGCAGCAGGGTCAAATTCGAGTTCGTCACGCAGGCGATGGTACGGCGGAGAGCGGAAGACGTTCCGCTATGCTCCGCCGCGATGACCGACGAGAGGGAGCGTTGGGGGCTGATCTTGGGCGCGAGCAGTGGCTTTGGCGAAGCCACGTCGCTGGCGCTGGCGGCCGCCGGCTACAACATCTGCGGTGTCCACCTCGACCGGCGGCAGGGCATGGCTCACGTCGACGAGATCAAGTCCAAGATCGCCGCCCACGGCCGGGAGGCACTGTTCTTCAATATCAACGCCGCCGATGACGAACAGCGGGCACGCGTCGTTGGTGAGCTCAAGTCGGCGTTTGAGGCTCGCGCCGCGAAGCGGCCTTACGTGCGGGTCATGCTCCACTCGCTGGCGTTCGGGACACTCAAGCCGTTCCTCGCCGAAGACCCGGCCGACGCAATCAGCCACAGAAACCTCGATATGACGCTCGACGTGATGGCCAACAGCCTCGTCTATTGGTCACAGGATGTCTGGCGGGCTGGGTTGTTCGGCGATGGCTCGAAGATCTACGCCATGACCAGCGAGGGCTCAAACCGCGTCATCCGCACGTATGGGGCGGTGAGCGCGGCCAAGGCCGCTCTCGAGGCGCATTGCCGCCAGTTGGCCACCGAGTTCGCCAAGTTGGGCACGGGCGTCACCGTCAATGCCATTCGCGCCGGCGTGACACTCACGCCCGCGATGATGCAGATCCCTGAGCGTGAAGACCTGATGCTGCACGGCGGACGCAACCCGTCGGGGCGCATGACTCTGCCATCCGACGTTGCCCAGGCCATCGTCACGCTCTCGGCCGAGGGCACGCACTGGATGACCGGCAACGTTATCGGCATTGACGGCGGCGAGCTGATTGGAGCCTGAGCGGCCGACCGCGCGCGACCACCTCGCCAACGAACGAACACTGCTGGCGTGGATCAGGACGGCCGTCACCATCGTTGGCCTTGGTTTCATCGTCGACCGCCTCGCCGCACAGGGTCAGGCCAGCCTCATCGAAACGTGGGGCGGCGTTGGTCTCGTCCTGTTTGGCGCCGCACTGGCGATGGTAGGCGGCTACACGTACGTTCGGGGCGAGCGTGAGCTGAACGCCGGCACCTATCAGCCGACGGTGACGCTTTACGTCGTGCTGGTTGCCGCTGTCGCGCTGGTAGCGCTCGGCGTCGCGGTCGTGCTGATCCTCTACTGAGCTAGGGGAAGTAGCCCGTCAACTCAACGTAGGCGTCCCCGGCAGTGGCACCGGTACGGGAGTCAACGACCGACTGCGATCCCTCCCAGTAGACGACGCCGGTCGTGGCCCGCGTGTCCAGCTCCTGGTCGGCAACGGTTGGCGTCAGGCTGATGTCGATGGCAGAACCGGGGACGGCCACGCGCCAGCCGGCGGGGTATTCGGCGCCGGTCGCGGGACTGGTCCACTTGCCGAGCGTGGCGATGCTGAAGTCGGCGCCGCTCAAATCCTCGACGCCACCGGGTGTCGCCAACGTCGCGTAGGAGACCGCCGTGCTGCCGTCGGGCGCGCGGATGAGGTAGGCCATCAGGTCGCTGCCGTCGGCGAGGTTGATGGCGAACCAGTCCCAGCCACCGACACCGCTCGTCACGAAGTCGCCCCACTGGTGGTCGAACCACGCGCTGCCGTGAACTTCGAGTGGCGCACCGCCGTACGTCAAGGTGCCCGTCGCCGCCATGCGTGGTCGCGAGTAGTAGTACGAGCCACCGCCCACGCCGTAGTCGATCCAGCCATCGCCGCTGTGCAGGATGGGCGCCGACCTGGTGTCCCTCAGTGAGAGGTCGATGCCGAAGGCCGACGATTGGGCGTTGAGCTGGTCGTGGCCATTTGCCCCAGTCATTCGCCACGCTGGGTCCGATGCCGACGCGCCGGCGATGGCAAGGTCGAAGCCCTGCGCCGGCCGCTGGTCGACGGCCGGTCCAAGTTGCGAGCGCTGGTCGTAGGTGAACTTGTCGCCCAATTCGTCGGTCAAGGCGAGGTGCGATGCCCAGCCAACCGGGAATGTGCCGCGTTCGGCGCGGAAGATGACGAACTCGAAGCCGAACTTGCGGCCGTCGTCGGTCAGCAGGTGGCCGGTGTAGTACCACCACTCGCTGAGTCGGTCGTGCGGGGCTTCGTCGGTTGGAAAGACGACCGGTTGTGGGTCGGCCGCCAGAGTGGGTGTCGGTGCGGGGGTGGGAATGGCCGGCCGATACGGCGTCGGGTTGGCCAGGATTGCGCCTGAAGGCGCACAGCCGATCAAGAAAATGCCGGCGACCAACGGCGGCAGGACCTTCTTGAGGCGTGCGGGTAGCCACCAGTTGCGGTCGCCAAGCAGGCGCATGGTGGCCGGCACGAGCAGCGCGCGAACGATCGTCGCGTCCAGCGCGACAGCGATGGCAACGCCCAGGCCGAGAGCCTTGATCAGCACGATGTCAGCGAAGGCGAACGAACCTGCGACGACGACGACGATCAGCGCCGCCGACGTGACGATGCGGCCACTGCGCTCCATGCCGCGTGCCACCGCTTCGCGGTTGTCGTGCGTCCGGTCGTAGACCTCCTTCATGCGCGATAGAAGGAAGACTTCGTAGTCCATCGACAGCCCGAACAGGACGCAGAACAGGATCACCGGCAGGGTGGTTTCGACAAAGCCGAGCGGGCTGAAGCCGAGCAGCCCCGACAGGTTGCCGTCCTGGAAGATCCACACGAGGGCGCCGAAGCTGGCCGTGATCGATAGCGCGTTGACGATTATCGCCTTGAGTGGCAGGACCACCGAGCGCAGCAGCAGCAGCAGCACGAGGTAAGTGCTGACCAGGATGAATAACGCCGAGCGCGGGAAGTCGGCGGCAATGCGCGCCACCACGTCGCGCACCTCGGCCGCGCCGCCACCCACGAGCACCGTCATTCCGGGCGGCGGAGCAAGGGTCGAGTTGGGATTGCGAAGGTCGTCGACCAACGCCTGGCCCTCACGCGCATTCGGGCCGTAGTGGGTGTAGACGGTGAACGCGGTGACGTCGTCCTTGGTGTTGAGGCGGAGTCGCTCGGCTATGTACCGGTCGGCAGGGCCGCCGGGAGAGGCATAGATCAACTGGTACTGGGGCAGGGAAAGACGCGTATCGACGTCGACCAGGCTGTCTACGTGGCTCACCCGCGGATCGGCGGCGATGCGGCGGGAGTAGTCGTAGAGCGCGGCCACGTTCTGCGGATCTGTGGCCGGACCGGTCGTCCTGATTGCCACTGAAAGAGGCGCGAACTCGCCCTCGCCGAACGTGCTGGCGAGCACGTCATAGGCCTGGCGCGAGGGCACGCCGGGCGGCAGGATGGTCGCGTCCGGCGCATTGAAGCGCACATGCAGGAACGGCAGACCAAGGATCAACAGGATCAGCAGCGTCGGGATGAAGAAGAGCAGCGGGCGGTCCATGACGCGGCGAGCGAGGCGGGCCCAGGCGCCGTCCTCGTGGCCGTCCGTCGCGGGTTGCAGGCGCCGAATGGCGAAACGGTCGACGCGTGGGCCCAGCACGGCGAGCACAGCTGGCAGGAGTGTGAGCGCCGAGGTCACGGCCAGCCCGACTACGATCGCGCCGGCGATACCGACCGAGCGCAGGACCATGAACTCGAACAGGATCAGCCCGATCAGCCCGAGCAGCACGGTCAGGCCGCTGAAGAACACGGCCCGGCCGGCAGTGGCCACAGTCGTCGCGACGGCTTCGTTGATGGCCGGCTGGTGACTCGGTTCGGCTTTCTGGTGGCGCAGACCGCGGCTGGCCAGCTCTTCACGGAATCGGCTGGTGGTGAGCAAGGCGTAGTCGACGCCGAGGCCCAGCCCGAGGAGCGTCGCCAGGTTCAGCACAAAGATCGACAGCGGCGTCTGCTGGGCCGCCAGGTAAATGACTGCGAGAGCGATAACGACCGCCGTGCCACCGGTGGCGATGGGTATGCCGGCGCCAATCGCGGTTCCGAAGACCAAGAGCAGCGCGAGCGCGGCCAGCGGTAGCGAGATGAATTCCGAGCGGCGCAGGTCCGTCTCGGACAGGATCTGGATGTCGCCGTAGAACGCGGGCCCGCCGGCCAGCATTGCCGTCACGCCCGGCGTGGGCACAAGTGCGCCCTTCACCGGCTCGAGCGCCTGTGGCGAGTCGTCCGGCGCCAGGTCCAGCGCGACGATCTCGTAGACGGTCCTGCCGTCGGCGCTCACCTGCCGGTCGTTGAGCGTATGCGGGATGAGTCCGGCGACGTGGGCCGCCTGCGGGACGTTGGCGATCGTCTGCCCTACGGCAGCCTCGAAAGCCGGATCGCCGGCTCGCGCATCGTTCGTACTCTGGAGAACGATCACCATCGCCGACTGCGGCGTCCCGAGCGTGTCCTCCAGCAACTTGCGAGCGCGCGACGCCTCGAGATCGTCGAGCGTGAAGCCGCCCGATCGCAATTCGCCGACTACCTGCGGCGCGAGCGGAACCGAGACGAGTAGCCCGAGTGCCCACAACGCGATCACCAGCCAGCGCCGGCGCGCACAGAACAGGCCCAGGCGAAAGAACACGGACATGCGCGCCGAGTTTACTCGTTACCTGCGGTTACGTAGTTCTCGCTGGTTTAAGGGCCGGCAGTTCGTCGGTCAGTCTTCGTCGGCCGCCGGTTCTTCGAGGCCTACCGCCGCAACGTCGGCAGCAGCGACGCTCGCCGGGATGGCCAGCTCGCACGGGAAACGGCCGCTCGAGTTGCCGTCCGGATCGATCAGCTCGACCGTCGCCTCGATGGCGGCGACACCGGCAATGGTCGTAATGACCGAGCAATAGCGGACGATGCTCAGGCGGACCACGCGCGCCAGCACCGGCACCTTCAGCCCGACGCCGCTGATACGGAAGTGCAGTGCCACGCGCCGGTACGCCCACGGCGGATCTTCATCCTGATCCGCCTCAACCGACACCTGCAGGTCGTGAACGTCGGCGCGTCGCTTGCGCAGGATCTCGACTACGTCCCACGCCGAGCAGGAGCCGGCGGCGGCCAGCAGCAGCTCAGTCGCAGAGAAACCGGTCGGCCCGCGAGTTTCGCCGGGCGCGCGCGGAGCATTGATCTCGATGGTCCGACCAGCGTGCGAGCCATCGGCGGTGAAACGCCCCGCCATTGCGTCCCAGTTGACGACTACTCGCCGATGACCGCCCAGATGAAGCCCATGAACAGGAAGAAACCGACAAAGAGCATGACCAGCGCGATGCCACCAACCGTCAGGCCCGACAGGCCCAGGCTGGCCAGGAAGGCCATACCGGCAATCCAGGCGGCGATCAGGATGAGAAACAGCCACCTGCCGTTGGGATTGGTGATGCCGCGGGTCCAGCCGACCTGGCGCCGCTCAGCTACGAGCGCGACCTTCGCCAGGATCCAGACCATCAACGTTCCGAGCGCGATCGAGGCGATCGCCGCAATCGGATGGCTGACCAGTGCCTGTAGTCCGGCGAACAGGCAGACGACCACGACCGCCAGCGTCATCAGTGCGATTACGACGCCGAATTGGGCGAGCCGGTTGACCGTCATCGGTGAGGGAGTCTAGCAAGCCGCAAGCAACGGCCTGCATCCGGCGCGTGCGCGCGGGCCGTACGGCCGCGTAGGAGGATGGTCTGGTTGTCAGCGCGTATCATTCGGGCCGACTATGCAGGCTGCATAAGCCTTATTCATCGGGAGTTCCGGCAAAGCCCTTGGAAACAGCCGCTCACTCCGAGCTGACCGAAGTTCCTTTCGTCAACCAGCGCGATCCCGCACGCCGCGTGGGCCCTGATGGCCAGCCGGCGGTCAGCCGCCGCGCGCCGATCTGGGCGGACGTGCCCGACGAGAAGTGGAACGACTGGCGCTGGCAGCTGTCCAACCGGATCAACACGCTCGAAGAAGTCGAGGCCGTCCTCAACCTGACCGACGAAGAGCGCGACGGCCTATCGGCGCCCGACAAGTTCCGCGTCGACATCACGCCCTATTTCGCCAGCCTGATCGACCCCGATGACCCGAACGACCCGATCCGCCGCCAGGTCATCCCGCTGGGCCGGGAGCAGGAAGCCTTCACCGCCATGATGGAGGACTCGCTGGCCGAGGATCGCCACTCCCCGGTGCCGGGCCTCGTACACCGTTACCCGGACCGGGTGCTGATGCTGGTGACGACCCAATGCGCGTCCTACTGCCGCTACTGCACGCGCTCGCGCATCGTCGGCGACCCCACCCAGAACTTCAACTCACGCGACCACGAAGCGCAGCTCGACTATCTCCGCCGGACACCGCAGGTGCGTGACGTGCTGATCTCGGGCGGCGATGGCCTGACGCTCGCGCCGAAGTTGTTCGAAAAGATCATCCGCGGGCTGCGCGAGATCCCCCATATCGAGATCATCCGCATCGGGTCGCGCGTGCCGGTCTTCCTGCCGCAGCGCGTCGACGACGAGCTGTGCGAGATGCTGGCCAAGTACCACCCGATCTGGATGAACCTCCATTTCAACCATGCCCAGGAAGTGACACCAGAGGTGGCACGGGCGGTCGACAAGCTGACTCGAGCGGGGATTCCCATCGGCAACCAGTCGGTCCTCCTCGCCGGAGTGAACGATTGCGTCAACATCCAGCGCGAGCTTCTCCACCGCCTCGTGGAGATGCGCGTGCGGCCGTACTACCTCTACCAGTGCGACCTGGTCGAGGGTTCGGGCCACTTCCGCACGCCGGTTGGTAAGGGTCTGGAGATCATGGAGGGCCTGCGCGGACACACGTCGGGCTACGCCATCCCGACGTACGTGATCGATGCGCCAGGCGGCGGCGGCAAGATCCCGGTCATGCCCAACTACCTGATCAGCTATTCGGACCACAAGGTGGTGCTGCGCAACTACGAGGGCTACATCACCACCTACGAAGAGCCGCTCAACTACAAGCAGCACGACAAGTCGCGCTGCGACGCCTGCCAGCATGCTCGGCCCGAGCCGGGCCAGTCCGGTGTCTACGGGCTCCTCCAGGGCGACCGAATGTGGATCGAGCCGGAGGGCTTCGAGCAGGTTCACGCTCGTGGCAACGAGCAGGCACACCGCCTGCAACAGCCTGGCAAGTGGACGCCTTACGGTGTTGGCGCCATCGAAGGCGAGAAACGACCCACGTTGCCGGTGATCCAGGCCGGCGATGCCCCCGCCAACGGCAAGTCGCAGTACGGGCCCGGCGAGGAGCCGCGTCCGCGCGAGGGCGAACCCACGGCTTCGGCGCACGGCGAGCTGCTTTAGACCGTCGGGCGACAACGCTCAAAACGTCCGTCGCAGCCAGGGCTGCTAACCTCGGCCCGTCCTGTTGAGGGCAGGCTTGATCAGCAGGGGGTTCTAATGAAATCCAGTTCGCGGGTGGCCGTGCTGCTCGCCGTAATGGCTGTGTCGATGGCGGCAACTCCGGTCAGCGCACGTTCCCTGACGACGTCACAGACGAGCCGCGCGGACACGTTGTCCGCGGCCGTCAGCTCGTCGCCGTCGGCCGTGACATCCTCGCCGGCGCCGTGCTCGGATAGCAAGTACAACCTCATCGGCCCCAAGTGGAAATCGACGCTGCGGTGGTCGTACAAGTCGTCCACGACGCCGGCCGGCCTCACGACCGCAGCCGTGGTACAGGTGCTGAAACGCGCATTCAACAACATCACCAATGAGAACAACGACTGCGGTCGCACCGACAAGGTCAGCGCTACATGGAGCTACCTTGGCACGACCTCAAACGGGCTGGGTGTCACCAAGGCCGGCGCGTGTGGCTCGTCGGACGGGCACAACACGATCGGCTTTGGCGCTCTGCCGGCCGGCTACCTGGCGCTGACCTGCGTGCGCAGCCTGGGCACGTCCATAACAGAGATCGACATCCGGCTCGCGACGTCTGGGCAGTGGGCCCTCGCTGCCGCCGGCTGCTTCAACCAGTACATGCTCGAGCCGGTAGTCACCCATGAAATTGGCCACGCCTACGGCCTCGACCACGTTGGCGAGATCAACCACGGTCGGTTGACGATGAGCACCTTCATCGATGGCACGTGCGAGAACCAGGAGTCAACGCTTGGCCTGGGTGACATGAAGGGCCTGGAGGCGCTTTACTAGCGAACCCATGGTTGCCTTCGATACGCGCACCCTCGAAGTTCTCGACCGAGCGATGGAGGTCGAGATCGAAACCTTGCGACCGGACGGTATGCCGCGGATGACCACGATCTGGCTGATCGTCGACCGTGGCGAGGTGTTCGTCCGTTCGTGGAAGGGCGACCGCGCTTACTGGTATCAGGGTGCGGTCGACCAACCGGACGACGTAACCCTTCACGTTGCCGGACGGACGTTACCGGTGCGAGTGATCCCGGCCATCGACCAGTCGTCGATCAACCGCTGCAGCATTGCCCTCGAGCGCAAGTACTCCGGCGACCCATCGACACCGGACATGGTGCGGCGCGACATCCTCAACACGACGCTTCGTCTCGAACCGCGCTGACCGCGGAGCGCGGCGCCCATGCTTGAACTGCGCGAGCTGTCCGGTCTGCCCGACCCGAACATCCCGCCGCCGACCGTCGCCGTATCCGGTGATCCTTTCGCGGCCCTACGCGTCGTTCACCTGGTTGCTCGGCTGCCCCGCGGTCGCGCCATCCGGGTACGCGACGTGGTCGATCGCCTCAACGCCGACTACCTGGACTGGTCGTTCTCCCGCGGCGTGGTGGTTGACGCGATCGTCCAGCTGCAGGCGAACTGGCTGTCCGACTACCGCACGCGCGATGGCATCTTGCTCGAGGACGGTCCGGCCGGGGCCGAGCTCACGATCGAGGACAGCAGCCGCGTCGACCCCTGGATCGTCCGCCAGGTCGATCGCCTGGTGACCGAGTGCCGAGAGGCGCTAGCGGTTTTTGCGCGCGACCAGGGCGCGCTGCCCTAGGAACGCGAACACGATCGCCGCGCCACCCGCGGCAAGGATCGACAGCCACGGTGTGCTGCTGCCCGATGAAGCACTCCCACCAACCAGCGTGTCGGTGGGCGGCTGGCTCGACGTGGCGGCAACCACCGTGATCTTGGCGTGCATGTAGTCATGGATCTCACAGTGGTAGGCAAACGTGCCGACGCTGTTGAACGTCTGCTGGAACGTCCCGTCCTGACCCACGCTGTCAGAAGCGAACGCGCTGTCGTCAGCGGTGACCGTGTGAGCGGCGTCGCTGTTGTTCGTCCAGACCACCGTGGAGCCCTGCTCAACGGTCAGGTTCGCCGGGCTGTACGAGTACCTCTCGTTGCTCTCCACGATGGACACCTTGCCCTTGGCCGCGAGCGCCAGGCCGGCGCTCAGCGTCAGCAGCAGCATGCCGGCTGCGATCAGAGCAATCGTGACTCGCCTGCTTCCGCTGGTCATCGCGAATCCTCCCTGCGCCTCGTTTCCCGTCCATTTGAGTACGCCGCGCAAGGACGAGCGGATCACGCCAAAAGGCGTTCAGCCAACAGCCTGATACAGGGCACGCAGGGCGGCCATTTCTGGGCCCCGGTCGGCGTCCCATTCGTTGGTGAAGAAGACGAACACGAGCCCCAGGTCGGGATCGACCCACAGCCGTGTGCCTGTCGCTCCGCCGTGGTCGACCACGCGTGGCGAGCCGGGCACGTCCTTCATCAACGTCGGCTTGGCCCAGCCCAGGCCGTGGTGGACGGGCCGTTCCTCGTCGTTGTAGCGGCCGGGTACGCCGCGCGTGTGGTCCTCGCCCATCAGCGCGAACGTCTGCGCCGAGATTGGCATCCAGCGCCCGCTCTCCTGCCGTGGCGACAGGCACGCCGCACCGAAGATCAACAGGTCATCGAGCGTGGCAAAGAGGCCGCCACCTGGGTGGGCGATGCCGGCCATGTAGCGCAGCAGCAGGAAGCGCCGAATCGGGTTCTCTACGCCAACGCCGCGCACGGGTATGAGCGGCAGCTTGGTCTTGCGGACGTCGAACATCGTCGAACGCATGCCCAACGGCTCGAGCAGGCGGCGGCGCAGGAATTCGGTGCCGGACTGGCCGGTCACCCGCCGCGCTATCTCCTGCAGCAGGTAGAACGAGGCCGAGCAGTACTCCCAGCGCGTACCCGGCGCAAATTGGAGCGGCGCGGCGATGGTCAGCTGGGTCATCTTCGCTGCGGAGGGCCGGGTCCGGCGCAGGACGTCCGGCGAGATATCCACCACCCCGGACGTGTGGGTAAGCAGATGAGCGATCGTGACGTTGTCCTTGCCACCGCCGGTGAATTCGGGTAACCAGTCGGCGATCGGGCCGTTCCAGCGACAGCGTGCCCTCTTCGACCAGCTGCATCAGCGCGGTGGCGAATATCGGCTTGGTGACCGAGGCCAGGAAGAACAGTCCACCGGCCGACTGGGGCTGTTGCCCGGGCGCCGTGAACACCTGCTTGCGCAGCGGACCGCCGCCGTCCCCGACGGCAACGGCAGCCAATGGCAGGCGGCCGCTGCGAACTTCGGCGGCCACGGTGTCGAATACCGGGTCGAAGGCTTCGGGGTGGATTGCTGTGACGACGCTGGCGGTCACGCACTGACGATAATCGGCCAGGCCATGAAGCGCAGCGAATTGATCTCCCGAACACGCCGCCTGATCGAGGAGGGCGAGCGCCTGCAGCTGGCGCCCAGCATGCCAGCGCTGCGCGTTTGGCTGCAGCTGTCAGACGAGTTGCTCAGCGCGGCATGGGGCCAGATGGACCGCTACCACCTGTCGTGGCTGATGGTGGGGCGGCCCGATGACGCAATTCGGGGGCGGCAGATGACGGCGTCCGAGGAAACCGACTACATACGGCAGGTCGCCGCGCAGAAGACGGCGGCGCTGCGCATGAGCCTGCGGGCGGTCGACGAACAGAACATGCCCTTCGTCGGCGAGACACGCGAGGACGCGCCGGCCGGTAGCTAGATCCGGCGGATCTCGTCCAACGGCAGCACGAAGACCGTTGCCCCACCGTGGGTGACTTCGGTTGGCAGCCAGTTGGTATCGATGCCGCCGAGCATCTCGACCGGCACGTTCTCCGTTCGCGAGTGGCAGCTCTCATCGACGATCTTCATCGCCTGCTCGACCTGGTCGTCCTCGACGCCGGCGAAGACCATCACATTGCGCGCGCCGAGAAAGCCGCCGCGCGAGGGCACCTCGGTCACGCGCAGATCCGCCGCCCGCAGCGCTTCGACCAGCGCGCCGGCATCGTCGCTGTGGACCACGGCGATGAGCAGCTTTGCCATCAGTTGCAAATCATCGCGCGCTGCGCCACGCCACGATGACCAAAACGACGACGGCCAGAGCGACCACGGGATCGAACGTGCCGGACAGGTAGTCCAGGTAACTGCCCAGAGAGAGACGTTGCAGTACAGGCGTGGTCGCCTCGGGCAGCAGCGCCTGGCTGAGCACGAAATCACCGACAGAGCCAATGACGGTAGCGACCAGGGCCAGCCCAATTGCCCAGCGTCGAGCGCGACCGCCGACGGGTTTGACGGCGCTGCCGATCAGCCAGCCGCCGAACGCCGCCACGACCAACAGGCCCAGGTGCAGGTCGAAGACGGCCGAGAGCACGGCCCAGACCACACCTGTAGCAAGCGCAACAAGCGTGCCGAACGCCAGCGCCCTCCCGCGGCGTGTCGGCGATTCCATCGCCGCTAGACTACTGCGCTGATGCCCCACCCAAGCCTGGGTCTACCGCCTCGCGACCGAACTGCCGGCCACCCAGATGCCGCCGCGCGCCTGCGCGCCAGCCGCACGCGCCTGGGCCGCATCGCGTTGGAGGCGACACTGCGCGACGCGCCGCGCTTCAAAGAGAGCTACGACGAGCTCGGCCTGCGCCGCTTCCTGCGCGACTACGACCGCCACGTCGAACAACTGGCCCGCGCCATCGAGACGGGCGATCCGTACTACACCGCCCAATACGGCGAGTGGCTCGTCCCCGTCTATCGCCGGCGGGAAGTGCCGATGAGAGACGTGATGGCGCTCGTTCGTGGCTTGCGCGAGGCCAGCGCGACTGTGCTCACCCCGGCCGAAAGCGACGACGCGGCGCCGCTCTTCGAGGCCTGGCTGGCCCGGCTCAAGTTCCACCAGCGACTCCCCGGCGATCACGCCGGCAACAAGGTCGTGCGCTTCTTCTGGAAGGGCGCCGGCATTCTCGACGACGAGGTCGTCTAGCGATGACGGTCAAGTGGGTCAAGGTCGACCCGTTGGTGATGAACGGCGAGCCGTTCTGCTACGCCACCCGGCTGACCGTGCGCAATCTGCTGGAGATGCGCGCCAACGGCCTCACACCGGACGAGATGATGACGCGCAGCCCCGAGCTGAAGCGCGTCGGCATTGCCGAGGCCTTCAAGTACGCGTCCGAGAACAAGTCGCGCTACGCCGAGTTCTTCGACAAGGACGGCGGACTGCGCGGTCCAGCCTTTAGCGCTGACGAAGCCGCCGCGTTTCCCGAGCACCTGCGGTCGATGCGCGGGGTGGTCGTCGCCTAGCCGGCAAGCGGGCCGCTCGATCGGCCAGTGCTAGCATGACCATATCCGACATGACTGATCAGATTTCCGTCACGCCCCAGGCAGCCGCCGCGACCATCGACCCGCAGGCGCGCGCCACCGAGCTCGCCATCCTCGACGCGTTGCGCGCGGTCGTCGACCCTGAGATCGGCATGAACGTGGTCGAGCTCGCCCTCATCAAGCAGATCATCCTCAGCCCGGAGCAAACCGAGGTGAAGATGATCCTGACTACGCCCTTCTGCCCGTACGCCGGCGCGATGATCCAGCAGGTCAAGGAGCAGGTCGAAAGCGTCGTCGAGAACGACGTCAAGATCACGCTGCTGGCCGAGCGCTGGGACCCGCGCGACGCGGGCCTCGTCTGGTAGGCCGTACTGACCGCCGGCCGGCCATCGCCAAGAGCGCGGTGGCGACCGGAAAAGGGGACGACGGCACGACCGGCCTGCTTTATGGCGGCCGAATAGCCAAGGACGACCCCAGAACCGAGGCATACGGCACGGTCGACGAAGCGGTCGCCGCTTTAGGCGTGGCCCGCGCCGAGTTGACCGCGGCTGGGCTGCTGGAGCTGGCCGAATCGGTGCTTCGGTGGCAGCGCGAACTCTTCGTGGTTGGTGCGGAGCTGGCGACGAACCCGACGGCACGCGACCGGCTGCAAGATGGCGTCACGCGTGTCAGCGAGCAGATGCTCGACAGCGTCGAGGAAGCGCTGCGCGGGTACGAAGAACGCATGACGCATGCCGCGCGAATTCGTCGTGCCCGGTGAGACGCGGGCCTCCGCCGCGCTCGAAGTGGCGCGCGCTGTCCTACGCCGCGCCGAGCGCCGCATCGTCTCGCTGGACCAATCGGGTGACCTGCGCAGCGTCTGGCTGCTGCCATACGTCAACCGGCTGGCCGATCTCGTCTGGGTGCTCGCCCGAGTTGCAGAACAGGCCGAGCACGCCGCGCCAACGCCTTCGCGCCCCGACAAATGACCGGTCGATCGCGGGCGGCTGTCCTGGCCGTGGCGATCGCGCTCGTCCTGCTCGCGACCGGCTGCGGAGACGCCCAGACCGGCGACCAGACCGATCAGACGCCGAATCTGCCGTCCGGCCTCCGGGGCACCGTCCTGCTCTGTCCGGGCCCGCCCGACCCCGAGTCGACCGCGCAGCCCTGCGACACGCCGTACAAAGCTCAGCTGGCGATCCTCGACGGTGACGGCAAGGTCGTGACCAAGGTCACGTCAGGCGACGACGGCCGTTTCCAGCTTGACCTGGCCCCCGGCGAGTACACGCTGGCGCCACAGAACGGCGACCCTTACCCGACGGCGCCCTCGATGCCGGTCATCGTCGTGGCCGGCCAGTACACCGACGTGCAGGTCAACTACGACAACGGCGAGTAGCTACCACTTCTCCCAGCGTGCGAAGTCCGCGTTGGGCACCCAACCGCGCGCCAGCGAGCCAGACTTGCGATCCGGTAGCGGGTGGCCGATGGTGACCACGCCGATCGGTGTGAACTCGGACGGCACGCCCAGCAGAGCCTTTAGCTCGTCCAGCCGATGTGTCCCAAGGAAGCCGGCCGCCAGGCCCTCATCGACGGCGGCGAGCATGATCAGCATCCACGTCGTGCCGACATCGACCCACCAGTAGGGGATCGGCCACTCGATCTCAGTGCCGTCCTCCTGCAGCTTGTCGGCCTCGCGGTAGCGACGGTGGTAGACCTCCTCGCTGACGCACGGCACGATCAGCGCCGGTGCCCGGCTGACCCACGGGTCGAAGCCGGCCGAAACGTATTCGGGCTCCTCGCAAATCGCGGCAATCGCGCGGCGCGTCGACTCCTCCGTGACCACGACCAGCCGCTGGCCCTGGCTGAAGCCGGCGCTCGGCGCGCGCTGGGCCGCCTCGACGATTCGCTCCAGCGAATCGTGGCCGACAGGTTTGGCCGGGTCGTAGTTGCGCACCGTCCGCCGCCGGCGGATCACGTCCTTGAATTCCATGACAGCCGAAACTTAGCGCGACTGCTTGGCCTTTGGGCGCGGCGTCCATGGCAGTCGGCGTTAGCACAGGTCCCCGCGATTGCGGGGTACACGGTCAGCGTCTAGACTCAATCCTGACGTGATCACTCGGAATTCCACAACTGACGACCTACCGGTAGTTGAAGCGGAGCACGGGCTCGACCCGCGAGCTCGCCGCTCGATCTTTCCGGGCAGTGGCGCGGTTCATTTCTCGACGCGCGGCGAGTACGGCGTGCGGCTGATGATGGAGCTCGCCCGCCACTACGGCGCGGGTCCGGTCAGCCTGACCGAGATGGCCGACCACGAGGCGCTGCCCCGGCCGTACCTCGAGCAGCTGGTGATCAGCCTGCGCGAGTCGGGCCTCGTCCAAAGCACGCGCGGCGCCCACGGTGGTTACACGCTCTCTGCGCCGCCATCCGAGATCCGGATGGGTGCGGTGATTCGCGCCCTGGAGGGCCCGATCGTGCCCATGGTCTGCGCGTCTGAGGATCCGATCCATGCGGGTATATGCGGCCGCACCGGCTTCTGCAACGTGAACATGCTGTGGGTCAAGGTCCGCAACGCCATCACCGACGCGCTTGATTCCGTGACCTTGGCCGATCTGGCGACGCCACGTCCGAGTCACCCTTTCCACGCTCTCAGCGACCTGACGACTTAGAGGACAAATGACAGACATCAGCACCGTGCCTGCGGCGGCGCAGGCTGTCCGCGCATCCGACTCGGCTTCCCTGTCGGAGCAGTCGGATCTAAATGAGTTGGTAATTCGCGACCTGCACGTTGTGCCGATCGCCGAGCCGACGCGCGAGATCCTCAAGGGCATCGACCTCACCGTTCGCAAGGGCGAGGTCCACGCCATCATGGGCCGCAACGGATCGGGCAAGACAACGCTGGCCTACGCGCTGATGGGCCACCCGGCTTACCAGGTCACGTCCGGCCAGGTGCTCTGGAAGGGCCAGGACATCCTCAAGCTGTCGCCTGACAAGCGCGCCCGCCTGGGCGTCTTTCTCGCCTTCCAGTATCCGACCGCCATTCCCGGCCTGTCGGTGGCCAGCTTCCTGCGCACTGCCCTCAACGCCCGCTCGCGGCCGCTCAACGGCCAGCCGAGCGATGTCGACCTGTCCGATCCAATTCATGGCGGCATCAAGATGGCCGACTTCCGCAAGCTCGTGCGCGACAAGATGCAGCTGCTCAAGCTCGACGACAGCTTCGCCGCGCGCTACGTCAACGAGGGCTTCTCGGGCGGCGAGAAGAAGCGCCTCGAAATGCTCCAGATGGCCGTCCTGCAGCCCGAGATGGCGATCCTCGACGAGACCGACTCCGGCCTGGACATCGACGCGTTGCGCATCGTCGCCGAGGGCGTCAACGCGCAGCTCTCGCCCGATCTCGGCGTCCTTCTCATCACCCACTACCAGCGGCTGCTGAACTACATCACACCCGACGTCGTTCACGTTCTGGCGGCCGGCCGGATCATCGCTTCCGGCGGCAAGGAGCTTGCCCTGCGCCTCGAGGAGGAGGGCTACGCGCCGATCATGCTCGAGGCCGGCATCGAGCCACCCGACGACGACGACGCCGCGCCGGAACCGGCCGAGAGTGGAGCCGCGCACGCTTGATGGCTGTAGTTCACGCTCTTGATGTAGCAACCATCCGCGCCGACTTCCCGATCTTCGAGCGCGATTTCAACGGCCGCCGGCTGGCCTATCTGGACTCGGCGGCAACTTCGCTCAAGCCACGCGTCGTCGCGCAGGCCGTCAACGACTACCTGACGCGCTACTCGGCCAACATCCATCGTGGCGTGTACCAGATCGCCGAGGAGGCGACGGCCGCCTACGAGGACGCACGCAAGTCGATCGCATCGTTCATCAACGCAGGTTCGTCGCGCGAGATCGTGATGGTGCGCAACGCGACCGAGGCCATCAACCTGGTGGCCTACTCGTGGGGCCGAACCAATATCGACCAGGCCGACACCATCGTGCTGACTGAGCTCGAGCACCACTCGAACCTCGTCCCGTGGCAGCTGCTGACGCAGGAGAAGGACGCCGATCTCGAGTTCGTCGCCATCGACGACGACGGCCGGCTCATCCTTGACTCGTACGAGGCCTTGCTGCGCACGCGGCCCAAGCTGGTCGCCTTTCCGCAGGTCTCGAACGGTCTGGGCACGGTCAACCCCGCGCGCGAGATGATCGAGATGGCCCACGCCGTCGGTGCCCTGGTGCTGGTCGACGGCGCCCAGGCGGTGCCGCACGGGCCGGTTGACGTGCAGGCGCTCGACGCGGACTTCTATGTCTTCTCAGGTCACAAAACGCTGGGCCCTCCCGGCTCTGGTGCGCTGTGGGCCCGCCGCGAGCTGCTCGAGGCTATGCCGCCGTTCCTGGCCGGCGGCGACATGATCCTCGAAGTCCACTTGCGCCGAACCGAGTTCAATCGCGTGCCGCACAAGTTCGAGGCGGGCACGCCGGATATAGGCGCTGCCATCGGTCTGGGCGCGGCGGTCGAGTACCTCAAGGAACTCGGCATGGAGACGGTTCGAGCGCACGAGCGCGAACTGACCGAGTACGCGCTCGAGGTCCTGCCGCGCGCCGTGCCGGACATCCACATCTACGGGCCACGCTCTATCTCGGAGCACGCCGGCATCGTCACATTCAACCTGCCAGGCATCCATCCACACGACGTGGCGACGCTGCTCGATCGGCAGGCTGTCGCCGTGCGGGCCGGCCACCACTGCACGATGCCGCTGCACGAGCGGCTTGGCGAGGCCGCGACGGTGCGGGCAAGCTTCAACATCTACAACGACCGCGACGACATCGACCGGCTGGCCGACGGCCTGACCGGTGTAGCGCGTGTATTCGCGCACTAACCAGAAAGAAGCCCAAGGCAGGATGGACGACCTTTACCGCGACGAGATCCTCGAGCACTACCGCAACCCCCACAACTTCGGCACGCTGGAGACACCAACAGTCGTCCACGAAGGAGCCAATCCGTTGTGCGGCGATCGCATCACGCTGATGCTGGGCATCGACGACGCCGGCAATATCGCCAGCGTCGCGTTCACCGGCCGCGGCTGCGCCATCAGCCAGGCGTCGGCGAGCATGCTCACCGACGAGATCAAGGGCCGCCCGTTGGCCGACGTCTCGCACCTTGGCCGGCAGGACGTGCTGGACAACCTTGGCATCGAAATCAGCCCGGCGCGCCTGAAGTGCGCGATGTTGTCGCTCGACACGCTGCGCCTCGCCCTGGCCGGCCGGGTCGAGTGGGCAGGAGCAACCGACGATGTCTGATCAGCCCCGCCTCCGTGAGGTGGCACCCGCCGAAGCTCAGCAACTGATCGACGCTGGCGCGGCCCTCATCGATACGCGCGAAGTGCACGAGTGGAAGGCCGGCCACCTCGCCGGCGCGACGCTCATCCCGCCCATCGAGGTCGCCGACCGCATCGGCCAGGTCGTGCCGGACAAGTCAAAGCCGGTCGTCGTCTACTGCGCCGCCGGCGCCCGCTCGATGCGCGCCGCCATCCTCATGGTCCAGCTCGGCTACCAGGACGTCTCATCGATGGCCGGCGGCATCGGCCGCTGGAAGGCGGAAGGCCGGCCGTGGGAGCTGCCCGAAGGCACCCCGTCGGTAGCGACCAACCCGCGCTACGCCCGCCACCTGGTCATGCCCGAGGTCGGGCCCGAAGGCCAGGGCAAGCTGGCGCAGGCCAAGGTGCTGTTCATCGGTGCCGGTGGCCTGGGCTCGCCCTCCCTGCTCTACCTGGCGGCCGCTGGCGTTGGCACGCTCGGCATCGTCGACTTCGACGTGGTCGACCTGTCCAACCTGCAGCGCCAGATCATCCACGCCGACAACCGCATCGGCATGAAGAAGACCGAGTCGGCGGCGATGACGATCAAGGCGCTCAATCCAGAGGTCAAGGTCGTCCAGTACCAGGAGATGCTGACCGATGCCAACGTCGACCGGCTGATAGCCGGCTACGACCTGGTCATCGACGGTACGGACACGTTCGAGACGCGCTATTGGCTCAACGACGCTGCTGTCCGCGCGGCCATCCCCGTGGTCCATGCGTCGGTCTTCCGATTCGAAGGCCAGCTGACCGTCTTCGTTCCCTTCGAAGGGCCGTGCTACCGCTGCCTCTACCCGACGCCACCGCCGCCGGAGCTGGCCCCCGGCTGCTCCGTTGCCGGCGTCCTGGGAGTCGTGCCCGGCGTGATGGGCCTGCTGCAAGCGACAGAGGCGGTCAAGCTGATTCTCGGCATTGGTGACCCACTGGTGGGCCGGCTGCTCATCTGGGACGCGCTCGACGGCACCTTCACCGAACTCGAACTTCAGCGCGATCCGAATTGCCCGGTGTGCGGCGTCAATGCCGCGCGCGGCCAGGTTGCGGCGGCACCCAGCCCAGACGAGGCCTTTGCCCTGCCCATGCGCTCATGACCGCTGTTCGCCTGCCACCAGTTCTCCGTCAATACGCGGGCGACGCGAAGCAGGTCGAGGCGTCCGGTGGCACGCTGGGGCAGGTTGTCGGCCAGGTCGTGACGGATCACCCGGGCCTGCGCGATCAGTTGCTGACGTCCGATGGCCAGCTTCATCGCTTCGTGAACGTGTACCTGAACGGCCAGGATGTCCGCTATCTGTCCGGACTCGAGACGCCGGTCGCGGAGCGGGACACGGTGATCGTTCTACCCGCCATGGCTGGTGGCTCAAACCATCGCTGAAAGCGCCGCCAGTCGGCGCTACGCGTCACTGATCGACGCGATCGGCCACACGCCACTGGTCGAGCTCTCGCGCTTCAACGCGAATCCGAACGTTCGCCTGCTGGCCAAGCTCGAAGGCACCAACCCGACCGGCTCGGTCAAAGATCGTGTCGCCCGCTACCTGATCGAAGGGCTGGAACGGTCCGGCCGGCTGGGTCCCGACACGATGATCCTCGAGCCTTCCAGCGGCAACACCGGCATCAGCCTGGCCATGATCTGCCGGCTCAAGGGCTACCGACTGACGGTGGTGATGCCGTCGAACGTCACGCGTGAGCGACGACAACTGCTCGCCATCTACGGCGCCGACATCATCGAGTCGGCGGCTGAGTTGGGCTCGAACGGGGCGGTCGCACTGGCGCGCGAATTGGTCGGCGAGAACACGCGTTACGTGATGCCCGACCAGTACGCCAACCCGATGAACCCACAGGCGCACTACGAAACGACCGGCCCAGAGATCCTGGCCGACTGCCCCGAGCTGGACGTCTTCGTGGCCGGACTCGGAACGGGCGGCACGCTGATGGGTGTCGGGCGCCGACTCCGAGAAGAGAAGCCCGGAGTGAAGATCTACGCCGCCGAGCCGATGCCCGGCGAACAGGTCCAGGGGCTGCGCTCCCTCGACGAAGGCTACGTGCCCGAGATCTTCGATCCGTCGATGCTCGACGGCAAGTTCCTGGTCTCCACCGCCGAGTCGATCGAGGCATTGCGCGAGCTGACGGCAACGGAGGGCATTTTCGCCGGCGTTTCGTCGGGTGGGGTTGTGGCCGTCGCCCGGCGGCTGGCCCTGCAGATGGCGTCCGGCACGATCGTCGCCCTGCTCGCCGATGGCGGCTGGAAATACTTATCAGAGGACGTCTGGTCGCGCGATCTGGAAGACGACTCTGTCGAGGGGCTGAACCTGTGGTAGACGAGCGCGACTGGCAGGCTGCCCGCGAGGCCGGGTCGCGGCCGTTGTTGCGCGCGACGGCCATCCTTCACGCCACTCTGCCGACGGAGCTGTGGCAGGAGATCGTGACCCACTCGCGTGCCGAAGTGCCCAACGAGGCCTGCGGATTGCTGGTGGCTCCGGCATATGCGGCTGATGGCGGCGTACCCACCCGCTTTGTCCCAATCCGCAACGCAGCCCAGTCGCCCTACCGCTACATGATCGCGCCCGAAGATCTGCTGCAGGTCGTCGAGATCGAGGACGGCGGCGAGTTCGTGTGGGGCATCGTCCACTCGCACGTCGCATCGCCCGCCGAGCCGTCGGCGACTGACGTCGGGCTGGCCTATTACCCGGACAGCCTGTACCTGATCTGTTCGCTGATGCCGCCCGAGCCGGTTATCCGTGCCTGGTCGATCCAGGGCCGAAGCGAGCACCGTGCTCGAGGTACCGCTCGGCAGGGCCTGACTGACAGTTGCCTTAGCCAGGCAGGCTCAGCTGGGTCCCTTGGTCTGAGCCGAGACCTGCTTGGCGACCTCGGCCTGCATAGCGGCATCGCGGCGCTGCTTGACGCGCCGGGCAAGGAAGAAGCCGGCCACTATTGGCCAGAAGAAGCTGGCGATGGCACCCACAACGACCGCGGCACCTGCAACGGTCATATCGACGTGGTTCCACCACAGCATCACGTACGTCACAAGCGCGCCTATCGAGACGCCAAGCAGACGTTGGATCACGTGCACCTCCCTCGAGACGCGTCGCCCCTAACTGACGACCGCGGTGCTCATCCTACTAACAAGCACAATGCTGTAAAGGAGGTCAGCCCGACCGCGGCGCCGTCGCGTCCAGCTCGTCGATACCTTTGAAAGCCCAGATGTTGGTAGTCATGAGCATCAGCTCATGCTCGATCGCACTGGCAGCGATCAGCGCATCGCCGAGGCGAACACCAGTTACCCTGCGGATCCTGCTGCCGCGCTCGACGATGGCCGCATCGAGCGGAAGCTCTTTAGTGCCGGCCAGCAGTAGCGTGATCGGTTTGTCGTCGACTGTCTGGCTGGCCAGCAGCTCAGCCTTCGTGATGATCGAGACGTAGATCTCTGCGTCGCCTGGCTCGAAGCGTCGCTCACCGCGCAGGTGGGCTACCAGGACGTCGGTGTCGACCAGGATCTTAGCCACGATTCCACTCATCGCGGCCGGGGACAGTGAGCTCAGGCAACGAGCCGAAGGTGCCCTCAAAGGCCGCCCGGACGTCACTTTCGCTGCCAAGGTACCCGTCGACGGCCTGCCGGATCATCTCGGCGAGACCCAAGCCGTTCTGCGACCCGCGTTCGTCGAGTCTCTGACGTTGCTCCGCGGTCAAGTAGATCTGTGTACGCGTTGCTGCCATATACAGCAGTGTATACAGCACGACTAGCCATGTGCAATTGCATGCAGTAGGTCGTCCGCGTCGAGGGGAACAGTTTCTTGGCCCATCAGTGCTGCAACACGTGCCGCGGGCGGTGGACGCAGGCCGGTCGACGCCAGCAATTGGACGTTCGCCGGCGCAAACACAGCGGCGGGTGAGTGATCCAGCACGATCTGCCCGTCACGCATGACCACGATTCGCCTGAAGTGGCGAGCCGCAAACTCCATGTCGTGGGTGATGGCCACCACGCTTCGGCCGGTGGCCGACCATGCATCGACGATCGCGCCGATCCGCTCGACGCCAGGCCCATCCTGACCGGTTGTTGGCTCGTCCAGCACCAGCACGCCGGGCTCCATGGCCAGCACGCTGGCCAGTGCCACCAGCTTGCGCACCGATAGACCGAGGTCATATGGATTGACTGCGCGCTCTGCGGTCAGGCCGACAAGGCCAAGCGCAGACTCGACCGAGCGTTCGATATCGGTCGCCGACCGGCCGAGGTTGCGCGGCCCAAAGGCCACTTCCCGATCGACCCGCCCCTGGAACAGCTGGTCATCAGGGTTCTGGAAGACGAAGCCAACCTGACTGGCCAAATCGCTCACGCGGCGTCTGCCCAACGGTTGGCCGCCAACGCTCACGCTCCCTTCATCTGCGCGCAACAGTCCGTTGAAATGCTTGACCAAAGTCGTTTTGCCGGACCCGTTCTGGCCAACGATGGCGACGCTCTCGCCAGGCCCGATCGTCAGGTCGACGCCGCGCACTGCTTCCACGCCCCCGGGGTAGCGGTGCACCAAACCTCGTATTTCGACTGTCGCCGGCGCCGGGCCAGCAAAATCGGGCGCCTCCAGCTTGAGGCGGGGCGTTGTGGGCAGGGGCTTCAGCGGGCCGCGCCGCAGAGCATCGGCTACCGCCTGCTCGTCGAACGCCAGGTCGGCCGGAACGCCTGCGGCCTGTGCCAGGCGGATGATCGTGGGTGGGTTGGGCTGGCCACCGAGGGCCGTAGCCGGCGCGCCCCGTGCGGCGACTTTGCCGGCTTCAAGCACGACGCATTCACCGGCGACCGCGAGAAGCTCCGGCGAGTGCTCAGCGACCAGGACGGCACGCCCGTCGGCGGCCAGCTCGCGCAGGAGCTCAGCGAGCGACCTTGTGCCGCCCGGGTCGAGCTGGGCGGCGGGTTCGTCGAGCACGATCAGCCGAGTCCCCATCACCAGCACGCTGGCGACGGCCACCCGCTGCTGCTCCCCGCCGGATAGCGCCAGGGGCTCGCGATCGGCGAGCGCGGCGATGCCCAGTCGATCCAGCACCGCGTCGATGCGCCCATCCATCTCCTCTCGCGCCACGCCCAGGTTCTCGAGCCCAAAGGCGAGCTCCTCGCGCACCGTTGGCTTCGAGGCGGATAGCTGAAGGGCCGGCGCCGAGAAAACAATGCCGACGTGGCCCGCCAGGTCGGCCAGCCGGGCGGTGGTGGCCTCGGTCTCGCCGACTTTGACCGAGCCGTCGACTTTCGCCCGAACCACCCGCGGGATGAAGCCGGCGGCGGCCAATGCCAGCGTCGATTTGCCCGCACCAGTTCGGCCGGCCACAGCGGCGACCGACCCTGGGGCCACGCTGAGATCGACATCGTCTAGCGCCTTCTCGCGGCGGCCAACGTAGCGCACGCCAAGCCCGTCGACGGCCAGACCGTCGGTCATCTGCCCAGGATCCCGCTCAGCGAGATGAACACGACGCCGATCGTGGCCAGCACGATCGCCCAGCGCAGAAACCGGTCGGCTCGCGCGTCCGGCACGATGCGGTAGGCGGTCCGCTGCGGTCTCGCTCCAAAGGCGCGCGCCTCCAGCGCGAACGTTCGCTCTCTCACGTCGATGAGCGAGCCAAGCACGATTGGCCCGATGAGCGGAACGAGGGCACGAACACGCGTCCGGAACGAGCCGGTCACGGCCAATCCGCGGGCCTGCTGAGCATCGAGGATGGCAGTGGCCCGTGCCTGCAATCGCGGTACCAGCTGAACCGCCGACAGGATTACGAACGCGAGCCGGTGACTCACACCGCGTGCGACCAGCGCCTCGAGCAGGTCGTCCGGCAGCGTGGTGAACAGGAACAGCACCGAGCCCAGGAAGACGACCGCGATCCGGCTGGCCGACACAACGCCAAAGGCGATCCCCTCCCACGAAAGGCCAACGGGCCCGATCGCCACGATGCGCTCGACGTCGCCCGGATAGAACAGGGCGTTCACGATCAGGATCGAGGCAAAGAGGATGGCTGGGATGCGCAGCGATCGAGCCAGCTCACCCAGCAGGCCGGCGGAAGCCGCCGCGACCACGACCAGGGCAGCCAGCACAAGAAGCGCCAAAGGCGGCAACACGAAGGCTGCGATCAGCAGCCACAGGACGGCCAGCAGCTTGGTCAGCGGGTTGCGCCGATGCAGCCAGCTATCGCCCGGACGAAAGTAGCCAACCGATCGTGACCTCATGGCCGCGTGCCGCGGGCTCGGCGGCCGGCCGGCCTACGCTTCGGCGACAGTCGTTTCTCCGCGCGAGAAGATCGTGCGGACGGTGATCGGCATGGCAGCCAGGATGAAGTAGACGATCGTGTAGCTGATCGTTTTGTCCAAGGGGTCGCTGGTCAGGCCCTGCGCGAACGCCGACTGGAAGACGGACAGGCCGAGTGTTCGGTACAGCGACACCAGCAGGTCCTGGCCGCTGCCGGTCACGCCACCGAAGACGCCGGCGGCGATCGGCGCAGACATTGCCGCCGCCACAAGTCCGGTAGTCAGGCCGCCGACCCACACGGGGAACAGTCGCGCGTTGTTGCCCGTGTTCGCCCACACGAAGGTGGCAAAGGCGGCGACCAGCCCGGCGCCAAAGCTGACGTAGTAGATCAGCGGGTCGGCCAGGGCAAGCCCGCTCAGGTTGAGCGGTGCGAAAGGCGCGCCGTCGGCTCCGTTGATGATCGAGAACCAGCCATCGGGCCCAAGGAACAGCCGCACCAGGATGGCGGTGAAGGCGAACGCCGCCACGGCAGTCGCGAGTGGCCAGGTAGCGCTTGATGCGCGGATCGCCCTCTTGGCCGAAGCGGAAGACGGTCCGCCGGCTGAGCCAGGCCACGGCGATGCCGATTACGACAAAGGCGATGCCCCACGTCACGAAGAGCGCCTGGTTGGTCAGCAGCTGCTGCTGGAGGGCTGGATCGGGCGGGTTGCCCACGTCCAGGTTCAGGTTGGGCATGCCGATCGTCTGCTGCACAACAAAGAACGCCAGGGCGGCGGCCACGATGCCGGCGAACATTGCCAGGAACGAACCGACACGCGGATCATCGGCACGCATCGAGAACACTCCGCGTGCCCCCCAGAAGCCGGCCATGAGACCGATCACAACAGCCACCGGCGCGAAGAAGGCGATGACGGGCCCGGCCCCGCCCGGGACCGGCAGCAGTGCCCAGATCAGGTTCGACAGCAGTCCGGTGAGAGCGCCCGCCCACGGCCCGCCGAGCACGCCCACCAGCACCGTCCCGATGGAGTCCAGGTAGATGGGCAACTTGAGCAAGGAAATCAGCGAGCCGACCGCGATGTTGAGAGCGATGGCGACAGGCATGAGCGCCAGCACGGACGTCGACATGTCGCGCGACCGGCGGGCGGCGATGAACAACACCACCACCAGCGCCAGCAGCAGGCCGAGGTAGAGGTATTGCCACGTTTCGACGCACGCTGTTCCCGCCGCTTTCAGCGCGTCCGTACAAGGAGTGAGCCAGGCCAAGCTGTCCATCGGTCTCCCTTGGTTGTTGCGCGCTCAGATTGCCATGTCGATCAGTCCGCGGCGCGGCGTTCCACCACCAGCCGCGCGACGCGTTCGCTGAAGCGTTGGAAAAACGCGGCGACGTCGGCCTCGACTGCGACATCGAGATTGGGCGGCTTGCCCCACCTGCGCCGCCAGTCGGTCACCGTCTCGCCCGCCGTCCACGTACCACCCAGCTCGACTTCGACGTGGACCGCCTCGGTGCGTACGAGGGACCGATCGAGTGCCGCTGCGACGGCCAGGGCGTCGTGGATGAAGGCGCCGTAAAAGCCGTCGAAGCGACTGTGAAACTCCATGTAGAAGCGCAATGCGTCGTCGACGAAGCGCAGGACCGGGTCATCATCGGCTGCTTGCGACCGTTGCCGAAGCTCGGCCAGGTGGTCGGGCGTCATCTTGGCGCGCTCCGTCACGTCCAGACCGAGCGCCAGCGGGCGCGGCGCACCTTCGATGGCCGCCCAGCCGGCGAGCACGATCGCCATCGCCTCCGGATCGCACGCGACGTTCCACTCCGTGGTGGGGGCGGTATTGCCCGATGAGCGGTACGCGCCGCCCATCATCACCAGCCCCTTCAACATGCGCGGCAGGTCCGGCTCGCGCACGAGCGCGACGGCCAGGTTGGTGACCGGTCCGGTGGTGATCAAGGTGACTTGACCCGGGCGCCTGCGTGCCTCCTGGATCATCAGGTCTGCCGCGTGGCGCGGCGAAATCGGGGCGCGCGGTGGCGGTAATTGGGCATAGCCCAGGCCGCGCGGCCCGTGCGTATCCGGCGCAATTTGAAGGGGCCGCACCAACGGCACCTGGCGCCCCAATGCCACTTCGACCTCAGACCGACCGACCAGTTCGAGGACGGCGCGCGTGTTCTCGGCGACCTGCGTGGCGTCGATGTTGCCGGCCACGCACGTGACGGCCAGCAGTTCGGCCTCGGGCGAGCCGCATAGGTAGAGCAGCGCCAACGCGTCGTCGATACCGGTGTCGACGTCCAGCTAGGAGTGGCATGCGGTCGCTCATCGCCGCGCCCGGCGCACATCGTCCTGCGTTGCCACGGCGTGATCGTAAACGTCGTCGCATGCGTAGACTCGCGGCCGATGGAGTTGGATCGCCAGGAGCGCCCGGAGCCGCTCGACGCCAGCGGTCGACCGCTGGTGCCTCAGCGCGTGCCGGAGACCAAACCAACGCCCCTGCAGGACTGGTTCATCTACCTGTCCGTGATCGTGCTGATCTGCGGCACCATCGCCATCAGCGCGCTCGAGCTGGGCGCACAGGCAAGCGACCTCATCGTCAGGTTGCCGGTGGCCGTCGGCGCCGCAGTCTTGTCGGTCGTGACCGTCGACGCCGTAGTCAGGGTGTGGCGGTCGGCCTGGGCCTGGCTGCCGGTGAGTCGGAATCGTGGACTCTTCCGGTTCGTCTGGGCGGCTGTGTTGGTCGGTGTCCTCGTCGCCGCCGTGGCGGCGCTGGGCTGGGCGCTGTTGGGCGGCTAGCCCTAGATCGAGATCACGTTCGAGAGCGTCCCGAACGCGCCGGCCAGGACGCCAAAGGTCAGCACGAGCATGGCGAGCTTGCGGCTCTTGGGCAGCAATACCGCGAAGACCGTTGCGCTGAGTAAAACGGCGACGATCTTGACGATGGTCAGGCCCGGCACGCCCCACACGGTCGCGACGTGGACCACGAGCGGGTTGCCCTCGGCGCCCAGGCCGTGACGGCCGATCATCACCATGAACGAGGCCCAGTCAAAAAAGTGCGCCAGTACCAGGACCAGGATCGCCATTGGTACGGGCATTGGCCGGGATTGTGTGGTTGTGGTGAGGTCCTGTCGAGGGCGCAGAACCGGTGACTGGTGCGTCATGTCAACGTGCTAAGAAAGATCAACGAAGACGTTCTTGACCTCTGTGTAGAGCTCCAGCGCATGCATGCCGAGCTCACGGCCGAAGCCTGACATGCGGTACCCGCCAAAAGGTGCTTCGGTGTGGACGGTGGCATTGCTGTTGACTGACATGGTCCCCGCCCGGACCGCGCGCGCAACCCGGAGGGCACGACCAACATCGCGTGTCCACACTGAACCGGCCAGCCCGTAGGGCGAGTCGTTGGCCAGGCTGATTGCCTCAGCCTCCGAATCAAAGGCGACCACCGCCGCGACCGGCCCAAAGATCTCTTCGCGCCAGATGCGCATATCCGGCTTTACGCCGTCGAAGATGGTCGGCGCCACGAAGGCTCCGTTGGCGAGGCTTTCCGGCAGCCCGGCGGGCCGGCTGCCGCCGAGGGCCACCGTTGCACCCTCCGACCGACCAGCTGCCAGGTAATCCTCGACGCGCTCCAGCTGGCGCGGGCCGATGAGGCTACCCACCTGCGTTTTGTCGTCGGCCGGATCCCCAATAACCAGCTTGCCGGCTTCCTGCACCAGCAGTTCCACGACGCGGTCATGAACCGACCGCTCGACCAGGATGCGGCTACGCGCGCGGCAGTCCTGGCCGGCATTGCCGAACACCGCCAGTGGCGCCTCCGCCGCGAACTTCTCGAGATCGGCGTCAGCGAAGCAGATGTTCGGGACTTTTGCCGCCCAGTTCGAGCGACACACGCTTCACGTTGTTGCCGGCCAAACGCATGATTTCCTGGCCGGTCGTCGTTTCGCCGGTGAAGGCGACCTTGCCGACACCTTCGTGGCCGGCGAGCACGGCGCCCGCTGTTCCGCCTGGGCCGGTAACGACGTTGACGATGCCGGGCGGGAAGCCGGCCTCCAAGGCCAGTTCAGCGAGACGGATCGAACTGAGCGGTGCGTATGAAGCCGGCTTCAAGATGCACGCATTGCCGGCCGCCAGCGCCGGTCCCAGCTTCCAGGAGGCCATGTTCATCGGAAAATTCCACGGGATGATCAGGCCGACCACGCCGATCGGCTCGCGCAGCGTGAAGTCGAGGCCGGGCACGCTGGTCGGGATCGTCTCGCCGAAATGCTTGTTGGCAGCGCCGGCGTAGTACTCGAGAACGAGGTTGACGCCGAAGGCCTCGCCGCGCGCGGCTGTGATGGGCTTGCCGCAGTTGGCGCGCTCGATCTGGGCCAGCTCTTCCATGTTCTTCTTGACCAGGTCGGCGTACTTCTGAAGCGTCCGACCGCGCTTGGCCGCGGACCAGCTTGACCACGGTCCATCGAACGCCTTTTGAGCGGCCGCCACGGCGCGGTCGACATCGACCCTGCCGCCGAGCGGTGCGCGTGCGATCAGCTCACCTGTAGCGGGGTTGAAGACGTCGAAGGTCTGCCCATCGGCAGCGTCGACATGCTCGCCGCCGATGACCATCTGTGCGTTCTGAACCGCACTGGGCGCGGTTGCCATCAGTCCTCCTTCGCAGCCGGCCCGCAGGCGGCTGCCGGGCGTTCGCGTTGGTCCACCTCCGCAGACCGCCTGCGGGCGGCTGCTGCGCGCTTCCGCCCGACCGCCGCCAAGCCGGCCGCCGGGCCTTCGCTTGCGTCAGTACAGGGTGACCGTGTCGTCCGAAATGTGCAGGCTGAAGGCCGAATTCGGGAATCGTCTCGTCGAGGTTGACTGAGGTGACCTCGCCTTTGCGCGTGATCCGGCCGCCGATGTGCTCGGCCAGCAGCAGGATCATGCCGGTTTGGAAGTCCACCGCTACCTCCAGCCAGTGGTCGGGCCGATCCGTCAGGACGTGGCTGGTCCGCGGGTGGTCGCAGTGCAACAAGAGGGCTTCGCGGCCAGCAACCACGCTCGTACCGACGAGCTCGGTTGCGCCAGTTGCCAGAACGTTCCGGCAGAAGCCGCGCGGGTGAACGAAAGTCTCGGCCAATGTCTCCGCCGGCAACGGCGTGACCGGCAGGTAGACCTGGGCATGAAAGGGCATGCTGCCGTCACCGGCGGCGCCGACGGGTGGTGATGGAGCGCGGCGGCGGGTCGCGACGTTATTGCGCGCGGCATAGGTCTGGACCGTTTCTCCGTCGCTCAACCAGATGTCGAAGTCGCGGTTCATGCCGTTGCCACGGGTCTGAATGACCTTGACCATGCCCGGGTGACGCAGCCAGATCTCCGTCGTCTCGGTTTCTTCGCCCTTCGCACTGATGCGCTCGTCAGCAATGCGCATGCGCAGGCTGCTGAAGCGCAGTTCCGCCTCGCGCATGAAGGTGTACAGCGTGGGCAGGTCGGGCGCCCGGCTGGGCAGCGTGGGCATCTCGGTCGGGCGCAGGGCCACAGAGCGGGGTGCGACTTCGACCTCGTGCATCGGCGGCGATTGTAATTGCGCCGGGCGGGTGAAGGATTGGGGTAAGCCTCAGGCTGAGTTGGAGCAGCCTTGACTCACGGAATAGACTCTCGGCGTGACTGCAACCGAGCCGTGATTCGCGGTGCCGAAACGCGTGCGAAAAGGATCCGCTGGGCGAATTGGACGTCCCGGCCGACGCCTACTACGGGATCCAGACCGCCCGCGCCATCGCCAACTTTCCGATCAGTGGCCGCCGGCCGGACATCGAGCTGGTTCGCGCCGCTGTCCAGGTCAAGAAGGCTGCCGCTCGCGCCAACCGCTCAACGGGTCGCCTTGACCAACACATCGCCGACGCGATCATCCAGGCCGCCGACGAAGTGCTCGGGCTTGGCAGCGACCTCCGGTAGCGAGGACGAGCGCGCCCTGCAGGCCGAGCTGATCGACAACTTCCGTGTCGACCCGTTCCAGGCGGGTGCCGGCGTCAGCCACAACATGAATGCCAACGAGGTGCTCGCCAACCGGGCGGCCGAGATCCTGGGCGAGCAGGGAATCGGCGATGGCCGGCGCGGGACGTACAAGACGGTCAATCCCAACGACCACGTGAACATGGCGCAGTCGACCAACGACGTCTTCCCCACGACCATGCGCATCGCCACGCTGGAGCGGACCAAGCAACTGCTGGTGGCGCTCGACGAGCTCGCCGCCGCCTTCGACGATCGGGCCAAGGCCTTCGATGGCGTGCTCAAGTCGGGCCGGACGCACATGCAGGATGCGGTTCCGATCCGCCTGGGCCAGGAGTTCGCGGCGTACGCCCTGACCGTTCGGCGAGCGCGCCAGCGCATCCTCGATGCCGCCGAAGGCCTGGCCGAGCAGAACATCGGTGCGACGGCGGTAGGCACCGGCCTGAACGCGGAGCCCGAGTACATCACGAAGGTCGTCGAAAACCTGTCCGAACAAACGGGTTTCCGACTGCGGACGGCCGAGGACCTGGTCCAGTCCACCCAGTCGATGGCGCCGATGATGGCGCTGTCGGCTGCCCTGCGCGGACTGGCCGTCGACCTGGCCAAGATCCTCGAGGACTTCCTGCTGATGTCGTCCGGACCGCGCACCGGTTTCGCCGAAATCAAGCTGCCGGCGCGCCAGCCGGGATCGTCGATCATGCCCGGCAAGGTCAACCCGGTGATGGTCGAGAACCTATCGATGATCAGCTATCACGTCATCGGCGCCGACACGGCCGTGGCGTGGGCCGCCTCACGCGGCCAGCTCGAGCTCAATGTGATGATGCCGCTCATCGCCCACGAAGTGCTCGAGTCGCTGACAATCCTGACCAACGGCTGTCGCCAATTCGCCCACGAGTGTGTGGCCGGTATCGAGGCGGACCAGGAGCGGGCGGCGTGGCTGCTCGAGAACTCGAGCGCAATGGCGACGCCACTCGCGCCTTATATCGGTTATGCCCTGGCCGCGGCGATCGCCAAGGAAGCCGTCGCCACGGGCAGGACCATCCGTCAGCTCGTCATCGAGAAGGGCATCTTCACGGAAGACGAGCTAAATCAGATCCTCGACCCGCACGAGCTGACCAAGCCGGGCGTGGCCGGCGAATTCAAGTTCGAGCCACGCATGCCCGAGGGCTACGAGCGCCCGACGCAAGGGACGGGCGGCGGCGGAGGCTAGCCGCCAGCAACGCCCGCGGCGAAACTCAGCGCTGGTACGGCGCCTGGCCGAAGGCCACCAGCATTCGACCGTCGACCCAGCCACTCCACCCGTTGGACGCGACAACGCGCGCCCAGCCGCTCTGGCTCCACTCCGCAACCTGGAGCTGCGTGCCTGGCGCAAGCTGAGCCTGCGGCGGTAGCGCCGGGTTGGGCTGAGCCCACGCCGGCATGCCCATTGGTGGCACGGCGTGTGTTGGCCGGAAACCGCCCGGCTGCGGCTGCGGCTGCGCCGCCGGCACAGTTTGAGCGGCTGCCTGAGCAGCGGCGGGCTGCTGCCACGCCTGAGTCTGCTGTGGCACGGGTTGCTGGGCCGGTTGCTGCCAGCTCTGCTGAGCCGGTTGCGCGGGTTGCTGCCAAGTTTGTTGGGCAGGTTGCTGGGCCGGTTGCTGCCAGCTCTGCTGAGCCGGTTGCGCAGGCTGCTGCCACGCCGCCGGCGCCGCCGCTTGCGCGGCTGGCTGTGCTGGGGCCGCTCCGACAGGCTGGAGCTGACGGCCGTCAACCCAACCGGTCCAGCCGTTGGAGCCGGCCACGCGGGCCCAGCCGCTGGAGGTCATCTCGACCACCATCAGCTCGGTTCGGGCAGCCAGCTGGTACTCGGGGCGAACGCTGGGATCCGGTTTGGTCCAGGCACCCATGCCCGGCGATGGGACGGTGTGTGTTGCGCGGAACGCAGCCGGTGAAGAGGATGCGGCGGCGCTGGCAGGCGTACTCGTTGCCGCAGCAGCTGCCGCCATGCCGGCGGCCGGCTGGCTCGTCGCTGGACCGCTGGTGCCCATGCCACCCTGCGCGGCCGGGGCACTGCCGGCGGAGGACATACCGGCATCGCGCAGCAGTAACAGCAGCTCCGGCAGCCGCACCCGCGGCCATTCCGGAATCGGTCGATGCCGGCTCCCTTGCCGCGGCGGCGCCGTGCAGCTGCGGTGTGGCGGCAGCGGCGATCGGAGGCAGCGGTGTCCGTCTTGCCGGCGTCCGAGGCGGGCGCTTGGCCGTCGCTGGCGGCGATGGCAGCGAGGATGGCACCAGATGAAACGGTAGTGCCAACTGGCGGCTTGTCATCCACAGCGGCTTCGGCGGCAGCGGCTTCGGGCGTTTCGGCCATCGCGGCGCCTTCGCCGGTCGTTGCGGCCGCGGCAGTAGCGATCTCAGGGGCGGCTGCGCCAGCCTTCGCGGCTGCCGGCTCTGCGTCCTCGGCAGCCTCCGCGGGGCTCGCTTCGTGGAGGAACGGCTGCATGTGCAGCGTCGCGGGGGCCTTGCCTTCCGCCCACTGGGTGCCGTCCCAGCTCATCCAGGCCGCGCCGTTGTAGGTCCAGGTCTTGTCGTCGTCGTCCTCGAACAGGAACGTGCCGAGCGCCTCGGCGACGGCCGTGTCGGGCGCCGCACCGAGCACCTGCCGAATGTGCGTGGCCCGCGCCTGCCAGTCGGCAGAGTCGACCTTCATTCCCTCGCTGTCCTTTTTCCGTGCCATCACTTCCTCCTAGGAGCAGGAATCTAACCCGCGCGCGGCCCTGATCAAGCCTGCTGGCGCCCGACCTCCGTCACGCGCATCATCGCGCCATGCAATCGGTGGCCGTCAGTGGCCGGCTTGTGCGGCGCGACCGCGTCGCGCGGGAGGCTGAAGAGGAGCGGCTCGCGCCGGCGGCCATGCGCTCCAAGGCGTCGCGTGGCAGGGTCAAGCCCGAGCCACCGGACGAGTTCCGGACCGCCTTCGAGCGTGACCGTGACCGCATCCTTCATTCCAAGGCGTTTCGCCGCCTGAAGCACAAGACGCAGGTCTTCATCAACCCCGAGGGCGACCACTTCGTGACGCGCTTGACGCACACGCTGCAGGTCACGCAGATCTCGCGTTCGCTGGCCGCGGCGTTGAGCCTGAACGAGGCGCTGGCCGAGGCGATCGCCCTTGGCCATGACGTTGGCCACTCGCCGTTTGGGCATACCGGCGAAGACGCCCTTTCGCCCTACTTCCCGGAGCGCGGCTGGCATCACGCGGCGCAGAGCGTGCGCATCTTCGAGGTGCTGGAGGACCTCAACCTGACCTGGGAGGTGCGCGACGGCATCCGAGCGCACTCCTGGAAGATCGAGCCGCCGCCGACCACCCAGGAGGCGATGTGCGTTCGGTACGGCGATCGGATTGCCTACCTCACGCATGACGCGCTCGACGCCATGCGCGCCGGAGTCCTCTCCGCGTCGGACTTCCCAAATGCCGTGCGTGCCCGTTTTGGCGAACCTGGCCGCGTGTGGATCGAAGCCATGATCAATGCGGTCATCGACGAGAGCCTGGTCGCGGGCGAGGTGCGCATGGACGCGCCCACCCTCGCCGTAATGAACGAGCTGCGCGCGTTCATGTTCGAGCACGTCTACCTGTCCGAGGCCCAGCGCCTGCACACGCGCGCCGCGGTCGACCTGATTCGTCGGCTGGTCGACTATCACCTCGACCATCCGGAGCGCATTCCGAGCAGCTATCGCGACACCGATGCCGACGAGGTCACCCAGGTGGTCGACTACATCGCCGGCATGACCGACCGCTACGCCCTGCAGGTCAACGACCGACTGTTCGGCCTGAACGGCTGACGACCTGAAGAAGCCGGCCCGACGCGAGCGCCGGACCGGCCGATATTCAATTGTCTAGGTATTGGAGCCAGACGTGCTGGGGGCGGTTGTGCTCGGGGCGGTCGTGCCGCCGTTGGTCGAACCGGAGCCGGAGCCGCTGCCCATGTTCGGGCACGGTCCGTGGTGGCCGCCGTTGGTCGTCCCGCCGTTGTTCGTCGTGCCGGGCGTCCCGGGCGTGGTCGGCGTCGTCACGTTGGGCGAAGTCGACGGGCTGGGCGACGGATCGGCGGCGAAGACGGTCGCCGCGCCACCGACCACCAGCAGTCCGGCGAGTGCCAGACCACCGATGGCGGTCTTGAGGCGCGAGCGGTTCGGCTTGGTCGGGGCTTTGTAGGCTGGCCAGCTCTGCCAGTCGGGTGGCGGTCCGTAGTCGGGCGCCAGTTGTTCTCCGGGTGGTTGGTAGCCGGGTGTTTCCATCTGATCTCCCTGTGCCGCTTGGAATGGATGCCGACTACGTTGGGAACGGCACCTTGGAATGGGCTGGGAACGAAGTCCGAAGTGGTGTGTAGTTCCCTTTCGGTTGGGTTTCACTAGACTCGCAGTGAATGGCCCAGGCTCCAGAGTCCGACGCACCCGCCAAAGGCATCGACCCACAGCGCTATCGCGACGTCATGGGTCGTTTCGTGACCGGCGTCACGGTGGTCACGACGCTCGAGAACCCCGACGCCAACGACTCGCACCCGTGGGGCACGACGGTCAACTCGTTTACGGCCGTCTCACTCGATCCGCCGCTGGTCCTGGTCGCGATCGGCCGCGAACGGTCGATTCACCCGATCATCGAGCGCACTCGTCGCTTCGCCGTGAACATCCTGGGAGAGGGCACGGAGGCAATCTCGGACTGCTTCTCGGGTGCGCCATCGGCGCTCCCGCGCTCAGCCTTCTGCGATGCCGACTATGCCCTGGGCGAGTGCGGACTGCCGATACTCGAGGCGGCGATCGCTTACGTCGGCTGCGAGGTCGAGCAGGTCATCCCGGCCGGCGATCACACCGTCTACATCGCGCGCGTGGTCGAAGCCGTTACACGCGACGACCCGGGCTGGCCGTTGCTGTACTTCCGCCGGCGCTACCTCTCGATCGAACGCGCCGCGACGGCCGACCTGCGCGGCAAGCCCGACCGCGTCCGCTAGGACCGCCCAAGGCCTTGCCCACCGTCGACGCCAATGGCATCACGATCAATTACACCGTCGAGGGTGCCGGACCGCCGCTGATCATGCTGCACGGCGCCACATCGTCGCCGCTCGAGGACTGGGCGGCACAACGGCCGGCCTTCCGCCGCGCCTTTCGGCTCTATCTGCCCGACGCTCGCGGCCATGCCGGGACCAAGTGGGACGCCCGTGACGGTTTCACGAACCAGCTGCTGGTGGCCGACCTGCTCGGCTTTGCCGACGCGCTCGGGCTGGACACATTCCACCTGGTCGGCTTCAGCATGGGCGCGATGACCAGCCTGCGCTTCGCCGCGACATACCCGGAGCGGCTGCGCACGGCGATCATCTGCGGCATCGACATCTTTCGCGAGCCGCGCGCGTCGGTGGCGCGACGGTTGATGGATCCCGTCCGCATCCTGCGCGAGGAGCCGGCGTGGGCCAAGGAGCTCGATCGTCGGCATGGCTCGGTGCAGGGCGAAGGTGCGTGGCAGAACCTGCTGCCCGCGATTGCCGCGGACGTGGCCAACCAGCCACTTCCCACCCCCGCCGAGCTGCGCAACATCCGCCTGCCGGTGCTGCTCGTGTACGGCGACCGCGACGTCTTCGTGCCGGCCGACCATGCCGTCGCCCTCTATCGTCAGCTGCCGGACGCGCGCCTGCTCATCGCGCCGAACTGCCCGCACCAGGTGATGGTCTACCAGCCCGCCCTGTTCAACCAGGCTGCCGCCAACTTCTATCGAGCCACCGAGAACGTGGCTCGCAGACGGGCGGAGCACGGTGCTACCGTCGCTGCCGGAGCAGCAGCCCTAAATCCGGTCGCCAGCCTCTCGGACGAATCCGCCGAGGAGTCGCAGTCGGCCGAACCATTCAGCAATTGGTAGGAGCGAACAAGTGGCTGTGACCCTGCTCGCCATATTCAAACGCCCAGCCGGCGGCACCGATGAACTGGCCTCATTCCTGGCGCGCTACCGCGCGGAACATTTGCCGCTCATCGCGCAGGTGCCCGGACTGCGCTCGACCGAAGTCGAGGAAGTCACCCAGAAGTACGCCGGCGACGACATCGTGGTGGTGACACGGATGACCTTCGACGACCAGCCTGCGCTCGATGCCGCGATGGCCAGCCAGGAGATGCGCGCTGCCGGGCGAGTCCTGCGCGAGATCGCGCCGGACATGCTGACGCTACTGGCAGCTTGGCGGAGACGTCGAACACTCGGGTGTGGCGTGACCGTCCACTACACGGTCAAGGGCCGCGTCGCCACCGTCCGCATCGACCGGCCGGACGTACTGAACGCACTCGACCGCGCCACGCTCGAGGCGATCCGCGACTCGTTCAAGGCCGCTTCCGCTGACCACGCGGTGGGCGTGGTCGTGCTGACCGGCACGGGCGATCGCGCGTTCTGCACGGGCGCCGACCTCGACGAGCAGGAGGCCTTCCTGGCCCGGCCCAACGACTACTGGGACTGGATGAGCCGCTTCATCGAGGCCATCGAGGCGATCAAGGATTGCGCCAAGCCGACGATCGCGCGGCTGAACGGCATGACCGTCGGCGGTGGCAACGAGATGAACCTGGCCTGCGACCTGGCGGTGGCCGCCGACGACATCGTCTTCCGCCACGTCGGGCCGTCACGTGGGTCGCTGCCGGCTGGTGGCGCGACGCAGTGGATGCCCATCGTGGTCGGTGACCGGCGGGCGCGCGAAGTCATCCTGCTCAATCGGCCGTACACCGCCAAGCAGGCGCTGGAATGGGGCTGGATCAACCGCGCAGTGCCGCGCTCGAAGCTGGATGACGCGGTGGCGGATTACTGCTCTGAGCTGCTGGCCAAGATGCCCGAGGTCGTTCGCTCAACACGCTTCCAGCTGAACTTCTGGAAGGACCTGTCGTGGGCTATGACGGTCCGGCAGGCGCGTGAGTGGTTGACCATCCACGCGGCGTCGGACGAGGTCGAGGAGGGGCTGATGAGCTTCCGACAGAAGCGACCGGTCGACTATGAACGCTTGCGGGCGGATATCGAGAATGCCGGCGGCCCACCCGAGGTGGCCGAGATAAAACGCGGAGATCAGGAGGCTGTCGGTGAGTGAGCCGGCCGCTCAACCGCGAGTCCGCGTCGACGCGACAACTGATGCCGGCGTGGCAGTCGTATGGCTCAACCGCCCGGAGGTGCTGAACGCGCTCGACTACGCGACACTGGGCGAACTCGTCGACGCGCTCGAGACGCTGGATGGAGATCCCGCCGTGCGCTGTGTCGTCATCACCGGCGCGGGCGAGCGTGCCTTTGCCGCCGGCGCCGACATCAAGGAGATGGCGGACGCGACGCCGGTCACGCTGTCTGTGGCCAACAACTTTGCCCGCTGGGAGCGGCTCAAGCGCATCCGCCTGCCCTTGATCGCCGCAGTGCGAGGCTTCGCGCTGGGTGGCGGCTGCGAGCTGGCGATGGCCTGCGACATGGTCGTGGCGGCGGACGATGCCGTATTCGGCCAGCCGGAGATCAAGATCGGCATCATGCCGGGCGCCGGCGGCACTCAGCGGCTGACGCGCGCTCTGGGCAAGGCCAAGGCGATGGAGATGATCCTGACCGGGCGCAATCTGTCGGCGAGCGAGGCTGAGGCGCGCGGGCTGGTGTCGCGCGTGGTGGCACGCGAGGAGACACTGCCGGCGGCGATGGCGCTGGCTGCCGAAATCGCGGCGATGCCGCCACTGGCCGTGCGTGCCGCCAAGGAGGCGGTCAACCGCGCCTACGAGCTCTCTCTCGAGGCCGGCCTGGAGTTCGAGCGGCGCAACTTCTTCATGCTCTTCGCCAGCGACGACCAGAAGGAAGGCATGCGCGCCTTCATGGAAAAGCGCTCGCCAAGGTGGAGCGGCCGCTAGCCAGGGCGAACCCGGCTGGAATGACCTGAAGCACGGCTGTAAGCAGCCCAAATTCCGCAATCTGTCAGGCTTCGGCCGTGGCTGATGCGAGCCCGAGCGAATACGCCGGGCAGGTCAATGGCGTGCGCGTTCGGGATGTAGTCGCCTTCTGCGTTAAGGCGCTGCTGGTTGCGATCCTGCTCTTCGAGCTGGGCGCTCTGTACGTCAATTTCATCGACACGGGCAAGCGGTTCAGCGGCCTCGACAGCCGCTACTTCTACGACGTCGCGACCCAGATCGTGAATGGCGAGATGCCCTATCGCGACTTCCTGTTCGAGTACCCGCCACTGGCCATCCCGCCCCTCCTGCTACCGAAGCTCGTCGTCGACGTAATCGGCGGCCAGGCGCAGCGGTATGGCTGGGTCCTGGTCATCGAGAACATCGGGCTGGTGATCGCGACTGCCGCTTGCCTGGTCCCGCTCGTACGCCGCGGCTGGTCGGCCGTGTCGACCGGTCGCACGTTGGCGGGCTACGGCCTGCTCGTGCTGGCGACGCCGGTGCTCTTCTGGCGCTTCGACGCGCTGCCAACGCTGCTGATGATGCTCGGACTGCTCGCCTTTGCCTATGGCAGCCGGCTGCCCAGCGGCATCGCCCTTGGCGCCGGGATAGCCACCAAGATCTTTCCGGCCGTGGTCGTGCCTATCCTCGTGCTCGCCGACCTCATGCGGCGCCAGTGGTTGAAACCGGCGCTGCTCATCGCCGGCACGCTGGCGGCCGTTGCGGTCGTTGGCTTCGTGACCTGGATCGGAGCGGGCATGCACGAGCTGTACTTCGTGCAGTACCACGCCGATCGCGGCGTCCAGCTCGAGAGCCTGCTGTCGAGCATCGCCATGGTCGGCCAGCTTCTGGGCGCGTCCGCCCGCACAGGTCTTCAACGCTTTCGGCTCATTCCAGATCGACTCGCCCGTGCTTACCGGTCTGCCCGTGGCTCGAGATCGTCATCGGCGTGGTGCTGGTCGGCGCGGTCGCGGTCTCGACGTTCCTGCGGTTTCGGGCAGACGTGAGAGCTCGCGGCGAGGTCCAGCCACAGACCCTCGTGACCCAGCTTCTGGCGGCGCTGCTGGTCGTCCTGTTGGCCTACCGGGTCCTCTCCCCGCAATTCATCGTCTGGATCCTGCCGCTGGCCGCATTGCGTCCACGTGCTGAGTTCTGGGTGTTCTTCGTGCTCTGCCTGATGACCTTGGCGGTTTATCCACTTACCTACTCAGGCTTGGTTGCGCTGGATGAAAGGGCGATGCTGCTGCTCGTCGCGCGCAATGCGCTGATGTTCGGGATGCTGGTCTGGCTGCTCGGATGGGGTACGACTGCGCCATCGCCGGGCAGCAATGTGGAGGGTGTCGCGGCGCTCGATCCCCTGTAACCTCCGGCGGCGTATGCAAGCTTCCATAGCCGGCGAAGCCGAGCTGCCCGCGCGAGCACCGGCCGTGGCCGGGGTCATGAGCAAAGCCCTGCGCCTGGTGGCGATAGGCGCGATCGCTGTCGGTCTGATCATCCGCAGCGTCCCGCTGCTGAGCAAACCTGAGGCTCCGCTCAACACCTGCGACGGCCGCGCCTACTACGAAATGGCCGTCTCGCTCGCCCAGGGCAACGGCCTGGTAATCAACGACCCGTTCCTGCTCCAGGCGTGCGAAGGACATCTCACGCTTGGCCCGAGCCACCACTTCGCGCCTGGCCTGCCCATCATCGAGGCGCTCTTTGTCGGCCTGTTTGGCGACGGCCGCATGGCCCTGGTGGTGCCACTGATCCTGCTCTCCTGGCTGGCCATCGCCTTCGCGCTGTGGACGACCAACGACCTTTACGGCACGGACGCCGCACTGCTGGTTGGTGCAGCGGTCAGCCTCGACTGGACGGGTTCCTTCTACGGGACCTTCCTGGGCTACTCCGAGAACCTCGTCCTGATCGTCATCACGGTGACGTTATGGGCGATCCTGCGCGCGATTCGAAGCGACAGGTTCGTGCTGTTCGCCGGCCTCGCCGCAGGCATCGGCTACCTGTCGAAAGCGAGCATCGGCTGGTTCTTCATCATCGCCGGCATCGGCGGCTTCGTGTACCGGCTGATGTTCCGTGGCTGGGGAGTGCTGCGTAACGGCTGGTACTGGGCAGCGATCGGCATCTTCGCGCTGCCGGTCGCGTTGTGGTCATACCGGAACTTCAGCCTGTTCTGGGACGGCACGCCGGGCGGGCTCATCGATGCGTGGCAGACGAGCGGGATCATCTCCGGGCTGGTGGCGACGGCGTTCGCTCACCCGGATCAGCTACTGGTCGGCCTCGCCGGCAAGCTGCCAGCCATGGCCGGCCTGCTGCTCGTTCCGTACCTGCCCTTCGTCGGCATCTTCTGGCGCCAGCTGAAGAACTGGCGCAACGAGGAGGTCTTCGGGCTGTGGCTGGCGATCGGGCTGATCTTCGTGCTCGGCTGGTTCTTCGGTGCCGTCTTCTGGGTGACTGACCAGACCAACCTGTTCTGGGCGGACAACGTGCGCTACGTCATGCCGGCCGAGATCGCGCTGCTCTGGCTGATCGTGCGCGACGAGCCCAAGCAGTCCGTCTGGCGCTGGTCATTCTGCTTCCTCGTGCTGTTCCTGATGTGCATGCTGCCGCCCTCGTACTACCTGCCGGAGTAGGCGCCGCAGTAGATTGAGCGGGATGCCTGACACGGTCCTGCGCGACGCCTCGGAAGGCGTGCTGACCCTCACCCTTAACCGGCCTGAAGCGCTGAACAGCTTCAACGTCGAGATGAAGGAAGCGCTGCTGGCGGCGTTCAAGGACGCGGCGCGCGACAAGTCCGTGCGAGTCGTCGTGCTCACCGGTGCCGGTCGTGCGTTTTCGGCCGGCCAGGACCTGAAAGAGCGCCAGCAGGCGGACGCCGCCGACCTGGGCACGGAACTGCGACTCCGCTACAACCCGATCGTGCTCGCGATGCGCCGGCTCGAGAAGCCGGTCATTGGCGCGATCAATGGCGTCGCCGCCGGCGCCGGCATCTCCGTGGCACTTGCCTGCGATATGCGCATTGCTTCGGAATCGGCCAGCTTCATCGAGGTCTTTGGACGCGTCGGCCTCGTGCCTGACACCGGCTCCTCGTGGTTCCTGCCGCGGTTGGTCGGCTACGCCCGGGCGGCAGAGATGTCCTTCACGACCGATCCGGTGGACGCCCCGACGGCCGAGCGCATCGGCCTGGTCAACCGCGTGCGTCCCGGCCGACCAGCTGATGGCCGAAGCCGGCGCGCTGGCAGCCAGGCTGGCCAAGTCGGCGCCCATCGCGATGGCGCTGGCCAAGCGAGCGCTCAATCGGTCGCTCGAGACCAACCTCGAGCAGGCGCTCGAGTTCGAGGCGGAGCTGCAGGCCATCGCGGGGCGCTCGAAGGACTACGTGGAAGGCGTGGCTGCCTTCGTCGAGAAGCGGCCGCCGAACTTCACCGGCGAGTGAATCCTCCCGACGAAGCACGCATTCTCGAGCAGTTGGACGGCATGTTCACCCGGCTGTTTCGACTGTCCGACGCGGAACTACGCATGATCCGCACGATCTGGGACGCCGAAGACCAGGAAGGCCGACAGAAAGCATTTCAAGCAGCGCGGGCGAGGGTTGAAATTCAGCATCGGCGTGCGCTGTTGGACGATGCGCAATCAACCATCCGGCAGTGGCTAGGGAGCTATCTCACGGCGACGACCGCTGAGTACGGTTCATTCCTGACTGGCGCCCGTGGCGGCATGGATGTGGGGGAGGTTCGTCGCGACCTGGTGCCGCCGTTGATGGATGCGGTCGTCGGCATCATTGGGGCTGACGGCATCAATGCCGATGAGCGGAGATTGCTTTTGGCGCCGGTGACAGAGGTCATCGAACAGCACGATCGGCCAAGTGCCTGATAGTCGGCGCGCTCACCCGCTCGTCGTCGGCGTGGTCGGCGCCGGGACGATGGGGGCGGGCATCGCGCAGGTCTGCCTGCAGGCCGGCCACGAGGTGGTGCTCTACGACGTCGACGAGGCGGCGGTGGCAAGCGGCTTGCGCCGCATCGCAGATGGTCTTGACCGACTGGTCAGCAAGGGCCGACTAACGGCCGACGAGCGGCAGGCGGCGCTCGACCGGCTGCGCGAGGCCTACACGCTGGAATCGGTGGCGGGTGGCGCCGACGTTGTAATCGAGGCCGCCCTCGAGAACCTGGGGCTCAAGCAGTCGATCTTCCGGGCCCTGGGCGCCGAGGCGCCGGCCGGCACGATCCTGGCCACCAACACCAGTGCCCTGTCGGTCACGGCCCTCGGCGAGGCGAGCGGTAGGCCGGCCGACACGCTGGGCCTGCACTTCTTCAACCCGGCGCCGGTCATGCCGCTGGTGGAGGTCGTCGTTGGCGACCGCACTCGGCCCGATGTGGTGGACAGGGCCGTCGACTTCGTGACCGATCTGGGCAAGACGGCAATCCCATCGGCCGATATGCCGGGATTCATCGTCAACCGCGTGAATCGGCCGTTCACCCTCGAGGCGCTGCGCATGCTCGAAGCGGGCGAAGCCGGGGTTGAGCAGATCGACCGTGCCATCGTCGGTGCCGGCTACCCGATGGGCCCGTTCACGCTGATGGACCTCGTCGGCATCGACGTCAACTACGCCGTCGCGATGGCTCTATTCGACGGCTTCGACGGCGCCATCCGCTTCAGTCCGTCGGCGATCCAACGGCAGCTGGTGGAGGCGGGCAGGCTGGGCCGCAAGACCGGTGAGGGGTTTTACGTCTACGCCGACGAAGGAGCACCGATCGTGTCGGCCCGACTGCCGGAAGTAGGTGTGGGCGAAGCGCGCGACGGCGGTCTGCCAGAGGATGAGATCGTCCAGCGCATCGAGCTGGCGATCATCAACGAGGCCTACCACGCTGCCGGCGACGGAGTGTCGGATGCCGCCAACATCGATCGCGCCATGAAACTGGGTGCGAACCACCCTTACGGACCGTTCGAGCGTGCGGGCGCGTTGACCCTGCGGGTCGTTATCGACGGTTTGGCGGGTTACGAGGCGACGATCGGCGAGCGCTATCGGGTTGCACCGCTGCTCTGGCAGGTCGCCTCGATCTGACCTCGCGGCCTCGGCCCTACAATTCGAAGCGTGCCCCGCCAGTTGAATCGTGCCCTTCGCGAAGCTTGGATCGTGAGTGCCGTGCGCACGCCGGTCGGCCGCTACGGCGGCGCGCTCGCCAAAGTCCGGCCGGACGATCTCGCCGCAACGGCCATCAAGGCGGCCGTCGAGCGCTCCGGGGTGGCGCCCTCTGACATCGAGGATGTCGTGCTCGGCGCGGCCAACCAGGCAGGCGAGGACAACCGCAACGTGGCGCGCATGTCGGCGCTGCTCGCCGGACTGCCCATCGAGGTCGCCGGCCAGACGGTGAACCGGCTGTGTGGGTCCGGCCTGCAGGCGATCAACTCGGCGGCTCACGCGATCATGAGTGGCGACGGCGACGTTTTCGTGGCCGGCGGGGTCGAGTCGATGACGCGGGCGCCGTACGTGATGGCCAAGTCGGAATCGCCCTTTGAGCGCGGCCCACGAGAAGTCTTCGACACCACCCTCGGCTGGCGCTTCACCAACCCGCGGCTGGCCGAGATGTATTACCCGTATTCGATGGGCGAGACCGGTGAGAACGTGGCCGAACGCTGTGGCGTGACGCGCGAAGAGCAGGACGCCTTCGCGTTGCGCAGCCACCAGCGCGCCGTGCGCGCCATCGAGGAGGGCCGTTTCGCCGGCCAGATCGTGCCGGTGGTCGTGCCCCAGGCAAAGGCGGAGCCGCTGACCATCGATCGCGACGAGCATCCCCGACGCGACACATCGATGGAGGCGCTGGCCAGGCTGCGGCCTGCCTTCCGCGACGGTGGCACGGTGACAGCGGGCAACAGTTCCGGCATCAACGACGGAGCCAGCGCGACCGTGGTGGTAGACGCCGACTTCGCACGCGGCCATGGTTTGCGACCGATGGCCCGTGTTGTGTCGACTGCAGTCGCCGGCGTTGATCCGGCAGTCATGGGTCTGGGCCCCATTCCAGCGACACGCAAGGCGCTCGAACGGGCGGGCCTGACCGTCGACGAACTCGATCTCATCGAGCTCAACGAGGCCTTCGCCAGCCAGTCGATCGTGTGCATGCGCGAGCTCGGCTTGGATCCGGAGAAGGTCAACGTCAATGGCGGTGCGATCGCTATTGGTCATCCATTGGGGATGAGCGGCGCGCGCTTGATCACCATGCTCGCCCACGAGCTGCAGCGGACCGGCAAGCGCTACGGCCTGGCCACGATGTGCATCGGCGTGGGCCAGGGGATCGCCACCGTCATCGAGCGCATCGATGATGTCGAGGGGACCGCATGAGCGACCCACGAGACAAACGCAACGAAATGCCATGGGAGACGGCCGAATTCCTGCCGCCGCATTCCTTGGAGGATGTGCCCTGGGATCGACCAGCCGAGCTGCCCTGGCCGGAGCCCGAGTTGGACGCCCTGGCGTGGAATGAACGCTGGAACGCGGCCGCCTATGACCCCGATTACCCGCTGCCGCCGGTGGTTGCGCGAGCTCCGGTCGCCACGGCCGTGGCGGCATCAGCCTCAGAAACCGCGCCAAGGCCGCGTTTTGGCCGGCCTGTTCGCCCGCCCGAGGAAACCGAGCTCGACGACCCGTATGACGAATACGCGCCACTCGCCGATGACCTGGACACGCCGGGCCAGCTGACCTGGACCGGCGCCACCGCTCCGCTCCGACCCGTTGCCAGCTTCGATGGATCGGTGCCGGATCAGCCCCCGCCTTATACGGCGGCGCCATCGCCGCGGCCGTCGGTCGAACCACCCACCTGGTCGCGTTCGCCCCGTTCGGTCTTCGGCGACGACTTCGGCAAGCCCGGCAAGCCGGCGCCGTCACTGCCATCGCCTGACCGGCCAGTCACACCCGCCGCCGTTGTCTCGAATCCGACGCCCACAGCGCCGCGGCCTGTCCAAACGGAGGAATATCCGCCCGTCCCGACCGACTTCAAGCCGCAGTGGGCCAGCGTCGCACCGGTCAGGCCTGCCTGGTCGTCCGATCCGATTCCAATCGAGGCCAGTGCCGCGCCAGCCATCCCGCCCACGTGGGTGCAGTCGACGCCCGCGCCCGCAGCAACGCCCGCGCCGGCAGCAATGGCCCGCACCGGCGCCCGCACCGGCGCCCGCGGCGGCGCGCTTGCTGCCTGCGCCGCCCCCGCCAGCGGCTTCGTCAACGGCCGCTGCTCCGCTGCTGGCGGTTCCACCCGTCACGCCAACTGCCCAGGCGCGCCAGCCAGCCGCCTCGACTTACAGCGACTCGATCGACGACACCGACGATGACGGGCCGTCGACGGCTACGACGCTCGCGCTGATGGTTGTCACGGGCGTCGTCGTAGTCGGTTTGGTGCTCGCCTTCCTGCACTTTATGACCGGTTTGTTTCGCTGATCGCACGCTTTATGCTTGGCCACGGTTGCGACTCTTACGATTGACACGTACCATCGTGGCCTAGGAGGACCTCCACGCACCGATGCTGAACACGAATCCACAGCCCGAAACGCAGCCAGTCACGACCGTTGAGGCGCCCCTCGTCGTATTGAGCGACGCGGCCGCCGGCAAGCTCGCCGATCTGGTTGCTGCCGAGAACAACCCCGCCATTGGCCTGCGCGTCTACGTCTACAGCGGTGGCTGCTCAGGCTTCCGCTACGGCATGATGCTCGAGGACCAGCCGAGCGGCGAGGACGTCACCGTCGAAAGCAAGGGCATCAAGGTCTATGTCGACGCGCAGAGCACGCAGTACATCGCGGGTTCTGAGATCGACTACCTCGATACGCTGATGGGCGCCGGCTTCACGGTCAACAACCCGAACGCCGTCTCCGCCTGTGGCTGCGGCAGCAGCTTCCGCACCGCCGACTCGTCTGGCAGCCCGGGCGCCTGCCACCACTAATCAAAGTCGCGCACAACAAGAAACGGCGAGCCGGTTGGCTCGCCGTTCTTGATTCCTCCGACCTTTAGTTAGCCTTCGGCGCCCCCGTCGCCAGTGTCGCCACTACCCGTGTCGCCACTGCCGGAGTCGCCGGAGTCACCAGAATCGCCGCCCTTGGCGGGCTTGCCGTCCTGGCTGTGGGCGCATTCCTTCATGTGCTGCCCGTGCGCTTTACCAACGAACGTCGTGTCGTGGGCGCATTGCGAGACGAACCAGCCGTGGTTCTGCGGTCGGCCGGCACCCGTGTCATCCGTGGTGTCGTCCGTGCTGTCGCCTGAGCCGCTGTCGCCACCGTTGTCGTCGGCCTGCTCGTTGTCGCCCTGATCGTCCTCGGCGCCGTGTGCCCTGGTCGACCCGTCCGTCTTCGTCGGCCTGCTCATCGTCACCCTGGTCGTCACCGGCCTCGGTGCCTTCGTCGCCGCCGTCTTCGTCGACTTCCGTCTCGTCGCCATTGTTCTCGTCGGCCGCTGGGTCATTCGCCGGAACGAGTCCGGGCGCCATGCCGCCGTCGAAGCTGGCCCAGTTGTGCCACGCCTTCGTCGAGGCATTAACCGCCCCCTGGCTGTGCGAGGAGGCCGCCCCAACCGGCGCGGCCAGCGCCAGCGTCGCCGCGAGTGCGACGACGACCATGAACATGCGGTGCTTCATGTATCCCTCCCGACTAGCCCTGCTTGGGGCCGTGAGGGGGAGTATTCGGGGCAGGCCCGGTGCTACCAAGCCGTACGCAATGACCGGTGCAATCGGTACCCCTGCGTCAACACTTGAGCGTGGGCGCGTTGCGTCCGCGCCGCCAGCTGGTTGGGGGGCCTACGAACTAGTGATCGCTCGACTCAGACTTGCCGTCGTCGCCGCGCGCGACGGCGGATACGGCTTTGCCGTGATCGGAGCCGGTGGTCGACTTGTCGTGTGCGGCCTGTGAGACGTACCAGCCGTGATTCTGCGGTCGCTCGTGATTGGCGGACTCATCGTCTGAGTCGTCCGACTCATCTTCTGTTTCGTCTGCTTGACTCGTGGCGACTTGACTCGTCGTGGCGGCGAGCGCCGCGTCGGCCCACCAGCGGCCGTATACATCGCTGCATTTGCCGTCCGAGTGAGCGCTGGCAAGGCTAGCCACCGCACGAGCGTTGGAGCCGGTACCCACGGCCGCGCTGGTCACCGATCCCGTGATCGTCAGCGCCGCGATGACTGCCCCGACCGTTGTTGCCACGCGATGTGTCATCTGGCCTACCCAAGTTGCGGACCGGCCCATCGTGCGACTTCAAACTCCGCCGGTCAATAGACGCGACGCGCGCTACTCGCTGAAGCGCTCTTCCTTCCATGGGTCAGCCTCGTTGTGGTAGCCGTAGCGCTCCCAGAAGCCGGGCCGATCGGCTGCCAGGAACTGCAGCCCGCGAATCCACTTCGAGCTCTTCCAGAAGTAGCGCTTGGGCACGACCAGGCGCAGCGGGTAGCCGTGGTCCGGCGTCAAAGGTGCGCCGTCGGCGATGTCGGCCAGGATGACGTCGTCGTCATCAAGTACATCGAGGGGCAGGTTGGCGGTGTAGCCCTGCTCGGCGTGCGAGACCACGAAGCGGGCCGATGGCTTGAGCTTGGCGCGCTCAAGGATGTACTGGATGGGCACGCCTTCGAAGTCGGCGTCGAGCCGGCTCCAGCGCGTCACGCAATGGATGTCCGTGTGCAGCGTCTTGCGCGGGAAGGTTTTGAACTCGGCCCAGCTGAACTCGAACGGATTTTCGACCTCACCCCAGACCTTGAAGTCCCACGTGTTGAGGTCCGTCCGCGGCACTGAGCCGTAGTGCAGGACAGGCCACTTCTCGGTCAGGTACTGGCCGGGTGGCAGGCGCTCACGCTGTTCAGGTGTTCCGCGCGGCCGACCAAGAAAGCCCGACACGCCGGCGAGTGTACGGTCCAGCATCGATCAAGACACTCCTAGAAATCGCGGCGGCCGGCGAAGCCTTCGACAACGAAGGCCCGACTCGCCTCGTAGATGGCGATGCGCTGGCCACCGGGCGCCTCGAACGAACAGGCGCTACCGGAAGGCAATTCGATCATCCGGCCGCGCTTCCAGCCGCGGCCCTCCAGCTCGGCGATGGCAGGTTTCAATCCAGCGACGCGGTAAACCAGGATTGGCGCATCTGCCCTTCAGGTGGTCTGCCAGCAGCAACGGCGCGCCTTCGCCAAAGCGGATCATGGCCACGCGCGTGCCCATGCCGTCGATGGCAAAGACCACGTCGGCGCCCAGCACCTTCTCGAAGTAGTCGAGGTCGCGCGGCACATCTCTACTGGGCGTATAGATGTAGTCGAGCGACTGCAGCGGACCTGCCATGGCTATCGGTGAACCTTACGCCTCGTCGAGCAGGCGGCCGATGTAGCGCCCAATGAAGCGCGCGGCCTCGGCGCTCTTGCCGCCCAGCTTCTGGCCGTCGTCCTGCTCCAGCGCGACGGTCAGATCGGCCAGCGCGGCGTCGATATCGGGCGTCCGCTGCAGGTCGCCAGCATCGAAGGCTGCCTCGAGTCTGCCCATGGCTAGCCTGGCGTTGTCGACCGCGTGCCCGGGCTGCTCGAGCAGCGCCCGGAATTCGGCTCGGGCTGCGTCCGCTGCGGGCCCGCTGCTGGTCACCGTCGGGCGAGCCATTCCTCGCGCAGGATGCCCATCTGGATCTCGTCCCAGTAGCGGCCATCGCGCTGGATGGCGTCGCGCAGCCGGCCCTCGTGGCGGAAACCGACCTTCTCGTAGGCCCGGATCGCGCGCGTGTTGTACGAGAAGACCGACAGCCCAACACGGTGGAGCTCCAGGTTCTCGAACGCGTGGCCCAGCATCAGTGCTGTCGCCTCGCTGCCCAGGCCGCGGCCCCACGCATCGCGCTCGCCAATGGTTATGTGGAAGAGAACGGAACCGTTCTCCGCATCCAAGCCGGAGAAGGTGGTGAAGCCAATCAACCGGTGCGAGGGCAGTTCCTCGATGGCGTAGGCCAGAGCATCGTCGGCCATCAACCGACCGCGGAAGAAGCGCTCGACTTCCTCGGCGCTCATCGGGTTGGCGTGATAGCGCGTGAGCCGGCCCAGTTCAGGGTCGCGGTACCAACGCACCACCGCCGGCAAGTCTTCCATCCGATGACGGCGCAGGTTCACAAACCGGCCACGCAATTCGGCCGGATGCCAGGCGTCGCGCTCCAGCAGGACCTGCATTAGACGGCCGATCGTATACCACGGCTACCATCGCGCCGATGGAACGCTGGTCGAAGGTGGCGGCCGCCATCGCCTCTACTTCGCGCACCTCGCAGAAGACCAGTTTGCTGGCCGAGTATCTGCGCTCACTCACGCCGGCCGAATTGCCCTGGGCGGTCACTTTCATGACCGGCCGCCCATTCCCGGAGCGCGACAACCGGACACCGGGCATCGGTTGGGCCGCACTGGCCGGCGTGGCGGAGGAGCTGGCACACGCGCCGAGGGGTGCGTTGTCGGCCGCCTACAACGCTTCCTCAGACCTTGGCCAGGCGGTGGGCGATCTGTTCGAACAATACGAGCACGAGCCGGAAGGGGAGTTGCCGACCCTGCCGGAGGTCGGAGCGGCGTTCGAGCAGATGTCGGAGGCGCGCGGAGCCGCTGCCAAGGCGGCAGTGCTGCGAGGATTGCTCGCTCGCTGCGATGCGGCCTGTGCCCGGAGCGTGGCCAAGATCCTCTCGGGCGACTTGCGAATTGGGCTGCGGGCCGGGCACCTGGAGGGCGCGATAGCGGCGGCATTTGACGTTCCGCTGGCCGACGTGCAGTGGGCGGGCATGCTGACCGGCGATCTGGGCCACACGGCCGAGCTGGCGCGCGACGGCCGGCTATCGACCGCCGAGCTGGCGCTGTTCCGGCCGCTGAAGTCGATGCTGGCTTCGCCCGTCGCCGACGAGGCGGAAGCATTGCGGCGAATGTCGCCGCCGGTCTGGGTCGAGGACAAGTACGACGGAATTCGTGCCCAGCTGCACAAGCTCGGCGACGACGTGCGCCTCTACTCGCGCGACCTGAACGAGGTGACCAGCGGCTACCCGGAAGTGGTCGAGGCAGCGCGGCGGCAGCCGTGGGACGGCATCCTGGATGGCGAGTTGCTGGCATGGCGCAACGGGACGGCGCTGCCCTTCCAGCTGCTCCAAACGAGGCTGGGACGCAAATCGCCCAGCGAGTCGCTGCTGGCGACGGTGCCGGTGATATTCGTCGCGTTCGACGTGCTTGCCATTGGGCCGGGCGGTGGAGCGGCCGTCGAACCGCTGCTTCGGCTGCCGCTGCGGGATCGGCGCAGCCGGTTGGACTCATTGGAAGTTGGCGGACGCAGCCGGGCTTCGGCGTTTCGCAGCTGATCAGCGCGTCGACGGAGGACGAGCTCGGGCAGATCTTCGACGAAGCTCGGGTGCGCGGGAATGAGGGTTTGATGGTCAAGGACCCGGACAGCGGCTATTCGCCCGGCCGCCGCGGATATGGCTGGATCAAACTGAAGCGCGCCTTGACGACCCTGGATTGCGTGGTGGTGGGCGTCGAGGTTGGTCACGGCAAGCGCCACGGCGTCCTCTCCGATTACACGTTCGCGGTTCTGGACGACCGACCAGGCCGCGACGGCCGGCTGGCCACGATTGGCAAGGCATACAGCGGCCTGACCGACGCCGAGTTGGCCGAGATGACCGTCTGGTTCAAGGAGCACACGCTCCAGCAGATGGGCCGCTTCCACGTGGTCGAGCCGACCACCGTGCTCGAGGTGGCCTTCGACGTGATCCAGCCGTCGACCCGCCACGACTCCGGCTACGCGTTGCGCTTTCCACGCATCGTTCGTCTTCGGCCGGACAAGCGGCCAAGCGAGATCGACACGCTGTCGACCGTGGCCAAGCTGGCCGCTGCTCTCGCCGAAGGCGGTCAGTACCGCGTGACCGCCCGCGAACCTCGTGCTGTGACGACCTAGGCCCTGTGAGCCAAGCGCCGCACCCGGGTCCTCTCGCCATTTGCCTGCATGGTCAGGCCCTGCGCCAGAGTGCGATCGTTGACAATTTCCAAACCAGCAGGGCCGATGTCGAGAAGGCACCTGCCTTCACATGACTGTGGGCACGCTCGCGTGCGCTTTCCGTACTCAACGGATCGCCGATGGGTTTCGCGTAGTGCCAACCAGTTGGGACGATGTCAAGAACATGAGACCCGCGAGGCCGTTGGCCGGGCTTGCCAACCACTTACGCACCTCGCGATTGCGGGTTGGCAAAGCTTGGTCGAGCACGCCCGCATGTCGAGCAACAGCCCGCCGAACCGTTCGATCTTCGGGCAGCACCAGAAGTCGGCCGACCGACGAGTGCTTGCCATCCGAACCGCTCAGCGGCCACCACGGAAGCCAGGCGGACCTTGACGTCAAAGGACCGCAGCGTTCCCTCAAGAGATCCCAACTCTGTCTTTACCTCGATGACCAGCAGCGTTCGAGACCCGGCGTGCCAAGCCAGGACGTCGATGGAACCTCGATCTCCGAATCTGGAGAAGGTCACCTCGAATTCGACTTGCCATCCCAGCTCGCGAAGCACATCGCTGATGGCGCCAACCAACGCGGCGTGGCCTTCGTCGAGCAATCTGTCGAGCGCGGCACCGTGCCATTCAGCGAAGAAACGTAGCGATGCATCCATCGCGCTGAAGCAACGATCGACCTCAGGCACGCTCAGGTTCGCGAGCCTGAAACATTCAAGGTCCGAGATCTTGTTTCGCGGCACCGCCGCGCGCTTGGCCAGCTCAGCGCTGGGTCAAGCCGAGCCGTTTTCGTAGCGCGCGGTGGACGCGACCAAGTTGGCGCTCGTTCACTCCAGAGATGCTGGCTCTCGCCGCTTATCCGGCACTTATTCGGCATGGCTGAATCAGACGCCGACAAGCTCCGCCAGCTGCGCGAGCTGCTGCCCGCGACGAGTGCCGGTATTTACCTTGACACCGCCACTCGCGGGCCGATCCCGGCCGAGGCCGCCGCGGCCATGCGCGAGGCGGATGACTGGGAGTTGCGTGTCGGCCGCGTGTGGGATGGGCGCGAGGAGGATGTGGCGCAGCGCTCAGACGAGGCGCGCGCGGTCATCGCAGCAATGATCGGCGTCGACCCAGACGACGTTGCCCTGACCTTTGGCCGAGAAGACTCGCTGGCTCTAGCGGCTCAGGCAGTCGGCGGCGATGGAACGATCATCGATGCCACGCATCGCGTGGGCGTCGAGCGGCTGGACGTAAACACGTTGGGCGCGGAAGCAATCGCGTTTGCCGCCGACCGCTGGCTACTTGGCCCTGAGGGTACGGGCGCGCTCTGGCTGGCCAATCGCAGCGCCTCAACTCTCAGCCGTGCTCTGCCACGAACCGCCCTGATCGGCTTGGCGCGCAGTGTGGGCTGGCTGGAGATGTTCGTCGGGCTCGAGTGGATCTACGAACGGTCAGCCGGCCTGGCCGCTCGGCTGCACGCGACCCTGAGCGCGATTCCGGGTGTGGACGCGCACAAGTCGACGGATGCGCCGGCGGTCCTCAACATCACAATTGCCAACTGGTCGGCCCAACAGGCGCTCGACGAGCTGTCTCGACGCATCTACGCCCTGGTGGGTAAGACGGCCGAGGACGACGCGATCGTCGGCAGCGTTGCCTGGTTCAACACCGAGGACGAGCTCGACCGATTTGCCCAGGCGGTCGCGGAACTTGCGGCCCACACACCTGACACGATGCCGCGCCGGCCGTCTCTCATCGTGTTGGGCGACTCATGAGCCAGCGCGAACCGGTCTATCGGCCGTGGTGGGAGGTGCGCTGGCGCCAGCTGCGCAACCCGCCGCCGCCGGTGTTCCGGGCGGTCGTGGCCAACCTGCTGATCGCCGTAATCGGGGGTATCGGGCTTCTCGTTTACACGCTCAGCCAACCGGTCGGCGCCAACCTCGGGCCCGCCGTGGCGACTCTTCGTAGTCGGTGTCGTCATCGCCGGCAGCTTGTTGACCTACCTGTGGGTCGAGCTGCCGACGGGCGCGTCGGGCGTACGCCGCCGGTCGCCGTGGGCGGCCATGCTCGGCATGTTTGCGGCCCTGCCCATGGCTTATCTGGTGATCATCGTGGTGCTGCAGGTGCTCGCGCCGGCCCTTCGCTAGACGAGGTCTAGAATCACAGGCCGGCGGGGGAGTAGCTCAGCGGTTAGAGCAGACGGCTTATATCCGTCCGGTCCGTGGTTCGAATCCACGCTCCCCTACCAATTCGTTGGACTGCGCAGTCGGCCTGCGGGCCGCTGCTGCGCGCAAAGCGCCGCATCCCGGCGTCGCCGCCGGTCAGCGGCGTTTGCTTACCATTACTCCTAATGCCCGACAACGACGCCAAGACGATTGCGCGCGAGCGGGCCGAACGCGCCCATGGGGCGCTGATCGAACTCTCGCACTGGATCCACGACCATCCCGAGCTGGGTGACCAGGAAACGCTGGCCAGCGGCGTGGTCGCTGACTGGCTCGACAAGGCCGGCTTCACGGTCGAGAAGAACTTCGGCGGTTTGCCGACGGCCGTACGCGGGACCTTCGGCAGTGGCCCGCTACACGTGGCTCTTTTGGCCGAATACGACGCTCTGCCCGAAGTTGGCCACGCCTGCGGGCACAACATCATTTCGGCCACAGCGATGGGTGCCGCCGTGGCGCTGGCCGGAGTGGCCGACCAGGTCGGGTTGACGGTCAGCGTCATTGGCACCCCGGCCGAGGAAGGCGGCGGCGGCAAGATCCGGCTGATGGAGGCGGGCGCCTTCGAGGGCATCCACTGCGCGCTGATGATCCATCCCGGCCCATCCGATCTGCTCGAGCCGGCCGTGCTTGCCGCCGAGCAGCTGCAAGTCATCTACCACGGCAAGAGCGCCCACGCGGCCGCCTTTCCAGAGCGCGGTGTGAACGCAGGCGACGCGCTGACCATCGCCCAGGTGGCGATCGGTCTGCTGCGGCAGCGTCTGAAGCCAACCGACCGCGTGCATGGCATCGTCACGCGCGGTGGTGAGGCGCCCAACGTCATCCCGGAGCGGACCGAGGCGAGCCTGATGTTCCGCGGCGCCAACCAGCAGGACATGGACGACCTACGCGAGCAGGTGCTGATGTGTCTGCAGGCAGGTGCGACGGCAACGGGCGCACGGCTCGAGGTCCACAGCCAGCCCGCTTATCGCGAGATGCGCCACGACATACAGCTGGCCGACCTTTACCAGCTGCACGCCGAGTCACTTGGCCGGTCGTTCGGGCGGGACGGCAAGCTCGTCTTCACGAACTTCTCCAGCGATATCGGCAACGTCAGCCTGGTCATCCCGTCGATCCACCCGATCCTGGGCATCGACTCGGGCGACGCGGTCAACCACCAGCCGGAGTTCGCCGCGGCGACTGTCACCGCTGCCGCCGACCGGGCGATCCTCGACGGCTCCATCGCGCTTGCCTGGACGGCGATCGATGCCGCGACCCGGCCGGAGCTGCGCGACCGGCTGCTGGCCGGCACACGCTAGGAACCTGACCGGCAGTTACTTCCTCAACACCACGATGTGCTGGTGGACGATATTCGGCACGTACGAGCGTGGGTAGCCATACGGCCGAAGGCGGGCGCCGGCCTGCGACCAGACGATGTCACCTTTGGGCGCAAATCCGACCGACTCGGCGCGGTGGGCGAGGTCGGCGGCGGTGAACCGGTAGCGCCCGTCCTGGTAGGCGTCGCGCACGATGAACAGCGCATAGCTGCCGGCTCGTAGGACGCGTCGCAGCTCGCCAAAGATCGCGCCCATTCGCTCCAGGTACTCGTCGTACGAGCCGCTGTTGGCCAGGTCGTCCTCGAGCTCGCTGACCATCGCGTAGTCGGTGCGCCGGTTGGCAAAGGATTCGGCCAGCTTGCCGCCGGCCATCGTCTGCTTGAGTTGGGGGTTGTAGGGCGGGTCGGTCGCGACCAGGTCGACCGATTCGTCGGCCAGGTCTCTCAACAGCACGGCCGAGTTGCCGACCACCATGCGCGAACCAGCGGGGTCGAACGAACGCGGTCCGCCCGGGTCGGCTGAGCCGAGATCGGCCAACACCGGGCCCAGGCCGTCGCGTTCGCCCAGCGCCTCACGAACCACGTTGGCGTAAACATCGGCCCAGCGCTGTTCGAGCTCGAAACCGAGCGCCTGCCGCGGTTGCCGGCTGATTGCCGCCCCCAGCAACGTCCCGCCCACGCCGGCGAATGGATCGAGCACGAGCTGGCCGGGCAGGGTGAAAAACTCGATCAGCCGCGCCATCAGCCGCGGCGGTTTGTTCGCGCCGTGCGCCTTGCGCAGCGCATGGCCGAGCTCAGAGGGATAGGCGGTCGTCCACAGCGACTTGGTGAAATACAGCCATTCGTCGCCGTTGAGCCGGTTCAGCTCGTTGTCCGGATGCAACACACCTACGCCCACGGCCTCAGTATCCCCTCTACTACCCTTTATCCTTCCGCAATGGTGCTGATCGGGCGGCAGCATGAGCTGGCCGTGCTCGCCGACGCCCTGCAGCGCGCCTCGGGAGGCGAGACCGCTCGGCTGTTGCTAGAGGGGCCTCTGGGCAGCGGGACGACGAGTCTTCTCGACGAGCTGCAGACGCGGCTGTCCGGCATGCCCGAGGTGATCGTGTGTCGCGGGCGGGCGTATGTGCCGCGGTCAGGCCTCGCTTACTCGGCTCTGTCCGACGCGCTGCGGAGTGTCCTGTCCGGCCTGCCCGACGACAGGCTGCGGCGAGTGCTGGGCGCCGAGACGGCCGACATGGCGCGCCTCATGCCCGACCTGGCGGATCGCTTCGAAACAGTAGGTGAGGCGCCGAATGACGCCCCACGTGCGCCCGACCAGGTGGGTGCGCGCGTGCAGGAGAGCCTGCTCGCCGTTATCGAGCGGCTAGCTACAAATGGCGCCAACCACTCCAACGGCAATGGCGGCGTCGTTTGCCTGGTTCTCGAGGACCTGGAGCACGCCGATCCGGGCACGCGCGACTTCATCTCGGCGCTGCTGCGCGTCGGCCGGCGGCTGCCGTTGGCGCTACTCCTGAGCTACCACCCCGATGAGATCCAACGGCAACACCCAGCCTGGGATTTCCTGCGCAACCTGCGCGAGCACCCGGCAGTCGAGACTCTGCCGGTTCGGCTGCTGTCGCGCGACGAGGTCTTTCGCACTGGTCGAACAGCTCATCGGCAGCCCGCCGTCGCTCAGCCTTGGTGCCGCGATCATGGAGGGCTCACGCGGCAATCCATTGATCGTCAGCCAGCTGGTTGCCGCCCAACGGAAGCTTGAAGGACTGCGGCTGTCGGACCCGCTGGCCGAGATCATCGACGCTCGGCTCGACGCGCTGGCGCCTGACGCGGTGCGCGTGCTGCGCGTGCTCGCGGCAATTCGCCGGCCGATCGCGGAGCACGAGCTTCTGGGTCTGCAGCTCGGCGAGGGCCACGTCACTGCCAAGGCGATCGCGACGGCGGTCGACTCAGGCCTCGCCGTGCGCAACGGCGATCGCCTCAGCATCGTCCACGAGCTCTGCTCGGATCCCATCGAGGCCCAACTGCTTTCGCCCGATCACCAGGCGTTGCACGCCGACCTTGCGCGCCTGCTTGATGCGCCCATCGCCGAGCGCGCCTGGCACTGGGAGGCCGCGCTCGAGCCGGAAGAGGCACGTGTCGCACATCTGGCTGCGGCCGAAGCCGCGTTGGACATCGAGCCGGGTCAAACGGTGCTGCTGCACTACCAGCGCGCAATCGAGCTTTCGAACAGCGACGAGCTGGCCGACGGTGACCTGCTGGCCAAGGCCGGTGCGGCGGCTGCGGCTGCTGGATCCTTCCGTCGGGCGGCATCGCTCATCGAGCAGGCCATCGAACGCCGCGCGGGCGGCCGAATTGAGCGGCTGGCGGCCTCGCAGCGCACAGACGACCGAGTAGCGGTCGGCGGTTTGAGCGAAAAGCTGGGCCACTACCGCCGGGCAGCCGGCAATTCGGTCGGCGGTCGCAAGGCACTGGAATCGGCGGTCGCACTCACCCCGAGCGATGCCGGCCAGCCGCGCGCGCTTGCCCTGGCCGAGCTCGCCCAGCAGCTGATGCTTGACGGCGAGTTCGAACGCAGTGCGCAGATCGCCGAACAGGCACGGACGATCGCCCGCGGCGTCCAGCCCGCGGCTGTGTATGAACAGGGTCACGCGACCTGCACGCTGGGCGTCGACATGGGCTGGTTGGGCCAGATCGATCGAGGGCTTTCGCTGCTCGAGGAGGCGACCGATCTGGCCCGCCAGGCCGGCCGGCTCGACGAGATGATGCGCTGCTACGCGAACCGGACCACGCTGCTCGATCTCGACTCGCGGCGCGAAGATGCACTGAAGGTCGTCAAGCGCGGCCTGGCCGACGCGACGCGCGGCGGTCTGCGCATGACCTACGGCGCATTCCTGCGCGGCAACGCGGCCGACATCCTGTTCCAGCTGGGCAAATGGGATGAAGCAGAAGCCGAATGCCGGGCCGCGCTCGAGTTCCAGCCGGCCGGCCTGGCCTGGTTCAGCCCGATCCTGTACCTCGGCCTGGTGCTGGTCGAGGCGCACGCCGACGAAGAGGCGGCGCGCCTGATTGGCCAGACCGTGCTGCAGCTGGAGACCGTGCCGGCCGGGCAATGGTCGGCGCTGGTCCAGCGGGCGGCGGTCAGCCTGGCGTTGTGGCGGGGCGATCCCAACGATGCCCGGCGGGCGGCGGCTACTTACTGGCCACGCGTGGTTGCCACCGGCGATGCGGTTCAGATCGCCGCGTCCGCCTCGACGGCCTTGGAAGCGTGCGCAGCCGCTTCCGAGTACGGTCGCGACCACCGGGATTGGTCGGGCGTGGCCGACGCCGGCGAGCTGGCGGCGCGCGTAATGCCGGTCGCCGAGAAGGCCGTTGCCACGAGCCGCCTGCCGCGCAGCCTGGGCGCGCTCAAAGAAGCTGAGTTGCACCTCGCCACCGCGCGTGCCCATCAGAACAGGCTGAAGGGCCGCGCCAGCGTCGACGAGTGGGGCGACCTGGCCGAGCGCTGGGCCCTGGTCCCCATCCCTTATCACGTGGCCAAGGCGCGCTGGTGGCAGGCATCTGCTGCGCTCGAGTCGCGCTCGTCGCGGGACGTTGCCCGAGAGGCTCTGAACGATGCCGCGCGCATCGCCCGCGAGTTACCCGCGCGGCCACTCAAACGGGCGCTCTACGAACTGGCCGCCCGCGGTCGAAATCGGCCTGGCCGACGAAACCGGCCGAGTCGCCATCCCGATCGAGCCGATCATCGAACGAAGGATCCCATCCGCCGAGGCCACTCCGGCAATGACGCCGTTCGGCGCCTCGCCGGAGCCCACGACCGCGACGGGCCGGGCCATCGCCGAGCGCCTGACGACTGACACCTCTCCGATCAGCACGGCACGCTTTGGCCTGTCGCCACGCGAGAGCGAAGTTCTGCTCGTCCTGGCCGAAGGCCGCACCAACCGTGAGATTGCTGAGCGTCTGTACATCAGCGAACGCACGGTCGCCGTCCATGTTCGACGCATCCTCGCCAAGATGGGCGTAGCCGGACGCGTCGAGGCGACCGGTCTCGCCATCCGTCTGGGCCTGGTGCCAGACGATCCTTCGATCAGCCGCTATTTGACCGCTGCCGCTCGACGCTAACCGGCGATCTCCGCCAGAATTGGGCATATGAACACCGCCTCACCAACCTTATTTGCGCGCGCCGCGACGCTGATCGCTGTCGCCGCTGCGGCGACCATTGCCGTCGCCTGCGCCGCCAGCGCCCAGCCGGGCTGGACCTACATGCCCCTGCCGCCCACGTCCCCGCCCGCGTCTGCTTCCGGTTCGCCGGCCGCATCTGGTTCCCCCGCCGCCAGTGCCACCGCCGCCGCGTCGGGCTCGCCGGGCACATCGGGCTCGCCGGGCACATCCGGGTCTCGCCGGGCACATCGGGATCACCCGCCGGCAACGTCATCCAGCTCGAAGAGACGTCGTCGCTACAGATCCTGCAGAACGGCCAGCCGGTGACGTCGATCCCGGTCGTGGCTGGTCAGACGTACACCTTCCAGATCACCAATACTGCCGGCTTCGATCACGACTTCTACCTCGGTCCGCCCGACAAGCTGACCGCCGGCACGACCGACGGTCTGCCCGGTGTGCCCGTGTTCTCGACCGGTACGCAGACGTTCACATGGACGGCCGATGCCACATCTACCGGCTGGCAGTTCGGCTGCACCGTGCCCGGCCACTTCCAGAACATGCACGGCGACCTGAGCCTGACTCCTTAGTTGGAACCGCCAACCGCCCCAGGGCGTAGTATCTCGGCTGTCCCGCCGACATCGTGCCCAGGGAAGAAGCGGGGAGCCGACCCACACCAGCTAGGTGACCAACACGATGTCGCGTAATCCCTCGCCTGTCATTGCCGCAGCGCTGTCGCTGATCTTCCCGGGGTTGGGGCAGATCTACGCCGGCCAGACGCGCCGTGGCGTGCTGTGGGCGCTGCCCACGCTGGCGCTGATTCTGCTCGCCGCGATCGTCATCGTGGGCCACGTCTCGCTGACCAGCCTGGTAACGGCTGAGGCGACGCTCGCCATCATCGCGCTCGAGTTCGCTTTCCTCTTCTATCACATAGCCGCGATGCTCGACGCGTACGGAATTGCCTCGCGCGAGCGCAAGTCGGCGGGCTTCAGCGTGGCAGCCTCGGCAACGGCTGGCCTGGTCGCGCTGATAGTCGTGGCCATCCTGTTCCACGGCTACCCGCTGTACGTTTCCGTGGTCGGCAACAATGCGCTCGACCGGATCTTCGGCGCGGGCAGGCCTAATGTCATTCCTTCGCCGTCCTTCAGCGAGGAGCCGACCGAGGCCATTCCCACCGACGTACCCGAGTCGTCAACACCCACGACGCCCGGCCAATCGCCGACGGCCACCGCCACCGGTGGCTCGACCAGTACGCCCGGAGCGACGCCGACAGTTGCACCGACCCAGCTCCCGCCGCTGGCGAACCCCTACAACGACCGGCTGAACCTGTTGCTGGTAGGGACGGACGCCGGGCCGGATCGCCCTGGCGCCCGAACCGACACGATGATCCTGCTCAGCGTCGACATTCCCACCGGCCGGGCGGCGATGGTGGGCTTTCCGCGCAACATGACGAACGTGCCGATCGAAGACCCGAGCGGAAACGGCCAGTTCGACCGTCTGTGGGCGGATCCGGATCCGCCAGGCAATGGCGACCCCTCTACTTCGCTGCTCACCAACATGTGGCAGCACGCCCGGGCCACCCCAAGCCAGTTCTATACGCCCACCGACGCGTGCCAGCAGAGTGACCCGAACCTCGATGACTGTCTGGCCAAAGCGCGCGCCTATCGCGCACTTTCGGGCGCAATCCAGAATCTTTCGGGCGTTCCCATCCACGGCGTGATCTCTGTCAACCTCACCGCGTTCCGCGAGCTTGTCGACGCCGTGGGCGGCATCTGGATGGACGTCCCTGAGGCGGTCTACGACGAGAACTACCCGGCCGGCGAGGGCGACACCCAGAGCCCACATGTAATCGACATCCCCGCTGGCTGCCACTGGCTGAACGGCGTCTACGCGCTCGCGTACGCCCGATCCCGCCACCAGGACTCGGACTATCAACGCATGCGCCGGCAGCAGTCGGTGTTGCAGGCGGTGCGGCGTCAATTCAACCCTATGGACCTGCTGACCCGGCTCGACGAGTTGCTGGGCGTCGCGTCGAACAATCTCTGGACGACGATCCCGCGCGACCAGATCCCGCTACTCGCGCAGATCGCGGCGCGTGTCAATGCCGATTCGATCTACAACGTGCGAATCACGCCCGGCCAGGGCTACCCGTCGCAGCTGACTGACACAGAGATCAAGTCCATCCGCAGCCGCGTCCAGCACGTATTTGATCAGGCGCAGCCGGCGCCCGAGCCAACTCCGGCCGATCCCAAGGATCGCTGTCCGGCACCCGGCATGACGCCCGGCGAGACGTACAACACCACCCCGCACAAGTAGCCGCCGGGCGGTCTTCCCGCCGATTAGCCGCCGGCGACGGCCGGAATGATGTGAACGACCGACGCGTCCGTCAGTGGCGCGCCCAGGTCACGCTCGCGGTGCCCGTCGATGAAGACGTTGATGTGCTCGCGCAGCTGCGGACCGGGCTCGCATATTCGGTCGTGCATGCCCGGCCAGCGTTCGTCGAGGCGCGTTACAAGCTCGCCCAGCGTGGGCGCCGCCAGGTCCAGGTGGCGCGGCGGCTGATCCGCAAAAAGCGCGACCAGAGAGCGCGGCAGGTTGACCGTCGCCATTAGTGGCGGCGCTCAGCGATCGATGACGGCGGCTTCGACTGACCAGATAGGCGGCAGGTAGTCGGCGATCAGCGACCAGTGCTCGCCCTCGTCGCTGCTGCCAAAGAGCTGGCCGGTACTGGTGCCGAAGTAGACGCCGGCCTGGTCGACCTTGTCGGTAGCCATCGCCTCGCGCAGGACGCCGAGGTAGGCGCCGTGCTGGGGCAGCCCATTGGACAGCCGCGTCCACGAATTACCACGATCCCGGCTGCGCCAGACCGCCGCCGCGCCGTCGATCATGTGCCGCCCGTTCTCCGGATCGGTCATCGGGATCACGAACAGTGTCGACGGGTCGTGCGGGTGGATCGCCAGCGGGAAGCCAAAGTCTGAGGGCAGGTCGCCGGTGATCTCGGTCCACTGCCGGCCGCCATCGTCGGTGCGGTAGACGCCGCAGTGGTTCTGCTGGTACAGCCGGTCGGGGTACTCGGGATGGAGGTGCATCTTGTGCACGCACTGGCCGAATTCGGGCGGGTCGCCCGGGTAGAAGTCGGCGCGCACGCCCTTGTTGCGCAGGTCCCAGGTCTTGCCGCCGTCGGTCGTCTCGAACGCGCCCACCGACGAGATGCCGACCCACACGCCGGTCGTGGTCGGTTGGATGGGGCACGACCGAGTGCAGGCACAGCCCGCCGTTGCCCGGCACCCACTCCGGGCGGGACGGGTGCTCGCGCAGGCCTGCGACATGGCTCCAGGTTTGCCCGCCGTCATCGCTGCGGAACAGGCCGGCCGGCTCGACGCCGGCATAGAGCGTGCCGTTCGAAGGCGTCAGATTCCAGATCGTGGTCACCTTGGGCTGACCTTCGTCGTCGCCGTAGGTCAGGCCTTCGCTGGACTGCGTCCAGGAGGCGCCGTCGTCGGTGCTGCGCCAAACCGACGCGCCGTACCAGGCGCTGCCGCCACCGGCGTACAGGGTCGACCCATCGGTCGAGCGCACGAGGTGGTGGGTCGGCCAGTTCTCACAGAATGGCCCGCGCAGCCGCCAGTCCTTGCGCGATTCGTCCGACTCCAGGATGAAGGCACCCTTCTTGGTGCCGACCAGCAGTTCGACTCTCTTGCCCATGCCGAGAATCTAGTCCAGTAGGCCTCGGTGGCGAAGTTCCGACTCGAGCTGCTCGAGGTTTGCGACGGCGTCGGCGCCGGCGTCGAGCAACTCCTGGGCCGACAGCGCGCCGGTGGCGACGGCAACCGCAGTCATGCCGGCCGCCTTGGCGGCGGCGATGTCCCACATCGAGTCACCGACGTTGAAGACGGAGGTTGGCAATAGCCGTAGCTTCTCGGCGCCGTGCAGGAGCAGGTCGGGCGCCGGCTTGGCATGCTCGACATGACTGCCGTCGACGATGATCGGTGGCTTCTCGAGGTCGAGCGCCTTGACCGAGCTCGACACCTGCTCAGGCAGGCTCGACGTGGCGATCGCCCACGGCAGGCGGCTGCGGCCGAGCGCCTGCAGCAGGTGACGCGCACCGGGCAGGGGCTGTGGGTCAGTGTTCAGCGCAGAGAAGGCTTCGCCTGCGCGACGGTCGATGGCTTCGGCGCGCTCTGGCGATAGTTCGCGGCCGGCGACGCCGGCAACCTCGATGGCCAGCCGCTTGCCGTCAGCGCCGATCAGCCGGGCGACATGGTCGCGGTCGGCCTCGATGCCGATTTCGGTGAAGGTGGTCAGCCAGCCTTCGATGCGCTTCTCAACCGTGTCGACCAGCGTACCGTCCAGGTCGAACAGGATTCCGGCCGGGTCCGGCAGGTGGTCGAGCGGGCCGCTCAACTCGAGCGCCGGCGGAGCAGGTACCAGGCCAGGCCAACCACGATGGCACCGACAAGAACGATTGGCAGAATGAGCTCCGAGCCGGCCGGTTGGCCCGTCTCGCCGGGGGCAGCGGACGCGGTGGGCTGCGGCGTGGCTGTCAAAGCCGGTGTCGCGGCGGGAGCCGCTGTGGCACTTTGCGACGGCGGCGCATAGGTTGGGCTCGTCGCCGGCGTGGGCGTGACGGCCGGGGAGGGAGTGGCCGCGACCACGGTGAAGTTCACGTCGCCCTGGGTCTTGCCGTTGTCGTCGGCGGTGATCGAGACCCAGTGCGCCTGATAGGCGCCGGGCGGGACCGCCGGTAGCTCGACGACCTGAGTGAAGGCGTCGTCCGCTGATAGTCCGCCTTCAACGACTATCGCCCCTGACGAATCGCGGACAGTGACCGAGCTGCCGTCCGACTTGAGCTCCTCGTCGAAGCGAAAGACGAGTACATACGGCGAGGCGATCGTTCCGCCATCGAGCGGGTCGGACGTTTCGAGAGCGGCGTGGGCGGAGGTTGCCGGCGCCGATACAGCCAGCACGAGCACGGCGAACAGAACCGCACCTGCGTGGCGAAGGGTGGTCATGGCGTCGCCGAGGATAACTGAGCCTCCAGATCGGCCGGTTCCGTGACCGGTTGACGGCAGGCAAAGCCGAGGCAGACGTAGGCAGTGGGCCGGCCGTCACGTAGTGGTCGGTCCAGCAAAAGCGGCACATTCGTTTGGGCGTCGGCTGGCCCGGCGGCGACGACTGAGAGCGGCCGAAACCTGCTGTTGACGGTGGCCAGCAACGCCTGGCCGTCGCCGACCACGGCAATTTCAAGCAACGGCCCGATGGCGAGCTGGAACGCCCCCAGCCAATGGGCGAAGCCGGTCGGGTAGCGGTGGGCAACCGACGTCACGCCGCGCAATGCCGACTCCGCCGCATCGCGGTAGCGGCCCTCGCCGGTGAGGGCGGCAAGTCGAAGCAGAACCTGAGCGGCCATCGCGCCGCCCGACGGCATGGCGTTGTCCTGCAAGCCCTTTGGCCGGGTGATGAGCGCTTCGTGGTCGTCGGCGGTATCGAAGAAGCCACCGGCCGGATCCGTGAAGTGGGCCAGGATCTGGTCGGCGAGGTCGCGGGCGGCAACGAACCACCGCTCGTCAAATGTGGCCTGGTACAGGGCCAGTAGTCCGTCGGCCAGGTGGGTGTAGTCCTCGAGCACGCCGGCCTGCCGCGCCTTGCCGTCCTTGAACGACCGATTCAAGCGGCCGTCCGCTGATCGGACCTCCCGCAACAGCAGGTCGGCTGCGCGTGCGGCGACGCCGGCCCACTCGCCGTTGGCCATCGCCCGCGCGGCATCGGCAAATGCCGCGATGGCAAGGCCGTTCCATGACGTCAGCACCTTGTCGTCGCGGGCCGGTTGCGGCCGTCGTTGTCGGACCTCCAGTAGTTTGTCGGCGGCTCCGGCCAGTCGGTCGTAGTCGGCCCCCGGATCAACGCGCGACAGGATGTTGTGGCCTTCCCAGTTGCCCTCGGACGTCACCCCGTAAGCAGCGTTGAAGCCGGCGGCGTCAGCGCCCAATACGGAATCGATCTCCGCCTTGGACCAGACGTAGGTCGCGCCTTCTTCGCCTTCAGTGTCGGCGTCGAGGCTGGAAATGAAGGCACCGTCCGGCGTGGTCATCTCGCGGCGCATGAACTCGAGCGTCTGCTCGACGACCTGCCGGTAACGCGCGTCGCGGGTCAGCTGCCAGGCGTGCGTGTATGCCCGCGCCAGCAGGGCATTGTCGTAGAGCATCTTCTCGAAGTGCGGCACCAGCCAGCGCTCGTCGGTCGCGTAGCGCGCGAAGCCGCCGCCCAGCTGGTCGTAGATGCCACCCGCGGCCATCGCGTCGAGGCTGCGCCGGGCCATCGCGAGTGGCCGGTCGTCGCCGGTGCGAACGTGCTGGACCATCAGAAACTCGACGGCCATCGCCTGCGGAAACTTCGGCGCGCGGCCCCAGCCGCCGTTACGAGCGTCGAATGAGCGCTCCAGTCCAACCAGCGCCGTGTCGAGCATCCACGGCTGCGCGTCTTCCTCCGAAGGGGGTGAACGCTGTTCGTCGGAGATGACCTTGACCAGGTCGGTGCCGGCCTGCTCGATTTCGGCGCGCCGGTCGCGCCAGGCCGTGGCGACGCCCTCGAGCACCTGCTGAAACGAAGGCAGGCCGTGGCGCGGTCGGTCCGGGAAATACGTGCCGCCGTAAAAGGGCTTGCCATCGGGCGTCAGGAACACATTCAGCGGCCAGCCGCCGCTGCCCGTCATCGACTGCACCGCGTCCATGTAGATCGCGTCCAGATCGGGCCGCTCCTCGCGGTCGACCTTGATTGCGACGAAATCGCGGTTCATCTGGGCGGCCGTCGTTTGGTCCTCGAACGACTCGCGCTCCATGACGTGGCACCAGTGGCACGCCGCGTAGCCAATCGACAGAAAGATCGGCTTGATCTCGTCGCGGGCGCGCGCCAGGGCCTCCGCGCCCCACGGATACCAATCGACCGGGTTGTGGGCGTGCTGGAGAAGGTAGGGACTTGTCTCCTGGGCCAGACGGTTCGGCATCTTGGCTGATCGTAGCCGGGGTGTCACCACATGGCGTGACAACGGCCCGGCGTATAGTGGCTGCGCATGGATGACGGCGAGCTCGTCGGGCAGCTCACGCGCCTGGGATTGACCAGCTACGAGGCGAAGGCCTACCTGGCCCTGATCAAGCGCGACTCGTACACCGCGGCGCAGGTCGCCCGCCAGGCCGCGTTGCCGCGCCAGCGCATCTACGACGTGCTGGGCACGCTCGTCCAGAAGGGCCTGGCCGTCGCCCGGCCGGGGACGGTGGTGAAGTACTCCGCCACTCCGCCCGAGATCGCCATCAACATGCTGGTTCAGGCGCGTCGTCAACAGCTGACCGAGCTCGAGCAGGGCGCGCGAGTCATGGTCGACACGCTCAAGCCCGCCTACGTGGCCGGCCAGGCCCACACCGACCCGTTGGAGTACATCGAGGTGCTGCGCGATCGGCGCGCCATCAATGAGCGCTTCGCCGAGCTCCAGGCGCAGGTCAAGCGCGAGATCCTCGTCTTCACCAAGCCGCCGTACGCCACGCCGCCGCAGGAGAACGTGGAAGGACTGGCGGTCTCGCAGTCGCACGAGGCGCGTGCCGTCTACGAGTTCGGCGTCTTCGACGATCCAGAAGTTGCTGAAGGTGTGCGCAGGTTCATCGAGGCGGGCGAGGATGCCCGCTTCGTGCCGGAGCTGCCGCTGAAGCTCGTGATCATCGACGAAACGATCGTGATGTTCGGCATGGAGGACCCGGTCGCCGGCAGCAACGACCTGACCATCGTGGTGGTCGAGCACCCGTCGCTGGCGCACGTCCTCAAGACCGCTTTCGACGCGACGTGGGCCAGCGGCCTGACCTTCGCGCAGGCCTACGACAAGCTCGTCACGCGGAGCGTCCAGACCGCCTGACGCCAGGCGCGCGGCTTCGTCTTGCATTCGCTTACGCTGATCACGTGCGCGAGCTTCTGCCCACCATCGACCAGTGGCGATCCGAGGGCGTTGGCTTCGGGCGCGCCGTGGTGGTGCGAACGTTTGGCTCCGCGCCGCGGCAAGTTGGTTCTGTTCTGCTGGCTTCTGACGACGGACGAATCGCTGGCTCGGTAAGCGGCGGTTGCGTCGAAGGCGCGGTGGTCGAGGAGATCGAAAAGGCGCGCCGGACGGGACGGTCGGCGGTCGTGCGCTACGGCATCAGCGATGAACAGGCGTGGAGCGTGGGCCTGGCGTGTGGTTCGACGATCGAAGTGCTTGTCGAGCCTGAGCTACGGGCAGAGGTGGAGGTCGGCGCGCGGGCGAGCGATGACCGGGTGATACCGATCGCCCTGCCCGATGGCTCCGGCGAGTTCGAGGAGGTCTTCCCGGCACCGCGACGTCTGGTCGTCTATGGCGCAGTCGAGATCGCCCGGCCCTTGGTCCGGCTTGCCCATGAGCTCGGCTACCGCGTCGTGGTCGTAGACGCGCGTTCGGCCTTCGCTACCGCGGAGCGCTTTCCAGAGGCCGACGAGCTGATCGTGGGCTGGCCGGACGAGGTTGGCGAGCGCGTCTGCCTGGCCACCTCCGACTCGGTGGCAGTGCTCGCCCACGACCCCAAGCTCGACGACCCGGCCCTGCTGATGGCATTTGCCGCGGGCTGCCGGTACGTGGGAGCGTTGGGCAGCAAGAAGACGCAGGCTGAGCGGCGCGAGCGGCTGGCCGCTGCGGGAGTGTCGGCCGTAGACATCGGCAGGCTGCACGGACCAATCGGGCTCGACCTGGGTGGTCGGGAGCCGGCCGAAACCGCGCTGGCGATCATGGCCGAGGTCGTCGCCGACCGATATGGCGGGAGTGGAAGCCCGAAGTCAGCGTGAGCGCCCGAGCGGCCGCGGTCGTTCTGGCGGCAGGGCTGGGAACGAGATTCGGTGAGGAGCCGAAGTTAATCGCGCCCTTGGCGGGCAAACCGGTTCTCCAATACGTCCTGGACGCGCTTCACGAAGCCGAAATCGCGCCGACTGTCGTCGTGCTTGGACATGCGTCCGGTGATCTGAAGCAGGCCGTGGCCTGGCGCGACGAGGTCCAGGTCATCAACAAGAACCCTGAGCGCGGGATGCTGCGCTCGGTCTTGCTTGGCCTGCGCAGGCTCGACCAGATGTGGTCCGTGCCTGAACGCACGCTGATCGTGCTGGGTGACCAGCCCCGCCTTCGCGCTGATCAACTAGAAGCAATCCTGGCCGCCCCGCCAGACCAGGAACACCCGTTCGTCGTGCCGCGCTACGAGGACGGCCAAGCCGGCAACCCCGTGCTGCTGGAGGCGACCGGCCGTGTCATCGCCCAGCAGTTCGCGGTTCACACCCGCAAAGACACGGACCGCGGTCTGAGCCAGCTCTTCGCGAAATTTCCTGAAGCCGTCCACTACGTCGATGTGCAAGGTGCCAACCCGGACGTTGACACGCCCGACGACCTGGCCGCACTCGAGTCCAAACTCGTCGTTGCGGCGGGCTACGACGCGCTCGGAGCTGCTTACCCCGCTTGGAGCGCCCTGGTCATCGATCCAGCGCGGAAACAGTTCGTTGACCAGTTGGATCAACGATTGCCGGAGGGAGCCGCCATTTTGGATCTGGGTTGCGGGCCAGGGATCCCATCGACGCGCCAGCTCGCGAATCGATTCCAGGTCACCGGCGTCGACATCTCAATGGAACAACTCGCGCTGGCACGTGCCAACGTTCCGGGCGCGAAATTCGTGCAAGGCGACATCAGCACGGTGACTTTCCCCGGCTCCGCCTTCGATGCCGTCACAGCCTTCTACTCGCTCATCCATCTGCCTAGAACTGAACTGGCTCGAGTGCTGGCACGGATCGCACGGTGGCTGCGTCCGGGCGGCCTGTTCCTGGCCACGTTTTCCACTGCAGATAGCCCCGACTGGACAGGCGACTGGCTAGGCCAACCGATGTTCTTCAGCAGCTACGACACGGCGACCAACCTCCAGCTGCTGTCCGAGGCTGGCCTTGAAATCGTCTCTAGCCAGGAGGTTGAGATAATCGAGCCGGAAGGTCCGGCAAATTTCCTGTGGGTGCTGGCGCGACGCCCGGACAACACGTCATCGGCCGCCTCAGCTCAGGCGTAATTACGAGACCACCATCACTCGCGGCGGAGCACGAGCCCGATCTTGCCGTAGGGCGGGTGCGGATCCCAGTAGACCTTGACGCGCGGGTCGGAGTCTGACGTGACGGCCAGGTCCCACAGCCGGTTCTGGCCCTCGAACGACACCTCTGACAGCTGCGGGTAACGCTCCATGATGCGCTGGCCCATCTCGTGCAGCAGGTGCTGGATCGACAGGCTCACGAACTGATGGAACACCGTCGAGCAGATGTCGGCGACCTGCTCGCCGGCCACGTACCTGGCCATGTCGTCGCCCGCCCCAACGGCGGGGTCGGTGTATCGCCAGTTCACGTCGAAGTGGATGTAGAGCGGCCGGTCCTTGCGCTCGGGCAGGGTCGTGTACTCGTCGCGAGCGAAATCGGCGAAGGCAGAGCCGGTCACCTTCATCATCTGCAGTTGCTGGCGGCCTGATCGCAGCGAGGTCAGCGTGATCGAGCCATCGGCTGCCCGGTCAAGCTCGACCTCGGCGTTCGATCGGTCGCCGTGCTGGCGCTCGAAGAGCCGGTCGGACTCTTCGTATTCGTCTTCCTCGTGCTCGTCCGGCACGACTGCAGGCTCGAAGGGGATCTCAGTTCCACGGACGCGCAGCCGCTCCATGTGCGGGTAGTGCTCCAGGAAGCGCCGGCCGATGAACGTGATCCACTGCTCGAGCGTCGGGCCATCGAAGGCCAGTGACTCGCGGTGGATGAAGTTCTTCATCGTGTCGGTCGCCACGACGAGCCGGTTGTCGCCCTTGGTGTAAGCGTCGAGGAAGACTGTGCCCAGCACCTGCACCTCGATGCTGGCAGCCATGAGGACGTTCGATCGACCGACAAAGGTCGATTCCGGTACCTCGGGCAGCCCTTCGAGCGGAGTGCCGTAGGTGCGGTAGGTTGCGACGTCGGCCTTGCCGTAGTAGATCTCTGTCTTCATCGTCCCTCCTCGGAATCGATCCACAGCACGCGGTAATCGACGGCTGGCTTGTGGCGGTTGGAGCGTTCGCTGCGCCCGGCAATGCGGTAGCCCCAAGCGCGCAGCAATTCTTCGGTTGGCCGTTCTTCGACCTGCTCGTTGAAGACACCGATGATCAGGCGGTCCGAAAAGCCCAGCAGGTGGCCGACCAACTGGCGGCGCCGCTTCGACGGCACGGCATCCAGGTTGGCGCGGGCGAAGTCGAAGCGCCGGCCAGGCTGCCATTCGAGGACGTTGCCGGCTTCGATGTGGTTGGCCAGGCCCGGCAGGCGGCGGCGGGCCAGATCGACCAGCTCCGGTGCGATATCCAGGCCGTAAAGGTCGAGTCGGTGTGGCGTCCAGTCGGGCAGTGACTCGAGCAGGTAGCCGTTGGCACATCCCACGTCCAGGAACGAGCCGTCGTGATCGATGGCGTGGGCGATCAGGCTGCGCGAGTACTCCCAATCCTCGTGCGTACCGGATTTGCCGGAACCGCCCCAGGGTGTGTCCGCCGACAGGTAGTGCGGCACAACCAGCCGCGCCATGGCCGCGTGCCACTCGGCTTCGTCGATCTCGCCACGTTCCAACCGTTCGTCAATCTCCGCGATCTCGCGCCAGGCGTTGTCCTTCAAGTGGGCGTACGGGTCCGTCACTGTTGGTCTCATGAGGCAGACCGGAGTTTCGCGGCGCGATCCCGCGCGATCGCGACGACGTCGCGCAGACAGCGCTCCTTCTCCCTCTCGCGATCCGCGTCAAGGTGCTGCTCGATGACGTCGGCGATCACCGCGCGCGGCCGGCCGGCAACGAAGACCACGAAGCGAAAGCCAAAGCGGTTTTCGTACTCGTCGTTGAGCCGATCGAGACGTGCCTGCAGTTCGGCCGTGCCGGCGTCACGGTCGTAGCCCTGCTCACGAAAGGACAGCGCCGAGACACTGCCGGGTGCCGCGCCGATGCGTGGGTGTGCATTCAGCAGTTCGACCTGCTCGGCCTCCGGCATCGAGAGCGCGACTTCCTCGGCGCGGTCGAGTCGGTCGCCAGCCGGCAGCTCATGGAGTCGGCCGACAAAGGCGGGCGCCCGCTCGAAGAGGACCGCCAGGTCGTCGTCGTTGACCTCAACTCCCACGGTAGGTCGTCAAACCGTACGGCGCCATCAGCAATGGGACGTGATAGCTGCGCAGCGGATCGTCCACATGAAAGGTGATCGCGGCGCGCCTGAAGAACGGACCGGGCAGGGTAAAGCGCAACTCGTAGTCGGTCGCTTCGAGCGGTCCTTCGGCCAGGCGCCGGATGCGGCCGTCCTGATCTGTCACGCCGAAGCCGACACGTGTCTCGTCCCACGTTCGATACAGCTCGATCGTGACGCCCGCGGCCGGACGGCCGCTTTCGACGTCGAGGACGTGGGTCGAGATGGTGGGTGCGTCGGTCATTTAACCTTCGCTCGTGGCCGAGCTTTCAATACGAGTGGGCGACCTCAACTTTAGCGCCCGCTGGCAGCCGGAAGCACCTCAAACGGTGGGTGCGATCCGGCGCCTCCTGCCCATCCGCAACAAGCTGATCCACTGCCGCTGGAGCGGCGAGGGTTGCTGGATTCCGTTCGGCGACATGAAGCTCGGCGTGGGCTATGAGAACCACACGTCTCACCCTGCCCCCGGCGACGTGATCATCTACACCGGCGACCTGTCCGAGTGCGAGATCCTGATCGCTTATGGCGCGGTCGACTTTTCGTCCAAGCTGGGCCAGCTGGCGGGCAACCACTTCGCGACCATGACCGGCGACCGCGACGAGCTGCTTTCCAAACTCAAGGACATGGGCCGCCGCGTGCTGTGGAAAGGCGCGCAGGACATCGTCATCGAGGAGTCGACGTCCGTCCTAGCGACGTCGCCTTGACCGACCTGATCATCCGCGGTGGCACGGTCGTCACGCCATGTCCGGCCGTCGTACCGCCGACGTGGCCGTGACGGGCGGCAGAATCTCCGCCGTCGAGGATCGCCTGCCTGAGTCGCCGACACCCGCGAGGTCGACGCTCGCGGCATGCTCGTGCTGCCCGGCGTCATCGACGTCCACACGCACACACGCGTCGCATCCGATGAAGAGCCAGATCGCTTCTTCCAGGATTCGGTGGCGGCGGCGTTTGGTGGCACGACCACGTTCCTGGCCTTCAACAACCCCGGCACCGGCTCGCCGCGAACGCACAGCCTGATCGATGACATCCGTGGCTGGCGCGCGGCTACGGACTCCGACTCGGCGGTCGACTACGGCGTCAGCCTGGTGGTAACACCCGACGAGCAGGAGGCCCTTGGAGAACTTCCCGCAGCAGTCGACGCCGGCGTACCCACGTTCAAGGCATTCATGGTTTACGACTTCGGCGTTTCCGATGCCACGCTGTCCAGGCTGCTCGGGCTCGCCGCCAGGCACCACGGCCTGCTCGAGGTGCACTGCGAGGATCGCGACGCGCTCGAGTCGCGCACAGCTGAGCTGCTCGATGCCGGCAAGATCGAGCCGCGCTATCACGCCGACTCGCGGCCAGATTTCGTCGAGGCGGCCGGCACCGACAAGGCAATCCGGCTGGCACGCGCCGCCGACGCGCCGCTGTACGTGGTCCACCTTTCGTGTGCGGAGGCTCTGGACGTCGTTCGCGCCGCTCGCGCGGCCGAGCAGCAGGTATTCGCCGAAACGTGCCCGCACTACCTGGCGCTCGACGCGTCGCGCTACGACCTGCCGCCCGAGGAAGCGTGCAAGTTCGTCATCTCACCGCCGCTGCGGCCAGTCGCCAACTGCGCTGCGCTGTGGGGCGGCCTGGCCGACGGGTCGCTCGCGCTGGTGGCGACTGACCACGTGCCGGACCGCGTCGCGGTCGAGAAGCAGACCTGGCACGAGTCGTTCGACAAGATCAGCAACGGCGGACCCGGCATCGAGACGCTGCTGACCATCGTCTACAGCGAAGGCGTCGCCAAGGGCCGGATCAGCGTCGAGCGGATGGTCGACGTCCTGTCGACCACGCCCGCGCGGCTATTCGGTCTGAATAAGAAAGGCTCTGTCGAGGTCGGTAAGGACGCGGATCTGGTGATCTTCGACCCGGCCGAGCGACGGACGATCAGCGCGGCCGAGCTCCACCACACCTCCGACTACACGCCGTACGAGGGCATGGCGGTGACGGGCGGCGTGGTCAGCACGCTGGTGCGCGGGGAGTTCGTCGTGCGGGATGGCCACTTCGTCGGCCGGCGCGGCTACGGCCAGTTCCAGGAGCGCCGCTTGGCCTGGCGCTCAGTGAGCTAGTCGAGCAGCGGATACGCCGGCAGCGTCAGGAACTCCACGAAATCGTCGGCCAGCGCGACCTGCTCGAACAAACGAGCCGCCTGTGGGTATTCGTCGGCCCACGGCATCAGTTCCTCACGCACGCGGTCGGTGCCGAACCGGCCGTGCTTGATCCACTGCCAGACCTGCGAGCGCGAAATCTCGGCCGTGGCGGCGTCTTCCATCAGGTTGTCCAGCGCGGCCGCGCCAGTTCCGGCCAGCCATGACGCGATGTAGCGCGTGCCCACCGACACGTTGGTGGCCAGCCCGGCATCCGTGATCTGGCCGCCGGGAATGTTGAAGTCGGTCAGCTGGGCCGCAGAAACCTGGACGTCCTCGCGCAGTCGGTCCTTCTGGTTCGGTCGGTTGCCCAGGTGGCGGTCGAAAATCTCCTTGCGCCACCGGCACCAGGTCCGGATGGGCGACCCACGTTCCATCGAAGCCGTCGCCCGACTCGCGCTCCTTGTCCTCGCGCACCTTGGCCAGGGCGTTGGCCGTCACCTCCTGCTCGCGCCGGTTGGGAATGAACGCACTCATGCCGCCGATCGCGTGCGCTCCGCGCCGGTGGCACGTGCTCACCAGCAGCTGTGCGTACGCACGCATGAAGGGCACGGCCATGGTGACCTGTGCCCGGTCCGGCAGCAGGAAATCGCGCCGCTCGGCGAAGGTCTTGATGATCGAGAAGATGTAGTCCCACCGACCGGCATTGAGTCCGGCGGCGTGCTCGCGCAGCTCGTACAGGATTTCGTCCATCTCGAAGGCAGCCCAGATGGTCTCAACGAGCACCGTCGCGCGGATCGAGCCACGCGGTACGCCAACGACATCCTGTGCCCACACGAAGACGTCGTTCCACAGCCGGGCCTCGCGGTGGCTCTGCATCTTGGGCAGGTAGTAATACGGCCCGCTTCCCCGCTGCAGCAGTTCCTGGCCGTTGTGCAGCAGATAAAGCCCGAAGTCGAACAGCGAGCCGGACATCGGCTGGCCGTCGACTTCGACGTGGCGTTCGACGAGGTGCCAGCCGCGCGGCCGGACCACCAGTGTCGCCAGCTGATCACCCAACTCGTAGCGCTTGCCTTCGGGCGACTGAAAGGTGAGCGTGCGCCTGACGGCGTCGATGAGCGCCGATTGCCCGCCGACCACGTTGGCCCAGGTGGGCGAAAGGGCATCCTCGAAGTCGGCCATGAAGACCTTGGCGCCCGAATTGAGCGCGTTGATGGTCATCTTGGCTTCGGCCGGCCCGGTGATCTCAACACGACGGTCGTTCAAGTCGGCCGGGGCCAGGCGCGACCGACCAATCGGCGGCACGGACGTTCGCGGTCTCGTCCAGGAAGCCTAAGGTCGCGCCCGCGTCGATCTGCGCCTGCCGCTGACGACGAGCGGCCAGGACTTCTTGTCGGCGAGGCTCGAATTCGCGATGGAGGCGAGCCAGATAGTCGAGCGCGTCGGCGGTCAGGATAAGGTCGAGCCCGGGTACTTCAGCACCGACGACGCGCGCCGGCCCGCTGGTCACTGGGCGACGTTAGTCGGTGCGGTGACCGGGCACGTGCAGTTGATCGACGTGGTGTCCCAGATGAAGCCGGAGGTGGGATCCGTCTCCCCCTGCATGACTGGCCCAAAACGTCCCTTGACGATCCAGCCGCCGTTGGTCGCCAGCCAGATGTCGCCGGCCCACGACTGCGGGTCGAGACCGGACGCCGCAATGAGGTTGTCGCGATCGGCCTGGCTGAGGCCGTAATGCGTCGACTCGACGCCATCGACCGTTTCGGTGCCCATCGGTGCGTACTGGAGCTGGGCGCCCGCCGACTTCGCGATCTGGAGGGCCAGCCCAAAGGGCTCGTACTGGGCGAGGATGGCGCCGTTGGCCGGGTTGGTCGCGTCGTAGTGGTAGAAGACGTCCGGGTTGCCCGAGTTGACCCAGATGTCATTGCCGATGCGGATGTACTGGGCGTTGATCGGCGTCGTGTCAGTCTGGTTGGTCGTCGTGGTCTTGGTGTCGATTTCGTACTGAGGCTTCTGGCGTTCAGTGCCCTGGAGGGCCACCGGCGCGCCGACGCCGGTGTAGCCCGTGAAGTAGGAACCCGTGTACGTGTAGGAATCGAGCGTACCCAGGGCGGTGAACGCATTCTGGATCTGTGGGCCGCTGATGGCCTGACCTGGCACGGGTGTGCCGGCTGGTGTTGGCGACGCCCCGGCCGACGTCCTGGCCGGCGACGTGGTTGGCGTGGACCCTCCGCCACAGGCTGAGACCACCAGCATGGCCGTGATGGCGGCAGTCCAACGAACCCTCATGCAATTGCCTCCTCGTGCCTAAGCGCCAGCCAACGATACGTCGTTCGGCAATCGTGCCAGCGCCTCTTCGACCCGGCTTTCAAAGGGTACGGCGCCGAGCCGGCGATATGCCTTCAGGGCCCATTCCAAGAGGTCACGCGCTGCCTGCTCTTCGGACACCCCGGCTAGAAGTTCACGCGCCCGAGCGGCGTCAAACGGCGCCTCCAACTCGTCCCAGCGCCTCACCGCCAATTCGAACAGCGTCCGGGCTTCGTCACGCCGACCCTCCTTCAGCCGCAACTCGCCCTCCGCCTCATCGGCAAGTGGCGCCAATTCGACCGAGGCCTGGCTCAGGTGCCGGGCAATCGGCACCATGCGCGCCACGTCCGCCTCGCGGCCCAGCAGTCGCAGGGTCGTGAAGAACTCGCCGAAACCTTCGTGGTAATGCGGTCGGTCCGGGCTCCGCAGCATCGAATCGACGATCGCGCCGGCCACGTCCGGTCGGTCCACGAGTGCCGCGTAGCGGGCAACGCGCGATCGGTCGACGAGGGTCGCGCGCTCCGACGCTCGATCGTCGACGGGCACCATTGCCAGGGCTCGCTCCTTTTCGCCGCGCCAGACCATGATCGTGGCGCCCGTTGGTGGGCCGCCGCGCACGTTTGGGCAGCTGACGTCCGACTCGCCGGCGGCAGCTTCGATATGCCAGGGCAGGATTTCCAGGATGCGGTCCCACTCGCCCAGCGGTTCGGCGGCAGTCATCAGCGCGAAGCTGCCGTGCATGCGCTCATGGTTCGAGGCCGCGCGGCCGACCTCGAAGGCCCTTTCGCCTGCCTCGAGGGCCTGCCGGTATTTGCCCGCCGCTACGAGAGCCAGGCAGACGGTGGTCAGCACGTCGACCTGCTCACGTGCCGTGGGCAGTTGGTCGATCACGGCGGCCTCGCGCTCGACTGCGTCGGCCTGCAGGTCCCAGCGCCCGGCATGCAGGTAGAGCGAGCCGAGGATGTCATTGGCCCGGTACATGAGCCAGGCGTCGCCAAGTCGCTCAGCCACGCGCCGGCCCTCCTCGGCCGCCGCGATGCTCTCGTCCAGGTGACGCCGACTTTCCTCGGTGATCGGCGAACGCGTACTGCCACGTGGCGCGTACGAGGCGAGCCCGCCGTAGCCGATCAGGATCCGGGCACGAAGCCGATCATCGAGGTCGAGCTTCAGGGCGCCGGCGATGAACTCGCGGATGCGCCCAACGGGTGGGTCGGCGCGAAAGGCGCCCCAGCGCTGTGATGACCCCGCCACCTTGGCCGCCAGCCGGCCAACGTCGAGGTCTGAGCCGCCGGTCTTGCGCACCAGCTCGACCGCCGCGAAGTAGTTGACGATGGCTTCGTCCATGTGGAATAGCGCGTCGTGATCGTCGGCCAGCGCTTCGTGGGCGATCGCCCGCTCACGGTCGTCAACGGCCAGTGCGAGCGCCTGCTCATGCAGGGCAATCGCCTTGCTAACGGCAAAGCGATGAAGCGCCGCCGCACCGGCCTGCATGGAGGCGTCAAATGCGCGTTGCCGGATGCGATCGCGCTCTTCAGGGGCGCCGGCCCAGGCCAGGTCCGCATCCTCGCCCGCCACGGCTGAGGAGTAGTGATACGCGAGCAATTCGTCGAACTCCTCGCGCCGATCGGCTGCCAATTGCTCGAGCCAGTTGGCCGTCTCAGCGTGAGCGCGCGCCCGCCGCGTCCTGGGCACGCTGGCATAGGCGACATCGCGAATGAGTGCGTGGCGAAAGCCGTACTCAACTTCGCCGGCAATGGTCGACGTTGGGCGCGCACTGACCAGGCCGCGCCGTTCGAGGGCTCGCAACGCGTCCCTCGCGCCAGCTTGCGCGTCTGCCACCGATCCCGGCCAGAAGTTGCGGCCGACCACCGCGGCCTGTTGGAGGACGGCCTTTTCTACAGGGGGCAAGGCGTCGATGCGAGCGGCCAGCAGGCCATGAACCGTGTCAGGCAGCGTGACTTGTGAGGCACGATCTGTCGCCCGCCAGCGGCCCCCCTCGTGGAGGATCGCGCCCTCGTCGATCAGCCGCTGCAGGATCTCTTCGAGGAAGAACGGGTTGCCGTCGGCCTTCTGCATGACATCTGCCACCAGCGCCTGCAGTTGATCGCTGTCGCCCAGTAGCTCGGCCGCCAGGCGGGTGCTCTGGGCATCGTTGAGCGGTCTCAGCGAAACGATGCTGAGGTCGCCGCCGGCGAGGCCCGGATGGCTCTCGAGAAACTCGGGTCGGGCGGTGGCCAATATCAACACCGGTCCGACCGAGCGGGCCGTAATGGCCTCGAGCATGGCGACCATGCGCTCGTCGGCCCAGTGCAGGTCCTCGACGACAAGCGTCACCGGCGAATGCCGGGCGAGGGCAGTCACGAAACGTGGCCAGGCACGAGCTGTAGCCTCGCCCACCCGTTCGGGTTCAACGCTGGCGAGGACGTTACCGGCGACGGCAAGGCCGGCACTCGTGGCGAGGGCAAACACGGTCTCGTCGCGTTCGGCCTGGCTGAGGTTGAGCGGCGCCAACAGCGGGTCGACCGTGGCGACCAGCTTCTGTGCTGCCGAGTCGCTCGGTTCGTCGAGTGAGATGCCACAGGCGGTACGCAGGATCTCGCCGAGCGCCCAGAAGGTGATGCCGCGTCCCGCGGCCAGACAGCGACCGCGCAGGACCGTGACGTCGGCATGGTCGGTCGCCGCCGCCACGAACTCGCGCAGCAGCCGGCTCTTGCCGATGCCGGCCGGACCGGCGATGACGGCGAGCCTGGCCGAGCCGCTCTCGACGGCCTCATCCAGCAAGCCGAGCAGGGTCGCCAGTTCACGGTCCCGGCCAATCATTGGTGCCTGGAAGCGGACGCCTCGCTGTTCGGCTGTCATCGGCTTGCCCAGCGAGCGGGCGATGACCGGCTCACGTTTGCCTTTCAGCGTCAGCGGCATCGGCTCGCCGAATTCGAAGGCCGTGCGGGCCGCCTGCCAGGTGCGCTCTCCGACCAGCACCGTGGACGGGTCGGCCGCCTGTTCGAGCCGGGCCGCCACATTGACCGGATCGCCCGACACCATGAACTGGCCGCCGGCGTGCGCCGAAGTGGGTGCAAGGACTTCGCCGGTGTTCACTCCGAAACGGACGCCAAGGCGCACGCCGTGGCGCTCCTCGAAGCCGGCGTTGAGCGTCTCGAGCTGGGTGATCATGTCGCGGGCCGCGCTTAGCGCCCTGACCGCGTCGTCCTCGCGCGCGGTCGGCACGCCAAAGACGGCAACGATGGCGTCGCCGATGTACTTCTCGACCGTGCCGCCCCACGTGCCGATGACCTGCGCCATCTGGGCGAAGTACTCGGCCAGCAGCGCGCGCAACCGTTCGGGGTCGAGCTGCTCGCCGAGGTCGGTCGAACCGATCACGTCGGCGAAAACGATCGTGGCGAGCTTTCGTTCCTCCCCGCCCGCCGGATCGAGCGGCGTTCCGCAGTTCGCGCAGAACCTTGCGTCGTCCGCGGCAGGAGTGCCGCAGGACGGGCAGGCTTTCACCACCCGCCCTCGTCGCGTAAGAGCCTGTGCAGGACGCGCGTGGCGACCGCCCGCCGGTAATCGGCTGTTGAACGCACGTCGTCGATCGGGTGGATCTCTGCCGCAAGGGTGTCGGCGGCGTGGTCGGCCGTCTGCTGGCGCGGCGCGGCACCCTCGAGCACGCTCTCTGTCTGCTTGGCCCTGACCGGCGTGGCGGCGACAGAGCCCAGGGCCAGCCGGACATCGCGCCAGACGCCACCGTCCTCGTGCCAGGCGAGGGCCAGCACGACTTTCGAGATGGCCTGGGCGCGCCGCGTGCCGACCTTTCGGAAGCGAACCTGGCGACCCAACGGCAGCGGAATGCGCACCTTGAGCAGCAACTCGTCGGCGGCCCGATCCGGCTTCCGATACGCCGGCCAGAACTTGTCCGCCGCGACCGTCCGCTCGCCGCGCGAGCTACCCAGGACGAACTCGGCGTCAGTAGCCAGCAAGACGGGCAGCGTGTCGCCGGCCGGCGAGGCGTTGACGACGTTGCCACCGATGGTCCCGCGGTTCTGGATCTGCGCCGCACCGATGGTGGCGGCGGCCTGGACGAGTGCCGGCAACTGATCTCGGCACACGTCTGATTGACGGATTTCCGTGTACGTCGTCAGCGCGCCAAGGACGAGTGCCTGGCCATCGAGTTCGATGCCGCGCAACTCATCCAGCGCCCAGATGTCGAGCACCCGTGCCGGCGGGGGACCGATTTCGCCGGTGATCTGGACCATCACATCGGTGCCGCCGGCGATCGGCTGCCAGCCGTCGCCACCGGACAGCAGCTGGTAGGCCTCGTTTAGCGTGGCAGGCGATTGGACGGGCGGTTCGGCTGGCATCTGGTCCTAAAGGCTAACCGTCGAGCGCTAGTCAGTCCGCCTGTAATCTGCCGGCCGTGGCGAGCATTGCTGCAGGGTCATCTGTATCAATCATGTCGACGCCAAGATCCAGGAGCTCGCGCGCTGCTTGATCGCCAGCCGCTGACCCGCCTCCGACCAGCCAGTTGCGATCCCTCATGGCCGCGATCAGATCGACCGCGTTCCACTGCCAGGGCACGTCCGCACCGTCAGCGTGACATGCAGTGATGCGGTCCACCACAAGCGCAGGGTCGTCATCCAGCCTGAGGAGCAAGACGCACGGCACATCCGGCGCAGCGGCTTTGGCCGCCACAATTTCGTTGGGCAGGAAGGAGTAGATCGCCAGGTGCTCTCGGGACGGCGACGCCCACGCACGCCGCGCCACCTCGCCGCCAATGCCGGCAGCCTTAACCTCGATGGCGGCACCGAACCCGCTCTGACCTTCAACCCAGCGCAGGAAGTCGTCGAACCGCATCACCCGTTGGCCGCTGAAGTCGGGCCCGTACCAGGCGCCCGCGTCCAGGCGCAGCACTTCGGCCAGATTCAGGCCGGCGATTGGACCGTGGCCGTCAGTTGTGCGGTCGACAGTCGCGTCGTGCATGACGACCAGAGCCCCGTCGGCCGTCTGGCGGATGTCAGTCTCGACATACAAGGCTCCATCGGCCACTGACAGTTCGAACGCAGCCACGGTGTTTTCCGGAGCCCGCGCCGACGTTCCGCGGTGCCCACCGACCCTGAGGCCAATGGAGCGTGCTGACCAGTCCATCAGGCCTCAGCCACTCGTTGGCCGCCTTCGGCATCGAACAGGTGGAGGTTCTCCGGGTCGACCCGAAGGTTCATGGCATCGCCGGGATTGAGTGCGCCGGCCTGGCCAGCCGGAATCAACGCCCGGATTTGGGACGGTCCGGTCTCGAGGTGGACCAGGTAGTCGCGTCCAAGTTGCTCGGTCAGTGTGACCTTGGCTGAGATTGGCCCGCCGCCGGCCGCGAAATGCTCCGGCCGGACCCCAACCAACAGTCCGTTTCGCCCCGTTGGAACCGCCGTTCCCGCGACGGTTCGGGCCAGTTCCGCGTCCGGGCCATCGAGTGCCCAGATGTTGATCTGCGGTGAGCCAATGAAACGTGCGGCGAACAGCGACGGCGGGCGGGCGTACAACTCGGAGGGCGAGGTAAGTGCAACGATGTCGCCCTGCGACATGACGGCAACGCGATCGGCGATGGCCAGCGCCTCAGCCTGGTCGTGCGTCACGAAAATTGTTGTGATCTTCAGGTCGAGCTGGAGCTGACGTATCTCCGCCCGCACTTCCACGCGAATGTGCGCGTCCAGATTCGACAGCGGCTCGTCGAGCAGAAGGACGGACGGGCGCTTGACGATGGCGCGGGCGAGCGCCACCCGCTGACGCTGGCCACCCGAAATCTGGTGTGGTCGGCGGTCGAGCAACTCGTTCACCCGCACAAACTCGGCTGCTCGGTGAACCTCCTTGTCAGCCTGGGCACGCGGCATCTTGGCCGCGTCCAACGGAAAGCGAATGTTTTCGCGGACGGTCATATGCGGGTAGATGGCGTAGTCCTGGAATACGTAACCAATGCTGCGCTTCTGCGGTGATCGGTCGGTCACGTCCACGCCATCGAACAGCACGCGTCCGCTCTTGGCTTGAATGAAGCCCGACACGAAACCGAGAGTGGTCGTCTTGCCGCAGCCGGACGGGCCCACGACAACCATCATCTCGCCGTCGTTGACGCTCAGGTTGAGGCCGTGCACCGCAGCCACCTCGCTGCCGTAGTCGACGGTGAGGTTCTCGATATCCAGCTTCATCCCTTGATTGCCCCTCCCAGGCCGCCAACGCGAACCAGTCGCCGCTGAAGTACCGCGAACAACGTCAGCACAGGAATCACGCCGATCACGCTCCCAGCGGCGAGCGCCGGCCAATTGATGCCGAAGCCAACGTCCGCGATGTACCGGTTCAGTGCCACGGTGTACGGCTGAAGGGTGTCTTTGGGCAGCAGCAGCAACGGTAGCGAGAACGAGTTCCAGCCATCGATGAAGGCCAGCGTTGCCACGACCAGCACGCCGGGCAACGCCAGCGGCAGGATGATCCGTCGCGTCAGCAGCACCACCCCGGCCCCGTCCATGCGGGCCGCCTGTTCGAGTCGCACCGGGATCTGGCGAAATGTCCCGGCCATCAACCAGATGCCGAGGGGTGTCGCACCTGCCGCATAGGCCAGGATTACGCCGAGCTGCGTGCCATACAGGCCGGTGCGGGAGTAGATGATGAAGATGGGCACGATGCGCGACACCGTCGGCAGGAAGCTCAGGGCGAGGATGATGATCAGCAGCGTCTGGCCGGCGCGTATGTCGTAGCGCGCGAGCGCATAGCCGCCCAGGATTGAGGCGATCGCGACGATAACTGCTGACGACGCCCCGTAGAGCGCCGCGTTGGCGAACGGACCTACGCCGAGGCTGTTGGATCCAACCAATGCCCCCTGCAGGTTGTCCAGGGTCAGTGCGGGCGGAAAGATCGAGATCGGAAAGATCGCCGTCTTCGCCGGTCGGAGAGCGATGGAGACGATCCACGAAATGGGCAGCAGCGTGAACACGAGCGCTGCTGCTATCAGCAGCCAGCGCACGACGCGCTGGCTGAAGGTGAGTCTTGCTAGCTCCATTTCCGTGCCTCTCGCCGCCAGACGATCACGTAGGCGATCGCCAGGATCAGGCTGAACGAGAAGAGGATCACGGTCAGCGCCGCCCCCTGGCCCACGTCGCCGCGCTTCTGGGTGATACGGAACATGTTCAGGGCAAGAGTTTCGGTCTGGTACACCGGCCCGCCACCAGTCATGACGTAGATCAGGTCGAAGACATTCAGGCCGCTGACGAGTGCCACCAGGCCAGCCAGTAGAAAGGAAGGCCGCACGGCCGGCAGGATGATCCGCCAGACGATGCGCAGATATGAGGCGCCATCAACCTGGCCCGACAGCACCAGGTTCGGCGGGAGGTTGGCGAGCGCGGCGGTCATGATCAGCAGCACAATGCCGTAGCTGGCCCAGATGTTGGCCACGATGAGTGACGCGATTGCCGTCGCACGGTCGGTCAGCCAGCTGATCGGACCCAGGCCCACGCCGGCCAGTAGCGTATTGGCGAGTCCGATTGCCGGGTCATACATGAGCCGCCATGTGTAGCCGATGATCACACCGGCCACTACCCAGGGGATCAGGAAGATGGCGGTCAAGATGGCGCGCTTGCCTCGCCCCAACGTGTGCAGGGCGAGGGCCAGCCCGGTGCCCAGCGCGAGCGACCCGAGCATGGTTCCCAGGGTGAAAACCACCGTCACCGATAGAACTCCGACGAAGGATGGCGCGTGGGAGTCGAGGATGGCCTTGAAGTTGCCAAGTCCGATGAAGCGAGGGTTGGTTAGCGCCGAGATCTTCGCGTCGGTGACCGCGTAGTAGAAGGTGACCAGGTAGGGCAGCACCAGCAGCAGCCCCACCAGCAACAGCGGAAACGCCAGAAGAATCCAGGGAGCCGCCCTTCCGAGTGACGCCTTGCGGGTCATGCGGCTGAGCGGCTCTCTGGCAAGTCGAGGAGGACTTGATTACTGCGGTGGGTTGAGGATGGCGTTCACGTCAGTTGCCGCCTGATCCAGTGCGTCCTTCGGCGAAGTGCCCTGAATTGCGGTCTGGATGCCGGTCCAGATGGGTTCGATCATCGCCGTGTATTGGGCGACGAAGGGCGGGAAGTGGGCGTTCTTCGCAGCCGCCAAGGATTGGTCGTAGTACGGGTCAGCCTTGAACGCGTCGGTCATGGCGACGCCGGACTCGCGAACCGGGATCCGCGTGTAGGCCGCCTCGAACGGGACGATGCTCGGCCCGTCGGTGACGTCCATGATGTATTCCCAGGCCAGGTCCTTCTTTTCGCTGGCACTGTTGATGCCGATCATCCAGCCACCCGCGGTGGTCGCCGCCTGGCAGCCCGTGCAGATGGGCGGAACGATGGCTCCGAAGTGAGTCCCAAAATCGGCGTCGGAGATGCTGTCCGGCTTCGACCCGAAGCCGTCGCCCACCGTCGCCAGCATCATGCCGTACTTGCCGGCGAAAACTGCGTCCTGAACGGCGTCCGCATCCTGGTTAAGGACGTCCTGCGGCGTGCAGCCGGCCTTGATCAGGTCGACGTAGAACTGGACGGCCTTCTGGCCACCAGCGTCGTTGAAGACCGCCGTCTTGTTGTCGGCCGACAGGATGTTCGAGCCGTTCATGAACAGGTACGAGTAGAAGCGGTCGACCGTGCCCTCCTGCGAGGCGGCCGGGAACCCGACTGCGGAAACGCCCGGTTGATTGGAGTTCTTGATAGCTGTGCAGTCGGCCATTACGTCGTCCCACGTCGCCGGTCCCTTCGTGGGATCCAGGCCGGCGGCCGTGAACACATCCTTGTTCCAGAGTAGAAGCCGGATGTCGCCGTAGCCCCACACAGCCTGCTGATGCCCATTCCACATCGACGAGGTCTTGTACGCGTCGATCACGTCATTCGCCGTCCAGCTGGCGTAATAGGAATCGAGGTTGGCGAGCATGCCGTTCTCGGTGAACTGGCCCAGCCAGATATTGTCGATCTGCATGACGTCGGGCTTGTCGGCGACTGAGCCCGCTTGGCTCAGGAGCAAACGGTTGTACTGGTCGTCGTAGCCGACTCCCGAAAGTTCGACGGTCCAACCGGGATGGGCTGCTTCGAACTTCGTCTTGGCGTCCTTGTATGGCGACGGCTTGACTGGGTCGACGGTGTAGTTGCGAGTCCAGACGACCAGTGTCTGTCCGGACGGCGCGCCCGACGCGCTCGATGCCGGGGTTCCACTTGCAGCAGCCGGCGTGCCCGACGCTGCCGCCGGCGTGCCCGACGCTGCGGCCGGAGTCCCGGTGGCTGCCGCTGTCCCTGTCGGCGCGGTCGTCGGCGTAGTGCCGGAGCATGCAGTGACAAGAAGCATGCCCGTGACGAGCAACCCGAGACCTCTCTTCATCCTGTCCTCCTCTGCTTGGCCGGTCCCGCTCATACGTGGGCGGGCAATCGGCTTGAACCGAACTTCTCGACGATTGGGGCGAGCTCGCGCACATCGAGTGCACTGCCCGCGACGACATGGGTGGCTGCTCCTTCCTGCCAAAGCCGGACCTGGAGACCGGCCTCACGCGCGATTACGACGCCGGCGGCGACGTCCCACAGGCGAAGGCCTATGCCGAGCATCGCGCCGCCATGGAGAGAAACATGAAGTAACGCGTACGCTGCGCCGCCGACCATGCGCACAACGCGCTGTCGCGTCTCAGCGAGCATGGCCAACGTGCCGAGCATGACCGCGTCGAGGTCTTCCCAGCCCCACTCGAGGAAGACGCGGGCCGTGCCTACAGGCGAGTGCGCCGGCCGAACGAGCGATTCCGAAGTTCCGTCCTGGCAAACTACGCGGCCACTGCCGGCCGCGGCCGAGTACACGCGATGAGTGCTGAAATCACCGATGGCGCCAATCACAGGCTCGCCGCCGTGGACCAGCGCGATTGACGAGGCCGCGCCGGCCAGTCCGGTCGCGTAGTTGAGCGTCCCATCAATTGGGTCGACGACCCACGTCCATGCGTCGTCGTCCAGGGCGCCGCCACCCTCCTCTTCACCGAGAAAGTGGTGATCCGGAAAACGTCGAGCCGCTTCGCTGCGCACGAAGCGCTCAATTTGCCCGTCCGCGGGCGTGATCATGTCGAAGATGGCGCCCTTCTGGGCGGCTTCGAAACCCTCTGCCTCGATTTCGTCGGCGACACGGATCGCCGATGCCGCCCATTCCCGGGCAGCTCCCAAAGCTAGCTGTGTAACCGCGGCGGGACCCGTCAAATGCGTCCCCTCTGCCATCGCTCCGACTAGGCGATCGCGCCGCAATATAGGTGCCCGTCAGGCCGTTTGCAAGGTTCCAAAAACCGGCGCCTGGGCGGTCGTGCCGCGTTGACGCAGGCCGACGCCCGCCATCCGGAGGCGCGGTTCACCGGTGATCCGGCCGTCAATTCGGCCGAGCAGGGCTTCGATGCCCAACCGAACCAGTTCCTCCCGTGGCTGGTTGACGGTCGTCAGGTTGATCCGTCGCAGGCTGGCGATCGAGACGTCATCAAAGCCCACGATCGAAAGGCTGTCGGGCACTCGCACGCCGATCGAATCGGCGACGTCGATGAGATCTATCGCCGTGAAGTCGTTCGCGGCGAATATCCCGGTAACGGGCGCCGCACCGAGCAGGATCGACCGCCAATCGCCGTCCGCACCCGACATCTGGACTACGCCGTCGGGCGGGTCCCAGCGCAGAATTAATGGCTCCAGGCCAGCGTCGCGGACCACCCGCTCGAAGCCGTCGAGCCGTCGCCGGTCGGCGCTGTCGAATTCGGTCGGTCCTACAAAAGCCACCCGGCGATGACCCCGATCGATGAGGTGACGGCCGGCGAGCTCCCCGCCGCCGCGTTCGTCGACGGTGACCGAATCGGACCACGGCGCGTCGGCGGCGACGAAGACGGTGGGCACCTGGCCGTCGACCCGTCTGCGTACATCTTCGGGATGGCTGAGGTACGAGATGAAGCAGATGCCGCTTACCCGATTCTCGAGCAGCAGCGTCACCGCCTGACTCTCCCGGTAGGGGTCCCCGTCCGTAGCGCAGAACATCGCCGCGTAACCGAAACGCGCTACTTCTCGTTCCACGAAGGACGCCATCTCGGCCAGAAATGGGTTCTGCAGATCGTGGGCGATGATGCCGATGATCGTTGAGCGGCCGCGCAGCAGCTGGCGGGCCAGCGCGTTCGGCCGGTAGTCGAGCTGCTCGATCGCGGCGAGCACCCGCCGACGAGTGCGCGGCGCGACGACCTCCGCGCGCCGTACGACATTTGAGACCGTCGAGCGCGAGACGCCAGCCAGCGTCGCGACATCCGCCAGCGTTGCCGGACGGCGCACGGTCATCGGGCGGCCTCGACGGCGGTCGCGGCGAGCATGCTGGCCGACGCCAGGACGCCTTCCTCGGGCGAATGAAGTCGATCCTCGTGTTCGATGCTGAAGCAGAGTGCACTCGTCTTGGCGGCCAATGCATCGTTGAACTCGGCCCACCAGGCGCCATCGTGGTCGCCATAGCCAACAGCAGCGAAGTCCCATGGGATGCTCGCCGGGTCGCCCGGCCAGCGGTTGTCGAGCAGGCCATTGAGGGCGAGCTCCGCGCCGTGGTAGCGAACGTCCTTGGCATGGCCATGGCCAATGAGCGGACCCAGGCGATCGATCACGGCGAGCGGATCCATGCGCTGCCAGAAGAGGTGACTTGGGTCGAGGTTGACGCCGATTCTTGGCGCGGCGTCATGCAGGCGCAGGTAGGTGTCGACGTTAAAGACGTGGGCACCTGGATGCAGCTCGAGGCAGATAAGCACCGTTGGCCCAGTCCGGTCGACCAGACCGTTGATGCTCTCCCAATAGGGCTTGACGAATTCCTGCCACTGCCTGACTGCAACACCGGCATAGTCGGGCAGCCAGGCATTGGCGGCGAAATGCGGAACCTGCCCGGAGCCGGAATCGGGACCAGGGCAACCAGACATGGCCACGATCCGATCAACTCCGAGTTCAGCTGCAAGCTCGATTGTGCGGCGCAGATCGGCGTCGTGCCTCGCGGCCGTAGCGCCCACTGGGCTCAATGGATTCCCCGAAACGTTGAACGCACCGATGGCGAAGCCACGCTGCACGATGTGCTCGTGCCAACGCCTTTGATCCGGCCGGCTGAGATCGAGGGGTGAATGGCCCAGCGGCGAGTAGCCGCCGGTGCCCACCTCGAGTAGGCGCACGTCGGGCGTATTCGCGTCGAGCCAGTCCATCAAATCGTCGATCGGGCGATGGATCATGCCCTCGGTAACCAGCCCGAGCCTCATCGCGTATCCCTCAAGCAATTGCGGGCGGTTAGTTACAACGCTGCAATTGCCATGCTAACGTTCGCCGCGCCGGTCCACCAGGTCGCGTGTGGGCGTCACACCTGTGCGAAATTGGAGGCCTCCAATCGACAGTTCGGCCACGGCTGTTCGGCGGCTCCGGGTGGGCGTCGTGGGCGCTGGCCTGATCGCTCAGGTCATGCATCTTCATTACCTGCGCGAGTTGCCAGACCACTATGAAGTGGCCGGGCTGTGCGACATCGTTCCCGACAACGCCGCCGAGGTCGCCCGTCGCTTCAACATTGCGCGCACCTTTAGCGACTGGCACGAGCTGCTGGCTGAAAACCTGGACGCCGTATTTGTCCTGACATCCGGCAGCCACGCGCCGATTGCCATCGAAGCCGCGCAGCGCGGGGTGCACGTCCTGGTGGAGAAGCCGATGTGCTTCTCGTCGGCCGAAGGCGGCCAGATGGTCGCGGCCGCCGAGAAGGCCGGCGTGACACTCATGACCGCCTATAACAAACGCTACGACCTCGCCTATCTCCGCTTCGCCGAAGAGCTCCACGGGCTCGAGGCACCGCGCATGTTGCGTGTCACCACACTCGAGTCCCCGTTTGCGCCGTACGTGGCTCACTACCCGCTGGTTGGAGGCAAACGTCCGCCGGCAGATATCGCCGAGCAGCTGGGCGCCGAGGCTGACGCAGCGATTGCCGCAGCGCTCGACGGCGCCGGCGAGTTTGAGCGGAAGGTTTACCGGTGGGTGCTGCTGGACACGCTGGTCCATGAGATCAATGCAGTGCGCGGCCTGCTGGGCGAGCCCGACCGGCTGGCGTACGTGGACCTGCGCGACGGCAGTGTCAGCGTCACGCTCGAATTCGGCGAGTTGCCCGTCGTCATTCATTGGCTGGATCTGCAGTCGGGAATCGCCCGCTACGAAATGGAATTCGCCGCTTTCGCACCCGATCGGCGCATCACGCTGGCCTTCCCTTCACCCTTCCTGCGCAGCGAACCAACCGTCCTGCGCGTCGAAGAGGGCGACGGCATGGGTCCGCGCTCATCGTCCACTCAGCAAACAACGTCTTACGAAAGTGCATTCAAGCGCGAGTTGCTGGCCTTCCACGCGGCGGTGACGACCGGTGCGAGCCTGCCGACCTCGGGCAGTGATGGCGTGCGGGACGTGGCCCTGTGCGAGCAGATCATCCGGAGCTACCGCGAACGGCGGCCAATCGACCATCCGACCCACTTTGCGAATGGCTGACCAGGCCAGGCGGGCAAGCATCGTCGTCGCCAATGCACCCGTCAGTTACGGAGCCTTCGAGCTGACCGTCGGCATCGATCCAAACGTGCCCGACGGCACTGGTGTTCTCGACGAGGTAAGGGATGCCGGCTACCAGGGCGTTGACCTTGGCCCGGTGGGCTACTTCGGCCTGGGCAGCCAGTTAGCCGATCGGCTGGCCGCGCGCCAGCTGGGCCTGGCCGGTGGCTATCTCGAGCTGCCTTACTCGGACCTTGAGGCTATGACCGGAGCGATGCCACAGCTGGACGCCCTGCTTGACACCTTCGATGCGGTTCGTAACCGTGTGCCCGGCCCCGCGCCGAGGCCGACCTTGGCCGATGCGAGCAGCGACGCGCGACGCGCCCGGCCCGGCCAGGGCGTCTCCGACCGCAGCCTTGGGCTGGATGCCGACGGCTGGCGCCGGTTCGCTGACGGCTTGCGCCTGGCTGTCGATCGATGCCGTGAGCGAGGCTATGAGCCGACGTTCCACCACGAAACGGGCACCTACGTCGAAGCCCCCTGGGAGATCGAACGAATGCTCGACGCGAGCGACATCGGGCTGTGCCTCGACACGGGTCACCTTCTCATCGGTGGCGGCGATCCCGTTGCGGCCATCCGGGCGTGGGGGCCACGCATCAACCAGGTGCATCTCAAGGATGCCCGGCGCTCGGTCATGGCGAGCATCGTGGCGAGCGGCGCGCCAACCAGCGAAATCTGGGAGCGCGAAGTCTTCCCGCCGCTTGGCCAGGGGGACCTCGATGCCGATGGCGTCCTGGCCGAGTTGCGCCGCATCGGCTATCACGGCTGGCTCATCGTGGAGCAGGACAGCTTCCCGCGCACAAAACAGCGTTTTGAGCAGGCGGCTGCCGACCAACGCGCCAACCGGGATTTCCTCAGGCAGCGCGGACTCTGAGCCCATGGGCGAACAGTTCCGGCTTGGGCTGATCGGGGCGGGCCGCATGGGACGGACTCACCTGCGGGCACTCGCCGGCTCAGCGCGGGTGAAAGTCACTGCCATCGCTGAACCCGTCGAGGCGGCCCGTGACGTTGCTGCGCAAGGCAGCGGCGCAACCGGATTCGCCACTGTCGAGGGATTGCTCGCGGCGCATGCCGTCGACGGCGTCCTGATTGCCGTGCCCAGCGACCGCCACGCGGCCGTCGTCGAGCAAGTCGCGAGCGCGGGATTGCCGATCCTGTGCGAGAAGCCGTGCGGCGTGACGCCCGCCGACGTGGCCCGCGCCGCAGCAGCAGCACGCACGCACGCCGTGCCGCTGCAGGTCGCCTACTGGCGGCGTTTCGTCCCACCTCTCCAGGAATTGCACGGGCGCATCGCGGCAGGCGAACTGGGCGATGTCCTCTTTGCGGCCTCGTTTCAATGGGACGGGTCGCCGCCGGCCGTCCAGTTCCGTGCGCACAGCGGCGGCATTTTCGTCGACATGGGCGTGCACGAGTTCGACCAACTGCGTTGGCTCACCGGTCAGGACATCGATTCCGTCTCGACGATGGCATCACCGCTGGTTACAGACGCCGACGCCACGGCCGACGTCGATGCAGGACAGGCGCTGCTCGAGATGTCGGGTGGCACGACCGGGCTGGTGTCGCTGGGCCGCTGGTTTCCGGGCGGTGACATGGCGCGCATCGAGGTCTTCGGCACGCGTGACGCGGTCAGGATCGACTTCCTCGATCCGGCCGAGGGTGAGGCCGTTCAGCTCGACGCGCTCAGACGGCAAGCCGAGGCGTTCGCCGACTACGCCACCGGCGGCTCACCGGCAGGCGCGACGGTCGACGATGCGGCGAAGGCCCTCACAGCCGCCGTCAACGCCACCCGTGCTGTGCCACGGCTGGCTAACCAGCTGGCAGCGTCGAGCGCCACGTGATGGCAACACGCCCGGAGGTGCGCATCGGCATCGTCGGCTACGGGACCATGGGCCGGGCCCACAACTACGGCTATCGCGCCGCTCCTGTACTCACGGAGCTCGCCGCCATCCCACGCGTCGTCGTCATCTCCGGTCGCGAGGAAGCGGCCGTCGCGGCCGCCGCCGCCCGCTACGACATTCCGCAGTGGACCACCGACTGGCGCGAGCTGGTGCGCAGGCCGGATATCGATGTCGTCGACATCTGCACGCCGCCTGGGACGCATGCGGAGATAGCCATTGCGGCCGCGGCGGCGGGCAAGGCGGTCCTGTGCGAAAAGCCGCTGGCCACCTCATTCGCCGACGCGAGCGCCGCAACCGACGCCGTTACCAGGGCCGGCGTCCCCAACGCGGTCGGCTTCAACTACCGCCGCTTGCCGGCTGTCGCGTTGATGCGCCGGCTCATCGCTGACGGCAAAGTCGGCGACGTCAGGCTGTGGCGTGCTGTTTGGATGTCAGACGAATTCGTCGATCCCAAGATCCCTTTCGATTGGCGCTTCGAACGCAAGATGGGCGGCACTACCATCGCCGACTTGGGCAGCCATCTGCTGGACATGGCGCGCTGGATGGTGGGTGACGTCGAATCTGTCGTGGCCCAGTCCAAGACATTCACGACTGAGCGATCGACGGTGAGCGGGCCACGCACGGTCGAGATCGACGAAGCGTCGTCCGCGCTCATGCGTTTCGCCGGCGGCGCGCGCGGCACGATCGAGATGGCTCGGCTGGCGGTGCGCCGGCCGTGCGATTTCACCGTCGAGGTTAACGGCACGGAAGGCACGCTCGTCTTCGACTATGCGCGGCTCAACGAGCTCCGTTTTGGCAGCAACGACGACGACCCGGCGCTTTACGGCATGAAGCGCATTCGGGCTGAGCACCCGAGCCACCCCTACGTCGGAAACTGGTGGCCGATCGGGCAGGGGGTCGGTTACGGCTCGAGCTTCGTGAACCAGGTGGCCGACCTTATGGCGGGCTGGGCGGCACGATCCTGGACGCCCGACTTCGCGGACGGCGCGGCTGTCCAACGTATCTGTGACGCGATGGAGCTTTCGGCGACGGAGGGCCGCTGGGTCAAGATCGCGGAGATCAGCGCGGGCCAATGACGCTGCCCTCGCCTGCCGGCGTGGAAGGGCTTGCTGGAGAGCGATTTGACGCCGTCGTGATCGGTGGCGGCATCCTTGGTGCGGGCGTGGCGCTCGCTCTCGCAGAGCGCGGACAGAAGTGCCTGCTGGTCGAGAAAGGCGACTTCGGCGCCGGCACGACAGCCCGTTCCACTCGGCTCATTCACGGCGGCCTGCGATACCTCGCCATGTTCGACTTCGGCCTTGTTCGCGAGGGCCTGACTGAGCGCGCCTGGCTGCTGCGTGAGCTGCCAAACCTGGTCCGCCCGCTGCCCATGCTGCTGCCCCATTACGACCAGCCGCTGTGGCAGCGCGCGCGCATCTTCGCCGGGCTGACCATGTACGACCTGCTCGCGCCAATCGGGTCACTGCCCCGACACCGCCACTTGTCGAAGGTCCGGCTGCGGGAGGCGGTTCCAACGTTGCGCCCGGCGCGGCTTCAGAGTGGCGAACGTTTCTGGGACGGTCAGGCGGAATTGCCCGAGCGGCTGGTGGTGGAGGCGCTTCGTCGGGCAGCCGAGCGGGGCGCCGTCATCCGCAACCACGTCGAGGTCGTGCGCCTGGTGCGACCGGCCGGCCGTGTCACTGGTCTGATCCTGCGCGACGCGTCGAGCGGTGCCGGCGCCGGCGTCTCGACAAGCGTGGTGATCAATGCGACCGGTCCGTGGGCGGATGAGGTCCTGAGCACGCTCGGTGTAGATAGGCCACCCATGCTCCGCCTCAGCCAGGGAGTCCATCTCGTCTACCCGGCCTTCACGCCGGAGGCGCTGGCGATTCCGCACCCTGATGACGCTCGGCTGTCATTTGTGCTGCCGTGGCAGGGTGCGACGTTGGTGGGCACCACCGATACCGACGTCGACGGCCGGCCCCAGGACGCTCGAGTGCGACCGGCCGACATCGACTACCTGCGCCGGCTCGTCGACACGCGCTTCACCGACGCGCCCGAACCTTTGTGGGCAATGGTTGGCGTGCGGTCGCTGGCGCGGCCGAGCAATGGCAGGCGCGGGTTGCCACAGTCCGTTTCGCGCAGACACGTCCTGGTCGACCACGCCGAGGACGACGCGCGCGGCCTCTACACGCTTGCCGGCGGAAAACTGACCGCGTGGCGGGCAACTGGCCGCTTCGTCGCCGACCGTATCGAGCGCGCTCTACCTCGGCGCCAGGCGCCGCGTCCAATGGCCGTCAGCTCTCGTCCCGCCGCGCCTCGTGACCGTGACCGGCTTTGGACCCTATACGGTGCGCGTGCCGGTGAGGTGGCTACCTTGGCCGCAGGTGACCCGTACTGGGGTAAAGCTGTATTGCCAGGTTGCGCCGCAATTCGGGCCGAGGTCGCCCACGCCGTGGAGAACGAGTGGGCAGTCAGCCTGAGCGACATAGTGCTGCGTCGATTGGCACTCGGCTTCGGTCCGGATCTTGGCGCCTCAGCCGCCAAGGCCGTCGCCGATATATGCCGTGATCGCTTTGGCTGGTCCAGGTCGCGGGTGGCGGCTGAACTGGCGGCCTTTGACGAAGAGAACGGAGATCGACGTCTATCGGCTTGACTGTTTGGCGAGGTTCGTTTCGTACTCGTCGCGCGCGGCTCGGACGGTTGCCGACGATGAGACCTCCGCCACCGGCACGTCCCACCACGACTCGTAGCCGGGGACCTTGACGTCCGGGTCCACCTCAACCACTACGACCGTGGTGCCATCGCCGGCTGTGGCTGCGGCCAGCGCGGAGCGCAGTTCATTGGCGGTGTTGGCGCGCAGCGCGCGGGCGCCCAGCGCCTGCGCGTGGGCCACGAAATCGATCGCGAGCGGAGCCTCGAGCTGGCCGGATTTGGCATCGCGGCGGCGCAGCACGTTGAAGTTGTTGCGCGCGCCCATGGAAGCGGCCAGGCTGGAGATCGAGCGGTAGCCGTGTGAGTCAACCAGGACGATTACCAGCGGCAGGTCTTCCTGGATGGCCGTCACGATCTCCGAGTTGAGCATCAAGTAGCTGCCATCGCCGATCAGAACGTGGACGCGCCGGCCCGGCGCGGCCAGCTTGATGCCGAGCGCGCCGGGGATCTCGTAGCCCATGCACGAATATCCGTATTCGATGTCGTAGTCGTCGCTCGAGGCAGAGCGCCACAACTTGTGGAGGTCGCCCGGCATGCTGCCCGCGGCGTTCACGACCGTCCCGCCTGCATCGCCCGCGCTGAGCGCCGAATCGTTGACGGCCGCAATGACCTGGGCCTGGGTTGGCAAGTCGGAGGCTGAAGTGTGACTGCGCTGCCCGTCGACTTCGCTGTTCCACTCATCGCGCAGCCGTTCGACAGCCGATCGCCGGCCATCACTCGCCGCGTAACTCGCCGAAAGGCGGTGGTGAAGGTCCCCCAGCGCCTGCCGTGCGTCTGCGGTTACCGCCAGACCGCCCGCCTTGGCGGCATCGGAGGCGTTGACGTTGATGGACGCGAAGCGGGTCGTCGAGGGCCACGCCGACCAGCTTGCCGTTGTGAAGTCGCCCAGCCGCGTGCCAACGGCGATCACCAGATCTGCCGTCGCGGAGTATCTGTTGGCCGCAAATCCGCCTGTCGCGCCCGTCGCGCCGAGGTTCATCGGGTGGTCCCAGCGCAGGCTGCCCTTGCCCGCCTGCGTCTCGACGACCGGTATCCCGAAAGCCTGCGCGAAATCTGCCAGCGCATCCTCCGCGTCCGAATAGCGCACTCCGCCACCCGCCACGATCATCGGCCTCTCCGACGCCGCAATGAGCTCCACCAAGCGTGCCATCACCGCCGGTTCAGCTTCCGGCCGCGCCACGTGCCACACGCGTTCGCTCAGAAAGCTTGCCGGGTAATCGAACGCCTCAGCCTGTGTGTCCTGCGGCAATGCGAGAGTGACGGCGCCGGTCTCAGCGGGCGAGGTAAGCACGCGCATGGCCTCCGGCAATGAAGCCAGCAGCTGCTCGGGACGCTCGATCCGATCCCAGAAGCGGCTAACCGGCCGCAGCGTGTCGTTGACCGATTCGCCCTGGTCGCCGATGCCCTCGAGCTGTTGGAGCACCGGTCGAACTCGGCGACTGGCAAAGATGTCGCCGGGCAGAAGCAGGACCGGTAGGCGATTGATCGTCGCGCCCGCCGCACCGGTGACAAGGTTCGTGGCGCCGGGCCCGATCGACGTTGTACAGGCCAAAGCGCCCAGCCGTCGCTTCATCCAGGCGTAGCCGGCGGCCGTGTGCACCATCGCCTGCTCATTGCGGAAGGGAATGAAGCGCGTCCGCTCCTGGCATGCTTCGAGGGCCTCGCCGATGCCGCCGACATTGCCGTGGCCGAATATGCCCAGCACTGGCCCGAAGAATGGCGCTTCAACACTGTCGCGTTCGACGATCTGGGCGGCTATGAAGCGGATCAGCGCCTGCGCCATGGTCAGGCGTTCAGTCGATGGCATGACGTCCCTCGCGCTCGGCTATCGTCGGACCGAACCGATTTGGAAGGTTACAACGTGATCAACCCTGCGGCCCTTCCCAACCGCTTGCCGGACGACGAGCTCCGACTTGGTGCCGGTGCCGACCGCGGCGTTGAAGTCGACCCCGCACGGGCGGGCTGGCGATACCTCACCTTCCGGGTTGTGTGGCTGGCCAATGGGCAGGCACTCGATCTGGCTGCAGGGGCCGAGCATGCCGTCGTGCTGGTCCGCGGTGCAGACGCCATGGTCAAGGGCGGCTCGACCCAGCTCCTGTTGGCCGGTCGAGAAACGCCTTTCGATGCGCTGCCCACGGCTGTTTACATTCCGGCCGGCAGCGGTGGCTCGGTCGTCGGTGGCGGATCGCTCGTCGCCGTTGCCAGCGCCCCGCCTTCGGGCCGGGCGGGCGTCAGTCAGTCCGTCGTCCAAATCGATCGGTCCGACATTCGCGTCGAAATACGTGGAGCCGGCAATGCCACCCGCCAGATCAACCACATCATCGCGCCCGACTTCCCGGCGGACAGGCTCGAGGTAGTCGAGGTATTGACGCCGTCCGGCAACTGGTCGTCGTGGCCGCCCCACAAGCACGACGTCGACGATTGGCCGGCCGAAGCGGTGCTGGAGGAGGTCTACTTCTATCAATTCCGGCGCCCTGGAGCGTGGGGCATGCAACGGTTATATCGAGCGGATCGGTCGCGCGATGCTGCCTGGGAGGTCCACGGCGGGGACGTCGTACTCGTCACGGACGGTTATCACCCGTTCGTGGCCGCGCACGGTGATGACGCGTACTACCTCAACGCCCTGGCCGGTGACCGGCGAACGATGGCCTGTTCCTTCGATCCAGATTGGGATTGGGTGCGCGCCGAGTGGGCGCATCAGGCGCCGGATCCGCGAGTGCCGCTGGTCCGCTAACCGTCGAGGGCACCCGCCTCAGCGCAAATCGCAACCACGCCCAGCAGTTCGAGCCGACGGTATGTGGGGCGTCGTCGAACGGTCCACGTCGCCAGATCCAACCCTGCCTCCCGGACTTCTCGCACCATCCCCAGTGTCAGCGAGCGCCACTCGACGGAGATACCTCGGCACTTCAGGTCGACGGCGCGCCTTACGACAGTGGAATCGAGTGTTTCCGAGTTCAGCCATGTTGGCCAGCTGGGTCTGGCGCGTCCCACCTCCGCCAGGACATCGTCCTCGAAGCACGAAATCACGGCGCGGTTCAGCGCCTGGCCGCGAGCCGACTCCAGGACCGTGATGGCCTCAGGCACCCATTCCTTCAGCTCCACGTCGAGGAACGGCGCGGTTCCGACGGCGTCCAGCATCTTGGCAAGCGTCGGGACGCCCAGTCCGTCGAGCTCGGCGGCAGTCAAGTCGTTGCAATTCACGCGCACGCCCTGGACCCGGTCGAGGTCGTCGTCGTGGAGCAGGACGGCCTGGCGGTCAAGGCTGTTGTGAACATCGAACTCGAGGCCGTCGCAGCCGGGGACGCGCAGCGCTGCCAAGAACGCCGGGATTGTGTTTTCAGGCGCGACCCGCCAGTCGCCGCGATGCGCGAGGCGGAGTGCGTCACTGACCAGCCTGCGGGCCGCCAACGCGATCGCCTCGATGATCTTGGTGTAGCCGGTGCAGCGGCACAGGTTGCCGGCGATGGCCTCGCGGATGTGCTCGTCGACGGGTGCGCCGCCGTCGTCCAGGTATGCCCGTGCGGCCATCAGCATGCCCGGCGTGCAGATACCGCACTGTGCGCCGCCCGCCTGCAGGAAGGCGTTCTGCAGCGGATCCATCTGGCCGTCGCCGGCCAACCCTTCGACGGTTCGGATGTCGGCGCCTTCAACCTGGCAGACGGGAACGAGGCACGAATCAACCACCTGCCCATCCACGATTACGGAACAGGCCCCACACTCGCCCTCGCCGCAGCCTTCCTTGGTGCCGGTCAGGCCCATGTCCTCGCGCAGGACGTCGAGCAGCCGGCGCATGCCCGGGACGTCGAGCTCAACCGGCTCGCGATTGACGGAGAACCGGTAGCTCATCGATCCCAGTCCCCAGATGGCCCGCGCAGCGGCTGCGGATCTGTTGGCTTGTCCGGTGCCGGGTCGAGACCGAGCTGCGGATGGCCGGCCGAAGTCGAGGTTGGCCGGATGGACGTGCTGATGCCGGGCGGCGCCGGCGTTGGCTGTCCGGTCAGCGCCGCCACGATGCGTTCCGGTGAGGCGGGAAGGTCGTTGATCCAGACGCCCGTCGCGTCGTGGATCGCGGCTACCACCGCGGGTGCGCCAACGTCCATCGGCAGCTCGCCGACGCCCTTGGCGCCGTGCGGCGCGCCGGAGTACGGCTTCTCGACCAGGATCGACTCGATCCGCGGCGCATCCAGCGAGGTCGGGATGATGTAGGTCGCCAGGCGGTCGTTCAGATAGCGGCCGTCCTGCAGCTTGATCTCCTCGATCGTCGCGTAGCCCACGGCCTGCAGCGTTCCACCCTCGACCTGTCCTTCTGCCATTACCGGATGAATGACGTGGCCGATGTCGTCAGCGGCCACGATCGACTTGACCGTCACCTCGCCGGTGTCCAGGTCGACGTCAACCTCCGCCACGTCGCATGCCCAGCCATAGGCGGGGTAGGCATCGCCGCGATACGTGTCGTCGTCGAAGACGACGTTTGGATATGGCTCGAACTGCTGGTCGACGCGCACGCCGCCACTGCGCCGGGCGTAGGCCTCGAATGTCCGCGCAAATGGCCCACCCATCGCCTCTTCAACCTGCGCGCGCAGTCTTGTCGGCGGCCTTGATCAGCAGCCCGCCCACGACCATCGCCGTTCGCGAGGCAACGGTGGGTCCGGAGTCCGGCACGATCGAGGTGTCCTGCGGCGCGATGTCGACATCCTCGTAAGCGACGCCAAGCCGCTCGGCGACGAGTTGCGGAAAGATCGTCTTGGTGCCCTGGCCCATCTCCGTCGACGCGGTCAACACGCGAATACGCGCATCGCCGGTCAACTCGATGGAAGCGACGCTGGCCAGCTTGACCTCGCCACTGCCGGTAAAGCCGGCGCCGTGCCAGGCCAGTGCGATGCCGATGCCCTTGGCCAGGCGGTCGCGCGCCGACCGATCGCGGCGTCCTGCCGCCGTCAGGGCCCGGATCCGTTCGTATTCGGCCGCCTCTGAGGCTCTTTCGAGGACTTCTTCGCCGCCCAGGCTCTCGCGCAGGATCTGGCCGGTCGGCGTCTCGTCGCCTTCCTTGTAGACCCAGCGCCGGCGTAGCTCGAGCGGGGACATGTCCAGCGCCTCGGCGATGCGGCCGACCTGCATTTCGGCGGCGAACTCGGTCTGTGGAGCTCCGAAACCGCGGAAGGCGCCGTTGGGCGGCGTGTTGGTGGCCATCGCCCGACCGCGGATCCGAACGTTGGGGCACACGTATGGCCCGCCCGCGTGCAACGTGCCGCGCGAGAGGACGACCGGCGTCAGCGTGCAGTAAGCGCCGCCGTCCATGATCACTTCGATGTCCTGGGCGACGAGCGTGCCGTCGCGCTTGATGCCCGAGCGGTAGCGAACGATCGCCGGGTGGCGCTTGGTCGTGGCGGCCAGGTCCTCGTGGCGGTCGTAGATCATGCGCACCGGCTTGCCCACGCGCTTTGCCAGCAGAGCGGCATGCAAAGCGATCATCGACGGGTATTCCTCTTTGCCGCCGAAGCCCCCGCCCGTTTCCGCCTGGATGATCACGGCCTGGTCGGGCGCCAGCTTGAGCGCCCGCTGCATGGCGACGTGGATGTAGTACGGGCACTGCATCGAGCCGTGGATGGTGATGCCGCCATCCGGCCGCGGGACGGCGATCATGGCCTGGTTCTCGATGTACAGCTGCTCCTGGTGGCCTACCCGGTACTCGCCCTCGATGACCAGTTCGGCCTCTTTGAAGCCGGCGTCGACGTCGCCCTTGGCGACGTTGAAATGAGCGAACTCCTGTGTCGCCAGCAGCGGATCGAAGACGGGCTCGAGCGGCTCCGTGCGCAGCTTCACGCGGCGCTTGGCCTCGCGCAGGGTTTCGCGGTCCGGCGCGGCCAGTAGCGCGACCGGCTCAGCCTGGTGGCGGATTTCGTCCTTGACCAGGATGGGCTGGTCGTCGGCGATGAGGCTGACGACGTTGTCGCCGGGGATGTCCTTGGCGGTCAGGACGATCACCTTGGACCAGTCGAATTCCGGGTCGAGGTCGATACCCAGCAGGCGAGCATGCGGCTCTGTTGAGCGGACCGTGTGGCCGTACCAAGCCCCGGGAAAGACCATGTCGTCGGTGTAGAGGGCTGTACCGGTCAGCTTGGCCGGGCCCTCGCGTCGCAGCGGCGTGACGCGTGCCGTCCCAACGGCGAGACCGCCGCGTTCCGGGGCGAGGACCGGGGCGGCAGGTGCCTCCGGCCGCGGTGCCGTTCGCGGCGGCTTGGTCTCGATCGTCATTGGGCAGGATGGTAACGCCCGAAAACTCCCGGAATCGAGCGGCAACTGGTGCTAATTTCGCGCGCGGCGGTGCCTGCCGCTTCCTCAGAGGGGTTCAAATGGACTGGGTCCTGCTCGGCTTGCTCTTTTTGCACATCTTTGGCGCGATCCTGGCCTTTGGGCCCGGCTTCAGCTTCATGATCCTTGGGCCCATGGCCGGCGCTGAGCCTCAGCACGCGAACTTCGCCATTCGCTTCCAGCACCGCGTTTCGACGCGGCTGATCGTGCCGCTGGCCCTCTTCCAGGGCGTCACCGGTCTGCTGCTGGTGTGGAAGACCGGCATCAACCTGTTCACGACGCTGTGGCTGCTGACCGCCATCGTGCTCTACATAGCCGCGCTGGTTGTTTCGATCGGCGTTGGCCTGCCGACCCTCAACCGGCTGATCCTGCTGACCTCTGCGCCGCCGCCCCAAGCGCAGCCCGGCGACGCACCGCGCAAGGGCCCGCCGCCCGAGATTGCCAATCTCGTCCGCCGCGGCCGGCTGGTCGGGATTACCCAGTCGGTCCTGGTTGTGTTGATCGTGTTCCTGATGGTGACCAAGCCGTTCTAGCTCGTCAGCGACGCAGGACCCGTCCAGGCAGGGCGCCCGTGTGCTGCCCCTGATCGACCACCAGCGACGCCGTTGACCACCACGAACTCGATCCCGTCGGGGAACTGGCGCGGTTCGTCGTAGGTCGCGTTGGCCCGAACCGTCGCAGGGTCGAAGACGACCAGGTCGGCCTTCATGCCATCCGCCAGCCGGCCCCGATCCTTCAGGCCCAGCCGGTCGGCGGGTGCCGAGGTCATCTTGCGCACCGCCTCTTCCAGGCCCAACCAAGCCTCCTCGCGCACGAACTCGCCCAGCACGCGCGGGTAGGAGCCGTATGTTCTGGGCGACGGCTTGGCACCGACGAATGTCGAATCCGTGCCGACCATGCCACTCGGGTGCTGGAAGAACGGCTTCATGCTTGGCTTCCACGGCCCGGTCGTGACCTGGTTGACGCGCAGGTCCTCGTCGAGCAGCAGGTCGCACATCGCGTCGACCGCGTCCACGCCGCGCTCCCTCATCACGACGGCCAGCGTCTTGCCTTCCCATTTCTGGTTGGCCGGGCGATTGAAGTAGCCCAGCCGCACGTCGGCCCAGCCGGCTGGCGAGGCGTACGCAGCGCCGCGCCGCGAGAGCTCGCCACGTAGACGGTCGCGCGCCGTGCGATCAGCCAGCCGCTCTTTCAGCGGCGCCGGGCCGCCGGCCTGGATCCAGAGCGGCATCTGGATCAGCAGGCGGGTCGAGGCCCACTCGTACGGGTACGAGTCGAAGGTCACATCGAGGCCTTCCGCGTGGGCATCATCAATCAGGGCGAGCAGCGGCTCCGGACCGCCCGGGTGCGTCTGGCGGTGGTAGAAGTGGGTGATGTGGACCGGCCCCTGGCCGCGCCGGCCGATCTCGATCGCTTCCTTGAACGGGTCGAGGTAGCGGTCGCCGAGCGGGTACCGAACGTGGGTGTGATAGAAGCCGCCCGCCTTGGCCGCCTCGTTCGTCAAAGCGGCAAGCTCGTCGGTCGTGGCGAAGGCGCCGGGCGGGTAGTCCAGGCCTGACGACAGCCCAAGTGCCCCGGCTTCCATCGACTCACGCAGCAGCGCTCGCATGTCCACGAGCGCAGCCTCGTTGGCCGGCTGGTCCTGCCAGCCGAGACGTGAAATGCGCAGGGCCGAATTACCGACCAGCAGGCCGACGTTGACGGCCACCTTGCCCTCGAACCGCTCGAGGTAAGCGGCCACCGAATCCCAGTCGCGCTCGATGTCCGGCGCGCCGTCAAGGCCGGAGTTCATCTCGTACAACGCGTCGAGGTCAGCCTGCGAGGGGGTCGGCGCGTAGGACAACCCGTCGACACCGATGACCTCGCTGGTCACGCCCTGGCGGACCTTGGGCTCGTGGCGCGGTTCGGCCAGCAGCCACAGCCCGGAGTGCGAGTGGACGTCGATGAAGCCGGGCGCGACCACCTTGCCGGTTGCGTCGATGCGGCGACCGATTTCGCTCGACGCCTCGACCCCGCTTCCCAGCAGGCGCAGCTTGTCGCCGATGACGGCGACCGACCCGGGTTGGCCAGGGCTCCCAGTGCCGTCGACGACGGTGCCGTTCTCGATCAGCAGGTCGATGGCCATCAGGGCAAGCCTAGCCGGGCGCCGTTAGCATTCGCGCACTTCATCGAACACCTTGGGGGAAATTCGTTTGCTCAAGTCTCGCTTTGTGTTGCCCGTCGCCGTCCTGCTCGTTGCCGCCTGCGGCGGCGCTGCCCCGCCCACCCAGGCACCGACTAACACGTCGGTACCGACCTCCACGCCGGCTCCGACCCAATCTGCGACGCCCGCCCCAACCGACACCACCGCCGCGAGTGCGTCAGTCGGCCCGAGTGCGTCAGTCGGCCCGAGTGCGTCAGCCGGCCCGAGTACGTCAGCCGGCGCGAGCCTCGACCCGAGCCAGAGCGACGCAGGCATCGTCGGCACCGTCACCATCACCAACGACACGCGCGGCCACCGCGACGGCACTCACACGATTGCCGGCGTCGAGGCGGACAGCAGCGACTGCAGCTACTCGTTCGAAGGCGACACCTACAACGCGGTCGCCTGGTACGACGCCGCGCCCGACGGCCAGCTCTTTCGCTTTGGCGTGACCATTTCCGCCGACCAAGTGCCGGACGCCGACGGCCAGCAGACCCTCGAGGATGGCCGAGTCTCATTCGAGTTTGTCTCGGCCAGTGGCTTTGGCACTCAGTACAGCGGCGACGCCAGTTCGGACAACGACGGCAAGTCGACCGTCAACGTCACGCGCGCCGGCAATTCGCTCACCTTCGAGTTCACGGGCACGACCTGGGACAACGTGAACTTCGCCGGCTCACTGACCTGCGCCGACGCCGGCCTGACCACTCAGTAAGACCGGCTAGGCGATCTCCAGCCGGCGGCCGCGTACCCACGCACCGCGGACCATGCCGGCGCGCGATCGATAAACCAGCAGGCTGGCGATTTCGTCGGCGCCATCAGGCTCACCGCCGTCGATGGGTGCGGTCATGGCTGTGTCGACCGCAATGAAGTCGGCGTCCTTGCCAGCTTCGAGCGATCCAATCTCTGTTTCCAGGCCCAGGGCCCGCGCACCATCGAGTGAGCCCAGGCGCAGCCAGTCGGTCGGGCTCAGCGGTGGCTGCGCGTCGCCCAGCATCGACCGCCGGCCAGATTGCGTGTAGGCCCCGGCGCGCATTACCGAGAACAGCGACAGCTCCGGCCCGCCGGCGACGTCACTGCCCAAGCCAACCGATAAGCCCGGCTTCCAGGTAACGCGACAGCGGCATCGCGCCGCTGGCGATGAACAGGTTCGAAGCCGGGCAGTGCGCGACATGCGCGCCCGTTTCCACCAGCCGTCCCAGCTCGCGCTCCGAGAGGTGGATGGCGTGAGCAAGGATGGCTTTGTCGGTCAGGCCGCCGGCGCGGTCGTAGACGTCGGTGTAGTCGGCTGCCTCAGGAAATAGCCGGCGCACCTCCTCGATCTCGCGATGGTCCTCGGACACGTGCGTCTGCCAGTACGTGCCGGTCGACGCCGCCAGGGCCGCCGACTCGCGCAGCATTTCGGCTGAGCATGAAACGGCGAAGCGCGGAGTGACGGCGTAGCGCAGCCGGCCGCGGTCTCGGCCATGCCATCGCGCAATAAGGTCGGCCGTCTGGCGCAGGGAAACGTCGAGGACCTCGTTGTCGCCGATGCTCCGGTCGTAGCGCAGCCGATCCATCATCACCTTGCCCATCACCACGCGCAGGCCGTGCTGCTCGGCGGCGCGGAACGACGCGTCAAGGCTGTCTTCGTATACGGCGCCGTACAGAACGGCCGTGGTCGTGCCCGCACCCGCGAAAGCGCGGAACGCGAGTGGCGCCAAATGCTCCGCGGCCTCAGTTCGGAACTCGCGCTCGAGCGGGAAGACGTAGCGCTCCAGCCAGCTGAGCAGATCGAGGCCCCCACCGAGGCCAGTTGCGGGCAGCTGCGGCAGGTGGGCGTGGAGGTCAACCATGCCGGGCATGACCAGCAGCGGCCGCAGGTCGATCGCCTGTTCGTCCCGACCGGCCACGGCGACCGCCGCGATCCGGCCGTCCGCGTCGACACGCAGCACGCCATCGGCCAGGTAGAGGCTGCCGCCGGCATCGAGTGGCGAAAGCAATCGGCAGCGCACTGAGAAGGGCGGTGCGCTGGGAAGCGTGGGCACGGCCTAATTCTCCGCCATGCGTAAGATGCTCAACGGCTGGCTGGACTCGGGTGGTTTGGATGCGCCGTGCATCGACCCCGGGTGCGGCAGAAGGAGTTGACGATGCGAGCGGGCATCGACGGGCGTGCGCTTTCTTTTGTGCTGCTCAGCGGATTGGCGGTGGTTGCCTGTGGCGGCGGAGCCGTAGCTACCGCAACGCCGAGCACGACGCCAGCGGCCAGTCCGACGCCATCACAGGTCGTCGCGACGCTGAAACCCAGTGCGAGCCTGACCGCATCAGCCAGTCCAAGTCCATCCGCGCCGCCGGCAACGGCCAGCCCGACGCCGCTCGGCGGCACGGGCGGCTCGAGTTCGCCGCTGGCGCTCGATCCCTGCCAGTTGCTGACGACCGAGCAGGCGTCCGCCGTCAACGTCATTACCTATCCCGCCGGCGTGTCGCACGTCATGGGAACCGGTGGCGCCGAATGCGTCTGGCAGTCCAGCTCGCCGCCAGCGTCCGTGACTGTCCAGCTCGCCAGCTTCCCCTCCGTCAGCGAGGCTGAGATTGCGTATGCCGAACAGACGGCGACCCAGAACGGTGTGGCGGTTGAGCCGCTGACCGGATACGGCGACGACGCCGCGATCGCACGCGCATCTGGAGCCGGCTTGTCGACCGGGCGGCATCTACGTGCGCGACGGCTCAACCTTCTTCGACGTCGTCTATCTCAACGGCACCGTCCCGACGGACGATCAGCTCAAGTCCTACGCGACCATGATCCTGGGCGAGCTGCCCGCGGCACCGGGACCTACCTAGGCCCTCGACCAGCGCGCCGCCGACAAGCGCGGCGGAATACGCTCGGGCGAGTCGCCCAGGATCACGTCAGCAATGAGGCGGGCCGAGCCCGGTCCGGTCGAGATGCCCCATGGGCCGTGACCGGCGCAGACGTAGACGTTCGGTAGGCCGGGCACGGGGCCGATCAGCGGCCGCCCGTCGAACGACACCGGCCGCGCGCAAAGACGCAGACCTTTGACTTCGGCTTGTTCGATGGCCGGCACGAACCAGCGTCCGCGTCTGCGCAGCTGGTCGACGACGGCCGCCGGTTCGGGCTCGTCGGGCACGAATGTCGAGCCCAGGCTGGTCGAACCGCCGGCGGTCATGAGGCTGAAGGCGAACGGCTCCTCTGAGCCGCTCGAGTCGATGCTCAGCTCTTCAAGGATGCGATGCGGCGGGTCGGCGAGCGCGATGGTCGCGACCACGCCCCATGAGCGCGTTATGGGCGGGCGTTCGCGCCAACCCGGCACCAGGTCGACCGACCACGGCCCGGCCGCAACCAGCACTTTGCCAGCCTGAGAGCGCAGGTCAACCAGGGCCGCCGGCTGACCGATCGCGAACTCCGCGCCGGCCTTCTTGGCGCGCCGCGCGAAGGCCTGCGTGGCCGACGCCGGCGCCACGGCGTAGCCAGTTTCCAGCAACACGCCTGCGACGCCGGCCGCCATCGCCGGTTCGAGCTCGGTCATTTCAGCGGGCGGGACGAAGCGCGCCTTCAGCTCCGGCGTCGCCGCCAACAGCTCGGCTGCCTCTGCCTGGGCTGCCTGGACATCGGGCGTGACCAGCAGCAGGCCGTCGGGTTTAGGCGGCAGCTTGAAGTCGGGGTCCATCGCCGCCAGCTCGCGATAGAGCGGCAGCGATGCGTGGTGCAGCTGGCCGAAACTGTGGTCGTAGGGATGCTGGATCGCGCCCGAGTTGCGACCGGAAGCTCCCGCACCTATGCCCGACTGTTCGAAGAGGACGACCGATGCGCCCGCTTCCGCCAGGAAGGCGGCCGCCGCAGTGCCGATGATCCCGCCGCCGATGACTGCTACGTCGCGCAAAGGACTTCCTCCGCCTGCGGTTTGCCAAGCGTAGCCGACTGCTCCGCTCCGCAGTCCGCGTGCGGGCCTGCCGCGAGCGGTCGCTCCGGCGTGCCGCCAGGCCTCCGGTGGTAGACTCCCCCGATCGGGAGACGAGGAAAGGGAGCCGCACAACATGGATCTGCTCGACCGCATTGACGCGCTCATCGACGAGCGCCACCTCTTGAAGCACCCCTTCTACACGAAGTGGGCCAACGGCACGCTGCCCAAGGAAGCGCTGCAGGAGTACACGCGCCAGTACTACGCGTTCGAGTCGGCCATGCCGCGCTTCATCTCCGCCCTTCACTCGCGGACCGAGCGCGCCGACGTGCGCCAGCAGATGCTCGACAACCTGTGGGACGAGGAGCACGGCACCGACAACCACGCCGAGCTGTGGCTGCGCTTCGCCGAGGGTGTCGGCGTGGACCGCGACGACGTCAAGTCGGCCGAGCACAACGAAGCCACCCAGGCGCTGGTCGACCTTTACTCGTCACTCAGCCGGGAAGCGCCGGTCGAGGCCGGTGTGGCCGCGCTTTACGCCTACGAGCGGCAGGTGCCGCAGGTGGCGCAGTCCAAGATCGACGGCCTCAAGCAGCACTTCGACGTGACCGACAAGCGCGCCCTTCGCTTCTTCGTCGTCCACGGCGTCCTCGATATCGAGCACTCGGGCGCCGAGCGCGAGATGCTGGGCGTGCTGACCGAGGATGCGGATCCGGCGCCGGTCGAGCAGGCAACGTCGCGACGCTCGAGGCGTGGTGGAACTTCCTGTCGGCTGTCGACATGCCGGAAACGGTCGCCGCCGCGGCCTAACCGGGTCGTTCCAAGGCCGCATCGGACGCCGAACGCGGCCGGTCAAATGAGCTAGGCGCTCAGGCTGGGGCGCCACCGCGTCCGGCTGTCCACCGGAGATTGTGACGACCGCCGTCAAGCCAGGCGACCTCAGGCAGAAGCCGCTCGGGCCGCCGCCTTGCCGGTAGCGCTGGGCTGCTTCGGCACGGTTACGCACGGACAACTTGTGCAGGATGTTGCTGACGTGAGTTTCAACCGTGCGCGGCGAGATGGTCAGTGCGTTGGCGATTTCGCGGTCGGTCAGGCCGTCGGCGAGCATGGCCAGCACGTCGTTCTCGCGCGGGCTCAGCGACAGCAGGTCGCCCTCCGGTGCCGCCAGTGGCCGGCCGCGTTTGGCTGCTTCCACGAAGTGGCGCAGGGCTCGTGCCGCGAACCGCCGCGACATGGCCAGTTCGCCGCGCGACGTCCCGCGCAGGGTGCGCAGCAGCGCCTCCGGGCTGAGGTCCTTGGTCAGGTAGCCGGCGGCGCCCTTACCGACCGCCTCGATCAGGTCGCGCTCCGAGCTGGACACCGTCAGCATGACGATGCGTGTCATGGGCAGCCGCGGCGCCAGCTCCTGCACGAGCTGGACGCCATTCATGCCGGGCAGGTCAATGTCGAGCAGCAGGATGTCCGGCTTCAGAACGGGCGCGAGGGCCAGCGCTTCGGCTGCCGTAGCCGCCTCGCCGACCAGTTCGACGTCGGAGGCGGTAATGGCCTGGCGGACGGCCGACCTGACCAGGGCGTGGTCGTCGACGAGCATCACCCGCAGCGGACCGATCTTCTGTTCCATGGCGCTGACCCTACGCCAGCTGGTCGACGATGGGCAATGCCAGCCTGATGACTGTGCCGCCACTCGGCTCGGACTGAACCTGCAACTCGCCGCCCATCAGCCGCGCGCGTTCCTTCATGCCCTGCAGGCCAAGCCCGTCGCCGCTCGATTCGTCGGGCCGGAAACCGCGCCCGTTGTCAGAGATGCCGAGCAACAGCCGGCCGTCGCTGACCTCGGCCGACAGCCGCACGACCGTGGCGTCGGCGTGCTTGCGGACGTTGGTCAGGGCCTCCTGCACGATGCGCAGGAGCTCGGCCTGCTTGCGCGGCGACAGCGAGTTGGGCAGGTCGGCGCCGGAGAAGTCGGCACGCAAGCCGGAGCGCGCGCCAAATTCCTCGAGCGTTTCGGACAGCAGTTCGTAGAGCGGACGCTCGCGATCAACGCCAGTGCGCATGGTGACCACTGCCTGCTTCGCCTCGGCAATCGCCGCGTCGAGGGCGACGGTCACTTCGTCGGCGAGTGGCCGCGCATCCTGTGGCACCAGCGGAACCAGCCGTTCGTGCTTGAGCTTGGCAAACCACAGGTCCTGCGCCAGGCCGTCGTGCAGCTCGCGCGCCAGACGCGTGCGCTCCTCGAGGGTCGCGCGCTCGGCTTCGGTCTGGCTCAGCCGCTCGAGACCGGTATACGCCTGCCGCAGAGCGCGCAGGTCGGAGCGCGATTCGGCGTTGATGCCCAGCAGCAGGACGCCGAAGAACGACGATGCGCAGCGCGCCGGCGGTCGTGACCAGGCCGGTCGCCACCACCGGAAACAAGGCGAAGGTGGAGCTCGGCCGAAGGCGGCCAGCAGGAGTGCCACGGCGAGGTAGCCATCGGCCACCGGTCCGTTCGTGCAGGTACGAACGGCGATAGGCAAGAACGCCGGCAAGAACAGGACCATGCCCGGCGCTCTGCAGCAGCAGCCCGAGTGTCGAGACGCCGGGCAGGATGCCGTGGCCTGAAGGTTCCGCGATCAGCGCGTCGAGGCCGTCTCGCCCGATGAATGGCGGCAGCAGCTCGGCCACCGGAGAACAGGACGGCCGCGCCGATCGACATCGCCAGCACCGGCGCCGAGCAGCGTCCAGCGCACCGACGGCGCAACCTGGCCCGGACCGCGCAGCGCGGTCAGACCGCCCAGGGCGAAGAGTGAGGCCGAGACGAGCAGCGACAGGCTCCACACGAAGATCGGCAGCTGCATCTCGGACGGCTGGTTGCCCAGCGTCAGCCCGACGTCGGCGTCCTTCTTGAGCAGCACCAGGGCCGTGTTCAGTCCGCTGCACCAGGCCAGCACGAGGAAGGCGCTGCTCTGGAACAGGCCGGCGATGCGACCAGATTCCCGATAGCGCGCCAGCGCCAGAGCGGCCAACGCCAGCGAGGCCAGCGCGGTCAGCGAGTTGAGCGTGACGCTGAGCGAGCGGTCAGGCAGGGCGAACGAGAGCGACGGATCGGCGACGATGGCCACGGTTGCCGCCGACAGGAAGATGGTCAGACCAACGAGGACGACATCTAGACGGCGCAGGCCGAGTCAACCGCGCTCTCGGCGCGCGCGTTCCACGGCTCGATGATATGACCGCCAATCGGCGATCGTTTCCAAGCAAGTCCTCGAAGTGGGTCAGAAACGACGAGAGCCGGACCGCGCCCCAGCGCCGATCCGGCCCCGTCTAACTCGGTCAGCTCACCCCGCCGTGTAAGGGGAGCGACCGAGTGAAATGTTCTGATGGGTAGGATGCCGAATGGTTCACGTCTCCGGTAAATCGGGGGAGGTACGGAATTGAGTACGGAGTCGCGACTCCGTACTGGTAACTAGACAAACCGGCCAAACCGGTTACATTTCGCGCGATGCAAAGGCGGGTCATCGAGCAAGGCCAGGGCTCTTCGTCGACTGGTCTGGGCTGCCCTCGCCGTGGTCTACGTCGTGTGGGGCTCGACGTACCTCGCCATCGCGGTCGTGGTGAAGACGATGCCGCCGCTGCTTATCGGCAGGCGTTCGCTTCATCGTCGCGGCGGCACTGATGGCTGTCGTGATCGCGCTCTTCAAGGGCTGGCGCAGCCTGCGCATCTCGCGTGGCCAGATCGCCGGCGCAACCGTCGTCGGCGGCGCGCTGCTGCTGGGCGGCAACGGCCTGGTGATGCTCGCCGAGCAGAAGATTCCGAGTGGCCTGGCGGCGCTGATCATCGCCATCGAGCCACTGGTCGTGGTCGTCCTGCGCGCCATGAACTCCGAGCGCATCGGACGGGGCACCCTGGTTGGCGTCATTGCCGGTTTCATCGGCGTCGCCTTCCTGCTATCGGGTGGCCTGACCGGCCAGTTCGAGCTGATCGGCATTGTCATGGTCATCGTCGGTGCGATCAGCTGGTCGGTGGGCTCGTACTACTCCGGCCAGATCTCGCTGCCTTCAGATCCGTTCGTGTCATCAACCGCCCAGATGCTCGCCGGCGGCGTGCTACTCACGATCGTTGGCGTGGCGGCGGGTGAGCTGCCGGACGTCAATTTCGCCAATTTCGCGCCCGAGTCACTTCTCGCACTGGCTTACCTGGTTGTGTTCGGCTCGGTCGTGGCCTTCTCGGCCTACACCTGGCTGCTCCAGCACGCGCCGGTGTCCAAGGTGATGACGTTCGCCTACGTCAACCCGGCCATCGCCATCTTCCTGGGCTGGCTGATCCTGAGCGAGCCGGTGACGGCGGCCATGCTGGCCGGTGGCGCGCTGATCATCGCCGCGGTGGCGGTCGTCATTCGAACGGAATCACGCCCGGCGCCCGATAAAGCGGCACCGCGCCAGCACCGGCCCCGGCGTCGGTCAGTCCGAGTCGCCCGGCCTGAGATCGGCCAGCAGGCGCGCCAACTCGCGCGCGTTCGTCGCCCCGTAGTTGGCGTAGCAGTTGTTCATCAGCACGTGCAGGTCGCGCGTCTGCTTGCCGGCGTCGCGCAGCTTGGGCGTCCAGTCGGCCAACTCTTCCCGGTCGTACAGGTAGCGGAAGCGCTCGACCACCGGAATGTTCGGCGCCTCCCATGTCTCCTTGCGCCGGCCGTGGAAGCGCACCACGGCTAACTCGGGCGAGGTCACCGCAACGACCGGCGGCACGCTGCTCTTGAAGCCCTGCGGCTCGTCGACGATGACAAAGGGAATCTTGTTGTCGGTCAGGAAGCGCATCGTCCGATCCGCGTTCTTGTCGTTGAACCAGCTGCCGTGGCGAAACTCGACGGCGAACCGTTGGTCGCCCAGCTGCTCCTGGGCAGCCAGGATTTCTTCGCGGCTCTCGTGGGTTGGAAAGAACCAACGCGGGTACTGCAGCACGATCGCGCCCAGCTGGCCGCTCTCGCGCAGCGGCGCCAGCCCGTCCAGGAACATCTGCCAGACGGCGTGGCGCAGCTCGGCCGGCAGGTCGCGCGCGTAGAGCCGCGATCTTCGCCGCCAGCTCGGCCGGCAACTCCTCGCGGATCGACTTGGGCAGGCGCTTGGTCTCGGTGGGCTGACCGGTCAGCAGGGCGTGGCCCTTGATGTCGAATACGAAGTCGGGCGGAGTGCGTTCGACCCATAGCCGTGACGTCCGCTCGGACGGCAACGCGTAGTAGGTGGCGTCGACTTCGACCAACGGGAACTGGCTGGCGTAGTACTGCAGCCGTTCCTCGGCCGAATCGGCGCCGGCCGGGTAGAAAACGGTACCTGCCGTCATGGTCGGATCGGTCCACGAGGACGTGCCGACCCGGACATGCGCGCCACCCGGCAAATCGAACGGCACGGCGGCGGCGTCGAGCACGCCGGCAGCGCGCTCTGACGCGATTTCGGGGCCTGGATCGTGGGTCTCGCCGACCATTGGCGTCGATCGTAGCGCCCGCCGCGCGGACCCCTCTACGCAGGACCTTGGGGCTGCCCCATGTGGGACCCGCGGGTCGTTGGCCGGGCGTTGCTTTGAAGCGACTATCCGCGCACGGCTGCCGGAGCAGTCGCAAAGAAAGCGGCAGACCTCCCCAGAGGCTCTGTCGGGAGGGTGAGGGGCAACGTGTCTGTTCGTCGTGCTCGTAATTTCGCCGTGGGCGCTGCCATCGCCGGCGCGGTTCTGGTCTCCCAACTGGCACCGGTTGCCGCGTCGTCGCACGCCGCTGCCGATCACTCCGAACGGGGCGCTGGCCGCTCCGAGGGCGCGTTGATGGTCAAGCTCAACGCCGGCGTCGACGACAGCGCCGCTGCCGCGCTCTTCGCACGTTTTGGCGCCACCGAAGTTGGCCGCGTGGACGAACTCTCAACGCGCGTCGTGGTCAGCACGAGCCACGCGCCGACCGCCCTGAGCAAGCACCTGCGCCTCGAGCTCGCTCGTAGCGAGCGTGGAGAGCGATGGCGACGCAGCCGTTTCAATGACCCCTAACGACCCGCTGTGGTCAAAGGAATGGTTCGCCCGCAAGGTCAGGGCACCGCTGGCGTGGGATACGACCGTCGGCGCCGGCGCGCCCGTCATCGCCGTCCTCGATACCGGCGTGCAGGCCAGCCATCCTGACCTGACCGGTCGTGTGCTGCAGGGCCGTGACTTCGTCAACAACGACAACAACGCGGCCGACGACATGGGCCACGGCACGATGGTGGCCGGCGTTGCCGCCGGCGCCGGCATGAACAGCAGGGGCGTCGCCGGGATTTGCTGGCGCTGCAAGATCCTGCCGGTCAAGGTGGCCAACAGCAACGGCAACGTGCGCTGGTCCAACGTCGCCGCCGGTATCACCTGGGCAGCCAATCACGGCGCGGACGTCATCAACATGAGCTTCGGCGGCCTGAACGGCAGCAGCTCGGTGGCCAACGCCGTTGCCTACGCGCGCAACCACGGCGTCGTCGTGGTCGCCGCCGCCGGCAACGAAGGCACCAGCCAGCGCTTCTACCCGGCCGCTTACCCGGGTGTGCTGAGCGTCGCCGCGACCACCAGCACGGACGGCCTGTACAGCTTTTCGACGCGCGGAGCGTGGGTGAAGCTGGCCGCACCGGGCTGCACCTGGACATCGCAGCGGGGCTCGAAGTGGGGCTCGTTCTGCGGGACGTCCGCCGCCGCGCCGATCGTGGCCGGCACCGCCGGGCTGGTCTTCGCTGCCTTCCCGGGCGCAAGTCGATCACAGGTCGAGAACAAGATCCTGAACACGCGCAGTACATGTCACCTCGGCCATCGGCGGGGGTCGCGTCAACGCTGCCGCCGCCGTCGGTGGGTCGGCGCCGGCACCGGATCCAAGCCCAGACCCCAGCCCTACGCCAAGCCCCGATCCGATTCAGGCATGCCCCAACCAGGACCGCTCGTCTGACGGCGGCACGATGCACTGGCAGGGCCAGCTCAGTCCCGATCAGACGCGGGTCCGCTGCACGATCAAGCTGTTTGGCTGGACGCGCCTGTCGGCGGCCTGGACGGCGCCGGATGGCGTCCGCTTCCGGGTCCGCACGTCAGGCAGGGTCGTTCTCGAGGTGCGCGGCGACGGCACCGACAGCGATCGCGACAGCACCTGGCTGTCGGCCGGCACCTACCGCCTCGTAGTCGACGAGCCGAGCGCGTCAGCCGCCACATTCGACGTTCGCCTGAGTTGGCAGCGTGGACACGGCGGCGACAACTAGCCAGGAGATGAGCACAACCGACCGTGTCCGTCAGGGGGAAGCAGCGTCATGGCTGACCGTCGCGCGCTCTACGTTTCCGTTTGGCGTGCTGCTCTGCCTGGTCGGCACGGCGGCTCCGGTGCTGGCTTCGCCTGCGCCACCTGCCGCGCGGCCGGAGAGCCACCCAATGCCGAGCGGCGCCGGCGCTCCGTCAGGACGCCCTCAACGTGCGCTTCGCTGACGGGACGGACGGATCGGCAGCTGCGGCCGCGCTGGCTGCGGCTGGCGCCGTCGAAGTGGGGCGCATCGATGACCTGAACACCGTCGTCGTCGCACCGGCCACCGGTCGCGCACGGGGCGCCGTCCATCGATGCGCTGGCTGCCAGCAAGTCGGTCGTTTCGGTCGAGGACGACGAGGCCGCGCAGCTGACCATGACGCCCAACGACACGTACTGGGCGAACGAGTGGTATGCGCCGCACGTGCACCTGGATACGCGCCTGGGACATCACGACCGGCGCCAACGCACCGGTCATCGCCGTCCTCGACACAGGCGTCCAGGCCAGCCAGCCCGACCTGATCGGCCGCGTCCTCCCCGGCTACGACTTCGTCAACAACGACTGGAACGCCTGGCGACGACCTCGGCCACGGCACCAAGGTTGCCGGTGTCATCGCCGGCGCCGGAATGAACGCGACTAGGCGTGGCCGGACGTGCTGGCAATGCAGGATCCTGCCGGTCAAGGTCGCCGATCGCTACGGCAACGTCGCCCTCTCAAATGCCGCCGCCGGCCTGGTCTGGGCGACCGACCACGGCGCTCGCGTGATCAACATGAGCTGGGGCAAGACGAGGGGCGACATCGATCCTGGAGGCCGCCATCATCTACGCCCGACGGCCACGGCGTGGTGCTGGTCGCGTCGGCCGGCAACGAGGGCAACCGGGCGCTGTTCTACCCGGCCGCCTACCGCGGTGTGCTGAGCGTCGCGGCGACCGACGACCACGATGCACTGTGCGAGCTGGTCGACGCACGGCCTGTGGGTCAGGCTGGCCGCGCCGGCGTGCGCCTACACGACGATGAAGGACGCCACCTGGGGCGACTTCTGCGGAACGTCCGCATCGGCGCCGATCGTCTCCGGTATCGCCGCTCTGATCCTTGCCTACAAGCCGGACGCGACACGCATGGAGGTTGCCTTCGCGCTCACGAGCACGGCCGTGCCGATAAATGTCGACGTCGGCGGCGGGCTGGTCGACGCGTATGCGGCCGTGCACCAATTCGAGCCGCCGCCGCCTGCTGCCAGCAAGCACTGAACGGGCCTCTCACTAGACGACCTTGCCTGGGTTCAGGATGCCCTGCGGGTCGAGCGCCCGCTTGATCGCCTTGGTCAGCGCCAGGCCGGCCTCGCCGCGCTGCAGCTCTGAGGTACGGCTTCTTGGTCAAGCCGGTGCCGTGCTCACCGGTGACGGTGCCGCCCAGCTTGAGCGCTTCCTTGTAGATCTCGGCACGCGCCGCGTCGATGCGCTGCTCAGCTGTTGGATCGTCGCGATCGACGACGTACGTCGGGTGGAGGTTGCCGTCGCCGGCATGGCCGAAGACGCCAACCTTCAGGCCCTGGGCGGCCGACACGCGCTCGATGGCCTTGAGCATCTCCGGGATGCGGTCGCGCGGCACGCCCACGTCGTCCATGCGCGCCACGCCGGCGCGCTCGAGTGCCGGATGCGCCTGACGTCGAGCCTCGCGCAGCCAATCCGCTTCCTGCGCGTCGCGGGCGCGCAGGACGGATGTCGCGCCGGCAGCCTCACACGCCTTCTCGGCGGTCGCGAGCTCAGCTTCGGCAGCCGCGCCGCCGGCGTCCGACTCGATCATCAGCATCGCCGCTGCGGTTCGATCGAGGCCGAGCTGGAAGGCGTCGTCGACGGCGGCGATGGTGTACGCGTCCATCAGCTCGAGCGTCACCGGGACGACGCCCGCCGCGGTAACGCCGGCGACCGCCTCGCCGGCGGCGAGCACACGTCGGGAAGAAGGCGAGCATGGTCAGTTTGGGCGGCGGCGCCGGCAGCAGACGCAGGGTCGCCTCGGTGATCAGGCCCAGCGTTCCTTCCGAGCCGACGAAGATGCCGGTCAGGTCGTAGCCGGCGACATCCTTCTTGTTCTTGCCGCCCGTGCGAACGACCTCGCCGTTGGCCAGCACGACTTCGAGGCCCAAGCACCCAGTCGCGCGTGACGCCGTATTTCACGCAGCGCAGCCCGCCCGAGTTCTCGGCCAGGTTGCCGCCGATCGAGCAGATCTCGAAGCTGGCCGGGTCCGGCCCGTAGAACAGGCCCTGCGCGGCGACCGCCCGGCCGAGCTCGGCGTTGATGACGCCCGGCTGGACGGTCGCCGTGAGGTTGGCGCGGTCGATTTCGAGGATCTGGTTCATCTGCGTGAAGACGACGGTCAGCGCGCCGTCGATGGCGACCGCGCCGCCGGACAGCCCCGTACCGGCACCGCGCGGCACCAGCGGCGTGGAGGTTTCGCCCGCCCAACGGACGATCGCCTGGACGTCCGCCGTCGAGCGCGGGAAGGCGACGCCCGAGCGGCCGGCCGGGACGCAGGTACTCGGTCTCGTCGAAGCGGAAGGCCTCGGTGTCGGCCGGGTCGGTCAGGATGCGCAGGTCGGGCAGTGCCTGGCGCAGCTTCTCGAGCAGGTCGCTGTCGCTCACCGCGGCAGCCTAACGCGTCACGGTCGGCGATGATGCCGTCGGTGCTGCGCCTCGTCTTCGCCCTCTTCCTGATGCAGGTCGGCTTCCACGGCTACACGGCGTCGTTGCCGGTCGACCTCTCGCGGGCGGGCATGCCCGACTCGGAGATTGGCTTGATCGTCGGCGTGGCGGCTCTGATCCAGATCCCGGCGGCACTCGTCGCCGGTGGCCTGATCGATTGGTTCGGCGGCATCCGGCTGTTCCTGCTTGGCGGCGTGGCCTATGTCGGTGCGTCGTTGCTGCTGCTCGCTCCCGGCGTCGAGCCGGGCGGCGCAACCTGGCCGTTCATCGCGGCGCGGATCCTGCAGGGCATCGGCATAGGCCTGGCGCTGCCGGCCGCGCTGTCCGCCGTGCCTCGGCTGGTGGCAACCACGCGGCAGGGCGTGGCACTCTCCGTTGGCGGCCTGGCGCACAACATGACGCTGGTCGTGGCGCCGCCGATTTCACTGATCGTGCTCGATGCCGCCGGCCTGGACGGCGTTGCCGTGGCGGTCCTGGCGTGTCTCGCTGCCGCGTTCGTCCTGACGCTCATCCGTCCGTTCAGTAACTTGCCGCGGCCGCAGCATGAGGGTCGCCAGCTGCGCAGCGCGCTCCGCTTCACCTATCGGCGTGAGTGGGCTTCGTTGTTGGCCATCACCCTGCTGTTCGGGGCGCATTGGGGCCTGGTGACCGCTTATCTGCCGCAGCGGGCGGAGGCGGCCGGCGCGGCGATCGGCCTGTTCTTCGCCGCCGACGGTGTCGGCGTGCTGATCGCTCGACTGCCCGTCGGCTGGCTTGTCGGATCGGGTCGCGCCGCTGCGCCTGATGCTGTTCGGCATTGCCGTCACGGCCTGTGGCGTGGGCCTGTTGCTGCTGATCCCGACCACGCCGCTGCTGATGCTGGCCGGGCTGCTGACCGGCAGCGGTGCCGCCTTCATCACCACGCCGACGCTGGTCGGGCTGACCCGGCGCAGCACCGACGCCGACCGCGGCAGCGCCTTCGCTCTATTCTCGGCCGCCTTTGCCAGTGCCCTCGTCATCGGCAGTATCGGCGCCGCGCCGGTAATCGATCGACTTGGTTTCGAGGCGGCCATGGCCATCCTGCTCGGCGCGCTGGTCTCATCGGCGATCGTCGCGCTGCTCGATCGCGACCTGGGCGTGGCGGGCGTGCCCAAGCAGGACTTGGCGGAGGCCGAAGCGACGGCAGTTCCGCAGTAGTCGGCTATATTCGCTGCGCCAAGACCACAAATTCGCTGCGCCAACAAGCCCAGCCCGTGCCCAGGGGTTTCCCGTCATGAAGATCGGTGTCGCGAAGGAACGCGCGCCCAACGAACGCCGCGTCGCACTCGTGCCGGACGTGCTGTCCAAGCTGACCGCGGCCGGTGCCGAGATGCTCGTCGAGCGCGGCGCCGGCGAGGCGGCCGCCATTCCCGACGCGCTTACGAAGCGGCCGGCGCCAAGGTCGTGTCGCAGGACGAGCTGTTCGCTCAGGCGGACGTCGTGCTGACCGTTCAGCGACCGCAGCCGGGCGAGCTGGGCAAGTTGCGCAAGGGCCAGGTGGTGGTCGGCCTGCTTCAGCCGCTGCTCGACGCCCAGGCGATGGAGTCGCTGGCCAAGCAGGGTGTCACGGCGATCAGCCTCGACGCGTTGCCGCGCACACTGTCGCGGGCCCAGTCGATGGACGCGCTTTCGTCGCAGGCCAACGTTGGTGGCTACCGCGCGGTGCTCGTCGCGGCCGAGGCGTACGGCCGCTACTTCCCGCTGCTGACCACCGCCGCCGGCACGGCCAAACCGGCCAACGTGCTGGTACTCGGTATCGGCGTGGCCGGGTTGCAGGCAATCGCCACCGCCCGCCGGCTTGGCGCCCTGGTCAAGGCCTACGACGTCCGCTCCGAAACGAAGGAGCAGGCCGAGTCGCTGGGCGCGCAGTTCCTCGTCTTGAAGTCGGTCGCCGACGCCAGCGGCACCGGCGGTTATGCACGCCAGCTCACCGCCGAGAAGAGCAGGCCGCCCAGCAACAGGAACTGAACGCGTTCATCGGCGGCATGGACGTGGTCATCACCACCGCCCAGGTGCCCGGCCGACGGCCGCCGGTTCTGGTGACGGAGGCTGCGGTCAAGGCAGATGAAGCCCGGCTCCGTCATCGTCGACATGGCGGCCAGCGCGCTGGGTGGCAACGTGGAGCTGTCCAAGCCGGAGCAGACGGTCGTGACCGACAACGGCGTCACCATCCTCGCGCCGACCAACCTGCCGGCCACCATGCCGGCCGGGGCGAGCCAGTTCTACGCGCGCAACATGAGCACATTCGTGCTCAACTTCCTGAAGGACGGCCAGATGAATTACGACATGGCCGACGAGATCACGGCTGCCACCTTGATCACGCAGGGACGGCGAGGTCGTGCAGGACGGCGACCAAGAAGCTGCTGGAGCCCAAGCCATGAGCCAGGAGCTGCTCAACGCGCTGGCCATCTTCGTGCTGGCCATCCTGGTCGGCTTCGAGGTCATCAGCAAGGTGCCGGCCACGCTGCACACGCCGCTGATGAGCGGCGCCAACTCGATCCACGGCATCGTCATGGTCGGCGCGATGCTCATCGCCGCGACCGCCGACAACCCGCTCTCGTACGCTGCTTGCCTTCGTGGCGATGGTCTTCGGCGCGGCCAACGTCGTCGGCGGCTACGTCGTCACCGACCGCATGCTGCAGATGTTCCGCAAGCGCGAGACGCCGGCGCCCAAGCCGGCCGACGAGGCGAAGTAGCCGTGCCCATCTCGCAGGAGTGGATCTACACCTTCGTCTTCCTGGCCTGGCTGGCCGGCGCGGCCGCGTTCGTGCTCGGCCTGCACCAGATGAATTCGCCGGCCACGGCGCGCGGTGGCAACCGGCTGTCGGCCGGCGGCATGACGCTGGCCGTGGTGGCCACGCTGATCTGGCTGCTGCTGCGGCCGGAAGGGCTGTCGGTGACTGCCATCGGCATCATCGTCGTCGGCTTCCTGGTCGGCGGCGGCATCGGCCTGTACCTGGCCCGGCGCGTGGCGATGACGGCCATGCCGCAGCTGGTTTCGCTGTTCAACGCGGTCGGTGGCGGGGCTGCCGCACTGGTCGCCATCGATGACTTCCTGCGCGTCGCGAGCACGCCTGAGCAGACGCGTCTCGACATCGATATTCGTGGTGCTGGGCGCGGTCATCGGCTCGGTTACTTTCTCCGGCTCGCTGATCGCGTCGGGCAAGCTGCAGGGCAGTCGTACCCGGCAAGCCGATCACGTTCCCCGGCAGCCGGATCGTGACGATCCTGGCCGCGCTCATCGCGTCGCCGGCCTCGTGCTGCTGGTCTTCGCCGCGACACTCGACGGGCGACGTCCAGATGCTGACGCGCGACCAGCAGGTGCTGACTCTCGGCGATCGTCGTGCTGGCCGCTCTGGTGTTCGGCATCACCATGGTGCTGCCCATCGGCGGCGCGGACATGCCGGTTGTCATCTCGCTCTTGAACTCGTTCACCGGCACGGCCGCGGCGATGGCCGGCTTCGTGATCAACAACCCGGTGCTGATCATCGCCGGCGCCCTGGTCGGCGCTTCGGGCGCGATCCTGACCAAGTTGATGGCCGATGCCATGAACCGCTCGATCGCCAACATCATGGTCGGTGGTTTTGGCGGCGGTGAGGCTGGTGCAGGCGCCGAAGTTGGTGGTGGACCGGGTGGCAACGTCCGCGAGGTCGAGCATCGACGACGCCGCGATCCAGCTTGCTTACGCCCAGAAGGTGATCGTCGTGCCCGGCTACGGCCTGGCCGTCGCGCAGGCGCAGCACGCGGTGCGCGAGCTGGCCGAGCTGCTCGAGGCGCGCGGCGTGGAGGTCTCGTACGCGATCCACCCGGTCGCCGGCCGCATGCCGGGCCACATGAACGTGCTGCTGGCCGAGGCGAACGTGCCCTACCCGCAGCTGAAGGAAATGGAAGAGATCAACCCGGAGTTCCAGCGCGCCGACGTCGCGCTGGTAGTCGGCGCCAACGACGTCACCAACCCGGCCGCCCGCTCGAACCCGCAGAGCCCGATCTACGGCATGCCCATCCTCGACGTCGACCACGCCAAGCAGCATCATCGTCATCAAGCGCTCGATGCGGCCCGGTTACGCCGGCATCGACAACGAGCTCTACCTCAATCCCAAGACGGGCATGCTCTTCGCCGATGCGCGGCAGGGCCTGACCGACCTGGTCGCGGCGGTCAAGCAGGTCTGACGCTCACCCGATGATTTAGGCTGGGCGCCGTGAGCGAGAGCCGCCGCCCACCGCCTCCGCCCGCCGCTCCTGTCGACCCGCACGCCGCGCCCTCCAAACGGCCGTCGAGCGCGCCGCCGCCACCGCCTCCGCACGGCTACCCGAAGCCTGAGTCGCTGGCCGGGCCCGGCCGTCCGCCGTTGTGGGTCTGGCCGTCGATCGGTTTCGGACTGATCTACCCGGCGCTGGCACGCTCGGCGCGGCTGGATGCCGAACTGATCGAGCGGCTGCCCGACCCGCCGACCAACCTGCGCCGCCTGCCGTCCTTCTACCAGACCGCGCTGATCGCCTTCGTCGTCATCGTCGCCGTCTTCTTCGGGCTGCTGCGCGGGGGCGGGACGATAACGAGCTGGCTGGGCCTGGGCTACGACGTTGTCTTCACCGAGTCATACCCGTTCATGCTGCTGGCGCTGGTCATCGGCATGATGTCGCCGTCGGCGGGTCTGTTGCTGCTCCTGCTGTTCATTCCCTTCGACACAGTCGCGTCGTGGGGGGCCACGACCGACTACTACGGCCAGCTTTCACCGCTGCTGCCGGCGCTGGCCGGACGCGCAGTCAGCTGGTGGCTGTTATGGCTGCTGGTGGTGGCCATTCCGCTGATGGCGCGCAGCGTGCCGGGCGCAACGTTGGCCGGCCGGCAGCCGCGCGACCCGTTCTTGAGGTTGGTGCTGGCGTATGGCGCCGGCGCGACGATCGCGCTCATCCTGCTCTGGATGTGGACGGCGGCGCTGCCGTTCCTGCATTCGACCGGTATTTGCCTGGACCTCGCTGGCCGTGCCCACCGACCAGGCCGTCCAACCGATCCAGGCGACCGGTCACGTGATCATCGCCGCGGGCGTGGTTTTGGCCTTGGGCGTGACCTTGCTGAGGCAGCGCTTTGGCGTGCTGGACGAGGAAGTCCACTCGATCAATCAGCCGGGCGGCGATGTGGGTCAGATCGACGGCGACGACGATGACGACCACCCGCTATTTGCGCACCAGGTCGAGACGGTGGGCAAGATCGGCGTGCAGGCGTTCGCCGTGCTGGCGCTGGGCGGCATCATCAGCGGCGCGGTCGATGCCGTCGTCATCTTCGGCGCGTCGGTCATCGGCCAGCTGGCGGCAGGCCGTTTGGCCCGCGTCCATGCCGTTGCGACCGTCCTGTTGCGCATCCCGTGGGTGATCCGCTTCATCGCCGCGTTCCTGTTGACCTTCGTGATCGGCAACCTGGTCAACAACATCATCTTTGCGCCGGTCGGTGATTCCGAGTTCTTCCCGCTGGTCGTCACCGCGGCCATCGGTTTGATGCTGTTCCGCGTGCTGCTGGGGGTGACCGAACCTCCGGAGGCCGACGAAGAAGACGAAGCCGACGACGAAGAAGAGAGAGCCGAACCGATCGCGGCCGAGGTGTCGGCGCCCTCGCCGGCTGCCAATGCCGTGGTCGGTGCCCTCGCCGCCGTGTCGGTCGGCATGCTCTTCATGTTCTCGTCGCCGCCACCGGTGAGCGCCAACAACTGTTCGGGCTGGGGCGACTGTCCGGTAACGATGGAAGCGGTCGCCGCGGCCGGAGCGGGGTCAGCCGCGGTGGTGGCCGTCAGCGCGGCTTTGTTCGCCGCGCGCGCCGCCGAAGTCAGCCAGCGGCGGGGTGGAAGCGCTGACGCCGCCGCTGGCTGCTCCTGGCTCCAAGACCGACGACGAGAAGCGTCGCCGCCGGCGCCGACGGAAGAAGCAGCCGGGCGAGGACGAGGACAAGTCGGTCAGCTTCTTCGAGCGGCTGCGCCGGCGCGCGCTGCGCAACTACTACCGAAGCTGACCAACCGCCGCCTGCGGCTGGTCTGGCCGCTGATCGGCCTTGCCGCGCTCTTTTCCGGGGTGGCGTTGCTGGGCAACATCCTTGCCGGCATCTCACTGGTGCTATCGCTGGCCTTCACCACGGCCTTGCTGGTGCTGACCCTTGCCGTGATCTGGGTTCGCCTGACCGGTCCGGCTCGGCAGCTGATGGCGTCGGTCGTCGTGAGAGGGACGGTGATCGCACTGATCGCGATCGCCGCGTACGACCTGTCGCGCGGCATCCTCGCCTGGTTCGACCCTTCGCCGTTTGACCCGTATGCCGCGCTGCCCATCTTCGGCGCGTTGCTGGTCGGGGTGGATGCGCCGCCGTGGCTCATCTGGACCGCCGGCATCGGCTTCCATCTACTGAATGGTGTGGCCTTCGGGCTGGCCTATGCCTTCGTCTTCGGCCGGCTGGCCGTTCGTTCGTTGAAGTGGGCGTTGGTGTCGGGCGTCGCCTGGGGTTTGTTCCTCGAAACTTTTCAGCTGACGCTCTATCCGGGATGGCTCAACATCACGACATACAAGGAGTTTGTGACGATCAGTTTCCTGGGTCACATCGTCTACGGCCTGGTGCTGGGCGCGTTGGGCCATCGCTGGCTGCCCTGGCCGCCCGACTCCGATGCTCCAGCCGAGGCTGACGAATGAACGACCGCGTCGAAATGCAACACGAGATCGACGCCGACCGCGAGGGCGTGTTTGGTTTGGTGTCGACGGGGGCGGGGTTGCGCCTAGTGGCTCGACGATGGCGAGATCGAGCCGCGCGTTGGCGGCGAGGTGCGCCTGCGGTTGCGTGACTCGGACGCGGTCGGCAAGGTGCTGGCGATCGACCCGCCCCAGCACATCTCGTTCACATGGCAATGGGTCGACGAGGGACGAGCGACCGGGGTGGTGGCATTCGACGCCATCGACCACGGCTCGCGGACCCATCTGACGGTGCGCCACGTGGGCTTGCGCGGTGCCGAGCAGGTGCAGCTCTACGAAGAACTCTGGCGCTACTGGCTCGAGCGGTTGATCGAGCGCCGCGAAGGCGCTGCCGGATAAGGCGCAGGCGGCGCACTCGTAGCTCGGACCCGGCGTCACGACCCGTATTGAGCTGCGGCCTGGCTCAGCTGCTCGGCGACCTCGCGACGTAGTTCCGGGGGTTCCAGCACCTCCGCCTCGGCGCCCCAGCCCAGGATCCAGATGCGGATCTCGCGCAGGCCCGCCACGCGGCCGCGCCACAGCAACGAACCGTCCGCCATGCTCCTCTATCTCCTGCGACGGATGCCAGCGCGTCTCGGCCGCGCGCTTGGCAACGGCCGGCGAGAAGCGCACCACCACCTCCGCCACCGGCTCGTCCGAGATGACGTCCCACGCCTGCAGCAGCTCGCGCGCCTCGTTGACGGCGGCGCTCGGCTCGAACGTGTCCGGCGTCAGCGACGCGCTCAGGATCCGCTCGACCTTGAACGTGCGCCGGCCCTTGCGCTCCTCGTCGTAGCCGATCAGGTAGATGGCGTGCGTCAAGGCTGACGGTTCCAAGGCCCACGGCTGGACGCGCGCGTGCCTGGGCCCACGGCCCGGGTCATAGACACCGGCGTCGTAGTCGATCTCAACAACCCGCCGGTTCGCCCATGCCTCGGCCAACACCCGGAAAACACGCGTGAACCGCTCGTTGCGCGGCGTCGTCGCGAAGGCGTCCATGGTCTGGGTGATGTACTCGGGCAAGACACCGGGCAGGACCCCGGCCAGCTTGACCAGTGCGCCGATCAGCTCGTTGTCCTGCTCGTCGGTCGTCTTGGCCAGCATCCTTGCCGCCAGGTACAGCGAAGTCGCCTCGTGCAAGGTCAGCGCCAGCGGCGGCAGGAACGCGTCGCCGGTCAACCCCCACTAGCCCGCCCTCGCCCCAGATGGGCAGATCGGCGTCCAGCTGCATCGCCTCCAGGTCGCGGTAGATCGTCCGCTTGGAGACGCCGATCAGGTCGGCGATCTTTTGCGCGGATATCCCGTCGCGGTGCTCGTTGAGAATCGAAACGATCTTCAGGTAACGCGCCGCGCGGTCCCATTTCGCCCCGCCCCGGTCCCTCGACATGCGACGGGAGGATAGCGGGAAGGCTGCGCGCAAAGCGACCGGCCATGCCGTTCCGGCACGTGCCGCTCGTTGCTTGCGTAACATCGGGCACTCATGGCACGCAGTTTCACCCGCGTCATCACCACGCCCGCCGCCGCGCGCATTCCGCGCGAATGGAACCGGCCCTTCGTGAGCATCCTCTCCGACTGGGGCGTGCGCGACCCCTCGCCGGCCATCTGCCGCGGTGTGATCCTTGGCATCGCTCCCGAGGCACTCGTGGTCGACATCACCCACGAGGTGGAGAAATACAACATCCGCCACGGCGCGCTGATGCTGTGGTGCGCTGTGCCGTTCCTGCCCATCGGCGCCCATGTGGCCGTGGTCGACCCCGGCGTCGGCACTCCGCGTCGAGCGGTTGCCCTGGAAACGGCCCGCGGCGACTACATGATCGGTCCGGACAATGGCCTGCTGCTGCCCGGTGCCGAACGGCTCGGTGGCATCACCCGCGCCCATCTGATCGAGAACCCGGCCTACCGCCTGCCGGTCGTCAGTTCGACCTTCCACGGTCGAGACATGTTCAGCCCCGCCGCCGCCCACCTCGCCGCCGGCGTGCCACTCGAGCAGATCGGTTCGCCCATCGATGCCAACACGCCTGGTCACACTCGATTGGCCCTCGCCCACCGTCCGCTTTGGCGAGCTCGAGCTGAACGTCATCTACGTCGATACGTTCGGCAACATCAAGCTCTCGGGCGTTGCCAACGACCTCATCGAGGCACTGGGCACGCTCAACCGGGGCGAGGACCTGGTCATCGACGTGGGTGCCGGCGACAAGCCCAGGTCGCATCAGCTCCGGTGGGCAAGCACGTTCGGCGAAGTCGCGCCGGGTGAGCCGCTCCTGTACGAGGACTCCTACGGCCGACTCTGCATCGCCGTCAACCAGGGCAACGCCGCCAGGCAGTTGGGCCTGACCGACAACGAGGTCCTGTCGATCAGCCGGCCCCGACTACCGGCAATCCACGACGGCAGCGAGGAAGCCACCCGCGCCGACAAGCCCGCCGGCCGGAAGACCTGAGTGAAGGCTTAGGCGGCCGAGTAGGCGTCGCCGGTCATGTCGACCGGCGTTGGCGGTGGCAGGAACTCGCCCGCCAGTGACAGGCCCTCGGCGGCAGTTGCAATCTGGTCCCGACCTTGACGCTTGGCGACATACAGAGCGCGGTCGGCGGCGACCAGGATCGAGCCGGTATCGGTGGCGTCCAACGGGTAGACGGCCACGCCCACCGAGCAGCTGACGCGCCGTCCACGCCGGCCGCCACCCATCTGGTGAACAGCAGTGCGGACCTTGCGTGCGACCTCGAGCGCGCCTTCGGGAGAGGAGTTGGGCAGCACGATGGCGAACTCGTCGCCGCCATAACGGAAGATCTCGTCGCTCTCGCGGCACGCGCCACGCAGGACGCCGGCCAGCCGGCTCAGCAGCACGTTGCCCGCTTCGTGCCCGGAGTGGTCGTTGAATTCCTTGAACTGGTCCAGGTCAAGCATCAGTAGGGCGAAGGAGTCGCCACGACCGACCGCCCGGCGGATGTGATCGGTCAGTGCGCCGTGGTTCTTCAGGCCGGTCAGCGCGTCGGTCTGGGCGCGGATCTCGACCGCACGGTGCGTCTCGGCGTTCTGCAGAGCGATGGCGACGTGACCGGCGAACAGCTTGACCAGCTCGAACTCTTCCTCGGTGAACCTTGCGCCGCTACCCAATCGCTCCACGGCCAGCAGGCCCGTCACGTGGTCACGACTGCGCAACGGCGCGATGATCAGCGCGCCGGGCTGTGCGCCGGAGCCGTATGGTTGAACGCGAGGATCGGCCAATTCGTCCTGGACGAGCTCGGCCTCGCCGCTGCGCACGACGTGGCCGCTCACGCCAAGCTGATCGCTCATCGTCCGGCCGAGGTAGTCAGCCGCGTTGACGCCTCGCGCGAAAATGGGCCGCAGCAGTCCGGCCTCCTCGTCGTACACGTCGACGCCGATGTTGTCGAAGAAGAGCAGGGCAGCCAGGCGCTCGGCGATCTCGTGCAGCAGCGTCTGCGTGTCGAGGGTGCCGAGGATCGACTCGGTCACGCGCAAGAGCTCGCGCTGGTTGGCAACCTGCTGAGCGAGCCGTTCGGACTGCGCGCGCAACCGTTCGGTCGAGTCGGCGTTGGCCATCGCCTGGGCTGCGATCGAGGCGTAAATCTCGAGCAGGCGCAGGTCGTCGGCCGAGAACTGCTTCAGGCCGAGTTTGGCCAGCACGATCACGCCGATGACTGCGTTGTCGTAATTCATCGGTGCGACGAGCAGCGACTCGTCGAGATCGTCGTCCGTGCCCGGGATCGTCGCCGACCGTTCGTCCTGTGCGGCGTTGGCCAGGTTCTGGGCCACGCCGTGCTGCGCCACCCAGCCGGTGATGCCCTCGCCCACCTTGAGCTTGAGCGAGTCGCCGTCCTCCAGCACGTACGGGCCAACGTGGCCCAGCCAGGCAACAGGCACGACGTCGTCGTCGTACACGCGGTAGACGCGGACGTTGTGGTAGTCGATCAACTGGTCGAGGCTGGCGCAGATGGCCTGGCCTATCTCGCGCACCATCGACAGGCGCGTCAGTCGGGCGCCGAGCTGCTGAATGGACTGCAGTTGAGCAGCCCACTTGGTGGTGCGGTTCCAGTCGCGGGCGTTGCGGATGGCGTGCCCGCCCTGCTCGCCGAGCTGCTCGAACATGAACAGGTCTTCGTCGGTCCAGTTGAACATGCGGTCATGCATCAGCACCAGTGCGCCGACGAGCTCGCCATCGGCCGACAGAGGCGCCACGCTGAGCATCACGAAACCCTCGGCACGCATGATCTCCAGCTCTTCCGGGGTGCCGCGGAACTTGCTGGAATCGGTCACGTGCACGCTGCGTCCGTCCCATTCGGCCGGAACGTGCAGGTGGGCATACTGCTCGACCGTCGGCCCGAACTCGCTCGGAGAGGTTTCGCTGCGCGTCCACGACGAAGCGGCCGTCGGCCTGCACGCGCAGGACCGCCGCATGGTCGGCCTTGAAGAGCTGCTGAGCGTGGTCGACGAGCCGATTGAGAATGCTGGCAAGGTCGACCTGGCTGTTGATCTCGTTGCCGAACGACAGCAGCAGCGAAGCGCGACGACTCTGCTCCTCGAGCTCGGCGATGCGCGCCTGGCGCTTGCGCAACGGGCTCTTACGCATGTGGTGAGGGGACGGCTCATCGGCCGCATCGGCCAGGAAACGCCGCAACTCGGCCGCCGGGTAGCGCCTGTCGCCGCGCGAATTGATGCGCAGGCAGGGCAGGCGACCTTGATCGGTCCAGGCGCGAATCGTGTTGGCGTGCACGCCTAGCAGGCGGGCGGCGCCGGCAACCGTCAGCAGGCTGCCGTCATCGAGCGACGTGTTTGGATTCCTCCGCACTTGGGCATGTGTGGCCGGTAATCGCAACGTAGGCCGACTTACCAACACTTGCCAATGGGAGGTTGGTCCCAAATCGTACTGGTGGTTGGCCAACCTATCGGCTGATGCGCCCGAGCCTCACCAAAATTGCTGTAACCACAGCGGTCAGAACGCCCAAGCCGACGACGGCCAGCAGGGCCAGAAACGGCCCTCCGATGGTGCCTTCACCCGCACCTCCTCCGCCACGCGGGTCGAAAGGCGTCGGCAGCGGTTCTGGCGTAGGCGAAGCGGCAAGGGCGGGGCCGGCGATGACCAGCAGCACGCCCACGCCGATCAGCATCACGCCAACCACGATCAGGACGGCCGTAACCAAGGCCGTCGCGCGCCGACCAGCACCCAGCAGGCGGAGGGCCTCCGGTATCTCGAGCGTGGTCAGGATCAGCGGCCGGCCCAGGCCGCTCGACATGGCCGGCGTGCCGTCGGCGAGTTGAGTGGGAACGCCGGCCACGCTGGCATGCTCGACCGCCGACACCTGCTCGACCACCAGCCGGGCCGGCGCTTGCGGGTCCGTCGGCGTCGCCGGTGCGATGTCACTGGGCAGGTCGGCGACCACGCCGACGGCTTCGCGCGGCACGACGACCAGGCCCGCGCCGAGCTGGGCACTATCGACGGCGATGTAGTCGTCGCGGGCTTCGACGCCGAAGGGGACGCCTTCGACGGCGGGACTCGCTATCTGCCAGCGTCCGTCCGCGTCGCGCAGGTCAATGCGCCTGCGCCGGTACACCAGCGGCCGGTCGTTCTCGTCGGGAAACTCCTCGGCGCTGCTGATCCGGCCATGGACGAGCACGTAACGCGGTTCGCCGGCTTGGGCGATGCGCAGGGCTTCGTCTATCGCCACGCTGCGGGCCGCGGCCAGCGTCCGGCCGATGCGCTGAGCCGGCGACCGGCGGGCAATCACCTCGGCGACGACGATCGCGGCCACGCCGGCGAAGGCAAGGAGCAGGCCTGGGATCATGTCCCGCCCGCCGCCGTGGGCAGGACAAAGAAAGACCCGGAGTGACCTTCACGAGGCGTGGACCTTGATGTAATCGCGGTCGCTAGCTTCGCTGCTGGCCCCTCCGGGCTGCGACCAAAGCTAGGTGCCGCCCACAGGCCGGTCAAGCGCGAGTTATCCACAAAAGCGGTTGCCGGATCGCTTGTTTTATCCACCCCGTTTCCACAGGCGCGGTCGATCTCGCCGCTCACTGGGCGCTATGGCCGGTGAGCGGGTCGAGCACCAGGTGGCTGGCCGGCGTAGCTGTCCAGCACGAGCTGCCCGCCGATGAGCTGGGCGCCGATGACGACCTCGTTGTGCGTGGCGCGCCAGACGACCTCGCCCTGGGCATCGAGTGCCAACGTCTCGAGCTCGCTCTGGACGATAGCAGTGTTCGAACGACGGTGAGCAGAGCACGGCGACAACCGGCGTGCCCGAGCGATGGCTCCAGGCCAGCTCGCCGGTGCGCGAGCCCAGCGCGTACATGCGGAAGCCGTACTTGACCAGCAACAGGCCGTTCGTGTCCCACAACGCGCCTTCCGGCTCGTCGTAGATGAGCGACGCGAAGCGGGCGGTCCACGCGCCCAGCGGCCCCTCGACGTGCAGCTCGGCTCGACACAGCCGGTCGGGCGCGGCGCCTTCCAGCGGGCCGTGATCGGTCAGCCGGCCGCCGGCTTCAGTGATGGCGAAGACCTCCGCCGCCGAGCCCGTGCCGCCCCAGCGGTAACGCGCGGCGAGCCCGCCCGGGTACTGCACGGACTGGCGTTGGGCGGGTGGCCGCGGGCTGTCTAGCGTGGGGCGACCTCTGCCGCCGGTCGAGCGATGGCCGCCACGGTCGCGCCACTGAGGCGCTGAAGATCGGCAGGCTTGATGGCAAAAACGCTGTTGCCGGTGCCGGCCGCCGCCCAAACCACGTCGTACCCGAGCAAGGCCGGGTCCATCAGCACGCGCAGCGCCGTCGCGATGGCCAAAAGGCGGAATGCCGCCGATGGCGAAGCCGGTGGCAGCTCGTGCCTCGTCGGCCGTCGACCGTCGGATGCTCTTTTCGCCCACCGCCTGCGCCAAGGCGTCGACGTCGGCCATGTTCGAACCGCTGACCAGCGCCAGGTACGGGCGAACGGGCGACCCGTCACCGTCGTCCGCTACGAACACGAGGCTTTTCACGATCTGGCCTACCTCTGCCCCCACCGCCGCCGCGGCCTCCACGGCCGTGCGCGTCGACTGGTCGAGCGAGACCGGCTCGATCTCCACACCCGCCGCATTGGCGGCTGCAACGACGCGGGCGGTGGCTGGCTGGGCGATTGACACGCGTCGAGTCTAAAATCAGCAGACCAAATCCATACTTTGGGACAGGGGAGCGCCAACGGGCGCTGAGAGTGCGGCTCGAGCCGCAGACCCTAGGAACCTGATCTGGTTCGTACCAGCGAAGGGAGTCCACAGGCGACGCACCTTGTTCCTCTAACTGAGGTGCTGTCCTGGTGAGCTCCGGACGACGACGAGCGCTCGTGGTGGCTGATGGCGACGTCCGACTACGACCGACCGACGCCGACGACCGACTTGTCATTGCTGCCGACGGCGGTCTGCTGAAGGCGGCGGCGGCCGGCGTGAAGCCCGATGTTGTCGTGGGCGACTTCGATTCGGTGCCGGCAGGCGCTGTCGAGGCGGCCGAAGCCGACGGCGTCGAGGTCATCCGTTACCCGACTTCCAAGGACGAAAGCGATACCGAGCTGGCCGTGCGCGAGGCGATTCGGCGTGGGGCGACCGAGGTCGAGATCGCCGGCGCATTGGGCGGACAGCGCATCGATCACACCCTGGCCAACCTGCTGCTGCTCGCGTCGGTGGACATTGGCGGGTCGCTGGCCATCGTCGATGGTCCGGTCACGGTGCGCGTGATCGGTCCACGCGGGCCGGAGCGACTGGAGATCGAAGGTGCCGCTGGGGACCTGGTCTCGCTGCTGGCGCTGAGCGAGTAGGTCGATTGGCGTGACCACTGACGGGCTCGTCTATCCGCTCACGTCAGCGACTTTGAGCCAGGGCCCAACGCTGGGCCTGTCCAACGAACTGGCCGGCGAGCGCGCGTCGGTCAGCGTCGAACGCGGTCGGCTGGCCGTGATCCACACGCGTCGGGAGAACTGATGAAGCTTCGAATCGCGGCTAGTGGCGCTGCTCCTCGCCGCCTGCACCGGCCCAGCACCCACCCCTACGCCGACCGGTTCGGCGACGCCCACAAGTTCGTCGACGGCCGCGCCAACCCAGCCTGTGACGCAGCTCACCGTCATGACCCACGACGCGTTCGCCATGTCGGACGACGTCAAGGCGGCGTTCGAGCAGCAGAACAACGTCACGTTGAACATCCTCATGTCGGGCGACGCGGGCACGATGGTGAACAAGGCGATCCTGGCCAAGGACGCGCCTCTCGCGGACGTGATGTACGGCGTCGACAACACATTCCTGTCGCGAGCGCTCGATGCCGGCATCTTCGAGCCGTACCAGTCGCCCGCTCTGGCAGCAATTCCGGACGAGTTCAAGGTCGATCCGCAGAACCGCGTGTCGCCGGTCGACTTCGGCGACGTGTGCCTGAACTACGACACGACGGCGTTCAATGGGGCCACGCCGGCGCCGACGACGATCATGGATCTCATCGACCCGCAGTACAAGGACAAGCTCGTCGTCGAGAACCCGGCTACGTCTTCGCCCGGACTCGCCTTCGTGCTGGCCACGGTCGCTCGATTCGGCGACCGTGCCCGGCGCCACGGCCATTCCGAGCTCGCCCAGCGGCGCTATCCGTATTCTGGCAGTCCTTACTGGCAGCAGCTGCGCGCCAACGGCGTGCTCGTCAGCAACGACTGGGAGGACGCGTACTACAACCAGTTCTCGGGCGGCGCCGGTGAGGGCGATCGGCCGATCGTCGTTTCTTACGCGACCAGCCCAGCCGCGGAGGTTGTCGGCGCCTCGCCAGCTCCGGAAACGCCACCGACCGCCAACATCGACGACGGCTGCTTCCGGCAGATCGAGTTCGTCGGTCTGCTCGCCGGCGCGCGGCCGGAGGCGAAGCCGCTCGCCCAGAAGTGGATCGACTTCATGCTGTCGCGCCAGTTCCAGGAAGACATGCCGCTGAACATGTACGTGCTGCCGGTCGATCCCGGCGCGGCCATCCCGGACGTCTTCACGCAGACCGGTGCCCAGGCGACTCACCCGATCGAGATGCCTTACCAGCAGATCGGGCAGATCCGTGATCAGGTGATCCAGGAGTGGACCGATATCGTCCTCCACTAGGCGCGGCGCTGGCTGGCTGTTGCTGGCCGCGCCGCCGCTCCTGTTCCTGCTCGCCTTCTTTGTCTACCCGGTCGCGGCCATCCTCGCGCTGGGCCTGGCGCCGGGCGGCCAACTCAATCTCCAGCCTGCGCTCGACACGATCGCCCAGCCCTTCGTCCACGAGGTCGTCTGGTTCACGATCTGGCAGGCCGCGCTCTCGACGCTGCTGACGGTCCTGCTTGCGCTGCCGGCTTCCTACGTCTTTGCTCGCTTTGAGTTCCCGGGCAAGAGGGTGCTGTCGGCGCTCTCGATCGTGCCGTTCGTCCTGCCCACCGTGGTGGTCGCGTCGGCCTTCCTCGCGCTCGTCGGGCCGCGCAGCCCGCTGCCCATCCGCCTCGACCGAACGATCTGGGTCATCCTCGCCGCCAACGTCTTCTACAACTTCGCCATCGTGCTGCGCATCGTGGGCGGGCTGTGGGCGCAGCTCGATCCGCGAATGGAAGACGCCGCGCGCGTGCTGGGCGCGAGCCGCTGGCGTGCATTCCGCGAGATCACGCTGCCGCTGCTCACGCCGGCCATCGCATCGGCTGCATCGATCGTGTTCCTGTTCACGTTCACGTCGTTCGGCGTGATCCTGCTGCTGGGCGGCCCGACCTTCGCCACGCTTGAAGTCGAGATCTACCGTCAAACGGCCGAGCTGCTCAACCTGCCCGTCGCCGCCACATTGGCGCTGCTGCAAATGGTGGGCCTGACCATCCTGCTGTTCGTCTACGCCCGACTTCAGGACCGACTGGCCATCCGGACACGATTACTCCCCGCCCGGCTGACATCCCGCCCCGCGCGCACGAGAGGCGAGCGGACCTTCGTTGGCGTGACCCTTGCCGGGACGCTGTTGCTGCTCGGCCTGCCCTTGCTGGCGTTGGTCGAGCGCTCGCTGAAGGTCGGCGACGGCTACGGGCTGGACAACTTCGCCGGCCTGTTCGGGCCGGCACGCGGCGGGCTGTTCGTGCCGCCCAGCCAGGCCATCGCCGACTCGCTGGTATTCGCGATCACCGCGACGACGATCTGCATCGTGCTTGGCCTGCCGGCGGCGGCCGTGATCGCCTACCGCGGCGGTCTGCTCGGCCAAGCCTTCGACACCACGCTGATGCTGCCGCTTGGGACGTCGGCCGTAATCGTCGGCTTTGGCTTCATCGTCGCGCTGGCGCGCATCCCCGGCGTGCCGTTCGACTTGCGCACCTCGCCCTTGCTCATTCCCATTGCCCACTCGCTGATCGCGCTGCCCTTTGTCGTGCGCGCCGTGGCACCCGTCATGCGTTCGGTTGACAAGCGGCTGCGCGAGGCCGCGGCCACGCTCGGTGCACCGCCATCGCGCGTCTGGCGCGAGGTCGACTGGCCGCTGATCCGGCGGGCCACCCTCGTCGGCGCCGGCTTCGCCTTCGCCGTCTCACTGGGCGAGTTCGGTGCGACGCTATTCATCGCCCGACCCGACACGCCCACCATCCCGATCGCCATCTACCGCTTCCTTGGCCAGCCGGGCGCGGCCAACTTCGGCTCGGCCATGGCGATGAGCGTTCTACTCATGGTGGTGACCGCGACTTTCGATCCTGTTCATCGATCGCTTCCGTGCCGGCGTAGCCGGCCAGTTCTGAAGCGCACTCCCGTGCTGACCCTCGACAACGTCTCCGTCCGCTACGGCGACACGACCGCGCTGACCGACCTCACCATCGAGGTCGCGGACGGCGAGCATCTGGCGGTCCTGGGGCCGTCCGGATCGGGTAAGTCGACGCTCCTGCGCGTCGTCGCCGGTCTCGAGCTGCCCTCAGCTGGCACGATCAGTTGGGACGGCCGCGACCTGGCCGGCGTGGCGGTCAACGAGCGTCAGTTCGGGCTGATGTTCCAGGACTACGTCCTATTCCCTCAGCGCGACGTCGCCGGCAACGTTGCCTTCGGCCTCGAGATGGCCGGCGAGTCGCGCGACGCGATCGCCAACCGCGTTGCGGAGGTCCTCGAGCTGGTCGGCCTGACCGGCTACGGCCGACGCGCCATCACTGAACTCTCCGGCGGCGAGCAGCAGCGTGTGGCGCTGGCCCGCGCGCTCGCCCCCAAACCAAAGCTGCTCATGCTCGACGAGCCACTTGGCGCGCTGGACCGCGGGCTGCGCGAACGTCTGCTGGGCGAGCTGGCCGGCCTGTTCCGTGAACTCAAGCTGGCCACGATTTACGTCACGCACGACCAGGAGGAGGCACTCGCAGTCGGCGATCGGGTGGCCGTGCTCAACGCCGGCCGGCTGGAGGCGCTTGGCACGCCGCGCGACCTCTGGCTCCGGCCACCCAGCGAGTTCGTCGCTCGCTTCATGGGCCTGCGCAATATCACCGATGCCACGGTCGCCGGCGGTCAGGCAACGACCGACTGGGGCGTGTTTCCCGTCGCCGCCGGGTACAGCCGATGGCCCCGCCCGCCTGCTCATCCGACCGGACGGCCTCGCCTTCGAAGACGGCGGCGCCCTCCGCGGCACGCTGCGCTCATCGACGTTCAGGGGTTCGCGCACCGTCTGCGTCGTCGCCGTCGGCAAGTCGGAGCTCGAGGTTCAGCTGCCGCCGGCGGCCGACGTTCCATCGGTCGGTCAGTCGGTCGCCCTCGCCGTCGACCCAAAGGCCGTCCTGCTGCTGCCGCCCGAGAGCCGCAGTAATCTGTCCGCATGAGTGCTGTCCAAGCTGAGATGCCCGTCCAGCCGGCCGTTGGTGATGCGGCCCCCAACTTCGAGCTGCCCGACGACGAAGGCACTACCCGCTCGCTCTCCGATGAGCGCGGCAAGTGGGTCGTCCTGTACTTCTATCCCACCGACGACACATCGGGCTGCACGACCGAGGCGTGTGAATTTCGGGACTCGATCAGTGACGTACACGCGCGCGACGCCGAAGTCTGGGGTGTGAGCCACCTCAGCGTCGCCAGCAAGGCCGCCTTCAAGCGCAAGTTCCAGTTGCCCTTCCGGCTTTTTGCGGACGAAGACCATGAAGTCGCCAAGAAGTACGGAACGTGGGTCGAGAAACACAATTACGGGAAGACTTCGATGGGCGTCAAGCGCAGCACTTTTCTGGTCAACCCGGACGGCAAAATCGCGCGCGTTTGGGCCAGGGTTACGCCGGAGGGCCACGCCGCCCAGGTACTGCAGGCGCTGGATGAGGAGCGCGCCGCGCGGCCAGCTTGAGCCCAGCCGTACGAGCACGAAATGAGACATCGCCCGTGGGGGGAGACGAGCGATGCCTCGGCGCGAAGTATGCACATCCCTAACCCACCTGCAAGCACGATTCGCACCCGCTGAAATGACTATTACAGACGCTTCTCCAGCCGCCCATTCGGACCGTCCGGAACGCGCTTTGGTGATCGTTGCGCACCCCGATGACGCCGACTTCGGAGTTGCCGGGACGATTGCGGCTTGGGTGCGCGCTGGCACCACTGCGCGGCTCGTTTGCTGCACTTCCGGTGACGCCGGAGCGGACGACGCCACGACCGACCCGCTGGCCCTGGCCAGGCTGCGCGAGGACGAGCAACGCGCGGCCGCGGCGACCGTCGGCTACGACGAGGTTGTCTTCCTGCACCGGCCGGACGGCGCGCTCGAAAACGACCTGGCCCTGCGCGAGGAACTGGTCCGCGTCATCAGGCAGTTCAAGCCGGACGCGGTGGTGGCCATGGACCCAACGGTCGTCATCTTCGACGACGGTTTCGTCCAGCACGTTGACCATCGAACGGCAGCCCTGGCCGCGGTCGATGCGGTCTATCCGGCGGCGCGCAACGCGATGGCTTTTCCGAACCTCGTGTTGCACGAAAACCTCGAGCCGCACAACGTCAACACGCTGTACCTCTTCTTCACGGACAAGCCCAATGTCTGGGTCGATACGAGCGAGACGCTCGAAACCAAGATCGAAGCCTTGCGCAGCCACAAGAGCCAGCTGCGCAAGCCCGAGGAGCTGGAAGGCATGATCCGGCGCTGGGCGGGCGAGGATGCCGGCAAGATCGGCGCGACGGCGGCTGAGGGGTTCCGCCTGGTCAAGATCGGCTAGGTCAGGGTCGAGTCGTCCGCCAACAACAGCGGCCGCAACAGCTCCCAGTTCCGCCACAGCTCAGACAGCGCCTCGGCGCGATCGCCGGCCAGCCGCTGCATGGTGTCGAGGCGCAGGTCCGGTGCGCTGGTCGTGAGGTGCTCCGCGACCGCCACTGTCACGCCCGCGCCACAGCTGCTCGAGGCCGGCACCGCGTTGGTACGTACCTGACCGAGCGCGGATCGCGGCCGCCCAGCGACATGGCCATGGCCATCTCGCGCACGGACGGCAGTTGACCTGCCTCCCAGCCTGTCGACGCCGTCGTAACGACGGCCCAGCGTCGACAGCGCCGCCGCGAACGAACGACCTTCCGACTCCGAGAACTGACTCCAGAACTGGCTGGCCTGCGGAAAGACATACACGCACTCGCGATTGGCGCTGACCAGCAGCGCCTCGCGCAGGTCGAGCAGTAGCAGCTGGAGCCGGCCGGCGTCCTCGCCCAGCTCCTCGGCGAGCCGCGGCACGATCTGGTGCAGCCTGGGCCGGTCCGCGCTGAGGACGGCCATGATGGCCGGGACTCCGTCCGCCTTTGCTGCGCGGCGGCGGTGGAACGGTCGTGGCGCGCTGCAAGGACGGCATCGGCTCAGCCGCGGCGGGCGGCGGTGGCGGTGGCACGGTCGGCCGGCGCGCGGTGGCCGTTTCGTTGGCGGCCCTGCTGGCTTCCTGGCAGGCGGCCAGCTCTTTGCGCGCGTTGACGCAAACCTCGGCGGCCGATTCGGCAGCGACGCGCGCTGCGCTGGCGGCGAGCTCCAGCCGCTCGACAAGGGTCTCGACTTCAGCCTGACGGGCGCCCAGCGTCCGCGCCTGACGCACGGCCCGGCGGGCATCGTGGTTGAGGCGCGAGACGTCGCCCATCCAGGTCGCCGTGGCGACCATCACCGCGCCCTCATCACGCGCCATCTCGTATTCGCGACGGTAGGCGCGAGCGGCCTCATCCTTGACCGCGCGCAGCGTCTGGCGATCGCCCAGGCGGACCGTATCGAGGTCGTTGGCCAGTTCGGCGCGCTGCCGGCGGGCCAGGCGCAGATCTTCGGCCGCCTGCCGGGCAGCCTGAACCAGTCGGTCGGCCTCAGCGCACGCGCTGACCATCACCTTCTGAGCATCGACGCACGTCCTGGACCCCGCCATCCATGCCGCGCAGTGTCCAAGAGCAGCCCGTGGCCAGTCCATGGCACCGTCGGGTCAGGACACCCCTCCCGATCGGCTGCTAGATTCACTCACGGTTAGACACGGCCAATCAGTCCCGGAAAGGACCTATCTCAACCTTGGCCATCGACCCCAACCAGGAATTCCTCGTTCAGCCTGTCGACGCCTCTTGGCTGCAGTGCAACATCGAATGCCAGGAAGCCTGTCCGGTGGGTACGAACTGCCGTGGCTACTTGAACCTGGCCGCCGAGGGCAGGTTCGAGGAGGGCTACATCCTGTCGCGCGAGCCGAACCCGGTCGCCGCGATGTGCTCCTACGTCTGCTCCGCACCGTGCGAACGCGCCTGCCGCCGCGGCGACATCGATCGCCCGCTGGCCATCCGCGCCATGAAGCGCTTCCTCGTGGAGTGGCACCAGGCGTCCGGCATCCCGGACGACATGCCCGCCATCACGCCGCGCGAGACGCGCGTCGCCGTTGTCGGCGCCGGCCCGGCCGGCATGTCCGTCGCGCGTGAGCTGGCTGTCGCCGGCCACCAGGTCACCGTCTTCGACGAGCTGCCCTATGGCGGCGGCACGATGCTCATCGGCGTGCCCGCCTTCCGCCTGCCGCGCGAAGCCATCGACATGGACATCCGGCTGATCGAACGGCTGGGCGTGGAGTTCCGCTACAACGTCCGTATCGGGCGCGACATTACCTTCGACCAGCTGATGGAGGAGTTCGACTCGGTCGCCATCTGCGCCGGCGCGATGGACCCGGTTCCGCTCGACGTGCCCGGTGGCGACCTGGACGGCATCCAGTACGGCGTCGACTTCATGAAGATCGCCAACCTCGGCCAGGACGCTGACGGTCGGCAACGACGTCGTGGTCATCGGCGGCGGCTACACCGCCATGGACTGCTCGCGCACCAGCCTGCGCCACGGTGCCGAGAACGTGACCATCGCCTACCGCCGCACGCGGTCTGAGCTGGTCGTCGACGAGGAGGAGCTGGGCGAGACCGAACGCGAAGGCGTGCGCATGGAGTTCCTCGCCTCGCCCATCGAGGTCATCAACGACGGCAACGGCAAGGTCGCCGGCGTCAAGTTCATTCGCAACAAGCTGGGCGAGCCGGACGCCACCGGCCGCCGCGCGCCGGTGCCGGTGGAGGGCTCCGAGTTCATCGTCAAGGCCGACACGGTCATCCCGGCGGTCAGTCAGGCGGCCGACAACACCTTCCTGCCGGTCGAGGCCAAGTTCGACGTCAACCGCGGCCGGGTCAAGGTCGACCCGGGCACGTACGCGACCAACGTTCGCGGCGTCTTCGCCTGCGGCGACTTCGTGACCGGCCCGACGACGCTCATCGAGGCGGCCGGCCACGGCAAGAAGTGCGCCTACGCCATCGATCGCTACCTGTCCGGCCGGCGCGAGGTCGATGTCAAGGCCAACGTGCGCGTGGTCAGCTCGTGGCGCCACGAGATGCCGGAGTTCTACGACGTGCTGCCGCGCGTGCACGTGCCCATGACGGCGGTCGAGCAGCGCCTCCCGTCGGCGGATCCGCACGTCAACTTCACCACGCCCGTCGAGCGCGGCTACAACGCCGAGCAGGCCGTCACCGAGAGCACGCGCTGCCTGATGTGCAACTACAACATCTGGTTCGACCCGATGCGCTGCGTGCTGTGCGGCGCCTGCGCCGACGTCTGCCCGGAAGGCGTGATCCACATGATCGACGTCAACCAGATGAAGTCGGAGAGCGGGCTGCCCGAGCTGATCGACGCGTACGGCTGGTCGGACGGCGCGGCGATGGTGCTCGACGAGGAGCGCTGCATCCGCTGCGCGCTGTGCGTCAAGCGCTGCCCATATGACGCCATTACGATGGAGCGGTTCGAGCTGCAGGAAGTCAGCAGTGACGGTCGCCTCTACAAGGAGAGCTACCGCGACACGCAGCTCGGACTGGTCGGCATCGGCAATCAGGAAACCGCAGGAGGTCGTGTCCGGTGAGCTTCCTCGAACGCGTCGACCTCGCGATTCGGCGGAGCATGCTCTGGCGTTCGCTCTTCCGTCAGTCGTACCCCAACGACGAACGGTCGCGGGCGATGGCGGTCATGAACAACGTCTTCCTGCACCTGCACCCGGTGCGCGTTCGCCAGCACGCGGTCAAGTTCGCCTACACGTTCTGCCTGGGCGGCTTGTCGTTCTTCCTGTTCCTGGTGCTGGTCGTGACCGGCGTCTACCTGATGTTCTTCTACGTGCCGTCACAGACGTCCGCCTACGACGACATCCTGCGCATCCAGGCCGAAGTGCCGTTTGGCCAGCTGACGCGCAACGTCCACCGCTGGGGCGCGCACCTGATGGTGTTCTTCGTGTTCCTGCACATGATGCGGGTCTTCTATCACGGCGCCTACAAGCCGCCGCGCGAGTTCAACTGGGTCATCGGCGCGCTGCTGCTGTTCTTCACCATCGCCCTGTCGTTCACCGGCTACCTGCTGCCGTGGGACCAGATCGCGTTCTGGGCGGTCACCATCGGCGACAACATCGCCTCGTACGTGCCGCTGCTGGCTCGACCGTCGCAGCTTCTCATCTTCGGCGGTGTGGAAGTCAGTCAGAACACGTTGTTACGGTTCTACGTGCTCCACGTGATCTTCTTGCCGCTGATCGCCGCGGTCCTGCTGGCCGTTCACTTCTGGCGCATCCGTAAAGACGGAGGCATCTCCGGACCGCTATGAGCACGACCGATGACCGACGAAAAGACCAAGCTGCCCGCTGCCAGGCCGCCCGCCGAGGCGCCGGAGAAGCCTGCTCGGCCGACCGTGCCCGCGCCGCCGCCTGAGCGACGAACGACGGAGATCGACAAGCAGCGCGTGCCGATGGCGGCCAAGCCTTACCGGCTGCTGGCCCTGGTCAAGCAGGACGCCGTCGTGCGGGTCCAGAAGGAGCCAGACGACACGGTCATGACCTGGCCGCACCTGCTGACCATCGAGTTCTTCGCCGCGGCCATGATCAGCGTTTTCCTCATCCTGATGGGCGTCTTCGTCAACGCGCCACTCGAGGAGCTGGCCAACCCGAACGTGACGCCAGCCGTCGCCAAGGCACCTTGGTATCTCGTCGGCGTGCAGGAGATGCTGGCCTACTTCCACCCGACGGTCGCCGGCGCCATCCCGATCGTCACGATCTTCCTGGCGGTCATGGTCATCCCCTACATCGACCGCGGTCCGCGCGGCGACGGCGGCTCGCCGCGGCCTTCGGACCGCAAGCTCGGCGTGATGCTCTTCTCGATGTTCTGCATCGCCGGCCTGATGATCACCTTCCTGGGCGCGTTCTTCCGCGGCCCGGGTTACGCCTTCACCCTGCCCTGGCAGGGGTTGTGGTTCGCCCTCTAGGGGTTCGGGGCTAGACATCGTGGGCAACTGGAAGCTTGCCCGTGGCAGGAGCCCAAGACGCTTACCCGCGAGGTCCTGCGCGACATGCGTCGGGGCCGGCCGGCGGGCCTGTCTCGACGCACGCTGATCCGGCGCTCGATCGCGGCCGCCACCACGCTGTGGGTGCTCGAGGTGCTGGGCGGCACGCTGGGCTTTCTGTGGCCCAACCTGTCGCGCGGCTTTGGTGGACAGCTGACGCTGGGCGACCAGTCGACGGTGTCGGGCTCCAACGCCGTCGCCGGCGCGGTTCTGGAGGACGGCGCGCCGTCGTATTTCTCGCAGGCACGTACCTACGTCCAGCTGATCGACAACACGCGCGGCTTCGCCGACGGCGTCAGCACGGATGGTTCGGGCAGCACCACGAACGTGCGGACGCTGTACCAGCGCTGCCCGCACCTGGGCTGCAAGCCGAACTTCTGCACCACCAACTACTGGTTCGAGTGCCCGTGCCATGGCTCGCGCTACGACCGGCTGGGCACGAAGGTGCAGGAGCTGGGCCCGGCGCCGCGCTCGCTCGACCGCTTTGCCCACTCGATCACGGGCGGCGTGCTCACCGTTGACACCTCGAAGATCAACCTGGGCCCGCTGCCCGTCGCCCTCGGCCAGCCCGGCTTGATCCCGCCGCGCTCGGCGGTCGGCTGTATATGAGTGAGGACCGGACCGGGCGAGAGCTGACGCCGCGGCCAGAAGAAGAGCCGTCCGCCGTCACACCGCGAGAAGCGGGCGTCCCGGCCACTCCCGTCGAACGGTTCTCGGCCGGCCAGCAGGCACACACCGTTGGCCTGACCGAGGAACGCGCCTCCCAGATCGTCCGCTCCAGCGGCAACGCCCGGATGGTGGCCTTCCTGCTGGTGCTGGTGGTCGTGATCTTCATCCCGATCTACTGGATCTTCGATATCGGCTTCCCGGCGCTCGGCTTCGGCGGCCGGCTCGAGGCGGCGGCGGACAAGCAGTACGTGACCGATGTGTCGCGCGGCTACGCCCTGTTCCTGGCCAACTGCGCGCGCTGCCACGGCGACCAGGGCCAGGGCGGCATCGGTCCGCCGCTCAACAACCAGGGCAAGCTGTACCAGGCCGTCAACGGCGAACCGCCCAACTACACGTCGGGCAAGGGCCACCTCAATCTCGACTACATCCACAACGTGCTGACGGTTGGCGGGCGCTACGTGTGCGGCGACCCGAACAGCCTCATGCCGGTGTGGCGGCGCCCAACGGCCCGCTCGACTACAAACAGGTCAACGACATCGTCCAGTTCATCGTTGCCTCCAACCAGACCAGCTGGGTCTACCAACCGTCGACGGGTGAATCGGTCGATAACACGCCGCCGCCGCCGGTCACCGTCAACGGCTGGCGCGATCCCAACTACTCGCCGCCGCCCGACGCCACGCCGGTGCCTGCCTGCTGGAAGTCAACGCCCGCACCAAGCGCCGGCGCCGGTTCACCGTCACCGGGCGGCGGTCGAGTCGCCGGGCACGGCCGACAACCCGCGCAATGTCGCCGTGAACCTGACCGGCAGCCTGACCATCCAGAACGACACCGGCTCACCTCTCGCCCAGATCGCGGTGGTGCCGGGCGAGACGGTCCGGTTCGACGTCACCAACAGCGCCGGCTTCGATCACAACTTCTACGTCGGGCCCAGCGACCAGCTGTCGGCCGGCGCGGCGGGCAGCCTGCCCGGTATTCCCGCATTCCCGGCCGGCACGCAGACCTTGACGTGGACGGTCCCGGCCGACGTGACCGGCCTCCAGTTCGCCTGCATCCTGCCCGGCCACTATCAGACGATGCACGGTGACTTCGTCGCCGCCACCGGCGGAGCGGGCGGTTCGGCGGCACCGTCGGGATCGGCCGCACCGTCGGGATCGCCGGCGCCATCGGGATCGCCGGCGCCGCTGCCATCGGCGGCTCCGCCAGCCTCAGCTTCGGCCACGCCATGACCGCCGCCTCGGGTTCGCCAGTTCAGCGCGCCCTGCCGCCGGGAGCGGTCAAGCGCCGCGCCGCCTTCGGCCTGTTCGACGCGGATGGCTGGCCGTGGGCGTTCTGGAAGGCTCTGTTCTGGTTCCTGTTCATCATCTTCATGCTCGGCTACGTGCCGGACCGCCTGTACTACTTCACCGTCTCGCCGACGATCGCGCTCGGCTACAACGTGATCAGCCCGATCAACTTCTGCGCCGCCTCGAACAAGACGCTGCCCTGCCCCGCGCCGGCGGGCGCGATGGTGCCGTGGGAGGTCAGCCCCGACCAGGCCGCCCTGCCGGCGCCGCGGTCGGGCGGCGGGACGATTTCGTCGGGCGTCAACCTGTACTACGTCGGCGGCCGCGGCTCCGACGGGAAGGCGACGGCGGATGTCTCCGCCACGGTGATCATGAATTCCAACTTTGCCGGTGGCTGGGTGGCCGGGCCGTCGTTGCCCGCACCGCGAGCGAACGCCGTCATCGTCAGCCTGTCCGGCACGCCGTACGTGATCGGCGGACGCGACAACACCGGCGCACCGACCACGACGGTCTACCGCGGCAAGATCAAGGACGGCGCACTGACGGGTTGGGAAGAAGCGACCGACATCGCGCTGCCTGCGCCTGTCGCCGACGCCGCCGGAATTGCCACCACCAAGGGCATGTGGATCTTCGGCGGGCGCACGACCGGCGAGGCGATCCAGGCCACCGTCTACCAGTCGACTCTGGGGACCGGCGCCGGCGCCAAGCCGGGCGCCTGGGCGTCGGTGGCGCAGCTGCCACTGCCACAACCGCGCGCCGACGAGACAGCGGTGGCGGTGGGTAACTTCGTGTACGTCATCGGCGGCAATGGCACCGACGGGCCGTCCAACTCCGTCTATTTCCTGCTGTTGGGCACCGACGGCAACCCCAAGACGAACACCGCCGGTGCTCCCATCGGCTGGGGCGTCTCGGCCGGGACTGGTAGCGCGTTCGCCCTGCCAGATCCGCGCGCCGGGCACACGTCCTTCGCGAATTCCGGCTCCATCTACGCGATCGGTGGCAGGGGCGCGCAAAACCAGCTCGTCAACACGGTGCTGTGGGCCACGCCCGACCCGGTCAGCGGCAGCCTGCTCGGCGGCTGGAAGCACCTCGACGCAGTCGATCTGCCGGTCGCCGTGGCGCAATCCGGGGTGGCCAACGTGTCCTCGACCGCCTTCCTGATCGGCGGCGATCTCGAGTCCGGGCCAACGGCGTCCGCCGTGCGCGCCAACCTGGCACCCGCCCGACCGTTCTTCCAGCTGGGCATCTTCGGCCTGACCGTGCCCGGCCTGGCGATCACCGGCGAGATCGGGCAGCAGCTGGGCTACCTGGTCGCCGGCGGCGCCGCGCTGGGCAACTTCGTCGTGCTGGTCATCATCGCCATCGCCTACTCGCACCGCCGCGAGACGAGGCGCTTCTTCCAGTGGATCTCACGCGGCCGCTTCCGCGTGCCGCCCGAGGACCTCGAGCCCTCCTACTAAGGGCGGTTGCCTGGCGCCCTGGGCCGCCGCGCAGGCCGGGCGCGCTGTGCGGCGTCAGGCGCGGCGCGCGCTGCGCGGGCGTCAGTCAACTGGTCACTCATCTTTCGCGTGATCGCTCGGCCAGGGCCTGCCCGCGACCGCGAAACCCATCCGCCGCTCGGCGATCCACGCTCAGCGCCACCGGTCGACGGCTCGCCGCAGGCGCGTGCCGCGGCACAAGCGAAAGATCATTGACCAGTCGAATAGCGCCAAGCGCTCGGTGACTGAACTTTCCGGGCGGACCGCCGACGGCTTGGCTGAATGCAGCGCGGGTCGCTGATTTGCCAGTGTGCCAGTGCGAACCGTGGACCCAGCTCTATCTCCAGGCTCAGCCCATCGCGCTGCGAGGCCGAGACTGGGCGGCAGCGGCACGCCAGCGAGGGTCGGCCGGACCGTTCATCGCTGGCGGCGATCGCTCTCCGGAAAGTTCAGTCACCAGGCAGTTGGGCTAAACGAGTTCGGTGAGCCTCCGCCGGCTATCGAACCCGCTATCCGCCTCGTGCCACCACCCGATATCGCCCTCGCCCAGCCGCCAGCAGAGCCAGATCGGCCGGCCGTTCGCCAGCGCAGGAAAGTCGATCAGCCCGGTCCCGATATCGCGCAGTGCCACGCCCCACTCATCGACCTGGTCGACGGCATCCTTCATCTCGCCGACGATCTTGCGCATCTCGTCCTCGATCCTGCCAATCTCCGCGGCGTGATCGGCGCTGCCGTTGTTCGATCGGACGTCGCGGATCTTCTGCTGAAGCTCGGCAACCGCGTTCCGGTCGTCGCGCAGCTTCTCCAGCATCGGCCGCAATTCGGCCAGTCGCTCGTTCGCTTCGTCGAGTCGGTAGTAGCGCGCCATCGCGCGGATTTTCGCACCCGGCTGATAGCATTCGATCGATGCGACTAGCCCAGCGCATGATCGGGATCGGAACCGAGACGGCCTTCGAGGCCGCGGGACGCGCTCGTGCTTGGGAGGCGCAGGGTCACGACGTGATCCACCTCGAGGTCGGTGAGCCCGACTTCGACACTCCGGTCAACATCCGCAATGCCGCCAAGAAGGCTCTCGACGACGGCTTCACGCACTACCCGCCGCCACTCGGCCTGCCGGTCCTGCGCGAGGCAATCGCGCGTGACTCAACCGAGCGTCGTGGCTTCAAGGTCGAGCCTGGCAATGTAGTCGTTACCCCCGGCGCCAAGCCGGTCATGTTCTACGCGCTGCTGGCGCTGATCGACGCGGGCGACGAAGTCATCTACCCCGACCCTGGCTTCCCGATCTATGAGTCGATGACGCGCTACGCCGGTGGAACGCCCGTCGCCGCTGCGCCTCAGCGAAGACAAGGATTTCCGATTTGACCCTGACGAGCTGCGCGCGCTGGTCACGCCGCGCACAAAGCTGATCATCTTCAACTCGCCCCACAACCCCACCGGCGGCGTTCTCACCAAGTCCGACCTGGAAGCCATCGCTGACGTCGCGCGCCAGAACGACATCGTGGTCATGGCCGACGAGATTTACGGCCGGCTGGTCTACGAGGGCGAGCACTACTCGATCGGCAGCCTGCCGGACATGCCCGAGCGCACGATCGTCCTCGACGGCTTCTCCAAGTCCTACGCGATGACCGGCTGGCGCATGGGCTATGCGATCGTGCCGCCCAGCCTCGTCGACGCGTACAGCAAGCTGATCATCAACAGCGTGTCCGGCACGAGCGCCTTCCAGCAGGTCGCCGCAGCCGAAGCGCTCAACGGGCCGCAGGACTCGGTCGATGCGATGGCCGCCGAGTTCCGCGCTCGGCGTGATCTGATCGTGGGTGGGCTCAACCAAATTCCTGGCATCAGATGCCGCATGCCATCGGGCGCGTTCTACGCCTTCCCAAACATCAGTGGCACTGGCATGACCGGCGCGCAACTCTCCGAGAAGCTGCTGTACGAAGGCGAACGTCTGCGTTCTCTCCGGAACCGCTTTCGGCAAGGTTTGCCCCGACCACATCCGGATCAGCTACGCCAACTCGCAGGTCAACCTGCGCCGCGCCCTCGAGCGCATCGAAGAGGTCGTCGCCAAGACGCCGGCCGCCACGCCGGCCTAACTTCCGACCCGGCGCCAATCCGTGGCGCTCACCACGCTTGCCCTCGTCCTCGCTGCGGCAGTCATTCACGCCGTCTGGAACATGCTCGTCGCGGGAGCGCGCGACAACCAGGCGACGCTCGCCGTGGCGACCGCAGTTGGCGTGGTGGTGGCCGCGCCGCTGGCCATCATCCGCTGGCACGTCGACGCGCAGGCTTGGCCGTTCATCATCGCCAGCTCGATCGCGGAGCTCATCTACTTCTGGCTGCTGACGACTGCCTACCAGCGCGCCGAGCTGAGCCTCGTCTACCCGATCGCCCGCGGTACCGCGCCGGTGCTCGTCCTGATCGTGTCCGTCGGCGTGCTGGGCGCGACAAGCTCCATCGCTCAGGCCGCCGGCGTCGCGCTGGTTGGACTGGGCGTGCTGCTGGTACGAGGGGTTCGGCGGGGGAGCGCGGCGCGGTGGTCGGACGTGGGGCTCGCGTTGGCCGTAGCCGTCTCGATAGCGACCTACACATTGATCGACAAGCAGGGCGTCCAGCACGCCGACCCGATCACTTACGTCACGCTGATCCTGCTCATGCCGGCACTGGCTGGCCTGGCGTACGTCGCCGCGCGCGGCGGCACCAAGCGCGTCCGTGCCGCGATCAGCGCCCGCTCGGTGGTGGGCGGCGTCTTCAGCATCAGCGCCTACGGTCTGATCCTGTTCGCGCTGACCATGGCGCCGGCCGCCGCGTCGCCGCGACGCGCGAGGTGTCAGTGGTGTTCGCGGCCATCCTCGGCGCCGTCTTCCTGCATGAGCGAGTCGGAGCCGGCCGGTTGGTCGGGTCGGTGGTCGTGGTGATCGGTATCGCGCTCGTTGTGCTGGGTTAAGGCACAATCCGCACGTGCCGACGCACCTTCAATTTCTCGGTGCCGCCGACACCGTGACCGGCTCGCAATATCTGCTCGAGACCGATCGCGCGCGCATCGTCATCGACTGCGGCCTGTTCCAGGGCCTGCCCGGCGCGCGGGCGCGCAACTACGTCCCGCTCGGCTACGACCCGGCGCAGATCGACGCGATGCTGCTGACCCACGCCCACCTCGACCACTGCGGCCTGATCCCGCACGTCGTCAACGAGGGCTACAAGGGCCCGATCTACGCCACTTACGGCACGGTCGAGCTGACCGCCCTCGTGCTCCTCGACTCGGGCAAGCTGCAGCAGGAGCTGGCCAAGCGGTCGATGCGCTGGGAGCGCCGCCACCCCGAGCAGGCTGCGCCAAGAAGACGAGGAGCAGCTGCTCGGCTACAAGCAGGCGGTGGCGCTGGCGGCGGCGGGCGAGGCACTGGTCGACAGCCCGGCCATCGGCCGGACGGGCAGCATGGCGACGGCCGAGCACGTCCCCACGGCCGTTGAGCCGGCGACCGGCGACGACGAGCGGCCCGACGAGCCCGACCTGGACGCGCCGCTGTACGACGAGGCCGACGCGCGTAACGCGATGCTGCAGTTCAAGCCGCTGAACTACGACCAGGAGCTGGAGGTCGCGCCGGGCATCCACGCTCGTTGGCTCGACGCCGGCCACATCCTGGGCTCGGCCATCATCGTGCTGCGGATCGAAGGATCGGCCGGCGAGCCCGAGCTGACGGTCGTGTTTTCGGGCGACCTGGGCCGACCCGGGGCACCGATACTGCGCGACTACACCACGCTCACGTCGGCCGACTACGTGCTGGTCGAGACGACCTACGGCGGTCGCGAACACCAGCCCGAGCAGGAAGCTGCTGCGCGTGCTGACCGAAACGGTGCACCTGGTCGCCGAGGCCAATGGCGTGCTGCTGGTGCCGTCCTTCGCCATCGGCCGGACGCAGGAGCTGATCTACGAGCTGGACCGGCTGATCGACGACGGCGCGATCCCGATGCTGCCGCTCTACCTCGACTCGCCGATGGCGTCGAAGGCGACCGATATCTACCGGCGCCACGTCGAGTACTTCGACGACGGATGCGGCCGAGCGCGAGCGAAGCGGGCCGGACGCCGCTCGACTATCCGCAGCAGGTGGTCACCAACAACGTTCATCAGTCGGCAGGCGATCGCCGACGCGCCACGGCCGTACATGATCATCGCCTCGAACGGCATGCTCACCGGCGGTCGCGTGGTGGGCCACCTGCGGACGTTGATCGTCGATCCGGCGGCGACGCTGCTGTTCGTGGGCTACCAGGGCGAAGGCACGCTCGGCGCCGCCATTCAGGCGCGGCGCGAAGAAGGTCAAGGTCGAAGGGCCAGCTGGTCGACGTGCGCTGCCAGGTGCGCTCGATCGCCGGCTTCTCAGCCCATGCCGACGAGTCGCAGCTGTTGGCGTGGCTGCAGGGTTTCGCGAGCGGGGCAGGGCGGCCGAAGCGGGTGTTCCTCGTCCACGGCGATCCGGACGCGCAGGCCGCCATCGAGCCCAAGATCCAGGCGCTGGGCCTGCCGACTCACCGGCCGCAGTGGCACGAGCGGGTGACGCTCGAGTAGGCCGCCGGAGTTCTTGCCATCTTCCAACTGGTGGGCACTACGCGAGGACGACTCTGCCCCAGAGACGGCCTGAACGTGACCGGCGTCCCTGTTCTTGCCACTTGTAGAACCAGTTGGGCAGATGCAGGAAGAGCTCTGGCTAGTGCCAACCAGTTGGGCAAATGTCAAAAGGCTCGAACGCGCGGCGTCCGGCGCGGCCACGCTCAGTGCCGCTCGGCGGCGTCGGCGATCTCGCGCAGTCGGCCAAGCCGGACCTGGCGGTCGGCCACGAAGCGCTCGATGGCCTCGAGCACGTGGTCCGGGCCGAGGTGGGCCTCGTCGATGACCTCGTCGACCGTGCCGCCGGTGCGCCAGCGGTCGTCCCAGTCGGACGTCAGCGAGTAGTCGCGCGCAACCGGGCCGCCGATCCAGTGGCGCATGGTCTGCCACGCCCGATTGGTGATGGCCATGCCGTCCCAGCGGTCGCCCAGCGACGTGACATCGTCCCGATATGCCTCGTCCTGCATGGCGAAAAGCTGCGGCGAGATGCAGGCGACGATCTTCACGTTCAGGCCCAGCTCGTCGAGCTTGGGCATGACCTTGACCAGGTTCGCGGTCGACGTCGTGCCCTGGACGAAGACGGTTCCGCCGTGCGGCTTGCCCGGCCTTGAACGGGCGCATGACATACGCGCCGCGCGCCGCCTCGAAGTGCGACGGAATGCCCAGCGCCTCGCGGTCCGGGATCTCGATCGCCGGCCGGGTCACGTGCAGCGCCACGATCGGCACGTCCGACGCCAACGCCGCCCCCAGCACCACCGGCACCTCGTTGTACTCCCACGGGTGCAGGTCGATGACGTGGCCCTCAGGAAATAGCTGCGTGACCGCCGTCTCGAAGATGCCGAAGTGGGTGCGCGAGTCTTCGGCCGTCTCGGGGCCGGCATGACCGGCGACCCACAGCACCTTGCCCACGCGCAGCTCGCAGTCCTGGGCGAGCTGCGAGAAGAGCCGCATCGGGCCGTACTTGAGGTACGAGAACGAGCCGTAGGTCGAGCACGTGCCCCAGAAGCCGTTCCAGTCGTTGAACGTGTCGGCGGCCATGTTGACGGTCGCCAGGCCGACTGTCAGGCCGGCGTTGCCGAACTCCGTGATCTGAGTTGGTAGAACGGTCCCGTCCAGATTCGAGTCGCGCTCGTACCAGCCGTAGCCCGGCATCTCGCCGAAGTCCTTGCCAAAGCCGGCGAGGTTGGTCGACTCGGCCAGGTCGGCCGATGCGCCCAGGAACAGCGGCCGCCCGTATTCCTTGCGCGCAAACGCGTTCACGTACGAGCCCCACGCTCCGTAGGCGGCACGGTTGGGCTGCTTTTCGCCCGGCTTCTTCCATATCTCGGGCGGGTACTTCCGCGCGTCGAACAGGCGCGAGTCCTTGAACAGGGCGCCCTTGTCGGTCAGGTTGAAGCCGTCGACATCGTCGGGGACAGTCGCCGCCACCTCGAGCAGTCGGTCGGTCAGCCAGTCGGTCAGGTCGGGATTGGATCGAAGCAGGCTGAGGGCCGTCTGGAAGTTGGCCCGAGCCTGTGCGTCGCGCGCCGGCGGCCTCGGCCGGCACGGCCTCGTCGACGCCCTCTGGTACGACGAGTCCCGTACTTCTCCATGAATTGCTTGCGCACAGCCCAGAACTCGGGCGCGTTGACCGGCCACGGCGTGCCGTGGCTCTTGGCGTCGTACTTGCCGTAGCCGCGGCCCTTGCGCGTCTTGAACCAAGCAGCGGTGGGCGTGCCCTCAGGGTTGTCGCCGCGCGACGCGTCCAGCACGGCGCGCGTGACGCTCGGCCATTCGGAGCCATGTTCGGCCCCGATTACCCGCCAGCCGTAGCTCTCGAACCAATTCTCGGGCGTGCCGTAGACGACAGACGACAACGGTCGCTCGTCGATGCCGAAGTCGTTCCAGTCGATCAGGAAGACGAGGTTGGAGAGGCCCAGGCCCCAGGCGGTGTGGCGGGCCTCATGTGCGCCGCCAGGCGTCAGGCCGCCCTCGCCCTCGACGACGAAGACCTTCACTTCCTCCGCGCCGGCGTGTTTGAGCGCCAGCGCCTCGCCAACGGCCGGTCCCATGCCGTGGCCCGACGGCCCGGTGTTGAACTTGAGGAAGAGCGTCTTGCCTTCCATCTCGGCGTGGCCGGGCAGGCCGCCGCGCCGGCGCAGCTTGAGCAGCATCTCCCAGGTCAGCGCCCACTTGCCGTCGTCCGGAAAGGCGTAGCGCGGGTCGCCATCGCGCTCAAAGCGCACGCGGAATGCCTCGTTGAGCACGGCCAGCGTCGTGTAGATCAGCGGCACCGTGTGCCCGGCCGACAGCACGAAACGATCGCCGAACGGCCGCCACGGCCGGAGCACGTCCCAGCGCATCGCGCCGCTGAACATCAGCGACAGCAGCATGTGCACCTTCGAGCGTGAGCCGCCCGGGTGGCCGCTCTGGCGGTAGTTCAGCGCGAGGTCGATGCACTCGTCGACCATGTCCGCGACGAGCTGCCACTTGTCGAAGTCCCGCTCCGCGGCGAGGTAGAGAGCGTCGACGTCGAGCTGTTCGCTGGTCAGCACCATTCAGGCGCGATGCTACACGACGCGCTGCCTCGCCAGCCAGCTGGGCGCCAGGCCTAACCGACGCGCTCGCCCTGCTCGATCTCGCCGCGCCAGGCACCGGTCTCGGCGCCGCGTGACTCGATGAACTTCTTGAACCGCTCGAGATCGCCCTTGATCTGACGATCGTCGAAGCCCATTGCCGCGCCCATCTTCTCGATGCTGTCGCGCGGCTGCCACTCCATCTGGAGGTCGACCCGCGTCCGGTTCGCATCCAACCGCGCAAAGCTGACGCGACCCGAGTTCACAGGCTCGGACGTCGACCGCCAGGCGATCACCTGGTCCGGCTCCTGCTCGGTGATGTCGGCCGTCCACGTTTCTTCCTTGCCGTTGATCTCGGCCGTCCACTCCAGCGACTTGTCCGTCAGTTGCCGGACCTCCTTCACGCCTTCCATGAAGCGCGGGAACTCCTCGAACTGCGTCCACTGGTTATAGGCGGTCGTGACCGGCACCTGAACTTCGATCGTTTGCTGAATGTTGCTCATCGATCGAGGCTAGGGCAGAGGACTCTCCCGGCGGTGGCCAGCCCGCCAGTGACGGGCTTTCAGTCGACTTTCAGCTACCCAACGTCGCTTGCAGGACCACCGGTCCGGCATGTGTGCCGGTCTGGTTGTCGGTCGACTCGAGCGTCACCAGGAACTGCTTGTCAGGGTTCAGGTCGATCGACGCCCAGTCGTTGGTCGAGCTCGTCCAGAAGGCATTGCCGTCGACGAACCACATCCAGCCCATGGGCGTGTCGTGGCCGTCGTAGTTGAGCCAGCACCGATAGACCTGGCCGGCCGCCGGCTGGGCCAGCCCGGTACTCAGAACCACGAGGTCATGGCGCGACCAGGCCAGGGTGCCGGCGGGCGAGCCGGCTGCCGTGGCGAGCGTGACCGTGTGGTGGTCGGGCGTGACGAGGATGCGGTTCATCGCGGCCACCGTCTCACGTCAGCCACGGTGCTCGATTTGCGCCGTGTCGAGCCTGGCCGATTGGTCGCGCACGAAGACGACGCCAAGCCCGACTGCGACGAGCGCGAACACGGCAGCCAGGGCCAGCAAGGCGGTCGGCGCGAGCCGCCTGCGCCGGCTGTTCAGGTCGACGACGTTGTCGGCCGGTTGAGCCGACTGCACCGGTTGGGCCGGCCTTGGGTCGGCGTGGGCCGAGGCCAGCACCTTGCCGCGCAGGTCGGCGGGCGGAATGATCGGTTCGAGCTGTTCACGCACGTTGTCGGCCATGGCGGCGCCCAGCGAACGCTGGAAGCGTTCGCCAGTCGGCGAGCGCGGCCTGGCAGCGGGAGCACGTCCGAATGTGCTCACGCAGGGCCTCGTCGCTCGTCCGCCGGCGAGCTGGCGAGGTTGGCCAGCCGGTCGGCTCGAGGGCCAGGTCGGCGATGCGCTCGTGTGCTTCGGCGTGATCCATGGGTGTCATACGGCGCCCTCGTCGACGAGGTCGGGCACGCCGGCCAGGCGCACACGCAGGTGAGCCAGCGCGCGGCGCGTGCGCGACTTGACGGTGCCCAGCGGGGTGCCCGTCCGCTCCGCGATCTCGGTCTGCGAAAGGCCGCTGCCGTAGGCAAGCATCAGGACGTCACGTTCGCTTTCCGGCAGGTCAGCCAAGAGCGTGCGGACAACCGATTGGCGCCAGTGCAGCTCAGCCACTTCGGTTGGGTCGATGTCAGCGGGCGGGCCGGAGCCGGCGTCGGCGAATACCGGTTCGCCCGATGTGAATGAGTCCGCCAGCGAGACGGCGGCTGCGGTTGGCCGGCGCGACTCGGCGCGATAGCGGTCGATGGCGCGGTGACGGGCGATGCCGAGAAGCCAGCCGGCCAGCGAGCCGGATGATGCATCGAACTGATGAGCGCGGCGCCAGAGCGCCATGAACGCGTCCTGGACCACTTCGGCCGCGGCCTCGCGATCGCCGACGAAGCGCACCACGGCGCCGTAGACGAGCGGCGAGTGCCGGTCGTAGGCAGCTGCAAAGGCGGCTTCGTCACCCATGGCGATCCGCTCTGCCACGAGGCGGTCGTCATCCCAGGTGCTGTCCGCGTCAACCACGACACTGACCGATCAGTAGTAGCCACTCGACGCGGGCGTCGGCGATGGCGAGGACCCGAGGACCCGGGTGAGCCGGCCGCGCCGCTGAGGGCCTTGCCGTCGGCGCCGGCCAGGAACCAGATACCGAGGACTGCCCTGGCCCTTGATGTCGGTGGCGGCGCTGTCGCCGCCGAAGTAGTAGAGCGGCAGCCCGTTGGCGGTCACCTGGATGGTGCCGTCGCTACGGGTCGAGCGTCCCGAGCTGGGTTGTTACGCCCGTACCCGGCAGCCGGCTGTTGGCCGGCCGAAACCGTAACGGGCGGCCAGTTCGTGGCGCAGGTGTCGGTGCACGTGCTCGTGTTGGCGCTGTCGTGGGCGAAGACGTAGAGCGCCCGTCCGTTGGGACCAGCGAGGTGGTCACCGGCCGACGAATTGGCGACGGTAATCGAGGCGCCGCCCGCTGCCGGCGAAGGCGAGCCGCTGGCGCCGGCGAAGGCGAGCCGCCCGACCCGGTCGAGCAGGCGGCCAACAGGAGCACCGCACACGCCGACACCGCGACGAGGGCGGCGATGGGGCGGCGAGTCATCGAGGGAGTCCTCCGTTGGGCGTGACGGAACGTTAGCGATTGCTCTTTCCGGGTACAACTACGCCGGCTCGCTGCGATCGGATCACGCCCAACGTTAGGCGGCCGGAGTTGCCGCTCAGCGCGCAATGTTGACGTGCAGGAAAGCGGCGCGTCGTGAAGCGAATGTTGCGTCAGGTACGCGTAGATGCTGTAGCGTAGTGCCGTGACCCTACGCCATTGGTTAGCGCACTGATGGCCATCCCGCCACCGAGGTAGATGCCGATATGGGCGCCTCGACCCCCAAACGACGAGGTCGCCGCGACGCCCGTTGTACCTGCTGGCCAGGCCGCGGTCCTTGAACCACTGGTAGTAACCGGACGCCGTCTTCCGACCGCCGCCGATCTTGGTGAGCAGGCTCTTCTCAGCGAACGTCCGATAAGACCAGACCAGAGCAGTCATAGCGACGTAGTCCGATTGCGCCCCACGCATAGGCCTTACCAAGCTGGTTCTTGGCGAAACCGATGACGGCGTCGGCCTGTGTGCCAGACGCCTGGACTGGGGCGGTGCCGCAGCCGGGACGATGCGTGGCGGCGGCGATTGCGAAAGTGACGACGACAAGCGCGAGCCGTCGTGCGCCGAGCACGGCAAAGAACAAAACCAGTAGCCTCCTGCGGCCGGCTCGGACGCTGGGGCACCCTCCCGGCTGGCGACCCCCCGCACGACTTAACCGGACACGGATTGACCGGCTGACCTGAACGGGCAACGCTGGGGCGTTGCTTGCGAAACGGGCGGCGAGTGCCTGGGGACACTCGCGGAGCCCGCGGCCATATCGAGTTTGGCGGTCTGGGATTGTGTTGCTGCGCCGCACCGGTGTCTTCCGGTGGACCGCGGCAGTGTCCCACACCAGTCCACGTTTGCCAAACGCCCCCGCTGCAACGGTTCGGGCCAGATTGCAATGCGCGCGCAACGGCGGGCCGGGTGCGCACCACTTTCCACCCGTGGGCCGGCTGGCGATAGTTGCTGGGCGTGCTGGACGGGGCCCGCTCCGCACGCTCAGCCGCGCTCTGCCGCGTCGAGGTTCAAACGGAGGAGCGGTTCGTGGCTGGTAAGGGCCGTCGGCACTGGCCCCCGCCGACGGCCCTTTCACAATCCGTCGCAAGCGGTGTGCCAAGGATCCCGTGACAGAATCGCTGGCGATGGCTGAAACCATCGCTCCCGCCGCCTGGACTGGGTCGGAAGCCGACGCGACAACGAGTGCATTCGTGCGCGCCCTCAGCCAGCTGGGCCACGCCGTGCTGGTCGTCGACGGCGAGCGCATCGTCGAGGCGAGCGACGCCTTCAGTCGGCTGGTGGGCTACAGCCGTGCCCGGCTGCTCGGCGCTGCCTTCTGTCTTCGACCTCGTGCCGCCGGAGGACCGGCCCGGCCTGCGCGACGTCCTGACGCGCTACGCCTCGGGCGAACGGGTGGCGGACCACTTCTCGGTCACCGTCCAAACCGCCGGCGGCAACAGCGTGCCGCTGGAGGTGTCGGTCAAGTCGCTCAAACCCGGGTGCGATACCGCCCCGGCTGCTGATCGCGGCCCAGGATGTCCACGACGTCATTGCGCGGCGGCCCGACTTCAGCCCAGAGGCAGAGGACGACCAGCTGCTGGCGCGCGCCGGCGAGCTGCTGGGCTCGTCACTCGACTACGAGGCGACGCTGCGCCAGATCTGTGGCATCGTCGTGCCGCTGCGCGCGGATTGGGCGGCGATTGACGTCATCGACGAGTCGAAGCTTTTCCGCCGAGTGGCCGCCGCCCATGTCGACCCGGAGCTCGAGAAGCTGCTGTACGAGCTGGACGAGCGCTGGCCGCTGCATGCCAGCGGCAGCCACCTGCGCGGCCAGGCTGTGGCCAGCCGTCGACCGGTGGCGCTGTACCGGGTCACCGAGGGCGACCTCCGGCGCGTTGCACGCAGCGATGAGCACCGCGAGATGCTGCGCAGGCTGGGCTGCGCTCCGCCATCTGGGTGCCGCTGATTGCCCGAGACCGGGTGCTGGGCGTGATGTCGGTTGGCTATGGCGACCAGCGCCGGCGCTACACGGAGGAAGACCTCGAGCTGATGACCGAGCTCGCCCGACGGGCGGCGCTGGCGGTCGACAATTCGCTGCTCTATCGGGCGGTCGATCGCGCCGAGACGCGCCAGGCGGCGGTCGCCGCGCTCGGCCAGAACGCGTTGGCCGGCACGCCCATCGATGAGTTGCTGACCCAGGCGGCGCAGGTGCTGGCACGGGTCATGGCCGTGCCGTTTGTCGAAGTGCTCGAGATGATGCCCGAGCGAGCGCAGGCTCAAGCTGGTTGCGGGTGTCGGCTGGCGGCCGGGCACAGATTGGTAGGCGACGGTCGATGCAGGCCACGGCTCGCAGGGTGGCCACACCGTCGCCACCGTCGGGCCGGTGGTCGTCGAGGACCTGCCCAACGAGACTCGCTTCCGACCGCCGAAGCTGCTCATCGGGCATGGCGTTGTGAGTGGCGTGACCGTCGTAATCGAGGGCCTAGTCCGCACCGTGGGGCGTGCTGGGCGCGCACACCAACACGCGGCGGGTCTTCGCCGAGGACGACGTGCTGTTCCTGCAGGCCGTCGCCAACGTGCTTGCCGCCGCCATTGAACGAAAGAAGACTGAGGACCGGCTCAACGCCGTCGCGGACGCTGAGCGTTCACGCGCGGCTGAGCTCAACACGGTCATTGCCAGCATGCGCGATGCCGTCGTCGTGTTCGACGGCCGCGGCAACGTCTTGCTGGCCAACCCGGCCGCCGAGACGCTGCTTGGCCGCCGCCTGAAGCAGGGCATGCGCGCGATCCTGCGCTCGTTCGCCTGGCCGGCCGGCCAGCCGCCCGTCGGTGCTGCGCGAGGCCGAGTCAATCGAGCTGCAGCTGAAGGCCGACGAGCTGACACCCGAGCGGCCAGCCAGCGACAGGCCACCTGCGCCCAATCCGTGGATGGAGGTGTCGGCCTATCCCGTGCGAGTGGGCGAGGGCACCGGCAGCGGCGATGTCGGCACGATCGTTGTCATGCGTGACGTGACCGCCGCACGCGACGCGCGGGCCGTGCGTGACGCGTTCATCGGCATCCTTTCGCATGAGCTGCGGACGCCGGTAACAACCATCTACGGCGGCAGCGAGGTGCTCGCCCGCAGTGGCAGCGACGCTGGCAGAGTCTGTCCGCCGCGAGGTCTATGACGACATCCGCGCGGAGTCAGACCGGCTGTACCGGCTGGTCGAGAACCTGCTGGTGCTGAGCCGCGTCGAGCGCGAAGGTCTCGCCATCGAGCGCGAGCCGATCCTGCTGCAGCGTTTGCTGCCCAGGGTCGTATCGGCCGAGGCGATGCGCTGGCCGGCGTCCAAGTTCGAGCTCGACATAAAGCCCGACCTGCCGCCGGTGGCAGCGGAGGAGACGTACGTCGAGCAGGTCGTGCGCAATCTGCTCACCAACGCCGCCAAGTACGGCGGCGGGACGATCTTCGTGCGCGCCGAAGCGGCGTCAGATGGGCAGGTACGGGTCAGCGTGTGCGACGACGGGCCGGGCTTCAGCCAAGGCGAGGAGCAGCGCCTCTTCGAGATCTTCTACCGCTCGCCGGCGGCCACCGGCGGGCATCCGGCGCCGGCATCGGCCTGTTCGTGACGCAGCAACTGGTGCGCGCGATGGGCGGCCAGATCTGGGCGGCCAACCGTGCTGCAAGGCGGGGCCGAATTCATTTTCGAATTGCCTGGTTTCGCCGACGTGTAAGAGTCGCCCGGACAGGCTGCCCGTTCTCAGAACGGGTGGAACATCATCAGCCAGGCCAGGACGGCGAGGGCGCCAAAGCCAAGTACGAGCAGGGTCATGGGCCGGCCGGAGTTGATCGCCACCTCGAGCGCCGCAGCATCAACCTCCGCCGGAATTGGTGGGCTGGTCTTACCGGTAGGGTCCTGGCCGAGCGCCACCCTGACGCGGTTGAGGTACAGGCGGCCCAACGGTGTCATCAGTCCGATGACGACGACCGCGATGGCAAGCGATGCCCAGAGCCAGTACTTGCCGTAGGTCCAGTAATTGCCCGAGAAACCCAGGTAGATGCCGCTGAACAGCCAGACCGCGGCGCCGATACCCATGAGGTTCATCGACCGCGTCGAGAAGTTGAGCAGCGTGCGCAGCGTCGCTGGATCGCGTTCGCTGCGGATGCGCCACACGACCATCGCTGACACGCCATGGCCGAGCAGGAATGCGAAGACCCCCAGGACATGCAGGTAGAGGACGTAGGGGTGCGTCCACGACAGGTCGGGCATGGCGCGCATTTTGGCGAGGCGGACGGACCATTTCACGCCGTCTGTGCACGTTCGCTGCTTCTTTTCGGCGGTGCCGGCCAACTGAGTGATACTTCGATCGATGCGAGTGATCCAACGGATTCGGCAACCGCGCGGGCCCGGCCGCGTGGCGGTCTTCGCGCTGCATGGGCCCATTGGCGGTGGCGGGCGGACGGCCGAATGGGTCGAGCTGGCGCGCCGGCTGCGCGAGAACAAGCGCGTGGCGGCAGTCGTCATCGACATCGACTCGCCGGGCGGGTCGGCCAGCGCGTCGGACAACCTGTACCTGTCCTTCGCTCGCCTGTCCGCGGTGAAGCCGGTCGTCGCCTCGATCAGCGGAGCCGGTGCCTCTGGTGCTTACCTCGCAGCCCTGGCCGCCCGTCGCATCGTCGCCGGCCCAACATCGGTGGTTGGTTCGATCGGCGTGATCAGCGTTGGCCCACGCCTGCCGCGACTGCTCGATCGCCTGGGCGTGAGCGTCGAAGAGCACACCGCCGGCTCGCTGAAGGGCATGGGCGCGCCGTGGCGCGAAGAGGCGCCTGCCGAGGCGGCCAAGGAACAGGCCCTGGTCGACGCCATCTACGAAGCCTTTGTGGCACGGGTCGCGAGTGCTCGCAAACTCTCAACGGAGCGGGCCCGCGAGTTGGCGACGGGCGAAGTTTGGCTCGGGCCCGCAAGTGTCGACCTTGGCCTGGTTGACGAGATTGGCGACCTTGAACATGCGGTCGAGATCGCGGCCAAGATGGCCGGCGTGCCGGCCAAGCCCGTTTCGGCCAGGCTGCCGCGGCCGTTGTTTGGCCGCCTGATAGACCGGTTCGCCATGCGCGTGGCGCGCAGCCTGGCGGACGAGATCGAGGTCCGCCTGTCAGATCACCTGCGGATGTAGCGCTCGCTAAGAGTGGCGGAAGTAGAGCTGTAGCTCCATCGTTCCGTGATCGGCGATCGACAGGACCATGAACGACGACGGCGGAGTGATGTTGTAGTCGGCAAAGGTGATTTCGATAGAGCCGGTCACACCCACCACGTCGCCCTGCCGAGTGACCGTGAGCGGAACCTGGATGCTCTTGGTCACCCCGTGGAGCGTCAAGTCGCCGGTGGCCGTCACCGTAGTCGTCTGGCCATCGGTCGGAACGGTGCCCAGGTCGATCGGCTGAGTCAGCGTGAACGTGGCCGTCGGGAACGAGGCCGTTTCAATGCCCTGGCGAACGAGCTGGCCGTCACGACGGCGGTCATCGCTCTGCAGCGTGGTCAGATCGGCGGTGATTGAGACCGAATTGACCGTCGTTCCCAGGAGCTGGAGCGAGCCGCTCACATTCGGCGTGCGCCCGACTGCGATGTTGGCGCCGATGGATGCCAGCTGCTCCTGCACGCGATAGCCGACCCATGAGTCGGAGAAGTCGCTGAACGATCCAATGGTCGTGTCTACAGACCACATCCCGTCCGTGCTTGCGAGCGGGGACGATGCGCTGGACGGTATGGGCGCCGCTGATGAGACCGCCGCAGGCCCCGCCGGCTGCAGGAACAGGTACCAGATGCCATACGCACCCACTGCCACCGCCGCCACGACCACGACGAGCAGGCCCGATAGCGCGATCTTGGCGCCGCCCGAGAGCAGGCGCCGCCCGAGAGCGCCGCCCATCTTCTTCTCACACGACCTCCCTCTTGTCCGCGTCCGATGTTCGCTGACCAGCTTCAGGGGAATGCAGTGAGCCGGGGTTCGACCGTTGTGAGAACGTCTCATTTAATGATCCGCGCTGCCCTAGCATCCGGGCCCATGGTCGGCAGGTTTGCAGGCATCCTCGTCGCCGCCCTGATCGCTGTCGCTTCAACGACGCCAGCGGCAGCGCTTGCGTACCAGCCCGTCTTCGCCGATGGCGGAGGCGCCGACGCCGCGGCCTCCATCTACTGCTCGCCCGGCCTCATTCGTCTTGGTGATCCCACCATCTGGGCGATTCCGCCAGGCGATGCGATCTCGGGCCGAACGCAGCTCGTGGCCTGGAATGTCCAGCTCTGGTACTCGAGCGATGCCAAGAACTGGAATCAGGTGACGGGGGCCCCCGCCTACTGGTTCGCGGGCTACGCCAACGACCGGTATTACGCGATCACATACAACGCCAATTGGTACAGCTCGCAGGACGGCACGTGGGGGTTCAACCACGGCCCTTCCTGGACTGCGTTCCTCAAGGGTTACTACGCCGCAATAATGCAGATCGTCTGGTACAACCCCGACGGCACGGTGTCGACGCTGACCGCGCAGCCGCCTGCCTACACGTTGGGCGCCGGTGGACTGTGGAGTGATCGCTCGCCCTATTGCACGATGTACTAAAGGCGTGAATCGATTTGGCCGTGCGGCCGCAGGTCTCACACTGGTCCTCGCAGTCTGCGCAGCCTGCAATAACGGCGGGGGCGTGGTGATCACTGCCCCGCCGGGCTCACCTCCGCCGATACCGACACCGCCGACTTCACCTCTGGGCACACCCGACTTCACGCCGCTGCCGCTGCCCAGCCCGCCCTCCTTCACGCGCACCGCCAACCCCGCCCGACACCCCGCCCGCTCCGCCCTTTACGCCGCCCGGTTCGTAGACGCATATGCCCGATTGGGCAGCGAGTGCGCCCAAGCGGACCTAGTCACGTTCGTTGGGCTGCCTACGCTGGGTCGTCGATGGAAGGGAGCAAGGCACGCCAAGAGAAACCAGCCGACCATTCCCCGACTCAGGCCGCCGAATCCGGCCATCCCGCGCAGGCCGCTTCCGGCTTCGGCCTCGGCGATGCCTCGATGTTGCTCGCTCTCCAGCGCTGCGCGGGCAATGCCGCCGTCGCGGCGCTGGTCGCACAACGGCAAGATGAAGGCGACCGCGTCACTGAGTACGCACCATTCCGATCAATGGCTCACTCGCCGCGTCACCCGGATTATTCGTCGACCAACGGCCGCCGCCGCGACGTCGACCCTGAGCGGCCGAGGGGACCACTTCCGTTTACAGGACGCGGCTGGGACGGAGACGAGATCTCGCGCCGGTTGAGTCAGCTCAATATCGCCATCCCACGAGTGGATGCGGATACCTGCGTGGAGACGTCCTTCGTCGCCAACCTGGTGCAGCAAGGCCCGGAAGCCGTCCGCGACGCGATGCTGGGCTACCTCAGCCGATATCGAGCCGCCCTGGACAATCGGGCCACGCCGCCGCTCCTGCGGCGCCGCTTCTATCGCGCGTCGGTCACGCTTGAAGGTGCGTTGCAGGCTCTCGCGGGCCGGTACATGACTTACGCCGACCTGGCGCAGCTTCCGCGAGCAATGATCACGCTCGATGTCCGCAGCGCGAGCCAGGGTACGACCGAGGCCGAAGAGACCAATATCGCCCTCGCTCAGGGGTATTCCCGAACCGACTCGGGCGTGACCGGCAGCCAGACTCGGGCGGCTGTCGCGCGGCTGGCCGCGCCACTTATGCCCGGGGAGTACCTCTCATGCGGCATCGACTCATCGGACCGCGGCAATGGCGATACGAATCACGCCGTTCACATCGGGCGGTCGACCAATGGGGTGCTGTATTTCTACGACCCGTGGCCAAGGCGCGGCAACCAGCGCATCAACGTCAGTCCGGATTTGGCCGAGATTGACGAGTATTTCGTAGGCCAATGGCGCGGACGGGCCGTTGCCCGCACGTTCTTGGTGGTTGCGCGATTCACGCCGCCCCAGGCATCAAGCCCCACGGCCTCGGTAAGCAGTGGTCCGTGATTTGGGCTTAAGCCTCGCCGGCACCGACTACCTGCTGTGCCCAGGCGTACAGGGCGTCATAAACAGGCAGTTCGAGTCGGAGCTGCTGCTGATCGTCGATGCCCAGGTGCATGAAGCCGCGCGCGATCGCCTCGAGGCCACGCGATTGCGGCGTCGCGTCAGCGTCCTCTGATACGTCGGCGCCGTGCACGACCTTCGCGACGAGTGACAGGGCAGCGTCGTCGCCCAGTTTGTAGTCCTCGACGAGCACCTCGAAGGAGCACAGCCCGTCGCGGTGGGTGTACTGCGCGCCCGGCGCATCGAAGGTGACGGCGCCTTCGCGCTGCGCGAACGGCAGCACATCAGCGGGAGGGACATAGACGATCTCGGCATCCGGGTCGATGAACTTCTTGATCAGCCAAGGACAGGCGATGCGGTCGGTGTGAGGGTGCTCACGAGTAACCCATTTCATGGCGCCACCTCGGCTAGCACGGCGTGTCTACGCCGTTGAGTATGGCCCGCTGGGCCGCCTGCCAAAGGAGGCGGGCCTTAGGCCGGTGCCGGTGCGCACCGGTCAGGCGCCGGTGATAGCGTTACGTAGTACCAGTGGCGTAGTACGCAACATTGACGTATTCCATTGGCGGATGGGATTCGTCATGGTGGAACTGGACGAGTGACCCGCGTGACTCTGGTCAGTGGTGAGACCTGCTCGTTCGGTCCGGCGTAGAGGTGCGCCGGGGGGAGGTCCGATGACAGAATTACTGAAACGTCCAGCACGGATCATCACCGTTGTCGCGGTCGCGGGCATGTTCATTCTCGGTTCGGCGCCCGCTGTCTTTGCCGCGGCGCCCGCGAACGACACGTACGGCGGTCGAGTAACGGTCAGCGACGGTTACTCAGCGACGGTCGACACAACCGAGGCCACGTCTGACGCCAACGATGACGCGATCAACGCGGATTGTGGCTTCGTGGACACCGATGCAAGCGTCTGGTACGAGTTGGCCGGCACCGATGAGACATACGTGATCGATGTCTCAGCCTCGAACTATCCCGCAGGCGCGATCGTCGCAACCGGCGACCCGGTGACCGGGTTCACGTTTGTGACATGCGACCTGGGGAGGGTGGGTCTCTTCGCGGCTGCAGGCACGACGTACACCATCCTCGTCTTTGATAGCCAGCTCGACTTTGAGGGGAACGGCGGGTCGCTCTCGATCTCCGTCGCCACCACTGTTCCCCCTTCGCTCGACACCTTTGCCGTAGATCCTGTTGCTCACTTCTCCAGTGACGGGTCCGTGACAGTGACGGGTACGGCCGCATGCAGGAGTAAGCCTCTTGCGTACACACAAGTCGAGGTAACTCTCGGCCAACGGGAGGGTAAAACCGAGATTTCCGGCTCGCTCGGCGTCACCGATGGATTTACCTGTGATGGCAGCGAGCAGAGCTGGGCGGTCACCGTTCAGGCCGAAGGCGGACTGTTCAAGCGTGGCCGTGCGACGGTGAGCGGTCTTGTGCAGGTCTGCAGCTTTACCAAGTGCGACGGCATCGAATTCACCGAGCCGGTGAAACTCAAGAACTAGTCGGAAGGCACCTCGCGGCCCGGAGCGCAAGACCGATCAGCGTCGGCGAAGCTCGCGTACGTTGTCACTGAGGATCAGCGCAGCCAGGCCGACGAGCGCCGCCAGGACCACTTCCAGGCGGAACTCCCAGATCAAGACGAGCCCGCCGACTATCGCCAGCACCACGGTGATGGCGAGCGTCAGCTGCGTGAGACGCCGTCGGAAAGCGGACTCGAGCACGACGTAGCCGCCCACGCCGATCGCAATGGCCCAGAACCAGGTCACCACCCCGAACCAGACGAGGCCGGCCACGAGCGCGAGCAGCAGGCTGACGCTGACCGCGGACCAGACCTCGACGAGGAAGCCGTACTGCGTGTCCTCCGGCGGTACCGGGCGGTGCGGGTTCGTCAGGTGTGCACGCGGATCACCTGACTCGTGGGGACTTGCCTGAGTCAGCTCGCGACGCGTCGCGGTCAGACGGTCGTCAAGCAAGGCGTTGCTGTCGGCGCAGGTCGCGCAGCGCCAGCTCGCCGGCGGCCAGCTCTGCGCTGCGCGCGACGTGTATCTGCTCCATCCCGCCGTCGATCGCCAGGCTCTCCACCTCCACGGTGAGCGCCTGCAGGTACGCGACCCGCTCAGCGATGGTGGCGGCCAATGCCGCCTGCTCGGCCTCGAGTTCGCACCTCGCGTTCGCGCAGCACCTCCGGCCGGCGGAATGGCGGCGCGGCCTTGTCAAGGCCGCCGAAGCCCAGCGGATCGTGCCAGCTCATGCGCTGAGTGCCGCTGCGGTTGTACTTCGGGCCCGCCGGCGAGCGCTCGCCACCCATCCGATCGTGCGTGTCCAGCCCGAACAACCCGCGGTAGCCGTCCACCCAGCGCATCGGCATCCGAGATCTGGACGGGCGTCCACGTGTCGGCCCGGCCCGGCCCGACCGCCAGTCCATCGCCCCGCGCGTAGTCGACAAAGGACGCCGACAGCGCCTGCTCGAAGCGCGTTGCAATGTCACCCGGGTCGGGCTGGCGCAGCGTCCTGACCCAGAAGGTGCGACCGACATCCATGAGGTTGACCAGCCCTCGGAAGGCGGCGAGCGGGACGCTGGTCAGGTATTCGCCCTGCTCGAAGTAGCTGGCATGCGATCCGGCGCCGGCGAACAGCACCGGGTGGTCGCCCTCCTTGACCAGGGTCGGGTCATCCCAGCGGCGGCGCAGCTGATCGCCGATGTAGTCGTGCGCAGCGGCGGCGATCCAGACCGGTCGCGGCGCGTCGGGCCGGTCCTCCAGGTAGACGAACACCTGCTCCCAGTCGGCCTCGTGGTCGTTGGCGCCGTCGAAGGTCGATCGGTAGTCGTTCATGAAGTAGAAGTAGAGGTAGTGGAGCACGATCCAGCCGTTCCGCCGGACCACCCTGTCCGTAGTAGATGTGACGCGGGTCGGTCGCTCGCGCCGCTGCGTACTTGATCTGAGCCGCCGCCGTCGTGCCGCCGGGGACCGTGCCACGCAGCAGCAGCGAGGCCTCGAAGCCTGCGTCCACGAGCCGCCCGAAAAGCCCGACGCGAGCGAGCCGCCCCGGCGCACGGAACCTGCGGCCGGTCGGGCCGCCGCTGCCAGCGCGTGAGCTCGACGCCGTTGAGCGGATCCTGGACCAGGCGCAGGTAGAGGGACTTGCCGGGTGGCGCGATGTAGCTGCCGAGCACCGCGGTGGTCACCTCGCCCTTGGGCACAACCACGACGCTGTCCTGTTCGGACGTGCCCTGCAGCAGGTCGCACTCCGCCAGATAGCCCTCCACGGCGGTCGGGAAGAACAGCTCGCCCTCGTTGTAGCGGACGACCGGCTCGTACGCCTGGAGCAGGCCCAGGTCGTCTTCGTGGGTCACTCTGCGCTACGTCCGTCGAGTGAGATCCGTGACACCTCGCGATGCTTGAGGAACAGGCCGCGGACCTGAGCGGAATTGAGGTAGAACGCCACGACCACGTTCATTGCCAGCCGCAGCCACTGCGTGTGTTCGGGCTGCGTCCACCAGATCGCCAGGTGCACGAAGAGCGCAACGCCGACCAGCACCATCATCAGCGCCCAGCCGCGGCGGCTCAGCAGCCACAGCGCAACGGCCGCCACGAGCACGAGCACCGACCAGACGATGACGACGTCGCGGAACGCCTCACTCTCGCTGGTCAGCTGGCCTACGCCGCCTCTGAGGAGGTCGTAGCCGCCGAGCAGGTCCACGAGGGTCACACCGGCATTGAACAGCTCGAGGACGACGATGACCCAGATGCCCAGCGGGCGGCCTGATCGCTCCTCCATTGGGCCAAATCTAGCGGCCGGGGCGGTACCGGAGAAGGGTGCCAGCGCTCACCAGGCGCGGCCGGCGACGACCTCCTGCGCCCCGAGGCCATCGCGGTCGGTGTGCGGATGTTCACGAGTCACGTTCATGCGTCCGACGAGGGTCGTCGCGAGCCTTCGTTCGGGTCCACCTTCATGCTTGTGCCACGCGGACTAGCGCCTTGATCGCCCGCCGCTCGTCCATCGCCTCGTAGCCGTCGACGACATGGTCAAGGTCGGTTTCGAAGTCGAACACGCGGCCGGGGTTGATGCTACCGGCGAAGATGTCCGCCAGCAGCTCCGGGATGTATTTCCGGGCCGGCGCCACGCCGCCGCGCAGGCCAACGTTACGGAAAATGACAGTGTCGATTGGGACGACCACGTCATGTGGCGCACCAACGGCCCCGACCACGGAGCCCGATCGCGCGATCGCGAAGGCCGTCGCCATAGACTCGCCGGTCCCGACGCACTCGAGCGCCGCTTCGACGCCGAGCCCGCCGGTCATCTCCTTGATTACGGCCGTCGCCGCCTCGCCGCGCTCTGTGACGATGTCGGTCGCGCCGAACGCACGCGCGACGGCCTGCCGCGTCGGGTTGCGGGACAGAGCGATGATCCGTTCGGCCCCCAGGCGCTTTGCCGCCAGCACCGCCGACAGTCCGACGGCACCGTCGCCGACGACGGCGACCGTCATCCCCGGACCGACTCCGCCGCTCACGGCAGCGTGATGCCCGGTGCAGGCAACGTCTGAGAGGGCGAGGATTGAACGCAGCGTGGCGTCGGAATACCCTGCGCCCGGGATCTTGACGAGCGTCGCATCGGCGAACGGCACGCGTACGGCCTCGCCCTGGCCGCCGTCCATGCCGTGATTGCCATAACCGCCGCCGTTGATGCAGTTCGACTGCCAGCCGGCCCTGCACAGCACGCACGTGCCGTCGCTATACGTGAACGGCGTGACGACGAAGTCACCTGGGCGCAGCGCCCGAACCTCAGATCCAACGTCGGACACGATCCCGATGAACTCGTGGCCGATCGCACCTAGGTCGTGGGGCGACAGGCCGCGGTAATACCAGAGGTCCGAGCCGCAAACGCAGGCGAGCGTTACTCGGACGATCGCATCCATTGGTTGTTGGATGGCCGGATCGGGCCGCTCGCCAACGGTGATGTGTTGCGGTCCGTTGAATATGGCGGCTTTCATGGCACGTACCGAAGCACCTGACAGCACCCTAACCCAGACGAGGGGCGGCCCCAGTCGTCTGCTCAGCGAAGCTGACGGCAGAGTAGATCGACCCGAGGAATCGGCTCGGGATCGACACGAGGTGCTTTGTATCGCGGAGGCCGGCCTCTGCCGCCACGATGGTCCACGTCCGAAACGACAGGGGGAAGGGGACCCATCGATTGCCGTGGTCGGTGTCGTATTCGACCAGAACCAGCCGACCACCGGGGCGGAGGTAGCCCCGGACGAGTCGAAGTACAGCGGGTTTGTCGCGCTCGAAGTGGAGCGAGTTCGCCATCACGACCCCGTCAAGCGGCGGCAGCTCGAGCGGCGTGGTGAAGTCGGCAACGAGCGGCGTGACGCTCATGCCAGGGAACCGGTCGCGCAGCGCCCTCAGCTGAACCTGGAGGGCTCGGCCGTCGCGGTCGATCGTGTAGATCAAGCCGGGCGAACCGAGCAAGTCGGCGAGAGCGAGAGTGAACGCTCCCTCGCCCGACCCAAGGTCGGCCCACGTCTTCCCGCCTCCCAGGACGCCGTCGCCAATCAGCCGGACATGATCAGCGTGGTCCATGGCGGGAGTCTGGTCGACGCCATCGCCATAGTCGAGCCGCAAGGTCCAACAAGCACGTATCGACTGAAGTCGAGCGCGAACGGCACAATGTGAGCAGGGCCGGTAGCTCAGCGGCAGAGCAGGGGACTTTTAATCCTCGTGTCGTGGGTTCGAATCCCACTCGGCCCTCCAGATTCCACGCGTGAAACTTGCTCCGACCGCCCTCGCAGGCGCCCGCCAAGGGCGGTTTGACAGCACTAGAGACAGCCACGCCAAACGCAGTCGGTGGACGTGGTAGGAGGTGGTGCACGTGCTGGCATCAACTTCGGCACGGCGGTCGCTGACGTCGCACGCCTCGTGAGAACTGACGTGCGCTGGTCTTGGGCTGAGGTCGTGTTGAGGCTGTCGCGATTGCCCGATCTATGGGCGGCGCGGGTGTTATAAACAGTCCCCGCTAGGGCCAACCGGCAGTAAGGCTCCGGCTATGTTCTGGATAATCGCGTCCTGACCAGAGGCAGGGGGATCCATTGGGTAACAGACTTCGCCGTGCCCTTGCGCGTGCGGTATGTATCGGTGCCGTGGTCGCCACCGCGTTCGCGGGGATGACGTCCGTCAGCCCGGTCACGGCTGCCGAACCGTGGGCCCGAACGGGCGACACGCCTGAGGAGATCGCCGACTACCTTGAGTCGGTCGCCCAGGTGTCCGAGGACAGCGGGCAAAGCGAAGCTTCGATCATCGCCCAAGACAAGATACGCGCAGAGGCAGACGCGGCACTCGAACTCGCCGCGAGCCTGCCCAACTTCGCCGGCTCGTACGCTGATCGGGGCGAAGGGGTCGCGTTTCATCTCTACATCAACCTGAGCGACGGCGGCGTGGGGCAGGACGAGATCGAGTCCTTGCTGCCGAACGGCTACCCGGTCACCTTCAACCACGTCGCCTATAACGCGGCCGAAATGCAGGCTGAGGTCGAACAAATTGCCGATAAGTACGGTAAGACCGATGTCAGTCTCTCCCTGAGCGCACGTAATGGCAACACGATTCAAGGCTCAACGCCAGGCGGCGCTCGCAGCGAAAGCGCACAGGCGGTGCAGGCACTCACCAAGTTCCCGATCACCTTTAGCGACGGTCCGCTAGCACTTAACACGTCTTGCACGAACAACACGGCATGCACCCCGATCCGAGGCGGCGTGCAGGTCTGCCCCCAGGACTTTCACCAGACGTGGTGCGGCAACATAACGCTCTCCGCTAAGGGCCTACGTATTCCCGCGCTACGTGCAGGCCGGAGCGTGTCGACGACGCTTTCCACCGACGGCAAGGTGGCTTCTGCATCCGAGACGACAGGTTGCGCAACTACTTGATTGCGCGCAGGACTGGCCTGTCTGGCAGTGCATGGGCTCGGAAGACCTTTTCGGGAACTTTGCCCAGTCCACTCAGGTCGTACATTGAATAGCCGTGCTCCTGCGAGTGAACACGCAAGACCGATTCCATGACCGTCGGTTTCTCGGGGCGGCACTTGAGGGTTCGGGCACCGGGCGCAGCGCTATCGTACTGTGCGATGGAGAGGTCAACGCAAACGTCGTGTCCGAGATGCCCTCCCGGCCTGGCGAGCAAGTGCTGATTCAGGCCAGTACCGGCGCCCCCGGTCGAGGAGCGCCTGGAGCTCCGGCCGGCGGCCGACTCCGTCAAAGCGAGGATAGGCACCGAGAGCGATGTTGCGCGTCAACCGCATGCCGCTTGCGCCTGACCGGTGAGTTCGGAGCGGAAACTCGCCACGCGACCGTGAAGCCGCGCTACGTCCAGTGGACGAGCGTGGAATAGCCCAATGCTGCGGTTGGCGGGAACCCCACCGCTACACGACGGGCACTTACGCACGGAGGAACACATGCGGCCAGTCATCCTTGTCACGCTTGCGGTGTTGCTCATAGTCGGGTTTTACGCTGCATTTCAGAGGGATGCTGTGCCCAACAGTTGGTGGCGTCTGACTTGGCGCGTCGACCCCGCCTACCCCATCTCGCCCGAGACGCGGGTAGTACACGTTCTCGCCAACGAAGGGAACTGTAGCGGAACGGAAACAGCGTCGCGTCTGCAGCCACCCGTAATCAAGTACCAGCCGTCCGCGATTGACATTGCGCTATACGTCAGCCCGCATTCAAGCCTGGCACTGTCATGCGGCGATGTCCCGGTCACGGTCGAGCTGAGTGAGGCTGTCGGCGCGAGGGAGCTGACCGGTGTCGGTGCGAAGCCGCTAGCAAACGAGGAAAGCTCGTCGCCCGCCGTCTGCGGGCGGGGGTTCACAGTCCGTTGACGCCGGGTTGCTGATTGCCCCCTACGGGGCAGTGCAGTCCGAGTTGGCGCAGCAAGTCTACGTCTGTGTCGTTCTGGATCATCGGTCCCTTCGTCGACCATGCCGTCGGTGGAGACCGTCAGGCCAAACACGATTTCACGCGTGAAGGCGGCAGTCGACCCGCATGAGCCAGGCCACCACCGGCAAGACCCCGGCCGGGCGGAGCTCAGGTTGAAGTCGCCCTGGCCATGCCTCGATGGAGCAATCCTCGCTCCGTGTCGAGGCAGTCGTTATCGGAGACGTTGAGGTCGATACCGCTTCATTGCCGTAAGACAATTCACCCAAGCCGAAGTACGGCGAGCCGCACTCCGGGCGCGGAAGGTATCGGGATCGGCGGACGCAGTACCCGACGTTGCGGATCGGGTCGGCGCTCCAAGGACGTGACGCACTGCGGGCCCTAGACCGCCGGGATGCGAGGTCCAGGTGGTCGGGGTCAGGTAACCAGCGGTTGCAGTAATCCTGACCGTTATCACACGGGTTCTGTGAGAGGATCCGCCGGCTGTCCGAGGTCGGGGAGGATAGTTCGAGCGAGTTCACGGACGAGTTGCCGATGTAACTGCCGTTGTGTGTCGCGTCGACACTGTATAGGCCCTCGTATGCTCCGAAGTGTCCGGACGTGATGAAGTACTTAGTCTCCGCCACGGTCAGCAGGACGCCGCGCAGGCTCCGCTGGCTGACTTCGTGCAAAGCAACCGCGATCAGTTCGGCGGCATTTGGGCAACGCGCGAGGACTTGCCGGTACTGCACTACCACGTCGGATACGTCACGGGTGACCAGCTGAGCAAGGCTCAGGCGCTTGTTCCCGAGGGCCTCGACGTTGAGTTCCACAATGTTTCTAACTCAGAAGCTCAGCTCCTCGCCGCGGCCGATGCGTTGGCTGCGGCCGAGGACAAGCAGCGCGGCGACAACGCCGACTCACCGCTTCTGTTCAATGTCGCCCGCGTGGACCTGGCGCGCAATCTCGTGGTGGTCGAGGCGACAGATACCGGGACTGCGAGTTCGCTCGTGGCCCAGGCCGGCTACCGCGATGACCTGGTGGTGGTGGAGAAGGGCTCCGTTGGCGATCCGGTTTCAGGCTGCTCCCATACGAACGATGCTTGGAACCAGAGCCGCGCTCAATGCCTGCCGCCCCGTGGCGGCGTGCTGCTCGAAAAAACCAGCACTCACAGCAACGGACACTGCACGATGACTCTGTGGGGCGAGAAGGACGGCTCGTCAACAGGGGCGATGATTAGTGGGGCCCACTGCGACACTTTGGGTAGCGGGACAAATACTGTCGTGTGGGAATGGAACTGCACCGGATACCCAGAAGGCAGCTATAGCTGCGACCACTCGTGCAGCGCTCTTTCCGGCCTGTCGTCGTACTTTTACGGGTATCACTCGACTGGTCGATATTGCGAGGACTTTTCGCCGCCAAGCACCAACCGCAACATCATCTACACCGACCCGTCCGTGGCGGGCTACCACATAGACAGCACGCCGAACAGCCCAGCCGGTACGGTGGGCTCGGCTCAGCGGTGCGTATCCGGCGGTGGAATAAGCGAGAGTGACCCCTACGAATGTGGCTATCTGAGCGTCTACTACGCAACCGGCATTTCAGATCCCGGCACCGGTCACACGTTTACGGGTGGAGCGTGCGACTGCAATGGTGCGGCCAGCGGTAACGGCCTATCGGGCGGCGATAGCGGCGCACCGATATTCGGCTACGGCGGGTCTGACAAGCTGTTCGGCATCGCGGTCACTTCCGGTGGTTATTACGGCTTTTCTGACTATTGGGCCGACGACATGAACGTCAGTTGGTGTACCAACTCTGACTGCAGCACGTCCGAACACTGATCCTCTATGATGCCGACCATGAAGGTCGCCCTGGTCCTGACCATTGCCATACTGGTCATTTTCGTGGCGATTATGCTGATCGTCGACCATCCTGATAACCTCATCTTGGTTCAGGACGTCGGCAGTCCGCTCTGAGCGGGCCCTCGACCCAACAAAGAACCCCTGCCGAAAGGCGGGGGTTTCTCTTTGACCCCGTATCGCTTGCGGTTGCCCAAGCAACTGTAAGCCGCGCCTAATTCCTGCCGGGCGGCGCCATGCGATGCGATGTGGTCATCGTGCTTGCCTTCCTGACCCGGACGAGTGAGTGATGTGGCGCCGTCACCCGCAGATTGAGGCGACTCCGTGGAACAGCCGCTCCTCCCCTCCGTAGCGCATGCGCCATCGTCCTGGGACGAGGCGCTGTACGCCTTCCTGGTCGCTAAGGGCAGCCGCTCCGGGTCACTCCGAACGGTCGAGTCCTACAGCCGAATCCTTTGGCCCTTCTTTGAGGGCCGGACACCTGATCGAGTAACGGCCGGTGACGTCCTCGCGTTCGCCTACGGCATCGGGAAGTCGGGGCGGGCGCCATCTAGTGCCACTGTGGGTGCGCGGCTCGCATGCCTGAGCAGCTTCTACCGATTCGCGATCCGGATGGGCTCGTCGCCTTTAACCCCTGCGACGCCGTGGAACGACCTAGGACGGAGCCAGCGCCGGCGCGTGGCTACACGGCCGACGAGGTGCGGCGGCTGCTGGGCGTCGTGCCCGACACCGTTGCCGGGCGGCGCGACCGGGCGATCCTCCTGTTGCTCTTCCTGACCGGTCGGCGACGTTCCGAGGTGATGGACCTTCGGGCTGGTCAGATCCGTATCGAGGGCGACACTCTCTTCTACTCGTACCGGGGCAAAGGCGGCAAGCGCGGGCACCGTGAACTGCCGTCACCGGCCTACCGGGCCATCTGCGCGAGTCTCGCCGACTGCGGGAAGGAACTAGCAACGATGGATCACGGTGAGTCGTTGTGGCAGGCGGGTGTCGGTGAGCGAGGTATCTCGAGCGCGACCTTCTATAACCGGTTCCGGCGCTATCTAGCCTGGGCAGGACTACCACCGGCCGGCATCCACATCACTCGCCACACGGCCGCCAAATTGCGCCGCGACGCGGGCGAGTCCATCGAGGCAGTGTCGAGCTTCTTGGACCATAGCTCGCTCGCCGTTACGACGGTTTATCTACGCCGCCTCGAGGGCGTCGAGGACCGGACCTGGCCGTCGGTCGCGACTGCGATCGGTGCGTAACTTCGCCAGTCAATCGCCGCGACGCGTGCCCATCAGCCACGGAATTTGGATGTGGAGGCTCGGCTGGCGGGAGCGAGTGACTTTCCTGTCCGCCGACTTGCTACGACTCAGGACTGGAATCGAGTGACGCACTGCGAGGCCATGTCCGGAATCGGACAAACGCCGACAGCGCATCGTTGACCAGTTCCTCCCAGTCGTCCCTCAACGGAACGACACCCAAGTCGACGATCAGGAAGCGAACGATGGACTCAAATGCGACACGTTCGCTTGGAATGTGCAACCGCCGAGTGGCGCGGCCGCAGATGTCCTCTGATGCGCGGACATGGATGTGCGGTTCGTCTGTGTTGCCCGAACCAGGGTGCCAGTGCCACTGAATGACAGGTTTGAGCTTGTGGTCGTCTGTCGGCTCCCATATCTCGTATCCGTATTGCCGCGATGACGCCTTCCACTCGTCGGCTGCCCAACGCGTGTCCGGCATAAGCCGAAACTGTTGGTAAGCAGTCAGGTGTACGGGGCGGTCCCTCGGCGCGACTCAGCCGGATCGGCGATCCATCCGAGGCGCGGGAGACGAGCAAGGTCCGGTCCTCATCCGTCCCTCGGATCGACGGCGTGGCCGTCCAGATCGCTCTGGTAATACAGGTCAGCGACCGGCTAATAATCCGGATGTATCGCTGCTCTGCCTCATACGGTGTCCTAGCCGGCTCGCGCGCCACCAGCCAGCGACGCTAAGAAATCTGCTTGATCCGAGTCCGGGAGTTGGCCCGCATCCATCCGCCGTAGAAACTCGTCGCCGGACATGTTCAGCTGTGTTCGGGTCATGCGGTCGAACAGGATCAGAAACTCTGCACGCGTCAACTGGGCCGCGCGACCCTCGCGGCGCGCGCTTCTGAGCTTGTTTCTCAGGCGTCGCCGGTCAGGGTGCCGCAAGTATTCCCAAGCCCTACCCATGCGCCGAACCACCGAATCCCTTGTACACACTTGAGGCGGCACTGTCAACTGCTCAAGCGTCGTGGGCGTCAGACGCGCGGCCTGGGGCAATAGGCTGCACAGCCTTCACTGGGACCTGCGAATCAGCCGTATCCGATTGGAAACCAAATTCCTCTTAAGGCTGGATTTGCCATATTGGGAATGACGTGACTCGCGCCAAGAGTCGATGTCGACGTCGTCAACACGATCGATGATCTTCGGTAATTGGCCGCTCCCGAACACGTGCTCCTCGAGCAAGGCAACTGCGTCAGTAAGGTCGTAGGCCTTTAAAAAGTCTGGAGCGAGAGCCGTTCATAGCGTCGCTTGTCGACGTGTCACGTAGCCGCGTGGCCCGCCTCTGGTTCATGCGGTCCACATGGCAGGACAGAGTTCGACTGGCGTGGCTGTCATCCTGGCTGTCGCTCTTCCATCGTTGCGTCGACATGATCTAGCGCGTGACGCGCACCTGGGGTGCTGCGCACGGCCTATGCGATTGACTCGCGGACCCAATCGCTCCCTGATGGAAGCCACCGCTGAGTGATTAGGCTGCCAACGAGCCCTCAGCCATTCGCAAGAGATGTAGGCCGTCTGCGACCGCTGTTCCCCGGAGTTCGCGTGCGGTTCTGGTAGCGGCAGCGACTAGGGCTGTCGATACCGCACGGATTGCGAAGGTCATCGGCTCGCCGTTATCCCGATAGGTGTGAATGGGCTGGGCAGACTGAAGGAGGTAGTCGGCGGCCTCGACGAGCTGTCTGGCGGCCCACACTCCGTTCTCGGTCTGACCCGATAGCCACAACCGTAGCGAATAGGCGACGGCTGTGGCTGCGTGGTCGCCGAGCGGGCTCCAAACTGACGGGACGAGGCCATCGTCAGGCATAAGCCCTTCCACTGTGGTCAAGCGCGCCTGCACGTCGAAACTTGAAATGGACGGCGATCCCACGTTCCAGGCAAGGTCCAGCGCCTCGCGAAGGCGCTCCGGGTCGCCACTACCGGTATGTCGGCAGAACGACTCGTACAATGGAAACAAGCGCTCGGAGCACGCCGTGGCGAATAGAACCTGCCGCCTTTTGCTCACGTAACCGAGGCGCGCCTTGATTTCCGCCTCGTCGTAGTTTGCAGTCATTTCTCTGGCCACCACGCCGACAATCTGTCCGGATCCAACACGCCACCACTCTCCTCAATCACTGCTTGGCAGGCCGTGCAAATCGGCCGCGAGACTACCAACTGAGAGGGAGTCAGTCCTCCCTTGGAGGCGGCGTCAAGAGCCGTTACCTCGGCGTCTGCGCCCGGCATGCGAGCCAAGATATCCAACGGCGTGGCGAACGCGCGCTGGGCACGGGTTAGATCGTGTATTGCTCCGGCGGCAATGACGTTTTGTCCCTCCAAGGTGGCCAAGATCGTCGTGGTGCGCCGATTCTGAGCTATAGCATCCAACGCCCCGTGGAATTCAGCCAAACGAGAGATGAGCCCTAGCTCGTCGACAGTTCGGGGTACGAAGGTGGCATCGTCCGCACCGCCTCTGAGAATCAGAGCCGAGCGACGGCAGGCGCCAAGATCGCCCGTCAACGGCGAATCAGTAACGCTGGTGCGTCGGCGCATCAGGACCGGTTCTTGGCCGGTGAGGGTTTGAGGCGGCCAAACGAGATCTCTGGGCCCAAGCCAATCGCGACCAAGCGCTGGATGGCATCAGGAACACCTGATGACTACTTCGATCGCCATCGCGGCGCAAACCAGCCCATGGGTCGTAACTTCGTAACCGACTCCCAACCCGACTACCTTACGAATACCTTCAGTGTCGGCGCATTTGGAGTAGGCGACATCGGGATCACGACCACGCGCACCGGCCACATTTACTTCAACCTCGGTGCAGGCCCGGGCTCACCGGCAGTGATTGACACAGTGCGAATGGGAAGAATCGTTGGCCCTCATACATACGAGGACATTGACTCGTTCGTCAACGAGGCCTCAGTCACGGTGAGCGCAAGTGGACCGGTGCCTGTGGGGCCAACCGTTGGCGTAACGTGGGGCAATCCACCAAGGCCGAACGTGGTTACGGACCTGCTGCACCCGATGCTTGCTATCGAGGAAGGCCTGGCTGTCGGCGAACCTTCGGTTAACGCCGAATATGGTTGGAGCTTCGACATATCTACAAACGGACCGCGTTGGTGAGTTTGTCCAGATACGAGGGTCGTGTGTCCGAGGAGGAAGCCGCGCGCAAGTGGCGCCGCCGCTACTGGACATTGTTTGCTGCTGCCGGCGCAGGCTTCCTATTCGGAATCGTTTCCCTTTGGCCGATTGCAGGGGTGCTCTGGGCGGCTGCCGGGTTCGCGCTGCTAGGCGCGGGCGCGATTGCTGCCCGGGACATCGGGGGCATGGCGAAGGAGCTCGGCGACATTCGCGACTCGTGGGCCGAGCGAGCTTACGGCGGCTATGTCCCGGCGTTCCGCGGGCCTGCGTTCGGCCGACTCGTCGGAGTGGCCTATCTGTTCGGCGGGGCTATTCTCGTCGTTCTCGGCGTGGGTTTGATCGTTGTGCACTAGATCTGCTTTTGACCGAGCGAACACGTGCGCAGCGCGATAACGGTAGGTATTCGTGCGCTGGCCACGGTCTTAATGGTCGGATGCACGATGACCATATCCGCGCAGCCGTCGGCCGGCCACGTTGCGTTCGGCCAGGACGAAAACGCGGCTCGCTTTGAGGTAGTCAACCCGATCCTATCTGCGGATCGGCGCTCCACAGTTGGCGTTGTCGCAGTCTTGACGCAGGCTGTTTCGTCCACTGTCCAACTAAAGATGCAGCGCGGTCAGGAGCCCCCGCTGACCACGGATCTGACCATGATTGATGGCGGATCCCATGATCGCGTTGCGTTCCACTTCGACCTGTCAAACCTACCCGGTCCCGGCGAGTGGGTCTTTACGTTGCTACTGGGTGGAGACGTTCTCGCTAGTGGGAAGTTGACGGTGACAGACAACGGAGCCAGCACTGGATAGCATCGCCTACATGAGAGCGGATCCGGTGGCTCACCCCAACGACAGACGGGCTGTGACAGTGTTTGCCGGATCCTTCCCTTCGGCGGCTGACAGCCACGCTGACAGCCACGGCGGTCAAACTCAGTCAGGCAATGTGGACCGCATGAACGAGCGGCCTACTACTGGCTTACGTGACGCGTCGCTAAGCGACGCGATGGACGTCGCTCGCTGAGACTTTTAATCCTCGTGTCGTGGGTTCGAATCCCACTCGGCCCTCCACCGTTTCACGCGTGAGAGTGGCCGTTCGGAAGCAGCGAAGGCCTAGGCCTGCGCCGGTTGAAGCCACGGTTACAGCGACGCCGAGCCCAAACGGTGGAAGGGAGTGAAGTCAGTGGGCGTGAAGAACGTGGCGAGGGCAGAAGTGGATGACCAGCCGGGCACGATTCTTAGCGTCGACGAGATCGCCCTCCGACCGTGGCGCCCGAGTGACGCGGCTGCCGTGCTTGCCGCTTGCCAAGATCCTGAGATCGTCCGCTGGGTTGATTTGCCGCAGCCGTTCCGTGCCGCCGACGCGGACGCCTTTATCGACTCCGCCATCGCGATGTGGCGCGACGGTACCGGCGCGCCGTTCGCCATCGTCGAGGCTGCCACCGATCGGCTGCTGGGAGCGGTGACGCGCTTCGGGCCGGAGGGGCACCAGGCGACGTTGGGTTGCTGGGTCGCTCCTTGGGCACGCCGTCGACGAGTCGGTACGCGTTCGCTTGGGCTGGTGGCGGAGTGGACGTTCGCAACGACGTCGGTCTTCCGGTTGGACGCGTTCATCATGGTCGGCAACGAGCCAACCGAGCGCATGGTGGAGCTCATCGGCTTCCAACGAGAGGGCGTGCTCCGAGCGTGGGAGATGAGCCACGATGGCGTTCCTATCGACTGCGTGGTCTACTCGCGCCTACGCAGCGACGGATAGGTGGAAAGGGCATCGGGCCGATAGGTGGCTAGCTCTTCGGAGTCCGAACGGTTAGGCGGTCGCGAGTTCGACTTCTTCGGGCCCCGGTTGGCGGCGGGGGCGCGACATTTCTATCGGCTTCGCCTCTGGTGCGCTGGGATGGACTGTCGAGTGCGCGGCATACCACCGGCTGTATGCCGCCACCAGCGGCACCGAAGACAGGCCGTGCAGAAACACGCTGAACAGCACGGTCATCATCACCGTCGTGAGTACGGTCTGCGCGTCGGGTAGTCCGCTGTCGAGCGCGATGAGCGCGAACACGAGGGAAGCCAGGCCGCGCGGACCGAACCATCCAAGGAAGCCCACGGTTGGCAGTCGGGCGCCGGTGCCCAGCAGGGCGATCCCCACCGGAACCATGCGTATGACTGTCAGGCTGAGAGCCGCGTAGAGCACGACCTGCCAGGTGACGTACGGCAGTAGGGTGCTAACACCGACGGCCCCGAAGCCGATCCACACCACGGCGGCGAGGATCCCGCCGAAATCTTCATTCATGCCTGTGACGCGCTGGCCGTGGTGGCGTGACAGGCCGCCAAAAGTGAGTCCGCCCACGAAGGCGGCGATGAAACCGCTGCCGCCCAGCTGCAGCGCCACGAGGTACGCGAGCAGCGCCGTCGCGAACGGCAGGACCTGCGCCCACTGGCCTGCCAGCCACCCCCGCCGATCGGCGGCTCGGTACAAGATGCCGGCCAGCGCGCCGGCTCCCACACCTGCAGCCATGCCCCAGCCGATCTGCTGCGCGATGTTGCCGAGCACCGCCGCCGTCAAGCCTGTCGTGAGCTGGGCGAGCGACAGGTCGATGGCTACGAGGAAAAACGGTACGGCGAGGCCATCGTTCAGGCCGCTCTCGACGTCCAGGGCCTGGCGCACGCGCACTGGCACGGCACTGTCGTTCACGACGCGCTGACCGAGCGCCGCGTCTGTTGAGCACAGCATCGTCGAGAGCAGAAAGGCGCTGGCCAGCGGAAGTCCGGGGAAGACGAGCACCCCGGCTGCGATGCCGGCAATGATCGTGAGCGGCAGGCCGAAGAGCAGCAGCCGCCTGGGCCAGCCCAGGTTCCGGCGCAGGCGCGCCAGGTCAATGCGCGTCGAGTCGCTGAACAACAGGAAGACGAGGGCGAGCTCGCAAAGTCGCTCGGCGACGAGGCTGTTGAGCTCTACATGCACGAGGCCGAGACCGGCCACGCCCACGACCAGGCCGACTGCGGTGAAGACCATCGCCGACGTGACTCCGCGCAGGTCGAGTGGCCTCGAGACCGCGCTGTAGGCGATGACTATGACGACGATGCTGATAAGGGCGACGATCACCCTGCGAGTATCAGTCCCGCGCGAAAGCCGCGACGGCCTCCCTTCGCGGTCCACGCAGGCACCGACATCGCATCGTCCCTATCCGCGTGACGACACGGTGGGCGTGCTGGGACAAGCTGCTAGCGGATCCACGTGCGCGGCAGCGTCAGCGTGTCGTGCCCGATTCTCCGAGCACCGAGCAGATCTTCCGGGTTCGCTTCGCCCGAAACGGATGATGTCGCGGGCCCGCGCGACGACAACGATGGAGCCGTACTCAGCGTTGAGTCCTCGCCGAGGAAGGAGACCTCCGCATGGTGATCACAGCTGCGAAAGAGCAGATCCTTGCCGCATTCGTCGTCGACAACGGCAAAACTGCCGAGCGCTTTCTGAAAAAGGTCCAGGCGATCGATAAGGCCGACGAAAACGTAGTCATCGTCGATGCCGCGATAGCCGAGAAGAATCGGTTCGGCCGGGTCAAGATCCACCAGACCATCGATCGGGGCGGCGTTAGGGGCGGCGTCAGGGGCGGCACCATAGGTGTGGTCGTCGGAACGATCCTGCTCGGGCCGGCCGGAGCCGTCGTCGGTGGCGCCGCAGGCGGCATCCTCGCCGGTCTGCACAACCGCTTCCACGACATTGGCGTCGACGACAAGTTCATGCGCGATGTGGGGAAGCACATTGACCGGGGCATGAGCATTCTCTTCGTCCTGTATGAAGGCAATTGGTCCCACTCCATCGGCGCGGTCGAGGACGCGATCAAGGCCGAAGGGGCACTGTTGCTTTACAGCGACCTTCCGCCCGAGAAGGCCGCCGCACTCCAGGCGCTCACTGAAACTGCTGTCGAAGAGCTGGGTGGAGCCGAAGTCACGGCCGACTTCGAAGTTGCCGCCACGCCCGAAGCGGCGGCCGCCGAAGCGGCGACTATGCCAGCCGAACCCGATGCAGCGGCTCCAGTCGCGGCGACCGTGCCGGTGGCAGCGACAGCCGGCGCGGCATCAAACGGTCATGACGACCTGACCCAGATCAGGGGTGTTGGTCCCAAGACGGCCGATGCCCTCAAGGCTGCCGGAATCGATAGCTATGCCAAGCTGGCCTCGACGAGCGAACCCGATCTTCGGAAAGACCTCGCCGACGGGCACGCCGCCGTGCCAGGCAATGTGAACACATGGGCGATGCAGGCCTCGTTCGCCGCCAAGGGCGACTGGGTCGGCATGATGGCCTACGCCGAGAAGAGCGAGCCACGCAAGCACGAACCGAAGCCGGAAGCTGCGACCGCGGCACCGGCGGACGACATGACCCAGCTTTCGGGCATCGGCCCGAAGGCATCGCAGGCGCTCGCGGCTGCCGGCATCACCACCTACGCGGCGCTAGCTTCGGCGAACGAGCCGCAGCTGCGCCAGGCACTCCACGATGCTGACATGGTCCCGCCCGGCAACGTCGCAACTTGGCCGATGCAGGCAACGTACGCCGTCAAGGGCGATTGGGCCGGCCTCGCCAAGCACAACCAGAAGGCGGCGCCGGCGAAGGCCGGGGCGGCAGCCAAGGCCCCGGCCGGCCCGCCGGACGACCTGACCAAGCTGTCGGGTATTGGACCCAGGATCGAAACGCTGCTCAACGAGAGCGGCATAACGACCTACGAGCAGCTGCGCCACGCCAGCGTCGACGAGCTGCGCGCCAGTCTGGCCGCCGCCGGGGCACTGCCACCGTCGGCCTTGGCCACTTGGCCAACCCAGGCGGCATATGCCGTCAAGGGCGACTGGACGGGCCTGGCCACGTACAACCAATCGCAGAAGAGCTGATCGCCGATCTAGGCAAGCGTTGCGATAACTCGAGCCCGGCGCCGCTCTCGCGGCGCCGGGCTTTTCTCAGCCGACGCCAGGAACATTTCGCCGTCGTCCCTATCGGGTGACGACAGTGTGGCCCGCTCAGACCACGCTGGCGGCGGATAGGCAAGGCTGTTAAGCCGCTACGAAGCTGGAGATGGTTATGACAGACAGATCGCTAGACGAGCTGGGCCCGGTCGATTTCGTGATCGTCGAGTTCCCGGCCGGGCAGCAGAACTTCACAGGCGAGGGCGCCGATGAGCTTCTTCGCCTGCATGACGCCGGCACTATCCGGATCATGGACATCCTTATCCTGCAGAAGGGCCAGGACGGCACCGCGATGGCCCAGGAGCTGGGCGATCTCGCCGAACTGGGCGAGCTGCGCCGGCTCGAGGCCGAGCTGGTCCAGACACTCGCCGAAGAGGATGTCGAGAAGCTCGCCGCCGCCATGGCGCCGGGCAGCGTCGCCGCCGTCCTGGTCTACGAGAACACGTGGGCCGCACCGTTCGCCTCGGCCATGCGCCGCGCCGGCGGCCAGCTCATCGCCAACGGCCGGATCCCGATCCAGGCCATCATCGCCGCCATAGAGGCCGATGCCGCCGACGAGGCGCTCGAGCCGGTAGGAGTCTGATATGCCGCTCGGACCAGGTCGCGCAGGACGGGGCGTTATCGGCGGACCCGTCGCCAAGGTAGCCGTCGTCGGGGCCGTAGCCGGCCCAGGTCCCTCACCTGTCGCCAAGGCGGCCGTCGTCGGCGCCGCGGTCAGCCCCGGCCCGTCGCCGATTGCAAAGACAGCGGTCGTAGCCGCCGCCGTAACGCCGGGGCGCCGTCGGTTCTAGTAAAAGAGGGCCTGGCCGGGCCACCGGCCGACCTGACCTGAGGGGGCGGTGCAACTCCTCGACTCGGTCCCCATCTGGGTCATCGTTCCGGCCTTCGCGATCATCACCCTCGGCTGCTACGAGGGCGGTTTCAGGCTGGGTCGATGGTGGCAGGAGCGCATGCCTGGCGAGCAGGAGGGGCCCACCGGTGTGCTCGTGGGCTCGATCCTTGCGCTGATGGCGTTCCTGCTGGCGGTGACCATGGGCTTCGCGGCCGAACGCTTCGATGCCCGCCGCGGGCTGGTCGTGGATGAGGCCAACGCGATCGGCAAGGCGTACCTCGAGGCCGGCTATCTGACGCAGCCGGACTCGGACCGCCTCCAGGAGCTGCTGCGCGAGTATCTGCCGCTGCGCATCGTCACAGCCGGCGACCGGGCCGTAATCGCGGCGAACTTCCAACGCTCGCAGGAGCTGCAACTGCAGATGTGGGCGATCGAGCAAGATGTGGCCCGCAGCGGGTATCTGCCCGACCTGGTGTCCTCGCTGGGGGATTCACTGACCGACCTGCGCAGCCTGCACGAGAGCAGGACGGTGGCTCGCGATTACGCGCGGGTGCCAGAGACGGTGCTCTGGCTGCTGCTGGCCGGGTCGGCGTTGTCCCTCGGCATGGTCGGTTACGGCGCCGGCTTGACCGAGAAGCGCAGCGTGCTCAGCGCGGTGGTCTTGGTCCTCGTGCTCGGCGCCGTGATTACTCTCGTCATCGACCTCGACCGGCCGCAGGAGGGCTTCCTACAGATCAGCCAGCAGGCGCTCCTGGATGTCCAGCAGTGGATCGGTCAACCGTCGCCGTGAGCGAGGTACGCCGCTAAGTCGACACCGGCTTCGTCAGAGGTGCGTCACCCAACGGCCGGACGCCAGGCTCGGCCGCGTCTTCGGCAGATACCGTTGCCTCGTCCTCCTCGTGGAACTTCTCGCGCATGCGCAGCTCCTCGTCGCGCTTGGGGAACACGAAGAAAGTCAGCCCGATGCCGATCAGCACGGCAACCAGGCCGGCCACGTAAGCCAGCTGGTCGCCGTCGAGAAACGACTGTTTGGCCGCCGTAAGGATCTGCGTCGCGAACTGCGGGTTATTGGCCGCCAGATCCGCCGCGCTGGCGTATGAGAGTTGGAGCTGGCTTTGCGTTGCCGCCGTGACGTCCTGGCCGGACGCAGGCGATGGCCACGCCCATTGCCGCCGCGTAACCGGCGGTTAACAGCGCGCCGAATATCGATGTCATCAGGGCCCCGCCAAGGTCGCGCTGAAGGTCGGCCGTGCCAGATGCCATGCCCACGCGGGTGACCGGAACCGACCCAGTCAGCGAGTTCGACGATGGTGTGCCGGCCAAGCCAACGCCAATGCCCATCAGCGCGAGCGGCACGCCCACCAGCCAGTACGGGGTGGTCTCGCCCCACAGCAGGAGCATGCCCACGAAGGCCGCGGCCAGGAACGCCTGGCCCAGCAGGAGCGTGGCTCGCGAGCCCAGATCCTGGACCAGCTTGGCGGAGCGCGGGGCGACGAGCACCATGAAGACAACGGCCGGCAGGATGGCCGCGCCGGCTTGCAGCGTCGAGTAGCCCTGTACGTTCTGCAGGTACTGCTGGTTGATGAAGGCGACGCCCATCAACGAGCCGAACACGATGATGCCGGCCATGGCCGCGACCCAGAACGTTCGGCGCGAGGCGATTTTGAGGTCGTACAGCGGGTTGCGCACGCGCCGTTGACGGAGCACGAACAGCACCAGCATCACGGCGGCCACAGCGAAAAGGCTGAGCGCCAGCGCCTGCATGCCTGGCGCGGTGATGAAGTTCAACCCGATGACCAGCGCGCCGATCATTACGGCTGACAGGACGCCGCCCAGGTTGTCGACGGCCTCGGTCGACTCATGAACATGGGCTGGCACGTGTCGCCAGGCCATGTACAGCGCGACCAGCGCCAGCGGGATCGTGACCAGGAAGACCGATCCCCAGGTGAATCGCTCCAGCAGGAAACCGGAGAGGAGCGGGCCCAGGGCGGCAATGCCGCCGCCGAGTGCCGACCACAGCGCGATCGAGCGCGTTCGGGCGGCGCCGCTCCACAGTGCAGTGATGAGGGCGAGCGTCGTGGGGTAGGCCAGCCCGGCCGACAGTCCGCCGACAATTCGCGCTCCGAGCAGGACCGTATCCGACGGGGCGAAGCCCGCCACCAGCGACGCCGGGATCGCCAGACTCATGCCCAGCACGATCATCAGCTTGCGACCGTAGCGGTCGCCGAGGGCGCCGAACCACAGCACGGACGCGGCAAGACCCAGCGAGTAGCCGACGGCGATCAGGTCCAGCATCGTCTGGGACGAGTCGAACGACTTGCCGATGGACGGCAGTGCGACGTTCGCTACCGACAGGTTCAGGTTGGCGACGGCCGCCACCAGGATGAGCGAGCCAAGGACCACCTTCGCGTTCTTGGGCGCTCCTCCGGAATTTGATCCCGACATTCGGTTCCCCTGCTCCCTTTGCGAACCCCGATTGTCTGCTTACCGTCCAGCGTGGCGGCTACACCTACTCGGCGCCCAGACTCCTGAGCAGCCATGGCAGCGACTGCTTGAGCTCGCGATCCCAGTACGTCCAAGAGTGCGTGCCCGGCCCGTAAGCATCGACGGTGGCGTCCAACCGGGCGCGGCGCAGGGCGGTCACGAAGTTGTCGTCGCCCGCGCCGACCCATGCCTCCAGGTCGTCTGCATCGGTGCCCGCTGGGTCGAGCGGACCGGGTTGGCCGTTGCCGTACGAGATGTAGAGGTTCGCGTCAGGCAGCGCTGACACGAGGTCGATGGGATTGACGTCGGGCCAGCCGTTGTCGTCAGCCAACTGCTCGGCCTCATCGATGAGCGATTGAATTGGCCGGCGAACTGATGCCTGAAGCGGTCACGTCCAGCACACCGCTGTATGACGCGGTGGCCACGAACATGCCCGGGTGGCGGGCGGTGTACATCACCGAGCCGTAACCACCCAGCGACAGTCCGGCGACTGCCTGGACGTTGGTGGCGCGCAGGTTGCGCTGGAGGAGTTGGGGCAACTCGGTCAGGTGAAAGAGTTCCCACTTCGGGCGGCTGCCTTCGCGGTGTCGCGTCGGGGCTCAAGGTGCGGTCGCCCATGTAGCTCGAGGCCGCCGCCGGCATGACGATCAGCGCCTCGGCCGGCGCCGTGTAGGCCTCGACGTTGGTGCGCTGGTCCCAGTCGGTGTAATCGCCGCCACCGCCGTGGAGCAGCGTCAGCACAGGAAATCGCTTGGACGACTGCGTGTCGTAGTCCTGCGGCACGAGCACGCGCACCTTGACCGTGCCCACGGCCGGTGAATTGATAGTCAGGTCACGCGTCCGCGGCCCACGGCTGGCCACGTCGACGATCCGCGCGCCGTCGTCCGCGGCCAGAGCAAACGAGGCGGCCGGGTTGCTGGCCGGCGCCGCGCAGGCGGCTGCGCCTACCAGAACGAAGGCTGCCGCCAGCACAGCGAAGGTCATGCGCATCGGCCGATAAGGTATCCGGACCGCCTGTGAAGATTGAGGTTCAGCCGGACGCGGAGGCCGACTCCAGGTCGGCCAGCAAGCCCCTGACGCGGCGCTCGATGTCGTCGCGGATCGGGCGGACCTCGATCGATTGGCTTGCCCGCCGGGTCGGTCAGTTCCCAGTCCAGGTAGCGCTTGCCGGGGTAGAAGGGGCATTCGTCGCCGCAGCCCATCGTGACAATGACGTCGGCTGCTCGAAGCTCGTCGTCGACCCATCGTCGTGGCTGCTCGCCGCCGATGTCGATGCCCTTCTCAGCCATGGCGGCCATCGCCACCGGATTTACCTGATCCGCCGGCTCAGATCCGCCTGAGTAGACATCGACCCGGCCCTCTCCGAGCGAACGCGCGAAGCCGGCGGCCATCTGCGATCGGCCGGCATTGTGGACGCACAGGAAGACGATGCTGGGCCTCGTTCGTGTGGGCAGGTTTGCCTCGCTCACGCCAGAAGGATAAGAGTGCATCGGTTGGCGTGTGGCAGATCGAGGGAGCTCGCCGGTGTCTGAAGTGCCATATCGACGGATCCAGGTCATTGTCAACCCGGCGTCGGGCAAGGACGAGCCAACACTGGACATCCTGAACGACGTATTTCACGAGCACGGCGTCGATTGGGACGCCCGCGTCACTCACAAGTTCGGCGATGCCGGCAGGCTGACACGCGAGGCGATTGATGACGGCGTCGACCTGATCGCAGGTTATGGCGGCGACGGCACCCAGCACGAGGTTGCCAACGCGATCGTCGAGACGGCGCGTGCCGGTGGCCGGAGCGTGCCCATGGGCGTGCTGCCGGGCGGCACGGGCAATGGCTATGCGCGCGAACTCGGAACCCCGCGGACACTCAAGGCTGCCGCCGCCCTGCTTTGTACAAGTTCCAAGGTCCGCTCAGTCGACGTGGGCCGGGTGCAGTTGGGCTCCAACGGAACGACGCACGAGGAGCTGTTCATTCAGCGGCTTTACCTGGGCATGGAGCCGGAGGCGCAGACCAGTCGCGACGAGAAGAACCGCTACGGCGTGCTGGCCTACCCGCTGACACTCGTGCAGCGGCCTGACTCGGTTCAGCACAAGTACCAAGTCGTCGCCGATGGCGAAAGCATCGCGCCGACCGGCACGCGCATCTACATCGTTAATTCGGGTATGACCGGGTCCGGTCTACGCGTGATGGCCAACTATTCGATCGACGACGGCATGCTGGATGCGTTCATGTTGGATAAGCAAACGCTTGGCACTTGGGCGAGCGCTGGCGCACGGTTCCTGGATCTAAGCCGCCAGGGGGCGGCTCACTACTATCGCCGCGTCCGGAACATCACCGTCGATGCCGACCCAGACCAGGCGGTGTGGGCCGATGGCGAGGACGTCGGCCGGACGCCCATCTCGGTCGACGTGCTGCCTGGGGCGCTGCAGGTTGTCGTCGCCTGACAAAACACCAAAACTGGGACTGTTCCACCGCGGATTCGACCGACTTTACCCAGCTATCCGGTTCACTTACGAGAAGGTCCTCGGCCAAGTGTGGTTCACGCAGATCGAGCCACAGATTTGGCTCGGTGGCGCGCCCAGCTACCAGCGTGACCTCGACGAATTGCTCAAGATGGGCATCACCGCCGTAGTCGACCTGCGCGCTGAGCGCGATGCTGCGGCCGACTTCCTCACGCGCAACGGAATCGCCTTTCGCCAATACCGGGTGCCCGATACGACCGTGCCCGGGCCGGATGTCCTGAGCGACGCGGTGCCCTGGATTTCGGCACGCATCGCCGATGGCAGTGTCGTCCTGATCCATTGCGCCAAGGGCCGCGGCCGGTCGGCGACGGTGCTCGCGGCGTACCTGATGAAGAACGAGGGTTTGTCCTTCGGCGACGTCCAGGGCCTGCTTCAATCCAAGCGCCCTCTCGTGAAGCTGGACACGCGCCATCAACGGGTGCTCGAGTCGTGGCTGGAGTCCCAGCGGGCACCGAATTGAACGGAAGTGCGCGCTGGCTGGCACTGGTGGTCATCGCCTGCCAGGCGCTGGGTTGCGCTTCCAAGCCATCGACGACCCCGTCGCCGCTGCCCATTGCCAGCATGGATGCATCGGTCGGCGCCCGGGTGGCCGTTGTGGGTGACATGGTCTGTCCGCTGCTTTGCCATCCCTCGGACGACGTCGCCACGTTAGTCGAAGGCATGCAGCCGAACGCGCTCCTGGTGCCCGGTGATCTGCTCAATAACACTGCCAACTGGAATTCATACGAAGAGGATTGGGGCGCACTCAAACCGATCACTTACCCCGTCCCCGGCAATCACGAATATTCCGCCGGCATCAACGCCTACGCCGACTATTGGGGTGCCGCCGCTCACCCGCCCGACTTTTACTTCAGCTTCGACCTCGGCAGCTGGCATGTGGTCGCACTCAATGGCGAGCTCGACGTGGCGGCCGGTTCGCCTGAGGAGACGTGGTTCCGGGCGGATTTGGCCGCCCACCCGGCGCTATGTACGGCTGTGCTCATCCACGAACCGCGCTGGTCCAGTTCAACGGACCACCCCTCGGACCCGACCAAGCAGGCGCTGTGGGCGGATTCGGTGGCGGCCGGGGTAGAGCTGTGGTTTGCCGGCCACAACCACCTCTACGAGCGCTTCGCTGCGCTTGACGCCGACGGCAATCCGGCAGCCGATGGCACCACGGAATTCGTAATCGGCACGGGCGGCCGTCAGCTCTACAACTTCGCCGACGCGCCGCTGCCCGGTGAGCTCGTCCGCGATAACCACACCTTCGGCGCCGGTCTATTCACGCTGGGCAACGGTCAGTGGTCAATGACGTTCCAGCCGATCCCTGGGCAAGGCTTTACCGACAGCGCCAGCGGAACCTGCCACACCGCCTAGGGGCGACAAAAAACCGTCCGCTGCTTGCGCAGCGGACGGCAATTTTCGGGTTTGGCTCCCAGGAGCCTGATTACATACCCGGCGCGCTGTTCTGGGCGGCGACGTCCTTGGCTTGCATGGCGGCCACGTTGGCGGCGGCCATCTGCTCCATCGCTGCGCGCTGTTCCGGCGTCAGCCTGGCCATCTCGTTCTCGACGAACGGCTTCTGGACGCCTGGGTAGCTCAGGTACAGGTAGATGAAGCCTGCCAGCAGCCACGGGATGGTCTGCGCCTCGTAGCTGGACCCGAACAGGAGCGCGAAGAAGCCCCAGATCAGCGTGAACAGGCTGATGAAGAGTCCGAACTGGAGTGCGTAGGCACGCAGACCCCAGAAGCCGGCGGCAACCCAGAACCAGATCAGCGCCATGATCAATGACCAGAACGCCGGGCCCCACTGGGCGGTTGGGTACGACACGTCGTTGCCGATGAAATTGAACTTGGCGATGCCCAGGTACACAAGAATCAAGTAGACCTGGTACAGACCGGCCAGCCCTGCGGCGCCGGCCAACAGCATGACCCCGATGGGTCGTCGCATTTTTCTCCTCCGTTACCCCGTCATTTCCCCACTTGGGTTTTCAAGTGTGCACGATAGAGCGACGGAATGCGCGACGCTAGTGTGTATGCGCGCCAATCACCGCACCCTCGAGGGAACCACCGCGACGTGACGTCCTCGCCTGCCGACAACCAGGACGCGCCGCCGAAGGGCCGGCGCGAGCGACTGGTTGCGATCATTCCCAGGACGACGCGCAAGCGGGTGGCCGTCGTCCTTGTCATCCTCGCGGTATCTCGCGGCGATCTTCGTGTCATCAGCGAACATCCTCGAGCACCTGCGCAATCCCGAGCTGAATTTCCTTGGCTATCTATCGCTTTTCGTGGCTTGCTGGGTCGGCGCAGGCGGCGCCCTGGTGCCTATCCCTGGTGTGCGCGCACTCAGCTGGTTAATGATCATCCAGCAGGGAGCAGCCCTTGACCCACTCGTGGTGGCCGTTATCGCCGCGTCCGCCATGGTCCTCGGCCAGAGCACCTACTTCTTGGCCACGCGCGCCGCTCAGAACCGGCGCCATCATGCTTCAGCGGCCGACGCGGCGTCCACTGTAGACCCCGACGCTAGCCAACCCGACGACGATCTGGCGGCCGAGACCGACACCAACACCCACCGCCTTCGAACGCCGGCGTTCATGCACCGGGCGGCCGACCGAATTCAAAGGCAGATCCAGACGCATGGGTTCATTACAGTCTTCGTGGTGTGCGCACTGCCCACGCCGCTTACGACGTTGACTACGACCGCGGCGGCGGGGGAAGGGATGGGCTATGCCCGGTATCTCGTCGCCGCAATCGCCGGCTTCCTGACCCTGACTCTGACGCTCGCTTTTCTCGGCGACAACCTCTTCGGCGGCATCTTTCCGCTTTGATCCCAACCAAGAGTCAACTCACGAGTCAGGCCAAGGATCAGGCGATGGCCGCCGTCGCCGACCTGACTACTGCGGCGCGGCAGGACAGCCCGGCGCATTGGCGTGCCCTCGCCGCCTGCCTACTGGCAGTCATTGCCGGCAATATCGACCCGCCGGTCATCACAGCCACGTCGAGTGGCGTTCAAGGCCTGATCCGCATCGAACCCACCGGCGCGGCTGCGATCGTCGGCATCTATTACCTGATCTTCGCGGCAACCATGGCCGCGGCCGGCGTGCTGGGCGACCGGTTCGGCCTGCGCCGGATGCTGATCATTGGCCTTGCCGGCATGGTGCCGTTCTCGATCGCGACCGCGCTGGCGTCGGACCTGCCGTCGCTCATCGTCGCCCGAGCCGGTGTCGACATCTTCACGGCGATCGTCCTGCCGCTGTCGCTGGCCAACGTGATGATCACCTTCAACCAGCGGGTGCTGCCTATCGCCGTCGGCGTGTACCTGTCGGTTCAGCTGGTGGCCTTGCTGGGGTCGGCGACCGTGTCGGTGATCCTGCATGACATCTTTGGCCTTGCCGCGACGTGGCTGCCGGCGATCATCTTCGCCGGCGCTGGCTTCATTGCCGCCATTCGCTGGCTGCCGAGAGACAGGTTTGGGCCGCGCCTGCCCACGTTCGACGCGCTCACGCTGACACTGTGGTCAATGGGCATGCTCGCTCTCGTCTACGGCATCGTCGCCATAATCGGCGGCTGGGGCACGGGCTTCTGGGTCGCCGGTCTGATCGGCGCGGTGCTCGTTGGCTGGGCGGCCGTCCGCCTGTCGCACCGGGCCGGCTCGCGCATCCACCCGCCCAATGTGCCGTTTCGCGTCATCGGTGTGGCGCTGATCACCGGCGCGATCATTGCGCTGGCGCAATCGGGCACGCTGCTACAGCTGTCCAATTTCCTGAAGGGCGTCCAGGGTTACGGGCCACTCCAGTCCGGCCTGGCGTTCCTGCCATTTGGCGCCGCGACGCTGGTTGCGGCACTGACGACCGGAGTCTTGCTGGGCAACAGGCTCGGCGCTGGACCGGCAACGCTCCGGACCTACCGCATACCGATCACCGCCGGATTGCTGACGGTCGCCCTTGGCGTCGCCTCGTTCGCCACATTTCGCGCCGATACCTCCTATCTGTTCATCGGCACCGCGCTCGTCGTGCTCGGCATCGGCGCCTCCGTCGCCAACGTGCCGCGGACGGCGCTGCTCTTCAGCTCGATCGAGCGCGGACGGATCGGCGTCGCCGCCGGCCTGAACGCGTCGTGCGTGGTCCTCGGCGGGGCGCTGGGCAACATCGCCGTCACAGCGATGATCTCGCTGACCAATGCCGATAGCTACCGTCAGGTCCTGATCGACGCCGGCATGACGCCTGAGCAGGCGGCAGCCACTATTGCCGACGTCCAGTACCGGGTCTTCGTATTGACAGCGCCACCGTTCACCGGGCCGGTCTATATCGACGTCGTCAAACGGCTGCCCGGCTGGGCCGCGCTGTTCACGCAGGCGTTCGCCACCGCCATGCTCGTCATCGCCGTAGTGGCCGTGGTCGGTGCGGTAATTGCGTGGTTGACGCTGCGCACCGGCGCACTGCCCGGCGCTGCGCCACTCATGTCCGGCGGGCCAGCCGCGAGCCCTGACCCCGAGCCCTAGTCGGGTGACGCGCCCCTGAACATACGCCAGGCCATCACCACCCCCACCAGGACGAGCCCCAGGAAGACGATCACCAGGATGGCTGGCAACAGAGTGCCTTGGGTGGGGCCGGCGAAGATCAACGCGGCGACCACGATGCCCGCCCCGACAACCGCGCCCGCGACGATCGCGGCGGCCGCCAGCTGACCCCCCATCGCGGCAAAGCGCCCGACCTCGCGGTTGAGATCGGTCGTGTCTACTTCGACCACCAGCTTGCCTTTCTGGTATTGGTCCAACCACGACAGCGTCGCGCCCTGCAGGCTGGGCACGCGGCGCAGCACCTCCTTGCCGGTGGATATCGCCGCGCTGCGTACCTGCTCGACGATCTTCTCGGCAGTGAACTCCTTGAGGATCAGTTCCTGGGCATCGGCGACGCCTTCAACGATGAGGTCGAAGCTGGGCGCGAGCGCGGCGGTGATCTCCTCGGCCTGGATGATCGCCTTGATGGCGAGGGTGAAGTCCTGGTCCATGCGGAGCCCGAGGTCGTAGAGCGAGCCCAGGATGCCGCTGACGGCCTGGCCCAGGTCGGCGCCGCCGCCGCCATAGATCAGGTACTGGTAGACGATGCGGTCGACGGCGCGGTAGACCGCCTGCTGGTCGACCGGCCGGGAATGCGTGCACATGCGCATCGCGACGGCGGCGATCGACTTGGAGTCCTTCTGCTGGATCGAGGCCAGCAGGTCGAGCAGGTCGGTCCGTTGCTCGACGGTCAGCTGCCCAACCAGGCCCAGGTCCAGGAAGACGATCGTGCCGTCGCGCGTGTCTACCAGCACGTTGCCCGGGTGCGGGTCAGCGTGGAAGAAGCCGTCAATCAGGACCTGCTTGATGATTGCCCGCAGGAACCGGCGAGCAAGCTCGTCGCGGTCGATGCCGGCGGCGTCCAGCGCCGCAATGTCGTTGATCTTCACGCCGTTGGCGAAGCCCATGGTCAGCACGCGCACGGCGCTGCGTCGGTCATCGACGAACGGGATCGAGACGCCATCGATCGAGCGCATGTTCTCGGCCATGCGCCGCATGTGGTAGGCCTCGTTTCGATAGTCCAGCTCGAGGACGACGCCGTCAGCGAACTCCTGCACCACGCCTCTGAGGTCGAGCCGACGCGCGACGTCGAAGCGCTTCTCGGCGGTCGTGGCCAGTTCCTGCAGGACGCCCAGGTCGGCCCGAACCATGGTGCCAACATGCGGGCGCTGGATCTTGACGACCACGGGTGTGCCATCGGGCAAGGTCGCGACGTGGACCTGGGCGAGCGACGCTGCGGCGAGGGCGTTGTGGTCGATCGTCGCAAACAGCTCTTCGGGCGACGCGCCCAGCTCGCTGACTATCAGCGCCTCCGCCTCGACCCACTTGAACGGCGGCACGGTGTTCTGCAATTGGGCGAGCTCGTCCGCCCAGCCGGGCGGCAGCGCCTCCGAGCGGCTGGCCGCCATCTGGCCGATCTTCACGTAGGTGGGGCCGAGTTGCTGGAGCATGATCCGGACCTTGGCCGGCACGGACAGCTTCTGCAGCCGCGGATCGGCCGTCCGCAGGAAGCCCTGGGCAAAGTCGCGGATGGGCGCCAGTGGCCCGCTTTCCAAGGCGATGTCGAAGCCGAACGAGCTGATCGTGTCGTAGACCTGCATCAGGCGCAGGTTCTCGACGATCGACGAGCGCCGCGGGGTGGGCAGGCTGTCCAATACCCGCCAGATAGCACGTTGCCGGTCGCTGACGTCGAAGCTTGGCCGGTCGACGCCGAGGACCAACTCGGCGCTGGTGCTCAGGATGATGATCAGGATCGTCGCCAGCGGAATCCACAGCCAGGTGGGCTCGGCGAAGGAGATGGAAAGCGGGCTGATCCACGCCGCGAGCCACAAGACGATCGTGTCGATCACGATCAGAACCAGGCCGAACGAGGAGATCAGCCAGCGCCCGGTGAAGAGCAGCAGGACGGGCCTGACGGTGACGTTGGCGATGGCCAGGATCAGGCCCAGGACGAGCACATAGGCCAGCCCGCGGTCGCCGAAGGTGACGATGCGGAGCAACGAGAGGACGAATAGGACGATGCCGATCGACGCCGCGGCGATAAGGAACTGGACGAACAGGCGGCGCACCGCTCAGGCCTCCGAGTTGGCTGGATCCGTCGTTGCCGGCAGCGCTGGGGGTTCGGCGTCGGCAGTGGCAGTCGGTGCCTCCTCGGCCAGGGTGCCCAGGTAGCTGGCCAATTTGTCGACCGCGCCTGACAGCTCGTCCGCGCCGAGCTTCACTGCCCGCGCGGCCTCGCGCAGGAATGGCTCCCAGTCCTTTGACGCGTCTTCGAGCTCAGGCTCCGCCTGCTCGTACAGCCGGCGCAGCAACTTCTGCCCTTCCTCTGACTTGAGGAAGACGGCCGCCATCGCTGCCGCAGTGACACCAGCCGCAAACCCGAAAATCTCGCGCATCCTTAGGCCCCTCTCAAGTTGCGAACGACAAGATTGCCGAAGCGGCGAAGCCGAGTGCCGTCAGCAACCCAACCGCGCGCCCGCCCTTCGCGCTTGCCTCCGGCACCATGGATTCGGCCAGCATCGCGATGATCGCTCCGCCGGCGAACATTTGGACGGCGGAAATCCACTGTTGTGGAGCCCTGCTCAGGACGACGTAACCAAAAGCGGCGGCGATGCCGCTGGCGATGGTCACCACGATCCATAAACGCAGCACGCTGCTTCTCGAGCGACCACCTTCGATAAGGTCGGCCGACGCTCCAAGCGATTCCGGCACGTTGGAGATGAAGACGGCCAGCAGCATCGGCACGCTGACCAGCCCACCGCCGATGAGCGACACACCCAGGACCACCGACTCGGGGATGCCATCGAGGATTGCGCCCAGAACGATGGCCGCGCCCTGCTGGCTCGATGCCGATTCGCCGCCCGCCTGCCGGTCGATGGCACGGCTGCCGAGGTAAAAGACGAGGGCGCCGGCGGCGAAGGCAACGACCAACTCCGGCTGCCACGGAGCGTCATGGAGCGCCTCGGCCACGAGCTCGTATGCGACGGCACTCATCAGCACGCCGGCGCCGAAAGCCATGATCAGGCCCAGGTTGCGGCTGCTGATGCGCACGTAGAACGCGACCAACGCGCCGAAGATCAGCGACGACGCGCCGAGCAGGCCCCAGAACGCGGCCTCGAGCATGCGCCGACGCTAAGACTCCGCCTCTATGTCCTCATCGCCCAAAGTGGGGTACGTGGGGTACACGTGGCCAGGGTCTCCTGGCGGCGCGGCTGCTACCCCGTTTGTGTGCCGCTGGAGCACCACCGAAAGAACGTCGACGCTGAAGAGGACCGTTCCAGCGGCGCTGGCGGCGCGGATGGGTCGCATTCACGCTCCAGCGGAACGGCGGCCCGAGCGCGAAGTCGCCTGAATAGCCGACACGATGGCCTCAACGCGCGTCCACTGGCGCTCTACGTTGCCAATTTCGTCCGGTGGTGCTCCACACGCACACGATTGGGCATACCGCCGCGCGCGCCTGGCGCAGTCACGGACAAGCTTGCCGCCACGACGGCAAAGTGAGCCGCCTCTTCGACCGAGACACCCCTGGCCAGCTCCGCGGCGAAAGCACCCGCGAACGTGTCGCCGGCACCGGTGGTGTCGACTGGCTCGACTGGTGGCGCGGACGCGCGGGTCACGCTGCCATCGTTGGCTATCAAGGCGCCTTCAGCACCGAGCGTGATGATTGCCGGCGCGGAGGTCCGCACCGCGAGTGCCAGCGCGGCCGATTTGGCGACACGGTGGCCAGTCAACGTTTCGGCCTCGCCGCGATTGGCAATCACGATGGGATGAGCCGTAACGAGCTCAGCCGGCAACTTCCGAGCCGGTGCCGGATTGATTACGAGCTTCAGGCCATGCGCGGCGGCAAAGCGCGCGGCTGCCACGATCGCCTCATCGTCCACCTCGAAAACCGCCAGCACGACGCCGCCCGCATTCGACGGCCGCCAGCCCGCCAGTTGGGCACGCGACCAACTCACCGTCGACCACGCTATTCGCGCCCGAGGCCACCGCGATCTGGTTTTCGCCGCGGGCGTCGACCACGATCAGGGCGACACCGGTCGGCAGCTTGGCGATCTCGCGGACGGCAGCTACATCAACACCCTCGGCCCGCAAGTCGGCCAGCGAAGCGCGGCCGGCCTCGTCGTCGCCGACTGCCCCGACCAGCGCCACGTGCGAGCCGAGCCTCGCCGCGGCCACCGCCTGATTGGCGCCCTTCCCGCCGAAGTGCCGCTCAAACGTTCCGCCGGTCACCGTCTCGCCGGCGCCGGGCAGCGACGCGGCCCGGACTACCAGGTCGACATTGATCGAGCCGACGACGATGACGTCGCTCAGGGCCTCTCCTTCGCGCTGGGAGGCCGCAGGATACGCTTTGGCGATGGCTGAGCGTCGAACCCTGCCCTATGGCTCGTGGCCGTCGACCATCGACATTCCGTCAGCCGTGTCGGCCTCGCTCCGCCTGAGTTTTCCGAGGCTGGACGGCGACGATCTCTACTGGCTGGAGGGTCGGCCGAGCGAAGGTGGGCGGGAGGTCATCGTTAGGCGCTCCGGCAACGGGCGCACCGAAGACGTCACGCAGCCTCCTTTCAACGTGCGCACGCGCGCTCACGAATACGGCGGCGGCGAGTACCTGGTCGACCAGGGAATTGTCTACTTCAGCAACTTCAGCGACGGCCGCCTATACCGTCAGGCCAGGGGCGGACAGGCCGAACCTCTGACCGCACCGGGCGCGATGCGCTTCGCCGATATGGTTGCCGACCATACGCGTGGCCGCCTGATTACGGTCGTCGAGGATCACACCGCGATGGCCGATGCGCCGCACCGCGCCAGCGAGGGCGGGCGCATTCCGGAGCCATCGAACTGGCTTGGGGCAGTTGACCTGTCCAACGGCGCCGTCACGCCGCTCACGAAGGGCTACGACTTCTACAGCACGCCTCGTCTGAGCCCGGATGGCCGTCGCCTGGCGTGGCTGTCGTGGCGTCACCCGAACATGCCGTGGGATGGCTGCGAGCTGTGGCTGGCCGACGCTCGATGCGGCCGGCGCGATCGCCAACGCGCGTCAGTTGGCCGGTGGCGCGGAGGAGTCGGTCGTCCAGCCCGAATGGTCGCCTGATGGCGCCCTGATCTTCGCGTCCGACCGCAGCGGTTGGTGGAACCTCTATCGGCTTGTAGCGCCCTTTGACGGAGAGGCGCAGGCACTTGCACCGATGGACGCCGAGTTCGCCGGCCCGCAGTGGGTTTTTGGGCTGACCTGGTACGGCATCGACGCCGACGGCACGGTGATATCCATCGTGCACCGACAAGAGCGCGACGAGCTTTGGCGCATTCCGGCCGGTGCGAGCGAGGGCCCAACAGTCATCCCCCTGCCGCATTCCGAGATTTACGACATCGTGGTGAGCGATGGCCGGGCGGCATTCGGCGCCGGCCGGCCCGATGAGCCGGCGGGCATCGTCCTTCTCGACCTGGGCAGCGGCGACTGGCAGTACGTCCGCCGCGCCTCCGAAGAAGTCCCGCCCCCCGGGACAATCTCCGTCGCGCAGCACATCGAGTTTCCGACCTCGGGCGGCATGACGGCCCATGCGCTGTTCTACCCGCCTGTCAACGCGGAGTACGAGGCGCCACCCACCGACCGGCCGCCCTTGATCGTGATGAGTCACGGCGGACCCACGGCCCACACCTCCTCCTCGCTCTCCCTCCAGCGGCAGGTCTTCACCAGCCGCGGCTTCGCCGTGGTCGACGTCGACTACGGCGGCAGCACCGGCTACGGCCGCGAATACATGCGCCGCCTCGATGGTGGCTGGGGTGTTGTTGATGTGGACGACTGCATAAACGCCGCCCGCTACCTGGCCGAGCAGGGACTGGTCGATGGGCGCAGGCTGGCAATCAGGGGCGGCAGCGCGGGCGGCTACACGACGCTGTGTGCGGTGACGTTTCACGACGTCTTCGCCGCCGGCGCCAGCTACTACGGCATCGGCGACATGGAGGCATTGGCGCGCGATACGCACAAGTTCGAGTCGCGCTACGCAGACCGCCTCGTCGCGCCATATCCGGAGCGGCTCGACGTGTACTGGGCACGCTCACCCATTCATTTCACAGAGCGCATCAATTGCCCGCTGCTTGTCCTGCAGGGCCTCGACGACATGGTCGTGCCCAAGGCGCAGGCGGAGGAGATGGTCGCCGCGCTTCGTGAGCGACACGTTCCGCACGCCTACCTGCCCTTTGCCGGCGAGGGACACGGCTTTCGGAACGCAGCCAACATCGCTCGTTCGCTCGAGGCTGAGCTGTCGTTTTACGCGCAGGTATTCGACTTCCAGCTGGCCGACAGCTTCGAGCCGGTCGAGGTCGAGTTCCTGACTCACGCTTGAGACGTTTGAAAGAGGAATACCGCCCCGTGGGCGTCGCGCCTTGAGCACGGGCCGCGCAGGATGCCGGCTCAACCCGACCGAGGAAGCGACGTCAGGGAGGTTAAGTGCGCGTTTTGGCGGCCCGGTTCTCCGACCGGCAAGGAGCAGAGGCGGCACTGCAATGGGCTGCGCAGTCGATTGAGCATGCCTGACGAAGACGCCGCCATCGCGCCGCTGGGTATTCCGGGCCGGGCCGACGAAGGGGATGCGACCTTGCTGGCCGGCCGTTTTCACGAGAACCAGCTCGAGCTCGTCCGGCTGACGATGACCCGCGCCGGCGGCAGGATGGTGGCCGACGTTGACGAGCGCTGGACGAGGCCTCGCGCCGACAAGACGGTCAAGGAGGCGGCCAAGCCGCGCCTGGCGGGCTAGGGCAAAACCGCCTTCGCCTTATTCTTTGTCGGTGCAGCCCCATGTCCTGATCGTCGGCGGCTTCATGACCGTGCCATTCAACTACGTGCCGCTGCAGCGGCGGCTGCTTGCACGCGGCGCGGCGTCCGTCACGATCGAACAGCTCTGGCCCATGGACTGGGCAGTTGCCAGCCTGTGGGGTATGGCTCATGTCATGCGCCGGACGAAGGCATCGATCCTGCGCGCGTATGACGCGGCCAACGGCCAGCCGATCATCGTCGTCAGTCACTCGGGAGGCGGCATCGCCACCCGCCTGGCCATGTCGAGGACGCCGTTCGAGGGCCAGCGCGGCGGCGTTGCCGAAGCGGTGGGCTGTCTGGTGACGCTCGGAACGCCGCACGGCCTGGGACGACTGGCTAACCGCTACCGACATGCCGGCCACGAAGCGGTTGAGTTCCTGGACCGGGAGTCGCCCGGTGCGTTCTTCGCGCCACGCACGGCCTACCTAAGCGTCGGGTCGGACTACAAGCAGGCTGCTTTCACGGGCCCGTTTGGGCGGCTGGCCGAGGAAGTCTTTGCGATGGTCGTTGGTGACGACGCCACTCGTGCGGGAGACGGCATCGTGCCGTTCGCAGCGGTCCACCTCGACGGTGCGCAGCAACTCTCGTTCAATGACGCGCGCCACGGTCACATCGGCTCGAATTGGTACGGCGCCGCGCGCATCGTCGACCGCTGGTGGCCCGCGGCCGTCGGCCTGTGGGAAGGCGCGCTTGAGGCTCGTCGCTGCTGCCGCCGAAGCCGGCTCTGGCGCGATTCGGGACGAACGCCTAGAATTAGAGGTCGCGGGGTGGAGCAGCGGCAGCTCGTCGGGCTCATAACCCGAAGGTCGGCGGTTCGAATCCGTCCCCCGCAACCAAGCTCGTGAGCTCAGAACCCGCCTGAAAAGGCGGGTTTTCTGATTGTTAGCACGGCCGGTGCCCCCGGTCAGGAAATCTACGCGCCGCCTGATGGAGCGACGGATCTCAGCGACGCTCACCCCACCGACCATCGTGTGCATTGACGAGTAATTGCCGGCGATCTTGGCCAGCGACTTGATCATCTGATCCTTGCCTTCGACTGAGGCCCGCTGCAAGCTCGTTTCGAAGCGCCGCCTGGCGGCGTTCAGGGCCTGCTGGGCGCCCATGCTCATCGATCTTCTTGCGCGTGGTGCGTCCCAGCATCTCGTCGCGAACGCGCTCGAAGACTTCGGTCCGCGACCTTGTCGTAGTCCCCGGCTGCCAACATGCCTGACGTCCGATCGGCGAGCCAGGCTTTCATGGCCTCATCGGACGTGATCTTCATCTGGCTGGTCCCACCGCCAGCGACCGTCGCCGTGTGGAAGTAGCCCTTCTCGGACCCGGTCCAGACGTTGTCGATCATCGAGATGCTGTACGGCGACACGAGGAAGTTCTCTGGATTGAACTGGTAGAGCCGGTCTTGTTGCCGATGAAGAGGTCGACCGCAGTGACCGCTCCCATGGCACGAATGGCGCGGGCGTCAGTGAAGATTCGCAGCGGCGAGTTCTTGCGGAACTTGCGGCCACCGCCGAACAGCTTCTTCTTGGTGTGTTTCTTCACTTCGCCGATGACTTCGGACAGCTGCTTGCCCTGCGCTATTTCTTGGATTACCAGGCCCGGATCGTCGAGCTTGGCCACGAGATTGCTTACTCGCTGCGCTCTGGCCCGCCTTGCCCAAGAGTGGCTTGAACGCCTTCTTGATCTTCTCCTCGTTCGCGATTGCACGGTATGCGATAGCCCGGGGCAAGGCCGAGTCCGGTGCCGGTGCAGCTGCCGCAACCTGCGAGATCAGGATACGCGGCCAGGGCACCCTCGCCGGGAGCGTTTCGCCGGGCTTGACGACGACCTCTCGACCCTTTCTCACCGGCGAAGAGCACACCGCCGCCGCCGCCGCTGCTGGCATCGAGGTATTTCGTCTGGCACCAGTCCGGTCCTGGAACTCAGCTCGCGTGGACCGTCGGCTGGCTTGGCCGATTGCACGCTGGACCGCCTTGTTGCCGGCGGTCGCCTGCAGCGTATGCGACGTCCTCTTGCCGCATCAGGTGCGGCGCGTGCATCGCCAGTTGCGCGGCCCGCGACGCGGCGCTCCCTCGATCCGAGCCGTCGGCCACGGCGACCCGCTCGCCAGGGCCCGATGGGCGCTTTTCGCGCGTAGACGCTGATATCTCGACACGCTTGCCTCGGTAGCTTTTGGAAGCCCGGGCTCCGCGGCGATCGTAGGATCCGGCCGTTTGCCTGACAAGATCAGGGAGATGGGCTAAATTGAATCGTGCACGAAAGTGCACTCACCGAATACGTCTCGAAGCGACCCCGCGGACCCGCCTCCCGGGGTCGTTTCATTTGGTGCCGGCTTCAGGCCTCGGACGCGGCGCGCTGGTCGGCGCCGGCTTCGGGCCCCCAATCCCGCCTAGCGGCGGAAGAAGCTGCGACCCTTCTTCGACTTGGAGTCCTCACGCATGCGCGCCTCTTTCGCCGTCCGCTCCATCTCGCGGGTTCGATCCTGCGAGACCGTGCGGCCGTACTCGAGCATCTGCAGCGAGTGGCCCTCGGTGTCGTTCTCGTCGTTGACTGGCTCGGTCGATTCGACCTGCTTGTCCTTCTGATCGGTCATGGGCGAAAGGTAGGCGGTCTGCAAAGGAGTAACAAGGTGTTTGACGACAGCCGGAGTGTCAGCGGTTTGTCAGCATCGACACGATGACGTCGATGTCATCGGTGCCCATGACGCCCTGGTATTTGGCGCGGACCGTGCCATTGGCATCGACGATGAAGACCCACGGCATCGTCAACGGGCCCCACGGCTGATCCGCCACGCCCCAGGCGGCGGCCGCATCGACTTCCTCTGGGTTGGTCAAGCTGCCGGCGATGACCGGGGTATCCGTGACGATCGAGTAGCGGAAGGGCTCAAGGTGGATGAACGGCACGTCCGTCCATCGATCGAGCAGGTACGTCGCCATGCCCAGTGCCTTGCCGCAGGCAGAAGTCACCCGGAACCTGTACGAGTCGATGACCAGGACGAACGGGACGTGCTTGGCGAGGGCATCCGTGGTCGAAGTCGTGTAAAGCCGGCTGTCCGGTTGGGGATCGGTTGAAATCGTCGTGGGGTCGCCGCCGACGTCGGCCAGCGTCGGCGTGTGGACGGCGGGTGCCTGCCCACCGAGGGCGGCCGTTTTGCCCGGATCGAGGACGTTGAGCGACAGCGAGCCGGCGAGCGTCGTTTCCGTTCGTGTGCGCGACCACGGCAAAGGATGTCGGACCGGGAGTGCGAACGTCGACCTCGGCGACGTAGAAGACCTTGGTTTCTCCCGGTGGAGTAATGGCTTTGGCCTCGATTACGTCCGGTGCCACCAGTCCATCCGGATTCAGCTGCTGAAGGGTGACCTTCGCGTCGGGATCATCGATGCGGCCTGACCCGTCCGCGATGGTCAGGATCAGCGGGCTGTGACCGCCCGCCCAGACCGACGACGACACTACCTCGACGTCGAGGTCTTCGACCGAGCCGGCCGTTGGCGGAGCCGACCATGCCGAGGGCGCCGCGGTCGACGCGGAGGACGTCGAGGCCGTCGACGCGACGATCTGCGCCAGCGTGGCGTCCATCGTGGCGGCGTCCGTGCCAAATGGAAAGTGAGCGCGCAGCGTTCCGGCGGCGTCGATGGCATAGACGTCGGCCGTGTGAGTCATCTCGTATTCGCCGGGCGTTGTCGTGTCGACCCGGGCGTAGCGAACATTCCAGGCCGCCGCCGTCTGACTGATCTGTTGGTCGGATCCGGTCACGAAGGCAAAGCCAGGCGGCGTGTAGCGCGAGTAGTCGGCGAGCCAGGACGTCGTATCGCGTTCGGGATCGACGGTCACGAACACAGCCTGGACCGGCGACGCAGCCTTGGCGATCGCGTCACCTACGGTCCCGACGGTGAGCGGGCACACGTCCGGGCAATGGGTATAGCCAAAGAAGACCAGCTGCGCCGTGCCGCGATGGGCCGCCAGCGAGAAGTGGCTGCCATCGCTGGCGGTCAGCTCGATCGGAGGCGCGGGCTCGGCGTCGGTGTAGAAGAGCGATTGGCCGGCAGTTGGAACGGCCGCCAGCGGCGACGTCGCCGTCGCCGTCGCCTGGCTGCCACGCGGTGGACTGGCCACAGCCAGCACGATTAGCAGCCCAACGCCGCCGAGAGCCGCGAGCGGCACTGCGAGCGCTCTGCCTACTCGCTCCGATAGCGGCGCTGGCGCGGGCTCAGGGCGCGATTGCCCGGACATCGGCCTGGACGGTGATAGGGCCGGCTGGAGCGAAAGTCAGTGTGAGCGGGATCGTGGGGCCGCCAGCCGCCAGCCGCTGGTGGAGCCCGATGAGCATGATGTGGAAGCCGCCCGGCTCGAGGGTGACGGTTCCGCCGTTAGGCACGTTGATCTCAGGGACGGGCAACATCTCGGTCATGCCCGTGTTCTGGTCTAGCACGCTGCGATGTATGTCGATCGTGTCCGCGGCTGACGATGTGACGCCGGTCAGCTTCTGCGGCTGACCCGTGTTGTTGACGATTGTCAGGTAGCCCGCCGACGGTTCGTCCGCGCTGGCCGTTGCGCGCACCCAGGCACCCGTCACGCTGACAGTGGCGGCCGGCGCGGCGGCGCAGCCGGCGACCAGCAACAGCGTCGCGCTGAGAACTGCGCTAACTGACAACCGCATTGATGATCGTGTCCACGTCGGCGGCGGTTGGCACCACGATGAGCGTGTTGACCATGCCGAACATACCGGAGCTGCCCTCGACGTGGGGCAGGATATGGCAGTGGAAGGCCCATACGCCCAGTCGGTCGGCCGTTATCAGCGCGTCCCAACGTTCGCCCGGGTTTACGCCGAAGGTATCGGTCGAGAAAGACGCGTTGCCGAGCGGGATGCCGTCTTTTGCGACGACCTTCATCGAGTAGCCGTGGCTGTGCCACGGATGCATCATCACGCCTTCGTTCATGAAGCGGATGAGCACCGTCTCGCCCTGCGCGACCAGCACCGGCACCGTCGCCGGGAAGCCGTGGCCGTTGATCGTGAAGCCGCCCAAGGCATCGTTTGAGATCCAGATGTACTCGCGGTCGAACTTGTAGTCGGGCGTGGTCGGCTCGACCAGGAAGGCCGCCAGCAGGCCGCGGCCGACCTGGTCGGTGGCGTTGTGGTGCGAGTGGTACATGAGCGAGCCGGAGTTGCGCGCAGTGAACTCGTAGGTATACGTCTCGCCCGGCACGATCGGCAGCTGCGTGACGAATGGGACTCCGTCCTGGAAGAAGTCGTCGAACTCGACGCCGTGGAAATGGACGCCGGTCGTTTCAGCGAGGTTGTTCTTGAAGACGGCGCGCACCCTGTCGCCCTGCTTGACGCGGATCGTTGGACCGGGCCACTGCCCGTTGTAGCCAAGGGCGGCGATCGGTGGCTTGAGCTCGTCGATCTGCTGGTTGATGTTCTCGATGGTCAGGTTGAACACCTTCACGCCGTTGTCGACGGTCGGCGTCAACGGGTGAAGCACGTCGTTGAACAGCATCTGCGGCACCTGGGCAAAGGCCGGCTTCTGCGTCAGCTCCGGGTAGTTGTCGGCGGCGCCGAGGATCTCGCCGAGCTTGGCGTAGACGGCCGGGCCGTAAATGCCGTTGAGGGCCGGTACGAGGTTGCCCAGGTAGCGCCGGACGGCGTTGCGAGCATCGACGTCGTGCTGGGTCCAGCCGGCCGGGATCGAGCCACCTGGCGTCGCCGATGGTGTTGCGCCGGCGGTTGCCGTGGCGCCCGGCGTACCGCTGGCCAGGGCCAGTTGCGGCGGCCGTCGCCGTCGCACTGGGCGCGGCAGTCGGTGCGAGGCTGGCGCTGGGACTGGGCCGGGGCGTCCCGATGGCGGGGAAAACTCTGGTGCCGCAGGCGGCGGCGATCAGGCCCGCACCGGTCAGCGCCGCGCCACGCAGGATCGTGCGACGCGACACCTCGGAGCGGAAGTCAGGGCGGAACGTCTCGACGATGTCGAACGTGGCTTCTTCTGGCTCGGCGGCAGTGACCATGACGTCCTCTCTCTCGCGGTGAACCGAGCAATTCTCGGTGTCATGATCGCTCCGCGGACGTGCCGAAAGACCCAAGAAAAAGGGTCAAAGAATCTTGGCCAGCTGCTCCTCGAGCGTGCCGGACGGCGGCGGTCCGTAACTGACCGCCCGGACTATGCCCTCGCGGTCGATGTAGAACGACGTTGGCATGAGCGCTCATGTCGTAGGCCTGCCACGCCGCGTCGCTTGGCGTCCAGCAGCAGCGGCCAGGTCGGCACCGTGGTCTGCCGCGAACCGTTGCGCCGAATCGGCCGAGTCGAGGTGGACAACACCCAGGATCTCCAGGCCGTCAGCGGCATGCTCGGTGCGCGCCTCCTTGAACAGCGGGAACTCCTGCTGGCACGGCACGCACCAGCTGGCCCAGAAGTTGACGATTACGGGCCGACCTGCGTAGTCGGACAGGTTGACCGTGCCAGTGCCATCGAGGGTGGGCAGAGAGATGGCCGGAGCGGGCTTGTCCAGCAGCGGGTTGCGGCCAACGACTATCGATGGTGTGGGTGTGGCGTTGGATTGGCTCCAGGCGAACCAGCCCACCGCCACGACTGCAATCAGGGCTATCGCCGTCGCCAGCACGAGCCGGCTGCGGCGCGTCAAGGCGTAGCGGCGGACGACGATGGCGCTGGGGGCGGCGCGCCATTCGCGCCGCCGGAACCAGTCTCGGGGAATGCCTCGACGGTGCCGTTCATGTTCGGGTGGACGATGCAGAAGAAGTAGTAGTTGCCCGCCTCCAGGTTGTTGACCTGGTAGGTGATGGACTTCACGCCGGTGATCTGCTCGCCGGCGAAAAAGATCGTCGCCTTGTCCGGCCCGTCGGCGATCTCGACGTTGTGGGGCACCCCGTCGTTGTTGTTGTTGAAGACCAGTTCGAAGTCCCGACCGGCGGGCACGATCAGGTTCTTGGTGTCGAATGAAACGGCGCTGCTGGCGGAGATAACGGGCTGGGCTGGTACCGCGACCTGTGAGGCACCGGGCGACGCCGGGGCGAGGCCGGCGACGAACTGGCCAATTGCCGGCAGCAGCGCGATGAACAGGCTGACCGCGACGACGCCGGCGTAGATCGGCACCAGGCGGCGCGGCCAGACGGCGCGCGGGTCGCGTGTCCGCGGCACGGCGTGCCCAACCTCTTCGGTCGACGTGTACTCATGGCTGGCGTCGAGCAGCCAGCCGGCGGCCGCGATGACGCCCATGATTACCCCACCGACCAGCAGCGCCGGGCTGAAGATGACGCCGTAGAAGATGACCATCAGCGCGATCGGCGCGAAGAAGGGCCACGGGCTGGGGCCCGGCATGTGGACGCCCGGTGGTGGCGCCTGCACCTCTGCCTCAGCGACGAGCGCCCCACCGCCCACCGGTACGAGCGCCCCGCCCGCCGACGCGACGGTCATCGCTGACGAGGTGCCCGCTGTCAGGACGCCGGCTGCTGCCGTGCCTGCCGCGAGATGTCCGCCACCGTGTGCGCCCGCCTCAGCCTGCTCCCATTCGCCCATTGCGTCGCGCAGCCAGCCGATGAACGAGACGACCGACAGCAGCACGGCGAGCCCGATGAGCAGGTAGTTGAGCGGTGGGCCCGGCATCCGACCGATCGTGGCAAGCACGACCAGCAAGATGATTAGCGCCAGTGCCAGCGGAGCGACGGCAACCCAGCGCGCCGGGCCCGGGATGTGGACACCGGGCGGTGGGCTGCCCGCGTAGCGCGGGATCAGGCGCGGCTTGTTGCGCGATGAGTTAGTCCGCCACTGCCACAGGGTGAACAGCAGGTAGGCCACGACGACCAGGACGAGCACCAGTGGAATGAGCTGGATCAGGTCATTCCAGACCGGCATGATGATGGCCTGCAGCAGCGCAAGCAGCTGCTGGAAGAGGTCGGGGCTGGTCGATTCCTCAGCGAAGATCATGAGCGGCACGGTGGGGCCGGGCGATCAGAGCCCGCGCGAGCCCCGCAGCAGGATCGTGAAGGTGAACATCATCGCCCCGCCCAGGATGATCAGCATGGTCACGCCGGCCCGATCCATCGTTGCGCCGCTGCCCTGCACCCACAGATAGAGCAGCCCGACGCCGATGAAGATGATGCCGAGGATGATGGCGTTGCGCCAGACGAACATTGGGTCGCCCTACTTCAGCAGGTAGATGGTCGTGAACAGCCCGATCCAGACTACGTCGACGAAGTGCCAGTACGCGCTGACTGCCTCGACGGCGACGTGGTGACGGGCTGAGAACTGGCCGGCCAGGCCGCGAGCGAGCACGACCGACATGCCCACGACACCGCCGAAGACGTGAGCCCCGTGGAAGCCAGTCAGCGTGTAGAAGAGCGTCCCGTAGATGCCGCTGTTGATGCCAAACCCGTGCTCTGTGACCAGCTCGTTGTAGTCATACAACTGCAGGAACAGGAAGACGACGCCCAGGACCAGGGTCATGATGATGGCCCGGTTCATGCCCCGGCGGTCGCCCTTGCGGATGCGCCAGACGCCGATCTGCATGGTGATCGAGCTGGTGATCAGGATGCCCGTCACGATCAGCGGCAGCGGGATCGGGTTGATGAAGTCGACGCCCACCGGCGGCCATGCCGGTGCGGCCGAGCGGGCGTTGAAGTAGGCCGCGAACAGGCCGGCAAAGAACATGAGCTCGCTGCCGATGAACAGCAGCATGCCCAGCAGGGCGGTGTTGACGCCACCCTCGATCGGTCCCAGACCGCCGTGTGGGTCTTCCTCGGCATGCGGCGCGACCAGGACATCGCTGCCGGCCGTCACTTGTCGGCCTTCTTTCCGCTGGATTTCTTGGGCGCCGCCTCAGGCGCGGCGGCCTCAGGCTCCGCACCCTCAGGCTCGGCATCGTTTGTCTCGGGGTACTCGGGCTTGCCGGATCGCCTGGCCACCACGTCCTCGGAGTCGGCGCGCAGTTCGTCGTGCGTCTCACCCGGACCCGCCGGCAGGGCAAGCGCATGCCCAGCCACCGCTCCGTGCTTCAGGTCGAAGAGCGGCCGCTCAGAATGGATGGGCGGCAGCGAGTCGAAGTTGTACGTGGGCGGCGGGCTGGTGGTCGCCCACTCGAGCGTGTTGCCGTCCCATGCGTCGTCCGGCGCGTTGCGCGGGCTGCGCAACGTGATGAACAGGTTCCACAGGAAGGGCAGCATGCTGATGGCGATGGTGAATGCGCCGATGGTCGACAGCAGGTTGAGCGAGCCCCAACCGGGGTTGTCGGCGTAATGGACGATGCGCCGCGGCATGCCGTCCAGGCCCAGCAGGTGCTGCGGGAAGAAGGCCAGGTTGGTGCCGATGAACAGCAGCACGAAGTTGATCTTGCCCAGACGCTCGTTCAGATAGCGGCCGCTCATCTTGGGGAACCAGTAGTACAGGCCGGCAAAGATGCCGAAGACGGAGCCGGCCACTAGCACGTAGTGCAGGTGTGAAACGACCCAGTACGTGTCCTGGACGTGGAAGTCGAAGGGCACCACCGCCAGGAACGCACCATCGAGGCCGCCGATCAGGAACAGGGCGATGAAGCCCAGCGCGAACAGCAGCGGCGTGCTGAAGGTCAATTGGCCGCCCCACATCGTGGCCAGCCAGTTGAAGAACTTGATGCCGGTAGGCACGGCGATCAGGAAGGTGAAGAAGCTGAAGTAGGGCAGGAACACGGCGCCGGTCGTGAACATGTGGTGCGCCCAGACGGTGAAGCCCAGGGCGCCGATGGACGCAGTCGCGAAGACGAATGCCTTGTAGCCGAAGAGTGGCTTGCGGCTGAAGACGGGCAGGATCTCGGTCACGATGCCGAACGCGGGCAGGATGAGGATGTAGACCTCAGGGTGGCCGAAGAACCAGAAGACGTGCTGCCACAGCACCGGATTGCCGCCCAGCGCCGGTTCGAAGAAACCGCCGCCGTAGTGGCGGTCGATGAACAGCATCACGAAGCCGGCCGTCAGCACCGGCACGGCGAACAGCAACAACACGCTCGTCACGAGGGAGTTCCACACGAACAGCGGCATGCGCATCAGCGTCATGCCGGGCGCGCGCATCTTGAAGATCGTGGCGATGAAGTTGATCGCGCCCAGGATCGAGCTCGTGCCCACCAGCACCAGGCCGGCGATCCACAGGTCGATGCCCGTTCCTTCCTTGACCGACAACGTGGCGTAGCCCGTCCAACCGGCGTTGGCTGCGCCGCCGAAGGCGTAACCGCTGTACAGCAGGATGCCCGACAGCGGCACCATCCAGTAGGACAGGGCGTTGATGCGCGGGAAGGCCATGTCCGCCGCGCCAATCTGCAGCGGCACGATGTAGTTGGCCAGGCCGGTCATCATCGGCATGACGAAGAAGAAGATCATCGTCGTGCCGTGCATCGTGAACAGCTGGTTGTACGTGGCGGCGTCGACGAAGTCGAGGCCCGGCCAGGCCAGCTGGGTGCGGATGAACAGGGCCATGATGCCGCCCAGCAGGAAGAAGGCGAAGGCGGTGCTGATGTAGAGGACGCCGATCTTCTTGTGGTCGGTCGTCGTCAGCCACTCGTACAGACGCGAGCGGGGGTAGGCGGCGGTGCGCGGAGCGAGGGTCGTCGTGGCCATCGGTCCTGCCTTACTCCTGATCCATCACGGCTGCACCGTCAGGGTGCCACGCATCGTCTGCGGGTGCACGGCGCAGAAGTAGTTGTATGTGCCGGCGGCGAGTGGCGGCGCGCTGTACGTCTGCGACGTGCCGGCCTGGGCGATGGGCTGGCCAACCCACGTCGAGCCATCCGGGTTGGCCTTTTCGATCGCCACGTTGTGGGGATTGGCCGGGTCGGTGTTCTTGAAGTCGAAGACGATGGGCTCGTTGGCCTTGGCGGTCAGGGTCGTCTCCTGGAAGCCGGTAACGGCGGGTGCCGTAAGCGACAGCTGCTGGGCACCGCTTGGGATGGGTGCCGGCGTCGCACTGGCGGCCGCCTGTTGCTGGCTGACCCACGTGTCGAAGTCGGGCCGGGCGACGGCGCGCACGGTGAAGAACATGTCGGCGTGGCCCAGGCCGCAGAACTCGGCGCACTGCCCACCGTAGGTGCCGGCCTCCGTCACGGTGATGTCGAACTGGTTGATGCGCCCGGGGATCACGTCGAGCTTGTAGTTGAACAGCGGCACGTAGAACGAGTGGATGACGTCCTTCGACTGCAGCCGGATGAGCACCGTCTCGCCGGTGGGCACGACCATCTCCGGACCGGTCTGGCCCGAGCCCGTAAACGACAGGTTGCCCTGGTTGGGGTAGGCAAAGTTCCATTGCCACTGGAAACCGGTCACGTCGACGATGACGTTCGGGTTGGGCGACAACGTTTCCTGCTTGTTGAGCGTGACGATGGCGGCGCCGAACAGGAAGGTGACGGTGATGGCAGGGACGATCGTCCACATGATCTCGAGCGGGTTGCTGCCGTGGCGCTGGTAGGGCAGCTCCGTGTCGGTCTTCTTGCGGCGGAAACGCAGCGAAATGAAGATCAGCAGGCCCTCGACGATGACGAATACGATCGTCGCGATGGCGAGGGTGATGGCGTAGAGGGTGCCCGTGTCGCTCGCCTGCTGGGTCACGGCCGCCGGCGGGAAGGCGCTGACCCCGCCTGGCGCGGTCAGGTTCTGTGTATTCGGGGTACCGCACGCAGCCAGCAACACCAAAATGGCGGTGCCGAGGCCTACATGGACCGCCACGCGGGCGGCGCGTAACAGGTTCGGGCGCGTCCGAGAACCGAGCAAGGTCAGAAGGGTTCCCTTAGCTGGGTTTTGAGCGGGAGCGTCAACATAATAGGTGTGAGATCGGTAATCGTGCTGCGCGCGACAGCACTGTTGGCCACGCTTGGGCTGCCTGTTATGGCGTGGCCCGGCGCGGTGGCGGCGCATGGGGTGGCGCCTGTGCCTGCGTCTGCCGCCGACGTGCTCCTGGCATGGCAAATAGAGCCGCATGTCGTGCTGCCGTTGCTTGGGTTGTGGCTGGCGTACTGGCTCGGCGCGCGGGCAGTGGCGCGCGACCATCCGGCCAACCCGGTGCCGCGCTGGCGGGCGTGGAGCTGGTACGCGGGCCTGTTCGTGATCTTCGTGGCCTTGGAGTCGCCCATCGGGACCTACGACACCACCCTCTTCTCCGATCACATGGTCCAGCACCTGCTGTTGATCGTGGTTGCCGCGCCGCTGCTGGTGATGGCGGCGCCGATCACGCTGTTGCTGCGGGTCTCGTCAGGGGAGACGCGGCGGCGCTGGATCCTGCCGGTTCTGCACTCGCGTGTCATGCGCGTGATCGCGCATCCGATCGTCGCGTGGGTGGTATTCGCGGTGGTCATGTACTGGTCGCACTTCAGCGCTTTGTTCGGGCTGGCCCTGGACAACGAGGGCTGGCACATCGTCGAGCACGGCATATACCTGGGCGCGGCGCTGCTGTTCTGGTGGCCGGTAGTCGGCGCCGATCCTTCGCCACGGCGGCTGCCCCACCCCGCCCGAGTCGGCTACCTGTTCCTGGGCATGCCCTGGTCGTCGTTCCTGGGCCTGGCCATCTTTTCGGCGCCAGTCGTGCTGTATTCGCACTACGAGACGCTGGTTCGACCGTGGGGTCCGCCGCCCCTGGTCGACCAGCAGTTCGCCGGCGCGATCATGTGGGTGGGCGGAGATGCTGCGTTCCTGGTGGCGATGCTGCTGGCCGTGTGGGTCTGGCTGCGCGCCGAGGAACGCGAGGGCGTCAGGATCGACGCCAAACTCGATCGGGAACGAGCCTCCAAGGAGCGTGCCGAACAGTTGGCCGATGCCGCGCGTGCGAGCGGGCCCGGGGCGGCGACCGCCCCGCATCCACCTGGGGACTAGGGTCGGCGGCGGCCCTAGTGATCCTGGTAAGCGGGCCGGCGGTGCTCGCCATCCTCCTGGTGACTGAGGCCGCAGCGAACTTGGCGCAGGGCGTCAGTCGACTGGTCACTCATCTTTCGTTTGTCGCTGGTTAGGGCGGGTTCGCATTTCGTCCGCGACGCTCGAGTTGTTCGTAGACCAGACGCCAGCCTGACTCCAGAGCCCAGATTCGGTTGCGACGCGCGAAAGATCAGTGACCAGTCAACTTGGCTTCGGGGGCATTCCCAACGTCGATTACCGGAGGATAAGCCCGCGGTAAGCGCCAACAGGCACGATAGCGGGGCATGGCAGCCAAAGACGAGCGCGTGGCCAGGGGACGACTTATCGCTGCTCGAACCGTGGAGGCCGTTCGCGCCGAACTCCGTACGGCCCGGCTTGACGCCAATCTCAGCCAAGCCGCGCTGGCCGAACGAATAGGTTGGTCGCAGACCCGCTACAGCCAATTCGAACGGAATGCGCACCCCATCACTGTCCAGGACGTCTGCCTGGTCGCGACGCTCCTGGGTCTCAAGCCGAGCCTGAATCTCTACCGACTCGAGGAGGGGCTGCGTGATCAGGGTTCAACACGGCTGATCGAGCGCTTCTGCGCCTTGCTCGCGCCTGTCTGGTCCGTGAGACGAGAAGCACCGTTTCCGCGCGTTGGCGACCTTCGGTCCTGGGACGTGCTAATCCGCCTCGGAAGCGCATTTCGGGCGGGAATCGAAGCAGAAACGCGACTGCGTGAGCTCGAGGAGCTGGTTCGTCGGATTAGGCAGCGTGAGCTGCACGGCCGCGTGGACGCCATCGTCGTCGTATTGAGCCGGAGCGAGCACAACCGCCGGCACGTCGACGAGCTGCGCGCCGCGCTGGGGCTGGCTTATGCGACGCCGCCATCGGACATCGTCAAAGCCCTGGAGGCTGGCACACCGTTACCCGGCTCCGGAGTGATCCTGCTGTAACGGCGCGGATAGCAGGCCGGGGCCAGGCAATCTGCCTGGTGCTAGCCCGCGGGCAGATGCTGCTTTAGAGCTTGCGACCGGGAGGAGTAGCGGTGTTGAAGAGGGTGGCGACCGGCGGCGTCGCGGGGCTGCTGGCAACTCTGATCATGAGCGTGTGCATGCTGGCGGCCGACTTCTTCGGATGGATGAACGAGCAGCCGCCGAAGACGATCACGAGCCGGGTTGCCCGTAAAGCCGGCATGCCGATTTCGGGAGCGTCCCTCGACGGCGCGACGGTATTTGCTCATCTCGGTTTCGGCATGGTTGGTGGCAGTGCGTTTGGCTTGATCGCTCGTCGACTGCCCAGCCGGACAGCGAGCGCTCTGGTCGGGGTGGGTTACGGCCTGCTGATCTGGGTGACGAGCTACGTGGCCATCCTGCCAAGCCTCGACCTGATGCCGGGACCGGCCGAGGGCGAGCGACGAAGAACGCCGGTGATGGTGTTCGCTCATGTGGTTTACGGGGCGGTGCTCGGAATCTTGGAGTACGGGATGGAGCATCCCGGTTCGAGCCCACGCCCTTGACGCTGGATGCCGGCCATAGAGACTCGGCCCAATGGCCCGCCTGCGCCTCATGCTCGTCACTCTGGCCGCCGTGGCCATCGTCGGCGCCTGCAGCTCTGGGCCGTCGACCGGCAACGCCACCCCGCCGTGCGGCGGCTTCCACCTTCGGGTGATCAACCAATCGAGCGGGACGATCAACGTTGACGTCAACGGCACGCCGGCGGTCGTACTCCGACCGAGCCTTGAGGCAGTTTTGGGCCAGTACCTGGCGCCGCAGCTGCCGGCCATGCCTTGGACGGTGGACGTCACGCGATCGACGGACGGCTCACAGATCGGCGACGCGCACTTCTTTAGCGGCCCGGATCGCGACTTGTTCGTGTCCAACAACGGCCTTGACGAGAAGTCGTTCGCTCCGCCTACGCCGAGCTGTTAATTCGACAGCGGGTCCCTGAGCAGGCGCGCTCCGCCGATGGTCAGCAGCGCGTCGCGGACATCGACGAGCGATCTGCTATCGACATCGTCCATCTCGAACAACGCCTCGACGGCGGCTTCCAACTCGATGCGTCGCTGGCAGCGCGGGCCGGCAAATCTGATTCGGCCGTCACGCCAAACGACCGCACCGCGACCGGCATAGTCGACGATGAGCGTCTTCGCCACCGCGATCTAGAGCGGGAAGTAGAGGAAAACGTCGAGGACTATCAGCCCGAATAGCGCGGCCAGGTACGTGATCGAATACTTGTACAGCCGGACTGCGCGGGCGTCAGATCCATCGCGCCACATCGCCACGGCCTGGAACAGGAAGAGTCCGCCCAGCAGGATCGCGCCGGCCAGGAAGACCAGGCCCATGTGGGCGACGGCGAAGAACGCCAGCGTCAGGGCAACCATGAGCAGCGTGTAGAGCAGGATCTGGCGGTTCGTTTCCGCGACACCCGCCACCACCGGCAGCATCGGCACGCCGGCCATCGCGTAATCCTTGCGCAGCCGCATCGACAAAGCCCAGAAATGAGGCGGCGTCCAGTAGAAGACGACGGCGAACAGCAGCAGCGCCGGCAGCGTGATGTCGCCCGTCACCGCTGCCCAGCCTATGACCGGTGGCAGTGCGCCCGCCGCACCGCCCAGCACGATGTTCTGCGGCGTCGAGCGCTTGAGGATGAGCGTGTAGACGATGACGTAGAAGGCCATCGCCACCAACGTCAGGAACGCGGCGACAAGGTTGACGAAGAACGTCATCAGCGCAAACGAGATAACGCCCAGGACCAGCCCGAACACGAACGCGTTTTCCGGCGGAACGGCGTGCGCCGGCAGCGGCCGTCGCCGAGTGCGGTTCATGACCTCGTCGATGTCACGGTCGAAGTAGCAGTTGATGGCATTGGCCGCGCCCGCCGCCAGCGTGCCGCCAACCAGCGTCCAGAAGATCAGCCACGGGGAGGGAATTCCGCGAGCGGCCAGCACCATCGCCGGCACGGTCGTGACCAGTAGCAGCTCGATGATCCGCGGCTTGGTCAGCGCGACATAAGCGCCTACCCGGTCGCGCAGGCTGGGCGTTGGCGTATCGGAGACCTCCGGCGCTTTGTCGGCCGTTGCGGTGGCTTCGGACGTGCGCGCCTGGTAGTAGGCGAGGAACGCGCCGCCGGCGAGCAGCGCCCAGATGGCTGCACCCAGGCCCACGTGCAGGGCGACCGCCCACGGCGCGAGGGTGGTCCAGATCTGCAGCGCGCCCACGATCAACTGAGCGGCGTAGAGCGCGGCCGCGGTTCCCACCAGAGCCAGCACCGACTGTGACGCGCGGCCTGCCTTGACGGCCCGCCAGACTGCCCACGCCACGACCCACACGATGACCGCCACCAGGGCCGCGACGAAGCGGTGGACGAAATGGGCGCTCTGCAGTGCGGCCACCGCCGGGTCCGAAGACAGGACGGGCACGAGTTGCCCGTTGAACAGCGGCCAGTCCGGGAACACCAGCGCAGCGCCGGTGGCGGTTACCTGCGCGCCAAAGAGAAGCAGCGCGTAGACGGACGCAGCCGCGAACATGACGGCGAGGGACAGTCGCTGTGATGCCCCGCGATCCGGCAGTTTGGCCGGGAAATAAGCGCGGACAACGATGAAAGTCAGCAGCCCGAGCAGGATCATCGCCGTCGCCAGGTGCGCCGTGACCCACTGGCCGGCGTTGCTGGTGTCGACGGTGACCTTACCCAGATAGGCCTGGAAAACCGTCAGGACGAGAGCCGCGAACGATGCGACAACGAGCGAGCGGGTGGCCCGCTCGCGTCGCCAGGCGACGATGACGAGCGCCAGGACGAGCAGGCCCACGATCACCGCGATGGTGCGATGAATCCATTCGATCCAGGCCGCACCGTCCGAGAGCGGCGGAATGAACGAGCCATGGCAGGTGGGCCAGTCCGGGCAGCCCATGCCGGAGCCGGTGCTGCGGACGATGGCGCCGACTACCACCAACAGGAAGGTGGTTACGGCAGCGGCTAGCGCCAGGCGTTGAAATCGGCTCATCGGGCGCTGCGAATTGTAGAGCCGAGCGGCAGCCGCGGCGGCTAAGGCTACTTTAAGCCGCCCGCGTTATCGTCGCGTGCGTGACCACTCGATTTCTCCCGGCACTACTTGCCGGCCTGTCCATCGTCGCCGCGCTGCTCGGCAGCTCCGGCTGCCACGCCCAGCAGCAGCACCGACGCCAGCCTGACCTGGGTCAACCAGGGCGCTCGCCAGATCGTGCCCATCGTGGTGGCATCGGACCTGGCGGCGGGTCCCAACCGCTTCCTGGTGACGGTGGTCGACCCAACGAACAAGCCACTGGCGGCGGCCGACCAGGCGGCCAAGCTGAACTTCTACGACCTGGCGAGCAACACTGCCTCGCCTGCCGTGACCGCCGACGGCACGTACATGTCAGTCATGCAGAACCTGCCCGGCTTGTATCGGGCGGCGGTCAACTTTCCGAAGGCCGGCCAGTGGGGCCTGGAGCTGACTCTGACCGACAGCAGCGGCAAGCAGCAGAGCGGCCGGCTGAGCTTCCCGGTGCGCGATAAGAGCTCGACCCCGGCGATCGGTGCCGCGGCCATTCCGAGCGACACGCCGACGGCCACCACGGCCGACGGCATCCACGCCATCTCGACCGACACCACGCCCGACCCGGACTTCTACACGACTTCGGTCAAGCAGGCGCTCGCCGAGCACAAGCCGTTCTTCCTGATCTTCGCCACGCCGGCCTTCTGCCGGACACAGACGTGTGGCCCTGCGCTCGACGTGGTCAAGAGCGTGGCGGCGCCGTACAAGGACAAGGTCACGTTCATTCATGTCGAGCCGTACAAGCTGCAGATGACCAACGGCCAGCTGCAGCCGGTCTTCACCGGCTCCGACCTCACGCCGGTCCAGCCCACGCTGGACTGGGGCCTGCCGACCGAGCCCTATGCCTTTGTGGTGGACTCGAGCGGCAAGGTCACCGCCAAGTTCGAAGGCATCGCTTCGCCCGATGAGCTGCGGGCGGCGCTCGACCAGGTGGCCAAGTAACCGGTCACAAATGAAAGAGGGGCCCGTGAAGGCCCCTCTTCGAATTAGGTCTTGGCAGTTGTTACTGGTGCAGGCTCAGGCTCGTTGATGACCCACTCACGTTGGCGACTGCGAACGAGAACGAAGCCGGCGTAGGCGACGGTACGGCCTTGTTCTTGAGTGACGAGCCGGTGTAGTTGACGGTCACGTAGTACGTGCCGGCCGTCGGCGCGGTGAAGTTGACCGTTACGGTGCCGGTCTTGCCGCTCGTGCCAGACGACGTGAACGTTGGCGAGAAGCTGCTGGCACAGCCAGTGTTGTAGACGTTGCCGCCGGTGTTGAGCTTGAAGAGCGTGTTGAACGTGTTCGGCGTGGCGATGGTCTGAGTGACCGTGACGGTGTTGGCGCCGGCGGTCGCATTGACCTTGACCCAGTAGCGGAACGTCGTTGGATTGGTGCTCGCGATCTTGCTCGCTCGCGTGGTGTAGGCGACACCGGTGAGCGACGTGGCTGTGGTCCATTGCGCGCAAGTGGTCGTTGAGCTCGTCAGCCGGGCGGTGGGCCCGCTTGAGGTTGGGGTTGGCGTGGTGGCGGCGCGGTTGTCGGAGTCGGCGTCGGCGTCGGCACCTGGGTGGGCGTGGCGTGGGCGCCTGTGTTGGCGTAGGTGTGGTGGTGGGTGTTGGGTTGGTGTGGGCGGGACGGTGGCGGTGGCGTCGTCGGCGGGTTGGGCAGACAGTCGTTGAGCGTCACGCCGTCGATGCGCCAGCCACTGCCGGCCACGCTCACATCGCTGCCTTCGCGCCAGCGGAACTGGACGCTTTGTCCGGCCGCGGCCGATGGCAGCGTGACGGTCACCGTGTCGAAGCTGCTGGCCGAGCCAACCGTGCCGGACCAGGCCATGCGGCCGGCCATCGGGTTACCTGACAACAGCGTGGTGGTGTAGCCGCCGACGCCGAACGCGCCACCGGCGGTGATGATGTCGGTGAAGCTGCCGCCACCGATCTTGATCTCGAGCACGCCGCCGTCCCAGCCGGCTTCGAACACGCCGCGTTGGCGGAATGCCAGCTGGGCGGTCTGCGATGCAATGGCGATCGCCGGTGACACAAGCACCTTGTCACTGACTACCGAGGGATCGTCGACGAAGGCCGAGTTGGGGGCGCTGTCGGCCGCCGGCGCCAGGGCGCCAGCAGTGTTCGACGTCACCCAGGCCGGAGCCGGGCCCTGGACGACCTGCGTCGACCAGCCCGCCGGCAGCGCCGGTGCCGTTACGCCGTCGAACCACTCGCTGAAGGAGGTGGTCTCGAAGCAGGTCGGTGACAGGCATGTTGGGACCGTGGTCGTCGTGTTGTTCGTGATGTTGACGCTGTTCTGCGCCTGCGAGTAGTTGTTGCGCGTCACGACCCAGTTGTGCGCGCCAGGCACGAGCGGCACGTCAAGGACGCCGCTGGCGTTGGTCAGGCCCATGACCGTCCCGTCGACGGTGACGGTTGCGCCCTGCAGCGGAGCGCTCGTGGAGCAGTTGGTGACCACGAAGTGCGCCGTGCCGCTGCTAAGGCACGGACTGACGTTTGTTGTTACTCCATCAGTAATTGAGACCGAGCTGTTGGCGCTCGACCAACCGGTCTCGCTGACGATCCAGGCGTGGCTGCCCGGCGTGAGCGTGGCATCCAGGACGCCACTTGCGTTGGTCAGGCCGTAGTTGTTGCCGTCGATGGTGACGGCGGCATTGGCAACCGGGTTGGAAGTGCCGCATTGCGTCACGCTGAAATGCGCTGTGCCGTGCGGGCCGGCGACGCAGCCGGGGAACTTGAAGCTGACGACGCGAGTGCGCCAGTTGAATACAGTGCTGCCGGTTGGGTAGTACTCGTTCGTGTACCAGAACGTGCAGTCGTCGACCGGGTCGATGGTCAGGTCGCTGTAGTCGCCCCAGCGGTTGCTGGTGGAGGACTGGCTGCCGGCGCCGGCAAACATGGTCAATTCGCCCTGGGACATCGTGTTGGCCGGATCGGCCGCGAGCCGCCCGGTACAACGCAGGCCGGGCACGACGCCCGAGCTTGAGGCGCTGTAGCAGAGGGCCAGGTTGCCCTGCAGGTCCATCGCCGCGCTGCCCATCCAGCGATGGGTCGAGTCGGGCTGGTAAGTCGCGGACTGGACGATCGAGGGCGTGCCCGACGTCAGGTTCTTGATCTCCCACCAGCGCACGGAGACGACGGCGGTGCCGGGCGATTCACAGTTGCCGCCGTTGGCGACACAAACGGTCTCGTTGCCGACCAGCGCCTCGTGGCCGTCCGTGAAGCGGCGGTACGCGGCGCGGAACATGGGTCGGTCGCCAATGGCGTCGAGCCGGTCGCCGTTTGGCTCCGGTACGCAGGCGCGCGTCGTCGTGCAGGCCAGCGCGAACGCCGGCGGATTGAGCGTGGCGGCCAGCGTGAAGGTCGTGTTGGCTGGGGTGCCGAAGTCGACGTGCATGCGGTAGATGCGCTGCGTCGTGGCGGTGCCGGACATGATGAATGGGTTGGGCGCACCGGCCGGCGGCAGGATCGAGCCGTCAAGGTCGGACGGCAGCATCGCATCGTCGTTGGTCGACAGAAGACCAGTCGTGACGAATGACGCCGCGTTGCCGGCCAGCATGGCGGTGCGGTCGAAGGCGAAGGGCTGAGGGCCCAGGAAGGCCGTGCCCGCGCTGTTGAACACGTTCATGCTCATGTAGTAGGCATCCGGCCATACCGACAGGTGCGGGTAGTCGAAGAAGTTGCTACCCAGGTGGAAGCCGTAGCGGAACCAGGTGCCGGTCGCGTCCGAGCTGGTCGAGACCGCGACGCACTCGTCGGTGGGCACGCCCGAGCCGGCGAACTGGCTGACCAGCCAGCGATTGGCCAGCTGGTCGTAGAGCACGACCGGGTCGCCGTCGCCGTTGCTCTGGCAGACGCCGCCGAAACCGTTCCAAATGGTGGCGATGCTGACACGGACCGAGAACCGAGGCTCCCGTGCTCTTATTGAAGACCTGCAGGGCCTCGTTGACGATCTGTACGTACTGAGTCAGACCGACTTCGCCGTTGGTGTCGGGCGGCGCGCAGCTGCAACCGACACCGGGGAAGGGGATACCGTCGAAGTTGGCGTTGGCCGAGGGCATGTCGGGCGTGGTGAGGGCGGCCGTCTCGGCCGACTTGTTCTTGAGGCCGCCATCGGCGACGTTGCGCGGCTCGGTAGGCCGGCGCGGCTCGCCGTGCTCGTCCTCTTCTTCCTCGTCACGGTCTTTGGGCTTGTTGGCTACCTGGGGCAGGTCTTTGAGCGGCTTGGACGTCTTGTCGTGCTTGTACGACTTGCCCTGCGAGACGCCGTTACCAACCGCCACCGGTCCGCCGGCGGCATCGACTGCGTTGGGCGTGCCGTTAGGACCACCGGGCGCGGCGACCTCCGGTCCGCTTGGCTTTGGGCTGTTCTGCGCATACATCGCCACGGCGAACGCGGCGACGACCAGCAGCGCCACGAAAACGATGGGCCGACGCCCTCTCCCAACCGTCGAACTCACGCATCTCTCCTGGGTACGCGAATGAGCCCTCACTCGTCCGTACAGCCAACCGCGGCGGAGCATATATGGGGGAACCGCAGACTGAACCTTGCAATTGCCGGTGCGCACCGGAATCTCGCTAAGCCGGATGGCGGATTCAGGCCGCGGGCTGAACCTTGGTGCCGGACGAGCCGGGTGCGACGAGCGGCGTGCCCGCCGCGCAGCCGGGGCAGGTTTGCGGGCCCGCTTCGTAGGTGGGCAGGTTCAACGTCCAGAGCGCGCTGACCGGGTAGCGGCGGCCGGTAGCGGGAGACTCGACTTGGGTCAGGCCACCTGAGCGGTCAACAAGCACGGCGATGGTCACCAACTCGCCGCCGGCGTCCTCGACGACCGGCAGCATGGCCAGCAGCGAGCCACCGGTGGTGATGACGTCGTCGACCAGCAGCACCCGCTCACCGGGTTGAATGGCAAAGCCGCGGCGCAGCTCGCGGTGAGCACCGCCCTCGTCCGTGACCTCCTCGGCGAAGATGCCGCGCACGCCCAGCTGCCTGGCGCATTCGTAGGCGAGGATGACGCCGCCCGTGGTGGGCCCGACCACCACGTCGATCTGGCCCGCGCCGGCAACCAGCATCGAGCACAGCTCGGTGACGCGCTCCGGCCACTGCAGGACCTCGAACTTTTCGATGTAGCGGTCGCCGTGTCGACCGCTCTTGAGCTTGAAGTGACCTTCGCGGTACGCGCCAGCCTCGGTAAAGAGTTGCTCGACGCGGGCGGCGGTCGCCCCGCTCATGGGCGGTACTCCACGCCTTTGACGCTGGGCTTGTCGCGTCGCTGCGGCAGCGCTGCGCCGACGATTTCGCGAGGCGTGCCGAAGCCGCGTGCCGCCAGCCACGCCTCGAGCTCGTCGATCAGCCGGACCGGCAGGACGGGATCCGCAAAAACGGCCGTGCCCACCTGCACCGCCGACGCGCCGGCGTAGAAGAACTCGAGCGCATCGTCCAGCGAGCCAATTCCGCCGATGGCCACGATCGGGATGTCGACTACCTGCGCCACCTCGTAGACCACGCGCAGAGCGACGGGCTTGAGCGCCGGGCCGGACAACCCGCCATATGTGTTGCCCAGCAGTGGCTTGCCACGGTGGAGATCGATGGCCATGCCCGACAGCGTGTTCGTCGCACTGATCGAATCCGCGCCGGCCCGTTCGATGGCCTTGGCAATGGCCCGGATATCGGTCGCGGCCGGCGACAGCTTGACCATCAGCGGCAGATCGGTCGCGCCGCGGACCGCCTGGGTGACCTCGGAAGCTCCCTCTGGGTCGAGCGCAAATTGGAGCCCGCCCCTGCCGACGTTGGGGCACGAGATATTGAGCTCGATGCCGGCGACGCCCGGCTGGCCATCCAGCCGGCGGGCGACCTCGACGTAGTCCTCGACCAATTCGCCGGCGACGTTGACGATGACCGGCACGTCCCAGCCGGCCCAGCGCGGCGCGTATTTCTCGAGCACGCCCGCCACGCCGGGGTTCTGCAGGCCGATGGAGTTGAGCATGCCGGCCGGCGTCTCGGTGACCCGCGGCGGCGGGTTGCCCACCCGTGGTCGGAGGGTCGTGCCCTTGCAGCAGATGGCACCCAGGCGCTGGATGTCGACGACGTCGGCGTATTCGGTGCCGTAGCCAAACGTGCCGGAGGCGACCAGGACCGGGTTGCGCAGCACCAGGCCGCGCCCAAGGTCGACCGACAGGTCGACCGCGACGTCGAAGGTCGTGCTCACGCCCAGCCCTCCCAGCGGATCTCGTCGGCGGCGAACACCGGCCCTTCACGACAGACGCGCTGCGGACCGTCGACGCCACCGGACCACGCAGCCCAGGCAGGCGCCGACCGCGCAGCCCATGTTCTGCTCCATCGACACCTGCAGCCACGACCGACGGCGGGCGGTTGGCGAGCCAAGCGGTGCAGTGCGGGCATTCCCTCGTGTTCGTAGCCGGGCGACGCCGAGGCGGCCGTCGCGGCCGCGGGCGAGGTTGGCCAGCGCGGCCAGCATGGGTTGCGGTCCGCAGGCAAAGCACTGGTCCGCCCACGCCTCGTGGCGCGGCACGAGCTCCGTTACCCGCCCGGCGTGGCCAAAGCTGCCGTCGTCGGTCGAGACGATGTACTCGGCTTCCGCCGGCAGCAGGGTCGATGGGTAGACGTCGGTCGCCGTCATCGCGCCGAACAGGACGAGCACCTGGCGCCCTTCAGTGATGGCGGCGTCAACCAGCGACCGGACGCCGGCCATGCCCAGGCCGCCGGCCACGAGCAGCATGTGGCGGGTCTTGGGATCGACCTCGAATGGCCGACCCAGCGGGCCGAGCATCTCGGTCTTGTCGCCTGGCCGCATGCGGGCCAGCCACTCGGTGCCGCGGCCGGTGATCCGGAAGTGGATGGTGATCTCGCCAGTCCTGCGGTCGAACGTGTTGAGGCTGAACGGACGGCGCAGGACCAGGCCGGAGAAGTCGGGCGTCCTGACGTGGACGAACTGGCCGGGCTTGGCCGAACTCGCCAGCCACGGGGCGGAATAGGTGTGCAGCCACTGATGTGGCAGAAACTCGCGGGTGTCGAGCAGCTCCGCCTCGAGCAGCTTCACGCCATGTCAGTGCTCGTCGCCGTCCTCGCCGTCGGCGTCATCTGCTTCGTCGTCGTCGTCCGCCTCGTCGTCGTCGGCTTCGTCGTCCTCGTTCTCATCCTGGTCGACCTTGGGGAACTGTTCGGCGAGCGCCTCGGCGAAGTCACCAAAGATGTCGGTGGGGTCGTAGAACTCGACGATGTCGTCGGGCGTCGACAGCCGTCGCCATTCGCCGTCGCCGGCAGCGTCAGACTCCTCGCTCGTCATCGTCGGCCGGCACGACTTCGGCCTCAAAAGAGCCGTTGGATTTGAACCACAACCGCTCGTCTTCGTCGTCGAGCACCATCAGGTCACCCAGCACTGGTGCGAGGCTGGCCGTCGCGACCTGGAACTGCTCGATCAGGCGCGCCTCGGAGTGCTGGCTGCGCTCCTGAAAGGTAAGGGCCAGGTCGTACAGGCGGCGCGCCGCGTCTTCGGCATCGACCGGCTCTTCCTTGTTGCGCTCAGCCCAGTCGTCGGCCGCGCCCTGGTATTCGAGGCCAAGCTCCGCATCGCCGCCGGCACCGGTCACGCCAACGCGCTCGCCCACGTCGGCGCCCGCTGCGTCGAGCATGTCCTCCGTTGCTGTCGGTTCGTGGGGCATGCCGGCCTGCTCGCGTGCCGCCTCGGCGAAGGCGGCGAAGACTTCGGCCGGGTTGTACAGCTCAACCAGTTCGGCGGCGCTCTCGATGATCTCAGTCTCGGCGTGCCACTCCCCGGTGACCTCGTCCTGATAGCGGGTGCGGGAACGGAACGTGCCATCCGGGGCCACGGACAGGTAGTCCGGGTCGTCGTCGATCAGCACCAAACCGCCGGCTTCGTGGATGCGCCGTTTGTTCTGGTCAACGAAGCGTGTCAGCTGCTCGCCCGCGTCGACCAGGAACGTCGTACGTTCCATGCTCGCTTCGGAGGCAATCTCACCGAGCATGCTCGATCGGTCGTCCATGCTCCTGGCTCCTTCCTGGCCCTGGGGATCGCTTTCGCGGCCGCGCCGAATGCTCACGGGTGGTACTCCAAATCTGGTCCCATCCGCTCGCGGAGGAACATGGCGTGATGGCGCTCGAACATCCACTCGCCGGCGCGGTGGCCGACGGCGCGGGCTCGCTCGTCACCTTCCAACTTGTCGATCGTGGCGTAGTCGGGCAGCTCGAGCAGGATCACGTTGTCGAAGTCCCAGCCGTAGGCGACGTTGTACCAGCCCAGGAAGCGAACCCCGAAGTCCGTCTCGTACCGCTTGACCTGCTTCGGGAACACCTTCTGCATGAAAAACTTGAAAAACGGGTCGCGTCCGCGCCTGACTGAGAAAAACGTGGCCAAGACGGGCACGTCACTACGCTCCAATTTCCATAAGGCCCGCGCATTGTCGCACGCACCGCTCGGAGGGCGGGGAGGTGGAGTGGCAGCGCGGGGCTGGTCGCTGGGCCGCGACGTGGAGCGCGGCCGGCTGTGGTACGGGGCGCGGCACGAGGCCCGGCCGCAACGGGGAGCGCGGCCAGGTGCCGCGGTTGGCAGGGCGCCGGCCACACACACCCCGGTGTGATGCGTCCGATCACGGGGGCAGTGCGGCAAGGCGCCCGGCTAGCCGGGGCGGCCGCCACACATCCCATGTGTGATGCGTCCGATCGCGACACCCGCCCGTTCTGATTGCGCCAGGGGTACGGCCAAAACGAGCGCGGGCGGGCCCGACCGAGCGCCGTAAGCCGGCGGCACTGCGCCAACTGCCTCGAGATCCTTGGCTGTCGTGCGTGGTGCGTGCTTGCAGTCAGCCGCGTTAGGTGGTTGGCGGACGCATCACACCTCCCATGTGTGAGCGATCGGCGGCAATTCGCGTCAACCCCGGCTAAGGCACGCCCGATCATCGCCATCTGCCGGATAAGGGAGCGATAAGCGGTGATGACCAAGCTGGTCGCGTGTCCAGCGTCGAGTCGAATGCTGACCGCGGTCGCCGTCGCGGCCGACAGCTGTCGACGGCGCTGGTCCGGCAGTTGCGCGAGGCGCACGTAACTAGGCGGCCTGAGCCAGCAGACAGCTGGCCGCGAGGCTCGGATGGAGTCAGCAAAACTACTCGCGCTGTCGAACTGCGACCACTGCGACTCGCTCACGCTGATCGATATCTGCGTGGCAGCATCGTTGCTCGGTCTGGAGCCGGCCCTGTCATTCCACCGAATTGGGCCTGCGCTGCGCGACAAGGGTCATGAAGCGCTGATCGGCCGGCTGCTGCGCCTTCTGTCTCCAGGCTTGGAAGGTCGCCCGCGAGGTGCCTTTTCCGAATCCAGGCGATCCCCGATGGTGGGACCTGATCCTGCGCCTTCCCGACTTCCGGCTTGGCGTTGAAGCGGAGACACGGATTCGAGACTTTCAGGCACTGGTCCGTCGAATGAAGGAGCGAGCCAGAGATGGGAGGCTGCGACGCACTTCTGCTGATTCTGAGCGACAGCGCTCACAACAGGAACCTGGTGGACGACCTGCGCGCTGCCTTGGGCGACGACTTCCGGGCCAACCCCAGAGACGTGCTCCGAGGTCTTCGGTCAGGTACGCGTCTAGACGGATCCGGCGTGATCCTCATCTGACGTGTCGTCGGCCGCAGCTGCTTCCTCTTCCAGGTCGCCGACGGTCTTACGAGCCGATGGGGACATGGGGCGGCGGCGGGCCGTGCGGCGATCGGCGGCGACGAGCCGCAGCAGGAAGATCGTCGTTTGCCCAACAAAGAGCAGCAGCACCAGCACGATGACGAGCATCAATGCGCTGATCCACGACGGCCAGGCCCAGGTCACGGTGAGTGGCGTCAGGATCAGGAAGGTGACCAGCACGACGACCTGTATCCAGAAGCAGCCCAGCCCCGGCCCGCGATCCGCGTCCAACGGCGCGCCCTTGTAATTGGGCATGTTCGGATCGTCCGAAGGTGCGCCGGCGGGCGCGTTCGGCTGGGGTTGGTTGTCCATCGGCGCAGTCGATAGTAAAGGGACGGGCAGAATTCACCGATGGGCGGCTGACAGCGCCGCCAGGACGGCCATGCGCACCGGAACGCCGTTGGCGACCTGCTTGACCACCAGTGAACGCGGCCCGTTGGCGACAGCGGGCGAAACCTCGATGCCTTCGTTCATCGGCCCCGGGTGCATGAACCAGGCGTTCGGCCCGGCCAGCGCCAGCCGCCGCTCGTCAATCTGGTAGCGCGCGACATACGCAGCCAAATCCAGCGCCGACCCCTTCATGCGCTCCTTCTGCACGCGCAGCGCCATGACGGCGGCGGAGCCGGGCAAGACGGACTCCAGATCCGACGAAACACGATCTCCCGGCCACCCGCGCAGCCAGTCGGCCGGTCCGCATGCCCAGACCTCTGCGCCGGCGCGCTCAAGGGTGATCCGATTCGAGTGCGCCACCCGCGAATGACGAAGGTCGCCGACGATGACAACCTTTCGACCTGCCACCGACCCCACTGCCTGGCGAAGGGTCAAGAGGTCCAGCAGCGCCTGGGTTGGGTGGCCATGCCAGCCGTCGCCGCCGTTCACAACCGAGCCGGAGAAGTAGCGCGCTGCGACATACGGTGCTCCCGCGCGGTGATGCCGCAGAACCAGCACGTCCATCCCGATTGCGTCGATCGTGCGCATCGTGTCGGCCAGCGACTCGCCCTTGACGAGTGACGAGCCACCTGGATCGATGACGAACGTCTCTGCACCAACGGCACGTGCGGCGGTTTCAAACGACAAGCGGGTGCGGGTCGAAGGCTCGGCAAAGAGGAGGGCGACGCGACGACCGCTCATGACCTGTGGAATTGGCGAATGGTTGGAAAGGGCAGCCTGGTAGTCGGCCGCCTGGGCCAGAAGCGAATCGATCTGCACGTCAGTCAGCTCGTCGACGTCGAGCAGGTGCCTCATCGGCTGGCGGCGACCGGCTCCCGCTGCTCGATCAAAACCTCGTCCGCACCGTCCGTCTCGCGCAGGTGGACGCGGATTGTCTCTTCGCGTGACGTGGGCACGTTCTTGCCAACGTGGTCGGCGCGGATGGGCAGCTCGCGATGCCCGCGATCGACCAGCACGGCCAGGCGAACCGCCGCTGGGCGGCCAATTTCGACCAGCGCGTCCATTGCCGCCCTGACGGTGCGGCCGGTGTACAGGACGTCATCGACGATGACCACCGTCGACGATTCCAGGGCGAAGGGGATGTCTGTCCCGCGCACCACCGGCTGGCGAGCGACACCCCGCCCGAGGTCGTCGCGGTGGTGGGTGATGTCGAGCCGACCAACCGGCGGACGCACACCTTCGTTGGACTCGATCGCCTCGGCCAGGCGTTCGGCCAAGGGAACGCCGCGGCTCTGGATGCCGATCAGCGCCAGATCATCAGTTCCGCCGTGCTTTTCGACGATCTCGTGGCTTATGCGAACAAGCGCCCGACGCACGTCATCGGCGGTCATGATCTCGCGGCTGGCCACCTGGCCAGAATAGCGGCCCGCAAGCAACGACCGCCACGCGGCGCTGCGTCGCGCGCAGCGGTCGATTTGCGCGCCGTCGCCCTGCTAGAACGCGGCGACGACGCCTGTCGAGTCGAGTGGCTTGACCCGCACGTCGTGAACGCCGGCCGCGCCCCACACGCGCAGCCGCAGCTCACCCGAGGCGAAGTTGTCACGCGGAGCGACCCACGCCACACGGTTCGGGGTCAGGTTGAAGCCGCGCTTGGCGGCGGTGGGGCTGAGCAGCGGCGACCCAAGCGCGCCGTCCCTGGCGACGCTCACCACGCTCAACCGGCCCCAGTCGCCGTTCGGTTCGTCGCCCACCCACTCAGCGAGCAACCGTCCATCCGGCGACCACATAACCCGCCAATCGGTGATGGCGTGCTGGAGCGGGTCACGCTCAGGCTCGATGGGGGTCAGTACGTCGTCGCTGCCTACCGCCGCCGGGGTGTCCGTTTCAATCGGCGCCCGGGGTGTCTCCGTGTCGGTCATGGCCGATGGCTCAGGCGACGCAGCCAACGCCGTCGCTTCCGGCGTTGGGGAGGCGGTCGGCACGCCTTCATAGCCCGGGTTCATGTCGATGGCGTCGATCGTCGGCGCGGCCACGGGGGCCGCGGCGCCGTACGGATTGATCGATGCCCAGTCGACGAGATAGAGCTCGCCGTGCACTGGCACCGCCTCGCCGGCGTGCCAGCCCAATTCGCCGTGCCAGGCCACTGCGTGCTGGCCACTGGGATCGACCTGCGGCAGCCACAGTTCGGGGCTGTGAACTGTGCGCTGCTCGTGCGTGACCAGGTTGATGGCGAGCGTGGTCACGTGCGGCTCGACCAGCTCGTTCTGCAGCGCGTCGGTCCGGCTGACGATGATCTGGCCGCCCGACCACGACGCGAAGTACGAGCGGTGGTCGTCCGTGATCGGACGGGCGCGGCTGTCGCCAACCTGCCAGACGTAGATGTCGGGGCCGGCGCTGCGATTCGACGGCATCGCGCTGAAGGCAAGGACCTGGCCGTCGGCTGACCAGGCCGGCGCCGAACCCACTCCGTAGACGCCGTCAAGGATTGTCGAGACGACCAGCTCCGCGGGAATGACGGCCGGGTCCGAACCGTCGGCGGCAGCCGATGGTGCCGGAGTTACAAGAATTGATATGGACGGTGCCTGCGTCGCCGTCGTCTGCGGCACGCGTGGCCGCGGGCTCCTCGGTACGTCATCGGGCGCGACCCCGGTGCCAGGGTCGAGCGGCGGAACGTCGAGCACGGCGTAGACGTCGGCACGCTGGCTATCGCTGCCCATGATGGCGATGCGGTTGCCCTGTGGCGCAAGCGACAGCGTGTCCGGCTCGAAACTGGCCGGGAAGGTGACGCGTGCCTCGACCGCGTCCTCGCCGGGACACTCGGCGGAGTTGGGGCAGCCCTCGTCAACGTGCGTGCGATAGAGCGTCAGCCCCTTCGCGTCGGCGCCCATGAAGGCGACCGCCACACCGCCGACAGCAGGTGTCGCGTCGGCCGCGCCGCCACTGGTCGGCAGGCGCAACGACGGGCCAAGCTGGGTGATCAGCAGGATGGTCGCCAGCACGAAGCTCGCGCTCGACACGAGCAGGACCGATGGAACGCTGGAAGGCCGCGTCAGTTCGGCCAGACCACCTCGTCGGCGCTGACTCGACGATCGCGGCAGCCCCGAGTGGCGGGCGTCGCGCAGTAGCTCGCGATCGAGCGCTGCCGATGTCCTCGCCCACAGATCACGCGGGGGGACGGCGGGTGCCATCGAGCGCAGCAGTCGTCGCTGCTCGACGAAGTCGTGCTCGACCTGCCGGCAGAAGGGACAAGCGGAAAGGTGGGTGGCGAGCGAGTCTTCCCCCCGATCGTCGAGCACTCCATCGAGCCGTTGCGAGATCAGCTCGCGGTACGGCTCGTGGAGTTGGTCGACGTAATCAGTCAATTGCGATCCCGCCGGTTGCGGCGCGGGGCAACGGCGCGCTCAGAAACGTCGCCGTCGGCCGTGGCCGTGCGGGCACGCTCCACAGCCAGCGCCTGGCGCAGCGATTCCCGCGCTCTGGTGAGCAACGCGCGGGCAGCGTCGTGCGAAACATCAAGTGCCTCGGCCAATTCGAGCCCGCTCAACTCACCGATCTCGGCCAGCAGCAGCGCCTGGCGCTGGCGGTCGGGCAGCGCGCTCAGCGCACGTTCCATCTCGGCGGAGAGCCGGCCGCGGAGGGCAACTTCCTCGGCGGACGCGCCGACGCCGCGGCTTTCGCCGGTCCACGGGATGAACCGAACGATGCGCTGACGGCGCAGCTCGTCAAGCGCAGTGCGGCCGGCGATCTGGTAGAGCCACGCCCGGGCGCGGGCCGGGTCGCTCAGGGTGTCGAAGGCCCGGAAAGCCTTGACGAACGTTTCTTGCGTCAGGTCTGCCGCCAGTTCTTCGTTGCGCAACATCCGGCTCAGGTAGCTGTAGATCTCCTGGTGATGCGCTGCGTACAGCTGTTCAATCTGGGCCCGCGCTGTCGCTCGATCGGTCGTCATGTGAACCGCCGCGGCTGGGGCCGGACGGAGCCGACGTCGACTGACTGCGTTGTCCAGAGCCATTGACGGCCGAGCAGGCGCCGATGTGACGACCGAGCCAACACCGGCCTTGCGCTAACGGTGGTCATGCGGGCGGTCACCATTCGGCCGACCTTGCCAGCATCGGCTCGCCGGCGTCCTTGGCGGCGGCGAGAAGCTCGGTCACTGCCTCTTCCGGGCTGACCGGGTTGACCGGCAGGCCGGTGCCCAACTCCAGGCCGGCGATCTCGCGCAAGCGGGGGTGGATTTCCCAGTGCCAGTGATAGGTCTCATCCACGTTTTCGCGCAAGGGCGCAGTGTGCAAGATCAGGTTGTAGGGCGGGCCGTCGAGCACGTCGAGAAGACGCAGGACTCTCTGAAGGGTTTCCGCAGCGCTGACCAGCTGAGCGTCGGTGGCCGCGCCAAAGTCGGCGGCGTGGTGGCGTGGCACGACCCACAGCTCGAATGGTGAGCGTGAGGCATAGGGCGCGAAGCAGACGCTGGCCGAGTCCTCATAGACGAGCCGTGTACGGCCGGCCGATTCCTCGCGCACCAGCCGGCAGAACGGGCAGCCGCCTTCGCGGATGAGGAAGCGCGCCGCGCCACCCAGTTCCTCGCCGATGCGGTGCGGAATTTGCGGCATGTCGTAGTAGTCGAAGCAGAGGTGGTCGGTCAGCGCGCCGGCCTGCCGGCCCCAGTTCTGGACTACGGCCAGGTAGTCGGTGGCGCCTTCGGCATGGGCAGCGGCGAGGGCCTCGCGCGCGCGGGCGAGCAGTTCGAAGGCGATGGCCGGTGTCGTGTCGGCCAGTGATTCATGGTGACCGGCCGGGGCGAGGATGGTCTGGTACGAACCCCGATCACCCAGCACTCCCAGTTCCGGGTCGCGCTGGTCGAGCCCGGCCTTGCGCGCCTCCCGCTCGGTGCCCGCGACGGTGAAGGCGAGCGGCTTGAGCATGCGCACGGTGACGCCGCCGGCGCTCTCGGCCTCGCGGCAGTTGGCGCATTCGTCCGGGCCGCGGCCGGAATGCTCGGCTCGCCGCTGGAAGCGGGCACGGTTGAACTCGCGGTCAACTACGACGGCCACCCACCAACCGGTGATCTCGTCGCGCCGCAGCTCGAACAATCCGCGCGCCATGTGTCTTCCTTACGCGGGCACGAGGACGCGGGCGGTGCTTGGCGCTGGTAATCGGTCGGCCAAAGCCTGGGCGAAATAGTCGGCTGCCCGGGCGACGCTGTCAGTCGAAGGCAGGGCGTCGGTGCCCGTCCAAGCCAGCTCGCGGGCTATCGAGGTCGACTCCGCCTCCGGCATCCCGCAGGCGTCGATGAGGTCGAAGTCGGCCAGCATGGTCGTGATGTTGAGGGCGATGCCGTGATAGCTCACGCCTCGCTCGATGCGCAGGCCAAGGGCGCCCAATTTCCGCGGATGCTCTGAGCTGGGGTCGCACCACAGGCCTGGCAGCCCGTCGCGGCGGCCCGCTGTGACCCCGAAGTCGGCGGCGGTTTGGGCCATCGAGTCCTCAAGGGCCCGAACGAACGGCCGAATGAGCAGGCCCCGATCCGCCAAGCGGACGATTGGATAGGCCACCAGCTGGCCCGGACCGTGGTAGGTCACCTCGCCGCCGCGTTCGATGCGGATTACGTCGATGCCGCGATCGGCGAGTTCTGCGGGCGTCGCGCGGATGTGCGCCGGATCGGATTGGCGGCCCAGCGTGAGCACGGGCTCATGCTCGACCAGCAGCAGTTGATCAGGGATATCGCCGGTAGCCCGTTGGGCGACGAGTTCGTGCTGCAGGTCCCACGCTTTGCGGTAGTCGAGCCTGCCCAGCCAGCGCACCTCGAGCTCCATGCTCGGCACGATAGCAGTTGACCCGCGTGTGGCCGTGGAAATCAGAGAGGCCGGCTGCCCTCCAACCGGCCTCTCATTGGACAGGGCTGTGGGCCCGTCGGGTCAGGTAGCGGGAGCCGATGACTTGCGGGCTTCACGCACGCCGAGCCAGACGATTGCCAGCGATATCTCGATCACGATGGCCAATCCGGCGACGACGTAACGCTTCGGCAGTTGACTCAATCGCTCCATCTACTACCTCCAGCGCGAATCGTCGCGCCGCCGGCGGCCGACGGCTAGTGCCGAATGGACTGACTGGTGGGGCGCTCAGTTTGCGACGAGCGGATACACGAGCTGTGGCGCCGCTGAAGCCTCTGAGTTCGACTTCGCGTGGCTCGCCGAACTCGAAGTCGCCCGACGACGCAACCAGGCCGTGAACGAGGCTTGAAACGACAATCTCGGTTCCGGCGGCAGTCGCCGCCACCCGCGCCGCGTAGTTGACGGCGCCCCCAAACAGGTCGCGGCCCTCTCGCAGGATCTCGCCGGTGTGCACCCCAACCCGAACCTGGATGGGCGTCCCCGGATCGTTGAATGTCTCGCCGATCCTGCGTTGGATCGTGCGCGCCGCTGACAGCGCGCGTCGTGCTGAGCCGAACGTGAGCATGAAGCCATCACCCTGGCCCTTAACAACGGTGCCTCCGTCGGCAGTGGTGGCCTGGGTAACGATCTGGTTGTGGACGCGCAAGACATCGAGCCACGCGCGATCTCCGAACGCGTTCGTCAGCTCAGTCGAACCGACTATGTCGGTAAACACGATCGTGATCGTGCCATCTGCGGCCGCCAGGGCGCCGAGGTCGGGCCGCTCCGACTGAACCATCTCCGCGACCTGGTCGATCGACACCTCGATGCCGAACGTTTCCTCGTTGGGCGCCGCGATGGAGTAGTGGTGATGAACGATTCGCCACTCGTCGTGTTCGAGATGAAAGATGAGCGTCGCCCTCATCTCCTGCTCGCCGCCCTCAGGCGTAGTGAGACTGCCTCGGACGACTGCCCAGCCAACCGGTCCTTCCTGGCGAGCTTCGATCTTCGGCTCGCCCATTGGCCACTCTCCCAGGAGGTCGAAGTTGAGCTTGATCAACGCCCGGATCTGCTCGGCGTCTTCGAGGTACTCGTTCTCTGCCGTACCAAGGAACGACACGCCATCGGCAGTGGACGTCCTCGCTATCGCGGCATCGGCATCGCCGCGTATGAAGGCGTCCCAGAAAATCGCGACGTGACCGCCTGAAGCTCGGTCGATCGACTGATCTCACTGCGTTTCCGAACTTCTGCCACGCGCACATCCTATGGCGAAGGGGAATTGGTTCGGCGCTAAACTCGCCCGGCTGAGCGGGAGTAACTCAGCTGGCAGAGTGTCTGCTTCCCAAGCAGAATGTCGCGGGTTCGAATCCCGTCTCCCGCTCCATCCTCAAACGCCGTAGAGCGGCCATTCACATCCGCAGGTGATCTGACACGCGGATCTCGATCTCGTCGGCTATGGAGCGTGCGACGCGTGTGGCAAAGCGGTCAACGAGCCGGCCAAAAAGCGGCCGCGGCAGCCGCGCCGAGACTGGTTTGGCCGGCACGTGAGCCATATCCGCAGCGATCTCGACGGCGCGCTCAAGGTCGCCAATCTCGTCGACCAGGCCCAGCCCGACGCTTTCGGAACCTAGGTAAACCTCGCCTGTGGCCAGCTCGCGAACGCGCTCGGCCGGTAGGTGGCGAGCGCTGGCGACGCGATTGACGAAGGCGTCGTAGATGGCATCGACCAGGGCCTGCTCCTTCGCCGACTCTGCCTCTGCTCCTTCGCGCCACGGCGCGCCCATGCCCTTCAGCGAGCCCGCGGTGTGCTCCTCGACGCGCACGCCCAATCGATTGAGCAATTGCGGTAGTCGCGGGGCGACGCTGATGACCCCAATTGAGCCGACGACCGAGGTAGGGCAGGCGACGATCCGGCGCGCGCGACCGCCGCGAGGTACCCGCCCGACGCGCCGGCGCCGGTGATCGCAGCAACGACAGGCTTCTTCGCCGCCAGCCGCTCGAAGGCAAGATAGAGGTTGTCCGACGCGCTGGCCGAGCCGCCCGGCGAGTCAATGTCAATGACCACGGCGGCAACGCGGCGGTTCTCACGTAGTCGGCGCGCCAGCTCGACCCATTCCGTCGTCCTCCCGCCGCCGATCGATCCGTGAAGGCGCATGACTGCCACTCGGCCGGGCCGGATAGGCCGCCAATCCCGGAGAGCGCGCGGGCGACGTGATTGAGCAGCCTGTCCATGAGACGCGAGTATGACGATGAAATCGCCGGGCCCGCCGAAATGGGCTAATCCTTCAGCGGAGGCTGAGCGCGTAATAGATCGACCAAATCGACTGGGAGGCCACGACCCGCCTGGTTTCGCGGAAGCCGGCCTCCGGCGCCACTAGGGACCAGCTGTCAAAAAAGAGTCTGGCGCACGTTCGCCGGGTTCGAATCACGCCTGCCGCCCATAATCGTCGCGGTGACCGTCCCTCTACCTGCGCCCATTCTCGGCGCTCGGACCGCCGTGGAGACCGCTGCCGGACGAGTGGCTGCCTATGAGCTTGGCGAGGGATCGACGATTCTTCTGCTGCACAGCTTCAATGCAGCAGGAGCGGGCGTCGAACTCGCGCCTCTGGCGCTGAGGCTCGCTCGCGGCAGACGCGTAGTCCTCATCGACTGGCTGGGCTTCGGGACTTCGGAGCGGCCCGACGCGCCGTACGGCCCGGCGCTATACGGCGAACAGCTGGAAGAGATCCGCGGCGCAGTTCTGCAACCGGGCGAGCGAACCGTCGATGTCGTCGCGTTGTCGCTGCCAGCGCAGTACGTTGTTGTCGCGGCGGCCAACCACCCTGAGCGGTTCGGTCGCCTCGTCCTTATCAGCCCGACGGGTTTCGGCCGCTTCAAGGGTGGGCAGCGCTGGACATCGGGCCTGCTTTATCGATATCTGCGCGTGACCGGTATCGGTCGCCTTCTATTCGGGGTTCTCGCCCGGCGGCCGGTGATTCGCTGGTTCCTGCGCCAGATCTTTGCCGATCCCCGCCGTATCTCGACGGACTACGAGCTCTATTGCTGGCGGACATGCCAGCAGCCGGGCGCCTTCCGCGCCCCATTGGCCTTCGTTGCCGGTCTGCTCAATGATCCGCAGGCCGAGGCGGCTTACGCGCGACTCGCCAATCCGACGCTGATGGTCTTCGGGAATCAACCGCGCTTTACGGACCCTCCGGCCTCGGAAGCGCTCATTGCCGCGAACCCGCGGCTGCGACGCGTGACGATCGAACGCGCCGGGGATCTTCCTCAGCTGGAACAACCCGACGAGACGGCCACGGCCATCGAGGCATTCCTGACCAGCGACCCTTAGTGACCCGCAGCCGGCTAGTGACCTGCAGCCGCTAGTGACCTGCAGCCGGCCGCTCGATCGCCCCGATGTCGCAGCGAGCCGTCCCGTCGCCGTCGCCGTCCTGCGGCCTCTTTACGCCAAGTTGGTCGCGCGCAGGGCATGCCGAGCCGCATGCGGCGACTCGGCTGGACTGCCGGCGTCGATGAGTGGGCTGCCGGGCAGAGGCATGTGCGACAGCGTCGTCCCGCCGTTGTCCTGCAGCGGGCCCAAATCCGGATCGACACCAAAAATGTTGGTCGTCGTGTCGCCGTCCGCGACGCAGCCCGCCCCGTTCTCGAGCAGGTTGTAGCCCAACGATGTAAACGAACCGGGCACGTCGAACAGACCGCTGCCGCAGTCAGCGCTTCCCGTAAGAGCCGTCGCCACGTTGTCTGCGATGACGGTATTCCCGATGCGTGCGGCACGGAGCCAGACGGCTTCGTTGGCGCCTTCGTTATCGACGATTGTGCTGGATCAGGATGACGCCGTCCCACAGCATGATGGCGCCGGCAGTCTCTTGTCCTTGCGCCTTGTTCCCGCTGACGGTCGTATTCACAAGCGTCAGCGACGAGCCTTCGAACGAGCTATCTATGGCGCCGGGCATACCGGTGTTGCCGGCGATCGTGCTGTCGCGAACGGTGAGGACGCCGAAATTTTGGATAGCGCCGCCGAGGCCGCCGTCGTTGTCCAGCACGGAAACGCGAATTAATTCCGCCTCGCCGCCGTTCAACAGCGCTCCTGGACCGATGTCGCCAAGAGGTCCACTTAAGACTCCGAGATTGTCGCTGGTCACCGTGTCGATGACCGTAAGTCGGCCCGGGCTTACGTTAGTGATAGGGCCCCAGTTATCGCGCAGTTCACTGTCGCGGATGGTCAACGTCCCGTCCGGCCCACCTGTGATCAGCGGGAGAACCAAGAGACCGACTTCCCGTAATAGTTGACGCCAGTCATCGAGGCGTGAGCCCCGTACAGCAGCCACGTCCCGCCGTACTCGATAGCCTGACCGGTGAACTCGCTGTCGTTCACCACGACCTTTCCGCCGATGCTCGCCACGGCACCGCCCCAGGCGGCGCTGCCACTGACGGAACTTCCCGTGATGACAAGTGTTCCGGCCTCGTTGGCGATGCCGCCGCCTTCGCCGTCCCAGCAGAAGCGGCATGCGTCTCGCGCCACGTCGGTGCCGGTCACCGACGAGTCCCGAACGGTGAGTTGGCCTGCCTGGTTGCGGATCGCGCCACCCTGCCCATGGGTGATATAGAGCGGAAGGTCTGAGTTCGGGTCGACCATGCTGGCCTGCCCCACGATCGAAACCTCTCGGACGGTCAGGTGTACTCCGTGAACGTCAAGGACTCGGTCAGTGGCGTCGCTGACAATCACCGTCGCCTGGCGGCCAGCGCCAACGATTGACAAGGGAGCGGTGATGTCGAGATCGCCCGAGCGGCCGTCATCCTCGAGGACGCCCTGAAGGCTCAGGCCGTATGTGCCGCTCGCGAGCCGGATCGTGTCCGCTCCGTTGCCGGCGGCGCAGCTATCGACCTGGGTGTCGGTGTTTGCTGCGATGACAGCCTCGCGCAGCGAGCATTTCCCGTTGACATCCAGCTCGTCCGTCGCCGTGGTGACCGTGATCGAGGCGCCCAAGACGGCGGGGACACTGGGCAGACCCAACGCGCCGCTCAGCAAGAGCGCGGCGAATGCAAACGCCGAGACCAAGCGAACAAGTACCGACGATCGAGCCATGACCTCTCCTCGCGGCAGACCCCCCAGGTCAGCCTCACCATCTGTGGCGGTCTCGCAACCGGCCTGGCCCTACGGTACTACTCGACGCCGACCGAAAGTACTGCTCAGCCGTGCTTATCACGCTCCGATAGAGGCACCCGGCCGGATTTGTTATTCGCCAAGGATCTTGAAGGCCCGGTACACCAAGATCGCCGGCCAGACGGTCGACTTCGCAAACGCGACGAAATAGTCGCGCGGAGATTGCGCCGACCCCATGAAGTAGACCAGAGCACCGATCATGCCCAGGCCGTACAGGGGTCCGCCGCCGGCCGGCGGTCCGTTCCTTCTTGCGGCACCGTGCTTCCAGCGCGGCCTGGGCGCCTTTGCTCCGACCTCTGGGTCTGTGGATACTTCGTCAGTCGCCATGTTGGTCTCCTTTTCAGACGGCCAAATGCTGTGCCACCATCGTGGCCGGCGCCAGCCTGCCAGCCTCCGTAGCGCCTGGGGACGGCCCCCGATTCGGACCAGACGGCTTCCTACCTCGGGCAAATGGACCCGTCCTGCGCGTAAGCTCAATCTGCCCATGACCTCGACCCAGCTGATCACGATCGTCTCCGCCTTTTTGGCGTCGCTCGTCGAGTTCGTCGAGGCAGTCACGATCGTGCTCGCCGTCGGAGTGACCCGCCAGTGGCGCTCGACGTTGATCGGTACCGCCGCTGCAGCCGCGATCCTGGGCGTTCTCGTGTTGGTCTTCGGCGCGGCCATCGTCATGTTCGTTGGCCGATTGATTTGCTCCATTACGCCGGCCTGCCGCTAACCGAGGCCGCCACGGCGCTCGGCATTCCCACGGGACTGCATAGTCGGCGGCTACCAGGTGATCTCGGCCTGGGGCCAGTCGCGGCTGAAGGCCGCGTAGCGCACCAAGAGGAGGTGCCGGCGTGATCGCGGGCTCACCGATCGAACGTCGGCTAGATGACTGGCTGGCGAGCCAGGCTTCATCCGCTGGCTCCGGCGATGTTCTCCGCGCCGTCGCAGGCCGGGTCGCAACTACCGGCCAGCAGCGCTACGTGACGCAGCGCGTGTTCGGCGATCACCTGGGCCGGTCGTATCAGTTGCGGCTCGCGCTGGCCGTGGCCGGTCTGATCGTTGGTCTCCTCGGGCCGTCGTAGCGGCCATCCTTCGCGCCGGTGGCGCCAAGGGCAAGCACGATGAGGCCGCGATGCTACGCCCGCGGAAGTCTCACAGATGCACGAGGAACCTCCGGTAGCGCAGACAGGCATGGATTGGATCAGCTTCACGGTCGCGTTCAAGGGGGTCTTCCTCGAAGGACTGGAGGTCGCGTTCATCGTCGTCACGTTCGGTGCATCGGCAGGGATGCTTGGGCCGGCCGCGGCCGGCGCGGCAATCGCCGGCGTGGTGGTTCTGGCAGTGGCGGTGGTCGTGCATCGGCCGCTTACTCGCGTGCCGGAGAATGCCCTCAAATTCGCCGTCGGGCTGATGCTCGTTTCGTTCGGCACATTCTGGGCGGGCGAGGGCGTCGGCATCGACTGGCCGGCGGAGGACGCGACGATCCTGCTGATCCTCGCTGGCTATCTCGCCTTAGCGCTGGCGGGGGTGCGCCTGGTCGCAACGCGGCATGCCGCCCGGATGCGTGCACCGGCGGCAGTCGCGTCGGCCGGAGGCCGAAATGACCCTGCTCGGCCGGAGGCCCGAAATGACCCTGCTCGCCCGGATTGGCCGCTTCTGGTACGACTTCCTGATTGGCGATCGGCCCGAGCTGTTCGTGGGCCCGCTGGTCGTGCTCGCCATTGCCTGGGGTCTGGTGGCGGCGGGAGTGGCTGGCGCCTTGGCTGGCGTCGTCCTCTTCGTTGGCATCGCGATTGTCGGGGCGATCAGCATCGTCAGCCCGAGCGCAATGACCGACCGCATCTTGCCGAAAACCGCGCAGCACAGGCCGCGCCCGGATTGGCCGCTTCTGGTACGACTTCCTGGTTGGCGATCGGCCCGAGCTGTTCGTGGGCCCGCTGGTCGTGCTCGCCATCGCCTGGGGTCTGGTGGCGGCGGGAGCGCCCGGCGCCTTGGCTGGCGTCGTCCTCTTCGTTGGCATCGCGATCGTCGGGGCGATCAGCATCGTCAGCCAGAGCGGCTAATGAAAGTGACGGCATAGTTGCCGAAACTCAACACTCGCCGACGGCTGAGTTATCCCCAAAGGTCGCGCCGACGGCCAACGCGGCGGGCCTGGAGGACGCAATAATCGGGCACGTGCCGGGCGGAGTCGGCACGGCGGCAGCCCCAGTCTGTCGACCCTATAGGAGGAGGATGGGTGACCACCCAAAAGCGTCACGTTTCTCTATTTGGCGTTGTAATGAGCACGGTTCTGCTCGTGGCAGCATGTGGCGGCGGCTCGACGCCGACGACCAAGCCGACAACGGCTGCGACGTCGAGCGGGGCGCCGGCGACGAGCGCCCCGGCGGGATCGGCAACCGCGACGGCGTCGGCCGCCGCCAACTTCGAGATTCCGGACATCGAGCAGGGCAAGTTCAACGTCGCGATGGTCCTTATTGGTCCACACGACGACGGTGGCTGGAGCCAGGCGCACTACGAAGGCCTGCAGTACGTCCAGCAGAACGTTCCGAACGTCCACACCGCCTACATCGAGAACGTGCCTGAAGGCGTGGACTCCGAACAGGTGATGCGAAGCCTCAGCCGGAAGGGCTTCAACCTGATCCTCGCGACCTCGTTCGGCTACATGAACTTCATGGAGACGGTCGCCGGCGAGTTCCCGGACATCATGTACGTGCACCTGACCGGCTACAAATCGAACGGGACAAACTTCGGCAACCTGTTCGGCGCCATGGAAGACATGAAGTACCTGGCTGGCATGCTCGCCGGATCTCGTGCCAAGGCGGACGGCAACCCCAAGCTGGGTTACATGGCCACCTTCCCGATCCCAGAGGAGGTGCGGCTGGGCAATGCGTTCATGCTGGGCGCTCAGAAGACCTGCCCCGAGTGCACGTTGGACGTGCGCTGGATCAACACCTGGCACGACCCGGTCGCGGAGAAGAACGGCGCCGCGTCGCTCTTTGACGCTGGCGCGCAAGTCGTCTTGACCGGTGCCGACACGGGCGCCAACACCGACGTCGCCAAGGACAAGGGCAAATGGGCGGTCACGTACGACCATCCCGCCTCGTGCCACAACGATGCCTGCCTGACTGCGATGTACTGGATCTGGGGCCCTGTCTACGCGGACATCACGAACCAGGTCATCGCCAAAACCTATAAGCCCGGTTACCAGTACTTCGACGCTGACAGCAAGGCGATGGGCCTGTGGGGTTTCATGCCCGGCGAAACGATGCAGCCCGGCGTCGCCAACCTCCCGGCGGCAGACCTGAACATGGTCAAGGACACGCTCAGCAAGATGCTTGCGGGCACCTTTGGCCGCTTCGACGTCTTCACCGGCCCGATCACCGACAACACTGGTAAGCAGGTTCTGGCGGCGGGCGCAAAGCTCGTCCAGGCAGACCTCGATCAGTTCCCGCCAGGCGCCCCGACCAACCCCTGCACCGTCTGCATGCAGTGGTGGGCCAAGGGCGTCAACGGCACCATTCCGACCACCCCATAGCGACCGACACCGCCGATGGCGGCTGAGATCGAGGGCCAAAACCCAGAAAACCAGCCGCCGTTGGCGGTCGAGATGCGCGGGATCGTCATCCGCTTCCCGGGCGTCTTGGCCAACGACCACGTCGATTTCGAGCTCAGACAGGGCGAGGTCCACGCCCTGCTCGGCGAGAACGGAGCCGGCAAGAGCACGCTGATGAACATCCTCGTCGGGCTCTACCAGCCCGACGAGGGTTCTATTTCTGTGGATGGCAAACCGGTCCAGTTCGGCTCACCGCGGGACGCGATCGGGGCGGGGCTGGGCATGGTCCACCAGCACTTCACGCTGGTCCCTTCGATGACGGTCACCGAGAACATCCTGCTCGGCCTGGCCGAACCGCGTTTCCGCCTCGACCTGCGCCGGTTTGACGCCAAGATCGCCGAGCTGGCCGCAGGTATCGGCTTGAAGGTCCACCCGTCGGCCAAGGTTTGGCAGCTGTCGGTGGGCGAACAGCAGCGCGTCGAGATCCTGAAGATGCTTTACCGCGGCGTGCGCATCCTGGTCATGGACGAGCCCACCGCCGTGCTTGCCCCGCAGGAGGTCGAGGACCTTTTCAAGACCCTGCGTGCGATGACGCAGCGCGGCGAGTCGATCGTCTTCATCAGCCACAAGCTCGACGAGGTTCTCGCGATCGCTGACCGCATCACGGTCATGCGCCACGGCAAGGTGACGGCCGCCGGCCTGGAGGCGAGTGGGCGGACCAAGGCCGAACTGGCAAGGCTGATGGTCGGTCGAGACGTGCTCGAACGAATTTCCAAGGAGGAGCGCGAGCCCGGCCCTGTGGTGCTCAAGGTGGAGGGCGTCAGCGCGGTCAACGACAAGGATCTGCCGGCGTTGCGCAATTTCTCGCTCGACGTGCGCAGCGGCGAGATCGTCGGCCTGGCCGGTGTGGCGGGCAATGGCCAGTCCGAGCTGGCCGAGGTCATCACCGGTCTTCGGGCGTGCCATGGCGCGATAGAGGTCAACGGCCGCAACGTCGCGAATTTGCCGGCGATTGACGCCATTCGCAGTGGCGTTGCCCATGTGCCGGAGGACCGTCACGGTGTTGGCAGCGCCCCGTCGCTGTCCATTACGGACAACCTGATCATGAAGAGCTACCGCGAGAAGCCAGTGTCGCGCGGCTTCCTGATCGACACCAGCGCGGCGCGCCAGAACGCGGAGTCGGTGCGCGATGCCTACAGCATCAGCGTCCCGTCGATCGACTCCGAGGCGCGGCTTCTATCCGGCGGCAACCTGCAACGCCTGATCCTCGCGCGCGAGATTGAGTCCGGGCCAACTCTGATGGTCGCCGTCCAGCCCACGCGCGGCCTGGATATTGGCGCGATCGAGAACGTCCACCGGCTGTTGCTCGAGCAGCGCAAGAACGGCACGGCCATCCTGCTGATCAGCGAGGATCTCGACGAGATCCTGACCCTTTCAGACCGGGTCGCCGTCATCTACGAGGGCGAACTGTTCGGGGTGCTCGACGCCACGACCGCTGACATCCATGACATCGGCCTCATGATGACCGGCACGCAGGCCCGCGGCGGCCGGCGAAGCCGCATGAGGCTGCGGCTGCCGATCATCGTCGAACGCCGGCTCGAGGTGCCGCGCTGGCTGCCGCTGGCCGTCACCATCGGTGCCGTCTTCGTCTCCTTCGTGATCTCGGGATTCATCATCCTGCTGGTCGGCGGCGACCCGATCAAGTCGTTCCAGCACATGTTCGATGCGGCCTTTGGCAGTCCGGGCGTCATCTCGGACACGCTGGTCAAGGCCACGCCACTGATCCTGACCGGCCTGGCCTGCGCGCTCGCCTTCCGGATGCGGTTGTGGAACATCGGCGCCGAAGGTCAGTTCCTGATGGGCGCGTGGGGCGCCAGCGCAGTCGTGTTCCTGCCGCTCGTGCCGGCCGGCACGACGGCGTTCGTCACGATCCCGCTGATGATGCTCACCGGTTTCCTGGCCGGGGCGGCGTGGGGCTTCATTCCGGGTCTGCTGAAAGCGCGCTTCGCAGTCAACGAAATCATCGTCACGTTGATGCTCAACTACATCGCGCTGCTCTGGATCACCTACTGGGTGTTCGGGCCGTGGAGCAGTGGCGGTTTCCAGATCACGGAGCAGTTCCCGCGCGAGGCGTGGCTACCGCGCCTGACCGATCTCGCCAAGCAGTTCCCGGCTTTCGGCGGGCTGACCGTTCACCTTGGGCTGATCTTTGGCCTCGTCGCAGCAGTCATCGTTTGGTTCATCCTCAAGCGCACGCGCTGGGGATTCGAGATCAGGCTGATCGGCGACAACCCGCGCGCCGCTCGCTACGCCGGCGTCAACATCGCGCGCAACATCATCGTCGTCTTCATGGTGTCGGGCGGTCTCGCCGGACTCGCCGGCATGTCCGAGGTGGCTGGCTCCGCGCACGTCCTGCAGACAGCGATCTCGCCCGGCTACGGCTTCACGGCGATCATCGTGGCCTACCTGGCCAAGTTCAATCCGTTCGGCGTGGTGGTCTCAGCGATCCTGTTCGGCGGGCTCATCTTGGCCGGACGCGAGATCCAGCCGTCCGGCATACCCCAGATGATCCAGGGCGTGATCCTGTTCACGCTGATCGCCAGCGACGTGCTGCTGCGCTACCGCGTCCGACTACGCCGGCCCGCCCCGGCTGCAGCGCCGGCCAGCCCGGTCACGGCTTAGCCCGCGATGGACTTCGTCGTTATCGCCGCCGCCGGCGTTGGCGCCGGCACCATCCTGCTCTTCGCGTCGGTTGGCGAGATCTTCGCCGAGCGTGCCGGGGTCATCAACCTCGGCGTCGAGGGAATGATGTTCATGGGCGCGGTGTCCGGCTTTGCGATCGCGGTTTCTACCGGTAACCCGTATTTGGGACTGCTGGCGGCGATGTTCGCGGGCGGTTTATTCGCACTGCTGCATGGCATCGTGACCATCCACCTGGGCGCCGACCAGATCGTCAGCGGCCTGGCCCTGACGTTCCTTGGAACGGGTGTCGCGCTGGTGCTGGGCGAAGGCTTGTCGAAGGCCGGTGCGGGGTCGTTCCTGCCGACGCTGACCGTGCCGTTGCTGAGTGCCATCCCGATCCTGGGCCCGATCTTCTTTACCAACCAGAGTGTGCTGGTTTACGTCGGCTACCTGGTCGCCCCGGCCGCCTGGATGTGGATCAACTGGACCCGGCCGGGACTGCATCTGCGGTCGGTTGGCGAGAACCCGGCGGCCGCCGACACGCTCGGCGTGAACGTTTACCGGCTGCGCTACGCGTACGTGATCCTGGGCGGCGTCCTGGCCGGAGTCGCTGGCGCGACCATCACGCTCGCGGTCAGCCCGGGCTGGTTCGCCAACTACACGACCAGTGGCCAGGGCTGGATCGCGATCGGACTGGTCATCTTTGCCCAGTGGTCACCGCTGCGCGCGGCGCTCGGGGGGTACCTGTTTGCCGCAATCAACCGCGCGATCCTCGACGTCCAGGGCCCCAACGATTTCTTCGGCATCATCAATCCGTTCAAGGCCGACCACCAGCTGACCTTCTTCCTGGGCATGCTGCCCTACGCGCTCGTGATCGTCGTGTTGATCTTCGCCTCGCGCGAGGCAGTCAAGCGCCGCGTCGGCGCGCCGGCCGCGCTGGGCATTCCGTATACGCGAGGAGAGCGGGTCTAGCGCCCATCCCGAGGGGACCTGCGCGCCTCTCGCAGGTCGCTCTCCACGGCCAAGTCCCCAGAACCGGAACGTGTGCGTGTGGGGCACCACCCGGAGAAATTCGGGGGTACGAGGGGCATCAACCCTCCGGAGGTGATGCCGGCCGAGCCTGGGCCACCGGCTGGTGAGCGTGATGCATGTCCGCTGACGCACGGAATCGGGGTGTAACCAGGCAGGGGTGCCCGCCGACTCAGCCGTTTTCGTCGGGTGGTGCCCCAGGCGCACATTTCGGCGCCGGCGGGCCTACGTCCGGTGCGCGACCTTACGAACCCCACGTCGGCGTTCATAACCTCTTCACACCTCGCCGCGAGCCTGTGACTTGAGCGCCGCAAAGAGCGGTGCGAGAGACAAGGAGTCAACGCGAGATGCGTTTCGGATGGTTCTTCGCTTTGCCGCTGCTGTTTGTGGCGCTGCTGGCCGGTTCGTGCGGCTATGCGATGGGAGTGAGTAGCAGCGCAGTTGCGCCGGTGGTGGCCGCCCCCGCCGTTCACCCAATGTGGGGCTTTGGCGGGTTCTTCCCGTTCTTCGGCTTCATCTTCTTTCTGGTCGTGATCTTCGCCATCGTCGGCGCGTTCAAGCGTCGCGCGTGGGGCGGCGGCTACGGACCGCGCAGCGGGTACGGACCAGGTCGCGGCTACGGGTATGGCCCGGGACGCAGCTCGAGCAAGACGTATACCAACGATCAGTTCGAGGAGTGGCATCGCCGGATGCACGGCGAGCCCGCCACGCCTCAGAGGCCCAAGCCACAGGGCCCCAACATCCCCGACGACACCTTGAATGCGCCGTGGGATCCGCCCACGCAGCCCAAGGACGAGAACACCCAGCTGTAAACCTACGGCCTCTCCGCCGACTACGATGGCCGGCGTGCCCACAGTGCTCGTCGTCGACGATGCACCAGAGATAGTTCGCCTGGCGCGGGACTATCTCGAGCACGCCGGCTTCGTGGTGCTCAGCGCGGCCGATGGCCGCTCGGCAATTCAGCTGGCTCGCACGCGCCACCCCGATGCGATCGTGCTCGACCTGGGCCTGCCCGGCCTCGATGGGCTCGACGTCACGCGCGACCTCCGCCGCGACTCGAGCGTGCCGATCATCATGCTGACCGCCCGCTCCGATGAGTCGGACAAGATCGTTGGCCTGGAAATAGGCGCCGACGATTACCTGACCAAGCCGTTCAGTCCCAAGGAGCTTGTCGCCCGGGTGCGCGCCGTCCTGCGTCGCGCTCAGCAGCAGGCAGCGCCGGCCGACCGCGTCGTAGTCGGCGCCCTCCAGCTCGACCGACTGCGCCGGGAAGTCCATATAGGCGACCGCCGAGCCGACCTGACCGCGACCGAGTTCGACTTGCTGGCGACGATGGCCGCTCAGCCCGGCCGGGTCTTTACCCGCGCTCAACTGCTGGACGCCATCCACGGCGAGGCCTTCGAGGCGTACGAGCGGGCGATCGACGCTCACATCAAGAACATCCGGCGCAAGATCGAGCCCGATCCGGCTCGACCGCGATACATCGAGACGGTGTTCGGCGTCGGCTACAAGCTGGCCGACGGATGACGCCGCGTCGACGCCCACCATGGTGGCCAGAGAACGAGCAATGGCCGCCGGCCGACTGGCAGTCGGGCGCCTACGGCTGGGGCGGCCAGCGCCGCAGCGGCCCATGGCGCTGGGGCTTCTTTCCGTTCGGCTGCCTGATCGCACTGTTCGTTCTTTTCGTCGTGGGCACGGTGACGCTGGCCATTTGGGCGGCCAGCGCGCTGATCGGCCTGGTCAGTGCGCCGCCCATCGTCGTCGTAGGCGGGCTGTTGGCCCTGCTGCTGGTCGCCATCGTGGCGGCCAACATCGGCCGGACGGTCGGTCGCACCGTGGGGCCAATCGACGATCTCGCCCAGGCCGCCGCGCGCATCGAGCGCGGCGACTACAGCGTCCGTGTCCGCGAACGAGGCACGCGGCCTGTGCGCTCGCTGGCCCGGGCGTTCAACGGCATGAGCGCGCGACTCGAGGACCTGGACAAGCGCCGGCGCACCTTTCTGGCCGACGTCGCGCACGAGTTGCGCACCCCGCTTTCCGTGATCGCCGGTCAACTGGAGGGCATCGAAGACGGCCTGTACCCGGCGGACGCCGAGCACCTGGCACCCATCCAGGCACAGCTGAAGGCGCTCGACAAGCTGATCGACGACCTGCGCACGGTTGCCCTGGCTGAGGCCGGCAGCCTGCCCTTGGATAGGAAACCGACCGACCTGGCCGCCTTGATCGACGAAACGGTTACGGCTTTCAACGCCCAACCCGCTGCCCCGGGAGCTCAAATCAAGGTGGAAATCGAGTCAGGCATGCCGAGCATCAATGTCGATGCCGGTCGCATTCGGCAGGTGCTGTCGAACTTGCTGAGCAACGCCTTGAGACATGCGCAGCCGCCCGACGGCCGCGTGAGAGTCGTAGCTCATCGCGATGGCGGCTCACTCGTCGTTGAGGTCATCGACAACGGCAGCGGCATCCCGCCAGACCTACTACCGACGGTATTCGAGCGCTTTGCCAAGGATCCGTCGTCGCCCGGCAGCGGGCTGGGTCTCGCCATCGCCCGGGACCTGGTCACTGCGCACGGCGGCACGATCGAGGCGATCAGCCCTCCCGGTCAGGGCACGACTATTCGGTTCACGCTACCGACCAGCTAGGGGCAGGGCGGCACCTGCTGTTCGGGCGGTCCGCCCGCCGCCTGCGGCTGAAGCCGCGCGAACAGCCCGGGTAGCGGCCGTGCCAGCGATGGCGCGAACGCGCCGATGTAGACGCCAATGAGCACGACGACTGCGCCGGCTACGAACAGTGGAGTGATCGGTTCATTGAGCAGGATGCCCGCGCCCACGACCGCGACCAGCGGCATGAGCAACAGCGCGTAGCTTGTCGCTGTCGCCGACCAACGCTCGATCACGACCAGGAAGGCCAGGAACAGCACGATCGTGCCCGGCACGACGACATAGGCCAAAGCAGCCCACGTCTGAGGCTTTGTCGGCAGCGTTAGCGGCTCACCGGCAAGCAGCGCGAGCGCAAAAAGGACGACTGCGCCGACCGTCTGGCCGATCGCGTTGTTGACCACCGGGTGCGGCCGCGGGAAGAGCTTCACGACGACGTTCGTCTCGGCCATCGCGGCCGCCGCCAGGCCGATGGCGACAAGGCCCTCAAGGGTCGCGCTGTGGTTGCCCAGGCGTTCACTGGCGATCATGGCTATGCCGGCCAGCGCGATGAGCGATCCGCCGATGCCTCGGAGGCGCAGCGGCTCGAGGCGGTGTGCCGCGGCGAACACAATGGTCAGCAGCGGAACGACGGCCAGGATGACCATGGCGAAGCCTGCCGGCGTGGTCTGCAGCCCCCAGTACATCAGGCCGAGAAATGCGGCGAAGTTGAGCAGGCCGTAAAGCAGGCTCTCGGTCAGCGCGCGGCCACGAGGAAGCTCGAGCCGCCGGATCAGCATCCAGCCGACAAAGAACGCTGCCGCCAGGAAGAGGCGGAGTGCCCCCGACCAGAACGGCGGGAGTTCGAGCAGAGTGAACTTGACGGCCGTGCTGTTGAGGCCGCCCGTCAACACCACCACAAGAAAAGCGATAGGCGCGGTGAGGTCCCTACGCACGACCGGAGTCTAGGCCGGACAGATTCAGGTGCCTAAACTCCGCGCCACATGCCGGAGCCCGTCACGCCGTCAACGTCGATCGCGCCTGAGGCGCTGCTCGTCGAGCAGCAGATCGAGGCCATCAACCGTTTTCCGGACCAGAACCCCAACCCGGTCATGCGGATCACGCACGACGGCCATCTGCTCTACGCCAATGCTGCGAGTGAGCCGATACGCCTCGCGCTGGGCGTCGAGGTTGGCGAAAAACTGCCGGACGGCGTGCTCGACCGGCTGTGGGCCAAGTGCTACGACGCCGCCGCGCCCGCCATTGAGGTGACCTATCGGCACCGAACGTTCTCGGTGCTGCCGGTCTATGTCGAGGACCTCGATTTCGTGAACCTTTATGGCACGGACATCACTGCCGAAAAGGTTGTCGAGCGCTTTCCGAACCAGAACCCCAACCCGGTCTTCCGCGTCAACGACGACGGTGCGCTCCTGTACGTCAACGAGGCCAGCCGCCCGCTGACCGATGCGTACGGAATGAAGGTTGGTGACGTCTGGCCGGCCGAGATCGCCCGGCAGGTGCTGGCAGCCGCCGACGATCCCAGCGTACCTATGCCCGAGCTGCCCGCCGGCAACCGCACTTACGCCCTGCGGCCAGTCCGCATACCCGAGTTCGACTTCATCAATGTCTACGCCACGGACATAACCGCCGAGAAGGTGGTGGCCAAGTTCCCGGGCCAAAATCCCAACCCCGTTTTGCGGGTAAGCCCGGACGGACATTTGCTGTATCACAACGATGCCAGCGCCTTGATCGTCGACGCGCTGGGGATTTCCGTCGGCCAGCCGATTCCGGCGAGCCTGAGGGCCGACATCGACGCCCGTCTGGCGGACCCTACCCTTGGCCCGATCGAACAGCCGGCGGCCGATCACGTTTATGAGCTGAAGCCGGTGCTAATCGCCGAGTTCGGCTTCATCAACCTGTACGGGACTGACGTGACTGCGGTCCGCCAGCTGGCCGAGGCACACGAGCTGAACCAGCGCCTGCTGTTGAACATCCTGCCGGCGTCAATCGCCGATCGCCTGCTGGCCGGCGAGCGTGTAATCGCCGACAGCTTCGACGAAGTGACGCTCCTCTTCGCCGACATCGTCGACTTCACCGTGATGTCCAGCCGTCTGTCGGCGCGCGAAGTGGTGGACCTCCTGAGCGAGGTCTTCAACGCCACCGATCGGCTGGTCGACCGGTTCGGCCTGGAGAAGATCAAGACGATCGGCGATGCCTACATGGTCGTCGGTGGGCTGCCGGAGCCAGCTTCCGATCACGCCGAGAAGGTGGCCGACATGGCGCTGGCGCTGTCGGACGAGCTGACCCGCATCAAGAACGGGTAGCGGCGAAGCGCTGAGCTGCCGCATGGGCATCCATCTGGGTCCGGCCGTGGCCGGCGTGATAGGCAGCAAGAAGTTCATCTATGACGTCTGGGGCGACACCGTCAACACCGCCAGTCGGATGGAGTCGCACGGCATTCCCGATCGAATTCAGGTCACGGAGCCGGTGTACCGCAAGCTCAGTGGGCGGTTCCGCTTTGAGCCGCGCGGCGTGATCGAGGTCAAAGGCAAAGGGCCCATGGAAACCTGGTTCCTGCTGGGTAGGAGTTAGTCCTCGGCCAACACGATGATCTGGTCGTCCTCGCCAAACTCGATGGCCTTCGCCTTGTCCGGATTGAGGACGACGCCGTAGTTGGCGCGCGTGTCATTGGCCAGCCGGAGTTGTCGGTAGCCCAGGGCTACCTGGCCGCGCCGACGGGCGGCTTCGACGACCGTGTAGAAGTCGACCGGGCCGTCCGGTCGGACGTAGTCGGCCGCCGGCTTCAGGTAGACCTCGGAGCCCTCGACGTCGAAGAGGTCGTCCAGCACCGGTTTCAAACTGGGGTTTTCGGCCAGCTGGGTGATGGTCAGGCTGACCAGCCGGTCGCTGACGATGAAGTCGTCTGAGCGAGTGACGGTGGCGAGGTTGCGGTTGCGCAGGTCGAGCATCTCGCTGACGATCGAGAACGCGCGGCCGGTCTTGGCGGCGATGTCCCGCAAATGAAGCAGCGTGACCAGAGTCTTGCCGTCGGCGCGCTGCTGATCGAGCAGGTCCGAGTAGGCCATGATAACGACGTGGTCGAACGTTTCCGGATGTGCGGCCTCCAGGACCTCGCGTGACGCTGTGTCGGCGACCTGGAACGTGAGCTTGGAGTTGACGAACCCTGCCGACACCTCGTGCGCCTCATCGCCTGCTGCTGGCGTGGTAGCGATGACCGAGATCTCGGAGCCGGGCGCGACGTAACGATCGAGCTCGCGCAGGACCACCCGACTGCGATGGTTCCAACCCAGGATCAAGGCGCGCTCTGCCTTGAGCTCGGTCGGCGCTGCGCTCACGATGCGCGAGTCCGCGACCGCTGGCGGCGAATCGCCATTGAGGTGGATTGAGTCCTCGTCCTCGGCCAGCACAATCAGTTGGTCGCCGTCCCCGAAAACGGTGTCCATGGGCGGATTGAGCAGCGGGGTCCCACCGGCGGGCACCATGCCGGCTACCGCTGAGTCGCGATAACGCGCGAGGACATCCCCGAATCTCGCGCCCGTCAGCGAAGCCTCGGCGTGGAAATAGAACTCCTGGCCCTCGAAGTCGAGCAGGTCCATGTAGACGACCGAAAGGCCGGGCTGGCGGCACGCCTGCGCCGCGATCCGCCCGATCAGGTCGCCGGCCAGCACGCAGACGGCCTCGCCACGACTGGCCAGGCGCGCGACCTCCACGTTTCGCGCGTCATGTAACTCGGCGACTATGCGGTACGGCTCCGGTCGCCGCGTCGGCGCGTTGGTGACCGCGAGCAGTGTTCGAATCACGTCGGCGTCGCGGTCACCTTCTGTCGGTGAGAGGGCGATGATCGAGCGCGCAGTTTGTGGACTGCAGATGTCGAGCACATCGATGTCCAGTGGGCTACCGCTGCGGCAGACGATGCGCGTCGTCTTCGTGTCGGGCACGCGCTGACGGATGGCGTCGTGCATCTCGATCATGTCCTCGTCGGCGAGCACGACGATGCGCTGGTTCTTGCGGCTCGCGTTGGCCAGGACAAGCTCGCTGATGACCGGAAAGATCTGGGGCGACCAGCCCAGGATGACGATGTGGTCGCTCTCGATGACCTGCGAGTGCCCTTTGCGGAGCTCGTCGAGCCTGGTCGAAAGGCCCGAGTTGATGATGCTGATCAGCGTGGCGACGAGGATGATGCCGCCGACCGTGGCGCTGAGCATGCCGAAGACGAAGACGACCGTGCCGGCGTCACTGCCCATGGTGCCCGGGTCCAGCGTGCGCAACATCGTCAGCCACACCAGGTCGATGAAGTCGATGCCCTGTGTCGCCGAGTTGTTCAGTGACCCAGTGATCTCGACGACGACCGCGATGATGACGACGACAAGGGCAGTTATCGCGAACAGGCCCAGGATGAGCGCGCCCGTGCCCTTCGACATGTAGTTGTCGAAGGCGTAGCGAAACCGAGCCTTGCGTGACGGGCGGTTCATGGATCGCGCCGAAGTCTAGCCGCGCACGACTTGCCGCTGGCGCACAATCCGCCCGTGATGAAGGGACTTACAGCTGTCTCGTGGGGCGAGAACCGGCTCGATCTGTTCTGGATCGGCGAGGACGGCGGGCTCTGGCATCGCGCCTGGTCTGACGGCGCCTGGCTCTCTGACGAGTCGCTGGCGGGCGAGCCTGCGTCTCAGCCGGCGGCAGTGTCATGGGCAGCAAACGAGATGCAGGTCTTCGTCGTGGCGCGGGACGGCCACCTGTGGAACATCTACTGGGACGGTACGGCGTGGCATCACTGGGTCGAGATGGGCGGCGATTTCGCCGCGGGCGCCGAGGTGGCCGCCTCGACTTGGGGACCGGACCGCATTGACGTATTCGTCAACTCAGCCGGCGAGCTCTGGCATCGTTGGTGGGACGGCAGCGCACTGGGTCGATTGGCGGCGCGAGGACGCGCCTGCCTGATAGGGCGCTGGGCTCATATACTCCCGCCCGATGCGCGTCCGCCCAAACCCGCCGCGCCTGGTCACCGTTGTCGTAGCCGTTGTGCTGCTCGTGGTCGGGCTTGGCCTCGTATTCGCCGACGCTGAAGTCGCGCAGGCCATCAAGAACCTGCCGATCGACAAAGAAATGCAACGGCAGCTGCTCGACCTGGCCACGCAGCGCACGGTCGCCTACCTGTGCCTGGCCGCGTCACCGCTGCTGCTGATCGCCGGCTCACTGTTCAAGGGGCTGTAGCGGATGGCCCGGTTTGGCACGCAGCGAGCGCCGCGCGGCGGCACGATCCTGGTCTCGGCGATCCTCGTCATCGTCGGCATCGTGGGGACGTTCCTGGGCTGGATCCCGGATATCGCCAGCGTCGATGGCGAGACGCTGGGCATCCTGGCTTACGTAGTCGGCCGCCGCGCCTGATGTTGATCGGCATCTTCACCAAGGGCCTATAGCTTCGGCACCGCGCTTCCGTTGAACCAGATCCTCTCCCCGGTGAACAGCCGCGCGACGGGATCCCACGGGAACAGGATCAACACTTCCAGGTCGACCGGCAGCCCGGAGGCCGGCGCTCCGCCCCACGGTCCAGTGTTGGTGGCCGTCAGGCGCGCCACTTCGAACACGCCCTGCGGCCCGACGACGATGTCGATGAGGTCGAAGTGGTTGTCCGGAAAGGCCTCGAACAGCGCCTTGTACCAGGCGCGCACGCCGTCGTGGCCGTGCCATGTCTCGCCGGTGGGCACGAGCTCGTAGACGCCGTCCGCGGTGATGGTCGAGACGAGGCCCTCGATGTCGCGCGCGTCCTCGGCCAGCGAGTGGCGAATCCACAGCCTCTTGATCGCGCGCAGTTCGTCTGGGTCGAAGCGCCGGCCCAGCTTTCGTCGGGCCGAACTGACGCTCATCCGAACAACGTCAGAGATGGCTGCGGAGCCGCCGTGGCGGGCAGCGGAACGACCAGGTCGGGGCCTTCGTTGTTGACGTTGTTGACCAGCGGCGAAACCGGCACCAGCTCCAACAGGTCGTCGGGAGCCGGCCGGAGCAGGTCCTGCAGCAGTCCGCCGTCCGTGATGGTCGGGTCCAGCCACAGCGGCCACTCGTCGTTGCCGAGAATCACGGGCATCCGATTGTGCAGACGGCCGACTGTCTCGTTGGCAGCCGTGGTCACAACGGCCGCCGTCAGCAGCCACTCCCCGCTGGCGGGCTCTCGCCAGGGACACCAGATGCCGGCGAAGACCAGTGGGGCGGCCGAGGTTTCTGCGTCGACCGGCCGAATGAGGAACGGCTGCTTGCGACGGCCGTCGCGCTGCCACTCGTAGAAGCCGTCGGCTGGGATCAGGCAGCGGCGCCGGATGAACGAGGTCCGAAAGGCTGGGCTGGCGGCGATGCTTTCGGCACGCGCATTGATGTGACGGGAGCCGACCGACACCGACTTGGCCCACGCCGGCACCAGGCCCCAGCGATGCGCTTCGACCTGCCGGCCGGCGTCGCGGGCCACGACCACCGTGATCGGCTGGGTTGGCGCGACGTTGTAGCGCGGTCCAAGCTCGGCGAGCGTGCTGACGTCGCCCGGCGCCACCTCCGCATCAAAGATACGGGCGATCTCGGACGGGTCCTGCTGCTGGGTCATCCGGCCGCACATCGCGCTCTACCCCTGGAAGCGGCCGGTATAGCTGAGCCACCACAGCACCACGACGAAGACCAGTGACGGCACGACTGCGACCAACGGAATGGTCAGACGCGCGACCGACGAGAAGCCCTGCCACCACGTCGCGGTTGCCGGGACCCTCGCACGCGCCTCCGCCATAACGATCAATGCGAAGCGGTAGTAGAGGACCGGCACGATCAGCAGGATCACGCCGGCCAAGAGGAACAGCCAGAAGGGCACGCGCTGGACGGCGAGGACGGCCAGGAGCAAGACGGGCAGGTTGAACAGCAGCATCACCGCCGCCGACCGGTCCGAAACCTTGCCGACCCGCCAAATCCGCGGCAGCAGGACCAGGATTCCGGCATAGGCGAGCAGTGCGACGACGGCCATCACGACGGCCGAGTATGACGCCGAATACGCCAGCTTCGAATCTCTGATGGTCGCAGCGACGGCCCGACTTCGCCGGCCGGCGACTCAAGGCGCATTCGGAACTGCTCGAAGGGCAGATACCACTCGCGATCCCAGTGCGTGTGCGGCACGATCCAGACGCGGAAGCCGCTGAGCGAGGAGTCGGCGACGGGTACTCTGGCCATCAGGCTCTTGGAGGATGGCACAGGCACATGACCGGCGACTGGCTGCTCGCTCGCAGACGTGACGTTCCTGAATCACGGCAGCTTTGGCTCATGCCCGCGGCCGGTTCTGGAGCGCCAGAGTGAGTTGCGCGAGGAACTGGAGCAGCGGCCGCTGACCTTTCTCGACTACGAGCTCGAGGACCGCCTTGACGCCGCGCGGACGGCGCTGGCCACATTCCTTGGCGCGAGACCGATGGACGTCGCCTTCGTGCCGAACGCGACCACAGGCGTTAACACCGTTCTGCGCTCGATCAGCCTGCAGCCGGGCGACGAAATCCTGACGACCGATCACGAGTACAACGCCTGCGCGAACGCGGCGCGCGCAGTTGCGCAGGAGGCCGGCGCAAAGCTCGTCGTGGCGCGCGTGCCCATGCCGGTCGGGTCACCCGACGAAGTCGTGGCCGCGATCACAGCTGCCGCAAGCCCACGCACTCGCCTCGCTCTGTTCAGCCACATCACGTCGGCCACCGCTCTGGTCTGGCCGGTCGACCGCATCGTCGCCGCGCTGGCCGAACGCGGCATCGAAACGTTGATTGACGGCGCCCATGCGCCAGGTCAGGTGCCCGTCGATCTCGGCGCGCTCGAGCGGCTGGGCCTGACCTACTACACGGGCAACTGCCACAAGTGGCTGTGTGCGCCGAAGGGCTCTGGTTTCTTGTGGGTGCGGCCAGACCGCCAGCACACGATCAAGCCGCTGGTCGTCTCTCACGCGGCCAACGCCGGCCGCCCGGAGCGCTCGTACTTCATCCAGTCGGCCGACTGGACCGGCACGCTCGACCCGACGCCATACCTGTGCGTGCCGGCCGCGCTCGACTACATGGGCGGCCTGCTACCCGGCGGCTGGCCTGCCGTCATGGACACCAACCACCGGCTGGCTGTCGCCGGCCGCGATGCCCTTCTCGCGGCGCTGGGCACCCGGCCCATGGCACCAGCAGAGATGATCGGGTCGATGGCTGCCGTCGCGATCCCCGATGGCGTGCAACCACCGCCGCCGCGCGTCGCGCCCGACTCACCGCCGGACTCCAGCTACGGGCAGGACGAACTCCACACGGTGCTGTTTGAGCGCGATCACATCGAGGTGCCGGTGTACCTTTGGCCGCCCGTTCCGCAGACTGACCGGCCGACCCTTCGCCTCGTGCGCGTCTCGGCGCAGGTGTACAACTCGCTGGCAGACTACGAGCGGCTCGCCCAGGCACTCAGCAGCCTGGTCGGCGCACCAGCCTGAGGAGTTGCGAAATGGCGTGGGAGCCGTATACCGAGCAGCAGTGGCGTGACCTGACTGACGCGCCACCGGCTATCGCCCGTGCCGTCGCCGCGGTTAGCGGCAACGCCGGCCAGAGCGAGGTCGAGCTCGACTCGTTCCTCAGCCTGCTGCAGGAGACGGCTAATTCGCGCGAGGCGGAACAGAACCTGTTGGCACGCCTCGTCATCGATGTCCAGGGCCGCATTGCCGGCGGCTTCGAAATGCCCGACACGGACGCGATGACTGACGGCCTGCAGGCTGCCCGCCGTGCCGGGGCGTTGCTGGAGATCTATCCAGACGCCGCGCAGGCACGCGAGGTGCGCTTGTGGCTGCTCGACGTGGCTCGGCGTGTTGCGCAAGCCGCGCGCGACGGCGGCGTGCTCGGCATCGGTGGCCAGGACATCAGCGATGCCGAGAACGACACGCTGCTGGCCATCGGCGACGCCCTCGGCGTCAACGTCGCCGGCGAGAACTGATCCGCGCGTTGTCGGCAACCACGCCGCCCACCATCCACGTCGCGCGACCTCGAGAAGGTCTTCCGCGTTCCCGTCCGTGAGGCGGGCTTGCGTGCCGCATTCAAAAGCCTGGCGCGTCGCGAGCACAAGGACATCCGCGCGGTCAACCGGGTCAGCTTCGAGATCGGTCAGGGCGAAATAGTCGGCTTCCTGGGGCCAAATGGGGCGGGCAAGACCACCACGCTCAAGATGCTGTCAGGACTGCTTTACCCAACCGGCGGCGACGTGCGAGTTCTGGGTTACGTGCCGTCGAAACGGGAGTCCGCCTACCTGCGCCGAATGACCATGGTCATGGGCAACCGCAACCAGCTGCAGTGGGACCTGCCGGCGCTCGACTCGTACGAGCTCATTCGCGCCATCTACCGGCTCGATCCCGAGGAGTTCAAGAAGACGCGCGACGAGTTCATCGAGCTGCTCGATGCCGGCGAGCTGGTGCGCAAGCCCGTGCGCAACCTGTCGCTGGGCGAGCGCATGAAGGTGGAAATCTGCGGCGCGCTGCTCCACCAACCCGACGTGCTGTTCCTGGACGAGCCAACGATCGGCCTCGACGTGACCATGCAGAAGCGCATCCGGACCTTCGTCGCCGACTACAACGCGCGGCGCGGCGCGACGGTCCTGCTGACCAGCCACTACATGGCGGACGTGGAGGCGCTGTGCAAGCGCGTCATCGTCATCCACCACGGCCGCATCCTGTTCGATGGTGCCCTGTCGGCACTGACTGCCGAATTCAACGCGACCAAGACGATCGGAGTTGAGCTGGCCGACGGGACAACCGACCTCTCGCGCTATGGCGAAGTGGTTGGCACCGACGCCGGCAAGGTAAGCCTGCGCGTCAGTCGCTCCGACGTGGCAAAGGTCACCACTCGCCTGCTGGCCGACCTGGACGTGCTGGACCTGACCATCGAGGACCCGCCCATCGAAGACGTCATCGAGTCGGTCTTCGCGACTGGAGCCGGTGCGGGCGCATCGTGAACGCCGAGCGCTTTGACGTGGTCATCATCGGCGGGGGAGCGGCCGGCTGCGTGCTGGCCAGGCGGGCTGCTGAATTGGATGCAGCGGTCGGTGCTCCTGCTCGAGGCCGGTCCCGACGTGCGCGGCGCGACTCCGCCGGCGCTGCATGACGGCTGGGCGCTGCCCCGAGGTGAGGACTGGCCGTTCGACTGGGGCTATCAATCGGCACCCGACGCGGCAGGGCGAGACGCGCCCCATTCGCCGCGGCCGCGTCCTGGGCGGCACGTCGTGGCTGACCCGCTTCGCCGTGCGCGGCGCGGCAGCTGACTTCGACCGCTGGGCCGCTCGCGGCAACCCGGGCTGGGGCTACGCCGACGTGCTGCCGTTCTTTCGGCGCGCCGAGACCGATGTCGAGTTCGGCGCCAGCGAATGGCACGGCGCAGACGGCCCCATCCCGGTGACGCGCTATCCACGCCTCACCAGGTCAGATCGTCCACGCGGCCGCCGTGGACGCGCTCATTTCGAACGGCTTCGCGGCAGGTCCCCGACCACAACGCACCCGCGGCGGTGGGCGTGGGCCCAATGCCAATGAACACCCGCGAGGGCCGCCGCGTCACGACGGTCGACGCGTACCTGCCGGCTGACGCGAAATTGCCGGGGCTGCGGGTGCGAGCCGAGGCACCTGTGGCGAACGTAGCCCTCGAGCACGGTCGAGCTGTGGGCGTCCGCCTCTCCAACGGCGACCTGGTCGAATTGAATTTCGTGATCGTCGCGGCGGGCACGTACGGCAGCCCGGCCATCCTCATGCGCTCCGGCATCGGGCCAGCGGCCGAGCTCCAGCGGCTGGGCATGCCAGTGAACGCCGATCTCAGCCGGAGTCGGCGCCAACCTGGCTGATCATCCGGGCGTCGAAATCGACCCTGGTTGGCGCGCCGATGAGTCAGCCCGACCCGAGGTGCTGCATTCGATCGCCACTTTTCGCAGTTCGAGCCAGCCGGCCGACGCCCCACCGGATCTGATGTTCTGGTTTTCCGATCCAACTGGCGGCGACCCTTTCATCATCGAATTGGTTCTGCTCAAGCCCGAGGGAAGGGGCAACGTTCGCCTGCGCTCTGCAGATCCCTCCGGTCCGCCGCTCATCACTCTTCCCGGCTTGAACGCCAAGCGCGATGTGGACCGCGTTGCGGAGGGCCTGCGTAGAGGCCTTGAAATCTCTGGCCTGCCGTCACCCTCGGGGAGCGAAGGGGTCGAGCGCATGCTCGCCGCGGCCTACTCCATCCCGCACGTCGTCGGGACATGCCGCATGGGTCCGTCGCCGGCCGAAGGCGACGTGGTCGACGCTGCCGGGCGGGTCCACGGCGTGGAGGACCTGCGAGTGATCGATGCCTCGATCATGCCCGAGCCGCCGGCCGGCTTCCCGCACCTCGTGACGATCATGATCGCCGAGCGGCTGGCGGCGTTGATGTGGCCGGCCTGAGGCTGGACCCGGCTGAGCACGACATGCTTGCCGGCCGCAGCGGCCCGGCGTTACAGATGGCGATGCAGGTGATCGTGGCGATGGGCGAGATTGCCGGGCGGAGCGGCTGATCCCGATCAAGTCGGCGCACATCGACAGCTGCCTGTACCACGGCAGCGTCGGCCTCGACTTCGCCGAGCGCCTCGCCGCCGACGGTGGCAGGGTCGCCGTCCCGACCACGCTGAATGTCTCGTCGCTGGACCTGCTGCATCCCGGACCTCGTCCGGCTGCCGCCGGACGAGCGCGATCGGGCGCGGCGTCAGATGGACGCCTACGTCGCCATGGGCTGCCAGCCGACCTGGACCTGCGCGCCGTATCAGCTGCCGGAGCGCCCGGCGTTCGGCGAGCACATCGCCTGGGCCGAGTCCAATGCCATCGTCTTCGCCAACTCGGTGCTCGGCGCGCGGACAGGCCGCTACGGCGACTTCATGGACATCTGCGCCGCGCTCACCGGGCGCGTGCCGCTCGCCGGGCTGCACCTGGACGACGAGCGACGGGCAAGCCTCGTCCTTCGCGTCGAGGGCGTTCGACCGCGGAGGCCTTCAGCGTCGACGAGTTCTACGCGCTGCTCGGCCACCTGGTGGGCAAGGCCGCCGGATCTCGGGTCGCGGCGATCGTGGGCGTGCCGGCCGGCGTGACCGAGGACCAGCTGAAGGCTCTGGGTGCAGCCGCGGCTTCGTCGGGGGCGGTGGCCTTGGTCCACGTGGTCGGCGGTAACGCCCGAGGCGCCGACCTTGGAGGCCTGCGTGGGCCCGAACGCCGAGGAGCTGGACGCTGACGGCCGACGACTTCCGATCAGCCTGGCGCGAGCTTTCGACGGCCGACGATGGCGCCGACCTGGCGGCGGTCAGCCTCGGTACGCCCCACCTTTCTCTGGCCGAGTTCGAACGGCTGGCACCGCTGATGGCAGTCGCACGGCACACCGCGCGTGCCCGTCTACGTCTCGACCGGCCGCGGCGTGCTGGCCGAAGCGGAGGCGCACGGCTGGCCCGAGGCGATGCGCCGGGCGGGCGTCCAGCTTCGTCGTCGACACGTGCACCTACATCACGCCGATCCTGGATGCCCCGCCGGGAAGCGTGGTCATGACGAACTCGGCGAAGTGGGCGTGGTACGCACCGGCGAATTTGGGTGTCCGTGTCGCCTTCGGGACGCTGGAGGATTGTCTTGCAGTCGGCCGTAGCGGGCCGGGTCGTGCGCAGCCGGCCGAGTTGGCTGGATGACTGAGTTCAGGGGACGCGTGCTCGTCAGTGGCAGTGGGCAAGGCGTCGGCGCTGGTACTGCGACGAGCCGCTGAGCTTCTGGGGCGGGTTCGACGCCGAGTCGGGCCGGGTCATCGAGAGGCGCCATCCACAGGCCGGCGCGAGCCTCGCCGGCAAGGTGCTCGTGATGCCCAGCGGCCGTGGCTCGAGCTCGTCGAGCAGCGTCCTGGCCGAGGCGCTGCGTCGCGGCACCGGACCTGTTGCCATCTTGCTGGGCCAGCCGGACGAGATCATCGTGCTCGGCGCGCTTGATTCCCAACCTGCTCGACGGAAGCCGGTTTCCGGTTGTCGAGCTCGAGCCAGGCTGATTACGCGTCAATCAGGACAGGCGATGTCGTGACGGTTCGCGACGATGGCACGGTCACATGCTCGAACTGACGCGCGAACAGATCCTGGCCTATCGGCGGCGGGTCGGCTCGCTCGATGAACGACTCCCGATGAGCCCCGAGTCGCTCCGGCGCGCCGCCTGGGCCGGCCTCCAGGACAGCTCGCCGCGATCGGCGCTGATCCAGCTCCATGCCCGCGTGGAGGGAGTCACTCCAACAACGTGGGAGGAGCCCGCCGCTGGCCCAGGTGTGGGGACCGATGTTCACCGACTACGTCGTGCCGGCGGAGGATGCCGCGTTTTTCACGCTCGGCCGAATGCCGCCAACGACCCCACGCGCGGCAGCGTGCGATCGACACGGCCGACGCGCTCGAAGCCTTCTGGCCGGCCGAACGATGGCCTACGGCAGCGCCGGCCACGCGATGGGCGTTGAGCCCAACTCGCTGCGCTACGGGACCACGACCGGCCGGCTGCGGATCCGCTGGGAGGGCGCCCGCCAGCCGCTGGTCTGGACGGTGCCGGCGCCAGCGATTTCCGAGCGAGGAAGCCAGGGCGGAACTGATCCGGCGCTTCGTGCACATCTTTGCGCCGACTACCCCGACAGCCTTCCTCAACTGGGCGGGCTTGCGGTCGACCAGCGTGCAAGACGAGTTCCGTCCGATAGAACGCGAGCTGCTGCCGGTCCGCACCCCGGTCGGCGAAGAATGGATCCTGGCCAAGGACGAGGCGACGTTCCGCCAGCCCGCCCAGCCCCCGGCACCCGCCCGCCTCCTGCCCAGCGGTGACACGTACTGGGTGCGCTGGGGTGTCGACCGTGCCCTGCTCGTGGCCGACCCGATCAATCGGAATCAGCTCTGGACGCCGCGCGTGTGGCCGGGCGCCGTTCTGGTCGAGGGCGAGATAGTCGGGACCTGGCGGCGGGCCAATGAAAAGGTCGACGTGACGCCCTGGCAGACGCTGACGGGCAGCCAGAAGGAAGCGATCGAAGCGGAGGCGATGTCCTTTCCGCTGCCCGGTTTGCAGGGGAAGATCGTGGTGCGATGGCTTCCGTAACGCGCTCTGGCGCCAACCGGCGGCTCGTGACCCCTTGGCGCGGCCTCGCCAGCGTCTACGCCCAAGAGGCAAGAAACGCGATCGCGGAGCAGTTCCAGTACCGCGTCGCCAACTACTTCTACATGATCGGGATGATCGCCGAGCCGATCATCTACCTGGTCGTCTGGTCGACCATCGCGGAGCAGCAGGGCGGCGAGGTCGGCGGCTTTACGCCCGGCGAGTTCGCCGGCTACTACATCGTCTGGACGCTGGTCCGGAACATGAACATCGTCTTCACGCCGTACGGCTGGGAGTCGCGCATCCGCGAGGGCATCCTGTCCGGCCAGCTGCTGCGGCCGCTGTTCCCGATCGTGTCCGACCTGGGCTATTTCGCCGGCTGGAAGCTCGTCGTCATCGTCCTGTGGCTGCCGCTGGCAGCGGTCCTGTCGCTGATCTTCCATCCGGAGATTCACCCCACGGCACTGGGCGTGGTGGTCTTTGCTATCGCCATCTGGGGCGCCTACCTGATCAGGTCGCTCAACCAATCCTCGGTTGGCATGACCACTTTCTGGACGACCAGGGTCGGGCCAATCTTCGAGCTGTACCTGACGCTCGAACTGTTGCTCTCTGGACGGCTCGTCCCGCTGTCGCTCATGCCGGATTGGGCGCAGCAGCTGGCCAACTTCCTGCCCTTCAAGTGGACGTTCGGCTTCCCGATTGAGGCCCTGTTGGGCGACCTGACCAACGAGCAGCTCATTGGCGGCCTGTTCATGCAGGTGTTCTGGATCGTGGTCGGCGCGTTGTTCCTGCGCTTCGTGTGGCACTTCGCCATCAAGCGCTACTCGGCGGTGGGTGGCTGACATGACAGCTGCTGTGACCGCCGCGCGCGGCTATCGCGACTACTACGGGAATGCGATTCGGATCGCCATCAACGAGCAGTTCCAGTACCGCGTCAGCAACTACTTCTACATGATCGGCCTGCTCGCCGAGCCGGTCATCTATCTCGTCGTCTGGACAACGATCGCCGAGCAGCAGGGTGGCCAGGTCGGCGGGCTGACCACCGGCGACTTCGCCGCCTACTACATCGTCTGGACGCTGGTCCGCAACATGAACGTCGTCAACGTCGGCGGTTGGGCGTATCGCATCCGCACCGGCGAACTTTCGCCCATGCTCCTCCGCCCGATCCACCCGTTCAACTGGGACCTGGGTTACTTCGCCGGCCACAAGTTCGTGATCATCGTTCTGTGGCTGCCGATCGCGGCGATCCTGTCGGTCCTTTTCAAGCCGACCTTCGACGTCAACCTGGCTGACGTGGTCGCCTTTGCGTTTGCCATCTGGGGCGCCTACCTACTCCGGTCGTTCATCTACGTCATCGTCGGTATCTCGGCGTTCTGGACGACGCAGATCTGGCCGCTCGTGCAGGTGGTGATGATGCTGGAGCTGCTGTTCTCGGGCAGGCTCGTGCCGCTATCGCTCATGCCGGATTGGGCACAAACCCTGGCCGACCTGATGCCTTTCAAGTGGACATTCGGCTTTCCAATCGAGGCGTTGATCGGCCAGCTGTCCAATGCCGACCTTCTGGCCGGGCTGGCGGCGCAGGCGATTTGGATCGGAATCGGTGCGATAGCCCTGCGCATCGTGTGGCCCAGGGCAGTCAAGCGTTATTCGGCGGTGAATGGATGAGATCGCTGGGCCTTATCTGGACCTTCCTGCGCGTCAACGCTCTGAACGAGCTGCAATATCGCGCGAACCTGGTCGTCCAGGTCTTCCAGTCGGGCATTTCGCTGTTCACCGGTCTGGCCGTGATCGGGCTCGTCTTCGGTCATACGGACAACCTCAACGGTTGGACGCAGGCCGAGCTCTACTGCGTGATGGGCATCCACATCGCCATGGGCGGGCTGATCGGCACGATCATCCAGCCCAACATGGTCCGGCTGATGGAGGAGATCCGCGACGGCAAGCTCGACTTTGCCCTGACCAAGCCGGCCGATGCACAGGTGCTCACGAGCGTGCGCGAGGTGCAGATCTGGCGGGCGGTGGACGTGGTGATTGGCGCCATCGTGCTGGGCTTTGGTTTGTCCGGGCTCGATACGCCGGTAACGCCCGCGGCCGCGCTGGCCTTTGCCGTCGCCGTCGCGCTTGGCGCGGTGATGATCTATTGCTTCTGGCTGATCATCACCGTCGCCGCCTTCTGGGTCGTGCGCATGGACCAGCTCGCCGAGCTGTTCGAGGGCGTCTATCAGTCGGGCCGCTGGCCGGTCACCATCTACCCGGGTTGGCTGCAGGTGTCGCTGACCTTCCTCGTGCCGATTGCTTTTGCCGTGACCGTACCGGCAGAGGCGCTGACTTCGCGGCTGACGGTCGAGACGCTGGTCATCGCCGCCGTGTTCGCGCTCGGTCTGTTCCTGTTCACCCGTTGGTGGTGGCGCTTTGGACTGCGGCGCTACTCGGGGGCGTCGGCGTGACCATCTGTACGCAACTTTGAGACATGAGGTGGCCGGCCGAACTGTTCTTGGCCGGGTGGCAGGCGATATTTAGCCGATGGACGATGGACCAGCGACCCCCGACTACGAAGACACACACTCGTCTGACGCGGAACCTTCCGGCCAGCCCGGCGACGAGCCGGCCACGCCAGGTGATCCGACAGTCCTGCCCGACGGCAACTTCGTCGGTGAAAACAACATCCGCGAGGGACGTGTCGGCGGCGTGATGGGTCCGACCCACCAGCAGGGCGGAGAGGGCCAGGGCGGTTAACAGCGCCGCCTCCTCTGTCGGCTTATCGCTCCGCATACACTCCGCCGCAATGGGCGACTTCTGGCAGTTCTGGCCACTCTTCGGCCTTCGCATCCGCAGCGAGCGGCTCGAACTGGGCATGCCCACCGACCCCGACCTGTTCGACCTTGCCAAGACGGCGCGCGGTGGCGTCTATGCGCCCGGCGAGATGCCCTTCCTGGTGCCGTGGACTGAGACGCCCAGCCCCGACTTCGAATACAACTTCCTGCAATACCACTGGGGCCTGCGCTCGGCCTGGAATCCCGACTCCTGGCGGCTGGAACTGGGCATTCACGTGGACGGACAGTTGGCCGGCGCGCAGGCGATTTCGGCCGACGGCTTCCGCGAACACAGCACGATCTCGACTGGGTCGTGGCTGGGCAGGTCGTTCCAGGGCAAGGGCTACGGCAAGGAGATGCGCGCCGCCGTCCTGGCCTTCTCGTTCGATTACCTGCGCGCGGACTGGGTGACGAGCTCCGCCTTCGTTGACAACCCGGCTTCGATCGCCATATCGCGCTCGCTCGGCTACGAGGAGACCAGCCACGAGTGGGTGGGCGAGGAGGACCAGGGTCCGCGCGAGGCCATCAATTTCCTGATGACGCCGCACCTTTGGTACGCCCAAGAGCGAATGCCGATCGAGGTGGACGGCTTCGACGATTGCCGCGAGTTCTTTGGGCTGTGGGAGTAGAGCCTGCATCCGGTCGCCAAGGAAGGGTTCAGCTCAACCGTCGACGCCTACCGGCGTGGTCGGCCGTCGTATCCGCCTGAAGCGGTCGCCTGGCTGGTTAAAGCGCTGAGGTTGGCGCCGGGTCGGACGGTGGTCGACGTAGGCGCCGGAACGGGCAAGTTCACGGCGCTCCTCGTTCCCTCGGGTGCCGACGTGGTGGCGGTCGAGCCGCTGGCGGCTATGCGCGAGGGGTTTGCGGCCGACTTGACCGCCATGCGCGTAGTCGACGGCTCGGCCGAAGCCCTGCCGCTGGCCGATTTGTCGGCCGATGCGATCGTCGCGGCGCAGGCGTTCCACTGGTTCGACCGTTCGCGCGCACTGCCCGAGTTCGCGCGCGTGCTGCGGCGCGACGGCCGGCTCGGCGTCATCTGGAACGACATCGATACGTCGGTCGAGTGGGCGTCGCAGTTCTACGCCATCGTCTCGCCCGGCCGGGTCGCGACGCCGGTGCCGTGGTCAGCCGCCGACGGCGATCTGGCACCCTGGTTCGGGCCGCGGCATCGGGGCTCGTTCACCTACGCTCATGCACAGGACCGTTCTTCGCTGCTTGCGCGAGTCGACTCTATGAGCTGGATTGCCGTGCGGCCGGAGGAGGAGCGCGAAGAGATCAAGCGCCGGGTAGGCGAGCTGCTGGACACGCATCCGGAGGTTGCCGGCCGCGAAAGCTTCGACCTGCCGTACGTGACGAGCGTGTTCTGGGCCGAAAGGTTGTGACACAGAAGCTGTCACAAGCCGAGGGCAGGCTTGGTCCATGGTCACCGCCGATGGACAGATCCAATTCACGATCGAGCCGGCCGCCCCACTGCCGAGCATCGATGTGCGAATGCGCCGTTTCGGCGAGCGCTGGGTGGCTGAGGTCGGCGGTGGCCTGCCAAACGTTGGTCTTGCGCTGACACCCCGCGACGCCCTAAACGCGGCATTGGAGCCGCTTGGCGAGCGCGCCGTGCGGGTGCTGATGGCGGACCTGAGCTTGCTCGAGCCAAGCGTGGAGATTGCCGCTCTCGCTGGCCCTAGCTCGGCCTAGGAGGCGTCAACGCCCTGTCCAGCCAGGCCAACGCGTCGGCTGGGGCGAGTTCGACGGCTCGCTGGCGGTAAAGCGGACAGCTCGGCCGCAGTCAGTGCCTCGGCGCCGGCTCCGGAACTGCCACGACGGAAGAAGGCGGTGCTGCTCTTGTGGATGCCGCTGTTTGTCGGCAGGACGTCGTCGGCTTGCGCGCGCATCGTGGCGAAGGACGCCGCCTGTACGAGCTCGGGCCGCTTGCTTTCGGGGATGCCGATGTTCAGCCGCCCTGCGAGGCGGCGCATCTCGCCTTCGAGGTCGCCGAGCAAATCGTCGTAGTGAACCAGCACGACGTTGGCCTGATCTCTCCGCTGCCACGCGTCCGTCATGTGCCAGAAGTAGCCACGGATCGAGTCGAGATCCTCTTGGGGCGATGCCTCGCCGGAAACCCATGCCACGAGCCAGTCGTGCAGAGACGGTCGCGGCGGGGGTGGCTCAGTCGGCTCCGGCAGGCCGGAGAGCCGGCGCATGACGTCACGATTGAGGTTGTCTCCCTGGTGGTACAGCGACACCGCGGCATCGAGTGGCTGGCGACAAACAACGATGTACGTGACCTCTGGGCGTAGCGGCAGGCCGTCGAGCGGCGTATGCGTCTTGATGAAGCGACGGTGCGTCTGGGCCTCGAGGTTCGCGTACACCCTCTCGACCGGCGCGACCCGGTGATCCAGCCAGGGAGAGAGCTCAGCGATCGGGGCCGGCAGTTCAGCCGACTGAAAGACCAGTAATGAGCAGATGCGCTGCATCCAGGTTGTGCCGCTCTTCGAGCGCGTGCTGATGACGATGTCACCGGGCCGGAACTTGAAGCCGGACCAGCGCGCGCTGTCCTCGTCGTCAGAGAGGTAGTGGACGGGCGCTTTGGCTACGTCTGACATCACGCTGGCTGGAATAGCACACCCAAGCGCTCGTCGTTGACGCTCGGAGCGTTAATCCCGATAATGGAAGTCGGAATTAGACAGCGCCACGACACGAAGGCGCGGACCGGAGACTCGATGACCCTTTCTCAGCGCCAGCAGGTCGACAACGACCGCTCCAAGTTCGACTTCAAGGACGAGATCGTCTACCTGACCGAGACCAAGCGCGGCCTCACGCGCGCCACGGTCGAGGAGATCAGCGCCCTCAAGAACGAACCGGAGTGGATGCTCAAGTTCCGGCTGCGCGCTTTCGAGCACTTCCTGAAGCGGCCCGATGCCGATGTGGACCGACGGCCTCGATCAGATCGACTTCGACAAGATCGTCTACTACCGCAAGCCGTCGGCCGGCGAAGAGCGCAAGTGGGAAGACGTCCCGGACAAGATCAAGCAGACCTTCGAGCGCCTGGGCATCCCCGAGGCCGAGCGCAAGTTCCTCTCCGGCGTCGGCGCGCAGTACGACTCAGAGGTCGTCTACCACTCGGTGCGCGAAGAGCTGTCCAAGATCGGCGTCGTGTTCATGGGCACGGACCAGGGCCTCAAGGAGTACCCGGAGGTCTTCGAGAAGTGGTTCGGCACGATCGTGCCGCCGGAAGACAACAAGTTCTCCGCGCTGAACTCGGCGGTCTGGTCGGGCGGGTCGTTCGTGTACGTGCCCAAGGGCGTGGAGGTCCCGCTGCCGCTGCAGGCCTACTTCCGCATCAACGCCGAGAACACCGGCCAGTTCGAGCGCACGCTGATCGTGGTCGAGGAAGGCGCCAAGGTCCACTACATCGAGGGCTGCTCGGCGCCCATCTACGCCGCTGACTCACTCCACGCCGCCGTCGTCGAGGTCGTCGCGCTCAAGGGTTCGAAGGTCCGCTACACGACCATCCAGAACTGGTCGAACGACGTCTACAACCTCGTCACCAAGCGGGCCCACGCCTACGAAGACTCGACCGTCGAGTGGATCGACGCCAACACCGGCTCGCGCAAGACGGTCAAGTTCCCCAGCATTTACCTGCGCGGTCGCGGTGCATCGGCTGACATCATCAGCGTCGCCGTCGCGGGCAAGGGCCAGCACCAGGACACCGGCGCCAAGGCCATCCACCTCGCGCCTGACACCAGGAGCCGCATCGTCAGCAAGTCCGTGTCCAAGGACGGCGGGCGGGCGACCTATCGTGGCCACCTGAAGGTCGCGCCAGGCGCCACCGGCGTGGTGGCCAGCGTCCGCTGCGACGCACTGATGCTCGATGACCAGAGCCGCAGCGACACATACCCGTACATCGACATCGCCGAAGACGACACGACGATGACCCACGAGGCCACGGTCGGCAAGATCAGCCAGGACCAGGTCTTCTACCTGATGAGCCGCGGCCTGTCTGAGAACGAGGCGCAGAACCTCATCGTGCAGGGCTTCCTCGAGGTGTTCACCAAGGAACTGCCGATGGAGTACGCGGTCGAGTTCAACCGACTGGTCAAGCTGGAGATGGAAGGCGCCCTCGGTTGACGGCCGACCAACTCCTGGCAACTGCAGATAAGTCCACCGTCGACCGGATAGCCGACTCACTACGCGGAGCCCGATTGGATGCGGGCCGCCCGCCACGCCGCGCTGGCCCGCGCGCTGGAGCTGCCGGTCGAGAGCAACCAGCTATTCAAGACGTACGTTGACCTGCGATCGGCGAAGCTCGACGAGATCGAGCCGTACCTCGAGACCGGCGATGCCGCCCAGGTTTCGACGGTGCTGCCTGAGGGAGCGGCCGGCCTCATCGAGATCGCCGAGGACCGAGTCGTCGCCCGCGCGCTCAGCGACGAGGCGGCCAAGGCCGGCGTCGTCCTCGACACCACGATGCGCGGCCTGCGCCAGCGACCCGACCTGCTGCCCAAGGTCAAGGAACTGGTGGAGTCCGGCTCGAGCCTGCCGGACGACGACAAGTTCGCCCAGTTGGCGCGTGCCCTGTCCGTCATCGGCGTGCTGGTGCACGTTCCGGCCGGCGTCCAGCTCTCCGCGCCGCTGGTCATTCGCTGGTCAATCGGCGCGAGTGGCCGCGGCCTCGATCACTCGCACCCTGGTCGACCTGGCCAATAACGCCCACGCGACGATCCTCGAGGAGCAGGTGCCGTCGACCTCGGAGACGCGGCGACGGCCAGGCACTGTGGTGGGGCACCTCGGAGGTCTCGCTGGGCGACGGCGCCAGCCTCAGCTTCGCCGGCCAGCAGGACTTCGCGTCGAACACGCTGATGTTCGTCAACCGGCAGGCCAACCTGGGCCGCGACGCGCAGCTGCGCTGGGCACTGGCCAGTGTCGGCAGCCAGCTCCAGAAGAGCCGCATCGATAACGTACTTGCCGGCCGTGGCGCCAGCGTGCATCAGGCCGAGATCGGCTTCGGCAGTGGCAGCCAGCTGTTCGACCTGACCAGCTATACCCGCCACGTCGGCGAGGACACGACCGGCGACCTGCTCTCCAAGGGCGTATTCCGGGACCGCGGCGCGCGGTTACTTCAAGGGCATGATCCAGATCGAGCACAGCGCGCGCGGCACGGACAGCTTCCTGGGTGAGTTCGCCATGCTGCTCGACAAGAAGGCGCGCTCGGTCGCCATCCCCAGCCTCGAGATCGAGCAGCCCAACGTCCGGCGGGCCATGCACTCGAGCTCGGTCGGGCCGATTGACGAGACGCAGGTCTTCTACCTGATGAGCCGCGGCCTGCCGCGCGAGCTGGCGCGCAAGTTCATCGTGCTGGGCTTCCTCGAGCCGGTCGTGGCGCGCATCCCGCTGCCCGAGGCTGAGGAGCGACTGCGCGCGCTGCTCGATGCGAAGTGGCCATCAGAATCGGCGGCCGCCGCTGCCTGACGCACACTGCCGCGCCGCATCCCGGTTGGCACGCTTGCCGACCTGCCGCCGGGCACGCTGGCGATGGTCCAGGTCGACGGCACGGACATCCTGCTGGTCAACGTCGACGGCACGGTGCGTGCCACGCAGGGCATCTGCTCGCACGAGTACTTCGAGCTCGACAAGGGCTTCCTGACCGGCGACTCGCTGACCTGCGCGCTGCACCTGTCGCGCTTCGATCTGGAAACCGGTGAGGCGCTCGATCCGCCCGCCGAGATCCCGCTGGCCGTTTACGAAGTCGCCGTCGAGGACGGCGAGATCGCGCTCTACCTGCCCGAGGGACCGATACCCGGTCAACGAGTGAGCTTCTGGCCGCGGGCCGGGCCACATCCGCCCCAGCCATTTGATGACGTAGTGCGGCGGCTCGCTGACCGTCGGCTGTGGCGTCTTGGTGTCGTCGGCGCGCCATGGCCAGCCCGGCAGGCCGAATATGCCGTCCTCGCCGTAGACCTTGCGATGAACATCGAGGCAGCCGGTGCCTCCGTCCGCGCCGCAGTAGGGCGTGTGGACTGCTGACGAAGATCATGCCGAAGTCCTTCCGGCTCTCGAGGCGAATGTCCATGCTGAAGCCGTTTCGCACCAGCCGGTTTTCGCCGCTCAAGGGCCGTGCGATCTCGGCAATCGACAGCACCGTTCGCCGACGTGCGGACCTCCGGCATGAGCACGTCGAGTGGCAACGACCATGACCCGATGCTCTGGAAGTTGAGGCTGGCATCGCGAGTCCACAGCTGCGCCAGCTGAACGGTGGCCTGCATGTCCGGACGGGGATAGGGCAGCCGCGCCCAGCCGTCCAGGAACGGCCGCCGCCGTTGCGCAGCACGATCGGGTACTGCCGTCCGCCGACCATGCGCGATGACAGCGAACGCATCGTCGCCCAGGTCGACACCACGCAGGCTGCCGTCGCGGCAGCGGGCCGGTTGTCGGTGGGTCGCCCGCCACCGCGGCAAGGACGGCGGAGGCAGTGGCGACGGGCGCCACAACCTGCGCGGCGTTGGGTGCGGGTGGTCGATTGAGGAACGCCACGCCGACGATGACGGCGAGGGCCGCCATTACCAACACGACGGCCATGCGCGCCGACGACGCCTCCGCCGACACGAGTTGTGACCGGCGCTTCGGTCTTCATCGCGGCAGCTGCAGCCCCAACCCGGCAGCTCTTGCCCGTTCGACGATGGCGGCCGCGAAAACGACGTCGGCCAGGCCGACGCCCAGGTGGCTGACCAGCACCGGTCCATTGCCTCGCGCCGGTGGTGCTTCGCCGAGCAGTGCCTGCCCAATGCTGGCGTCTGGATCCGGGTAGCCCGCGAATACCTCGCCGTGGCGTGCGCCCAGCATCTGGCTCCACGTCGTCGGTCAGGAACCGGCTCGCGCCCCGGGCGACCTCGGCCGGCACGCACATGTCGTAGTCGATGCTGACCACGAGCCGGGCCGACTTGCAGCGACTTCGGCGGGCAGCGTCTGCCGGTTGGGCCCGAACGAGACCATCGTTATAACTACGTCCGCACCATCGACGGCGGACCTCGGGTCGGTCGTCGAATCCACGACTGGCAAACCTGCCTGTTGCGCGGGCGCGGCTAGGCCAGCGCACCGGCGCGCTCGGCGTGACGCGAAGCGATGACCAGCTCCGTACCGGCACACAGTTGAGCCACGACGTCGAGGTGGCTGTGGCCTTCGACGCCGGCGCCGATCATTGCCACCCGTCGCGCGTCAGACGGTGCCCATTCGGACAGGGCCACACCGCTGACCGCGGCGGTCCGCTGGGACGGTGATGGGCGCCCCGTCGAGAATCGCCAGCGGCAGGCCGGTTTCCGCGTCATTGACGACGACGGTGGCATGGATGGTCGGGATGCCCAGCCGATCGTTGGTCGGGAAGACGACGACCCATTTCATGCCCAGCAGCTCGGCCGAGCCACCGCCGCGCAGCAGTGCCGGCATGGCCGCGGTGAACCCACCCGTCGCCGGCGGATGAACGCCAACCTTGGGCGGTAGCTCCGCGTCGCGCACGAGCGCGGTCATGGTCTTGCGCGCCAGGGCCAGCCGTTCGTCGACCGCCGGCATGGCGGCCTCGACATCCGCGGCACTCAGGTAGAGCAGGGGCGGCAAGCTCATCGACTGCTCATTGTGTGCGCCGCAGCAAGCGGCTGGCTAGGCTAGGCGCGATGGCCGAGACAACGCTGCAGCTGACGCCCGACGAGGTCAAGCGCAGCCTCGAAAACCTCAAGCTCGAGCGCGACGCGATCGTCCTGTACGAGTCGCTGGCTACGATCGAGAAGGACCAGACGCGCGCCGCTGCCTTCGAGCGCATTGCCGGCAACGAGCGGCGTCACGCCAGCATCTGGGCCGAACGCCTGCAGAGCGCCGGCGCGACGGTGCCTCCGGCGGGTCGGCCGCGAGCACGGGTCAGGCTGATCATCAATCTCGCCCGCCGTTTTGGCACGAGCGCCGTGGCCGACCTGGTCCAGGCACTCGAGGGCGACGAAGAGGAGTCGTACGCCGACCAGATGACGCCCGAGACGGCCGCCATCGCCGCCGACGAGCGCGAGCACGCCGCAATCTGGCGCGAGCTGCAAGGGTGGACAGGCCGGCGCCACAAACGCATCCGATCACTGGTCACGGACCGGCCAGGAGGCGTGGCACAAGACCAGTCGATCCGGAACGCTGCGCGCGACCGTCTTTGGCGCCAACGACGGCCTGGTGAGCAACCTGTCGCTGGTAATGGGCGTTGCCGGCGCTACCGCCGACAACCACTTCATCGTGCTGGCCGGTATCGCCGGGCTGCTGGCGGGCGCGTTCTCGATGGCCGCCGGCGAGTACATCAGCATGCAGAGCCAGCGCGAGGTGTTCGAGCGCCAGATCGCCGTCGAGCGTGAAGAGATGCGCGTCATGCCCGATGTCGAGCAGCAAGAACTCGAGCAGATCTACCGCGCGAAAGGACTGCCAGCGGCCGACGCGGCACGTGTCGCGGCGCACCTGATGGAGGATCCCAAGATCGCCCTTGACACGAAAGTGCGTGAGGAGCTCGGGCTCGATCCGGACGAACTGGGCTCGTCGTGGGGTGCGGCAATCTCGTCATTCATCGCGTTTTCGGTCGGCGCAGTCATTCCGCTCCTGCCGTTTCTGCTCACTACCGGCACGGTCGCATTCGTCGCCGCCCTGACCATGTCCTTCATAGCGCTGTTCCTGATCGGCGCCGGCCGTCAGCGTGCTTACCGGCCGCAACCTGATTTACAGCGGCACTCGCCAGGTAGCCATTGGCGCGGCGGCGGCGGCCGTCACGTACGCCGTGGGCACGCTCATCGGTGCGAATGTCGCCTGATTCATACGAGGCCCGGTTACGCGCGGAAGGCCTCCAACCGTCGAGCTGGGGTAACGGGCCGGGCGACCGCTACGGCGAGCATGCCCACGACTACGACAAGGTGCTGGTCGCTACGGCCGGCTCGATCGTCTTCCACCTGACCGAGTCGGGACAGGATGTGGAGTTAGGCGAAGGGCAGCGGCTCGACCTGCCGGCCCGGACACGTCACGCGGCGTCAGTTGGCGCGAAGGGCGTCAGCTGCCTTGAGGCGCATCTTCCGGCTGGCTCTTTGGCACAACCCGCGCGGTATCGGCCGGAGTGGTAGCCGGAGCGTCCTCGGCTTCAACGGCCGGTTCGTCGCTCATCTCGAGCGCCGGACCTGAAAGGTAGGCGGAGTGGAGGTCGAGTACTTCCTCGACGAGGTCGACCGGCGCGACGCCGCCGCGATGCTCGATGGTGCGGCTGATCCAACCGGCTTCAGCGACGCGTTCCTTTGGCGTGATGTCGTCCGTTACCCGCGGCAGGCGGCCCAGCGCGAACCAGTAGAGCGCGGCGCCTACCACCACGCCGACGATCAGCGCCCACACGATGTACTGCTCGCTCATGCGAACGAGGCCCCTAACTCAAGCACGGCCGCGAGTATAGGTATCCTGCCGGCGTGACCCCGGCGATCATCTCGATCACCCCAGATCCGATCGCCTTTTCCTTTGGGCCGATCAACATCGGCTGGTACGGCATCGCTTACGTCGTGGCGCTGGGCGTGCTGCTCTTCGGGTCAGCCAGCGCCAGGCAATCAAGCGCGGCTACGACCCGGCCCACATCGGCAACGCCTTCCTGATCGTTCTGCCGCTGGCCGTCATCGGTGGCCGGCTCTATCACGTCATTCACGAGTGGGGCGCGTCGAGTCGGGGAGCCGATCTACAGCCAGGACCTGCTGCGCATCATCCTGCCGCCCTACGCCGGCCTCGGCCTGTACGGCGGAGTCCTCGGCGCAGCCATCGGCATCCTCATCTACACGCGCTGGAAGAAGATCTCGCTGCCCATCGCGCTGGACGTTGTCATCCCGGGCGCGCTGCTGGCGCAGGGCATCGCGCGCTGGGGCAACTTCTTCAACCAGGAGCTCTACGGCCCGCCCACCAACCTGCCGTGGGGCATCGCCATCGAGTGCCAGTACCGCATCGCGCCGTGGTTCTGCCCTGGTGATCCACGCTTGCCGGCCGGGGCGGTGAGCTACCCATTCGAGACGACCGGCTTCCATCCGCTGTTCTTCTACGAGTCGGCGCTGGACATCCTGGGCGCCGCCATCGCGCTATTCATCGTGGCGCGCTTCCTGCCTCGCCTCAGGCCATTCGACATCGCCGCGTTCTGGGGCATCTGGTACGGCTCCACGCGCGCCGTCCTCGAGTCATTTCGCGCCGGCTGGGACTGGACGTTGGGCGGCATCGCGACGGCACAGTGGATTGGCCTCGTCCTGGTGATCGTCGGCGTCGTCGCGATCGCCTGGAACCATCGCCGTGGCTCGCAGCCCTATCCGTGGCCGGCGCCATGGGTGCCACCCGCTGTCGGTGCACCCGCCCCGGCAAGACGAAGCCGATTACTACCCCCCGGGCGAGAGTGTGACGGACGAGGACGAGACCGACGAGACCGACGAGGCCGAAGAGGCCGACGACGCCGAGGACGAAGAAGAAGCGGACGAGGCGCCGACCCAACCGCGCGCCGGGCCCGCTACGGCTGGGGATTTAGGATGAAGCAGATGGACGCCACCAAGAACGGCTCTGCCAGCGACGCGGAGCTGCACGTCGGCGAGACCGTCCTGCACATGCCCATCGAGAAGGGCACAGAGGGCGAGCGGGCAATGGACGTGTCCGCGCTGCTCAAGAACGCCGGCGTCACCACCCTCGACTACGGCTACGCCAACACTGCCTCGACGCACTCCGCCATCACGTTCCTCGACGGCGAGAACGGCATCCTGCGTTACCGCGGCTACCCAATCGAGCAGCTGGCTGAGCAGGCGACATTCCTCGAGGTCGCCTACCTGCTGATCTTCGGCGAGCTGCCCTCGGCCGAGCGGCTGCAGTGGTGGGAAGACCAGATCGTCCACCACACGATGCTCCACGAGGACTTGAAGCGCTTCTTCGATGCGTTCCCGCGCGAAGCGCATCCGATGGCCATCCTGGCATCGGCGGTCGCTGCCCTGTCCGCCTACTACCAGGACTCGGGCGATCCCGACGATCCGGCGCACGTCGAGATCAGCACGATCCGCCTGCATCGCGAAGCTGCCGACCATCGCCGCCTTCGGCTACAAGCGCTCCATCGGCCAGCCGTACGTGTACCCGGTCAACGCGCTCGACTACGAGTCGAACTTCCTGAACATGATGTTCGCAGTCCCGGCCGAGCCGTACCACGTCGATCCCGACGTGGCGGCCGCACTGCGCACGCTGTTCATCCTGCACGCCGATCACGAGCAGAACTGCTCGACGTCCGCCGTCCGGCTGGTGGGTTCGTCGCGCTCCAACCTGTACGTCTCGATCTCAGCCGGCATCGCCGCGCTGTGGGGCCCACTGCATGGCGGCGCCAACCAGGAAGTGCTCGAGATGCTCCAGCAGATAGCCGCCGAGGGCGGCGATGTGGACCGCGCGGTGCGGCGTGCCAAGGACAAGAACGATCCATACCGTTTGATGGGCTTCGGCCATCGCGTCTACCGCAACTTCGATCCGCGCGCCAAGATCATCAAGAGCGCCGCCGACACGGTCATCAAGAAGATGGGCGGCGACGACGAGCTGCTTGAGATCGCTCTGCGCCTCGAAGAGGTCGCGCTCAAGGACGACTACTTCATCGAGCGCAAGCTCTACCCCAACGTCGACTTCTACTCTGGCCTGATCTATCGGGTACTGGGCTTCCCGGTATCGATGTTCCCGGCGCTGTTCGCCCTGGGCCGCCTGCCGGGCTGGATCGCGCAGTGGCGCGAGATGATCAACGACCCGCAGACGCGTATCGGCCGGCCGCGCCAGCTCTACACCGGACCGGGCAAACGCGATTACGTGCCGCTGGAGAAACGCGCCTAGGAGTCGCCGGTTCTCGCGGCGCTACCCGATCGCGGTGCGCGCGAGCTCGGGCACGGCGAGGCCAACTACATTCACGGTCGGGACCGGCCGGCTGAATCCCTTGAGCTGCATCTCGCCCATTGGTTCGGTCTGGACGATGGCCTCCACGGCAGCGTGCACGCGTGGGTTGAGCAGGATCTGTCCAGTTTCGGCCGCCGAACTGAGCCGTGACGCGACGATGACGGCTGTGCCCACCATTCCGTAGTCGTAGCGACCCTCAAAGCCGATCCGCCCGAGCGTGGCGTAGCCGGTAGCGATGCCTATGCCCAGGCCCAGTTCGTAGCCGAGGCGCGACCAACGCGCGTTGAGCTCGTCGAAGCAGTCGCGCATCGCTAGTGCAAGGCGCACTGCGCGCTCCGCGTGGTCGGGCTGTGGAACCGGATCGTTGAAGAAGACCATCATGCCGTCGCCGGCGAAATGCTCGAGCGTGCCGCCGTACTCAACTATCAGCGCACCCATGGCAGCGTGGTACTCGCGCAGCACGCCGAGGACTTCCTCTGGTGCGGCGGTATCGCTGAATGCCGTGAACCCGCGCAGGTCGCTGAACATCGCGGTCGCCTCGCGGCGGTGGCCGGCAAGGAGCGCCTCACCTTCCGCCGTGGATACGAGAGCGGCGACCTGGGGCGAAAGAAAGCGACTCAACTCAGCCTTCTGGCGCTCGATGGTTTCCAGCATCTCGGCCTGCGCCGCGGCATTTGCGACCTCAGCGTCATGTAGCCGCTTATCGGCCATGGATGCGCGTACCCGCGCGCCAAGGATGACGGCATTGAATGGCTTGGGCAGGTAGTCGGCCGCACCCAGCTCGATGCACTTGGCCACGCTGTCCAGCTCGTCGACGCCGGTGACCATGATCACTGGTATGTGGCGCAACTCTTCGTCCGACTTGATGGCTGCCAAAGTTTCGTAGCCATCCATCTCCGGCATCATCACGTCGAGCAGTACGACCGCGATCTCCGACGCATGGCCACGTAGGGTCTCCAGCGCGGACCGTCCATCGTCGGCCTCGCGCGCGCCGATGCCGATACCGGCCAGGTGGCGCGCCAGCAGCATTCGGTTGACGGCGCTGTCGTCGACGATCAGCGCGATTGCGTCAGTCAATCGGTCAGCCCCACGGCATCCAGCGCGGCGACCGTCTGCGGCCAAAGCGACTTCACCTCGTCGACTGCGGCCTGCTCAATGCGCCCTTCACGCGCGGCAAATTCGAGCTGTTTGCTAACCGCCGACAAGCGCATCGCGCCGATTGCGGCGCTGCTGGATTTGAGCGTGTGCGCAGGCCTGACCATCGCCGCGGCGTCATTGGCAAGGCCCGCCGCGGCAATTGCCTCCAGATAGGTCGGCGTCTCGGCGAGGTAGGCGGCGACAAGCTCCTTCACAAATTCGTGGTCGCCACCAACCGACTCGCGCAATTCGTCCACTACCGCCAAATCGAGAAGCTCCGGCTCAGTGCTCATGCGTGCGATGGTGCCTTATTCAGCGCAGCCGCGAGCTCGGCCGGGCGAATTGGTTTGCTCACGTAGTCGTTCATGCCGGCGGCGATACACGCGTCGCGGTCGCCGGCCATGGCGTTGGCCGTCATGGCGACGATGTGCAGCTTGCGATCAGGCCACTGCTTGCGAATGCGTCGGGTCGCCTCCAGGCCGTCGAGCTCGGGCATCTGGATATCCATCAGCACAACGTCGTGGTCGGAGCCGTCCAGGGCAGCCAGTGCCTGCAGGCCGTCACCGACGACGTCGGGGATGTAGCCCATGTTGGCCAGTAAGCGCAGTGCCAGCTTCTGGTTCACGGCGTTGTCCTCGGCCAGCAGGATCTTGAGTGGATGGCGCTTGGCCACTTCCGGGTCGGAGGGCGTCTCGGGCGCGCGCTCCAACTTGAAGCGTGGCTCGGCCCCAGCCAGCACCGTCACCAATGCGTCATACAGCGCGCTCGGTTTGACCGGCTTGGCCAGCAGCGCGTCGACCGACGCACCGTGCTCACGCATCGCCGCCGATGAGACCAGCACCAACTTGGGGCCGTCGCTGGGCTTGGCCTTGCGGATGGCCTCAGCCAGGGCCACGCCGTCCATGCCGGGCATGAACAGGTCGAGCAGCACGACATCGAACTGCTCGCCCGCGTTGACCAGCTTCAGCGCCTCGTCGCCGGACTCGACGTCACGCGCCTTGACCTTCCACCGACCCAATTGCGCCGACAGGATGCGCCGGTTGGTGGCGTTGTCGTCGACGATCAGCGCGCGCTTACCGGACAGGTCGACGGGGTGTCGAACTGGAACAGCGTTCAATGCGGATACCGGCGCCGCATCGAGCAGGACACGCAGCTTGAAGGTCGAGCCCTCACCTGGCTTACCACTGCTCTCGACGGTGAGCGAGCCGTCCATCGCCTCGGCCAGACGTTTGCTGATAGCCAGGCCAAGACCAGTGCCGCCGTAGCGCCGGGCGATCGACGAATCGGCCTGGCTGAAGGACTGGAACAGGCGGCCCATCTGCTCCTTGGAGATGCCGATGCCGGTGTCGCGGACCTTGACGTCAAGCTCGACCCGTTCGCTCACCTCGTGGCTGGTGACCGATACGACCACCTCGCCGCGCTCGGTGAACTTGACCGAGTTGGACAGCAGGTTGAGCAGCACCTGGCGCAGCCTGCCGAGGTCGCCGATGACCGCCGGTGGCAGATCGCTCTTCAGTTCGTAGGCGAGCTCGATGCCTTTGGCCGCCGCCGCCGGCGCGATGACGTCAAGTGCACCCTCGATGCAGTCGGCGACGCTGAACGGCTCCGCGACGAGGTCGACCTTGCCGGCTTCGATCTTGGAGAAATCGAGAATGTCGTTGATGATCGTCAGGAGGGCATCGCCGGACGAGCGGATGGTATCGGCGTAGTCGCGCTGTTCGGCGTTGAGCTCGGTCTCGGCCAGCAGCCCGCTCATGCCAATGATCGCGTTCATTGGCGTCCGAATCTCGTGGCTCATCGCCGCCAGGAACGAGCTCTTGGCCTGGTTGGCGCCCTCGGCCGCTTCGCGCGCCACGCGCAGGTCGCCGAACAGCCGGGCGTTGTCGATGGCAATTGCCGCCTGCTGCGACAGGCCGACCAGGAAGTCCAGATCGATCGACGTGAACGGGCGGTACTCGCCGATGCGCCACACCGCCATCATGCCGTTGACGCCGCCGCGACCAATCAGCGGCGCAACCATCAGCCGCTCCTGACTTGCGCTGTCCTCGGTGCCGGCGATGTGGACCCGGCGGGTGTCCGCGGCTACGTCGTTGATGACCTCCGCGCGTTGGTCGGCGGCGAGCGTTCCGATGATGCCCCGGCCCAGCTTCACCGGCTGCGCCCTGACCTGCTCGGAGACATCGCCGGTGGCGGCGATCGCGTGGAACGTCTGGCCGTCGTCCTCCGCCATATAGACGGCCGCCGAGGAACCGTCGAGCAGCGACATTGCCCGATCCGTGATGCGCTGCAGGACAGAGCTCAGCTCGAGCGTCGCTGAGATCTCGCGACCGACTTCCGCCAGGGCCGCCATCTCGGTGGCTCGCCGCTGCGATTCGCCATACAACTGCGCGTTCTGGATGGCCGAGCCGATGTTTGCCGCCAGCGTGGAGAGGAGGCGCATATCGGCCTCGCCGAAGCGTCCCTCCTCGGTGACGCTCTGAACGCTGATCGCTCCTATCGCGTCGTCACCGATCACTATTGGAACGCCCAGGAAGGATCGCGGCTCGGTGCCAACCACCTGTTTGCTCATTTCGCCCCAATCTGCTGAGCGGTTGAGCAGCAACGGCTGGCGGGACTGAATGATCTGCGAGGTCAGCCCCTCGCCAATCGGCAGCGCCACCTGCCGCTCTTTCACTCCATTCTCGATGTGGTACGGGAACTCAATGAGGCGTGTTGCCGGGTCGTAGAGCGCGACGTAGGCGATGTCAGCCTTGAACGTAGCGGCCATCTGGTCGCCGGCCAGCGCGATCAGTTGATCAAGGTCGAGCAGCGAAGCTGTGGCCTGGCCGATCTCGTTGATGGTCGACAGCTCGGCGGCGCGCTGGCGCGTCTCGTCGACCAATCGAGCGTTCTCGAGGGCGACGCTCAGGCTCGAAGCCAGCGTCGTCAAGAGGCGAACGTCGGCGTCGCTGAAAGCCGCCTTTCGATCGAGATTCTGGAGCGAGATGCGCCCGAAGACACGGTCGCCGGAGATGAGCGGCGCGAAGACAAGCGATTGGGGCGCTTCGCCCTGGATGACCGGCGTCCGCCCGAGCTTTGCCCACCACGTCTCGGCATCATCGATGACGATGGGTTTTCTGGTGGCGATCAATTCTCGACCTGTCTCACTGATCGGGATGGGTTCGTCCGGCAGTCGCTCGCCGCGCTCGATCGTGTACGGGAAGCGAATCTGCTGGGCGTCGAAATCGAACAGCCCAATGTCCACGACCTGGGCATCGAAGATCTCCTGGATCTTGTCGCCCACGAGGTCGTACATCGATTGCATGTCGAGCTGGGCGGCGAGCCCCTGCTGGACGCTATTGATGATGGCCAGCTCAGCCGCACGCTCGTTCGTTTCCTTGAGCAGCCGCTGGGTCTCGTCGAACAGACGCGCGTTCTCGAGCGCCACGCTGAGGCTGGAGGCGAGGGTCGTCAGCAGCCGCAGGTCCGCCTCGGTGAACGCGTCGTTTCGGTCCAAATTCTGCAATGAGACGTGACCGCGCGCCTCGGAGCCGACCAGCAGCGGCGCGAACGCGACTGACCGTGATGGTTCGCCCACGGCGACCACGGACTGGATACCGGTTTCGCGCTCCCACTCTTCAACGTTGTTGATCAGGAACGGCTCGCGCTTGTCGGCAACCCGGCTCGACCACGGACCGAATGGACCAGCGTCTGCGCGCAGGCGAACGCCTCGCTCGAGTACGTACGGTGATTCAACGACCCGCTTTGCCAGGTCGTAAACGCTGATATCGATGACCTGGGCGTCGAAGATTTCGGAGAGCTTGTCGCCAACCAGGTCGTACATCGACTGCATGTCGAGCCTCGCGGCGAGACCCTGCTGAACACTGTTGATGATCGCAAGCTCGGCCGCGCGCTCGTTCGTCTCGGCCAGCAGGCGCTGGGTCTCGTCGAACAGCCGCGCGTTCTCCAGGGCCACGGACAAGCTCGATGCGAGGGTAGTCAGCAGCCGCTGATCAGCGTCGGTAAAAGCATTAGTGCGATCGACGTTCTGCAGCGAAACGTGACCCCGAATGACATCCCCCGCCTGTAGCGGCGCGAAGACGACCGATTTGGACAACTCGCCCTGAGGGACGACTGCCTCGAGACCCCGTTGGCGGAGCCACTTCTCCAGGTCATCGACCCGGAAGGCGGCGCGTGTATCGACCAGGTTGCTGGCCAGCGGACCGAGCTTGACGTCGTGGTCAGCGTCTTCGATGCGGACGCCGCGTTCGATGGCGTACGGGTATCTGATCGTGCCGGCTCGCAAGTCGTACAGTCCGATGTCGACGACCTGTGCGTCGAAGATCTCGTGGATCTTGTCCCCGACCAGGTCGTACATCGACTGCATGTCGAGCTTGGCGGCGAGGCCTTGCTGGACGCTATTGATGATGGCCAGCTCAGCCGCGCGCTCGTTCGTTTCCTTGAGCAGCCGCTGTGTTTCATCGAATAGGCGGGCGTTCTCGAGGGCAACGGCGAGGCTCGAGGCGAGGGTCGTGAGCAGCCGCACATCGCCTTCGGCAAACGCGTTGGTCCGGTCGAGGTTCTGCAGCGAGATGCGGCCGATGACCGAGTCGCCCACGATCAACGGCGCGAAGAGCACGGACTTCGAGGGCTCACCCTGAATTGGCTGGTTCTCGAGCCCATGTTCCCGGTTGTACGTCTCGACGTCGTTCACCAGGATCGGCTCGCGCGTCTCGAGGACGATCTTGCCGAAGCCAGTAATTGCGCTTCCTTCGTCAGGAAAGCGCACGCCACGCTCGATCGTGTAGGGATAGCTGATCGTCCCGGCACTCGTGTCGTACAGCCCGATGTCGACGACCTGTGCGTCGAAGATCTCGTGGATCTTGTCGCCGACCAGGTCGTACATCGACTGCATGTCGAGCTTGGCGGCCAAGCCCTGCTGGACGCTGTTGATGATCGTGAGCTCTGCCGCGCGCTCGTTCGTTTCCTTGAGCAGCCGCTGTGTTTCATCAAACAGGCGTGCGTTCTCGAGGGCAACGCTGAGGCTTGAAGTCAGTGTGCTCAGGAGACGCAGGTCAGCCTCCGAGAAGGCATCGGTGCGATCGATGTTCTGGAGCGACACGTACCCACGAACCAAGTCGCCAACGACCATGGGCACGAACACGACCGACTTCGTTGGCTCGCCGGACAGCACTACCTGTGGTTTGCCCGTCTGGCGCTCCCATTGCTCGACGTCATTTATGAGCAGCGGTTTGGCGCTGTCGATCACGATGCTGCCCATTGGCCCGACCGAATTTACGGTCAGGCCGTGCTCACGGACACCGCGCTCGATCGAGTACGGGAAGGTCGTCGTGCGCGTTTCCACGTCCACGAGGGCAATGTCAACGATCTGTGCGTCGAAGATCTCCTGGATCTTGTCACCCACAAGGTCGTACATGGCCTGCATGTCGAGCTTCGCCGCAAGACCCTGCTGAATGCTGTTGATGATCGCCAATTCAGCCGCGCGCTCGTTCGTTTCGGCCAACAGGCGTTGCGTCTCGTCGAACAGGCGTGCGTTCTCGAGGGCAACAGACAGACTCGCGGCCAGCGTGGACAGAAGGCGCACATCCGCGTCGCTGAACGCATCCTCGTGATCCATGTTCTGGAGCGAGACGACGCCCGTGACCGCGTCGCTGGTGACGAGCGGAACGAAGAGCGCCGATTTGGCCGGCTCGCCCGAGATCACCCACGGCTGGCCCAGCTCGGTCGCCAGCTGCTGGACGTCACGGTTGACCAACATCGGCTGCCGGGTTTCCAACACCTTGCGGCGGAAACCGATGACCTGAATCGGTTCGTCGTCGTACTTAACACCGCGCTCCACGCCGAACACAAAGCGGAACAGGTTCGCCTCACGGTCGTAGACGGTTATGTCGACTTCTTGCGCGTCGAAGATCTCTTGAATCTTGTTGCCGACCAGGTCGTACATGGAGGCCATGTCGAGCTTCGCCGCGAGACCCTCCTGGACGCTATTGATAATCGCCAGCTCTGCGGCACGCTCATTCGTTTCGAGGAGAAGTCGCTGCGTCTGGTCGAAGAGGCGCGCATTCTCCAGGGCCACGCCCAGGCTGCCGGCGATGGTCGTGAGCAGCCTGACGTCCCGCTCGCTGAAGGCGTCTTCGTGCTCCAGGTTCTCGATGAGCACGATCCCAGTCACTGCACCGCCGGTAATCATTGGCACGAACAGCGCCGACTTCGCCAGCTCACCGGCGATAGTGGCGGGTTGGCCGGCCTCGACCGCCCGGGCAGGCAGGTCCCGATTGATGAGGACCGGCCCGCGGGACTCTACGACTTGCCGCCGGAAGCCGATGAGCGATATCGGATCGGCGGGCAGTCGCTCACCTCGTTCGACGGTGTACTCGAAGGTGACGATGCCGGTCGTGGCGTCATAGCGCTCGATGTCAACCCCATCGACATCGAAGATTTCGGTGATCTTGTCGCCGACGAGGTCGTACATCGCCTGCATGTCGAGCTTGGCGGCGAGACCCTCTTGGACACTGTTGATGATCGCGAGCTCCGCGGCACGCTCGTTCGTCTCGGTCAGCAGGCGCTTGGTCTCGTCGAACAGGCGCGCGTTCTCGAGCGCCACCCCAAGGTTGGCGGCAATGGTGGCCAGCAGGCGCTCGTCAGACTCGCTGAACGCGTCCTTGGGCAGTCGTTCAAGTGAGATGGTGCCCAGCACGCGGGTGCCAGCCAGAATTGGCACGCCCAGCCAAGCCTCAGAGTCATCGGTGCCGAAGACAAACGGTGAGTACTGCTCGGCCTCGGCGTTCGAGCCGAGCCTGAGCGGGCGGCGGCCCTCGATGACGACCTTGGCCAGCCCGCCCAGTTGGCGGGGCGGCGGGTAGTGCCGCTGGCCCTGGTCAATCGAATACGGCATCCAAAGGGTGTCCGTATCCTGGTCATAGAGCGAGATGCCGCCTGTCGTTACTTCAAATATTCCGCGGATGCGCTCGCCGACAGCATCGATGATGGCTTGAAAGTCGAGCTGCTTGGCAAGTGCCTCGCCGATCTCATTGATGACCGCCAGTTCCGCGTTACGCTGCTCCGTTTCAGCGAGCAAGTGGGTCGTTTCATCGAACAGCCGTGCATTATCGAGGGCAACGCTGAGGCTGGCCGCGAGGGTACTGAGCAAGCGGACGTCGGAGTCGCTGAAAGCTCCCTCGCGTTCCATGTCCTGGAGGGAAGTGACGCCGCTTACCTGCCCGCCAGTGAACAGCGGCACGAACACGGCGGACTTGGGCACTTCCCCTTGTATGACGAGTGGATTGCCGGACTCCTTGATTCGATCGAGCATGTCGTGATTGACAACGACGGGCGCCTTGGTCTCGTAGACCTGCCGGCGGAAGCCCACCAAAGGGATCTCCGTTACGAGCAGCGGCCCGAGAGGCTTTTCGAACCCGAACTTGAACTGAACAACGTCATGGGGAGCGTCGATAAGACCGATGTCAGTCGCGTCGGCGTCGAAGATCTCGACCATCTTTTGCCCGACAAGGTTGTACATGGCGTCCATGTCCAGCTTGGCGGCCAGGCCCTCTTGGACGCTGTTGATGATCGCCAGCTCCGCAGCGCGGGCGTTAGTCTCGTCGAAGAGACGAGCATTCTCGAGTGCGACGCCCATGCTCGATGCGATCGTGCTTACCAGGCGCTCGTCGCTCTCGCTGTACTTGTTCGGCACGTGATCACCGAGGACGACGACACCGATGGCATCCCGGCCGGCCAGGATCGGTACGCCGAGCCAAGATTCGGTCGGCGAACCGAGGTCGCCCTCAGCGTACGTACTCTCGAAACCGCCAAGTGCGGCTTGCTCGGCCCGGGTACCGAGTCGGTAAGAACGCCGCTCTTGGATCACGCGTGACGAGACGCCTCGGCCGAACTCGATGGGCCCGGAATGAACCCTCTGCCCGTCGCTGGTCTCGTAGGGAAAGGTGATCAGGGTCCGCGCCCGGTCAAGCAGGGCGATGTAGAAGTCGCGCGTCTGGAACATTTCCACCAGGCGATCGCCAACAAGGTCGACGATCGCTTGGAAATCGAGCTGCTCGGCGAGTGCCGAGCCGATCGCGTTGATGATCGAGAGCTCAGACGCTCGTTGCTCCGTCTCGGTCAACAGCCGGTTGGTTTCCTCGAAGAGTCGGGCGTTCTCGAGGGCCACGCCCATGCTCGACGCGATGGTCGAGACGAGCTGCTCGTCAGCCTGGCCGAATGCGTTTGCCTCGCGCTTGGATAGTTCAAAGCGCCGATGACGCGCTGACCACTGAGGATTGGCACGCCGAGGAATGACTCGTGGACTTCGCCGTGCCAGATCACGCCCAGCGATTCGGCGTCGCTCGCCGTCCCCAGGCGCAGCGACTGGCCGCTTGTGATGACCCTTGACGTCAGCCCTTGGCCGACTTCAATTGCTGGGTAGTCGGGGTCCCGAATCGCCGTTCTCTATTCGCGTACGGAAACCTGATCAGGTTGGCCTGCTCATCGAGGATGGCAATCGCCAGGTCGCCGGTGCCGAGGACCTGGGCCAGCCGGTCGCCGACGGCGTCGACGATGCGCCTGGAAGTCGAGCTGCTTCGCCAGCGAAGCGCCGATCTCGTTAATGACGGCCAGCTCGGCATTTCGCTGGCGGGTTTCGCGCTAGAAGCCGGTTCGTTTCGTCGAAGAGGCGCGCGTTGCGCAGCGCCACTCCGGTGCTGGCGCCGAGCGTCGACAACAGTCGAGCGTCGCTCTCGTCGAAGGCGTATGGCTTCGTCTCGCTCTCGACCGCGAGTACGCCGATCAACTCGTCGCCGGCGATGATCGGCACGCCGAGCCACGACTGTGACATGGCCTTGCCAACGATCGCGCCCAAGGCGGCGGCCTCCTCGCCCGTCCGAACAAGCAGCGGTTCGCGGCTGTGGATGACCTTGGCCGTCAGACCGCCGTCGGCCGGTATCGGATCGGTGTGGTAGCGCTTGCCGCTGCCTATCTCGTACGGGAAGCTGATCAGGTTCGTCTTCGCGTCGTAAAGCGCAACGAACAGGTCGGTGTCGGGGAAGGTCTCATGCAGCCGCGCGCCGACGAGTTCGGTTATCGCCGTCAGGTCAAGCTGCTTGGCCAGTGCCTGGCCGACCTCGTTGACGATGGCCAGCTCAGCGTTGCGCTGGCGGATCTCGGCCGCCGATCGCGTTCGCGCCAGTGCGGCCGCAATGTGGTCGGCTACGAAGACCATCAGCTCTTCGTCCGACTCACTGTAGGTCGTGCCCTTCACGTAGCTCTGCACGGCCAGAACGCCGACCGTCTGCCCGTCAGCACGCAACGGAACGCCCAGGAAGTCGGCTGGCGGCGATCCCAAGTTCTCGAGCTCGCCCGCCGTAATCATCTGCCCGAACTTCGCTGAAGTGGCGTGAATCACTCGGCCGGTGCGCAGGATGTAGCCGGTGGCGCCGCGTGCCTGCGTCTCAGTAAAAGGAATCCAGGCGCGAGGATCGGCGTAGTCGTCGTCAACGGTATCGACGACATAGGCGAAGTTGAGCAGTTGGCGCTCGTCGTCGTAGAGCGCGACATACATGTTCTCGGCGTAGAGCAGCTCGCTCAGGATCGCGTGGATGCCCTCGTAGAACGACTGCATGTCGTCGGCGCTGTTGGCCAGCGCCGCGATCTTGTACAGGGCGGCCTGATTGCGCGTACGAGTCGCCTCGCGCTGCAGATCGGCTTCCAACTCGGCGACACGACGCTCGAGATCGGCGGCCCTATTCGGAATGGTGCTGGTCATTGACCCGCCAGTGTCCCCTCTGGGATGTGCTCGTCCCACCTCCGAGGATACAGGGATCGGAACCTATACTCGGCCGCGGATGGAATACGCCGAGTCGATCCTCGACCTGGTCGGCAACACGCCACTCGTCCGACTGACTCGGATCACTCGTGAGCTGGGCCCAGCCGACCGCCAACCGCTGATCCTGGCCAAGCTCGAGGCGCTCAATCCGGGCGGTTCGGTCAAGGACCGTATCGGCCTGCCGATGATCGAGGCCGCCGAGCGCGACGGCCTGCTGAAGCCGGGCGGCACGATCATCGAGCCAACGTCGGGCAACACCGGCCACGGCCTGGCCATTGCCGCCGCGCTCAAGGGCTACCGCTGCATCTTCGTCATGGCCGACAAGCAGTCGCCCGAGAAGCAGGCGTTGTTGCGCGCGTATGGCGCGGAAGTCGTCCTCTGCCCGACCAATGTCGCACCCGAGTCGCCCGAGAGCTACTACTCGGTCGCCCGTCGCCTCGCGCGCGACATTCCCGGCGCCTTCCAGCCCGATCAATACTCGAACCAGGAAAACCCGCGCGCCCACGAGCGCACGACCGGGCCCGAGATCTGGCGCCAGACCGACGGCCGCATTACGCACCTCGTCGTCGCCAGCGGCACGGGCGGCACGATCAGCGGCATCGGCCACTACCTGCGCCAGCACAAGCCCGACGTGGTCATCGTCGGCGCCGACCCCGAGGGAAGCGTGCTCTCCGGCGACACGGCGCGGCCCTACCTGACCGAAGGCGTGGGTGAGGATTTCTTCCCGACTACCTATGACCCAACGACGGTCGACCGCTGGGTCCGCGTTTCCGACGCCGACGCCTTCAACATGGCGCGCCGGGTGACGCGCGAGGAGGGCATCCTGGCCGGCGAGTCGACCGGCACGGCCATGGTCGCAACGCTGACGATCGGCCGCGAGCTCTTGGCGTGCCGGCGACGCCAGCGACAAGGTGATCGTGGTCATCTTTCCCGACGGCGGTCGCAACTACATCTCGAAGCTCTACAACGACGAGTGGATGCGCGCGAACGGCCTCCTGAGGTCAACCACAGCGAAGGTTCGCGTCGCCGACGTGCTGCGCAACGGCCATCAGCCCCACGAGCTTCCGCCCGTCGTGCTGGCGCGAACGACCGATCGCGTCGCCGCTGCAATCGATCAGCTTCGAGCGCTACGGCATCAGCCAGCTGCCGGTTACCGAGCAGGCGCAGGGACGACAGCATTGGGGCGATCGTTGGCTCGATCAGCGAGCGCGAGTCTGCTCGAGCGCGCCTACCGCGAACCGGCGATCGTCGAGCGGACGTTGGCGAGGTGATGGACCGGCCGTTGCCGCAGATTGAGCGCCGGATGCCTCCGTCGATGAGGCATTCGAGATGCTGTCTGAGGACGCGTCCGCACGTCGTCGCGGTGACCGGTGACCGGCCGGCGGGCGTGATAACCAAGCTGGACCTGCTCGAGTATCTGGCGCACCGACCGGACCGTTAGTGCGGGCGGCTGATGAGCCCGTAGTAGGCCGCGTTCCAGCGCAATTCTTGGTGAATCCCGCGATGGTCGTCGACGAGTCGATGAGCACGAACTCGATGCCGGCCATCTCCGCGAAGTCGACCAGTGTCTCCGAGCCGATCGCCCTGGTCAGCACGGTGTGATGCGAGCCGCCGGCCGTCAGCCATACCGTGGCAGCGGTGCCGAGATCCGGGCGCGGTTGCCAAAGCGCACGGGCCACCGGCAACCGCGGCAGTGTCGCGTCCGGCGCGACCACCTCGACTTCGTTGGCCACGATGCGCATCCGGTCGCCGAGATCGACCAGGCTGGCGACCAGTGCCGGTCCCGGCGCGGCAGTGAAGACGAGCCGGACCGGATCGGACTTGCCGCCAATCGCAAGGGGGTGAATTTCGCACGATGGCTGGCCGCCGCGATGGTTGGGCACACCTCGAGCATGTGCGCGCCAAGGATCTTTGGCGCACGTGGGTCCAGGTGGTAGGTGTAGTCCTCCATGAAGCTCGTTCCACCGGGCAGGCCCGGCGGCCATCACCTTCACCAGCCGGACCATGATCGCCGTCTTCCAGTCGCCTTCGGCACCAAAACCGAAACCGTCCGCCATCAGCCGCTGAACGCCAATACCGGGCAGCTGCGCGAGGCCGTCAAGATCCTCGAACGTGTCGGTGAAAGCCCCAAAGCCGCCCTTCTCGATCAAGACGCGCAGCCCGACCTCGATGCGCGCCGCCGTCCTCAACTCGTCGCGCCGCGCAGCCGTTCGGGCCGAGCTCCGCGCGACCACGTACTCACGGTCGTAGACGTGCGACGAGATCGCCGACGGCGTGTTCGCGGCACCGCGACGGCCGCCGCCAGCTCACCGACGCCGTAGCCGTTGACGGCGACACCGAGCGTTATCTCGACGCCGACCTTGTCACCCTCGGTAACAGCGACCTCGCGCATGTTGTCACCGAAGCGAGCCACGCGGAGTTGCCTCGCTTCACGCCAGCCGGCAGCAGCACGCGCCCAAGCGCGCGACTCGATCGATCACCCACGGGTCCTGCCAGTGGCCCGCGACGGTCTTGCGGGACTACCGATGCGGGTGGGAGGTGCGCAAACTCCCGGTCGCCATGAGCCGATTGGTTGAGGTTCATGAAGTCCATGTCGATCGTCGCCCACGGCAGATCGCGGTTGAACTGCGTATGCAGATGCAGCAGTGGCTTGTCGAGCGCCAGCAGTCCGCCGATCCACATGCGCGCCGGCGAGAAGGTATGCATCCACGCGATCATTCCCACGCAGGCGTCTGCTCGCGTTCGCCTCGAGACAGACGGAGCGAATGGTGTCCGGCGATTTGACGACCGGCTTGTACACGACTCGCAAGGGCATTGTCGCGTGCGTCGTCAAGCCCCATCGCGATTTGCGGGCGTGGTCGGCGACCTGCCGCAAGCGCCTCTTCGCCATAGAGGTCCTGGCTCCCGGTGACGAACCAGATCTCCAGGCCGTCAAACGGCTTCATGGCACTCCGCACCTCTGAGCGAGTGGACAGGGGCGTTCCCGACGCTCGCGGGCGGCAACCTATCACACGATACGATTGCACGCAACCGATTGCAGGGTTCAGCCGCGCGCCTCGGACGAACTTCAATCGTCGGGCTGAACGAGCACCTTCATAGCCTCGTCGAGCGACCAGATCCGTCGAACGCGTCGCCAGCCGTGGCCAGCGCGTAACGAGACGTAACGAAGGAGCGAGATCGGCTTGCCGCGACCGACCAGCGCGATGGCACGTCGTAAGTCGGCGGGCCGCGACCGGCGACTGAGTTGGATCGTCAGCTCCTTGCGTCGCGCGATCGACGCTTGGAACGACGGTGCGATCGACCGAGGGGATGCCTACGAGCACGACGACGGCCAAGTGGCTCGATCGCGTTGATCGCGTCGTCGAGCGCCGTCGTCTTCGCCGGACACTTCGAACGCCACGTCGACGCGTCCGGTGAGCGTTCGCCCTGGCATGCGTACTTCGCCAGCGCCGAGGGATCTCGCGGCCTCACGCCGATGAGCCAGCGGATCGGTCGCGACGATGCTCTCGACGCCAAGCCGGCGGAGTGCCTCGACGAGCATCAGGCCGATCGGGCCACAGCCGAACACGCCCGCCCGCATGCCCGGTCCAACCTGCCCCAGATCGACGGCATGAAGGGCGACGGCGAGCGGCTCGAGTAAGGCGGCAGCGCTGATGTCGATCGATTCTGGCAGCGGCTCGAGTTGCGCGCGCGGCCACGCCATCAGCTGCCGCAAGCCACCGTCGGTGATGCCGTGACCTGCGAAACGGACGTCACGACAGAGGTACCCGAGATCGCGCTGGCAGAGGTCGCAGCTGCCACACGGAATGGCCGGATCGACCACCACCGGTTGCCCCTTGCGCGGGCCGGTCTCGATGACGCCGGCGATCTCGTGACCCAGGACCAACGGCCGGGAAATCACAGCGTCGCCGATCCCGCCCTCCATGAACCAGTGACGATCGGAACCGCAAAGACCGACGGCAACGACGCGGACGAGCTCCTCGCCAGGTCCGGCCACCGGCGCGGACTCTTCACCGACACTCAGATCGGCCGGCCCATGGAGCCTGACCGCTTTCACGCTCGTCCCCGGCGTGGGTTCAGTCGTGCCCGCCACGCTGGCCGTAGTAGGCGTCAGGGCCATGCTTGCGCGTGAAGTGTCGCGCCATCAATGCTTCGGCGATCTCGGTTTGCGCGGACTCGAGCGCTAGCGTGCGATAAGCCAGCGCGGCGACCGCTTCCAGCGCCACAGCGTTGCTCACGGCCTCATCGGGCGAGCGTCCCCAGGTGAATGGACCGTGAGAGGCGACCAGGGCAGCCGGCATGTGGAGTGGGTCGAGGTCGAGCCCGGCCAGTGTCTCCACGATCACGTCGCCTGTTGCCGCCTCGTACTCGCCGCCGATCTCCTGCGCCGTCAGTTGACGCGTCACCGGCACGGGCCCGTAGAAGTGGTCGGCGTGGGTCGTGCCGAACGACGGGATCGACCGTTGAGCTTGAGCCCATGCCGAGGCGAAGGGCGAATGGGTATGCACAACGCCCTCGATCGCGCCGAACGCCCGGTACAGGACCAAGTGCGTGGGCGTGTCGGACGACGGCCGCAGAGAACCCTCGACTACGTTCCCGCCGTCAAGCGACACGACGACCATGTCCGCCGGGGCCAACCGGTCGTACGCGACGCCGCTGGGTTTAATGACCACCACTCCGGCGTCCCGATCGACACCACTCGCGTTGCCGAATGAGAGCGTCACGAGGCCGCGCGCGACCAGCGCCTGGTTCGCCGCGCATACCTGTTCACGAAGCTCGCGAGAGATCCATCGGACGCTCCGGAGTGTACGGCAGCAGGTGGCGTTGACGTCCGTCTTGACACTACAGCAATCGTGTGCATACACTCGTTTGCACTGCTCCAGCGGGAGCCTAGATTGCTGCGAGGAGAGGGCCAGGCCGAGACGAATCGGTGACCGCGCATGATCCCGGCTGGACGCGTCGGCCGCTGCTGAACGGCGTTCCCCGGAACATAAGGCAGGAGGAGTCGATTACATGACCAGTGGATTTAACGGGAGCGTCACGGGCAGACGAGGATGGACGGCGCTGGCCGCTCCCATCTGGTCGCGCTTGTCGTAGGCGCGTGCTCTGCGGCCCCGGCAACGCCGACACCTGGCAAGACCGGTACTCCCGCCGCGACGGGCACCACCGCAGCGACTGGCGCCGCTACTGCAACGGCCGCCGGAACCACCGCCGCAACCGCGACTGCCGCCGGGACCGCCGGCGCAAGGCAACGGCCGCCGCGACCGGTACCGGTAGCGGCGGAGGCGGCACTGGAACTGCGGCCCAGTTCTGCCAGGGCGTGAAGCTCACGTTCTTCCCGGGCGGCACGCCGGGCGGCGGCTTCGAGACCGTCGTCTACAACGGCGCCAAGGCGGCCGAGGCAGCCTTCGGCCCGACCGTGCTCTACGTCTGGTCCGATTGGCTGCCGGAAAAGATGATCAGCCAGTTCAGCGAGGCGATGGCGACGCAATCCGGATGGCATCGCCGTCATGGGCCACCCCGGTGACGAGTCCTTCGACCCGCTGATCGACCAGGCGCGCAGCCAGGGCATCCTCGTCACGGTCATGAACACGGAGCTGCCGAAGGCGGAGGCGAAGTACGCCACGCAGGGCACCGGCTATGTCGGAGCCGTTCTGCACGACGCCGGCGCGGCCCTCGCCAACGAGGCGATCGCGCGGGGCAACCTGAAGTCAGGCGACAAGGCCTTCGTCTGGGGCCTCGCGGCGCAGCCGGGCCGCGGCGAGCGGACCAAGGGCATCACCGATGCGCTTACGGCCGCCGGCCTGAAGGTCGTCTATCTCGAGATCGACGACGCCACCAACGCCGACGCGTCGGCGGGCACCCCGATCTTCACCGGCATGGCTTCGGCCAACCCGGACCTGAAGGCGATCTTCATCGACCACGGCAACCTGACGTCCACGATCCCGACCTACATGCAGGCGGCCAACCTGGCTCCGGGCAGCGTCTATGCCGCCGGTTTCGACGCTTCGGCGGCGACGGTCAAGGGCATCAAGGACGGTTACATCAGCCTGGTCATCGACCAGCAGCAGTACCTGCAGGGCTTCCTCGCCGTCGAGCAGCTCTGCCTGACCAAGCAGTACGGCTTCAGCGGCCTGTTCGTGAACACGGGCGGCGGCTTCATCGACAAGACCAACGTCGACGTCATCGATCCGCTCGTGACTCAGCAGATCCGCTAGGCCACCTCGCACTCGCAAGTCGGTACACACGCGGCCGGCGATGGCATCTGCTGTCGCCGGCCGCATATTTGTATGGCTAGGATGGTTGCCGATGACCATCGAACCTGAGGTGACGGCCTCAGAGGCGCCCGTGCTGGGCGCGCTCGAACCTAGCTTCGGCTGCCGTGCCAGCTCTCGGCGCCGTGCGACTCGAGCTGCGCGACGTCTCCAAGTCGTTCGGCGGTGTTAGCGTGCTGAACGACATCAACTTCACGCTGCGCTCTGGCGAAGTCGTCGGCCTGCTCGGCGATAACGGCGCGGGCAAGTCGACGCTGATCAAGATCATCACGGTGTCCACCCGCCGGACTCCGGCGAGATGCTCTTCGACGGCCAGCGGGTCGACGGCCTCACCGTCCAGGGCGCTCGAGACACTGGGCATCGAGACGGTGTTCCAGGAACGTGCGCTGGCCGACCAGCTGCCGCTCTGGCGCAACATCTTCATGGGTCGCCCGCTGGCCAATCGTCTCGGGTTCCTGCGCGTCGGCCAGATGCGCAAGCATCACAGCCGACCTGATGGGCGAGTCGATGGGCTTCACGTCGGCGGCGCTGACGCCCGACACCCACGTCACCGGGCTTGTCCGGCGGCGAGCGCCAGGGGCTGGCGATCGTCCGCGCGCTCCACTTCGAAGCGGACGTGATCATCCTCGACGAGCCCACGATGGGTCTGTCGCTGAAGGAGACGGACAAGCTGCCTCACCTTCGTCGCAGGGCATCAAGCAGGCCAACAAGTCGGCCATCTTCATCGACCACAACATCTTCCACGTCTACTCGGTGGCCGACCGGATCGTGCTGATCGACCGCGGTCGCGTCGCCGGCGAGTTCCCCACGTCGCGCTACACGCCTCGAGGAGCTGACCACGATCATGCGCGAGCTCGCCGAGAGCGGCAGTTTCAAGGATCCGGAGCGCGATGACGGCGGCCGGCGCCCAATGAGCGCCGGCGACCGTCGCCGCACGCCTCGCGCCGCCCATCGGCGTGGACCACGTTCATGGGTTCGTGGGCGTCGCAGATCGGCATCACGGTCGCTTTCCTGCTGCTGTGGGCATTGTTCATCGTGCTCGCGCCGGGCACCTTCCTGTCGAGCGCCATCTACTCGTCCTTCGCCCAGACCACACCCTATTTCGCGATCGTCGCGATGATGCTGACGCTGCTGATCGTGGCCGGCGATATCGACCTGTCGTTTCCGTCGATCATGGCGCTGGGCATGGTCGGCTTCGTGTTCACCTGGCAGGCGACCGGCAGCACGGAGCTGGCGATGCTCGCCGCGGTCGGCGTGGGCGCGCTGGCCGGGCTGTTCAACGGACTGATCGTGACGCTGCATCGGGATTCCGGCGCTGGTCGTGACGATCGGCACCCAGTTCCTGTATCGCGGCCTGACCCTGGTGCTCGTCGGCGGAAAGTCGACCGCTCTCGTCGGCACGCAGCGACTTCGCCTATTTACAACTGGCTGGCCGGCAAGCAGTTCGGCATCCCGACCGAGTTTCTGTGGTTAGTGCTGTTCACGGTCGTCGCGTGGGTGCTGCTGAACCGCCATCGAGTCGGCCAGAACGCCTACGTCGTCGGCGACAACCGTCAGGCTGCCCAGCTGATGGGCATCCCGATTCGATCGACGCGAATACTCCTGTTCGTCCTCGTCGGCGTCGCGGCGGCATTCGCCGGCGCGCTGAACAGCCTGCGCGTCGTCAACTTCTACCCCGGCACCCTTGGCTCGGGCTTCTTCCTGCCGGCGCTGGCCGCGGTCTTCGTCGGCGGCACGTCCGTGTTCGGTGGCCGAGGCAGCATCTACGGCACGTTCATCGGCGCGTTCATGATCGGCGGCATCCAGGCCGGCATCGTCGCCGCGGGCCTGACCGACTACTGGACCAACTTGATCTACGGCGCGATCATCCTGATCTCAGTCTCCATCCACGCCGTGCTCCAGCGCCGCTTCGAACGGTGATGCCGGCCGGTCTAGCCGGCGCCGACACCGGTCAGGGCGCGCGAGCGGATCTCCTTGAGTCGCTTCATGACGTCGTTCTCGCCACGGCCGAAGTAGTCGTGGAGCGTCTTGTACTCGGCGAATAGCTCGTCGTACACGGCTGTGTGGGCCGAGTTCGGCACGTACTGCGTCTCCTGCAGCCGCGCCATGCGCGCCGTCGCGTCGATGATCGATTCGTATCCGCCGACGCGCTGCCGGCCGCCACCGCGCCGAACATCGCCGAGCCCAGCGCCGGCGCCTGCTGGCGACTCGCCGACCTTCAGGACTCGCGCCCGGTGACGTCGGCGTAGATCTGCATGAGCAGCGGGTTGCGCTCCGGCAGGCCGCCGCAGGCGACGATCTCGTTGATCGGCATGCCGGCCGACTCGAATGCCTCGACGATCATCCGCGTGCCGAAGGCAGTCGCTTCGATCAGCGCGCGATAGATCTCCGGCGGCCGTCGTCGCCAGCGTTGCCCCCAGGAGCAGGCCGGTCAGGTCGACATCGACCAGGATCGACCGGTTGCCGTTCCACCAGTCGAGGGCGAGCAGGCCGGATTCGACCGGGCCGGAGCAGCGCTGCCTCGCGGCCGAGGATCGCGTGAACGTCGATGCCGGCTCGGGCCGCCGCCTCCTGGTACGCAGCTGGCACGGCGTTGTCGATGAACCAGGCAAAGATGTCGCCGACGGCGGACTGACCGGCCTCGAAGCCGAACATGCCGGGCAGGATGCCGTCCTCGACGACGCCGCACATGCCCTCGACCGTGCGCGGAACGAGTGTCCAGCGACGAGGTGGCAGATGCTCGTGCCCATGACCGCCACCATGCGGCCGGGCTGGGTGACCGTCACCGCCGGCACGGACACGTGCGCGTCGACATTGGCCACGGCCACCGCGGTCCCGGCTCGGAGGCCGGTCCATGCCGCGGCCTCCGGCGTCAGCCCGCCCGCCCGCTGGCCGATCGGCAGCGATATCGCGTGACATCTTGTCGTCGACGACGGCCGCGAAGCGCGGATCAAGGTCGGCGAAGTAGTCGGCCGCCGGAAAGCCGTCCGCCTTGGACCAGATCGCCTTGTAGCCGGCGGTGCAGCTGTTGCGCGTCTCGACGCCGGTCAGCCGCCAGACCACCCAGTCGGTGGCCTCGATCAGCCGGTCGGCGGCGCGGTACAGCTCGGGATCCTCGTCGAGGATCTGCAGGCTCTTCGAGTAGAACCACTCCGACGAGATCTTGCCGCCATAGCGCGGCAGCCACGGCTCGCCGCGCGCGCGAGCGACGGCGTTGATCCGGTCGGCCTCGGGTTGCGCGGCGTGGTGTTTCCAGAGCTTGACCCACGCGTGCGGGCGGCGCCGGTATTCGGGAATCATGCACAGCGGAGTTCCATCGGCGGTCGTCGGCAGCATGGTGCAGGCCGTGAAGTCGATGCCGACGCCGATCACGTCGGCCGGGTCGACGCCGGTCTGGGCGATCAGATGCGGCACCGTCTGCTGGACGGTACGGAGGTAGTCGGCCGGATCCTGCAGCGCCCAGTCGGGCTCCAGTCGGACATCTTCGTCCGGGCGCCGGCAGGTGCTCGTCGATGACGCCGTTGCTGTATCGGTAGACGGACGTCGCGAGCTCGCGGCCGTCGGCCACGTCGACCAGGACCGCCCGGCCCGACTCAGTGCCGAAGTCGATGCCGACAGCGTATTTCGCCATCGAGCTGGCTAGCTCGCGAGCTCGGCGCTGTCGACGACACGCACGACGAGCGAGGGCGACCATGAGCGGATGGCGCTGCACGGCGGCTCTGCACCATCTTCGCGGTCGATGACCATGGCCACCGCGGCCGCGACCATTTCGCCCACCGGCATGCGCACGGTGGTCAGCGCCGGCACGGCGTAGGCGGCGAGTGGGATGTCGTCGAAGCCGGTGATGGACAGGTCGTCGGGCACGCGAACGCCGCGCTTGTGGGCCTCGTGGAGCGCGCCCAGCGCCAGGACGTCGGTGGCGAAGACGATCGCCGTCGGCGGCGTCGACAGGCCGAGCAGGGCGCGCAAGCGTTTCCCGCCGTCCGGCGGGGTGGTTCGCGGTCGATCGAACGTAGCCCTTGCGCGATCGACTCGCCGGCGCGCGCCATCGCGTCGACGAAGGCGTCCTCGCGTTCGGCGATGTCACCGAGTCGTCGGCCGCCGACGAACGCGATCCGCCGGTGACCCAGGCCGAGCAGGTGATCCATGACCGCATCAATGCCGGCTCGATTGTCGACGCTGACCGACGGGATCTCGGTCGGCCGTGACCCCTCCCACAGGGCGACCACGGGAACTAGCGAATTGCGCAGGTCCTCGATCAGTCGCGGCTGGTCGCGCATGTCGCCGAGCAACACGATCGCGTCGCAGTGGCGCGCCTCGAGGACGGCCCACAGCGCGATCGCCTCGTCGGCACGCGCATGCGCCGTGCCCAGGACGACGTTGTAGCCGCGCCGGCTCGCCTCAGTCGGACACAGCGTCGACGGCGCCGGCGAAGAATGGGTCAGTGATCTCACGCACGATCACGCCGAGCAGCATCGTCCGCGAGCCGCGCAGGCCGCGAGCGAGCGGGTTCGGCCGGTAGCCCAGCCGGCGCGCGGCGGCCAGCACTCGTTCGCGGGTTTCCGGCGCGATCGGGACGACGGTTGGAGCGCCGCTTAGTACGCGCGACACCGTGCTCTGCGACACGCCGGTCGCAGTCGCCACGTCACGCATCGTGATCACGGCGCGCGACGGCAGTCGGGGCGAGTGCTTCGATCGCGCCGCGCTTGCCGCTACCGCCCGCCTCGAGTCTCCGGGCCAGCTCTTGCCAGTGCACACCTTTGGCAGCATACCCTCTACGGCATACGGATGCATACCGTTGTCTGCTGGCGTTTTACAGACCAGGGCAGCGGCAGCTGTCACCGGCAGGAGCACGTTCAGCAGCAGTCCGAGCGTCAGCAGGCCGCCGGCCAGGCGGACATGGCGGAAGGCAAATCCGACGAACCACAACGGCCAGCCGCGCGGCGGATAGCCTGGCGGCGGGCTCTGCCGGATGCGGCTGGTTGTAGACGCGCAGGACGCGATCAAGGTCGGTATGGCGATGCGCGGCCAGGAGTACCCACGGCCCGACCCAGCCGGCCAGCACGGCGAGCACGATGAGTGGGTAGAACAGGATCATCAGGACCTGGTTGGTACGCCGCGCGCGCGACTCACCCAGGATCACCGGCACCGTCCGGATGCCGAGCTTGGTGTCGGGCTCGATCTTGTCGATGTGCTTGCCGAACAGCACCGACGTGACCAGCAGGGCATACGGCGCCGAGAAGACGAGGACCCACAGCGGGACGGAGCCGGTGGCGACGAGGTAGACGCCACCGATCATCAGCGGTCCCCAGGTCAGGAAGACGTCCAGTTCGCCCAGGCCGTGCTGCTTGAGACGGAACGGCGGCGCGACGTAGAAGACGGACAGGAACAGGCCGGCCAGCGCGAAGCCGATGATCAGCAGCCGGCTGCGCGACTGCGCGCCGCCAGTACGAGCATGATCAGGCCATCGACGACGGTCAGGCCGATGGCCGCGTTGCGCAGCGTGGCCTTGCGTGACCCAGCCCGACAGGACCGGGTGCGGCGCGTACAGCGCCCTGACATAACCCTCGGTGTCGACCCCGCCGGTCATGTCGAAGTAGTCGTTGATCAGGTTGTTCGCGGCGTGCGCAAGGACGAGGCCGACGACGGCCAGCACGACGCCGATCCAGTCGATGGCGACGCCGCCAACCCGGCGGCCGTACTCGACCGCCAGCAGCGCGCCGATCGTGCCCGACCAGAGCGTCATGGGGAAGACGGCGGCACGGGTCATGACCAGCCATTTGCCGACACCGTCTAGCGGGAGGTTGGCGGGCGGATTGGCCGTCTGCATGATTTCGCGCCAACCCAGTAGGCGCTCGCGCAGGGTTATCGGGCGCTGGGCCGCCGTTCCTTCAGCAGTGCTGGTATTGGTGGCCATCCGTCGCCTCCGTCGGGTGCTGAATTAGTCGGTACTTGGCGGTACCAACTTTAGCCTCATTCCGGCTGATCGCGCAAGAGCGAGCGTGGAATCCCTGTTTACGACGCGCGATGCCGGCGATGACCAGTGCCGTTCCTACCAAAAGACTGGCCTGGAGCGGTTCGCCCAGCACGATGAAGCCGAGCGCGATGCCCCAGATTGGCAGCTCGTAGGCGACGAGCGACGTGCGGCTGGCGCCCCAGTTACGCAGCAGGCGGAAGTAGACGAGGTACGCGAAGCCCGATCCCAGCAGGCCTAGCCACAAGACGGACAGCACCGCATTCGGCGTCAGCGCTGTGTTGAGCGGTTTCTCGAAGATGAAGGCAAGCAGCGTGGTGAAGAGCAGTGCGTACCCGACCTGGAATAGCGCCGGCACCATTGGCCGTAGCCCGCGAACAAAGCGACGCGCATAGACAGCGCCCGCTGCGTAGCAGACAGCCGAGGCCACAAGGGCAACCTCAGCGATGAAGTCGTTGCGTCCGATGGCCGCCGGATCGAAGCCGACCAGCACGAGCACGCCGATCAGGCCGAGCACGACCCCGGCGAGCTTTGTGAGGGTCAGTTTCTCGTCGGGAAGGAAGAACGGCGCAAGCAGAACGACAAAGATGGGTACCGGCGCGTTCAGCGTCGCCGCGAGCGAAGACTCCGTGTATTGCTCCGCCCACGTAATCAGGGCAAATGGCAGCACGATGTTGATTACGCCCATCACCGCCAAATGCACCCACATGATCGGCGGGCGCGGGAGTGCCTCGCGTGCAACCACGAAAACGGTCAGCAAGAGCAGGAAGCCGATGAGCAGGCGCAGCATGATCAGCGTGAAAGGCGTCAGGCCGGCATCCACGCCGATCTTGATGAACAGGTAGCTCGAGCCCCACAGAAAACCGAGTGCCAGGAACAGCAGCCAATCGTTGCGCGAAGACTTCACGGTCATCTAACAACTGAAGTCTGGCAGCGGTTGCGAATTGTGCCCGACAGCCGGATGCAACCAAATAGCCCAATTGGGCGAACGCCTGCGTTGGCCCGCGACGTACAATTCGGGTCCGACGAACTGCGAAAGCCGACTTCCGCCCATTTGGCGCGGTACGCGCGGCCGGTCCGCCAGGCGGTGAAACGTGGGCACGCCTCGCCCGCACCGCAGGAAGGAGCTCAGTTCGTGGCCACCACCATCGATCGCCGGCCGAGTCAATTGCTTGGCCGTTCCGCGCTTGCCAACCTATCCGTGGCAGCGCTGTACGAGAAGGCGATCGAGCGTTCGGAGGGCATGCTGGCTGCCGCTGGTCCGCTGGTCGTTCGTACCGGCAAGCACACCGGTCGCTCCCCCAAGGACAAGTACATCGTCGACGAGCCGGACAGCCACGATGGCGTGTGGTGGGGTGGCTTCAACCAGCCAATTTCGGAAGAGCGCTATGAGGCGCTCCGAGCACGCTTCATCGACCACATCAACAGCCGCGAGGTCTTCGTCCAGGACTGCTTCGTTGGTGCTGATCCCAAGTACCGCCGCTCGGCGCGCGTCTACACCGAGACGGCCTGGGCGAGCATCTTCTGCGACAACCTGTTCATCCGGCCGGCACCAGCCGACCTGGTCGACTTTGAGCCCAACTTCACGATCATCGATGCCCCGTCTTTCCGCGCCGACCCGCAGCGCGACGGCATCCGCAGCGAGACGGTCATCCTGGTTCACCTGGCGCGGCAGGAGATCCTGATCGGTGGCACGCAGTACGCGGGCGAGATGAAGAAGGGTGCCTTCGGCATCATGAATTACCGGCTGCCGGCGGAAGGCGTGCTGCCCATGCACTCGTCGGTCAACGTCGGTCGTAATGGTGACGTGGCGGTTTTCTTCGGCCTGTCGGGCACTGGTAAGACGACCTTGTCGGCCGACCCGGAGCGCATCCTCATCGGTGACGACGAGCACGGTTGGAGCGACCAGGGCGTCTTCAACTTCGAGGGCGGCTGCTACGCCAAGACGATCCGGCTGTCGCACATCTATGAGCCGGATATCTACTCAACCACCCGACGCTTCGGCACGATCCTCGAGAACGTCGCCATCGACCCGATGACCCGCGAGCTCGATCTGGACTCCGAGCAGTTCACCGAAAACACGCGCGGCGCGTTCCCACTCGATTTCATCTCCAACTCGACCGACACGGGCATGGCGGGGCAGCCATCGACGGTGATCTTCTTGACCGCCGACGCCTTCGGTGTCTTGCCGCCGATCTCACGATTGACGCGCGACCAGGCGATGTACCACTTCATCAGCGGCTACACGGCCAAGCTCGCCGGCACCGAGGTTGGTGTGAAGGAGCCAACGGCGACTTTTTCGACTTGCTTCGGTGCGCCGTTCATGCCGCGCCATCCGGGCGTCTACGCCAAGATGCTGGGCGAGCGCCTCGACCGCCATAACGTGCCCGTCTGGTTGATCAACACCGGCTGGAGCGGCGGCGGCTACGGCACGGGCGAGCGGATGAACATCACGCACACTCGCCAGATGGTGCGTGCCGTCCTCAACGGCGCGCTCGATGGGATCCCGACGAGGACCGACCCAATCTTTGGCTTCGAGGTACCCACGGCCTGCCCGGACGTCCCAGAGTCGGTCCTCTGGGCGCGCGATACGTGGAATGATCCGGCCGACTACGACCGCGCGGCGCGCAAGCTGGCGACGATGTTCATCGAGAATTTCCGCCAGTTCGAGGACGGCGCCAGCAAGGAGATCCGCGCGGCGGGACCGCACCTGGACTGATCCGAACCAAATTCGACAGTCAGGGCGCTCTCGAGAATTTGAGCGTGAATAGGACGTCCTCTACGCGCGGAACGAATACTTCCAACTCTCCGGTCGTGGGCGCGATGGCGAACGCAGCGATGGCCTCTTCGTCAAGCCCAAACACGTAGACACGCGCGGCGCCGCCCGAGTTGAGCTGGAAACCGGTGCAGCAACCCTGACCGGCGCCGAACGGCTGAATCTGCACATAGTGCGGCGTCCCGTACTGGCATGCTGTCGCGTCGTCGACCATGACGTCGGCTTGGTCCACGTTCACGCTCGTGAACTTGCGAAGCACCGTCGGGCCAACCGTCAACCCCGGAAGGGCGCGTAGGCGCGTCATCAGTTCGCCGCTGCCCGCTATGGGTTGTCCGGCGTCTAAACCGCAGGCATCAGTTGGAAATGGGAAACCACCGAGCCACAGGAAAACGAGCTCGCTGTCGGGCCGGTCGCTGGGAACCAGCCGAAACTGGTCCCCGACGGCCGTTGTGGCTGACCAGCCCGATGACAGAGTGAAGGTGGGCCCGAGCCTGAATGCGACGGCCTGATAGGTTCCTGACGGTATCGGCCTCGGAACATTGATACCGGTCCCTGTATCCGGCAGCGGGATCACGGTGGGCGACGCGAGCGCCGATGATGATGCGGAGGGCGTGCTTGTGGGCAAAGCCGAGGGAGCCGAGACGCCGACGGTAGGGGTGGCCACTGCCAAGGCGGTCGCGGTCGGCGAGGGTGAGCCAGCCGCTGGAGCCGGCGTGCCGCCGGCCAGCAGCAAGTAGATCGGAATGAGCAAACTAAGCAGCGCGAGAACCGCGGCGACTGCATAAAGCCATCGACGGGTGCGCGACGTCCCGGCGGTCCTGGCCGAGGTTGAGGCCCCTGTCGGCACGACTCGATACAACGCCATCGGTTCCGCGATGCCCTTGAGGCGGCGCGTGCCGACCGGCTCGAATGTGCCCACCAGGCGCGTCCTTGTAAGACCGCGGACGGTGTCCGATACCAGCACCTCGCCGGCCTTGGCCTGTGCACAGATGCGGGCGGCGATGTTGACGGCCGAGCCAACCGGGCCCTCTGTCGTCTCCGCCGTCTCGCCGGCGTGGACACCGACGCCAACCCGAATCGGTGCGTCAGGTCGGGCGGCCGTCTCGTCCGCGGCGGCCGCGACGATGTCGAGGGCGGCCTGGACGGCGCGGCTGGCGGACGGAAACAGCACGTAGAACGAATCGCCCTCGGTCCGTACCTCCGAACCGGATTGGCGGGCGACGACTTCCCGAACCATTTGCCGATAGCGATCGAGCAGGGCGGCGCCAGCGTCGTCGCCCTGGCGCTCGACGTAGTTGGTGTAACCGCGCAGGTCGGCGAACAGGAAGCCGCGAGTCGCCGGCTCCTGCTGGCTAGGTGACGCCCCTCCGTCCACCGACATCGCGCGGATCATAGGTATCGTTGGCACGTGAAGGCGCTGCCTACCGGCACGGTCTGTTTCCTGATGACGGACATCGAAGGCTCTACGCGGCTTGCCGGGCGACTCGGCGATGATTTCGCGAGCGTCCTGGACGACCACTTCAGGTTGCTCGACGAGGCCATCGTTGCCAATGGTGGAACGGCCGTTTCCAGCGAGGGCGACTCGGTCTTCGCCGTGTTCGCCTCGGCCCGCGAGGCCATCCAGGCCGCCATCGACGCACAGCGGGCAATCGGCGTCCACAAATGGCCCAAAGGCGAGCAGCTAAAGGTGCGCATCGGCGCCCACGCCGGCGAGGCTCTGCTGGGCGGTCGGGACTACACGGGCCTCGAGGTGCATCGCACGGCGCGCATCGCGGCGGCGGCGTGGGGCGGTCAGATCCTCGTTTCCGACGCGGTACGTGCGCTGGGTGCCACTCTGGGGGAGGGCGTGTCGTTGCTCGACCTGGGACTCCACCAATTGCGCGACCTACCGGCGCCCGAGCTGCTCTTCCAGGTTTGCGCGGCCGGTTTGCCAAGCGACTTCCCGCCCCCGAGGGCCGACCGGTCGACCGCACCGACCAACCTGCCGACCCCGGCCACCCGCTTCGTGGGCCGGCGGCGCGAGTTGGCCGAACTGCGTGATCTGGTCGGCCGTGAACGACTGGTCACCCTCATCGGGCCGGGCGGAACCGGTAAGACGCGACTTGCCATCGAGACCGGCCGTGCGATGCTCGATGAGTTTCCCGGTGGCGTGTGGTTCGTCGCCCTCGACACAGTGCGCGACCCGGACCTGGTGATGACATCCATTGCCCAGGTCCTGAATATTCCGGAGCAGCCCGGACGCCCGCTTGGCGCCGTCGTGGCCGAGCGATTGGCCAAAGACCAGACCCTGCTTGTCCTCGACAACCTCGAGCAGGTGGTCGCCGCGGCGCCTGAAATCGGCTCGTTGCTGGCGGCGACCGAGAGCCTGGAGATTCTCGGCTCGAGCCGCGAAGCGCTGCGGATTGGGTCCGAGCATGTGTTTCAGGTCGCCCCACTCGCCCTGCCGGCCGAACCCGGCCGGCCCACCGCGGCCGACGTTCGGGACCTCGATTCGGTTGAGCTTTTCATTGAGCGAGCACGCGCCGTCAGGACAGATTTCGCGTTGACAGACGCGAATGCGCCCGAGGTCGCCGCCATCTGCCGGCGCGTCGATGGGCTGCCACTTGCCATCGAGCTGGCCGCGTCGCGGGTCAACCTGCTGACGCCGGCCCAGATCCTGGCCCGGCTCGACCACCGCCTGACGATGCTGGCGAGTTCGAGACGCGACCTTCCTGATCGCCAACGGACCTTGCGTGGCGCAATCGATTGGAGCCACGACCTGCTGGATGTTCCTGAACAGGCACTGTTCAGGCGCGCGTCCGTGTTTGCCGGCGGGGCTGACCTTGATGCACTGCAGGCGGTCGTAGACCCAGCGGGCGATCTTGACGCCGAGCTGCTCGACATCCTGTCGGCGCTCGTCGATCGAAGCCTTATTCGATCCCTCCAGGCTGCAGACACGTCTCGCTTCGAGATGCTCGAAACCATTCGCGAGTACGCCGCCGAAAAGCTCGCTCAATCGTCCGAGGACGAGGCCACCCACAGAGCCCACGCCGCCTATTTCGCGGAGCTGGCCGAGGCCTCTCGCGATGTCCTGAGCCGGGCCGACCGCGACGCCGTCCTCGACCGGCTCGATATTGAGTTGGCCAACCTGCGCGCGGCGGTCTCGTGGACGCTGGCGGCGGGCGAGCCTGCGTTGGGCCTGCGCATCGCGGTCGCCCTCAAGGACTTCTGGCACGCGCGCAGCCACCTGGCCGAGGCCCGCGCCTTGCTCGACCAGTTGATTGCGGCCTCGAGCGGTCCCGAATTTCGGCGGCAACGCGGGCAGGCACTCGGAGTTGCGGCCGAGCTCGCAAATTGGCACACCGACTACGCGCGGTCGTCACAGCTGACCGACGAATGGATCGCCCTGATGGAAACAATCGGCGACCGGCGCAGCCTCGGACAAGCGAAGGTGGGCATTGGCTGGTCGAACTTGAGCAGCAATCCGGCGGTGGCGCGCGACGCGTTCGTTGAGGCGACGGCGCTCGCACGCGAGTTCGACGAGCCCACCCTGCTGCTCGGTTCGCTGCAGGGGCTGTCCCTGGCACTGCTCGCCCTGGGCGAGAACGACGAGGCGAGAGCTCTGGCGACCGAGGCCATCACTATCGGCGACCGGTTAGGCGACAGCTACACCACGGCCTTCAATTTCCTGACCCTCGGTGTAGTAGCGCTGCGCGCGGGCGATCTGGCTGGGGCTGGCGCAGGTTTCCGCGAGGCGCTGCGCCGATCGCAAGCCGCACATGCCGACATCGGGATCGTCACCGCATTCGATGCTCATTCAGAGCTCGCGCTCACCCTGGGCGACCCCACGAATGCGATCCGCCTGATGGCGCTGGCCGATCGTATGCGTGCCCAGATGGGCGGCGCGCCAAGCATGGGCCTGGTGGGCATAGACCCCATCCTGCCCAGGTTACGAGCGCGCATCGATCCTGCCGATTTCGAGCGCGCGGCTGCCGAAGGCGCAGCGATGAGTACCGACGCCGGCGTTGCCCTCGCACTTTCGATTGACGACGGCCTTAGGTCGCCAGACGCGAAATAACCGTCCTCACCAGCTCCGTGCCGGCGGCCACCTTGGCATCGTCGGTCGTATCGGGCCATTCGCCCTGCAGAGTTGCGGTTACGAGCCGGTTGCCCGCTACTGCCTGAACAGACACTTCGTCGACGCCTGAGCTGAACGCGGCATCGCCCAGGCCATCGATGTCGTTAACTGGCAGACCGTGGTCAACGGCTGCCTGGCGGGCATCGTCGAGCGCCGACTTTGCTTTCTTGGCGCTGGCGTAGTCAGTCGCCTCGACGACGATCGAGACCTGGTCGCCAGAGTCCTCGGCCGAGCCGTAGGTACAAATTTGTCCACCGTCACTGCCCTTTGCCGTGACCAGCGGCGTCTGGAAGGGCGACTTCCCCATTGCGTCGGCCAGAGGCACCAGGCCACACACGTTTAAGCCGGCTTCGGCGCGGGTCGGTTCCGGCACATCTGCTACGCCGCTGGTCGAGGGCGTACCAATGGGCAGCGAACTGCAGGCGGCCAAAAGCAGGCAGGCGATTAGGAGCGTTCGGATGGCCACGGTTCGCGGAATTTAGGGGAGTCTGCTGAACACCAGGCGAAGCAGCTGGGCGCCTGCGGCGACCTTCGCGGCGTAACCGACGTCTGGTCCCCTGGCGTCGTTGTACTCCCCGACCAGCTCGGCAGATGCGTAGTAGCGCCCCGCTGCGGCAGCCACGATGATTTCGGTCTTCTTTGATTGGTAACTCGCCGTACTGATATGCCTCGTCGCCCAGACCAGCCAATCTCGTGGCGGCTTCTGGATGGTCGTAGTTCAAGTTGTCCCGCTCGGCGCGAACGCCGGCCAGCGCTGCTTCCGGGGATACGTAGTCGAGCACCTTGAGCAATACACCCGGTTCGCGCGGCGGCGGCGGGTCAACGGTCGCACCGTAGCGGCAGGCCGTCACCTCGGGTTCTGCCTCGGCGAACGGGGTTGTGAAGGGCGAAATTGACTGCACATCGGCCAGCGAGATGAGGTCGCAGGCAAAGATCTCTGCCGGCGTGGCCTCCTCGGTCGGGGTCGCTGTGGCCGGCCGCGGCGTCCGGGAACCCGAATCGCCTCCCGTCGGCGCGAGACTGGACAGCGAGCCCAGTTCGCTGCAACCGGCCATGAGGAAACCGGCCACCATGACCAGCCCCACAGCCCGCAACCGCATGGCCGGCATTCTATTTACGCCGACAATGGCTCGAAGCGCGCTGTGAAGTGCCGCAGCTGGGCGGGCTCATCCTTGATGCGGTAGCCGCGTAGCGAGTCTGCCTGTCGGGCGACCCACTGGACGACCTCGATGACGTAGTCGACGTGCGACTGCGTGTAGGTCCGGCGCGGGATGGCCAGGCGGACGAGGTCTTGCGCAGCCGGCGTTTCCGAGCCGTCTGGGTGACGGCCAAACATCACCGTGCCGATCTCGCAGCCGCGGATGCCGCCAGCTCGATAAAGGGCGACCGCCAGCGCCTGACCGGGATACTGCAGCGGGTTGATGTGCGGCAAGAGGGCGCGGGCGTCGAGGTAGACCGCATGGCCCCCGATGGGCATGATCACCGGCACGCCCGATGCATTGAGCGCGGTGCCCAGGTAGGAGGTCGACTCGATCCGGTAGCGCAGGTAGTCCTCGTCGACGACCTCCGAGAGGCCCTGCGCGATGGCTTCGAGGTCGCGGCCGGCCAGGCCCCCGTAAGTCGGGAAACCCTCGGTGAGGATGAGCATGTTGCGGCAGGCATCGGCGAGGCCGTCATCGTTCATCGCGAGCCAGCCGCCGATGTTGGCCAGGCCGTCCTTCTTGGCAGACATGGTCATGCCGTCGGCGAGCGATGCCATCTCGTGCACGATGTCCGGGATCGCCTTGCCGCCGTAGCCCGGCTCGCGCGTCTTGATGAACCAGGCGTTCTCGGCAAAGCGGCACGCGTCAAGGAAGAGTGGCAGTCCATATCGGTCGCACACCGCGCGCACGGCCCGCAGGTTGGCCATCGATACCGGCTGGCCGCCCATCGAGTTGTTGGTCACCGTCATGAACACCACCGGCACGCAGTCCTTGCCGCGCTCCTGGATCAGGCGGTCCAACGCTTCGACGTCGGCGTCGCCCTTGAACGGCGCCATTTCGCGCGGGTTGCGTACCGGCGAGACGTCGATTGCCTCGGCGCCAGTGAACTCGACGTTGGCGCGGGTGGTGTCGAAGTGGGCATTGTTGGGCACGACCTTGCCCGGCCCGCCCAGGACCGTGAACAGGATCTTTTCCGCCGCCCGGCCCTGGTGCGTCGGGATGACGTGCTTGAACGGGAACAGCTTCTGAACAGCCTCGAGGAACTTGTACCAGGACGGTGATCCGGCGTAGCTTTCGTCGCCGCGTTGGATCGCGGCCCACTGGTCGCGGCTCATCGCGCCCGTGCCTGAGTCGGTCAGCAGGTCAATGATCACGTCCTCCGCGTGGAGGTTGAACAGGTTGTAGCCGGCCTTCTCCAGGGCGGCTTGGCGCTCCTGCTCGCTGGTCAGCCGGATGGGCTCGACCGAATGAATGCGGAACGGCTCGATGATCGTGTGCCAGCGGTCCACTTAGGCGGCATCCAGGGCGCGCGTGACGTCGGCCACCAGATCAGCCTCATTTTCGATGCCGACGGATAGGCGGACGAGCGCCGGCGACACCTCGAGCGCTGAATTGGCGACCGAGCCGTGCGTCATAACGGCCGGGATCTCGCAAAGCGACTCGACCCCGCCGAGCGACTCAGCCAGGGCGAAGATGCGGGTGCCTTCCACGAAGCGACGGGCACGCTCGTCTGCCGACCGGCCGGCGCCTGCCGCGGGCACGAAGCTCAGCATGCCGCCGCAGTAGCGCATCTGGCGGGCAGCCGTCGATGCCAATGGATGAGCGTGGCGGCCCGTTGCCAGGCCCGGATAGTTCAGTTCCGCGACGTCGTCGCGCGCAGCCAACGCCTCCGCGACAGCCTGCGCGTTGACCGCATGCCGTTCGATGCGCAGGGCAAGGGTGCGCATGCCGCGTAGCGCGAGGAAGCAGTCCATCGGCCCGGGTACGGCGCCGATGGCGTTTTGCAGGAACTTGAGCCGTTCGAAGAGATCCGAGCGCGAAGTGGCCAGCACACCGCTGACTGAGTCCGAATGGCCGGCCAGGTATTTCGTCGCCGAGTGGTAGCTGATGTCCGCGCCCAGGGCGAGCGGTTGCTGCGATACGGGTGAGGCGAATGTGTTGTCTACGACGAGGATTGGCCGCTCGCCGCGTGCGCCCTTGTGGTGGGCCAGCCGCTGGGCGACGGAGGCGATGTCGATGATCTTGAGGTGCGGGTTGGATGGCGTTTCCAGCCAGACCAGGCGCGTGTGCTCGTCCAGCGACGCATCGAGGGTCGCCACTGGGTCGGCGGAGAAGTCGTGGTAGGTGGCGTTCACGCCGGTGTCGCGCAGGACGCGTTCGAACAGCCTGAATGTGCCGCCGTAGACGTCGTCCGCGCACAGGATCCGCTCACCAGGGAGTGCCAGGGTGGCAATTGCCTGAGCCGTAGCTGAGCCGCTGGCGAAGGCAAGGCCGTAGCTTGCGCCCTCGAGCGCGGCGACGGCTGCCTCGAAGCGCGAGCGTGTCGGATTGCCGGTGCGCGCGTATTCCCAGCCGCCCCGTGGCCGGCCCACCGCCTCCTGGGCGTAAGTCGCTGTCTGGTAAATCGGGGGCGCGACCGCGCCGGTCAGTTCGTCGGGCGCCATGCCGGCATGGACGGCCAGCGTCTCAGGTCGCCAGGTCGGGTCTACGTGGTCGGGCGCGTGAAGTTCGTCGCCCTCGGCGGGGCGGTCGGGCGGGGCTTGATCGGTCATCGCAGGGCGAGGATAACGGGCAGATGGCTAGCGGTCGTCGCCGATGGCCCGCTCGACGGCGCGCTGATATTGCTCCTCGGTCAGTGCGCCTGACTCGCGCAGCTTCTGCAGGCGCTTGATCTCGTCCGACAGCGAGCCGCGCCGCGCCTTGGCGGAAGGAGGCGGTTCGGCGAAGGGCTCGACCGCGTCCGGCGGGCCGGCGGCGCGCTTCTGTCGGCTGGCCGCACCCTCGGCTTCCAGTCGAGCCTCGTCGATCTTGGCCAGCACGCGATCTTCGATGAGGCGATTGGTCGGCGATAGGAAGCGCTGGGTGAAGCCCTGCAGCCACGGCGGCATGTCGTCGAGGATGTCCGGCGGGATGGGCGAGGCCGGCGTCTGGGCGGCCGACGTGACGACGGCCGACGGCACGGACACCGCCACTCCGGGAATGACGAGCTCGAACACTTCTTCCGGCTCGTCGATGTCCTTCAACTGGCGCTCGCCCGCCGGCTTGAGTGTCACGCCCTCTGGCAGATGCTTGGCCACGATCGCGCTCGTCGCTTCGGACAGCAGAACCTGCCCGCCGCTGGCAGTGGCGGCAATGCGCGACGCCCGGACGACGTCGAGGCCCGTGTAGCCGTCGTCACCCACCACCGGTTCACCTGTGTGCAAACCAAGCCGGATCCGCAGCGCCACGCCTTGAGGCCAGGCCTCGGCGGCGTGTGCGCGCTGGACCGCGACTGCGCCGGCTACCGCTTCGCGTGCCCGGGTGAACGAGTAGAAGAACGCATCACCCTGGGTGTCCATCTCCTGGCCGTCGTGGGCGGCGAACGTTTCGCGCACGAGCCGGCGGTGCGTCGCCAGCGCTTCCGCGTACGCGGCGTCGCCGAGCTGTTTGAGCAGGTTGGTGCTGCCCTCGATGTCACTGAAGACAAATGTGACCGTGCCAGTTGGCAGTTGTGCCATGGGTTGCCCGAGCATAGCCGGGTAAAGGAAGGCGGCGACGCTGGTGCGCCGCCGCCTCCACGAATTACAGGCGCTCAGGCCGGGTCAGACCCGCAGGTCGCGCCGCGTGAAACCCCATGCGCCCAGCACCACGCCGATGACGCCGATGCCCACACACAGCGCCACGCCGCCCCAGTCCCACACGCCGACCATCGTCTGGCCGAGGTGCTTGGTCAGGGCAAGGTTCTGCAGCCCGTCAGGCAGGTTGAGCAACGGTCCGAGCAGCTGCAGGAACCAGGTCAGGAACACCACGAGGGCGACAGCTCCTGCCGCGAAACGCGTGCCCGCGAGACCGCCCACCGCAACGCCGATACCGATCAGCGCCCAGCCATAGAAAGCCAGCACCGATGCGCCGAGGATGGGCGTCAGCAGATCGCCGCCGGTGGTCGCCCCGCCAACACCAATACCCACAGCCACCAGGACGATCACCAGGGCCATGTCGATGAACAGCGCAGCGCCGCCGCTGAGCGCCCAGCGCAGCCGTGACAGCGGCACCGACAGCACCATCTCGAGCCGACCGGAGGTCTCTTCAGCCGCCCAGCCGGCCACCAGCGTGACCGCGGCCAAACCGCCGAGCACGATGCCGAGCTCGATGAAGAGAAGCTGCAGGAAGCCGCCAACGGTGGCGAAGTCGATGCCCGGGAACGCCGTGTTCAAGAGGTTCATGAACGCTTCCGAGTTGTGCAGCTGGTCGATGAACCCGCTGCCCGAGGCGGCCAGGACGAGGCCAAAGACGCCAATGCCGAGTCCCCACGCGATCGAGGCGGGCAGGTTCATGCCGATCGTTCGGCTCAAGGGGCCGCGCAGGCCAACCAAGGCTCGCGGGAGCGAGGGGGTGGGCACCGAACTCGTGGCGCCCAGGTCACGTCGCACGAAGGCCCACACGCCGATGGCCAGCAGGATCACGTCGAAAACAGCCAGGAAGGCGACCGACGGCCAATCGAACTGGCCGGCCAGTGGCACATGGTTGACCGTCCAGCCGAACCAGGTCAGGTCAGCGATCGGGCCCAGTTCTGGCACCGGCGCCTGGTAGCCGTTGACGATGAAGCCGGCGATGGTCACGAAGCCGGCGATGCCGGCGCCCGCTCCACGCCCCACGAACTGCGCCAGCGCGAAGGCCAGCGAGCCGCCGGCCAGCGCCATCAGCACCATCCACAAGGCGTAGCCAAAGGCGCTTGCCACGCTGATCTCGTCGCCCGGCAGGACGGCGAACGCCTGGCCCGCGATGGCGATGGAGACCATTGTCACGAGGAAGGCGATGAACAGTCCGGTCAGGTGGCCGGACAGCTTCTCGAGTGCGATGCGCGCCTTAGAGATGGGCGCCGCGGCGACGAAGTCGAGGCTGCCGCGTCGCGTTTCCGAAGCGAGCGTGCCCGACAGGGCCAGGATCGACCACAGGCTGACGATGAGGGGGAAGAACGTGCCGTACTTGTAGGCGAGATAACCGCCCAGCGTGCCGACATTGATGATCGGGCCGGCCAATCCCTGCAGGATGGGCGGCACGGCGTTGATCAGGTCGACCATTTCCTGGCGTGACGCGGGCGTGTTGAACTCGGTCACGATGGCTTTGCTAACGCCCAGGAACACGAGTCCTAGCAGCGCCGACACGAGGATTACCGCCCGACGGGAGTCGCGAATGGTCTTGCCGTAGACGCTGCCCAGGCCCCACAGCCGTGCGCGCAGCGATGGCGGCATCAGGGTTATGGAAGCGGATGCAGCAGTCATCGGGCGGCCGCCACAGGCGCCGGCTCAGAGGAGCGGCCGTACTCGGCCAGGAACGTCTCCTCGAGCGATGGCTCGCGGCTGACGAAGTCAGATAATTCGTACTTGGCCGCTGTTCGAACGACATCGGTGATGTTGCCGGACACGCGCATGCGCAGGATGTGCTCGTCGGCGACGACGTCGCTCACGCCGGGCAGCGCTTCGAACTCGGCCGTCGGAACCGGGCCGGCGAAGACCAGCTCCACCTGGTGGTGGGCCAGGTCGCGCAGGGCCTCGGTCTTGTCGACGCGCGCCAACTCGCCGCCGCGGATGATGGCGACGCGATCGCACGTCTTCTCGACTTCGGACAGGATGTGGCTCGACAGGAAGACGGTCCGGCCCTCGTCCTTGGCCTCGCGGATCACGCCGTAGAACTCCTGCTGGATCAGTGGGTCCAGGCCCGACGTTGGCTCGTCGAGCAGCAGCAGCTCGGGCCGGTGCTGGAGGGCGATGATCAGGCCGATCTTCTGTTTGTTGCCCTTCGAGTACTCGCGGAACTTGCGCGTTGGGTCAACCTCGAGCCGCTCGATCAGTTGCTTCTGATACGAGCGATCGCTGCCGCCGCGCAGGTTGGCAAAGTAGTCGAGTGTCTGGCCGCCGGTCAGCTTGTCGTACAGCGCGAACTCACCAGGCAGGTAGCCCAGGCGCTTGTGGATGGCGACCGGGTCGTCAGTCGTACCGATGCCGAAGATGGTGGCCTTGCCGCTGGTCGGCCGGATGTGGTCGAGCAGCGTCCGGATCATCGTCGTTTTGCCGGCCCCGTTGGGCCCCAAGAAACCGAACGCCTCGCCCTCGCTCACGTCGAGGTCGACATCGATGATGCCGCGATGCTGGCCGTAGTACTTGGTGAGCTTTTCCGTGTGGATGACCGCAGTCATCAGTTCTCCTTCCGTGCTGTGGTAACGGGCTGATCGAACCATTTGCGCAACATCTGTTCGTCGATGAGGGCGAGAGCGCCGGGCGCCACCCCCAGGAGGCGTTCCAACGCGGTTTCGTAGGCCGCGAAGCGCTGCCGGACTGTCTCGAAGTCGACGTCGCCGCGCAGTCGCGCCAGGTAGAGCTGGCCGGCTTCGTCGCCCGTATCCAGGATGAGCGAGAGGACGACGCGCGCCATCTGCTCTGGGTCGGCGAGAGAGAAGTTGCCCTCGGCAATGCCCTGGCGGATGATCGCCGCGATGTGCGGCGTGATCAGCCCGACCTGTTCGCGGCGCAGCTTTTCGCGCACGATGGCGTTGTCGTCCGAGAACCAGACGCGCATGAGCGCGACCAGGAACTCCATCCGCTCCTCTTTGTAACGGGCGATAGTCGAGAAGTAGGTGTGCAGCTTCTCGACTGCGGTGAGGCTGGGGTCCGACACGACGCGACCAACGACTTCGACGGCCGAGTCGACCATCCGATCGACGACGGCTTCTAGCAGCGCCTGCTTCGAGCCGAAGTAGTGGTAGAAGGCGCCCTTCGAGGCGCCGACGGCGGCGAGTACGTCGTCGATGCTGAATTGCTCATAACCCTTGGTGGCGATGAGCTGCTGTCCGGCATCGATGAACTCGTCACGCCGAGATGCGTGGGCAACCGGGTTGACCGAACGGGGCGCCAAGTAGATCCTCCTATTAACAGACCGACCGTCGGTCTAATAATACGGCGAAGTGCAAGGGGGACTGGCGCCAGTCAAATGGTCACGCACCTGACATGTGTGCACCCACAGCACCACCGAGAGAAACCGCCATTGTCGGGCCGCGTCCGAACGGCCAATTCCGGCAACCTGTAGGCAGCGCTGCACCCAATTGACGTCCGGACGTCCATGTCGGCGTTTGCGTGCAGCCGGAGCACACATTCGCCCAGTTCGCCCGTAGCTTTCGCCCGGGGGTGCTCGTGGTGCACACATTGCGGGTGGCGCGGCTTCGGCCCCGTGGGCGTAAGTTGGCCGTGGTGACGCCGTCGGACTTCGCGACAGCCATTGAGGCGTGGCACGACTTCTACCTCGCCGTTGCTGGGGCGTCGGCAGCGCTCCTCGGCCTGCTGTTCGTCGGCGTCTCGATCAACCTGGCTGCGATTGCCGCAGCGGAGCGTGTCGATCTGCGGGCACTCGCTGGACAAGCCTTCGTCAATCTCGTTTACGTCCTGTTCGTGGCCCTGGTCATGCTGGTGCCTGCGCCAGATCCACATGCCATCGCATTAGGCCTCGGCGCAATCGCGGTGCTGGGCCTGGCACGTGTCGCGCGAAACTTCCGTTCAATCGCCCGCGGTCGACCGCGCATAGTCGATCAGCTGCCAGTCGTCCGCCGTTTTGCGTGGACGGTCATCGCCGACCTCGCACTGCTTATCGTCGCCCTCAATTTCTACGCGGTAGCGGACCCTCGGATGGCAGCTTTCCTGGTTGTTGCCGTGTTCGTGCTGATGATCGGCGCCGCCGACGTCGCCTGGTCGGTCTTGGTCGAGGCGACTCGCGACCGCCCAGCGTGACCGCGGAACTTGAGAGTCACCGCAGCCTCGGCGGGCGAACGTATGTGAATTCGTCCAATGGCCAGCCAGCCAGGTCGCCTGCCGCCGCCAGGATGGTGTCGGCGAATGCGTTGACCAGCTGGCGACGATCACTGGCTTTTCGGACGGACTCGTAGTCCAGGACCCACTCGCCCATCGATGGCGCCCAACTCGCTGACGGCAGCTCAAGGCGGTAGTCCGGGCAACCTGGCGGCTCGGGCACGACGTAGCCATAGAACCTCGCGTCGTGCTGCGAGTCGCCTGGCCAGAAGCCGACTGTCACGTGCTCGGCATCGAGGTCGTAGCGGCCGATCCAGTTGGCCTTGGCAGGTGGCGTCGCGTGCCGGCCGTTGAAAAGCACCACCGACATGTCGAAGCCGCCCCACCAGAAGTGAACTCCGCTGCGCCCAAAGAACGGCGACCGCCACTCATCGAACACGCCGTGAAACTCACTCAAGAGAGCAAACCAGCCGTGTGTCAACTTGGGCTGGATGCTCCGCGGTCGCACATCGTCGGCGAACGGGGTCACATCATCGAGTTCTTGTGGCTTGTCCCACAGGTTGACTTCAACCCGCACCTCATTTAGGGCGGCCTTGAATTGGCGCCACACCTCGGCGATCGGTCGCGGCGGGTCAAGAGCAATCGTGCGGACCTGGTCATCACTTGTGGCGATGCTCAGGGCGCTATCGAATACGTCGATTCTGGCCTCTACGGAACGGTCGCCGGCCGGCAATGCCGATGTCGTCAGCCCTCGCGCCGAAAACTGCAGCGAAGCGTGGTTCCATTCCGGCAGCGCTGGGGCAAGAGCGAGTTTGAGCTTGCCGAGCATCTGCGTGACCAAGTGGACGTAATTACCGGTCTCGACCCACCCGCCCTCGTGCGGGAACGTCGGCCAATCGATCTGCGCTGCTGGCGTTGCCATGGTTCCGACCATAGCGCTGTGGGGAAGATCGCCCGTCGCACAGCCAGGCTCCGGACATATGTGCACCCACAGCACAACCGGGAGAAAACGCCTGCGTCGAGCGCGCCCGACTGGCCGATTCCAGCAAATCCTGTAGGCGGTGCTGCACCGAATGGACGTCCGGGCCGCCCATGTCGGCGTTGCGTGCAGCCCGGGCCCAGATTTCGGCGAGTTTGCGCCGCGCCTTCGCCCGGTGGTGCTGCCGGTGCACACAACTCGGGCTTGGCGGGCGCAGTCCGCGACAGCCGGCCGGTCGGACGCCCAAGTCGCGTCGCCGAAGGCGTAATCTGCCGAAGCATGTGGGCCGTCCTTGGACGGGGGGTTGCACTGGTCGTTTTCGTGACAGCCTTGGGCGCCTGCAATGCAGGTCCGGCCCCGACGAGCGCGGCCGAGGGCTTGGCGTCGCTTCTCACCAGCTCGCACTGGGTGTCTGAGATGAGCCACGGGCACTGGGCAGTGGGCGACTATGCCGGCGGCGCGTATTACGTCGACGAACTTGGCGCGAGCCTGGTAATGACTCCCGGCGGGCTGCTGATGCAGGCCGCCGACAACACCGGCTTCACCTTTACCCGGATGGATCCCGCCGATCGGGCGAACCGCAACGAAGTCCACTTCGTCACGAGCGATGATGTTGCCGCTGCCACGCTCGATCCATCCGGCAACATGCTGTGGCTGCAGGTGGTCGACGACCGCAAAGCTGAGCAGCCTGATCATGGTGTCACGCGCATCGATCTCACCACCGGTGCACTGACCAAAATCGGCGGCGTCGCTCAACGAGACGGCACATCCCAGTCCTCTTTCGTGTGGTCGCAGACGGGGCATACGTTGATCCTCGTCCGCTGCACAGCGGTGCTGGATCCGTGGCAGGGCCACTGTCCCTGGACCGACGTAACCGATACCTCGACGCTTGCCGTTCGTAGCTTCGAGCAGGCCGTCCGGCCAGTTGCAACAACGGACGAGTTCGCCATCGCCAGCGACGAGCGCGACCCGAACGTTCGCCAGTTCGCCATCGTCGATCTTGTCAGCGGCGACGTTCGGCCGATCGCTCAAGCAATAACCGATGTAGGCGGCGCTCACGTGGTGGACGGCTCACAGTTCATCGTAGAGGGCACTACTGACGCCAGCCCGAATGAGTTACTCGAGATAGTGGCCCGAACCGGTGCCGAAACGAAGCTCGACGAGGTCAAATTAGACGCAGCCAATTACGGGTTGGTGGGTCCGTGGACGCCGATGAGCCGGCGTTGGGTGGTACTGATCTCGCCGCCGGTTCGGCAGGTATTCGACGAAGTTGGCGACCTCGAAGGACGCGTCTACGACCTGGAGCAACACGAATTTTCGGAGCAAACGGCCCAGATCAGGTTGCCCTGACCGGTCGACATAGAATCGGCACAACATCCCGCCCGCCCGTGGCCCAAGATCGAAGGGAGTCCGCTCCGCATGCCCCATCCACTCGTCACCGTCGTCGGTGCCGGCAACGTCGGCGCCTCGGTAGCCCAGCGCGTCGCCGAGGGCGGCCTGGCCGACGTCGTGCTCATCGACATAGTCGAAGGCTTGCCCCAGGGCAAGGCGCTCGACCTGGCCGAGGCAGCGCCCGTGGTCGGGCACGACATGAAGGTGACCGGCACCAACGATTACGCCGACACGGCCGGCTCAGACGTAATCGTGGTTACCTCCGGCCTGCCGCGGACGCCGGGCATGAGCCGCGACGACCTGCTGGCCAAGAACGCTGGCATCGTGCGCTCCGTGGTGAAGCAGGCGGCTGCCCATTCACCCAACGCCATCCTGATCATCGTCACCAATCCGCTCGATGCGATGTGCCACGTCGCGCTGGAGGCCAGCGGCTTCCCGCCGGAACGCGTGATCGGCATGGCAGGCGTGCTCGACTCGGCACGTTTCCGCACGTTCATCGCGCAGGAGCTCGGCGTGAGCGTCACGTCAACGCATGCGTTCGTGCTGGGCGGCCATGGCGACACCATGGTGCCGCTGCCGCGCTACTCAACGGCCGGCGGCGTGCCGATCACCGAGTTGCTGAAACCGGACCGAGTTGAGGCGCTGGTCACGCGCACGCGCAACGGTGGCGCCGAAGTGGTGGCGCTGCTCAAGCAGGGCTCCGCGTATTACGCACCGGCCGCATCGGTGGCCCAGATGGTGGATTTCGATCCTCAACGACCGCCACGAAGTGCTGCCCTGCGCGGTGTACCTGCACGGCGAATACGGGGTCGATGGGCTGTTCGTTGGCGTGCCGGTCAAGCTGGCCCGTACGGGTGTCAGCCAGATAGTCGAGATCGAGCTCCAAGACGACGAGCGGGCGGCATTCGACCGTTCGGCAGCTGCAGTGCGCGAGCTTGTAGACGCTATGGACAGGATGGCCGCCTCCGCCTAGCGCGCAGCGGCGGCGCAGCCGGCCGCGGAGGGAAAATGAATTCGTGCCGGTCATAACCATTTCGCGCCAGTTCGGCGCGCTCGGTCTGCCCGTCGGTCGCCGGCTGGCCGCCAAATTCGACGCTGAGTTCCTCGACAGGGCGATCGTGGCGCAAGTCGCCGTCAGATCCGGCATCCCTGAGTCACAGCTCGAGACCTATGACGAGCGACTGCCCAGCATCTGGCAGCGCATAGCGTCCGCCCTGGGCAGCGGCGCTCCGGAATTTGTTGAGCCGCCGGTGCTCGAGGACGAGCCGTCTGCGCTTTCCATCCATGAGCGGTTGGTCAAGCTGACGCGCGCCGTGGTTGAAGAAGCCGCCGAAGGTGGCAACGCGGTCATCGTCGGCCGTGGTGGCGCCTTCATCCTCAAGGGCAGGCCCGGCGTTCTGAACGTCGCGCTCGTTGGCTCGCTTGACGATCGTGTGCGCTATCTGCTGGCGCGAGTAGAGGACGCGCCGGACGCCGAGCATCTCGACGAGCGCGCTCTGCGCAACCTGTGCAAATCGATCGATACCGTCCGTGCCGAATACATCCGCGGCACCTTCGGCGCAGACTGGATGGACGCGCGCAACTACGACTTGGTCATCGATACGGGTCGATTGGGGGTGGCTCGGACGGTGGAGCTGATTGGAACGGCCGTGAGGGTCGATGGCTCGCGCTGACCAGGCCGGGGGTTTGGCCCAGCCGGCGGGACGCCAGCTCCCGCGTGGCCTGTCGGCCTTCAACCACCGCAACTTCCGACTGTTCTGGTTCGGCCAGCTCATTTCGTTGGCCGGCACATGGATGCAGAGCGTCGCCCAGGCATGGCTCGTGCTGCAGCTGACGAGTGACCCGTTAGCCCTGGGTCTGGTGGCGGCGGCCCAGTTCACACCGGTGCTCGTCCTTGGCCTGTTCGCCGGCGTGCTGGCCGACTCGATCAACAAGCGCACCGCGCTGATCTGGACGCAGGCGCTTTCTGGCGTGCTGGCTCTGATCCTCGGGCTGCTCGTCGTCTCAAACCAGGTCCAGGTCTGGCAGGTCTTCGTGCTGGCGCTGCTGCTGGGCGTGGTCAACGCCTTTGATATGCCCATCCGTCAGTCGTTCGTGGTCGAAATGGTCGGCCGCGACGACATCGCCAACGCGGTCGCTCTCAACAGCGCCGTCTTCAACGCGACGCGCATCGTCGGCCCGGCGATCGCGGGCATCTTCATCGCGACAATTGGCCTGGCGCCGCTGTTCTTCTTCAACGCTGTCAGCTATCTCGCCGTGATAGTCGGCTTGCTACTGATGAGGGTCGCCGAACTGCACAAACCGATTGGGCGGGCCGTGGTTGAGCGCAACGTTCGTTCGGTGGTCAACCACCTGGTCGAGGGCCTGCGCTACGTCCGCGAGTCACGGCTGATCCTGATCGCGATCGTGGTCCTGGGCGTCGTGTCCACGTTCACGTTGAACTTCCAGGTACTCATCCCGGTCCTGGCGCAAGACGTCCTGCACGGCAACGCCGACACATACGGCTTCCTGATGGCAGCGAGTGGCGCCGGATCGCTGGTCAGTGCGCTGGCCATCGCCTTCGTCATGCGGCCGACGATGCGGCTGCTGCTGGCCGGCACAGCTTTGATTGGCGTGGCTTTTCTCGGCCTTTCGCTCGCGGCGGCACTGCCGGCGGACCTCGTGCTCATGTTCGTGGCCGGCTTCGGGGTAATCGCCATGGCGGCGACGACTAACACGACTATCCAGCTGTCGACGCCCGATGCCCTGCGCGGCCGCGTGATGAGCGTCTACACGACTGTCTTCGCCGGATCGGTGCCGTTTGGCGGCCTGTTCTCTGGCTTCCTGGCGGCGGTCTACGGCGTCCAGGTGGCGCTGGCAGCAGGTGGAGTAATCGCTCTGCTGACGGTTATAGGTGCGTGGATCTGGTTGCGCCAGCCGGTGCCGGCGGAGGCAATGGCCTAGGCCAAACGGTGCATCGGCGCCGGGCGCGGTGCGCCAAACTCGCCGCCGTGGGCATGCCGGCGGTGATCATCTTGTCGTTCGACCCGCTCATTCAGGTCGGCGACCTCGTAGTGCGCTGGCAAACGGTGGGCGTAACGGTGGCGCTGCTGATCGGGCTGGCCGTGGCCGCCACGTACGGCGCAGGCATTCTCCGGACGCGCAGCGACCCGAGCGCGCTGCGACTGGACGACATGGTCTACATCCTGCTGGGTGTGGTGCCCGGCGCGGTGGTCGGCGGGCGCGTTGTGCACGCCATTGTTTACTCGGAGTTCTATGCGGCCGACCCGGTCCGGCTGGTCGACGTGTCCGTCGGCGCGCTGTCGCTGACCGGCGCCGTCGTTGGCGGCACGATCAGCGGCCTGTATATCGCCCGGATCATTGGCGCACCGGCTCGGCGATGGGCTGACGTGGCCGTCGTGCCACTGTTATTGACGCTGGGCATTGGCAAGCTCGCCCAGCTTTTGGGCGGTAGCGGCCAGGGTACGTTCTTTGACGGTGCATGGGCGGTTGCCTTCGCGCCGCCCGGTCCGTGGGTCAGCCCATTGCCCGCCGTGCCGGCCCACCCATCGCAGGTCTACGAGGGGCTGTGGCTGTTGCTGGCAGTGCCGCTCACCGTTTTGTGGCTGTTCCGGGAGCGGGCATCGCGCGAGCGAATGGCGGCGCTGGGCGCACGCGATTTCGGCGGCGGATTGTTCGTGGCATTCCTTATTTGGTTTCTGCTGGGCCGGGTCGTCGTCGGCTTCACCTGGCGCGACGACCAAGTCCTGGGCCCACTGAACGCGGAGCAGTTGATATCCGTCTTGCTCATCGTCGTGTTGGTCGGCGGTGGTCTATACAGGCGAAACACGCGGAACTCGCTAGCAGCAACTCGCGTTCGGCACGGCTGAGCGGCGTCGCGGTCAGCTACAGCTGCGGCGGGCAGTCAGCGCCCCCGTCAAAGTTCGGGACGGCGTTGTTGATGTTCTGCGTACCGTTAGTGCCGTAGTCGAGGGTCACTGTCCAATCCGGCCCACACGCCGTGTCACTCTCTTCTGTGTCCCTCGTGCCCAGCGCGTACACATAGTCAATTCGCGTGCCTTCCGCACCAGTGAACTCAATTCGCCAATGAGTGGCATCCAGGCGGGTGAGTGGCGTGCCCGCGAAATCCCACTTCGAATAAGCCCCATCGAGTCGATCAAGGAGGCCTGCGACGGTTACGGACTTGCCAGTGGCATCGGTCGTCGCCGGGACCTCGGCAGTGAGCGTCAGGTGTACCTGCCGGGGGAGCGGTGTGTGCTCCGTGCAGCCGGGCGCATAGGGCCGGCCGGGCAGGAACGCGTTCCACTCCGCTTCACTAAGGTTCCGGCCGGCGACCTCGCACGCTCGTTCGGCCCACATGGCCGGATCGAGCGACCACGCGACCGCGTTGCCACTGCCCAGGTAGACCTCGTATAGCGTTCGGCCGTCGCTCGACATCGCCATCTGGACCCAAGCGTTGGAGTCGCCTTGAGCGTACGAGTGAAGGGGCGTGCCGTAGGCCCGCTGAGAGGCGATGTCCCACAGCCTTGAGATGCCGTCGGTGCCTGAACTCGCGAGGAAGCCGCCAGTAGGCGTGAAAATTTCGTCCAAGGCGAAGCCGTCGTGAGCGTCGAGCGGCTCGCCAACCCTTGCGCCGGTGGCGACATCCCAGACCGTGATGTCGCCCGACTGAGTCCCGGTCGTCGCGATGGTTCGTTCGTCCGGGCTGAAGCGCACGGTAAACGTCCCGAACAAATCGGCCTGTATCCGGCGCAGCTCACGGTCGCCGGCTACGTCCATGATCTGTACCAGCCCGTCTGATCGGGCAACGGCGAGCGTCGCACCGTCATTGGTCAGCGCGGTCGACAAAATCCACGGCTCGTTCTGGACAGGTGTACGCGCATATGCATGGACGACCTGCGTTTGACTGCGCGTTCGAGCGTCCCAGAACCGAACGATGCCGTCGTCGCCCGCGGTTACGACTGAGGCGCCGTCGGTGGACCACGCGACCGCGTTGATCCAGCCAAAGTCATGTCCGGTCTCAAATCGCGTCACATCGCCGGTCGCGACATCGATAAGCACCGGCGGCGGGATGTTGGTGCCCACGGCTAGAGTCCGGCCGTCCGGTGAGAACGCAAGGCTCGCGACAACGGGGTGTGGCCATTTCCACGGCGCATCCGGGTACTTGTCGAGCCATGCCTGGTGGTCCGCGGCGGCCCACGTCGTAACGTCGCGCGGAGCGACTGCGCCGCTGAGATCGATGAGCCTGACGACGCCATCTCTCAGGCCAACTGCGAGCGTCCTGTCGTCCGGGCTCAGGTCGACCGTTTGAGTCCGGTCGGGTTCCGGCGCACTACCCACCGAGAACGCGCGACCTAATCGCCGATCTCCGGCCAGGTCCCAGGCGAAGATCGAGCTATCCAGGCTTGCCGTGAAGAGAGTTTTGCTGTCCGGCGTGAAGGCCGGTCCAAAGACGCGGCCGCTATGGCCATGCAGTCTCTCGCGAACGCGGTATGAGTCCACATCCCACACGATTACGTCGCGATCGTCGCCGAGCGTCACGAGCGACTTGCCGTCGGGCGCGAAACCGATCCCCTGGATGTTCGCCTCGTGCCCGCCAGGGGCGGCATGCTCCTCGCCGGTTGCCACGTCGATGAACGTGACGCTGCCGCTGTTGTCGAACGGCGCGACCGCCAGCTGACTGTCGTCGGGCGATACTGCGGCGTTGCCGCCGAGGGCGAAGCTCGAGGTAACGGTCCTGTTGGTTATGTCCAATAAGTCCGTGCGACCCTTTGGATCGATGCAAGCGCTATAGGCGAAGTCATGCTGGCCGAACGGCTTGAGCGCACAGGGACTACCCACGCCCAGCGCGATCTCGCTACCAGCCTCGTCCGGGGACTCAGGATCGAGGACCGAAAGCACATGAAGGTCGTCATCGGCCGTGCCCGGGTCTCCAGACGGTATTCCCTCGACGACGCCCAGCAGTGCCCCGTCTTTCGAGAAGGCCAGCATATCCACCCCGTATCGGTCCGGAGCGAGTCGGTGGGTTGCGCGGATGGTCCGTGTGGCGGCATCGACCAGCATGATCTGGTCGAATTCGAAGGAGCCGCCGCTGATGGCAAGCGTTTGGCTGTCCGGGCTGAACGCGTGACCAAAGCCTGCGTCGATGCGCATCTCGCCCAGCTGCACGAAGTTGGTGGCATCGAAGAAGACGACGGCGCCGAGGTGATCACCGGCGACGACAACCTTGCCGTCCGGCGAGATGTCAATCCAATTCGTCCGGTCGCCCGTGCCGTGCATGACGTGGATGGCGCCGGGCGCGCGCAGTAGGGCGGCAAGCAACGTGCCGCGCGTCTCGACGCTGTCATCGAGCGCCACTGCCTGCCGGGCCAGCAGCAGCGACAGGTCGAGGTCATCTTCGGTGAGTGCCTGTGCACCCAGCCGCTGGGCGTCAGCCTTGAGCGCCGATTGCTCGGCTGCGGCCCGTTCGGCATCGGCAGTCTGCGCGGCGCGCTGGGCCTCTCCCTGCTGGACGAAAGCAAACAAGCCGGCCACCACGGCGACGATCAGGAAGCCAACCGCAACGGCCAAGAGGCCACGTAGACGGCGATTCGCGCGTCGGGTCCGATCGGCCTCGCGTTCGGTCGCGGCGCGGCTGTCGTTGAGGAAGGCGCGTTCGAGGTCATTCAGTTCGAGCGTGTGCTCGGTCGTCCAATCGAGGGCGGTCGCCAGGCGAGCGCCGCGATAAAGCTCGCCTGCGTCGCGATTGGAGGCCTGCCACTCTTTCGCAGCGTCGATCAGGTGGCTCCTGAGCCGCTTACCCTCGGCGTCTTCCTCGATCCAACCGGCGAGGCGCGGCCACTCGCGCAGCAGCGCCTCGTGAGCGACTTCGACCGTGCCCTTGCTGACCGTAAGCAGCCGGCTGTCAGCGAGGACGCCGAGCACGCGTGCGACGTTCGGGTTCTCGGCAGCGTCGAATTCGGACAACGGGGCGCGCCGTCTGACGACTGCCGCTCCTTCATTCGACACGGCGAGGCGCAAGAC
>CAWAAF010000003.1:0-188758 GCA_963779905.1 uncultured Chloroflexia bacterium
GAGCCGTCCGCGGGCAAGGGTTCGGTTGATCATCGGCCTGGCTCGGCGCCTGGGCACGAGTGCGGTGGCGGATATGGTCCAGGCCCTCGAAGGCGACGAGGAAGAGTCCTACGCCGACCAGATGACTCCCGAGACAGCCGCCATCGCTGCCGACGAAAGGGAGCACGCCGCCATCTGGCGTGAACTGCAAGGCGCGGCGCCGACAACAGCTGCCCCGCGATCATGGTCGCGCACCGGCCAGGAGGCGTGGCATAAGGGAAGTCGCTCCGGAACGCTGCGCGCCGCTGTCTTCGGTGCCAACGACGGTCTGGTCAGCAACCTGTCGCTGGTCATGGGCGTGGCGGGCGCTTCGCATGACAACCACATCATCGTGCTAGCCGGTATTGCCGGGCTTCTGGCGGGCGCCTTCTCCATGGCCGCCGGCGAGTACATCAGCATGCAAAGCCAGCGCGAGGTCTTCGAGCGCCAGATCGCCATCGAGCGTGAAGAGATGCGCGTGATGCCGGACGTCGAGCAGAAGGAGCTCGAGCAGATCTACCGGGCCAAGGGCTTGCCGCCGGCCGATGCGGCGAAGGTGGCCGCGCACCTGATGGAGGATCCCAAGATCGCGCTGGATACCAAGATCCGCGAAGAGCTGGGTCTGGACCCAGATGAGTTGGGCTCGCCGTGGGGCGCCGCCGGTTCCTCATTTGCTGCCTTCGCCATCGGCGCGGTAATACCGCTGGTGCCGTTTCTGCTGACCAGCGGCACGGCGGCTTTCGTGGCTGCCCTGGTGCTGTCGTTCGGCGCCCTCTTCCTGGTTGGTGCGGGCGTCAGCGTCTTCACCGGCCGCAACCTGATTTACAGCGGCACTCGCCAGGTAGCCATTGGCGCGGCGGCGGCGGCCGTCACGTACGCCGTGGGCACGCTGATTGGTGCGAATGTCGCCTGATTTCATACGAAGCCCGACTACGTGCGGAAGGTCTCCAACCGTCGACCTGGGGTAATGGACCGGGCGACCGCTACGGCGAGCACGCGCACGACTACGACAAGGTGCTGGTCGCTACGGCCGGCTCGATCGTCTTCCACCTGACCGAGTCGGGACAGGATGTGGAGTTAGGCGAAGGGCAGCGGCTCGACCTGCCGGCCCGGACACGGCACGCCGCGTCAGTTGGCGCGAAGGGCGTCAGCTGCCTTGAGGCGCATCTTCCGGCTGGCTCTTTGGCACAACCCGCGCGGTATCGGCCGGAGTGGTAGCCGGAGCGTCCTCGGCCTCAACGGCCGGTTCGTCGCTCATCTCAAGCGCCGGACCTGAAAGGTAGGCGGAGTGGAGGTCGAGTACTTCCTCTACGAGGTCGACCGGCGCGACGCCGCCACGATGCTCGACGGTGCGGCTGATCCAACCGGCTTCAGCGACGCGCTCCTTTGGCGTGATGTCGTCCGTTACCCGCGGCAGGCGGCCCAGCGCGAACCAGTAGAGAGCGGCGCCTACCACCACGCCCACGATCAGCGCCCACACGATGTACTGCTCGCTCACGCGAAAGAAGCCCCTAACTCAAGCACGGCCGCGAGTATAGGTATCCTGCCGGCGTGACCCCGGCGATCATCTCGATCACCCCCGATCCGATCGCCTTCTCCTTTGGGCCGATCAACATCGGCTGGTACGGCATCGCTTACGTCGTGGCGCTGGGCGTTCTCCTTTGGGTCAGCCAGCGCCAGGCAATCAAGCGCGGCTACGATCCCGCCCACATCGGCAACGCCTTCCTGATCGTCCTGCCACTGGCCGTCATCGGTGGCCGGCTCTATCACGTCATTCACGAGTGGGGCGCGTGCGGTGTCGGGGAGCCGTGCTACAGCGAGAACCTGCTGCGCATCTTCTTGCCGCCCTACGCCGGCCTCGGCCTGTACGGCGGAGTCCTCGGCGCAGCCATCGGGATCCTGATTTACACGCGCTGGAAGAAGATCTCACTGCCCATCGCGCTCGACGTTGTCATCCCGGGCGCGCTGCTGGCGCAGGGCATTGCGCGGTGGGGCAACTTCTTCAACCAGGAGCTCTATGGCCCGCCCACTAACCTGCCGTGGGGCATTGCCATCGAGTGCCAGTACCGCATCGCGCCGTGGTTTTGCCCTGGGGATCCACGCTTGCCGGCCGGGGCGGTGAGCTACCCATTCGAGACGACCGGCTTCCATCCGTTGTTCTTCTACGAGTCGGCGCTGGACATCCTGGGCGCAGCCATCGCGCTGTTCATCGTGGCGCGCTTCCTGCCTCGCCTCAGGCCATTCGACATCGCCGCGTTCTGGGGCATCTGGTACGGCTCCACGCGCGCCGTCCTCGAGTCATTTCGCGCTGGTTGGGACTGGACGTTGGGCGGCATCGCGACAGCGCAATGGATTGGCCTCGCTCTGGTGATCGTCGGCATCGTCGCCATCGCGTGGAACCACCGCCGTGGGTCGCAGCCCTATCCGTGGCCGGCACCATGGGTGCCACCACCTGCCAGCGCACCCGCCCTGCAAGACGAAGCGGACTACTACCCCCCGGGCGAGAGCGTCACGCATGAGGACGAGGCCGACGAGGCCGACGAGGCCCAAGAGGCCGGCGACTTGGACGATGAAGAAGAGCCGGACGGGGCGCCGACCCAACCGCCCGCCGGGCCCGCTACGGCTGGGGATTTAGGATGAAGCAGATGGACGCCACCAAGAACGGCTCTGCCAGCGACGCGGAACTGCACGTGGGCGAGACCGTCCTGCACATGCCCATCGAGAAAGGCACGGAGGGCGAGCGGGCAATGGACGTGTCCGCGCTGCTCAAGAACGCCGGCGTTACGACGCTCGACTATGGCTACGCGAACACTGCCTCGACGCATTCCGCCATCACGTTCCTCGACGGCGATAACGGCATCCTGCGCTACCGCGGCTACCCAATCGAGCAGCTGGCTGAGCAGGCGACCTTCCTCGAGGTCGCCTACCTGCTGATCTTCGGCGAGCTGCCCTCGCCCGAGCGGCTGCAGTGGTGGGAAGACCAGATCGTCCACCACACGATGCTCCATGAGGACTTGAAGCGCTTCTTCGATGCGTTCCCGCGCGAGGCGCATCCGATGGCCATCCTGGCATCAGCGGTCGCTGCGCTCTCCGCCTACTACCAGGACTCGGGCGATCCCGACGATCCGGCGCACGTCGAGATCAGCACCATCCGCCTCATCGCGAAGCTCCCTACGATCGCTGCCTTCGGCTACAAGCGCTCCATCGGCCAGCCGTATGTGTATCCGGTCAACGCGCTCGACTACGAATCGAACTTCCTGAACATGATGTTCGCAGTCCCGGCCGAGCCGTACCACGTCGATCCCGACGTGGCGGCCGCATTGCGCACGCTGTTCATCCTGCACGCCGACCACGAGCAGAACTGCTCGACGTCCGCCGTCCGGTTGGTCGGTTCGTCGCGCTCCAACCTGTACGTCTCGATATCAGCCGGCATCGCCGCGCTGTGGGGCCCGTTGCATGGCGGCGCCAACCAGGAAGTGCTCGAGATGCTCCAGCAAATAGCCGCCGAGGGCGGCGATGTGGACCGCGCGGTGCGGCGTGCCAAGGACAAGAACGATCCATACCGTCTGATGGGCTTCGGGCATCGCGTCTATCGCAACTTCGATCCGCGCGCCAAGATCATCAAGAGCGCCGCCGATACGGTCATCAAGAAGATGGGCGGCGACGACGAGCTGCTCGAGATTGCGCTGCGCCTCGAAGACGTCGCGCTCAAGGACGACTACTTCATCGAGCGCAAGCTCTACCCCAACGTCGACTTCTACTCTGGCCTGATCTATCGGGTATTGGGCTTCCCGGTATCGATGTTCCCGGCGCTGTTCGCCCTGGGCCGCCTGCCGGGCTGGATCGCGCAGTGGCGCGAGATGATCAACGACCCGCAGACGCGTATCGGCCGGCCGCGCCAGCTCTACACCGGACCGGGCAAACGCGATTACGTGCCGCTGGAGAAGCGCGCCTAGGAGTCGGCGGTTCTCGCGACGCTAGCCGATGGCGGTGGGCGCGAGCTCGGGCACGCCGAGGCCAACCACGTTGACGGTCGGGACCGGCCGGCTGAAACCCTTGAGCTGCATCTCGCCCATTGGTTCGGTGCGCACGATGCCCTCCACGGCAGCGTGGACGCGTGGGTTGAGGAGGATCTGTCCACTTTCGGCCGCCGAGCTGAGCCGGGAGGCCACGATCACCGCCGTGCCGACCATGCCGTAGTCGTAGCGACCCTCGAAGCCGATCCGCCCGAGCGTGGCGTAGCCGGTAGCGATGCCTATGCCCAGGCCCAGTTCGTAGCCGAGGCGCGACCAACGCGCGTTGAGCTCGTCGAAGCAGTCGCGCATCGCCAGTGCAAGGCGCACTGCGCGCTCCGCGTGGTCGGGCTGTGGAACCGGGTCGTTGAAGAAGACCATCATGCCGTCGCCGGCGAAATGCTCGAGTGTGCCGCCGAACTCGACTATCAGCGCACCCATGGCAGCGTGGTACTCGCGCAGCACGCCGAGGACTTCCTCTGGTGCGGCGGTATCGCTGAATGCCGTGAACCCGCGCAGGTCGCTGAACATCGCGGTCGCCTCGCGGCGATGGCCGGCAAGGAGCGCTTCACCTTCCGCCGTGGATACGAGCGCGGCGACCTGGGGCGAAAGAAAGCGACTCAACTCGGCCTTCTGGCGCGCGATGGTTTCCAGCATCTCGGCCTGCGCCGCGGCATGCGCGACTTCAGCGTCATGTAGCCGCTTGTCGGCCATCGATGCCCGTACTCGCGCGCCGAGGATCACGGCGTTGAATGGCTTGGGTAGGTAGTCGGCCGCACCCAGCTCGATGCACTTGGCCACGCTGTCCAGCTCGTCGACGCCGGTGACCATGATCACTGGTATGTGGCGCAACTCATCGTCCGACTTGATGGCTGCCAAAGTTTCGTAGCCATCCATCTCCGGCATCATCACGTCGAGCAGCACGACCGCGATGTCCGACGCATGGCCACGTAGGGTCTCCAGCGCGGACCGTCCATCGTCGGCCTCGCGCGCGCCGATGCCGATACCGGCCAGGTGGCGCGCCAGCAGCATTCGGTTGACGGCGCTGTCGTCGACGATCAGCGCGATTGGGTCAGTCAATCGGTCAGCCCCACGGCATCCAGCGCGGCGACCGTCTGCGGCCAAAGCGACTTCGCCTCGTCGACTGCGGCCTGCTCAATGCGCCCTTCACGCGCGGCAAATTCGAGCTGTTTGCTGACCGCCGACAAGCGCATCGCGCCGACTGCGGCGCTGCTGGATTTGAGCGTGTGCGCAGGCCTGACCATCGCCGCGGCGTCGTTGGCAAGGCTCGCCGCGGCAATTGCCTCCAGATAGGTCGGCGTCTCGGCGAGGTAGGCGGCGACAAGCTCCTTCACAAATTCGCGGTCGCCACCAACCGACTCGCGCAATTCGTCCACTACCCCCAAATCGACAAGCTCAGGCTCACTGCTCATGGGTGGGATGGTGCCTTATTCAGCGCAGCCGCGAGCTCGGCCGGGCGAATGGGTTTGCTCACGTAGTCGTTCATGCCGGCGGCGATACACGCATCGCGGTCGCCGGCCATGGCGTTGGCGGTCATGGCGACGATATGAAGCTTGCGATCAGGCCATTGCTTGCGAATGCGGCGGGTCGCCTCCAGGCCGTCGAGCTCGGGCATCTGAATGTCCATCAGCACAACGTCGTGATCGGAGCCGTCCAGGGCAGCCAGTGCCTGCATGCCGTCGCCGACGACGTCCGGGATGTAGCCCATGTTGGCCAGCAAGCGCAGCGCCAGCTTCTGGTTCACCGCGTTGTCCTCGGCGAGGAGGATCTTGTGCGGATGGCGCTTGGCCAGTTCCGGGTCGGACGGTGTCTCGGGCGCACGCTCCAACTTGAAGCGTGGCTCGGCCCCTGCCAAAACCGTCACCAATGCGTCGTACAGCGCACTGGGTTTGACCGGCTTGGCGAGCAGCGCGTCGACCGACGCACCGTGTTCACGCATCGCTGCCGACGAGACGAGCACCAGCTTGGGACCATCTTTGGGCCTGGCTTTCTTGATCGCCTCGGCCAGTGCCACGCCGTCCATACCTGGCATGAACAGGTCGAGCAGCACGACATCGAACTGGTCGCCGGCCTTCAACAGCTTGAGCGCCTCCTCGCCTGACTCGACGTCACGAGCCTTGACCTTCCACCGACCCAGTTGCGCCGACAGGATGCGCCGGTTGGTGGCGTTGTCGTCCACGATCAGCGCGCGCTTGCCGGACAGGTCGACGGGGTGGCGCATTGGAACAGCGCTCAATGCGGACGCCGGCGCCGCGTCGAGCAGGACTCGCACCTTGAACGTTGAGCCCTCGCCCGGTACACCGCTGCTTTCCGCCGTAAGCGTGCCATCCATGGCTTCGGCAAGTCGTTTGCTGATCGCCAAGCCAAGACCGGTGCCGCCGTAGCGCCGTGCGATCGAGGAATCGGCCTGGCTGAATGACTGGAATAGCCGGCCCATCTGGTCCTTTGGAATGCCGATGCCGGTGTCACGGACCTTGACATCGAGCTCGATGCGTTCGCCCACCTCGCGGCTGGTGACCGATACGACCACCTCGCCGCGCTCAGTGAACTTGACCGAGTTGGATAGCAAGTTGATCAAGATCTGGCGCAGTCGCGCCGAGATCGCCGATTGCGGCTGGTGGGAGCTCCGTCTTCAACTCGTAGGCGAGCTCGACTCCCTTTGCCGCCGCCGATGGGGCAATCACGTCGAGGGCGCCCTCAATGCAATCGGCGACGCTGAACGGCTCGGCCACCAGGTCAACCTTGCCGGCCTCGATCTTCGAGAAGTCGAGAATGTCGTTGATGATCGTCAGGAGTGCGTCGCCCGAGGACCGAATGGTGTCGGCGTAGTCGTGTTGCTCGACGTTGAGCTTCGTGTCCACCAGCAGGCCGCTCATGCCGATGATGGCGTTCATGGGTGTCCTGATCTCGTGGCTCATGGCTGCGAGGAACGCGCTCTTGGCCTGGTTGGCCGCATCGGCCGCCTCGCGCGCCTCGCGCAGGTCGCCGAACAGTCGCGCGTTGTCAATCGCAATGGCCGCCTGCTGCGAGAGGCCGATCAGGAAGTCGAGGTCAAAGGACGTAAATGGCTTGGTGCCTTCGCCGATGCGCCAGACGGCCATCATGCCGTTAACGCCTTCGCGACCGATCAACGGTGCCACCATCAGACGCTCCGCCTCGTTCGCCTCCGTGCCCTCGATCTGGACACCGCGGCCGTCGCTGTTAACGTCGTTGATGACTTCGGCTCGCGCCTCAGCGGCAAGCGTGCCAATGATCCCGCGGCCGCGAATGACGGGTTGCGCCTTGACCTGCTCGGCAACGTCACCCAGCGCCGTGATTGCCTTGAATGTTCTGCCGTCGGGCTGCGCCAGATACACCGCACTCGAAGTGCCGTCGAGGAGCGACTCCGCCCGTTCGACGATTCGCTGCAGCACGGCACTCAGCTCGAGCGTGGCTGAAATCTCACGCCCGACATCGGCCAAAGCCGCCATCTCATTCGCCCGCCGCTGCGACTCGCCGTAAAGCTGCGCGTTCTGGATTGCCGTTCCGATGTTGGCAGCGAGTGTCGAGAGGAGCCTTACATCACCCTCGCCGAAGCGGCCTTCCTCGCTGACACTCTGAACACTGATCGCCCCGATAGCCTCCTCGCCAACGAGGATCGGTACTCCCAAGAATGATCGCGGCTCAGTCCCGACGACCTGTCTTGCTCATTTCTGTCCAGTGCGTCGAACGGTTGAGCAACAAGGGCTGGCGTGACTGGATGATCTGTGAGGTCAGGCCTTCGCCGAGGGGGATCGGCGTCTGCTGCTCATGCAGTCCGTTCTCGATGTGGTACGGGAATTCGATGAGGCGAGTGGCGGGGTCGTAGAGAGCGACGTAGGCGATGTCGGCTTTGAACGTCGCCGCCATCTGATCGCCCGCGAGCCCGATCAACTGATCAAGGTCGAGCAGTGACGCCGTGGCTTGGCCGATCTCGTTGATCGTCGCCAGCTCCGCCGCCCGCTGCCGGGTCTCAGCGACGAGACGAGCGTTCTCGAGCGCGACGCTGAGGCTCGACGCCAGTGTCGCAATGAGGCGGACGTCCGATTCGCCGAAAGCGTGCGTTCGGTCCATGTTCGAAAGCGAGATACGGCCGAACGGCTTGCCGCGTCGAAGTAGCGGCGCGTGGACGACTGATTTCGGTGTTTCGCCGACGGTCTGCGCTTTCCGGTCGAGGTTTTCGGCCGCCCAGACGTCGAAGTCATCGATGACGACCGGCGTTATGCGTCTGATGACTTCACGAGTCAGTGGTCCGAATGGCGCCGGCGACATTTCGAGGCGCACCCCACGCTCGATCGCGTAAGGGAACTCGGTCGTTTCATTCTCCAGGTCATACAGGCCGATCGCGACCGATGCCTGCGGGTCGAAGATCTCGTGCAGCTTGTTGACGACGAGCTCGTACATCGCCTGCATATCGAGTTGCTCGGCCAGTCCCTGCTGAACGCTGTTGATGACGGCCAACTCGGCGGCGCGCTCGTTCGTCTCGGTCAGCAGCCGCTGCGTTTCGTCGAAAAGCCGCGCATTCTCGAGTGCCACGCTGAGGCTGGAGGCGAGAGTCGTCAAAAGCCGTACATCTGCCTCGCTGAACGCATCCGTCCGGTCGAGGTTCTGGATCGAGATGTGCCCGCGCGCCTCCGCGCCGACCAGCAGCGGCGCGAACGCGACTGACCGTGATGGTTCGCCCACGGCGACCACGGACTGGATACCCGTTTCGCGCTCCCAGTCTTCTACGTCGTTGATCAGGAACGCTTCGCGCGTATCGGCCACTTGCGCAGACCACGGACCGAACGGTCCAGTTTCGGCGTGTAGACGGACGCCGCGCTCGAGGACATACGGCGACGACACGACGCGTCTGGCCAGGTCGTATGTGCTGATGTCGATCACCTGCGCGTCGAAGATCTCGGCCAGCTTGTCGCCGACGAGGTCGTACATCGATTGCATGTCGAGCTTGGCGGCGAGTCCCTGCTGGACGCTGTTGATGATGGCCAGCTCAGCCGCGCGCTCGTTGGTCTCCTTGAGTAGCCGCTGGGTCTCGTCGAACAGCCGCGCGTTTTCCAGGGCTACAGACAGGCTCGACGCGAGCGTGGTCAGCAGCCGGACATCTGCCTCGGTGAACGCGTCTGTACGGTCGAAATTCTGCAGCGATATGCGGCCAATGACCGAGTCGCCCACGATCAATGGCGCGAAGAGCACGGACTTGGAGGGCTCACCCTGAATGGGCGTGTGCGCCAGCCCATGTTCCCGGTTGTACGTCTCGACGTCGTTCACCAGCATCGGCTCGCGCGTCTCGAGGACTACCTTGCCGAAGCCAGTAATTTCGCTTCCCTCGTCTGGAAAGCGCACGCCACGCTCGATCGTGTAGGGGTAACTGATTCTTCCCGCCACTGCGTCGTAAAGCCCGATATCGACGACCTGCGCATCGAAGATCTCGTGGATCTTGTCGCCCACGAGGTCATACATCGACTGCATGTCCAGCTTGGACGCGAGACCCTGCTGGACGCTGTTGATGATCGCCAGTTCGGCCGCCCGCTCGTTGGTCTCGGTCGAGCAGCCGTTGCGTTTCGTCAAACAGGCGGGCATTCTCGAGGGCGACGGACAGGCTGGACGTGAGAGTGCCCAGCAGGCGTTGGTCGGCCTCGGTGAAGACGTCCGTGCGGTCGACGTTCTGAAGGGAAACATAGCCGCGGACGTCGTCACCCACGAGCATGGGCACGAAGAGAACCGATTTCGCAGGCTCGCCGGACACGACCCTCTGCTCGACCCTGTGCTCGCGCTCCCATGCATCAACGTCGTTGACAAGCAGCGGCGCGCCGCTATTGATCACCGCATTACTGAGCGGGCCGAACGGCAGCGACAAGGTCAGGGCGGAAGGCTCACGAACCCCACGTTCGATTGAATAGGCGAACGTCAGCGCCTGTTTATCGGGGCTGAGCAGAGCGATGTCGACGACCTGGGCGTCGAAAATCTCTCGAATCTTGTCGCCCACGAGGTCGTACATGGACTGCATCTCGAGCTTGGCCGCTAGGCCCTGCTGGACGCTGTTGATGATCGCTAGCTCCGCCGCCCGCTCGTTCGTCTCCTTGAGCAAGCGCTGGGTCTCGTCGAACAGCCGAGCGTTCTCGAGGGCGACACTCAGGCTCGAGGCGAGGGTCGTCAGCAGACGGACGTCAGCATCGCTGAATGCATCTTCGCGGTCGACGTTCTGAAGCGAGACGGCGCCCTTGACCTTTCCGCCAGCCATGAGCGGCACAAAGACCGCAGACATGGTGGGCTCGCCTGATATGACGTAAGGCTGGCCGGACTCCTTGGCGAGGCGCTCCACATCGCGGTTCAGAACCAGCGGAGCTTTCGAGTCGAACACCTGCCGTCGAAAACCAACCAAGGGGATGGGGTCGCTATGCAAGCGCACGCCCCGCTCGATCTCGTATTCGAAGTGGATCAGGCCATCGGAGGTATCGAACATGGCGATGTCCACGCCCTGGGCGTCGAAGATCTCGCGGACCTTGTCACCCAGTAGGTCGTACATCGATTCCATGTCCAGCTTCGAGGCCAGGCCCTGCTGGACGCTGTTGATGATCGCGAGCTCCGCCGCACGAGCGTTTGTCTCGGTTAACAGGCGCTTCGTTTCGTCGAAGAGGCGAGCGCCTTCGAGCGCAACTGCGAGACTCCCGGCCAACGTCGACAGCAGCCGGATGTTGGCCGGGCTAAAGGCGTTCTCGCGATCGAGGTTCTGCAGCGATACGACGCCAATCGCCTTGCCGCCCGCGAGCAGCGGGACCCACACGCCCGACCTTGGTGTCTCACCCACGTAGGCCACTGACAGATGACCCGACTCTTGGGCGCGCTCCATCATTCGCTCGTTGACGACGACCGGCTCCCGCTTCTCCATCGCCTGCTTGCGGAAACCAACCAGCGGGAGTTCCATTTCTCCGAATCGCTCGCCGCGCTCGTATCCATACCGGAATCGCATGAGTCCGGAGTCCGGGTCTTGAAGTGCGATATCGACGATCTGCGCGTCGAAGATCTCCTGGATCTTGTCGCCGACCAACTCGTACATCGCCTGCATGTCGAGTCTGGCGGCGAGGCCCTCCTGAACGCTGTTGATGATCGCCAGCTCGGCAGCTCTTTCGTTTGTCTCGATCAGCAGCCGCTGCGTCTCCGCGAAAAGCCGTGCGTTCTCCAACGCCACGCTGAGGCTCGAAGCGATGGTGACCAGCAGGCGCAGGTCCGAATCGGCGAAGGCATTTTCGCGGTCGAGGTTCTGCAGCGAAATACGCCCATTCACCGTCTCGCCGACGATCAACGGCACGAACAGTACTGACTTGGCGGGCTCGCCAAAGACTGCGCCCGGCGCCGTCTGGCCGCGCTGGACGTAGTACGCCTCAATATCGTTAACCATCACCGGCGCCCGCGTGTCGAGCACGATCTGTCCGAAGCCGGTGATCGGCCCCACCTCGTCCGTGGAGCGAACGCCGCGCTCTATCGAGTATGGATACACAATCTGTCCGGCCTCGACGTCGTAAAGGCCGATGTCGACCACCTGCGCGTCGAAGATCTCCCGGATCTTGTCGCCGACCAGGTCGTACATCTGTTGCATGTCGATCTTCTCGGCCAGGCCCTGCTGGACACTGTTGATGATGGCCAGCTCGGCCGCGCGCTCGTTTGTCTCATTTAGCAGCCGCTGTGTCTCGTCGAAGAGACGAGCGTTCTCGAGTGCGACGCCCAGGCTGCCAGCGATGGTCGTGAGTAGCCTGACGTCGCGCTCGCTGAAGGCGTCTTCGTGCTCCAGGTTCTCGATGAGCACGATCCCTGTCACCGCACCGCCGGTGATCATCGGTACGAACAGCGCCGACTTCGCCAGCTCACCGGCGATAGTGGCGGGTTGGCCGGCCTCGACCGCCCGGGCGGGCAGGTCCCGATTGATGAGGACTGGCGCGCGGGACTGTACGACTTGCCGCCGGAAGCCGATCAGCGATATCGGATCGGCGGGCAGTCGCTCACCTCGTTCGACGGTGTACTCGAACGTGACGATGCCGGTCGTGGCGTCATAGCGCTCAATGTCAACTCCATCGACATCGAAGATCTCGGTGATCTTGTCGCCGACGAGGTCGTACATCGCCTGCATATCGAGCTTCGCTGCGAGACCCTCTTGGACACTGTTGATGATCGCGAGCTCCGCGGCGCGCTCGTTCGTTTCGACGAGTAGACGCTTCGTCTCGTCGAAGAGGCGCGCGTTCTCGAGGGCGACGCCCAGACTGGAGGCGATCGTTGCCAGCAGCCGCTCGTCCAATTCGCTGAACGCGTTCTTGGGCAGTCGTTCTAGCGAGATGGTGCCGAGCACTCGTGTACCGGCCAGGATCGGCACGCCCAGCCAAGCCTCAGAATCGTCGGTGCCGAAGACAAAGGGTGAGTACTGCTCCGCTTCAAGGTTCGAGGCGAGCCGAAGCGGGCGTCGGGTTTCGATCACGACCTTCGCCAGCCCGCCCAGTTGCCGCACCTGCGGATGCTGCCGCTGGCCCTGATCAATCGAATACGGCATCGAGAGCGTGTTCGTATCCGGGTCGTAGAGCGAGATGCCGCCCGTGGTCACGTCAAATATTCCGTGGATGCGCTCGCCTACAGCTTCGATGATTGCCTCGAAGTCGAGCTGCTTCGCGAGTGCCTCGCCGATCTCATTGATGACCGCCAGTTCCGCGTTGCGCTGCTCCGTTTCAGCGAGCAAATGGGTCGTTTCATCGAACAGCCGCGCGTTATCGAGGGCAACGCTGAGGCTGGCCGCGAGGGTACTGAGCAAGCGGACGTCGGAGTCGCTGAAAGCTCCCTCGCGCTCCATGTCCTGGAGGGAAGTGACGCCGCTTACCTGGCCGCCAGTGAACAGCGGCACGAACACGGCGGACTTGGGCACTTCCCCTTGTATGAACGAGTGGATTGCCGGACTCCTTGATTCGATCGAGCATGTCGTGATTGACAACGACGGGCGCCTTGGTCTCGTAGACCTGCCGGCGGAAGCCCACCAGCGGGATCTCCGTTGCGAGCAGCGGCCCGACAGGCTTTTCGAACCCGAACTTGAACTGAACAAGGTCATGGGGGGCGTCGATAAGACCGATGTCAGTCGCGTCGGCGTCGAAGATCTCGACCATCTTTTGCCCGACAAGGTTGTACATGGCGTCCATGTCGAGCTTGGCGGCCAGGCCCTCCTGGACGCTGTTGATGATCGCCAGCTCCGCAGCGCGGGCGTTGGTCTCGTCGAACAGGCGCGCGTTCTCGAGCGCAACACCCATGCTCGACGCGATCGTGCTTACCAGGCGCTCGTCGCTCTCGCTGTACTTGTTCGGCGTGTGATCACCCAGGACGACGACGCCGATGGCATCTCGGCCGGCCAGGATCGGTACACCGAGCCATGATTCAGTCGCAGAACCGACGTCGCCCTCAGCGTACGTACTCTCGAGACCGCCAAGGGCGGCCTGCTCGGCCCGGGTACCGAGTCGGTACGAACGCCGCTCTTGGATCACGCGTGACGAGGCGCCTTGGCCGAACTCGATCGGCCCGGTATGAACCCTCTGCCCGTCGCTGGTCTCGTAGGGAAAGGTGACCACGTTCCGAGTCCGGTCAAGCAGGGCAATGTAGAAGTCGCGCGTCTGGAACATCGCCACCAGGCGCTCGCCAACAAGGTCGACGATCGCCTGGAAATCGAGCTGCTCGGCGAGCGCCGAGCCGATCGCATTGATGATCGAGAGCTCGGACGCTCGTTGCTCGGTCTCGGCAAGCAGGTGGTTTGTTTCCTCGAAAAGTCGTGCGTTCTCGAGCGCCACGCCCATGCTCGACGCGATGGTCGAGACGAGCTGCTCGTCAGCCTCGCTGAACGCGTTTTCCTCATGCTTTGAGACTGCGAGGACGCCGATCGTCCGCTGGCCGCTGAGAATCGGAACGCCAAGGTACGACTCGTGCACTTCGCCCTGGTAGACAGCGCCCATCGCCTCCGCCTCGGCGAGGGTCCCCAGGCGGAGGGAGCGCCGGCTCGCCAAGACCTTCGACGTGAGACCCTCGCCGAGGACCAGCGGCTGACTGTCCTCAGCCCTCACACCGTTCTCGATCGCGTATGGAAACCTGATCAGGTTTGCCGGCTCATCGAGGACGGAGATCGCAAGATTGCTCGTGTCCAGGATCTGCGCGACGCGGTCGCCCACGGCGTCGATGATGGCCTGGAAGTCGAGCTGCTTCGCCAGCGCCGCCCCGATCTCATTGATGACCGCCAGTTCTGCATTTCGCTGCCTGGTCTCGGCCAACAGCCGGTTCGTTTCGTCGAAGAGCCTGGCGTTGCGCAGGGCCACACCGGTGCTGGCGCCGAGGGTCGACACGAGGCGAAGGTCGTTCTCGTCGAAGGCGTAAGGCTGGTCGGTCTCGAGAGCCAGTACGCCGATGATCTCGTGGCCGGCCTGGATCGGGACACCCAGCCAGGACTCGGAGACTTTGGTGCCGACGAGGATGGCTCCGTGCGTGCCCATCTCTCCGTTAGACCGAAGGAGAAGAGGCTGGCGTGTCTTGACCACCGCCGCGGTGAGCCCGGACTCGGCCGACATTGGCTCGGTGTGGTAGCGCTTGTTGTCCGCGATTTCGTAGGGAAACGAGAGCATGTTCGTTGGCGTGTCGTAGAGGGCGACGAACATGTCCACGTCGGGAAAGGTCTTGTGCAGCCGCTCGCCGACGAGCTCCGTCACTGCGTCGAGGTCGAGCTGCTTGGCCAGCGCGTGGCCGACCTCGTTGACTATTGCCAGCTCGGCGTTGCGCTGACGAAGCTCTGCGTCGGAGCGGGTGCGTTCGAGTGCCGCCGCAACGTGGTCGGCGACGAAGACCATCAACGCGACGTCAGCGTCATCGTATGTCGTGCCTTCCACGTAGCTCTGGACGGCCAGTACACCAACGGTGTGGCCATCGGTCCTGAGTGGAACACCGATGTAGTCGGCCGCTAGAGCGCCCAGCGGCTCGAGCTCGACCGGCGTCGATCAGGCTGGATCGCAGCTCGGCCGCCGTGGAGCAGCCGCCGGTGCGCAGGATGTAGCCGGTGAGTCCCTTCGCGTGCGCGTCACCGAAAGGCAACCACTCACGCGGGTCGGGCCAATCTGTGTCGACCGAGTCGACGTAGTAGGCGAAGTTCAGCAGCCGCCGCTCCTCGTCGTACAGCGCGACGTAGAGGTTCTCGGCGTAGACGAGCTCGCGCAGGATCGCGTGGATGCCTTCGTAGAAGGCCTGCATGTCGTCGGCGCTGTTGGCCAGCGCCGCGATCTTGTACAGGGCGGCCTGATTGCGCGTACGAGTCGACTCGCGCTGCAGATCGGCTTCCAGTTCGGCGACACGGCGCTCGAGATCGGCCGCCCTATTCGGAATGGTGCTGGTCATTGACCCGCCGGTGTCCCCTCTGGGATGTGCTCGTCCCGCCCCCGAGGATACAGGGATCGGAACCTATACTCGGCCGCGGATGGAATACGCCGAGTCGATCCTCGACCTCGTCGGCAACACGCCGCTCGTCCGACTGACTCGGATCACTCGTGAGCTTGGCCCTGCTGACCGCCAACCGCTGATCCTGGCCAAGCTCGAGGCGCTCAATCCGGGCGGTTCGGTCAAGGACCGCATTGGCCTGCCGATGATCGAGGCCGCCGAGCGCGACGGCCTGCTGAAGCCGGGCGGCACGATCATCGAGCCCACGTCGGGCAACACCGGCCACGGCCTGGCCATTGCGGCCGCGCTCAAGGGCTACCGCTGCATCTTCGTCATGGCTGATAAGCAGTCGCCCGAGAAGCAGGCGCTCCTGCGCGCGTACGGCGCGGAAGTCGTGCTGTGCCCCACCAATGTCCCGCCCGAGTCGCCAGAGAGCTACTACTCAGTCGCGCGGCGACTGGCACGCGACATTCCCGGCGCGTTCCAGCCCGATCAGTACTCCAACCAGGAGAACCCGCGCGCCCACGAAGCCACGACCGGTCCGGAAATCTGGCGCCAGACGGACGGCCGGATTACCCACCTCGTCGTCGCCAGCGGCACCGGCGGCACTATCAGCGGCATCGGCCACTACCTGCGCCAGCACAAGCCGGATGTGGTCATCGTCGGCGCCGACCCGGAGGGCAGCGTGCTTTCCGGCGACACGGCTCGGCCATACCTGACCGAGGGCGTGGGTGAGGACTTCTTGCCGGCTACGTACGACCCCAAGATGGTCGACCGATGGGTGCGCGTTTCCGATGCCGACGCCTTCAACATGGCGCGGCGGGTGACGCGCGAAGAGGGCATCCTGGCTGGCGAGTCGACCGGCACGGCGATGGTCGCGACGCTCGCTGTGGCGCGCGACCTTATGGCGGCGGGCGATGCCAGCGAGAAGGTGATCGTCGTCATATTCCCGGACGGCGGCCGCAACTACATCTCCAAGCTGTACAACGACGAGTGGATGCGCATCAACGGCCTGCTGCGCTCCGAAACCGGCAAGACGCGCGTGGCCGACATGGTGCGCAATGGCCACCAACCGCACGAGATGCCGACGCGTTGTCCTCGCCCGAACCAACGATCGCGTCGGCGCGGCAATCGATCTGCTCCAGCACTACGGCATCAGCCAGCTGCCGGTCTCGGAGCGGCCGCATGGCGACGCGATCGAAGGCGTGGTGGGCTCGGTCAGCGAGAAGGGACTGCTCGACCGGACCTACCGCGATCCGACGGTCGTCGAGCGGACGGTTGGCGAGGTCATGGACACGCCCCTGCCCACGATCGAAGGGCGGGCATCACTGGATGAGGCCTTCGAGCTGCTTTCGCACGGAGCGTCGGCGGTGGTCGTCGTTGATGAGGGCCGTGCCGCCGGCGTGGTTACCAAGCTCGATGTTCTTGAGTATCTGGCAACGGCGGGTCGCAGGCCGCGCCACTAGCTACAGCCAGGGCAGCGGCAGCTTCACCGGCAGCAAGACGTTGAGCAGTAGGCCGAGCGTTAGCAGACCACCCGCCAGCCGCACGTGGCGGAAGGCAAAGCCGACAAACCACAGCGGCCAACCGCGAGCGGGGTACCACGCGGGTGGCTCGGCCGGCTTGGGCAAGTTGTAGACACGCAGGACGCGAACCAGCGTTGGGATCGCCAGCGCGGCGAGCAGCACCCACGGCCCGACCCAACCGGCCAGCACGGCCAGCACGATGAGCGGGTAGAACAGGATCATCAGGACCTGGTTGGTGCGCCGTGCGCGCGACTCGCCCAGGATGACCGGCACGGTGCGGATGCCCAGCTTGGTATCGGGCTCGATCTTGTCGATGTGCTTGCCGAACAGCACCGACGTCACCAGCAGGGCATACGGCGCCGAGAAGGCCAGCACCCACAGCGGCACGGAGCCGGTGGCGACGAGGTAGACGCCGCCGATCATGAGCGGGCCCCAGGTCAGGAAGACGTCCAGCTCGCCCAGGCCGTGCTGCTTGAGACGGAACGGCGGCGCGACGTAGAAGACGGACAGGAACAGGCCGGCCAGGGCGAAGCCGATGATCAGCAACGGCTGCGGACTGCGCGCCGCCAGCACGAGCATGATCAGGCCGTCGACGACGGTCAGGCCGATGGCCGCGTTGCGCAGCGTGGCCTTGCTGACCCAGCCCGACAGGACCGGGTGCGGCGCGTACAGCGCCCTGACATAACCCTCGGTGTCGACCCCGCCGGTCATGTCGAAGTAGTCGTTGATCAGGTTGTTGGCCGCGTGCGCAAGGACGAGGCCGACGACCGCCAGCACGACGCCGATCCAGTCGATGGCGACGCCGCCCACGCGCCGGCCGTACTCGACGGCCAGCAGCGCGCCGATCGTGCCCGACCAGAGCGTCATCGGGAAGACGGCGGCACGGGTCATGACCAGCCACTTGCCGACGGTGTCCATGCGGCCGCTCGCCGGCGGGTTGGCCGTCTGCATGATTTCGCGCCACCCGGCAAGCCGTTCGCGCAGGCTCATCGGCGCTTGGGCGGCCGTCCCCTCAGCAGTGCTGGTATTGGTGGCCATCCGTCGCCTCCGTCGGGTGCTGAATTAGTCGGTACTTGGCGGTACCAACTTTAGCCGCACTCCGGCTGATCGCGCCAGAGCGAGCGTCGATTCACGGTTTACGACGGCGATGCCGGCGATGACCAGTGCCGTTCCTACCAAAAGACTGGCCTGCAGCGGTTCGCCCAGCACGATGAAGCCGAGGGCGATGCCCCAGATCGGCAGCTCGTAGGCGACGAGCGACGTGCGGCTGGCGCCCCAGTTACGCAGCAGCCGGAAGTAGATCGAGGTAGGCGAAGCCCGACCCGAGCAACCCCAGCCACACGACGGCAAGCACCGAAGTCGGCGTCAGGGCGTGGCCAGCGGTTGCTCGAAGACGAAGGCCAGCACGGTGGTGAAGAGCAGGGCGTAGCCGACCTGGAAGGCGGCCGGCACCATTGGCCGCAGGCCGCGCACGAAGCGACGCGCATAGACCGCGCCGACGGCGTAGCAGACCGCCGAAGCCACCAGGGCCATCTCGGCGATGAAATCGTTGCGGCCAATCGCCGCCGGGTCGAAGCCGACCAGGACGAGCACGCCGATCAGGCCCAGGATCACGCCGGCCAGCTTGGTGGGCGTCAGTTTCTCGTCGGGCAGGAAGAACGGCGCGATGAGGACGACAAAGATCGGCACCGGCGCGTTGAGCGTCGCGGCCAGCGACGACTCCGTGTATTGCTCGGCCCACGTGATCAGGGCGAAGGGAATGACGACGTTGATCACGCCCATCACCGCCAGGTGGCACCCACATGATCGGCTGGCGCGGCAGTGCCTCGCGCGCGACGATGAAGACGGTCGCCAGCAGCAGGAAGCCGATGAGCAGCCGGCAGCATGATCAGCGTGAAAGGCGTGCAGGCCGGCATCGACGCCGATCTTGATGAACAGGTAGCTCGAGCCCCACAGGAAACCGAGGGCGAGGAAGAGCAGCCAGTCGGTGCGCGAGTTAGCGGGCGCTGAGTTCACGTCACTCACAACACGCCGAGTCTGACAGCGGTTGCGAATTCGGCCCGACAGCCGGATGCAACCAATTAGCCCAATTGGGCGAACGTCCGCGTTGGCGCCGCGGCGTACAATTCGGCTCCGACGAACTGCGAAAGCCGACTTCCGCCCATTTGGCGCGGTACGCGCGGCCGGTCCGCCAGGCGGTGAAACGTGGGCACGCCTCGCCCGCACCGCAGGAAGGAGCTCAGTTCGTGGCCACCACCATCGATCGCCGGCCGAGTCAATTGCTTGGCCGTTCCGCGCTTGCCAACCTATCCGTGGCGGCGCTGTACGAGAAGGCGATCGAGCGCTCGGAGGGCATGCTGGCCGCCGCCGGTCCGCTGGTCGTTCGTACCGGCAAGCACACCGGTCGCTCGCCCAAGGACAAGTACATCGTCGACGAGCCGGACAGCCACGATGGCGTGTGGTGGGGCGGCTTCAACCAGCCGATCTCGGAAGAGCGCTACGAGGCGCTGCGAGCACGCTTCATCGACCACGTCAACAGCCGCGAGGTCTTCGTCCAGGACTGCTTCGTTGGTGCCGATCCCAAGCTACCGCCGCTCGGCGCGCGTCTACACCGAGACGGCCTGGGCGAGCATCTTCTGCGACAACCTGTTCATCCGGCCGGCACCGGCCGACCTGGTCGGCTTCGAGCCCAACTTCACGATCATCGATGCGCCGTCTTTCCGCGCCGACCCGGAGCGCGACGGCATCCGCAGCGAGACGGTCATCCTGGTTCACCTGGCGCGCCAGGAGATCCTGATCGGCGGCACGCAGTACGCGGGCGAGATGAAGAAGGGCGCCTTCGGCATCATGAACTACCGGCTGCCGGCCGAAGGCGTGCTGCCCATGCACTCGTCCGTCAATGTCGGCGCCAAGGGTGACGTGGCGGTCTTCTTCGGCCTGTCGGGCACCGGTAAGACGACCTTGTCGGCCGACCCGGAGCGCATCCTCATCGGTGACGACGAGCACGGTTGGAGCGACGAGGGCGTCTTCAACTTCGAGGGCGGCTGCTACGCCAAGACGATCCGGCTGTCGCACATCTACGAGCCGGACATCTACTCGACCACGCGACGCTTCGGCACGATCCTCGAGAACGTCGCCATCGATCCCGATGACGCGCGAGCTCGATCTGGACTCCGAGCAGTTCACCGAGAACACGCGCGGCGCCTTCCCGCTCGACTTCATCTCCAACTCATCGGACACGGGCATGGCCGGCCAGCCCTCGACGGTCATCTTCCTGACCGCCGACGCGTTCGGCGTGTTGCCGCCGATCTCACGATTGACGCGCGACCAGGCGATGTACCACTTCATCAGCGGCTACACGGCCAAGCTCGCCGGCACCGAGGTTGGCGTCAAGGAGCCAACGGCGACGTTCTCGACGTGCTTCGGCGCGCCGTTCATGCCGCGCCACCCGGGCGTCTACGCCAGGATGCTGGGCGAGCGGCTGGACCGCCACGACGTGCCCGTCTGGTTGATCAACACCGGCTGGAGCGGCGGCGGCTACGGCACGGGCGAGCGCATGAACATCACGCACACCCGCCAGATGGTGCGGGCCGTCCTCAGCGGGGCGCTGAATGGGGTACCGACGAGGACCGACCCAATCTTTGGCTTCGAGGTGCCCACCGCCTGCCCGGACGTGCCAGAGTCCGTGCTCTGGGCGCGCGATACGTGGAACGATCCGGCCGACTACGACCGCGCCGCGCGCAAGCTGGCGACCATGTTCATCGAGAACTTCCGCCAGTTCGAGGACGGCGTCAGCGAGGAGATCCGCGCGGCCGGTCCGCACTTGGACTGATTCGAATCCAAGTTCGACAGTCAGGGCGCTCTCGAGAATTTGAGCGTGAATAGGACGTCCTCTACGCGCGGAACGAATACTTCCAGCTCTCCGGTCGTGGGCGCGATGGCGAACGCAGCGATGGCCTCTTCGTCAAGCCCAAACACGTAGACACGCGCGGCGCCGCCCGAGTTGAGCTGGAAACCGGTGCAGCAACCCTGACCGGCGCCGAACGGCTGAATCTGCACGTAGTGCGGCGTCCCGTATTGGCATGCTGTCGCGTCGTCGACCGTGACGTCGGCTTGGTCCACGTTCACGCTCGTGAACTTGCGAAGCACCGTCGGGCCAAGCGTCAACCCCGGAAGGGCGCGTAGGCGCGTCATCAGCTCGCCGCTGGCCGCTATGGGTTGTCCGGCGTCTAAACCGCAGGCATCAGTTGGAAATGGGAAACCACCGAGCCACAGGAAAACGAGCTCGCTGTTGGGCCGGTCGCTGGGAACCAGCCGAAACTGGTCCCCGACCGCGGTGGTGGCTGACCAGCCCGATGACAGAGTGAAGGTGGGCCCGAGCCTGAATGCGACGGCCTGATAGGTTCCTGACGGTATCGGCCTCGGAACGTTGATACCGGTCCCTGTATCCGGCAGCGGGATCACGGTGGGCGACGCGAGCGCGGATGATGATGCGGAGGCCGTGCTGGTGGGCAGAGCCGAGGGAGCCGAGACGCCGACGGTAGGGGTGGCCACTGCCAAGGCGGTCGCGGTCGGCGAGGGCGAGCCAGCCGCGGGAGCCGGTGTGCCGCCGGCCAGCAGCAAGTAGATCGGAATGAGCAAACTAAGCAGCGCGAGAACCGCGGCGACTGCATAAAGCCATCGACGGGTGCGCGACGTCCCGGCGGTCCTGGCCGAGGTTGAGGCCCCTGTCGGCACGACTCGATACAACGCCATCGGTTCGGCGATGCCCTTGAGCCGGCGCGTGCCGACCGGCTCGAATGTGCCCACCTGGCGTGTTCTGGTAAGACCGCGGACGGTGTCCGATACCAGCACCTCGCCGGCCTTGGCCTGTGCACAGATGCGGGCGGCGATGTTGACGGCCGAGCCAACCGGGCCCTCCGCCGTCTCCGCAGTCTCGCCGGCGTGGACACCGACGCCAACCCGCGTCGGTGCGTCCGGCCGGGCGGCCGTCTCGTCCGCGGCGGCCGCGACGATGTCGAGCGCCGCCTGGACGGCGCGGCTGGCGGACGGAAACAGCACATAGAACGAATCGCCCTCGGTCCGTACCTCCGAACCGGATTGGCGGGCGACGACCTCCCGGACCATGCGCCGGTAGCGATCGAGCAGGGCGGCGCCGGCGTCGTCGCCGTGGCGCTCGACGTAGTCGGTGTAACCGCGCAGGTCGGCGAACAGGAAGCCGCGAGTCGCCGGCTCCTGCTGGCCTGGTGACGCCCCTCCGTCCACCGACATTCCGCGGATCATAGGTATCGTTCGCACGTGAAGGCGCTGCCTACCGGCACGGTCTGCTTCCTGATGACTGACATCGAGGGCTCAACACGCCTTGCCGGGCGACTCGGCGACGATTTCGCGAGCGTCCTGGACGACCACTTCAGGTTGCTCGACGAGGCCATCGTTGCCAATGGTGGAACGGCCGTTTCCAGCGAGGGAGACTCGGTCTTCGCCGTATTCACCTCGGCCCGCGAGGCCATCCAGGCCGCCATCGACGCACAGCGGGCAATCGGCGCCCACAAGTGGCCCAAAGGCGAGCAGCTAAAGGTGCGCATCGGCGCCCACGCCGGCGAGGCCCTGCTGGGCGGTCGCGACTACACGGGCCTCGAGGTGCATCGCACGGCGCGCATCGCGGCGGCCGCGTGGGGCGGTCAGATCCTCGTTTCCGACGCGGTACGGGCACTGGGCGCGACCTTGGGGGAGGGCATCTCGTTACTCGACCTGGGGCTGCACCAATTGCGTGACCTGCCGGCGCCCGAGTTGCTCTTCCAGGTTTGCGCGGCCGGCTTGCCAAGCGACTTCCCGCCGCCCCGGGCAGACCGGTCGACGGCACCGACCAACCTGCCAACTCCCGCCACCCGCTTCGTGGGCCGGCGGCGTGAGTTGGCCGAACTGCGTGATCTGGTCAGCCGTGAACGACTGGTCACCCTCATCGGGCCGGGCGGAACCGGTAAGACGCGACTTGCCATCGAGACCGGCCGGGCCATGCTCGATGAGTTTCCCGGTGGCGTGTGGTTCGTCGCCCTCGACACAGTGCGCGACCCGGACCTGGTGATGACATCCATTGCCCAGGTCCTGAATATTCCGGAGCAGGCCGGACGCCCGGTTGGCGCAGTCGTGGCCGAGCGATTGGCCAAGGACCAGACCTTGCTGGTCCTCGACAACCTGGAGCAGGTGGTGGCGGCGGCGCCTGAGATCGGCTCGTTGCTGGCGGCGACCGATAGGCTGCAGATTCTCGGCTCGAGCCGCGAAGCGCTGCGGATTGGCTCTGAGCATGTGTTTCAGGTCGCCCCACTCGCCCTGCCGGCCGAACCGGGCCGGCCCACCGCGGCCGACGTTCGCGACCTCGATTCGGTTGAGCTCTTCATTGAGCGAGCGCGCGCCGTCAGGACAGATTTCGGGTTGACAGACGCCAATGCGCCCGAGGTCGCCGCCATCTGCCGGCGCGTCGATGGGCTGCCACTTGCCATCGAGCTGGCCGCGTCGCGGGTCAACCTGCTGACGCCGGCCCAGATCCTGGCCCGGCTCGACCACCGTCTGACCATGCTGGCAAGTTCGAGACGCGACCTTCCTGATCGCCAACGGACCTTGCGTGGCGCAATCGATTGGAGCCACGACCTGCTGGATGTTCCTGAACAGGCACTGTTCAGGCGCGCGTCCGTGTTTGCCGGCGGGGCCGACCTTGATGCACTGCAGGCCGTCGTGGACCCGGCGGGCGATCTTGGCGGAGATGTGCTCGACATCCTGTCGGCGCTCGTCGATCGAAGCCTCATTCGATCCCTCCAGGCTGCAGACACGTCGCGCTTCGAGATGCTCGAAACCATTCGCGAGTACGCCGCCGAAAAGCTCGCTCAATCATCCGAGGACGAGGCCACGCACAGAGCCCACGCCGCTTATTTCGCCGAGCTTGCCGAGGCCTCTCGCGATGTCCTGAGCCGGGCCGACCGCGACGCCGTTCTCGACCGGCTCGATATTGAGTTGGCCAACCTGCGCGCGGCGGTGTCTTGGACGCTGGCGGCGGGCGAGCCTGCACTGGGCGTGCGCATCGCGGTCGCGCTCAAGGACTTCTGGCACGCGCGCAGCCATCTGGCCGAGGCCCGCGCCTGGCTCGACCAGCTGATCGCGGCCTCGAGCGGTCCCGAATTTCAGCAGCAACGCGGGCAGGCACTCGGAGTTGCGGCCGAGCTCGCCAATTGGCACACCGACTACGCGCGGTCGTCACAGCTGACCGACGAATGGATCGCGCTGATGGAAACAATCGGCGACCGGCGCAGCCTCGGACAAGCGAAGACGGGCATTGGCTGGTCCAACTTGAGCAGCAATCCGGCGGTGGCGCGCGACGCGTTCGTTGAGGCGACGGCGCTGGCACGCGAGTTCAACGAGCCCACCCTGCTGCTCGGTTCGCTGCAGGGGCTGTCCCTGGCACTGCTCGCCCTGGGCGAGAACGACGAGGCGAGAACTCTGGCGGCCGAGGCCATCTCCATTGGTGACCGGTTAGGCGACAGCTACACCACGGCCTTCAATTTCCTGACCCTCGGTGTGGTAGCGCTGCGCGCGGGCGATCTGGCTGGGGCGGGCGCAGGTTTCCGCGAGGCGCTGCGCCGATCGCAAGCCGCACATGCTGATATCGGGATCGTCACCGCATTCGACGCCCATTCGGAGCTCGCGCTCACGCTGGGCGACCCCACGAATGCGATCCGCCTGATGGCGCTGGCCGATCGTATGCGTGACCAGATGGGCGGCGCGCCGAGCATGGGCCTGGTGGGCATAGACCCCATCCTGCCCAGGTTACGAGCGCGCATGGATCCTGCCGATTTCGAGCGCGCGGCTGCCGAAGGCGCAGCGATGAGTACCGACGCCGGCGTTGCCCTCGCACTTTCGATTGACGACGGTCTTAGGTCGCCAGACGCGAAATAACCGTCCTCACTAGCTCCGTGCCGGCGGCCACCTTGGCATCGTCGGTCGTATCGGGCCATTCGCCTTGCAGCGTCGCCGTTAGCAGCCTGTAGCCCACCACTACCTGAACAGAGACCTCGTCGACGCCGGAGCTGAACGCGGCGTCACCCAGGCCATCGATGTCGTTAACTGGCAGACCGTGGTCAACGGCCGCCTGGCGGGCATCATCGAGCGCCGACTTTGCTTTCTTGGCGCTGGCGTAGTCGGTCGCCGCGACGACGATCGAGACCTGGTCGCCCGAGTCCTCGGCCGAGCCGTAGGTACAAGTTTGTCCACCGTCACTGCCCTTTGCCGTGACCAGCGGCGTCTGGAAGGGCGACTTCCCCATTGCGTCGGCCAGAGGCACCAGGCCACACACGTTCAAGCCGGCTTCGGCGCGGGTCGGTTCCGGCACATCTGCTGCGCCGCTGGTCGAGGGCGACCCAATGGGCAGCGAACTGCAGGCGGCCAAAAGCAGGCAGGCGATTAGGAGCGTTCGGATGGCCACGGTCAGCGGAATCTAGGGGAGTCTGCTGAACACCAAGCGAAGCAGCTGCGCGCCAGCGGCGACCTTCGCTGCGTAACCGACGTCTGGCCCCCTTGCGTCGTTGTACTCCCCGACCAGCTCGGCAGATGCGTAGTAGCGCCCCGCTGCGGCAGCCACGATTGTTCGGTCTTCCTTGATTGGTAACTCGCCGTACTGATATGCCTCGTCGCCCAGACCAGCCAATGGCGTGGCGGCTTCCGGATGGTCGTAGTTCAGGTTGTCCCGCTCGGCACGAACGCCGGCCAGCGCTGCTTCCGGGGTTACGTAGTCGTGCACCTTGAGCAGTACGCCCGGTTCCCGCGGTGGCGGCGGGTCAACGGTTGCGCCGTAGCGGCAGGCCGTCACCTCGGGTTCTGCCTCGGCGAACGGGGTTGTGAAGGGCGAAATTGATTGCACATCGGCCAGCGAGATGAGGTCGCAGGCAAAGATCTCTGCCGGCGTGGCCTCCTCGGTCGGGGTCGCTGTGGCCGGCCGCGGCGTTCGAGAACCCGAATCGCCTCCCGTCGGCGCGAGACTGGACAGCGAGCCCAGTTCGCTGCAACCCGCCATGAGGAAACCGGCCACCATGACCAGTCCCACAGCCCGTAACCGCATGGCCGGCATTCTATTTAGGCCGGCAAGGGCTCGAAGCGGGCTGTGAAGTGGCGCAGTTGCGCCGGCTCGTGGGTTGATGCGATAGCCACGGAGCGAGCGCGCCTCGCGGGCCACGGACTGGACGACCTCGATCACGTAGTCGACATGTGACTGCGTGTAAGTCCGGCGCGGGATCGCCAGGCGAACGAGGTCTTGGGCAGCCGGCGTTTCCGAGCCGTCTGGGTGACGGCCAAACATGACGGTCCCGATCTCGCAGCCGCGGATGCCGCCCGCTCGATAGAGGGCGACGGCGAGCGCCTGACCGGGATAGTGCGAGTGGATGGATGTGCGGCAGGAGCGCACGGGCGTCGAGGTACACCGCATGGCCCCCGATGGGCATGATCACCGGCACGCCCGATGCATTGAGCGCGGTGCCCAGGTAAGAGGTCGACTCGATCCGGTAGCGCAGGTAGTCCTCGTCGACGACCTCGGAGAGGCCCTGCGCGATGGCTTCGAGGTCGCGGCCGGCCAGGCCGCCGTAAGTCGGGAAGCCCTCGGTCAGGATGAGCATGTTGCGGCAGGCATCGGCCAGGCTGTCGTCGTTCATGGCCAGCCAGCCGCCGATGTTGGCAAGGCCGTCCTTCTTGGCGGACATGGTCATGCCGTCGGCCAGGGATGCCATCTCGTGGACGATCGTGGGGATCGGCTTGTCGCCGTAGCCCGGTTCGCGCGTCTTGATGAACCAGGCGTTCTCGGCAAAGCGGCACGCGTCGAGGAAGAGCGGCAGACCATAGCGGTCGCACACCGCGCGCACGGCGCGCAGGTTGGCCATCGATACCGGCTGGCCACCCATCGAGTTGTTGGTCACCGTCATGAACACGACCGGCACGCAGTCCTTGCCGCGCTCCTGGATCAGGCGGTCCAGCGCGTCGACATCGGCGTCGCCCTTGAAGGGCGCCATCTCGCGCGGATCGCGGACCGGCGACACGTCGATCGCCTCGGCGCCAGTGAACTCGACGTTGGCGCGGGTGGTGTCGAAGTGGGCGTTGTTGGGCACGACCTTGCCCGGCCCGCCCAGGACCGTGAACAGGATCTTTTCCGCCGCCCGGCCCTGGTGCGTCGGGATGACGTGCTTGAACGGGAACAGCTTCTGAACAGCCTCGAGGAACTTGTACCAGGACGGTGATCCGGCGTAGCTCTCGTCGCCGCGTTGGATCGCGGCCCACTGGTCGCGGCTCATCGCGCCCGTGCCCGAGTCGGTGAGCAGGTCGATGATCACGTCTTCGGCGTGCAGGTTGAAGAGGTTGTAGCCGGCCTTCTCCAGAGCGGCCTGCCGCTCCTGTTCGCTGGTCAGTCGGATGGGCTCGACCGAATGGATGCGGAACGGCTCGATGATCGTGTGCCAGCGGTCCACGGAACGGACTGTAGCGCGTGGAGGTCAGGGCCGATGCGCGGTTGCTCGGCTGCCTGCGGAGGTCACACATGTGAAGTGTGATGCGTCGCGCCGGCCGCTGCCACGAAGTTGTCGCTCGTATACGGCCCGCTCGTAGCCCACCGTCAACGGGGCAAATCGGAGACTTCTCGGCGAATTGCCGGGAGTCCTGCCGTGAACATTGACCTGGCCGCGCTCTTCGTGCCGACCACACCGCCGCTCGAGATATTCATCCGCGGCACGGTCACGTACCTGGCCCTGTTCGCGATGCTTCGCGCCACGCGCCGGCGCCACGCCGGCGCATTCGGCATTACGGACCTGCTCGTCCTCGTGCTCATAGCGGACGCGGCGCAGAACGCGATGGCCGGCGAGTACACGGCAATCACGGATGGCCTGCTGCTCGTCGCCGTCATCGTTGGCTGGGCACTCGCCCTGGACTGGCTGGGCTACCACTTCAAGCCGATACAGAACCTGGTCCATCCGCCGCCATTGCCACTGGTCGAGAACGGGCAGCTCCTGCGCCAGAACATGCGCTCGGAGTTGGTCACGCTCGACGAGCTGATGACGCACGTGCGAGCGGCCGGGCTGGAGGACGTGGGGCAGGTCAAGCGCGCTTTCGTCGAAGGCAACGGTGAGGTGACCATCATTCCGATGGATGGCTCGGACAGCCAGCCCAAGAAGAAGAGCCAGGCCATGGCTGGTGTCTGAAAGCCCGGCTGGGGTGCCAGGCGGGCGACTACGCGCTGTCGAGAGCCTGCGTGACATCGGCCACCAGATCAGCCACGTTCTCGATGCCGACGGATAGGCGGACGAGCGCCGGCGACACCTCGAGCGCTGAATTGGCGACCGAGCCATGCGTCATGACGGCCGGGATCTCGCACAGCGACTCGACCCCGCCGAGCGACTCAGCCAGGGCGAAGATGCGCGTGCCTTCGACGAAGCGACGGGCACGCTCGTCGGCCGAGCGGCCGGCGCGTGCCGCGGGCACGAAGCTCAGCATGCCGCCGCAGTAGCGCATCTGGCGGGCAGCCGTCGATGCCAATGGATGAGCGTGGCGGCCGCTTGCCAGGCCCGGATAGTTCAGTTCTGCGACGTCGTCGCGCGCGGCCAACGCCTCCGCGACAGCCTGCGCGTTGGCCGCATGCCGTTCGATGCGCAGGGCAAGTGTGCGCATGCCGCGCAGGGCGAGGAAGCAGTCCATCGGCCCGGGTACCGCACCAATCGCGTTTTGCAGGAACTTGAGCCGTTCGTAGAGGTCGACCGCGCGACGTGGCCAGCACGCCGCTGACTGAGTCCGAATGGCCGGCCAGGTATTTCGTCGCCGAGTGGTAGCTGATGTCCGCGCCCAGGGCCAGCGGTTGCTGCGAAACAGGTGAGGCGAACGTGTTGTCCACGACGAGGATTGGCCGCTCGCCGCGCGCGCCCTTGTGGTGGGCCAGCCGCTGGGCGACGGCGGCGATATCGATGACCTTGAGGTGCGGGTTGGATGGCGTTTCCAGCCAGACCAGGCGAGCGTGCTCGTCCAGCGCCGCATCGAGGGTCGCCACTGGGTCGGCGGAGAAATCGTGGTAGGTGGCGTTCACGCCGGTGTCGCGCAGGACGCGTTCGAACAGCCTGAACGTGCCGCCGTAGACGTCGTCCGCGCACAGGATCCGCTCACCGGGGAGTGCCAGGGTGGCAATTGCCTGAGCCGTAGCGGAGCCGCTGGCGAAGGCGAGGCCGTAGCTTGCGCCCTCGAGCGCGGCGACGGCTGCCTCGAAGCGCGAACGTGTCGGATTGCCGGTGCGCGCGTATTCCCAGCCGCCCCGTGGCCGGCCGACCGCCTCCTGGGCGTAAGTCGCCGTCTGGTAGATCGGTGGCGCGACGGCGCCGGTCAGTTCGTCGGGCGCCATGCCGGCATGGACGGCCAGCGTCTCAGGTCGCCAGGTCGGGTCTACGTGGTCGGGCGCGTGAAGTTCGTCGCCCTCGGCGGGGCGGTCGGGCGGGGCTTGATCGGTCATCGCAGGGCGAGGATAACGGGCAGATGGCTAGCGGTCGTCGCCGATGGCCCGCTCGACGGCGCGCTGATATTGCTCCTCGGTCAGTGCGCCTGACTCGCGCAGCTTCTGCAGGCGCTTGATCTCGTCCGACAGCGAGCCGCGCCGCTCCTTGGCGGAAGGAGGCGGTTCGGCGAAGGGTTCGACCGCGTCCGGCGGGCCGGCGGTGCGCTTCTGTCGGCTGGCCGCACCCTCGGCTTCCAGTCGAGCCTCGTCGATCTTGGCCAGCACGCGATCCTCGATCAGGCGGTTGGTCGGCGATAGGAAGCGCTGGGTGAAGCCCTGCAGCCACGGCGGCATGTCGTCGAGGACGTCCGGCGGGATGGGCGATGCCGGCGTCTGGGCGGCCGACGTGACGACGGCCGACGGCACGGACACCGCCACTCCGGGAATGACGAGCTCGAACACTTCCTCCGGCTCGTCGATGTCCTTCAACTGGCGCTGGCCCGCCGGCTTGAGTGTCACGCCCTCTGGCAGATGCTTGGCCACGATCGCGCTCGTCGCTTCGGACAGCAGAACCTGTCCGCCGCTGGCAGTGGCGGCAATGCGCGACGCCCGTACGACGTCGAGGCCCGTGTAGCCGTCGTCACCCACAACCGGTTCACCCGTGTGCAAACCAAGCCGAATGCGCACCGCCACGCCTTGAGGCCAGGCCTCGGCGGCGTGTGCGCGCTGAACTGCGACTGCGCCTGCTACCGCTTCGCGGGCCCGGGTAAACGAGTAGAAGAACGCATCACCCTGGGTGTCCATCTCCTGGCCGTCGTGGGCGGCGAACGTCTCGCGCACGAGCCGGCGGTGTGTCGCCAGCGCTTCGGCGTACGCGGCATCGCCAAGCTGTTTGAGCAGGTTGGTGCTGCCCTCGATGTCACTGAAGACGAACGTGACCGTGCCAGTTGGCAGTTGTGCCATGGGTTGCCCGAGCATAGCCGGGTAAAGGAAGGCGGCGACGCTGGTGCGCCGCCGCCTCCACGAATTACAGGCGCTCAGGCCGGGTCAGACCCGCAGGTCGCGCCGCGTGAACCCCCATGCGCCCAGCACCACGCCAACGACGCCGATCCCGACGCACAGCGCCACGCCGCCCCAGTCCCACACGCCGACCATCGTCTGGCCGAGGTGCTTGGTCAGGGCAAGGTTCTGCAGCCCGTCAGGCAGGTTGAGCAACGGTCCGAGCAGCTGCAGGAACCAGGTCAGGAACACCACCAGGGCGACAACTCCTGCCGCGAAACGCGTGCCCGCGAGACCGCCCACCGCAACGCCGATACCGATCAGCGCCCAGCCATAGAAGGCCAGCACCGATGCGCCGAGGATGGGCGTCAGCAGATCGCCGCCGGTGGTCGCGCCGCCCACGCCGATACCCACGCCCACCAGGACGATCACCAGGGCCATGTCGATGAACAGCGCAGCGCCGCCGCTGAGCGCCCAGCGCAGCCGCGACAGCGGCACCGACAGCACCATCTCGAGCCGGCCCGACGTCTCCTCGGACGCCCAGCCGGCCACCAGCGTGACCGCGGCCAAACCGCCGAGCACGATGCCGAGCTCGATGAAGAGAAGCTGCAGGAAGCCGCCAACGGTGGCGAAGTCGATGCCCGGGAACGCCGTGTTCAATAGGTTCATGAACGCTTCCGACTTGTGCAGCTGGTCGATGAACCCGCTGCCCGAGGCGGCCAGGACGAGGCCAAAGACGCCAATACCGAGTCCCCACGCGATCGAGGCGGGCAGGTTCATGCCGATCGTTCGGCTCAAGGGGCCGCGCAGGCCAACCAAGGCTCGCGGGAGCGAGGGGGTGGGCACCGAACTGGTGGCGCCCAGGTCACGTCGCACGAAGGCCCACACGCCGATGGCCAGCAGGATCACGTCGAAAACAGCCAGGAAGGCGACCGACGGCCAATCGAACTGGCCGGCCAGCGGCACATGGTTGACCGTCCAGCCGAACCAGGTCAGGTCAGCGATCGGGCCCAGTTCTGGCACCGGCGCCTGGTAGCCGTTGACGATGAAGCCGGCGATGGTCACGAAGCCGGCGATGCCGGCGCCCGCTCCACGCCCGACGAACTGCGCCAGCGCGAAGGCCAGCGAGCCGCCGGCCAGCGCCATCAGCACCATCCACAGGGCGTAGCCGAACGGCGCTTGTCACGCTGATCTCGTCGCCCGGCAGGACGGCGAACGCCTGGCCGGCGATGGCGATGGAGACCATTGTCACGAGGAAGGCGATGAACAAGCCGGTCAGGTGGCCGGACAGCTTCTCGAGTGCGATGCGCGCCTTAGAGATGGGCGCCGCGGCGACGAAGTCGAGGCTGCCGCGCCGCGTTTCCGAAGCGAGCGTGCCCGACAGGGCCAGGATCGACCACAGGCTGACGATGAGCGGGAAGAACGTGCCGTACTTGTAGGCGAGGTAACCGCCCAGCGTGCCGACGTTGATGATCGGGCCGGCCAATCCCTGCAGGATGGGCGGCACGGCGTTGATCAGGTCGACCATTTCCTGGCGCGACTCGGGCGTGTTGAACTCGGTCACGATGGCTTTGCTGACGCCCAGGAATACGAGTCCCAGCAGCGCCGACACGAGGATTACGGCGCGACGGGAGTCGCGAATCGTCTTGCCGTAGACGCTGCCCAGGCCCCATAGCCGTGCGCGCAGCGATGGCGGCGTCAGGGTTATGGAAGCGGATGCCGCAGTCATCGGGCGGCCGCCACAGGCGCCGGCTCAGAGGAGCGGCCGTACTCGGCCAGGAACGTCTCCTCGAGCGAGGGCTCGCGGCTGACGAAGTCAGACAATTCGTACTTGGCCGCTGTCCGAACGACATCGGTGATGTTGCCGGACACGCGCATGCGCAGGATGTGCTCGTCGGCGACGACGTCGCTCACGCCGGGCAGCGCTTCGAACTCGGCCGTCGGAACCGGGCCGGCGAAGACCAGCTCCACCTGGTGGTGGGCCAGGTCGCGCAGGGCTTCGGTCTTGTCGACGCGCGCCAACTCGCCGCCGCGGATGATGGCGACGCGGTCGCACGTCTTCTCGACTTCGGACAGGATGTGGCTCGACAGGAAGACAGTCCGGCCCTCGTCCTTGGCCTCGCGGATCACGCCGTAGAACTCCTGCTGGATCAGTGGGTCCAGGCCCGACGTCGGCTCGTCGAGCAGCAGCAGTTCGGGCCGGTGCTGGAGGGCGATGATCAGGCCGATCTTCTGCTTGTTGCCCTTCGAGTACTCGCGGAACTTGCGCGTTGGGTCAACCTCGAGCCGCTCGATCAGTTGCTTCTGATACGAGCGATCGCTGCCGCCGCGCAGGTTGGCGAAGTAGTCGAGTGTCTGGCCGCCGGTCAGCTTGTCGTACAGCGCGAACTCACCAGGCAGGTAGCCCAGGCGCTTGTGGATGGCGACCGGGTCGTCAGTCGTACCGATGCCGAAGATGGTGGCCTTGCCGCTGGTCGGCCGGATGTGGTCGAGCAGCGTACGGATCATCGTCGTCTTGCCGGCGCCGTTGGGGCCCAGGAAACCGAACGCCTCGCCCTCGCTCACGTCGAGGTCGACATCGATGATGCCGCGATGCTGGCCGTAGTACTTGGTGAGCTTTTCGGTGTGGATGACCGCAGTCATCAGTTCTCCTTCCGTGCTGTGGGAACGGGCTGATCGAACCATTTGCGCAACATCTGTTCGTCGACGAGTGCGAGAGCGCCGGGCGCCACCCCCAAGAGGCGTTCCAGCGCGGTTTCGTAGGCCGCGAAGCGCTGCCGGACTGTCTCGAAGTCGACGTCGCCGCGCAGTCGCGCCAGGTAGAGCTGGCCGGCTTCGTCGCCCGTATCCAGGATGAGCGAGAGGACGACGCGCGCCATCTGCTCTGGGTCGGCGAGAGAGAAGCTGCCCTCGGCAATGCCCTGGCGGATGATCGCCGCGATGTGCGGCGTGATCAGCCCGACCTGTTCGCGGCGCAGCTTTTCGCGCACGATGGCGTTGTCGTCCGAGAACCAGACGCGCATGAGCGCGACCAGGAACTCCATCCGCTCCTCTTTGTAACGGGCGATGGTCGAGAAGTAGGTGTGCAGCTTCTCGACTGCGGTGAGGCTGGGGTCCGACACGACGCGACCAACGACTTCGACGGCCGAGTCGACCATCCGATCGACGACGGCTTCTAGCAGCGCCTGCTTCGAGCCGAAGTAGTGGTAGAAGGCGCCCTTCGAGGCGCCGACGGCGGCGAGTACGTCGTCGATGCTGAATTGCTCATAACCCTTGGTGGCGATGAGCTGCTGTCCGGCATCGATGAACTCGTCACGCCGAGATGCGTGGGCAACCGGGTTGACCGAACGGGGCGCCAGTAGATCCTCCTGATTAACAGACCGACCGTCGGTCTAATAATACGGCGAAGTGCAAGGGGGACTGACGCCAGTCAATGGTCACGCACCTGACATGTGTGCACCCACAGCACCACCGAGAGAAAACCGCCCTTGTCGGGCCGCGTCCGACCGGCCGATTCCGGCAACCTGTAGGCGACGCTGCACCGAATTGACGTCCGGGCTTCCCATGTCGGCGTTTGCGTGCAGCAGGAGCACACATTCGGCGAGTTCGCCCGTGCCTTTCGCCCAGTGGTGCTCCCGGTGCACACAACACGGTTTGGGCGGGCGCGGCTTCGGCCCCGTGGGCGTAAGTTGGCCCTCGTGACACCGTCGGACTTCGCGACAGCCATTGAGGCGTGGCACGACTTCTACCTCGCGGTGGCCGGAGCTTCGGCCGCACTTCTCGGCCTGCTGTTCGTCGGCGTGTCGATCAATCTGGCTGCGATAGCTGCGGCGGAACGTGTAGATCTGCGCGCGCTCGCCGGTCAAGCGTTTGTCAACCTGGTCTATGTCCTGTTCGTGGCCTTGATCATGCTGGTGCCTGCCCCAGATCCACATGCCATCGCATTGGGCCTCGGCGCAATCGCGGTGCTGGGCCTGGCACGCGTCGCGCGAAACTTCCGTTCGATCGCCCGCCGTCGACCGCGCGTATCGATCAGCTGCCAGTCGTCCGCCGTTTTGCGTGGACGGTCATCGCCGACCTCGCACTGCTTATCGTCGCCCTCAATTTCTACGCGGCAGCGGACCCTCGAACGGCAGCTTTCCTGGTTGTTGCCGTGTTCGTGCTGATGATCGGCGCCGCCGACGTCGCCTGGTCGGTCTTGGTCGAGGCGACTCGCGACCGCCCAGCGTGACCGCGGAACTTGAGAGTCACCGCAGCCTCGGCGGGCGAACGTAGGTGAATTCCTCCAGTGGCCAGCCGGCCAGATCGCGTGCCGCGGCCAGGATGGTGTCAGCGAAAGCAATGATCAGCTGGCGACGATCACTGGCTTTTCGCACCGACTCGTAGTCCAGGACCCACTCGCCCATCGACGGCGCCCAACTCGCTGACGGCAGCTCAAGGCGGTAGTCCGGGCAACCTGGCGGCTCGGGCACGACGTAGCCATAGAACCTCGCGTCGTGCTGCGAGTCGCCCGGCCAGAAGCCGACTGTCACGTGCTCGGCGTCGAGGTCGTAGCGGCCGATCCAGTTGGCCTTCGCAGGTGGCGTCGCGTGCCGGCCGTTGAAAAGCACCACCGACATGTCGAAGCCACCCCACCAGAAGTGAACGCCGCTGCGCCCAAAGAACGGCGACCGCCACTCATCGAACACGCCGTGAAGCTCACTCAAGAGAGCAAACCAGCCTTGTGCCAACTTGGGCTCGATGCTCCGCGGTCGCAAATCGTCGGCGAACGGGGTCACATCATCGAGTTCTTGTGGCTTGTCCCACAGGTTGACTTCGATCCCAACCTCATCGAGGGCGGCCGCGAATTGGCGCCACACCTCGGCGATCGGTTGCGGCGGGTCAAGAGCAATCGTGCGGACCTGGTCATCGCTTGTCGCGATGCTCAGGGCGCTATCGAATACGTCGATGCTGGCCTCTACGGCGCGGTCGCCAGCCGGCAATGCCGAGGTTGTCAGCCCTCGCGCCGAAAACTGCAGGGAAGCGTGGTTCCATTCCGGCAGCGCTGGGGCAAGGGCGAGCTTCAGCTTGCCGAGCATCTGCGAGACCAGGTGGACGTACTCGACCGGTCTCGACCCACGCGCCCTCGTGCGGGAACTCCGGCCAATCCGTCGGCGCTGCTGGCGCTGCCATGGTTCCGACGATAGCGCTGTGGGGAAATTGGCAGCACGAGGCGCCGCCTGCGCGGACGGGTTGTGGATGCTCGCTCGTCGGATGTGCACCCGCAGCACCACCGAGAGAAAACGTCCTTGTCGAGCTCCGTCCGACCGTCCGATTCCGGCAATCCTGTAGGCAGCGCTGCACCCAATTGACGTCCAGGCCGTCCATGTCGGCGTTTGTGTGCAGCCGGAGCACAGATTCGCCGAGTTCACTCGTGGCTTTCGCCCGGTGGTGCTCCTGGTGCACACATTGATGGACGTCGGTGCCGCGCGACCGGCCAGCCTGACCACGGAATAGAATCGACCAACTTCACCGCATCCCGAGCCCAGCCCACAGGAAGGGAGTCCGCTCCGCATGCCCCATCCACTCGTCACCGTCGTCGGTGCCGGCAACGTCGGCGCGTCCGTAGCCCAGCGTGTCGCCGAGGGCGGCCTGGCCGACGTCGTGCTCATCGACATAGTCGAAGGCCTGCCGCAGGGCAAGGCGCTCGACCTGGCCGAGGCGGCGCCCGTGGTCGGGCACGACATGAAGGTGACCGGCACCAACGATTACGCCGACACGGCAGGCTCAGACGTCATCGTGGTTACCTCCGGCCTGCCTCGGACGCCGGGCATGAGCCGCGACGACCTGCTGGCCAAGAACGCAGGCATCGTGCGCTCCGTGGTGAAGCAGGCGGCTGCCCATTCACCCAACGCCATCCTGATCATCGTCACCAACCCGCTCGATGCGATGTGCCACGTCGCGCTGGAGGCCAGCGGCTTCCCGCCGGAACGCGTGATCGGCATGGCAGGCGTGCTCGACTCGGCACGTTTCCGCACGTTCATCGCGCAGGAGCTGGGCGTGAGCGTCACGTCGACGCATGCGTTCGTGCTGGGCGGCCACGGCGACACGATGGTGCCGCTGCCGCGCTACTCAACGGCCGGCGGCGTGCCGATCACCGAGTTGATGAAAGCCGGACCGAGTTGAGGCGCTGGTCACGCGCACGCGCAACGGTGGCGCCGAAGTGGTGGCGCTGCTCAAGCAGGGCTCCGCGTATTACGCACCGGCCGCGTCGGTGGCCCAGATGGTGGATTCGATCCTCAACGACCGCCACGAAGTGCTGCCCTGCGCGGTGTACCTGCACGGCGAATACGGCGTTGACGGGCTGTTCGTTGGCGTGCCGGTCAAGCTCGCCCGCACGGGAGTCAGCCAGATAGTCGAGATCGAGCTGCAAGACGACGAGCGGGCGGCATTCGACCGTTCGGCAGCTGCAGTGCGCGAGCTTGTAGACGCTATGGACAGGATGGCCGCCTCCGCCTAGCGCGCAGCGGCGGCGCAGCCGGCCGCGGAGGGAAAATGAATTCGTGCCGGTCATAACCATTTCGCGCCAGTTCGGCGCGCTCGGTCTGCCCGTCGGTCGCCGGCTGGCCGCCAAATTCGACGCCGAGTTCCTCGACCGGGCGATCGTGGCGCAAGTCGCCGTCAGATCCGGCATTCCTGAGTCACAGCTCGAGACCTATGACGAGCGACTGCCCAGCATCTGGCAGCGCATAGCGTCCGCCCTGGGCAGCGGCGCTCCGGAATTTGTTGAGCCGCCGGTGGTCGAGGACGAGCCGTCTGCGCTTTCCATCCATGAGCGGTTGGTCAAGCTGACGCGCGCCGTGGTTGAGGAAGCCGCCGAAGGTGGCAACGCGGTCATCGTCGGCCGTGGTGGCGCCTTCATCCTCAAGGGCAGGCCCGGTGTTCTCAACGTCGCGCTGGTTGGCTCGCTTGACGATCGTGTCCGCTATCTGCTGGCGCGAGTAGAGGACGCGCCGGACGCCGAGCATCTCGACGAGCGCGCTCTGCGCAATCTGTGCAAGTCGATCGATGCCGCCCGCGCCGAGTACATCCGCGGCACCTTCGGCGCAGACTGGATGGACGCGCGCAACTACGACCTCGTGGTCGATACGGGTCGATTGGGGGTGGCTCGGACGGTGGAGCTGATTGAAACGGCCGTGAGGGTCGATGGCTCGCGCTGACCAGGCCGGGGGTTTGGCCCAGCCGGCCGGACGCCAGCTCCCGCGTGGCCTGTCGGCCTTCAACCACCGCAACTTCCGACTGTTCTGGTTCGGCCAGCTCATTTCGTTGGCCGGCACATGGATGCAGAGCGTCGCCCAGGCATGGCTCGTGCTGCAGCTGACGAGTGACCCGTTGGCGCTGGGTCTGGTGGCGGCGGCCCAGTTCACACCGGTGCTCGTCCTTGGCCTGTTCGCCGGCGTGCTGGCCGACTCGATCAACAAGCGCACCGCGCTGATCTGGACGCAGGCGCTTTCCGGCGTGCTGGCCCTGATCCTGGGGCTGCTTGTCGTCTCAAACCAGGTCCAGGTCTGGCAGGTCTTCGTGCTGGCGCTGCTGCTGGGCGTGGTCAACGCCTTTGATATGCCCATCCGTCAGTCGTTCGTGGTCGAAATGGTCGGCCGCGACGACATCGCCAACGCGGTAGCCCTCAACAGCGCCGTCTTCAACGCGACGCGCATCGTCGGCCCGGCGATCGCGGGCATCTTCATCGCGACAATTGGCCTGGCGCCGCTGTTCTTCTTCAACGCTGTCAGCTATCTCGCCGTGATTGTCGGCTTGCTCCTCATGAGGGTGGCCGAACTGCACAAACCAATTGGGCGGGCCGTGGTTGAGCGCAACGTTCGCTCCGTGGTCAACCACCTGGTCGAGGGCCTGCGCTACGTGCGCGAGTCACGGCTGATCCTGATCGCGATCGTGGTCCTGGGCGTCGTGTCCACGTTCACGTTGAACTTCCAGGTACTCATCCCGGTCCTGGCGCAAGACGTCCTGCACGGCAACGCCGACACATACGGCTTCCTGATGGCAGCGAGTGGCGCCGGATCGCTGGTCAGTGCGCTGGCCATCGCATTCGTCATGCGGCCGACGATGCGGCTGCTGCTGGCCGGCACAGCTTTGATTGGCGTGGCTTTTCTCGGCCTTTCGCTCGCGGCGGCACTGCCGGCCGACCTCGTGCTCATGTTCGTGGCCGGCTTCGGGGTAATCGCCATGGCGGCGACGACTAACACGACCATCCAGCTGTCGACGCCCGACGCCCTGCGCGGCCGCGTGATGAGCGTCTACACGACTGTCTTCGCCGGATCGGTGCCGTTTGGCGGCCTGTTCTCTGGCTTCCTGGCGGCGGTCTACGGCGTCCAGGTGGCGCTGGCAGCAGGTGGAGTAATCGCTCTGCTGACGGTTATAGGTGCATGGATCTGGTTGCGCCAGCCGGTGCCGGCGGAGGCAATGGCCTAGGCCAAAACGAGGCACACGGCGCCGGGCGCGGTGCGCCAAACTCGCCGCCGTGGGCATGCCGGCGGTGATCATCCTGTCGTTCGACCCGCTCATTCAGGTCGGCGACCTCGTAGTGCGCTGGCAAACGGTGGGCGTGACGGTCGCGCTGCTGATCGGGCTGGCCGTGGCCGCCACGTACGGCGCAGGCATCCTCCGGACGCGCAGCGACCCGAGCGCGCTGCGGCTGGACGACATGGTGTACATCCTGCTGGGCGTGGTGCCCGGCGCGGTGGTCGGCGGGCGCGTCGTGCACGCCATCGTTTACTCGGAGTTCTACGCGGCCGACCCGATGCGGCTGGTCGACGTGTCCGTCGGCACGCTGTCGCTGACCGGCGCCGTCGTTGGTGGCACGATCAGCGGCCTCTATATCGCCCGGATCATTGGCGCACCGGCTCGGCGATGGGCCGACGCGGCCGTCGTGCCACTTTTGCTGACGCTGGGCTTTGGCAAGCTCGCCCAGCTTTTGGGCGGTAGCGGCCAGGGCACGTTCTTTGACGGTGCGTGGGCGGTTGCCTTCGCGCCGCCCGGGCCATGGGTCAGCCCATTGCCCGCCGTGCCGGCCCACCCATCGCAGGTCTACGAGGGGCTGTGGCTGTTGCTGGCAGTGCCGCTCACCGTTTTGTGGCTGTTCCGGGAGCGGGCATCGCGCGAGCGAATGGCGGCGCTGGGCGCACGCGATTTCGGCGGCGGTTTGTTCGTGGCATTCCTTGTTTGGTTCCTGCTGGGCCGGGTCGTTGTCGGCTTCACCTGGCGCGACGACCAAGTTTTGGGCCCACTGAACGCGGAGCAGTTGCTATCCATTGTTCTCATCGTCGTGCTGGTTGGCGGTGGTCTTTACCGACGTAGCCGGAGTGTCGCCAACCGGCGATTGACCGCGTCCGCTCGAAGCGGTGAGACCGTTCGCTGAGCCGCCTCAAATCAACGTGCGGCTATTGCCCGCAGGCGCTCTTCCCGTTCCAGTTCGGTACGACGTCCGCAATGTTCTGCGCTCCATCGGTGCCATAGTCGAGCGTGACCGTATAGTCGGGCCCGCACGCGGTATCACCGCCCTCGGTGTCCCACGATCCCAACGTGTAGACGTAGTCGATGCGCGTTCCCTCTGCCCCACTGAGCTCGATTCGCCAGTGAGTGGCGTCGACCCGGGTCAGCGGCGCGCCCGCGGGATCCCACTTCGAGTAAGCACCATCGAGCCGATCGAGGAGACCGGCGACGTGGACGGACTTACCCGACCCATCAGTCGTGTCCGGGACCTCGGCCGTGAGCGTCAAGTGCACCTGACGCGCGAGAGGAGTCTGGGCCGTGCAGCCGGGCGCGTATGGCCGGCCGGGCAAGAACGCGTTCCACTCGGCTTCAGTAAGGTTCCGACCGGCGACCTCGCACGCTCGCTGGGCCCATACAGCCGGATCGAGCGACCATGCGACGACGTTGCCGCTAAACAGATAAAGCTCGTATAGCGTTCGGCCGTCGCTTGACATAGCCATCTGGACCCATGGTTGGAGTCTCCTTGAGCGGACGAGTGAAGCGGCGTGCCGTAGGCCCGCTGCGATGCGACGTCCCAGAGCCTGGCGATGCCGTCGGTTCCTGAGCTCGCGAGAAAGCTGCCAGTTGGCGTGAAAATTTCGTCCAAGGCGAAGCCGTCGTGAGCGTCGAGCGGCTCGCCAACCCTTGCGCCGGTGGCGACATCCCAGAACGTGATGTCGCCCGACTGAGTCCCGGTCGTCGCGATGGTTCGTTCGTCCGGGCTGAAGCGCACGGTAAAAGTCCCGAACAAATCGGCCTGTATCCGGCGCAGCTCACGGTCGCCGCCTACGTCCATGATCTGTACCACCCCGTCTGATCGGGCAACGGCGAGCGTCGCACCGTCTTTGGTCAGCGCGGTCGATAAAATCCACGGGTCCGGCTGGTCAGGAGCCCGCGCGTACGCATGGACGACCTTCGTCTGGCTCTGCGTCCGCGGGTCCCAGAAGCGAACGATGCCGTCGTCGCCCGCGGTTACGACAGAGGCCCCGTCCGAAGACCAAGCGATAGCGTTGATCCAGCCAAAATTGTGTCCGGTCTCAAATCGGGTCACATCGCCAGTCGCGACATCGATAAGCACCAGCGGCGGGATGTTGGTGCCCACGGCGAGAGTCCGGCCGTCCGGCGAGAACCCCAGGCTGGCGACATGGAGCGCTGGGTCTTTCCAGCCCGCGTCCGGATACTTGTCGAGCCATGCTTGGTGGTCCTCAATGCCCCACGTCGAAATGTCGCGCGGAGCCACGGCGCCGCTGAGATCGATGAGCCTGACGACGCCATCTTTCAAGCCAACCGCGAGCGTCGTGTTATCCGGGCTAAGGTCTAACGTCTGCGTTCGATCGGGTTCCGGCGCGCTGCCGACTGAGAATGCGCGGCCCAAGCGCCGATCGCCGGCCAGGTCCCAGGCGAAGATCGTGCCATCGAGGCTTGCCGTGAAGACAGTTTTGCTGTCCGGAGTGAAGGCAGGTCCAAATACGCGTCCGCTATGGCCATGCAGTCTCTCGCGGACGCGGAACGAGTCCACATCCCACACGATTACATCCCGATCGTCGCCGAGCGTAACGAGCGACTTGCCGTCGGGCGCGAAGCCGATCCCCTGGATGTTCGACTCGTGGCCGCCGGGGGCGGCATGCTCGTCGCCTGTCGCCTACGTCAATGAACGTCACGCTGCCGCTATTGTCGAACGGCGCGACCGCCAACTGACTGTCGTCGGGTGATACAGCGGCATTGCCACCGACTGGGAAGCTTGCCGTAACGGTCCTGTTGGTGACGTCCAATAAGTCGGTGCGACCCCGTGGATCTATGCACGCGCTGTAGGCGAAGTCATGCTCGCCGAACGGCTCGAACGCACAGGGATCACCGCCGCCTAGTGCCATCTCGGTTCCGGCTCCGGCGGGAGAGCGCGGATCGACGACTGAAAGCACGTGTAGATCGGGTACGTCTGGGTCTCCATACGGTATGCCCTCGACGACGCCCAACAGTGCTCCGTCGTTCGAGAAGGCCAGTATAGTCCACTCCGTATCGGTCCGGAGCGAGTCGGTGCGTGGCGCGAATGGTCCGTGTCGCGACATCGACCAGCATGATCTGCTCGTACTCGAAGGAGCCGCCGCTTATCGCCAGCGTTTGGCTGTCGGGGCTGAACGCGTGACCGAAGCCCGCGTCGATGCGCATCTCGCCCAGCTGCACGAAGTTGGTCGCATCGAAGAAGACGACGGCGCCGAGGTGATCGCCGGCGACAACAACCTTGCCGTCTGGCGAGATGTCAATCCAATTCGTCCGGTCGCCCGTGCCGTGCATGACGTGGATGGCGCCGGGCGCACGCAGAAGGGCGGCAAGCAACGTGCCGCGCGTCTCGACGCTGTCTTCGAGCGCCACTGCCTGCCGAGCCAGCAGCAGCGACAGGTCGAGGTCATCTTCGGTGAGTGCCTGTGCACCCAACCGCTGAGCGTCAGCCTTGAGCGCCGAACGCTCGGCCTCAGCACGTTCGGCTTCGGCGGTCTGCGCGGCGCGCTGGGCCTCTCCCTGCTGGACGAAAGCAAACAAGCCAGCCACCACGGCGACGATCAGGAAGCCAACCGCAACGGCCAAGAGGCCACGTAGACGGCGATTTGTGCGTCGGGTCCGATCGGCCTCGCGTTCGGTCGCGGCGCGGCTGTCGTTGAGGAAGGCGCGTTCGAGGTCATTCAGTTCGAGCGTGTGCTCGGTCGTCCAATCGAGGGCGGTCGCCAGGCGAGCGCCGCGATAAAGCTCGCCTGCGTCGCGATTGGAGGCCTGCCACTCTTTCGCAGCGTCGATCAGGTGGCTCCTGAGCCGTCTACCCTCGGCGTCTTCCTCGATCCAACCGGCGAGGCGCGGCCACTCGCGCAGTAGCGCCTCGTGAGCGACTTCGACCGTGCCCTCGCTGACCGTAAGTAGCCGGCTGTCGGCGAGGACGCTGAGCACGCGTGCGACGTTCGGGTTCTCGGCAGCGTCGAATTCGGACAACGGGGCACGTCGTCTGACGACTGCTGCTCCTTCATTCGACACGGCGAGGCGCAAGAGGATTCCGCGGGCGATCGTCTGCTGATCTGGCTCGAGGCGTCCATACGCTTGCTCTGCCAGTCGAGCCACTGCGCCGCGCACGCCGCCGGTCTCCTGGTAGCTCGCCATGCGCAACGTTCTTCCGTCGCGCTTCTGCCATAACTCGAGCAGGGCCGTCGACAGCAGTGGCAACCCGCCGGGCTCGTCGAGCACGTCCGTGACAAGGGCGGCCGTCAGCTCCGGCTCGACGCGCAGGCCGGCTGCTTCCGCCGGTAGCTCGATTGCGCGAGCGAACTCATCGGCGCGCATCGGCCCGACCAGGACGTGGCTCGATCCCATCAGCTCCGCCAGCCCGGCGTGAGCTGCGCAACGTCCGTAGAAGTCCGCCCGAATCGCGATCAGGACGAGCACTCGGTGTTCCGGGTCGTTGGCCGCTCGTGTCAGCAGGTCGATGAACTCCTCGCGCTCGTCATCGGCGGCCTGCGTGAAGACCTCTTCGAATTGGTCGACCGAAATGACCAGACGTGAGCCAACTGCCAGCGCAGCGAGCGCGGCATCAAGCACGTCGTGTTCGCCCTGCCCAGTCCCGGCAGCGCTGACCCCCAGGGCCCGCCTTAGTGAGGCAACAGGGTGATCGCCCGGTCGCATCACCCGCTGCGTCCAAGTCCCACTGCCCGGCAGCACACCCGACGTCAGCGCTGGTAGCAACCCTGCGCGCATGGCCGAGGACTTGCCGCTGCCAGATGGGCCGACGATGGCCAGAAATGTCCCGCCGACTAACCGAGCAACCAGCTCGGCGACCAATCGTTCGCGGCCGAAATAGAAGCCGGCGTCACCGGTCTCAAACGGAGCGAGGCCCTTGAAGGGGCAGATGCTGGCGGCCTGGGTTGCGAGGCGGCTCGCGGACGGCGATCGCGCCTGGCGCGACCGCTCTCGAACCCGCTGCAAGTCGATGATGTTGCTGGCCAGTTCGGCCTCCATCGCCTGGAGGTCGCGCCGACCGGAGGCCGTCCGGCCGGCTATGGCACCCAAACGGCGGGATGCCTCGTTGCTCGCCCATTCACTGGCCAGCTCGTGGACCATGCCCGGGCGCCCGCCCGATGCCTCGACGATCGCAGCCAACGGCAGGCGAGCGACATCCTCGCCGGCGTACGGCGCAGCGATGGCGGCTATGTCCTCCGTGGCGAGCGGTTCCAGTGTCCGCCGAGCGTCTCCATTCGGATCCAGCCGCGCGGCTGCCGCCGTCAATCGCGGATCGGCCAAGTCGTCGCTGTAAGTGACAAGCGCGAGGATGGGCCGAGAGGCGGCGAGCTCGGCGACGCGCTCGAGCACGGCCAGTCCAGCGTCATCGCTGGCGTCAATGTCGTCGAGAACGACAAGCGCAGGGGCCGTCTGCGCGCGCCATCTCGGCCAGCACTTCACCGGTGGCGGAGCCATCGCCTCGAAACCCGACGTACCAGATGTCAGCGCCTTGGGCGGCGACGGTTCTGGCGAGCTCGGCTGCCAGGCGGGTCTTGCCGCTCCCTTCCGGGCCGCGCAGGAACAGAACACGCCCGTTGCCGTGCTGGGCAAGCCGCCAGGACCCGCGTAGCCACCACAGTTCCCGCTCGCGACCACGTATCTGGCCGGTCTGTTCGTCCAATTCGGGAGGCAGCTCGCTGAGCGCAATGCGAGGTGTAACTGCAGGCGTCGACGGAGCGGCCGAAACAATGCGAATCGCCTCAGTCGCACGGCCGATTCCCTTGAGCTCCGTCGAGCCCATCTCTTCGTAGGCGATACCGTCGATGGAGCGCGCCAGATGAACCACGCCGGCACTGGCGACAATCTCGCCGGGCCGGGCCAACGAGCACAATCGGGCGGCCAGGTTCAGCGCCTCGCCGCGATATCCGCCCTCGACCGGTATGGCTTCACCGGCATCGAGACCGATGCCGATTGGCAACGAATCCGCCATCCCAGGCTCTATCTCCAGGCCGATGGCTTGCTGGAGCTCGACAGCCGCGCGGATGGCCTGACGCGCCGAATCGAACACGGCAAGGACTTCATCCCCGCGCAATTCGATGACTGACCCGGCGCGCGCCTCGACGCACTCGCGCGCCACTTCGGCGAAGCGCGCCGCCAGCTCGGCCGCCGCTCGGTCGCCGTGCTCGTTGGTGAAGCGGGTGTAGCCGCGCATGTCGGCGATCAGGAACGTGAGCACGTCGGCTCCCGGGCGTGCTGCGCCGCCAGCGCGAACACGATCTGGGCGAGTGTCCGCCATCGACCATCCCTCTCCCGGATGATCGCGTGGCTCACAGTCGAGTTCGAACGACCTCTCGGGACGCCTCGAACGGTACACCGCGCGCATGGCGCCGATCAATGAAACTTAGTCGGCCAGGCTCACGCCGACCACGGCCGCGGTCTGTTGGGCTCTACGCGGACCCGGAGTATCGTGAAGATCAAATTGTCGATGTCGCCCAGGGAGGGCAAACCATGACCGAAATCGCCGAGCGCCCAGCAGCGGCGGATGCGGGCGGCGCCGAGCTGGCCCACATCAATCATTGGATCAACGGCCAGCTGGTGGCGGGAACATCGGGCCGCCGCGGGCCGGTCTACGACCCGGCTACCGGGCGGCAGAGCAAGTGGGTCGATTTCGCGTCCGTCGAAGAGGTCGACGCGGCCGTAGCAGCGGCAGCCGCAGCCTTTCCAGGGTGGCGCTCGACGTCCCTGTCGCGGCGGACAGAGATCATGTTCCGCATCCGCAACCTGGTCGATCAGCATCGCAAGGAGATCGCGGCGCTCCTGACCGCCGAGCACGGCAAGGTGCCTGGCGATGCCCTGGGCGAGGTGGCGCGCGGGCTCGGAGAACCTCGAGTTCGCCTGCGGCATCCCGCACCTCATGAAGGGCGGCTACTCAGAGCAGGTGAGCGGCGGCATTGACGTCTACCAAATTCGCCAGCCGCTGGGCGTGGTGGCCGGCATCACGCCGTTCAACTTTCCGGCGATGGTGCCGATGTGGATGTTCGCCAATGCGATCGCCTGCGGCAACACATTCATCCTGAAGCCCTCCGAGAAGGACCCCTCGGCTTCCGTCTTCATTGCGCAGTTGCTGGCCGAGGCCGGCGTGCCGGAAGGCGTCTTCAACGTCATCCACGGCGACAAGGTTGCCGTCGACCGAATCCTCGACCACCCTGAAATCCGTGCTGTGTCGTTTGTCGGTTCGACGCCGATCGCCAAGTACATCTACGAGACGGGCACGCAGGCCGGCAAGCGCGTGCAGGCGCTGGGCGGCGCCAAGAATCACATGGTCGTCCTGCCCGATGCCGATATCGACATGGCCGCCGACGCGGCGGTCTCGGCCGCATACGGTTCGTCCGGCGAGCGCTGCATGGCCGTTTCCGTCGTTGTCGCGGTGGGCGACGTGGCCGACCCATTGGTGTCGGCCATCAAGCAGCGACTGCCAAAAATCCAGGTGGGGCCGGGATCCGATCCGGCCGCCGAAATGGGGCCGCTGGTCACCCGCGAGCACCGCGACAAGGTCGCCGGCTACATCGGCAAGGCGGCGGACGCCGGCGCCGACGTGGTCACTGACGGTCGCGATCACGCCCGCGCCGAGGACGACGGTTTCTTCCTGGGCGCGACACTCATCGACAAGGTCACGCCCGACATGGAGAACTACCGCAACGAGATCTTCGGGCCCGTGCTGGAAGTTGTGCGCGTTGGGACCTACGACGACGCGGTGAAGCTGATCAACGAGAACCCGTACGGCAACGGCACGGCGATCTTCACGCGCGACGGCGGCGCCGCGCGCCAGTTCCAGTTCGAGGTCGAGGCGGGCATGGTCGGCATCAACGTGCCCATCCCGGTGCCGGTTGCGTACTACTCGTTCGGTGGCTGGAAGAACTCGCTCTTTGGCGACCTGCACATGTACGGCCCGGAGGGCATCCAGTTCTACACGCGCGGTAAGGTCGTTACCTCGCGCTGGCCGGACCCGGGGACGTCAAAGGTCGACCTGGGCTTCCCAAGAACGCGCTAGCGAGCCAGTCGTTTCGCAGAATTGGGCCACTCGTGGCTCGCTCTAACCGTACCCGCAAGTCGGCCAGTCCAAGGCCGTCAACGGTCTTGGTCGGCGCGCTGTTGGTCGTGGCGCTCGGAGTCGGTGCGGCTGCATTCATTTTGCTCGGCGGCACACCGCCCGTCCCGGCCACGACGCCGAGCCTGGCCATCACCCCTTCACCGCAGATCACGCGCGACCCGCTCGAGCCGCTCAGCGTGGCCTCGATTCAACGCGGACCGCATCTCGTCTTCCAGAACGTTGTTCGCGATGCGGACTATGCGAAAACGTCGCTCGTTCCGCTCGACAGCCCAGCAGGCATGAGGGTAGCCACCGGCCTGGTCTGCGAACGAGTCCATTTCGCTGCAGGGCATGGCGTCTGCCTGGCCGCCGAGCATGGCGCCGAAAGCAGTTACTTCGCGCAGGTGTTCGGGGCCGACTTCCAACCGACCAGCCGCATTGGGCTCGAAGGGGCACCGAGCTTCGCCCGCGTGTCGCCCGACGGCCACCTGGCTGCCGCCTCATTCCAGACCAGCCCGCCGACGGAGCTCAAGCCGATCGCGCCGTCGCAAACCTGGCTGCTCGACACGACCAGCGGCGAAGTGGTGGCTGACCTGGCGAAATTCGCCCTGGTGCGCGATGGCGTCACGGTCGTTGAGCCCGATGTCGACTACTGGGGCGTCACCTTCAAGCGCGACGACGACGGCTTCTACGTCTCTGTCAGGTTTGGAGGCAACATCTACCTCGCGCAGGGGAGCATCTCGGCGCAACGTCTCACCGTGATCCGAGACCGGGTGTCGGCGCCCTCGTTGTCGCCAGACGAGTCGCGCATCGCCTTCGCCAGCCTGGTCTCGAGCGTCGGTCCGACGTGGCGATTTCACCTGCTCGACCTGACCAGCGGAGTTGACCGCGAATTGCCCGAGACGAGAAGCATCGACGATCAGATGGAGTGGATGGGCAGTGATCAGCTCCTGTACGGATTGTCGACCGACATCTGGAGCGTCGCCGCAAACGGGGACAGTGCGCCTCTGCCGTTCCTGTTCGGGGGTCTGTCACCGGCCGTCGTCGAAGCGCCCTGATGCGGCGGGCGATCGCTGGGTCACTGTTTGGCCTGGCCCTGTTGCTGCTGAACGCTTCGATTGGGGCGGCGCATCCGCTGGGCAACACCTCGGTGAATTTGTACGAACGCGTAGATGTCGGCGCGCAGGAAATATCAATTCGCTTCGTGCTCGACATATCTGAGTTTCCAGCTTTGCGCGAGCGAGCGTTCGCGGACACCAACGACGATGGGGCGGTGGATGACGCGGAAACCACTGCTTACCTCGACGGGTTCTGGCAGTATCTCGAGCCCCTGCTGAAATTGGTTGTCGACGATCAGCCGGTGCCCATTCACCGCGTTCAGCAGCGGCTCTCGTTTCCTCCCGGGCAGGGCGGGCTGTCCCTGATGCGCGCCGAATACGATCTCTCGGCCACGCAACCGGCGCAGACGGCGGGCGGTGAGGTCGCGGCATCGCTCACCGAAACGGCATTTGACGGCGTGCCCGGTTGGCACGAGATGATCGTCCGGGCTGCCAATGGCGTGACGCTGGTTCAGAGCAGCGTGCCGGAGACGGACGTGACCAATGAGCTGACGGCCTACCCACCGGAGCTGCTCACCGCCCCGCTGTCAGTGCGTGAGGCGGATTTCACTTACCGAGTCGATCAACCGTCTGCAACTCCAGTGCCGACTGCCAATTCCCCTGCCACGGCGGCTCCGTCGACGATCGAGCCCGGGACCGGCCCGCGTCCCACTGATCCGATGATCTCTCTGCTCGGCCAGCGATTGGATTGGTTCTCGACGCTCGCCGGATTGGTGTTAGCCAGCGCCCTGGGAGCGATCCACGCCCTGACGCCGGGCCACGGCAAGACCCTTGTCGCCGCCTACCTGGTCGGCACGCGGGCGAATGTATCTCAGGGTCTGTGGTTGGGCGGCACCGTCGCCGTCACCCACACGGCCGGCATATTCGTCCTTGGCCTGGCGACTCTGGCATTCACGCAGCTCGTCGTTCCGGAACGGGTCGTGGGCTGGCTGTCGGTTGCGACGGGCGTCCTGATCGTCGCCCTCGGTGCTGTCTTCGTCTGGCGTTCCCAGCAGCTGCAGGCGACCCTCGAGCCGGTGCCGGTGATCGCGTCCGGGGCGTCAAAACGCGCGAAGCGAGCACAGAGCAACCCGCATCGCCACGGCCCCGCGGGCCACACGCACACGCACGACGCGGAGCTGACTCCGGAGCTCAAGCGTCGCGACGTGGCGGTGCTGGGCGTGGTGGGCGGGTTGGTGCCGAGTGGCTCAGCCCTGATTCTCCTGCTCAGCGCCGTAGCCCTCAACGAAATTGCCTACGGCCTGCTGTTGATTGTTGCGTTCGGCGTCGGCATGGCCGCCGTCTTGGCCGGAGTCTCGACGGGAATCGTCTTTCTGCGCAAATCCGCGGTCATGGGCTGGGAGCGCTGGCGCGACCCGCGATTGCGACGGATAGCCGTGTGGCTACCAACTGTGTCCGGTCTGCTCGTTGTTTCCCTCGGACTGTTTTTGACGCTCGACGCCTTGCGCAACCTGCGCTGAGAGCAGCGAAGTTCGAAAGTCGACTCTTAGTCCCTAGGTACCAGTACCGATATGAGATCGAAATGTCGCGGCCCTAGTCCTGAAATGCGAGTCCCCGGCTTCGTCGCCGAGATTTGGTGACTCAGCCCGACCGATCGCCCGCCCAGAAATGGCTGACTCTGGGACGTCATAGGCCGGGGCCCTGCGAAGAGGGGGAGGTAGCCCAAACCTCGCCATGTCGCGATACTCGCTTGACGCGACGCATCTGCCCATACGTGTAATCGTTGCGCTGCTCAGTGTCGCGTTGTTCGGCGGCATGCTGCCGGCGGGCGCCCCGGCGACGCTGTCGGCGTCTGCCCAATTCAAGCTGGACGCGCCGGAAAAGGTGAAGCTCGGTCAGCCCATCGAGATTGGGCTGTCCGTTGCGGGAGCTTCCAACGTTGGCGGTTACGAAGCGTTGCTGCGCTTCGACCGTGGTGCTGCCGAGTTTGGCGGTGTGCGGCATAGCGGCAATGACGTCGAGGCCGCGGGTCGCGGGATCGCCGCGCTGGGGCCCGTCGAGATGGATCAGGGCGCTTCTTTCGGCTTCTATTCATGCCCGGTCGCCGACTGTGCCAGAACGTCCGGTAGTAGGGCGGGCCAGGGCCCATCGGGGAGAGTCCAGCTGGGCACCGCCACCCTGATTGCGCGTCAGCCGGGGCTGCTCGAGGTTGCGCTAGGACCAGCGAGATTGGTCGATACGGCTGGCCGCCTGATCGACGTCGGGCAAACCCCGTCAGTGGTCATCAACGTCGGAGACGTCGCCACTGCTGATGGTTTCGGAGCGCCTGCGGTACCGGACGGTTTCGGCCGTCCGCGCGCCAACGATACGCACCCAGGTGGGACGCCTGCGGACGTAACGGGCGACGGCCGGGTCGACAACGGCGACGCGCGTGAGGCCGCCCTCGATTGGTCACTTGCGCAGCGTCAGCCCGACGGCTGCGCAACTGGCGTCGGCGACATCGATGGCGACGGTTGCGTGAACATCGAAGACATCCAGGCTGTCGCCGCCGCGTATTCCCTAACGGCCTTGGCGCCGCAGCAAGCGTTGCCCGACGCGGGAACGTTGGCCGCCTCACCCGCCGACTTCGTGGCCAGCGCGACCTGGACCGTCAACACCGTGGCCGACGATCCCGATGCGGTCCCGAGCAATGGCGTCTGCGCTACGGCGGCGGGCCAGTGCTCGCTCCGCGCGGCCATTCAGAGCGCCAACCTTCACTCTGGAAATGACCTGATCACCTTCAATATCGCGGGCTCGGGCGTACACATGATTCAGCTGAACGACCGACTGCCGACGATCAACGATGGCAGCGGCGGCGTGATGATCGATGGCTACACGCAGCCCGGTGCCAGCCCGAATACGTCTGCCCTGGCGAGCAACGCCGCCATTCGAATCGAAATTCGTGGCGTCGGTGACGACGTGCAGGTGCCGGCGATCTTTGTCACCTCGCACGGCAACATCGTCCAGGGGCTCGCCATCTACAACGCCTGGATGAAGGTGTGGCTGGACGGACCGGGTGCGTATAACAACCTGGTCTCCGGCAACTTCATCGGCACGAACGCGGCGGGCTCGTTCGAGTCGCCCACGTGGGTGGACTCGGCCGGTGGTGGCGTAATGATTGACTCGGGGGCGCACGACAACCAGGTCGGTGATCGAACGCTCGCCGGGCGCAACGTGATATCCGGCAATCAACGCAGCGGAATGCAGATCACCCAAGAAGGAACGAGCTTCAACGTTGTCGTCAACAACATCATTGGATTGACACCAGACGGCACGGCTTCGCTGCGGAACCTCGGCCACGGCATCGACCATGATCTGGGCTCGCGCGACTCGACGATCGGCGGAACAGGCGCTCTAGAGCGCAACGTAGTCTCCGGCAATGACCTCGTAGGCATCGAGTTTGCTCACCAGCCGGACACTGACAGGAACAAGGTGATCGGCAACTTCATCGGTACCGATCTGACCGGCACCGCCGGCCCTGGTTATGCGGGCAACGGCGAGTGGGGCATCAACATCGAGGACGGGCCAAGCGCTGCCGTCATCACCGACAACGTCATCGGCAACAACGGCGACGACGGCATCAGGGTGGCCGGCCACGACACGTTCGACACGATCATTGCGCGAAACAGAATTGGCGTTTCTCTGAATGGTGCGGCGATCGCGAATGACGGTGACGGCATCCTCATTCAGATGCGTGTCGCCAATTCGACGATCGGGCCCGACAACATCATTGCCAACAACCAGGTTGGCGTCCGGCTCGATGTCGAGAGCGAGAACATCCGTAACCGCATCACTCACAACTCGATCTACGACAACGGCTTCGGCATTGACCTGCACCCGTTCGGTGTAAGCCCAAACGGACAGTTCGCGACTTCTGGACCCAACTTGAGGCTGCCGTTTCCTGCCCTGTCGTCGGCCTCTCCGTCGACGGTTACCGGAAGAGCGTGCGCCGGCTGCACGGTCGAGATCTTTCTGGCCGACGGCGCGGACAACGAATACGGGCAGGGGCGCACGTTCGTCGGCTCGGCTGTCGCGACGCCAGACCTGACCGGCGCAACGGTTGGCTCGTTCAGCGCAAGCGTTTCCGGGCTGGCAGTTGGCGACTTTGTAACAGCGACCGCAACTGACACCAACGGCAATACATCGGAGTTCGCCCTAGACCGACTGGTCACAGCCAGTGGCCTCACCGCCCCCGGTGCCTTCGTCGCGCGCGACTCGTTCGAGCGAACCCACAGTGCCAGCTGGGGCACGGCCCTGCGCGGTGGGCCATGGACGCTGCCGTTCACGCCTTTGTCTGACTACAACATGGCCGGCGGCCAGGCGACGATCAACTTGCAAGCGGCCGGCACGACGCGAATGTCGATCCTGGCCAGCGTTTCCGAGCGCGACATCGACGCGTCGGTGCAGGTCAGCACCAACAAGGCGGCCGTCGGTGGCAACCAGTTCGCCTATCTGATTCTCCGCCGCAAGGACAACGGCAACCAATACCAGGCGAGGATTCGCTTTGCCACAAACGGAGCGGTCTTCGTTCAAGCGGGCCGCATCCTCAACGGCTCGGAACAGCTCTTCGGCACCGAAGCCCAGGTTGCCGGACTGACCCATTCGGCGAACCAGCGCATCTGGCTGCGCGCGCAGGCCGTCGGCGCCTCACCCACGACCTTGCGCATCAAGGCATGGGCAGACGGCAGCCTCGAGCCGAGCGCCTGGAACTACACGACGACCAACAGCGAGGCCGTCCTCCAATCTGCCGGCGCAGTTGGGCTACGCGCGTTCCTTGCCACACAGGTCAGCAATGCCCCGGTCACGATCTCGTTTGACGGCTTCCGCGCCATTGCCCCGGTCCCCGCCGACACGATCGCTCCAGCGGCGCCGACGGGCCTTATCGCCGCGCCCGGCAACAACGCCGTCTACCTGGGCTGGAACGCCAACAGCGAGCCTGATCTCATCGGCTATCACGTCTATCGCTCGACGTCGTCGCCCGTCTCCACCGCCGGGTCACCGCTCAGCGGAAGCGAACCCGTGACATCGACCAACTACGTCGACGCGACCGCCGTCAACGGCACGACCTACTTCTATGTAATCACCGCGGTCGATGCCTCGACCAATCGCTCGGGCCCGTCGAATCAAGCGTCGGCAACGCCCGACGCTGCGGCCGGCAGCGCGCTCGACTTCGACGGTGTCGATGACTACGTCACCTTTGGTCCCGCGCCCGACGTGGGCGTGTCGAACTTCACCATCGAAGCCTGGTTCCGGCGCGATGGACCAGGCGTGGCGACGGCCACCAGTGGTGGTGCAGGCGGCGTGACGGCCGTTCCGATCCTGACCAAGGGTCGCTCGGAGGCCGACGGGTCAAACGTCGACATGAACTACTTCCTCGGCATCCGCTCCTCGGACGGCGTGCTGGCGGCGGACTTCGAGGACAGCGCGACCGGCGCCAACCATGCCGTCGCAGGCCACACTCCGATCACTAACGGCGTCTGGCATCACGCGGCGGCGACTTTCGACGGCTCGACCTGGCGCCTGTACCTCGACGGCGTGCTCGACGCGACGCTGAACATCGGGAACTTCACGCCGCGCTCTGACAGCATCCAGCACGCAGCCCTGGCCACCTCGATCAACTCGACCGGCCAGGTCGCCGGCTTCTTCGACGGCCGTATCGACGAGGCGCGCGTTTGGAACGTCGCTCGCAGCCAGGGCCAGATCGCCACCGCCCGCGACCTCCAGGTCACAAGCGGTACCGGCCTCGTCGCGCGCTGGGGCCTGAACGAGGGTATTGGCAGCTCGATCGCCAACAGCGTCGCAGGTGGATCTAATGGCACAGCTGTTGGTGGGCCACTCTGGGTGCCGGGCGCGCCGTTCGCGGCAGGCACAGATCCCGCGCCGAGCGCGCCGACCGGTCTTGATGCCACTCCCGGTGCGGGCCGGATAGACCTCGACTGGAACGCGAACTCCGAGTCCGACATAGCCGGCTACAACATCTATCGCGACAGTGTCGTGGGCGGCGGATCGACGGTCCAGGTGATGGCGGCCGGCGACATCGCCAGCTGCTCGTCGACCGGCGACGAGGCGACTGCCGCGCTGCTCGGCTCGCGGCCGGGTGACGTCCTGGCCCTCGGCGACAACGTGTACGAGGACGGAACGCTGGCCGAGTTCAACAACTGCTACAACCCGAGCTGGGGGCAGGTCAAGGCGCGCACGCACCCCGCCGCCGGAAACCACGAATACCAGACGGCCAACGCCAGTGGCTACTTCAGCTACTTCGGCAGCGCCGCCGGCGACCCGGCTCTTGGCTATTACAGCTACGACTACGGCACCTGGCACATCGTCGTGCTCAACAGCAACTGCGATAACGTGTCGTGCGCGGCCGGTTCGGCGCAGGAGCAGTGGCTGCGCGCCGACCTCGCCGCCAGCGCTGCCCAATGCACCTTGGCGATGTGGCACCATCCGCGCTTCAGCTCGGGCGACTCTCACGGCAACAACCCGTCGACGGCGCCGCTCTTCCAGGCTCTCTACGACATGAACGCCGAGATCGTGCTGTCCGGCCACGATCACATCTACGAGCGCTTCGCGCCGCAGACGCCAGGGGCGATTGCCGATCCGTTGCGCGGCGTGCGCCAGTTCGTGGCCGGCACCGGCGGTCGCAGCCACAACGGCTTCAACACTCCCGAACCAAACAGCCAGGTCCGCAACGGCGACACGTACGGCGTGTTGGGCCTGACGCTAAAGCCCGGCGGTTACGACTGGCAATTCGTGCCCGAGGCCGGCCGCACGTTCACCGACAACGGCTCCGACGTCTGCCACGACGCGAACGGTCCGGTGTCGGGATCCGGAAACCCGATCAACACGTCGCTCGTCACGGGCACGAGCTACACCGATACGCCCGTCACCGCCGGTGTTGCGTACAACTACACAGTCACCGCGGTCGACAACGCCGGCCATGAGTCGGGCCCGTCGAACCAGGCAAGCGCCACCGCCGATCCGCCGGCATCAGGCGCGACAGCCCTCGACTTCGACGGGGTCGACGATCACGTCGCGCTCGGCCCGGCGAGCGGTCTCAACAGCAACACCTTCACCATTGAGACCTGGTTCCGGCGCGACGGAACTGGGGTCATGGCGGCGACGACCTCCGGAGCGGGCGGCGTCTCGGCGGCGCCGCTGATGGCCAAGGGCCTGTCCGGCGGCGGCACGATCAACTGGTTCATGGGCGTGACTGCTGGCGGCCTGCTGGCGGCCGACTTCGAGAGCGCGACAGACGACAGCAACCACGGCATCACGGGCACGACGACAATCACGAATGGCACCTGGTATCACGCGGCCGCGACCTACGACGGAACGACTTTCCGCCTTTATCTGAACGGCACACTCGAGGGCTCGACTGCCGTCGCCGACGGTCCGGGCACCGCCAGCAACCATCCGCCCTCGCTGGCCACGGCGATGACGCCGACCGGTGTCGCCACCGGCTTCTTCAACGGAGTTCTCGACGAGGCGCGCGTCTGGAACGTGGCGCGTACCACGGCCCAGATCGGCAACGCGATGAACCAGGAGCTGACGAGTGGCACCGGCCTGATCGGCCGCTGGGGCATGAACGAGGGCACCGGCAGCACGGTCAGCAACTCGGTCGCCGGCGGTCCGGCGGGCACGGCGGTTGGCGGACCGCTGTGGGTGCCGGGCGCACCCTTTGGCGGAGGCAGCAATCAGCCGCCGGCTGCACCGACGGGTCTCAGTGCGGTCCCGGGCAACAACAGCGTCTTCCTCAACTGGAACGCGAACTCGGAGCCCGACCTCGCCGGCTACAACGTCTACCGCGACGGTGGCCCGAGCGGCCCTACCGTTCAGGCGGTCGGCGCCGGTGACATCGCCAGTTGCTCGTCGACGGGCGACGAGGCCACCGCGGCACTGCTCAACGGCATCCCGGGCGACGTGCTTGCGCTGGGCGACACGGTCTATGAGAACGGCACCCCGACCGAGTACGCCAACTGCTACCAACCCAGCTGGGGCCAGTACAAGTCGCGCACCCATCCCGTAGTCGGCAACCATGAGTACGGGACGGCCAACGCCTCGGGCTACTTCGGTTACTTCGGCGCTGTGGCGGGCACGCCCGGACAGGGCTACTACAGCTACGACTACGGCGAATGGCACATCGTCGTCCTCAACAGCATGTGCGCCAACGTCGGTGGCTGCGGCCCGGGCTCGCCTCAGTACAACTGGCTCGTCGCCGACCTTGCTGCCAACGACGAACAGTGCACGATGGCTCTGTGGCACCACCCGCGCTTCAGCTCGGGATCGGAGCACGGCAGCGACACGGTCACCCAGCCGCTCTACCAGGCGCTGTACGACGCCAACGCCGACCTCATCCTGACCGGGCACGATCACTCATACGAGCGCTTCGCCCCGCAGACCGCCACCGGTGTGGCCGACCCAGTGCGCGGCATCCGCCAGTTTGTGGTCGGCACCGGCGGGCGCAGCCACTATCCGCTGGGCACGCTGAAGCCGAACAGCCAGGTCTTCAACGGCGATACCTACGGCGTTATCAAGCTGCAGCTGAAGCCGACGGGCTATAGCTGGGAGTTCGTGCCCGAAGCGGGCAGGACCTTCACCGACTCGGGCTCCGATGTATGCCACGACGCCAACGGACCATTGGCGGCCGGTACGCCACTGAACGGCACGACGCCGATCACAGGTACCTCATTCGTCGACACGACCGCCGTCAACGGCACGACCTATAGCTACACCGTCAGCGCAGTCGACACGGGCGACCTCGAATCGGCCGCCTCGAGCCCGGCCTCCGCCACTCCTTCGGCATCAACGGGGTCGGCGCTCGACTTCGACGGTACCGACGACTACGTCACCTTCGGCAACGCGCCATCGCTGGCGGTCACCAATTTCACACTCGAGACCTGGTTCCGCCGCGACGGCGTCGGCGTGACGACCCAGACGAGTGGTGGCACCGGCGGCGTAACCAGCGTCGTGCCGCTGGTAACCAAGGGTGCTTCAGAAAGTGACACTCCCGCCAACGTCAACATGAACTACTTCCTCGGCTTCCGCACCACCGACAACGTGCTTGTGGCCGACTTCGAGGACACCGTCAACGGTGGCAACCACGCCGTCACCGGCGTGACGCCGATCACCTCCGGTGTCTGGCACCACGCCGCGGTCACTTACAACACGACTACCGACACCTGGAATCTGTATCTTGGATGGAGTCCTCGACAGAACGCTGACCATCGGCGACTTCACCCCCGAAGCGAGCAGCATCCAGCACGCCGGGCTCGCCACGGCGTTGAACTCGACCGGCGTACCGTCCGGCCGATTCGACGGCGTGCTCGACGAGGTCCGCATCTGGAACGTAGTCCGCACCGGAGCGCAGATCGCCGCGGCCAAGGACCAGCAGCTGACCAGCGGCACCGGACTCATCGCGCGCTGGGGCCTCGACGAGGGCAACGGCACGACCGTGGCCAATTCGATCGCCGGCGGCGTCAACGGGACCGCCGTCAACGGGCCGCTGTGGGTTGCCGGCGCGCCGTTCGGCGGGGCGAGCGACCCGCCGCCATCTGCGCCCAGCGGTTTGGCGGCAACCCCCGCCCCGGGCCAGGTGAGCCTGTCGTGGACGGCCAACTCCGAGCCCGATCTGGCCGGTTACAACGTCTACCGGGCCACCTCCGAACCTGTCCCGACCACGAACCCGCTCAACGGCACGACACTGCTTTCGGCGCCGTCTTACACCGACACCTCGGTGGTCAATGGGACGCAGTACTTCTACGTCGTCACGGCGGTCGACCAGACCGGCCACGAGTCGCTCCCGTCGGCGACCATCAATGCGACTCCAGGTGCCTCGGCCGGGCACGCCCTCGATTTCGATGGCGTCAATGACTACGTAACCTTCGGCGCGGCATCCGGCCTGAACACCAACCAATTCACGGTTGAAGCGTGGTTCAAGCAGGACGGCGTGGGCGTGCCCGTGGCCACGAGCTCGGGCGCGGGCGGCGTAACCGCAGTGCCGTTGGTCACCAAGGGGCGCTCTGGTGGGAGCACGATCGAGTGGTTCCTGGGCCTCACCGCGGACGGCAAGATCGCTGCTGACTTCGAGAGCGCCTCAGACGACAGCAACCACGCGATCGTTGGGTCATCGGTCGTCACCGATGGCTCGTGGCATCACGCTGCCGCCACCTACGACGGAAGTAATTTCGTTGTCTATCTGGACGGCCAGTTCGAGCAGTCGGTCACGGTAACGAACGGCCCGGGAACCGGCAGCCTGCACCATGCCGCCCTCGCCACGGCCATGGATACCGCCGGAGCTCCGGCCGGCTTCTTCAACGGCGTCATCGATGAAGCGCGTGTCTGGAACCTGGCTCGGACGCCTGCGCAGATCGCCGCGGGCATGTCGCAGGAGATTTCGTCCGGCAGTGGGCTGATCGCGCGCTGGGGCCTCAACGAAGGCTCTGGAGCCACTGTCGCGAACTCCGTCTCAGGCGGCCCCGCCGGAACGGCGAGCGGTGGTCCTGCTTGGGTCAGCGGCTCCCCATTCACGCCTCCGCCCCCGCCGAACGAGCCGCCGGCGGTGCCGACACCGCTGGCGCCGGCCAACGGCTCGACCGGCATCCCGACATCCGGCCCGACGCTGTCAGTTCGCGTGTCGGATCCCGAGGGCAACGCAGTCGACACGACTTTCTACGGCCGCGTCCATGCTCCGCCGACCGCGCCCGACTTCACCATCGTCGCGCTGCCTGACACCCAGCACTATGTGGACAACGTCGCCAACACGCCGAACTACGCGGCCCAGACCCAGTGGGTCGTCAACACTCGTTCGTCGCTGAACACGCTATTCGTGACCCACGAGGGCGACGTGGTGGAGCACGCCGACCAGTTCGAAGTCGAGTGGCAGCGCGCTGATGCCGCCATGGACACGCTCGACAACAACAGCGTGCCCAACAACCTCACAACCGGTAACCACGACGTCAACACGTCCAACGGCAACGGCAGCTTCTTCGACCAGTATTTCCCGCCGAGTCGCTATCTCGGCAACAGCTGGTATGGCGGGTATCTGGGCCAGCTCGTGTCTGATCCGGTCAACCGCCTGAACAAGAACAACTACGAGCTGTTCTCGGACGGCAGCCTGGATTTCATCATCCTGCACCTCGAGCTCGACGTGCCCGACTACTCCCTCAACTGGGCGAACGGGATCCTGCAGCAGTATCCAAACCGCCTGGCAATCATCACGACCCACCTCTTCGTCGATACGACCAACAACCGCCGCACGACGTCGCAATTCCTGCCCAATGGCAACTCTGCCGAGGCCATCTGGCAGCGCCTCATCCGGCCCAATTGCAACGTGATAATGGTCCTCAACGGCCACTATCCGGGGGAGGGTCGGCGCACCGATCTGAACGCTTGCGGGAAGCCGGTGCACCAGCTCCTGGCCGACTACCAGGATCGTGCCAACGGTGGCGACGGATGGCTGCGCATCATGACCTTCAAGCCATCCGAGAACAAGCTCTACGTCTACACCTACTCGCCCACTCGGAACGGCGGCGCAGGGCAGTACGAGACGGACGCCGACAGCCAGTTCGTCCTCGATCTCAACCTGCAAGGCGGCAGCACCTTCCAGCCGATCGGAACGGTGAACGGCACCGCGTCCGGCGGAACGGCTTCGGTCGCCTGGCCCGGCCTGACCGGCGGTACGGATTACGAGTGGTACGCCGTCGCAAGCGATGGCACGAGCACGGCCACCGGACCGACCTGGACCTTCACGACGCAGGCGGACACACTCGCCCCGGCCGCACCCACCGGCCTGGCGGCAACTCCAGGGACGAACAGCGTCGCACTGGCCTGGAACGCCAACACTGAGGCGGATCTGGCCGGGTACAACGTGTTCCGGTCCACGTCGAGCCCGGTCGCGACTACCGGTACACCGCTCAACGGCGGCACACTCGTGACAGCGCCGTCCTATGTCGACAACACGGCGGTGGGCGGAACGACGTACTTCTATGCCGTCACTGCCGTCGACGCTTCCGACAACGATTCGGGTGCGTCGAACGAGGCGACCGCGACGCCGACCGCACCTGTTGGTGCCGGCGTCGACTTCGATGGCACGAACGACTACGTGACGTTCGGCAACGGCGCAGGCCTCAACGTGACCAACTTCACGATCGAGACCTGGTTCCGGCGTGACGGCGCGGGCGTGGGCACGACGACCGGCAGCGGTGGCATCACCTCCGCCATCCCGCTCGTGGCCAAGGGTGCTCAGCAGGCCGAGACGCCGCCCAACGTCAACATGAACTGGTTCCTCGGCATCGATGCGACGAGCGGAGTGCTGGTCGCCGACTTCGAGGACAACGCCAATGGCACGAATCACCCGGTAAGTGGCGTGACCGCCGTGACCAGCAATGTGTGGCACCACGCGGCGGCAGCTTATGACGCAACCACCGGTACCTGGCGCCTCTACCTCGACGGCAACCTCGATCGCACGCTTGCGCTCTCGAGCGCATTCCAGCCCGAGAACACCAGCGTCCAGCACGGCTCGTTGGCGACGTCACTCAACTCGACGGGCGCCACAAACGGCTTCTTCAATGGCGCCCTCGACGAGGTGCGCTTGTGGAACGTTGCCCGTTCGACGACGCAAATCCAGGCGGCCCGCAACCTGGAGCTCACTTCAGGAACCGGCCTCGTCGCGCGCTATGGACTCAATGAAGGCACCGGCACCACCGCCGCCTCGAGCATCGCAGGAGCGCCCAGCGGCACCCTGACAAACGGCCCGGCGTGGACAACGGGGGCACCCTTCACAGTCGACACCACCCCGCCCGCCGCACCGGCTGGGCTCACCGCCAGCCCCGGACCGAACATGGTGTCGCTCGGCTGGAACGCCAACACGGAGCCTGACCTCGCCGGCTACAACGTCTACCGCTCCAACACGAGTCCAGTGCCCACCGGTGGCCAGCCGCTCAACGGCGGGACGCTGCTGACTTCGACCTCGTTCGTTGACAACACCGTCACCGGTGGGACGCAGTACTTCTATGCGATCAAGGCCGTCGACGCCTCCGGCAATCCCTCTGCGGCGTCGGGCGAGGCCTCCGCAACGCCGACTGTCCCGAGTGGAGCAGCCATCCACTTCGACGGGACCGACGATCACGTCACGTTCGGCTCGGCACCAGCCCTCGGCGTCCAGAACTTCACCATCGAGACATGGTTCCGCCGCGACGGCGCTGGAGTGGCCACGTCTACCGGCACCGGCGGCCTCGCCTCGGTGATCCCGCTGGTGACCAAGGGTCGCGCTGAGGCGGATACCCCGGCGAACCTGAACATGAACTACTTCCTCGGTATCGACGCCAGCAGCGGGGTGTTGGTAGCCGACTTTGAGGAAGCCGCGGGCGGGACGCAGCTCGGTCTCAACCACCCCGTATCGGGCACGACCGCTGTCACCAGCAATGTCTGGCACCACGCCGCAGCGACCTACGACACGGCAACCGACACGTGGCGGCTGTATCTCGACGGCACGCTCGATAGGACGCTCGTCCTGACCGGCAACCCAACGCCGGAGTCAACAAGCATCCAACACGCTGCGCTTGCCACGGCGATGACCTCGAACGGCACGGCCGCTGGCTTCTTCAACGGCGCACTTGACGAGGTCCGCATCTGGAGCGTGGCCCGCAGCCAGGCCCAGATCAGCGCCACCAAGGACCTCGAGCTCACCAGCGGGCCTGGACTCATCGCACGCTATGGCCTCATCGAAGGCGCTGGCACGACGACCTCGTCGAGCGTGAGTGGCGCGCCCGTGGGAACGCTCGTCAACGGACCGTTCTGGACGGCAGGTGCGCCCATCTCGCCGCCGGTCAACCACGCGCCGGTCTTCAGCACCGACATCGGCGACCAGTCGAACGCCGAAGGCAACGTCATCAGCCTCGACGCCGATGCCACCGACGCCGACGCCGACACGCTCACGTATTCGGCTACCGGCCTGCCCGCCGGCATCACCGTCAACTCGACCACCGGCGTCATCAGCGGCACGCTCTCCGTCGACCAGCGCGGGCACGTACAACGTCGTCATCACCGTCTCCGACGGCGGCCTGAGCGACACCGACCCGTTCACCTGGACCGTCGCCAACACCGACCAGGCGCCGGTATTCAGCACCGACCTGCTCGACCAGAACGCGGCCGAAGGCGACACCGTGGCGCTCGACGCCGACGCGACCGATGCCGACGGCGACACGCTCACCTACGGCGCCACCGGCCTGCCCGCCGGGGTTTCGATCAACCCGACCAGCGGCGTGATCGGCGGCACGCTCGGCTTCGGCAGCGCGGGCACCTACAACGTCACCGTCACCGTCAGCGACGCCACGCTGAGCGATACCGACACCTTCACACTGACCGTCAGCGCGACCAACCAGGATCCGACGTTCGATCACGACCTACCCGACCGGACGGATGCCGAGGGCGCCCTCATCAGCCTGTCCGCCTCGGCCACCGATCCCGACGGCGACACGCTGACCTACGAAGCGACAGGGCTGCCCGCCGGTCTGTCCATCGACAGCGCGACCGGCCTCATCGGCGGCACGATCTCTCTCGACGCCGCCGCCACCAGCCCCTACGCCGTCAGCATCACCGTCCGCGACGGCCCGAGCGTCGACGCCACCGACACCTTCAGCTGGACGGTCACGAACACCAACCAGGCACCGGTGTTCAGCACCGACATCGTCAATCGGACCGATGCCGAGGGCGACACGCCGAGCGGCCTCGATGCCGACGCAAGTGACGTCGATGGCGACACGCTGACGTACGGCGCCACTGGGTTGCCGGCCGGCATCGCAATCAACAGCTCGACCGGCGTTATCAGTGGCACGCTGTCGTTCAGCTCGGCCGGCGTTCACAACGTCGTGCTGACCGTCAGTGACGGCACGCTCACCGACAGCGACCCGTTCACCTGGACGGTCACGACCAGCGAACGCGCGATGCAGTTCAACGGCACAAGCCAGTACGTGACCATGGGGGCGGCGCCTGGTCTGGACGCCACCGACTTCACCATCGAGACGTGGTTCCGGCGCACCGGCGCGGGCACCGGCGTCACCACCGGCGCCGGCGGTATCACCTCGGCCGTCCCGCTGGTGACCAAGGGCGGCGCCGAATCAGAGTCCCCAGCCACCGTCAACATGAACTACTTCCTGGGCATCGACGCCAGCACCGGCGTGCTGGTGGCCGACTTCGAAGAGGCCGCCGGCGGCACGCAGCTGGGCCTCAACCACCCCGTGGCAGGCACGACCGTCGTCACCAGCAATGTCTGGCACCACGCCGCGGCGACCTACGACACGACCACCGACACGTGGCGCCTGTACCTCGACGGCAACCTGGACAAGACGCTCGTCCTGACCGGCAACCCGACGCCGGAGTCGACGAGCACGCAGCACGCCGCGATTGGCTCCTCGTTGAACTCCAGCGGTGTGCCAGCGAACACTGGCGGATTCTTCGCCGGCGTCATCGACGAGGTCCGCATCTGGAACGTCGCGCGCAGCACCGCCGAGATCCAGGCAACCGAGAACGTCGCGATCACCGGCGTTCGAAACCACCTGCTCGGCCGCTGGGGCTTCTCAGAGGGCAACGGATCCATCGTGGGCGACACGGCCAGCGAGTTCGACGGCACTGCCATCGGTGGGCCGACGTGGGTCGTGGGAGTCGCGCTTGCGCCCGCCGGGCCCAATGTCGCACCCGAGTTCTCGACCGACATCACCGACCAGACGGCCAACGAGGGTGCCGTAATCAGCCTCGATGCCGACGCCACTGATGCCAATAGCGATTCGCTGACCTATTCGGCGACCGGCCTGCCGTCTGGACTCAGCATCAACGCCAACAGCGGAATCGTCACAGGGACGCTCGCGACCGGCAGCGCCGGCAGTCATTTCGTCACGCTGACCGTGTCTGACGGCTTCCTGACCGACACCGACACGTTCACCTTCACGGTATCGGCCAGTGATCCACCGCCGGCTGCCCCGACCGGACTGAGCGCCACGCGCGGCAACGGCTCGGTCAGCCTGGCCTGGAACGCCAACACCGAATCCGACCTGGCCGGCTACCGCGTCTTCCGTTCCACCAGCCTACCGGTCGACACGACCGGCAACGGCCTCGGCGGCGCGCCGCTGCTGACCACCACTACATACACCGACTTGTCCGCCGTCAACGGCACGACCTACCAGTACGCGGTCATCGCCGTCGATACCGCCGGTGGCCGCTCCCCGGCATCCGCCGCGGCCAGCGCCACGCCATCGGCCAGCGCCGGCACAGCGCTCCAGCTCAACGGCACCAGCCAGTACGTCACGTTCGGCAGCGCGCCCGCTCTCGGCGCTGCCAGAGCTTCACCCTCGAGACCTGGTTCCGGCGCGACGGCACGGGCGCGCCGACGTCGACCGGCACGGGCGGCCTGGCCAACGCCGCGCCGCTCATTACCAAGGGCCGCGGCGAGGCCGAGACGCCGGCCAACCTCGAACATGAACTACTTCCTCGGCATCGACACCGTCACCAACACGCTGGTGGCCGACTTCGAGGACACCACCAACGGCGGCAATCACCCGGTCACCGGCGTCACCGCCATCCCGGTCAGCACCACCACCTGGCACCACGCGGCGGCGACCTACGACACGGTGACCGACACCTGGAACCTGTATCTGGACGGCATCCTCGACGCGCACGCTCGGCGCCGGCGGCAACTTCACGCCGCGAGTCGACCAGCATCCAGCACGCCGGCATCGGCACGGCGATGACCTCGACCGGCGCCGCCGCCGGCTTCTTCAACGGCCGCATCGACGAGGTGCGCATCTGGAACGTCGCCGCGCAGCCAGGCCCAGATCCAGGCGACCCGCTTCCAGGAGCTGACCAGCGGCAGCGGCCTGGTCGCCCGCTACGGCCTCAACGAGGGCAGTGGCTCGACGGCCGCCTCGAGCGTCGCCGGCGCACCCAACGGCACCGCTGTCGGCACGCCCAGCCTGGCAGCCGGCTTCCCGCTGCTCGACCAGACGCCGCCCGCCGCACCGACCGGCCTCAGCGCGACGCCGGGCACGAACCTCGTCGCCCTTGGCTGGAGCGCGAACACTGAGTCCGACCTGGCCGGCTACCGCGTCTTCCGCGGCACCAGCCTGCCCGTCGACACGACCGGCAACGGCCTCGGCGGCGCCGCGCTCATCACGGGTACCAGCTATACCGACCTGACCGCCGTCAACGGCACCACCTACCAGTACGTCGTCGTCGCCGTCGACAGCTCGGCCAACCGCTCGCCGGCTTCGGCGCGCGGCGAGCGCCACGCCGTCGGCCGCGGCCGGTTCGGCACTCCAGTTCAACGGCACCAACCAGTACGTCACCTTCGGCAGCGGCGGCCAGCCTCGGCGTGACCACCTTCACCCTCGAGACCTGGTTCAAGCGCACCGGCGCGGGTGTCGGCGTGAGCACCGGCACGGGCGGCATTGCCAGCGCCATCCCGCTCATCACCAAGGGTGGCGCGGAGGCCGAGACGCCGGCCAACGTCAACATGAACTACTTCCTGGGCATCGATGCGACGAGCGGCAAGCTGGTCGCCGACTTCGAGGAGCCCGCCGGCCCCAATCACCCGGTCAGCGGCACGGCCGTCGTGACCAGCAACGTGTGGCACCACGCCGCCGCCACCTACGACGCCACGAACGGCACCTGGAAGCTCTATCTCGACGGCAACCTGGACACGACGCTCGCCCTCGGCAGCGCCTTCCAGCCGCAGTCGGCCAGCATCCAGCATGCCGCCCTGGGCACCTCGCTCACCTCGACCGGGACCATCGCTCAGCCGCCGGGTGGCTTCTTCGCCGGCGTGCTCGACGAGGCACGCATCTGGAACGTCGCCCGCAGCGATGCGCAGATCGCGACCAACTTCAACAAGACCCTCACCGCCGGCGCCGGCCTCTCGCCCGCTATGGCCTCAACGAGGGCGCGGGCACGACGACGGCCTCGAGCGTCGCCGGGGCTCCCGACTGGCACGCTCACCAACGGCCCGCTGTGGACCGCCGGCCCGCCGCTCACGCCGGCTGGCAACAGCGCGCCCGTCTTCAGCACGGACTTCGCCGACCGCACCGACGCCGAGGGCGACACGCCGACCGGCCTCGATGCCGACGCAACTGACATCGACGGCGACACACTCACCTACAGCGCCACAGGGTTGCCTGGCGGCCTGGCCATCAACTCGGCCACCGGCCTCATCAGCGGCACGCTGTCGTTCAGCTCGGCCGGCGTCTACAACACGGTCATCACCGTGTCCGACGGCAGCCTGACCGCCACCGACACGTTCACCTGGACGGTGACCAACGTCAACCGGCCACCGGTCTTCAGCACCGACTTCGGCGACCGCACCGACGCCGAGGGCGACACGCCGACCGGCCTCGATGCCAATGCCACCGATCCCGACGGCGACACGCTCACCTACGGCGCGACGGGCTTGCCATCGGGACTGTCGATCAGCCCGACCACCGGCCTGATCAGCGGCACGCTCGAGCTCGACCAGCTCGGGCAGCTACAACACCGTCATCACCGTCTCCGACGGCAGCCTGACCGCCACCGACACGTTCACCTGGACGGTCACCAACGTCAACCGGCCACCGGTCTTCAGCACCGACTTCGGCGACCGCACCGACGCCGAGGGCGACACGCCGACCGGCCTCGACGCCAATGCCACCGATCCCGACGGCGACACGCTCACCTACGGCGCGACGGGCTTGCCATCGGGACTGTCGATCAGCCCGACCACCGGCCTGATCAGCGGCACGCTCAGCTCGACCAGCTCGGGCAGCTACAACACGGTCATCACCGTTTCCGACGGCAGCCTGACCGCCACCGACACGTTCACCTGGACGGTCACCAACGTCAACCGGCCACCGGTCTTCAGCACCGACTTCGGCGATCGCACCGACGCCGAGGGCGACACGCCGACCGGCCTCGATGCCAATGCCACCGATCCCGACGGCGACACGCTCACCTACGGCGCGACGGGCTTGCCATCGGGACTGTCGATCAGCCCGACCACCGGCCTGATCAGCGGCACGCTCGAGCTCGACCAGCTCGGGCAGCTACAACACGGTCATCACCGTGTCCGACGGCAGCCTGACCGCCACCGACACGTTCACCTGGACGGTCACCAACGTCAACCGGCCACCGGTCTTCAGCACCGATCTGCTCGACCAGAACGCGGCCGAGGGCGACACCATCAACCTCGACGCGAATGCCTCCGATCCGGACCTCGACACCTGACCTACTCGGCCACCGGCCTGCCGTCCGATCTCGCCATCAACTCATCGACCGGCGTCATCTCGGGCACTCTCGGCTTCGCCAGCGCCGGCACGTACAACGTCACCGTGACCGTATCCGACGGCTCGCTCACCGACGACGATCTGTTCACCCTGACCGTCACCAACGTCAACCAGCCACCCGCCTTCAGCACCAACTTCGGCGATCGCACCGACGCCGAGGGCGCCGTCATCAACTTCGACGCCAACGCCACCGACCCCGACGGCACGACGCTGACCTACTCGGCCACCGGGCTGCCCGGCGGCATCACCATCAACAGCGCCACCGGCGTCGTCAGCGGCACCCTGAACGGCACCAGCTCGGGCACCTACAACACCGTCATCACCGTCTCCGACGGCAGCCTGACCGACACCGACACCTTCACCTGGACGGTCACCAACGTCAACCAGCCACCCACCTTCAGCACCAACTTCGGCGATCGCACCGACGCCGAGGGCGCCGTCATCAACTTCGACGCCAACGCCACCGACCCCGACGGCACGACGCTGACCTACTCGCGCCACCGGGCTGCCCGGCGGCATCACCATCAACAGCGCCACCGGCGTCGTCAGCGGCACCCTGAACGGCACCAGCTCGGGCACCTACAACACCGTCATCACCGTCTCGGACGGCAGCCTGACCGACACCGACACCTTCACCTGGACGGTCACCAACGTCAACCAGCCACCCACCTTCAGCACCAACTTCGGCGATCGCACCGACGCCGAGGGCGCCGTCATCAACTTCGACGCCAACGCCACCGACCCCGACGGCACGACGCTGACCTACTCGGCCACCGGGCTGCCCGGCGGCATCACCATCAACAGCGCCACCGGCGTCGTCAGCGGCACCCTGAACGGCACCAGCTCGGGCACCTACAACACCGTCATCACCGTCTCCGACGGCAGCCTGACCGACACCGACACCTTCACCTGGACGGTCACCAACGTCAACCAGCCACCCGTCTTCAGCACCAACTTCGGCGATCGCACCGACGCCGAGGGCGCCGTCATCAACTTCGACGCCAACGCCACCGACCCCGACGGCACGACGCTGACCTACTCGGCCACCGGGCTGCCCGGCGGCATCACCATCAACAGCGCCACCGGCGTCGTCAGCGGCACCCTGAACGGCACCAGCTCGGGCACCTACAACACCGTCATCACCGTCTCGGACGGCAGCCTGACCGACACCGACACCTTCACCTGGACGGTGACCGATCAGACCCTGATCGTCTACGTCGATGACACCTTCACGCGCACCGTCAACAACGGCTGGGGCAGCGCCACGCCGACCGGCGGCGCCTACACCATCCAGGGCACGGCGGCCAACTATGGCGTCGGCAACGGCGTCGGCACGATGACCCTGCCCAGCGCGGGCGCCACCCGCTCGGCCCTGCCGGCCAGCGCCAGCGCGACCGATGTCGACGTCAGCCTGCGCTTCCGCGCCGACAAGGTCGCCGCCGGCGGCAACCTGTTCATGTATGCCGTCGTGCGCCGCAACGGCACCAACGAGTACCGCGTCAAGCTGCGCCTGGCGGCCAACGGCCAGGTCTTCGCCAGCGCCAGCACGGTCGTCAACAACGTCGAGACGCTCATCGGCAGCGAGGCCCTGGTGCCCGGCCTGACCTACACCGCCAACACCATGATTCGCTTCCGCGCGCAGGTCAGCGGCAGCAGCCCGACGACGCTGCGCGTCCGCGCCTGGGCCGACGCCAACCCCGAGCCGACGATCTGGCACTACACCAGCACCAACAGCAACGCCGCATTGCAGAGCGCCGGTCTGCTGGGCCTGCGCGCCTACATATCGTCGAGCACCACCAACACGCCGGTGGTCATGACCTTCGACGACTATCGCGTCACCTCGCTGGGCGGACCCAACCAGCCACCCGTCTTCAGCACCAACTTCGGCGATCGCACCGACGCCGAGGGCGCCGTCATCAACTTCGACGCCAACGCCACCGACCCCGACGGCACGACGCTGACCTACTCGGCCACCGGGCTGCCCGGCGGCATCACCATCAACAGCGCCACCGGCGTCGTCAGCGGCACCCTGAACGCCACCAGCTCGGGCACCTACAACACCGTCATCACCGTCTCCGACGGCAGCCTGACCGACACCGACACCTTCACCTGGACGGTCACCAACGTCAACCAGCCACCCGCCTTCAGCACCAACTTCGGCGATCGCACCGACGCCGAGGGCGCCGTCATCAACTTCGACGCCAACGCCACCGACCCCGACGGCACGACGCTGACCTACTCGCGCCACCGGGCTGCCCGGCGGCATCACCATCAACAGCGCCACCGGCGTCGTCAGCGGCACCCTGAACGCGCACCAGCTCGGGCACCTACAACACCGTCATCACCGTCTCCGACGGCAGCCTGACCGACACCGACACCTTCACCTGGACGGTGACCGATCAGACCCTGATCGTCTACGTCGATGACACCTTCACGCGCACCGTCAACAACGGCTGGGGCAGCGCCACGCCGACCGGCGGCGCCTACACCATCCAGGGCACGGCGGCCAACTATGGCGTCGGCAACGGCGTCGGCACGATGACCCTGCCCAGCGCGGGCGCCACCCGCTCGGCCCTGCCGGCCAGCGCCAGCGCGACCGATGTCGACGTCAGCCTGCGCTTCCGCACCGACAAGGTCGCCGCCGGCGGCAACCTGTTCATGTATGCCGTGGTGCGCCGCAACGGCACCAACGAGTACCGCGTCAAGCTGCGCCTGGCGGCCAACGGCCAGGTCTTCGCCAGCGCCAGCACGGTCGTCAACAACGTCGAGACGCTCATCGGCAGCGAGGCCCTGGTGCCCGGCCTGACCTACACCGCCAACACCATGATCCGCTTCCGCGCGCAGGTCAGCGGCAGCAGCCCGACGACGCTGCGCGTCCGCGCCTGGGCCGACGCCAACCCCGAGCCGACGATCTGGCACTACACCAGCACCAACAGCAACGCCGCATTGCAGAGCGCCGGTCTGCTGGGCCTGCGCGCCTACATATCGTCGAGCACCACCAACACGCCGGTGGTCATGACCTTCGACGACTATCGCGTCACCTCGCTGGGCGGACCCTAGAACTGGCGGTTGTGCACGTCGGGTACGTCCGCTAACGGGCGATCCGCTCGAACCAACATGGCCCGGCCCGACACGCTGCAAATAAACAGCTGACTCGGCCATACTCCGGCTCGTGCCTGAGGGCAAGGGGCGCACTGAGCGTTACCTGACGACGGTCTTGATGACCGATATCGTCGGGTCGACGCGGCATGCCCCGGAGATGGCTGACAGCGACTGGCGGGAGTGATGGCCGGGGCCGACGATCGGCGCTACCTCGAGGACTTCACGGTCGGCCAGCGCTTAGAGCCGCCCGGCGAGTACGTCATGCAGCTCGACGAGATGAAGCGCTACGCGCGCGAATTCGACCCGCAGGTGATCCACACTGACGACAAAGGCGCGCGTGATGAGCTGTACGGCCAGGTCATCGCCAGCGGCTGGATGACCTTGGGCGTAACGACCCGGCTCATGGTCCTGGCACGCATCGTCGGGTCGACGCCGTTGGTTGGGGTGTCGATCAACAACCTGCGCTTCCTGGAGCCGGTGAATGCGGGCGAGGCCCTGTCGGTCGAAGCGGAAGTGCTGGAGGTCAGACCGTCGAAGTCGAAGCCGGAGCGCGGGTACCTCGTAATGCGCGTCGTGACTCGAAGGCGAAACGACGGCAAACCGGTGCTGACACAGGATTGGACGTTGCTAATGCCGAGGCGCACTCAGTCGGATTCGACGCCGTGAGGGTTGCCGCGGCGCTGTTGGCGCTCATGCTCGCCGCGTGTTCGTCGGCCCCGCCGACACCTGCGCCCGAATCGGCCACGCCCACGGCGACTTCTGGGCCGACGAATTCAGGCTCCAACGCCCCACCTGCCACCTCACCGCCCATCTCGACCGCTACGGCTGGACCGGCACAGACCCCGCCACCAGCGCCGACGTCGGTCGAGCTGATCCAGGCCGACCTCGACGCGGGCAAGATCGATGAGCCGACCGCTCTGCAGTACCGCGTATTCGCGATGTTCGGCGATCCGCGACTGCCCGCCGAATACGCGAACGGGATGTGGAGCGAGGACAGGGCGGCACTCGAAGAGGCCGACGTACAGCTCGACACACTGCCCGCTGAAGTTGCCGCCGCGGTGCGGCCCTTCCTCGTCCGGCCAACCGATCCCCAGAGCGTCTTCAACCAGGCCCAGACCGGCCTCGTACCCGAACAGCTCAGTCTCGCGGCCCTTCAGGGCAAGGAATCCGCCGCCGGAGAGGTCGGCGCCTACCAAATCGGCAATACGTTCAGCGCCGGCGACTTCCAGTGCACCGCGAACGGCTGGGGCTACATCGATAGTGGCAGCGTCACGCCTGGCCCGGGCTGGAAGATGTGGACGCTCTGTGGCGACCAGACCGCCCTGGGCCAGCTGGTGATTCTGGCGAACTGGATGCCGCGCTATTACACAGACGAAATAGCGCTGATGGGTCCGCCCGTCCCTGACACACTCGGTGGTCCGGCGGAGGCCGGCGATGGCCCGATCGACATCTACCTCACCAGCCAGTGTGTTTCAACCGGCGGCCGGTGCCTCGGCACCGGTCATGACAGCGCGAGCGCCTTCGGCTTCGAAAAGCCAGCTCGGCCGTGTCAGGCAGTTGGCGCTGCCGACAGGTGCAGCGGCTTCCTGGTCATCAACAGGGGCAACTTCAGCAACCTGGATACGCCTGGCACGCTCGCCCATGAGTTTTTCCATCTCCTACAGGACGCACACAACTCCCACGGCACGTTGGTCTCAGGCGTATACAACTGGTTTGTAGAGGCTTCAGCCAAGTGGGCGCAGTTCAGGTGGCATCCCGCTTCCCGGCCACGCCGCGTCTACCCGTACTTCGATGACTTCATCAGCACCAAGCTCGGCTTGACCACGGTCGATGGCAACAACGAGTACGTGTCATTCGTGTGGCCGCTGTTCATGACCGAATCGGGCCCCGCCGGTGAGGACCTCATCGGACAGGCGTGGCGGGCGATCGAAGGTCAGGCCGGAAACAAGGCGGTCAATACGGCGATCAGCGGCGCTTTGCCTTTCGACACGAAGTTCCGGGACTTCGCGGTAACTGCCTGGAACGATCCGCTTGAACCCGGACCTGATCCGATCAGCCCGCACTTCTGGGATTTGGACGGCGCGCTGTCGCACGAGATGCCGTCCGGGCCGAAATTCAAGCAGGAGGACCTTCAGGCAAACGATCGCAGCGTGCCGCCGCTGCGGATCTCGGTTGCCATGCCGGCACTGTCAGCGCGCTATGCCGAACTGTTTCCAAGTGAAGGCGTGCACCAGATCACGGTCAACTTCAGCAACCTGGCACCGGCGGCGAACTTCGACGTCGATGCGCTGCTCAACATCAAGGACAAGGGATGGGAGCACCGCAAGCTCGACAAGGGTGATACGCGCTTCTGTCGTGATGATCCGGCCGACGACGTTCAGGAGTTGATCATCGTGCTGGCGAACCACGACATTGAGTCCAGCGTGAGCGGGGACTGGACGGTCGAGTCGCTCAAGGAACCTTGTGCTGGCTACCAGGTCGAGATCGACTGGACGGACGTTTACGACAACGTCCCGGACACGATCCACTTCAAGGGTCAGATAGACACGGTCGACCTGACCCTGCCGACTGACTCGCACACGCTGTACATGACCGGAACGGGAACGGCCTCCGGAGCACGGGCTGGATGGAAGGCGTGCAACCCCGGCATCGCCGACACGCCGCAGGGCAACGGCACCGCGACCTTCCAGGCGGTCATTACCGACGACACCATCACGGTTAGCGCATTTGCCGATATCGACAATCCCTTGTCAGGCGTTACTACCGATCTTTTCATGGCCAATCTCGAAGAGGTCGACAAACCAGACGGCGCGACCGTGGTCGTCGATCCAAGGCAGCCGTTCGGCGATCTGTGCCCGCACTACTCCTACGGCGCCGCCACGATCAAGGCGTACACGAAACAAGCCCCAACCCCCTGACGAGACTAGGCGAGGTACTCGCGTGCCGGCTTGCGCTTGAGGAACTTGCCCCAACCCTTTTCGCCCTTCCACTCGCCGTTCTCAACGACGACCCGCCCGCGGCTGAGAACAACGTCTGAGCCGCCGGTCACAGGTCGGCCCTCGTAGCACGAGTAGTCCACGTCCATGTGGTGTGTCGTCGCGCTGATAGTGTGCTGGCGCTTGGGGTCATAGACCACCAGGTCGGCGTCGGCGCCGGCCGCGACGACGCCCTTGCGCCCAGCCAGGCCGAACATCTTCGCCGGAGCCGCCGAGATGATCTCGACCCAACGCTCCTTGGTCATGCGGCCGCTCACGACGCCACCGTCGTGCATCAGATCGACACGGTCTTCGACGCCGGGCAGACCGTTGGGGATCTTGCGGAAGTCGCCCACGCCCAGCTGCTTCTGCGTTTCGAAGTCGAACGGGCAGTGATCGGTCGAAACCACCTGCAGGTCGTCTTTGACGAGACCGACCCACAGGTCGTCCTGGTGGTCCGCCGGCCGCAAGGGCGGCGAACAGACGAACTTCGCGCCGTCGAAGCCGTGCTTCATGTCATCAAGCGACAGGAAGAGGTACTGCGGGCATGTTTCGGCAAAGGCCTTGGCGCCGCGATCGCGGGCCTGGCGCACCATCTCGAGCGCGTCGCGGGCGGACAGGTGAACGATGTACACCGGCACCTCGGCCGCTTCGGCCAGGCGGATTACGCGATTGGTTGCCTCGCCCTCGAAGATCGGATAGCGCACTACGCCGTGGTAGTAGGGATCGGTCATGCCCTCGTTGACGTACTCGGCGGCAACGACGTCGATGGCCATGCCGTTCTCCGCGTGCATCATGATCAGGCCGCCGTTGATCGACGTTCGCTGCATGGCCCGGAAGATGGCGCCGTCGTCCGAATAGAAGACGCCGGGGTAGGCCGTAAACAGCTTGAAGTCGGTGACGCCCTCGTCGACCAGCTTGTCCATCTCGGCCAGCGTGTCGTCGTTGACGTCCGACATGATCATGTGGAAGCCGTAGTCGACGGTGGCGTTGCCCTCGGCCTTGGCGTGCCAGGCGTCCAGGCCCTCACGCAGCGACTTGCCGCGTGACTGGACGGCGAAGTCAATGATCGAAGTGGTGCCGCCGAAGGCCGCCGCACGCGTGCCCGTTTCGAAGGTGTCCTTGGCGAACGTGCCGCCGAAGGGCAACTCCATGTGCGTGTGCACGTCGATGGCGCCGGGGATCACGTACTTACCGCTGGCGTCGATCTTGCGGTCCACCGTCGCGCCCAGATCACGCCCGACTGCCGCGATCGTCTCTCCTTCTATGAGCACGTCCGCCTGCGTCGATCCATCCGAGTTCACGACCGTGCCGCCAGAGATCAGCGTGCGCATGGAGCCTCTCCTCCTCGAGCCAATTGAACGAAGACTAGCCGCGCTCGAAGTCGGGCACTATCCCTTCCACGTGCCGGCGCCGAAGAAGTCCTCCTCGGTTCGCGGTTGGACCTCGCCTTTAAGGAACCAGCGCGCGTCCGAACGGGCAACATGTTGCCGCCCGGCGGGCAATTTTGGGGCTGTACGGCCCGCCAATACGGCAGGAGAATGCCCCTCCCAGACCTGGTGCGAGGGTTGCCAGGTGCGCTGTGTCTAGTCGATGAGGACGCGGGTTTGAATCCGGTCAGTAGGGTGCCTTCTGCTGCCCCGACGGATGTGGCCGCGCGCCCTGCTGTCGTCCAAACCAAGGTGCGTATTCCACGCGCCGCATCGATGCCCGTCGAACGACTCGATACCCGCCTCGACGCCGTTTGGCAGTACCAGCTGGCGCTGGTCGTAGCCCCCGCGGGCTCGGGCAAGACGACCTTGCTGGCCCGCTTCGCCGAGCGTGTTGAGGGCCCGGTCGGCTGGTATCGCGCCGAAGCATGGGACGCCGATGAGGCGAGCTTCCTGGGCCACGTCGAGGCCGCACTGGCGCCACAGCTCGAGGGCATTGCCACAGGTTGGACAACTGTGGCCGATGCGGCAAACGCACTCGACGCCTGGCCCGGCCAGCGCGTGCTGCTGGTGGTCGACGATCTGCACACGCTTGAAGGGACGGCGGCCGAGGCGGCCCTCGAACGGCTCATCGACTACGCCCCGCCCAGCCTGACCGTGATCGCCGGCACGCGCGTCCCGCCGCGCTTCAACCTGCCGCGGCTGCGCGTATCGGGCGCGCTCCTTGAGATTGGGGCAGATGACCTGCGCTTCCGGTCGTGGGAGGTCGAGCGGCTGTTCCGCGACTACTACCAGAACCCACTGCCGCCCGAAGAACTGGCCCGACTGGCCCGCCGTACCGAAGGCTGGGCGGCCGGCCTGCAGCTGTTCCATCTGGCCACGCGCGGGCACGCGCCTGACGAGCGGCGGCGCGTGCTGGCGGCACTCGGCCCGAGCTCGCGGCTGATGCGCGACTACCTGACGCGCAATGTGCTCGAGCAGCTGCCCGCCGACCTGCGCAGCTTCCTGGTCGAGACGTCCGTCCTGGGCCGCTTGAGCGCGGCCCTGTGCGATCAGCTGCTGGGCCGAACCGACAGCGCAGAGATGCTCGCCGACCTCGAATGGCGCAGCCTGTTCACCCAGGCGCTGCCTGAAGACGGCGTATACCGCTACCACGAGGTGCTGCGCTCGTACCTGCAGGGCGTGCTGCTCGAGGAGGTCGGCCAGTCGGCCGCTCATGAGCGCTTTCGACGGGCCGGCCGTCTATTGGCCCAGGCCGGCGCATTGCCCGAGGCGCTGGATGCCTATTGCAGGGCCGAGGACTGGGAGGCGGCACGCACGCTGGTCGGGCGGGAGGGCGAGGCCGTCGCCGATCGGTCCAACGCCTGGATCGATGCCCTGCCGGCCTCGATGCTCGTCCACGACCCGTGGCTGTTGCTGGCCAGCGCCCGCCGCCTGCGGGCCGAAGGCCATTTCGCCGAGGCGGTCGAGCGCTACCAGCGCGCCGAGCTCGCCTTTGGTCACTCGGACCCGGCTCAGATCTGCCGCGACGAGCGCCTGGCCGTCACCATCTGGATTGACCCGGATCGCGGCGTGCCGCGGCGCGATTGGTGGAGCCTGCTGCGCAGCGCCGTGTCGCGCGAGCCGATGGTTATCGCTCGATCGGCGCGCGACATGCCAGGTCCAACCGGCCGCATCACTGAGGGCCTGGCCTCGATACTGGCCGGCGACGTCGGCGCGGCGCGCAGGATCCTTCTGCCCGTCGCCGAAGACGAGACGACCGGTCCGCTAATCGGCGTTGTGGCCGCCACGGGCGTCGCGCTGGCCGAGTTGTTAGCTGGTCAGCCGCAGGCAGCGATCGGTGTCGAGGCCGCGGTCGCGTCGGCTGAGAACCTCGGGCTGGAGTGGCTGGCGCGATTGGGTCGGGCGAGCCTGGCGCTGACCGGCTCCGACGACGCCATCCGCGAGGCGCGAGCGGTTGCTGCCGCCTGCCAGGCCGCCGACGACCAGTGGGGTGCGGCGCTGGCGCGTCTGTTCGCCGTTTGGGGCGCGGTTTCTAACGGGCGATCGGATGCTGACGTCGAACGTCTGGCGGTCGACTTCAGGGCGCTCGGCGCGCCGGTCATCGAAGCCTGGTCTCGCGGCCTCTCCGCCCTGGCGCTGGCGCAAGCCCGTGACCTCGAGGCGCGCCATGCAGCCGTTGGCGCGGAGGCCATGGCCCGTTCGGCCGGCGTGCCCAATGCCCGCTTGCTGGCGTACGTCGCGCTCGGCCAGGCTGCGGAAAACGAAAGCGAAGCCGAGGAATTCCAGTCGTTGGCGGCCGACATCGCGCGCGACACAGGTCTCGCCCTGCCCGCGCCCGCGGCGGCCCACCCGGCGCTGGAGCCAGCGCTGGTGGGCATTCACGTCAACGGCAACGGCCATGCCAACGGCAACGGCCATGCCAACGGCAACGGCCATGCCAACGGCAACGGTCACGGCAAGGTGGTTGCCCCGCCCATCGAGATCAGCCTGCTCGGCGGCTTTGCCATGGCCATGGACGGCAAACCTGTCGAGCTGACTGCCGTCCGGCCTCGCGTTCGAGCGCTGCTGCGCCTGCTCAGCCTGAATGCCCTGACAGCGGTTCATCACGAAACGATCGAAGTGGCGCTGTGGCCAGAGGTGGATTCCGCCGCCGCCAGCCGAAATTTGCACGTAGCCGTGGCCGCGCTGCGCCGCGCCATCGAGCCGTCGGCGGCACGCGGCGGGTTCCAGCTGGTCAGACGCGACGGCGACGCGTACCGGCTGGCCCTGCCGGCGGGCAGCCGCGTCGACCTGTTTGCGTTCGAGCAAGCGGTAAGCGCCGGTCGAGCAGCACGCGAGCGCGGCGAATTTGCGCAAGCGCGACAGTCATTCGACCTTGCCCTCGAGACGTACGGCGGCGAGCTACTGCCGGAGGACGGACCGGCTGAATGGGTCGTCGAGCGGCGCGAACGCTGCCGGTTGGCCGCCGTCGACGCAGCCGAGGCGCTGGCCGAGCTTGCTGCTGGAAATAGGCGACGCCGATGGCGCGGCGCGAGCCTGCACCCATGGGCTACGCCTGGAGCGCTATCACGATCCGCTCTGGCGACTGCTCATCCGCGCGCGCGAAGCGGCCGGCGACCAGGGTGCCGCTCTGCGCGCACGCCATGGCTACGGCCAGATGCTGGCCGACCTGGGCGTCGAATCGGGCTTTTCGGTCGCCTAGCCGCGACTGGCTACTTGCGTTCCTGGAACTGGATATCCGTTAGCGCGAGCACGTTGTCACCACCGGCGGCGGCGGGGTAGTAGTCCCTGAACGTCAGCACCACGACGCTCACGCCCTTGGCGTCCAGGCCGCTGTTCTGGATCTGCTTGTCGCTGTCGGCCAGGTTCAAGACGATCGGCTTGGCGTCGCTGTTGGGAAAGGTCACGTCCACCGTCTTGGGCCGATCGAACTGCGTCCGCGTCTCAACCGGCGCGGTGCTGAGCAAGAGGGCGCCCAGGTTGAAGGGACGGTCGAAGGTGACCGTCAGTGACAGGGTCGGGCCGGACTTCGCCGCCCAGTACGTGTTCGAGCCACCGTCAAACGCGAGCTCTTCTTCGTGGCCCTTGAGTGGCGGCACGGACCCGACGTAGTTGTGTGGGGCGATTGGTCCATACGACGGCAGGATGATTTGCCGTACCTGTTCGATGCCCTGATCGACCTTGCCCTTTACGTCGGGCAGGGCGACGTACGAGAGGATGCCCAAGGCTGCGGCGCCAACCAGCAAGCCCATGACCAGACGGCGCAGCCGGAAGAAGCGGTTGAGCGTGCCCATCAGGCCGCCGCGGGCACGCTGCTGATCGCCCATCCACGCTGGTCGCTGGCCGGCCATGAGGGCACGGTCACGGCGCCTGAAGATGCGCCTGTACCAGGGTGGCGGCGCAACGACCACGGCGCCGACGAGGTTGGTGCCGCACTTGCGGCAGAAGCGGCGCGTAGGGTCGTTGCCGGCACCGCAGTTGCCGCAGATCAGGTCGCCCGGCTTGTACTCCGGCTCGCCCGCAGGTCTGGGCGGCGCCGCCACGACTCGCCGCTTGATCTCGGCGGTGGGCTTGCGCGCGTCCGGCTGCTGCGCCTGTGGTTGGCGCGCCTGGGGCTGAGTGGCCTGCGGTTTGAGGGCGGCGGGCTCCTCGGGTTTGACCGGCGCAGAAGCGGTTGATACGGACGCGGCAGGGGTCGCCTGAGCGCCGGTCGCGGCGGCAGCTGTTGTCGCGGCTGCGGCCGTGGTGGCGGCTGGTGCGTCCGGTTTGACAGCGCCCGGTTCTTCATCAATGCCGATCGCCTGTTTGACCTGGGCGATGAAGCCGGGCCGTCGCGCGGCCGGCTGTTCGGCGGCAGCCGGCGCGCCGGTCGCGGCGATGATGGTGGCAGCGGTCGGTAGCGTTTCCGGCTTGCGCGCCGGCGCAGCGCGGTACCTGAAATCCTGCTTCTCCGGCTCGGGCGGCTTCTCTACGACTGGCTGCGTGTCCGGAACCAGCGGTGGCGGCGGAGGCGGCGGAGGCGGCGGCGCCCGATGGATAGGCGGTGGCGGCGGTGGATGGTGCACTGGCTCGGGCTCTGGGTTCGGCGTCGGGCTCTGGCTCGGCTTCGGGCTCGGCTCGGGTTCCGGCTCGGGTTCCGGCTCGGGCTTCCGGTCGCGGCTTCTGGCTTCGGTTCGGGCTTCGCCTTCGGCTCCGGCTCAGGTTCCGGCTCGGCCTTCGCCTTCGGCTCGGGCCTTGGCTTGGGTTCAGGCTCCGGCTCGAGTTTGGGCGCGCGCTTTGGCTCCGGTTCGGCCTTCGCCTTGGGCTCCGGCTCGGGTTCGGGCTCGGGCTCCGGCTCCCGCTTTGGCTCCGGCTCGGGTTCGGGCGCCTTCGCCTCTTCGACCGGCGCCGGCTCTACCTCTGGCGCGTCGGCTCCGGCTTCGTCGGGCGGGGTAGGGGCGACGCCGGCCTGGGCAGCGGCGATCTCGGCCGCCGTCGCCTTGACGCCGGTCCACTCCAGGAAGCTGTTGCAGTTCGTACAGAACAGCGCATCCGGCGAGTTGATCGTGTTGCAGTTGGTGCAGCGGATCAAGGCGCGGCGTACCTCGGTTTTGCCCCTCGGCCGGACGAGGCCCGGCAGATCGCGATACTAACGTTTGCTCAGCTTCGCGCCACTACTTCAACCGTGTGCTTGACGTGGGCGGGCTTGGCCGCCGCCACCAGCGCGTCCAGCCGAGCGGCGTCGATCTTGCCCTTGGCGGGCGCCGTGACCTTGACGGTCACGCTGAAATCGGGCGTGCCGGGCGCTTCGGCATCGGCGGTGGGTGACCAGGCGGCGCCGCCGCTCTCCTCGATCTTGACCTCGCTGGCGGTGAAAAGGCGGACCTGCGCGGCGAGGCCGGCCGCCGTGCCGCGCGTCTTGTACAGCTGGCTGGCGATGGCGACGAAGGCTCGCCGGCGTTCGATGGGCCACGTCTCGTCGAGCAACACGCCCACCCAACCGGCCAGCCAATCCAGGAAGTCCTCCGGCGTCAACGCGGGATCGAGGTAGGCCTGGAAGTTGTCGATGGTCGACATGACCGGCGCGAGCACTTCGTCGAAGGCGCTCATGAAGCGCTGCGTGAACTCGTCCTCCTGGTATAGGCCGGGCAGGGTCGGGCCCAAAGGCGCGGGCGTGGCCATGCCGGGAACGTGCCCGCGGCTCACGAAAGGCCCTCGACGAGGACCTGGTGGTCGTAAGAGAAGACCAGCGCCGCCGGCTCGACCTCGAGCCGATCCGTGGCCTTGCCGCGCTCGCCGGTGACCGGGTCCGCACCAAAGATGCGCACCTCCTCGACGAGCTCCGTGCCGCGCAGGGCCTGCAGCGCCGAGAAGACCTCGCCCGACATGACCGGCCTGCCGAACGGCCAACCGGTGCCGTCGGGTCCGCCGATGGTCGGGTGGAAGTACTTGAAGAGGGCATCGAGCGCCTGGTCCTGCAGGCGCCGCGGGTCGGTCCGCTGGCGGGCCTTGAGCTTGGCCACGATCGTCACCCCGCGATAGGTGGGCGGTTCGACCAGGATGCGCGTGCCGATGACGCGGCTGTCGTCCAGGCGGCGCGTTACCCGCTCGAGCGTTTCGTCGGCCGGGACGAGCGATTCGAAGGGCAAGCGCGGGTTTTCGGTCGGCACGGCCGGCACCAGCAGCACCTTGACCACGCCGGCGTCGCTGCCATCGCCACTGGTCAGGCACTTGACGCGGGCTACCTCCGGCGCCGCCTCGCGGCAGATGTGTTCGTAGTCCTCGGCCGTGACCGCGCGGTCACGTGTGCGCAAAAGGATGGGTCCGCGGACCTTGGCCGCCTCGAGATCCTCGCCATCGACGCCGCCGGTGGCCGGCTTGCGGTTCTCGACGCGCTCGATGTACGGGATCGACGCCTTCAGCACGGACAGCGTGCGGGCCGCGACATTGCCTCTGGCGCCGCCGCCTGAGCGGTACAGCGGCACGCGCACGAACGAGCCCTTCTCGGGCACGGCGCCGTAGTTGCGCAGCGAGCCGTCGGCCAGCCGCACGGCCAGGCCCAGCTGGATCTCGCCACTCACGGCGTCGATCACGAAGTGCTTGTCAGTTGGCCCAGAGGCAGCGAAGTTGGGCCGCTCGGCCCAGTCCTGCCAGCCTTCGGGTCCTTCCGAGATCTCGACGACCAGCGGCTTCTCGGCGGCGACCACGGGTGCGTGCAGCAACTGGAAGCGCTGGCCGGCGACGCCCTCCGAGGTGCCCAGCACCTCATTGGTGATCAGCTCGGCATTCATCGCGTCAGCAGTGCCACCGATGGTGAACGCGGTCAGCCCGAGAATCTCGGGTGACGCGCTGTACTGCGGCTGGCCCTCGACGGCGTCGGTCACGTGCGCACGGAGCCAGCCGGCCGTGACCTGGTTGATGACCGACGAGGTGTGACCGCGCGGCACGTGCAGGATCACGCTGCCATCCTTATTCAGGCCACCCGTCGTGTCCGATTCGAGTTCGCACTCGACCCAGCCCGTCGCCGTCCAGGCATCCCACGCCAGCGGCGGGAAATTGGGGTCGACGCCGACGCCTTCGATGCGGCACTGGAAGCCAAGGTCGACGATGTTCGACGGGACCGCCTTGGTCAGCCCGATCAGCAGCTCATTGCCAGCCTTGGGCGGTGAGTCGAAGCAGAAGAAGCCACTGCGGATGTTGAGCTCGTCGGTGTGGTCTTTGACCGTCTTGCCGGCCGAGCGAGAGGCTACGCGCAGGAACTCGCTGCTGACGATCTCCAGGTCCTCGATCGTCGAGAAGATGATCGCTTCCTGCGTGTCCGTGCGCGGCGTGCCGACTTCCGTCGCCGTCGGGATGGTCACGTCGTCCGGCCGCGGCGCGGAAAGCCAGAACGTGACCGGCGTGCGCGCGGCGGTGGGCGGGAACAGCTTCACGCCGATCAGCTCGAGGAACTTGATGTAGTTGCGGTCCGGCACGCGGTTCAGCCGGTACAGCAACTGGTCGGTCATCCAGGCGAAGAGCTCGATCAGGGTGACGCCCGGATCAGACACGTTGTGATCGGACCACTCGGGCAGGCGCTGCTGGACCAGCCGCTTGGCGTCGTCGACGAGGTCCTGGAAGCGACGGTCGTCGAGGTTGGGGACGGGCAGGGTCATGCTGTAGCTCCGCTCTCTTCGGTGGCTTCTTCGGCTGGTTCTTCCGGAATCACGTAGAAGGGAAAGACGAGGTTGCGCGGGTCGTTGTCGTCCTTGATGTGGTAGTTGATGTCGATGTAGAGCAGGTTGCGGTTGTCCTCGTCGACGGTCACGTTGACCGCGTCCAGATCGATGCGTGGCTCCCAGCGGTCGAGCGCCTCGCGCACGGCGTAGGCGAGGCGGGCGGCGGTGGCGGCGTCGGCTTCGTCAAAGACGAACTCGTAGATGCGGCTGCCAAATTCGGGCCGCATCGGCCGCTCGCCGACCGACGTACCCAGGATGAGCCGGATGGCCTCGGCGATCTCGCGCTCGTCGGAAACCAGGGCGATGCTGCCGGTGACGCTGGTGCGCAGCGGAAAAGCCCAGCCAGAGCCGACAAACTCGTTGGTCATGCCACTGCCCACGCTCGCGCTTCCTCCCGCCCTAGCCGAGCTTGACCGTCGCGCCGCTGACGCTGACCGGGCCGCTGCCCTTCACGTCGACCGTGGACCCCTCAACCTTGAACGAAGCACTCGACTTCATGTCGACGCCGCCCGTGCCCTCGAGCTTGATGTTGCCCTGGGCCTTGAGGTTGATGTCCTTATCGGACTGAAGCGTGATCTCCTGCGTCGCCTTGATGATCACCTTCTGATCGCCCGTGATGCGCAGCTCGGCCTTCTTCTCGTCCCATTCGATCTTCAACTTGCCGTCGCTCGTGGTGATAGCGATCTGCGAGGCCGAGTTGTCGTCCACAAAGATCATGCGGTGGCCCTTGCGCGAAACGGAGCCACGCCGCTTGACCTTGCCCGAGCTGACGAGGTCGCCGGCACTGCCCTCCTTCTTTTCCAGCTCGAGGTTGGGCTTGTCCTTGCCGTTGTAGAGCCCGCCCAGGATGTACGGCCGGTGAATGTCGCCGTGCTCGAAGCTGACCAGCACCTCGTCGTCTACTTCAGGCATCCACAGCACGCCGGTGTTCGGCCCGCCGCCTGGAATGGCCAGTCGCGCCCAGGTTGACTCGTAGGCGCCGGCGCCGTTCTTGGGAGCCAGCCAAGGGAACGTCACCTTGACGCGCGTGTCCTCCTTGTCGTCCTTGATGTTGGTGACAAGGCCCACGACCACGCCGTAGATCGGCTGGCCGCTCTGTGAAATCTGGCCGTTGGTGTCGCCCAGGGACGTCAGGCCCAGCAACGAGCGCTCCTGCCGGCCGCTGATCTCGAAATGGGTGCGGTAGCCGTACTCGTGCTCGAACACATGACGAACGTGCGAAAGAACGTGGCCGCCCGAGAACTTGGCCGCCACGCCGCTGATGCTGACGGCGGTGCCGGCCTTGAGGCGTGGGTCGCCGATCGCAATTCCGTCGGCCTCGAAGAAGCCACTGCCGATCTCTTCGGCCAGCGCCGCGGCCAGACCGCTTTCGCCGCTGTTGCCGTCGAGCGGGATTGCGGTCGCGCGGTACGGCTCCATCTCGGCCGTCTGACTGGCCAGGCCGCCCGGGTTGTCACTGATCTTCGCAGTGACGGCGGTTGCGCTGGCCTGAGCGACGATCTCCTGCTTCTTGATCGGGTCCCACGCGCGGACCTGCACCTGCTTGACCTGCGAGCCGGCCGTCAGTCGCGGGTGGAACTCGATCAGCTGCGCGTTGTACATGAGCGTCTTGGGGACGTCGGGGCTGGTCAGCGTGCCGGCCGGCGGTGCCTCGCGCGCTTGGGTCGGCTTGCGGAAATCGAACTTGCCGTCGGCGATGGCGACCTCGTAGCCGTTCTTGCGTGCGCGCGCCTTGAGGAAGTCCCAGTCCGAGACATTGGCCTGTGCTATGTGTTCGTAGGTTGTCGTCGTGGCATCGACCTTGCCGATGGCGAGGCCGTTGCGTTGAGCGATCTTCTTGGCCAGGTCGGCGTCGGTCAGGTTCTGGTAGGCCTGCGTGTGCCGGCCGCGCTGCAGCCGGTACAGCAGGTCGTAGGCGCGCAAGACGGCCTGAGCGCCGGTCTGGACGTACGACGCCTCGAGTGAGGTGACCTCGCCGACGAACAGTGGCACCGGCGCCGTCTCGCCCACCGGTGTCGCCGAGAACTCAATCTTCGAGCCAATCCTGGCCTTCGTCTGATCGAGGATGTCGCCCGGGATGTCGTCAAAGGTGACGGTCAGGTAGGCGGGCAGCTGCAGCCGGTCGTCGACGACGATCTCGCGGATGTAGCCGGCCACCACGGCCGACAGCTCCACGCCGTCGATCTTGACGATCTGCTGTAGGGAGTGCAGCTCATCGCCTGGCATGTCGGCGCCCTACGACAGGTTGGCGGCTTCTTCAGCCGTCGGCAGCAGGATGCGGCTGCCCGGTCGCAGGCGCATCGGGTCGTCGATGTTGTTGAACGCCGCCAGGGCACGCCAGTAGCTGGCCAGGCCGTACTCGGCGTAGGCGATCGAATGCAGCGACTCGCCCTGGATCAGCATGTGGCTGCGCCGGCTCTCGAGCGAACCGGAGGTTGGGTTCTGGGCCTTCTTGCCCAGCTTGGTCACGCTCTTGAGGCTGATCGAGCACTTGGCGCGGATCGGCTTGCCGCTCTTGTTGAACATCGTGTACGTGGCGGTGACGCTTTCGAGGTAGCCCTTGAACTCGTCGATGGCCGGGTTGCCGCCCCAGTCGAACTGCAGGATGGGCGGCTGCGGCTTCTTCTTCTGGATGCTCATGTCCGTCGGCTTGGTCCAGTCGAGCAGCTTCTTGACATCGGGCGAGACATCGCCGGCCGCCTCTTCATAGGCGTCGAACAGGATGTCGTCGATCTTGATCTCGGCCGGGCTCGACTCACCCACGTACTGGGCGGCGGTGTCGGTGATACCGGTCGACTTGGGCGCATGCGTCCAGCTGGCGCTGCGCGTCACGGTGTACTTGGTCGGGTTGAACTGAAACTCCAGCTCGCCGGCGCCGCCCTGGACGACTTTCAACTTGGCCTTCGCCATGGAAGTTGCTGGGGACCGAAACGCCGGCCATCAGCGCGGCCCCAGGAAGCCGTTATGGCATAGCTCGAGCGTCTCCATGGCGATGTTCTTTGAGCCGACATCGAAGCTCGGACCCTGGTACTTGGTCGGGTACATGCCGTAGAGCGTGTAGACGGTGATCGGGATGCCCTGCGCGTTGAGGACCGTTATGGCGCCGGTGCCGCGATGCGTCTCGAGCTGGACGCTGGCCACCCACGCCGCCACCGCGCCGGACGTGGGATCGACCGGTCGCGTGAGCTTGATGTTTTCGTACTCGACGCGGCCGGGCAGTTTGTGGACGTAGCCGTTCTGGCCGCCCTCTTCGTAAGTCTCGGTCTTGTACGTGATGGTCAAGCCCTCGCACTTCTGCCAGTTGCCGAGGGGCGTGCCGTCGATGACCACGACAAAGCGCAGGCCCTGACCGGCGTCAACCCAACCGAGACTCATGCGTCCTGCTCCGTGCTCATCAGTGGAGGTCCGTCAACATGCCGGCGCGTTCGCGGTCGGCCAGCAACTCGCGGCGGAGCTGCAATCGGAGGCGGCCCCATAGCTTGGTGGCCAGCTGCTCGAGCTCGGCCGGCGACTGGGGCGTGGCCGAGCTGGCGCCGGCCGTAGACCCCGTCGAACCCGCTTCAGTTGAAACCTCGTCGATGGTCACGGCACGCTGCACCGGCGCCTGCAGTTGAACGGGTGCGGCCGGCGGCGGCGCGTCCTCGGCGCGAGCGTCGATCGCGCGCTGCGCAACGGCCATGGCGGTGGCTTCGATGGAGGCCTGCGACGGTCCGCGGGTGGGCGCCAGCGGTAGCTCGGGCGCCGGCAGCTGCTGGACCACGGCGCGCTGGACCTGACCGACTGGCGACCGGCAGGCTGGCAGCCGACGACGTGGAGGGCTTGCGGGCCGACAGGGCGAAGGACGGCGGCGCCGATTCGGCCGACCCGGCTGCGCTGACGGCGGAGGCGAAGTCGCCGATCGAGCTGGCGGTGCCAGGCGTCGCGCCGACGGTTGGGCTGGCGGCGGTGGCCGAGCTGTTCGCAAGCGGACCGACAGGGCCGGCCCCGACCGCCGGCTGTGTGCGTGCGCGCAGTGCGCGCGGCGCCATCGACCGACCGCTGGACATTGCGCTGGAGCAGCGAGTGGGTGCCAACGAGCCCGCCAACGTTGGTCGTGGAGCCGGCGTCGACCAGGCGCGCGACGCTGACCGGCCGCGCCACGACCGCTGCCCCGTGGCCGGCGTCCCCGCCCGCCGAGAACGACGCCGTGGCGGCGGTAGGTGGCGCCGGAGTCTGCTCTTCGCTCGGCTCGGCGGATGCGTGGTCGTGGCGAAGGGTCAGCGGAGCCGAAGAGCCGCCGGCGGTCAGGTCGCCCGCTTCATCGTTGTCGCCATCGGCGAGGCGCGAGACCGTGGGCATGGCCATCGTTTGGGTTGACATGCCGCCGAGCAGGGGTGCGTCGGCCGACCCAGCGGCCACGGCGTCTGGCGGAATCGGCGCTGGCTGGCGAAGCCGGCGCGAACGAGCTGTCGGCGGACGGCAGAGCCGCCTGGCGCGACGACGGGCCGGGCCGCCAGGTCGAGTGGCTCGCCCAATCCGATCCTCGTCCGCTGGACAGGTTTGACCGGCGTGGCCCCGATGCTTCCAACGGAGCGCGCCAGCGTGGGGCTGGAGCCGAGCGTTGGCGCGGACCCACTTGCCGAAGCCGCGTTCGGCGCCGGAGTGACTGTCGTTGCCGCCGCTGATCCGGCCGACGACTGGACCGTCGCCTGGCTCGGGGCTGCCGGCGAGGGCTGGCGTTGGGCGGATAGCCCGACCTGGCGCTGCGCGACGGCGGGCAGCGGCGCGCGGGCCTGCGCCGGCGTGGCGGCTGCCGTGTCTGGGGCGGCTGCGTCCGACCCGCCGACCGTGCCCACGGGTGCGCCGAGGCCCGCCCGTCGCGACTGGCCCAGGGTCAGGCGCGGTGCCGGGGCGGCGTCACGCGACACGATCGGTGCTGCGGTCCTGGCAAGTGTTGCCGGCCGCGCACCGGGCAGGAACGGAACGTTCGGCGTGGCAAGAGGCGAGGCCATGCTGGTTATGGGATTCGGAATCGGCGTTGGGCTCGGCGAACTAGCCGCGGCGCTGCGCTGGACCGCGGGTGCACTCAACTCGCGCGGCGCCGTCGTCAGATTCGTGGTCGGCGTGACCGCTTCGTCCTTGGGCACCGGACTGACCCTGCGCGCGAGGGGCAGCGCCGGCGTCGCCGTCAGATCGGAGGTTGTAGTCGGGGCCGTCATCGCCATCGGTGCCGTGGTCGTCGGCAGGCTGGTCGGGGCTGGTCCACCGCCTGCGGCAGTGGTAGATCGGCTGGTCGAACTCGGCCGGCTGGTCGTGGCGGACCGCTGCGCGGTGACAGCCGGCGCAGCTGACCGGCTGGACTGGGCCGTCGACCGACGGCGCGTCTGGCTGAGCGGGGGCGGGATCGTCGGGCCAGCTCTGCGCAGCCGGGGCAGCTGCTGCCGTCCGACGCTGCAGGAAGCGACGGAGACCGCTGCCGCTGGCGCGCACGGGCGCACTCGCCGCCGCGGCGTCGACCGATCTGCTGACCGGCTTGGCCAGACCCAGGGCAAGGCCGGGCGTCGCGTCGAGCGATCGCTGGTGGCCCATGTGGCCAAGCGATGGCGGTGGCGCGTTGTTTACGGCGAGACCCGCCGAGAAACGCGAGTTGGGCGCGACCAACGGTGGTGGCGCCATCGTCTCGGACAGCGGCGGCAGGTTGCGCCAATCGGCGCGCTGCTCACGCTGCGCGACGGGCGCCGTGCCCGCCTCGTTGGGCGAGCTCGCTTGCGGGTTGCGTCGGAACGGCCAGGGCATGCGCAAGTTGCGCTACTCCTCTTCGGTCAGGCGCCGGTTGATGTTCGAGATCTCGCGGACGAACCGCAGCCGGTCGGCGTGCTCGAGATTCAGGATCTCGTCGAGCGACCAGTGAAAGTGATAAGCAACGTACCCAACCTCCTCGAACAGCCGCTCGGCTGGGTACGTCACGACCCCCCCAGGCGGTCACCTGCCATCTCGACGGTGAACTCGTTAGAGCACGCCGGGCAGGTGACGACCGCCTGTGTTGACCCCTCCTGGTTGATGCGCCGGTAGAGGTCCTGTAGGAATGCCAGGTCGGAAGCGAACATGTTCTCGATCACGCCCGGATGGACATCCGGCAGCGTGCCGAGCCGCGTGATGACGCGCGACAGAAGCAGCACCGTCAGGTACGCCTCGTTCTCGCGGACACGCGGGTCGCGCTGCGGAACGAGCTCGTCCTTGGCCGTGGCGAGACGCATCACGCCCTGGCGATGGACGACGCCCGCAGCGTCGACGTAGCCCCGCGGCAGGACGAAACCGAACTCGGTCTGAAGTCCGTGCGCGGCTTCGTCCGCCGGCCCGGCCATGGTCGGGCTTGGGGCAATCATGGTCACTTACCTCACACCCGCTCGATCGCCTCGGTGACGATCGTGGCGGTCTCGGGCAGCACCTCGTTGGCGCCCGCCTTGAGCGTGCCGACCTCGAGCTTCGAGACCCACGCGCCCTTGAAGTTGTAGCGGGCAACTTCGGTGCCGTCATAGCTCTTGAGAACGATCGAGCCCTCCTTGCGGCCGCTGGAAACGTTGCCGAGGATCATTGCCTCGTGCCAGTCCCACAGCGCCTTGGAAGAGTTCTTCGCCCGCTTGAGCGTCAGCGTCGGTGGCTTGATCGCCCCCGGCGCCTTGTGGATGACGAGCTTGCCGTCGGCGGTGTTCTCCTTGAGCTCGATCACGTCCAGTTCGGAGCTGATGCCGCTCACTTCCTGGAACTGTGCGATCTCTACGCCGCCGATCTCGATGGCAAAGGTGTAGTTGGCCAGCGCGTCGCTGGGCAGGGATGGCAGGCCACCGGCCATGTATCAGGTTCCTCCTAGCTCTGGTGCGGACGGGTTATTCGGTCAGCGACGCGCCGCCCGAGAACTGGGCGATGCGGAAGATGACGAATTCGGCCGGCTTGACCGGCGCGATCCCGATCTCGACGATCAGCTGTCCGGCGTCGATCGTCTCGGAGGTGTTGTTCTCGCCGTCGCACTTGACCCAGAACGCCTCGCCCGGCGTTGCCCCGAACAGGGCACCGTCGAGCCAGACGCGGGCCAGGAAGGCATTGATCGTGCGCTTGACGCGCTGCCACAGGTTGAGGTCGTTCGGCTCGAAGACGACCCACTGGGTGCCCTCGAGGATCGATTCCTCGATGTAGTTGAACAGCCGGCGCACGTTGAGGTAACGCCAGGCCGGGTCGCTCGACAGCGTTCGGGCGCCCCAGACGCGGATGCCGCGACCGGGGAACGAACGAATGCAGTTGATGCCGACCGGGTTGAGCTGATCGTGCTCACCCTTGGTGATCTGCAGCTCCAGCGAGAGCGCGCCACGCACGATCTCGTTGGCCGGCGCCTTATGGACGCCGCGCGTGTCGTCGGTGCGCGCCCAGATGCCGGCCATGTGACCGGACGGCGGGACGTGCATGCCCTGGCCGGAAATCGGGTCAAAGACCTTGATCCACGGCCAGTACAGGGTGGCGTACTTGGAGTCGTAGCCGACCTTGTCGACGCGCCACTCGCGCACCTGCTGGGCGTTGAGGCCTGGCGGGGCGTCGAGGATGGCCACGCGGTCGCCCATCAGCTCGCAGTGGGCGATCATCGCCGCCTGCACCGCCTGGACGCCCTCGAGGTCGATCAGGCCCTTCTGGTAGACGGCCATCAGGTCCGGAACGGCGAGCATGGTGACCGGGTCGATCGCTTCGAGGCCACCAAAGCCGGTGCGATCGGCCGAGTCGCCGACGTAGTCCTCGGGTGACAGGCGAGCGGGCTTGGGGCCGTCGGCGCCCGAGCAGGGTCGTCTTGCCCCGCGCCGGGACGCGCTCGAGCGCGCCGGCCGTGCCGACTTCCTCGATCTGGATGAGCTTGGACTGCTCTTTGACCATCGTGACGACGTTGTTCTTGCCCTTCTTCGTCGACACGTTCTCGTACAGCTCGTCGGTGCCGGCGCCGCCGCCGCTGACCTTCAGGTTGAAGGTGTCTTCGGACGGCTGCGTCGACTCCATGACCTCGACGGTGATCTGGTTGCCCGACGGTCCGGACTCGAGCGCGGTGACGCGATAGCCGGCGAGCTTGCTGTCCTTGGCCGTGTTGATCTCGGCGCGAGCTGCAGACCCGGGCGCATCGCCGCCGATGCGGACGACGTAGGCCGAGCCGCCGCCGTTGAGGAAGAAGCCGTACACCGCGTGGGCGAGGTACGAACCCTCCATGAAGTCGCCGAAGTTGTTGACGAACTGCGCCCAGTTGGTGACCAACGTCGGTGCGTTGGTTGGGCCCTTGGCCGCCAAGCCGACGAAGGCGGCGACAGCCGTGCCCACGCCCTCGATGGGGCGTGAACCGGCCTCTACCTCCTCGACGTAGACGCCGGGTGACAGGTAGTTCGGCATGCGCTCAATTTCCTCCGTCTGATATGCGGACCGGCTGAGGCTGGCAGTCGAACGAGCGGGCAACAAGGTGCGGCGGGTCCGGCGTAGGGGAAGTGCGGTCTGCCCGAACGGGCAAGCGCGGTCGCCCGAAGGATTGCCCGCCGCCCGGTTGCCGCGGTCGGCGAGCGCGGCCAACCTGAACCGGTGATCCATGACGTGGATGAGTCCCTGCGTGCCCTGGTCAAGCGCGATGCGCTCAACGGCACGAAGGTCGAGGTCGTCTTCGAGGCACCAACCAAGGAGTGGGTAGCCAAGCGCAACGCGCCGACGATTGACATGTACCTATACGACATCCGCGAGGACACGACGCGCCGCGAGACCGCCTGGATCGACATTCGCGACGAGAACGGCATCGTCAAGGAACGCCGCCTGCCGCCGCGCCGCTTCCGCCTGTCGTACCTCGTCACGGCCTGGACGAACCGGCCCGAAGACGAGCACCGCCTGCTGTCGGCAATGCTCGGCTGCTTCGTGCGCCACGAGTACATGCCGCCCGAGCTGCTGACCGGCGTGCTCGAGGACTCCGACCTGCCGGTGATCATCAACGTCGCCCTGCCCGTGCCGGCCGACCGCAACATCGCCGACGTCTGGTCGGCCATGGGCGGCGAGCTCAAGCCTTCGCTCGACCTGATCGTGACCGCGCCGCTCGACATCGAGCGCAGCCTGGCCGCCGGCCCGCCCGTCCAGGAGACGCCCTTCCTCGAGCTGGTCAAGGCCGAGCCGGGCACCATCGGCAAGGGCAAGAACGGCAAGGGACCCTCGCACGCCCTGCCGACCGCGCGACGCCGACATCACGGCGACGGGCGGCCTCGCCGGCTCCGAACTGACGCCCGACGAGAAGGCCGCCGCGGCTACAACCGGCGGCAAGCAGGGCAAGGGTGTCGCGCGCTCGCCGTCGGGCGCGACCGGCGAGGGAGCCTCGGCGAGCATGGCCGACGAGACCTTCTACGGGTCGGCGCCGGGCAAGCCCGGCCGGCGCATCAGGGTGCGCCAGATTCCGCGACGCCGGCCATGAGCGAGCCGGCAGCAGGGCCTGCCGAAGAGGCAACCGACCGAGTCGCCGAGCCGCCGCCGAGCCGGCCGCGGGAACCAGCCTGGTCGCGCGCGGCAGCCGGTGAGCGCGACCCATCGCTGAATTACTTCCTGGCGCGCCTGGCGCTGTTCGAAGGCCGCGTGCGCATTGCCGTGCAGCGCCGTCGCGCCGCCGACGCCGATCCGGGCGACCGCTTCCGCGGCCTGTACATCTCAGAAGCCAAGGTCGACGAGCTGCTCGCCGCCTCGTCGCCCGATGGCTCCGCCTTGGCGGACGTCGACGCGCTGGTGGCGCCGGAGGCGGCGGCCATAGAAGCTCATGCCGACGAGATCGAAGCGGCCGGTGTCGACCTCCGCCTGCGCCGGCTGGTACGGGCCTTTGGCCTGGATGCCACTGACGTCGAACTGCTGCTGGTCGCCATCGCGCCAGATCTCGACGTCGCGCTTCGAACGTCTCTACGGCTACCTGCATGACGACGTCTCGCGCCGGCGGGCGAGCATCGGCCTGGCCCTCGAGCTGGCCGGCCAGGATCCGTTCCTGGCCAGTGCCCGCGGCACGGCTGGGGCCGAGCGGTCCGCTCGTCGCCGGCGGCCTGGTCATCGTCGAGGACGGCGAGCGGCCGGTTCTGACGCGCTCGCTGCGCGTGCCCGATCGCGTGGCGGCCCACGTTCTGGGCGACGATGCCGTCGAGCCGGCCATCGAGCCTTTGCTGGCCGATGAGCCGCCGGTCCGCGCGGACCCGGCCAGCCCGCTGGCGACGGCGCTCCGCCACGGCGTCGAGCTGGCCTACATCCGCGAGCCAATCGGCTCGGCCGCCGCGTCGATGTGCACCGGCGCCTTGGCCAGCCTCGGGCGTAGCTACCTGGCGCTCGACCTCAACCGCGTCGACGCGGCCAGCGACGCGGTCGCTGTGGCCACGCTGGCTGTGCGCGAGGCGCGGCTGCGCGACGCCGCGCTGGTGGCCGGTCCGCTCGACCTGCTATCCGAACGCAATCCGGCCGCCGTGCGCGTGCTGGCCGAAGCCCGCTGCACGGTGATCCTGTACGGCACGCGAACGTGGGACGCGGCCTGGTCGCACCAACGTGCCGCTGCTGCTCGACGCGGCCACGCCGACCGTCGACGAACGGCGTGCCTTCTGGGCATCGGCGCTGGCGGGCGAAGTCTCGGCTGCCGTGGCAAGCCAGCCCAGCGAATCGGGCGCCCCGCACGCCACGATGGCCTACCGCCTGACGCCGGCGCAGGTCTTCCGCGCGGCCAAGGCCGCCCAAAAGCTGGCCTTGGCAGCCGATCGGGCGGTCAGCCTGGACGACCTGCAGGCGGGCGCGCGTGCCCAGAATGCTGCCGGCCTCGACCGCCTGGCCCGGCGCATCACGCCCCGTGCGAGCTGGGCCGACCTCGTCCTGCCGTCCGACATCGTTGCCCAGCTGCGCGAGCTGACCGCCCGCGCGCGGCATCGGGCGTGGGTCTTCGATTCATGGGGCATCGGCGGGCGCGCCGTCCGCGGCCGCGGCGTGACAGCCCTGTTTGCCGGTGACTCGGGAACGGGCAAGACGATGTCGGCCGAAGTCGTCGCCGGCGATCTGGGCCTCGACCTCTACGTGATCGACCTCTCGACCGTCGTCGACAAGTACATCGGCGAAACCGAGAAGAACCTTGATCGAGTGTTCCGCGAGGCCGACCGGGTCAACGGCGTACTGCTCTTCGACGAGGCCGACGCCATCTTCGGCAAGCGCAGCGAGGTGAAGGACGCCCGCGACCGCTATGCCAACGTCGAGATCGCCTACCTGCTGCAGCGCATGGAGTCATTCGATGGCCTGGCCATCCTGACCACCAACCTGCGCGCCAACGTCGACGAAGCCTTCACCCGCCGTCTCGACTCGATCGTCGACTACCCGATGCCCGAAGAGGAAGACCGGCGCAAGCTCTGGCAGCGCCACCTGCCGCAGACTCTGCCGCAGGCCGACGACATCGACGTCGACTTCCTGGCCAAGGCCTTCAAGCTGGCCGGCGGCAACATCCGCAACGTGTGCGTGACGGCCGCCTTCCTGGCCGCCGAGGAGGGCACCGCCGTCGGCATGTCGCAGCTCATCCGCGGCACGCAGCGCGAGTACAACAAGCTCGGCCGGCTGACGGTGGAGGCCGAATTCGGCCACTACACGCCGCTTTTGGGCGACTCCTCGTCCTAGAGCCGCCGCTCCCTTAGCGCGGCCCGGCGTTGGGCCCAGGCTTGAAGCCGCTGCCCAGGTTGAGCACGACGTCGCCGGTGCCGCGCGCCATGAACTCGGCCGCGCCCTTGGACTTCATGTTCTCAATCGCCTGGTGCACGCATTGCGTCAGCCGCGCTTCCTTGGGGTGCCACGCGTATGGGTCGCTCAGCGTGATTCGAACGGTCGCGTTGCCGGCCGCATCCGGGCCGCTGATGATCGACCACTCGAGCTTGTCGACGTTGCCGATCGAGTTGCGCCAGTCCTGATCGTCGTAGTCGTCCTGCGTGATCGGTGGGAAGCCGGGCAGATTGCCCCCGCCCGGCAGGTCGGCGCCGCCCTCCAGCACGCCCTTCTTTATCGAGCCACCGCTGCTCTGCTCGCCCACCTGAGAGGCAACGTTGTTGCGGATGGTTGGGTTGCGCGCGAAAAGGTCCGGTATGTCCTCTACGAAGTCCGCGCCGCCGCCCGTCAGGTAGTGCTGCAGGTGCTTCTGGGCAAGCGGCTGACCGGCCAGATAGACGTGCAGGGCGATGGCGGTGACGATCGAATTGGGCAGGCAGTTGCAGACGGTGGTGATGAGTGCCTTTTCGACCACCGGCAGCAGGATCTGTGCCTCGGCGGCTGTGGGCATGGTGCCGGCCTTGGCGTGGGCGACGAGCAGACCAATCGCAGCCTCGCCGGCCGTCTCGATGATGGCCACCGCCCGGATGAGCGGGATGCAACTGAGGATGTGCAGCGCCTCGCGACCGGCGGCACTGAGCTTGCCCAGGCCCGACGCGCCCAGCGCCTTGGCGTCGTCCAGAAAATCACCCTGGAGGGGCACACCGAAGGGCAGCGGCTTGCCCTCGGCCGTCTCGCCGCGGGCAGCACACTCAGGGCATATCGCATGTTGGGTGCAGCGTTGGACTTGCGGCCAGGAAAACACCTGCTGCACCGATTGGTTGCCCGCGCTGCGTTGAACCGACGCCATGACCTGGGCGCGCAACGTTGGGTCGAGCATCGACATCGTCCCGTGCAGGTCCATCGGGTCGAACGCCGGTGTGGCGGCAGGCGACGACGCGCGAGAGCCGGCGGCCGGCACGCTGGCAGCCGGCGCGCGGGCAAGGCCAACCGCGAGGCCGCCTACGTTCGAGGTCACTCCCCAAATCTAGGAACTCGACCCATTCCGTGTTAGGAGGGTTTGGGCCGTGCTGGGGGCAACTGTCAATGCCCGATCGGGCATCGGCCGCGCTGCTCGAATGCTCGTTTGGCCCTTGTAATCGCGCAGCGGCGGGTTCACCTTTTAGCTCTGCCATAGGAGGGCCGCTTCGGATGCGCGTACACGACGAAAACGATCTCGCCGGCGGAGCGAAGCGCGCGGCAAACCCGGCCCGCAACAACGACGCATCCGGCGAGATCCAGGCCGCCATCGCCAACCCTCATCAGGCGTCTGTGCAGACCATGCTCGAGGTTCAGCGGCTGGCCGGCAACGCCGGCGTAAGCAAGCTGCTGCAGCGCGAGGACGAGGCCGGCGCGGCGCGCTCACCGGTGCTCGACGTCGTCGGCCAGGGCGGTGGGTCGCCGCTGTCAGGCGGGCTGAAGGATGAGATGGAAGGCCGGCTGGGCGCCGACTTTTCCGATGTGAAGGTCCACACCGACGGCAAGGCCAGCGACTCGGCCAAGGCGGTCCAGGCCAACGCCTATACGGTGGGCAGCGACGTCGTGGTGCAGGTCCGATCGCTGGTCGCCTTCGAGCGATGAGGGCAAGAAGACCATCGCCCACGAGCTGACTCACGTCATGCAGCAGCGCGAAGGCCCGGTCGACGGCACGTCCCAGGGCGACGGCATTTCGGTCTCCCACCCATCGGATAAGTTCGAGCAGGCCGCCGAACGGAACGCCGAGACGGCCATGGCCAGTCCGGCGCCTGCCGCGTCCGCCCAGCTCGAGGTCCAGCGCGAAGAGGAGCCGCAGGAAGACGAGCTGCAAGGCCAATTCGTGCAGCGCGAGGAAGAGCCGCAGGAAGACGAAGACGTGCAGGGCCAGTTCGTCCAGCGCGAGGAAGAGCCGCAGGAAGACGAAGACGTGCAGGGCCAATTCGTCCAGCGCGAGGAAGAGCCGCAGGAAGACGAAGACGTCCAGGGCCAATTCGTCCAGCGCGAGGAAGAGCCGCAGGGCGAAGAGGAAGAGATGCAGGGCGAATTCGTCCAGCGCTCACTGCAGCGCCACGCCGACCACGCCGAGGACGCGGCGCCGACGCACGCCTGAGTCAGGCCGGGGAAACCTCCGTCTTGTCGGTCCGAACCGCATAGGCTGAGCCCATCGGTTCGTCCGGCAGCGCCTCGTACAGGCTGCCGGCGACCTGAGCGTAAACACTGTCGAATTCGGCCGGCACGGGCACCTTCACGACCACCACGCCGTATACACCCGGTTGCACTTCAGCGCGCCGCCGCAAGCCGCCCAGACCTTCGGCATCGGGCGTGACGAAGCCCGTCTCCAACGCCGGAAACTCGTACCAGGCAGCAGTCTGGCCGTCACTCATGAAGTGAACGGTGCACTTGCCTTCATTCAGGTCGAACTCGACAGTCCGCGTTCCGCCGCCCACCACGCCAACTGCGAGGCTGACGGTGCCGTCGGCCGGGGCGCCCAAGGCCCGAACGTAGAACAGCGCGGTCGCCTCGGGCTTCTCGCGCGCTTCGTCGGCGACGCGGCTGGCCAGCACCTGCAGGTCGGCCAGGTTGGCCGGGATGGCGGTGTGCAAGTCGAACGTGACGCCATCGCCGCCAGCCTTGGCCAGCTCAGCAAAGTCGGCCTTGTCCGGCGAGTGGGTGTAGGTGCCGATTGTTGGCGTCTCGGTCCGCGGCCGGCGTACGACCAGCCGCGCGCTGCCGTCGTCGTACAGCACCAACTGCTCATCGACCGATGTCGGCGGCTGGCGTCTTCCAGCTGAAGCTCGCGACTCGTTCCACTAGCTGACCTCGGCGCTGAAGTTCTGCTCTGTCTTGAACTTCAGCTTGGTGTTGAACGTGTCCACAATCAACTGGAATTGGTCGGGGCGCATTGCACCTGTCTTGCCAGCACCCATCATGCCTTGATAGCTGTACGTCACGTCCTGGGCCGGTGTCGTGCCGCCAGTCACACCCAGCGGATCCATACCCGTGCCCCTGAGCGCAGTCTTCGATGCGTCGAGCCGACCCTTCATGTCGCCGACGATGGCAGCCATGTTGGGGTCAGGCGACGGACTGGCGGCAAGCTCGGTCGGCGTCATGGTCATGACGCGCTGGACCTCGGCCGCGATGGCCGCCTGCAGCGCCGTGGCGCTCGCCTGCAGGACCGGGTTCATCGTTGACGTGACGAGCTCGCTGGTCAGCTGCTTGACGGTGGCGTTGGCCGCATTGAACATCAGCACCCAGGCCTTCTCGTAGAGCTTCTGGCTCGACTTGAGTGTCGGAGCCGGAGCGCGAGCGCCGAGCAGGGCGAGCAACGGCGGCGGCGCCGCGGCGGCTGCCGTCGCCGCGTCGAGCGACGCCTTCATCTTGGCGGTGAAGGTTCCCTCGTTGATGCCGGTCTCGACCGCGCCGCCGGCCGAGCTCCACGTGCCGGGCACGGCCGCCAGCTGGCCAACCAACGTGCCGGGTGCCGGCAGCTTGGGCAGCCCGATCGTCGCCTTTGCCTCGCCCTCGGCCGCCTTCTGCATGTCTGTCTTGACGCGGCCGCGCTTGCCGGCGGCATTGAAGATCGAGCTCGGCGACGTCGATCTTCACTTCGCCCAGGCCAGGGATGTTCATGCTCTCGCCCTGCGGCTTGACCAGCGCATCCCAGTAGGCGTCGCCGATGAGCTTGGCCACCCCGCCAGGCGCCAGGATCTGATCGACTCCGCCCGTGGCGATCTTCGAGGCGGCAAAGTTCGAGCCGGTCTGAACGGCAACCGCCCGCGGCACGCTCTTCTTGACCTTTTCCGTCGACATGGCGGTCAGCCGATCAGTCAGCAGGGTGGTGATCTCGGCCGACTTCGCCGCCCCCTTCGCTGCCTCGGTCATCCTCTTCTTGACCGCTTTCTTCTGGCCGGCGATGGCGTTCTTCACCGCGCCCAGGCTGGCCGTCAGCTGGCCATACAGCGGTCGCGACAGGAGTGCCAGCGCCATCAGCTCGAGCGTCTTCTTGTCGAGCGCGGCCATGCTGCTGGCGGCGGTGCCCGGCGCCGCGCGGTGGATGAGCTGGTTCATCTGCTCGTTGCTCTGGCTGTACTCGTCGTTGATGCCCATCAGGTGGCCGTACTCGTGGGCGTAGATCATCGAGTCGCTGTCCGGGTAAGCCGAGTCGTCCTTCTTCATGTAGTAGTTGCCGGCATCAATCGGGTTGCCGGTCGAGCCACCGATGACGCCCGGCGGATGGACGATTACTTCGGTGTCAGCCGGATCCGTTAACCCAAAGACGGGCGTCGACTTGAAGGTCACCTTCAGGCGCTTGTTCTTCTCTTCCGCGTCGGGCGCCGGCTTGTCCTTGCCGACCAGCACGAGCTTGCCGTTCCACTTGGCGACGGCGTCGGCGGCCGTCTGTGTCGCCCACGCCTGGTCACCTGGCGGAAGCACGGTCTGCGGCCCGGTCAGGTCGCCTACGTCGGGATCGGTCGGGTGGCCACGCCGCTTTGGCATCGTGTTGCGCGCCTGCTTGAGGAACCTGACCCTGACCTCGAGGTTCACCCCCGCGTCGCCGTCACGCGTCAGCTGGAACGTGCCACTGCCCGCCGTAGTGGTTGGCAATGGCCTTGCCGGATTTGTCGGTGTCGTTGTAGAGCGTCTCGCCCGTCCCGCCGTAGGAGACGGCGACTCGCTGCAGGTACGGCCGTCGCAAGTTCGTCCGCTCGATGGCCGAGGTGACGGCGCGGTTGCCGACCATCCGCTGCAGGGCCAGCATGCCGCCCGAGGTCATCGGAAAGGACGGCGGCGGGTCGGCCGCACCCGAGGCCATCTGAACGGACACGAAACCGAGTGCGGCGGCCATGGCCGCCCCGTCGCGCGCCGGATCTGCCGCGGTCGCCTGTTTCTGCTGGCCGGGCGCGACGGCGGGCCCGGCCAGGGCGCGTGACGGTCCGCTGGCGACTTTGTCCGGCAACTACTTGACCTCGGCCTTGAAGTCCTTCTCGAACATGTTCTTGAGCTTCTTGTTGAATGCGGCGGCCAGCCCCGCGAACTGGTCCACGCGGATGGCGCCGGTCGCGTTGGACCCCATCAAGCCCTGATACGAGTAGGTCACGTCTTGCGCGGGCGTGGTCGCGCCACTGACGCCAAGCGGGTCCATGCCGGTGCCGGCCAATCCCGTCTTGGCCGCGTCCAGGCGCGTCTTCATGCCGGTGACGATTGCCGCCATGTTCGGGTCGGGCGAAGGGTTGGCGGCCAGCTGAGCCGGGGTCATGGTGGTGATGCGGGTGACCTCGGCCGCGATCGCCGCCTGCAGCGCGTCGACGCTCGACTTGAGGATCGGATCGAGCGACGCTCCGACCAGGTCCGTAGCCAGCTGCTGTGACGACAAGCGCGCGGCTGCGGTGACCATCGCGTAGGCCTTGTTGTAAAGCTCCCGCGCGTTACCGATCTTGGGCGTCGGTGGCACGACCACGCCCGGTGGCGGCGCCGCCGGCGCCGCTCCGGCGGCCTTGATGGCGGCCACCATCTTGGCCGCGAAGGCTGGTCCGGTGACACCCGACTCGAGGGCGGACCCGGCCGTGCTCCATGTGCCCACGGCGCCGGCCAGCTGGCCGGTCAGGGTGGTCGGCGGAGGCATCTCCGGCAGCCCGGGCCCGGTCTGGCCCACCTGTGCTCCGGCCACGCCCAACGCCTGAGTATTGGTCGCAGTGCCAGCGGCCAGGCCGGCACTCCTGACCGAACTCTTAACGTTGATCTTGACGTCGCCCAAGCCCGGCACGTTGACCTTTTCGCCCATCGGCGCGTCGATCGCCTTGGCGTATGCGTCCGCGATCTGGGTGGCCAAGGCGTCGGATGCGAAGCCAGCTTCTACGCCCTGACCGGCGATGTCGATGTTGCTGAAGTTCTTGGTCGTCTCGAACGCCACCGCGCCGGGCACTTTTGGATTGACGCGCGATCTCGGACTGCGCCTCGAGGACGGACTTGAGCTCGGCGCTCACTTCTGGCGTGCGTGGCGGCTTCGCGTGCCGCCTTCGACATCTTCTGCTTGACCAGCTTGCGCTGGCCGCGAATGGCGTCGGTCACGGCGGCCATCGTTGAATCGAGCTGGCCCTTCATGTGCGGTGTGATGAACGGACAACGCCATGCGCTCGATCGTCTTCTTGTCGAGCGCCGCCTTGCTGCTGGCGGCCAAGGTTGGCGACGCGTTGTGCAAGAGCAGGTTCATCTGCTGGTTGCTCTGGCTGTACTCGTCAGGGATGCCCAGCAAGTGGCCGTACTCGTGGGCGTAGATGATCTTGTCCTCGGCCGGGTAAACCGAGTTGTCCTTCTTCATGTAGTAGTTGCCAGCGTCGATGGCCGTGCCGTTGCCACTGCCCTGCGCGACGACGCCGGGCGGGTGGACGGCCACCGTCTGATCGGACTCGGCATCCTTGTCGAAGATCGGTATCGATTTGAAGGTGACCGGAATGCGCTTCTTGGTGTTGTCCTTGAACGCATTCCATTCCTCACCGACCAGGACGAGTCCGGCGTCATTCCAGTACTTGACTGCTTTGCCGGCGATGTCGGCGGCCCACGCCTGGTCCCCGATGGGCAGGTTCGTGATGGGACCAGTTCGGTCGCCGACGGCGGGGCTGGTCGCCGGTGGCGTTGGCGGCAGCGTGTTGCGGTTCTGCTTGATGAACTTGATCTTGATGGCGACGGTGACGCTGGCATCGCCGTCGCGGCTCATGTCGTACTGGCCGCCCATGCCGTAGTGCTTGGCGCCGGCCTGGCCACCGGCCGCCGACTGGTTGTAAAGCGTTTCGCCACCCGAGACGCTGACCGGCACCCGCTGGACGACACTGCGCATCGCATCGGCGACCGCCCGGTTGCCGACCGTGTGCTGGAGCGCGAGCAGGCCCGGCGCCGTCATGCGGTACGACGGCGGCGGATCCGCCGCCCCCGACGCGGTCTGCAGGGTCGCCACCGCCTGGCCGGCACCCAGCGCCTGGTCCATGTCGGCCTGGTCCGCGATCTCGGCCGCCGGTTGCATGCCGCCGGAAACCGGCTGCGCCTGGGCAGGCGCGCGCTGGGGCTCGGCCGCGGCCTTGGCACGCTCGGGCATGCTCAGGACGCTACCAGTTGGTCGGGCGCGAGCGGTGCCCTAAAGGGCGACCGTTTGGGCAAACGGCAGCGGCCCACGAGCCGACGGCCGAACGGACAGCCGCGCCTAGATCAGGCCCTGTTTGATGGCGTAGGCGACGGCGTGCGTCCGGTTGCGCAGGTCGAGCCGGCTGGTGACGTCATGAATGATGTTCTTGACCGTGCGCTCCGAGTAGAACAGGCGTTGGCCGACCTCGGCGGTGTCGAGGCCTTCGGCCAGCAGGCGCAGCACCGACACCTCGCGGTCGGTCAGGCCGGAGAAGGTCAACCCGCGCGGCGCGAGCACGCGTCGCTGGAGGTGACCAACCTGCTCGAGCAGCCGGCCCAATAGATCGGGCGGCAGTGCGCCCTCGCCGGCGGCCACGGCGCGGATGGCGGCGACCAGGTTGTGCGGGGTGGCCGTGCTGCGCCGCAAAACGCCACCAACGCCGGCCTCGACTGCGATCAACAGGCCGTTGTCGTCGAGCCGGGTGACCAGCAGTGCCACTTTGTCGACGCCGCGCCGGCGCAGACTGCGGATCGTTCGAGCAGTTTCAGGGTCCACCTCGTCGGCAACGACCAGCGCCACCGCGCCCTCGTCAAGCTCTTCCTCGTCGACCAGGACGATGCCAGCGGCACCGCGCAGCTGCGCGATCGTGCCCGCTCTCGACAGCGGGTCGGCCGTCGCCACGCAGACCGAGATGCGGTCGGTTCTCAATTCAGGCAGGGCACGTACGGCCATCGCGGGTCACTCCTCGGTCAGTGGCGATTGCCCGACAAGCCTGCCCCAGCCCACTTTGCGGCCACTGAACGTGGACTTAACGGGCAATTGTTATTGCCCGCGCCCCGTCAGAAATGTCTATGCAACGTCTAGATGCGGCCGGTATCCTCGCCGCGCATGGGGGCTGCCGCATTCCTTGAAGCCAAGGCGCTGGCCGTCGATCCTGGTCAGGAGACGACGGCGTCGATTCGTGTCCGCAACACGGGCCAGGTTGTCGACCAGTTCACGCTGAGCATCCTCGGCGACGCCCAAGGGTGGGCAACGGTCGATCCGCCAAGCCTCTCGCTCTTCCCCGGCGCCGAAGGCACGGCCACCATCACCTTCCGGCCGCCCAAGAGCGCCGAGATTCCGGCCGGCCCGCTGCCCTTCGGCGTGCGCGTCGACTCCAAGGAAGACCCGGCCGGCGATGTGGTCGAGGAGGGCAGCCTCGAGCTCGGCGCGTTCATCGATACCTACGCCGAACTCGCTCCGCGCACGTCGCGCGGCAGCCGCGCGTCGACACATGACCTCGCCGTCGACAACCGCGGCAACCTGCGCCTCAACGCCCAAATCACCGCCAGCGATCCGGACAAGGCGCTCGATTTCGACATCAATCCGCCCAGCGTGGTCGCCGACCCGGGTACGGCGGCGCTGTCCAAGGTCAAGGTCAAGCCGCGCAAGCGTTTCTGGCGCGGCACGCCCAAGACGCACCCGTTCCGCGTCGAGGTACTGAGCCCAGGCGCTGCGCCAGTCGGCGTCGATGGCACGATGCTGCAGGAGCAGATGCTGCCAGGCTGGACGCTGCGCGCGCTGCTGGCGGCCATCGCGCTCATCGCCCTTGCCGCGATCGCCTGGGTCTTCTTCCTGCAGCCGTCCATCACCGGCCTCGCCCGCCAGGAAATCATCGCTGCCGGCGCGACCGTCGGCCCGAGCGGACTACCCGTCCTGCCCGGGTCTCAGCGCCAACCGGAGGGCGGCGGTGGCGCTCCAACACCGACACCAGGCGGCGGCGGTGGATCGCCGACGCCGACGGCCACCAGTGGCGGCGGCGGCTCCCCCAGCCCGAGCCCGAGTGGCCCGGTTGGCAGCCCCAGCCCCACCATCCCGGGCAGCAGTCCAAGCCCGACGCCGACGCTGGAGCCGGGCGTGGGCCCAGGCGGCCAGCGCGCCGGCCGGCTGCAGGGCAGCAACGACCAGTTCCAGGTCGATCCGGCGGTCACGCTGTACGTCACCGACCTGATCTTCAACAACCCCAGCGACACCCTGACCGGCCAGCTGATCATCGGCCGGCGTGACCTGAATCAGAACCCGCCGCCGGAGCAGCCTCTGCTGATCCTGCAGCTGCAGAACTTCCGCGACATCGACTACCACTTCGTGACGCCGCTGCTCATCCCGAACGGCCAGGCGCTCTTCCTGGGCTGCCCGACCGGCTGCGACGGCGTATCCGTGCTCTGGTCCGGCTACCAGCGCTGACCGCTCGCCGGCCCTCGCCAAGAGAACGAGAGGCCTGAGCCAAGCGTGGGCCCGTCGACTCTGAGCACAGGCCGGCTGCTGGTCCTGGTCGGCGCCGTGCTGGCACTGTTGGCGGGCGTCGTGACCTTGCCTAAGCCCGCCCGCGCCGAGGCCCAGCAGGCGCCCGAAACGCCGACCATCGAGTTCCAGCCGATGTGCTGGGTCAATGACGGGACGCCGCCGACCATCGTCACGGTGAAGATCGTTGGCCACAGCTTCGAGCCCAACGTCAAGGTGAACGTCCAGGACCTGCACAACCCGCAGACGTTCAACACCGCAAGTACCGACGCCAACGGGATGTTCACCAGCGCGCTTGAACGTCTCGATCGTCCAGGGTGGCAACACGATTCGCGTCAGTGACGCCACCGGCGAGCACGACCTGGCGCAGGCTGTGTTCAACTCGTGCAACTACGGCAAGGCGACGGCCAGGTTGCTGCGGGCAATGCAGCTCCGATACGGCACCAACCCTGCACGTCGTCGGCACGGACTGGGCAGCCAGCCCGAGTGACGCTCTCATCGAGATCCTGATCGACGGCAACCCGGACCTGGTCGATCCGATTCCGCCACCGTCAAGCGGCAACTTTGATGTCACGCGAGTGGTCGCCAAGGACCTCTCGCCCGGCGACCACAGCATCACGTTCAACCAGAACGGCTACCAGGGTTCCGTCCAGGTTGTCGAGGAATACGCCCAGGGCACGCTGCACATCGGCAGCGACTGCCCGCAGGCGAGCGTCACGCCGGCATGTGCGCCCAGCGGAGCCTCACCTGACCGGATGACCTTGACATTGAGCGGCACAGCCTTCGACCCCACGGCCGACCTGCACGTCGTGTTCGATCCGCTGGGTGTCCCGCAGGAGTTCGTCTACCAATACCCGGCCCCGCCGACGCCCGATCCATTCGCCACGGGAGCAACGCCGGCGCCGCCATCGGGCGACTTCGGGCCGATCTCGATCGATCCGTTCGCGCGTGCCGCCGGTGACTACATCATCGAGCTGATCCAGCGTGACAGTGGCAACGACATAACTCGCGACTGGGTTACGACCTTCCGGTCGCCGTGCCTTCAGCCCACCCTGGCCACACCCAGTCCGGACTGCGGTGATGCGGTCACGCCGGGCGTCGAACAGGAGTATTCGATCACCGTCACGGGCACCGACTTCGTGCCAGACCAAGGCGTGACGATCGTGTTCGATCCCGACGATGCGGCCGGCTCCGACTATCCGCCAACCGCCTTCACCGGCACGACCGATGCCAATGGCGGTGTTTACGCAGCCATCAGCCCCGGCTACCGGCCGCCTGGCTACTACCGCATCCTGGCCTACCAGGACACCACCGGCGGCCATTTCGAGGCCAGCACCACCTTCAACGTGCCGTGCATCGGGCCACCCATCTCACCGCCGCCCACGCTGCCACCCGGATCGGCGGTGATCTCCGTTAACCCAACCTGCGCACCGGTTGCCGACGGCCAGCCCCTGGCTTACACGCTCAGCCTGACGGGCGGCGGCTTCCAGCCCGGACCGGTCACCGTGGTCCTCGATCCGGACGGCACGCCGTTCACGGGCACGGTCGAGGCCGACGTCAGCGGCTACGTCAGTGCCTCGTTCGTGGCCGACGGTAAGGCCATCGGCACCTACCGGCTGCAGGCGTACCAGGACAACAACGGCACCCACATTGAGGCGGACACGACCCTGACCGTGCCGTGCCAGACGGTGACCATCAATCCCACCTGTGCCGCACCCGCCGACGGGCTTGCCGGCGCCTACGCCATCGTCGCCAGCGGCATCGGCTTCGACCCCGGCCCGGTCGACCTCGTATTCGACCCGACCGGCCTGGCTCCGGCGGCAACCCAGGTCCAGGCCGACGCCACCGGCGCGTTCACTGCTCCGCTGACGCTGACCGGCAAACCGGCGGGCGTGTATGACTTCGTTGCCAGCCAGGAATCGTCGTACGGCTTGATCGCGCAGGCGAGCGCCCAACTGCTGGTGCCGTGCGGCGCGGTCGTGGTGCGCATTACGCCCGACACCGGCCCGCGCGGGTTTGTGCCAACGGTTGAAGGCTTCGGTTTTCCGCCCAACACCACCCTCACGCTCAAGTGGGACGTCGGAATCGGGTCCGCTCAGACAGTCAGCGTGCTGACCGACGAGCTGGGCAGCTTCAGCCGTCAGATCGTGATCTACCAGCACGACTTCCTGGGGCCACGTCACGTGGTCGTCGCCGACCCGGCCAACGCGCTCGCCTATGTCGGTGTCACGGCGGCTTACCTCGTTGCCGCCGCACCCATCCAGCCGCCTTTCTCCGCCGACGACACGGCCGTCCCCTCGCCCGAGCCGGTGATCTTCCAACGCTAGACCGCTACCGGCGCTATCTAGACTGAGCAGGTGAGCGCGCAGGGCATTCGGCGGGCTGGCTCGAGGGCGCTCCCGTTTTTGACGGCAATGGCCCTGACGGCGGGCCTGATCGTCGTTCCCCGCCCGCAGCCGGCGGCGGCGGAAACACTCCAGGAAACGCCCGTCATCGAGGTCACGCCGTACTGCTTTCCCTACGACAGCCTGTGGAACATCACGGTCACAGGCCACAGCTTCCAGGCCAACGCGGCCGTCAACGTCTCCGACTGGATCTACTACACCAAGCCGGACGACAGTGAGACGGTCACGACCGACGAGTACGGCACGTTCACCACGCAGCTGACGGTCAGGACGAACTATTACTACTACTCGAACTTCATCAAGGCGGTCTACGCCTACGACACGACCGCGACCACGGTTGCGCAGACCTACTTCAGCAACTGCCCGGGCGGCCCGACCATCACCACTCTCGATCCGGGCTGCAGCGACGACGCAGTACCCACCATCCACGTTGTCGGTACGGGCTGGGCGGCCGGACCGAGCGACGCGCTGATCAACTTCAGGCTGGTTGGCAGGTACCAGGGACCGCAATACGGCCAGACCTTCTCGATCAGGCCGGCAGCGAGCTTCGACGTGCAGTGGCCGCTGGGCGTGGAGTTACCCGCCGGCGAATACGACGTGATCATCAGCCAGAACAGCGAGGACGGCAGCGTCGAGAACTACAAGCAGATCCGTTTCGTGACGCCCTGCCCGCAGGTCTACGTGACGCCGGACTGCGCCGGCCAGGCCGGCGGGCCGCCCAGCCGGCTCACCCTGACCGTCGGTGGAAGCGGTTTCGATTCTGAGAACGAAGATGGCTACGCCGATCTCGAAATCGTCTTCGATCCCGACGGCAAAGCGCAGACGTTCTATTACTCGGCGGAGGACACGCTCGGCGGTGGCGGCAGCTTCGGCCCGGTCGACATAACGCCGTACGCGCGGCCGGACGGCACCTACACCGTCGAGTTCCGCCAGAACTACGAGGGCGACGGCTCGGCCGTGCGCGACGTCAAGACCACTTTCCGCGTGCCTTGCTACAACCCCACCATCGCGGTCGAAGGCACGTGCGGTCCGCCGGCGATCACGGGTGACGTGGCCAAGCGCTACAGCCTGACCGTGACCGGCACCGACTTCGCGCCCGGCCAGCTGGTGACGGTCGTGTTCGACGCCGACCAGCTGGCGGTAGGGGTGGGCTTTCCGCAAGAGACCTTTACCGGCCGAGTTGGCAAGAACGGGCTCTTCCTGGTGCCCATCAACCCGGCCTTCCGTCCGCCAGGTGCCTACCGCATCCTTGCCTATCAGGACGTCAGCACAGGCCACGTCGAGGCGTCGACGGCCTTTACCACGCCCTGCCGCGTGCTCGATCCAACGTTGACGGTCGACCCAACGTGCGAGCCGGCGGCGGCCGGCCAGACAGGGGCCTACACGCTCAACCTGACCGGGTCAGGCTTCGCGACGGGCTTCGTCCAGCTCGTGTTCGACCCGACCGGCACGCCGGTCAGCGGTGGCGTGCAGGCGGGCCCGCGCGGCGCGTTCGAGTACCCCTTCGTGGTCGATGGTCGGCCGCCGGGTGCCTACTCAGTGGTGGCCAGCCAAACGACCGCGCTGGGTCTGCTCGACGAGCAGACCACTTCGATCCTCGTGCCGTGCACTGGCCTGATCCTGCGCATCACGCCGGCGTCCGGACCGAGGGGCTTCGTGCCGCTCGTCGAGGGCTTCGGTTTCCCGGCGCTGACCACGCTCGAGCTGGAGTGGGATCACGGCATCGGCGCCAACCAGCCGATCAAGGTCCAGACCGACGATAACGGCAGCTTCAGCCGCCAGGTGATGGTCTTCCAGCACGACTTCACCGGCCCGCGCAACATGACCGTCCACAATCCGGCCGACCCGACGGCTTACACCGACCTGCTGGCGCCCTACCTGGTGGTCATGGGCACGGTCATTCCGCCGTTCGTCACGGATAACCCATTTGGAGCGCCAGACCCGATCGTGATCCGCCGCTAGCGGCCGCTATGGAACGTGCACCACGACGTAAGTGATGAAGACGTTGCCGGAAGCGTGGTTCGTGGTCTGGAACTGGATCTCCGTATTGGGCGGGATGTTGTCGTAGCCCTGCGGCAGGCCGATCGAGAAGTCCCACTTGTAAGTGTCGCTGCCGCCGAAGCCGTCCGGCTGCTGGACTTCTGCCCAGCCGTAGGGAGAGACGTCGAAAGCATCGTTCACGAGGAAGATCTTCAGCGTCCCACTGCCATTGCCCTTGGCGAAGGTGACGGATTTGACACACCAGGCGGTGTGAGCGTCGAGTGTCCTGGACGAACCTGGCACAAAGCCCGTCGTGAACCTGCCGCGATTGCCGACGTTGGTGCATCGCGCATCGGCCGGCGCGGGCGTGGCGTTGGACGTCGGTCGTGGCGTCCTGGTCGGCCTGGGCGTGGCGGTTGGTCCGCTGGTCGGGGTCACTGGCGTATCGGTCGGGCCGGGCGCTGAAGCTGTCGGCGTGTCCGTGGGCAGGCCAGCGGACGCCGACGCCGTGGGCGAGCTGACCGCGCCCGAACCCGATGGGCTGGCGCCCGAAGCGCTCGCACCCGACGTTGGCGTTGGCGACAGGTTCGCGGCATGGGTAGGTGTCGCTGTCGGGCCAAGCCCACCTAGGAGCGAGGCGGCGACAACGGCCACCAGCAATAGGGCGATGACGATGCCCGCCCCGATACCGATGACCTTGAGGTTGGGCCCGCCGCCTGCGCCTGGAGGCGGGGGAGGGCCGCCTGCGCCGGCGGCCATGCCGGCACCGGCTCCGCCTGCCGCTGCGGCGGCGACGGCACCCGTCTTGACGGCCGACGTTGGCTTGCCCGCGGCGAGACGTTCGCCACACTGGATGCAGAACGTTCGGCCGCCCGGGTTACGCCGGCCGCAGTTCCAGCAGATGACGTCCGGTCCACGACCACCGAGCTGTGTTTGGGCAGCACCACCGCCGGGCGGCGGGGGAGGCGGCGGGCCAGCCGAACCACTCGGATCCGGCGGTGGAGGCGGCGGCACGGGCATGGCCGTCGTGCTGTCGTCGACGGGTGGTGGCGGTGCGGATCCCTGGCTCGCCTGCGTCGGCGGCAGATCCATCGCCGGGCGGCGGAGGCGGCGCGGCCTGACCGTCGTCCGCGACTACGCCGGTGAATTCGAGGTACTTGCCGCAATTTCCGCAGAACTCATCGCCATCGGCGTTGCTGAAACCGCAGTTCTTGCAGATCACTGCCACGTGACGATCCCCACTTGAGTTACCGCTGGCTGGGAATGGTAGGCGCTCCAGCCAAGGCGCCGATCATCAGGCATCCCCAACCGGCGGCGCAAGGCCTTATGTCAAATCATGACGTATCAGCCCGGGATGGGTAGCGTCGGTCGGCCCTCGAGTCGATCGGCTGCGGGCAGGACGAAATGCGTCGCGACCAGACTGATGTAGGCGACCGAGATCGTTACCAGCGCGGCGAAGAGCATGGTCGACGATAAGGATCGCGAGGATGACCAACGTCAGCCCGAGCATCCGCTCAATTAGCCCCTGGCGGCGACCATCCCCTTCATGGCCGGAATGACTTGCCGCCCGTAGATTTCGAGTGTCTCTTCCTCGTCGCCGTTCATCAGGTAGATGTTGAACTGATCGACACCGGCATCAGCCAGCTCGGCCAGCTTCTTCAGATGGTCCTCGACGGGCCCGATCACGCAGAAGCGGTCGACCACTTCATCGGTCACGAACGATGCGTTGGACGAGCCGACTTCGGCGTGGTGCAGGTAGTCGTAGCCCTTGCGGTCATGGACGTAGGCGGTCAGCGCCGGCGGCAGTTCGGCCGGGTCGTACTTGTTGACCAGGTCGACGACGTGGTTGCTGACGAGGGCCGGGAACCAGCGCACGCGCTCGCGACAGGAGGCCATGTCGCCGACGTGGGCGGGAGCGGCAGCCATCACCCTGATCTCAGAAGGGTCACGACCGGCGGCGCGAGCGTAGTCACGCAGCTGGCCCACGAACCAGCGGATCAGATCCGGCTCGGCCAGCTGCAGGATGACGCCATCGGCGATGCGCGCCGTGACCTCGAGCGCCTTGGGTCCGTAGCCGGCCACCCAGACCGGCAGCTTGTCGCCGCGCGTCCAGCTGAAGTGAAGGTTGGTGCCGTCCTGGTCGACCGTCCGGCCTTCAACGAGGTCGCGGATCAGCGCTGGTCGCCTCCTCGAGGCGGGCGAGCGTCGTTGGCGGTTTGCCCATCACCCGTCGCGCCGAATCGCCGCGGCCGATGCCCAGGTCCATGCGGCCGCCGCTGATCACATCGAGCGTGGCCAGGGCGCTGGCCGTCACCGACGGTTCGCGCGTTCCCGGGTTAGTGACGCACGTGCCCAGGCGCAGGTGCTGGCTGTTGAGCGCCATGATGGTCAGCAGCGGGTAGCGGCTCCTGCCACAGCACGTGTGAGTCGAAGAGCCAGCCGTAGCTGAAGCCGCCGGCTTCGGCCTGGCGGGTGAGCGCGATAGTCCGCTCGATGGTGTGGTCTGGCTTGAGCGTGAAACCGAATTCCATGCCAGCGTCCCCTGCAGAAGGTCGCAAGGATACGACGCGTTCCTACGGCCAGGGCGGGCTCTTCTCCGCTCGCTCAGCCGGCCGCCGTTCCAACTCGGCGAGCCAGTCGGCAAAGTTGTGCTTCGGGCGGAAATCGAGATGCTGGGCGATGCGGTCCATCGCGTACCACTCGGTGATCGGCTTGAGTGTCGCCACGCCGCGGCTCTCGAGCACGCTCCGGCTGCCCGGAAAATGATGATCGAGCGCCGCCAACGGGTCGAGTCGCAACTGCACGCGGTCACGTTCCGCGAAGGGCAGGTAAGACTCGACGTTGAACGCCTCGTGCCGGATCTTGCCCCCAACCAGGGCATCGATTGCAGCCATTACCGCGAAGGCCACATCCAGCTCATGGACGCCTCCGTAGAGCAGGCGGATGCCGTACCGAAAGAACGGCTCCGGGACAAACATTCCGTAGCGCATCGCCACACTGGGTATGCCGTCGTGACGCAAGTGGTAGCGGCACAACTCCTCGCCGACAACCTTGGTCCAGGCATAAATGTCGCCTGGCTGGAGTGGCAGCTCTTCGGTTACGCGGATTGCTTCGTCGACGCTCGCTGAGCGCCGGCTCTCGCCATAGACGCCCATCGTGCTGCTGAACACGACCCCTTTCACTTTGGTTTCGGCGGCCGCCTGCCAGACGTTGAACGTGCCGGTCACGTTGAGGTCGTAGAACTGCTGCGCCGAGTGGTTCGCCAGATGAATGCCATGGATCGCCGCGGTGTGGACAACGAGATCGTTGCCCTCGATGGCCGCCCTGACGTCCGCGGCGTTGCGCACATCGCCCTTCACTGCGTGCACGCGATCGTCGTCGCGGCCGGCGATTTCGACGTCGGATACGTCGAACGCTGTCACCTGGTGACCGCGCTCAAGAAGCATTGGTAGAAGCGCGCGCCCGAGCGTTCCGCCGGCGCCGGTAATCAGGATCCGCACATGGCCATAGTCGGGGGAGCCGCGTTACACGGCGACCGAGTCACACGCGTGGGGCAAGTTACGCTTTCGCTGTAATGACCGACAGTCGATGATGTGCGGGGCGTGATGCATCCATCGCCCCAGCGGCGACGGGCGAGCTGGCTGGACCTGCGCGGCCAGTGGAGCTTCGCCTATGACGACGACGGCGTCGGCCTGCGCGATGGCTGGCAGGAAAATGCCGCGCCGTTCGACCGGTTAATTGTCGTTCCCTTTCCGCCTGAGTCGGCGTTGTCGGGCATCCACGATCCAAGTCCGCATCCGGTTGTCTGGTACCGCCGGTCGTTCAGGCTGAGTGACTGCTCCGGCTTTAGCCGCGCTGGCCGGCTGTTGCTCCATTTCGGCGCCGTCGACTACGCCGCCCATGTCTGGGTCAATGGTCAGCTCGTTGGCACGCATGAGGGCGGCCACAGCTCCTTCACGATCGATATCAGCGAGGCCCTTGCCGGCGACGACGATCAGGTTCTGGTTGTGCGCGCCGAGGACCAGCCACGCGACCTCACGCAGCCGCGCGGCAAGCAGTACTGGGAGGCAGAGCCGGCAAGCATCTGGTACCACCGGACAACCGGTATCTGGCAGCCGGTCTGGCTCGAGGCTGTTGGTCGCCTGTACGTCGCCAGCTTGACCTGGTCGCCGGACAGTCGCCGCGCCAAGCTTGGGTTTACCGTCCGGCTGAGCGCGGAACCGGACCAGGCCACAGCGCTGCACTTGCGTCTGTCGACAAACGGCGAGCTGCTGGCGGATGACGTCTACCAGGTGCGCCAGCAGGAGCTCGGCCGCGAGGTGCAGTTGACCGCCGATTTATCGGGCATGGCGGGCCGGCGCCTTGTGTGGGAGCCGTCGAATCCCAACCTGATTGAAGCTCAAATAACGCTCATCGACGGCGCCGGGCAGACGCTCGATGAAATCGCGTCCTACGTCGGACTGCGCTCGGTCGAGGCTGCCGACGGCCTGTACCTCATCAACGGCCGGCCACGTTACCTGCGCCTCGTGCTCGCGCAGAACTACTGGCCGCAATCGCACCTGGCGGCGCCGAGCGACGAGGCGATCCAGCGCGAGGTCGAGCTCATCAAGTCGCTCGGCTTCAATGGGGTGCGCATCCATCAGAAAGTCGAAGACGAGCGCTTCCTGTACTGGTGTGACCGGCTGGGCGTGCTCGTCTGGGCCGAGATGGCTAACGCGTACGAGTTCAGCGAGGAGGCCGTTCGGCGCATGACGCGAGAATGGATGGACGTCGTCAAACAACAGGCGAGCCACCCATCGATCATCACCTGGGTTCCGTTCAATGAGAGCTGGGGAGTTCCCGACCTGCCCGGCGACCCAGCCCAGCGCGACTATGTCCGCGGCCTTTATCACCTGACCAAGGCCCTCGACCCAAGCCGGCCGGTCATTGGCAACGACGGCTGGGAACATCTGTCGAGCGACATCCTGAGTATCCACGACTACGCCCTCGACGGTGCGTCGCTACGCGAGCGGTACGGCACGCCCGACGCGGTCGAGCGAGCGCTGCAGGGGCGTCCTCAGCACCAGCGCGCAATGCTCGAAGCCGGGCCCCGCGGAGGCCGCCCAATCATCCTCTCGGAGTTCGGCGGGATCAGCTACGCGCCGCAGGCCGGCACGCCGTGGTTCGGCTACGGCTCGGTCAGTAGCGACGAAGAGCTGCTGGCCAAGTACGAGGAATTGGTTACCGCCGTCCTCGATAGCCCGACCATCGCCGGCTTCTGCTACACCCAATTGACCGACACCGAGCAAGAGACCAACGGCCTGCTGCGTGCAGACAGGACGCCCAAGCTCGATCCCGCCATCGTGTCGGCCATAACTTCGCGGCCGTCCAAGGCAATTCCCGGCGATTTCATCGAGGCAGCGCAGCAAGCCGGGTTTGCGGTTGCGGCGACGCCCGACGCGGCGACGGCCGCTTTACCGGACGTCGATGGCACGACGTCCGGAGGTGAAGGCCAGTCGCACCCTGTCGAGCCAGTCGCGCTCGAGCGCGAGACGTATTAGGCATGGTTGAGGCGCCGCCGCTCGAGCTCGACGAGGGCTTTGTCGTCGCCACTGGTTTCGAGTGCTCTGCCCCCGTCGTTGCGGGCGCCCGCATGGACGAGCTGGTGAAGACCGGTCACTGGCAACGCTACGCCGAAGACTTTCAGCTCGCTCATTCGCTCGGAATTCGATACGCACGATTGGCCGTGCCTTTCCATGTCGTCGCGGTAACCGATAACCCGTCTGACTTCGACTGGCGCTGGACTGACAACGCGCTCTCTGCCGCGCGCGACGCAGGTATCGTGCCAATGCTCGACCTATTTCATTCCGGCATGCCCGACGACATCCGAGCCGTCGGCGATCGCCGGCTGGTCAGACGGTTCGAGGTCTACGCGCGCGCCGTAGCGGAACGCTACCCATGGGTGCGCTACTACACGCCGGTCAACGAACCGCTCGTGCTCGCCGTGTTCTCGGGGGCGATGGGGTTGTGGAACGAGCGGAAGCGGGACGAACGGTCTTTCGTCGCCGCGCTCGACGCCGCCGTAAGTTGTGCGGTGCGCGGTATGGAGGTGATCCGCGAGATCCGGCCGGACGCGATCTTCATCCAGAGTGACGCGTGTGAGGGCTACCTCGCCGCCGACCCTTCGCTCGAAGGCCACGCGGCGTTCCTCAACGAACGACGCTTTGTTGGTTTCGACCTGACATACGGCAAGCGCCCTGGGCGTAGCGTGGCCGATTGGCTGGTTGCGCACGGCATGGGCGAAGACCGACTCGCCTGGTTCGCTGAGCACGGCTCGGTTGAAGGTTGTATCTGCGGCCACGACTACTACCGCGGCAACGAGTGGCTGGTCGTGGGCCCGCGCCAGGTTCGACGGGCCGGCGCCTTACGCCGCGGTTATCGCGCACTGGCCGGTGATTATCACGCTCGCTACCAGATGCCGTTCATGTTGACTGAGACGAACATTGGTGGGCGGTACCGGCCGCGTTGGCTCGCCGAGATGTGGAACGACACGCTTGCGCTTCGTGCCGCTGGTGCCCCGGTGCGCGGGTTCACGTGGTATGGCTTCGTCGACCACGTCGACTGGGATTTGGCGTTGACCCGCGATGCTGGCCGAGTCAACCGTTGTGGCCTGGTCAGCCTCGACCGCCAGCCTTATCCGATTGGGTTGACCTACGGCCAGCTCGCCCAGGCCGCGTTGGAAGGCCGGTTCGAACAGGTCGTAATCGGGCCACAGCCCAAGGGACTCGCCCCCGCCGCCTGATACCTCGACGCAACAGTCGCAGCCTCGGTGGAAAGGCTGTTGACGACGGTAGGGCCCGAAGAATCGCCTCGGGCTGCCGTTGGCTACAGCGGACGCCCACCCACTTCGGGAAGAGGAGGTGGCCAGTGAGCCGTCGGTATCTGTTACCGCTCGCATTCCTGACGAGCGCGAGCCTACTTTTGGGGGCGTGCGGCCCGTCCAGCAGTTCGCCTGCGCCATCGGGAACCACCTCGGCCGGCTCGCCGAGTGCCAGTGCGACGGCAAAGACTTCTCCAAGCGGCTCGGCAGCTGCCTCGGGCAGCGCTGCCGCGAGTGGCTCGCCCAGCGCGTCCGGTTCGGCCGGTGCGTCCGGCAGTCCGGCCGCTTCAGGCAGCGCCGGTGCGTCTGGTTCGCCCAGCGCGCTGGAGTGCCCGGACAGCGCGGCCAACCAGACCGTCAACATGTGGAGCCCGTTGACTGGCGGTGACGGCGACACGCTCACCCAGCTGGCGACGCAATTCAACGGCGAAAATGGCATGGGTATCACGGTCAACCACGTGCCCCAGCCGGACTACATGCTGAGCCTCGGCAATGCGGCGGGCAGCCCGACCGAACTGCCGGAAATGACCGTTGCACGTGTAATCAACGTCGCCGAGCTCGCGGCGCGGCACATCATCCAACCGTACAGCGACGCCCTGATGACGCAGCTCGGCCTGGGCGCGAGCGACTTTCCTGACAACCTCTGGGTGCGCGGCGAGTTCCAAGGTCAGCGCTACTCAATCCCGTGGGACGAGCAGGTCCTGGTCATGTACTACAACAAGGACATGTTCCAGACCGCCAGCGTCACCGAGCCGCAGGCCGGCACGCCCTGGACCAACGCGGAGTTCACCGACGCCATTACGAAGCTGACGCAGGCCGGCGGGGGCGTGGCGCCGATCGTCGTTGGCAACGGCTTTCAGGCGGGCGTTCTCTACCAGACGTTGATCGTCCAGGAGGGCGGCGCGATCGCCAATCCTGATGGGACGCAGGCCACGTACAACAGTCCGCAGGGCGTCCAAGCCCTCAAGGACGTGGTCGCCCTACGTGACGAGGGCGTGCCCGGTGTCTCTGGCACCGGCGACCCGGAGGTCAACGCCTTCAAACAGAAGCAAGCGGCGATCGTGATCCACGGCCCGTGGCACATCTCGGACATGAAGCAGGTGACCGACTTCCAGGTTGGTTATGCACCGGTTCCGCAGCTTGCCGGCAGCCAGTATGCCGTTTGGGCGGGCTCGCACCAGATGTCGCTGGTGACTCAGGATCCGGCGAAGCAGGCAGCGGCCGTCTGCTGGATCCGCTGGGCGTCCGACCACTCGGTGAAGTGGGCGACGGCCGGCAACATTCCGGCTCGCACGTCGCAGGCCAATGACCCCTCGCTGCCACAGATCGCGCCCGAACTGGCCCGCGTGATCAAGGTCGTCGATAAGGGCATCATCCTGCCGACTCAGCCCGGTCTCGAAGGCGCGCTGTGGGGTTCCGGCTTTGGTCCGGTGATCGACAACGCCCTGGCCGGCCAGTTCGGCGCCGACCAGTACCAGTCCCAGCTCGACACGGCTGCTCAGCAATCGCAGCAGCTGATCGACCAGAACATGCAGCAGTACGGCGGTGCCGGCGGATCCGGCTCGCCCGGGGCCTCGGGTTCGCCCGGCGCTTCCGGCTCTCCGTAACGACACTGCGAGACGCGCCTGCGGTAAGCCACTGCTTCGGCTGGCCGCAGGCGCGCCACCTTTTACCCGCCGAGAACCGGTTGGCTGGTTAGCGGAGGACTGGATTGACCGCGCAGGCACCCGTTAGGGGCGCGACACGCACCTTGGCCAAGGCACGGGTCGAGTCGAGGATCGCTGGTCCGCGGCGCGGCTGGACTCCGTACCTGTTCATCCTGCCGCACCTGATCTTCTTCACTGTCTTCCTGGCCTGGCCGTTCCTCTTCGGCCTCTACACGAGCCTTTTCCAGTACGACTTCCTGCGGCCCGAGTTTCGGCCGTTCGTTGGCCTCGACAACTATCTGCGGCTGTTCGACGCAACGACCATCCAGGCAAAAGAGTTCTGGCGATCAGTCTTCAACACGCTCGAGTTCATGTTGTGGAGCGTGGCGCCGCTTGTGATCATCGGGCTGTTCCTGGCGATCATGCTGAACGGCCGGTTCCGTGGACGCAATTTCTTTCGCTTGACGTTCTTCGCGCCGTACACCCTCTCTGTGACGGCGGCGGCGATCCTCTGGTGGTGGCTGTTCCAACCGCAGGGCGGTCTGATCAACACCCTGTTCCAGACCGTGGGCCTGGCGCGCGTCAACTGGCTCAGCAGCATGCCCCAGGCGTGGATCGCGATCACCGTGGCGACCGTCTGGTGGACGGTCGGCTTCAACACGATCATCTTCCTGGCCGCGCTACAGGACATACCAGCCGAGCTGTACGAAGCGGCCGCGATCGACGGCGCGAATGCGTGGCAGCGCTTCCGCCACGTCACCGTGCCGATGCTCCGGCCGGTGACCGTGCTGGTTATCACGATCACGCTGATCGCGTGCGCCAATCTGTTCGGTCAGCCCTACCTGATGACTGCCGGTGGCCCGGTCCAGCGCACCGAAACGATCATCTACCGCATCGTCGTCGAAGGCCTCAACCGCCACCAGATGGGTAGCGCGGCGGCCATGTCGATCCTGCTCGCCGCGGGGTTGATGGTCTTGACTGCCCTCAATTTCAGGTTCTTTGGCAGGAGCGAACAGGCATGACTGCTGTCAGCAGCGTCGAGAAGGCGACCGGGCAAGCGTCGAGGAAGCGGAACCGCGGCTGGTAGGTGGCAATCCGGTCCTGCGCATGGCTCATTACGCACTGCTTGCCCTGTTTGCGCTCTTCTTCATCCTGCCGCTGATCTGGATGATCGTCACGGCCTTCAAGCCGGACAACGAGTGGCTCAAGTCCAACTGGATCCCGATCAATCCGACGTTGGGCAACTTCCAGGAGCTATTCAACGATCCAACGTTGCCCATCGCCCGCTGGTTCTTCAACAGCTTCCTGATTGCCACGTTGTTCACCGTCTTCATCCTCGTCATCGATTCGCTCGCCGCGTACGCATACGCGCGAATGCAGTTCCGTGGCAAGAACGTGCTCTTCGCGCTCATGCTGACGACGCTGGTGATGCCCGGCATCATGTTCCTGATCCCCAACTACATCACTGTCGCCACCCTCGGCTGGATCGGCACGTATCAGGGCGTGATCGCGCCCGGCCTGGCCGGTGTTTTCGGCGTGTTCTTCCTGCGCCAGTTCTTCATCAGTCTTCCGCGCGAGCTCGAAGAGGCGGCCTATGTCGACGGAGCGAGCACCTTCCAGACGTTCTTCCGAGTCGTCTTGCCGCTGTCGCGCGGCGCGCTGGCGACGCTCGGCGTTATCACCTTCCTTGTCTCGTGGAACGACTTCCTGTGGCCGCTGGTGATGCTCGGCACGCGGCGTGACATGCAGACGCTCCCCGTTGGCCTGGCGACGCTGCAGGGCCAATACGTGTTCGACTACGGCAAGTTGATGGCCGGCGCCCTGGTGCTGAGCATTCCCGTGCTGCTGCTGTACGTGATCTCGCAGCGCTACATCATCCGAAGCGTCGCGACGACCGGGCTGAAGGGCTAACCGGTGGCCGGCCGTCGGCCGTTCGGCCAGCTGCTGGCTGCCGGCATCACTGTCGCCCTGGTCGTCTTCGGCTGCAACGGACCCGGCACCTCGACCGTCCCGTCGACCTCTTCGCCTGCGACCGCTTCCACCGTGGCCTCGCCAGCGACGTCAGCTTCGGCGTCGGTTTCTGCGTCGGCCACCTCATCGGGCTCACCGTCGGCGCCTCCGTCGACCGTCCAATCAACTTCGCCGTCGTCGTCGTCGTCACCGCCAGCGTCCATTGCCGGCCCGAGCTACGACAACCCGGTGTACGACCACGACTTTCCCGATCCTGCCGCAATTCTCGTCGACGGCACGTACTTCGCGTACTCGACCAATGCCGGATCGACAAACATGCCGGTAATCCGATCGGAGGACCTGGCGACGTGGGAGCCGGTCGGTGACGCGATGCCGGCACTTCCGTCGTGGGCGGCGCTGGGCTACGGCAATACCTGGGCACCGGGTCCGATCCAGATCGGCGACAGCTACGTGATGTATTTCGTCGATCACGATCAGGTGTCCGGTCGCCAGTGCATCGGCGTCGCGACAGCGACCAAACCGGAGGGCTCGTTCCACGATGAGAACGATGCACCATTCGTTTGTCAGACCGATCTCGGCGGTTCGATCGACCCGTACCCGTTCAGAGACGCTGACGGCACGCTTTACTTGCTTTGGAAGAACGATGGCAACTGTTGCGGGAAGCCAGTCAGCATCTGGGTGCAGCGGCTATCAGCTGACGGGATGAAATTGCAGGGGCAGCCAAGCGAGTTGATCAAGCAGGACCAGGCGTGGGAAATCCCGCTGGTCGAGAATCCGGCCGTCACCGCGAACGGTGGGAAGTATTACCTCTTCTACTCCGCCAACCGCTGGGACAGCCGGGATTACGCCGTGGGTTACGCGGTCTGCGACACAATCACCGGCCCGTGCGTCAAGCCGCTGAACGGGCCCATCCTGAAGGCGACCGACGAGGCGCGTGGACCGGGCGGCGAAAGTCTCCTTGCCGCCGCCGACGGCACGCTGTGGATGCTCTACCACGCGTGGGAGGGCAAAAACATCGGTTACCCGCAGGGCAGACGGACGCTTCGCATCGATCCGCTTGCCTTCGCTGCGGACGGAACGCCGCAGATCGATGGCCCGACGACCGATCCCCAGCCGTTGCCATAGCCGGCACCGGCTGCGCCGGCCGTAGATGTCGAGTGTCTCTTCCTCGTGAGCGTGAAGCCAAAGTCCAGCGCTGAGGATAGCGACTTAACCATGCACGATTGAGGCGGTACGCTTGGCGGCGGAAAGGGGACACGTTTGGTCTGCTCCAACTGCGGGCTCAGAGAACCCGGCCGGCCGCCGCTTCTGCGACAACTGCGGGTCGAGCCTGGCCGCCCGCTGCCCGAACTGCGGCGAAGAGAACCGGAGCGGCGCACGCTTCTGTGGCAACTGCGGGACCGTTCTCTCGGGGAATTCCGACGAAGCGTCGGCTGCCGTTGCCACGTCCCCACGCCCGGGTGCCGCACACGTAGCCGAGCGGCGCCTGGTCAGCGTCCTGTTCGCCGACATCGTCGGTTTCACGCCAATGGCCGAGGCGCACGATCCAGAGCAGGTGCGCGACCTCCTTGAGCGCTACTTCGCCACCGCGCGGACGGTGATCGAGCGCCACGGCGGCGTGGTCGAGAAGTTCATCGGTGACGCCGTCATGGCTGTCTGGGGCACGCCCGTCGCACGCGAAGACGATGCCGAACGCGCGGTGCGAGCGGCGCTCGAGTTGATCGCCGCAGATCAAGACGGTCGACGAGCAGCTGCAGGCGCGCGCCGGCGTGCTGACCGGCGAGGCTGCGGTCAACCTCGGCGATTTCAATCAGGCGATGGTCGCCGGCGATCTGGTCAACACGGCCGCCAGGCTGCAGTCCGTCGCCCAGCCCGACACGGTGCTCGTGGGCGAGGCCACTATGCAGGCGACCAATGCCGCGATCGCCTACGAACCCGTGGGCGACACGAGCCTCAAGGGCAAGGTCGCGCCGGTACCGGCCTGGCGAGCGTTGCGGGTGGTCGCGGAGCGCGGCGGTCGGGCGCGTTCGTCGCAGATCGAAGCGCCGTTTGTCGGCCGCGATGCTGAGCTCGGCCTGCTCAAGAACCTGCTGCACGCGACGGCCCAGGAAGGTCGTTCGCGGCTGGTGGCGGTCCTGGGACCGGGCGGCATCGGCAAGAGCCGCCTTGCCTGGGAGCTCGAGAAGTACATCGACGGCCTGGTCGATACCGTCTACTGGCATCGCGGCCGGTCGCCGTCCTATGGAGAAGGGATCACCTTCTGGGCGCTGGGCGAAATGGTCCGGCGCCGGGCCGGGCCTGGCCGAGATCGGACGACGAGGCGACGACGCGCGCGCGCATCAGCGCAACCGTCAACGAGTATGTAACCGGCCGAGGACGAGCGTCGCTGGATCGAGCCGGCGCTGCTTACGCTGCTCGGCGTCGAGCCCGCGCCGGCCGGCGGCCGCGACGTCCTGTTCGCCGCGTGGCGGACCTTCTTCGAGCGCATCGCCGCAGCGTGGATTGACCGTCCTCGTATTCGAAGACCTGCAGTGGGCGGACAGCGGGCCTGCTCGAATTCATCGACAACGTTCTCGAGTGGTCGAAGGGCCTACCGATCTTGATCCTTGCTCTGACCCGGCCGGAGCTACTCGAGCGGAAGCCCGACTTCGGCTCGGCAACTCGTCAGTTCACGTCGATGCCGTTGGATCCGCTGTCGACCGCATGCGATGGAGCAATTGTTGGCTGGTTTGGTGCCGGGCCTGCCGGCCGATGCCGTTGACGTGCCATCGTCAGTCGAGCAGACGGAATCCCGCTGTACGCGGTCGAGACGATCCGCATGCTCGTCGCAGATGGCCGACTCATCGAGAGCGACGGCGTCTACCAACCCAGCGGCGAACTTGGTCAGCTGGCGATTCCGGACACCTTGCGCTCGCTGATCGCGTCTCGGCTCGACGGTCTCGATCCGGCCGATCGCTCTCTTCTCCAGCGCGCGGCCGTCCTGGGCCACACCTTTACGGCAGACAACCTGGCGGCAGTCGCCGAGGACGCCGGTCAGCGACGTCGAAGCCCGGCTGCGCCGGCTGGTAAGGCGCGAAATCCTTTACGTCCAGGCCGACCCGCGTTCACCGGAGCGCGGCCAGTACGGCTTCGTCCAGGGCCTGATCCGCGAGGTCGCCTACGGCATGTTGTCGCGGCGCGAGCGGCGTGAACGGCATCTGGCGGCGGCGCGCCACTTCGAAGCAGTTGGCGACGACGAGTTGGCGGGCGTGCTGGCGAGCCACTACGTGGCCGCCTATCAAGCTTCCGAACCCGGAGCCGAAGCGGATGCGGTGGCGACGCAGGCGCGCATCGCGTTGCGCGGCGCCGCCGAGCGCGCGGTCGCGCTGGGTTCGTACGACCAGGCGTCGGCCCACCTGCGCCAGGCGCTCGACGGTGACGACCGCGCAGGCGGATCGTGCCGAGCTGCTGGAGCGGCTCGCCATCAGCCTCAACTACGGCGCCTACTACGCGTCTGGGCATCGAGACAGCGCGCGAAGCCATCGCCGCCTACCGCGCGGCCGGCCAAAGCGCAAGTGTCGGCGCGCGTGTCGAGCCTGCTCGGAGCCGGCGCTGGTCGACACCGGCCGGCCGTCAGAGGCCGTCGCGGTCATCAGTGAGGCTCTGCCCCTGGCCGAGGGCAACCCCGAGCTGCGGGCGACGATGCTGGCCCGCTTGTCTCGGGGCACATGCGGGCGAACTCATGCGACGGAGGCGATCGAGGCCGCTGATCTAGCGCTTGCCCTCGCTGAGCCGCGGGCCATGACAGAAGTCCTCGTCGAAGCGCTGAACAACAAGGGTGCAGCCTATGGATCTGGTTGGGCGGTGGCGCGAGGGAACGCTGCTGCTCGAAGGTGCCTACGGCTTCTCGGATGACACGCGTTTCACCTGAGCTGCGCCTCCGAGTAATGAATAACCTTGCCGCGAATCTCGACTCCAACAACCCGGACCGAAGCCACGAGATCCTCGAGCGAGGCGATCGAGCTGTCCCGACGGTGGGGTGTGCGATCTTCGCTGAACTGGCTCACAACCACTGGGCCAACAACGGCTACTTGCTCGGCCTGGACTGGGATGAGTCGATCAAGGCGCTCCAGGCGATCCTACGAAGACGCGACCGATGACGCCGATCGTGCGTATTTGCTGGCCGCCGCTTTTGCAGTACCAGTTCGCCGGGGCCAGGGTGACGAGGCCGATATCGAGCGCTGGGAAGCGTACGCAGCCGAAAATGAAGAAGTGCATCCCGACACGCAATTGGCTTCACACCTTGCATGGCTTACGCGCCAAGGGCGACATCACGCGTCTTGGGATTATTGGAGCAAGGCCCTCGAGGCCCAGCCTGGGATGTCGGAACGATGGCAGAGCTGCTTCAAGTCCAGTCGCGATGCGGGACCCAGAGAAAATCAGACTGGGCCGCGTCGAAGCTCGAGGAGGCGCCGGGTACCGGACGTCTCTTGCTCGGACTGCGAGCGTTGGCAAGCGCAGCCGTCGCCGCCAGCTCGATGGTCGGACCGCTGAGGCCACGGCCGGTTTCTCAGGCGCCGATCGTTACTTCGCTGACTCGGGCGCTGGCTGGCTGCGGGCGATGGCCGCGCTGGATGCCGCGCTTCTGCTGCCAGAGCAGCCGGACGCACGGTCGAGGCGCGCGAAGAACGCGCGCGCGCACGTTCGAACGGGTTGGCGCGCGCGCTCGCACCTGGCCCTGCTAGAGGCCGCGCTCGGCCAACCGACATCGAGAGCGCGTGACGCTAAGGCGCCGGCCGACGTGACCGCCGAAGCCCTGAGCAGCGCGGGCGCGTAGCTCCTCCGACAGTCAGCGTTAAGCGCGCGCCCTTTGAACCCGCGGCGACGGCCGCCGTGGCTGTCGAACGCGAGACGAGCTGAACGAGCGCGACCAGCCCGTGCTGGCGGCCCAGTCCTCGGCTCGCGTCAGATGCCGCCGCGATGTACGGCTGCTTGGCATCCATGTAGCCGATGCGGTCGTCGCGATAGTGCCCGGCGACGTCGGTCTTGATCGCCTCGTAGCGCGTCGCCTCCTCGGCATGACCGCGCAGGAAGTCGCGGAACAGCAGATGGTCACGCTCCCACTTCGAACCGATCGTGCAAACGTGGATCTGGTATTCGCGTGGCTTGCCCGGCGGCGGCCGGAAGTAGCGATGGCCTGCCTCGCGGTAGCGCAGGACAAAGCCGCAGCTTTCGATGGCCGGCCGGTAAGCCTCTTCGTCTTCCACGTCGGGCACCGACACCTGGATGTCGATGATCGGCTTGGCGGCCAGACCGGGCACGGCCGTCGAGCCTACGTGCTCGATATGGACTGCTTCCGATCCGAGAGCCTGTGCCAGCTTGGTGCGCATGCGCCTGAACTTGGCCGGCCAGCGCGCGTCGTAATCAACCACCTCGACCGGGTCACCGCGCACTCGGCCGAGTAGAACTCCGCCTCGAAACTCGACTTCGTCGTCAACTTCAACCATGGCTATTTCAGTCGTTGGACGACTCCTCCTTGTGCATCCACGGGGTATAGCTGATCCCGACGAGGAGGCCTTCAGGCGAGAGCAGCCGCGCCGTGGTTTGCTTCCACGGCTCCTCGCGCGCCTCGCGGATCAGTCGGTGGCCCTTGCCGACCATCTCGGTCGCCGCCTGGGCGACGGCATCGGCCGACTCGACGTCCAGCTCTATCCAGGCCTGCGGAACCGGCAGGTCGGCCGGCCAGTCGGTCGTGCCAAAGGTGTTCTCGGCGGCGTGGGCCAGCGGCCACAGCGCAAAGGCCTTGACGCCTTCCTTGTCGTCGTCGCCGTAGTAATCGGGCGCGATCTCGGACAGCGCGAAGCCGGCATCGGCCCAGAACTGCTTGCTGCCGACGACATCGCGCACGATGGGCCCAAAGCCGGCGACGAAGCCGAACTTCATCGGCCGTGCCTCCGCCAGCGCGGCCCGGAAGCCGGGCAGGCCAATGTCGACCATCTCGTCGGACGCGGTCAGGCTGACGCGCAGCCAGCCGGGCAGCTCGACGATCGTGCCGGGCAACGTCAGCACCTTGTGCCGGTTCAGGATCTCCGAGAAGGCGATGTCGTCCTCGATGGGCGAGCGAACCATGATGTAGAACGTGCCCTCGGGGTTGGTCGTCTCGTAGCCCATCGCTCGGAGCTCCGACACGACGCGGTCGCGCCGGCGCTGCATGTGCGGGATGTCGATCGACATCGGCTCGAGGTCGGCGATGGCATGCTGCAGGTCGGCGTTGGGGAACGAGAAGCCGCTGATTGTTTGATAGAGGAAGCTGTCGTCGCGCAGGCGGTCGCGATCGGGCATGGTCGGCGGCCAGGTCAGGTAGCCGATGCGCATGCCCGGTGCCAGCAGCTGCTTGCCGTACGAGTAGCTGATGACGGTCCGCGGGTAGACCTCGGCGGGCGAGTGGAACGTGCGGCCGTCGAAGACGATGCGCCGGTACGGCTCGTCGCTCAACAGGTAGATCGCCTGGCCAGTGCGGGCCGAGGCGCGCGTGAGCAGGTCGGCGAGGGCGCGCAGTTCGTCGAGCGAGTAGACGCGACCGCTCGGGTTGTGCGGCGAGTTGAGCAGGACCAGCCGCGTGCGCGAGGTGATGGCGTCCTCGATGCCGGCCAGGTTGATGTCGAACGCCGGCGGCTCGAGCTTCACGCGGATGGGCGTGGCGCCCGCGCCCAGGATCAGCGCCTCGTAGAAGAACCACGGCGGCGACAGGAAGATTGCCTCGTCGCCCGGCTCGAGCAACGTGCGGATGCCGACGGCGATGGCGGCGAAGCCGCCGTTGGTCATCTGGACGTCGAGCGGGTCCCAGTCGAGGCCGGTCGTGCGGCTCAGAGATTGGGCCACGACGGCGCGCGTCTCCGGCTCGGAGATCTTGTAGGCGAACCAGTGCGCGTCCTGCGGCGCGAGGTGGCGCGCCTATCGCCTGCACGTATTGCGGCAGCGGCATCTCCTGCGGATTGCCCACGGCGAAGTTGGCAACGTCCGGCAGGTCGTTCAGCTGGGCGAACGGCCCGTTGAAGAACCGGAAGAACGGTTGCATCGACTGCCGAAGCAGGTCGGTGTGGCGAACGGCTGTGACCATCCGACCATGCTAGCGCGCCGTGTGTGTCGCCCAGCCGACGCTACACTCCGCGCCTGCAAGTCGAGCCGTCGCGTCACGACGGTCAAGAGGGAGGCTCATGCCGCGATTGTCAGGTCGTCGTTTCTCCTTGCTCGTCGGTCTCGCGGCCCTGCTGGCCGCGGGCTGCGCGCCGGCCGCCCCCGCCGCGCCCACGCCGACCGCGGCTGGACCGACGTCATCGTCCGCGGCGACGCCAACCCCGACCGGCGCCTCGACGCTGAGCCCGAGCGGTTCGCCGACTGCGGCCGCCAGCGCGACGCCGGGTGGCACCTCGCAGGCCACGCCGAAGCCGAACGCAGCGGCCCAGGTCGACCTGACTTTCACCGGTGCACTTCCGTTCACGGCCAAGGGCACGGGCGGGCAATGCCGGTTAGGTACGCCGTCGGGTGGCGGGCTGCCAAGCTTCGGCTTCGAAGCGACTGAATCGGACTTCCCCGGCTTGGGCAAGAGCTTCAGCCTCGCCCAGTTCGCCGGCAGTGACTACGTCGACTTCAAGTGGCTAGTCGACGACAACAACGCTTACGGCCAGTCCGGCCCGATCTACACCGCCGGCCCGAACACCATCACTGAGGCGGCCGACCACCACTCAGTCACGCTTGACGCGCAGTTGTCTGGCCTCGCGCCGCAGGGCAAACCTGTCCCCGGCGCAGAGCACGTGACCGGCACGATCACCTGCCCGTAGGCCCGGCTCTCTCTTATCGGTGGCGCAGCACGATGCGCGCCGCCCAGATCGCGACGAGCCACAGCGGCACCATCGTCAGCAGGAAAGGCCTGAGCGTGTCGCTCGCCGAATGTGACTGCGAGTCGAGAATCAGGAAGACGTTCAGCGTGCCGTAGGCGAGCAGTCCAAAAACGATCAGCAGCGCGATGCGAGCGCCGATCTGTGTTCCGCTGAGCGATCGTCGTGTCACACGCGCGCGCCCTGCTGCGACCTGCCTGACTAGGGCCGGACCAGGTCTCCGTACGCGTCGGGCCGGCGATCACGGAAGAACTGCCATGTCTGGCGCACTTCCTGGATCTTGTCGAGATCCATGTCGCGCACGATCAGCTCCTCATCGTGAGCCGAACCCAGGTCGCCGATGAACTGCCCGCGCGGGTCGACGAAGTACGACTGGCCGTAGAAGTCGTCGTCGCCGATCTCCTTCTCGATGCCCACGCGGTTGATCGTGCCGACGTAGTAGCCGTTGGCGACCGCGTGCGAAACCTGCTCGATGCGCCACAGGTATTCGGAGAGGCCGCGTGACGTGGCGGAGGGGATGAAGACCATTTCCGCGCCGTTCAGGCCCAGCGCCCGCGCGCCCTCCGGAAAGTGCCGGTCGTAGCAGATGTAAACGCCGACCTTGCCGACGGCGGTCTCGAAGACCGGGTAGCCCATGTTGCCGGGCCGGAAGTAGAACTTCTCCCAGAAGCCCTTGACGTGCGGGATATGCGTCTTGCGGTACTTGCCCAGGTACTTGCCGTCAGCGTCGATGACCGCCGCCGTGTTGTAGTAGATGCCGGACGCCTGCTCGTCCTCTTCGTACATCGGCACGACCAGGACCATGCCCGTCTGCTTGGCCAGGTCCTCCATGCGCCGCGTCGTCGGACCGTCCGGAATCTTTTCGGTGTACGAGTAGTACTGCGGATCCTGCACCTGGCAGAAGTAAGGCCCGTAGAAGAGCTCCTGGAAGAGCATCACCTGGGCGCCCTGTTTGGCCGCCTCGTGGGCGTACTTCTCGTGCTTGGCGATCATCGATTCCTTGTCGCCGGTCCACTCCGCCTGGAGTAGGGCGCCACGGACGATTCGGGGCATCGGTCCACCTCGACAAAGCTGACGTTGACTGGGCTCGGTCGAGGCGAAGCCTACATCGTGCGCGATCGGCGGCCTGACGACCGCTGCGGCAGGTGCTCCGAGAGCGACGCGGACCCATCCAGCCGCGCAGCAGCGACATGGCGCTGGTCGCTGATCACCGCTCGGCCGGCGCCGCCGTCGACCAGCTCGAGGCCGACGGTCGGGGCCGGGAACAGAACGTTCGCCACGGCCGGCGCCGCCGTCGCGGCCGAGTTGCTGGCTCGTCGCAGACTGCCTGTCACTCGGCGGCGCCAATGGTCCGGCCGACGCGGCCAGCGACTGCGTGGCGGCACCACCGTCGAGCACCGTCAGCGCGCTGATGTACTTCTCAAGGATCTGCGTAGGTCGTCTTGCCCCTGGTGGCGCAGTCGCCTGACGCTGCGCTCATAGAGGAGGCGGCCGTCGGCGTCGGCACCACAGCGCACATTCGAGCCGTAGCGATAGCCGGTCATGAAGAAGTTGGCGTTCTTGCGCAGGCGTGATGCTCCACGTCTGGTCGACGGCGCGCCATGTCGCGCGGCGGACGCTGGTCTTCTCCGGCTTGTAAAGCTGATCGCGCGTGCCGTCCGACACGTCGTAGCACTTGCCGTGTGAGTTGACGAAGCTGCTGCGGTGGTTGCCGGCCATGGTGAAGTACCAGCCGTACTGCTTGACGGCGATGGCGCCTACACGGCGGGCAGCGCCGGGCAGCCAATAGGGCCACTCGCGGGCGGAGACGACGCCGACGTACTTGCGGAACGGCACGACGTCGACACTGCCGTCGCCGCGGCCGACCCGGATGTAGTCGGGTGGAACGGTGGTGCTCTTCCAGCCGGTGCAGGAACTGCCCGCCAAAGCGAGGTTGGGCAGGGCGCCGTAGGCCGGAACAAGCGCGCTGACGGCGAGCAGTGTTGCTACGAGCCGTCGACCAAAACCGCCGAAACGGCGGGAAATCTGGACACGCTGGGAGTGGTTGTCGGTATGTCGGGCGACCTCATGGTCTTCCCGGCCATCGCTCGCGGCGATGGACACGGTGTTCTGCAATTGCGCCTCCTGCGCTCCCCCCTGGCGCAGTCGAATTTGGACGCGGCAGGAAAGGGTGTTGTTCGCCGGAACGGTCCAAGTGGCGCGGTGCGCAGCTGCGAATCGTTACGAACGTCGTAACAACGGCTGGGGGGCAGCGCAGGCGCAATGCCGGGCCCTGGACCGAGCGAACGGTTAGCAGCCGCTGGGGCGGCCGCTCTTCTGTTGAAGCCTCTTCCGGACGCGACTACGGCTGTCGCGTCAACTGCTTGGTCGGCGGCCAGTATGCCACGGCCGTCTAGACCTGAGCCTTTCAGAGCCATCGCATGAGCGTGGCTGTGCGTTTAGGGTCTGTTAGGCGGGGCTGGCGGTAGGCGTCGGTTCTGGTGTTGCGCCGGGCGAGACGATGACCGTGTCCTGCCAGGTGAGCGAGTTGCGTCTGCGGGCTGGTATCGACATAACCGGCCGGCAGCTGGCCCTGCGACGAGCAGCGTGCGCGGGCCGGCCTTGGTGGGCGTCAAGGTCAAGCTCAGCGTGATGGTCTTGCCCGGGCTGATGGCACCGGTCCGGCCGCGATCGGCAGATCCGGCCAGCGAGCTGCTGACCCTGATGTACGGGACCGGATACCCGCCCTGGTTCTGGACGTGCACCAGCAGAGTCGGCGCGCTGGCCGACCGTCCACAGCGGCATCTCGGCCGGCTCGACCCAGACCTCGACATGGACGCCGATCGGCACGGGCGTTGGCGTCGGCGTTGGCTTGGGGGAAGGGCTGAGCGTGACCGTCGGTATCTGTGAGCCGGAAGGCGAAGGCGTCGGCGTGGGCGTCGGTTCGGGTGTCGGTGTCTGGCTCTGGATGGCCTGGCCGGTGACGATGACGATCACTTCGGCCGGCACGCTGGCCGTACCGTCCGGCCGGTAGGAGAACGCGGACAGCGTAAACGTGCCCGGTCGCCAGTGGAATCCAGCTCAGCGTCGCGGCGAAGTTCGGCCGCGTCGCGCCGCCGCCGACCATGACTCGGTCGACGACCTTGCCGTCGACGAACAGCTCCAGCCGGCTGACGCCGATTGAAGACGTATCGCTGCCGCGCACGTCGACGTCGATCGACCGCCCGACGTTGCCCGACGTACCGGTCGGCGGCGATGCGATCTCGACGCGTCGGCACGCCGCCGGCGGCCGATGGTGAAGGCGTGCCGAACGTGCCGCCCGGGTTGGCGGCCCCGCGCAGTGACAGCGAACAGCCAATGAGCTATGACGAGTGTTGCCCCCAGCGCGGGCAGACGCAGCCACGCGCTCGTGGAGTGTGGCAACCGGGCCCCCAAGGAAAATTGAGTGACGCTCGGCGCAGGATACGTGAGAATCGGGCCGTTGTGATCCAACCGGACCCCACCTGTTTCCTCATCGCCGACATCTCCGGCTACACCGAGTACCTGTCCGGCGTCGAGATCGACCACGCGCAGGACATCCTGGCCGACCTGATCAGCACGGTCGTGACGGCGCTCAAGCCAACCTTCCGGCTGGCCAAGCTCGAAGGCGACGCGGCATTCTGTTTCGCGCCTACCGACAAGGTCGACGCCTCGCTCCTGCTCGACGCCGTCGAGCGCTGCTACTTCGGTTTCCGGCGGCGCCGGCGCGACGTTCGCCAGGCGACGTCGTGTGAGTGCAACGCCTGCCTGCGCATTCCCGACCTCAACCTGAAGTTCGTCGCCCACCACGGGCTGGCCATCACCCAGAAGGTCGCCGGCCAGCAGGAGTTGCTTGGTTCGGACGTGATCCTCGTGCACCGGTTGCTCAAGAACACGGTCGTCGAGACGACCGGTATCAATGCCTACGCGCTGTTCAGCGACGCGCTGGTGCAGGTGATGGCCATCGATCCGGCCGAGCTGGGCATGCGCGAGCACACCGAGACCTACGACCACATCGGCGAGGTGCAAGCTCTGGATCCATGACCTCGAGCGGCGCTGGCAGCAGGAGGATGCCCGAGCGCGGGTTTTCGTCTCGCAGGCCGACGCGGTCTCCTCGGCCAGCGTCAGCGTGACCGCTCCGCCGCAGGTCGTGTGGGAGTTCCTGACCGTGCCCGGCCGGCGTATCGGCTGGCAGCTCGGCGCGACCTCTATCGAACAGGAAATACCCAAGGGCCGGCGCGGCGTTGGCATGACCAACCACTGCGTCCATGGCGCCGACGCGATCATCGAGAAAATCGTCGACTGGCGGCCCTACGATTACCTGACCGAAGAGGCGAAGATGTTCGCCGACGGGCCGATGCTGCTGACGACGATCGAGCTCGAACCGACGGCCGAGGGAACCACCGTGCACTACCGCTTTGCCCAGCCCAAGAAGGCAAAGGACCGTCAGGCGCTCCAGACGATGGGGCCGATGCTCGACGCTGCGCTGAAGGCCGCCCTGGCAGAGCTCGCCGCGTAATGCCGGCGCCGAGGGCAACGCGCGCACCGGCGCTGCCTCGGCCGATCCAGCGCTACCGGTGCTCAAGTCGGCCGACGGCTTCCTGGCCGGCGTCCAGCCGATCGACTTCAGTGCCTGACGCCGTTCGGCTCGAAAACGTCGAAAAGCGCTACGGCGACGTGGTTGCCGTCGACGGCGTGAACCTGACCGTTAACGACGGCGAATTCTTCTCGATGCTGGGCCCGTCCGGTTCGGGCAAGACCACCACGCTGCGCATGATCGGCGGCTTCGAGCTACCGACCAGCGGCCGCATCCTGCTGCACGACCGCGACGTGACGCGCGTGCCCGCCTTCGAGCGCGACGTCAACACGGTGTTCCAGGATTACGCGCTGTTCCCGCACATGACCGTGGGCGACAACGTTGGCTACGGGCTGATGATCCGCAAGGTGCCCGGCGCCCAGCGGCGCGAGCGTGTGACGGATGCGCTGCGCATGGTCCGCCTCGAGGGCTACGAGAAGCGCCGGCCGGGCCAGATGTCTGGCGGGCAACGCCAGCGCGTCGCGCTGGCGCGCGCGCTGGTCAACCGGCCGCGCGTGCTGTTGCTCGACGAGCCACTCGGCGCACTCGACCTGAAGCTGCGCGAGGAGATGCAGATCGAGCTCAAGCAGATCCAGCAGCAGGTTGGCATCACCTTCATCTATGTCACCCACGACCAGGGCGAGGCGCTGACCATGAGCGACCGGATGGCCGTCTTCAACCGCGGCAAGATCGAACAGGTCGGCGCACCAGCCGAGGTCTACGAGCGTCCGGCCACGCAGTTCGTGGCCGGTTTTGTCGGAACATCGAATCTGCTCAGCGGCCCAGCCGCGCAGGCGATCGTGGGCAAGGACGGCACCTACACGGTCAGGCCCGAAAAGATCCGACTGGGCGGGGCCAACGAGACCCCGACCGATGGTCAGGTGGCAGCCCGCGGCAAGATCCGCAAGGTCGTCTACCTGGGGTCGGACACCCGCTACCTGGTCGACCTCGATGCCGGCAGCGAGCTGACGGTTGTTCAGCAGAACCTGGCCACATCCTCGAGCGAGGCGCTCGAGTTGGAGGGCAAACCGGTCACCTTGCTATGGCAGCGGCAACATACACTGCCCGTTCTGGAGCCCGGGGGGCAGGCTCCCGAGGAGGACGGCGACCCGGTTCAATAGGTCGCCGCAGATGGAGGACCAATGCGACAGCATCGGATTTGGGGGCTGTTGGCAGTTTTGCCGCTGATTGCGGCGGCGTGTGGCAGTCCCGCCGCAACGACCAAGCCAACGGCCGCCCCGACGACCGCCGCTACCGGCACGACCGCCGCTACCGGCACACGCCGCTGCCACTGCCACGGCCGCGGCTACTGCAACCGCGGCTGGCACGGCAACGCCGGGCGCCACCGCCACGGCCGGCGGCTCGCCCACGGGTTCGCCGTCGGCGATTGGCCCGGGCGAAGGTGAGCTCAACCTTGTCATCTGGACGGGCTACGCGGAAAAAGGCGACAGCGATCCGAATTACGACTGGGTTCACCCGTTCCAGGAAAAGACCGGCTGCACGGTCAACACGACCGACATGACCGACTCCAACAACGGCGTGTCGCTCATCCAGTCCGGTAACTACGACGGCATCTCCGCCTCCGGCGACGCGACGACGCGCCTGATCCAGGGCGGCTTCGTCTCGCCCATCGACACGAACATGCTGCCCAACTACGCCAACGTCTTTCCCGGCCTGAAGAACCTGCCGCACAACACCGTCGACGGCGTCAACTACGGCACGCCGCACGGCCGCGGCCCCAACCTGCTGACCTACAACACCGAAGCGATAACAACGGCCCCCACCAGCTGGGATCCCATCTGGGAGGGCGGCGCCGATTACAAGGGCAAGATCAGCATCTACGACTCGTCGATCTTCATCGCCGATGCGGCCCTGCACGTCATGGTCAAGCACCCTGAGCTCGGCATCAAGGACATCTACCAGCTCAACGACGCGCAGTTCAACGCCGCCATCGACCTGCTCAATCAGCTGAAGGCCAACGACCCACTTTTCTGGGGCACCTCGGCCGATCAGGTTGCCTCGTACGCGTCGGGCGACGTCACCATCGGTACGTCCTGGCAGTACCAGGTCAACCTCATGACCGCGTCCACCCCGCCCGTGCCGGTCGCCGCCGTCCTGCCTGACGAAGGCTCAACCGGCTGGTCGGACACCTGGATGATGTACTCGCACGCCGAACATCCAAATTGCATGCTGCTGTGGATGGACTGGATGATGGGGCCGCTCGCCAACGCGCAGGCGACGGTCTGGTTCGGTGAGGCGCCGGTCACGCCGCAGGCGTGCGCCGAGGCCGAGAAGCTCTCAGCAGGCCACTGCGAGCAGATGCACGCGACCGACGAGGCCTACTTCTCCAAGGTCCACTACTGGGCGACTCCGCAGCAGGACTGCAAGGACGATGACCCGAGCACGACCTGCAAGACGCAGGACGACTGGGTCGGCGCCTGGACAACCCTGCGCGGCTAGTAGTCTTGACGAGGTCGATCGGCTAACCGCCGCGAGCGAATGACCTCTCCCGCGGCGCCCGTTGCGGCGCCTGAAGCCCTGGTACCACCCAAGGGCATCAGGCGCCGTTTCGGCATCTGGATCGACGGCCGGCCACGCTTTCGGCTGGCCGCCCTGCTTGTCGGCCCGGCCGGCTGGCTGGTTATCGCCTATCTCGGCTCGCTCTTCATCCTGCTGCTCAACGCCTTCTGGGCGAAGGACCCCTTCACCGGCGCGGTCAAGCCGTTTGACTGGTCGCTGGCCGCCTTCCAGACGATTTTCAGCAACCCGGTCTACGGCGCCATCGCCATCCGGACGGTGGGCATGGCCATCCTGGTCACGCTCACCGACGCCGTGCTGGCCTTCCCGATCGCCTACTACATGGCGCGAATTGCCTCTCCGCGAACTCGGCGCGCCATGATCGTGGCCGTGCTGATCCCGCTGTGGGCGGCCTATCTCGTAAAGGTCTACTCGTGGCGCATCATCCTGCAGGGCAACGGCCTGGCCGACTTTCTGCTCGAGCCGTTCGGCATCAACGGACCAGGGCTGCGCGCGATCAGCAACAGCTGGTTGGTACTGAGCTACCTGTGGCTGCCGTACATGATCCTGCCCGTCTACGCCGGGCTCGAACGGATCCCCAACTCGCTGCTCGAAGCGTCGGCGGACCTGGGCTCGCGCAGCTTCGCGACCTTCCGGCGCATCGTTCTGCCGCTCGTCTTCCCGGCGCTCGTGGCCGGGTCGATCATCACCTTCTCGCTGACCCTGGGCGACTACATCACGCCGGACCTGGTGTCCGACGCCAAGTTCATCGGCAACGTCATCTACGACAACGCAGCCAACGTCAACTTGCCGCTGGCCGCCGCTTATTCGCTGATCCCGATCGCGATCATGATCGTGTACCTGCTTGTCGCGCGGCGGCTGGGCGCCTTCGAGAACCTGTGAACGAGTCGCGTCCGGTTCGCATCCTGCTGCGCCTGGGCAGCCTGTTCGTTCTGGCCTTCCTGTACCTGCCCATCGTCGTGCTGGCGATCTATGCCTTCAACCCGAGCCGCCTGCAGGCATGGCCGCCGGCCGGTTTCACGCTCAAGTGGTTTGGCGATGCGGCGAACAACCCGGCCATCATCAAGGCCATCGGCAACACGCTCATCGCCGCCACCGCCGCGACGACGCTGGCGCTACTGCTGGGCACGCTGGCCGCGCTGGCCGTCCAGCGCTACGACTTCTTCGGCCGCCAGACCATTTCGTTCTTCCTGGTGCTGCCACTGGCGCTGCCTGGCGTGATCACCGGCATCGCGCTGCGCACCACGTTTTCGACCTTCGACATCAGCCTTGGATTGATGACGATCATCGTTGGCCACGCCACGTTCTGCGTCGTCATCGTCTACAACAACGTCGTGGCCCGGCTGCGGCGCGTGCCGCGTTCGCCCGAAGAAGCGTCAGCGGACCTGGGAGCGGACTCCTTCACCACCTTCCGGCGAGTGACATTTCCAGCTGTTGGGACGGCCCTACTCTCCGGCGCGCTGCTCGCATTCGGGCTCTCGTTCGACGAGATCATCGTGACGATCTTCACCGCCGGCGCAGGCACACAGACGATCCCGTTGTGGATCTACTCGGCGATCCAGAAGCCGACCGAGCTGCCGGTGGTCAACGTGGTGGCGCTGGTGCTGGTGTTGCTCAGCATCATCCCCGTCTACATCGCCCAGCGGCTGAGCGGCGAGGCGTCTCGGAGCGCGGGCTTCTGATGGGCCATACTCAACAAGCGCGGTAGCAGAGGGTCCGCGCCTCGGCTTATCGAACTCGAAATCTACGCCGGCGAGCTTGGCGCGACGCCGGTGCCCACCGACGATAGCTCCGCATCACCCAAGGAGCGGCCAATGAGCGATTCCCAGCCTCGACCTCAGCAAAGCCGCCGCTGCCGCGCCCCCAATACCGGCGCCGCCGCCACGCAGACGCAGCCGACGACCTCGACGGCGACGCTCACGCTCGAGCCGCCGCCGGCCGTCGAAGCCGTGCCCGCAGACGCAGGCCGCCGAGGCGGTGAAGATCGAACCCGCTCAGCAGCAGAAGCTCGACCAGATGGTGTCGACCTATCTGGATGCGGTGACATCACTCGACACCCACGACCAGGCTTTGCCGCGCGCGTCAACGACATTGCCAAGCTGGGCGACGATGACATACGCGCGTCGGCCCAGGTCTCCAACCGGCTGCTGGAAAAGCCGATGGCGGAGATGTCGCAGGGCGGGATCAGTCAGGCCTCCAACGTCACCAAGTCGCTGCTGTCGCTGCGCAAGACGGTCGAGGATCTCGACCCGCAGAAGCAGGGCAACCTTCTCTCGCCGCGCAAGCTGCTCGGTGTCATCCCGCTACGGTGACCGTCTGGCGGACTACTTCCACAAGTACCAATCGAGCCAGGCGTCACATCAACGCCATCATCGTCAGCCTGTACGACGGTCAGGACGAGCTGCGCCGCGACAACGCCGATATCGAGCAGGAGAAGGTCAACCTGTGGGCGACGATGGGCCGGTTGCGCCAGTACGCGTACCTGGCCGAACAGCTCGACAAAGGCTTGACGGCCAAGATCGCTGAGATCGAAGCGACCGATCCCGACCGGGCCAAAACACTCAAAGAAGACCTGCTGTTCCCCGTCCGCCAGAAGCGCCAGGACCTGCTGACGCAGCTGGCAGTCAGCGTGCAGGGCTACCTCGCCCTGGACCTGATCCGGCGCAACAACGTCGAGCTGATCAAGGGCGTCGACCGCGCGACCACGACGACCGTCAGCGCGCTGCGCACGGCAGTCATCGTTGCCCAGGCCCTGTCCGACCAGAAGCTGGTGCTCGACCAGATAACGGCGCTCAACGAGACGACCGGAGCGCTTATCGAGTCGACCTCGCAAATGCTCCACGAGCAATCCACCCAGATCAGCGAGCAGGCCGCGTCTGCCACGGTCGACCTGGCCAGACTCCAGAAGGCTTTCCAGAACATCTACGCCACGATGGATGAGATCGACACGTTCAAGGTCAAGGCGCTGGACAACATGGAGCAGACGATCAACGCCTTGTCGACCGAGATCGACAAGTCGAAGACATACATCGACCGCGTGCGGGCGGCCGAGCAGGCTCACGCTGAGCTGCCGCCCAACACCTCGGGCCCGGTCGCGATCTAGTTCGCCAAATGCGCCGTTTCGCCGGGCTGATCGCGGCGGCCGTCATCGCGGCCGGTCTGGTCGCGGGCTGCGGTGGTGCTGACGAAGCCCACACGCTGCATGTCCTGGCCGGGTCGGAGCTGCGCGACCTAGAGCCGATGCTGCCCGACATCGAGCGGGCCACCGGCGTCAAGCTGGTCTTCGACTACATCGGCACGCTGGAGGGCGCCGAGAAGATCGCCGGCGGCGACAGCACCGATGACGCGGCCTGGTTCAGCCACGGCAAGTACCTCTCGCTGCTGCCCGGTGCCGGCTCCAAGATCGCCGCCTCCGAATTCGATCATGCTCAGCCCGGTCATCCTGGGCGTGAAGCAGTCGGTGGCCAATTCGTTCGGCTGGACGAACAACCCCAACGTGACCTGGAAGGACATCCAGGCCAAGGCCGCCGACGGGTCGTTCCGCTTTGCCATGACCAACCCGGCGGCGTCCAACAGCGGTTTCACCGCGCTGGTCGGCGTGGCCACGGCCTTGTCCGGCAGCTCTGACGCCATCGACACGGGCAACATCGATACCGAAGCCCTGAAGGCGTTCTTCAAGGGCCAGGCGCTGACCGCCGGCTCGTCCGGTTTCCTGGCCGACGATTACGTGCGCCAGCAGGCCAGCCTCGACGGCATCATCAACTACGAGTCGATCCTGATGGGCCTCAACGCCGGCGGCAAGCTGTCCGAGCCGCTGTCCCTGGTCTATCCCAAGGAAGGCGATCATCACCGCCGACTACCCGTTCATGCTGCTCAACAGCGCCAAGCGCGACGCCTTCGACAAGGTCGTCACCTACCTCAAGACGACCGACGTTCAGAAGCGAATCATGACCGACACCGCGCGCCGGCCGTCGGTGCCGGGCGTGCCGCTCGACGCGCGCTTCCCGACGCAGGTGCTGGTCGAGCTGCCCTTTCCATCCAAGCTCGACACGATCGATGGGGAGGCCGGTAGGGCTACCCTGAACCAGGTGCAGGCCGCGCACGTTCGACCGATCCCGCCGGTGGCGTGCCAGTCATGAGTGTCTTGCGCCGGCTAGAGCCGTTCGTCTACTCGCGCCGCAACATCGCGGGCGCGCGTGCTTGCGCTTGGTGGTTTGGCGCTCTACGTCACTCGGCGTCACGGGTGGGCTGATCGGGCTGGGCCTCATCGTGGCCCTCTACGGCGTTGGCTACCTGGTCGTGCCGCCCGAGCGGGGTGTACCGCATGCCGTAAATGCGTGACCAGGACGCTGACAACGTCCGCGACCGAGCTGGAACGCCTGGTCATCAGCATCCATGGACGCGTGGCAGACGACATCTACGTGCGCGTCCAGAACATCCGCGACTCGATCCTGGCGACCTTGCCCCAGTCCGGCGATGCTGGTCAATCGCTGGCCGACCCGAACGTCTACCTCATTCGCAAGACCGCCCTGGCCTACCTTCCCCAGGCGCTCGATGCATATCTGGCCCTGCCGCGTATCTACGCAGAGCGACGCGCCGTCGCCGACGGCCGCACGCCTCACGACGTTCTATTGGACCAGCTCAGCCTGATGGACAGCAAGTTGCACGAGGTGGCCGACGATCTCGTCCGCAACGACACGGAGAAGCTACTGGTCCATGGGCGCTTCCTCCAGGAGCGTTTTGCGGACAGCACGATGAAGTTGACGCCGGCCCAGGTCGGCGTCGACAAGACCATCGTCTAGGCAGGGCGACTGTGACTGACAAGGACCCGCGCGCCGATGGCCTCGACATTGCCATTGGCTGGCTGCAGAAGAGCATCGACGAACTCTCCGACGTGACCCGTCGCGTTCAGCAGGTCGCTCCGACTGCGAGCTCGACTACCGCGGTCGCACCTGCGTCGCCGACGGCTCAGCCGGCGCAGTCGGCCGGCCAGGCGTCGCGCTCTGTCGCCCCTCTGTCATCGGCAGGGGAGCCCACGCCGTCGACTTCGGATGTCGCGTCATCAACGACTCCGCTGCTCGATCGGCTCGGCCGGGACCTGACCGGCCTCGCCCGCCAGGGCCTGCTGGCGCCGGTCGTCGGGCGCGAGGAAGAGACCGCCTGGGTCATCGAGACACTGCTGCGCGATACGAAGCGCAACCCGGTGCTGCTCGGGCCGCCCGGCGTGGGCAAGACCGCCATCGTCGAGGGCCTGGCCCAGCGCATCGTGGCCGGCAAGGTGCCGGCCGAGCTCAAGGACACGCGCATCATCGAGATCCCGCTGGCCGGGTTGGTGGCCGGCACGCAGTACCGCGGCCAGCTCGAGGAGCGCATCCAGCAGCTTGTCAAAGAGGCGTCGCAGCCCGGCATCGTGCTGTTCCTCGACGAGATCCACATGCTGGAGGCGGGCGACGCTGGATTGGCCGCGGCATTGAAGCCGGCGCTGGCCCGCGGCGACGTGGCGGTGATCGGCGCGACAACCGCCGACGACTACCGCACGACCATCGCCCGCGACGAATCGCTCGACCGCCGCCTGTCGACCCTGGAGGTGTCGGAGCTGGATGCGGCGGCAACCATGCCCATTCTGCAGGGCCTGCGCGACCGCCTTGCCACGTCGCGCGGCGTGACCGTGACGGACGACGCATTGAAGGTCCTGCTCGACTTCAGCGATCACTCGATCGTCAACCGCCGCCTGCCGGACAAGGCCATCGACCTGGTCGAGCAGGCGGTCGCGCGAGCCATCGTTGACGGCCGCAAGACGGTCGAGAAGGACGACGCCATCGCGACCACCCAGGCGTGGGCCAAGCGCGCGTCGTCTACGCCGACACTGGAGCGCTTCGGTCGCGACCTGACCCGGCTTGCCCGCGACGGCAAGCTCGGTCCCATCGTCGGCCGCGAGCGCGAGATCAACGCCATCATCGAGATCCTGCTGCGCAAGACCAAGCGCGATCCGCTGCTGCTCGGCCCGGCCGGCGCCGGCAAGACGGCCATCGTCGAGGGTCTGGCCATCAGGCTGGTGAGTGGCAAGATCCCGCCGGCGCTGGCGGACGTTCGGCTGTTCGACGTGGCGCTGCTGCCGCTGGCGGAGGCGATCTCGTCTGACGCCACGCTGCTGCGCGATTTCCTGGCCGAGGCACGTCACCCGTCGGTGATCGTGTTCTTCGACGAGATCCACCTGCTGGCGGCGCCCAACGTTCACGACCTGGCGCAGGCCCTCAAGCCGATGCTGGCGCGCGGCGAGATTGCCTGCGTCGGAGCGACCACCGGCGAGGAGTACCAGGCCAACCTCGAGCAGGACGCGGCCCTGGCGCGGCGCTTCACGCAGGTCGCCGTCGAGCCGATGGATCCTTCGACGGTCCGGATCGTGTTGGCGTCCGTTCGCGACAGCCTGGGCAAGGCGCGTGGCGTAAAGATGTCGGACGACGTGCTGGACGAGGCGATCGCCCTGGCCGACCAGTTCTTGCCCAACCGCGCCTTCCCGGACAAAGGCGTCGACATCATCGAGCAGTCGATTGCCCATGCGCTGGCCAACGGCGAGAAAACGGTCAGCGTCACGCAGATGCGGGCGGCCGTCGAGTCGCTCGTGGGCATGCCGCTGGATCCAACCGCCCGGCTCAGCGCGCTGACACGGGAGCTGCGCGAACGCAGTCTGCTGGCGCCCGCCGCCACCGACGCGCTGCTCGAGCGCCTGGGCGTATCCCTGCGCGGCCTCGATTCGAACTACGAGACGCCCGACGCGGTCTGCCTGTTGTGGAATGGGGCGGCGGGCAGTGCCGACGGTCTGGCCGAAGTTGTGGCGCGGACCTTGTTCGGGCGTAGCACGTCCGTCATCGACATCGACCTGGCCGGCATGACCGAGGACCAGTCCATCTCGACGCTGCTCGGCTCGGCGCCGGGCCTGATCGGCTCGGATCGGGCACTGCCGCTGCATGCGCTGCGCCGCGCACCCTGGCAGGTCGTGCTGTTCCGCGGCATCGATCGCTGCGCCGTCTCCATCCGCGACACGATCACCCAGGCGCTCGAGGAAGGTTCGTTCACCGATTCGATGGGCCGGCGCTTGCCGCTCGGCGCAGCGGTCGTCCTGCTGACCGCCCCAGCCGTCGATCGCCAGGAGCTGGTAGAGCCGGTGCTGAGCAAACCGCTGATCGATGTTTGCACGGTGGTGAGCGGGGAGGCTGGAGCGGTTTCGGACACTGGCCGCGCGGCGTGGTTGCGCCGCGAGGTGCTCGATCCGCTGGCTGGTCGCTTTGCCCGGCAGGGTTATCCGGTCTCGTTCGACAAGGCGTTCGTGGCATGGGTGGATGCCAACGCCCCGGCCAGCGATGCGCTGGGCGAATTCGTCGACACCAAGGTGGCCGCGCCGCTGGCGGCCAGCCTGCCCAACAGGCGGGCCGCGCTGAAGGCGACGATCGTGGACGGCAAGCCGGCGTTTATCCTGCCCAAATGACCGCCACGCCCGTCCTGCCCGACACACCCATTTCCGCCGACACCGCCCGCTGGCTGGCCCTGCGCGATGGCGTGCCGCAGGTTTGGGCGCGCTACACGGACCTGGTCATCGAGCGCGGCAGTGGATCCTGGCTGGAGACGGTCGACGGCCAGCGCTACCTCGATTACTCGTCGGGCATCGGCGTGGTCAACACGGGTCACGCTCACCCACGCGTCGCCGCCGCAATCGCGGAACAGGCAGCCAAGGTCATCCACGCCCAGCAGAACATCGTCTACCACCAGCCCGGACTCGAACTGCATCGACGGCTGCCGGCCTACTTCCCGGGTGCCAAGGACGGCATGGTGGATGGCGAGCCGATCGGGCTTTTCCTGTCCAACTCGGGCGCCGAGGCCATCGAGGCGTCGGTCAAGCTGGCCAAGATCGCCACGCGCCGGCCACTCGTCGTGGCGTTCCGCGGTGGCTTCCACGGCCGGACGCACGGCACGATGGCGCTGACCAGCAGCGGCGTGCGCATTCGCGGCCATTACGAGCCCTTGCCCGGTGGCGTCCACTTCGTGCCGTTCCCGGATCCGCTGCGAGTTGGCGGCGGCGATGCCGAGAAAGCGCTGGCCGTCACCCTGGCGGCGATCGACGAGCTGTTCGCGACGCTGTGCTTCCCAGATGACGTGGCGGCGTTCCTGGTCGAGCCTGTCCTCGGCGAGGGCGGTTACGTCGTGCCCAGCGACAACTTCCTGCCGGCACTGCGCGAGCTCGCCGACACGCACGGCATCCTGCTGATCGCCGACGAGGTCCAGACCGGCTACGGCCGCACGGGTCGCTTCTTCGCCTCGGAATGGAGCCAGACGGTGCCGGACATCCTCGTGATGGCCAAGGGCATCGCCTCGGGCATGCCGCTGTCCGGGATCATGGCCAAGCGCTCATTGCTGGCCAAGTTCGGGCCCGGCACGCACGGCGGCACGTACGGCGGCAACGCTGTCTCGTGCGCGGCTGCCCTCGCCACGCTCGACGTCTTTGCAGAGGAGGACCTGGTTGGTAAGGCCCAGCTGCGCGGCGAGCGGCTGATGGCCGGTTTGCGTCGCGTGGCCTCCGGCATTGCGGGCGTGGCCGAGGTGCGCGGCCGCGGCTCGATGATCGCCATCGAGTTCGCCGACGCGGGCACGCTCAAGCCGCGCCCGGACCTGGCCAAGGCCTTCCTGGCCGGCACGCTGGAACGCCACCTGATCCTGCTGTCGTGCGGCACCTATGGACAGGCGATCCGCTTCATCCCGCCGCTGGTGACGACCGACGCCGAGGTCGACCAGGCCATCGATATCGCGGGCGAGGTCCTGGCCGGCCTGTAGGCCAGATCCAGAAGGCCACGTGTCCACGACACGGACATAGGCGTAAAACGCCCGACCCGCGCGATCAGCCGTGGCCCGGTCCACTGAGGCAGGCTCACGCTCGAAGTCTCGGGCGGCAGCCCGAGATCACGTACGGCCCGGGCGAGCCGTCGCGTGGAAAGAAGGCTTGCGGCGGCTTAGCCGTCCATGTCAGCCTGGTAGACACGAGGCCGATAGGGGGCTTCCTTGGCCTCGGGCTCCCGCGCCGACCTATTTCTTCGGCGCTCGCCGTGAGGTGGGCTTGGGCACCGACTTTGATGCGGGCTTGGCGGCCGCCGCAGCCGGCTTGGCGGCGCCCGCGCCACCCGCGCTTGCCGGTGGCTCCGCCTCGAGCACCTTCTTGAGCTTGTCGAGCGAGAGCCATCTCGCCGTCCATCGACTTCTGGACCATTCGGCCCATCATCAGAACGCGCTTGACCAGCCCGACCTTCGCGTCGAGTGAAAAGGTCAACTTGGTCTTGCCTTCGGCGGGCGACGAGAGGACGTAGGACCCAGTCGGGCGGACCGGGCCGGCGATCGCCTTGAAATCCATTCGCTTCGGTGACTGGAAGGCCGTCACCTCGTAATCCGCCTTGACGCGCCGCCCGACTGGACCGGGCACGGTCTGTCGGTACACCGCCCCCACGCCTTCACCTGACTCGTGCTTGACCTCGATCTTGCCAGACCGCCACTTTGGTCCGTTTTCACCGTCGGCAACATAGGCAAAGACTTCGTTGATCGGCCGGTTGATGGTGATTGAACGCTGCGCGGACGGCATGTCCATGTCTCCTTGTCGCACCCTCGGGGCGAAGAGTGTGGCATGCTGCGCGGCGCCTGATGACTACTGCTACCCCCGAAGCAGACATCCGCCTCGACCGAGTCTCGAAGCATTTCCATGAGGTCGTCGCGGTCGACGACCTGTCCTTGGACATCCTGCGCGGCGAGTTCTTTTCGATGCTCGGCCCGTCGGGCTGCGGCAAGACCACGACGCTGCGCATGATCGCGGGCTTCGAAGACGCCACCGCCGGCGCCATTTACCTTGGCGGTTCGGACGTGACGAACCTGCCGCCCTTCCGGCGCGACGTCAACACCGTCTTCCAGAACTACGCGCTCTTCCCGCATCTGACGGTCTACGACAACGTCGCCTTCGGCCCGCGCCGCAAGCACATGTCGGAGGCCGAGGTCAAGGCCAGCGTCGGCCGCATGCTCGACCTGGTCCAGCTGCACGGTTACGACCGGCGCAAGCCCAGCCAGATGTCCGGTGGCCAGCAGCAGCGTGTCGCGCTGGCTCGGGCCCTGATCAATCACCCCAAGGTGTTGCTCCTCGACGAGCCGCTGGGCGCCCTCGACCTGAAGTTGCGCAAGCAGATGCAGATCGAGCTCAAGCGGATCCAGACGGAGGTTGGCATCACCTTCGTCTACGTCACCCACGACCAGGAAGAAGCGATGACCATGTCCGACCGGATTGCGGTCATGCGCGCCGGCAAGGTCGAGCAACTGGGGACGCCGGAGGAACTCTACGAGCGGCCGACCACCGAATTCGTGGCCGGCTTCCTGGGCATTTCGAACCTGCTCGAAGGGCGCGTCGATCAGTCGAACGATGGTTTTGCCGAGGTCACGTTGAGTGGCGGGACCAAGGTCCGCGTATCGAACAAGTCCGGCGAGTGCGTGCCCGGCCAGAATGTCGTGATCGGTGTGCGACCAGAAAAACTGCGCATAAGCCCGGCCAGCGGCCAGGCCCCGACGGCGGACGCCAACGCACTCGAAGGCAGCGTCGTCGACGCGAGCTATGTTGGTGTGAGTACGCAATACGTGGTGCGAGTCGGCGACTGCCCACGAAATGACCGCTTACGCCCAGAATGTCGAGACGAGTGGACTGTCCGAGCAGCTGTCGCCGGGAGAGCGCGTGCGGCTGACTTGGAAACCCCAGCACACTTTCGTGATTCCTCGCCGTGCGGAGTCACCAGCAGAAGAGGAGTAGTCGGATGCCACGTCGGAGCCTGCTGGCCATCGGCTGGCGCGAAGTCGTCGCCATTCTGTCCACCGCCGCCGATAGTCGGAGCGTGCGGCATCGCCGCCCAGAGCCCCAGCTCGGGCGCCACGTCAACGCCTCAGGGCAACCTCAGCCTCGACCCCGACAGCGGCGGCGACGCCAAGTTCGTCCGCGACCGCCGGCGGCAGCCCGACGGCGACATCTGGCGCGACGCGCCACGGCCAGCGCCGGTGCGACCCCCACCGCAGCCGGTTCACCGACGGCCCAACCGACCTTGGCCAATCAGGTCGACTGGGACAACTGGCCGCTCTACATGCCCAGAAGCCACGGCAAATGGCCAATTCTGGACACCTTCAAGAGTGAAACCGGCATCACGGTCAACTACCAGGAACACATCAACGACAACTCGGAAATGTTTGGACAGTTCCAGCCCGACCTGTCCGCCAACCCGCCGCACTCGATCGGTTACGACGTAATCACCCCTTCCGACTGGATGGTCGCCAAGATGGCCCGCCTGGGCTACCTGCTGCCGCTCGACAAGTCGCTGCTGCCCAACTGGACGGCCAACGGACAGGATCTATTCAAGAACCCCTGGTACGACCAGGGAAACGTCTACTCAGTGGCCTGGCAGTCGGGGATCGTGGGCATTGGCTACAACCCCAAGCTGACCGGCCGCGAGATTACGAAGTTCGATGATCTCCTTGACCCGGCATTCAAGGGCAATGTGGGCATGTTCAGCGAGATGATCGACACGATGAGCCTGACCCTTCTTTCACTGGGCATTGACCCCCATACGGCCACCGACGCCGACGCCCAGCAGGCCCAGCAGAAGCTGCTCGCGGCTGCCCAGGCGGGCCAGTTCCAGGCCTTCTACGGCAACGACTACTACGACGCGCTTGCCGGGGGCAATATCGCGCTGACCATGGCGTGGTCGGGCGACATCACGCAGATGCAGCTGAATGACAATCCCGACGTCAAGTTCGTAGTCCCGCAGGACGGCGGAATGCTGTTCGTGGACAACATGGTCCTGCCCAACGTAGTGGAGCATCCAGCCGACGCCTACAAGCTGATGGACTACTGGTACACGCTCGAGGCGGCAGTGCCGCTGACCGAATACATCGGCTACTACAGCCCGACGAAGGGCGTTCGTGAAAAGGTCCAGGCCGACGCCGATGCCGCGCGTCTCAGCGGCGATACGGAAAATGCCGACTACCTCGACGCTATCGCGAAGGCTTCGTTTCCTGACCCCGACCAGCTGACCAACATTCACCAGTACCCGGTCCTCGACGAGACACGGGAACGCACTTGGAACGACCTGTTCGCCCAGGTGGTCAACGGCTGAGCTGACTTAGGCGCTCGGCATGTCGCGTCGCGTGCGCCGGCTGGGCGCCCTACCTGTTCCTGGTGCCCGGTGGCCTGTGGCTGGTCCTGTTCTTCGTCGTGCCGATGCTGGTGATGCTGTCGGTGAGCCTGCAGCAGGGCTCGCTCTCAACCGGCTACCAGATGACGTGGAACTTCGGCGTCTACCCGCAGGTGATCAGCGACTGGAGCGCCCAGATTGGTCGCTCGTTCATCTACGCGCTGCTCGTCACGCTGCTCACGCTACTCATTGGCTACCCGCTGGCCTACACCATCGCGTTCCGCGGCGGACGCTTCAAGAACTACCTGCTTTTGCTGGTCATCCTGCCGTTCTTCACGGCGTTCGTCATCCGGACGCTGTCGTGGAAGCTGATCCTGGCTGACAACGGATTCTTCCTCGGCACGCTCAAGGATCTTGGCCTGCTGGATCCGGCCTTCCAGATCCTCTCGTCGCCAATCGCAGTGATCGGCGGGCTGACGTACAACTTCCTGCCGTTCATGGTGCTGCCGGTGTACGTCTCGCTCGAGAAGATCGACCCGCACCTGATCGAGGCGGCGACCGACCTTTACGCCGGCAGGGCAAATGCCTTTGGTCGGGTCACCTTTCCGCTGTCCATGCCGGGGGTCTTCGCCGGCTCACTGCTCGTGTTCATCCCGGCCGTTGGGGACTTCGTCAACGCCGAGATTTTGGGCAGCCGCGACACGACCATGATCGGCAACGTCATTCAGCGACTCTTCCTCAACACCAATGCCTATCCGGAGGCGGCCGCGCTCAGCTTCGTGCTGATGGCCGTGGTGCTGGTGCTTGTGGCCGTATACGCCCGCGCGGTCGGCGCTGAAGAGCTGACCACAGGATGAGCGCGTCCGCGGTCTCCGGCCCGCCTATTCGTCGGCCGCCGCTGGGCTCGCGCATCTCGCGCTGGGTTCTGCCTGTCTATACCGCGCTGGCTGTGGCCTACCTGTTCCTGCCCATCGCCGTCATCATCATTTTCTCGTTCAACGATCCAAAGGGCCGCCAGAACATCACCTGGCAGGGCTTCACGCTGCAGAACTATCTCGACGTGTGGAGCCGGCCAGACATCACCGGGCCGATGACCAACAGCATCATCATCGCCATCGTGGCGACGGTCGTGGCGACGATCATGGGCACGCTCATCGGCTTGGCACTGACCCGCTACCAGTTCCGCGGCCGTGGTCCGCTGAATCTGCTGATCTACATCCCCATGGCCACGCCCGAGGTGATCATGGGCGCTTCACTGCTGGCGCTGTGGGTGACGGTCGGTGTCGCGCGCGGTATGCCCACGATCATCGTGGCCCACGTCGCGTTCTGCATCAGCTTCGTGGTTGTGACCATCCGCGCCCGGATCACAGGTTTCAACAGATCGCTCGAAGAAGCTGCGATGGACCTGGGCGCCGATGAGTGGACGACCTTCCGCAAAGTGACGCTGCCGCTGATCTTCCCGGGCATCCTCGCGGCCGCCCTGTTGTCATTCGCGTTATCGATCGACGACTACGTGATTACGTCCTTCGTTTCCGGCAAAACGGAAACGTTTCCTCTCTGGGTGTTTGGTGCGTCGCGCTTCGGGATACCGCCCGAAGTGAACGTTCTGGGCACGCTCATCTTCGTATTTGCGCTTATCGCGATCCTGCTTCAGATCCTGTGGGCTCGCCGCCGGCGGAGGCGTCGAGGAGGCGCTGGCCAAGGACGCCGAACTGGCCCAGGCCCAGCCCTTCCCGATCTAACCCATCAGCTCCTGCGCGAAGTCGCGGAACGTCGAGATGTAGCGATCGATTTCGTCGTTGGTGTGGGCGACCGACAACGTCCACTGGTCGTCCGGCCCAGGCGGCAGCAGAACGCCGCGGTTGACCAGGTAGAAGAAGGACGCCGCCCACAGCTCTGAGTCGAGCCCGACGAAGTCGCGGTAGTTGGTGACGACGGCCGGCGTGAACATGACGCAGCCTTTGGGCCCGACGTTGACCGAGTAGGCGGGCAGACCGAAGTCGTCGATGACCTGCTGGCAACCGGCGTTGAGCCGGGCGGCCGCTGCGTGCAGCTTGGGATAGGCGTCGCGCGTCAGGATCCTGGTCAGGACGGCCACACCGGCGGCCATCGCCAGCGGGTTGCCGTTGTAGGTGCCCAGGTGCGCGACGCGGGTGGCGCCGCCGGGGATGGTCGTGTGCTCGAGACCGGTCGCGCCGGCGGCGTCCGCCTTGCGCTCGGGCAGGCGCTCGATCACGCTCATGATCTCGCCCTTGCCGCCGAAGGCGCCGACCGGCACACCGCCGCCGATGCTCTTGGCCAGACAGAACAGGTCGGGCTGGACGCCGAAGTGCTCGTACGCGCCGCCGTAGGCGATGACCACGCCGGTCTTGACCTCGTCGAAGATGAGCACGGCGCCGTGGGCGGTGGCGAGGTCACGTACGCGCTGCAGGAAGCCGGGCAGCGGCGGCACCACGCCGATGTTGAACTGGACCGGCTCGATCAGGATGGCGGCGATCTCGCCCTTGTGGTCCTCCAGGATCTGCTCCAGGACGTCGGCGTTGTTGTACGGCGCGACGACGGTCTCGTGCAGGCGTGAGGCGGGTAGACCGGCCGAAGCGGGCACCGGGCAGGGCGACTCCGGCGGGCCCATCAGCTCGCGCGACGGCTGGATGGAGATCAACACATCGTCGTGGTGGCCGTGGTAGCCGCCCTCGAACTTGATGATCTTTTCGCGGCCGGTATAGCCGCGCGCCACGCGGATGGCGTCCATCGTCGCTTCGGTGCCGGAGTTGGAGAAGCGCACCAGGTCGCAGTTGAAGCGGCGCTTGATCTCTTCGGCCAGGATGATGCTGTCCTCGACCGGGAACGTGTAGCAGGTGCCGTTGGCGACGCGCTCCTGCAGCACCTCGGCGAACTTGGGATGCGAGTGGCCGGCGGCCAGCACGCCGAAGGCCATGTCGAAGTCGATGTAGTCGTTGCCGTCCGCGTCCCAGATATGCGAGCCACGGCCGTCCTTCATGAACAGCGGATACGGGTCGTAGGACTGAAAAGAAGACGCGACACCGAGCGGCAGCGATTCTTTTGCCCGCTGATGCAGCCTCGCGCTGGTGGTCGTGCGCGCGCGGTAGCCCTCCTCCTCGCGCTCGAGGATCTGGGCAATGCGGGCGCGGTCGATCGTGGTCGGAATCGTCTTCATCGGCTGATTGTCTCCTCTGCGCGCCCCATAATCGCCCACCTATGGATGAAATGCCCACCGACGCAAACGGCCAACTAGTGATGCGCTTCATGGCTGGCACTGCCGAGGACGACTTCGACAGCATCGCCGACCTTGTCCATGACGACTTCGTGATGGAGTGGCCGCAGTCCGGCGAGAGATTCAGCGGCCGCGACAACGCTTTTGGTGCGATGAAGGCCCAGCGCGACAGGCCCGAGCCAGCCGGACCGCCGCGCTTGGTCGGTTCGGGCGACACGTGGGTCTTGATGATGCCGCTGCGCTACAGCGACGGCCTGTACCACTACACGGCTGTTCTCGAGCTGGTCGACGGCCGCATCAAGCGCGCCACCGGCACGTGGGCAGCGCCCTTTCCGGCGCAGGCGTATCGGGCGGAGTTCGCCGACCGCTAGAAAAGACACGTTCAGCCATCGCTAGCTCCTAAGTCGGCCGGTTCGCGCCAGGCTCCATTTCGACCATCGCATGGTGGATGCCGTACTTGTCGAGCAAGGTCAGGAAATCGCTCGGCCTCGAATGCCTCCGGCCCCAGCACGCCCGAACCCGCCCATTTGCCGGTTGCGAGCAGCTCCATGGCGATGACCGGATTGAAGCCCGTCTGCCAGGCCACCGCGCCAAGGCCGAGCTGCTGCCAGACCTGCTGCGCATCGGTCATCTGGTAGAGGTAGACCTCCCGCGGGCGGCCGTCCTTGCGCCCGATGACCCACGTCCCCACGATCGCTCGCCCGACCATCTTGTCGCCCATCTTGGCCGGATCGGGTGTGATCGCGGCCAGCACGTCGCGCGGCGCGACCTCGGCGCCGCGCACGCGCACCTTGTCGGTGCGGTCCATGCCCAGCGCGTGGATCGTCTTCAGCTTGTCGATGAAGTCGGCGCCCAGGGCGTACTTGAAGGTGACGCGCTTGACGCCCGGTAGCCAGCGCGGGACGAGCAGCACCTCTTCGTGCTCCACGTTGACGCATTCCACCGGCCCCACCCCCTCCGGAAACGGGAACTCCTCGGCTCCGCTGAAGGGCTCCGTCGTGTGCCAGCCGCCGTCCTGCCAGATGACCGGCGGGTTGAGGCACTCCTCGATCGTCGTCCAGATCGAGAAGACCGGCGCGAACGCGTAACCAGGGATCGATAGGTCGCCGCCGTCGCGAACGTGGACCTCGTCGATTTCGTCGAACAGGTTCTTGGCCGCATATTCGGCGAATACGTCCGACAGGCCGGGGTCCATGCCCATGCCAACCAGGGCCAGCCGGCCGGCGGCCTTCCAATCGGCGTCGCGCTCGAACTGCTCATCGCCCAGCTTCGTGCCGTCCGGCCGCGACAGGCTCATCGCCATGTCCATGTAGTCGGCGCCGGCGGCGAGGGCGCCGTCCATGATGGGCAACACGAACTGCGGGTCGACCGCGTTCATCACGAGGTCGACCTTGTGGCGCTGGGCCAGGCCTGACACGACAGCCGACGACGACGCGTCGATCTGCGCCGGCGCTGAAGCGCTCGGGCTGGCCGATCTGGCCGGCGATGGCTTGCGCGCGACCGAGGTCGTAGTCGGCCAGCACCATGTGTTCCAGCCACGGCCGGCCATCGGCGGCGACTTTGGCGATGGCCTCGCCGACCGTGCCAACGCCTACAAGGAGGACCCGCACGACTTAGCTGATCTTGGCCATCACGTGCTTCACGATCGTGTAGTCCTCGATCGAGTAGCTGCTCATGTCCTTGCCGTAGCCAGACCGGCCAAAACCGCCGTGCGGCATCTCGGACGCCAGCGTCAGGTGGTCGTTGATCCAGACCGTGCCGTAGCGCAGCCGGCGGGCGGCGTTCAGCGCCCGCTTCACGTCGCGCGTGAAGACGCTCGCCGCCAGCCCATACGGCACGCCGTTGGCCCAGCGGATGCCCTCTTCGTCGTCACCGAACCGCTGCACGGTGATGACCGGCCCAAAGACCTCGTTCTGGACTATCTCCGAGTTCTGCGCCACGTCCGTCACGATCGTTGGGCTGTAGAAGAAGCCGCGCGCACCGGTGCTGGTACCGCCGGCCGCAACAGACGCGCCGTAGCCACGCGCGCGATCGACGAAGCCGCCGACGCGATCGCGTTGCCCGCCGCTGACCAGCGGGCCCATGTCGAGCTCCGGGTCGTCGGCCGGGTTACCCACCTTGATCGAGTTGACCGCGTCGACCAGCGCGCCCAGCGCCTTCTCGTACGCCGGCTTGGCCACGATCACGCGCGTCGCCGCGGTGCAGTCCTGGCCGGAGTTGAAGAACCCGCCCAGCTTGACCGCCTCTGCCATGGCGTCGAGGTCGGCGTCGTCAAAGACGAGCACCGGCGCCTTGCCGCCCAGCTCGAGGTGAACGCGCTTGACCGTCTCGGCGGCGGCGGCGGCAATCTTCTGGCCGGTGGCGGTATCGCCGGTCAGCGAGACCATGTCGACGTCGGGGTGGCTGACCAGACGGCGCCCGACTGTTTCGCCCGGCCCGGTGACGACGTTGAAGACGCCCTTGGGGAAGATGTCGGCGGCCAGCTCGGCGAGGCGGAGGGCCGACAACGGCGTCGCCGACGAAGGCTTGAGCACAACCGTGCAACCTGCCGCCAGCGCCGGCGCAGAACTTCCAGATCGCCATCATCAGCGGGTAGTTCCACGGTGCGACCTGGCCCACCACGCCCGCCGGTTCGCGCCGGATCATGCTCGTATGGGTTGGTATGTACTCACCGGCCGCCTTGCCCTCGACCACCCGCGCGGCGCCGGCGAAGAAGCGGACGTTATCGATCGAGAACTCGACGTCGAAGTCGGCGACTGACTTGGGCTTGCCCACGTTCTGCTGCTCGAGCAGCGACAGCGTTTCGGCGTCCTTCTCGATCGCGTCGGCGAACTTGTACAGCGCCTTGGAGCGGTCCTGCGGGGTGGTCAGCGACCACTCTTCGAAGGCCCGCGCGCGCCGCCGCCACCGCGCGGTCGACGTCGTGCTCGTTGCCGATGCCGACCTCGGCGATCGTTTCCTCCGTCGCCGGGTTGAGGATCTGGGCGCCATCGCCGGTGCTGCCCTCAGTCCAATCGCCGTCGATGAACATGCTCCGCGGCGCGGCCGTAATCGTCATGGCGGAACTCTCTCCCTGCGCGAGCCTCTCGGGCCCTATCGTAACGCTCGGCTATGCTCCGCTCTCACTGGGGCTTACGAGTCGAGGGGCATTCCGGCTTTGATCTGTAGTAACTGTGGCACCGAGAACGTCGCCGGTGCCAAGTTCTGTGAAGAGTGCGCGGCGCCGCTGGCTGCCGCCTGTCCGAACTGCGGCGCCAGCAATCGCGCCGGCGCCAAGTTCTGCTCCAACTGCGCGACGCCGCTGAGTGCGAGCGCGTCTGCGAGTGCACCTGCCGTAACCGCGCTGCGCCCTGTCGCGGCGGCACCAAATGTCCCGTCAGAGTCAGCCGCCGAACGCCGCGTCGTCAGCGTCCTGTTCGCCGATCTCGTCGGCTTTACACCGTTCGCCGAGGAGCGCGACGCGGAAGACGTGCGCGACACCCTGACGCGCTACTTCGACATGGCGAGTGAGGTCATTGGTCGCTACGGCGGAACGGTCGAGAAGTTCATCGGCGATGCGGTCATGGCCGTCTGGGGCGCACCCACGGCGCGTGAAGACGACGCCGAGCGCGCCGTGCGCGCCGCACTCGACCTGGTCGACCGGGTGCCGAGCCTTGCCGCAGGTGTCCAGGCACGCGTCGGCGTGCTCACCGGTGAGGCTGCCGTGACGCTCGGAGCGACGAACCAGGGCATGGTCGCCGGCGACCTGGTCAACACGGCGGCGCGGCTACAGGGCGTGGCGGAGCCCGGAACTGTCCTCGTTGGCGAGACGACGCGACGGGCGACAAGCGGCGCGATCGTCTTCGACGCCATTGGCGACAAGGAGCTGAAGGGCAAGGCCTCGCCCGTGCCAGCGTTCCGCGCGATGCGCGTCGTGGCGCAGGTTGGCGGGCGTGGCCGCGCGGAGACGCTCGAGGCGCCGTTCGTCGGTCGCGACGAAGAGATGCGCCTGCTGAAAGACCTCTTCCACGCCACGGGTCGAGAGCGCCGGCCGCGGTTGGTGTCGGTCATCGGCCCGGGCGGCATCGGCAAGAGCCGGCTCGCGTGGGAGTTCCTGAAGTACATCGACGGCCTGTCAGAGGTTGTCTGGTGGCACGATGGTCGAAGCCCGGCCTATGGCGACGGCATCACCTTCTGGGCACTGGGCGAGATGGTCCGCGAACGCGCCGGCCTGCTCGAAACGGACGATGAGAAGACGACGCGCGAGAAGCTCGCCGCCAGCCTGCGCGAGCACGTGCCCAATGAGAGCGAGCGGGCGGCCATCGAGCGCGCGCTGCTCGTCCTGCTCGGTTTCGAGTCGGGCGTCGATCCGCAGCAGTTGTTCGGGCAGTGGCGGACGTTCTTCGAGCGACTGGCCGAGACCAATCAGGTGGTGCTCGTCTTCGAAGACCTCCACTTCGCCGACCAGGGACTGCTCGACTTCATCGACCACATGCTCGAGTGGAGTCGATCGTCGCCGATCACCATCGTCACCCTCGCCCGGCCGGAGCTGCTCGAGAAGCGCCCGAACTGGGGCGCCGGCAAGCGCAGCTTCACCTCGATCTACCTCGAGCCGTTGTCCGAGGCGGATATGCGCCTGCTGCTGGCCGGACTCGTTCCGGGGCTGCCGCACAAGGCCATGAACGCGATCGTCGCGCGCGCCGACGGCATCCCGCTGTACGCCGTGGAAACGGTGCGCATGCTCCTGGCCGAAGGTCGGCTGACGTTGGAGGAAGGCGTTTATCGACCCACCGGCGACCTCGACGACATCGCCGTGCCGGAATCGCTGACGGCGCTGATCGCCGCCCGCTTGGACGGCCTTAGGCCGGCCGATCGTTCGCTGGTCGCCGACGCGTCAGTGCTTGGCCAGAGTTTCACGATCGAGGCCCTCGCCGCTCTCTCAGGCGTTGAGCGCTCGACACTGGAATCGCAACTCGCCGGGCTCGTCCGACGTGAACTGCTCCAGCGCGAGGTCGACCCGCGCTCACCGGAGCTTGGCCAGTACGTCTTCGTCCAGGCGCTCATTCGAGAAGTTGCCTACAACACGCTGTCCAAGAAGGATCGCCGGCAACGCCACCTGGCTGCCGCGCGTTACTTCGAGGGCATGGGCACGGGCGAAGTGGCCGGCGCCCTGGCCGGACACTATTTCAACGCTTACCGGGCGGCAGGCGAGGGCGCCGAGGCGGAAGCATTCAAGGCGCAGGCGCGGCTGGCGCTTCGAGCGGCCGCAGAACGAGCTGCTGCGCTTGGCTCGCACGAGCAGGCGATCACCTTCCTCGAGCAGGCGCTCGAAGTGACTACCGACCCAGCCGACCGCGCCGACCTGCACCAGCGCGCCCTGACATCCGCCCAAGAGGGCATATCGGCTGACGTTGCCATGCGCCATGCCGAAGGCCAGCTCGCTGCAAGGCGGGAACTTGGCGATCGGGAAGCCATTGCTCTGGCGACGGCTGATTACGCCCGAACCGTCAGCTCCATGGAGGGCGACCCGGTCCGCGCCTTGGAGATCAACGAGAAAGCATGGCAGGAGTTCAGCGACCTCGAGGGCACGCGCGCCGGCGTGGCGCTGATGATGGGTATGGGTGCGCAACAGGGCACGCTGGGTCGGACCGCGGAGTACGCGGCATGGTTGGATCGCGTCATCCCGATCGCCGAGCGGCTTGGACCTCATGGAGCCGTTGACCGGCGCATTCGTGGGGCTGGGCTCATCGATGATGGAAATGGGGCGCCCGCGACAAGGAATTTTGCTCCTGCGCGGAGCGCACGAACTGGCGATGAAGCACGGCTTCCAACGGCGCGAACGCGGCGCTCGGCAGGGCCTGATGTTCTGGGAGCAGTGGAACGAGCCGGCCGAGGGCGTGCGGCTCGGTCGCGAAGGCCTTCAGATCGCGCGCCAGGTTGGCTCGCAGGCATATGTCTTCGCAATGATCGGCAACGCGGTCGTTTGCGCAATCAGGGTCGGCGAGTGGGATTGGGCGGTCGACATCCTGCGTGAATGGACGCCGATGGAGACAGAGGTCGCCCAGTTCGCCGAGCTCTTCGGGGACATGGCTGTGCTGATGGCGCTGCGCGGAGAGGATGCGACGACTCTTCTGGATCGCGTCACGATGATGATCGGAGCGCTGACAGACCCCCAGTTCCGAGCGTACGACGCATGGTTCCGGGCGTGGGCGGCCTTCAGCGTCGGCCGTTTTGCCGAGGCACGCGACTTGGCTGCCAGCGCTCCTCAGTCCATCGGCTTCTTCCATCCGTTGGCCACGCCGCTCGCCGCCCGTGCCGCTCTCTGGGCCGGCGACCTCGACGGAGCACGCGAGCTGGTCAACCGCAATACGACCATGCTACCGCGGCGAGGCGCTCGCCAGGTGGACAACACGACCATAACGGCGTCGATCGCGGCCTCGAAGGCCGGACGGCAGAGGCCCTGGCGCTCTATCGCGAGGCGCTGGCCGGCTGGCGCAGCCTTGGTCTCGCGTGGGACGAGGCGCTGACCGTCATCGACATGGTCAAGTTCCTCGGGCCTACGGAGCCGGAAGTCCAGACTGCCGCGGAATCGGCGCTGGCAGCCCTGCGCCGTCTCGGTGCGAAGCCGTACATCGATCGTCTTGAAGAAGCGATGAAAGCACCCGCCGCGGCCGGGGAGCGTGCTGCCTCGACTCGGAGTGAGGCCAAAGCCTCGGTCAGCTGACCGCGCGACTAATCTGCGCGCAGATGGCCACCAATCCGCTTGAACAGGGCCGCTTCAGCCTGACCCTAACGGCGCGCCACGGGGCGAAAGGCGTCGATCCCGAGGCGCCGCTGCCCATCCGCAATCGCGACGGGCTGATCTACACCCTGGGCAAGGCGGCCGAGCTCGAGCACCTGGTCGTTTGCATGTACCTGTTCGCGGCGTTTTCGCTGAAGCGCGAGACGAGCGAGGGGCTGACCGCGGAACAGGCTGGCTTGACCCGCGGCTGGTACCGCGAGCTGATGCACATCGCCGAGCAGGAGATGCTCCACCTTGCGCTGGTGCAGAACCTGCTGACGGCCGTCGGCGCCGGGCCGCATCTCGGCCGGCCGAACTTTCCGGTCCCACCGCGAGCATTCCCCGCCAAGATTCAGATCCTGCTGATGCCATTTGGCGAGGCGGCGCTGCGCCACTTCGCCTTCCTTGAGCGGCCCGAAGGCCACGACATCGCCGACACAGAAGAGTTGGCGGCGATCGAGGAAGCGGTGCCCCTGCCCGACGTCACCGAAGATGCGATTGGACCCATTGCGGCCGACTTCAACACGATCGGCCACCTGTACCGCTCCCTCGAAGACGCGCTCGAGTGGCTGGTCGAGCAGAACAGCGAGGAGTGGCTGTTCATCGGTCCGCCACGGGCCCAGGCGCGAGGGGAGGTCTTCCGCTTTCCGGAGTTGGTGCCGGTGACGGACCTGGCATCAGCGCGGGCAGCCATCGACACCGTCGTCGAGCAGGGCGAAGGCGCGCGCGGCGAGTGGAAGAAGGCGCACTTCGGCCGGATCCTGGGCATGCTGGAATCGTTGCTGGCGGCGCGTGCTGTCGACCCGACCTTCGACCCAGCTCGTCCCGTCCTGGCCGCGCGAGTCAGGCCGCTGGAGGATGGCCGGCCGTTCCCGCTGCTCAGCGCCTCCTTCACCGTCCGCTGTATGGACCTGCTCAACGCGGTGTACGAGGTCACGCTGTTGCTGTTGGCCCGCTTCTTCGCCCACGGCGATGAGACGGACGAACAGTTGGGCGTGCTGGCCGATGTTGCGGTCACGCTGATGGAGGAGGCGCTGGCACCCATCGGCGCGATGGTGGCCAAGCTGCCGATAGGCGAGGACCACCCCGGCGCCACGGCCGGCCCAACCTTCGAAACCTTCTATGCGATCGACTACCTCATCCCCCACCAGCAGGCCGCTTGGAAACTGATGGCCGAGCGACTGAATGAGGTAGCCGCCTTCGCCGTTTCGTGTCGCAACCAGTGCCCGCCCGACCTCGTGTTGGAGCTGTCCGTCATTGCGGAAGGATTGCGCGGACAAGCCAGCAAACTGGCGGCCGCCGCCTAAGCTCAGCCACATGCCGGGCCGCGTGATCATGACCGTCACCGGCCCCATCCCCCCGGCCGATCTCGGCCCGACCGACGCCCACGATCATCTATTCCTGCGAAGTCCAGCCCAGCCCGATGACACGCTGGATGACCTCGATAAGGCCATGGCTGAGCTCGAGGAAGGGCAGGCGAGCGGGCTTCGCGCCGTCGTGGATCTGACGCCAATCGGGCTCGGCCGCGCAGCCTCAGCTCCTTCGCGAAGCGGCGCGCAGAACGGGTATGGCCATCATTGGCGCCACCGGCTATCACCGGGACGCGCACTATTCGGCCGGTGACTGGGTCTTCACGGCGAGTGTCGAGGAGCTTGCCGGCAGGGTCGTGGCTGACCTGCGGGACGGCATGGACGGCACCGACGTGAAGGCGGGAGTCATCAAAGGCGGCGCCTCGCTCAATGGACCGAGCGACCACGAAGCGCGCCGCTTGCGCGCGGTCGCCGCGGCGTCACTCGCGACGGGCGCCGCCGTGGTCGTCCATACCGAAGCCGGGACCGGCGGCCCGGAGATCGTCGAATTGCTCACCAACGAGGGAATGGCGCCCGAGCGCATCACGTTGGCCCACATGGATCGCAATCCGGATCGGGCCCTCCACGCCAGGCTGCTCGGTCGTGGGATCAACCTGGTCTACGACACGATCGGGCGCGAGAAGTACGGGCCCGACAGCGCCCGTGTCGACCTCATCGCCGACATGGTCGACGCCGGCTTTGAGAATCAGCTGATGCTCGGCCTCGACCTCGGCCGGCGCGCTTACCATCGCGCCTATGGCGGCGAGCCCGGCCTGCGTCATCTGATGGCCACGTTCGTTCCGCAACTCCGCGAACGAGTCGGAGACGACGCCGTCGACGCCATGATGATCACCAACCCGGCACGCATCCTGGTCCTGCCGGCGTGAAGGAATACGACGTTGTCGTCGTGGGCGCCGGGTCGGCCGGCTCATCGGCTGCCATATCGGCCGCGCGATTGGGTGCGAAGACACTGTTGGTCGACCGCTTTGGTTTCATGGGCGGGACGTCGACCGCGGTCTTGGACACGTTCTATGCCTTCTACACGCCAGGTGACGAGCCCCGCCGCGTAGTCGGTGGCGTGGGCTGGGAAGTGGTTCGCCACCTGCAGGCTGCAGGCGCCTGTTTCGAGCGCCCCAACACGTATGGGGCAGGCACCGGCGTGACCTATGACCAGGAGACCCTGAAGGTGGTCTGGGAACGCATGGCCACGGGCGCCGGCGTTGAGCTGCTGCTTCACACGTGGGCAACCGGCGTGCACATGCAGGAAACCCAGGTTTCGGGCATCCGCCTGTGGAACAAGGGCGGCGAACGCTGGGTGGAGGCGGGCGTCGTGGTTGATGCCTCCGGCGACGCTGACATAGCCGCGCTTGCCGGGGCCGAGTATGAGGACCTCAACACGACCGGCCAGGTCCAGTCGCTCTCGACGCTCTTCCGCCTGGCCAATGTCGACGTCGCGCGTGCCAGTGAAACCAAGAAGGCCGATCTGTGGGCACTGATGCGCGACGCGGTCGAGTCCGAGGAATACGTCCTGCCGCGTCAGGAGGGTTCGTGGCATCGCACGCCGTTCGAGGGCGTGGTCATGGTCCACATGACGCGCATACCGGACGTGGACGCGACCGATCCGATTGAGCTCACCTACGCCGAGATCGAGGGGCGGCGGCAGGTGCGCGAGTATCACCGTTTCCTGCGCGACCAGGTGCCCGGTTTCGAGAAGTCGGTCATCGTAGGGACCAGTCCGTCAATTGGGGTTCGTGAGAGCCGGCGTGTCATCGGCGACTACCAGTTGACGCGTGATGACGTGCTGTCGGCGCGCCGCTTCGACGACGAGATCGCGCTGTGCGGAGCGCCCATCGAGGACCACGGACCGGGCGGCGACACCGCCTGGCAGTACGTGCCAGGAGGGGCGGTCTACGGAATACCCTTCCGCTGCCTGCTGCCGCGCGACATCGACGGCCTGCTGGTGGCCGGTCGGTGCTTCTCCGCTACTCATGACGCGCACGCGTCGGCGAGATCGATGGCGACGTGCATGGCGATGGGCCAGGCGGCCGGTACCGCCGCGGCGATGGGCGGCCTGCGCAACCTGGTGGATCCATCAGCCCTGCGCGAGCGGCTTGCCGAGTATGGGGCGCTCCTGTGACGCCGGAAGAGCTTCGGCGCGGCCCCGTTGCCGAGGCGATCCGTCGGCATCGGCTCATTGCCGTTCTGCGCCGCGTCGAGCCACGCGACAAGCTTTTCGCACTCGTCGATGAGCTGGCCGCGGCCGGTGTGCGGGTGTTCGAAGTCACCTTCGATTCGCCGGCGGCTGGCGGTGACCTTGGCGCCCTCAGGTCGCGGCTGGGCTCGGACTTCGTCGTCGGTGGCGGCACGATCATGAGCACCGGCCAGTTATTCAGCGCCCACAACGCCGGCGCCGATTTCGCCGTCGCGCCCGTCCTCGACACGGCGCTGCTGCGGATCGCCGTCGATCACGCGTTGCCCTTCATTCCAGGCGGCTTCTCGCCGACCGAGCTGCACGCCGGCTGGCTGGCTGGCGCCACGTTCGTCAAGCTGTTTCCGGCCTCGGCGGCTGGCACGTCTCTGGTGCGCGAGATGCGCGGCCCGCTGCCTGACATCCAGCTGATCCCAACCGGCGGCGTCGACGCCTCGAACGCCACGGCTTTCCTCGAAGCAGGGGCAGCAGCCGTAGGAATCGGCAGCGCGCTGACCAAGGCGGATGCGGCGGACCGTCGGGCGCTCGTCGAATCGGTGCTGGCTGCATGACGGACCGTTTTGTCGACCGAGTGTGTTTTGTCACCGGTTCCACCGGTATCGCCGAAGCGGCGGCCCGAGCGATGGCGGCCGAGGGCGGGCGGCTGTTCATCGTCTCCAAGACGGCCGACCACGCGCACGCCCTGGCCGACTCAATCACGGCTGCCGGTGGTCGGGCGAGCTGGCAGGCGGCCGACCTGACACAAGAAGCCGCCGTCGACGCTGCGATGGCAGCCTGCATGCACGAGTTCGGCCGGGTCGATTGCGTCTACAACGTCGCCGGCATCAGCGCGCGCTCATATGGCGATGGCCGGCTGCACGAGATGACCCTCGAGGGCTGGCAGGCCGCGCTCACTGTCAACGCGACCTCCACGTTCCTCGTTTGCCGTGCGGCCGTTCGGCACATGCTGCAACACGGGCGCGGGGCGATCCTGAACATGTCCAGCACCTTGGCCACCGACCCTGAGCCCAGGTTCTTCGCGACTGCCGGCTATGCCGCGAGCAAGGGCGCCATCGAGGCGTTCTCGCGCGCGATCGCTGCGTACTACGCGCCGCACAACATCCGCGTGAACGTGATCGCGCCGGCGCTCGTCGCCACGCCGATGAGCCAGCGCGTGCAGTCGGACCAGCAGATCCTCGAGTTCCTTGAGAAGCGCCAGCCGCTCGGCCGGCGGTCCGCTGAGCCCGGAGGACTTGGTTGGCTCGGCGCTCTATCTGCTGAGTGACGACGCGCGGATGGTCACGGGGCAGGTCGTCGCCGTCGATGGGGGTTGGTCACTGGGGTGAGTGCCGCCAAGGCCTCCTCGCTACCGACTCCTGTTGGCCAGTCCGGTCGGAGGCGCAAATTCAGTCACACAAGGCGACTGGCTACTCGCTCCGCGTCCGACCGGCCAGCCGGATCAGGTCCTCGTGCAACTCGAACCAGACTGAGTGGTAGCTGTCGACGCGGGGTGAGGCGACGAAGCGCTGATCGCCTGACTGGGCTGACTTGAGCGCACGGTCCAGCCGAGCGCGATAGGTCGAATAGCGAGTGAGCTTGGCGGCGAGCGGGCCCAGCCAGGTCGCGGCTTCGCCGTGCAGGGCCGCGAGGTTGTCCAGGACGCCCGCGTCGTAGGCGGCGTCGGCGTGGTCGTTGAACGTCTGCTCGCCATCGACTTCGCGCATCTGCCAGGCGGTGACGATTTCCTTCACGCGACCATCGAACGCGTGGAATTCATCGAGTAGTTTCTCGGCGTCGCTCGGTCCTCGAGCGATCGGCCTCGATGACGGCGACCGCCGCCCGCTTGCCGTCCGCCGTCAGCCGGACATCGGCATCAACGCGCTCGGCCAAACCTTCGCCGACCATCTCGTCGAGCAGGGGTTCCAGCTGAGCCTGCTCGGCCAGCAGCGCTTCGACCAGCTTGTCGGGTGGGGTGGCGCCCTTGATTGAGAGGCAGACCAGGGCGTCGTCGCGGCTCGTCGTTCCGCCGCCGCTGGTGGCGGCCGCCTCGGGCTGACCATCCACGTCGATCCCGAGCTCCTCCGCCCAGTCCCGCAAAGTGGCCACTTCAGGCGCGGAATCCCAGTGACCGGCCACTTCACCCAGGTAAACGTTGCCCGTCGAGCCGTCGATCGTGATTACCTCGCCGGCTGCCAGCCGCCGCCCGCCAACCATCACGTGATCGTCGGCCGGCTGGACATCGGTCGCGCCAACCACGGCCGGAATGCCCCAGCCACGCGCCACCACGGCGGCATGCGACGCCAGCCCGCCCCGCGCTGTCAGCACGCCGGCCGACTTGGCCATGCCGCGCACATCTTCCGGCGACGTCTGTGCCCTTACCAGAACGACTGACTCGCCCGCGGCCGCTCGGACTTCGGCCGACTCAGAGGTCAGGGCAAGCGCTCCAGTCGCAAACCCGGGCGAGGCAGGCAGACCGCGCGTTATCGGCTCGGGCAGATCGCCGAAAGGTCTGAAGAAGCGCGGAGCCTCCGCCAACAACGGAAGCACGCGTCGCACCGCCTCCTTCGCGAGATAGCGGAAAGTCCTGGTCCTCTGCCATCTCGATGGCCATCCGCAGCGCGGCTCGCGGCGACCGCTTGCCAACGCGCACCTGCAGCAGCCACAGGCGGCCGTCCTCGACGGTGAACTCGACGTCGGCCAGGTCCGCCAGGTGGTGCTCGAGCACGTCGCAATATCGGACCAGCTCGTCGGCGACCTCCGGCAACCTCTCGCCCAGCAGAGAAAGCGGCGTCGTTTCGTGCGTGCCTGCGACCACGTCTTCGCCCTGCGCGTTGAACATGAAGTCGCCGTACAAGCCGCGCTCGCCGGTCGACGGGTCGCGCGTGAACAGCACGCCCGTGCCCGAGTCGTCGCCGCGGTTGCCGAACACCATCGCCTGGACGGTCACGGCCGTACCCAGGTCCTCGGCGATGCCCTCGCGCTCACGGTAGGCCTTCGCCCGCTCCGAATTCCACGATCGGAAGACGGCTTCGACCGCTGCCTTCAGCTGGGCAAATGGGTCGTCCGGGAGTTCTTCTTCGCCGATGACTGTGCGCCACCCTTGCCGCAACCGCTGCAGGCAGTCCGCCGCGAAATCGGCTGAACCGGTCGTGCGGGCGAAGCCGGCTGAAGTCGTCGCCGTAAGTCCCAGGTTCAAGACCGTGTCCATCATGCCGGGCATCGACACCGGTGCCCCAGAACGCACGCTGACGAGCAGGGGATCATCCGCATCCCCAAATCTCCGCCCAACCACCTCGCCCAGCCGGTCCATGTGCTGGCCCAGCTCTTCGTCGAGCCCTTCCGGCCAAGCCCCGTCCAGGTAATAGCGGCACGCCTCGGTCGTCACCACGAACGCCGGCGGCACAGGCAGGCCGAGCTCGTGCGCCATCACAACCAGCCCCGCGCCTTTGCCGCCAAGCAGCTGCGTCAGCTCGTCGCGCGAGCCTTCCGGGGGCGCATCAAGGTCGTAGATCCAGCCCATGCGGGTCTATCATCGATGATCGATGGCCGTGGCACCCAAAGAAGAAATCCTCGATCAGTTCCTGGGCAATGAGGACTTCCCTGTCGAGTGGAAGTCGGAGCTCGAGAAGCAGCTCTTCTGGGTCTTTGACGACCTGCATTGCCCGCATCCGCTCAGCCCGATGTTCTACGAGATCGGCGGCTGGTGGCTGACCTGCGACCACATGTTCCGCCGCTTCGGCACGCCGTTCGCCGTCGACTGGGTTACGAAGAACGTCAATGGCTACCTGTACACCGCCGCCGTCCCGGCCGACCCGAGCAAGCCCGTCGACGCCATGGAGTACGGCAACCGCTACGGCGCGCGCGTGCCTTTCGACGACTGGTACGGCCAGAACATCGGCAAGTATCTCGATGCCGTCCTGCCCACGTATGGCGAGCACTTCGCCGACTGGTGGCGCGATCGGCTGGTGCCGGAGATGCAGCGCAACTTCGCCTACCTCGAAGAGCGGCTGGACCACCAGGACGACCTGACGCTGATGGAGATGGCAACGGTCCTGGAAGACGCCATCGACATCCACGACCGGCACTGGAAGATCCATTGGATGCTCAACTTCGCCCAGCTGTCGGCGACGCTCAACTTGCGCGCGGTCATGCAGCGAATTCGAGGCAGCGTCGATGACGCGCTGTTGGGCCGGCTCCAGAACAGCGCCAAGGACCGCAACTGGGACTCGATCGAGGCACTCTGGAAGATGAAGGAGGAGGCCAAGGCCGACCCCGACCTCTCGGCCGCCTTCAAGCGCGGAGCGCCCGTCGACGTGATCACTGCCCTGGAGTCGACCGACCGCGGCCGCCGCTTCATCGCCGATCGCGTCAAGCCGTATCAGCGTGAGTTCGGCTGGCACGCCGTCTGGAGCCACGAGTTCATCTTCCCGAGCGTGGTCGAGAACATGGAGCCGGTCATCCAGCTGGTCAGCGGCTACATCGACACCGACTACGACTACCCGAAGACAGCGGCAGCCCTGCAGGCGGACATCGACTCCGCCGCGCGCGAAATCCTCGACGGCCTGTCAGGTGCCGAGCTCGAAGAGATGCGCACCGCCAACGAAACCAACATGCGCATGGCACCGCTCACGCCCGATCACCACTTCTATATCGACCAGGGCGCCAATTCGCACATGCGCCTCGTCCTGATCGCCATCGGCAAGAAGCTTGTGGAGGCCGGCGCTTTGGACGCCGCCGACGACGTCGTCTTCCTGCGCTACAACGAGCTGCGCGTCTTGATGGCCGACCGCGAGATGGACGGCCGCTCGATCGTGCCGTGAGCGGAAAGCCGAACGCGAGCGCTCATACAAGTTCAAGCCAAAGGCCTGGATCGGCACCGCGACTCAAAGCCAGCTTGACTTTCCCTACCTCGTGAACTGGGGATTTCCGGAAAAATTCCACCAGGGCCGGGCCGTCGCGGATCGGGGTGTAACCGAAGCCTCCGCCGACGCAGTGACGATTAAAGGAATAGGCGGGTTCGCCCGGGGTGGTCGAAGGCACGTGCCCGCGTCGTCCTACGTGAAGAGCAATTCGACGAGGTACGCGCCGGCGACATCCTGGTTTGCCACATGACCAATCCGGCGTGGGTAGTGCTGTTTACCAAGATCGCCGCGCTGGTCACCAACGCCGGCGGTATCACCGCTCACCCAGCTGTGCTGAGTCGCGAGTTCGGCATCCCGGCCGTTGTCGGCACGCAGGACGCCACCGAGCGCATCAAGAACGGCGACCGCGTTCGCGTCGACGGCAGCAAGGGCGTCGTCGAGATCCTGGGCGCGTAAGGGGCTCAGGTCAGCAAATGGTCGGCGTCGCCCAACGCTTGAGCCCGCTCCAACAGACGGCGGCCACCGCCACCGATATCTGGAACGACTCGTGCGCCGTTGATGAGCTGACCTATGCCATCGAGCACGGCGCAGTCGGCGCGACGGCCAACCCGACCATCGTTCACGACGTCTGGAAGAAGGATCCCAAGCGCTGGGCCGGTCGAGTTCGCGAGCTCATGGCGGAGCACCCGACGGATAACGAGGCCCATCTGGCCTGGACGATCGTCGAGGAGATGTCCCGCGATGGAGCCCGGCTACTGGAGCCCGAATTCCGGCGCAGCGGCGGACGCCAGGGCCGCTTATCGATGCAGACCAACCCGACCTTCTGGCGCAGCCCGGAGCCGATGCTGGGGCAAGGCATCCACTTCACGACCGTTGCGCCCAACATCATCGTCAAGTTCCCGGCCACGAAGACGGGCATCGCCGTGATGGAAGAGGCGACCTACCGCGGCGTGTCGGTCAACTGCACTGTCTCGTTCTCCGTCGCCCAGGCCGTGGCCGCCGCCGAAGCCGTCGAGCGCGGGCTGCAGCGCCGCGACCGCGAGGGACTGCGAACCGACGACATGGGCCCGGTTATCACGATCATGGTCGGCCGCGTCGAGGACTGGCTGCGCGTGCTGGTCGACCGCGATGGCGTCGTCGTCCACCCGTCGGCGCTCGCCTACTCGGGTGTGGCCGTCTTCAAGCAGGCGTATCGGATCTTCCAGGAGCGCAAGTTCCGCGCGCGGCTGCTGGCCGCCGCCATCAGGCACCACCTGCATTGGTCGGAGTTCGTTGGCGGCGACGTCGTTATCACCCTGCCGTCGGCGTGGCAGAAGAAGTTCAACGCATCTGCGGTCGAGGTGCGCGAGCGGATGGACGACCCGGTCGACCCGGTGTACATCGACCAGCTGCGGTCGGCCTTTCCGGACTTCGAGCGGGCATACCAGCCGGATGGCCTGAGCGTCGACGACTTCGACTCGTTCCCACCCACCGTGCGCACCCTGCGCGCCTTCATCACCTCCTACCACGACCTACTGGCGGCGGTAACGGACGCGATGTTGCCCAACCCCGACGTAAAGGCGGCGCCATAAGTGGCATACGTGGTGGCAGTGGTCTGGAAGGCCAAGCCGGGCGAGGAAGAGCGGGTCGCGGACATCCTCCCCCGACTCGCCGAGGCCGCGCGTACGGAGGAGGGCTGTATCGAGTTCACGCCGCACCGTTCGCCAACCGAGCCGGGCACGTTCTTCCTGTACGAGAAGTACGTCGACGAGGCGGCGTTCAAGGCCCACACCGAGATGGAACACTTCAAGCAGAACGTCCTCGGTGAAGCCGTGCCGCGGCTGGCCAGCCGCGAACGCACGATCTACGAGACGATCGAATGACCGCCGTCCTGGACGCGCCCGCGCCGCTCGCCCACAGCATGCTGTCGGCGCAGGTCAAGGACCGTCTTCTCCAGTGGATCCTCGAAGGCGAGTTGCCGCCCGGCTCGCGCATTGTTGAAACGCGCGTGGCACGCCAACTCGGCACCAGTCAGGCGCCCGTGCGTGAGGCGCTGCGCGACCTTGCCACCTTGGGCCTGGTCGAGATGCACCCGTACCGCGGCGCGCGAGTGCGCATCCCGCAGGCCGACGAGTTGATCGAGGCCATGGAGGTGCGCGGCGAGCTGGAGGCGATTGCCGCTCGGCAGGCAGCGACCCTCATAGACGACCGCACCCTCGCCCGAATGGGTGGGCTGCTCGACGGAATGCGCGCAGCGGCGACCCGCGGCGACGCATATAGCCAGGCACTGCTCAACTCTGATTTCCACACCTGCGTGATCGAAGCGTCGGGCAACCACACTGTCCAGCGGCTGTGGACGATCCTGGAGCCATTTGCGCGGACCTACCTGACTGCCACTGCGCCGGGCGCCGATCTCAACTGGCTGGCCGAACGCCACGTCGCCATCCTCGATGCCTTGAAGGCTCGCGATCCTGAGCGCGCGGCAACGGTCATGCGAACCCACGCGCGGGAGGCTGAGGAGCAGGTAACCGCTACGCTCAACCGGCGATGACGGAGCGGCCACAGATTTCGGAGGAGATGGCGTGCGGCAATGCGCGCATCCGGATCGACGTTTTCGGCGGCGAACCGGCCGAGCACGTGCTCGACGACATGAACTTCATGAACTACCGGCTGGCCGACGTGCGCATCGAGCCGGTCAGCCTGCCGCAGGCGGACATCGTCTGGCAGCGGCAGGGCGACAAGTCGGTTGCCTACGACGGACGCGCCATCACGTTTACCGGCCCGTGGGAGGAAGGGCCAATCCAGAAGGTGATCGTGGCGATGCTGGCGCTGCGCATGGAAGCGGTCGGGCTGCACCCGTCCCACTCGTCGGCGGTGAGGTACCGCGACAAGACCATCCTGTTCCTGGGCGGCGAGTCGAATCACGGCAAGTCGATGGGACAGCTCGAGGCCAACCGCCGCGGCGGCCTGCTCGTTTCGACCGAGACGACCGTCATTGACGAGGACGGCGTGGCCGTCATGGGCTCCAAGGACGTTTATCTCAAGAAGCGCGCCAAGGGCACGGAGCGGGCGGATAAGGCCGCGCCCAACGTGGGCGTGCAGAAGTTCTTCGGCGAGATGCCGACGTGGGAGGTCGTGGGCGGGCCGACGCGCATCGACATCGTCATCGTGCCCGCCATAGACGGCAATTACGACGCCTCGATGAGCGAGATGATCCCGTTCGAGCGCCAGTTCCAGACGCTTCACTCTTTGCAGAACTATTTCCTGTTGAACGAACTGCTTGCGCCCGGCTGGCCCATGCCCATCGTCGACACGGAGGCGCTGCGCCGCCGTCGCGCACAGTTCGTCGAGCGTTTCACTGACCGTCCCTACTACTTTGTCCGAGCCGCAAATCCGCAGGTGCTGCTCGACGAAGTCGAGAAGGTCTTATAGATCCGCTTGCGCGCCTTTAGCTACGAGCGTCCGACTGCTCTGGCTGACGCGGTCGAACTGCTTGGCTTGCACGGCGAGGACGCGCGAATCCTTTCTGGCGGTACCGACCTTGTCATCCGACTGCGCGATGGGACCTATGCGCCCAAGGTCGTCGTCGACATCAAAGCGGATTCCCGAGCTGGCGCCAGCGATCTCCGAGTCGGACGGCGCAGTAAGGATCTCAGCCGGCACGACGATGACCGACGTTCACGATTCGCCCGTAATCCAGCGCTGGTTTCCAGCACTGGCCGAGGCGGCGCGCTACGTGGGCTCGGTCCAGATCCGAAACCGAGCGACATTGGCCGGCAACCAGTGCAACGCGTCGCCCGCGGCGGACACGGCGCCGCCGCTGCTTGTCTACGGCGCGATGCTGGAGATCGTCGGTCCGTCTGGGGCTCGTGAGCTGGCGCTGGATGACTTCTTCGTTCGGTCGGGCGTGACCAAGCTCGAGCGGGGCGAGATGGTGACGGCGATCACGCTGCCACTGCCCGCCCGGCGCGTGGGGTCAGGATTTCAGCGGCGGACTCGACGGCGCGGCCACGACCTGGCGTCCGTGACGCTGGCTGTGTCCGTGGCGGAGTCGGGCGAGACCCGGCTGGCCTATGGCTCGGTCGGTCCGCGGCCGCTGCTGTTCACCGGCCAGGAGGCAAGCCTCGAGTCGTGGTTCGAGTCGGCCGCGCCATCACCCACATCGATGCGGGCGGGACCGGAATACAGGCTGGCGATGCTGCGAGTGCTGACGGATCGCGCACTGGCCCAGGCTCGGCAACGTCTCGAGGCGTCCGCGTGACAGACATCTCGCTGACGCTCAATGGGTTGGCACGAACGGTTGCGATCGAGCCGCACCACACGCTGCTCGAGGTGCTGCGCGACGACCTGGGCCTGACCGGTGCCAAGGAATGCTGCCTCGTAGGCGAATGCGGCGCGTGCACGGTCCGGCTCAACGACCGCATCGTCGACTCGTGTCTCGTGCTGGCCGCCGAAGCAGATGGCGGCGACGTGGTCAGCGTCGAAGGGCTGAGCCAGGCTGGCCGGCTGACCAGGTTGCAGTCGGCATTCCTCGAGAAGGGTGCCGTCCAGTGCGGCTTTTGCATCCCCGGGCAGATCATGGCCGGCGACGACCTGCTCCGTCGGGCGCCGCACCCATCGCATGAGGAGATCGAGGAGGGCCTGGCCGGCAACTACTGCCGCTGCGGCTGCTACTACCAGATCTTCGAGGCGGTCGAGGCTGCCGCAGCGGGCGAACCGCCAGCTCGCGCGCTCGCTGGTCGGCGCCGCGCCCGATCTGCCGCCGCACGTGGTCGACCAGTGAGACGGGCCAGGCGGCGGCCGACTTGTCATACGTCGACCGGGTCGAACCTAAGCGGCCGCGCGGCCGTTTTCGGGCGCTCGGGCGGCCGTCGCCACGCTCACTCGATCGTCGCCGTAACGCCCATGCGCCGCTAAGCGCTCGGCCGGGCCGACGTATGACGGAACTGATCGGTGCGCCCGTGGCGCGCGTGGGCGGGGAGGGGCGCGTCACCGGCGACCAACGCTACGTGGCCGACATGCACCTCCCCAACGAGCTACACGTCAAGTTGGTGACACTGCCGGTCGCCCACGCTCGGATCCGCGGGATCGACGCGTCCGCCGCGCTTGCTCTGCCCGGCGTCCGGCTGGTCTTTACCGCCGCCGACCTGCCGCAGCCGATGCCCCGCTTTGGCCCGCAATTCACCGACCGGCCGGTCATTGCCACCGGCGAGACCAAGTTCCACGGCGACCCGGTGGCCGCGGTCGCGGCTGAAACGAGAGACGCCGCCGAGGAAGCCGCCCGCCTCGTCAAGGTCGACTACGAGGAGCTGCCGGCCGTCTTCACCGTTGCCGGCGCACTCGCCGCGGACGCGCCGCTCGTGCAGGACCCCAGCGTCCGACCGCCCAACGACCCGCTCGCCCACACCAACGTCCTGCGCGAACACAAGATCGGCTGGGGCGACGTCGACCACGCGACTGCCGACCTCGTCATCGAGCACACATACGAGTTTCCGATGGTCACCCACTTCGCCATCGAGCCCCACGCATTCGTGGCCGCGCCCGACGGCGATGGCCTGGCCATCTGGACATCGATCCAGCATCCCTACTGGCTGCAGCGCGTGATGGCCAAGGTGAGTGGCCTGCCGTTGTCGAAAGTGCGCATCCATGCGCCCGACCCGGGCGGCGCGTTCGGTGGCAAACAGCATGCCAAGTACGAGCCATTGGTCGCGTTCATGGCGCTCAAGACCGGCCGGCCGTGCCGCCTCGTGCTGACCCTCGAAGAAACGTTCCAGGCCGTCCGCCGGACCGCGACTGAGATCACGGTCCGCACCGGCGTAAACCGCGACGGCACGTTCGCTTTCCAGGACATCGACGCCAACTACCTGATTGGCGCGTATGCGGACATCGCCGACCGGGTCGTGGGCAAGGGCAGCTACATCGGCAACGGGCCGTACAACTGGCCGGCGGCGCGCATCCTCGCCCGCACGCTTCTGTCGCACACCGTCCCGTCGACCGCCTTCCGTGGCTTTGGCAACCCGCAGATCAACTGGGCCGTCGAGTCGAACATTTCGGAGGCCGCCCGCCAGCTTGGCATCGACCAGGTCGAAATCCGCCTCCGCAACATCGCCCACCGCGGCGACAAGTTCATCCCCTTCGATACCGAAGCGGATGGCGAGTGGTCGGACGCCGTTCGGCGCGCCGCCGAGCTCGCGCAGTGGGACCAACCAAAGCCAAAGGGTCGGGGCCGCGGCTTCGCACTGGGCATCAAATCGGGGCCAACCACCGGCCTTTCGCAGTCTGTCGTCCGGCTGTTGGCGGATGGGTCGGTCGTCGTCTACGCCGGCACACAGGACATCGGCCAGGGCAGCAAGACCATCTTTGCCCAGATCGCGGCGGAGGAGCTTGGCGCAACCATTGAAGGCGTGACGGTGGTTAGCGGTGACACGGCTATCGTGCCGTATGACCAGCAGACTTCTGCCTCACGCTCGACCGTGCTGATGGGCAACGCGATCCTGCTCGCCTGCCGCGACATAAAGGCGAAGTTGGAAGCCCGGCTGGGCACCGACTACGACGCGTCGATCCCGGCGACCGCCCAAGTGCAGGCGGCGCTGGGGGTGCAGGGCGGCGAGATCATCGGCACGGCCGAGGCCCGCAAGACGGCCGAAGTGGACCATCCGCTGGGTGGGTCGGCGCTGTTCTACGAGTTCAACGCCACCGCGGTCGAGTTGTCGGTCGATGAGGAGACCGGCGACATCACGATCCACCGGCACGTGACGGTCAGCGACGTGGGCCGCTCGATCAACCGGCTGCAGGTCCAGATGCAGGACGAGGGCGCCGCGATCATGGGCCTGGGCCACACGCTGATGGAGCATTACATCTTCGACGGCGAGGGTCGGATCAGGAACCTGGGCGCGATCGACTACCGCATCCCGACGTCGATGGACCTGCCCGAGGAAATGATCTCCGACACGGTTGAGAACGGCGACGGGCCAGGGCCTTATGGTGCCAAGGGCATGAGCGAGGGGGCACTGCTGGCCGTGTCGTCCGCCGTCGCCGCTGCCGTTCGAGACGCAACGGGTGTGGCAATTCGTGACTTACCGCTGTCGCCAGAGCGCGTCTGGCGCGCGTTACGGGAGCGACCCCGTGAATGATCCCGTGGGGGTCGCCCTGTTGCTATTCGTGATCGCGGGGGGTGGCATCTGCGTTATCGATGCGCTCATCATCCGCAGGCTGCGCCGGCAAAGGGATGATCCCAAGGACCAGCCTTGAACGACCCGACTATCAAGGCAGCCGGCCACGAAATCACCGTAACCCACGGTGACCGCATCGTTTTGCCGCCCGACATCGCCAAGGCTGAGATCGTTGAACACTACGCGCGCGTGGCGCCGATGATGCTGCCGCACATACGCGGCCGGCCGGTGAGTATCCAGCGTTTTCCGGGACCGCCGGGCAGCCGGCCCATCTACCAAAAGGCCATCCCGTCCCACTTCCCGGACTGGATCCACCGGGTGACCGTGCCCAAAGTGGGCGGCACCGTCACCCATGTCATCGCCGATGACGCGGCCACGCTGGTCTACATCGCCAACCAGGGCTCTATCACGCCGCATGTCTGGCTGAGCCGCGTCCCAATCTCGAGCGGCCCGATCGGATGATCATCGACCTCGATCCGGGCGACGGTGGCGTCGACGATGCCCGGTTCGCGGCGAAGCTGGCGCGTGAGCTCATGACCGAGGCCGGCCTGGAGCCCTACCTGATGGCGACCGGTTCACGCGGCTACCACGTGGTCGTTCCGTTGAAGCCGGTCGCCGACTTCGAGGAGGTGCGGGCAGTCTGCTTCGGGCTGGCCGAGGCGCTGGCGCGCCGCGCGCCCGACCGGCTGACGACCGAGTTCTACAAGGAGAAGCGGGCGGGCCGCCTGTTCCTCGACTGCAACCGAAACGCCTGGGCACAGACCGCGGTGCCGCCGTACGCAGTGCGGCCCAAGGCGGGTGCGCCGGTTGCCGTGCCGATCGGCTGGGACGAGCTCGACGATGTGGCGCCGGATGAGTTCAACGTCCGCACCATCGGGGCCCGGCTCGACCACGCGCCTGACCCGTGGCCCGGGTTCGGTCGTCGCGCCCGCACGCTCGAAGCCGCCAAGAAATGGCTGGCCACCAAGGCGTGAAAAATGCGGGCTAGGCTTGCCCGATGACCGAGAACATCAGCCCAAAGCAGTTCCACGAGGCCGGCGGTACGGAGGACTGGCGCGTAATCGGCGACGGCGCGTGCGCTTTCTACCCCACCTCGACTCTGGCAGCGTCCGCCCAGCTGGTGGCCGCAGTAGCCAAACTGCCCGGCCTCGAGGGCCACAGGCCGGACATCGATGTTCGGCCGGACGGGGTCACGTTCCGCGTACTTTCAAAGTCGGCCGAGTCTTACGGCATGACGACTACGGATGTCGACGTCGCACGGGCCATCTCCGGCGCCGCCAAGGCACTCGGCCTGGCCGGCGATCCGGCGCAGGTCCAGAGCTTCCTCGTCGTTGCCGGCGGGGCCAACACGGCCGAGTTGATGCCCTTCTGGCAGGCCGTCCTTGGCTACGAACGGAGGGCCGATACGCCCGACGAAGACCTGGTCGACCCGCACCTGCGCAACCCTGGCATCTGGTTCGAGCAGATGAAGGAGCTGCGGGCCGATGGTGGCGGCGCAATTCATGTCGCCGTCTGGATTCCGCCGGAGCAGGCTCAGGCGCGCGTAGACGCTGCGCTCGCCGCCGGAGGTCGCATGGTCCGTGACAAGTACGCGCCGTCGTGGTGGACGCTGGCCGACGCAGCCGGCAACGAGGTCGACATCTCGACCGTGGCGAACCGCGACTGACCCAGGGAGACAACAGGACTACAGGTCGACGCCGGCCTCACGGGCAACATCGGGGTAAAGCTCCGCGTACGCTCGCGCCGCCGCACCGACGGTCGGGAAGAACCGATCGTCGTGCGTCAGCCAGTCGGTGCGGTAACTCTTGATGTCGCGGCGGACAACGTCCTTGAGCTCGGCGAACATGAGTTGGATCCCCTGAGCTTCCAGCTCGTCATCGAGCGCCTCCAGCATGTCGGCCGCCGTCGTGTCGATGCCGATCATTGGTTCGGCGGCGATCACGATCCAGTGCGGCTTGGGGTCGGCGTGCGCCAGGTCGCGCACTTCTTCGCGGAAGGTCGAGGCATTCGCGAAGATCAGTGGCGCATCGAAGCGGTAGATGATCAGGCCCGGCATCTGAATGGCGTTGTCATACATGGAGACGTCGTGGAAGCCGGGCACTCCCGGTACATCGCCGAGCAGCGTGCGGTACGGGCTCCACACTCGGCGGAACACCAGCAGGATCGACAGCCCTACGGCCAGGGCTATTCCAGGCAGCACGCCCAGCAAGACGACGCCGAGGAATGCAGCGATGGACAGCGCGAATTCATTGCGTCTCTGCCGCCAAAGGCGAATTTGCGCTCGCAGGTCGACCAGCCCGAACGACGCCACGATGACCACGGCCGCCAACGTAGGTTGGGGCAGCCACTGAAACAGACCGGGCAAGAAGACCAGCATCAGCGCGATTACCAAGGCGCCGACCAACCCGGTCACCTGCGACTTCGAGCCGGCACCTTCGGCGACGGCCGTCCGCGATGCACTGGTGCTGACGGGGAACCCGCTGAAGAAGCCCGCTGCAAGGTCGGCCGCCCCGATGCCGATCATCTCGCGGTTGGCCTTCACCTCCTGGCCGGTGCGTGCGGCAAAGGCAGACGAGATGGTGATGGTGTCGGCCAGCGAAACGACGGCGATGCCGAACGCGCCGGCAGCCAACAGCGGAATGTCGACAAGGGCGGGGATGGGCAGGCTGGGTCCCGGCAGGCCGGCCGGCAGTACGCCCACCAGTTGCACACCGCGGGCTGCGGCGTCGATCACGATGGCGATCACCATCGCCGCGATGACCGCGATCAGCACGCCCGGCACGCGCGGGATGAAGCGGGCAAACAGCAGCATCAGGGCCACGCTGAACAGGCCAATCGCCAGTGCCGCCGGCACCGTCTGGCCGTCCATCACGCCGCGAACGAACGCGATGGTCTCGTTGATGAAGCCGCTGGCATCGGTTGAGAAGCCGAACAGCTTGGGCAGCTGGCCAACGAAGATGACCAGTGCCAGGCCGTTGATGTAGCCAACCTGGATCGGGTTCGACAGCAGGTCGGCGATGAAGCCCAGGCCGGCGCGCGCGCCGACAATCATCAGTGCGCCGACCATCAGTGACATCGCCGACGCGTAGATAACGGCTTTGTTCGGGTCACCCGACGCGGCAACCAGTGGCAGGACGGTCGCCGCGATCATGCCGCCCAGAGCCGAATCCGGGCCCAGCACCAGCACACGGGACGGTCCCACCAGTGCATAGGCGACCAGGCAGGTGATCGAGGTGTACAGGCCGGTGATCGGCGGCAGGCCGGCCAGCTGAGCGTAGGCCATGCCTTGGGGCACGAGCAGACTGGCCAGCACCAGGCCGGCGATGATGTCCTTACCCAGCCACTCGCGCTTGAAGCGGTGGGCATAGAACGATCTGATCCGGTCGGGCACGGCTGCGGCGGTCGCGTTCGCGGTCATGGGCACGGGCATGGAACCACAGCTGATAAAGCCGATTTATCACCCGTGCGGGGTGGTGGCGCGCGCATGGCGGGCTCACAGCTAATCCCAAGGTCCTCGTAATGAGTTGGAAAGGGCCGTTGGGGAGACTTGGCGCATGGCCAGTTATCCGGCACGGATTGCGACGGCTGCCCGATCGCGCGGGCTGCCCATACCGCGCACGTACGACCAGATCAGGCAACGCGACGTGTGGACGGTCGTGGCGGGTATCGGCCTGGTCATCGCCGCCATGTGGGTCCGTCACGACGGACTCCAGCGCGACCCGCTGCTCGCCATTGGCGAAGTTACTGCCCTCGCCGGCACTTACCTCTCGCTGGTCGGCATCCTGTTCGCTTCACGCGCACCTTGGCTCGACCAGGTCTTCGGCGCGGACGGCCTGCGTACCGCGCACAAGTGGATTGGCTTTGCCTCCGTCTGGCTGATCGGTGCGCACGGCGTCTTCTCGACCTTTGCCTATGCCGGCGCCGATATCGGCCGCGTCGTCGACTCCGCCGTCAACCTCGTCCAAACGGTGCCGGGCATGCTGGGCGCATGGGTCGGCGGCGTGATGTTCGTCATCGTTGCCATCAGTTCGATGCGCGCGGCGCGCCGCCATGTCTCGTATGAGACCTGGCACGGCATCCACCTGTACATCTACCTGGCCGTCGCCTTTGCCTTCCTCCATCAGCTGACAATCGGTGCCGATTTCATCGACGACCCCATTGCAATGTGGTTCTGGGTCGGCCTCTACGCCCTCGCTTTCGTACCTCTCCTTCTGCACCGATTGATCTGGCCAATCTGGATCACCTGGCGCCACCAGCCCGAGGTCAACTGGATCGAGCGCGAGACCGCCGACACCTACAGCCTCTACGTCCGCGGCCGCGATTTGGACAAGCTGCCAATGCGGGCGGGACAGTTCTTCATCGTTCGCGCGCTGACCGGCCGCGATTGGATGCACGGCCATCCGCTCAGCATCTCGGCCGCGCCGAACGGAGAGACGATCCGCTTCACGATCAAGGAGCTCGGCGAAGGGTCGCGCTCGCTGGCCACGCTCAAGCAGGGCACGCCGCTGATGCTCGAAGGTCCATACGGCGACATGCACGGTGCGCGGCGCACCGGCCGGCGACTGCTGTTCATAGGTGCAGGTATTGGCATTACGCCGCTGCGCGCCATGGCCGAGGCGTTCCCATACGTAGCGGGCCAGGCGGACATGATCTTTCGCGCCCGTAGTGACGCGGACGCACCGTTGCTCGACGAGGTTCGCGCATTGGCTGCGCAGCGCGGAATCCGCCTGCATCTCCTGACCGGCTCAGGGCGCCATGGCGCGGCCGATCTGCTGACCCCGCGCGGCCTCCGCCAACTGGTACCGGACGTCGCGAACCGTGACGTCTATCTATGCGGCCCGGAGCCGTTCATGAACCGGGTCCGCAACAGCCTGCGCACGCTGGGCGCACCGGGGAAGCGCATTCACCTGGAGCTATTCAATGCGTAGCTCGATCAAGCCACTGCTGGGCCTGCTGTTCGCCGGCCTTGGATCCGCGCTGGTATTTGGTTTCCGAACAACGGACTCTGTGCTGCCGACGACGGCGCAAGCACCGACGGCGACGACGGGGACGTCGGCGACCAAGACCCCGACTGCCACGAACGGATCCAGCGCCAACAGCAGCAGCCAGGCGACAGCGACGCCGGCGCCGACCCAGGACACGTCGACCGCAACCACCGGCACCTCCACGGCTCAGTTCGCCGACGGCACCTACCAGGGCGCCGCGGTTGGCGAGCCGTGGGGCACGTTCGAAGTCGAGGCAATCATCAAGGGCGGCGCGCTGGTCGACGTCAAGCTCGTCTCTGAGCCGGGCGATCGGCACAGCAGCCAGATCAACAACATCGCCGTGCCGATGCTGACCGAGTCTGCCGTTGCGTCGCAGAGCGCCAATGTCGACACGGTCAGCGGCGCGACGTGGACCAGCGAGTCATATGCGGAGTCGCTGCAGGCTGCGCTCGATGCGGCCCGCGCCGCGGCATCCGTTGTGCAGGCGCAGGGCTAGGCCCGATGCCATTCCTGTCTGCGCCGATCATGGGCACAACGGTGTCCATCGACGTGCGTGACGTTCGCGTCGATCAGGCGGCGCTCGACCTGGCGTTGGCCGTGCTGCGCGACGTTGATGCGCGCTTCTCGACTTATAAACCTGACTCGCAGATCTCGATGATCGATCGCGGCCAGCTCGACGCGGACGACGCCGATCCCGATGTCCGTGAGGTTTTACTGGCCTGTGCTCTCCTGTCAGCCGAGAGTGGCGGCGCTTTCGACGCATGGCGCGACGGTCATTTGGACCCGTCCGGCTACGTCAAGGGCTGGGCGGCCGAGAGCGCTACGGACGTACTGCGCGCCGCCGGTGCGCGCAATTTCTGCCTCAACCTGGGCGGCGACGTGATCTGCGCCGGCGAATGCGAGCCCGGGCAGCCGTGGCGGGTCGGCGTCAGGCATCCGGACGACGGTCGGCGGATGCTGGCTGTGTTGTGGGTCCGCGATGGCGCGGTGGCCACTTCTGGACTCTACGAGAGAGGCGGGCACGTGACGGACGCTCGGACGGGCGCGGTCGCGGATGCTTGGCGCTCACTTACCGTTGTCGCGGCCGACCTTGTCACGGCTGATTCGATAGCCACCGCAGCGCTGGCCCGCGGCGCCGACGGACCGCAATGGGCCGCCGAACGACTCGGTTGTGACGTGGTTGCGCTGGACCCCTCGAACCACCTGTTCACGACGGCTGGCATCGCGTCAATTCGGATCGCTTGACGGCAAAGGAGTGGCGATCCGGCGCCGCCGCTCGAAGCGCAGAAATTCGCTATAGCCAGCCGCCCTCGCGGCCGCCACGACCTCGCTCTGTCCCCATCCCGCCAGCTCCGGCACATGCGCGTCGCTGGCCAGCGTGATAGGCAACCCGCCCTCGAACGCCATCTTCAGTAGCTCGGGTGCCGGAAAGACCTCCACCGACTTCCTACGGAGACCGGCCGACGACACCTCGATCGCCGTCCCGCTGGCCGAGGCCGCTTCGACCACCGGCGCGTAAAGGTCGGCCAGGCCGTCAGTCGGTCGGAAACCCAGACTCTTGATCGCATCGGCATGGGCCAGTACGTCCACCATGCCCGACACAGCCAGCTGCGTCTCCAGCTCGAAGTATTCGAGCCACGACTCGTCGACCCCGCGTCGGGCGAACTCGGCCGGCGCGCCTTGGCGCACGTAATCCCACGCGCCGAGCCAGTGGACGGAGCCGATCAGGAAGTCGAACGGGTAGCCGGCTAACAGGTCGATCGTCTGTTGCTCCTTGCCCGGCTCGAAGTCGACCTCCAGGCCCAGTTTCACCGGCAGCCCGCGTGCCTTGGCGCCGACGACGGCCTCGACGTAGCGGTCAAGGGAGAGATTCAGCTCGGCATTCATGATCGCGTCCATCTCGACGCGCAGAACCGGCGACGGGTCACTTTCCCACCACCTGCCAAGGACCGGCACCGACTCGACGCAGCGATAGAAGTGCTCCGTGATCCCGATCTCCTCGACGCCGCGCGCACCGGCCGCCTCGACGTAGCGCTCGATCCACCCCTCCGGGTAGACGCCCGGCTCTGGTGAACCGGGAGTTGGGTCGTGAGGGAAGAGGTGGAGGTGGTAGTCGGACAAACGTCAGCGCGAGAAGGCGAGGGTGATCGTCAGCCGCAGCGTTTCGCCGGGCGGGAGGCGGATCATCGGGTCTGGCTCGTTCTTGATCAGCCGACGCAAACCCTGCGGCGCATGCGTCTGCGGCTCGAGCGCGATCGCGTCGACGTGGGCGAGGTGCGCGGCGACAAAAACCAGGTTGGCCGACGAAATGGCCGATAGCTGCGCGCGCAGCCCATGGTCGGGCCACGAAAGGTCGACGCGACGATCAGTCAGCCCGGTCCACGCACTGTCCAGGCCGACTTCGAGCTCGACCAGCTTGCGCAGGTCGTACCGGCCCGCGACCGGTGCGGCCAACGGGCTGCTGATGGTGTTGTCGTCGTAGGCGAGGTCGGCCGGGATACGCAGCAGCGGCGGACCGGCGAACCAGGGATGCAGGCCAAGGCCCGCCGGCATCGGCTCGTCCGATGTGTTCGTCAGCTTCATGTCGACGGCGAGGGCAGGGCCATCAACGGCGAAGAACATCTGCGCCTCGTATGGCCACGGCCAACCCTCGCCGCCGCCGGTGAACCGCAGCGTCGAGTCATCGACGACGTCCCACCCTGCCTCGTAGGCCTGGCCGTGAATCGCCCAGCCTTCTGCCTGGTTTGCCGGCAGGTCGATCAGCTCGTTGTCGACGCGCATCAAGCCGCTGGCGACGCGGCCGCACCACGGCAGCATCGGGTAGCCGCCCCAGAAGAACGGGTCGACCAGGTGTTCGGCGGGATCATCGGGCGTCCGCAGCACATCAATGCCGAAGGCGCGAACACGGTGTAGGCGGCCGCCCACATCCGGCAAGACGACGACCTCCAGGTCCGCGGTGGCCAGGCGCAGCTCTTTCACCGCGCCAGCCCCACCACTAGACCTCGTTGGCGCTGAGCTTGTCCCAGAGGATGCCGGCGTTGTGCTTCTGGATGTAATCCATCATGTATTCCTGCCCGATGTCGACCGGGTAGCGGTCCTTCATGTTGACTCGGGCGATCGTCTCGTCGCGCGACCAGCCCTTCGCAACCGCATCCGCCACGTTCGACTTCCACCACAGCAGCACGGCCTTCTGGGTCTGCAGGTACTTGAGGTCCGTCACCGCGCCGTGGCCTGGGATGACTTTGTCCACGTCGAGGCGCGAGATGGTGTTGAGCGCGTCGATCCACTGGTCGACGTTCGATGCCATGACCCACGTTTGGACGTCGTTGAAAACGGTGTCGCCGGTGAAGACGACGCGTTCCTCCGGCACGTGAACGGCGATCTGGCCGGGCGTGTGGCCCGGCGTCCAGATCAGGTTGAATGTGTGGTCGCCCACGTGGAGCACGCAGTCGCCGGTGAATGTGATCTTGGCCCGGTTGGGATCCTGGAAGTAGACGTCGCGGCTGGGCATGATCGCCTGGCCTTCCGGGTCGGACATCTGCGTGCCTTCGGCGGCGTAGTCGAACGGGTCGAGCAGGGGAGTGGGCACCATGAAGTTGTCGGCCAGGCCCTGGTGATGGATGACTCGGCCGGCGCCCTTGAAGAAGTAGTTGCCGAAGATGTGGTCGACGTGATGCTCGGTGTTGATCACGTACTGGATGGGGGCCTTCGACTCCGCCTCCTTGCGCATGGCGACGGCTTTTGACGGCATCTGTGGCGTGTCAACGACGACTGTGCCCTCCGACGTCACCACGTAGCTCGGGTTGCAGCCGCGGATGGTCGTGTCGGTGAAGACGTTGGGCGTGACTGGGTCGAAGCTCATTGGGTCGCCGTCAGGCCCCCGTCGAGGGTGAGGATCTGGCCTGTGCAGAAGCTCGAGGCATCGGAGCAGAAGAAGAGCGCCGCGCCCACCAGGTCGTCCGTCTCCGCGATGCGGTTGAGCGGTATGCGGGCGAGCAGGGCGGACTTGAACTTTTCGTCAGCGAGGAGCCCGGCGACCTGCGGGGTGGAGACGAATGTCGGCGCGATGGCGTTGACGTTGATGCCGTACTTGGCCCATTCGGTCGCCTGCTGCCGCGTGATCGAGTTCAACGCACCCTTGGCGGCGACATAGGCCAGGTAGCCCAGGTTGACGCCAAGCTGGCCCCTGACCGACGAGATGTGCAGGACCCGACCACCACGCGCGCCCTTGATCATCTGGCGGACGGCGGCCTGCGTCACCAGCAGGTCTGATCGGAAGTTGAGATCGAAGATCCGGTCGAATTCCGACTCGGGGTATTCCTCGGCCGAATAGAGGGCCGACCCGGCGCCGCCACCGACGGCGTTCACCACGATGTCGACACGACCAAAACGAGCGACGGTCTCTTCGACGGCGTGGTCCGCATCGACCTTTCTGGTGACGTCGGCGTCGACCAACAGGGCTTCCGACCCGAGCTCCTCGACCTGGTCAGCCAGGGCCTGAGCGTCGTGGGCGTGGCGGCCCAGCAGCGCAACCTTGGCACCAACGCCGGCGAGTCCCAGTGCCAGCCGGCTGCCAATCGCACCGGTACCGCCACTGACGACAGCAACCCGGCCATCAAGTCGGAATCGGGCGAGCTCGTCGGAGGGCGCCTGGGCTGGGGCTTGGGCCATCAAGGCCAGAGTAATCGATGATCGACGATCAGAGGCCGGCGGCGATATCAGCCAAAGCCAGGAGGAACACGTAACCCGCTACGCTGAGGACTAGGCCAGGAACGACCGCCGCGTACATGCGCAACCGCTCTTTGCCGGTTCGCCCAAGCGCAATCGGGACGGCCAGCCCCACCAAACCGAACAGGATCGCGGCTGGCTTGGCCTCCGGCTGCAGGATCAGGTACAGATAGACGGCTTCAGCGATGTACACGGCGCCCAGCAGGCCGACCCCGATGGCGCCGCCGCCATCCGTGGTCGTTGCGCCAAAACCAGCCGGCTGGGCCGAAGACATCAGGTGGGCAAGCGTAAGCGAGAAGTTGGGCGGGTTGTCTCTCTTGCCACGTCGGCAGCAAACGTTTACTTTGGCCCTGAACGACCACGCGCGGCTCGCCCCAGAGGGCCGCGCACAAACTGCCGAGTCGGAGGATGCGCGCACTTGGCTGTCGAACCCGCTGACGTCCTGATCATCGGCGCCGGCGCGTCTGGCGCGGTCGTCGCCAAGCGCCTGGCTGAGGCCGGTTTCAAGGTCGTCTGCCTGGAGCAGGGCGACTGGCACGCCAAAGAGGACTATCCCGGCAACCGGCTCGATTGGGAGCTGCATCAGCGCAAGAGTTGGTCAACCTCGCCCAACATCCGCCAGCTACCGCAGGACTACCCGGTCGACGCTACCGACTCGCCAGTCGAGCCGCTCATGTACAACGCCGTCGGCGGGTCGACGCTGATCTTTGCCGGCGCCTGGCCGCGCGCCCTTCCGTCGGATTTCCGTGTTCGGTCACTGGACGGCATCGCCGACGACTGGCCGATCGACTACTTCGAGCTGCTGCCTTACTTCTACCGAACAGACCGCGACTTCGGCGTGTCCGGCCTGCCCGGTGACCCCGCCTACCCGCCGGACACCGAGGACGCGCCGATGCCGCCGCTGCCCATCGGTTCGGCTGGGCTGAAGGTCGCCCGCGGCATGACCAAGCTGGGCTGGCATTGGTGGCCGGAGTTCAACTCGATCAACTCGACGCCCTATGACGGCCGGCGTCCATGCGTTCAGCGAAGCACCTGCCAGTCGGGCTGCAACGAGGGCGCCAAGGCTTCCACCGACCAGACCCATTGGCCCAAGGCGATGGCGCTGGGCGCGCGACTCATCACCGGCGCCCGAGTGCGAAAGATCGAGACCAGCAACGACGGCCTGGCGACCGGCGCGACGTGGATCGACGGCGATGGCAACGAGCACTTCCAGCCGGCCAAGGTCGTCGTGTTGGCGGCCAATGCGATCGGCACGCCGCGGTTGCTGCTGCTGTCGGCCAGTGCCAGACACCCGGATGGGCTCGCCAACTCGTCGGGCCTCGTCGGCAAGCGGCTGATGATGCACCCCTTCGCCAACGTCGCCGGGCTGTTCGAGGAGCCGCTGATGAGCTGGCAGGGCCAGTTCGGCGACCTGATCGAGAGCCTCGAGTTCTACGAGACGGACGAGAAGCGCGGTTTCGTGCGCGGCGCCGCGCTGGGGCCTCGCGCCCACCGGTGGCCCGATCAACACCGCCCTGCCGGCACGCGCCGGCGAGCAGATCTGGGGACCGGACCACCATCTGCACGTCAAGAGCACGCTCGGCCACGGCGCCAACTGGGGCCTCTTCGCCGAGGACCTGCCGGACGAGAAGAACCGCGTCGAGATTTCGTCGACAGTGACCGACGGCTCCGGCATCCCGGCACCGGAGATCCACTACGCGATGGCCGACAACGCGCGCCGCATGCTCGACTTCCACATCGAACGGGCGAAGGAGTCGATGGAAGCCGCCGGCGCGTACAAGATCGAGGTCGACCGGCTCATGCGCTACTCGGGCTGGCACCTGCTGGGCACGGCACGCATGGGCGACGACCCCAGGACATCGGTGCTCGACCGCTGGAATCGGACCCACGACGTGCCCAACCTGTACGTCGTTGACGGCAGCTGCTTCGTCACCTCGTCCGGCGTCAATCCCACTTCGACGATCGTCGCCATCGCTTGCGCGCCGCCGACCACATGGTCGAGACGCGCTTCGACCACGGGTGCCGCCGCAAGGTAGCCGCATGGTTCCCACCTCGTGGGAAGCAAGCGGCGGACGCGCAGCAGCGGCCAGCAGGCCGTCTGCGGAGGAAGATAATGACGGCCACTCTCACGCCGACCGAGGGCGCGACGCTGGCCGCGGTGGCGGACAACCTGATTCCGGCCGCGCACGGCATGCCGTCGGCGGCCGACGTGGTGACGGACGACCGACTGACCTTCGTCCTCACCCATCGCCCCGATCTGGCCGACCCGCTGAAGGCCGCCCTCCGGCCCGACCTCGGCTCCGACGTAGGCAGTCGGTTACAGGCGTTGTCGTCGGAGCCCGTCAATTTAGGTGCGTTGCAGCTGGCCATCGTGGCCGGCTACTACACCGACAAGCGCGTGCGCGAACTCATCGGCTATCCCGGGCAGGAGGCGATCGAGGTCAAGTCCTGGCTTTACCCGCAATACCTCGAAGAAGGTCTGATCGACGCGGTGATGGCGCGCGGTCCGGTCTGGCGCGACCCGGACACCGGCCAACGGGCGGTCATCGACGGCGTACCCGTGACCTACGAAGAGCGAACCTGGGCCGCCATGGCTGGCGAGCAGGAAGGAGGCGGCTGATGGTCGCTACACCAGTTCGAGAACCGAAATCGAAGGAAGAGGCCCCCGGCTGGCTCGACCCATTCCTGGCCGACTGGCACACGGGAACCGGTCGAAAACGCGACGTTAAGGAGCCGGCGACCGGCCGTCACCTGCTGACCATCACCGAGTCGACGCCGGCCGACGTCGCCAAGTCGGTTGCCGCTGCCAAAGCCGCCCAGCCCGCATGGGCTGAGACGCCCTACCAGGAACGCGCCGCCATCATGCGCCGCGCCGCCGACATCTACGAGGCCCACCGCCCCGAGTTCGGCACGTGGACGCAGCGCGAAACCGGCGCCCACCGCAACAAGATGCACCACGAGCAGAACTTCGCTGTGGGTGAGGCGCTCGCCGCGGCAACGATCCCGTGGCAGCCGTACGGCTCGCTCGTGCCCACGGTCATCAAGGAGCGGCTGTCGATGATCCGCCGCATCCCGGTCGGCGTCATTGGCGCGATCACGCCCTGGAACTCGCCGTCCGTGCTGGGCATGCGGGTAGTTGCACCGGCCCTGGCGCTCGGAAATGCCGTCGTGCTCAAGCCGGATCCGCAGACGCCCGTCTGCGGCGGCGCCGTCTTCGCCGCCATCTTCAAGGAGGCCGGCCTGCCGGATGGACTCCTTCAGATCGTCATCGGCGACGCGGAGACCGGCCAGGCCCTGATCACGGATCCCAACGTCGACATGGTCAGCTTCACCGGCTCGACCGAGGTCGGCCGGATCGTCGGCGCCGAAGCCGGCCGGCTGTTGAAGAAGGTCAGCCTCGAGCTGGGCGGCAACAACCCGCTGATCGTGCTCGACGACGCCGATCTGCCGGCGGCCGCCAGCGCCGGCGCCTATTCCAGCTTCCAGTTCCAGGGCCAGGTTTGCTTCGCCACCGGCCGCCACATCGTCCACAAGGCGGTCGCCGACGAATACGTCGACCTGCTTGCGCAGAAGGCGCGCCGGCTGCGCACCGGCGACCCATACCGCTCCGACGTCGAGCTGGGGCCGATCGTCAACGAGCAGCAGATCCGCCGCGTCGACTCGATCGTCAAGCGATCCGTCGAGTCGGGTGGCGCGCGGCTCGTCGAGGGCGGCACCTACGAGGGCCTGTTTTACCGGCCCACCGTGCTGGCGGACGTCAAGCTCGATTCGCCCGCCTGGACCGACGAAATCTTCGGCCCCGTCGCGCCGGTTGTGACGTTCTCTACCGACGACGAGGCGGTCGAGCTGGCCAATGGCACGGAGTACGGGCTGGCGGCGGGCGTCTATTCGCGCTCGATCTCGCGCGGCCTGGCCATCGCGAATCGCATTCGGGCGGGCATGGTCCACGTCAACGACCAATCGATCAACGACGAGGCGACGATCCCGTTCGGCGGCATGGGCATGAGCGGTAACGGCGGCCGATTTGGCGCCGAAGCCAACCTCGACGCCTTCACCCAGTGGCAGTGGGTGACAGTGCGCGACGAAGCGCGCTCGTTCGGCCCGACTTACTGATCGGCGGGGCTGCCGAAGTCATGTCCTCGATCACGGAGGTTGCCCGGAGGGCTGGCGTTTCGATCGCTACGGCTTCGCGCGTGGTTTCGTCGGCCGACTACCCCGTTTCGGCGGCTACACGAGCACGGGTGCTGGACGCGGCGAAGGAGCTCGATTACGTGCCATCGGCGCTGGCGCGTGGCTTACTCAAGAGCCAGCTGGCGCTGGTCGGCGTGATCGTCCACGACATTACCGACCCGTACTTCGCAGAGATCATCCGCGGCGTCGAGGACGCAGCGTCTCCGGCCGGCTACCTGGTGATCACCTGTTCCTCGGAGCGGGACGCCACCAAAGAGTCCGAGTACGTCCGGCTGCTGCGCCAGCTGCGCGCGGCGGCGGTCATCTTTGCCGGGTCAGGCCTCGACGACGCGGCGCTGAACGCGGAATTGCCACGCCACGTTGCCGCGATGCGTGATTCCGGCGCCGCTGTGGTGCATCTCTCGCCGTCGGCAGAGGGTCAGGCCGAGATCCGCGTCGACAACGTGGGCGGCGTGGCCGCGATGGTGGCCGCGCTCGTCGGGTTGGGCCACCGGCGGATTGCCTTCCTCGCCGCGCCGCCGTCGCTGTACGTCCATGCGCCGCGGCTGGCGGGCTATCGCCAGGGTCTCGAGGCGGCCGGGCTGGAGTACGACGAGCGCCTGGTTGCACCTGGTGGGTTCTCCGCCGAGGAAGGCGCGCGCGGCGTGGACACGCTGCTCGCCGGCGCGGCGCAATTCACCGCCATCTGCTGTGCCAGCGACCAGACCGCGCTGGGCGCGCTGCAGCGACTTCACGAACTGGGCATTTCCGTTCCGCGGGACGTCTCAGTGGCAGGCTTCGACGACATCTCGGTCGCGGCCCTGACCGCGCCCAGCCTGTCGACCGTCCGCGTCTCGCCGCGCGAGATGGGCCGGCAGGGCTTTGCCTACGCGGAGGCTTCGTTGTCGGGCCGCATTCCCCAACCAGTTCTCATGCCCACCACGGTCGTCCTGCGCGAGTCGACGGCCGCTCCTCCGCCAACACCGCTGGGAGGCCACGCCGCATGACCGCCAAGCTGAACCTGCACGGAATCATTCCGGCCTGCATCGTCACCTTCGACGATGGCGGCCGCTTCGACGAGAGCGCTTACCGCCGTTACCTGCGATGGCTGCTGCCGCAGGGTCCGGTGGCCCTGGCGATCAACGCCGACACGGGTGAGGGCCCGCACCTCTGGCCGGACGAGCGTGAACGCGTGCTGCGCGTCGCCGTCGACGAGGCGGACAAGGCCGGCAACGTGCCGGTCATCGCCGGCTTGAGTGCGATGTTCACGGCTCAGGCCGTGGAAGAGGCGAAGCGCGCTGAAGGAGCCGGTGCTCGCGGCTTGCTGGTCTTCCCAATTCCGGCGTACCAGGGCACGCCGCTCGATCCGGCCATCCCGGTGGCGTATCACGAGGCCATCGCCCAGGGTTGTGGCCTGCCGATGATCGCGTTCCAGCTACAGCCCGCGCTGGGCGGCGTGATCTTCAGCGAGGAAACGCTGAAGCGGATTGCGGCGATCCCGCAGGTCGTCGCGCTCAAGGAAGCAAGCTTCGACGCGCGGCTCTACCTTCAGACGCGGCGCATGATCGAGCGCCTGGAGCGGCCGATCGACCTGCTGACGGGCGACGACAACTTCATCTTCGAGTCGTTCGTGATGGGCGGCGAAGGCGCGCTGATCGGCTTCGGCACGCTCGCCACCGCGCTGCAGGTCCAGATGTACAAGGACACGCGCGAGGGGCGCTGGGACGAGGCGCGCGCGATCTGGGAAAAGATCCTGCCGCTCGAGGAGGTCGTCTACGGCCCGCCGGTTCGCGACTACCGGGCCAGAACCAAGGTCGCGTTGAAGCTGCAGGGCGTCATCGAGTCGACGCTCATGCGCCCGCCGCTCACGCCGCCCGCGCCCGAGACAGAAGACGCTATTCGCGCGGCCCTGGTCAGTGCGGGGCTCTGCTAATGGGCGACTCGCTAGCCGGCCGCGTCGTGCTGGTCACCGGCTCCAGCCGGGGTATCGGCGCCGCCGTGGCCGTCAAAGCTGCTGCCGAAGGCGCTCGGCTTGCCATCCACTACAGAGAATCGGCCAACGAGGCGGCCCAGGTTCTGGGCGAGTGCGTCAAGCCGGTTCGGCGGGTGCCACGTTCGCCGCCGACGTGTCGGACGGTGCGCAGGCGGAACAGCTCGTCAATCGGGTGGCCGACCACTTCGGACGCCTGGACGGGCTGGTCAACAACGCCGGCCTGAACCAGGTGGGTCCGTTCCTGACCATCAAACCAAGCGAGTGGAATGCGGTCATTGCGACAGACCTGACGGCCGCGTTCCACACGTGCCGGGCCGCCATCCCGCGCATGCTTGCCCAGCAGGGCGGCGGATCGATCGTCAACGTCGCTTCACGGTTGGGCCAAATGGGTGTGCCCGAGACGGCGGCATATTCGGCGGCCAAGGCCGGGCTGATCGGGTTGACGCGGTCGCTGGCCAAGGAGTTCGGATCCAAGGGCGTACGCGTCAACGCCGTCGCGCCGTTCGTCACGAAGACCGACATGACGACCGACCTGATGGATTCCGAGGTAGGTAAGGCCCGCCTGCGCGATGCTGCGCTGGGCCGCTACGGCACGGCCGACGAGGTCGCCGAGGCGGTCATCTTCCTGCTTTCAGACAGGTCGTCGCTGTTCACCGGCCAAACACTCAACCCCAATTCGGGGGCGTACATGCCGTGAAAGTGATCAGCGTTCGCCAAGCGGTCGAGCTGGTCAAGGACGGGCAGACGTTCGTCGTCGGCGGTTCAGGAGCAGGTCACGCGCTACCGCAGCGCTTCATCGATGAGCTCGAAGCGGTGTTCAAGGAGACGGGTCACCCGCGCGACCTGACGTCCGTCCGCGTGGTCGGGACAGGCGACTTCGCCGACCGTGGCTTTTCGCAGCTTGCGCTGGCCGGCATGCACGAACGGACGATCGGTTCCAACATCGGCAACGAGCCGCGCCTCGGCGCGATGGTCGAGAACAACGAGCTCGAGGCGTACTCCTTCCCGCAGGGCGTCCTGTCGCAACTGATGGGCGAGATCGCGGCAGGCCGGCCGGGCCTCGTGACGAACGTTGGTCTGGGCACCTTCGTTGATCCGCGCCAGACCGGTGGCAAGCAGAACTCGCGTACCACCGACGACCTGGTCGAGGTGGTCAACCTGCGCGGGCGCGAGTGGCTGCTGTTCCACGCGTTTCCCATCGATGTCGCCGTGATTCATGGCTCGACCGCCGACGAAGACGGCAACATCACCATGGAGAGCGAGGCCGTCCAGGCGGAGATGCTGGATATGGCCATGGCTCCGCGGAATTCGGGCGGCGTCGTCATCTGCCAGGTGCGCCAGCTCGCCCGCCGCGGTT
>CAWAAF010000004.1:0-122389 GCA_963779905.1 uncultured Chloroflexia bacterium
CGTCTCCGGGATGTCTTCGAGGTGCGGGTAGCGGGTCAGCACCGTCGCCGCCGACTTCTTGCCCCAGCCCGGGATGCCCGGGTAGCCGTCGGCCGAATCGCCGACCAGGGCCAGGAAGTCGGGGATGCTCGCGGGCGACACGCCGAACTTTGCGCGCACACCGTCGGCGTCCATGAACTCGCGTTTTCGTCGGTCGTACTGGACGACGCGGCCGTCCTCGCGCACCAGCTGGGCCATGTCCTTGTCGGGCGTCAGCACGACCACCCGGTCGACCGCCGGGATCGTCGCGCCCAGCGCACGGCGGCCGTCCCCAGCGCGTCGTCGGCCTCCCATTCGACCATCGGCCAGACGACGACGCCCATCGCGCGCAGCGCTTCCTCGGCCAGGCTGAACTGCGCCTTCAGCGCCGGATCAACGCCATAGCCCGGTCTTGTAGCCCGGCCATTTGGCGTTCCGCCACGACTCGATGATGTGGTCCGACGCGGCGCCGAGGTGAGTGACGCCATCCTCGCGAAACAGGTACAGCACGCTCTCGAGCACGCCGACCGTCGCCTTGACCGCCCGACCCTGGGCGTCGAACAGGTCCGGCCGGCCCGGTGCGAAGTGCGCCCGGAAGAGCTCGTAGGTCGCGTCGAGCAGATGGACCTGGACGTTCACCCGCGCTCAGCCAGCCCGGCGTACATGGCGGCGCCGACGATGCCCGCGCTGTTCAGGAAGTGGGCCGGCACGATCGGCGCCTTGGCCTTGAGGTAGCTGCCGAAGCGCGGCCATCTCCTTGCTCACACCGCCGGACAGGATGATCAGGTCCGGGTTGAGCCAGATCTCGATGTCGGCCAGGTATTCGCTGAACTCGGTCGCCCATTTGCGCCACGAGATGTGGCGTCGCTCACGCGCGGTGCCCGAGATGCGTTTCTCGGCGTCGACGTTGCGGAAGCGGAAGTGACCAAGCTCGGTGTTCAGGACGAGGTGGCCGTCGGTGAAGATGGCGCTGCCGATGCCGGTGCCGATGGTCAGCAGCAGGACGGTGCCGGAAACACCGTGGCCGGCGCCGAAACGGACCTCGGCCAGGCCGGCCGCATCGGCGTCGTTGAGGCAGATGCACGCGCCGACCCAAGCCTGCCCCGATGACCTCCTCGGCCGACACCTCCAGCCAGCCCTTGTCGATGTTGGCCGCGCTCAGTAGCCGGCCGTTCTTGAGCACGCCGGGCAGTCCGCAGCCGGTCGGCGTCTCATCCGGCACGTCGACCTCGCTCTTGATCGTCTCGAGAACGCTGCCCAGCATCTCGACGACCGCCGTCGGCACCGATGGCTGGGGCGTCTTGACCCGGACGCGCTGGCTGGCGAGCTCGCCCGTGGCGAGGTTTACCAGGGCGCCTTGACGCCGGTGCCGCCGATGTCGAAGCCGAGGGCCAACTCGCGCGGCGGCTGCTCGACGGCAGCGTCGATGGCGCCTCTTCTTCGCGCACGTCCACGCCCGGAGCATACGGGCGCGAGGAGAGTTAGGCAGTCGACGATTTTCCCGTCGCGCAGCTCGACCACGCGGTCGGCCGATTCGAGCATCAGCGGATCGTGCGTCGCCACCACCGCCGTCACGCCGTCGCTGTCAACGATCGAACGCAGCAGGCGCATGATCGAGCGGCCCGTCTCGGAGTCGAGCTGGCCGGTTGGCTCGTCGGCGAGCAGGACGCGCGGTCGGTTGGCCAGAGCGCGGGCGATCGCCACGCGCTGCTGCTCACCGCCTGACAGCTCGTGCGGCCGGTGACCGGCACGATGACCCACCGACACCAGGTCGAGCACCTCCGCCACGCGCCGATCGCGCTCTTCGGGGTCGGTTTTGACGAGGCGCAGCGGCACCTCGACGTTTTCGGCGGCCGACAGGATGGGTAGCAGGCCGAAGGTCTGGAAGACGTAGGCGACGGTGTGGCGGCGAAGGTCGACCAGGTCGCGTTCGGACATGCCGGTGACTTCGCGGCCGTCGACCACGACACGGCCTTCGGTTGGCCGGTCGAGGCCACCCAGCAGGTTGAGCAGCGTCGTCTTGCCGCTGCCGGAGCGGCCGCGAATGGCCAGGAACTCGCCCGTCTTGACGCTGATGCCGATGTCGGCCAGCGCGTGGATGACCTCGTCGCCGGAGGGGAAGCTCCGGCCGAGGCCGGTGGCGTCGATCATCGGGGCTTCGCTGGTCATTGCTTCTTCTCCGCCGCCGGCTCGGACTGCGCCGCAGGCTCGGCTTCGTCGTTGTCGACCTTGTGGGTCACGTAGGGAAAGACGCCAACGTGATCGTCTTCAAGGCGCAGCCGGACACGGTCGTGCAGGTCGAGCGCCTCGATGTGAGCTCGCGGCAGTTGCAGGCGACCGGCTCGGTCGAGGACGGCGAACTCCTCGGCGATGACGCGGTGCTCGCCTTCGTGCAGCTCGGTCCGGCGCATGGTCACGCTGCTGGTCCGGCCGTCGCGGATGGCGACCGTCCGCTCGACGCGCTCGGTCACCAGGGCGTCGTGGGTGACGATGACGACCGTCGTCTGCAGTTCCTCGTTGGCGCGGCGCAGGACATCGAACACCTCGGACGACGTCCGGCTGTCGAGCTCGCCCGTCGGCTCGTCGCCCAGCAGGACGGCCGGCTCGTTGGCCAGTGCGGTGGCGATGGCCACGCGCTGCTGCTCGCCGCCGGACAGGTTCTTCGGCTTCATGTGTGCCCGCTCGGACAGGCCCACCAGGTTGAGCAGGTCGAGCGCCCGCTTGCGCGCGTTCTTCTTGCCGTCGAGGCTCATCGGCATCTCGACGTTCTCGACCGCCGACAGGTAGGGCAGCAGGTTGCGCGCCGTCTCCTGCCAGATCATGCCCACCACGCGCCGCCGGTAGAGCGTGCGTTCGTTGCCCTTGAGCCGGCCCAGGTCGTGGCCGGCAACAACCGCCCGGCCGGCGCTGGGCACGTCGAGCCCGGCCAGGATGTTGAGCAGCGTCGACTTGCCGCTGCCCGACGCGCCGATGATGGCGACCATCTCGGTCGGCTGGACGCGCAGGTCGAGGCCCTGCAGAGCCACGGCTTCGAGGTCGGCGACCTTGAAGATGCGGACCAGGTTCTCGCAGAGATCACGGCGTCATGCCCGTCGGGCAATGGTGCCGTTCTGGTGGTAGCCGCCGTGACCGGCGCTGCTGCAGTCATGTGCCGCCCTCTCTGACAGCGGCCGCCGGGTTGGATTCGCGCTGGGCGAAGGCGGCGAGCGCCCAGGCTGGAATGACGATGAGCAGCGCGGCGAGGAGCAGCGCCAGCAACTGAGCTGAGGTCGAAGGACAGCGAAATGTCGGCGGTCTCCGGCATGATCGCGGGCAGGCCCAGGCCGGGCCGGACGAAGGCGAAGACGAGCACACCAAGCACGCCACCCACGACCGCGGCGATGACTGCCGCCGGCACGTTCTCGGCAAAGATCAGGCGCAGCCGTTGGCCGCGGGTCAGCCCCAGGACGTGCAGGTAAGCGGTTTCCGCGCGCTGGTCGGCGGCGGCGAGCACGAAGGCGGCGGCCACGGCGAGTGCTGCGTAGGCGGCCGCGGCGAGGGCGGCGGCGGCCAGGCCGACGCTGACTGCCTGGCTTACCGGGCGTCGCCGCCAAGGTGGCGGCAGCTTCCTGCTGGCTGATGAATTGGAGGTTCGGTTGGCTGGTGGCGGCCGACCTGATCGCGTCGGCGGCCGACTTGGGCGCGCCGATGAAGTCGGCGCTGGCTGCTCCGCCGAGCTCGGGAGCGAGCTGTGGCCAGGTGGTCCTGCGCGACCACCAGGAAGCGGTCGCCATTGTTGACGAGGGGGAATGAGTCAGACACCCGGACGACCTGGAAGGTCAGGTATTTGTCGCCGAAGCTGAACACGCCGCGATCGCCCGGCTGGAGGTCGGAGCTGGTCGAGGCGATGGCGGGCACCGCATCGGCGCCGGCGGGCAAGCCGGTCAACATCTCAGGCGGCAGCTGTAGATCGCCCGGCGTTCCCTTGGTGATGCTGTCGTAGGTGGGCGTGTCCAGCCCGACCAGCAACGTGTGCTGGGCGGCGATCACGCCGTCACGTGTCGAGGCCGGCGCCACTGCCGTGACGCCGGGGATGGCGGAGGCGTCAAAGCCCGCCGGCAGGGTCTGGGTTGGGTCAGTCGAGACTCTGAATGGCGCGCCGACCAACTGCCAGCCGATGGCCTGCTCCGCGCCGTCGAGCGTCTTCCAGCCGGCCACGGCAAAGCCGGCCACGCTGGCCGTGGCGATCAGCGTCAGCAGGATGGCCGCTGCGCTGCGGCCGCGCGCCGCGCGGCGGGTGGCCAGGGCGAAGACCATGCCGCTGGTGAACGTGCTCAGCCGGGCGACCTGGGCCGTGATGAACGGGTACAGCGCGCAGGGCCAGGATGCCGGCGGCGATGCCGACGAGCGCCGGCACGGCCACCATCAACGGGTCGGCGCCCAGCGTCGAACCGCTCGCCGCGGCGTTCAGGCCGCGCTCGCGCAGCACGATCGCGCTGACGATCGCGCCGACCACCACCGCGCCCTCGATGACCAATTTGACGCGGCGTCAGCCGAGTCGCCCGCGGCAGGACCGATTCGCCGCCGCGCCGAGCGGCCGCCGGGCCGCCCGGTGGCACGCCCAGGAACGTCACCAGGCCGGTCATGACGATCACGACCAGCGCGGCCGCGCCGAGGCTCACCGTCCAGTTGGCCGCCGGCTCCACCAGCCAGGCCACGCCCAGCGCGAGTGCGGCCGCCGGCAACGTGAGCAAGAGCGACTCCACGATCAGGCTCAACCGAATGCTGCGCAGCCGCGCGCCGCGCGCCAACGCCAGCGCCGACGTTCGGCGCCGGCCATTCGAAGCGAGTAGGGCGATCAGCGCGAGGCACGAGGCGGCGACGAACAGCGCACCCATGCCCACCACGCCGAGCAGCGCCGATGCGGAGGTCCAGCGCGCCTCGTGCGCCAGCAGCAAACGCAGCAGGCCTTCCTGGAGCGTCGTGTTGGTGGGCACGTCGCTGACTCCGCTGCGTGGCTTCAGGTTCTCGAAGCGGCGCAGTGTCGTCTCCAGCTCGCCGGCGCGCGTCGCATCGATGCGCGACACGTCGACGATGAAGCGCCATTGGAAATTCATCGGCAGGCGGGCGTCCGCGATGACCCCCTGCAGGGTTTCGTAGGCGTCCGGGCTGAGCAGGGCGTTGGTCTCGACGATGGAGAGGTCGCCCTCGCGGCGCAGCCGGAAACTGGTGGCCAGCCGATCGTTCAGCCAGAACTCGTCGTCCGGGTTGGTTACGCGGTAGATGCCGACGACCTTGACCGAGGCATGCGCGCCGATGCCGCGGTTGCGCGGATCGAACTGCGAAAGGTTGAGCGGCAGCTCCTGGCCCACGCTGACGCCCATCTCCTTGGCCGCCGCCTCGTTGAGCATCGTCTCGTATTCCACAGCTCGTTCGCCGGTTATCGGGTCGACGATGCGCCGGACGACGTGGCCGGTAGGCAGCTTGCCGTCGACCAGCTCGACGTGATCTTCGATGCCGGGCTGGACGCGCAGGTCGAGCAGGCTCTGAAACTGCGTACCGGACTCGACGTCCCAGCCGGTCGTGTCGATCGACGTAATGCTGGTCAGAGATCAGCGCGCGGACGTCGGGCGGGAATTGGCCGGACATCTGGTCGAGGCGCGTGTCGACGTCGGCCGCCGTGGCCGGCACGTCGGCGGTCGGGCGCGACAGTTCGCTGATGACAATGTCGCGCTGCGTGGCGGGTGCCTCGAGCAGTTCGCTCGCCAGCGACTGGTTCGAGATCCGCTCGAGCATGCGTGGCCCGAGGGCAAGCAGCAGCGTCGTCACGAAGACGAGGCCGGCCAGCGTCAGCCCAGGCAAAACCTCCGAGCGCAGGCGGCGCAGCTGTAGCCGGACGACGGCGCGCATCAGTTGTCGCCCGTCCGCAGTACGTCGGCGATGGCCGTCCGGTTGGCCGTCCGCGAGGCCGCGAACACGGTGATCACGAGCAGCACCAACGCCGACGACGGCCAGGCCAACCAAGGCCTCGACCGGAATGACGACCCACGGTGTTGGCACGACCTGCTCACCCGTCCGATTGAGCGGCGTGTGCGGCAGGATCAGCATGGCCAGCAGGATGCCCGACGGCTATGCCGGCGGGCAGTCCGAAGGCCAGCAGGTAGGCGTTGTCGATGGCGACGCCGGCGGTGACACCGCGCCGCGACATGCCGAGCGCGCGCAGCAAGCGCCGTCTCTGTTCGACGCTCGCGGGTGGAGACGATCGCGCCGACGATCAGGCCGACCGCGGCGCAGGCAGCGGCCGCCAGCGAACCGAGGATCAGGGCACCGACCAGGCCCAGCGCGACCGGGTCGCGCTCGAGCGACTGGCGCAGCCGCAGCTCGCTGATGACCTGCGTACCCGGCACGTTCATGGCGGTGACCGCGTCGGCGACATCGTCCTGCGCGCCCGGGTCGGTCCACAGCCACCATTCATTGGTCGGTGGGTCGGAGATGCCGGCGTTGTTGGCGACGATGCGCATGGTCGGTCGATCGACGAGCAGGAAGGGCCGAGCCGGGTCCAGCGATGGGAAGTTGGGCAGCGAGCCACTGATGTGGGCCGGGAAGGCACGCGAGTGGTAGGTGAACTCGAGGTCGTCGCCGACGGCCGTGCCAGTCGAAGTCAGGAATCCGTCGCTGGCAACGATCTGCACGACGGGGTCGGCGACGCTGGCCGGCGTGAAGCTGTACTGCTCTGGCGGCTCGCCGAAACCCGAGTTGTCGGATGGTCGAACCGGGTTCGCGTCGTCAAAGTGAAGCGAGTTGCCGCCGCCGTCGAACCCCCAGCCGGTCAGGTCGGCCGTCTGCGCGACCGTCGTCCAGTCGGCATCGCCCGAATCGCTCGGGCTGACTTCGAAGCGGACGGCCGTCACGTCGCCGCCCATGTTTATCGGCGCGAGGGGAGTCACCGAGATACCCAGCAGCAGGCCCGGGTTATCGGGGTCGGTCAGCACATCGGCCGGCAGGGTCAGCGCGATCGCGCTGGTCCTTTCCGTCGAACGTCTGGGCGAGCCCGGTCAGGTAGCTGGCCGTCCCGCCGACCGACACCTGGGCCCTGACCTGCACGCCCTGGCCCTGTCCGACGCCGTCAGGCTGTCGATCGGAAAGCGCGAGTCGTTCGGCTTGAGCGCGATGTCAAAGACCACCCCCAGCCGCTTGCTGCCGGGCGGCAGCGCCAGGCCGGGGAACTGCACATCTGACGCGATGGCGGCCAGTTCGGCCGAGCCGTTCCGCGCCGTCGACTCTGACGACAGGTTGATCTTGTCGGCGGCCTTCTTGGCATCGAGCATCAGCATGTCGATCGTGCCGGCGCGCCGCGTGGTCGACACGGTGTCGCGGGTCAGCGGCATCAGGTCACTTACGCCGGCCAGGGACTTGAGCGTGCTGGCGCCCTGGCCCGTGCTCAGATCCGACTGCGGGTTGACCTTCAGCCGGATGTCGGCGGCGGTCTGGTAGGCGGCCTGGGCAGCCTGCGAGTCGGCCCACGTCGAGGTGTACGTCGCGGCAAAGGTGGCCAGCGCCGTGGCCAGCACGATGAGCAGGGCCGTGCGCGTGTAGCGCAGCGGCCGGCGGGCGACCTCGTTGGAGGCAAGCGGCAGGGTCAGGCCACGCTGCCGATCGAACAGGCGGTCGGCGATTTCGCCGATGCGCGGCACCAGGCGGATGACCAGCAATGCACCGGCGGCCAGGGCGAGAGCAGGTGCGGCGACCAGCACCGGATCGAGCGTGATGTTGCCGGCGGCATCGCGCGCCAGCGGGGTGCCGTACGACTGCAGCTGGTACAGGCCGATGGCGGTAACGGCCAGCAGCACGATGTCCAGGCCGATGCGCTGGGCCATCGTCCGACCAAGCGGCCGCCCGATCGACGCCCGGACGTGGGCCAGGTCGACGTCGGACACCAGCGCCGGCAGGCTCATGACGGCGACGCAGGCGAGGGTCGCCAGGAGCGTGACCAGCAGCACCGGTCGCCGACAGCGACGGGGCCGAGATGATGCCGGCCTCGCCCACCGCGCCCAGGTTGCCGATGAAGTTCACCACCAGCAGCGCGACGAAGGGCGCCACGATCGCCGCCGGTATGGCGATGGCCAGCGACTCGGCTATGGCGAGCGCACCAACCTGGCGGCCCCGCGCGCCACGCGCGCGGAAGAGCGCGACTTCCGGCCGCCGGCGCTCGACGAGCAGAGCGCCCGCCAACAGCACGGCATAGCCGGCCAGCAGCACGAACTGGAGGATTACCAGGACGACGCCCGCTCGGCTGACCGCGACCGATTGATCGATCGTGCCGAGGACGTGGCGAGGTTTGTGTTGATCGACCGGCTTGGGAGCGGCCGGCAACGCTGCGGCGAGCGCGCCGGGAACGCCGGAGATGGCCGCGCGCAGGTTGTCGATGCGCGGGAGCGTGATGTCCGACACGTGCGGCAGCGCTCGCCAGCGCAGGTCGACGCCGGCCCGCGTGGCGGAATCGAGCAGGTCCTTCTGGGCCACCATCAGCGGTCCGCGCGTCGTAGATCGAACTGACGGCTGCGCCGTCGAGGTCGAGCGAGTCACCCAGCCAGTAGGCGTCGCCGCGCTGGTTGGGCCGCCAGATGCCGACGATCTGAACGTCGGCCGTGACCTTGCTCGGGTCGGCCAGGGGAGTGGCCGCGTCGGCCAGTTGCAGCCGGGAGCCCATGCCCACGCCGAGGGCGGCGGCCGCCTTCTCGGATACGGCCGCTTCCATGGGCGCCTTGCCGGCGTCCGGCCAGCGACCGTCGACGATCGAGGCGTGCCGGTCGATGTTCTCGTACGAGCCCAGCACGATCAGCTGCTTCGAGGTGGGAGTGTTGGCATCGATGCCCGGCTGGGCCGCCCACAGCGGGCAGCAGGGACGCCGAGCGCGCCGTCAGGTAAACGTCGGCGCCGGCCTCGTCGAAAGCGTCGTTCAGGACCGGTCGGACCTTGGCGTCGACATCGCCCACCCCGTCCGCCTTTGACGGCAGGCGCACCAAAACGCCCTGATCGGCCGGGTTGGCTTCGGCCAGGGCGCGGCGGACGCCGCCTAGCTCAACTGTGTCCGCGTAAAGCGCACCAGCCGTAACCAGCGTCGTCGCCGTGGCCACGAGCAGCCAACAGGCGAACAGGAACGCCCAATCGGTGCGCAACCGTCCCCAGACGACGCGCAACACACGTGAAGACACTATGAGCCGGCTCCTCCATCCGACCCCGCGAAGTTAGCACCCAGACGAGCAACCTCAATGTCCGGTTCCCGACTTTTGCCGACTTTTTCGACAGTCTTTTCGAAGTCCAGTTGGCGCTCGGGCCACACGCTTCCTCCGCGGCCGGCCTGCGGCCGCTGCTGCGCGCTTAAGCGGTCGGCTCCCGCGTACCGCGGGGTCCGACCGTCGCTTGCGGGTGCGCAGGTAAACTCACCAACCGATGTCGATGTTCGATCCCTACGGGGACTTCAAGCGCCAACTGCCTGACCGCGACCCAGCCGAGACGGGCGACTGGATCGACTCGCTCGATTCGGTGGTCGCCAACGAAGGCCGGGCGCGTGCCCAGTTCATCCTGTATCGCACGCTGAAGCGGGCGCGGCAACTCAACCTGGGACTGCCGCCACTCACGCAGACGCGCTACATCAACACGATCTCGCCCGAGCAGGAGCCCGACTACCCGGGCGACGAGGCGCTCGAGCTGCGCATCCGGCGCATGATCCGCTGGAACGCCGTCGCCATGGTCCTGCGCGGCAATACGCGCGCGCCGGGCATCGGCGGGCACCTCGCCACGTACGCGTCGGCCGCAACCCTTTACGAAGTCGGCTTCAACCACTTCTTCCGCGGCAAGGACGCCGACGGCATGGGCGACCACATCTTCTTCCAGGGCCACGCCGCGCCCGGCATCTATGCGCGGGCCTTCCTGGAGGGCCGCCTCAACGAGTCGCAGCTCGACCATTTCCGCCAGGAAGTCGTGCCCGGTCAGGGTCTGTCGAGCTACCCGCACCCGCGCCTCATGCCCGACTTCTGGGAGTTCCCGACGGTCTCGATGGGCCTCGCGCCGCTGGCCGCCATCTACCAGGCGCGCTTCAACCGATACCTGTCATCGCGCGGTATCAAGGACACCTCCAGCAACCGCGTGTGGGCCTTCCTGGGCGACGGCGAGACGGACGAGCCCGAGGCGATGGGTTCGCTGTCGATCGCCGCGCGCGAGGGCCTGGACAACCTGACCTTCGTCGTCAACTGCAACCTGCAGCGTCTCGACGGCCCGGTGCGCGGCAACGGCAAGATCATCCAGGAGCTGGAATCCGTCTTCCGCGGCGCCGGCTGGAACGTGATCAAGGTGATCTGGGCGCGCGAGTTCGACGACCTGCTGGCGCGCGACGTCGACGGCGTGCTCGTCGAGAAGATGAACGAGACGCTCGACGGCGAGTTCCAGAAGTACTCGGTCGAGAGCGGCGCGTACATCCGCGAGCACTTCTTCGGGCCCGATCCGCGACTTCAGGAGCTCGTGGCGCGACCTGTCCGACGACGACATCGCAGCACCTCCGCCGCGGCGGCCATGACTACCGCAAGGTTTACGCCGCCTACGACGCGGCCAGCAAGTCGCACGGCCGGCCGACGGCGATCCTGGCCAAGACGGTCAAGGGCTGGACGCTGGGCACCGGCGTCGAGGCGCGCAACATCACGCACCAGGCGAAGAAGCTGAGCGAGCAGGAGCTGAAGGTCTTCCGCGACCGGCTGCAGCTCGATATCCCCGACGCGAAGCTGAAGGAAGCGCCCTACTACCACCCGGGCAAGGACGCGCCCGAGATCCAGTACATGCTCGAGCGACGCGCTGCGTTGGGTGGCTCCATGCCGCGCCGCATCGTCGTCACCAAGACCCTCGAGCTGCCCGGCGATCCGGTCTACGGCGAGTTCATGACCGGCTCCGGGGCGCAGGAAGTGTCCACGACGATGGCCTTCAGCAAGATGCTGCGCAACCTGCTGCGCGATCCCGTCGTAGGCGATCGCATCGTGCCGATCATCCCGGACGAGGCACGCACGTTCGGCATGGACCCGCTGTTCAAGGAGGTCGGCATCTACTCGGCGCTGGGCCAGCTGTACGAGCCGGTCGACTCGAACCTGGTGCTGTCGTATCGCGAGGCAAAGGACGGCCAGGTGCTCGAGGAGGGCATCACCGAGGCCGGATCGTCGGCGTCGTTCCAGGCGGCGGGCACGTCGTACGCCACGCACGCCGAGCCGATGATCCCGTTCTACATCTTCTATTCGATGTTCGGCTTCCAGCGCACAGGCGACGAGTTCTGGGCGTTCGGCGATGCCCGCGGTCGCGGCTTCCTGCTCGGCGCGACGGCCGGCCGCACGACGCTCAACGGAGAGGGGCTGCAGCACGAGGACGGCCACTCGCTCGTGGTCGCCTCGACCATCCCGGCGATCAGGCTGTACGACCCGGCGTTCGCCTACGAGACGGCGGTCATCGTGCGCGAGGGCATCGAGCGCATGTACGGCGCCAAGCCGGAGGACGTCTTCTACTACCTGACCCTGTACAACGAGAACTACGCCATGCCGGCGCGACCCGAAGGCGTCAGCGACGCCGACATCGTGCGCGGTCTGTACCTGTTCAAGGCGGCCGGCGACGTCGCCGGCGAGGACACCAAGCGCTCGCCGATGCGGGCAACCGTGCTGGCCAGCGGGCCGATCATGATGCAGGCGCTGCGCGCTCAGAGCTCTGCTGGCGGAACGGGGCATCGCGGCCGACATCTGGTCGGCGCCGTCGTACCAGCTGTTGCGCAACGAGGCGCTCGAGGCCGACCACTGGAACCGCCTGCATCCCGACGAGCCGCAGCAGCACGCCGCTGGTGACCGAGCCTGCTGCGCGAGCCCTCCGAGCGCGGCCCGATCGTCGCGGTGAGTGACTTCATCACGGCCTGGCCGGACATGATCACGCGCTGGGTGCCCGGCGATTGGTTCGTCGCACTTGGCACCGACGGCTATGGCCGCAGCGACACGCGCGAGGCGCTGCGCCGCTTCTTCGAGATCGACGCCGAGTCGATCACGGCGACCGTGCTCGCCGAGCTGGCCCGCTGCGGCCGAATCGACCCGGCCGACGCGCGCAGCAGATCGAGGGCCTGGGCCTCGATCCGGACAAGCCCTTCGCCCTGCGCAACTGATCTTCGCGCTCTCGCGCGCGCTCTGGCTCTGGTGGCGCTGCGTTTCAGCGTGCGCCGCACCGATCCAGACGGCGACCGGCATCGTGGTGGCGGTCGACAGCACGCTCGATTGGCAACGTCGACCAGGCGGCCATCCGGGAGGCGGATGGCACCGTTCTGCAGTTCAACGTCGAACGGCTGGACATCAACAACGGCCTGCCGGCGGTGCATCTGCGCGAGCACCTGGCGAGCGGCATACCGATCGTGATGGAGTACATCGTCGAGGGTGGCGAGAACGTGGCATTGCGCTACAACGACGCGGCCACGCCGGCGCCCTCGCTGACGACTTCGCCATAGGCCGGAGGCACCGCTCTGAGTCACCAGACGACTGAACTTTCCGGAGGCTCTGGCGTCTAAGGCGGATCAGCGGCGTTCCGGCCGAGTCGGGAGACGATTTCGATCGTGGACTCGGTGCGTGCCAGGAGGGAGGAGCACAAGTGACCAGCTCGATGCCTCAATCAGGCGCATTTGGGCCACCCGACCGCGCGGATGCGGGCCAGGCCGGATCTGCGTCGGAAAGTTCAGTCGCCATGAGGATGGCGCTGCCATTTGCTAGGTTTCGCGGAATGCGGCCATCGACCATCGTGTTTGCCCTACTGCTGGTGGTTGCTGCCTGCGGCGCGCCAACTCAGCCAGGCCCGACCGCGACGACTAATCCCACCGCGACTGCGACGACCCAGCCGACCTCGACGGCTAATCCCAGCACCGGCTGTGCTGCAGAGCCGAGCGCGGCCGCCTCGCCCGGCTGCACGCAGACGCCTGCGCCGGCAGTCACCGCCACGCCGGGCGGAAGCGCGACCGCCACGCCGGCGGGCACCGCTTCGGGCGACCTGCATCTCGCCTTTGGCCTGTACGTCGACGGCCTGCAGGCGCTGACGTTTGCCACCAACGCCGGCGACGGGTCGAACCGCCTCTTCGCTTTGGAGCAGGTGGGCACGATCCGGATCATCGGCATCAGACGGCACGGTGGTCGAACAGCCGTTCCTCGACATCAGGACGCGCATCGCATCGGGCGGTGAGCGCGGACTGCTCGGCCTGGCGTTCGACCCGACAGTACACGGACAACGGCTACTTCTACGTCGACTACACCGACGTCGACGGCAACACGGTCGTGTCGCGCTTCACGCGCACCTCCGACACGACGGCCGACCCGGCGTTCGGAGAAGGTGATCTTCACGGTCGACCAGCCCTTCGCCAACCACAACGGCGGCATGGTCGCCTTCGGTCCGGATGGCGCGCTGTACGTCGGTATGGGCGACGGCGGCTCGGGCGGCGACCCCAACGGCAACGGCCAGAACGACGACACGCTGCTGGGCAAGATCGTTCGCGTCCACGTTCGACGCCAACGGTGAGCCCGGCCAGCCCGAGATCTGGGATAAGGGCCTGCGCAACCCGTGGCGCTTCTCGTTCGACAGCCAGACCGGTGACCTGTGGATCGGTGACGTGGGCCAGGGTCTGCACGAAGAGATCGACGCCGAGCCGGCCGGTCAGGGCCATCGCAACTACGGCTGGAACATCATGGAAGGTGCTGCCTGTTTCCAGCCGCCGACCGGCTGCGATCGAGACTGGCCTGACCCTGCCGGTGGCCACCTACGACCACGGCGGCGACAACTGCACGGTGATTGGCGGCTACGTCTACCACGGCACGGCCACACCTGCCCTTGCCGGCAAATACCTCTACGCCGACTACTGCTCGGGCAATGTCTGGGTGCTCGATGCGGCCGCCGCGCTGGCCGGCGATGACCCCGACGCGACGCGTGTCGGCAACGCCGGCACGGGCATCTCGTCGTTTGTCCAGAACGGAGGCTGGCGAGCTGTACCTGGCCACGCAGGGCGGGCGCATTCTCAGCATCAACGTCGCGCCCTAGGGCCGCGACGCGGGCCAACCCTCCGCTATCAGGTTGGCGATCAGGGCAGTCGAGCCCGCGTCCGAGTCGGCGCCCAGGCCGGCACCGCGTGTCGCCGTCGAAGTACTCGTGCAGCCGGCCGGCCTTCTGCCAGTCGGCCTCGACGTTCGCGACGAGGCGCGATCGCAGATCGTCTGCCAGCGGGGCATCGAGGTCGGACAGGTCGTCGACAAGCAGGTAGTTGATCGACACCCAGACCGGCCCGCGCCAGTTCGAGTTGACCCCGTCGCCTGCCTCGCCCGGCATATAGAGCGACGACGCCGCCGACAGGCTGCGGATGCCGGCCGGCGACAGGAACTGCTGCGGGTCGCGCAGGACCGCCAGCAGGACGGGGATGCGTTCCGCAGGGACCACGCCCGCGATCAGCGGAATGAGACCCGAATACGACATGTTGGGCACGAACGCGCCGCTGGTGTCCAGGTCGTAATAGAAGCCCGACTGCGCGTCCCACATCTTGTCGTTGATGGCGGTCTGGATGCGCCCGCGGTCGGTCCAGTAGCGCTCGGCGGCGGCGGTGTCGCCGCAGCTTCTGTCGCGATGCGCACCATGTCGCGCGCGAAGAAGGCCATCCAGGCCGACGAATCGGCCTGAGCACCACCACCGCGGGGCAGGTTTTCCATGCCCATGTCGCCGCCGCCGAACAGCGCGTCACCGACCTGGTTGTGTTTCCACCACCAGTCGTACTGCGACTGCAGGCGCGGGTACATGGCATGCAGGAAATCGAGGTCGTGGGTCGTCTCGTAGAGCTGCCAGACGACGTAGGCAAAGATTGGCGGGCACTCCTCGTCCATCTTCCATTCGCTGCACGGGACGTGGCCGTCGGCCTGCTGCCAGTGGTCGGACAGCACGAACTCGACCTGTTGCTCAGCCAGCTGCGGGTCGATGAGCCGCGCGGCCAGGGCCTCGAAAGCCGGTGTCCCACGAGGACACGAACGGGTACTCCCATTTGTCGGGCACGATCAGGACGTCGTGCGCGTCGACCTTGCCCGCCCAGGCCGGGTTGACGCCGCTCGTACCGTCCCAGCGGTAGTACGTCTCGTTCCACAGCAGGCTCATCAATGCCTGGCGGTAGAGCTCCTCGTGCGCGGACACCTGGCCGTCGAACTGGCCCGCGCGGTGGCGCGCCGGGCCGCCAGGATTGCCGGCGCCTGGCGGCAGCATCGCCCGCGCCATCGTGCCCACTGACTGCGCGTCAACCAGCGGCACTTCGCCGATGGCGACGTAGATGGTCGATGTCGAGTTTGGCGCTATGTCCAGCTTGAAGTCGAGCGCGCCGATCGTGCCGCCGGCGTTGCCGGTCAGCCCGCCACTGCGCAGGTTGTTGTCGATGGCCGCCTTGTCGGCGCTGACCTGCCAGCCGCTGGCCGAGTTGGCCGCGACGGCGACGGCCGTCTTGGCACCGCGCATCAGGAAGCCGCCGTCGATGACTTCGAGCGTGTTGGTCGGATCGGTCGACACCTTCAGCACGACATCGAGCGGCTGGCTGGTGGACATGCTGTTGGTCGCCGTCGCCGATAGCACCATGCGCTCCGAGTCGACCTTCGCGAACTCGAGGTCGAGGTTGAATGCCTGGTCGTCGCTGGGGTAGTGGTAGACAAGCCGCGCATAGGCGTGGTGCGGCGTGTTCTCGACCAGCGTTCGGTCGTCGACGATCTGTTCGCCCGAATCGCCCTGCGGCTGGCTGACGCCGTAGAAACGCTCGGTCACGTGGTCGGCGTGACCGTCCCAGAAGGCCCAGCTCACGCGGAACTCGTCGTTGACATCGCTGATCCCGCCGATGCCGTCGTCGGCGTAGTTGTAGGGCGTATCTATCGCGCCGCGCCACGACAGGCCCCAGCCGTCGTCACCGACGGCCTCGCGCGGCGTGCCCCACTCGCGCTCAGACATGTACGTGCCCCAGCGCCCGTCGAGCTCACCCTCCGGCACCAGCTGCGGCGTGTCCAAGCCACGCTGCAGCACGTAAAAGACCGCGAGCGCGCCCAGCAGCGCCACGCCAACGAGCAGCGCGGCGACGAGCCAGGCATTTGCGCCGATCGGCCCCCTGATCGGCCTCGTTCACGTGGCGCAGCGTAGCGCGCATATCATCGGCCGCGGCGCGCAGGAGGTATGCCCGTGACCGACGAAGTCACCCAGTCGATGATCGAAAGATTCAACGCTCGCGCCCGCGACTACGACAAGTGGTGGGCGCCTGTGCTGGCCGAGACGGCACGCACGCTCATCGACTACGTCGAGTGGTATGCCGGCGGACCGCCGCCCGATGGCTCGACCGTGCTCGAGCTCGGTACGGGCAGCGGCACACTGGCCGCGCGCCGTTCTCGAACGGTGGCCGGGCACGCGCCTGATTGCGACGCGACGTGGCCGGCGTCATGCTCGAAACGGCGCGCCAGAAGACGGCAGTGGTGGGCGGCGATCGAGTCAGCTACATCGAGGCGCCGGCCGCGGCGCTGCCCATGGAAGCCGGCTCGATCGACCTGGTCGTCTCGTCGTTTGTGCTGCAGCTGGTGCCCGACCGGCTGGCCGCCCTGCGCGAGGGCCATCGGCTGCTTCGGCCGGGTGGCGTCTTCTCGTATGTGACCTGGATTGCGGCCGACGACGACGGCTTCCTGCCGGCGGCCGAGTTCGACGAGGCGGTTCTCGATACCGAGATCGACGAAGGCGCCGACGGCCCAACTGGCCGCGGCAAGGTCGCCGGCGACCTCTCGTCGGCCAACGCCGCCGCCAAACAATTGCGCAAGGCAGGCTTCAGGGACGTGGTGGCGCGCGAGGACGAGCTCGCTTACGACTGGACCTACGAGTCGTACCTGGACTACAAGTTTTTGTACGACGAGAGCGACTTGATGGCCGAGCTCAGCGACTCGAAACGGCAGGAGCTCGAGCGGCGAGTACAGGAACGCCTTTCGCCACTGGCTCCCGAAGCGTTCCACTGGCGGACCCCTGTTGCGTTTGCGGCCGCGCGAAAGTCGCCGTAACCAGGCAGTGGTCGCTGCCCCGCGGCGTGCAGTCGGGGGCCGACAGCCAGCGCCACGAAGCGCGCGCTGGCAAGCAGGTAATCGATCCGTAGCAGCCCAAAGGGCAGGTTCTCGATCGCTGGCCGGCCGCCAGGTCATGCCGAAGCCAAAACCGGCCTCGCGTTGGGCGTCGTGCAGATCCTTCGAAAGCTCGGCGTAGGCGGGTTCACGCTCGGTCGTGTTGAAGTCGCCCAAAACCAGCACGTCATGGTCGGCAGCCAGCTCGGCATCAATCTGGTCGCGGATGGCGCTGATTTCCGCGTCGCGGCTGTGAGTCTGGATGTCCGGCACGAAGCCGATCTGGTCGATGGACGCCAGGTACGGGTGAGCGACAAAGACGGTTATGGGCGAGCCATCGGGTGGCGCTATGACGGCGCGCAGCAGGCTTGGCTCTTCGGTGAACTCCTGCTCGGTGATCGGGAAACGGCTGAGCAGGCCAAGGTCGGGCACAGCCCGATCGTGGCAGTAGCACCTGGTACGGGTACAGCTCCTGCAGCCGGGCGTCGCTCTCGCGCCGCTCGCGAGACGCGCGGGACCAGCTCGACCAGGCCGACGATGTCTGGGTGCGCATCCTCGATGGTGTCAGCCATCGTTTCGAAGGGGACGCCGCCAGCCTCCATGTTCCAGGACATGACGTGCAATCGTTGCGCACCGGTTGGCGTGGCCGCGGGGAACGAGATGAGCAGCGGTCCATAGCGCAGCGCGATCGCGATGACGAGCGCCAGCAGCAGGAGGGACGGCACGCGCCGCCGGGCGATGAGCGCCAGGATGGCGGCGCCGGTGACAGAGCAGGATCAGCAGGTACGGCTCGAATATCTGGCGTGAATACCTGCGGACCGGTCCGCTGCGGGCGCAGAACGTGGACGGCCAGCATCGACCAGGCCGGCCAGCGATCAGGAGGGCGGATCCGCCTGCGGCCAGCGACCGGATGACGCCGCTCGGCGTCAGGCCACGGCCATCCGCTGTGGCGCGGCCACCGGCCGGCAAACCTTGCACGCCCGATAGCCCGCTCGCTCCGCCTCGTGGGTCGAGCGCAGCGGCACCCGATGTAGGCGGCGTTATCCGCCGCGCGTTCCTGCATGACGGGTAACAGTAGATGCCCGTCGTGTCGGACCCCAGAAATCGCACTCCGTGCGCCGGCAGCTCTTCCAGTTCGGCCGTGTCGAGGCCCTCCGCCTCCAGCAGCGCGCGCTTGGCTTCGCGGCCCGCCCGCACCGTAGTTGCCGATCCGGCCGTCACTGCGCACGACGCGATGGCAGGGCACGACGAATGGCACGGGATTGCGCGCCAGCGCATTGCCCACCGCCCGCACGGCCAGCGGCCGGCCCAGCTCGGCCGCGATCCACGAATACGGCCGGACCTCGCCGCGCGGGATCTCGAGGGTCTTGATCAGGACCTGGCGTTCGAAGTCGGGCAGCCAGGCCAGGTTGAGCGGCACGACGTGGCGGTTCTTGGTCCGGCCCCACACGCGCTCTTCGATGGCCACGGTGATGCGCTCTGGCGCGCTGCTCGACGCGACGGACCGGCCGGCCAAAGGTCGACAGGTATTCCTCCTCGAAGCCGCCGGCGTCGGTCTGGTCGATGCCTTCGCCCGAGCGATGGACGAGCGAGATGCCACTGGCGTCGTAGGCCACGAACAGCCGGCCGATGGGGCCGTCGACTTCGACGTAGGAATCGGTCAGGCCCAGGCGGGCGGCGGTATCGGCGGCCAGGCTGGCCGGCGCGTGCTCGCGCAGGCCGCGCAGGCCGGCGGCGATCGCGCGGGCGGTGGTGAGAGTTGGTTGTGGTGGTCATGGCTTAGACAGCCTCCCTTTTGGCGATCAGGCGCTGCTCCGCCTCGTAGGCGGCGCGCAGCTCACGGACTCCGCGATGGACGTCCGACTTGACGCTGCCGACCGGCCTGGCCAGCGCGTCCGAGATTTCCTGGTAGGACAGCCCTTCGACGTGACGGAGGGCGACGGCGAGCCGGTAGCGCTCCGGCAGCTGGTTCAGCAGGCCCGACCAGAAGCGATGCTCCTCGCGCCGCTCGGCCAGCCGCACCGGGCCGTCGCCTGGAGTGGGGTGGTCGGTGGCGTCGTCCAGCGGGTCGGTCGGTCGGTTGGCGCGGCGGTCATTGCGCGCAAGGTTGAGGCTGATGCGCGCCAGCCACGGGCGGAGGCGCAGTTCTTGGATGCGTGCGTGCCGGGTAGCCCTTGAGCGCCCGGTAGGCCCGAACAAAGGCTTCCTGCGCAACGTCTTCGGCGGTGGCGCGGTTGCCAACGACCCGCAGGGCGACGCCGAAAACGAGGTCCTGGTGCGTCGGCCATCGAGGTCGGCAAAGGCGGCGTCCACGTCGCGCGCGAGGCGGGCGGTGAGGTCATCCATGCACACGTCGGGATAACACATCCGACCGCAGCTGGGTTGCGAAATAAGTGGCTGATAAGTCGCGGCGACGAAGCTTCGACTGTGGCGACGCGCGAACGGGCACGAGATCGAGGGCGGCGACTGGGCTTCAAGGCTCTCGCCACGATCGCCGACGAACTACGCGTCGCGCGGGTCACGAGTGGAACGAGCCGGCGCGAGCTCGGGGAGCTTGTCGGTGTTTCTCGCACGACCGAGGCGCGCTACGAGACGGGCCGATTTGAAGCCGCCACCATCATTGGCGCCGCGGAGCTGCTCGCAGCTGCTGGGGTTGGTCTGGCCGTCTCGACGTTTCCACTGGGCGATCCGCCGCGCGACTACAAGCACGCAGCGATCGTGCGTGGGCTACTGGCACACGCGGCCGAACCGCTTTCATGGCGCACGGAGGTGCCATTACCCAACGCCGGCGATGCCCGATCGTGGGATGCGCTGATCCGCGGCACGGGCCGGCGAACCGGGATAGAAGTGATTCGGGTGCTGGGAGATGTCCAGGCGATGTCGCGCCGGATCGCGCTCAAACGACGCGATGGCGGTGTCGACCACCTGCTCGTCGTGTTGGCGGACACTCGTGGGAATAGACGAACACTGGCCGAATGGGACACATTCCTTCCTGAGCTTCCGCGCTTGGGGACGGCGTTCGTGCTCAAGGAGCTATCCGAAGGCCGACACCCGGGTGACGGCATCGTTCTCTTCAGGCCTCCCACCGGAGTGCTGCACGCGCCACGTGCGTAAGCGGCAAGACCGTTGCCTCAATTGGCTCGAAGTACCCAAAGGCAACTGGATGGTGAACGCTTCGGCTCCCCACAGCACTGCCAACCGCCCGTGGCGCTACGGCTGGTGGGGCGGGAGACGCCGAGTTAGCGGCGTGGGATCGCCCTATGTAAAGGCCGGCGTGGTCCCTTGCGCACGCATGGCGTGCAGGCTCCCTGAAACAAGGGAGGTCGCAGCTGTCCCGTTACCGCAGCAGAAAACCCTCGGCCAGCGGGTCACGCTCGTCCACGACCAGCGTCGAGTAGCCGGTCACGAAGGCGCGGCCGCTGACACTGGTGACGACGGCCGGCCTATCGCCCAGGCGCGTTTCACCCTCGACACGGCCGACGAAGGACTCACCGGTGATGCCGGCGTTCACGAATTCGCGGCCCACGCCGATGGCGCCGCGGTAGAAGAGCTGGGCCAGCAGCGCGCTCGTGCCCGAGCCACACGGCGATCGGTCGAGCTCGGCGTCGGCGAAGATCGTGACGTTGCGGATGGTCGCGTCACGGGCTCGGCCGTCGGGCGAGGTGGCCGGGTCGCGGTCGACGATGATCGTGCCGTAGACAAAGCCGAGGTCAGGGTCCGTCGGATGGGTCGGCGTGTGGTCGCGGCGCAGGACGTCCGTGATCATCGCGCCCGCCCGTCGCAGCGCCGATGCGTTATCCGGCACGACGCGCAGGCCCAGGCTGGCCGCATCGACGATGCCGTAGTACGCGCCACCGAAGGCCATGTCGACGCTCAGGTAGCCATAGTCGGCGGCCGCGCCCTTCAGCTCGAGCCCGTCCGGCGCGACGTTCAGTGAGCGTGCCGCCAGGTACGAGGGGACGTTCTCGAAGCGGACGCTGTCGACGCCAACGCCGCCGCCGGCCAGGCGACGCGTGGCGGCTGTCGCCACGACCAGGCCGGCCGGCACCTCGAAACGGATCGTGGTCTCAGGCACGCTGCGCCGGAAACAGCCCTTCCTCGATCAACGCGGTGGCGACGGCAATCGTGCCGTGGCCGCACATCGTGCTGTAGCCCTCGTTGTGCATGAACAGCAGGCAGATGTCGGCGTCGTCGCGGTGCGGACTGAGCAGGATCGCGCCGTACATGTCCGAGTGGCCGCGCGGCTCGAACATGGTCGTTCGGCGCACGTGGTCGGCGTTTTCGAGGATCCACCGCCGGCGCTCGAGGACGGGCAGATCCGGCACTTCCGGGAAAGCCGGCGCGGATCATGCGCAGCGGCTCGCCGGCGCAGTGCAGGTCGAGCACCTGGATGGTCAGTCGGGCCGAGCGACCCGCAAGGGCCGACGCGTCTGAGGGTTCGGGTGCGGCGGCGTCGGTCGCAACGGCAGCCTCGGTCGGCTCGGTGGTCTCTTCGCCCGGCACGGGCCCAACTTCGGTCGCCTCCGCCTCGGGCGCAATTTCGGCCGCGTCGGGCGCAATTTCGGCCGCTTCGGGTCCGCTCGCCTCGGGTTCTGATGGCTGCGCCGCAAGGGGCTGGTCGGGGGCTTCGTCGGCCTGCGGTTCGGCCAGCTCCGTGGTGGCGTCAGGGTTGCTGACCTGGCCGAACGCGACGATCAGCGTCGGCCCACTGGTCGTCTCGGTCCAGCGGTGCGATATCGGGGAGTAGCCGCTGGCCAAGCGCGCGGGCCGCGTCAAGCCGGTACGCCTCCAGCGCCGCGTCGCGACTTTGCCCGCTGTAGGTCCGCACGATCTGGTCCTGGACCATCGTCATCGCCTGATCCGCCGTGTCGCGAGCGTGCGCAGAAGCCCGGTCGCGGCGATCGCCCCGCCGATCAAGCCCAGGCCGATGACGACGACATAGACGCCCGCCGGGCAAGCGGGAGCCTGGACCTGATGGCCGCCGCCACTCGCGGCATCGGTGCTGGCCATGCTCGCCACGAACTTGGCCGATGCCGAGCAGACGCCCGGCTCGTTGGCGGTGACATGCCAGGTGCCTGCGTCGCTCTCCTTGGAGCCCAATCGGGAATATCGAACGGATCGGCCGTGCCGAGGTCGAGCGGGACAGTGCTGGCCTTGCCGCCGTCACGCTGGAGGGTCATTTCCGTTGGCGTGAAGCCGCTGCCCTGCACGTGGAAGACGGAACCCGCCGTGGCCTCCTTGGGCTCGACCGTCAGCTCGCACGACGCCCCAGCGGCCGCGGGCACGACGAGAGAGAGGGTCGCGATCCCGATCAGGATCACCGATTCCAAAGTTGCTCCGATCAAACGCTGCGCGGGCACGCGAACGCCTTCCCGAACTCTCCGATCAACTGGATGCCTGATGGTCCTAATCGCGTTGCCACATAGGTCCTACTCAACGCAGCGTATACGACAAAAACGGCGCCAGCCATCGTACGAGCCGGCCGAATTCGCGACGGATGCGTTGACCTCCGCACCTTACGCTTGGCAGCAACGTGGCATCACCCAGTCCGTCGGCCAACCCTGCCGTCCGCGCCGAGCCGCGCGGGATCGGCTCGGCGACGGCGCGCGATCCGCTGGCGCGCGAGGTCAAGTTACTCGGGGCGCTGCTTGGCCAGGTCATCGTCGAGCAGGAGGGGCCCGACGCGCTGGATCTCGTCGAGCGTGTCCGGAAGGCGACGATCGCGCTGCGGCGGCCCGGTGGTGGCAGCGAGAGCGACCGGCTCCGTCTCGCCGACACGCTGGACTCGGTCGACACGCGCCAGGCCGCCATCCTCATCCGCGCGTTCAGCCTGTACTTCCAGCTGACCAACCTGGCCGAGGAGAAGCAGCGCATCCGGCGCCTGCGCCAGCGGCAGCGTGCCGATCCTCGGGGAGAGGCCGACGAATCGGTCGCCGCGGCCCGTCGCGAGATGGCCCGCCAAGGTATGACCGGTCCCGCCATCGACGAGCTGGTCGGGCGGCTATCGATCGAACCCGTGCTGACCGCCCACCCGACCGAGGCGCGACGGCGAACACTGCTCGTCGCCCTGCGCCGCCTCTACGCCCTACTCGATCGGCTCGACGATCCGCGCCTGACACCGGCCGAGGACGCCGATATCCGCCGCCGCCTGCGCCAGGAGCTGACCATCCTGTGGCACTCGCCGCCCATCCGCGCCGACCGACCGGGCCCGCTCGACGAAGTGCGCACGGCGATGGCCTTCTTCGACGAGACGCTGTTCCTGGTCACACCGCAGTTCCAGCGAGCGGTCGGCGCTGCCGGACCGACCGTCCACTGGGGATCGTGGATCGGCGGCGACCGCGACGGCAATCCCAACGTGACGGCGGCGGTGACGCGCGAAGCGGTGCGCATCCAGGCCGATCACGTGTTGCGCGCCTACGAAGCGGTCTGCCGGCGGCTGATGCAGACGATTTCGGCGGAAGTCGAAGCGACGGACGCTCTGGCCGACCGACTCACTGCCGACGCCAGGCAGACGCCCGAGCTGGCACGCGACCTTGAGCAGCGCTTTCCCGGCGCGCCGTTCCGCCAACGCTTCGGCCACATGGCCGAGCGCCTGCGCCGTGCCCGGCTACGACTCGACGGTGGTTACTCGTCGGCGCCAGCGATTTGCGGGCGAGCTGGCCGAGATGGACGGCGCGCTGCGCGCGACCGGCCTGGATCGGGTCGCGGACGGCGAACTGCAGGACCTGCGCTGGCAACTGGAAACGTTCGGCTTCCACGCCATGTCGCTCGAGATCCGGCAACACAGCGAGGCACTGGCCGCAGCGCGAGAGGCGACGGCCGGTGACGTCGAGGCGGCGCCCGGCGTAAGCAGCAAGGAGGTCATGGACACGTTCCGCGCGATGGGCGAGATCCAGCGCGAGTTCGGCGCCGAGGCGTGCCGGCGGTTCGTGATCAGCTTCACTCGTCTCCGCTGCGGATGCACTGACCGTCCTCGACCTCGCCGAACGCGCAGCCCCCTACGGGCCACCGTCGATCGACGTTGTGCCGTTGTTCGAATCGGCGGATGCCCTGGAGGAGTCCGGCCCGATCCTCGACGAGCTTGCTGTCGGACGAGCGCTATCGGCGCCACCTGGCCCGGCGCGCCAACCGCCAGGAGGTGATGCTGGGCTACTCGGACTCGACCAAGGAGTCGGGTGCGTTGGCCGCCGCCTGGATGCTCTATCGGGCGCAGGAGCAGCTGGTCGAAGTCGGCCGTCGCCGCCACGTCGAGCTCGTCCTGTTCCATGGACGCGGCGGAGCGATCGGGCGTGGGGGAGGGCCGATGACGCGCGCCGTCCTGGCCCAGGCGCCCGGCAGCGTCGACGGCCGCCTGAAGCTGACCGAGCAGGGCGAGGTCATCGCCGATCGCTACGCCAACCCGCAAATCGCGCTGCGCCACCTGAATCAGCTTGCCTACGCTGCGCTGCTGGCATCCACGCCGCAGCACGACGAGATGGCGGGCCGGGCGGCGGCGCGATGGCGCGGATGTCCTCGACGAGCTGACGGCGACTGCGCGTGACGCGTACCGGGCGCTGGTGTGGGACGACCCATTCTTCGAGGAATACTTTCGTGCGGCGACCCCCATCGACGAGTTGAGCGGCCTCGCCATCGGGTCGCGCCCAGCGACCCGCCGGCGGCGCGGGGACGACGCGGCGCCTCGCCAATCGGCCGTCGCCGCGTTGCGCGCAATTCCGTGGGTCTTCGCCTGGTCCCAGTCGCGCGCCAACCTGCCCGGCTGGTACGGCACGGGCGCGGCGTTGGCCGACTATCGGCGGCGCCATGGTGATGCCGGCCTCGACCGACTGCGGCGGCTGTACCGTGCGTGGCCGTTCTTCGCCAGCGTCCTCGACAACACGGAACTGGTGCTGGCCAAGGCCGACATGCTGATAGCCGGCCGCTACGCGTCGCTGGCCAGCGGGCCCGACGCGCAACGGATCTGGCGTCAGATCAAGGCCGAGCATGATCTGACCGTCGAGCAGGTGCTGGCCATCAACGGGCACGGGCAGTTGCTGGACGACATGCCGGTGCTGCGCCGCTCGATCGACCTGCGCAACCCCTACGTCGACTCGCTGTCCGAGCTACAGGTCCGCCTGCTCGACCGGCTCCGCCGGCTGCCGCCCGGATGACCCGCAGCGGGCGGAACTGACCCGGCTCGTCCATCTCAGCGTGAGCGGTGTCGCCGCCGGCCTCCAGAACACCGGCTAGGGGACCGGACCGATCCAAGGGCGGCCCCACGAACTCGGGTCCGCGTACTCGATAACATCTACTACCAAGTATGTCCGTCGAGCTCGCCGCAACTGCCAGCGCTGCCCGGGTCGAAGAGGTTCGGCGCGGTTTCGCCAAGGCGTGGGGCCGGATGGGCGCGGCATGGGGCGTGCCGCCATCGACAGCGGAGGTCCAGGGCTATCTCCTGATCCATGGCGGGCCGCTGACCGACGCCGAGATCCGCGACGCACTGGGGCTCAGCCACCGCGCAGTCCGACTCGCCCTGGAGGACTGCGAGGCGTGGGGCATCATCAAGCGCGCGGCCGACGTGAGGCGCAGCGGCCGGCGTGGTCCGGCGGGCCGAGCGTGGCTGGCCGTTGACGATCATTGGGAGTGGTTTCACAACGTCATCGCCGGCCGCAAGGAGCGCGAAGGCGACCCGGTCATCGCCATCCTCGAGAGCTACTTCATCGAGGCCAAATCGCTGGGCGACGGGCACGGAGGCGAGCGGCCTGCGAGATCGAATTGGCTCGCTGCTGACCTTCGTGCGCCAGTTCGACCATGCGCTGGCCGCCTTCGTCAGGGCCGACCCGACAAACGTTGGACAAGCTATTCCGGGTGCTCAACCGGCAGGACGCGGCGTCGCTGGACGCGCTGTTCGCGAAGCTCGGCGCGCTGCCTGAGGATGAGCTCGAGTCGGCCGTCAAGACGATCGCGAAACTGCCATCGTCGACCGTCCGGCAGCTGCTCCGCTTCGCCGGCCGGCCCGGCATCCTTCGCGTTCTCGGCGGCCGCTAGGGCGTTGATCGACCGGATCATCGGCCTTGCGCGTTGGCTCGCGCAGCGGCCGAGACTGACCGCGCTGCTCGGCGCGGTGGCCGTCGCAGGATCCGGCGTGATGTACCGGCTGGCGGTCGTGTCGCCGGAGACCGGCACTTTCTTCCGTTGCCTGTACGGGCTGCCGCTGCTGTGGCTGGCGGTGGCCGTCGAGCGGCGGATGGTCAAGCCGATGCCCTGGCGCGGCCGCTGGATCGCAGCCTTCGCTGGCGTCCTGTTCTTCGCCGATCTGCTCTTTTGGCAGTACGCCATAGATGCCGTCGGCGCGGGCCTGGCAACGGTGCTGGCCAACCTGCAGGTCGTGTTCGTGGCCATTGCCGCGTGGCTGCTCTTCGGGGAGCGGCCGGCCTCGCGCACGATCGCCGCGCTGCCCATCATGCTGCTCGGCGTCGCGTTGATTGGCGGCGTCATCGGCGCCGGCTCGTACGGTGAGAACCCGCCGCTGGGCGTGGCGATGGGCATCGCCAGTGCCGTCTCGTACGGCGCTTACCTGATCGTTATTCGTCGCCTCGCGCGCGACCGGGTGGCGGAGCCGGTCGCCGTATCGACGCTGTCGACCACGGCTGTGGCGTTGGTATGCGGGCCTGGCCATCGGCAAGCTTGACCTCGACGCCGTACCTGCCTGCCCACTTCTGGCTGCTGCTGCTGGGCATCACCGCGCAGTCGGCCGGCTACCTGCTGATCTCGCTGTCTTTGCCGCGGCTGCCGGCGGTCGTGGTGTCGATCATCCTGCTCGCCCAGCCGGTGATGTCGGTCGGGCTGGCCATGCTCATCGTGGGTGAGACGCCGTCGTCGGCGCAGCTGTTGGGCGTGGCCATGGTCGTCGGCGGCATCGCGCTGGCAACCATTCCAGCGAGCGGCTGGCGTCGACGGCGCGCCCTGCCCGCGTCGCCTGTAGTCGCCGAGCTGCCAGTCACCCGCACGGGTGACGACCCCATTGACGCGGTCGGTGATGCTGTCGGCGATGCCCGGAACGACAGCCAATGTGACTGCGCCCGCCATCGAGACGAAGGTGGGCGCGCTCGGCCTGCTGCTGGCGATGGCCATGTTCGTGCTGGTCGTCGACACGTCATTCATGAACGTGTCGATCTCGGCGGTGGTGAAGGACCTGGGCACGACCGCCAGCACCGTCCAGTCGGCGATCGCCCTCGAGGCGTTGGTGTCGGCCGCCTTCATCCTCATCGGCGGCAAGGTCGCCGACCTGATCGGGCGCAAGCTCGGCTACATCCTCGGCCTGACCGGCTACCTGATCGGCGCCCTGGCCATGACCGTTGCCCAGACCATCGTGCCGGTGCTGATCTTCTGGGCGGTCATCGGCGGTCTGGGCGCTTCGCTGCTGCTGCCGTCGATGCAGTCGCTGATCCACGGCAACTTCGAAGGCAAGGCGCAGAAGCAGGTCTACGCGCTGGTCGGTGCCGCCGCCGCGATCGCGGCGGGTATCGGCCCACTGGTCGGCGGCATCGTGACCACGTTCCTGTCGTGGCGCGTGGCCTTCGCCGGCGAGGCCGTGATCATCGTCGTCGTGCTGATCGGGTCGCCGGCTGGTGAAGGACGTCAAGTACACGGGCGAGCGTCACATCGACGTCGTGGGCTCGGTCCTGTCGGCGCTGGGCATGGGTGGCATCGTCCTGGGCATCCTGCTGTGGGAGGGCGGCAGCGGGGGCGTGCTGGCCTTCATATCCGTCGGTGCTGTGGCACTTGTCTCGCTGGCCTGGTGGCTGCGTACGTGAGAAGCGCCTGGGCATTCCCCCGCTGATCGATCCGGATCTGTTCCGCTCGGGCCTGTTCCGGCTCGGCATAACCGGCCAGATGCTCCAGCAGGTCTGCGCTCGGCGGAACGATGATCGCGCTGCCGATCTTTCTGCAGATGGTCCTCGAGTACAACGCGTTCCAGGCCGGCGTGACGCTCACGCCGATGTCGCTCTCGATGTTCTTCGTCGCGTTGATCGTCGGCAAACGCGCCGGCCGGCGCCGGCCGAGCAGGATCATCCAGGCCGGCTTCGCCCTCGCCGCGCTGGCCACGTTGGCACTGATCTTCGTTGTGCCGCGCGCCGACTCGGGCTGGTGGATGGTCCTTCCGTTGGTGGTCCTGGGCACGGGACTTGGGCTTCCTCGTTTCGCAGCTCAACAACTACACGTTGTCGCCCATCGAAGAGGAGCACGTAAGCGAAGCGGCCAGCGTCAACTCGGCCGCCGGGTCGTTTGGGCTCTCCTTTGGCCTGGCCTTCGCCGGCGCGCTCATGCTGGGCACGCTCGCCTTCTCATTCGACCGGCTCGCCCACGAAAGCGCTGTTCTGACTCCCGCCGAGGCCGACCAGGTGTCGGCGGCACTCAACGAAAACGCAGAGGTGATGACCAACACCCACCTGGCCGAGCTCTTGGTCGGCCAGCCGGCCGACGTTCAGGCCGAGATCATCCGCATCAATACCGAAGCCCGGCCGCGCGCGCTGCAGGTCGCTCTCCTCGTGCCACTGTTAGCCGCTTCGCTGGGCTTCCTGAGCTCGTTCCGGATGGTCCGCCTGCCCGACCCGGCGCCGTCAGAGGCGGCCGAAATGATGGTGGGCGGCTAGCCGACGGGCGCCGTCCCGGCGACGGCGTTCTCGACGCCGGCTGGGTTCAGTTCCGCCAGACGAGCAATCCGGGCGTCGACTGTTGGGTGCGTCGCGAGCAGGTGCCAGCCGCTGTCGCTGCCCGGCCCGAGCGGGCTGGCAAACCACAGGTGCTGGCTACCTCGATTGGCGGTCAGCATGCCGCGTGCCTCGCCCCTGATCTGACTCAGGGCCTTGGCCAGCCCGACCGGGTTGCGCGTCAGCTCGACGGAGCTGGCGTCGGCGAGAAATTCCCGCTGCCGGCTGACGGCGGCCTGAACGAGCAACGCGGCGATGGGGGCGAAGAGGCGCAGCACCAGTGCGACGGCCAGCAGCAGGAGGCCGAATACGACGCCGGCAGCCAGGCCGGCAACGGCGCCCTTCGCGTCGTCGGCTTCGGCGCCTTTGAAGAACCAGCCTTCGCCCCATGCCCGCACGACCATCTGCAGAAAGCCGTCGGTGACGAGGGCGACCAGGCCGACCAGGATGGCCACGTACACGCCGTAGCGGCTGTCGCCGTTGCGCAGGTGCGAGATTTCGTGGGCCACTACTCCCTGCAGCTCCTCGCGGTCGAAGCGGTTGAGCAGGCCCGCTGTGACGGCGATGGAAGCGTTCTTGACGCTTGTGCCGACGGCCATGGCATTGGCGGCCTCGTCGGGGATGACGTAAACGCGTGGCGGCGGGACGTTGGCGGCCAGCGAAATCTCGTTGACAACGTTGAGGAGCTGGCCGTCCGTGGCCGGGTTGGCAGGCCGCGCGTGCGACGAAGCCAGCACAACGTTCGACCCGGAAACATGGGCGAACAGCGCCGCGCCAACTCCGAACAGGGCTGCCGTGCCGGCGCCGATCAGGGCGCCGTACGCGTCGAACGTGACGGCCGCGGCGATGACTTCGCCAAGCGCTGTCAGCAGGCCGACCAGCGCGAGAAGGAAGAGGGCGGCGATGCGACGGTTGGTCTTCTGCTGCTCGTAGAAGGTCGCGCCGCCGATGTTTCGGGAAAGCAGGGCGCCAAGCAACAAGGCGACGATCGGCACGGCGAATATGGCGACATTGGCCAGCCGCGGCCACGTGCGGCTGGGGTCAGGGACCTCGCTGTTGGTCGCGCTGAGCACGATCCAGGCGACCGTGCCGATGATCGTGATGACCAGCGCCAGCAGGATCAGCGTCACGAACAACGCGACCGCGATCCAGAGCCGGCTGATCGATCGGCTGTACACCGGCGTGCCGGCGATTGTCATTTCCCCTCCAGGCAACTGACTGGCGGAATTATCGAGGCAGCGCAATGCGAACTCTGAGTTCGTACCATTCGGTGCTCGCACCGGAGGCAGGCTTGGCTGAAGAGACCGAAAAGGAACGCGTCGACCGGGAAGTCATCGAGCTGCTGAACGAGCTGCGCGTGACGCTGCCCGGCGTGCAGGTGCTGTTCGGCTTCCTGCTGATCCTGCCGTTTCAGCAGCGGTTCACCATCCTCAACGACCCGGAGCGGGTGGTCTACTTCCTGGCCGTACTTGCCACAGTCGCCGCGCTGATTTGCCTGATCGCGCCGGCCAGCTACCACCGTCTTCGCTTCCGGGCTACCGACAAGCAGCGGATGCTGTTCATCTCGAATCGGCTCGCCATAGCCGGCGTCGTGTTCCTGGCCATCGCGATGGTCACCGGGCTCTTTCTGATCGCCGAGGTGGTGATCGGCGAGACGTGGGCAGCCGTTATGGCGGCCGCGGCAGGCATCGGCCTGGTGGTGCTCTGGTTCGCGCTGCCGCTCTACAACAAATATCGATATGGCGGAACCGACGAATAGCCTGCGGCACGCCGCCTTGTCTTCCTAACAATCGTTAGTTAGACTCTGCGCACATGGCAGCAATCGAGACGTCCCGCCGCCAGCAGATCGACGACGTCGCCTCCGCCCTCTTTCGCGACCGTGGTTACGCGGGCACGAGCGTCCGCGACATCGCCCAGGCGCTGAACATCCAGGGCGGCAGCCTGTACGCCCACGTCGCGTCGAAGGAAGACGTGCTGTGGTCGATCGTCACCCGTGCCGCCGACCACTTCCACGATCTGGTCGGGCCCATCGCCGCTTCGACCGACTGCGCCGGCCCAACGCCTGCGCGAAATGATCCGCGCCCACGTCGCCGTCGTAACCAGTTCGCAGCGTGACGCCGCCGTCTTCCTGCACGAGTGGCGCCTGCTTTCGCCCGAGCGCCGGGCGCGCTGGCCGCTCGACGCGACGCCTACGAAGCCCTATTTCGTCAGGTCATCGCGGAGGGGTCGGCCGCCCGGGCCTTTCGGTCGGTTGATCCAAAGCTGACCGCGATGGCCATGCTCTCCGCGCTCAACGGCATCGCCACCTGGTACCGACCCGACGGCCCGCTGACGGCCGAACAGATCGCCGACCACCACGCCGACCTTTTCCTGCACGCCCTGGAGGCCAACCGATGACCGACCCGCTGTCGCTGGCGCCGATCCTGGCCCCATCGGAGCGGCCGACACCGCTCTTCGCCGACCCGAACCTGACCCACGAGGAGCGCTACAACGCGTTCGTCGAGCACGTCCACGGCGGCCAGAAGGTCGAGGTCCGCGACTGGATGCCCGACGAATATCGGACGAGCGTGCTGCGCTTCGTGGAGATGCATGCCAATTCGGAGCTGATGGGCATCCTGCCCGAGCGCGAGTGGATCATGCGCGCGCCCACGCTCAAGCGGAAGCTGGCGCTGACGGCCAAGGTGCAGGACGAGGCCGGCCACGCGCAGCTGCTCTATCGCGTGGCGGAAGACCTGGGCAAGTCGCGCGAAGCCATGTACCAGGACCTGATCGACGGCAAGACCAAGTTCCACAACGTCTTCCATTACCCAACGAAGACGTGGGCGGACGTCGGGATCATCGCCTGGCTGGTCGATGCGGCGGCCATCGTGGCCCAGCAGGCACTGCGCGACTCGAGCTACGGCCCGTACAGCCGCACGATGAAGAAGATCTGCTGGGAGGAGTCGGTCCACATCATGCACGGCCGCGACGTGGTCGTGACGATGATGAATGGGTCGGCCAACCAGCGCGCGATGGTGCAGGAGGCGCTCGATCGCTGGTGGGGGCCGCTGATGCAGATGCATGGCCCGCGCACCGACCCGGCCAAGGACCGCGACCTCTACTGGCGCATCAAGGAAAAGACCGGCGAGCAGCTGCGCCAGGAGTTCCTGTCGACGTACGTGCCGCGGCTGTGGGAAATCGGGTTGTTCCCGCCGGACCCGGAGCTGAAGCCCGATGAAGCGTCGGGCGAGTGGAAGTACACGGAGCCTGATTGGGCCGAGCTGCGCAGCGTGGTCACCGGGCATGGTCCCAAGAGCCAGGAGCGGTTGGAGTTTCGGCGCACGAACCACGATCAGACGGCGTGGGTGCGGTCAACGATCCTGGCGGCGCCGGCGGTGGCGGCATGAAAGCCTCGCCCGTTCCTGCGCTGTTCGACGGCAACTGCGCCGACGCAATGAGCCTTCAGGGCGGCGGCAGTGACGGCAGCACGCCCGAGGCGATCGCCAGGCAGCCGCCGTCGGAGGGACGGCGCGAGGAAGTCGGCCGAGTTGGGCGAGAGGGCGCCCGAACCGATGTCTTCGAGGTGTTCCGGCAGGAGAAGGAAGGCGACCCGATGCGCCACGCCGGCAATGTCGTCGCGCCCGATATCGAGCTGGCCACCCACTACGCCCGCGAGTTCTACAGCCGCCGCCAGGAGAGCGTCCGGTTGTGGATCGTGCCGCGCGGCCAGATCACCGACCTGTCTGACCCTGACCTGCTCCAGCCGCCGCTCGACCGCAGCTTCAAGAAGCCGGGCGGCTACGTCATGCGCGACAAGCTCGAAGAGGCCAAGGCGCGCGCCGCGAGAAGGGCACCGACGAATGACCGCGGAACGCCTGCCCACCCGCCAGCTGATCGTGCCGGACGTCCCACGCTTCGACGTCAGCGGCCTCGAGCCGCAGACGCGCGACGCGCTCGTCGAGCTGCTCTACACGCTCGCCGACGACGAGTTCGTGCTCGGCTTCTGCGACTCGGAGTGGACCGGCATCGCGCCCATGCTCGAGGAGGACGTCGCCTTTTCCAGCCTGTCGCAGGACGAGATCGGCCACGCCCGACTCTGGTACGAGATGCTGGCCCAGCTGACCGACGACACGGCCGACCACATCGCCTACGGCCGGCAGCCCCACGAATACCACCACGCCACGCTGGTCGACCACCCACGCACCGACTGGGCGTTCACGATTGCCCGGCGCTGGCTCTACGAGACGGCCGACTCCGTCCGACTGGCCGCGCTGGCCAACGCCAGCTGGCAGCCGCTGGCCGACGTCGTCGCCAAGGTCCGCCGCGAAGAGCGTTACCACCTGATGCACATGGACGTCTGGCTGCGCCGTCTGGCGGAGGGCGGCGACGAGCCTCGATCCCGTCTCGAGGCAGCACTTGAGCGGCTCGTGCCGGACGCACCGAGCGTTCTGACCACGCTGGACGAGGAAGAGACGCTGACCAACGCGCGCATCCTGTCGAGACCACATGACGGACCTCGCCCAGTCGTGGGCGGTGCAGGCGAACGCCCGACTGTCCGGCCTTGGCTTCAGCTTCGGTGACCTGGCGTCGAAGTCGGGCGGGCGTGATCGGTCGGTGCCTTCGGAAGCCTTCAAGTGGCTGTGGGGAGAGTTCACCTCCGTCTATCGGTCGGAGGAGGGCGCGACGTGGTAGCGCCGACGATGGCCGTCCGACCGCTCGAGTCGGCGGTTTGGGCCGCGCTGCACGACGTCCACGATCCGGAGATCCCGACGATTTCGGTGGTCGACCTGGGCGTGGTTGGCTCGGTCGAGGCCGAGCCCGGGCGCGGTCCGCGTGGAGCTGCTGCCGACCTTCGTGGGCTGCCCGGCGCTCGAAGTCATGCGTTCATCGGTCGAAGAGCGGCTGGCGGAGTTTGCCGACGACGTCCAGGTGACCATCAGCTTCGCCAGGCCGTGGACGACCGACCGGATCACTGCCGCCGGCCGCGAGCAGCTGCGGCGGAGTGGCTTCGCGCCGCCGACCGAGGACGCGTGCGAGTGCCCGTTCTGCGGGTCGCGCGACGACCGCGCTCGAGAACGCCTTCGGCCCGACGCAATGCCGGGCGATCTACTACTGCCGGTCGTGCCGCCAGCCGTTCGAGGCGTTCAAGCTCATTTGAAGGTCTCGCGCGACCAGGTCGTCCGCTACCGCCAGCGCGTTACTCATCTCGACCGGAAACTGCCGTCCGGCTCGTTCGCCGAAGCGGCGTGGGGCGGACTGCAGGACACCATCCCGCGCGGCGGCATCACCTCGCTGCACGCCCGCGTTGAGGGCACGCAGCCGGATTCGTGGGAGGACCCGTCGGTCGTCCAGATCTGGTTCAGGGGCGGCGCCGACTACATCGTGCCGCGCGCCGACGTGGGCATCTTCACGCTGGGTTCGTTGCCGCGCGATCCGGAGCGCGTGGCGGAGCTCGAGAAACTCGCCGATGACATCCACCGTGTCGCGGAAGGCGAGACGCTGCTGGTGCGCGAGGTGTCGGCGCGGCTGAAGCATCCGACGCCCATCGCAGTTGCGTTTCTCGGCCTTGACCGGCCGCACCCACATCCGCTGGGACGCCAGCAACATCTGGCTCATTCCGGCGGAGCGTCCGGCCATCGATCCGGAGGATGCGCGACTGGAGTTGGCGCGACGGTTCTTGCATTGGCTGGGCCCGGCGACGAAGACCGGGCATGGCCCGCTGGACCGGCGTCAAACCGGCGACGCCACCAAGACCTGGCGCGCGATCGAGGGGGAGCTGGCTCCGGTGGAAGTCGAGGGGGAGGCCAGGTTCATGCTCGCCGCCGACCTCGACGCGCTAACGGCGGCCGAAGCCCATCCGCGGTGTCCGCCTTCTACCGATGGACGACCCGCTGACCAAGACCGACAAGGACCTGCTGGTGCCCGACCCCGAACGGCGCGCCCAGGTTCTGCCGGCCTGGGGCCAGTCGCCCGGCTACCTGCCCGGCGCCGTGCTCGTCGATGGCGAAATCGTCGGCGTCTGGCAGCGGCAGCAGCGCAAGGTGCGGGTGCGGCCGTTCGGCGAAGCTGGGCGCAAGCGTCCGCGCGTCGATCGAAGCCGAAGCGCTCAGCATGCCGATCGCGGGGAAATCGGAACCGTCGATCTCGTGGGAGACATAATCTCGGCCATGGAACGCGGTAGTCGTGGGCCCTGGCTGAGCTGGCTTGGCGTCGCCTGGCTGCTGGGCGTGTTCATCGCCTCGATCGTCGACTACCACCGCGGCATCGACGCCGCGGGCGTCCTCGTGGCGTTCATCGGCCAGGCGGGCGTGGCCATCGCCTGGACGCTGTATCGGCCGTTGCCGCTGTGGATCCCGGCCGGCTGGGGCCTGATCCTGCTGTCCGGCTACGTGGGTCTGCTGATCACGATCCCGGGCGGTTTCGACGTCACGTGGTCGCTGGTTGGCCTGGTGCCGACGGGGCTGCTCATGATCGTGACCGCCATTCTGGAGATGGACCGCTCGCCCGAGCTGACGCACTGAGCCGACTGGCCAGAATGACCCGGTTCCCGCGCTGGGTGCGGGACTGAAGGCCATTTGGCCCTCGCTGCTCCCGTTTCGAGCCCCTTGAGCCGGCTGAATTGCCCGAAACCCAGACGCTTTCCGCACTGGTGCGGCGCATGAGCCCAAATCCGCCGCGGATCGAGATGCCGCCGCCGTAACTGCCTTCAGTCCCGCGCCAGGTGCGGAAATCCGCCCGGGCACCTGCTGACCCGGAAAGGCCACCCTGCAAGGTCTCGTGGCCGATTGGGTTATCCTCGGCCACTCAGGAGGAGCCGTATATGTCGTTGCGCCGTGTTCTGACTCTCACCGCCGCCGCCAGCCTGGCGCTGATGGCGTGTTCGCCGGCGGCCTCGACGCCGTCTCCGACCGAAGCTCCGACCGCCGCGCCGACCACGACCGCCACCGGCAGCCCGAGCACCGCGCCCAGCGCGACTGGGTCGACTGCTCCATCAGCCAGCGCAACTGCCTCGGCTGCCGCCTCGGGCTCGGCTGCGCCGTCGGGCTCGGCTGGGCCATCGCCGTCTGGTAGCCCTGCTGCCGTCGTGACGCCACCGCCCACGGTTGTTTGTGACACTGCCAATCTGCCGCTGAAGAACCCAGGCCGCTTGACGCTGAGCACTGACAACCCTGCGTTCGGGCCGTGGTTCGGCGGAGACTCCAAGGTGCAGTACCCCAACGAGCCAGAGGGCGGCTCGCCCTGGACTCGAGTCTGATTTCAGCAAAGAGCCTTACTCGGGCGAGGGCTTCGAGGGTGCGCTCGCGTACGCCGTCGCCGCCGACATGGGCTTCGGCGCAGACAAGGTCGATTGGCTCGCCAACACTGTCTTCGAGCAGGCATTTGCGCCGGGCGACAAGCCGTTCGACTTCCATATGGCACAGATCGCGATTACCGCCAAGCGCGCCAAGGCGGTGACGTTCAGTGACTCGTACCTCGACTCGAACCAGGCGCTGCTTGCGATGTCGGCCAACCCGATCACCAGCGCGACGTCGATCGCCGACCTGAAGTCCTACAAGCTCGGAGCCGCCGCGAACTCGACCGCCTTCGACTTCCTCGAGGGAACGATCGCCCCGACCACCGAGGCTCTGAACTTCCCGGACAACACGGCCGCGCGGACGGCGCTCGTCAACGGTGTCGTCGACGGAATCGTCGTCGACCTGGTGACCGCCTTCTTCATGCGAGACGCACAGATCGACGACTTCAATACGCCGGAGCCCGAGGGCAAGATCGTCGGCCAGTTCGGGCCGCCTGCGACGCCGGACAAGGTTGGCTTCGTGCTCGAGTTGAACAACCCGCTGGTCGACTGCGTGAATAGCGCGCTTGCCCAGCTCAAGTCCGACGGTACGTACCAGGCGATCCTCGATACGGTGGATCAACACGGGCGAGGAAATTCCGTTCCTGCAGTAGGCCTGATGCTCGGGTAATCGAATGAGCGGGGTTGCTCCCACAACCCCGCCGGAACTGGTGGGTAGCCGCAGTTCGCGGCTGCTCGGCCGCTATCAGCCCGGCGGCTTGCTCGTGGCTACCGTTAGCACGATCGTCGTTTTCGGCGTCCTTGGGTACCTCATCGTCACGTCACCCGGCTGGCCGCAGGTCCAAGAATCGTTCTTCAACGCCGAGATCTTCTGGACAACCCTGCCGACGCTCCTGCGCGCGCTCGTCAAGAACATTCAGCTCTTCCTGCTGGCCGAGTTCTTCATCCTGATATTCGCCTTGATCTTGGCCGTCATGCGCAGCCTGCCCGGACCGGTGTTCTTTCCCATTCGAGTCGGCGCTGTGGTGTACATCGACTTGTTCCGTGCGGTGCCGAGCGTGCTCGTGATCTACCTGCTCGGGCTTCGGCGTCCCTGGGCTACGACTTCCGGGGTGTACCAACCGACGGCTTCATCTGGGGCCTGGTAGCGCTGGTGATCGTCTGGTCGGCCTATGTCGCGGAGGTCTACCGGGCAGGAATCGAGTCCATACATCCCTCACAGGAGGCGGCGGCCCGGTCACTGGGGCTGTCACGCGCCCAGGGACTTCGCTTCGTGGTGCTCCCGCAGGCTGTGCGGCGTGTGATCCCGCCTCTGCTCAACGACTTCATCGGCCTGCAGAAAGACACGGCGCTGGTTGGCTTCATCGGCGTGATCGAGGTCTTCAAGCGCAGTCAGATTGAGGCCGGCGGCTCGTTCAACTTCACGCCGTACGTCGCCTGCGCGCTGATATTCCTGGCGCTCACGATCCCGATGGCGCGTTTCGTCGACTGGTACGTCGCGCGAACCCGGCGCCGGCAGACGGCGGGCGTCGCCCGGTGACCGAGGCACTGCGCATCGAGGGGTTGCACAAGTCGTTCGGCGACCTGGAGGTCCTGAAGGGCATCGACCTCGCCGTGGCGGAGCATCGAGGTGGTCTGTCTGATCGGCGCGTCCGGGTCGGGCAAGTCGACGCTGCTGCGCTGCATCAACCTGCTGGAAGACATCGACGCCGGGCGCATCTTCATCGAGGGCCAGGAGATCACGGCCAAGGGCGTCAACGTCAACCACATCCGGCGGCGCGTCGGCATCGTCTTCCAGGCGTTCAACCTGTTCCCGCACATGACCGTGCTGAGCAACGTGACGCTCGGGCCGCGCAAGGCGCTGAAGCAGCCGCAGGCTCAGGCCGAGGCGTCGGCGGTTGCCCTGCTCGAGCGCTTCGGCCTGGCCGACAAGAAGGACGAATATCCCGACCGACTATCGGGCGGCCAGCAGCAGCGGGCGGCGATCGTTCGCGCGCTGGCGATGAAGCCCGACATCCTGCTGCTCGACGAGATCACGTCGGCGCTCGATCCGGAGCTGGTGGCCGAGGTGCTCGACGTCATCCGCGAGCTGGCGGGGGAGGGCATGACCATGGTGATCGCCACTCACGAGATGGGCTTCGCGCGCGACGTCGCGGACCGAGTCTGTTTCCTGGATGCCGGCGTCATTCTCGAAGAGGGCCCACCCGGCCAAGTGCTATTGCAACCGACTCAGGCTCGGACGCGGCAGTTCCTCGATCGAATCATCAGCGCGGGCCGGCTCTAAGGCTCGAGGCGCCCGACCATTTCCCACACTGGGCAGTCGCCCATGACGTTGGGCGGACAGCCGGCGGGCTGAACAAGGTAGACACCCAGTCGCGGTTCGCCGCCGTTCACGCCGGAGGTTTGCGGGTTCTCGGCGAAGTCCTGGTAGGCCGACCACTGCACGTGCAGCGCGCCCGGGTATTGCAGGTGGATGGTTCCGTCAGTCGGCGGCACTGGCTTGTCTGGTAGCAGCCACGAACCGCCGCACCAGTAATCCTGCGAAGAGGAGAAGTCGGGTGGCGCGACGCACGGCGCAGCGGCTGTCTGCAGCAGCCAGCCCTGCACGGCGTACAACACGTTGTCGGCCTCGGGCGGCGCCGCGGCGATTGCATCCGGCACCGTCCAGATGCCGCCTTCGGTGTGGTCGTTGACCGGCCCCAGGTACTCGACGCGACCGCCCTCGACCACGCGGAACGCGTGGTCGGGCCAGCTGGTGTCAGGAAATGACTGCCCGATAACGACGACCGATCCACCGCCGGACTCGATCGTCCCGAACGGCTGAGGGCTGGCGTCCGGCACGTCGAACTGTGTTGGGCTGGGAACAAAGCTGATCGCGGCGTCCGAGACCACAACCTCGCCGACCTTCGATGGATCGCCCGCCATGGCGATTAACTGGTCGGCCGAAAGAACGCTCAGCCCCGACTGAGGGGAGGCCGACGCCGACGCCGAAGCCGTAGTCGACGGTGTCGCGGCCGAAGCTGGCGGCCGGCGTGCTGCCGGGCGTCGGCGACGTCGACGACGTCTGTGGAGGGCGAGGAAATCCGACGACGAGAACGAAGACGATTACGGTCGCGGCGGCAGCGAGCGGGATGGCGAGACGGCCGACCCACAAAGCAGTGCCACGCCTGCGCTTCGACGCACGGGCGTGCACAGCCTCGACAATTTGTGTCCGTTCGACTTGCGCCAACGGCGCCGACGATCGTCCGTCGCTCGAGTTGATCGCGCAGTTCGTCGTCGTTCATTGGTCGCTGCCCTTCATCGCCGACTCGAGTGCCTTGCGCGCGGTGAACAGGCGCGACTTGACAGTGCCGACTGGCACGCCCAGCCGGACTGACAGCTCTTCGACCCCGCGACCGTCGAGGTGGTGGTCGAGCAGAAGCGCACGCTGATCCACCGTCAGCTGCTCGAAGGCATTGTCGAAGGCAACTGCTTTCGCCTGGGCGACCGCGGCTGATCGGTCGGCCGCTGGGAAGTCGGCCTCGGGAAGTAGTCGGAGCTCGCGCACCGTCTTCTTTTTGCGCAGGGCCATCCGGCAGGCGTTGACCGTGACCTGGTTCAGCCAGGCATCAAATCGGGCAGTGTCGCGAACCGTCGGCAGCTTTTGCCAGGCAGTTACGAACGCCTCCTGCGTCGCGTCGCGGGCGTCGGCCGATTCGCCGAGGATACCGAGGGCCAAGCGATACACCGAGTCCAACTTCTCCCGTACGAGCTGATCGAAGGCGTCGGCATCACCCGCACGAGCGCGCTCGACGAGTTGGCCGTCCAATCCGCCCTCCGTTACTTCGCTCTGACCCTCTAGATGCGAAGAATGCCCGTTTGGTTCACCGCCGAGTGGGCAAAATGTCACCCGTGAGGGGCCGATTTTTGCTGTGCGCAGTGGAGTTGGTCGTCCTTGTTGGGTGTGGCGCCACCACTCCGACTTCGAGCGCAGTAGAGCCGACTGCATCGGCCACCCCCACGCAGGCGGCGACCGCTTCGACCCCGGCGGAGACACCTACGGCGACCGGATCCCCATCAAGCGCGACCGGTTGGCAGCGCGGAGACAGCGAGGTGCTCGGCACGACTCAGGCCCTGGACCATGCGCTCAGTGCAGATGACGCGGTCTATGCGGTGTCGTCCGCGGGCAGCTGCCCAGACGACTGCGCGTACCGCGTGCTGGTATCGAGCGACGGTCAGGAGTGGCGACCCGTGGCCAACCCAATCCCGAACGCCGACTTCGTCAACGACCTCGGCTTCGATGACGGACGTTATGTGGCCGTCGGGATGGCGAGTGAACGGGCGGCCATCTGGACGTCACTGGGTGGCCTTTGGACGCAAAACGATCAAGGCCACATCTTCGACGTCGAAGCCGACGGTGGGCCGGGCCTACCACCGCACACCGACGCGTCGAACAACGTGCCGATCTTTTCGGTCGCGCACGGTCCGGGCGGCTGGTTGGCGGGTGGGAGTGCGTCGTGCGGCGACTGCCAACTTCAGCCCGGCGGAACGCATTCCCGTTACGCGGCGTGGACTTCGCCGAATGGCCTTTTCTGGGTGCGCCAGCCGTGGCAAGCGACGGGTCCGTACGGCATCGAGGGGCTCGCATCGGACGGAGGTTCATACGTCGCGATCAATGGAAATAGTGTCTGGCATTCGACGGACGCTCAGCAGTGGCAACAACATGTGTCGCTCGACCCGATGGCCGGCCATCTCATCGAGGTGGCGGCACTTGGACGCGACTACCTGGTCGTCGGCTTGGCGGTAGGACAAGGCGTCGAGTTGTGGCACAGCATGGGGGGCGAGGAGTGGGATCAGCTTCCGCCTTCAGCGGACCTGACCGGTGCCATTCCGGCCAGTCTTCATGCATTGGGCGGGCGGTGGGTGATCGTGGGCAGCGTCGCGAACGTTGGCCATCCCCTTCAGATGATGTGGTCGAGCGCCGATGGCCTGAGATGGATCGGCCAGGTGATTACGTCCGAGCCGGACGCTCGCGTCAAGGACGTGGGCGCAATCGGCGAAACCGTCGTGGCGATAGGCTGGGTCGGAGACGGTGGTCCGAGCACGGTTGGCGCCGCCTGGGTAGGGCAGCCTGCCGTAGCGTTTGCCCGAAAGGTCACTTTCGGCGCGACCCGGTGAGTGCGTAGCATGTCCTGAGGAGGTCCGGGATGGCTCAGCTTGTGACCAGTGGCGCGGTAATGATGTGCTCGTTTGGAGTGGCGCCGGCCGCCCTCAACGTTCTGCCCGACAAGATGGTCACGGCAGGGGCACCGGCGGCGACGATCATGGATTTCAAGCCGATGGTCAACATCCCGACATTTGGCGTGTGCACGACCCCGACCAATCCACCGGTCGCCACGGCACAGGCGGCTGGGTCACCCGGCGCTCCGTGCGTGCCCATGACGACGGCGCCGTGGACACCGGGCGCGCCAACAGTGTTGATCAAGAACCAACCCGCCCTCGACAGCAACTCCAAGTGCATGTGCAACTGGGGAGGCGTGATCAGCATCAACTCGGCCGGCCAGTTCACCGTCACCGTTCCCTAGCCGCCTCTCTTATCTCGGCGAGCATCGTCGCAGCGGCGGTGCGCACTGCGCCCAAGCTCGCGCGCCATGCGTCTTCGCCGTGCGTCCCGGCCAGGTATTGATCGCTCGCGCGGCTCACTACCGCGGCCTCGTCCGCCGGTAGTCGTTCGGCTGCCCACCCAGCGGCAACGTCCTTGCGACTAATCTCGCCGCTGGCCAGGGTCTGCCACGTTCGAGCGAGCGCAAGAAGCATGTTGCGCGTGTCGGTCTCGACTTTGTCCTGGCCAGTCCACTCGGCGAGGCCGTCGACGAGTGCGCGGCGAAGATCGGCGGCAGGCACCGGCTCCAGCAACTCACCCGGCGGCGGCCCAGACAACGGATGGTTGCCCAGCATCACGACTGCGAGTAGGGCACCGAGATCCGGGTTTGGGCCAGGCTCGGCGCCAAGTTCGCCCCGCTCATACTCGTCGCGCAGCCACTCGCCGTACTGGAACTCCATTCGCGGCGGATAGCGCCACGGCCTCACGTCGGACACGTTGACAACGGTCAGTTCGACCGGCCTGGTCGAATAGTTGCGCGATGGCATCGAGATCGGCATTAACCGCTGTACGAGCTCGCGTCGCTCGGCGAGCGTCGTGGCCCGGTCGATAACCGCGAGCACGTCAACGTCACTCGTCGGCAACATCCCACCCAGAACTGCGGATCCGTGCAGGTACGCGCCCAGCAAGGACGCCCCAAACACCTCGCGCGCGATCGCGACTACCTGAGCGATCTGCTCGGCGTCGCGCTGTTCGCTCAGCCCGCCGCCACCGAGATCGTGTGCCAGCCGCGCGCGCCGTCGGGCGGCGGCGGAGTCGGGCTCTCGTCCTGCAGCGCGCCGGTGCCGTCCGTGGCGCGTACCGAGATTTGATGCGAGCCCGTCGGAACGGCGACGCTCGCGTCGCCACTGGATCCACGTCGTGTCCGCCAGCGGCACTGACAACTGCGCGGGTGCCCAACCTGCGCCGTCAACAGCAACTTCTACCTTGGAAATGCCGCGCGTCGGCGCCCACGCGACGCCGGCCACCGTGGCCTGGCCGGCCGTGACCGTCGAGCCATTGCGCGGGACGTCTATTCGGGACTGCGTCAGGATCGGGCCCGTCTTCGACCAGCCCAGCGGAACCCAGTAGCCGTTGAAGGCCTCCCACGTCGTCAGCTCGATCTCTGACAGCCACTTGGTCGCGGACACGTAGCCGTACAGCCCGGGCACGATCAGGCGGACAGGAAAACCATGCGCCGCCGGCAACAGGTCACCGTTCATCAGCAACGCGACCATCGCGTTCTTGCCCGGCGCCAGACAGGTGATCGGTCGGGAAGCCAACCGTGAAGCCATCGAAGGCGCGGCCAACTACCTGCGTCGCCCCCGGCTTGCACGCCGGCCATCTCGAGCACGGAATTCAGCAGGACGCCTGTCCACTTGGCGTTGCCGACCAGGTTGCCGCCCACCTCGTTCGAGACGCAGGCAATCGTCACCCACTGCTCGAACAGGGGCATCGCCGCCAGCTGGTCGTAGGTGAGCTCGAGCTCTTTGTTGACCATGCCGGTCACCTTTACCGTCCAGCCCTCGGCGGCCAGGTGCGGGATCGTGAGTCGCGTGTCGATCTTGTAGAACTCGTCGGCCGGCACGATCGAGCGGGGAAAGGCCGTCGATGTCGTCGAAGGACGTGCCGGCGGCGAGCGGCGCCAGGGTCGACGTCGGCTGAGGGATCACCGCCGGGGCGGTGACCGTTGGCGTCTTGATGCTCAGGTAGCGCCCGACGATGGCGCCCACGCCACCGACAACCAGGAGGCCGCCCAAAAGAAGGGCCGACCGACGGCCGGCGACGGTACCGTCCTCCTTCGGCACGGGCAGCAGGAACATCAGGCCAGCCGACACCAGCGCCGATGGCGGCGATCGCCGATAGGCCGGCGATGAGCTGGTCGGCCGACGGATCCTGGATGGCCGCGAAGAAGGCGACGGCACCGAAGATGCCGAAGCCGGCGAAGGCGATGCGGATGTCGCGTCTGGCCAGCAGCCCCAAAACGGCGCCGATCAGGATGGCGACCGTCGCCGTGGCGACTTCCAGCGCCAGCTTGTCGTTGGTGCCGAAGATCGAGACGATGAAGTCCTTGGCGCCCGGCGGCTGAAGGTCGATCACAATCGTCGCCATAGCGGCGATCAGCGACGGCCCGCCGAGGACGCCCGCGACCAACTCGCCGGCCGCGAGCGCCAGTGCCGCGGCTGCGGCACCGCCCAGAGCCCACCGCCAGCGCTCGTTCACCGGCGTAGCGTAGCCATACGCGCGTGACGGCTTCGTGTCAGCGGTCTTGAGAATTGGACTACTAGCCTTCGGCGCACTCCCGGCACCGGCCAACGATGGTCAGGTGTGACAGGTCTACCTCGAAGCCCTGCTGGTCGCGCATCGCGCGCGTAAGTTCGGCGGCCTCCTTGGCATCGATCTCCCACGAGCGCCCACAGCTCGTGCAGTAACGGTGGCCGTGCTCTGATTGCGGCAGGACGTGGTATTCCTCGCGCCCGTCGGCGGCGTGGCCGTGCTGGATGAGGCCAAGGGTTTCGAGCGCATCCAGCGTCCGGTAGACGGTTGACGGCGTAGTCAGCGGATCGGCGCGTCGGCACTGCTCGATCACTTCGGAGGCTGCGACGTGGCCACGACGACCGGGCCAGGACGTCGATCACCAGCCGGCGCTGCGGCGTCGAGCGCATGCCGCGGGCGCGCATCTGCTCGGCGGCGGTTAGCCATGGATCTCGCGTGGCGACCACGTGCTTAGGGTAGCCCATTGCAACAGGCCGCTATTGCAATGCGATGCAATAATCCGCGCCGTGGCCGCTGAGACCGATGCCGTCGCTCTGCTCGTGACCGCCCTCGTGCTCGGCCTGCGCCATGGCATCGACTGGGACCACATCGCGGCGATCACGGACATCACGTCGTCGACCGACGTCGCCGAGCACGCCGAGGAACATCACGAGCTGGAGCACCAGTCGCCGGTTGCCCACGCTCACAGCCACGGCGGAGCCGACGAAGTCGCAGTCCACGGCCGCTCGACCGAACCGGCCGCCGTTCAGCCCGGCCGATCCACCGTCGCAGAAATTCGGCGCCGCGCAGCGCCGGCCAATCTTGCTGGGCACGCTTTATGCCTTCGGCCACGGCGCGGTCGTCATTGCCCTCGGCTCGATTGCCCTGATCTTTGGCGCGAAGCTGCCGGACTGGGTCGACCCGATCATGAGCCGCGTTGTCGGCCTGACGCTGGTCATCCTGGGCGTCTGGGTTTTCGTGTCGCTCTACAACTACGTCCGCCACGGCGGCGAGTTCAGGCTGCGCAGCCGGTGGATGCTCGTCTTCGACGGCGTCCGCCACGCGCTGGCGCCGCTTCCAGGCCTCGCTCCACGGGCACGAGCACGTCGAGCCGATGGAGATGAGCTCGTACGGGCCGCGGACGGCGTTCACCGTCGGTGCGATCCACGGCATCGGCGCCGAGACAGCGACGCAGGTGCTGCTGATCGCGGCCATCGGCGGGGCGGCCACCGTTGGCCTTGGCGTGCCGATGATGCTGGCCTTCGTGTTCGGGCTCATCGTCTCGAACACGATCATCGTGGTCATCTCGGCGTCGGGTTTCCTGGCCACCCGCTCGCGGTCGGCGATCTACATCGCGATCGGCATCGTCGCCGGCTTCTTCAGCCTGTTTGTCGGGATCGCGTTCTTGTTCGGGCTCGAGTTGCCAGCGCTCGGTTGAGGGCAGGCCTCCAGCACTAGCTGTTGGTCACGCTGTAGACGGCGCCGTTGCTGTAGTCGCAGACGTAGATCTTGCCGTCCGACCCTTCGCCGAAGCAGCTGATGCCGAAGCCTGAGTTAGCCACCGGTGATGGCAACGTTCCGCCCGCGGCTGAAGTTGGCCGGGATCGTCCAGATGTTGCCCGAGCAGTAGTCGCCAAACAGGTAGTTGCCTGCCAGAGGTGCGCCCGCTCTGCGCGACACGTAGCCGCCGAGGATGGCGCAGTTACCGCCGCCGAAGGCCGAGTGCGCGTACTCGGCCAGTGGCAGCGTGCGGCAATTGGATGTGCACACGTCGCCAGACGTGTTGCCCGGCCAGTTGTAGTAGTGGAAGCCCTCGAGCAGGCGCCAACCGAAGTTCTTGCCCTTGCTGCTGGCATCGGTCATGTGATCGATTTCTTCGTACTTGGCCTGACCCACGTCACCGCACCACAGGTCGCCGGTGCCGCGATCGAAGCCGCAGCGCCACGGGTTGCGGAAGCCAAACGCCCAGATCTCGTCCAGGCCGCGCTTGCCGACGAACGGATTCGTGGACGGGACGGAGTACGGCTGCGTGCCGCTCTTCAGCGGGTTGATGCGCAGCAGCTTGCCCAACAGGACGTTCTTGTTCTGGGCGTTGTTGGGCTGGTCGCCGGTGCCGCCGCCGTCGCCGGTCGACATGTACAGCAGGTTCGTGCCCGGCTTGAATCCGATCCAGCCGCCGTTGTGGTTCTGCTGGCCGGGATGTGGGATGACCAGCAGCCGGCGGTAGCTGTTCGGGTCGGCCGTGTTGACGTTGCCCATCGACCGCTTGAACTCGGCCAGGACAATCGCGCCGTCGCCCGACCGCGTGAACGTGACGTAGAAGCGCTTGTAGCCGGGCGTGCCGGAGTTGTTGTAGTCCGGGTGGAAGGCCAGGCCCAGCAGCCCCTGCTCACCGCAGCAGGCGACGCGGGTGTGCATGTCGAGGAACGTGCCGCCGCCAACGATCTTGAGTAGCCGTTCTGCTGGACGACGAAGAGGCGCGAGTCGCCGGCGTTGGTGATGGCGATGGGATCTGAGTAGCCGCCACTGACCAGGCTCAGGAAGGTTGGCACCGTCGATGGCGCCGCCTGAACGCCGGCCACAACCGACATGACGAGGGCAAGCGCTGCGCCAATGGCGGCGGCTGCCCCGCGCGATTTCCCCACAACCCGACGATAGCGCACAGCATCCATGCCGAAGTGTCGTTGCGCATATGGCTGGCGCATATGCGCCGTTTGGGCCACGCTTACGCGGACTGATGGAGTTCCACGTAGCCCGCGCGGCCCGGCAACGCTACGACTTCGACGAAGGCCTGTTCAGCCTGAACGGCAACGTCGTTTTTCCGAACTTCGCCGCGTCTCGTCGTTTTGCCCAAAAGATGAACGAGCAGCGCGCTGCGGAGATCGCGGTCGACCCGGCACGATCTGCCCGACCGGGTGACCTCAACGCGATGGGCCTCATCGACGAGGTCCTGCATCGCGTCATCGAGCTGTACCGCCAGCAGCGCAATCCGCAACTGCTGACCGCGACCCTCGACGGGCTATCGGCCGAACTGGGACCGGACGCCGTCGAAGCCACGCTGGAAGCATTCGCCGACCGCTTTCCAACGGTGGCCGCCTACCGCGGCGAGCATGTCGGCGGCCGACTACCTGGCCGGTGCGACCGACGGCCGATCCAACCGCGAGATCGCGCTGGAGGAGCTGCTGCTCAACTGGCTGGCCAACGAAAACCCGGCCTACGAGCGCTACGACGAACTGTTCGACGACGCGCCGATCGCCCAGCGCACGGCCTATCGGCAGCTGATCGACGGTCTTCGTCAGCGGCTCGCCGGCGAGCCCGGCTTTGGCCCCGACAACGACGATCTGGTCAGCCTGCTGCGCAAGCCGGCGCTCGAGGCGCCCGAGTCGCTGGCCGAACAGATCCAGTGGCTGCGTCAGCGCTGGGGCTTCGCGCTGGGCAACCTGGGCGATCGGCTGGCCATCGGGCTCGACGTCATCCACGAAGACGATCGCGCGGAGTGGCTGCGCTTCAACCCGGCCCGGGCCGGACGACGTACATCCGATCGATGCGGCGGCTCTGCATGCCTTCGACGATCTTGGGCCGGAGGAGGAGCGCTTCAGCTCCGATCTCGACTGGATGCCCCGCCTCGTGCTGCTGGCCAAGAGCACCTACGTCTGGCTCGACCAGCTGTCGACGCCAGTACGGGCGCGAAGTCAGCCGCCTCGACCAGATCCCGGACGAGGAGCTCGACCGGATCGCCAGCCGCGGCTTCAGCGGCCTGTGGCTGATTGGGCTGTGGGAGCGGAGTCGGGCGTCCCAGCGCATCAAGCAGCTGCGCGGGCAGGCCGATGCCGTCGCGTCGGCTTACTCGCTGTACGACTACCAGATCGCCTGGCGACCTGGGCGGCGAGGACGGCTACGCCAATCTGCGCGAGCGAGCGTGGCAACGCGGCATCCGGCTGGCGTCGGACATGGTGCCCAACCACATGGGCATCGACTCGCGCTGGGTCGTCGAGCATCCCGACTGGTTCATCTCGCGGCCGGACGCGCCCTACCCGGTCTATTCCTTCAACGGGCCCGACCTATCCGGCGACGAGCGCGTGGGCATCTTCCTCGAGGACCACTACTACGACAACTCGGACGCGGCGGTCGTGTTCAAGCGCGTCGATCGCTGGACCGGCGACGAGCGCTACGTCTACCACGGCAACGACGGCACCTCTTTCGCGTGGAACGACACGGCCCAGCTCGACTTCCTGAGCGCGGAGGTCCGCGAGGCGGTCATCCAGACCATCCTCGCCGTCGCCCACCGTTTCCCGGTCATCCGCTTCGATGCGGCGATGGTGCTGGCCAAGCGCCACATCGAGCGCCTCTGGTATCCGGAACCGGGGGAGGGCGGTGCCATCCCGTCGCGCGCCGAATACGCGATGTCCAAGGCCGAATTCAACAGCCGGATGCCTGAGGAGTTCTGGCGCGAGGTGGTTGACCGGGTGGCCGCGGAGGCACCCGACACGCTGCTGCTGGCCGAGGCGTTCTGGCTGATGGAGGGCTACTTCGTCCGGACGCTGGGCATGCACCGCGTCTACAACAGCGCGTTCATGAACATGATGCGCGACGAGCAGAACGCCGAGTACCGCCTCGTGATCAAGAACACGCTCGAGTTCGACCCGCAGATCCTCAAGCGCTACGTCAACTTCATGAACAATCCCGACGAGAAGACGGCGGTCGAACAGTTCGGCGTGGACGACAAGTACTTCGGCGTGGCGACGGTGATGGCAACCATGCCCGGGCTGCCGATGTTCGGCCACGGCCAGGTCGAGGGCTTCACCGAGAAGTACGGCATGGAGTACCGGCGGGCGAAGTACGACGAGTTCGTCAACGACGGGCTGGTCCGCCGGCACGACGAGCAGATCTTTCCGCTGCTGCACCGACGCCAGCTGTTCGCCGAGGTCGACGGCTTCGCGCTGTACGACTTCGAGCAGGACGGCGGCGGGGTCAACGAGGACGTCTTCGCCTACTCGAACCGCGGGCCGCGCGGCGAGCGGACGCTGGTCGTCTACCACAACAAGTTCGGATCGACGAGCCGGCTGGATCCGGCGGGCAGCCGTTACCGGCCGTTCGTTGGGGGAGGGGCTGGGCGTCGGCGACGACGAGATCGCGCTTCCTCGTGCTGCGCGATTGGCGCGGCGGGCTGGAATACCTGAGGTCGGCTTCGTCGGTGGCGCGGGAAGGGCTGTACCTGCAGCTCGACGCCTACAAGACGTTCGTCTTTGCCGAGATCAAGCGACCTGGTCGACCACGCGGACGGGCGCTGGCGGCGGCTGGCCGATTGGCTGGGCGGTCGTGGCGTGCCGTCGCTCGAAGTGGCGATGCGCGAGATGGAACTCGCGCCCTTCCACGCGGCGCTGCGCACGGACGATGCCGATGCCGCCGTCCGCGAGGCGGCCGCGTTGCTCGGCGTACCGGTGGCGAAGGCCGCACCAAAGCTGGGCGCCGTGGAGGCCGTGGATCGGTTCCTGGCCGGTGTTCGCCCGCGGCTCGCCGGCGGCAAATGGATCGATGAGTGGCTCGCTGATCGCGCCCTGCCCAACGCCGATCTTGACGCCGTGCGGCTGCGCATGGCCGCCGCCCGCGACGGGCTGTCGCCGGAGCTGCTGCACGACGAGCACTTCCGCCGGCTGATCGGCGCGAACGACGCACGAAGGCGTGGAGTACTTCAGCAAGGAGGGCTTCGAATCGACGCTCAAGGCACTCGATCTGCCCGGCGGCGCGCCGACGCGAGCTGGTGGCCGCAGCGGCGAAGTCCGGCTACCGCGTCGATCGCCTGGCCGCCGAGCTGGCAGCCGGCAGCCAAGCCGCGCACCCCGGCCGCCAAGCCTGCGAAGCGTCGCCCAAGCTCGAAGCCGCCGCAGTGACGCCTAAAGGTCGCGTCGTCATCGAGAACGTCACGCCACGCGTCGATGACGGGCACTTCCCGGTCAAGCGCGTCGTAGGCGACACGCTGGTCGTGGAAGCAGACGTCTTCGCCGACGGCCACGACGAACTGCGCGCCGTCTTGCGCACTTGCGCACCCGGCGCCAAGGACTGGCAAGAGACGGAGATGGAGCCGCTCGGCAATGACCGCTGGCGCGCTGCGGTGACGCTGACCGACATCGGTCGATGGCAATACGACGTCGCCGGCTGGGTCGATCCCTTCCGCACGTGGCAGCACGACTTCAAGAAGCGGGTGGACGCGAAGCAGGAGGTAACAGTCGATCTGCAGATCGGGGTCGCGACTGATCAAGGCTGCCGCCAAGCGCGCCGGCAGGGCCGACAGCATCGCCCTGACCGAACGGGCACAGCGGTTGACGGTCAAGGACGCCCTGAGCGCGAAGCTGGCCTCAACGGTTGATCGCTATCCCGACCGCTCGGTCGAGACCACCCTCGAGCGCCCGCTGGAGGTCGTTGTCGACCCCGTTCGGGCGCGCTTCTCAGCCTGGTACGAGATGTTCCCGCGCTCGGCGTCGCCCGAACGCTGGCGTCACGGCACGTTGCGCGATGTCATCGACCGCCTGCCGTACGTGAAGCGGCTGGGTTTTGACGTCCTGTACCTGCCGCCCATCCACCCCATCGGGCGCCAGTTCCGGAAGGGCGCCAACAACACGACCGAGGCGACGCGCCTCCGACCCAGGCGTCCCGTGGGCAATCGGTGGTCCCGGAAGGCGGCCACACCGCCATCCACCCCGAGCCTCGGCGGCCTGGCCGACTTCGGCGCCCTCGTGAAGGCGGCCCGGGCTGTCGACATCGAGATCGCCCTCGACATCGCCTTCCAGGCTTCGCCCGACCACCCGTGGGTCACCGAACACCCGGAGTGGTTCCGCGCGCGCCCCGACGGCACGATCCAGTACGCCGAAAACCCGCCCAAGAAATACCAGGACATCTACCCGTTCGACTTCGACAGCCAGGACTGGCGCGGACTGTGGCGGGCGCTGCACGACGTGTTCGAGTTCTGGATCGGCCAGGGCGTCACGATCTTCCGCGTCGACAACCCGCACACCAAGGCGTTTGCCTTCTGGGAGTGGTGCATCGGCTCGATCAAGAAGGATCACCCGCAGGTGCTCTTCCTGGCCGAGGCGTTCACCCGGCCCAAGGTGATGTACCGGCTGGCCAAGCTCGGCTTCTCGTGGAGCTACACCTATTTCACGTGGCGCAACGAGAAACAGGAGCTGACCGACTACCTGACCGAGATCACGACGCCGCCGGTGTCCGACTTCTTCCGGCCGAACCTGTGGCCCAACACGCCCGACATCCTGCACGCCTTCCTCCAGCGCGGCGGCCGGCCGGCGTTCATTGCGCGGTTCGTGCTGGCGGCGACGGCGGCTCGTCGTACGGCATCTACGGACCGGCCTTCGAGCTGGGCGAGAACGTGGCCGCGCGAGCCGAACAGCGAGGAGTACCTCAACTCAGAGAAGTACCAGCAGCGGACGTGGGACCTCGAATGCCAAGACCTCGATCGCGCCGATCATTGCCGCTCGTCAACCGGGCGCGGCGCGAGCACCCGGCGCTGCAGTCGAACGAGCGGCTCGCGTTTCATGAGATCGACAACCCGTTCCTGCTCGCCTACTCGAAGCAGACCGCCGACGGGTCGGACATCATCCTGACCGTGGTCAACCTCGATCCAATCGCGGCGCAGGCGGGCACTGCTGAGCTGCCGTGGGATGTGCTGGACGGTGCCACGCGAGTGGACGGGCGGTCACGCTCATCCGCCGATCCGGCAGTGCTGCGTACGCGGGCGCAGTCCGGTCGACCTGACATGTGCAGTCGAGCCTAGCGAGCTGGCCGGTCGAGGCGCGTTCAGTCCATGCTCGACTGCCGGCGCAAGATCGCCGTGCGCAGCGTCCGCTAGCGTCGGTGCCGACATGTCGGCGGCCGATCGAGCCGGGCCTCGCAGGCGCCCGATGAGCGACCCGCTCTGGTACAAGGACGCCGTCATCTACGAGCTTCACGTCCGCGCGTTCTTCGACTCGGACGGCGACGGCTCGGGTGACTTCACGGGCCTGACCCAGAAGCTCGACTACCTCGCCGACCTCGGCGTCACCGCCCTCTGGCTGCTGCCGTTCTACCCGTCGCCGGGCAAGGACGACGGCTACGACATCGCCGACTACACGCGCGTCAAGCCCGAGTACGGCACGTTGCGCGACTTCAAGCTGCTCGTCCGCGAGGCCCACGCGCGCGGCCTACGGATCATCACCGAGCTGGTCTGCAACCACACCTCCGACCAGCACCCGTGGTTCCAGCGCGCGCGCCGCGCGCCGGCGGGCAGCGCCTACCGCGACTGGTACGTCTGGAGCGACAACCCCGGACAAGTACAAGGACGCGCGGATCATCTTCAAGGACTTCGAGACGTCCAACTGGACATGGGATCCGGTCGCCAACGCCTACTACTGGCACCGCTTCTACTCGCACCAGCCGGACCTCAACTTCGAGAACCCGCGCGTGCGCGCCGAGATCCTCAAGACGCTCGACTTCTGGCTCGAGATGGGCGTCGACGGCCTGCGCCTCGACGCCATCCCGTACCTCTACGAAGAGGAGGGGACCAACTGCGAGAACCTGCCGCGGACGCACGAGTTCCTGAAGCAGCTGCGCGCTCACGTCGACGCCAACTGACGAAGATCGGATGCTGCTGGCCGAGGCCAACCAGTGGCCGGAAGACGCGGTCGCCTACTTCGGCAACGGCGACGAGTGCCACATGTGCTTCCACTTCCCGGTCATGCCGCGGCATGTTCATGTCGGTGCGCATGGAGGACCGCTTCCCGATCTACGACATCCTGGAACAGACGCCGGCCATCCCCGACAACTGCCCAGTGGGCGCTGTTCCTGCGCAACCACGACGAGCTGACGCTCGAGATGGTGACCGACGAAGAGCGCGACTACATGTACCGCGTCTACGCCCACGACCCGCAGATGCGCATCAACCTGGGCATCCGCCGCCGCCTGGCGCCACTGCTCGGCAATCACCGCCGCCGCATCGAGCTGCTCAACGGCCTGCTCATGGTCGCTGCCCGGCACGCCGGTCATCTACTACGGCGACGAGATCGGCATGGGCGACAACGTCTACCTGGGCGACCGAAACGGCGTCCGCACGCCGATGCAGTGGTCGGGCGACCGCAACGCCGGCTTCTCCAGCGGCCAACTCGCAGCGGCTGTTCCTGCCGTCGATCACCGATCCGGAGTACCACTTCCAGTCGATCAACGTCGACGCCCAGCAGAACAACCAGCACTCGCTGCTGTGGTGGATGAAGCGCCTGATCGCGCTGCGCCGGCAGCACCCGGCGTTCGGGCGCGGCTCGCTCACATTCCTGCACCCGGAGAACCGGCGCATCGTCGCGTTCATGCGCGAGTACGGCGACGAGAAGATCCTCGTCGTCGCCAACACGTCGCGCTTCGTCCAGTACGTCGAGCTGGACATGAGCGCCATCGCGGCCTGGTGCCGGTCGAGATGTTCGGCCGCGTGGAGTTCCCGCGTGTCGAAGACGCGGCCGCTGGTACTGAGCCTTGCGCCGCACGGCTTCCTGTGGTTCTCGCTCGAGGCCGATCCGAGCGGTCGCGGGCGAGAAGCTGCGCGCGGCCGACGAGCAGCCGCCGCCGATCATCGAAGCGCCAGCCGACCTGGGCGCCCTGCTCAGCGGTCCGGCTCGGCACCAGCTGACTGCGTCTGCTGTCCGGCTACCTGCGCGCCCGGCGCTGGTTCCGCTCGAAGGCGCGTCGAATCAAGAGCGTGACCGTGCGCGACTGGCTGCCCGTGTCCGGTCGACTCGCATGCAGGCCGGCATCGCGCACCTTCAACGTCGAGTACACCGAGGGTGAGGGCGAGCTCTACGTGCTGCCGCTGGCGCTGGTGCCTGCGCTGGCCCGACGCCGATCGCGTCGCGCAGGACTTCCCGCAGGCCGTCGTCGCCCGCATCACTCCCAGCGGCCCGGATGGCCCGCATTGGCTGCTTTACGATGCGCTGTACGTGCCCGGCTTCGACACGGCGCTGCTCGAACGCGGTCGGCGGCGCGCCGCCGCTTCAGACGGTCGGACCGCGTTCGTCAGCGCGCACCCCACGCCGGCGTTCCGAGGCGCTCACGCGCGGCGCCGCACTGGATCCGCGGCCAGGCCACAGCGAGCAGAGCAACACCAGCATCGCCTTCGGCGACCGGCTGATCCTGAAGGTCTTCCGCCGGCTCGAGCCGGGCATCAACCCCGACCTCGAGATCGGCCAGGCACTGACCGACGCCGGCTTCGAGCACGTGCCCGCCGTCGCCGGCTGGCTGGCCTATCGGCCTCGGCCGGCGAGCCGGCTGCGCTGGCCATCCTGCAGCAGTTCGTGACGAACCAGGGCGACGCGTGGGAGTACACGCTGGACCAGGTCGGGCACGTACTACGAGCGCGCGGCCACGTTCGACAGTTGCCGCCGGCCTCTGGCGCGCCGACGTGGCCTCGATCGTGGCCGCCTCGCTGTCCGAGACCTCGCGCGGCGCCGGAGACGCTCGGCGAGTGCCGATCGGCAGTTACCTCTATACCGCGCATCTGCTGGGCGAGCGGACGGCCGCAGCTGCATCGCGCGCTGGCCGCCGTCGACGATCCCGCCTTCGCGCCAGAGCCGTTCACCGCGCTCTACCAGCGCTCGCTCTACCAGACGATGCGCGACCAGGCCGGCGACTCTCTGGCCATGCTCGCCAAGCAGCTCGGCGAGCTGCCGACGCCGCTCCAGGACGAGGCCGCGGCGGCACTGGCCCGAGGCGGCGAGATCCAGGCAGCGACTGCGCGACGTGATGGGCCAGCGGATCGACGCGCTGCCGCATCCGCTGCCACGGCGATCTGCACCTCGGCCAGGTGCTGTGGACCGGCCGTGACTTCGTCTTCATCGACTTCGAGGGCGAACCCGGCCGGCCGCTGGTCGAGCGGCGCCACAAGCGCTCGGCGATGACCGACGTGGCCGGCATGCTGCGCTCGTTCCACTACGCCGCGCTGGGGACGCTGGTCAGCGACCGGGTCGGCGGCGCCATCAGGCCGGACGACGTGCGCGCGCCTCACGCCGTGGGCGGATCTCTGGTATCGAACCGTCGCGGCCGCGTTCCTGCGCGGCTATCGCGAGGCGCGCCGGTGACGCCTCGTTCATGCCGCGCTCGGACGACGAGCTGACGCTGCTGTTGAGCACGTCGATGCTGCACAAGGTCTTGTACGAGCTGTCGTACGAACTCAACAACCGCCCGGATTGGGTGGCCGTGCCGCTACGCGGCCTGCTCGACCTGCTGGGCCCGGCTCAGGCCTGAGCGGGCGCTCGAATGATCAGGGCGTAGCTGCCCAGCGCGACCATCCGCTCGACCGGGATGACGCTGGCCGGGCACGAACAGCTCGGTCACCCGGCCCGTCTTCTCGTCGTAGGCCAGATCCTCGAGCCTGCCCAGCGCGTCGCCGCTGTCGTCCATCACGAGCTTGCCCGTCGAGGTCGAACTCACCGGCCACGAAAGCCTGCTCGGTCTCGTCGAGCGGCTCGCGCCGGTCGCTGGCGTTCTCGATCAGCAGCGCGTCGTCGCCGATGGCGACCACGGCCGGCCATTCGACGATCGTGTCGCGGTCGAATGTGCCTTCGAGCTCGACGCCCGACGATGCGCGCTGTCTGCGACGTCGAAGTGGATGCGGCGCACGGTGCCGACGACCTGCGCGTTGTCGCGGGCCATGACCCGCCGACCCTTGACCTGCGACAGCCGGATCACACCTCTACCTCGACCGGCCCCGTGCACGGGCGAGCACGTCGCGGAAGCCGCCCAGTCCATTGGCCGCCATAGGGCTCGCTGGCGGCGGGCACGACCAGGGCGTCGCTCGACACCGGTATGCCGGCGGGCAGCGGCAGGATCACCCGGCCGCTCGCCGGCCCGCTCGACCTCGCAGCCCACGACGATCGCCTCGCCACCGCTCGACCTCGAGCACGACGTCGATCACGCTGCCGAGCGTCGCGCCACCGTGTCGGTGACGACCTCCTTGCCGAGCACTTCGATCTGGTCGTCGACGGCGACGACATTCCGCTCGCTCGTGGACCGAGCGGCGAGTCGGCCGTGTCGATCATCACCGCGTCGCGGCCGATCGAGCGCGACCGAGCCGGTGGGCAGCAGCCCAAGCAGCGGCGGCGAGAGAAGGCCACGACCGCGTACGGTGAAAGCGCCACAACTCGCGAACGCTGCCGGGTCGAAGAGCACGTCGCGCACCTCGCCGACGGCCGCCGCCGTGTCGAGCGTGACCACGGGCAGGCCCATCAGCTCGGTCGCCCGAACGAGGCGGGTCATGCGCTGCTCGACGGCCGAGTCGTCGCTCCTCGTGACGCGGCATCAGGACGGCGCGCACCGTGCCCTGCCGGCGTTGGTGCAGCACGAACAAGCACGCCCACGACGGCCAGCAGCACCAGCGCCACCAGGCCGAGCGAGCACGAGCAATTCGATCACGGCGAAACAGCCCTCGCCATCAGTCGGACGCTAGGCCAACGCGGCGGTAGTCGTCCAGCGTGCCCACCGGCAGCCTGCTGTCAGTTCAATATCAGCGGATCCGTCCGCGTCCACGCCGACGCTCAGTACGGCGGCCACGGGATGGCCGGCCGCCGCGGATCGGGCAGCGGAAAGCGGCGCTCGGCCAGCAGGGCATCGGTCCGCCTTCGCGTGGCGTTGACCTCGGCCGCCGTCAGCAGCTTGCCAAGTTCGACGCCCAGCGCACCGTCCAGTGCGGCGCGCAGCTCCGGCGACTATCGACAGCTCGGCCGGTTCGATGGCCTCGCCGCGCCAGCCCCACAGCACGGTGCGCATCTTGGGCGCCACGGCGAAGCAGATGCCATGGTCGACGCCCTGGATCAGCCCACCCGGCAGCGCCAACAGGTGGCCCACCTTGCGATCGGCGTTGTTGGCGATCGGCGTCGAACAGGGCGATCCGCCGCAGCCGCGGGTCGTCGTCGTTGATCAGGTCGACGAGGTCGACTTCGTCATCGACGTCGACCCACAGCTGGACCATGCCGTCGCCCAGCGGTCCGTTGCGCAGCACCGTCGGTGGCACGATCTGCCAGCCACTGGCGGCTGACAGCAGGTACGCGGCGCGTTCGCGGGCCGCCAGCGTGCCGTACGGGAAGTCGTCGAGTGGCCGCTCGCCGCGCGTCGGCTTGTAGACGACCCGGATCGATCTCGGCCGCCCCGCAGTCGAGGTCGGCCACGAACGACGCGTTGGTCGCGTTGATCAGCCGACCGACGACGTGCAGGTCACCTTCGGCCAGCCGGCCGATGACGTCGTCGGTCAGTTGGCGTAGCCGTTGCGCCGCACGCAGAAGTGGCCGCGCGGATCGAGCGGCTCGCCGCAGTTGGGACAGGGCAGCCGTCCGGCGCGGACGACCGCGACGGCGCGCGTGACGAAGGCCTGGGCATCGGCCGGCTCGCAGGGTGACGCGCACCAGATCGGGCCCGTCGGGTCGTCGGTGACGGTCGCGACTTCTTCTTCGGGGTCGTCGTCGTCGCTCGTCGAGGTCGGCACTCGGTCATCTCGCGCGCCTCGATCAGCACCTGCTCGCGATCCGTCGTCCCACGACAGCGTCATCGCAGCCGACGCGGAACTGCTCGAAGACGCGGCTCGACCAGCGGCAGAGCGTCTGGCTCACGGCTCCAATCGACGTCCACACCACGTTCGCTGCAGGCTGAGCAACAATGCAGCAAGACGCTCGGCCAGCGCCGCCACCTGGACCTTTTCCAGCGCCACCGAAACGACCTGCTGGCCCTTGGACGCCTGCAGGAAAAAGGTCCGCTCTCCCGGCTGGCCGATCGCGCCGCAGACGAAACGGTCGGGCGGATCGAAGCTGAATACGCGCCGGCTCATCGTTAGCCAGACTCTAATACCCTTCGCGCCCGAGGAGGATTTCGTGCTGTTTCGAGTAACCCAGGCCGCTGGATGCGGCCGACTACGACGCGCTGATCGTGCCCGTCTTCCGCGACGGCAGTGCGCCGGCCGCGCTCTCTGCGCCGCAGAGCGAGCTGGCCCAGTGGGTCGCCCGCCAGCATGGCGAGCAGAAGCTGTTCACCGTGCTCAGCCACCTCCAGCGCGGCGACGGGGATAGCCGGTCGGACGACGCGCCTGATCGTGGTCACCGCCGGATCGCGCGAGGAGTTCGATCTCGAACGGGCGCGCAACGTCGTCGCCGCCGGCGTCCGCTGCGCTGTGGCAGTCGACTACTACGCGCCTCGCCGTCGCCGTGCCGGATGTCGAGCTCGACGGCCGTCGGCGCTCGAAGCAGCCGTTGAAGGCGTCCTGTTCGCGTTGTGGCGACCGGACTCTCACCGCAGCGCCGACGACGGCGACGGCCTGCCACCGCTCGAGGACGTCGATGCTGATCACCGACGACGATGACGCGTCGGCGCCATCGACCGCGCGCAGGCGATTGGCGATGCGGTCAACTGGACGCGCACGGTCGCCAATGAACCGGCCAACCTGATGACGCCGACGCTGCTGGCGAAGGCCGCCCAGGAGCTGGCCGAGGGCGCCGGCGTGGTCTGCGAGATCCTCGACGAGGATGCCTGCCGCGAGATCGGCATGAACACGTTCCTGTCCGTGGCCGCCGGTTCACGATGAACCGGCCAAGCTGATCGTGCTGCGCTACCACGGCCGCGGTGGCGAGCGGTTACGACCTCGGCGTGGTGGGCAAGGGCATCACCTTCGACTCGGGCGGCATCTCGATCAAGCCGGCCGACGAGATGCACGTCATGCGCTACGACATGAGTGGTGCCGCCGCCGTCATCGCCGCCACGTCGACCATTGCCCGGCTCGGGCTGAAGGTCAACGTCATCTGCGTCGCACCGTGCACCGAGAACCTGCCCGGCGGCCACGCCACCAAACCGGGCGACGTGGTCACCAGCCTGTCCGGCAAGACCGTCGAGGTCATCAACACCGACGCCGAGGGTCGCCTGGTGCTCATCGATGGTGTCACCTACGCCGAGCGAGAGGGCGCGCAGCGCATCGTCGACGTGGCCACGCTGACCGGCGCCATCCGCATCGCGCTGGGCCAGCACTACACCGGCCTGTTCGGCCGGCCACGCGGCTTCGTCGACGCCGTCCGCAGAGCCGGCGACGCCGCCGGCGAACGGCTCTGGCCCATGCCGCTTGTCGGACGAATACCGCGACAACATCAAGGGCGAGGTCGCCGACCTGCGCAACAGCGCCGGCCGCATGGGCAGCGCCATCAACGGCGCCGCCTTCATCGAGGCCGGCGTCGAGTCGTCGACCGAGTGGGCACACCTCGATATCGCAGTCCAGCGGCTGGTCGGATGAAGATCGGCCATACTCCCCGAAGGGCGCGCAGGGGGTCGCGGTGCGCACTTTGGTCGAGCTGGCACGCCGTCTGGCGCGGTAACAGCCCGTGTTGTTAAAGAAAATGTCACCGCGGCGCCGCCGCGTCCGTAATCGAAAATTCGGCAAAAATGTCAGTTGAAAACGTTGCACCGTGGCAACCACTTGAGGGACCAATGAAGCGAAGCCTTGTATTTGCTCTGGCGATCGCAGGCCTGCTGGTCGGGCTGGCGCCAGTCTCCGTCATGGCCGAAGGTGGCCTGACGATCTCGACCCCGTTCCCGGCGGTCACCGTCGATCCTGGCGGCACCGCCAAGTTCGACGTCACGTTCAGCACGCTCACACCACAGCGCGTTGACATCACCGTCACCGGCACGCCCGACGGCTGGACCTCGCGCATGCGCGGCGGCGGCTCGACCATCAGCGCCGTCACCACCAGCTCGACGCCGGTAGGTACCGCCGCCGCGCCGGCCAACCCGACGGCGACTGCTTCGCTCGAGGTGGCGCTGCCTGAGGAGGTCGCCGCGAACACCTATCAGGTCACCGTCCAGGGCCGCAGCGCTACGGGCATTACCGCGTCGCTGACCGTCGACCTGACCGTCCTTGGTGCCAATGTCGGCTCGGTGACGGGCACTGCCCAGCAGCCCCTGCTGCAGGGCAAGGCGGGCACCAACTTCACGTTCGATGTCGCGATGAAGAACGACACGAACCAGGAGATCTCGTTCGCGCTCGACGTACAGGGACCGTCCGACTGGACCGTGACCGCCATCCCGTCCGGCGAGGCGCAGGCGGCGACCCTCGTCGTCGCGGCCGGCGCGACCGGCCACGTCACGGTCACGGCCAATTCGCCGTCCACCGCGGAGGCGTCCGACTACCCCATAGTGCTGACCGCCACGGGCGGCCCGCAGCCGGTCGAGGTCGACCTGGGCGTGACCATTACCGGCTCGTACTCGCTGACGCTCGACACGCAGGACAGCCGGCTGAACGCGAGTGCCACGATCGGCCAGGACACCACGCTTAACCTGGTTGTCACGAACACGGGCACTGCGCCGCTGAGCGCCGTCACCGTCACCTCGTCGCCGCCGCAGGGCTGGACGGTCACGTTCGCGCCCGATGGCTTGACCAACCTCGCACCCCAAACGCCGACGACCGTCGTCGCCACCATCCATCCGGCCGATACCGCTGTCGCCGGCGACTACGCCATCACCTTCCGCGCCAACAGCACGGGCGCCAGCCAGACCGCCTCCGACTCGGTCGACGTCCGGACCACCGTCCAGACGTCGCCCATCTGGGGTTTCGTCGGTATCGGCATCATCGTGCTGGTCGTCGTCGGGCCTGTTCCTGGTCTTCCGGCAATATGGCCGTCGTTGAGCCGGAGACGGCTCCCGTCAGCGACAAGCCGGAGACACCAACCCGGCCGGCCGACACGGTCGCCATCCACACCCGCAGCCTTACCAAGCAGTACGGCGATTTCACGGCGGTCGACTCGCTCGACCTGACCGTCAACCAGGGCGAGGTCTTCGGCCTGCTCGGGCCCAACGGCGCCGGCAAGACGACGACCATCCTGATGCTGCTCGGCCTGTCCGAGCCCTCGAGCGGCACGGCCCGCGTGCTGGGCATGGATCCCATGCGCAGTCCGCTCGAGATCAAGCGGCGGGTGGGCTACCTGCCGGATGCGGTCGGTTTCTACGGCGGCATGACCGGCCGCGAAAACCTGCGCTACACGTGCCGCCTCAACGGCGTGGCACGCGACGAGACCGAGGATCGCATCGACAACATGCTCTACCGCGTTGGCCTGGCCGACGCGGGCGATCAGGCTGTGGGCGAGTACTCGCGCGGCATGAAACAACGCCTTGGCCTGGCCGACGCCCTGGTCAAGGAGCCGCTCATCGTCATCCTCGACGAGCCGACGACGGCGATCGACCCGACCGGCGTGGTGGAGATCCTCGACCTCATTCGCGAGATGGCCGATTCGGGGGTGGCGGTGCTGCTTTCCAGCCACCTGTTGCACCAGGTCCAGCAGGTCTGCGACCGGGTGGGCATCTTCGTCCGCGGCAAGATGGTCGCCTTGGGCCAGCCCGAGGAGTTGGCCCACCGCAGTGGGCTCTGGACCGATCGAGATCGAGGTCATCCCGGGGCCACCGCTCGAACACCGCTCGCGACGTGATCGCCAAGGTGCCCGGTGTGCGCGCCGTCAATCCGGATCGCCACGATCCGGCGATGCTCGTCGTGACCGCCGACCGCGACGTCCGTGCCGAGCTGTCGCGCGCGCTGGCCACGGCCGGCCAGCCGGCCATCCACCTGCGCCGCCGCGGTGATGAGCTCGACGAGGTCTATCGCCGCTACTTCGAAGGAGCCAGCGCATGACCGGCGCAACCGATGCTCAGAGCGTTCGCCGCACTCGCCGCAAGAACCGCGACCGCAACCAGCAGCCGCGTCAGAAGGTCCAGTACACGGAGCTTGACCCGGCCGTCAGGGCGCCGCGCCACGGCTGGATGATCGTTGCGCGCAAGGAGTTCGCCGACCTCATCCTCAGCTTCCGCTTCCTGATCGTCATCGGCATCCTCGGCCTGGCCGCCGGCGCAGCCGTCTATGCAACGGCCGGCCAGCTGCGCCAGCCCGGCATCACCGACGCGGCAAGCAAGGTGCCGTCACTGTTCCTGATCCTGTTCGCGCCGCCCTCCAGCGTCGCGCCGGCGAACCTGCCCTCGTTCATCTTCCTGTTCTCGTTCCTGGGCCCGCTGCTGGGCATTGCGCTTGGCTTCGACGCCATCGCCGGCGAGCGCGCCGACGGCACACTGCCGCGCCTGCTGTCGCAGCCAATACACCGCGACGATGTGATCAACGGCAAGTTCGTTGCCGGCCTGGCGGTCGTCGGCCTCGCGTTCGGCGCGATCATGCTGATCATGGCTGCCGTCGGCATCCTCCAGCTCGGCATCATCCCCAACCCCGAATCGATCCTGCGGCTGATGATCTGGTGGGTTGTATCCATCGTGTACGTCGGCTTCTGGCTCGCCTTTGCGCTGCTCTGTTCCGTCCTGCTGCGGCGGGCGGCTGCGTCGGCGCTGGCGTCGATTGCCGTGTGGCTGGTCCTGACGCTGTTTGCGTTCGTACTGGTCGGCATCGTCGCCGGGTTCCTTGCACCCGCGCCAACCGACGCGTCACAGGCGCAGACCATCGCCAACCTCAACATGCAGGAGCTGTTGTCCCGGCTTTCGCCGAGCACGCTCTTTACCGAGTCGACGCAGGTCATCCTCGACCCAAGCGTCCGGACTCTCAGCTACGTCACGACAGGTGCTGCAGTTGCAGAATCCATCGAGCGGTGCCATTCCGACGCTGATGACGGTTGACCAGAGCCTGCTCGTCATCTGGCCGCAGGTGGTGGCCCTCATCGCGCTGACGGTGATCGCCTTCGCCGGCGCCTACATCGCCTTCATGCGCCAGGAGGTTCGCGCCTAATCGGACGTCGCGGCAGGCTTTCCTCCGCAGGTGGTCCGACTTTCGCTTGCGTTATGCTCCGGCCATGAAGGGCGATCGCGTCGAAGCGGTGGTCGATACCGGCACCGGCGGCACGCAGACGTTCGAGATCGTGGCCACCCGCGCCGGGCGGCGCATCGAGATAACCACCGCGCGCGGCATTGTCGAGGTCACCGAGGTGACCCGCTCGGGTAATCCCGTCCGCGCCGGCCGGTTCATGGCCAATCGCCTCATCGCGCTGGTCGAGCATCCCGCCATCGAGGGCAACGGCGCTCGCGTCGACGTCGAGACGACGCGGCGCATGGGCACGGATCCGGATGGCCGCCGGACACGAGCGCGGCGTGACGCCGCACCGACCGAGACGCCGCGACAACTGACCGTACTGGGTGACGACTCGGGCGATAGCGCCTAGCGATCACAGCCGGCATCCGGCCAGTTCCCAGAGTTCTCACAGCGTGGCAGACCACGATCGCGCCTGCGCGAACGTGCTGCGACTGTGTCTGGAGGCTCCGTCGGATGAAGCTTCGCCTGCTGGGCGTAGTCGGTCTGTTGTTAGTGGGCGTGCTGGCGGTGGTCATTGCCGTTTTCGGGCCGGCCCTGGGTAGCTCCAACGCCACTCAATACGTGACCTCACGCGCGACGGTCACGGACGTTGTCAAGGACGTCGTCGCCAGCGGCACGCTGGCCGCGCAAACCACCTACGGACTCAATTTCGGTAGCGACCCGCGCATCGTGAGCTCGAGTGATTCGGCCTCGTCAGGCGGCGGCTCCGGCACTTGGCTCGTGAAGTCGATAGCCGTCAGCGTCGGCCAGAACGTCAAGGCCGGTGACGTGCTCGCCACCGCCGACAGCTCTTCGGCCGAGGACTCCCTTGCTCTGGCCCAAGCCAACCTGGCTGTCGCCCAGTCCAAGTACGACACAGACTCAGGCGGCACCAGCGCCAGCGATCGCGAACAGCTCCAGATCGCGCTGACCCAGGCACAGCAGGGCGTCACGGACGCCACCTCGTCGCGCGACGACACGGTCAATCAGAACAACATCAAGCTGAGCCAGGCGAGGGCGAACCTGCGCCAGGCCAGGCGCAGCGGCAACCAGACGGCAATTTCCCAGGCTCAGGACGCCCTCGATCTGCTGCAGGCCCAGGTCGATGCCGAGAACCGCCAGGCAAAGCAGCAAGTCGAGACCGCCAAGCTGCAGCTGCAATCTGCGCAGAACAACTTCGACAGCGGCACGGCACCGGTCGACGAAGCGGCCTTGCCGGCGATAAGGCGTCGCTGCTTGCAGGCGCAGCAGGCCGTGAACACGGCGCAGCAGCAGGTCGACGCGGCCACGCTCAAGGCCAACGCCGACGGCATCGTGGTGGCGGTCAACGTCGTGGCCGGTGCGCTCGCACCGAGCTCCGACGCCGCTCCAGCTGCGGACGGTCGAGATGACTGTCAACGCCGATGTCGCCGAGGCCGACCTGCCCAGCATCGCGCTCAACCAGTCGGCCAACGTCACGGTGACGGCGACCGGCGACCAGCTGACCGGCACGGTCAGCGCCATCGCGCCGTCGGCTTCGACGGCGAGTGGGACGAGCGTGGTCAGCTACGCGGTCACGATCGACCTGCCAAACGTGCCTGACAGCGTCCGGCCGGGCATGAGCGCACAGGTCGCCGTAACCACCGCCGCCGCGCGCAACGTGCTGGCGGTCCCGGCAATCGCGCTCAATGGCGCCGCCGGCAACTACACCGTCCGCGTGCTCGGCGCCAACGGGGCGGTCGAGGTGCGGCCGGTCCAGGTCGGCCTGGTGACCTCCAGCCTGGCCGAAATCCAGGGCGGCCTGGCCGAAGGCGACACGGTCGTCACAGGCACCACGTCGTCGCTCAACCAGAGCCAGCGGCAACGGCCTCGCGCGGCGGCGGAGCGTTTCCGGGAGGCGGAACGCGCTTCGGCAACGGCGGTGGCGGCCCGACCGTCGTGACCAATCCATGAGCGCCGCTGTCGTCGAGCTGGAAAATGTCGGCCGCGTCTACAGCAACGGTCGCCTGGAGGTTGCCGCGCTGAAGGGCGTCGACGTCAGGGTCGAGCAGGGTGAGTTCGTCGCCGTCGTCGGTCCGTCGGGCTCGGGCAAGTCGACGCTCATGCACATCATCGGCTGCCTCGACCGTCCCACTTCGGGCAGCTACAGGCTCACCGGCCGGGCGGTGGACGGCCTCGATGACGACCAGCTGGCGGCGGTAAGGAACCGCTTCATCGGCTTCGTTTTCCAGTCATTCAATCTTCTGCCGCGCACGTCCGCGGTCGACAACGTCGCCACGCCGCTGATGTACCAGGGCGTGCGGCGGGGGGAGCGGCAGAAGCGCGCCGAGGCGGCGCTGGACAGGCTGGGTCTCGCCGATCGGCTGGATCATGAACCGTCCGAACTGTCGGGCGGCGAACAGCAGCGCGTCGCAATTGCGCGGGCGCTCGTGACCGAACCCTCGTTGATTCTGGCCGACGAGCCAACCGGCAACCTCGACTCGGCCGCCGGCGGCGAGGTCATGAAGCTGCTCAAGGCGCTCAATGGCGAAGGCAAGACGATCATCCTGATCACTCACGACGCCGGTGTCGCCGCACAGGCGCAGCGCCAGATCCACCTGCGCGACGGCCGCCTGGCGGCGGCCGCCTGACGCAGCGCCGCTAAGGGATGGGCATCCGCGAGCTGGCTCGGCTGGCTCTGAGCCGGCTGGGTACCAACCGACTGCGTGCCTTCCTGACCATGCTCGGCGTAATCATCGGCGTGGCGTCGGTGGTCGCGCTGGTGGGCGTGGGCCAGGGTGCGACATCCGGCATCACCAGCCGCATCGCCGCGCTGGGCACGAACCTGCTCACGATCAACCCGGGCGGATCATTCACCGGCCTGACGCGCGGCGCAGCCGGCTCGAGCGGAACCTTGACCCTGGCCGATGCGCAGGCCATTGCCGGCGTAAACGGCGTCGCCGCCGTCGCCCCGCAGATCACCGGCCAGGCACTGGTCATCGCCGGCACCAAGAACACCACGACATCGCTCGTTGGCACGACCGCTGACTACGCCGTCGTGCGCAACGAGACGGTCTGGCAGGGCTGCGTTCCTCAACGAGGCGGCCGTCGACAGCAACCTGCACGTGGCCGTCCTGGGCTACACCACGGCGACCGACCTCGGCCTCGACAGCACGTCGGTCGGCAAGATCGATCACCGTCGACGGACTTGCCGTTCACCCTTGTCGGCATCCTGCAGCCCAAGGGCAGCATCGGGCCGTTCAGCCAGGACGACGCCATCTACCTGCCGTTGAGCGTGGTCCAGCGCCAGTTCGTCGGCGGCAGCAGCGTCCGCTCGATCTCGATCAGCGTGGCGTCGCGCGAACAGATCCCGGCAACCCAGGCGGCGATCACGGCGCTGCTGCGCCAGCGCCACGGCACGACCGCCACGACCGACGACTTCACGATCTCGAGCCAGGCTCAGATCCTCGACACCTTCAGTTCGATCTCCGGCCTGCTGTCGCTGCTGCTGGCCGGCATCGCCGCCATCTCCCTGGTGGTGGGCGGCATCGGGATCATGAACATCATGCTCGTGTCGGTCCGCGAGCGAACGCGCGAGATCGGCATCCGTAAGGCCATCGGCGCGCGCGGTCGTGACATCCTCGCCCAGTTCCTGATCGAAGCCACGACGCTGTCCGTCATCGGCGGCCTGATCGGTATCGCCATTGGCGCGGTCATCTCCGCGCTCATCGGCGCGATCGCTGGCTGGGGCTTCCAGTTCAGCCTGCTGACAGTCGCGGCGGCCCTCACCTTCTCGATCTTCGTCGGCATCGTCTTCGGCGTCTGGCCGGCGCGGCAGGCCGCTCGGCTCGACCCAATAACTGCACTGCGCTACGAGTAGGAGAAACGAAACCGTGACGGATCCTGCAGTCCGAGAGCCAGCCCGCCGAGGCGCCACATTTCGAAACGCCGACGCCTCGAGCCGGCGCCGGCTGCCCTGCCGCCGATGCCCGATGCGCGGTGGCAAAGAAGTCAAGCCGCGGCGGCACCATCGCGCTGCTGGTGGCGGGCTTCATCGCGGCTGCGGGTCTCGCGTTCGCCGCGGGTCGCTTGACCGCGCCGGCGGCCGCCGCAAGCACGCACCGACGGGCCAACCGGCGGCTTCCGATTTGGACCCGGCCGATCACTCGCGCCAGGTCAGACCTTCCCAACCGGCGGGCAGTTCGGTGGCGGTCGCGCCTTCGCCGGCGGCCTGACCCTGCGCGGCGAGGTCACGGCAATCAAAACCGACTCGATCACGGTCAAGCTCGACGATGGGACATCGGTACAGATCCCGCTCAACGGCAGCACGACCTTCCACCAGGCGACCAGCAGTTCTGGCGAGGACGTGGCGGTGGGTGACAAAGTCGCTGTGCAGGCCGGCGCGCCGACGATCACAGACGGTGGCCCAGGCTCATCACCCGCCGCGTCACCGGGCGCCGGCGTCGTGGGCAGTTCCGACTCGGCCCGGCCGCCGACGTGACCGTCATCCAAAACTGAAAGGGACTTGCCGTAGAGTCGCCGAGATCCGCCTAGATCGAAGGTCTCAGCCTGCGCGGTCGCTCGTGATCTGAGTCGCTCTCGACCAACTCCCAGCGCGGCAGTGGCTGGCCCAGCGTCAGCCCGTCGTCGGCCAGGATGCCGATCACGCGGCGGATCAGGTCGCGCCGTTCATTGCGCTCCGACGGCGCGGCCTCATCGACGAGCGCGGAAAGACGCTGCTCAACGAGTGCCTTGGCAATCAATGGATCCGACGATGCGCGCGCCTTCTTGACCAGTTCGTCGCCGTCCGCCGCTCCGGCCCGTTCGACGGCCTGGATCAGGCGCCGAACCTCCGCCTGTTCGGCCTCAGGCAGGCGGTCGATCCACGTCTTGGGCGGCGGCGGAGGCTCAGTCGTCGGCGGCTTTCGCGGCCGCGGCTTGGGTCCGCTCAGCTGAACGACCTTGCGCGCCTGCGGGATCTCGTCGCGCACTTCCTTCAGCGTCGCGAAGGGCCCGTGCAGCAGCTCCTGGCCCAACTCGTTGGTGCGTTCGAGGTCGACCAGGTACCAACCAACGCCGGCCTGGCGAAGCTCGAAGCGGCCATCCTCAGTGCGGTACGTTCCTGCCGACTGACGAACGACGCGGTCCGGATCAGGTGGCTGTTCCGCCTTCTTCTTGGCCATCCGGCGACGTTACCTGCGGTTGTTCGCCTCCGCAATCGAGGCGCAAACTGATCGCGTGAGGGGCACGTCATCCCGCAGCCTGGTGGCGCTTTGCGTAATGGTCGGCGGTTTGGCTGCGGTGCCGATTGTCGTGCCTTATCCGGAATGGACGGTGGTTCCGTGGTTGCTGGTTGGTGCGATCGGCGGCGTAATTGCGGGTCGAGCGTCACGGGTCGCGCTGGCCTGGCTGGCAGCCCTGGTTGGCGTCCGCTCATTCTGGCCGTGCGCGAAGTTGGCCTGTACGGACAACTGCTCGTGGTCGGCGTGCCCTTCGCGATCGCCCTCGTGGCGATTCTCGCGAGTATTGGTTTCATCGCAGGCAGTGTGCTCGTTACGCGCCGGCAGACCCTGCCCCTCCTGCGTGAGGCTTGGCGGGCCACATCGCGACCTTGGCGCTGGCTGCTGGCGACGAGCATCGCCTTCGTCCTGATCGCGGTCACGGCCTTCTCGCTGTATGTCGGCGCCAACGGTGCGCGGACTTGGGTTGAGGGTGGCGTCAACGCCGATTGCCGCACGCCGGCGGCGCTCGGCTGGACCTACGAATCCATCAATTACGACCAACGCGACGACGCGACGCTCAACTGGCGGCAGAAGGCAGCCGCCGACGGGACGCTCCACTGGGACTGCGACAGCCAGGGCGCTTACGCCGGCGATGAAGTTGTTACCACCGACGGAGTCCCCATCGCCGGTTGGTACATCCCGTCCGCGACGAACCCCGATCCCGTCGGTCCGACGGTGGTAATCGTCCCCGGCGCAAAGTCGAACAAGAGCGCGATGCTCGAGTATGCCGCGCCGATCCATGAGCAATTCAACGTGGTCATGCTCGACGACCGCGGCATGGGTCGCAGCCGACCGGGGACGTTTGCACTGGGCCTGCGCGAGCATCTCGATGTTGAGGCGATCATCGATTGGCTGGAGCGATCGAAGCACCCTCGCTGGGTTGCCGCGCTGGGTGATTCGCTCGGCGCCAGACGTCGCTGGCGGCGGCGGCCGAGGACCCGCGCATCCGCGCGCTGGTGCTCGACTCGATGCACGCCGAGGCGATGTTCGCTGCTGGCAACATCATGCAGACCGAATACGGACTGCCGCCTTGCCCGGAGCGCTGGCGATCGTCGGTTTTGCCTCACTCGACCTTCATGGCGACGTCGCCGCCAACGACCCGCTCGCGACCATCACCAGGCTGCACTCCATACCTGTTCTGCTGATCCACGGTACCGACGACCAGATCGACGTGCCGCCGTTCAGCGTCGCCCTGGTCGCCAGTGCCGCGAAAGCCGCCGGCCTGCCGGTCGAGCTTCATTGGTGCGACGGCGGCCGGCACGGCTCACTCGTCACGCAATGCGCGGCCGACTGGGCGAAGTGGACGAACGACTTCCTGGCCCGCGCTGCTTCAGCTCCGCCGGGCAGTTAGGCGTCTGACCGCCAGATGGCCAGGTCGTGGGCGAAACGGACCTCCACCGGCGCTGCGCCGGCGATGCGTGGCCACCACTCAGGTAGCGGCGGGTGCTTGCCGTCGCCTTCGTTGTCGAGCTGGGCGTGATACGCCATCAGGGCGTAGTCGGAGGCTGACGGCACGGCCTGACCAATGAGGACCACGTTGCCGTCGCCCGTCTCGACGACCAGCGACTGATGGCCGGCGGTGTGGCCCGGCGTGGGCACGACCGTGACACCCGGTGCGATTTGACGCTCGCCTTCGATCACCTGGTAGTTCGCCGTATCCAAGGCGACCGCCCAGTCGATCGCGTGGTCAGGATCGCGTGCTGCTTCGAACTCCTTACGCTGGACAAAGATGGGCAGCTCGCCCAGCCGGAAGTTGCCGCCGCCGTGGTCGACATGCAGGTGGCAGTTGGCCACGGCGTCGACCTTACCCAACGACGACCCGATGCGGTCCAGCGCCTCGGTCAACGACCGGGGAAATGTTTCGATCGCGAGATCACCCTCGGCGTGGACCGTCGCTCCGTCCCACGGGAAGCCGCTGTCGAACAGGATCGTGCCGCCGTCGCGTCCTGATGAGGTAGGCGACGATCAGGATGCGGCTGCCGGCGTTGCGCCCGTCCGGCGCCAGGTAGTCGCCCATCACCATCGGCGTGATCGTGGTTTCGGCCATTTCGCTCAGCTTAGGGCCCGCGTCGGCACGCGTCCGCGACTGGCCCGGGTCGGCGTTGTAACGAATTTGAAATCGATGCGAGGCGTCTCCGGGCGGAAACTGGTGCCGGCGGCCCGGGCCGTTGGCGATCGAGTCGTGTCGATCACCAGCTTGGTGCGCGGATAGGGGCTCTGGGCCGGAAAGGCGACCTCGTGGTCGCGGCCAGAGAGAAGGTGAGGCCTTGCGTCGACGGCTGACAGTCTCGTTTCGACATTTCGACACGTTCCGAATCGGAGGTTGACGTGGATTACAGTCACGAGCTCGACGACCTTCAGAAGCACTTGGACAAGGCTCGCGCCTCGGTCAGCGAGGCCGCGAACGAAACTCACCAGCAGTTGAAGCAGCGCATCGATCAAGCCCAGACGGACATCGATCACGCCTCCGCCGAAGCCAAGCAGCAGGCCATGCAGGCGGGCGGTCAGGTCAAGAGCGACTGGGAGTCTTTCCGCGCCGAAGCGGCGGCCAAGGCGGCCAAGGTCAAGGCGAAGGTGGACCAGCGCAACGCGCAACTGGACGCTTCGTTCGCCGACACCGACGCCAGTGCGGCCGAGGCTGATGCTGATGCGGCAATCAACTTCGCTGCATGGGCAGTCGATAACGCTCGACTGACCATCCTCGACGCGATCGACGCGCGCATCTATGCCGAAGATTTGAAACGCGCCGTCCCGGTCAGCTGAGCTCCGGGAGCAACATCCGCGCCGACGCGCGGCCCGGCCTGCGGGTCGCCGTCGGCGTCTCCGAACCCGTCCTCGAACTCGTGAGGCCAGGAATCGCGCTGAGAGGCCCTAGCCGGCGACGGCCTCCGCCTGCTGCTCGGCGACCGTTGGGACTCGCTCGCGCAGCAGGCGGGACACTGGTCGCGAGGTGTCGAAGGCGTCGGCCAGGGCCACGACAATGAGGGTCAGGGGAACGGCCAGTAGCGCGCCGGCGCCGCCCAGGACGCCTGCCCAGAACACGATCGAGACGGTCACGATGACCGGTGAGATGTCGACACTGCCGCCGATGAAGCGCGGCTGGATGACGTAATCGATGGCCAGATTGATCACGGAGTAGCCAACGATCACCGCCAGCGCCAGCATCGGGCCGCCGATGAGCAGGGCAAGGATGGTCGGCGGGATCAGCGACAGGACGAAACCGACATTGGGGATGAAGCTGAGCAGGAACGACAGCAAGCCCCAGAGCAGCGCCGCCGGCACTCCCAGCACCAGCAGCAGGATCACATCGAGGATGGCCGCAATGGCGCCGAGGAAAGCCCGCGCCACGACAAACGTGCGTAATCGATTGGCCAGGAGCCGGCGCGGTCGAGGACATCAGGGCGGGCACCAAATGCCCACAGCAGGCGGTCGTCGGCGCGTGGAGCTTCGAGCAACAGGTAGGCCACGACGGGCACCGAGTAGCCGATCATCACCAGCCCACCCAGCGACCACTGGGCGATGCCTTTGGCGAACTCAGCGACGGCGGCCGGGTCGACCAACGGCTTCGATGGGTCGCCGCCGATGGTCGTCATGAGCCTGTCCATGAACTGTTGGAGCTCGTCCTCGTAGCTCGGCAGGTCGCGCAGGAACGACGAGATGCCCACCAGCAGCAGCAACCCGGCGGCGCCCAGCACGACGATGTACACGGCCAGACCGATGAGTGTCGCCACACCGTTGCCGATACCCCGCCGGCGCAGCCGTTCGTGCAGCGGCAAGAGAAGCAGCGTGGCCAGCATTGAGAAGGTGATCAGGACGATGAAGTCGGAGCCGGCGTGAAGCCCCAGCATCACGATCACGAAGGCAGCGGCGGCCACGATTGGCGGCCGGCTGAGCTACGGCGTCAGAAACGCGCTGGCTAACGCTGGCTGCGGCTTGATGTTCGGCTGCGGGGTGACGCTCGGCTCAGCCATGTGGGCGGAGCTTACCGGCGTGAATTGGCTGGCGAGGAAGGATTCGAACCTTCAATCCCCTGATCCAGAGTCAGGTGCCTTACCGTTAGGCCACTCGCCAGCGCGGCCCCGATTGTAAGCGCCGCCGGCCGATCAGCCCGACTCGTACCTGGCCACGTCGATCAGGCTCTGCTCCTCGGCGTCCCTGAACAGGTAGCCGAACATGTCGCGGACGATCGCTGCCACCGGCAACGCCAGAATGGCGCCCACGATGCCGCCGATGGCCAGGCCGACCAGCACGATGAACAGCACGAGGGCCGCCTTGAAGTTGATCACCTGGCCCTCGATCTTGGGCACCAGGACGTTGGCCTCGACTATGAAATCGATCACGTAGAAGACCGAAACGAGCACCACGGCGGAGGGCGAAGTGGCCAGCGCCAAGAGCAGGGCCGGGATGAGCGAAATGATCGGCCCGATCTGGGGCAGCAACTCCATGACGCCGGCCAGCAGCCCCAGGAAGAGCGCAAAGCCCTGGAAGGGCGGTCCGACGATCAGGCCGATGATGAAGGTGCCGATAAAGACGATCGTGCCCTGGATCGACCCGACGATGATCTCCGCCCTGAAATAGTTCACGAAGTCGTTGCGGAAGATGTTGATCGCCGCGTCGACCGTGAGGACGCCAAGGGACGGGGATCCCGCCACGGAAGCCGCTGGCCATCTTCGGCTGGTCGATGAGCAGGTAGAAGACGAAGAACGGCAGGACGGCCAGGCTCAGCGCTGTGCCCAACATGCCGAGGGCGCCCTTCAGGAACCCGAGCACGACCGTGCCCTGGTCGACATTCTGGCCGGCGGAATTGATCGCGTGCGAGGAGAGCGCCGATGGCGCTGGCAAGCGCCGGCGGTGCGTTCGCCTGGATATTGGCGAGGGTGGCGGGTATGGCCGCGATGAAGGGCAGGATCTGATTGAAGAAGATCGCGATGCCGGCAATCGCAATGCCGATGACGATGGCGACTGTTATGGCGACGGCAAGCAGCGAGGCCACCCCTCGATTCACGCCTCGCCTGTCGAGCCGATTGACGATCGGCAGCAAGACGGCAAAAACGGCCAACCCGATGCCGAACATGAAGACCACCGACCACGACAGCGTCAGGATGGTCAGCCCAACAACTCCGGCGATGATCAGCAGCCAGAACGGCGCACTGGGCGCCGACATCGGCCGGAATCGCGCGTGGACCTGTGGCGAGGCTGGCAATTTCCGGTGGCGGTCGGAGCCGGTGTCTCGGACGGCAAGACTTGGCTTTCGCTCATGGTTTCGACGTTGTCCCCTCGAGGGCGACGACCCGTCACCCAGTCCGGCGAATAGAACCACACTTCGAGTTCGGAAAAGCGGTGTCTGGTCATTAGCGCCGCCTGGCGGACCGGCATCGACGGCCGCACTACTCGCCGCTGCCGACGTGGCCAGCGCTGTGGAGGCGGGCCGCCGGCTTGACCGCCGCGTGATGCTGAACGCCATGGACGATCAACCCATTTTCGACTACGTCAACAGGCTGGCCAAGGAAGAAGAGGAGCTATGGCATCGGGCTAGCGATGGTCAGGGCCTCGGCGCAGGCGATCGGCAGCGGCTCGACGAGATCACGGTCGCACTCGACCAGTGTTACGACCTCTTGCACCAGCGCCAGGCCATGCGCTCCGCTGGACAGAATCCGGGTGAGGCGCACCTCCGCCCGCCCGACGTCGTGGAGCGTTACGAGCAGTAGCGCCTGGTGTTGAACTCGGCGTTCAGCCGCGCGCCTGCACCTTGGCCCACGTGTCCTTGAGCGTGACCGTCCGGTTGAACACCGGCCTGCCGGCGGCAGTGTCCGGATCGGCGCAGAAGTAGCCCAGTCGCTCGAATTGGTACGGTCTCGCCGACAACCGGCTCGGCCAGCGAGGGCTCGACGAACGCCCTGCACGATTATCTCGGATGCGGGTTGAGGTCGGCCAGCAGGTCGTCGCGTGCGCCCGGGTTCGGGCTCGACGAACAGGTGGTCGTACAGCCGGACTTCGGCCGGCAACGCGTGCACCGCCGACAGCCAGTGGAGAGTCGCCTTCGGCCGTCGGCCGTCAGGTGCATCGCCGCCGCGTGTCGTTCGGGTCGTAGGTGGCGTGCACTTCCACGACGTTGCCTGAGGAGTCCTTGACCACGTCGGTACAGGTGACGAAATAGGCCGCCGCGCAGGCGCACTTCCTGACCCGGCGACAAGCCGGAAGAACTTGGGCGGCGGGTTCTCGGCGAAGTCTTCGCGCTCGATCCACAGCTCGCGCGAGAACGGCACTGAGCGCGTGCCGGCTGCCGGATCCTCGGGGTTGTTGACCGCCTCGACCTGCTCGACTCTGGCCTGCGGGGTAGTTGTCGATGACGAGCTTGAACGGGTCGATCACGCCGAACCGCCGTGGCGCCTCGCGATTGAGCACGTCGCGCACGGCGTGCTCCAGCTGGCCGATTTCGACGACGCTGTCTGCCTTCGACACGCCGATCGACTCGGCGAAGTCACGGATGCCGTCGGCCGGATAGCCACGCCGGCGCAGGCCCGAGATGGTCGGCATGCGCGGGTCGTCCCAGCCGTGCACGTGGCCCTCGGTGACCAGCCGCAGCAGGAAGCGCTTGGACAGCACTGTGTAGGTGAGGTTGCAGCCGCGCGAACTCGATCTGGCGCGGCTTGGACGGCACAGGCAGGTTGTCGATGAGCCAGTCGTACAGCGGGCGGTGGATCTCGAACTCGAGCGTGCACAGCGAGTGGGTTACGCCCTCGATCGCGTCGGACTGGCCGTGGGCGAAGTCGTAGGTCGGGATAGATGGACCACGCGTCACCGGTGCGCGGATGCGCGGCGTGGACGATGCGGTACAGCACCGGGTCGCGCAGGTTGATGTTGGGCGACGCCATGTCGATCTTGGCGCGCAGCACGCGGGCGCCGTTGGCGAACTCACCGGCGCGCATGCGCGTGAACAGGTCGAGGTTCTCGTCGACCGACCGGTCACGCCAGGGTGAGTTCCGGCCAGGCTCGGTCAGCGTGCCGCGGTGCTCGCGGATCTCGTCGGCCGACGAGGTCGTCGACGTAGGCCTTGCCGTCGTTGACCAGCTCGACCGCCCACTCGTAGAGCTGCTCGAAGTAGTCGGATGCGTAGTAGAGGTGCTCGCCCCAGTCGAAGCCGAGCCAGCGCACGTCGGCCTCGATGGCGTCGATGTACTCCTGCTCTTCCTTGACCGGGTTGGTGTCGTCGAAGCGCAGGTTGCAGTGGCCGCCGAACTCTGCGGCGACGCCGAAGTTCAGGCAGATCGACTTGGCATGGCCGATATGCAGGTAGCCGTTGGGCTCGGGCGGAAAGCGCGTGACGATCGTCGTGTGACGGCCGGCGGCCAGGTCGGCGGCGACGATCTCGCGGATGAAGTCGGGCACGTCGACTAGTGAAACAGATTTCGCCGCTGAGGCTTGACATGCAGGCGGTATATGCGTATATTTGTACGTATAGTTACTCCGCATGAAGACGGGTACGATGACTTGGTGCCAAACAAGACGATTTACGTCTCCGATGGAGACATGCCGCTCTATCAGCGGGCACAGGAACTTGGTGGCGGCAACCTTTCCGCAGCGATCGCCAGCGCCCTGCGCCGCTTCGTCGAGGTCGAGGAGTCGAAAACCGAAGGCTTCTCGGACATCGTCGTTCGGGTCGGCCTGGAAAAGGGCCGGAAGGTCCGCTTCGTGGGCGTTCTCGTCGGCGAGCTTCTCGACAGCTCGAACGGCCCGAAGTACTACCACGTCTATCGCGGCCGAACGGGCAAGTACGTGCTGCACATCGAACGCGAAGCCCAGTTCACCGCGACCGACTCGCAGGGCAAGCCTGCCGGCTGGCGCGGCTGGGTCGGCATCGGCGACGTCAAGTACGGCAGCTCGCCGAAGGAGTCGACCATCGAGGTGGTACCGACGCTCGAGGAACTCGAGCAGAAGGTTCCGCCCGAGCTCTTTGCGATCGTGGCCCGATCGGCCCAGCAGCCCGCGGTCGAGGAGCTCGACATCTGAACTGCTGACCGGCGCCGCCGCGCTGGGTGGAGGTGCCGCATGACCGGCCAGCCAGCGACTGCCATCCGGGTGCGCGGCCTGCGCAAGTCGTACGGCAAGCAGGTTGTCCTGGACGGCGTCGACTTCGACGTCGAGAAGGGCACCGTCTTCGCCCTGCTCGGGCCGAACGGTGCCGGCAAGACGACCGATCGTCAACATTCTCGCCACCCTGCTCGGTGCGGACGGCGGCGAGGTAAGCGTTTTCGGCCACGACCTGGCCGCGCGAGCCGAACGCGATTCGCTCGCTCATCGGCGTGACCGGGCAGGTGTCGGCCGTCGACGGCCAGTTCACGGGCGCGGAGAACCTGCGCCTGATGGCCGACCTGTGTCATCTCGATCGCGACGAGGGTCGCCGGCGGGTCGCGGTGCTGCTCGACCGTTTTGATCTCGTGGAGGCGGCGGCCAAGCCGGCGATGACCTACTCGGTGGGCATGCGCCGGCGGCTCGACCTGGCCATGACCCTGGTCGCCCGTCCCCGGCTGATCTTCCTGGACGAGCCAACGACCGGGCTCGACCCGCGCAGCCGCCGCGTCGTCTGGCAGATCGTCAGGGAGTTGGTAGCGACCGGCGTAACCGTCTTCCTGACCACGCAGTACCTGGAAGAGGCCGACGACCTCGCAGCTCGCATCTGCCTTCTGGATCAGGGCAAGGTCGTGGCACAGGGCACGCCGGCGGAATTGAAGCGGCTCGTGCCGGGCGGACAGCCTGACGCTCGAATTCGCCGAACACCGAGCAGCTCGAGCGCGCTGCCCAGGTAATCGCCGGCGGCACACGCGACGACGATGCGCTCGACCCTCCACGTCGCCAGTGACGGCGCCGTTCCGAGCGTCCGCCGGGTGCTCGACACGCTGGATGCCCGATCGATCGAGGTGGCCGGCCTGGCTGTCCACCCGGCCGACCTCGACGACGTCTTTCTGTCACTCACCGGCCGCCGAGGGGCGGATGGAGGAGCCCACTAAGTGAACGCCTACTTCCTGACCGACTCGCTGACCATGCTGCGGCGCAGCTTCCGGCGCATGCGCCGCTATCCATCGCTGACCGTCTTCATGGCGCTGATTCCGGTGCTGATCCTGCTGCTCTTTGCGTTCGTGTTCGGCGGCACGATGGGCGCCGGACTGGGCGTGCCGGCGGCCAGCCGCGACGCCTACATCGCCTACGTGATGCCCGGCATCCTCTTGTTCACAGTCGTTGGCACAGGGCAGGGCATCGCCATCTCCGTGGCGATGGACATGAACGCCGGCATCATTGCCCGCTTCCGCACGATGGCCATCGCGCGTGGCGCCGTACTCGCCGGGCATGTCCTGGGCAATGTCACACAGACGTTGCTCGCGGCCGGGCTGGTCGTCATCGTGGGGCTGTTGGTCGGATTCAGGCCAACGACCGGCCCGCTCGAATGGCTGGCGGCAGTCGGCCTGCTCGCGCTGACTTCGCTCGCCGTTTCTACGCTGTGCGTGGCGCTTGGGCTGACAACGGACAGCGTCGAGACCGCCAGCAATCTGCCGATGTTCCTGATGATCCTGCTGTTCGTGAGCAGCGCGTTCGTGCCGCTCGCCTCACTGCCCGAGCCGCTGCAGACGATTGCCGGGGTCAACCCGATTCACGCCGATCGTGGAAACGGTGCGCGGCCTGCTCTACGGCACGCCCAATTGGCACGGATGGATTGCTGGCCATCGGCTGGTGCGTCGTGATCACGCTCGGCAGCTACGTCTGGGCGATGCGCCTGTTCGAAAGGCTGCCAAGTCGGGCCGGGGCGTGAGCAAAGGAATTGGCTGGCGAGCAAGGATTCGAACCTTGAATCCCCTGATCCAGAGTCAGGTGCCTTACCGTTTGGCCACTCGCCAGCGACCGGTCGAGTCTAAACCCTGACAGCGGCCGATCTTGCAACCGAGGCGTAAGGCCTATGCGGACCGCGCGGCGGACCCTGCACCGCTCGACTGCCCGTAGCGTTCGGTCCATGGATGGACTGAAGCTGCTCGAGAAAGACCACAAACTCTTCAGGCAGCTCCTGGCTGAGGGCGAAGAGACAACGGAGCGCGGCGTCAAGACGCGTACGGAGTTGTTTGAGCGGCTGAAGCGCGAGCTCACGATTCACGAACAGATGGAGGAAGAGGTCCTCTACCCGGCTCTGCGAGGAGGTCGCCAAGTCGCGCGACATCGCGCTGGAAGGCTACGAGGAACACCACGTCGTCGACGAAATCTTCGGCGAGCTGGAACAGACGCCGCCGTCCGACGAGACCTGGGCGCCAAGTGCAAGGTCGCCAAGGAGAACCTCGAGCACCACATGGACGAGGAGGAAAGCGAGATGTGGAAGGCGGCCCGGCAGCGAGTTCACCGACGACGAGCTCGAGACGATGGGCAACCGCATGCTCGAGATCAAGCAGGCCGGCGAGGAGTTGCTGCCGCGGGCGTAGCTAGCTCCGACTCGAGCGCCAGCAGAGAGAAGCCGAACTCAGCGCCGCCCTCGGGCCGCTCGGCCGCCCACGATCCGGCCACCCATCGCCTCGACCACAGCCTGGCACACGTATAGCCCAATGCCCGCGCCACCCGACACGGCGCGGGCGCTGGGTGAGCGGTAGAACAGTTCAAAAAGGCGGTCCGGTTCGGTGCCGTTCAGGCCGTCGCCGTGATCCATGACACGCACCAGCACTTCGCCGTTGGTGGCCTCGAGCGGCGACGGTCACCCCGCGCTTGAGCGCGTCGCCGTAGCGAACGGCGTTGATGATGAGGTTGCGCACGACCTGCTCGATGTACGTCGCGTCGCCGCGCACTGCCGGCAGATAGTCCTCCAGCTCGAGCTGCGTGGTCAGCTCAGGCCAGTTGGCGCGCAGCGAAGAGACAACGGCCGGCAACACGCGCTGCAGCAGTAGCGGCTCGTCGCGATCTCGAGGACGCCACGTTCGACGCGCGTCATCACCAACAGGTCCTCGACGAGGCGAGCGAGGCGGCCAGCCTCCGAGTTGATGTCCCGGATGATTTCGTCGCGCCGCGCCCCGTCCATGCCGTGCATCAGCAACTCGCTGCCGCCATAGATCGTGGTGATCGGCGTTCTGAGCTCGTGCGACATCATGCCCAGGAACACCTCGCGCGTCTGTTCGGCCTCGTGCTCGGCGGTCACGTCGCGGAAAACGGTCACCACCCGCGACAGTCGGCCGGCCGTGCCGACGACCGGTGACGACCGCACCTGCGACCAGCGCAACTCGTCGCTGCCCTTGCGCCGGAAGCCGACGATCTCGGCGGGACCGGCGACACCGGTCGCCAGCACCACTCGACTCGGTAGTCGTTCCTGCGGATACGGTCGCGCCATCGACGTCGACGAGCTCGAAGAGGTCGACCAGCTCGCCGGCCGACGTTCGCAACATCTCTTCGCCCGTCGCCACCCCGGTAAGCCGCGCGGCGGCATCGTTGGCGAACAGCAACCGACCGCCGGCGTCCTGCACGGTGATGCCGTCGGAAACGCTGCCGAAGATGGCGGCCAGTTCGTCGCGCGAGTTGCGCAGCTCGGTCTCTGCGTGCGAGCCGTCCCAGCGCGCTGGCAAGGACACCGGCGACAGCCTCCAGGAAACGGGCGTCGTCACGCGTGAACCGTTCGAGCCGGCCGGTGAACGCGGTAATCGTGCCGAATGGATCGTCGGCCGCGCCGATGCGCACGGCCAGACCGGAGCGAGCGCCGTGCTCGAGCAACAGCCGATTCGCAACGAAGCGACGCTCGGTGGCGAGGTCGTCGACGATGACCACGCCGCCAGCGGACATCGAGAAATCCGCTTGCGTGCCCTTGCCCGCCGGCATTGCGACCGTGCCCAGAACACCCAGGCGAAACCCAACTCCGGCGGCGAGGCTCACCGAGTTCGCGTCAGGCGAGAGTTCCATGATGCCGACAAGCTCAGTCCCAAGGACGCGCATGACGATGGCGCACGCTTCGGCCAGCAGCGCGTCGCGCGCCAGCGCACCGAGCGCATGCTGGCTCAGTTCGGCGATGCGCGGCCTGCTGCGCGAGCGATGTGCGCGAGCGCGGACCCATCCGGCGGCTCGGCTCCCTCGATCATCGCGTCAGTTTCAACGGACACAGCACTTACTTCCTGAACGCGCGGGCCCCCTCTCGGGCGAGCATACAACTCGGTCCGGACGGCGCATTTCAATCGAGTGGCGGCAATTCCTGTTCAAGATCGAGCGCCCCGGCAGAACAGGTCGCCGCGCTCGTGGAGCCGGTCAAAGATGGATCGGATGTCCCACCGGCCAGGGCGCAGCTCCGGATCGTCCAGCTCGTCCCAGCTGATCGGCGCCGACACCGAGCCGGCCATCACCGGCCGCACGGCGTACGGTGCAACGAGCGTCTTGTTGACGGCATTCTGCGTGTAGTCGAGGCGGGCCCGACCGCGGCGCGACGTCTTCTCCCACTGCCAGCTGACGAGGTCGGGCAGGGTGGCGCCGACCGCCCGCGAAATGCCTTCGACCCACGCCCGCGTCTCGTCGAACGTGTAGCGCGGTGTGATCGGGATCCAGATCTGCAGGCCGCGCTTGCCGGTCGTCTTGGGAAAGCCCGCTACGCCGAGGTGGCCGAGGGCGGCGCGATAGAGCCGCGCCAGCGCCACCACCTGCTCAAATGTGGTGTCAGAGCCGGGGTCGATGTCGACCAGGGCGTAGGTCGGGTTGCGATAGGCGTCCGTGCGCGAGGTCCAGGGGTGCATGTCGATGGTGGCGTGGTTCGCCAGCCAGGCCATGGTGGCTACCTGGTTGGCGACGATGTAGGTGTGGCTTTCGGACGAGCGAGCTTCGGGATACTCCCAGCGCTCGATCCAGGGCGGGGCGTAGCTCGGGATCTCTTTCTGCCAGAACGAGTGCCCGGTCACGCCGTCCGGCCAGCGCCACAGATTCAGCGCGCGCCCGCGCAGGTAGGGCAGCATCGTCGGCGCGATCGTCGCGTAGTAACGAATGAGGTCGCGCTTGGTGAAGCCAGGCTCCGGAAAGAGCACCTTGTCCAGGTTGGAGAGGGTCACCGGCCGGCCACCGATCTCCCACACGCCATCCTTGGTCATCGCGTCGAGGGCGGCCAGCTCAGCTTCGGTGGCTGACTGCGGCAGCCCATTGACCTCCGGCGGCGGCGAGGCCGACGTTGAACCCTTGCTCGGCTTCGGCGACGGCGACTTGGCCAGCTGCTTCTCCGCGGCTGCAACTGTCCGCGCCGTCGGGACCGTCGATTCGCGGGTGACTTCGCGCGGGTCGCGACCGACATCGATGCCCTTGTAGGCCGGCTGGCGCAGGTAGTTCTCCGCCGTCCAGTCGGTGAATTCGACGCGGATGACGTATTGCGGCTTGGCCCAGCGGGCGTTCTTGTTGCGCGGCGCACCCACCACCGGCGGCGTCTCAACGCGCAGGTTGTCAAGCTCCTGCCGCCAGAAGGTGCGCGAGCGCTGGTCGAAGCCGCTGCCGACCTCGCCCGCGTAGTGCAGCTTGCCGTCCTCGTTGACCGCGACCAGCAGTGAACCGAGATCCTTGGCCGCGCGCTGGCCGGGCTCGTAGCCGACGACCACGACCTCCTGCTCGCGACGGACCTTGATCTTCAGCCAGTAGCGCGAGCGGCGGCCCGGCTCATACAGGCTGTTGCGCAACTTGGCCACCATGCCCTCGAGCTGGCGCTGGCGGACAACCTCCAGGAAGCCGTCGCCGTCGCCCTCGATGTGGCTGCCATAGCGAACGACGGGATGCTCGCGCAGCACGCTGCGCAGCAGGCGCTTGCGCTGCTCGAGCGGCACACCCAGCAGTGAGCGACCGTCGAGGTAGAGCAGGTCGAAGACGTAGTAGACGATGGGCGCCGCCTGCTCGGGCCGGCCGCGCAACGGCCCGGCGCGTGCCTGCAGCAGCTTGAAGCTCGGATTGCCGTCCTCGTCGAGCGCGACGACCTCACCGTCGACGATCGCGGTCTGCGCGCGTATCCAGGTCGGGGGCGCACTGGCCAGGTCCGGGAAGTACGTTCCGGCGTCCTGTTTGTTGCGCGTCCACATGCGCACGCTGCGCCCATCAACGACCGTTTCCAGGCGGTAGCCGTCGAGCTTGACTTCGAATAGCCAGTCGGGGTCGCTGAAGCCCTTGTCGACCGCCGTCGCTTTCATCGGGTCGATGAAGTCGGGCAGGGGAGCGGATACCGCGCCGGATAGGTCGATGTTGGCCTCCGCCGCCGGCGCGCTGCTGTCCCACACGGCGTCGGCGCCGGCCTTGACCTCGTCGTTCGTCCGGCCGGTCTTGACCGAGCGCGGCAGGTTGTCCACGTTCCAGTCGGGATCGGCAAACTCGTCGGCTTTGTGGATGAGCAGCCAGTCGTCCTTGTCCGGATCTGGATCGCGGATCTTGACGATCGTGAAACGGCCCTTGAGCTTCTCGCCGTTCAGGCTGAACTTGAGTTCACCCTGGTGGACGGCCCGCGCAGGGTTGTCTGTTTCCTCCGGCTCCCAAGTGCCCCAGTCCCAGACGATGACGTCGCCGCCGCCGTACTCGCCCTTGGGAATAACGCCCTCGAAGTCGAAATAGGAGACCGGGTGGTCTTCGACATGAACGGCCATGCGGCGATCCTTGGGATTGAGCGACGGCCCCTTGGGCACAGCCCAGCTGACCAGCACGTCGTTCATCTCGAGGCGGAAGTCGTAGTGCAGGCGAGTGGCGCGGTGACGCTGGACCACGAAGCGACGATCGCCGCTCGGCGGTCGCGGCCCTGCCGGCTCGTCGCCGCTGGGCTCGGGTGTCTTGGAGAAGTCGCGCTTGCGCCGGTACGTCTCTAGCGGCATGTCCGGGCCAGATTAGAGCGTCGCGAACCAAGGAGACTCACCTGACGGTGGGCCGATCTCCGGAATACCGGGGCCACGGCCGGTGTTCCGCTCCCCCCGCGACCGGCCGGCGCCGGCGGGGCAGCTCTGAGCCGCACCTACATGTTGTTGTCCTGCGGCTCCGGCATCCGGGTAGACCACGTCGCCCTGGTCAGTCACGTCGTCGCCGAGGTTGGAGGGGTCGCGGCCGACGCGATCGCTGAGCGGGTCGTCTTCATCGGCCGGCGCATGCGCGGGCGGCAGCATGCCCGGACCGGAATTGCCTGGAATGATGCTGCCGGGCTCGCCGGCCGGGCCGGTATCAGTGGTGTTATCCATGGTCCGACTCTAAGATGCGCGGCGGTTACGGCCGGCGCCCGCCGTGTGAGGTGCCGGTTGCAGTCCCCTTACGGAGCTTGGGCCGATTGGGGCACGCCTTCCTGTGGTGTGGCAGGCTCGGCGGGCACCATCGTCTCGCGCGCCTGCAGCCGCTCGAGGACGGCGAGCAGGACGGCCACGATCGGCACAGCCAGGAGTGCGCCGATGATGCCGCCGACTGCCGCCCCGACGAGGATCGCGGAAACGACCAGGAAGGGCGGCACGGCCATGGTCCGGCGCATCACCAGCGGTACCAGCACGTTGCCCTCGATGACCTGGATGACGACGTAAATGACAGCCACCAGGGCCACTTTTGTCAGATCGCCCGTCATCGCCGCCACCAGCAACGCCGGAATGGCGCCTAGTGCCGGGCCGATCAGCGGAATGACCTCGAAAAGGGCGGCCAGCACGCCGAGCAGCAGGGCGTTTTCGAGGCCAATAACGAAGTAGGCGACGGACGTCATTGCCCCGACCGAGCCCATCAGGATCAACTGGGCGCGAACCCACGCCCCCAGTCGGTCCTCGACGTCATTCCACGCTTCTCGCGTGCCCGCGCGGTGGTCGGCCGGCAGGATGGCCAGCACGAAACGTTGCAGCCGAGCACGCTCCGTCAGCCAGAAGTACACCAAGGTCAAGACAGTCAGCGTTGCGATGGCGGCCTCGGCGACGGTCAGGCCGAAGGCGAGCACCTGCTCCGGCTGTGGCTGGCTGGGCGGGGCCGTGACAACGCGTTGCGCAGCCCCGATGAGCGCGCCGACGGCCGCCGCGAGGAACGGTGGCTGGAGCTGGGTCGCCCACTGTTGCGCGCTGTCCAGCACCGGGCCGATACGTGTGCCGAACTGGCCGAGCTGGCCGAGCGCGGACGGCACGATCAGCAGCAGCACGCCGAGCACGATCAGGAAGAACAGCGCGTAGACGAAGAGGATGGTTCGCGCCGCGGCCAATCGGTAGGCGCGCCTTTAGCCAGTCGGTTGAGGGCTCGAGCCCGGCCGCCAGGATCAGAGCCACGAAGATCAGCACGATCACGCGGGCAGCCGAGGCCAGCGTCAGCGCGATCACGAGCACGACTGCGGCGCCCAGCGTGAAGCCGAGGCCGCGCGCGAACCAGCGATATGTCTCGGCTCTCAAGGCGCAGCGCAGTCTGCGTCATGAGGCCCTTTCATTTCGCCGTTGGCGGTCGCGCCCGATCGTGACAGCCGCGATCTGTCATGCCGCTGAAATCTCCATTGCAGGCTGGCGCATGGAGAACGGGGCGCACAATGGAGTTCCAGGAGGTGCTTTTGAACAGTCAACCGCTCGTACTCGTCGCCGACGACGAGCCACGAATTACCAAGCTTGTGGCCCTGACGCTGCACGACGAGGGCTTCCGCGTCGTGACGGCCAGCGGCGGCGAAGAGGCACTCAAGAAAGCCGAGGAGGTTCGGCCCGACATCGTCCTGCTGGACATCGTCATGCCCGACCTCGACGGTATCGAGGTCATGCGCCAGCTGCGCGAGTGGCGCCCGGTGCCGGTCATCCTGCTGACGGCCAAGGGCTCGACCAGCGACAAGGCCAAGGGCCTCGACCTCGGCGCCGACGACTACATCGCCAAGCCGTTCCACCCGGATGAACTGGCCGCGCGCGTACGCGCCGTGCTTCGCCGGGCGAGTGGCGTTTCGCCGGGCGCCGGCATCGTCGCCTTCGACGACATCGAGATCGACCTCGAGCGGCGACTGCTGACCAAGGGCGGCGAGCTCGTATCGCTGTCGCCGAACCGAATGGCTGCTGCTGCAGCACCTGGCGGCACACGCCGGCAAGGTCGTGCTGCATACCGAGTTGTTGACCAAGGTCTGGGGTCCCGAGTACCGCGACGACCTGCAGTACCTGCGCGTCTGGATCAGTCGCGTCAGGCGCAAGCTCGGCGCGGCGCCCGGCGAGCCGGGACCGATCAAGACATTCCAGGGCATCGGCTACGTGCTCGACGTCGAGGGCAACCTCGGCGAGGCGAGCAACAGCCAGTCCTCCAACGCCAGCAGCGGCTCTGCCAACAAGCAGCCGATGGAGGCGGTCAGCGCCTAGCGCTCACGCGACACAAATAGCAAGCGGCCCCCGGATTTCTCCGGAGGCCGCTCTTTTGTTGTCTCGAGTTGCGAAATTGTCCGGCTAGGCCGCCGGCGCTGACTTACTCGAGCTGGACCGACGACGACTGGCGGACTCGCCACTGGCGGCCGCCTCACGCTCGCGGTTCATCAGGGTGGACAGCATGGCTGCCGCCGGCACCAGCGTCAGCGCGACCAGCAGCCGGCTCGAGCCGCTGACAAACAGCCCGATGGCCAGGCCGAGCGAGAAGCTGGCGCCGGCCAGCAGGTTGTCGCCCGACATGGAGTCGAGCCGGCGCTGCGTATCGCGGGCGGCCGACTGGGCGCTGGCCATCGCATCGGGCATGGCCTCGGCGGCCTTGCCGACACCGGCCTTGATGCGTTCCTGGGCGCCGGCCATCATCGCGAACGGCGACTGCTGCTCATCGGCCTGGTGGCTGTTGCCGTTGTGGCGGTTTTCGCTTTCCATCTAGTTACCTCCTTGGGCTGGCTTCATGGCTTGTGCGTTGGATGGGGCTTGGGTGTATCCGTCGGGCCTGGCGTCGGGTGTGGGTGTGGTGTCTGGTCGGGCGGTGTCGGTGGCGGTGGCGGTGGCGTGACGCCGGGTGGCAATGTCGGTGGCGGCGTTGGCGGCGGTGGCGTCACGAAGCAGACCTGAGGCATGATCGTGCCGCCCCAGCTATCGCGATTACGTAAATAAGCGGTGGTTGTACCGAACTTCGAGCGAACACCTTCGCCGAGGCGGGCTCTCGCCATCCACCCCCGATCGGCATCCAGCCACGTGCTGGGAGCGTTGGGTTCGGCCTGCGTGATGTCGACGTACCAAACGCCACAGTCCTGGTGATACAGCAGGCCGGGCGGATCGAGCTGGTCCTTGGCTCCGGGCTCGGTGCCGGCGATGAACCACTCGCGCTTCATCTGCGTCGTCCACGGGCCCGGCGCACCGCCCGACCACGCATCGATGTCGGCCTGCACCAGGCCGGTCGACGGCGGGCTGAAGTCAGCCAGCGGCTGGCCGTTGCTGTAGTCGCGCATAAAGGCGCGCCAGATCTGGGCCGGACCGGACGAGGCGAAGACGACCTGGTCGTTGCTGGCGGGCGGGCTGTGGTCGCTGTTGCCCATCCACACGCCGACCATCAGCTGCGGCGCGTTGGGGTCGGCCGGCGGCGGGAGGTAGCCGTAGGCGGACAGGTCGCGCAGGTCGTTGGTGGTACCGGTCTTGATGGCGGCCGGCCGGCGCTCGCCGGCGGGGCCGTTGTTGATGGCGAACAGCGGGCCGAACTGAGGGTTCTCGACTGGGTCGGTGTTGCCCTTCAGGATGTCGCTGACCAGGAACGCGGCCTGCGGGCTGATGACCTGCTCGACCTCCGGCTGGCCCGAGTGGTAGATCAGCTCGCCGGCGTTGTCGCGGATCTCCAGGATGTCGCGCGGCGGCACATAGTCGCCGCCGTTGCCCATCATCGAGAAGGCGGCCGTGTACTGGAGCATGTTGACCTCGACCGTACCGATGGCGCCGGCGAGGCCAGCCTGCAGGATCTGCCTGGGGCTGCGTGGGTAGGTCAGGTGCACCTTCTGGGCAAGAGAGTCGACGGTGTCGACGCCGACCTTGTCGAGCATGCGTACGGCCGTGTCGTTGAGCGAGTAGTACAGCGCGTCGCGCGCCAGGACCGGGCCGCGTTCCTTCAGATCGGCGTCGCGTGGCACCCAGTTGGGCTCGAACTCGGAGGTGACGTCAAGCAGCAGCGTGCCCGGCGTGATCTTCTTGGCGTCGAAGCCGGCGGCGTATTCAAAGGGCTTCCACGCCGAACCGGGCTGGCGGAAGCCCTGTCCGGCAACATCGAACTTGGGCTCGAGTTGGGACGAGGACAGGTCGTTGCGGTAATAACCGGCGCTACCGACGTAGGCCAGGATGTCGCCGGTGCGGGCGTCCATCGCCACCAGGGCAGCGTTGTGGATGTCCTTGCCTCGTAGGAAGGTGAGCCAGTCGCTATCCGGTTGTAAGCCCTGCGCGGCGATGGCCGCGTCGAACTCATCCTTCGGTAACTGGGTGTCGATGGCGGCCGCCGTGACGTAGCGCTCGGCCAGGTTCTGCGCCTTCATATCGAGCGAGGTGATGATCGAGTAGCCGCCACTGTCGGCGGGCGGCGCGGCCCATCGACGCCAGCAGCGCGTCGAGCTCGGGCTTCATGTGCCAGATGAAGTGCGGCGCGCGCCACAGCGTCGGCGCTTCCTGCGCAAGGACGATCGGCTCGTTGAGGGCCTGGTCGAGCTGCTCCGGCGTCAGCGTTGTCCAGTGGCCGTTGCCGTCGGCCAGGCTGTGCAGGATGAAGTTGCGCCGCGCCACGATGGTGGGCAGCTGTTGGCCCGGCCCGGCGGTCACCGGCACGACCAGCCGGCCGAATGCGTCGGTCTGGGCAGCCTTGAACAGGTCGTAGTCGGTCGGCGACTGGGGCAGGCCGGCGAGCAACGCGGCCTGCGCCGGCGTCAACTGGTTCAGGTCGGTGATGCCGAAGTAGACCTGCGCGGCGGCGGCGATGCCGTAGGCGTTGTGGCCGTAATAGATCTGGTTCAGGTACGCCGTGATGATGCGTGCCTTGCCCGCCTCGCCGGGGAAAGCCGCCGTCAGCCGCGACGACTGGATGATCTCCTTGGCCTTGCGGATGTAGACGTCGCCATCGAGCACGTCCTGCGGCAGCAAGCGGGCACGCACGAACTGCTGGGTGATGGTCGACCCGCCGCCGCGGTCGCCGCCGCCGGTGGCAAGGGCGACGATGGCCGAAGCAATCGCGTTGGGGTCGTAACCCTCGTTGTCCCAGAAGCTGCGGTCCTCGACGGCGATCGTCGCGTCGAGTACGAGCTGGGGGATCTCCTCGAACGTCACGACGTGACGGCGCTCGCTCTGGAAGCGCGCCAGCTCGACCGTGCCGGTGCGGTCGTAGACCACCGACGGCTGGGCGTAGTCGAGCTCCTCGAAGTTGGTTACGTCGGGCAGGCCCTCAGACAGGTAGTCGATGGTCACCGCGGTCGCACCGGTGGCGGCGGCCACGCCACCGACCACGGCGCCCATGATCACGAGCGCACTGAACAGTGCGACGACAGGCAGGAAGCCCATGCTGCTGTGCTGCGGACGCGCGCGCAGGCGCAGATAAGCCAGCCGCCGGAGCTGGGCATTGTTGCGCCGGGACAGGCGCGACGAACGAAGGCGTCGCGGTTGGGCGCGGTATGGCACGGGCAGATTGTCGGCCTTTATTGGCCGAGGCGCCATCCAACGGCAGATTGCGGCCGTACGGACGCCTGCCGGACGCTCATCAGGCAGCCGCGGCGCGGCTCAGGCGCCGCTTGAGGACTTCGAGCACGACCCGTTCCTCATCGCGCAGATCATGCTCGCCACGGTTGTCGGGCGCCTCGGACCTCGGGCCGGCCGACCTTGCCGCCGCCTTTGCCAGCGAGCCATCGAGATAGGCGTCGAAGATGTCCGGGTGGATGTATGAGCCGCGGGTAACGGCCGGCGTGTTGCCCAGCGACCGGGAAACCTCTTTCACCGCCTGCACCATCCGCTTCTTGGTCGGCGTGGGATCGGCGTCTGCCTCGTCCTCGAGCCGGCACAGCGCGCTCGCCGCGAGCACGGTACCGGCCCATGTCCTGAAGTCCTTGGCCGAGAAGTCTTCGCCCATCGCGTCGCGCAAGTACTCGTTGACATCGTCCGATTCGATCGGCTGGACGGCGCCGTCCTCGTCGACGTACTGGAATACGCGCTGGCCGGGCAACTCCTGCAGCTGGCGCACGACGCGGGCCAGTCGCCGATCGCGAACGTCGACCTCGAGCACCTTGCCGGATTTGCCGCGGAACGAGAAGCGAACCTGGGTGCCGTTCACCTGCGACGTGACGGTTGCGCAGCGTGGTCAGCCCGAACGATTTGTTGTCGCGCGCGTACTCCTCATTGCCTACGCGCATGAGCGTGGTTTCGAGCAGCCGAACGACGACGGCCAGCATCTTCTGACGCGGCAAGCCGGGCCGGGCCAGGTCGCGCTCGACGCGCCGGCGTAAGCGCGGCAACGCCCTGGCGAACTCGATCGACCGGCCGTACTTGGCCTCATCGCGGACCGCGCGCCACAGCGGGTGATAGCGATATTGCTTGCGACCGCGGGCATCGCGGCCGGTGGCCTGTATATGGCCGCGCGGGCTGGGGCAGATCCAGACGTCCGTCCAGGCAGGCGGGATGGCCAGTGCTCGTATGCGACGGACGGTCTGGCCGTCACGAACCGGCGCGCCGTCCGCATCGCGGTAACCGAAGCCACGGCCGTGACGATGGCGGGACAGGCCCGGGTCGCCTTCGTTGACGTAGCGCAGGCCGGCGGCGCGCGCTGCGGCGGACGGGTCATCCATGGACCGCGACCGTAAGCGCCCACCCGGTAGGCATTGCAACTCTGCCGGGCGCCCACGGACCTTGCAGCGGCTTTGCACGCCCGCCGACGGCTGGTCGCGAACGGGTGCAACACGCTGGCTGGCAAGGTCAGCGCGTTCTTTTGTGGGTTAAACGAGGGCCAATAGCGCATGTCTCTTGCCGGCCAGAAACCAACGACGCCACCGCCCCCGCCGCCTGCCGCCGCCACCCTCTGCCGCGCAGCCGCCGTCTGCCGCGCCGCCGCCGTCGGCCGCGCCGCCCGCGACCGCGCACCCGGCAGCCCAGGCCGCCCGAACACTTTCCGGTCGAGCTTGTGAACGTGCGACGCGCCTTCGGTCAGGTGTTGGCCGTCGCCGACGTATCACTGCGCGTACCAGCGGGCACGATCCTGGGCGTCATCGGGCCGTCTGGATCGGGCAAGACCACGACTATCCGCATGATCCTGGGCATGCTCCGGCCGGACGCCGGCGAGATACGCGTGCTGGGCGAGGAGCCGCGCCACTTCCGGCGCCGAACACGAGAGCGCATCGGCTACCAGCCGCAATCGTTCGTCATGTACCCCGACCTGACGGCCAAGGAGAACGTCAACTTCGTCGCCGCGACGTTCGGCCTGCTGTGGCGCAAGCGGCGCGAGCGCGTGCGCGAGGTGATGGAGCTGGTCGGCATGTGGGATCAGCGCGACCGGCGCGCGGGCGACCTGTCGGGCGGCGAGCAGCGCCGGCTCGAGCTGTGCTGCGCGCTCGTCCACGAACCTTCGCTGCTGGTTCTCGATGAGCCCACGGCGGGTGTCGATCCGCTGCTCCGACAGGCCATCTGGGACGAGCTCGAGCGGCTGCGCAGCGCTGGCGTGACGATCATCGTCACCACGCAGTACGTAACCGAGGCCGAGTACTGCGATTCGGTTGCGCTGATCAGCCGTGGCCAGCTGCTGGCCTATGCGACGCCGGCCGAGGTGCGGCGGCAGGCGCTCGGCGGCGAGCTGGTCGAGGTGGTCACCACGCTGCCGTTCGACGCCCGTCAACTGCCCGCCGTCGAGGACGTGAACGAAATTCGGCAGACGTCAGCAGTTCAACTGCTGATCGTGGCCGACGACGCCGCCAGAGCAACGCCCAAGGTAGTCGACGCAATCACCGAAGCCGGTGGCGAGGTCGAGGCCACGCGCGAGGTGCGGCCCTCCTTCGACGAGGTGTTCGCCACCCTTGTCGGCCGTCACGAGGACTCGCTCGACGCGCTAGAGGCACAGCGCGCCGCCAAGCCGGCCGCGTGATGGACTTCATCTACGGCATCGCCAAGGCGATCACGCGCGTCATCGCGCAGGTCCGCAAGGAACTGATCCAGGTACGCCGCCGGCCGGGGGCGTTCTTCAGCCTGGTACTCGGGCCTTTTCTGATCATGGCCCTCTTCGGGCTGGGCTTCACAGGCATCCGAAAACCGCTCGACGTCGCCCTGGTCCTGCCTTCAGACACGGAACTGCCGACCACTCAGGGCGACCTGCAGACCGTGCTGGGGCCGGCGGTCACCCTCGTGTCGGTCACGCAGGACCACGCGGCCGCCACTGCCGAGCTGGAACAGCTTCAGATCGACGCGGTGGTCACGATCCCGCCCAACGTCCAGCAGACATTTCGTTCGGGCAAGCAGGCCGAGATCACCGTCGAGATCAACCAGATCGACCCGGCCAACGCGGCATACGCCAACTTCATAGCCGGGACCCTCATCTCGACGAGGTCAACCAGGAGATCCTGAAGCGTGCCATCGCCGAAGGCGAGGAGTACGCCATCAGCCAGGGCGCCGCGCCTCCGGTCAACATTCCGCCCGAGGTGATTGCGGCACCGACCACGGCGAGGGTGGTCAACATCGCGCCGGTCGAGCCGAGCGTCATCGCCTTCTTTGGGCCGGCCGTGCTGGCGCTCGTGTTGCAGCACATGGCCGTCACGCTGACCGCCCTGAGCTTCGTCCGCGAGCGCCTGTCCGGGACGATGGACGTGTTTCGCGTCTCGCCTATCAACTCGCTCGAGCTGGTGCTCGGCAAGTACCTCGGTCTGGGCCTGGTCAGCGCGGTCATCGCCACAGTTACGACGCTGGCGCTGGTCTTCCTGTTGAAGGTGCCGTTGTTGGGCAGCCCATGGATGGTTCGCGCTGATCGTCTTCTTGCTCGTATTTGCCAGCCTCGGCGTTGGGCTGCTGATTTCGGTCGTGTCAGATTCGGAGCGGCAGGCCGTCCAACTGTCGCTGCTCATCCTCCTTGCGTCCGTCTTCTTCAGCGGCTTCGTGCTGCCGGTCCACGAGTTTGCGTGGTTCCTGCAGCTTGTCGCGTACGCTTTGCCGGTCACGCACGCCATCAGCCTGTTGCAGGACGAGATGCTGCGCGGCAACACCGTCGCCTGGTGGCAGATGGGGGTACTGGCCGGCATCGGCCTGCGTGCTGCTGGTGCTGACGGCGGTCATGCTGCGACGGCAGCTGAGGCAGGCATAGGAAGGGCATGACGATCAGCGAGGACACCGACAACTATCCGATCGCGCCACCGCCGATCATCGCCACCCTGGTCGCAGACGGCCGCGGCGACCAGGCGTATGGCGTGCTCGCCGGCACGGCGCTGATCATCTGGGGCGTCGTCGGCATGGTCCTGCTGGCGCTCTTCTTCAACGGCTTGGCCGGGCCCATCGCCGACCTGAACAACATGGCAGCCAGCCTGGAGACGCAGCGCGCCGCGGCGGTGGCTGCCATCGACAAGGCCAAGAGCGACCATCGACCAGACCGCCACCGGCGTGCGCGGCATGGACACCAGCCTGGCCGATGCCAAGGCGGCCACCGACCGGGCCTCGTCGATCGCGAATGACGTGAGTGCGACCATGGCGGATCTGGCCGACAAAATGCAGATCAACATCTTCGGCCTCCAACCGCTGGCAGGGTTGGCGCCCGGCTTCTCCAACGCGGCTACCCAACTCGGCGGGTTATCGACCGACCTCGCGACCATCGGCCAATCGCTCGACTCGAACGGCGAGGACGCTCAGGCCGTGGCGCAGAGCCTCGACGAGTTGAGCGCGTCGCTGGCCGATTTCAAGACGGCCGTCAACGCCGGCCCGCAGCTGGACGACGTGGCACGCTCGCTGGACAGCCTGCGCATCGGCATCCTCGCCCTGTTGGCCTGGCTGGGCGCGCTGGCGGTCGGCGCGATCGTGGCCGGCATCGGCTGCTTCGTGGTGGCGCGCGGCGAGTAGGGACCAGACCTGCCGCGGAGCGGGCCTGATGCGTTCGTATTAGCGCTGGTCGAGGGCTATGACCAAATCAGGCGGCTTTGCGTCGCCTGTCCCGGCGGGCTTGCGCGCCGCAGCCTTGCGCGCGGCCGGCTTGCGCGCCTTGCGCCTTACCGGAAGCGGACCGCGAAGCGTCGAGGCTGGCCTGCAGCGCCTCCATCAGGTCGGTGACCTTGGGCTCGGGCTTGCGTCGCTTGGCCGCCCGTTGCTCGCCTTTCGCCTTGCGTTCGATCAGTTCCTGCAGGGCGATGCGGTAGCGGTCCTCGTACTTGTCGGGCTCGAAGTGTGAGCTCAGGTTGTCGATCAGTTGTTGGGCCATCTCGACCTCGCGCGCGGTGACGCGTGCCTTGCCCTCGTCCAGCTCGAGCTCGGAAATCGAGCGGATCTCGTCGGGCCAGTACATGGTCTCGAGGGCCAGCGTCTCCTGGTAGACGCGCACGGTCGCCAATCGCTCCTTGTTGCGCAGCGCCACTCGCGCGACGGCAACCCTGGACGTTTCGGCAAGCGCCCGACGGAGCAGATGGAAGGGCTTGGCGCCGACCTCCGTCGGCTCCAGGTAGTAGCTCTTCTGGAAGTAGATCGGGTCGATCTCTTCGACCTCGACGAAATCGCCAATGTCGATGGTCTTGGTGACCTCGGGCGCGAGCCTCGTCGATCTCGTCTGGGTCGACGATGACGACCTCGCCGTTGTCGCCCTCCACGCCGCGCGCGATGTCGTCCCACTCGACTTCCTTGTTCTCCGCGCTGCAAAAGCGCTTCTCGACGATGCGCGCGCCGTCGGTCTTGTGGACCAGGTGGAACGTAACGTCGCGCTCCTCGGTAGCGCTGTAGAGCTTGACCGGGATGGTGACCATGCCGAAGTTGATCGCGCCGGTCCAGATCGATCTCATGCCCGGCAGTATCAGCGTCGTCGATATCAGGCGCGCGGCAATGCCCGAGGTCTGGGCTGCAGTACCCTGCCGAGCGATGAGCACGCTGCCGCCGACCGCCGCGACCGATGTCGGCGATGGTGAAGTGCTGCCAGCCGACGACGCCCAGCTTCGCGCGCCCGACCTCGACCTGCCCAGGCTGGCGGCACGCTGGTCCCGCTACGCCGCCCGCTGGCCAATGACGGCCGAGCAAATGCGCGGCGCCGACGCGCGCGCCCAGCGATTTGGCGTTGCCAGCATCGACCTGATGGAGCAAGCCGGAGCGGCCGTCGCGGCGGCCGCACGTGCGACGTTGAACAGCGCCGAGCGGCCGGCCCGGTTCGATCGTGCTCGTGCTGGCCGGGCCGGGCAACAACGGCGGTGATGGCTTTGTCGCGGCGCGCCATCTGGCGACCGCTGGCATCAAGAGCGTCGTCGTGCTGGTCTCGCGCGACGACGAGCCGGGCACGCCAGACGCGCTGACCAACTGGACGCGCCTCGAGGGCCTGACCGGCGTCGAGCGAGTACACGCCGCAGCGCCGCGCGACCTCACCGTACTGGCCAACGGCATCGAGCGGGCCGGACTGGTCATCGACGCGCTGCTGGGCACCGGCGTCCGCGGCGAGCTGCGCAGCCCCATCGGCGAGGCCGTCGAACTGACCCACCGTGCGCGCGCCGTCGGCGTGCCGGTGCTGGCCGTCGACACGCCGACGGCCGTCGACCTGACCAGCGGCGCGCCGTCGGAACCTGTCGTCCGCGCCGACGTGACGATCACTTTCCACCGACCCAAGGAAGGGCTGCGCATCCAGCCGGGCAAGCTACTGGCAGGTCACGTGCTGGTCGCGCCCATCGGCATCCCGCCGGCCGCTGACCCGACATGAGCCGCGAGCGTCAGGTCGTCATCATCCTCGCCTCTCATCGTCGTGGCGGTGATCGTCTTCGCCTACATCAGCGACGCCGTCGGGCCGCTGGGCGACGCCCTGCGCGGTGCACCGGTCGTCATCATCGGCCTGGTGGTGGTTACGGCGGCGGTGCTGTTCCTGACCCTCCGCCCTCGACGGGGCTAGTCGAGAACTCGATCTTTCTCTCCTCGCCGCGCATCAACCGGCCGATGTTGTCGCGGTGCGCGTACCAGACGATGGCCACGCCGCCCGCCGCGAAGATGAGGTCGGCGGGTGGGTTGAAGCCCGAGCGCGACGAACGGTATGAGCAGCGCCGCGCCGAAGGCGGAGCCGACCAGCGAGCCCAGCGAGACGTAGCGCGTCACGGCGATCACACCGAAGAAGACCGGTGCGCCGAGCAGGATCACCAACGGCTGGATGATGGCCATCGCGCCGATGCCGGTGGCCACACCGCGCCCGCCATGGAAGCCCAGAAAGACCGACTTCCACGCGCCCAGGATGGCGGCGACACCGGCCAGCGCGCGCACAGTTGGTGAGCCGCCCAGCTCGGTCGCGATGAGCACGGGCAGCGCACCTTTCGCGATGTCGAGAAGTCCGACCAGGATGCCGCGCCACAGGCCCATCGCCCGCCACGCGTTCGTGCCGCCGGTCCGGCCGGAACCGACCGTCCGCGGATCGCGCGCGCCGGTGAGGCGGGCAACGATGACGCCCATCGGCAATGAGCCGGCCAGGTAGGCGCCCAGGACGAGGGCGGCGTCGAACCAGTTCTGTCCGGACACGGGCGGAGTATCCCCGGCCGCGTGGGTCTAGGCCGTCGCCCCTTCGTTTGGCTTACCGATCAGGCGCGCGAGCAAGATCGCCCAGACCGGCACCAGGATGCCCGCCGCGATGGCGGTCAGGATGTCAGACAGCTGGAACGGATCGAATGGCTCGATGAAGACGAAGGCCGCGACGAGACGCAGCGCGGTCGCGAACAGCAGCAGGATGCGCGATCGCGTACGAAACGAATCGCCAGGCCGGGCTGAAGTTGAGCAGGCGGCCGGCGAGCGGCGGTTCCGACGCCGACCAGCGTGACCGCGCCGATCGACAGCCAGTTGACGGCGATCCGGCCGACGGTGAGCGCGTAGTCCTGCGCGATCACCTCTTCGGTCTTGTAGCCGCAGTCGCAGTAGCCGAAGGTGGCTGCGTTGGCTTGACCGCGATATTCAGCAGGTTGGCGGTGATACCGAGCACGCCGCCGACGACGAAGAGCAGCACCAGCGCATCACGCGCGGTCGAATCGGGCGCCCATCTGCGCAGCGACGTAGCCAAGATGGGCCGCCACGAGGAACACCCCAATGGCGGCCAGCGACTGCACGACCATGACCGGGAAGATTCGGCTGTCGTCGGCGCGGAAGGCGATGCAGCCGGTCGACGAGGTCCGTGCACTCGTCGGTCGGTGGCGGCGCGCCGATGTTCAGCGCAAAGCCCAGCGTGATCACGGCATTGACGATTGCCAGGATGGCCAGTGCCCAGCGCCAGCCAGCGGATCGTCCGAACGGACGTCGCCACCGTGCGCACCTCCTCGCCCCTCGGCTGCAAGCGCCGCCCAGCGCGGGACCGCAGCGCCCGACAGTGTAGGCTGGCCGCGTGGCAGTCGGGTCATCCAATTCGCTTCGACCTCGTCGTGATCGGCGGAGGCACCGGCGGCTACGCAGCAGCCTTTCGTGGCGGGCAGCTCGGCCTCAAGGTCGCTCTCGTCGACGAACAGCCACGCTTGGGCGGCACGTGCCTGCTGGTCGGCTGCATCCCGACCAAGGCGATGCTCGAGTCGGCCGAGTTCTACAACCGCGTCAATCACGCCGCCGATCTTGGCGTAAAGCTCGAGAACGCCAGCTTCGATTACCCGACGGTCGCCAAGCGACGCGACCAGATCGTCGACCGGCTGACACGCGGCGTGGCCAGCCTGGCCAAGAAGAACAAGGTCGAGTGGATCCGCGGACGGGCGACGCTGCAGGGCGGCAAGAAGGTGCGCGTGGCGACCTTCGGCGAGGACGGCAAGCCCGACGGCGAGCGCGTGCTGGACGCCAACGACGTGATCCTGGCCTCGGGCAGCGCGCGTCAAGCGCTGCCCGGCCTGGTGCCGGACGGCGAGCGGATCATCACCAGCGACGAGGCGACCACCGGCGCGACGATGCCCAAGTCGATGATCGTCGTCGGCGCGGGCGCGGTGGGCGTCGAGTTCGCCAGCTTCTACCACGACGCGGGCGTGGAGGTGACCTTGCTCGAGTACCTGCCCACGGTCGTGCCGCTCGAAGACGCGGAAGTGTCCAAGGAGCTCGGAGCGCAGCTTCAACCGGCGCGGCATCAAGGTCATCACCAGCGCGCGCTTCGATCCGGCGTCGGTCACGGCCGATGAGAAGGGCGTCTGCCTGATGGTCGGCAAGGAGGGCGAGGCACCGGCCGAGCTGCGCGCCGAGCAGATGCTGGTGGCAACCGGTCGCGCGCCCAACTCGGACAACGTCGGTCTCGACAGCACGCGCGCCAAGGTCGAGAAGGGCTTCGTGCAGGTCGACGGGCGCATGCGCACCGCCGAGCCGCACCTGTATGCCGTGGGCGATCTGATCGGTGGCCTGCTGCTGGCGCACGTCGCCGACGCACGAAGGCATCGCCGCCGTCCACAACATCGCCGGCGCCGAGATCGAGAAGGTCGACTACCTCAAGATGCCGCGCGCGACCTACTCACGGCCGCAGATCGCGTCGATCGGCCGGACCGAGGCCGAGTGCACACGGGACGGCCTCGAATACCGCACCGGCAAGTTCCCGTTCCAGGCGTCGGGCAAGGCGCTCATCGGCGGCGAGTACGAGGGCTTCGTCAAGGTCATCGCCGACAAGAAGACTGACGAGGTGCTGGGCGTGCACATGGTCGGCCCTCACGTAACCGACCTGATCAGCCGAGGCTTCGACGGCCATGCTGCTGGAAGCGACCGCGTGGGAAATCGGGGCCGCGGTCCACCCGCATCCGACGCTTTCAGAGGCCGCTTGGCGAAGCGGCGCTGGCGGTCGACGGCAAGTCGATCAACTTCTAGGGAGAGACGATGGCGACCAAGACGCCGCGAGAAGACCAGCGAGTTGGGGGCCGACCTCGGGCTGATCGCGCGACGACCTGCTGGAGATGTACCGGCTGATGGTGGTCGCGCGCGCCGTCGACGAGCGCATGTGGGTGCTCAACCGGGCCGGCAAGATCCCGTTCGTCATCAGCGGCCAGGGCCACGAGGGCGCGCAGGTCGGCATCGCGCTACCCGCTGCGCAAGGGCTTCGACTGGATGGTGCCGTACTACCGGTCGGTGACGTCGCTGATCACCTTCGGCATGAGCCCGCGCGAGATCATGCTCGCCCAGTTCGCGCGCGGCGTCGACCCGTCGTCCGGCGGCCGCCAGATGCCCGGCCACTACGGCATCAAGGAGCGCAACATCCTGTCGGTCTCGTCGCCGGTCGCGACGCAGCTGCTGCACGCGACGGGCATCGCCTATGCCGCCAAGATTCGCAAGACCGAGCAGGTGACGATCACCTACATCGGCGAGGGCTCGTCCAACCAGGGCGACTTCCACGAGGGCCTCAACTTCGCCGGCATCCACCGGCTGCCGGTCGTGTACGTCGTCGAGAACAACGGCTGGGCGATCAGCGTGCCGATGTCGCTGCAGTCGGCGGTGCCGGACATCGCCATCCGCGGCGCCGGCTACAACATGCCCGGCATCGTCGTCGACGGCGCCGACGTGCTCGAGTGCTACCGCGTGGGCAAGGAAGCGATCGATCGCGCGCGGGCGGGCGAGGGGCCGACGCTGATCGAGGCGAAGGTGACGCGCCTGACCGCGCACTCGTCGGATGACCAGCAGACGCAAGTACCGGCCGGCCGAGGAGATGGAGTCGGAGAAGGGGCGCGACCCGCTGCCGCTCTTCCGCGAGCAGCTCGTCGCGGCGGGCATGCTCGACGACGAGACCGACGGGCGGATCGTGGCCGAGTCGCGCAAGGTGGTCGAGGACGCCACCGACTGGGCCGAGGAGCAGACCGATCCAGACCCGGCGACGGCGCAGCAGTTCGTCTACGGCGACGCCCCACCGGCGCGGATGGACGACCCGTTCTGGAAGTCGGCGCGCTTCATGGGCGACGGGGGACCCCTTCGATGACCGTCCAGACGTACATCGAGGCCGTTCGCTCGACGCTGGCCGAGGAGATGCGGCGCGACGACTCGATCGTCGTGCTGGGCGAGGACGTGGGCAAGAAGGGCGGCGTCTTCCTCGCCACTGACGGCCTGTACGACGAGTTCGGCGGCGACCGCGTGCTGGACACGCCGTTGAGCGAGTCAATGATCGTCGGCGCCTCGATCGGCATGGCCCTCAACGGCCTGCGGCCGGTGCCGGAGATCCAGTTCGCCGACTTCATCTTTCCGGCCTTCAACCAGATCCTGTCCGAGATGGCACGCATGCGCTTCCGCTCGAACGGCGCCTTCAACCTGCCGATGACGGTTCGCGCGCCCTACGGCGGCGGCGTTCACGGTGCGCTGTACCACTCGCAGTCGGTCGAGGCCTACTTCACCCACATGCCCGGCCTGAAGGTGGTCATTCCGTCGACGCCATACGACGTGCGCGGGCTGCTGCGCTCGTCCATTCGCGACGAAGACCCGGTGCTCTTCTTCGAGCACAAGAAGATGTACCGCTCGGTGCGCGGCGACGTGCCGGACTCGGACTACACCGTGCCGATCGGTTCGGCCAAGGTCACCCGCGAGGGTTCTGACGTGACGGTCATTGCCTATGGCCTGATGGCTCCTATGCGCTGGAGGCGGCGGAGCTGCTCGAAGGGGAGGGCACCTCGGTCGAGGTCGTCGATGTGCGCACACTGCGGCCACTGGACGGCGAGACGTTGCTGAAGAGCGTGGCCAAGACCGGCAAGGTCGTCATCGCCTACGAGGACAACCGCTTCGGCGGCTATGGCGCGGAGATCGCCGCGATCATCGCCGAGGAAGGCTTCGATTACCTCGACGGACCGGTCATGCGCGTGACCGGACCGGACGTGCCGGGCGTGCCCTACAACCACGTGCTCGAAGACTGGTTCATGCCCAGCCCGGATCGCATCGCCGACGCGGTGAGGCGGCTCGCAGCGTACTGAAATCGCTGGTGTCAGGCAGCGCTGGCGGCCAGTTCCATCACGAATTCGACCACCTCATCGATGCCCATCGCCGCGCCGCGGTCGCGCGCCTCCTGGTAGGCCTCGGCGCTGACGGCCGCCGCCACTTGGCTCAGCGGGTCACGAGCCTCTTGGGCTTGCTGCAGGTTCAACGGCATCCGGACGCCATAGCGCCGGGACAGGCTTTCGTATGCGCCGAGGACCGTCGCCGCTTCCGATGGGCGGCCGAGATGAAACATTGCCATGGCGATGCTCGGCAGGCCGGCCGTCAGCGCCGGCAGGTTGCCAGCCACGCTTGCGACCGACAAGGCCTCGACAAGCCAACGCACGGCGCCGGCCGGATCGCCAAGGTCGAAGCTCAAGGCACTCAAGGTGCCGGCCGCCAGCGTCAGGTATGAGTAATCGCCTAGGGCCCGGTATTGCGGGACGGCCTCCTCGAGGATTGCCACTGCCTCGCGGCGCCGACCACCCTGCGTCAGCCGCGTCGCACGCGCCCAGTCGGCGCGGGCCTTCGCCTGATCCTCGCCAAGTGCCGCGTATTCGGGGACGACTGCGTCGATCTGCGCCAGCGCCGGTTGCCAGTCAGTAGGCGAGTACTCGGTAAACGACAGGTTGTACGTGGCATCGGCGATTCCCTTGCGGTCGCCCAAGACTCGAGCAAGCTCCAGTTGGGCGATGGTACATCTGGCGCGGCCGAACCGGATCGCCGGCGTAATAGAACAGGTTTCCGGCGGCCTCGAGGGCGCGCATGCGCCAGACGGTTGGGGCGTCGGCGCCCGGGTAGCGCAAGGATCTGCTGCGAGCGTCGCAGATCCCTCCTGGATCTCGCCGGTCAACCCCCAAAACCGCGAAAGCGCGCGGCCGAGTCGCAGGCCTGACCTCGACGCTGCCGGTTGCAATCGCCCACTGCAGCGCAGATCGCAGGTTGTCCCGTTCCTCCTGTAGGCGGGCAAGGGCGATGCCGGCATCGCGCGTATCGAGCGCTGGGCCGCGCTCGTTCGGCAAGGGCGAGGTACGCCAGCGCGTGGCGCTGCTTGAGCCCGTCGCGCGCGGCGTCCTGCGTTGAGCCGCCGGCTGGCGTCCTGGCGCACGGTTTCGAGCATGCCGAAGCGCACCCCGTCGTTACGCATCCTCGTCGTTACGAGACTCTGCTCGGCAAGACTCGCGACGACGTCGGCGACGCGGCCTTCGAGCTCCGTGCCTGGGCCGCATACCTCCTCGGCTTGCTCGATGCGCCAGCCGTCGACAAAGACGGCGAGCCGGGCGAAGAGCGTCTGTCCTGCCGCGTCGAGCAGATCGTGGCTCCAGCCGATGGTGCTCCTCCAGGGTTCGCTGGCGTGACCGGGGCGTCGCGTGCGACCGCGCCGCCCAGACCCAGTTGGCGCGCCAGTCGGTCGCGGATGCCAGCTGCCCCGAGCAGCGGGATGCGTGCTGCAGCCAGCTCGATGGCCAGCGGCAGGCCGTCGAGACGCTGGCAGATCTCGAGCGATGACCGCGGCGTTTCCGGCGGTCAAGGTGAAGTCGGGCTGGACCCGTTTCGCGCGCTCGACGAACAATTGAACCGATGGGCATCGCGGCTAGCTGCGCCAGATCGCCGTCGCCGGCGGCATGGCGCACGTCAAGTGGGCTCGACCGGATACAGCTGCTCCGCGCTCAACCGCAACGGGGCTCGACTGGTGACAATCGCTTTCACGCCCGCGTGCCGCCGCGAGCAGTCTGGGCAATCAGCGGCGCGGCTTCGAGCACCTGCTCGAAGTTGTCCAGGACAAGGAGCAGCTTCCTGCCCGGCAGGTTGTCAAGCAGCCGTTCGCGGGCCGGGCGGCCGGTGACGTCGCGCAGCCCAAGGCCGGCCACGATCGCCGAACCGACCAGCCGAGGGTCGGCGACCGCGTCGAGCGGGACGAACCAGGCGCCGTCGTTGAACTGCGCCGCCAACGCGCCGTGCCACCTCGGTGGCGAGCGAGGTCTTGCCCGTACGCCACCCGGCCCGGTGAGCGTGACCAGTGCGTTGTCGCGGACGAGCTCCGCGACCTGCGCCACCTCTCGATCGCGGCCCAGCGAAGCTCGACGTTCGAGCCGGGCAGATTGGTCATCGACGCATCGAGCGAACGGATGGCCGGGAAGTCGGAGGGCAAACCATCGATCGTGAGCTGATAGATGTGTTCGCGCTCAGGCAGGCCCTTCAGCCGGTGGCGCCCGACGTCGAGCACCCCCGACGCCATCAGGTAGCGATGCGCCTGTCAGGGCTCGCGTTGCCTCGCTGAGCAGTACCTGGCCGCCGTGGGCGGCCGCAGCGATCCGAGCGGCGCGGTTGACGTCGAGGCCGATGTAGTCGTCGCCGCCGGGCACGCCCTGCGCCGGTGTGGACTGCCCATGCGGACACGGACGGCAACGCCAGGCCGGCCATGTCTTGCGCGGCGATCGATCGCTGTGCCTCGACGGCCGCCGCCACGGCCGACGGGGCGTCGACGAAACACGACGAAGAACGAGTCACCCTCAGTGCCCCGTTCGATACCCGCCGTGCCGGGCGAACGCATCGCGCAGACAGACGCTGGTGCAGCTCAAGGACCTCGCGATAGCCAGATGGCCCGAGTGCGACGGCGAGCTCAGTCGAACCCTCGATGTCACTGAACAGGAAGGTGATCGTGCCGGTCGGCCGGTTGGAGCTCGTCCAAGGCCTCAGCGGCCTCCTACGCCCAAGGGACACCCGACCGCGCCACGCCCTTCGGCATTGGACGCTTCTCGGGCGATTAGGCGACACTACGCCGAGACCGGCAAGCGCGCCGTGCCTAGGATCTCGACGGAGACGCGTTAGATGCCCAAGGTCCAGATGCCCCAACTCGGCGAGAGCGTCGCCGAGGGCACGATCGGCAAGTGGCTGAAGAAGCCCGGCGACCACGTCGACAAGTACGAGCCGATCGTCGAGGTCATCACCGACAAGGTCAACGCCGAGGTTCCGTCGCCTTACGAGGGCACGCTGACCGAGATCCTGGTCCAGGAAGGCGACACGGTCCCCAACAACACCGAGATCGCGGTCATCGAGACCGCCGGGGCGACCGAAGCCGCCGCCGAGGCGACGCCGCAGCCTGAGCCGCCGGCCGAGCCTGCCGCCGCAGCCGGCCGCGCCCGCCGAGCCGGCCAGCCGGTCCGTACGGCGCCGGCAACGGCCCGGGCGGATCCGACGAGCGACCGAGTCCCGAGCGAATGCCGGCACCACCGGCCGCCGTCGCCACCGCCGAAAAGACGGCTGTCGCGACATCCGGCAACGGCAACGGCGCGTCCGCCGTCGACACCTATGAAGGCCGCATGACGCCGGCCGTAAGGCGCCTGGCCCGCGAATACAACGTCGACCTGGCGCTCATCGCCGGCACGGGTCACTCCGGCCGGGTCACGCGCGAGGACGTCGAGAAGTTCGTCGAGCAGGAGAAGTCCGGCACGGCGCCGAGCGCCCCGGCTGCGCGTCCTGCCACGGCACCTGCGCCCGCTTCGATCGCCACGCCGGCGGCCACCGCCGCTCCGGCCGGCGCGCCTGCCGCGGCACCCGCGCCGCCAGCCGCTCAGGAAGACACGCTCAAGCCGGCTTCGCCCATGCGCAAGGCGATCGCTGCGCAGATGACGCGCTCCGTCGCAGGTGCCCGTTGCCTACACCATCGTTGAAGTCGACATGTCGGGCGTGGTTGCGCTGCGCGACTCGAACAAGGGCGCCTACCAGGCGCGCGAAGGCATCAGCCTGAGCTTCGACGCCTTCGTCGCCAAGGCGACCGTCGAGGCACTGCGCCGGCACCCTGACTTCAACTCGCATTACACCGACGAAGGTCACTGGCTGCGTCACCGGGTGAACCTGGGCGTGGCCGTGGCGGTAGAGGACGGCCTGGTCGTGCCGGTCATCCACGACGCCGATCGGCTGTCGATCCACGGCCTCAACCGCGAGATCCGCGATCTCGCCGACCGGGCCCGCGGCGGCCGCCTGAAGCTCGATGACATCCAGGGCGGCACGTTCACGCTCGACAACACCGGCTGGACCGGCTCGATCATCACGGCGCCGATCATCAACACGCCGGAGGTCGGCATCCTGACCCTCGAGTCCATCCGCAAGCGCGCGGTCGTCATCGAGATCACCGACAGGCGATGCAATCGCCATTCGCCCGCAGATGTTCATGTGCCTGGGCTTCGACCATCGCGCCACCGACGGTGCGCAGGCGGGCAAGTTCGTGGCCGAGGTCAAGCGCTGGCTGGAGGCTGTCGACTCGTCGACCGCCATTTGGTAGCGGCACTCCGTCTGGCGATAAGCACGTGCGCGTCGTCGTAACCGGCGGCGCCGGGTTCATCGGTCGCGCCGTCGTCAAGCGGCTGGCTGATCGTGGCGACCAGGTCATCGCGCTCGTCCGCGATCAGGCCAAGGCGCAATTCCTCGCCGGCAAGAACGTGACGCTCGTCGTCAGCGACCTGCACAGCGTGCCGGCCATGACCGCCCAGATGAAGGGCGCCGACGCCGTCATCCACGGCGCCGGCTCGCTACGTGGTCGGCATCAAGAAGTCGGAGCGGCCGGCGATGTGGGACGCCAACGTCGGTACGACCGAACGGGTGTTGGATGCGGCGATCGCCGCCGGCGTGCCGCGCATCGTCTACGTCTCGACCGTCAACGTCTTCGGTGACACGCACGGCCAGCAGCCGGACGAGACGTATCGGCGCAACCTGGCCGAGGGCTTGCTCTCCTACTACGACGAGACCAAGTACCGCGCCCACGAAGCGGCCGAAAAGCGCATCGCCGCCGGCGCGCCGATCGTGATCGTCCAGCCGTCGCAGGTCTACGGGCCGCACGACCACTCGTTGACTAGCGCTCCAGCTCGCACAGGCGTACGCGGGCAAGCTGCGCTACGTCGTCCTGGGCAATGCTGCGAGCGCCTGGGTGCACGTGGACGACCTCGCCGCCGGCATCGTCGCCGCCCTGGACCGCGGTCGCCCGGGAGAGGCGTACATCCTCGCCGGCGACTGCCGCCGCCTGCGCGATGCGATTGCCGTCGCGGCACGTGTTGGCGGTCGACGGCCACCACGCATCGAGTTACCAACGGCACTATTACGACTAATCGCCCCAATCAATGATCTCCTGGGCGGGCTGCCGGGGTTCCCGGCGAACCTGGGCGAGACGATCCGCGCCGGCGACGGGGTGACGTACTGGGCCAGTCACGACAAGGCGGCCAGAGAACTCGGCTTCAACCCGCGTTCGCTGGAGCAGGGGATCGCCGACACTTGGGGCCAAGCCAAACAGGAGACTGAATGATCAAGCGGTTGCTCCTCGCGCTCTTCGTAACCGCCCTCGCGCTCGCGGCGACCGCGTGTAACTCGGCGCCTGCCGGCACGAGTCCTGCGCCGAGCTCAGAAGACGCGGCAACCGTCGCGCAGCCGCTGGCGAACAAGCTCTTTCAACTGCTGCACGACAAGGACACGGCCGGCCTGGAGGCCTTCCTGTCGCCGGCGTTCACGCTGCAGCGAGCGGACGGCAGCAGCGCTGACAAAGCCGACTTCATCCAGCGACCGGCCGACGTGGTCGAATTCACCATCAGCGATCTCGCGGCAACGCAGACGGGCAACGTGCTCGTCGCCCGCTACCTGGCCGATGTCGTGGGAACAGCCAACGGCCGGCCCTACACGCCGGGCCCAGCGCCGCGTCTGTCGGTGTTCCTGTGGGATGGCACCGACTGGCAGCTGGTTGCCCACGCGAACTTCAACCCACTGGCCGGCTGACGGCTTAGTCGGGCCACACGGACTAGACTCGCTCCACCGATGCAACGCGAACTGCCCATGTTCCAGGCGCCCGGGACGTCGACCCACAACCCACACCTGCCGCCGACGATCGCGATGGGCGGCCCTGCGTCGGGCCTGCCCACCACGCCCACGCAGCGCCATCCCGATTGGATCCGCGCCCGACTTCCATCGGGCGAGAACTACACCGACCTCAAACGCATCCTGCGCGGACTGACGCTCAACACGGTCTGCGAAGAAGCACACTGCCCCAACATCGGCGAGTGCTGGGAACAGCGCACGGCCACGATCATGATTCTGGGCGACGTCTGCACGCGTGCCTGTGGCTTCTGCGCGGTCAAGACCGGCCGGCCCAGCTGGAATGACGAGGACGAGCCGCGCCGCGTGGCCGAGGCCATCGCCGCCATGCAGCTCGAGCACGTCGTGGTTACCAGCGTCGCGCGCGACGACCTGGCCGACGGCGGCGCGCACATCTTTGCCGAGACGATCCGCCAATTGCACGCGACATGCCCGGGAATGGGTGTCGAGGTCCTGATCCCGGACTTCAACGGCACGTCCGAGCCGCTGCAGAACCGTCATGGAAGCCGCGCCGGACATCCTCAACCACAACCTGGAGACGGTCGAGCGGCTGCAGAAGCCGGTCCGCAAGCGGGCGCGCTACGACGCGATCGCTGGGCGTGCTGCGCGAGGCCAAGGACATGGCGCTCGAGATGGGCAACGCCGTCCACACGAAGTCGAGCCTGATGGTCGGCTTGGGCGAAGAGCGCGACGAGCTGCACCAGGCCTTTGTCGACCTGCGCGCCGTCGACTGCGACATCCTGACCGTCGGCCAGTACCTGCGGCCGTCAGAGCAGCATCTGCCGTTGGTTCGCTACTACCACCCCGACGAGTTCGCCGAAATGAAGGCCGAGGCGCCTCGAGCTCGGCTTCAAGCACGTCGAGTCGGGACCGCTCGTTCGCTCGAGCTACCACGCACGCGACCAGGTGCCGGACAGAGGCGCGCCAGCGGCGGACCTCCCACCAGGCCGCCCTCGCCGCCAACGGGATCGCCTGATCGACGAGTTGCGCCAGCAGCTGGCGCTGCTGCTGACCGGCAATCAGGCGCACATGACGTTCGACGCGGCCGTCGCCGACTTTCCGGACTGGGCGATCAACGAGCGCGCCCCCAACGTGACCTACACGCCGTGGCACCTCATTGAGCACCTGCGCATCACCCAATGGGACATGCTGCGCTACATCGAGGACCCGGCCGACGCACGTTTCGCCCGAATGGCCGACGCAGTACTGGCCGGACCCCTCGGAGCAGACCGATGTCGCCGGCTTCCGGCAGGTCGATCGAGAGCTTTCGGGCCGACCTAAAAGCGCATGCAGGCGATCGCGCGCGACGAGTCGGTCGACCTCTTTGCCGTCCTCGCAAGGCACGCCCGGCCATACGCCTTACCGCTGCATCGCGATCATCGGCAACCACAACAGCTACCACGTGGGCGAGTTCGCCGCGCTGCGCCAGGTAATGGGCAGCTGGCCGCCCAGCCACAGGTAGCTCCGGCGCTTACTTCCTGGTGCCCCGCTCGATCAAGGCGGCCGGTGCAGGGAGCCGAAAGCGAACTGGATGAACAGGATCTGCCCCAGCGCGAACGCAACGGCCACCACCACCGACATGCGCGCACCAAGGCGCAGCGATAGCGCGGCGAAGGCTGGGATGGCGATCATCGAGTGCCGCGGCATGGACGACACGGGCGCGCCCAGGACGGACATCGCGATCGCGATCATGCCGAACAGGGCGTATTGCGGGTACTTGCGCAGGAGCATGGCCGAGCCAAGGAACATCAGGCCGACGAACGAGAGCCACAGCAGCGCCTGGATCCATTCCTGCCGGTGAAGCGCGCGCAGGACCGACGCCGGACCAAGGCTCCTGCTCCATGACGCCGATCCTTCAAGCCAGCCCTTGAAGCTGCCGGTCAGCTGCCAGATGAAGATCCACCACCCGGCAAATACCGCGACCACCGCGATCACGCTCAGGATCCTGATTGGCCGCGCCTCGCGTCTGATGATCAGCATCACCGCCTGCGACGCGCCGATAGCCAGACCCGACACGCGCGTCAGCATGGCGAAGCCGGCCGCTATTGGCGCGGGCAGGCGCGTTTCGACCATGAAGAACAGCGCCAACAAGAGCACGAACAACGATTCGCTGTAGGCCATGCTGAAGACATACGCGGCCGGATTGAAGGCGAGCAGCAGGATCGCCCCCACTGCGACGCGCTCGTCGAAGCGTTCGGCGAACAGCCGGTAGGCGGTGACGGCCGCGAGCACCATCAGTACGTTCGACAGGGCGATGGCCGTGCCGGCCATGGGGACCAGTCCGCCCAGGCTGACCAGTCGAATGAGCAGCGGCCAGGCCGGGAAGAAGGCGAAGTCGTGGTGGCCGCCCACACCGCCCGGTTGGATGGCAGCAGCGTGGTATCCGTGCTCCGCGATGTGCAGGTACCACTGCGCGTCCCACGCAACGAGCGGCGACCCGTCGTCGATGAGCAGCGGCAACTGGTGCGCGGCCTGGTGCTGGAAAAGGAGCAACAGGAAGACCGAGTAGAACCGCGACACCACGGCAATCGCGACCGGTAGGACGTACCAGGTCGCGCGTTCAGCCGGCCTGGACAGGGCGGTCGCGCCAGTTTCCATTCGGCCCGTATCCTCCCCCTAACTGCCGGAAAGCGCCCTACGCGGGCCGGACCGCCATATAACATCGGCGCGCAGCGACGTATTAGAACGGGCGTTCTATAATCGCTCTTCATGAACCGGATCAGGACGGAATACCGCGAGGAGCCCTGCCGCAGCGCTCTCAACCGCGTCAAGGGCATGCCTTTCGAGTGGTCGCTCAACCCGTACATGGGCTGCGCCCACCAGTGCACCTTCTGCTACGTCCGCGCTTTCGAGCGGCGCGCCGAGCGACCGTCGGACGATCGCTACGGAGCGTCGATCCGGGTCAAGACCAACGTGGCGGATGTCCTGCGTCGCGAGCTGGCGCGAAAGTCGTGGCGGGGCGGGGTGATCGCCGTCGGCGCAGCCACGGACCCTTATCAGCCGGCGGAGGGTCACTACCGCCTGACCCGGGCGTGCATCGAGGTGATGGGCACGGCCGCCAACCCGTTGAGCCTGATCACCCGCGGACCAATGATCGTGCGCGACCTGGACGTGCTCCAGCACGCCGCCGCACGGGCTGAGGTGTCGGTCACCTTCTCCGTGCCCACCATCGACACACACATCTGGCGCACAACCGAACCCAACACCGCTCCGCCCAAGCAGCGCCTCCGCGCCCTGCGCACACTGGTCGACGGCGGCATCAAGGCCGGCGTAGGCATGGCGCCGCTACTGCCCGGCCTGTCTGACAAGCCCGAGCTGATGGCAGATGTCGTCCGAGCGGCACGCGATGCGGGCGCCACGCACATCTGGGCAAACGTGCTGTACCTGCGACCTGGCACGCGCGAGCACTTCATGGAGCACCTCGCCCGTGACTGGCCGGAAATGGTGCCGCTCTACGAGCGGCTTTACCAGGGCCGGGCGTACCTGCCAGAAACGCTCGTCAAGCCGGCGCGTGACCGCGCGCGCGAGTTGGCCCGCCAGTTCGACGTGCGCGACCGGCGCACGGTCAGATTGGTGCCGCCGCGCACCGTCATCGTTGCCGACCCGAGCCCGGCGGAGCAACTGTCACTGATCGTGGCCACGGACGTTCAGGCACGAGCTGCGTAGGCACAAATAGGCGGACCCGCCTATTTGCACAGGCCACGTTCGTTTGGCACAATCCGCTGGCTTTCAGGCAGCTGTTGAGACGGGGCGAGGGTTGTTGCTAAGGCTGCTCACCTTTCGGCCTGACCGCGCGGGCGACTCCGCTGACGAGCTGCTGCGTCGTCAGATCCTGCCGGCCATCCAGGCCGTGCCCGGCTTGCGCTACCTGTACGCCGCACGAGCCTCCGCGGCCGAAGCCGATCGCCGGGTAGTCGCATCGGTCTGGGACGATGCTGGCGCGGCGCCCGATCTCGATCTCAACCAACCGTTCGACTTCGAAACGTCTGACCATGCCGTCGAGGTCGACATCGAGGCTCACCGGCTCGACATCGAGCTGGCCTTCCAGGACGCAGGTACGCCCCAGATCCTGCGCATCTTCCGCGGCCGAACCGTGCCCGGCGAGCTCGACAACTACGTGGAACACGCGCGCCACGGCACGATGGCCGATGCCCTCGCCGATCATGGTCCCGAGGCACTGTTCCTGGCTCGCATTCCGCCCCATCAATTCGTGACGGTTTCGGCCTGGTCGGCCTGGGACCGCATCGCGGCGTCAACGGGCGGCAACCTGCGCCAGCCAATCAACACTCGCCACCTGGAGCTGCTCGAGGGTGGCACGGCGACCTTCTACGAGATCGTGCCCAACACGCCGTATGGGCGGCTGGATGGTGCGGCCGCCAGCGGCGAGCTCTCGCCGAGTAGCGACTCGGAACCCGCTGGTTCAGAGAAGCCCGGGCTACTCAGCGCCGTACCCGATCTGCCTGCCGTTGCGCCCGGGACCTGATCCCGTGCAGCAACTCGCAAAGGTGCCCGCGTTGCTGCTGCTGCTGATGCTGCTCGTTGCCTGCGCCGGCGCGGGTGCCAGCCCGAGCCCGCAGACGCTGACACTTGGCTCGAATTACTCAGATGACGTTCCCAAGACAGCCTTGCAGCAGGTCGTCGACGATTTCACAGCCGCGTCCCACATCCCGGTCAGTGTGAACACGGTGGCGGCGCAGCAATTCCAGGACCGCATATCGGCCTACCTGCAGGCCAAGCCGGACGACGTCTTCAGTTGGTTCGCCGGCAATCGCATGCGCTTCTTCGCGCAGCAGAACCTGATCGGGGACGCCAGCGGCGCCTGGCAGAGCCTTGACGCCCACTACTCGGCGGGTATCAAGCTCGCCTCGACCGCCAACGACGGCAAGCAATATCTCGTGCCGTTCGTCACGTACCCGTGGGCGGTCATGTATCGCAAGAGCGTCTGGCAGCAGCACGGCTATACCCAGCCGGCCACATATGAAGACCTACTCGCCCTGGCCGACCGAATGAAGACCGATGGCCTGGCCCCGATTGCCTTTGGCGATCGCGACGGTTGGCCGGCGATGGGTTTCTTCGACATCCTCGACCTGCGCATGAACGGCTATGACTTCCACATTCGGCTGCTCAACGGCCTTGAGAAGTGGACCGACCCGCGGGTGGCGGCCGTCTTCGAGAAGTGGCGGACGCTGCTGCCGTACCTCCAGCCCGGTGCGCTGGGCCGGACCTGGCAGGAGGCCGCGCAGTCGATGGTCAATGGCCAGGCGGGCATGATCTACCTCGGCACCTTTGCCGCCGAGCAGGCCGCGGCCGCTGATCGGGCGGACCTCGAGATCTTTGCTTTTCCGGCCGTCGGGACGCCCTACGACGCCGAGACCGCCATCGAGGCGCCGATCAACGGCTTCATGACCAGCCCGCAGGCGGCCAACCCGGCCGGCGCGCGGGCGTTCCTCGAATACGTCGGCAGCCCGCAGGCACAGCTGTCGTACGTGGCCGCCAATCCGAGCCGGATCGCGGCGGCCGTCGACGCCGACACCAGCGGCTACTCGCCATTGCAGCAGAGGATGTCGGCGATGATCGCGTCGGCCGGCCGGGTTGCCCAGTTCTTCGACCGCGATACGCGGCCGGACTTTGCCGGTGCCAACGGCATGCAGTCGTACTTCCAGGACTTCCTGAACGACCCGAACCAGGATCTGGCTGCCATATCTGACCCAGATCCAGCAGTTCTGGGATTCGCTGCCCTAGGCGATCGCGGGAGCCAGCGCATTTCTATAGGCCGCTCCCGCTTCGATCGGCTGGCCATCGCACTCCTGGTAGGCCTGCCGTTCGCCCTCGTGGTCGTCTGCATCTGGCTGCCGACCGTTGCATCGGTGGCGCTGTCGTTCACGGATTGGGACGGCGTCGGCGGCCTCGACCGAATCCAGCCTGTGGGCATCGACAACTACCTGCAGCTGGTGACCATCACGCCGGCCTTCTGGCGAGCGCTGATCAACAACCTGCTCTGGCTGGCCGGACTCGTGTGCGTGGCCCTGCCGCTCGGTATCGCCATCGCCGTGGCGCTCGACCGGCCATTGCGCGGCAGCGCGTTCTACGAGAGCGCGTTCTACCTCCCGGTCGTTCTGTCGCTGGCGTTGGTCGGCTTCATATGGGGGCTGCAGTTCGCGCCCGAGCAGGGCTTCATCAACAACCTGCTCGGCACGACCCGTCCGGACAACCTGATCGACTGGCTGGGCAACCGCCAGCTCAACCTGTGGGCGGCGCTGGTCGCGGCCGGCTGGCGACACGTCGGCTACATCGCGCTCATCTATCTGGCCGGCCTGCGCACGGTCGATCCGCGCCTACGGGAAGCCGCCGCGCTCGACGGGGCGGGCGAGTTGACCACATTTCGGAAGGTCGTGTTTCCGGTCATGTGGCCGGTCAACGTGGTCGTGTTGATCGTGACGGTGATCGAAGCGCTGCGCGCCTTTGACGTCGTCTACATCCTGAACGGCGGCCAGAACGGCCTCGAGCTGCTCTCCGTGCTGATCGTCAACAGCCTGTTGGGCGAGGCGTCGCGCATCGGCTTCGGGTCGGCCGTGGCGACAGTCCTGTTGCTGCTGTCGGTCGTGCCCATCGCGCTGTATCTGCGGCGCGCCTTCGGGACGGTGACGGCATGAGCCTGACAACGCCTATCCGCCTGCCCGACGCGGAGGCCGATGCAACCCCGCGGCGCCGCTGGAGCGGCCGCCGCCCACGCCGGCTGGGGCTGCATCTCGTGCTCCTTGCGTCTGGCCGTGCTGTGGCTCTTCCCGCTCGCCTGGGCCGCCTACACGTCCTTTCGCTCGTACGACGAAACGGCGCGCCTCGGCTACGTTTCGTGGCCCGCTTCGCTGACGCTCGACAACTACGTTCGCGCCTGGAACGACGGGGCGCTGGCACTCCACTTCGCCAACACCGTGCTGGTGGTCATTCCATCGGTCGTGTTGGTGCTGGCGCTGGCGACCGGCCTGGCCTGGGCGCTGAGCGGCCTCGGCCGGCGGCTGAGCGTGGCGCTGCTGGTCTTCTTCACGTGCTGGCAGCCTGCTGCCGCCGCACGTCCTGATCACGCCGCTGTTCCGTTTGTACGTGGCATCAGGGCTGTACGACCGGCTGTTCGGGCTGGTCGTGATCCACGTCGCCTTCCAGCTTGGCTTCTGCACGTTCGTGCTGGCCGCCTTTCTCAAGACGCTGCCACGCGAGATCTTCGAGGCGGCGCGCATCGACGGTGCATCGACCATCCGGACGCTCGCCTCGATCGTTGGGCCGTTGCTGCGGCCGGCGCTGGTTGCGCTGGCCGTGCTCGAAACAACGTGGATCTACAACGACTTCCTGTGGGCGCTCGTGCTGACCCAGACGACCGACAAACAGCCGGTCACGACCGCGCTGGCCAGCCTGTCGGGCGAGTTCTTCACCGACCACAACGTGGTCGCCGCGGCCGCCATCCTGGTGGCGCTGCCGACGCTGGCGGTGTTCCTGCGTGCTGCGCCGCCAGTTGACGCGCGGCCTGACCGTCGGCGCCGTCGAGGAGTGAGTGCCTTAGTGGATCTGCCCCTCACCGATGTCGTTGCCGCGCTCGCGCAGGAAGCGCTCGATCTCGCCGATCAGCTCGTCGCCTGAAGGCAGCCGCTCCTCGTCGACCATCGACTCCAGCTTCTCGATGTAGACGCGCGTTTTCTCGTCGAGGGCAGTCGCCGTGTCCAGGCGTCGGCGCATCTCGTCGACTTCCTCGGTCAGCGTGCTCAGCGGCAGTTCGATGTCGAGGTGCTGCTCGACCGCGCGCAGCAAGCGCCACGGTCGCCGCCGGGTAGGGGCCGCTGATGTAGTGCGGGATCTGGGCGAAGTAGCCAAGCGCCGGGATGCCGCTCTGGCCAACGGCAATGTCCAGAACGGAGATCGCCGCCGACGGCACGCGCAGCAAGCCCTCCGGCCCCGGCCGCACGTTGCCCCGCAGCAGCCCGGGCTGCGACTCGGTACCCAGGACGGGCACTGGACGGGTGTGCGGCACGGCCGCCGGGTATGGCGCCGAGTGAGATCCACTGGCGTGACGCGCAGCGACTTGGCCAGCTCGACCACGTCGGTCGCCAGCTCGCGCCAGCGAAAGTCGGGCTCGGGACCGGTCAGCACGAGCACGTCGCGACCGCCGAGGCGGCTGTAGCGCAGCGTCAGCTCCGGCCACTCGAGGCGCAGCGGCCGGCCATCGACGATGTCCAGCGTGGGCCGGCGCGCGCGGTAGTCGTAGAGAAGGTCGTTCTCGAAGGTCGCCACCATCTCGCCGCCCTCGGCCAGGGCGGTTGCCGCCGCCGACGAGGCCGACCCGGCATCGACCCAGGCGTCGAACGCCACGACCAGTGAGGCGGACTCCAACTCCGGCCGCGTGACCAGTTGGACAAGATTCACGAACCCAGCATAGGGTAGGACGCTGTGACCCACCCTCTCCGTGCCCTGTCTTTCGCTCGTGCTTGCCGTGCTTGTCGCGTGCCAGGCGACGGTCCCGCCGTCAGCCCAGCCGTCGACGGTTCCGACACGGCCAACGGCTCACCAGCGGGCGCCGACTTCGAGCGGTCAACCGACGACCAGCGTGCCACCGCGCCGACACCCACGCCGACGCCGACGCCGATTGTCACGATCAGCCAGCAGGGCGAAGACGAGTCAGTCACGCTCGAGGTGCCCGCGCCGCTGATTCCGCTCGGAGTGACGATCGACCGTCGAGGACCATCCGTTGCAGGACGCACCGCGCGACGTGCGCGACGCCGGCGTCCGCCAGGCGTTCCACGTGCTCACGCCGCAGGACCTGACCTTCACCGAGCCCGTTCGCGTGACCATCACGATGCCGCGCGCCGCATTCACCCGGCCCGACGGCACGCTCGCCCTCGCCGTGCCTGGCCATTCGCACTCGCCGATGGCGACTGGGAGTGGCTGGCCGATCCCGGAAATGACAGTGAGCGCCGACACGGTCGAGATGACCGGCCTGACCAGCCACCTGGGATCGCTCTTCGTGTGGTCGGACCTGACCGACCTCGACGGCGTTGGCTCGAGCCTTGGTCCACAATCAGTGGGCCAGCCGTTCTGGCTGCGGTCTCAGCCTCGTTCCGCGAGAGCAGCGGCCGAACCCCGTCACGATCGCGGTACGCCCGACTACGCGATCAGCCCGGCGGCGCTGGTCGTGGTCGGCGCGCCGCGCAATGGACCGATCGACCGCACCGCGACCTGCCAGCAGACGGGTAACTACCAGGTGACGCTCACCACCGAGCTCGAGAACTTCGGCGCCGACACTCCTTTCCTGACCGACACGCTCGGCCTGCCACCAACGGACTTGCACGCTCCACTACGTCGTAACAGGGGAGTGCGTCCGCCCAGTGCCCAACACACCGCCACCGACTGCGTCCCCGACGCGCCGGCCTCCAGCCCGTCGCCATCGGTGACGCCGTCGTCGTCGGCCTCGCCGTCGGCCAGCCCGTCGCCGTCGGCCAGCCCGTCGCCATCGCCGAGTCCGACCCCAAAGAGCAAGCCCGAGCAAGCTCGCCGTAGAGCTCGTCGGCATCGATCGGCGCTCGCTGGCGGCCGAACCAGTCGGCCACGTTGTTGACGTCGCGCTGAAGTAGGTCAGGGGCGTGGACGTTGGTCGTGGCATCGACGGCCTGCGGGAAGTCGATGACCACCAGGCGGCCGTGCCACCACAGGATGTTGTAGGTCGACAGGTCGCCATGGACGACCGCCGACGCTGCTCATTGCGCGCAGGGTGTGAACCATCTGGTCGCGAGCGGACTTGACGTCTGCCGCTGACAGCTGAGCGTTGACCAGCCGCGGTGCGGCCTGATCGCGTTCGCCGATGAACTCCATCAGCACGCCGTCGTCGGTGCGCGATACCGGGTAAGGCACGGAAGCACCGGCCCGCCAGGCACGTTGCGAGCATGGCCAGTTCGTTGTTGGGCCACATCTGCGCCGACATCTGGTGACCGGCGCGTGAGCCCATGTCGATCGCGCGCCGTTCACGTTGCTTCAGGTTCCAGCCGGCTCGATAGACCTTGTCGGCACGATAGATCGTGCCCTTCGAGAAACCGAGCTCGCGCAGCTCGCCCATCTTTGGGTAGCGCGGCCGGTAGCGCTTGTGGGCAAGCAGGCACGAGCCCGTCGGCGGACACGCGCTCGACGAGAAAGACTTCGGCTTCCTTGCCGGATTTGAGGACACCGGCATCGCGGTCGGTGTACGAATGAGTAATCAGCCAGGGCGGGACAGGCCGACTGCCTGTCGCGAATTGGGACACGCGCAGTCTCCAGTTAGCGTCGGGGGAAGTGGGTCACCCGACGGCCGGGAGACGCGAGGGCCTATTAGGCCCGGCTGACCTCCGGCCGGCGGGAAAGGGCGGTCGTCACGTTCATCGGACGCGCCTCCTTTCACTTGCGGCAGGTTGATGGCGGCGCTTGGCCGCCTGGTCGGCGCGCAGTCTGCGCGCTTCCGTACGATCGTGCAAGCGACGCTTCTGCCCAGCCCTATGATGCGAGCCATGGAACTGACGCTGCCGACCGAGAAGCTGTACCGACTGGAAGAACAGCTGAGCTTCGACGACATCAAGCAACGGGCCGCCGACCGGCGGACTCAGGCTTTTTCGAGCGGCTTTGGCGGCCTGCTTCAGCGGCCGAAGAACGACGAGGTCGTGCTCGTCGCCAGCCAGCGCCGGCTCGAACCTTTCTGGCACGTTGCCGGCCATGCTCGCTACGTCTACGACCGGTCGCGCAACTACAGCGTCCCGACGAGCGGTCCCGAGGTTCAATCTGTGACCGTCAACGGCTCCGACTACTCGGTCGTGGCGCAGACTCAGGCCCGCGCCTTCAGCGTTCCGGTTCTCGAGCACTGCGTCGAGGAGGCCCGCAGCGAGCATTTCGTCGATGGTCGCACCGGCACGCCGGTCGCCGACGGCCCGCAGGTGGTGGCCGGACCGCGCTCGGAGATTGCCCACGCGGCGGATCTCGCTGCGCCCAGAGACGATGGTCCTGCCGCCAGAGCAGCGCGCCTCTTATGTGATCCGGACCGTCATCGGCGAGCTGTTGAAGCCGGTCCAGGCCGACCAACTGATGGAGGAAACGCTGCTGCTCGAGAACGCCGACCTCTACTACCGGCCGGTCTACGCGTTCGAATACCGCTGGACAGCCGCGCGACAAGACGGCCGTGGTCGAGATCGATGGCGCGACCGGCCAGATGCGCCAGGTGCCCTCGCTCCTACACGAGGTAGCCGGCGTCTTCTCGCACAAGGACGCCTGGTTCGACATCACCGCCGACACGGTGGGCATGCTCGTGCCGGGCGCCAATATCGCGATGAAGGTCGGGACGCGTCGTCGTCCAGCACCAGACGAACAAGGGCTAACCAAGGTGGATCCTTGGCGCAGGCGCGAGACTTAGACCTGCTGCCCGGGCAGGACCGGCACGATCAGTACCCACTGGCCGTCCTTGTCCGGATGCACCTCGCGCGGCCGGCGGTAGTGCTTGTAGTCGATGTTCAGCTGGTCGTACGGATCGAACGTGTCGGGCTCGAATGACGGGCCCCAAATCGAGCTGATGCGCGGGTACCAGACGTCCTCCGCGTAGATGCCCAGGACGTTGAAGTCGTCCGTCGTCAGCGGGTCAACGTCTGACTCGAAGCCGGACATCGACCACGAGTGCGCACCTCGCCAGACGAGCAAGCCCGACCGGCTTGTTGGTCAGCCGCATCTGCTTGGCGGCGAGCTTGATGGCCTCCTCCATGGTCGGTCGAATGGCCATCCGGTACGGGCCATAGCCTTCGGCGTTGAGCGGTCTTGGCCCAGCCTTCGGGCTGCGCGCCGGTGTCGCCGTTGACGTATGGCGGGATGAGGTAGGTGCGGGCCTCCTCGTACAGTCGCCACTGGGTTTCGGCCGACGTGTCGACCGGCCCGTCTTTCATGATGTTGATCATCACCTGCATGGCCGCCGGCAGGCACATGTACTTCTCGACCTCGGACACGAAGGCGCCCTTGCGATAGAGGTCCATCGAGTACGGCCCGGACGGCGTCACGAGCGGGGTGGGGGAGGGCGTCGGCAGCGGCGTATCCGTCGGCAATGGGACGTAGGTGGAGCCCGGCGTCGCGGTCGGATCGGGCGTCGACGTCGGTGGTCGGCGCAGGCGTTGCCGAAGGTGTCGCCGGCGACGGCGTGACACGCGGGAGTTGGCGTGGCCGGATTGCCCGTGCAGGCAGCAACGAGCGCAGCGAAAAGGAGGGTCGAGAGGGAGGCGCGCATGTGACGAGCGGTTAGTTTGACGTGCCGCCTGCGAACGCGCTCAACGGTGCGTACCAGACGCGCACGCCGGTGTCGGTGGCGGTTGGCTCTTCCAGGAACGTCGTGCCCGCCACGACCACGCCGTTTGTTCCGACCGCCATGGCCGTCACGTTTCCATCGCCCAGCTCGGCGAACGGCGGCCCCGGCGTCCAGACCTTGCCGTCTGGCGACGTCCATGACCGACCACCCAGCTCGTTGGCTGCCGGGGCTTCGTCGAGGTACGTCCGAACACCGACCGCCAGCAACCCGGCCGGCAGCTGCCCAAGCTGGCGCATGGCCTGTGGCGAGTCCGCGGCCACTGCCGCGCCCTGCCACTGTGTGCCGTCCGACGTCGAAATCGTGAGCGGCACGATCTGATTCGCACCCGAGGCAGCACACGTCGCCCACGGCGACGTAGCCGTTCTGCGTCGCCAGCACGTCTTCGATGCTCAGGCCCACATCGCCCTGGTCGGACTCCTCCGTGCCGGCCACGTCCACGGACTCCTCGTACCAGTGGCCTCCGCCGTCGCGCGTTATCCAGGGCAACGGAAAGTCCGAGTCGAAGCCAAAGCCGACGATGACGTTGTCGTGCGCGGCGGCCGAGCCGAGGATGGACGTGGCGGGCGGCAGCTCGGCCGGCGTCCACGTCAGGCCGTCCGGTGACGACCATGTCGCCGCGGCGTCGTTGCCCTGCGCATCGACTTGCGAGCCAACGAGCACCAGTTTGTCGCCGGCAGCGACGACTTCGCCGATGGTTGCGTGGGCGATCGCCGACGACTGGGTCAGGTGCTCCCAGTTGGTGCCGCCGTCCTTGGAGCGCCAAATGTTGACGCCGGTCGGATTGGGGCCTGGACTGCATTCGGGCGAGTCTTCCTGATCGAAGTCGCCGGTGAAACCGAAGGCGTACACGCTGTCGTTGAAGGCGACCAGGTGAGTCAGGTCGGTCTGGGCGAACGGGTCGGCCGCGCTGGGCACCCAGGTCTGGCCGTCGGTCGTCGTCCAGACGTGACCGTTGTTGATGTCGGAAGTGCAGGTCGCGCCGTCGTCGGAAATCGTGCCAACGGCCACGAAGCCGGTGCCGCTGGCGACCACGGCATTCACCTGCGCGGCGCCGTCGGTCGGAAAGTTGCTGATCAGCTGCCAGCCGGAGCCGCCTGCCGGCGCACCAGACGTCGCGCTCGATGGGCCCGGCGGGCCGATGAACGTGGGCCCAGCGGTAGCCGTGGTGACGCTCGGCGTGCCGCTGGGCGCAGCGCAGCCGGCGACAAGGAGCAGTAGCAATGCGAAAGCGAGGAAGTTTCGGAGCACCCGCGCGAACGATACGCCCGCTCGCTGTTAGCCTTCGCCCGTGGACGAGCGCCGTCAGCGGGTACGACCGCTGCTGCGGACGCGGCAGTTCAGGCAGTTCACCGCCGAGCCTGTCGTCAGCGAAGACCTCGAGGCACTGGCCGACGTCGCGCGCTGGAGCGGTAGCAGCAGCAACAGCCAGCCGTGGCGCTTCATCCTGCTGCGCGACGAGGAGCTCATCCGTCACATCGGCGAACTGGGCCTTCCCCAGACGCGCAGTCTGGCCACGGCCACGGCCGCGATCGCCATCGTCATGCCAGAGGACGAGGGACGAGTGGTGGGCCACGCCTACGACGACGGGCGAGCGGCCGAGCGGATCCTGGTCGGCGCGGAGATGTTGGGTTTGGGCGCGGGCATCGCCTGGATCACGCCGACTGTCCGGCCAACCGTTGGCCAACTCCTCGGCCTGCCGGCGGGCCACTACGTCCGCACGATCATGGCCGTGGGCCACCCTACCGAGGCGGCGCGGCAACCCAAGTCGGCGCCGGGCACCGCTCGATTGCCGCGCGATCAAGTCGTGATGCATGATCACTGGCAATGAGCGAGGGAGAGGGGCAGGGCCCAGCCAAGCCGCCGGCTAACGATTGCTGCTGCCCGGCCGACGACGACGCGCGGATCGCACGCTACTTCGACCGGCGCAACCAGCGCCGTCGCAGCGGCGCCGAAAAGTACGAGATGGGAGACGTCTCGAAGCGCCTGCTCGAGGTTCTGGTGGAGCGCGGCCCGGCCGGACATTCAGTTCTGGAGGGCGGCTGCGGCCCGGGCGCCTTGCTGGTTGGACTGCTGCAGGCAGGTGCCGCTTCCGGGACAGGCATCGACCTGTCGGCGGAGGCGATCGAATACGCGCGCGAACGGGCCGGCGCGGCGGGTGTGATGGAGCGCGCAGAGTTCAGAGTGGGTGACGCCGCCCTGCTGGATGTGCCGCCTCACGATTGGGTCGTCCTCGACAAGGTCATCTGCTGCTACCCACACATGGAGGCCCTGCTCGACCGAACGACGTCCGAGGCGAAGGGCGTGTTCGCCTTCGCCGTGCCGATCTCGTGGGGCTGGCGCGGCGCGATCATCAAGGTCTTCCTGGCGGCAGAGGGCGCGTTCAACAGATTGATGCGGCGCGCCTGCTCGGCATACGCCCACGACATTCCAACCATCGAGGCCCGTCTCCGCTCCGCCGGCTTCGGCAGCGTCCTGTCCGAGAACCGGGGCATGTGGCACATCGGGGTTTTTGCCCGCGCCTAGAAGACCTCTGTGCGAGGTGGAACTTTCGGAGTCGCGCCGCCGTCACAGCGGCAGTCGCGGCCGCCGTGGCCGATCGTGAAGTTGGTGGGAGTGTTTCGAAGGTGTCACTCATCCGAATCGCCCTGGTTGCACTGCTGGTTGGCGCTTGCTCAGCGCCATCGGCCACGGCCACGCCCCAACCTTCGCCCAGCCCGACACCACCGCCGAGCGCAAGCCCGAGCCCGACACCACCGCCCAGCGCCAGCCCCAGTCCGAGCCCGACCGCCACGGCCGCGGGTCTGCTGATCAAGGTCACCAGTGAGGGCGGCTTCATCAACCCGACAGCCAGCCTGGCCGCCCTGCCACAGGTGGATGTCGACGCCGACGGCAAGATCTACACGCCGGTCTTCGCCAGCGACACCGGCAGCCCCTTGGTTCAGCCGGTCGCCGTACGCGATGTCGGCGCAGCCGGGGCACAGCAGATTCTCGACGCGATACGGGCCGCCGGCCTGGACAAGGAAGAGCCAGGCAGCGGACCTGTCGCCGACGCCGGCACGAGTGTGTTCACGGTCATGGTCGACGGCCAGAAGGTCGTCAACCGCTTTGGTAACTCCTTGCCCGGCCCGGGCCGTCCCGGTGTCTCGCCCGGCGCTTCCGACGATCCCGCGCAGGCTGCCTACGACCTGTTGGCGCGCCTGACCGACCCAACCGAAACCTGGGGTTCGAATGGCGCGGCGGCCGCCCCTTACACGCCGCTTGGCTACCGCGTATACGTGGCTCCCGCCACCGACACGGGCAGCCCTACGGTTGCCTGGCCGCTCACAACTTCCCTGGCCGACTTCGGTGCGCCGGTCCAAGGCGAGTACGGGGTGGACGGGCTGCGCGCCGGCGTGGTGATTGGTCCTGACGCAACGACTCTCGCGACTGCCCTGGCGACGGCGCAGGCCGGCACCGAGCTGACCTCTGACGGACAGAACTTCCAGGTGTGGATTCGGGCACTGCTGCCGGACGAGATAAGTTGATGCGGTGAGCGGCATTCGCGGCCAGATCGCAGCGGCCTCGCCCGCTGTCCGCGGTCTGCTGCTGGTCCGCTTTTTCTTCGGCGTCACCTTCGTCTACGCCGGGCTCGACAAGCTGCTCGATCCCGGCTTCTTCAACCCGGCATCACCGACGTCGATCCAGGCCCAGTTCGCCATCTTCGAGCGCGTCTCACCCCTCGCGCCGCTGGTCAGGCTGGCAGAACCCTATGCCGTCGTGCTCGGCCTTTTGATCGCTCTCGGCGAAATCGGCGCCGGCCTGGGCGCACTCACCGGTCTGTGTTTCCGGCTGGCTGCGCTGGGCGGCGCGCTGTTGTCGCTGATGTTCTTCCTGACCGCCTCGTGGACGACGCGGCCCTACTACCTCGGCCCGGACCTGCCCTATGCCGCCGGCTGGCTGGCCCTGCTGGTCGCCGGCCATGGCGGCGTCCTTGTTCCCAGCTGGGCGCTTGCCGGCGGACCCGGACAGGCGGCCGGACCAGTGCTGTCCCGCCGGCGCGTTGTCCAGCTTGGAGCTTTGACCGGGCTGACCCTTCTCGTTGGATCTATTGCTGGCTCGCTGCGGCTGTTGCTGCCAAGTGACGCAACGGCCTCCGCCACGCTGACGCCGACGCCGACGCGGGCGCCTGTGACGCCCACGCCCGCCACGTCCTCGCCGACGCCGGCCGCTT
>CAWAAF010000005.1:0-70000 GCA_963779905.1 uncultured Chloroflexia bacterium
CCCGTGGGGGTCGCCCTGTTGCTTTTCGTGATCGCAGGCGGTGGCATCTGTCTAATCGATGCACTGATCATTCGGCGCCTCCGCCGGCAAAAGACCGAGACCAAGGACGAAACGAGCCAGGACTGACTGAGACACCTGGGCTGCCTACACGATGAAGTGACACTTCGGCGGTTCGCAACATCTAGCACTTGAGCGGAATGCGCCCGGCGTCCGGACGCCCGCCGACCAGAGGTGTGCGACATGGTCACGTGGCGTACCGCGACACTCAGAGTGGTCTCAAAGCGGGCGTCGAATCTCCTTTTTGTCTGCGTGCTGCCAGCGGCGCTCGTCGTGGCGGCATGCGGCGCCGTCCCGACGGCCTTGAGCAGCCCTAGCTCAGCGGCCTCTCCGACCGGGGTTTCGTCGGCCGCACCTAGCGTTTCTCCGACCTTGACGTTCATTTCGCCGGTTTACGGTTACACCGTCAAGCTCCCGGCGTGGTGGATGCCTAGCGCGGCAACCTCGACCGCGGATCCCGTGTCCAACGAGCCCAATCCATCCGATCTGATACCGATCCCAGGAACGGACACAACGATCGAGATTCTCGGCTGGGCCCTCGGCGACGAGACATACGCGGATTGGGCGAAGGCTTATCACGACGACGTCATTACGCACGTGCCCAGTGGCTGCGACGGCGGCGACCCGTCGACCTGGCCGCAAATTCAGGTGGGCACCACGCAAGGCTACTGGCTACAGAAATGCAACGCGGCCGAGGCAATCGTCCCAATCGGCAAACGAGTCTTTGTATTCACCTGGGGCCACGACACATTCGACTCAAGCCGGCACATGCCCATCTCCGACTTCAAATCCTTCCTACTCGGTGTCACACTGCCCGAGGCCGCGATAGACGAATTGCCTTTCTGGGTGCCTTCGCCGTCGCCCTGACCCAGCAGCCGCACCGATGGGCCTGGTCGCGCCGCTATGCTGGCTGAGAGACTCGAAGCAGGACGAGCGTTGACGGACCCGACTATCGAGATCGACGGTCACAAGATAGCGGTGACGCACGGCGACCGAGTGGTCTTGCCGCCGGACATCGCCAAGGCCGAGATCGTCGAGCACTACCACCGAGTGGCCGGCGCGATGCTGCCGCAAGTGAGCGGCCGGCCGGTGAGTATCCAGCGTTTTCCGGGACCACCGGGCAGCCGGCCCATCTACCAAAAGGCCATCCCGTCCCACTTCCCGGACTGGATCCACCGAGTGACCGTGCCCAAAGTGGGCGGCACCGTCACCCATGTCATCGCCGACGACGCGGCCACGCTGGTCTACATCGCCAACCAGGGCTCTATCACGCCGCACGTCTGGCTGTCGCGCGTGGTCACCTGACGCATCCCGACCGCATGATCATCGACCTCGATCCGGGCGACGGTGGCGTCGACGATGCGCGCTTCGCGGCGAGGCTGGCGCGTGAACTCATGACCGAGGCCGGCCTCGAGCCCTACCTGATGGCGACGGGCTCGCGCGGCTACCACGTCGTTGTTCCGTTGAAGCCGGTCGCCGACTTCGATGAGGTAAGGGCGGTCTGCTTCGGGCTGGCCGAGGCGCTGGCGCGCCGCGCGCCCGACCGGCTGACGACCGAGTTCTACAAGGAGAAGCGCGCGGGCCGCCTGTTCCTCGACTGCAACCGCAACGCCTGGGCACAGACCGCGGTGCCGCCGTACGCAGTACGCCCCAAAGCGGGTGCTCCCGTTGCCGTGCCGATCGGTTGGGACGAGCTCGAAGATGTGGCCCCGGATGAGTTCAACGTCCGGACAATCGTGGCCCGCCTCGACCACGCACCGGACCCATGGAGCGGGTTCGCTCGTCGCGCCCGCACGCTCGACGCCGCCAAAGAGGGGTTGGCGCGGTCGAGCTGATCTCCTCACCTGGCGTGCGCATGCGATGTGATGTGACACTACGGCCGGAGGCAGCATCTACCAGCCGTGACCAACCTCGCTGCGGAATCCGCAATGACCGACGCAGGCCTCGCCCGCGACCAGACGGTTCGGCTTGCCGCCGCGGGCGACGAGGCCGCATTTCACCGGCTCGTTCTCGACCACCACGCGGCGATGACGCGGGTCGCCTTCGTCATTTGCGGCGAGGTCGAGGCCGCCCGCGACTCGGTTCAGAGTGCCTGGAGCATTGCTTGGCGGCGGTTGTCGTCCGTTAGAGATCCCAGCCGGATTGATAGCTGGCTCGTCGCCATTGCTGCCAACGAAGCACGCCAGTCGGTTCGCAAGCGCCGTATGAGGCCGGTGGAGGACATCTCTGATTCGATGGAGCAGCTGTCGGTCGGCAATGCGAGCGACAGGGCCGAGATCATCGATCTCCAACGGGCTCTGGCCCGGCTCAAACCAGACGACAGGCAGGTGCTGGCCCTGCGCTTCGTCGCGGGCTACGACTCCAGTGAAATTGCACGTTTAATCGGCGCGAAACCGTCGGCTGTTCGCATGCGCCTATCTCGCCTGATCGACCGCCTTCGGAAGGACCTGACCCATGCCTGAGTCGATGGCGTTTGAGAACCACCTCGCCGACCTGTTCACCCGCTACGCCGATCAGGCGCCCGTCGCCGTCGATCAGTTCGATCTCCCGACGTGCAATTGCGAATCGTCGAGGTCGCGAAGGGTTCATGACCCTGGTGTTATCCAGGTTCAGTCGGCGCCCGTACATGTGGGCAGCCATTGCCTTGCTGCTTCTAGCTGCCGCAATCGGCTTTGCAGTCGCGAGCCAAATGATTCGAACGCCTTTGCCCGTGCTCCCTGCGCCCAAGGCGGTCTTTGCCTCTACTGCCGACCCGAGTGTCGCTCGTCTCTTCCACATTGCGACGAGACTTCCGGACGGTCGGGTGCTTGTAACTGGTGGATCCCAGAACCGAACTGGCTACTCGGACTTGTTGACCTCGGCCGAGCTATTCGACTCGTCAACCGCTCGCTGGTCCGGCACAGGAAGCCTCGCGGCCACGCTTGACTCGTGGACCGACGGCGACGATAGCGTGACGACGGTGCTGCCTGACGGCCGCGTGCTGCTTGTCTCCTACGTCCACATCTATCAGGGGATCTATCACAACTGGGTGTTTGAGACGTATGACGTCGACGCGGGTCAATTCGCGGTCTTCGGGAGTCCGATTCACCAACCGCACAGCGTGGACATCCCATACGTAGTTCGCACATCCACGGACCGCATCGTCGTGGTGGGTTCGTATCCGACGCGCCTGTACGAGTTGAACCCGACGTATGGCAGTTTGTCTGAGGTGGCGACGGTATCCGGTTGCTCGTGGGCTGCCGGCGTTGTGGCAGCAGCCGCACAGCGTTTGGTAATGCTGTGCACGGACCTTCCGCAATCCTCCGTTTCAATCGCTACGTATGATCCGGTGACCGGTGCGCAGACAGTCATTCCTCTCGGACCATCGCTGGACGCCGCCAGCCTGATTGCTCTCGCCGACGGTCGAGTACTTGTCGCTCTCGGCGAGACGCTATGGCTGTTTGATCCGTCGACAGCCTCTGTTACGCCGGCTGGCGCTGCCCCGCACAGCCCGTCGGATCCGCGTGTAGCTGGTGCCATGTCAATGACGCTCTTGAAAGACGGTCGCGTCCTGATTATCAATGGGAAGCGCGCCGCCCTCTGGGACCCGGCGAACCAGACGACCGCTGAGATTTCGGGACCCGTTGTTGCCAGGTATGGCCAGACCGCGACGCTGCTCAACGACGGCCGCGTGCTCGTTGTGGGCGGCACCGACACAGCTCTGCCCGGACCGCACGAGGCCGAGATTTTTGATCCGGCGGCGCTTCCCTAGCGCATTAGGGCGGCCGACACGGCGCGGTCGAACCCACGAATAACCAGCCACAGTCCCAGCGGCGCTAGGCTCAGACTATGAATGACACTATTTCGCCCAAGCAGTTTCACGAGGCCCGCGGCACCGAGGACTGGCGTGTCATCGGCGACGGCGCGTACGCGTTCTTCCAACGTCGATCCTTGGCCGAGTCGGCGCGCTGGTCGACGCCATCGCCAAGCTGCCTGGCGTCGAGGGCCATCAGCCCGATGTCGACGTCCGACCCGACGGCGTGACCGTCCGGCTGCTGTCGAAGGTCGGCCGAGTCGTACGGCATGACCCAGCGCGATGTCGAGCTGGCTCGTGCGATCTCAGCCGCCGCCAAGCGCTACGATCTGGCCAGGGCGATCCGTCCAAGGTTCAGAGCTTCCTCGTCGTTGCCCGGTGCGGCTGACTCGGCCAGATGATGCCGTTCTGGCAGGCCGTCCTTGGATACGACCGCCGCCCGACACGCCCGCCGAGGACCTGGTCGACCCACGCACCTGCGCAACACCAGCTTCTGGTTCGAGACAGATGAAGGAACTGCGCGCCGATCGCGGCGGCGGCGAATCCATGTGGCTGTCTGGATTCCTTACGAGCACGCTCAGGCTCGGGTCGACGCCGCGCTCGCCGCCGGAGGGCGCATGGTCCGGGATCACGCCCCGCAAGTGGTGGACGCTCGCCGACTCGGCCGGCAACGAGTGCGACGTTTCGTCGGTCGAAAGGACGACAGCAGGAGGCACGTATGGAAGTCCAATCCAGGGCAGCCCACGTCCAAGGGATCGTCGGACATCTTCGTCGGCGACGTGTGGGTGGACCGCCTCGCCAGCGGCACACCGCCGTCGCGTATCAGGGTCAACGTCGTCCGCTTCGCGCCTGGCTCGCGCAACGCCTGGCATGCCCATGCGCTCGGCCAGACACTTCACGTGACTGAGGGAGTCGGCAGGGTGCAGGCTCGCGGCGGGGAGCTGCTCGAGATCCGCGCCGGCGACACGATCTACACGCCGCCTGGCGAGTGGCACTGGCATGGCGCCGCGCCCGACCATTTCATGACCCACCTGGCAATGTGGGAGGCGGCCGGACGACGGGCCCAGAGTCGGAGTGGGGCGACCACGTATCAGACGAGGACTACAGGTCGACGCCGGCCTCACGGGCTGCATCGGGGTAAAGCTCCGCGTACGCCCGCGCCGCCGCACCGACGGTCGGGAAGAACCGATCGTCGTGCGTCAGCCAGTCGGTGCGGTAGCTCTTGATGTCGCGCCGGACAACGTCCTTGAGCTCGGCGAACATGAGTTGGATGCCCTGAGCTTCCAGCTCGTCATCGAGCGCCTCCAGCATGTCGGCCGCCGTCGTGTCGATGCCGATCATTGGTTCGGCGGCGATCACGATCCAGCGCGGCTTGGGGTCGGCGTGCGCCAGGTCGCGGACTTCTTCGCGGAAGGTCGAGGCATTGGCGAAGATCAGTGGCGCATCGAAGCGGTAGATGATCAGGCCCGGCATCTGAATGGCGTTGTCATACATCGAGACGTCATGGAAGCCAGGCACTCCCGGTACGTCGCCGAGCAGCGTGCGGTAAGGGCTCCACACTCGGCGAAACACCAGCAGGATCGAAAGCCCTACGGCCAGGGCTATGCCGGGCAGCACGCCCAGCAGGACGACGCCGAGGAATGCAGCGATCGACAGCGCGAACTCATTGCGTCGCTGCCGCCAAAGGCGAATCTGCGCCCGCAGGTCGACCAGCCCGAACGACGCCACGATGACCACCGCCGCCAACGTAGGTTGGGGTAGCCACTGAAACAGACCGGGCAAGAAGACCAGCATCAGCGCGATTACCAAGGCGCCGACCAACCCGGTCACCTGCGACTTCGAGCCCGCACCTTCGGCGACGGCCGTCCGCGATGCACTGGTGCTGACCGGGAACCCGCTGAAGAAGCCCGCTGCAAGGTCGGCCGCGCCGATGCCGATCATCTCGCGGTTGGCCTTCACCTCCTGGCCGGTGCGTGCGGCAAAGGCAGACGAGATGGTGATGGTGTCGGCCAGCGAAACGACGGCGATGCCGAACGCGCCGGCGGCCAACAGCGGAATGTCGGCAAGGGCGGGGATGGGCAGGCTGGGTCCCGGCAGGCCGGCCGGCAGCACGCCCACCAGTTGCACACCGCGGGCTGCGGCGTCGATCACGATGGCGATCACCATCGCCGCGATGACCGCGATCAGCACGCCCGGCACGCGCGGGATGAAGCGGGCAAGCAGCAGCATCAGGGCCACGCTGAACAGGCCAATCGCCAGTGCCGCCGGCACCGTCTGGCCGTCCACCACGCCGCGCGCGAACGCGATGGTCTCGTTGATGAAGCCGCTGGCATCGGTTGAGAAGCCGAACAGCTTGGGCAGCTGGCCCACGAAGATGACCAGTGCCAGGCCGTTGATGTAGCCAACCTGGATCGGGTTCGACAGCAGGTCGGCGATGAAGCCCAGGCCGGCGCGCGCGCCGACAATCATCAGTGCGCCGACCATCAGTGACATCGCCGACGCGTAGATGACGGCTTTGTTCGGGTCACCCGACGCGGCAACCAGTGGCAGGACGGTCGCCGCGATCATGCCGCCCAGAGCCGAATCCGGGCCCAGCACCAGCACACGCGACGGTCCCACCAGTGCATAGGCGACCAGGCAGGTGATCGAGGTGTACAGGCCGGTGATTGGCGGCAGGCCAGCCAGCTGAGCGTAGGCCATGCCTTGTGGCACGAGCAGGCTGGCCAGCACCAGGCCGGCGATGATGTCCTTACCCAGCCACTCGCGCTTGAAGCGGTGGGCGTAGAACGATCTGATGCGGTCGGGCACGGCTGCGGCGGTCGCGTTCGCGGTCATGGGCACGGGCATGGAACCACAGCTGATGAAGCCGATTCATCACCCGTGCGGGGTGGTGGCGCGCACATGGCGGGCTCACAGCTAATCCCAAGGTCCTCGTAATGAGTTGGAAAGGGCCGTTGGCGAGACTTGGCGCATGGCCAGTTATCCGGCACGGATTGCGACGGCTGCCCGATCGCGCGGGCTGCCCATACCGCGCACGTACGACCAGATCAGGCAACGCGACGTGTGGGCGGTCGTGGCGGGCATCGGCCTGGTCATCGCCGCCATGTGGATCCGTCACGACGGACTCCAGCGCGACCCGCTCCTGGCCCTTGGCGAAGTCACCGCCCTTGCCGGCACTTACCTCTCGCTCGTCGGCATCCTGTTCGCTTCACGCGCACCTTGGCTCGACCAGGTCTTCGGCGCGGACGGCCTGCGTACCGCGCACAAGTGGATTGGTTTTGCCTCGGTCTGGCTGATCGGTGCGCACGGCATCTTCTCGACCTTCGCCTATGCCGGCGCGGACATCGGCCGCGTCGTCGACTCCGCCGTCAACCTCGTCCAAACGGTGCCGGGCATGCTGGGCGCATGGGTCGGCGGCGTGATGTTCGTCATCGTTGCCATCAGCTTCGATGCGCGCGGCGCGCCGCCGTGTCTCGTATGAGACCTGGCACGGCATCCACCTTTACATCTACCTGGCCGTCGCCTTTGCCTTCCTCCACCAGCTGACCATCGGTGCCGATTTCATCGACGACCCCATCGCGATGTGGTTCTGGGTCGGCCTCTACGCCCTCGCTTTCGTACCGCTCCTTCTGCACCGATTGATCTGGCCAATCTGGATCACCTGGCGCCACCAGCCCGAGGTCAACTGGATCGAGCGCGAGACCGACGACACCTACAGCCTCTACGTCCGCGGCCGCGATTTGGACAAGCTGCCAATGCGGGCAGGACAGTTCTTCATCGTTCGCGCACTGACCGGCCGCGATTGGATGCACGGCCATCCGCTCAGCATCTCGGCCGCACCGAACGGACAGACGATCCGCTTCACGATCAAAGAGCTCGGCGAAGGGTCGCGCTCGCTGGCCACGCTCAAGCAGGGCACGCCGTTGATGCTCGAAGGTCCATACGGCGACATGCACGGCGCCCGGCGCACCGGCCGCCGACTGCTGTTCATAGGCGCAGGTATTGGCATTACGCCGCTGCGCGCCATGGCCGAGGCGTTCCCATACGCAGCGGGCCAGGCCGACATGATCTTTCGTGCCCGCAGTGATGCGGACGCACCGTTGCTCGACGAGGTTCGGGCATTGGCTGCGCAGCGCGGAATCCGCCTGCATCTCCTGACCGGCTCACGGCGCCATGGCGCGTCCGATCTGCTGACCCCGCGCGGCCTCCGTCAGCTCGTGCCCGACGTGGCCAACCGTGACGTCTATCTATGCGGCCCGGAGCCGTTCATGAACCGGGTCCGCAACAGCCTGCGCACGCTGGGCGCACCGCAGAAGCGCATTCACCTGGAGCTATTCAATGCGTAGCTCGATCAAGCCACTGCTGGGCCTGCTATTCGCCGGCCTAGGATCCGCGCTGGTATTTGGTTTCCGAACGACGGATTCTGTACTGCCGACGACGGCGCAGGCACCGACGGCGACGACGGGTGCGACTGCGACCGACAACCCGACTGCGACCAAGACCCCGACTGCGACGAACGGATCCAGCGCCGACTCCAGCAGCCAGGCGACCGCGACGCCAGCGCCAACCCAGAACACTTCGGCCGCAACCAGCGGCACCTCCACAGCTCAGTTCGCCGACGGCACCTACCAGGGCGCCGCGGTTGGCGAGCCGTGGGGCACGTTCGAAGTCGAGGCAATCATCAAGGGCGGCGCGCTGGTTGACGTCAAGCTCGTTTCTGAGCCGGGCGATCGGCACAGCAGCCAGATCAACAACATCGCCGTGCCGATGCTGACCGAGTCTGCTGTTGCGTCGCAGAGCGCCAATGTCGACACGGTCAGCGGCGCGACTTGGACCAGCGAGTCATATGCGGAGTCGCTGCAGGCTGCGCTCGATGCGGCCCGCGCCGCGGCTTCCGTCGTGCAGGCGCAGGGCTAGGTCCGATGCCATTCCTGTTTGCGCCGATCATGGGCACAACCGTCTCGATCGACGTTCGAGATGACTGGGTCGAAAGGGGAGCGCTCGACCTGGCGTTGGCCGTGCTGCGCGACGCTGACGCGCGCTTCTCGACTTACAAGCCCGACTCGCAGATCTCGATGATTGATCGCGGCCAGCTCGACGCGGACGACGCCGATCCCGACGTCCGGGAGGTTTTACTCGCCTGTGCTCTGCTGTCAGCCGAGAGCGGCGGCGCTTTCGACGCATGGCGGGACGGTCATCTGGACCCGTCGGGCTACGTCAAGGGCTGGTCCGCTGAACGCGCCGCCGACGTGCTGCGCTCGGCCGGTGCACGCAACTTCTCGCTGAACCTCGGCGGCGACGTCATTTGCGCCGGCGAACGCGAGCCCGGTGAGCCGTGGCGGGTCGGCGTCAGGCATCCGGACGACGGTCGGCAGATGCTCGCCGTGTTATCGGTTCGCGACGGAGCTGTGGCCACCTCCGGACTCTACGAGAGAGGCGGACACGTGACGGACGCTCGGACGGGCGCGGTCGCGGACGCCTGGCGGTCACTGACCGTTGTCGCGGCCGACCTTGTCACCGCCGATTCGATCGCCACGGCCGCCCTCGCCCGCGGTGCCGACGGACCTCAGTGGGCGGCCGAACGGCTCGGTTGTGACGTGGTTGCGCTGGACCCCTCGAACCGCCTCTTCACGACGGCTGGCATCGCGTCAATTCGCATCGCTTGACGGCAAGGGAGTGGCGATCCGACCACGCCGCTCGAAGCGCAGAAATTCCTTATAGCCAGCTGCTCTCGCGGCCGCAACGACCTCGCTCCGTCCCCATCCCGCCAGCTCCGGCACATGTGCGTCGCTTGCCAGCGTGACAGGCAGCCCGGCCTCGAACGCCATCATCAACATCTCGGGTGCCGGAAAGATCTCCGCCGACTTCCTGCGTAGCCCCGCCGACGACACCTCGATCGCCGTTCCGCTGGCCGCTGACGCTTCGACCACCGGCGCGTAAAGGTCGGCCAGGCCGTCAGTCGGTCGGAAACCCAGACTCTTGATCGCATCGGCGTGAGCCAGCACATCCACCATGCCCGATGCAGCCAGCTGCGTTTCCAGCTCGAAGTATTCGAGCCACGATTCGTCGACTCCGCGTCGCGCGAACTCGGCCGGCGCGCCTTGGCGCACGTAATCCCATGCGCCGAGCCAGTGGACGGAGCCGATCAGGAAGTCAAATGGGTAGCCGGCCAACAGGTCGATCGTCCGCTGCTCCTTGCCCGGTTCAAAGTCGACTTCCAGGCCCAACTTGACCGGCAGCCCGCGTGCCTTGGCGTCGAGGATGGCCTCGACATAGCGGTCGAGGGAAAGGTTCAGCTCGGCATTCATGATCGCGTCCATCTCGGCGCGCAGAACCGGCGACGGGTCGCTCTCCCACCACCTGCCAAGGACCGGCACCGATTCGACGCAGCGATAGAAGTGCTCCGTGATCCCGATCTCCTCGACGCCGCGCGCACCGGCCGCCTCGACGTAACGCTCGATCCACCCATCCGGGTAGACGCCCGGCTCGGGCGAACTGGGCGTTGGGTCGTGAGGGAAGAGGTGGAGGTGGTAGTCGGACAAACGTCAGCGCGAGAAGGCGAGGGTTATCGTCAGCCGCAGCGTTTCGCCGGGCGCGAGGCGGGTCATCGGGTCGGGCTCGTCGTTGATCAGCCGGCGCAAACCCTGTGGCGCGTGCGTCTGCGGCTCGAGCGCGATCGCGTCGACATGGGCGAGGTGCGCCGCGACGAAAACCAGGTTGGCCGACGAAATGGCCGATAGCTGCGCGCGCAGCCCATGGTCGGGCCACGAAAGCTCGACGCGACGATCCGTCAGCCCGCGTCCAAGTGCTGTCCAGGCCGACTTCGAGCTCGCCCAGCTTGCGCAGGTCGTACCGGCCCGCGACCGGTGCGGGCAACGGGCTGCTGATGGTGTTGTCGTCGTAGGCGAGGTCGGCCGGGATGCGCAGCAGCGGCGGACCGGCGAACCAGGGATGCAGGCCAAGGCCCGCCGGCATCGGCTCGTCCGATGTGTTCGTCAGCTTCATGTCGACGGCGAGGGCAGCGCCATCAACGGCGAAGAACATCTGCGCCTCGTATGGCCACGGCCATCCCTCGCCGCCGCCGGTGAACCGCAGTGTCGAGTCATCCACGACTTTCCACCCTGCCTCGTAGGCCTGGCCGTGAATCGCCCAGCCTTCTGCCTGGTTTGCCGGCAGGTCGATCAGCTCGTTGTCGAGGCGCATCAACCCGCTGGCGACGCGGCCGCACCACGGCAGCATCGGGTAGCCGCCCCAGAAGAATGGGTCGACCAGGTGTTCGGCCGGATCGACGGGCGTCCGCAGGACATCGATGCCGAAGGCGCGGACGCGGTGTAGTCGGCCGCCCACATCCGGCAGGACAACGACCTCGATATCGTCCGTCGCCAATCGGAGCTCTTCCACAATCCCCAGACTACGACCTCCCCAACCTTTGTCCGTGCTGCGGGCAGTCCCGCGGCAACGAGCAGTTCCCGCGCTGGGTGCGGGAGTGAAGGCTATTTGCGCCCCGGCCGGCCTGGTCGGGCGCCATCAAGGCGTCATATCGGCCGAAATGGGGCCGTTTACCGCATCGGGTGCGGCATCTGGGGCCAAATCGGCCTGCGAGAGGGAGGTGAGGGGAGAAATAGGTTTCAGTCCCGCACCAGGTGCGGGAATTGGCCAAGAGGCATCCCGCGGGGCCGGACCTAGACCTCGTTGGCGCTGAGCTTGTCCCAGAGGATGCCGGCGTTGTGCTTCTGGATGTAATCCATCATGTATTCCTGCCCAATGTCGACTGGGTAGCGGTCCTTCATGTTGACTCGGGCGATCGTCTCGTCGCGCGACCAGCCCTTGGCGACCGCATCAGCCACGTTCGACTTCCACCAGAGCAGCACGGCCTTCTGCGTCTGCAGGTACTTGAGGTCCGTCACCGCACCGTGACCTGGGATGACCTTGTCCACGTCGAGGCGCGAGATGGTGTTGAGCGCGTCGATCCACTGGTCGACGTTGGACGCCATGACCCACGTCTGGACGTCGTTGAAGACGGTGTCCCCGGTAAAGACGACGCGTTCCTCCGGCACGTGAACGGCGATCTGGCCGGGCGTGTGGCCCGGTGTCCAGATGAGGTTGAACGTGTGGTCGCCCACGTGGAGCACGCAGTCGCCGGTGAATGTGATCTTGGCCCGGTTGGGATCCTGGAAGTAGACGTCGCGGCTGGGCATGATCGCCTGCCCTTCCGGGTCGGACATCTGCGTGCCTTCGGCGGCGTAGTCGAACGGGTCCAGCAGGGGAGTGGTGACCATGAAGTTGTCGGCCAGGCCCTGATGATGGATGACCCGGCCGGCACCCTTGAAGAAGTAGTTGCCAAAGATGTGGTCGACGTGATGCTCGGTGTTGATCACGTACTGGATGGGGCCCTTGGACTCCGCCTCCCGGCGCATCGCGACGGCCTTTGACGGCATCTGCGGCGTGTCAACGACGACTGTGCCCTCCGACGTCACCACGTAGCTCGGGTTGCAGCCGCGAATGGTCGTGTCGGTGAAGACGTTGGGCGTGACTGGGTCGAAGCTCATTGGGTCGCCGTCAAGCCTCCGTCGAGGGTCAGGATCTGGCCGGTGCAGAAGCTCGAGGCATCGGAGCAGAAGAAGAGCGCCGCCCCCACCAGGTCGTCCGTCTCCGCGATGCGGTTAAGCGGTATGCGGGCGAGCAGGGCGGACTTGAACTTTTCGTCAGCGAGGAGCCCGGCGACCTGCGGGGTGGAGACGAAAGTCGGCGCGATGGCGTTGACGTTGATCCCGTACTTGGCCCATTCGGTTGCCTGCTGCCGCGTGATCGAGTTCAACGCACCCTTGGCCGCTACGTAGGCCAGGTAGCCCAGGTTGACGCCAAGCTGGCCCCGGACCGACGAAATGTGCAGGACCCGACCACCACGCTCGCCCTTGATCATCTGGCGCACGGCAGCCTGCGTCACCAGCAGGTCGGATCGGAAGTTGAGATCGAAGATCCGGTCGAACTCGGACTCGGGGTATTCCTCGGCCGAATAGAGGGCACTCCCGGCGCCGCCACCGACGGCGTTCACCACGATGTCGACACGACCGAAACGAGCGACGGTCTCTTCGACGGCGTGGTCCGCATCGACCTTTCTGGTGACGTCGGCGTCGACCAACAGGGCCTCCGACCCGAGCTCCTCGACCTGGTCAGCCAGGGCCTGAGCGTCGTGGGCGTGGCGGCCCAGCAGCGCAACCTTGGCACCAACGCCGGCGAGTCCCAGTGCCAGCCGGCTGCCAATCGCACCGGTGCCGCCGCTGACGACAGCAACCCGGCCATCAAGTCGGAATCGGGCGAGCTCGTCGGTGGGCGCCTGGGCTGGGGCTTGGGCCATCAAGGCCAGAATAATCGATGATCGACGATCAGAGCCCGGCGGCGATATCAGCCAGCGCCAGGATGAACACGTAACCCGCTACGCCGAGGAGCAGGCCGGGAACGACCGCCGCGTACATGCGCAACCGCTCTTCGCCGGTTCGCCCAAGCGCAACTGGGACGGCCAGCCCCACCAATCCGAACAGGATCGCGGCGGGCTTGGCCTCCGGCTGCAGGATCAGGTACAGATAGACGGCTTCAGCGATGTACACGGCGCTGAGCAGGCCAACCCCGATGGCGCGCCGCCATCCGTGGTCGTTGCGCCAAAACCAGCCGGCTGGGCCGAAGACCATGCCGCCGGCGACAGCGGCAACTCCCCACAGCAGGAGCGCGCTCGGTCCCACCCAATACCCATAGATGAGGCGGATCGCTGAGTAGTAACCGATCAGGGCGAATGCCAGCGCAACGAAGCCGGCCACTGCCGCGATCGCTGGCCGCGTCGTCGGCGCTCCGATGGCGAAGGCAACGGTCAACCACGGCGAGATGGAGTTCGCGGCGGGCTGAAGAACGTCCGGCAGTAGCTGCTGGCCCAGCATGGTCAAGCCGCCCAGCAGTAACCCGCCTAAAACGGCCAGGGAGCCGAGCCGGAGAGCGGTATTCGAAGAAGTTTGTTCGCTGGTCATCAGGCGGGCAAGCGTAAGCCAGAAGTAGGGTGGGTTTGCGTCTCTTGCCACGTCGGCAGCAAACGTTTACTTTGGCTCTGCACGACCACGCGCGGCTCGCCCCAGAGGGCCGCGCGCAAACTGCCGAGTCGGAGGATGCGCGCACTTGGCTGTCGAACCTGCTGACGTCCTGATCATCGGCGCCGGCGCGTCTGGCGCGGTCGTCGCCAAGCGCCTGGCTGAAGCCGGTTTCAAGGTCGTCTGCCTGGAGCAGGGCGACTGGCACGCCAAAGAGGACTATCCCGGCAACCGGCTCGATTGGGAGCTGCACCAGCGCAAGAGTTGGTCAACCTCGCCCAACATCCGCCAGCTACCGCAGGACTACCCGGTCGACGCCACCGACTCGCCAGTCGAGCCGCTCATGTACAACGCCGTCGGCGGGTCGACGCTGATCTTTGCCGGCGCCTGGCCGCGCGCCCTTCCGTCGGACTTCCGTGTTCGGTCACTCGACGGCATCGCCGACGACTGGCCCATCGACTACTTCGAGCTGCTGCCTTACTTCTACCGAACTGACCGCGACTTCGGCGTGTCCGGCCTGCCCGGTGACCCGGCCTACCCGCCGGACACTGAGGACGCACCGATGCCGCCGCTGCCCATCGGTTCGGCTGGGCTGAAGGTCGCCCGCGGCATGACCAAGCTGGGCTGGCATTGGTGGCCGGAGTTCAACTCGATCAACTCGACGCCCTACGACGGCCGGCGGCCATGCGTTCAGCGAAGCACCTGCCAGTCGGGCTGCAACGAGGGCGCCAAGGCTTCCACCGACCAGACCCACTGGCCCAAGGCGATGGCGTTGGGCGCCCGACTCATCACCGGCGCCCGAGTGCGAAAGATCGAGACCAACAACGACGGCCTGGCAACCGGCGCCACGTGGATCGACGGCGATGGCGACGAGCACTTCGAGCCGGCCAAGGTGGTCGTGTTGGCGGCCAATGCGATCGGCACGCCGCGGTTGCTGCTGTTGTCGGCCAGTGCGCAGCATCCGGACGGCTTGGCCAACTCGTCGGGACTGGTCGGCAAGCGGCTGATGATGCACCCCTTCGCCAACGTCGCCGGGTTGTTCGAGGAGCCGCTGATGAGCTGGCAGGGCCAGTTCGGCGACCTGATCGAGAGCCTCGAGTTCTACGAGACGGACGAGAAGCGCGGTTTCGTGCGCGGCGCCCGCTGGGGCCTCGCGCCCACCGGTGGCCCGATCAACACGGCCCTGCCGGCACGCGCCGGCGAGCAGATCTGGGGACCGGACCACCATCTGCATGTCAAGAGCACCCTCGGCCACGGCGCCAACTGGGGCCTCTTCGCCGAGGACCTGCCGGACGAGAAGAATCGCGTCGAGATTTCGTCGACCGTGACAGACGGCTCCGGCATCCCGGCGCCGGAGGTCCACTACGCGATGGCCGATAACGCCCGGCGCATGCTCGATTTCCACATCGAGCGCGCGAAGGAGTCGATGGAAGCCGCCGGCGCGTACAAGATCGAGGTCGACCGGCTCATGCGCTACTCGGGCTGGCACCTGCTGGGCACGGCGCGCATGGGCGACGACCCCAAGACATCGGTCCTCGACCGCTGGAATCGCACCCACGACGTGCCCAACCTCTACGTCGTTGACGGCAGCTGCTTCGTGACGTCGTCAGGCGTCAATCCAACTTCGACGATTGTCGCCATCGCTTTACGCGCCGCTGACCACATGGTCGAGACCCGATTCGACCAGAAGATTCCCGCATGACGGCCACTCTGACGCCGACCGAGCGCGCGACGCTGGCCGCGGTTGCGGATCACCTGATCCCGGCCGCGCACGGCATGCCGTCGGCGGCCGACGTGGTGACGGACGACCGACTGACCTTCGTCCTCACCCATCGGCCCGACCTGGCGGATCCATTGAAGGCCGCCCTCCGCTCCGACCTCGGCTCCGACGTAGGCAGTCGGTTGCAGGCGTTGTCGTCGGAGCCCACCAACCTTGGCGCGCTGCAGCTGGCCATCGTTGCCGGCTACTACACCGACAAGCGCGTGCGCGAACTCATCGGCTATCCCGGGCAGGAGGCGATCGAGGTCAAATCCTGGCTGTACCCGCAGTACCTCGAAGAAGGTCTGATCGACGCCGTGATGGCGCGCGGTCCGGTCTGGCGCGACCCGGACACCGGCCAGCGGGCGGTCATCGACGGCGTACCCGTGACCTACGAAGAGCGAACCTGGGCCGCCATGGCTGGCGAGCAGGAAGGAGGCGGCTGATGGTCGCTACACCCGTTCGAGAACCGAAACCGAAGGAAGAGGCCCCCGGCTGGCTCGACCCATTCCTGGCCGACTGGCACACGGGAACCGGTCGAAAACGCGAAGTGAAGGAGCCGGCAACCGGCCGTCACCTGCTGACGGTCACCGAGTCAACGCCGGCCGACGTCGCCAGGGCAGTTGCCGCTGCCAAGGCCGCCCAGCCGGCGTGGGCCGAGACGCCGTACCAGGAACGCGCCGCCATCATGCGCCGCGCCGCGGATATCTACGAGGCCCACCGCCCCGAGTTCGGCACGTGGACGCAGCGCGAAACCGGCGCCCACCGGAACAAGATGCACCACGAGCAGAACTTCGCCGTGGGTGAGGCGCTCGCCGCGGCAACCATCCCGTGGCAGCCGTACGGCTCTCTCGTGCCCACCGTCATCAAGGAGCGGTTGTCGATGATCCGCCGCATCCCGGTCGGCGTCATTGGCGCGATCACGCCCTGGAATTCGCCTTCGGTTCTGGGGATGCGGGTAGTGGCACCGGCCCTGGCGCTCGGAAATGCCGTCGTGCTCAAGCCGGATCCGCAAACACCCGTGTGTGGCGGCGCCGTCTTCGCCGCCATTTTCAAGGAAGCCGGCCTGCCGGATGGACTCCTCCAGATCGTCATCGGCGACGCGGAGACCGGCCAGGCCCTGATCACTGATCCCAACGTCGACATGGTCAGCTTCACCGGCTCGACCGAGGTCGGCCGGATCGTTGGCGCCGAAGCCGGCCGGCTGCTGAAGAAGGTCAGCCTCGAGCTGGGCGGCAACAACCCGCTGATCGTGCTCGACGACGCCGATCTGCCGGCGGCCGCCAGCGCCGGCGCCTACTCGAGCTTCCAGTTCCAGGGCCAGGTTTGCTTCGCCACCGGCCGCCACATCGTCCACAAGGCGGTCGCCGACGAGTACGTCGACCTGCTTGCGCAGAAGGCGCGCCGGCTGCGCACCGGCGACCCATACCGCAGCGACGTCGAGCTGGGCCCGATCGTCAACGAGCAGCAGATCCGCCGCGTCGACTCGATCGTCAAGCGATCCGTCGAGTCGGGTGGCGCGCGGCTCGTCGAGGGCGGCACCTACGAAGGCCTGTTCTACCGGCCCACCGTGCTGGCCGATGTCAAGCTCGATTCGCCCGCCTGGACCGACGAAATCTTTGGCCCCGTCGCGCCGGTTGTGACGTTCTCCACCGACGACGAGGCGGTCGAGCTGGCCAACGGCACGGAGTACGGATTGGCGGCGGGCGTCTACTCGCGCTCGATCTCGCGCGGCCTTGCCATCGCCAATCGAATTCGCGCTGGCATGGTCCACGTCAACGACCAGTCGATCAACGACGAGGCGACGATCCCGTTCGGCGGCATGGGCATGAGCGGCAACGGCGGCCGATTTGGCGCCGAAGCCAACCTCGACGCCTTCACCCAGTGGCAGTGGGTGACCGTGCGCGACGAAGCGCGCTCATTCGGCCCGACTTACTGATCGGCGGGGCTGCCGAAGTCATGTCCTCGATCACGGAGGTCGCCCGGAGGGCCGGCGTTTCGATCGCTACGGCTTCGCGCGTGGTTTCGTCGGCCGACTACCCCGTTTCGGCGGCCACCCGGGCGCGGGTGCTGGACGCGGCGAAGGAGCTCGATTACGTGCCTTCGGCGCTGGCGCGCGGCCTGCTCAAGAGCCAGCTGGCGCTGGTCGGCGTGATCGTCCACGACATCACCGACCCGTACTTCGCAGAGATCATCCGCGGCGTCGAGGACGCAGCGTCTCCGGCCGGCTACCTGGTGATTACCTGTTCCTCGGAGCGCGACGCCACCAAGGAGTCCGAGTACGTCCGGCTGCTGCGCCAGCTGCGCGCGGCGGCGGTCATCTTTGCCGGGTCAGGCCTCGACGACGCGGCGCTGAACGCGGAATTGCCACGCCACGTTGCCGCGATGCGTGATTCCGGCGCCGCCGTCGTGCATCTCTCGCCGTCGGCGGAGGGTCAGCCCGAGATCCGCGTCGACAACGTGGGCGGGGTGGCCGCGATGGTGGCCGCGCTCGTCGGGCTGGGCCACCGGCGGATTGCCTTCCTCGCCGCGCCAGGGTCGCTGTACGTCCATGCGCCGCGGCTGGCGGGCTATCGCCAGGGTCTCGAGGCGGCCGGGCTGGAGTACGACGAGCGCCTGGTCGTGCCCGGTGGCTTCTCCGCCGAGGAAGGCGCGCGCGGCGTGGACACGCTGCTCGCCGGCGCGGCGCAGTTCACCGCCATCTGCTGCGCCAGCGACCAGACCGCGCTGGGGGCGCTGCAGCGACTTCATGAACTGGGCATTTCCGTTCCGCGGGACGTCTCAGTGGCAGGCTTCGACGACATCTCGGTCGCGGCCCTGACCGCGCCCAGCCTGTCGACCGTCCGCGTCTCGCCACGCGAGATGGGCCGGCAGGGCTTTGCCCACGCCGAGGCTTTGTTGTCGGGCCGCAGTCCGCAACCAGTCCTCATGCCAACCACGGTCGTCCTGCGCGAGTCGACGGCCGCTCCTCCGCCAACACCGCTGGGAGGCCACGCCGTATGACCGCCACGCTGAACCTGCACGGGATCATTCCGGCCTGCATCGTCACCTTCGACGATCGCGGTCGCTTCGACGAAAGCGCCTATCGCCGTTACCTGCAGTGGCTGCTGCCGCAGGGTCCGGTGGCGCTGGCCATCAACGCCGACACCGGCGAGGGGCCGCACCTCTGGCCGGACGAGCGTGAACGCGTGCTGCGCGTCGCCGTCGACGAGGCGGACAAGGCCGGCAACGTGCCGGTCATCGCCGGCTTGAGTGCGATGTTCACCGCTCAGGCCGTGGAAGAGGCGAAGCGCGCTGAAGGAGCCGGTGCTCGCGGCTTGCTGGTTTTCCCAATTCCGGCGTACCAGGGCACGCCGCTCGATCCGGCCATCCCGGTGGCGTATCACGAGGCCATCGCCGAGGGTTGTGGCCTGCCGATGATCGCGTTCCAGCTGCAGCCCGCGCTGGGCGGAGTGATCTTCGGCGAGGAAACGCTGAAGCGGATTGCGGCGATCCCGCAGGTCGTCGCGCTCAAGGAAGCCAGCTTCGACGCGCGGCTCTATCTCCAGACGCGGCGCATGATCGAGCGCCTGGAGCGGCCAATCGACCTGCTGACCGGCGACGACAACTTCATCTTCGAGTCGTTCGTGATGGGCGGCGAAGGCGCGCTGATCGGCTTCGGCACGCTCGCCACCGCGCTGCAGGTCCAGATGTACAAGGACACGCGCGAGGGGCGCTGGGACGAGGCGCGCGCGATCTGGGAAAAGATCCTGCCGCTCGAGGAGGTCGTCTACGGCCCGCCGGTTCGCGACTACCGGGCCAGAACCAAGGTCGCCTTGAAGCTGCAGGGCGTCATCGAGTCGACGCTCATGCGCCCGCCGCTCACGCCGCCCGCGCCCGAGACAGAAGAAGCTATTCGCGCGGCCCTGGTCAGTGCGGGGCTCTGCTGATGGGCGACTCGCTAGCCGGCCGCGTCGTGCTGGTCACCGGCTCCAGCCGCGGTATCGGCGCCGCCGTGGCCGTCAAAGCTGCTGCCGAAGGCGCCCGGCTGGCCATCCACTACAGAGAATCGGCCAACGAGGCGGCCCAGGTTCTGGGTCGAGTGCGTCAAGCCGGTTCGGCGGGTGCCACATTCGCCGCCGACGTGTCGGACGGTGCCCAGGCGGAACAGCTCGTCAATCGGGTGGCCGACCACTTCGGACGCCTGGACGGGCTGGTCAACAACGCCGGCCTGACCCAGGTGGGTCCGTTCCTGACCATCAAACCAAGCGAGTGGAATGCCGTCATTGCGACCGATTTGACGGCCGCCTTCCACACGTGCCGGGCCGCCATCCCGCGCATGCTTGCCCAGCAGGGCGGCGGATCGATCGTCAACGTCGCTTCACGGTTGGGCCAGATGGGTGTGCCCGAGACGGCGGCCTATTCGGCGGCCAAGGCCGGGCTCATCGGGTTGACGCGGTCGCTGGCCAAGGAGTTCGGATCTAAGGGCGTACGCGTCAACGCCGTCGCGCCGTTCGTGACGAAGACCGACATGACGACCGACCTGATGGATTCCGAGGTAGGCAAGGCGCGCCTGCGCGATGCGGCGCTGGGCCGCTACGGCACGGCCGACGAGGTTGCCGAGGCGGTCATCTTCCTGCTGTCAGACAGGTCGTCGCTGTTCACCGGCCAAACGCTCAACCCCAATTCAGGGGCCTACATGCCGTGATTGTGTTCAGCGTTCGCCAGGCGGTTGAACTGTTGAAAGACGGGCAGACCTTCGTCGTCGGCGGTTCGGGAGCAGGTCATGCGCTCCACCGCAGAACTTCATCGACGAGCTGGAAACCTGCTTTAAGGAGACGGGCCACCCACGCGATCTGACGTCGGTGCGCGTGGTCGGAACGGGGACTTCGCCGATCGTGGCTTTTCGCAACTCGCGCTTCCTGGAATGCATCGCCGAACGATCGGTTCGCAACATCGGCAACGAGCCGCGCCTTGGCGCGATGGTCGAGAACAACGAGCTCGAGGCGTACTCCTTCCCGCAGGGCGTCCTGTCGCAACTGATGGGCGAGATCGCGGCGGGCCGGCCGGGGCTCGTGACGAACGTTGGTCTGGGCACCTTCGTTGATCCGCGCCAGACCGGTGGCAAGCAGAACTCGCGCACCACCGACGACCTGGTCGAGGTGGTCAACCTGCGCGGGCGCGAGTGGCTGCTGTTCCACGCGTTTCCCATCGATGTCGCCGTGATCCGTGGCTCGACCGCCGACGAAGACGGCAACATCACCATGGAGAGCGAGGCCGTCCAGGCGGAGATGCTGGACATGGCCATGGCTGCGCGGAATTCGGGCGGCATCGTCATTTGCCAGGTGCGCCAGCTCGCCCGCCGCGGTTCGCTGCCGCAGCGCGACGTGAAGGTGCCGGCAGCGCTGGTCGACTACGTCTACGTCGACCCCGACCAGTGGCAGACCTACATCACGCGCGACTCGCCCTACTACGCGGGCAGGATGCGCCGGCCGGTGGCGGGTGAGCCGCCGCTGCCGCTCGACGTGCGCAAGATCATCGCCCGTCGATCGCTGCTCGAGTTCAAGCCGGGCAACATCTGCAACCTCGGCTTCGGCATCTCGCAGCTCATCGGCCGCGTGGCGTGGGAAGAGGGCATCAGCGACCAGCTGGTGCTGACCGTCGAGCAGGGCATCTTTGGTGGCGTGCCCGTCGCCGGCAACGAGGGCGGCGCCGGCTTCAACTACCAGGCGATGATCGACCAGCCGTACATGTTCCGCTTCTACGACGGCGGCGGGTTGGACGTCGCCTCGCTTTCGTTTGCCGAGGTCGACCGGGAGGGCAACGTCAACGTCCACGCTTTCGAGGGCCGAATTCGTGGACCGGGTGGCTTCCCCAACATTTCGGCCAAGACCAAGAAGATCAATTTCGTCGGCACGCTGACCGCGCAGGGACTGAAGCTCGACATTTCTGCTGCTGGTGTGCGCGTCGTCGACGAGGGCTCGCTGCCCAAGTTCGTGCCGCAGGTCAAGGAGATCTCGTTCAACGGCCGGCTGGCCAGGGAGAGGGGTCAGTCGGTTAGGTACATAACGGATCGAGCCGTCTTCGAGCTGGCGGAGGACGGGCCCGTTTTGATCGAAGTCGCGCCCGGCATCGACGTCCAGCGCGACGTCATCTCGCAGATGGGCTTTGAAGCCCGCGTCGCCGACGACTGCCGCACCACCGACCTGCGCGTCTACGCAGCCGGCCCGATGGGGCTGGCCAAGGACTTCGCCGGTGGCTGAGCTCGTTCGCCTCGAGCTTGGCGAGGTCGCTCATCTCGAGCTGGATAACCCGCCCATGAACCTCGTCAACGAGGAGCTGCTTACCCAGCTGGAAGCGGCACTGGCGACCCTGGAGACCTGCGCGCCCGACGATGTTCGCGCCGTGGTCGTCACCGGGGCCGGCGATCGCGCGTTCTCTGCTGGCTCCGACGTGAAGGCGTTCGAGTCGCACACCGGGCGCAGCCGGTCGGCCGCACTTCACGCGCGAGGAGGGGGTCTTTTCCCGCCTGGCCAGGCTGCCGATGCCGACGATCGCAGCGATCGAAGCCAACGCGCTCGGCGGCGGCCTGGAGCTGGCGCTGGCCTGCGACATCAGAGTGGCCAGCGAGAACGCCAAGCTTGGGCTGCCCGAGGTTCGGCTCGCAGTTACGCCCGGCGCCGGCGGCACCCAACGACTTTCGCGCGTAGTCGGCATTGGCCGTGCCAAGGAGTTGTCACTGACCGGCCGGATCATCGATGCGCATGAAGCAGAGCGCATCGGCCTCGTCTCACGGGTCGTACCCACCGGCCAAGCCAAGGCCGCCGCCTACGAAATCGGCAACGAGATCGCCCAACGCGGACCGCTGGCGGTCCGCGAGGTCAAGCGGCTCATCGATCAGTCGGCGGACCTCACCCTCGACGATGGCATCAAGGCGGAAGTCGACGCATCGGAACGCGTCTTCAACAGCGAGGACATGCTCGAAGGCGCCCACGCCTTCTTCGAAAAGCGACCGCCCAGCTACCGAGGGAAATGAGTGACTGATCTCAGCCGATTTGGCGTGTTCCTGCCGTCTTACATCTGGGCCGGCGACGGTCCGGAACGGGCGCAGGGCATCAAGGAGTTCGCGCGCGAAGTCGAGGACCTGGGTTTCGATTCGCTGTTCATCACGGACCACCTGTTCGCGGCAAAGCGCTTCTACTCGGTCAGCTTTCTCGAGCCACTGGCCGCGCTGGCCGTTGCCGCCGGCGTGACGAACCGGGTCCGGCTGGGTACGTCGATCCTGATCATGCCGCTGCGTCACCCGGTGCTGCTGGCAAAGGAATACGCCACGCTCCAGTTCCTGTCGAACGACCGCTTCATCCTGGGCGCGGGTGTGGGCTGGAACGAGTACGAGTACGCGGCGATGGGCGTGCCCAAGTCCCAGCGCGGCAGCCGCACGGACGAGATGCTCGACATCATGATTCCGCTGCTCGAGGGTGAGACGGTCACGTACCACGGCCGCTACTTCTCGATCGACGAGGTCTCAATCGAACCGCGGACGCCGCGCCGGCCGGAAATCTGGATCGGTGGCGGCTCGCAGCTGGCCGACCCCAAGTCGCCGGACCTGCCGCGCTTCGTGGAGTCCGTAAAAGCAAGAGTCATGCGCACGGACGGCTGGATTCCGCGCCCTACGTGCCCGCCCGACGAGATCGCGCGCGACTGGCGCGAGCTGCAGGATTACTACCGCGAGCACGGCCGTGATCCGCGCGAGTGCGTCGTGGCGCACGAGAATTTCATGCATCTCGTGCTGACCAACGACCCAACGAAGGCGCGCGAAGAGCAACACGCCGCGTTCCTCAAGGTCATGTCGAACGAGCGCGGACCGCAGTACCTGGAGACCGTCTACCTCTTCGGCACGCCCGACGAGATCATCGCCTCCCTCCAGGCGCGCATCGACGCCGGCGTGGAGTACTTCATGCTCCACACGATGACGCCGGATCCGGCGCAGCTCCAGAACTGGATCGAGCGAGATCATCCCCAACCTCAACTTCCCGGTCGCACGGGCGGCGTGATCGCGTGACGCAACGCGTCGTCCTGATCGGCAAGCCGCTCAAGCGAAAGCACTCGGCGGTGATGCACAACGCCGCCTTCGCCGCCGCCGGCATCGACGCAACCTACGAGGCACAGGAGCTGGAGCCAGACGAAGTCGCGGACTTCGTTGCGCGGGTCCGCGACGAGCCCGGCTGGCTGGGCCTGCAGGTGACGGCGCCGTACAAGAAGGTCGTCGCAGGGTTGGTCGACGAGGTCGAGCCCGACGCGCAGCAGATCGGCGCGGTCAACTCGGTCGCCAAGACGGCCGACGGGCGGTTGGTCGGCTTCAACACGGACTCGCCGGGTTTTCGGGTCGCCGTTACGCAGGCCATGGGCCGGCCTCTCCAGGGAGTAGACGCGGTCGTGGCCGGCGCCGGTGGCGCCGCCCACGCGGTCGTCTTCGCGCTCCTCAGAGCCGGCGTTCAGGCGGCTGACGGTGGGCAATCGCTCCCTGCCGGCGACCGTGGTCGGCGAGCAGGCCATCCCGCTCGACGGGCCCGACTTCCTGGCGGCCGTCCGATCGGCTGATCTGGCGGTGAACGCGACGAGCGTGGGCATGATCGACGCCGGTCTGACGATCCCGGTCGACGAGTTGCCCTGCACGCGACGGTCTTCGATCTCGTATACGTGCCGCCAGTAACTGCGCTGCTGGGCGCCGCCCGTTCCTGCGGGCTGCGAACTGCCAACGGCGAGGAGATGCTGGTCCAGCAGGCCGCGATCGCTTTCGAACGCTGGACCGGTGTCGGCGGTATGGCCGACGTGATGCGCCAAGCGGCCGCGCCGCTCTTCGCCGACGCCGCCGCGCACGCCTGATCGATGCAGTTGCCCGTCCGTGGCGGCCGGCTGCCGGCCGTCGAAATCGGTGCCGTCTACACCATCGGCCTCAACTACGGCGACCACTCGACCCGTCCGCCAAGGCCCCTTGTCTACGGCAAGGCGTCAACGTCCGTGACCGCGAATGGGTCGGTCGTTTCGTGGGACCGCAGCCTGACCCAGAACGTCGACGGCGAGTGCGAACTGGGCGTCGTGGTCGGGCCGGACGGCGGGCCATTGGGCTACACGATCGTGAACGACATCACCTCGCGCGACGAATGGCTCGACGGCGACCAGTGGCTGCTGGGCAAGTCGATGCCCGGCTTCTGCCCGGTCGGGCCGGACATCGTGCCGGCCGCCGATCTCGACCCGCGCGACCTCGGCCTGCGCTGCTCGATCAACGGCGAGCTCATCCAGGACGGCCGCACGTCAGGCATGCGCTACTCGATCGCGGAGATCCTCGCCTACCTGGGCCGCCACATCCGACTACAACCCGGCGACCTGATCGCCACCGGCACCCCCAACAGACTGACCAGCCCGCCCGGCCCCGACCGGCACCTCCAGCCAGGCGACACGATCAGTTGCTGGATCGAGGAGCTGGGCGAACTGACCAACACCATTGCCTGACCAACGAGGGAGACGCGCATGAAGCCGCCCACCGTGTTCCTGGCCGAGATGACCAACCCGGAGCTCGAAGAGTTCCTGGGCGAGCACCAGACGGTGATCGTGCCCGTGGGTTCGACCGAACAGCACGGCCCGCATGGCCCGCTTGGGACGGATGCCTTCGTGCCCACGGAGGTGGCTCGGCGCATCGCAGGGGAGGTGGGCGCCGCAGTCGGGCCCACCGTGCCTTACGGGCTGTCGTATCCGCATCGCGGCTTCACTGGCGTGGTCTACCTGCGCATGTCCACGTTCGCCGCGCTGATCGAGGACCTGTGCGCGAACTACGCACGCATGGGCTTCCGCCGGATCGTGTTCCTGAACGGCCACTACGACAACACGTACGCCATCGCCTACGCCTGCGCGGCCGCCGGCGAGACGCTGCCCACCGGCACGCGCGCCTTCCCGGTCAACTACTGGGACGGCATGACCGCCGACGAGGCCTCCGAGTTCTTTGGGCCCACCACCGGCCTGCACGCCAACCAGGGCGAGGTGAGCGCCGTCCTTGCCATCAACCCGGACTGGGTGGACATGGACCACGCCAACGCTGAGATGCCGCCCTTTCCCGAGGTGAGCAACTCGGCCGCCGTTCACACGGCGTTCTTTTTCTCGTCGCCCGGTTCGGTCTACCGCGCCACGCACTCAGGCACATGGGGCGACGCGCGCCAGTCGACGCCGGAGTTCGGCGAGCGCTATCTGTCCGTCGTCAGCACCGCCACCGTACGGCTGCTCAACGACATCGAACGAACTTTCGAGGCGATGCCGGACCGCTAACGGCATCGCGAGAGGAGGCCCAGACCATGTACACCGCCACCAAGGACCTGATGCTGCCGGCGACCGTCACCGGCTCGTGGCCCCGACCGCGCTGGTACGACGGCGGCCTGTGGGGCCGGCCGCTGGACACGGCGCTGCTCGACGTCAGGTTCCGCGAGCAATTCCTGGACGCGCACGCGGTCGTGCTGGCCGAGCAGGAACGCGCCGGCCTGGACATCCTGACCAACGGCGACTACCAGCTCGACGAGGACTACGCCGGCCGCTCGTGGCACCACTACCCGCTCCAGCGCTGGACGGGGTTGGAGCACGAGGAGCTGCAGTACGAAGGGTCGCGCGACTCGCTGCTGGCCTTCCCGGCCGGCACGCTGATGAACGAGATCGAGACGACCTGGCGCTGGCCGCGCGTCGTGGACAAGGTCGAGCACAACCCCAAGAACCCGCTCGAGTACGCCAAGTTGTGGCGCATCGCGCAGGCGCGTTCCGGCTCGGGCAAGCCCGTCAAGTTCGGAACGTGCTCGGTGCAGGTGCTCTCGATCTTCCTGGATTCGCACACGGACAAGTACGACCGCGACGACAAGAAACAGCTGATCTGGGACATGGCGACGGCCATGAACAAGGAGCTCCGACAGCTCGCCGCGGCCGGCGCCAAGGTCATCCAGATCGAGGAGCCGACGATCCACTTCACGGCGGCCTTCCACCCCGAAGAGAAGGACATGCTCGACTTCCTGGTCGACGCCTTCAATCACGAGGTTGAGGGGCTGGATGACGTCGAGCTGTGGATCCACACCTGCTGGGGCAACCCCAACATGCAGAAGGTCTACTCGGGCGAGTCGTATGCCAACTCGATCGAGACATACCTCGAGCGGCTTAAGGGCGACGTCTGGACGGTCGAGATGACCGAGCGCGAGTTCGCCGAGATTGGCCTGTTCAAGCCTTTTGCCAACAGTCTCAAGAAGAAGGTCGCCGTCGGTGTGGTCAGCCACCGCACACTGCAGGCGGATATGGCACCGGTTGTCGCGGCGCGCATCCGCAAGGCGCTCGACGTCATCCCGGCCGACAAACTGGTGCTATCGAGCGACTGCGGCTACGGCCGGCAGGGCTTCAACCGGACGGTCGCGTTCTACAAGACGACGGCCATCGCCCAGGCACGCAACGTGGTGCTGAAGGAGCTGGGCCTGCCCGAGCGTTACGTGCCGGCCGCCGATCCGGCCCTGCAAACGGACGTTCTGCCGGATCGCGAGCCGCTGACGCATATGCCTTCGCCCTGGCGCTGACCAAAGCAGCCCGGCCTAGTCGCCGGGCTTCATCAACTCTGTGTCGTTGGTAAAGGGCTTCTTCGGCGCCGGAGCCGCTGCGGGCGCGGCTTTCTCCGGTTCCGGCAGCTTGATGTTGCCTATCTGCGGGCCGATCACCTTCGCCTCAGCGATGACCGTGTCGAGGTCCGCACCCACGTCCACCTCGCCCTTGCCGAAAGCCTGCTCGCGCAGCCGCTCCAGCGAGTAGAAGACAGCCCGCTCCAGGTTGGCCAGCTGAAGCCTGTTGGGGTCGTCTTTCGGCGTACCGTCGCGCCAGAGCCGGATCACCTCCAGTGCCAGCGAGGCTTCGCTGACGGCGCTGGTGACGTCCCGCTCCGACTTGAGGATCGTCCGGCCAAGCGGAAACACCACGCCTTCCTTCCACTTGTCGATGCTGGCCGCCGTGCCGTTCGGTCCGTGGGTCAGGCTTGGCCCGAGTTCATCTGCTTGCATGCGCCACTGGCGAATGTCGTTGGTCATGTCCTTGTCGCGGTTCTTGCCGACCTTCAGGCGATCCCCGAGTACCTGGGTTACGCCGTCCAGACCGCGCCCGAAAATGCGGACCTTTATCCAGGCCGGGTCGTTCCTCGGGATGTCGTTGAAAATCTGCAGTACGAAGCGGAACGCGTCCTGCAGCCAACTCAAGGCCATTGGCTCGTCATCTTTGAGGAAGCCCTTGGCGGTCTTGAGGCGCTCCTCGACGAACCTTGGCCACATTTCCGCGTAGAGCGCAAAGTCCGGTGTGCCGCCAGCTGCGTCCTCGCGCTGAACGGACGCCAGCTCAGCGGTGACAGCCTGATTGCCGGCCAAGCGCTGCAAGCCAATCACGGCTTGTTCCAGGGACTCGGTGCTGGCTCTGGCGCTCAGATGCGATTCGGGCCGTGCGCCTGCACGCCACACCGTTGGTTGGGCCCGCTGGGCGGCGCGCTCAGTACCCATCATGCTCGCCCGACATCGGGCTATGTCATAGGCCGCGCGGGCGACTGTCAATGGCCGAACGGGCAGAGCTAATGGGCGCTGGCTCGGCCGTCAATCACCCGAGCTGAGCGCCGGAGCAGCCTGCCGGCTAAAACCGTTGCCGCTGCCGCTTTGGCCCGCCGTGCCTCGATCGGCAAGCCACTCGCCGGCCTTCATGACTCGCTGAACGTGCAGGTCATCGTCGAGCTCGACCAGGTCGGCGCGATGGCCGGCGGCGAGCCGGCCGCGATCGGTCACACCGAGTAGCGCCAGTGGATTCCGACTGGCCGCTGCGACAGCGGCCGGCACAGGGATGCCCGCGGCAACCAGGTTGCGCACGGCCACATCCAAAGACAGCACGGACCCGGCGAGTGTGCTGGTGCCGACGAGCGTTACGCGCGGCCCCGGCGACCTCAACTTCCAGCGTGCCCAGCCAGCCACGACCATCGCCGGTGCCCGCCAGCGGGACAGCGTCGCTGACCAGCATCAGCCGATCCATCGGCTTGATGCGCGCTACCAGCGACCAAAGCGCTGGGTCGACGTGAATGCCGTCCGCGATCAGCTCGACGAAAACGGAATCGTCCAGCAAGGCCGCCAGCGCAACGCCGGGGTTGCGGTGATCGATGCCGGTCATGCCATTGAACAGGTGGGTCGTGGACTTGGCGCCCAGCGCAAAGGCTGCGCGTGCCTGCTCGAATGTCGCCGCCGAGTGACCCACGGACATTGCGACGCCACGGCCGGCCAGCCAGCGACGCAGTTCCAGCGCACCGGGCAACTCGGGCGCGACCGTCATCACCCGCAGGCCGTCGGTCAGCGGCTCCAGCGAATCGGTCGGGACATCCTCAGGAATCCGCAGAACGGCCGCCGCATGGGCGCCGCGCTTGGGCTGGGCCAGAAATGGACCCTCGACGTTGAAGCCGAGCGGCTCGGCGCCGTCGGTCGGCGCATTGGGCATCCATGAACGGACGCGATCGGCAAACCGGTGCAAGTCAGGTATCGGCGCGCTAACCGCCGTCGGCAGGAACGAGGTGACGCCGTGCCGCAGCAGTGCCTGCGACATTCCCGTCAGGGCGGCGTCGTCGCCCATTGCGCTGTGACCGCCCCAACCATGGACGTGAATGTCGACGAACCCGGGCGCGATGTACGGCGCCTCCGGGAAGACCGACTCGTCCGGTTGGACCGACACGATCGTTTTGCCTTCGATTTCGATCTGACCGCCCACGATTCGGTCGGTCAGGATCAAACGGCCCGTCAATTTCATCAGCCCACCCCCGTCGCAGTTTCCGCCCCGTGGATGGCCGCCCCGATGGCGCCGGCCGACGTGCCCAGTTGGGCGGGCACGATCTGGACAGCGTCAAGCGAGGTTACGTGGATGCGGCGTCGGAGCTCGTCCCAGATCGTCGGCAGCAACAGGTCCAGCGCACCTGCCACACCGCCACCGATCACCACCTTATCGGGCGTCACTGACACGATGGTATTGCCGATCCCGATTCCGAGGTATCGACCCAGCTGTTGCATGCCGGCGACTGCCTGCGCGTCACCGGCACGAGCCTTCTCCTCGGCCTCCTCCGGGCTGGCCGCCCCGCACGCGGCCGCGATCCGATCCGCCCGCACAAACGATTCGAGGCAGCCGTAGTTGCCGCAGCCGCACAGCGGACCGCCAGGATCGATCGTCTGGTGACCCAACTCGCCGGCGGTGCCATCGTGGCCCTGCAGCACGCGGCCATGGACGGCCAATACACCGCCAATGCCCGTTCCCATCACGAAGCCGGCCATCGTTTCCGCGCCACGACCGGCGCCCAGTCGCAGCTCGGCGAGGCCGAAGGCGCGAGCGTCATTGATCAGGTGCGTCGGCAGGCCCAGCGCGCCACCGACGCGCTCGCCGACCGGATAGCCATCCCACGCACCTGGAATGTTGACCAGGAACTTGGTCGCCCCCGTCGCCGGGTAGTACAGCCCCGGCACCCCAACCCCGACCGACGAACACGCCCGGCCACTTGCTTGTCGCAGCCCGGCCGACCGCTGGCGAGGCGGTCCGTGACTGCTTCTGGACCTTCGTCACCTAAGGTCGGTTCACGCCCTTGGTCCAGAACCAGCCCAGCGGCCGTCGCGTCCTTCGAGAGCAAGCACGACCCATTTGATGTTCGTACCACCCAGGTCGAGCCCAAGGTGCCTGGTCGCCGTGTCGGGCGCCACCGGCTAGGACTCCGTCGTCAGCCGGGAGTAGAAGGCCGCGACGATGACGATGATCGAGCCGAACAGGACCTGTGTGGCCGCCGCAGGAAAGCCGAGCGTCGACAGCAGCGAGGCAATGACGGTCAGAATCAGCGCTCCGACGATTGTGCCGGCAAATCCGCCGCGACCGCCAAAGATCGATGTCCCACCGATCACCGCCGCTGCGACCGACGGGAGCACCTGCGGGTTTACGAGCGTCACGGAAGCGACGTTGGTCAGGCCGGACACCAGTAACCCAGCGACCGCGGCCAGCAGCGCTGAAATGATGTACAGAACGAGCAGCACCTGCCACGACTTGACGCCGGACAGGCGAGCGGCGATGGGGTTGTCGCCCACGGCATAGAGCAGCCGCCCGTAGCCGGTCCGGTGCAGCCCGATGATGATCAGCGCCGCAATCGGCACGAACGCCAGCAGACTGACCGGCAGGATGGTGGCCACCGATGCCGTTCCCAGCCAGCGCAACTCGGGCGGTACGCCGCTGTTGGTCCTGACCGTAAGGAGCTGCCACGCATTGGCCGCTCCCAGGATGACCAGGCCGATACCCAGCGTCATGATCAATGGGTGGACGCGGAAGACACCAACGCCCAACCCGTTGACGGCTCCGATCAGCACGGCGATCAGCATTGCCACGCCAATGGCGATGAAGAGGCTGTTTGGGCCGGTGTACAGGGACGCCACGACGAAACCGGCCATGGAGGCCGTCGCGCCAACCGACAGGTCGATGCCGCCCGTCAGCATGACCAGTGTCTGACAGCCGGCCAGGATGGCCAGCGGTATGGCCGTTCGGATTTGCGCGGCAAAGAATCCCGCGAAGTTGGCGTTTGGCCTCACGATCGCGAAGGCAAGGACCAGCGCGGCCAGAAGGATGAGCAGAGGAATGATCGGCTGGTCGCGGAAGACGCGCGCCACCGCCGCCGTGATGGGCTGGCGCGGGCGTGCCTCGGCCTGCGCGGTCACGCGCGGGACCGCCGGAACTGAGTCAGGCTACCCAGCACCACGACCACAATCAGGATCACGCCCTGAGCAACCGTGGCGAGGTTGGAGTTCAGGCCCAGGAACGTCATGTCGGTCTGGATCAGTGACAGGATCAGCACCGCCAAGATGGGGCCGACTACCCCGCCACGCCCGCCGGCCAGGCTTACGCCGCCCAGAACGACCGCGGCCACACTGGCGAGGGTGAAGCCACCGGGCAGCGGATCGCCTTGGCCGGTGATCGCGGTCAGCGCCAGTCCGCCCATCCCGGCAAAGAGTCCAGACAAGGCGTAGGAGATGACCTTTGTTCGGCTGACTGAAACACCGCTACGAAATGCAGCGAGCTGATTGCTGCCGATGGCGAACAGTGCCAGACCTAAGCGCGAGCGGCGAAGTGGGATCCAGACGACTGCGACCGCCACGATCAAGACTACAAAGGCCTTGGGCAGCCACTCCGTGAGGAATGACCCGTTGACGAGATTCTGAAGCCACTCGTGGGTCGATCTGACGGGTGCCTGCGCAATCCACAGCGCAAAGCCGGCCCACACGAACGACATGGCGAGCGTGACGATGATGTCCGCCACGCGCGTCCAAACGATGAGCACGCCGTTGACTGCGCCCAGAAATACGCCGAGCGCGAGTACGCCGATGGCCACGCCGACGCCTACGTCATCGCTGCGGCCGAGCATTTGTGTCGCCGCCACCATGTTCGTCAGCGCCATCATCGAAGCGATCGACAAATCGATGCCGCCTGAGATGACGACGATTGCCTGGGCGACCGTGGCAAAGGCGAGCGGGAGCACGTTGACAGCCTGGCCCTGGATGCCGCTGGCTCCGTAGCTTGGGTTGATGATCCTGGTGAAGATCAGGAGCAGCACGACCAGGCCGCCCAAACCGACGACCCACGACTCGCGACCCAACGCCTCGCGGGCAGCCGACGCTGGGTTCGGCCGGACCTTGTCGGCGGGCGGGCTGGCGGCGGTCATTGGTCGGGTCCGATCGCGACGGCTTCGGTCGCTACTGCCTCGGCGGCCATGTCCTCGGGCAGCGCGGCGTCCTGCTTCAGGTTGTATGCGGCGCGCAAGAGGGCCGGTTCGTCGGCATCGGCGGCTGGCAGCTCGGCAACCACGCGACCGCCAAAGATGACGATCGCCCGATCGCAGACGAGCTGGATCTCCTTCAGCTCGGACGTGTAGATCAGGATCGCCGCTCCGGCACCGGCCAGGTCGCGCAGCAGGTTGTAGATCTGGTTCTTCGTTCGGATGTCGATGCCGCGGGTAGGGTCGAAGCAGAGCATCGTCTTGACGCCCCCGGCTACCCAGCGCGCAATCGTCACCTTCTGCTGGTTGCCGCCGGACAGACGGCGAACCTCGGCGCCAGCGCGCGCGTCGATCTGCAGCGATTCGACCGAGTCGTAAACGCGCTTACGTTCCTTGCCCAAGTTGATGAGCCCCCACTGGCGAAGGCGCGCGCTCGTCGGCAGGCTGATGTTCTCCCTTACGTTGCGCTGCATTAGCAGCGCCTCGGCGCGATCGGCGGCGACGTAGACCACGCCGGCACGAATGGCGTCAGCCGGATGGCGGAACGAAACGGGCTGGCCCTCGACAAGCACCTCGCCGGCGCCGGCGCGCTCCGATCCAGCGAGCACGTCGAACAGCTCGTCCTGGCCTTGGCCCTCCAGCGCAACCACGCCCAGCACCTCGCCCGAATAGAGCTCAAAGCTGACGTCCTGCAGGTGCGTGCCCAAAGCGAGGCCCTTCACCGCCAGTTGCGGCGTCAAGTTCGCCTGTCGCTTCGTCGCGGCTCGCGCTTCGGCGGCCGTGGATACAGGCGCCTTCCCGGCTATCTCGCCGAGCATCAGTTGGACGATGCGCTCCTCGGAGCCGGGTGTCACGTCCACGACGCCGACCGTCTCGCCTTCGCGCAGGACGGTCGCGCGATCGCACACGGCGGCGATCTCGATCATGCGATGCGAGATGAAGATCACCGACCGTTCGCCGCCACGTAGCCGGCCGACGACCTCGAGTACGCGTTCGGTCAGGTTGGCCGGCAAGGCCGCCGTCATCTCGTCGAGCATCAGGACGTCTGGCTCGATGGCCAGTGCCCGGGCCAGGTCGATGACACGCTGTGACGCCAGGGGCACGTCGCGAACAATGTCCGACAGGTCGACGTCCTTGAGGCCCAGTTCGCTGGCCCAATGCCGAAACGCGTCCTCCGGGGTTCGCGTGAGGCGGAGGTTGGAGCGCAGGTCGAGGTCAGGGATCAGCGAGGGTTCCTGATAGACGGATACAACGCCATTCCGTCTTGCCTCACCCGGTGATCGGGCGATGAAATCTCGGCCGCGCACTCTTATCCGGCCTGCATCAGGTCGGACGGCGCCGGTCAGGATTTTGACGAGCGTGCTCTTGCCGGCGCCGTTAGCGCCCATCAGGGCGTGCACTTCGCCGGGCCTCACGGCCAGGGACGCGGCCTTGAGCGCGACCACCACGCCGTACGTCTTGGAGACGTCGGTTGCTTCCAGCAGCAGATCGGTGGCGGTGGGCGTTGCCGTCATCGGTTGCTGCGCAAGGTACTAAAAGAGAGGGGATGCCGGTGAGACCGGCATCCCCTTCTGGACTACAGGTGGCGAGTCTGGGCTTATTCGCCCGGACCCTTGCAGGCGAGCATCTGATCGAACGTGTAGTCGGTCCAGCCGGCGATTTGCCAGCTGACCGGCCACAGCACGTTCAGATTGTCGATGGAGATGTCCTGGAGACTCTGCATGCCTTCGGGAGTGTCATTGGCGAATGTCAATGGCTTCGGCAGCAGGGTCACGTTGATGTCGTGCTCCACGCCGTCGCTCGTCGTGCGCTTGACCACCGTCGTCGGGTGGGAAACGCCGTTGAGGGCGTCGATCGCCAATTTGACGCCGGCGCCACCGATGGCGGCCGGGTTGTAGACGGCGATGCCCTCGAGACCGTTGTACTTGGGATCCTTGTGGAGCAGCTGATCCACGAAGCCCTTAAGGTCGGCGCCGACGATCGGCACGAACGGCTTGCCTGCGGCCTGGATGGCGTCAACGACCTGCTGGTCGATGCCTGACGTCCAGATGCCGTCGATGGTGTCGTATGTGCCGTCGTTGATGATGCCGTTGGTCAGATCGGTGCCCTTCTGGGGATTCCAGTCGGTGCCGACGCCGTCCTTGCTCGGAAGCAGCGTGATACCGGGGTTCTCGTCGAGGGCCTTCATGACGCCGTCGTGGCGGTCAAGGTCGGCCGGGTGGCCCACGATGCCGCGCATGTAGTAGACGTTGCCGTGGCCGCCGAGCTTCTTGAACAGCCAGCTGCGCACCTTCATAGCCGTAATTGAACTGGTCGTTCGAGATGTTGAGCGTGTCGGGATCGGTGACATAGGCGTCGATGGCGACGGTCTTGATGGCCGGAGACGCCGCGTGCGCCTGGTCGAGGACAGACTGATAGCCGTCCGGGCTGTTGGGGTTGAAGATGATGGCATTCGGATGCTTCGCGACCAGGTCGGTCAGCTGCTGAAGCTGCTTGTATGACGTGTCCTCAGCATGGATGAAGGTCGAGGGCTTGACGCCTGCGACGAGAGCCTCCGCCTTGGCCGTGCACAGCTGCTCCTCGCGGAAGCCGTTGCCGACACCGAATGCGTTCGAGTAACCGAGCGTGTAGGCCGAACCGTCAGGCGGGCTGCCGCTGGGTCCAGCCGAACCGCTGGGCGCGGCCGACCCGCTGGGGGCGGCAGAACCGCTGGGTGCCGCCGAGCCGCTGGGGGCGGCTGAACCGCTGGGGGCGGTGCTGGCCGTCGCCGATGCCGGCGGCGAGCTGGCGGCCGCGGCGCTCGTTGCGGGCGCCTTGCTGGGTGTTGGCGCGGTGGTCGGGCTAGGCGTTGCGCTGCCCGCTCCGCACGCCACGGCGATCATCATCACCGCGACGCCAATGCCAAGTTTCCTAATCGAACTGTCGATCATTACCTGAGTTCCTCCTCTGAGTTTGCGTAGCTGGTGTCGAGAGATGCCCTCCTCGTCAGCCACCTCCTCCTTGGTCGATCGCACGCGGCGATCCGTCGCGCGTGCTCTCGATATGCCTGGTCGAAGAGCCTGCGTGACCGTTCTGCTACCCACCACCGACGCGCGGGTTATGACCGGCGGCATTGCCCCACGTTCGGTAAGTAGCTCGGCCACGCGGACCTTGATGGAGTTGACGATGGCAACCGCTGCGATGGTAGACCCCGGACCAACCGGGGTGTCCAGATTATCGATTATCGATAAAGCGTCGGCCGAGGGAGTGCACAGGTCGATCACGAGGTCAGCTTCGTCGAGCAGACGGCTGGTGGCCGGTGGCTCAGGCTCGGCCGACATCGACTGGGCGACCGAGGTCACGGCGATCACCTGCAGCCCACGCTGGCGGGCGCCGCGCGCCATCTCGACCGGCACGGCGGTCAGGCCGCTGGCCGAGAAGACGATCATCACGTCGGCTGGGCCGAAGCGGAAGTTGGACAGGATCACCTCGGCCAGGCCCGACGTGCGCTCGATCTGCATCGCCTGGCGCTGGCCGTTGGCGCCGACGACCTGCGTGTGGAACGTCATCGACAGCTCGACGATCGGGTTCCAGCCGGGATACGAGCCGTAGCGCGGGAACATCTCCTCGACCGGGATGCGCGAGTGGCCTGTGCCAAAGAGGTGGACCAGGCCGTCGGCGGCGATGGCGTCGGCACACCACTGGCTGGCCGTCTCGATGTTGTCGGCCTGCGTCGCAGCGATCTGCTCCAGCACGATCTCGGCCGCGGCCAGCCAGCGCAAGGCGGGCGCGGTAGCGGCGGCTGGCGGCTCGGCTGGCCACGCTAGTAGGCGTGCGGATCGCTGCCAGCGCCGACCGTCGCGGCCGGCTTGCCTCGGCGCCTGCCTTGCGCGCCTTGAAGTCGTCGAGGATCGTCTGGTCGCGGTCGCGCCGATGCGCGTCACGCCCAGCGCCATGACGGCCAGCAGCGCGTCGAGCGTGCGCACGCCGCCGGCCGCCTTGACCTGCACGTGCGCGCGAGGTGTTGGCGCGCATCAGGCGCAGGTCCTCGTGCGTGGCGCCGGTCGCGGCGAAGCCGGTCGACGTCTTGACGAAGTCCGCGCCGGCCGATCTCGGTCACGTGGCAGGCGCGGATCTTCTCGTCGTCGGTCAGGTAGGCGTTCTCGAAGATGACCTTGACGATCGCGCCGCCGGCGTGGGCGGCCTCGACCACGGCGCGGATGTCCAGCTCCGACGTCACCGTCGCGGCCGGACTTGAGCGCGCCGATGTTGAGCACCATGTCGATCTCGCGCGCGCCCTGCTCGAGCGCGCGGCGCGTCTCGAACACCTTTGTCTCGGTCAGCACGTTGCCGTGCGGAAAGCCGACGACCGTGCCCGACCTGACGTCCGTGTCCATGCCGCGCAGCAGCGCGGCGACCCTCGGCCACATCGACCGGCCGGCACGGTTACCGATGCCACGTCGTACTCGACGGCGAGCCTGACGTTCTCGTCGATGAACTCGTCGTCGAGCTCGGGCCGGAGCAGCGAGTGGTCGATCGTCTTGGCGACGTCGTGGTAGCTCAGTCGGTCGAGCAGGGATGCCGGGTCGTCGGTCATCCAGTCGGTCGTAGCCATCGGATGCCCTCTAGTAGCCCTTCGGGATGTACGGCCGCAGGATGTTGCGCGCCAGCAGGAAGCCGCGCTTGACCAGCTGGTCGGTGCCCTCGAAGCGGCGATCTTCGTGCTCGATGATGCAGTCGCCGTCGTAGCCGACGCGGTACAGGTTGCTGAAGATCTCGCCCCAGTCGGCGTCGCCCAGGCCGGGCAGGCGCGGGATCTGCCAGCCGATGCCGCGACGACATCGAGCCGCGCTCGTACAGCCCGTCGCGGTCGATCTGCACGTCCTTCGCCTGGAAGTGGAGGATGTGCGGCCCGAACTCGCGGATGAAGCGGCCCTGGTCGATCATCAGCCAGACGAGGTGCGACGGGTCGTAGTTGAGCCCGATCGTGCCGCCCCACTGCTCGAGGATGCGCCGCCAGATGTAGGGCGACCAGGCGATGTTGTTGCCGCCCGGCCACTCGTCGCGCGAGAAGATCATCGGGCAGTTCTCGATCGTCACCTTCACGCCGTTGTCCTGGCGTGCTTGACGATGTCGGGCCAGACGCGCAGCGCCTCCTGCCAGTTGTCGTCGAGGTCCTTCTTCGAGTCGCCGCCCATGAACGTGTTCATGTACGGCACGCCCATCAGCCGGCACGCCTCGATGACCTTCTTGATGTGCGCGATCGCCGGGTCGCGCACCGCCGGGTCCGGGTGAAGCGGGTTCGGGTAGAAGCCGAGGCCCGAGATCTTGAGGCCCTTGGCCTCGATCTGGCCGACGATGTCGCCGGCTTCCGCCTGCGACAGGTTGGCCACGTCGATGTGCGCTGGTGCCGGCGTAGCGCCGCGCGGTGCCGCCGGCGCGCGGCCAGCACGGCGATCTCGAGGCTGTCGAACTCGTTGGCGGCCGCCCAGTCGGCGACCTCCATCAGCGGCGTGTCCGGGAACGGCGCGGTCAGGAAGCCGAGTCTCACCGGCAACCCCTTGTGCTGGTTGGCGGCGGTTTGATCGACGCTGACCCAGCCGCCGCTGCGCGAGCTGTTGGCGATGGCGTCGCCGACGAGCATCGCCTCGTGGCCGTCGGCGAACGTGGCGTAGGGCGGCTGTTCGCTCATGTCGGCCGGCCACGACGTCGGCGTAGACGGCACGGAAGTGAGCGGCGTGGGTGTCGGCGAAGCCTTCGACGTGGCCGCCCGGCAGTCGCGGCCGCTGCGCGGCCGGCACTGCTCATCAGGGCCGGGTTCTTCAGCAGGATCTCGTTGGGCTGGTCGCGATGGCCCAGCCACAGCTCGTCCGGATTCTCCTGGTCCCACGCGGCGGCGCCACCGACGCGTCGATCTCGTACTGGAGGTGGTTCTTGCGGCCGGCGCTGAGCTGCGACACGGCGAAGACGGCGCGCGCGCCATTCGTCGTAGCGCATCAGCACGGTGGCCATGTCCTCGGTCCGGATCTCGCGCGGGATGGTGTTGGTGGCACGCTCGGTCGAGAACGTCTCGACCGGACCGGCCGGCTGCTGGCGGATGGGGATGAAGGTGACCATGTCGGCCATCACCTCGGCCACCTTGAGGCCGCTGACGAAGCTGGTCAGGTCGGTCCAGTGCGAGCCGATGTCGCCCACCGCGCGCAGCGCGCCGCCGGCTTCGGGTTCGAGGCGCCAGTTCCAGTCGGTGTCGTACAGCAGCCAGTCCTGGAAGTAGTGGCCGCTGATCAGTCGGACGTCGCCCAGCCCGCCGTCGGCGATGACCTCGCGCAGGTGCTGGTTGAGCGGGTAGAAGCGGATGTTGAAGTTGACCGCCGCGACCTGGCCGCGGGTGGCCGCGTCGACGGCGAGCTGCACCAGCTCGGCGGACTCGCCGGTGTCCATGGCCAGCGGCTTCTCGCAGTTGACGTGCTTGCCGGCGGCCAGGATGGCGCTTGACCTGCGGAAAGTGCTCGCGGTTGGGCGACGTGACGTGGACCACGTCGACCGAGTCGTCGCCGAGCAGCTCGTCGAGGTCGCGATAGGCGCGTGGAACGCCGAGCCGGGCGGCCCGTTCGGCGCCGCGTTCATAGCTCGAGCCAAGCAGACCGCGCACCTGGACGCCGATGCGGCGCAGTCCCTCGATATGGACGGTGCCGATGAAGCCACTGCCGATCACGGCCGCGCCAACATCGCTCAGGGCTCGCTCGCTGGGCGGAGGGAGTCACGCCCGAATGGTAAACGGCGCAGTAAGCGTTTTCCATAGTGCCAACCGGCCCTGCCACAGGGGCAGCGCACCGTAGGCGACTTATGACGGGCAGTTCTAGAATCACGCCATGGCGCGCTCACAGAGGATCAAGTTGCAGCCAGCATGGGGCTGGCGTATCCGCAGGTTCCTCGGTTCGAAGGGACATGTCGTGGGCATGCTCTTCGCGATCATCGGCATCCTGCTGCTCAACAACGGGCTGACCAACGGCATCCTTGGCCTTGGGCTGGTGTTGCTGCTGTACGGCACAGGCTTCTTCTTCGCCTCGCGACCGCAGCACGACGCCCTGCCGATGGCCGGCGCCAAGGACGCGCCCGAGATTCACGATGGCCTGGACGACATCCTCACGACGATCCGGCCGCGTGTCGCCGACGACATCTACTACCGCGTCCGCTCCATCCGCGACGCCATCGTCTTTACGCTCGAAACGGCCGCGCGACCGCGACCAGATCGACCCGGCACTCCACATGGTTCGCCAGACGGCGACGACGTACCTGCCGGAGGCGCTATCGACGTACCTCGAGCTGCCGCGGCCGTACGCGGAGCGCGAGCGGTCGATGGCCGCCGAACGCCGCACGACATCCTGCTCGACCAGCTCTACCTGATGGATCTCAAGGTCCGACAGGTCGCCGAGGACGTGGTCAAGAACGGTTCGCAGCGGCTCATGACGCACGAACGCTTCCTGACCGACCGCTACGCGACGCAGTGCGCTCAAGTCAAGGAAGCCACCGAGCAGCAGGCGCCAGCCCGCCCGAACTACCGGCCCGGCTAACGGCGGCCGGCGCCTCGGTCACGACGTCCGAGTAGTCGCCCGACTCGGGGTCCTTCAGGATCAGTTTCGAGCCGCCCGTCGGGCAGCAGCTCGCGCTTGATGACGACCTTGCCGTCGACCGTCTCCGGCTCCCTGTTCGCGCCGATCCTGGCGGCCTGTGCCGCCGCGCCAGTCGGCCAACTCGACCGGCTCCCAGGCGCGCTTGGTGGCCGACTTGAAGCAGGCGTCCATGATCGCGTTGACCACGTAGCCGTCGTAGAAGGTTTCGCGCGGCTGGCCGGCCGTTCTCGATCGCTTCGAACATGTCGGTGAACATGTCGGTGTAGCCCAGCTCGACCACGTCGTCGCCGACCGGAAACATCCAGCCCGCGTCGGCCTCTGACTTCTCGGCCGTGTAACCCGCCGCCGCCGCCGGCGGTGAACATCTCGAAGCCTGTGCGCAGGTAGTGGTTGAGCCAGATCGTGCCGTCGGTGCCGGCGACCTCGTCGCGCAGGTCCATGCCGCCGCGGAAGGTCCAGCTGACCTCGAATTGGCCAATCGCGCCGGACTCGAAGCGGATCAGCGCGACGGCGTTGTCCTCGTCGCCGATGGGGTGGACGAGCGTGTCGGCGTGGCACAGGACCTCGACCGGCCGATTGCCCTTGCCGACGAAGTTGCGAATGATCTCGATGCAGTGGCAGCCCAGGTCGACGATGGCGCCACCGCCGGTCAGCCGGCCGTCCCAGAACCACGCCGAATGCGGGCCGGGATGGGCTTCGCGGCTGCGCACCCAGGTCACCTCGCCAACCGCGCCGCCCTCGACCGACTTGATCGCCTTCAGTGTCTTGGGCGTGTAGCAGAGGTCCTCGAGGTAGCCGCCGAAGACGCCCGCCTTCTCGACGGCCTGCGAGCATGCGCCGGGCCTCGTCGGCATTGCGACCGAGCGGCTTGGTGCACAGGATGGCCTTGCCGGCCTGCGGCGGCGAGCGTGACCGCTTCCTCGTGCAGGAAGTTGGGGATGCCGATGATCACGACGTCGGTGTCCGCGTGCTCGATGGCGGCCTTCATGTCCGTGGTCGACTCGGGGACGTCCCAGCGCTGCTGGAAGGCGGCGCCGCGTTGCGCACTGCGCGAGTAGACGACGCGGACGCGGTCGCGACTGCGCTGGGCATGGAGTGTCATGGCGTAGAAGTCGCCGATCAGCCCGGTGCCAAGCAGGGTGACGTTGTGCTGCTTCATCGGGCTGGATTTTATGGCGGCGCGCCGGCTATCGAGGCGTGGCCCCACCGCGGCCGCAGGCTGTACGCTTCGACTGAGTGAACTGTTCGAATTGCGGCACCCCGGCCGAGCTCGGCCAGAAGTTCTGCGCAAACTGTGGGACGCGGCTCGCGGCAGCCTGCCCGAGCTGCGGGACGGCGATCGTCGAAGGCCAGAGGTTCTGTGCCAACTGCGGCACGGCGCTGGGCGGCGACGTTGCAACCACCAACGGACGACAGCCAGCGCAGAGCGATCGAGATCGTGCCCGACCGCAGATCCGCTGATGGCCGCTGTGCCGGTCGCCGAGCGCCGTCTCGTGAGCATCCTCTTCGCCGACCTGGTGGGCTTCACCACGCTCGCCGAGGGTCGTGACTCGGAGCAGGTGCGCGAGCTTTTGACGCGCTACTTCGAGACGGCGCGCGAAGTCATCGGCCGGTACGGCGGAACAATCGAAAAGTTCATCGGCGACGCAGTCATGGCCGTCTGGGGCGCACCTACTGCCCACGAGGACGATGCTGAGCGCGCCGTTCGAGCGGCACTCGACCTCGTCGAGTCGGTGGCCGCACTCGATGACGCGCTCCATCTGCGGGCCGCCGTCCTGACCGGTGAGGCTGCCGTCACCATCGGCGCCGAAGGCCAGGGCATGGTTGCGGGCGACCTCGTCAACACGGCCAGCCGGCTGCAGTCGGTTGCCGAGGCAGGCAGCGTCCTCGTCGGTGAGAGCCACGCGGGACGTGACGAGCATGGCCATCTCGTACGAGCCGGTGGGCGAACAGCAGCTGAAGGGCAAGGAGCTGCCCGTCCCGGCGTGGCGTGCCGTGCGCGTCACCGGCATGGTCGGCGGGGCCAGCCGCTACACCGGCCTCGAGCCGCCCTTCGAGGGTCGCGACGAAGACCTGCGCCTGCTCAAGGAACTGTTCAACGCGACGGTGCGCGAGAAGCGCGCCCGGCTGGTGACGGTCATCGGCCAGGCGGGGACCGGCAAGAGCCGGCTGACACGCGAATTCGAGAAGTACATCGACGGTCTGGCCGACCTCGTTTACTGGCACGAAGGCCGCTCGCCGGCCTACGGCGAAGGCATCAGCTTCTGGGCACTGGGCGAAATGGTGCGCAGCCGGGCCGGGCTGGCTGAACGCGACGATGAAGTCGACGACTCGCCAACGCATCGCCGCGATGCTCGAGCAATGGGTGCCCGACGAAGCCGATCGGCGCTGGATCGAGCCACGGCTGCACCAGCTGCTCGGCGTCGGCGAGGCGCGTGCCACGGAGCGCGAGGAGCTGTTCGGGGCATGGCGCATTGTTCTTCGAACGCCTGGCCGAACGTGGCCCGGTGGTGATGGCCTTCGAAGACCTCGAAGCGGCCGACAGCGGCATGCTCGACTTCATCGACTACCTGATGGAGTGGTCGCGCAGTCACCCGATCTTCATCGTCGCCCTGACCCGGCCCGATCTCCTCGAGCGCCGTCCCGGCTGGGGCGCGGGATACCGGAACTTCACGACGATCGGCCTCGAGCCGCTCACCGACGACGCGATGCGCTACGCCGTCGCGGGCCTGGTGCCGGGCCTGCCCGAGGCGACCGTGCGTGCCATCGTTTCGCGCGCCGAGGGTGTGCCGCTGTACGCCGTCGAGACCGTGCGGATGCTGCTCAACCAGGGCCGACTGATCGAACAGGACGGCGTCTACCAGCCAGTCGGCGACCTGACTTCGCTCGAGATCCCGAACTCGCTCCACGCGCTGATCGCGGCGCGCCTCGACGCTCTCGATCGCGAAGATCGGATCGTGCTGCAGGACGCGGCGATCCTTGGCGTCACCTTCACCACAGCCGCCCTGGCCGGCGTCAGCGGCGTGCCAGCGGACGAGCTCGAGACGCGCCTTCGCTCGCTCGTCCGACGCGAAGTCCTGGGCGCTGAACGCTGATCCGCGGTCGGTCGAGCGCGGCCAGTACGCGTTCGTTCAGGGCCTGGTCCGTGAAGTCGCCTACTCGACGCTTTCGAAGAAGGATCGTCGGTCGCGGCACCTCGCCGCTGCGCGCTACTTCGAGGCGCTCGGCGACGAGGAGCTGGCCGGAGCGCTGGCGATGCACTACCTCGACGCGTGGAAGGCGGCGCCCGAAGGCCCGGAAGGAGACGCGATCGCCGCGCAGGCGCGTGTCGCTTTGCGCGGGGCCGCCGAGCGCGCCTCCGCTCTGCACGCACCGGTGCAGGCGCTCAGGTACCTCGAGGAGCTGCTGGCGGTCACTACTGAACCGGCCGAGCGAGCTTCAGCGCTCGAGAAAGCAGCCGGTGCGGCGAGTCTGGCCGCCATGTTTGACGCGCAGGAGCGATACGCGACCGAGGCGATGGACGCCTATCGCCTACTCGGCGACCAGGGTGGGCTGGCCCGCTCGGCGGCGCAGCTGGGCTTGAGCCACATGAGCCGGGGACATATCAATGTCGGGTTGGAACTCATCGAGCCGGTCATGTCCGAGATCGAAGCCAACGAAGACGACCCCGGCGTGGTCGAACTCATCGCCACGATCGCACGCATGCACGGCCTGCTGGGCGACAACGAGATTGCCGTCAAGCTTGCGGACCGCGCCTTGGTCGCAGCCGAGCGACTCGACCTCGTCGAGGTCATTGCCGGGGCGGTCATGACAAAGGGCGTCGCCCTCGCCTACCTGCAGCGCAACCGCGAGGCGATGATCCTGCTGCCGGGCGTGCTGCTGCTCGCCGAATCGAACGGCCTGATAACCACCGAAGCTCGCGCCCGCTTGAACATCAGCCAGTTCGGCATCGTCGACCAGCCCGCCCAGTCGCTCGCCGTTGCTCGCGTCGGCATGGAGCGCGCGCAGAAGCTGGGGCTGCGACAGTGGGAGACACTGCTGGCCGGCAACTCGGTCATGGCCGCCCTGCATACCGGCGACTGGGACTGGGCGATCAAGACGTGCACCGAAGTAATGCGCGATTCGACGCTCGCATCGGAGAACAGCGAGCTCGACGCCTATCCATCGATCATGCTCGGGCTGCGCGGCGATGGCGGTGAACGGCTGGCCAGGAACGTCGAGCTCTATCCGGCGATCGTTAGCGGCGCGAGCGACCCGCAGTATCAGACGCTGCTGATACTCCTGCACTCTTGGCTGGACCTTGTGCACGGCGACCTGCAAAGCGCCGCCGCGGTCACTATCGGCGGGGAGAACCTTCGAGCCGACATACGCGGCCAAGGCGTACCGCCTCGCGCGCGCACGCAGCGTTATGGCTCGGCGACCGCGAGCGAGCCGGCAACGCTGCTGGACAAGCTCAATGAGCTGACCCTACGCGGGCTGTGGCTCGATGCGATGCGCCGTTCCTCGATGCCGCGGTGGCGGCGATGGACGGACGTACAGCCGACGCCGTCGGCGCCTTCGCGGAGCAGCTACGTATCCTTCGCGAGCACGACCTGGTCTTCGATACGGCGCTTGTGCTGATGGACGAGGTGGCGACGGTGGGCATGACCGAACCGGCCGGCCGCGCGGCCGCCGGCGAGGCGCGCGAAATCCTCGAGCGCTTGGGTGCCAGGGTCCTGCTCGCTCAACTCGACCGACTCACCGCCGCGTCAACGAACACGGCCACCCTCGCCGCGGCGCAGCCCACCGAAGCGGCGGTAGAAACGACGGCTTGACCGAAACAAAAAAGGGCGGCGGCCGAAGCCGCCGCCAGTAATCCGAACGCGGCCGACCGCTGCAGGACCTTAGCTCTGACTCTCCTCGTTCTTGACGACGCCGAAGCCGGCGCCCTGCGGGTCGTTGAGGATGGCGAAGCGCACGCCCATCGCCGCCTGCGGCGGAACGAGTGGCTTGGCGCCCAGCGCGACGGCCTTGTTGAAGGCCGCGTCGACGTCCTCAACGTCGAAGTAGATCTGCCAGTAGCTCGGCACGTGCTCGGGCACCATCGGGTTCATCTCCCAGGCGCCGAGGATGCTTTCGCCGTCCTTCAGGAACTCGGTGTAGGCAGGCTGGCCTTCGCTGGCCGCGGTGGTTCGATGCGTCCAGCCGAAGACCTTCTCGTAGAAGGGGATTGCCTGCTCAACGTTACGTGCATTCAGCTCGCCCCAACCGTACGCGTTCGGCTCGTTGGCGATGAAGCCGCGCATGCCGGACGCCTGCCACGTCGAGATGAAGGCACCACTCGGGTCCTGGAAGACGGCCATCTTGCCCTGATCGCCAACGTCGAACGGAGCCATTGCGACCGTGCCGCCTGCGTCCTCTACGCGGCGCGCGAGGTCATCGATGTCATCCGCGCCGATGTAGAGCGACCAGATCGTCGGCGCGCTGGGGTCCATCTTGGGCCCAATGCCGGCAATGCCGGTGTTGTCGCGCTCGGCCATGCCGTAGCCGCCGTACTGCGGATCCGGATTTACGTCGACCTTCCAGCCGAATAGCTGCTCGTAGAAAGTTCGCGCCGCGGCAGCATCGGTAGTCGACAGGTCGACCCAGGCGGGCCGATTGGTCAGGTTGGTCATCGTTTTCACGTCTGTACCTCCTGTGTGTGACTTGCGTGCACCGTAGTCCCGTAGCTCGGATCGTGCAGTTAACGCCCAGTAAGTACGCTTGATTTGATGGACATCGACGTCGTCGTTGGCGACCTGACCAAAATGCCAGTCGAGGCGATCGTTAACGCGGCCAACAACGAGCTGTGGATGGGCGGCGGCGTGGCCGGTGCGATCAAGGCAGCTGGCGGCGTCGAGATCGAGCTGGAGGCCATGGCCCAAGGGCCGATCGAGCCCGGGTCTGCCGTGGCAACCTCAGCCGGCCGCCTGCCGCTCCCGACCCGCTGGGTCATTCACGCGGCAACGATGCCAGCCGCGACCCTGGTGACCGACGAAGTACTGATTCGCTCTGCGACGCGGAGTGCGCTCAAGAGGGCAGACGAGGTCGGCGCCAAGTCGGTCGCGCTGCCGGCGCTGGGTACCGGTGTCGGTGGCTTTCCGATCGAGCGTGCTGCGCGGGTGATGGCTGAGGAAGCCGTCGCGTTTGGTCGGACGGCGCAGTCGGTCGGTCGGGTCGTCTTCGTCGTGCGCAACGAGGAAGCGCGGCGCACCTTCGTCGAATCGGTGACAGCGGCTTCGTAAACGCGCGGGTAACCTCCCGCCTCGTGCGCTTTCTGGACATCGCGGCCCCGCCGCGCCTCGGCCGAAGCTTCCGCTGGCTCCTCGGCACGTCGGTCGTCAACAACTTCGGCGATGGCGTGGCGTTGGCTGCTGGCCCGTTGCTGATCGCCTCTCAGACGCGTGACCCGTTCCTCGTCTCGATGGCGGTTTTCAGTTCGTGGCTGCCCAATCTGCTCTTGTCCGTGCCGGCGGGCGCCATCGCCGACCGCTTCGACCGACGCAAGATCATGGCCGCCGTCAATCTGCTGCGGGCCGCCGTGCTGACCGTGCTCGGACTGACCATCGTCAGCGGCGCCGTGACCATCTGGCTCGTCCTGCTGTCGTTGTTCTTGATGGGTTTCGCCGAGACGTTCGCCGATGTCGCCGCCTCGTCGCTGCTGCCCCGCGTCGTGCCAGAAAAGAAGGACCTCGGTATCGCCAACGCGCGGCTGCAGGGGTCGGTGTTGCTCACCAATCAGTTGGTCGCGCCGCCGATCGGTGCGTTCATGTTCGCGTTGGGCATGGCCGTGCCCTTCGGGGTGAACGCGGCGTGTTTCGCGCTGGGCGCCGTCTTGATTTTCCGGGTGGTTTTGTCGGCCCCGACTGAACAGGCCCCGACTCAACGCCGGCACCTGGTGGCCGAGATGGCCGATGGCGTGCGCTGGCTGATGGCCCACCCACCCATGCGCACGCTGGCTTTGACGATCCTGGCGTTCAACGTCACGTTCGGCGCGGCGTGGAGCGTGCTCGTGCTTTACGCGCAGGACCGGCTGGGCATGACCGACGTGGGTTTCGGGCTGCTGACCACCGCCCTGGCGGTGGGTGGGTTTATCGGGATCGCGATCTACGGTTCGCTGGAGCGGCGCTTCCGGCTGGCCAACATCATGCGAGTGGGCTTGTCGATCGAGACGGGGACGCACCTCGTGCTCGCGCTGACCACGTCGCCCATCGTGGCGTTGCTGGTGATGGTGGTGTTCGGTACGCACGCCTTCGTGTGGGGCACGGTCTCGACGACCGTTCGGCAGAGGGCGGTGCCAGACGCACTGCTGGGGCGGGTCACCGGCGTATACGGCGTGGCGATCTACCTGGGGCTGGTGCTGGGCGCACCGATCGGCGGCGCGCTGGCCGGGGCATTTGGCGTGACCGCGCCGTTCTGGTTCGGCTTCGTGGGGTCGCTGCTGCTGGTGATCGTGCTGTGGAGCCAGTTCGACAAGATCGTCCATGCGGGGAACTCGGTGCCGCACATGGCCGAGCCTGCGGTCGCGTAGCCGATGCCGCTGTACAGGGCCGCGCCGGCCCGAGCGTTCGTCCGGCGCCACACCGTTTTACGGGGAGTGGCGGAGCTGCCCGGCCTGCGCCTCCACCTGGCCGATGACGTGCTCGACGTCTGGCGGGCGGTGCAGCTCGAGCTGGCCGACGACGAAGCGCCGATGCCTTACTGGGCGGCTGCCTGGGCGGGTGGTTTGGCGGTCGCCTCGTACGTGCGCGAGCGGCCGGAGGTCGTGGCGCGGCGGAGGGTGCTGGACTTTGGATCGGGATCGGGGCTGGTCGGGATCGTGGCCGCTCAGGAGGGGGCGGCCTCCGTCGTCGCCGTCGACATCGACCCGTTTGCCATCGCCGCGATCCAGGTCAACGCACGTGCCAACGACGTGAAGGTGACGAGCCTGCGGCGCGACCTGATTGGCGAGCCGCCGCCCGCCGAGGTCGACGTCCTGTTTGCCGCCGACTGCTTCTACGAGGCCGGCCTTGCCACCGTCGTCGCACCCTGGCTCCGAACCGTGCGCGATGCCGGGGTGGAGGTGCTGGTGGGCGACCCGGGCCGGCGCTTCCTGCCGGTCGCCGAGCTGGAGGAGATCGCCAGTTACGAGGTGCGCACCACCTCCGCGCTCGAAGACCAGGACCAGCGCGTGGCGCGGGTGTACCGGCTCCGGTAGCAAGTGGGGCGGGATCGGGCGCTGTCCGTAAGCGGCCGCAGCCGTCGTGCGCCGGCCGCGGGGCTGCCCGCGGGGCCGGCAGGCCGCGGGTCCGGCCCGCGGGGCAAATGGCGTTTGCCCACGCTGCGTCGGCTGGCAACGCAATCGGGTGCCTAGGGCGGCACTGCAACTGGCGCACTCGGTCTAAGGCGGATGAGACGCCCTGCAGCGAGCTGACGCTGGCTGGATCCGAGCGTGAGACACCCCGGCCGAGAGGCATACGGCCCAGCTGCTTCGCGGATGGAGCTGGGTCTAAGCGGGGAATAAGTGCGGAACGTGAAAATGCCATTTGCCCGCCGCACCCCGCCAGCCCGCCGACCTAGGGAGACGGAGATGCCCAGGACCCGACGCGGACGCAGCCGGACGACGGCAGCGCTCGAAGGCCGGCGAATGGCCAGAACGGTAGCGGCTGACTCTCGGGCAAGCGATCCGAGCTGCACGTCAGCGGCGGCACTGGAGTCAAAGGCAGTTAGCCGCGCAGGTAGGGCGTCACCCGACAGCGCATTGGCCAGATTGAGTCGGGCCGAGGCTCAGCGCACGCCGACTGACCTGTGGTGCGCGATCTCCGCGGCCTTGAATTTGCCGCTTCGGCTCGAGTTCGGGCGCGACGCGCTTCAAGAACCAACGGACGCCGGCCACCTGCGCATTCAGGAACTGATGCTTCGCCTGGCCAAGCAGCTCGGGATCGCGCGGTTCTTCGAGTTGCCGACGCGACCGATCGAGCCATCAATGTCAGTTGACGTGGGCTGGCGTGACGACACCCGACGGGTCCTGTTGCTCAATGAGTGCTGGAACACGTTCGGCAGCATCAACGCGGCGGTTCGCAGCACTCATCGGAAGCTGGCTGAGGCTGGCTCAGCTGGCGGCGGCGACAGGTGACGGTTACAGGGCGGCCACGTGCTGGATCGTCCGCGACACCCGACGCAACCGCGAGCTGCTGGCCCGCTACCCGGAGGTCTTCGAAGCAGCCTTTCCGGCAAGTTCCGCGGCATGGGTACAGGCGTTGACCAACGCAACGGCCGCGGTCCCGGACCAACCCGGCCTTGTCTGGTGCGACCTGAACGCCACTCGTCTTTTCGCCCACCGCAAGCGGCCCGTTATGCTTCGAGCCGCGTAATCGCGAGGGGACCCGACCGCTGATCTGCCCAAACTGCTCAACTGAAAACCAGCCTGGCTCGAAGTTTTGCCGCGAGTGCGGCCACACGCTGAATGCCGGCTGCCCAAACTGCGGCTTCGTCAACCTGCCCAACTCGAAGTTCTGCTCGGAGTGCGGAACGACGCTCGGGGCACCGACTACGACGGCCCGCCAGACTGCGGCGACCCAGCCCCCACACGAGCCGGTTGCCGAACGTCGCCTCGTGAGCGTCCTCTTCGCCGACCTGGTTGGCTTCACGCCGTTTGCCGAGGAGCGTGACTCGGAAGACGTCCGCGAGACGCTCTCGCGCTACTTCGACACTGCCCGCGACGTGATCGACCGCTACGGCGGCACAATCGAGAAGTTCATTGGCGACGCGGTCATGGCCGTCTGGGGCGCACCTACTGCGCACGAAGACGACGCAGAACGCGCTGTGCGCGCCGCGCTGGAACTGGTCGAGGCAGTGGGCGGCCTGAAGGATGGCGTCCAGGCGCGCGCGGGCGTACTGACCGGTGAGGCTGCCGTCACTGTCGGCGTGGTCGGTGAGGGCATGGTCGTTGGCGACATCGTCAACACCGCCAGCCGGCTGCAAAGCGTTGCTCCCCCCGGCGCGGTCATAGTCGGCGAGCAGACCCGACTGGCCACCAGCGCCTCAATCGCGTACGAGAGGGCAGAGGATCAGACGCTCAAGGGCAAGGCCAGTCCCGTCCCCGCCTGGCGCGCTCTCCGCGTCGTCGCCGAAGTCGGCGGCCGCAACCGCGCCGAAGGCCTGGAGGCTCCGTTCGTCGGCCGCCAGGAAGAGATGCGCCTGTTGAAGGACCTCTTCCACCTCACCGGTCGGGAGAGGCGCGTACGGGTCATGTCCGTGGTCGGGCCCGCCGGAATTGGCAAGAGCCGGCTCGCGCGCGAGTTCTCCAATTACCTCGACGGCGTCGTCGAGACGGTCCTGTGGCACCAGGGCCGATCGCCCGCCTACGGCGAGGGGATCAGCTTCTGGGCGCTGGGCGAGATGGTCCGCGAGCGGGCCAAGTTGCGCGAGGGCGATGACGAGCAGACGACGCGCCAACGGATCAAACAGACCGTCGACGAGTACGTGACGGACGCGAGCGAGCGCGATTGGATCGAGAACGCCCTGCTCACCTTGCTCGGCTTCGAGTCGGGCACGGCCGCCGACCAGCTTTTCGGCGCCTGGCGCACGTTCTTCGAGCGGATGGCCGAGAAGAGCACCGTGTGCCTCGTGTTCGAGGATATGCACTTCGCAGACACCGGGTTGCTCGACTTCGTCGATCACCTTCTCGAGTGGAGCCGCGGGCTGCCGATCTACGTGGTCACGCTCGCCCGGCCGGACCTGATCGAGAAGCGCCCAACGTGGGGCGCCGGCAAGCGCAACTTCAACTCGCTCTACCTCGAGCCGCTGGCCGAGGCCGACATGCGCGAGCTGCTGACCGGCCTCGTGCCCGGCCTGCCCGAGTCGGCCGTCAAAACGATCGTCGCCCGCGCCGACGGCATCCCGCTCTACGCGGTTGAGACCGTACGCACGCTGCTCGGCGAGGGAAGACTCGTCATCGAAAAGGGCGTGTGCGTGCCCGCCGATGATCTCAGCACGCTGGCCGTGCCGGCCACCCTGACCGCCTTGATCTCGGCTCGCCTCGATGCCCTTGACGAAGCTGACCGCCGGATCCTCCACGACGCGTCCGTTCTGGGCCAGAGCTTCACGCCTGCCGGCGTCGCGGCGCTCTCCGGCACGTCAGAGGCAGATCTCGAACCGAGGTTCGCCGGCCTGGTCCGCCGCGAGCTGCTGCAGCGCGAGATGGACCCACGCTCACCCGAGCAGGGCCAGTACGTGTTCGTGCAGGCGCTGATCCGCGAGGTCGCCTACAACACGCTGTCCAAGCACGATCGCAAGAAGCTCCACCTCGCCGCGGCCCGCTACTTCGAATCACTCGGCAGCGACGAACTTGCCGGCGTCCTGGCCAGCCACTACCTGGCCGCACTTGCCAGCGCTGGTGATGGCCCGGATGCCGACGCGCTCGCTGCGCAGGCCCGCATCGCGCTGAAGGCGGCGGGCGGCCGAGCCGCCGCGCTGGGAAGCTTCGACGGAGCGCGCGCCTTCTACGAACAGGCACTCGCAGTGACAACGGATGCGCCCGAGCGGGTCGACCTGCTGATCCGCGCCGGCGAAGCCGCACGCACCTCGGGTGGCAATAACGAAGGCGAGCAACTCCTTCGAACGGCACTCGAAGAAGCTCGCCGCATCGGCGACAGAGAGGCCAGCGCACGCGCCACGGCGGCCCTCGGTTTCGTTTTGAGCGTCGCGTTCCGCGGCGCGGAGGCGATTGCCCTGGTCGGCCCTGCGCTGGAGGAATTTGCAGATGTTGACGAAGTCATCCTGGGCCAGCTGCGTACCACTCTCGGTCGCGCGATCATCAGCCACGGCGATCCACGGCCGGCCATTCCCCACCTCGAAGCCGCCCTCGAGACTGCCGAGCGGCACGGACTATTCGATGCAATGTGTGGGGCATTGATAGCCAGGGCCAATGGCCTTGCCAAGATGGGTCGCCGCCATGAAGCCATCGCCGTGATGGAGCTGGCGATGAGACTGGCGGCGGAGCACGGTTTGACCGATTACCAGCTGCGCGCGGCCGGCAACCTCGGCATTGCCAAGGCGGACGAGGACTTGCGCGCGTCACTCGGCTTCATGGAGGAGTCGCTGGCGCTGGCGCGCAGGACGGGGCACCGCGCACTGCTGCTGAACGGCATCGGGAACTATGCATACCAGGCGTTCAGCGCCGGGGAGTGGGACACCGCCCTAGCCTTGTGCGATGAGGCCCTGGCCGAAGACATCTCCGCCCGAAGCCGGCTGTTCATCCTCAACAACGCCATCATCATTCGGGCGGCCCGTGGCGATCGTCACTTCGTCGACGAGGGCCTGGCGGAGATGGAGCGATTAGGCCGCGACATGACCGACGAGTGGCGCCCGTTCCTGGCGGATCCGCTGGCCAACGCCGAGATGGCGTGGGGCGACCTGAAGCGCGCATACCAGGAGTTCATGTCCCTACCGGAGGCCGACTTCTCGCAAGCCCCGGAGTATTTCTATCGTGCTGCTCGGATCGCGCTGTGGTTGGGTGATTTGGCGGATGCGCAGCACCTCCTTGAACGCCTCGATCAGACCGGCGCGACCGGCTCCCCGGCGGTTGACGCCCGCCATGTGACCATGCGCGCCGGAATTGCCGCGCTCGAAGGCAGGACGGCAGAGGCGTTGGCGCTGTACCGCGACGCGCTGCGACGCTGGCGGGACGTTCACGGGCCGTGGGACGAGGCACTGACGGGCCTCGACATGGCCACGTTGCTTAACCCAGCGGAGCCTGAGGTGACAGCGGCAATCGCATCGTCGCGCGCCATATTCGAGCGGCTGGGCGCGAAGCCATACCTGGACAAGCTGGACGCCGCGGCCTCCCGAGGGCCAGCGCCTGCGAGCCGCACCAAGCCGTCGTCAGTGGCGGCGGAGGTCGCCAGCAACTCTTGATGGGGGACGGTCGCTGGGAGCTGCCAGAGGTCATCGGGCCTGCTGGAAAGTCTCGCGGCCGACGGTGGGTGGTCGACGGCAGACTGACCGCCGACTCAGCCGCGGCAGCCGGTGCCGAGGTCTTGCCGGGCAGGTTCGCCCTGGTCGGAGGGCTGGTCGACTCGCACTTCCATATGGCGTTCCTCTACGGCGCGGTGCCGGTGGATATGGATGCCGCGTTGGGCCAACTGCGAGCGGCGCGGGATCTGGGCGTCCTGCTGGTTCGAGACCTTGGCGCGCATGACCGGCTGTCGCTGCAGGTGCCGGACGATGCGGGGCTGCCGCGGGTGATCGGGTCCGGCCAGCACATCGCCGTCGAGGGCGGATTTGTCGAGGGCTCGCATGTGCCCGTGCCGCCGGATCAGCTGGTCGAAGGGGCGATGGCCGAGATGGACGCCGGCGCCACGTGGGTAAAGGTGATCACCGACTGGCAGCCCGGCGAGCTGGCGTACCCGCTGCCGGTACTGAACGAGATGGTGGCAGCGGTTCACGCGCGCGGTGGCCGGGTGGCCGCGCACGCGGAGCAAACGGGCCGGGCAATCCTGGAGGCCGGCGTCGACTCGATCGAGCACGGCTTCAACCTCGACGAGTCGGACCTGCGCGAGATGGCTCGTCGCGGAATCGCCTGGGCGCCGACCACCAACCTGTTCGTGCGCGACCTGCAGCAGGTGGACGAGATGATCGCTTCGGCAGAGGAGCCGGACCGGCGCGTTCGGCTGGAAGAGTGGCGCCAGGGCGTGGTTGGCCAGTTCGAGCGGATGGGAGTGACGGTTCCGCTCGCGGCGCAGCTGGGCGTCACGCTGCTGGCGAGCACGGATACCTGCGGCACCGTGGCGGACGAGGTCGAGCGCTGGATCGGCTGGGGCGTGGATCCCGAGATCGCCTTGGGTGCCGCCAGCTGGGACGCGCGGCGCTACCTGTTGGGCGATGAACCCGCGGAGGGTGACAGCGCCGACGTGGTTACGTTCGACGAGGACCCGCGGCGTCGACCCGTCCACGCTGCGCCGGCCGGTGGCGATCGTCCTGCGAGGCCGCCGGTTCAGGTAGCCCCACCGTCGTGTGTGCGTGTTTAGGCGAGTGCACGGGGTTAGGCTGCGAACCATGACCGAGCGGGGGGCCATCGTGTACGTGCACGGCGCGAGCGATCGGGCGGCACAGGAGTACGACCAAGTAGGGCGGATCGAGCGACAGCTGGCGGCCGCCCACATGGCGTTCGACGTAATTCCCACGCGTTGGGGCGAGCTCGCCGGCGCGGACCTGAGCCACATCGAAGACGCGCTGCCCCTGACCGATAGCGCTATCCAGGTCGCCGCATTGCCGCCAGAGCCAAGTGCTGAACTGCGCCGCCTGGCCGCCACCGCAACGGCCGCCGCGTCACCGCTCGCCCGGCCATGGCGGACGCGCCGTCAGTCGGACGACCTGCTCGACATCTGCCGCACTCAGGTTGGCGAACCTGGCGAAACGATCAGCCTGGCAGGCGGCGCCAGCGTCCCAATGGACGAGGCGTGCCGCCGCGCGGCCACCAGGGTGGGAGAGTCGGACGATTACGCCCTGGCCCGCAACTCAGCGACCGCCGAAGCCGAATTGATACGCGCCGTCGGTCACGTCGTGTCGGCCACTGCCGCCGAAGCCGCCGCTGCCCCGCAAGCAGTGGCGCAGCTAGTCCAGGTCCGCATCGCCGAAGCGGTCATGGGCGCCGCCCTGGCGACGATCCTCGCCGGCTATCTCGGTATCGACGTCGGTCCGGACCTCAAGCGATGGGCCACGGACGTGTTGGTGCCGCATCGCGCACGACTAGTCCGCGAGGCCGGACTCGGTCCGGCCGACATCGTTCTGTACCAGCGCTCTGGCGAGCGCATACGCCAGGTCGTTGCAGACGACCCGACCGACGCTATAGCCGATCGGCGGCACGGTGGGGGCAGTCGTTGGCGACGCGTCAGGAGTTGCGTGGTTCGATGGTGTCGGGCCGGGAGATGTGCGGGCCTTCGGAGCGGGACTTTGATTTGGGCTCGCACTTGGGTTCGGACGGGGTGTGGTCGGAACGAGAGTCGTGGTCGGTCCGGGCAACACAACGGCCGTGCGGCGATCGATTAACTGGCTTCCGATAAAGGCGGCCGCAGTCGCGAACGCAAGCAGCACGAACCCAACCGCGAACAGGCGCGTAGGTCGACCTGTTAGCCAGCTCCATCGCGACTGCCGACTTCGCTTCAGCCACGCCGCAACGGCTTGGTCGACCGCCGCCGTCGACGGACGCCGTGATGCGTGCGCCGAGTAGGCCACAAGCTGGTCGGCAAGCCGACTTTCGAACGCCGTCAGGTCGTTCATCTGATCACTCATCCCTCAGCTCCGTTCGCAGGCGTTGGAGCAGCCGGCCAAGGCGGGCGCGGGTGCCAGACGGGCTCAAGCCGATGGCTCGGGCCAGTTCGTTTGAGTCGAAGCCCGCGACGTAGCGGAGCGCGAGAAGCTGCCGGTCTTCTGGCGGAAGCCTCGCAAGCGCATTAGCGAGGTCGACGAGCCCGGCCCGGTCGACCGAATGGCTGGGTTCGTCGGCCTGAAAAGCAATTTCACGGACCGCTCGCCGGCGTCGTGCCCTCATCAGCTGTCGCGCTTCATTGGCCGCAATGGCGACCAGCCAGGTGCGCAGACGGGAGGGCTCGCGCAGACCGGACATGCGCTGCCAGGCAATGGGCCATGCGGCCGCCACCGCCTGATCGGCAAGGTCGTCGTCGCCACACACCACGTAACAGACCTGGGTCATGGGCGGACTGAACGTCTCGACCATCTCCCGAAAGGCCGACTGCTCGCCGGCGCGGACGCGGCGAACGAGCCCGGCCAGGCGGTCGGGTGCATCTGCATCCGCCACGCCGGCCATCGTTGCCATATCCCGTTGATGCCGGTCGATCCGGCAACTGATTCACGGGCTGATTATTCAGCCCAGCGGTTGCTTCATTTGCTTGGCGCCAGGTACCTCGCCACACCGAAGTCAAAGGCACCGTCCGGGGTCGAGGCGTCGCCGGCCAGGACAACCGAGTTGTTCGGCCCCAGCGCCGCGCCGAAGGCCCGATCCGAGCCGCCCTTGAAGTCGATGCGCAACGCCTCGGACCCGTCGGCGAAGTTGACGGGCGCGCCGCCGGGATCGGCGAAGGCCAGGCCAAAGTCTTCGTTCCCGATGTGACCCACAAGCCCGACCAACCCGTTCGGCAGCAGGACGGCCCCATAGGCGCCCGACGAAACGAGGAAGTCGGGGTCGATCTTGCCGTCGGCGCCAAAGCTCTTGTCCAAATGGCCGTCGGCGGTGTACTGGGCCATGCCGAAGCCGTAGCGCTCACACGTGTTGGGCGAACAGCCGCCGCTCAGCTGGATCGTGCCGGCAACCGCGATGCGACCGTCCGGCCGAACCATCACGCTATGCGGGATGTCGTCGCCACCGCGGAAGTCCGTCACCTGCGTGCCCTGGACGCCAAAGGTGGTGTCGACCGATCCATCGTCGTTATAACGAACCAAGGCGAAGTCCTCGGCGCCGTGGTTTTCGTCGTCGCCGGTGGCCAGGAAGCCGGACCCGCCAACGACGATCTTTCCGTCGGGCTGCAAGGCAACCGCATTGGCGCGATCGTCGCCGCCGAAGTCGAGCACGACAGAGCCCTTGCCAGCGCCGAAGCTGGCGTCCAGCGACCCGTCCGGCAGGTAGCGCGCGACGGCGAAGTCGTACAGGAACGAGCCACTCTCGCCGGCGACCACGATGCGCCCCTGCGAGTCGATGGCGATGGCGTTCGCCCGATCCTCCGGCCCGGCACCCGTCTGGCCGTAGATCGCCGTGAGCACCAGCCCGCCGTTGCCAAATCCGCTGTCCAGCGTCCCGTCCTCGTTGTAGCGGGCGAGGGCGAAGGTGTCGTGATGCGCCTCTGAGTTCGCCGCATGCCCGGCGGCGACGATCTTTCCGTCCGACTGGACGGCAACGGCCAGGGCACCTGACCCGTTGAACTCGTCGAACGGCGTGAAGACCTTGCCGCCTGTGCCAAAGCCGACGTCGAGAGCCCCGTCTTCGAGATACCGCACCAGGGCAAAGGTGACCAGGTGGTTCTCGTCGGCCCGCGCCTCGCCGGCGACGATCGTCTTGCCGTCCGCCTGGACCGCGACCGCCCGCCCGCCGTCGTCGCTGCTACCGCCCATATCGGTCATCGCCAGGCCGCCGTCGCCAAAACTGGTGTCGAGCGCGCCCGGCGTGTAGTCGGGCGGGAACAGCGACTCGCCAGGGCTGGCCGAAGGAGGCGCCGAGCTGTCGGCCGAGGAGGTCGGTTGGTTAGTCGGGACCAAAGTCGGCGAGCTTACGGGCACCGACCCACCGCAGGCTAGAAAAACAACAGCGCCGGCTGCGATTGCGGCCGGCACACGAAGCCCCCCTCTCCTCATGGCGGCGGATGATGCCATAGGCCAGACTGATTGCGTGAAAGCGCGGTGTTCGACCGATACGGTCCGCCGGAGGTCATCCGGATCGAGGACGTGCCGGCGCCGGTTCCGGCCGCCGACCAATTCCTGGTTCGCGTCCACGCCACGACGGTCAACCGGACCGACTGCCATCTGCGCAACGCGGATCCGTTCGTCTGGCGCTTCATCGTGGGCGGGCTGCGCCACCCAGGCCACCGAATTCTGGGCATGGAGTACGCCGGCGTGGTCGAGCAGGTCGGCTCGGCGGTCACCAATTTCAAGGTCGGCGACGAGGTCTTTGGCCGCAAGTATTTCGACTGCCAGGCGGAGTTGGTCGCCGTGCCGGCCGGATCGGTCGTCGCCAAGAAGCCGGCCAACATCACGTTCGAACAGGCGGCGGCGACCCCTGATGGCGTTCGAAAGCGCGCTGGCTTGCCTGCAAAACGCCCACGTCGGGGCCGGCCAGGAGGTCGTGATCTACGGCGCGTCCGGTTCGATCGGGACGGCAGCGTCCAGCTGGCCAAGCACATGGACGCCCACGTCACCGCCGTTTGCCGGACCAAGAACATCGGCTGTGCGCTCGCTGGGCGCCGGACGAAGTCATCGACCGAACGCATCGAAGACTTCACGCGAAACCGCGAGGCCTACGACGTGGTCGTCGATGCGTCCGGCCGGTCGTCGTTTGCCAGCGCGAGGCGTGCGCTCAAGCCCGGCGGCATCTACGTCTCGACCGACGGCGCCATCAACTTTCCGCTGATGGTGGTGACCGGTGGATGAACAAGCGCGTCGTGGGCCCCATCTCGCGAGCCACTGCCCACGATCTCGAGTGGCTCGCGAGCATGCTCGAGTCGGGCGAGTACAAGGCGGTCATCGACCGGACCGTATCCCCTGGAGGAGATCGTCGAGGCGAGCCGTTACGTGGAGACGCGGCACAAAACCGGGAACGTCGTGCTAACGGTTAGTTAGACTGCCGACGCGCCCACCACGAATTCGAGGGGATTCCGCGATGCGCGCCCGGCTAGCCGTTGCCCTGACCCTGCTTCTGCTCGCGTGCAGCTCGGCGCCACCGACTCCCACGCCCGCCCCGGCCACACCCACCGAGGCGCCTTCGACGGCCAGCCCTGCGCCGACCGAAGCTCCAACCGCCACCGCGAGCGAGTCGGCGGCTCCCTCAGCCACCGTTAAACCGACGGCACCTCCGCCGACCGCGACCGGCAAAGGCGTGACTGTCGCCATCATCGATCGGGGCATCGACTGGCGAAACCCGGACTTCCTCAACCCTGACGGCACCACGCGCATCAAGGCCGCTCTCGACATGTCGGCCCAGTCCAACTGGTGCTTCGACAGCGCCCAGTTCCCCAAGCCGCAGGCGGTCGAGATCACTGAGGACCAGATCAACGCCGCCCTCAAGGGCACGTCGACGCTCGACTTCCGCGACGCCGTTGGTCACGGCACGGCGACGGCCGGTCTGGCGGCGGGCAACGGCAGCGCGTTGGCGGACAAGAAGTACGCCGGCATCGCGCCAGAGGCGGACCTGCTGATCGTGAAACAGACATCGGAGGGCGCGCCGGCACACGGCGACCAACCCGAAGAAAAGCAGTTCAACGCCTGCTTCGACGACGCGGTCGACTGGGTTGCCCAGAAGATGGACGCGCTCAACCAGCCGGGCGTGGTCATCTGGAACTCCGGCACGCAGTGGGGACCGATCGACGGGTCGTCGGCCATCAGCCGCAAGATCAACCAGGTGTTCCCGGCCGACAAACCCGGCCGGATCTGGGTGTCGACCAGCGGTGATGAGGGCGGCCTGCCCAATCACGCCGGGGCCGACTACACCGCCACGACGCCGGCAACCATCTCATTCAAGGTCACAGCCAACATCACCTACCCGACGGCCTGGTACTCCGGCGACGCGCCGGCGTCCGTGACGATCGAGCTTTCCGACGGAACGAAGGTCGGCCCGGTCGCGGCGGAGAGCAACGCCAACGAAGGCGGCGTGCAGCTGCTGCAGTACCCGCCGGGCAAGGAGTTCTATCCGTGGATCTCGGACAGTGGCGATCGCGCCGTGTGGATGCGCATCGAGGGTCACGCTGGCCAGACCGGCACGATCACCTTCCAGGCCGCCGACGAGGCCAGGCCAGGTTGACCTATACGGCGACGTGCTGGGCGCGAAGTTCCTGACGTCCGCCATCGAGTTCACTGACTCGCTCGTGGATGGCCGCATCAACGATCCGTCCAGCACCAATGGCGTCATCGTGGCGGCCGTTTACGTCGCCATCCAGGGATTCACCGCCATGAACGGCAGCAATCCTGACTTCTCCAGCGAAGGCAAGGTGGGCGACCTCTGGTATCGATCGAGCGGCGGGCCGACCCGCGACGGCCGGATGGTGGTCGACGTGGCGGCGGCGGGCCAGGGCGTGGCAGCGAGCCTTGCCGCCAATTCCTGGTGGTCGACGCTGACGGGCCTTCAGCCGAAGGACGGCGAGGGCAAGTACATCCGCTTTGGCGGGACGAGCGCGGCCGGTCCAATCGTGATGGGCACGATCGCGCTGATGCTCGAGGTGAACCCAACCCTGACCACCGAGCAGGCTCGCCAGATCCTGCATGACACCGCTACCAGCGACGACTTCACCGGCACGACGCCCAACGCCGACTGGGGCTACGGCAAGTTGAATATCAACGAGGCGGTGGCGGCGGCCCTTCGCCGAGGAGCGCAATTCGGAAGACGTCCGCGAGACACTCTCGCCGCTACTTCGACATGGCGAGCGAGACGATCACGCGCTACGGCGGCACGGTCGAGAAGTTCATCGGCGACGCGGTGATGGCGGTGTGGGGCGCACCGGTTGCCCACGAGGACGACGCAGAGCGGGCCGTTCGCGCGGCGCTCGACCTGGTCGATGCCGTGCCCGCCCTTGGCGCGAACATCCAGGCCAGGGCAGGGGTGCTGACCGGAGAGGCGGCCGTCACAGTCGGTGCCACCAACCAGGGCATGGTTGCCGGCGACCTCGTCAACACCGCCAGCCGGTTGCAGTCGGTGGCCCCGGCGGGCGCAGTCCTGGTTGGTGAGCAGACCAAGATCGCGGCGGCCGCGGCCATCGCCTTCGAACGCGTTGACGACCAAACGGTGAAGGGCAAAGCCAGCCCGGTTCCAGCCTGGCGCGCACTACGGGTGGTGGCCGAGCGTGGCGGGCGCAACCGCGCCGAGACGCTTGAGGCGCCATTCGTCGGGCGGACGGAAGAGATGCGCTTCCTGAAGGACCTCTTCCACGCGACCGGCCGCGAGTCGCGCGTGCGCGTGCTGTCCGTGATCGGGCCGGCCGGCATCGGCAAGAGCCGGCTGATCTGGGAATTCCTGAAGTACATCGACGGCCTGACGGAGACCGTCTTCTGGCACAGCGGCCGATCGCCCGCCTACGGAGAAGGGATCTCTTTCTGGGCGCTGGGCGAGATGATCCGTAGCAGGTGCGGCCTGCACGAGTTGGACGACGAAGCCACCTCGCGCGAACGGGTGCGATCGAGGGTTGCCGAGTTCGTGCGCAATCCTGACGAGCGGCCATGGATAGAGAAGGCGCTATTGACTCTGCTTGGCTTCGAGTCGGGCATGGCCGCCGACCAGCTCTTCGGCGCCTGGCGCACGTTCTTCGAACGGATATCGGAGCAGGGCACAGTCGTAATGGCGTTCGAGGACATGCAGTTCGCCGACACAGGCTTGCTCGACTTTGTCGACCACCTGCTGGACTGGAGTCGCGGCCTGCCCATCTTCGTGGTGACGCTGGCGCGGCCGAATCTGATCGAGCGACGGCCGAACTGGGGCGCGGGCAAGCGCAACTTCGCCTCGATCTATCTCGAGCCGCTGTCGCCGGCGGACATGCGCGAGTTGCTGGCAGGCCTGGTGCCCGGGCTACCCGAGGCTGCCGCCGCGCACATCGTCGCCCGCGCCGACGGCATCCCGCTGTACGCAGTCGAGACGGTGCGCGCGCTGCTGGCCGAGGGTCGATCTGGTCGAACAGGAGGGCGTTTATGTACCGCAGGGCGACCTTTCCGCGCTGACCGTCCCGGCGTCACTGACCGCCCTTATCGCGTCGCGTCTGGATGCGCTGGACCCGCTAGACCGGCAGATCGTTCGCGACGCCGCCGTACTGGGCCAGAGCTTCAGCGTGGCCGCCCTGTCGGCGGTTGGCGGCATGGATGCCGACGATCTCGACCGTTCGGCTCTGGCGGACTGGTGCGAACGCGAGATGCTGCAGCGCGATACGAACCTGCGCTCGCCGGAGGCCGGCCAGTACGCCTTCGTGCAGGGCTTGATCCGCGAGGTCGCCTACAACACGCTGTCCAAGCACGACCGTAAGAAGCTGCACCTGGCGGCGGCGCGCTATTTCGAGTCGTTGGGCAGCGAGGAGATGGCGGGCGCGCTTGCCAGTCACTATCTGGCCGCACATGCGGACGCCGCCGAAGGCGCCGAGGCTGACGCGCTCGCCACGCAAGCCCGCGTTGCGCTCAGGGCAGCCGCCAACCGCGCGATGTCGCTCGGAAGCTTTGCCCAGGCTGAGACCTTTCTGGAGCAGGCGCTGACGGTGACGACCGACGCTCGTGAAAGACTGGAACTGCTCCGGCGGGCCGGCGAAGCCGCCTGGGTCCTTGGCCGATTCGATCGCGGCGAACAACTGTTCGGGGAGGCAATTCAGCTGGCCCGCGAGCTGGGCGACCGCAACGAAGAAGCGCGAACACTCGGCAAGCTGGGCTACATGCTCATCGATGCATACCGCGTCCCGGAGGCGCGGGCAATTCTCGATCCCGCAGTCGAACAAATGAAAGACCTCGACGAAGAGGTCTATGCCGAACTCTGCGCAATTGCGGCAAGGGGTTTGACGGCGGGCGGTAAATCGGCGGCGGCTCTCACGCTCCTTGAGCCGGCGCTACAGGTTGCCGAGCAGCGCGGATTCACCCGCATCCTGGCCAGTGCGATTTTTGCCAAGTCCAACGCAATGTTTCGCCTGGGGCGGCCGCGCGAGTCGATAGCCCTGACGGAGATGGCCCGCCAACTGGCGTCCGAGACCGGCCAGACCGACCTCGAGGTGCGCGCCATCGGTAACCTGGCAATCAGGCTCAGCGATCGGGACTGGCATGCCGCAATGGAAGCGACGAAGCGAGCCATTGAGCTGACGCGGCGCGTCGGTCGGCGTGAGCAGATGCTTTCCGCCACCGCGAATCTCGGCTACAACGGCTTCCTCGCCGGCAAATGGGACGAAGGTGCCGATGCGGTCGATGCCGCGCTAGCTGAAGAGGCACCAACGCGCGACCGGATGATGTTGCTGAACAATTCGCTGATCATCCGGGCCGGCCGTGGTGAGGACGTCCAGGATGGCCTGGCGGAGATGTCGCGGCTGGCCACCGGTCTCAGCGGAGCGGACGTCTTGGCGACGGTGGCCGATCCAACGGCGAACGCGGCGATGGCACGGGGCGAATTCAAGACGGCACGCGACCAGTTCATTGCAGTGGCTGGTGACGACCTCGCCCAGGCTCCTGAATACCTCTATCGGGCCGCCCACCCCACGCTGTGGCTGCGCGACCTGGCGGATGCCAAGGCTCTGCTGGGCAGGCTCGAGGAGGTAGGCGGATCCGGGCCGGCACCAGAGGCGCGCTTGGCAACGGTCCGTGCCGGCATCGCTGCCCTTGAGGGCAAACCCGTCGAGGCGATGGCTCAGTACCGCGAAGCGCTTCGCGGGCGAGTGGCGGTGTAGCCGGTCCGTAGACCGCTGACCTTGGGCACTACCCCGTCGATGAAGCGTTGACCGCCCGCTGAGAATACGAGGATGCTCAACAGGATCTGCCGCTTAATCTCGGTGGTCACCCTATCTGGGTTGGCCCTGGCCGCGTGCGCTGGCCCACAGGCGTCGCCCACGTCGGCACCGACGCCCAGCCCGACGGCGACATCGGCCACCAGCCCGACCAGTTCGCAGGCCTCCAGCCCGACGAGTTCGTCTACCGCCACATCGATCATCTTCACTTCGCCGCTTTACGGTTACACGGCAACGGTGGGCTCAGACTGGCAGGTCATTCCGGCGACAACGGCCTGGGACGGAACGTCCATCGTTGGCCACGACGATCCAATCGTCGACCAACTCATCCAGCCTAAGCAGCTCAATCGCTGTAAAGACGTCTATCTGTGTGGTCCGTACGCGTGGGGCCTTGCCGCGCCGTACACGCTCTCGGTTGAGGATCTGGCGGCCGCCCAACTTGCCAAGGACGCGGCTGATCATCCGTGCCCGGCTACGGCCGAGAGTCAGGAGCAGGCCACCATCGGTGGTCAGGCGGCCCTCGTAATGTCCAGGCACTGCCCCGCAGATGGCGGCGGCCTCCTCGTCGTCAGCGCCGTCGTGGTCAAAGAGGGCAGCGGCTACCAGTTCTACATGCAGGACCCTTCCAGGGATGCTGCGTCCGAGGCGCAGACCATGACCGACTTCGTCAATTTCATCGGCGGTATCACCCTGCCCTAGCCCGCCGAGGGATGGCTCGGTCAACCGCGGCCTAGGGAGTCAGCGGCTCCTTGGGCAGCGCGAAGAGGTCGGTCGTTCTGACCTGACGGGACCCGCCACTGGCAGTGCGCACTACGGCTGTCGGGATGACGCCCTTCACCAGCCGCTCGATGGTCGCTGTCTCGCCCGAGTAGGTGCCACCGGCGTCGATACGGACGCGATCGCCAACCGACAGGCCGGCCTGACCGACCACGGCCTGCGGTATTGATCCGGGCAAGCGTGGGCCGATCCTGCTCCACCTGCGGACCCGCGTCCGGGCGGCGCTTGAGTTGGGACTTGGACGGGTAGGTGAACCTCTTCTTGGCCACCGTCGTTAATACCGGCGCCGCGGTCGGTTGGCTTCCTTGGGGGCCTTGGGTTCGTGGCCCGGTCGGGGTGGATTTGGTTTTGTGCCGGGTGCCATGTCGACTGGTCGCGGCGCAGGTCCGCGCGCTATCGCCTCGGCTACGCGGGCGTTGAACTCCTTTGCCACGCCGGCCGGCACGCTTGCCTGCCACGCCGCCTGGATGCGGGCGGTCGCCTCTCGTTCCTCGGCTCGCCTCGCACGCTCTGATCTTGAGCGCTTGACCATCTGCCAGTACCTCTGTGTTCAGGTACGGCTATGTGCGCACCATCAGCCGACAGTATGGGCGCCATTTCCGATCACCGTCGACCGCTAGCCCGCCGGCCAGCGTTGCAACACGATCTCGGCGTCGACTGGGTCCATGCGGTAGCCGCGCACGTCAGCGTCCCACGTGACCAGGTCGCGCCGGGCGATGCGGCGCATGACCTTGTTGGGCCCGGCAACGATGCCGGCGAACGCCGTGCCGGTGGTTTTGCCGTAGCGGGCGGTCAGGTCAGCGTCGAGAACGAGCGCGCGGTCCTGCAGGGCCAGCTCAGCGACCTCGCGCAGGAGGCGCCGGCTGTCGCGGCCGCGGATGCCGTTGAGCGCTTCGCCCAACTGTCGCCGGTGCAGATCGGCCTGGTCGGCCGCGTTGGCCACCGACGAAGCCCCTTCCGGCGGAGGGCCCATCACCCAGCGCCGAGCGAGCGCCAGCAGCTCTTCTTCTGTGTCTGCCTCGAACTCGACCCTCGGCACCTGAAGCCCTCGTAATTACTCGTAACTGACCTGTCACGAATATAACACTGGCCGTGTCATGTGTGTTACACTCCGTTCATCGGTCGCAAGGCTGCGAACCAATCGGACTCCTCTGGCCCTTCGAAAGACGGCGGTCCACCGGCACCACCCGCTTCGTATCGACTTGGCCGTCCAGAGGAGAAGCACTATGCGCTACACGAGACTTTCCACCTACGACATCGTCAAGGGCACGTTCCCCGAACTGACCGCCATCGCCGAGAAGGGCATCCTGCCGATGTTCGTCAAGGAGCCCGGTTTCGTTGATTACGGACTGCTCGACGTCGGCAACCACAAGGTTGTCGCGATCAGCATCTGGGACACCCGCGACGAGGCCCAGAAGTCGGTCGGTATGGCCGCTACCTGGGTCAAGGACAACCTCGCCGACCGGGTCCGCCTGGTTTCCACCTCAATTGGTGACCTGGCCCTCTTCCACGGCGCTCCAGTCGCCGCGTAAGCGACCCACCACAGGCCGTCCCTGGCGCTGCGGGTAACCCCCAGCGTCACCGGCCGCGCCGTAAGGCCGCATCAGCCGCTCCGGCATCAGCCCCGGAGCGGCTTTTGCGTTGCCGTGTCGCCCGACTACCTTGCCAAAGGAGCGAACAACCGGCGGCGGTCCTCGACCGCACGCCAGTTTCCCTTGCCTGAGCGCTTGATCAATGCGATCGGACAACGGTGGTGCTCAACGCGTCCAGCCGGCTGCGCGTTGCCGGGCCACTCGACTCCGCCGATCGACGGGCGGGCCGGGAACGTCCAGTAGTCGCCGGATTGGTAGCCGGCGCCACTGAACAGCACTTCGATTCCGTCGTCGAGGGGTTGCCATCGGTCTGAGTCCGCTTGAACAGCAGCGATCCCTTCCCAGCGCCGAGCCTTCGGACGTCCAGCCAGTGGTTCAACGGTGCCGAGAACACGGACCGTCGACTTGTCCCGACCAACTTCAACGATCTCGACGAGCTGACCGGTTCGGCCGTCCAGATCCATGGTTTCGTCCGTCAGCTCCAGCCATTGGCCCATCTCGAGGCGGTCGACCGACCCGAGCGTCAGCACGTCGCGCTCGATCTCGAGGACCGGCAAGACCACGGAACCGTTGTCGCGCGACCACTTGAATATCGCCGCGGCCCGAGTCGTCGGCCGAGTGGATCTCGACGCGGTACAGCGCGTTCTCTGTGCCCCGATAGCCGCCGGCGGTCCGGACCTCGAGGCAGGGAAGCTCGGGTTCGGTCGGCGCTGACTCGCCGGCCACCTGGAGTCGAACCTGCCAGACGATCTGGATGCGAACGCTGGTATCGGGCCCGCCAAGCGCCGGGTCGAGAAGGTCGGGATCGTCGACCGCCGTGACCTCGCGCTCCCAGACGTCGAGGTAGACGAGGTGTTGACCGGGCTGGGCGTCGACTTCGATGGCGGCCTCAGCTTCGTTCTCGACCAGCAGGCCGTCGACGTAGTAGCGGCCGGCGCTCACCAGCAGCGTTCCGTCGTCGGCCACTCGCAGCGCGAAACCGGCACCATCACTCGGTCCGCCGCATGGCCCAATGACGTCACGCGCCAGCGTGCGCAGGCGCGCGCGTTCAATCTCGGTCTGCTCGTTGAAGTCGGCATCGACCGCAACACGGCCCTGCTGCAGCAGGACGCCTGAGTAATGCTGCCCGGGCCGAAAAGTGATGCGCGAGAAGTCGCCCTTCATCCACCAAGACTAAAGGTGGTCGGGCTGACGGGGCTAACCGTGACCTCGTTGTAACGGCCACGCCGCGAAAGCTCACGGTCGAGAGGTGCCGCCAAAGGGACCCTGTCCTGTTGGAGGACAGCCCAATGCGTCATATGCAGGTCACCGCCTACCAACTCGTGAAAGGCAACTTCAAGGAGCTGTCGGCGATCGTCGAGAAGGGGATGCTGCCGTACATCAGGAGGGCGCCCGGCTTCGTCGACTACGGACTGGTCGACGCCGGCCCCAACTCAGTGGTTGAAGTGTCGATCTGGGAGACTCGCCGGGCAGCCCAGAAGCCGATCCGCGCCGCGGCCAATTGGAGTGAGCGAGAACATCGGCGATCGAATTCGACTGGTGAAGACCTACTTTGGCGACCTGGCCCTCTCGCGCAGCGTGCACGTGCGCGGCCTGGGCGAGGCGCTGCGGGAGCGAGCCGCCGTGATCGAAACGCCGAGGCGGCGGAAGCACGCTGCATAGGCAGACCCAGGGCGCCTATTTTGACGCCAGACGACTCATGAGAATATCCTCAGCTCATGAGATTGACCAAGATCTCACAAGGTGGCCAGATCCAGGTTCCGGCCGAGATTCGCCGCAGATGGGGCACGTCGAAGGTTGTGATTGAGGATCTCGGTGACGAGATCACTATCCGGCCGGTGCCCGAGGATCCGATCTCGGCTGCTCTCGGCTCGCTCAAGCTGCGCTACACGTCCGATGAACTCAGGCGAATTGCTCGCGAAGATGACGAAGCTGCCGAAGAGAGGAAGTGGGGTGACAGTTCTCGACGCGTCGGCACTTATTGGCGCACTGGCGAACGAACCGGCCAGGGTTGACGTCGAGGCGCTCCTGCGGCATCGGCCACCGCCCTCGATATCAGCCCTCAACCTGGCCGAGGTGGTCGACTGGCTGATCCGCGTCGACGGTCAGGATGACGACGACGTTCGGAATGGGATCGACTGGTTGATCCTTGGTGGACTCGAGGTCGAGCCAACTTGGCTGTTCGAGGCGCGCCTTGCCGGACGAGCTGCGCGCAAAGCATTACCACCGCGAACGACGGCCGGTGTCCATCGCCGATTGCATCTGTCTGGCAACGGCGCTGCGGCTGAAAGAGGATCTGGCGACGACAGATCCGGCGCTGGCGGCGGTGGCACGCGAAGAGGGCGTGACCGTCGTTGCGCTGCCCGATTCGAGTGGCCAACGTCCCTGAGGCTCGTCCGGGCCGCGAATTTCTTGCCGTGACCGGCCAGCGGATTCGGCAACAGGTTCGGCTCTCGGCGCCGCTAAGGTGGAGCAATGAGCAAGCTCGGCGGACGGTCCGACGGGCAATGGGAGCTCCCCGCACCGATCACCGGCGAGGGCCGACCACGCCCCCTGTGGGCAGTAGACGGCAAGCTCACGGAGGCGCCGGTGTCTGGTGCTCACATCCTCCCAGGCAAGTTTTCCTGCCCAGGGCTGGTCGACAGTCACTTCCACATGGCGTTGCGCTACCCCGGGATCGCGCTGGGGATGGACGAAGCTTTGCAAAACCTGCGCGCAGCCCGAGAGGTGGGCGTCCTGCTCGTACGCGACATGGGCGCGCCGGAGCGGTTATCGCTCAAGCTTCCGCCTGATCCATCGCTGCCGCGCATGATCTCGTCCGGCCGGCAGCTGGCGGTCGCCGGCGGCTTCAAGGAAGGCAGTCACGACCCCGTCGCGCCCGAGCAGCTGGTCTCAGCTGCGCTGGCCGAGATCGCTGCCGGCGCGCAATGGGTGAAAGTCCTCACCGATTGGCAACCTGGCGACCCTCTGACGTATCCGATCCCTTTGCTCAGCGAGATGATCGCGGCAGTCCATGCGGCGGGGGTTCGAGTCGCGGCCCACTGCTCGTGGTACGTACACGACGTCGTGCTTGCCGGTGCCGACTCGATCGAGCATGGCACCTTGATGGACGAAGAGACTCTTCGGCTGATGGCCGACCGAGGTGTCGCGTGGGCGCCGACGACGAACACCTACGTGCGCAACCTCGGCGAGATTGACTCGCTTCTCGCCGCTGACGTCCCGGCCGAGCGACGTCAGCAACTCGCAGAGGCACGACGGCGTGTCACCGGCTTCCTGGAGTTGAGCGCGGCTATGGTGCCGCGCGCTGCTCAGCTGGGAGTTCGGCTGCTGGCCAGCACCGACAGCTGCGGCTCCATTGCCGACGAAGTGGAGCGCTGGGTCAGCTGGGGCGTGGCGCCGGAAACGGCGCTGGGTGCGGCGACGTGGGACGCACGAACGTTCCTCGAGGCGGACCCGATGCGTGAAGGCTGCAGCGCCGACGTCGTCACCTTCGACCGCGACCCACGCGTTGACCCCGCCGTGTTGCATCAGCCGGTCGCCATCCTCCTGCGCGGCCGGCGTCTCCGTTAGCGTCAGAGCAGCCTGCCGTTGATGGTCGTCGCGCTATTGGAACGCGTACCGCTCGCGTAATGCCGTGACGGTCGCCGGCGGCAGCGCCGCCGAGTCGAGCAGCTGCTCGATCGTCAGCGAGCCGAAAGTGGAGTCGTCGGTCAGGTACTGGCGGTAGCGGGTGACCATGTCGGCCTGGTCGACGTTGCCGGCCGGGTAGACGACGACGTAGCGGCCCCACGACCAGCCGTCGGTGGGGTGCTGGAGCATCGAGAGCAGCAGCAGGTGCTCCAGCCACATCACGCAGAGGTCGGTTCGGCCGCGCAGCGACTCGACCGCCCCCGGCTGGAAGATGCCGGCGCGCTGCGCGACCTCGCTGTAGCGCCGCCAGTTTTCGGGCTTGGGGATCTCGCCCTTCGCCTTCTCGTGGTACCTGACGTTGACGGCGACGATCCCGCGCTTGCCGCCGCCCGCATCAAGGACGAACGCGGCATCGAAGGCGCGCAGGCTGTTGAGGTACTGGGGATCAAGCCGGCCTGGCGAGTGGGCGAAGCGGAGCTCGGTCACCCTGCCCGGCGCGTCGGGCGAGAGGATGTGGGCGGCCCGTCGGCGGCTGAAAGGTCGGCCGACAGATCGCCGAAGAGGTTGAAGGCCAGCGCCTCCGACGACAGCAGGTCGGCCCACAGTCGCTGGTGGTCGAAGCTCTGCTCACGCTCGACGAACGACGTCCGATGCCGAGCGGCGGCCAGCGCACCGGGCGTGACGAGATTGGCGCCGGTCTCGATGCCGTAGTCGAGCGGGATGCGGCTGCC
>CAWAAF010000006.1:0-39821 GCA_963779905.1 uncultured Chloroflexia bacterium
AATTTGCAGCTCGCCGTCCATCGTGCAGGTGACTACGGTCGAGGGCACTCCTCCCCTCACCGGGCCGTCATCGATGATCAGGGCCACCTCATCGGCCAGAGACGACAGGACCTGGGCTGCCGTCGTAGCGTCCGGCTGGCCCGAGATTGGCCGAGTTGACGGCGATAGGGCCGAGCCGGCGCGCCAATGCTCGGGGCACGGCGTGGTCGGGCAGACGGACGCCAATCGTTGACCTGCTACCGGTGAGCAACTCGGGCAGCGGCGAGTCCGGGTGTTGCGGCAGAACCAGCGTCAGCGCACCAGGCCAAAAGCGCCGCGCGAGCCGCTCCGCCACGAGTGGCACGCTGGCCAGCAGCCGGACCTGCTCGATGGAGTCGACGAGCAGGGCAACGCCTTTGTCGGTCGAACGGCGCTTCGCCTCGATCAGGCGGGCCAGGCCTTCGGGCGATGGGCTGACCGCCAGCCCGTGACCGTTTTGGTTGGGATGGCAACGATCGCGCCCGCCAGCAATTCAGCGGCGGCCCGTTCGACGGTGCGGCGACGCTGGCAGCGATGGTGTGGTTTCGTTGTTATAGCCGCTCCATGACTCCAGCGCGCTTCGACGCGTACTCATCCGGCGAGATGAGGCCCTTGTCGCGCAGCCGGACCAGCTCGGCCAGCGCCGATTGTGCATTGCCAAGCGAGCCACGCCCGTTGCGGCCAGCACTGTACCGGTTGTAGCCGAAGCCAACTGCCAGTAGGAGGCGCGTTCCGATCAGTACGGCGGCCGTCCATATCGCGCCAAAGATCAGCGCCGGCATCAGGGTGTTGTTGGCCAGCAGGAGCCACCAACCGCCGGCAATCAGAACGATGGCCAGTATTAGCAGCAGTATTCGGGTCGATAGATGCATCTCAACTCCTGTTTGTGGGCTGCCGCGTTCGGCGGCGGCTGCGGTACCAAGCGAGGTACTCGATTAGCTCGTCGCGCTCGTCGTCATTCAGGTCCGCAAACAGCGCGGCGCCGAGTGCGGGACTGGCCATTTGATCGGTTGGGCCCGGCACGCGATAGCCGCTCAACCGCATAAGTTCGGCGTAGGGCACGGCCAAGACTCCGCTCAGCTGGTTCAGCACCAGTGGCGATGGCCGTTTGACCGTGTCGTTCTCGAGCCGATTGAGGTACGCCGCCGAAATGCCCGCCGAGCGCGCCGCGTCGGAAGCAGAAATGCCGCGTACCTCGCGCGCCTTCTTGAGTGCCCGTCCGGTCGACAGAGACACTTTTGCGTTCGACTCCTACAGTGGATGTGATTAACTACTGTGGATGGTAGCACACAGGCGCAATTCACAGGGAGGCGGGATGCGAACCGGCGCCGCCAGTCAGGAAGTCAGGCGGTACCAGCGCGCGAGGTGCGCTCCAACTCGGCGACACGCGGCTGCCCGCCCAGATCGCTGTGGATACTGAGTGGCCAGCCGGGCAGCCTGTCGGTCGCCAGGGCGGCAACGCGATCGGCCTGATCAGCCCCTATTTCGAGGAGCGCGCGTCTGCCGGGCGCCAGTTCGGCCGGCAGAACGTCGAGCAGCCGGCCAATCACAGCCAGTCCGTCCGGCCCACCGTCGAGCGCTGCTGCCGGTTCGAAACTGGCCGCCACCGGCAAATCTGGTATCGCCGCCGATGGGATGTACGGCAGGTTGGCCACGATCAGGTCGTACTGTCGGTCTGACGGCGGAACAAGGTCGGCGCGGGAGAACTCGACCATGTCGGCCACGGCGTGCGCGACGCCGTTCTCGCGCGCCAGTGACAGTGCCTGGTCATCGAGGTCGGCCGCGACCAACCTCACATGGCTCTCGTAGCCGCGACGGCGGCACTCGAGCGCCAAGCTGAGCGCGATCGCGCCGCTGCCCGTGCCGACATCGGCGATGAGCAGAGGCGGCGTGCCCGCCGGCCTGGGCGCCGAAGTCAGCATGCCTGAGATGCGGGCCAGGGCGATGTCGACCAAGACCTCCGTCTCCGGGCGCGGGATCAGCGCGCGCTTGTCACTGGCAAAGGCGAAGCCGTAGAACTCCTTGATGCCGCGGATGTAGGCGACCGGTTCGCCGGTAGCGCGCCGCTCGACACCCTCTTCGAACTGTCGGATCTGGCCTGGTCCAAGCGCCGTGTCCGGGTGAGCCAGCAGGCCGGCGCGGTCCGTCCGCAAGATGTAGCCGAGCAGCAATTCGGCATCGAGTCGCGGACTGGGCGAGCCGCTGTCGCGCAGCCGCTGCGTGGCGCTGGCCAGCAGCACCGACACGCTTCGCGCGTCACCCACCTTTAGAGCCGGACGACTACGTCAAGGTCACCGGTCCGACGCATGACCTCGACCGACACCGAATCCTCGCCGGTGCTGGCCAAAACCAGGTCAACCAGCGCGTCGCCAACACGCACGTTGTGCAGCTTCAGGTCGGCGAGCCAGGCGGGCAGGCTGGGCGCGACCATGTCCAAGCGCCGTTCGCGTGCCGATGGCTGCAGGCCAAGGGCGGCGTTGATCATCATGAAGATGGCACCGGCAGACCACGCTTGCGGCGAGCAGGCTACCGGATAGGGCACCGGCAGCGGCGACTCTGAGCGGTCAAAGCCACAGAACAGCTCGGGCAGCCGGCTGTCGCGGAAGTGGGTCGACGCCTCGAGCATCGCCGAGGCGACCTTGCGCGTTTCATGGCTCAAGCCGTAGCGAGCGAAGCCGGCTGCGCAGATCGCGTTGTCGTGCGGCCAGATGGTGCCCAGGTGGTAGCCAATGGGGTTGTAGCCAACTGTGTCGGCCGATAGTGTGCGAATGCCCCAGCCACTCCATAGCGGCGCCGAGGTCAGCACGCGCGCCGTGCTGGCCGCACGCTCCGGGCTGGCGATGCCGGCCCACAGTGCATGGCCGGCATTGGAAGCGAGCCCGTCGATGTGCTTCTTGTCGCCGTCGATCGCCATGGCGTAGATGCCGGCATCCTCCATCCAGAACGCCTCTTCGAATGACGCGCGCAGCTGGTCCGCCTTGGCGTTTTGCTGGGCTGCAAGGTCGTCCTCGCCGCGCAGTTGAGCCAGGCGAGCCATGCCGCGACGGCCGGCATAGACGTAGCCCTGCACCTCGACCAACGCGATCGGCGGCTCGCCCAAGTGGCCGTCACGGAAGCGCATGCTGTCGCCGGAGTCTTTCCAGCCCTGGTTCTCCAGCCCGCGCCGCGAAGTGCGCTTGTACTCGACGAAGCCGTCGCCGTCGATATCGCCGTACTCGTCGATCCAGTTGAGGCAGGCGAGGGCGTTGGGCCACAGCCGTTCGACCAGTTCATCATCCGCCGTCCAGCGGTGGTACTCGTCGAACAGCATCAGCCAGAGCGGCGTCGCATCGACCGTGCCGTAGTAAGGCGTGTGCGGGATCTCGCCGGCGCGCGCTACCTCGCCCGTGCGCAGCTCGTGCAGGATCTTGCCCGGCTGCGCGTCGCGCCACTCGTCCACGTCTTGTGCCTGTAGGCGGGCCAAAATCGACAACGTCTGCTGCGCCACCTGTGGCCGAACGGACAGCAGCTGCATGCTGTTGATCAAGGAGTCACGGCCAAAGAGCGTGCAGAACCACGGCACGCCGGCAGCGATGTAGCGCTCGCCTTCGCCTGGGCCACTGTTGAGGAGCACGCGCAGGTCTGAGAGTGACCTATCTATCGCGCGCTGGGCAAAGAGGTGGCTGGTCTCGATGGAGGCGGTGCTCCGACGCCAGGCGCGGTGCATGGCGGCCGGGCGTTCGGCGTCGATGGGCACCGGGTGGGCAACCACCGGCGCGTCGCTGGTCTCGGTCCAGACATGGACCTGCAGCTCGACGCGGCCGGACGCCGGAACCGTCCAGTCGGCCACCAGCAGAACCGGTCCGTTGTGTGGCACGGCGCTGACTACGCCGCCCGAGCCGTCGTCGGCCAGCAGGTCGCCGCGCGCCGTGACCTGCGTTCGTGGATCAAGCAGCTTGAGCGGCGGCGAGAAGGTGACGTGCGTCTTGCGCACCACGCCATCGAGGCCGCGATAGCTGAGCACGACGTGGCCGGCGTCGCCCTTGTTGGCCAACCGGTCGCCGCGCCTTGCTCGAACCAGGCCGCGCACTTCGAAAATGTCGGCGTAATCGGCATCGAGCCGGATGGTGCAGCGCGCCCGCTCCGGCTCCATCGTGAAGTTGTCTATCCCAATCAGCTCGGCGAACCCGTCGGCCACCAGCCGCTCACGGACTATGCCCAGCGAGTGCCGGCGCAAAACGATCTCTGAGCCGTCCATGTTGGCCGCCCGCTCGACTAGGTCCGGGTTGGTCAGCTGAAGCGAGCTGTGGTAGCCCACGGCGTTGCCCGTGCGCAGCACGACTGGCCGGATGCCGTTGATGCGCACCTCATAGAGCGACAGGAAACGGGTGTCGCCGGCATACAGCCCAAGCCCACGGTGGTCGAGCTCGATGTCGCCGCGCGCGTCGGTCAGCAGGAAGGTGTCGTCGTGCTTGAGGACCAGGACGCCGGCCAGGTCGGTCGCTCGGGCAACGACTGTCTTCTCGGCCGTATGAGAGGCGGGCTCGGCAAAGATGTCGTCGATCGCGTCGGCTTCCGGCATGGCGTCGACCAGTTCCGCGAGCGGCGGTTGCTCAGCCATCGCCATCGGCCAATCGTTGGGCCTGGTCGATCGAGATCAACTCGTCCAGCAAGCGATCCAGATCACCGTCGAGAACATTGGGCAGGTTGTGGAGGTCGACGTTGATACGGTGGTCGGTGACGCGGTCCTGCGGGAAGTTGTAGGTACGAATTTTCTCCGAGCGCTCGCCCGAGCCAACCATGCCCCGGCGGACTTCAGCCTCAGCTTCATGCTGCTCGCGCTGCTTCATCTCGAGTAGCCGGGCGCGCAGGACCGCCATGGCCTTGGCCTTGTTCTTGTGCTGGCTCTTCTCGTCCTGGATTTCCACGACCATGCCCGTCGGCAAGTGGGTGATGCGAACGGCAGAGTCAGTCGTGTTGACCGACTGTCCACCCGGCCCGGACGAACGCTTGACCTCGATCCGGAGATCCTTGTCCTCATCGATTTGGACATCGACTTCATCCGCCTCAGGCAGTACGGCGACCGTTGCCGTGGACGTGTGAATCCGGCCCGACGATTCGGTCTCAGGAACGCGCTGCACGCGATGCACGCCGGCCTCGTACTTCAAACGCGAGTACGCACCGTCGGCGTTGACCTCGAAGATCACTTCCTTCAGGCCGCCGATGCCCGTCTCATTCGCCGTCAGGATCTCGCTCTGCCAGCGATGGCGTTCCGCATAACGCCTGTACATGCGAAACAACTGCGCGGCAAATAGGGCGGCCTCTTCGCCACCGGTCCCGGCGCGAATCTCGATGATCACGCTCTTGTCGTCGTTCGGATCGCGCGGTAGGAGCAGAACGCGCAGCCGTTCGACGACTTCCGCCTCATGACGCTGGCTCTCGTTGACCAGCTCATCCGCCATCTGGCGCAACTCTGGATCAGTTTCAGTCGCACGCGAGTGCTGGGCACTCTCGAGCTCTTCGCGCACCCTACGCAATTCTCGGTAAGCGTCAACGACCGGCGTCAACTGCGACTGCTCGCGGCCCAGCTGCCGGCTACGCGCTGGATCGGCGGCAACTTCTGGTTCCGCCCACTCGGCCTCGATCTGATCGAGACGGCGCTCGAGCTCATCGAGCCGCAGCTCGAGGGTCATTGCGTCAGCTGGTCGGGCGCCTGGTCCGCGCGAACATCAACCTTGGTGGGGATCGGTCGCCGCTCGGGATCGAGGCTGCCCGGAGGCGCTTCCTCGCCGTTTGCCTTGAGCGCCTCGCGCATCGACGCGATGGCGACTTCGATCATCGAATTGTCGGGCGGCAGGGTCGTGATGCGCTGCAACCAGATGCCTGGCAGGAACAGCCAGCGGATCCACCACTGGTGCCGGTGACGAGCGCCGAAACGCAGGATCTCGTACGCGATCGAGGCGATGACCGGGATGAGCAGGATCCGGCCGACAATGCTCACCAACAGGCTCTGGCCCGCCAGCAGGCTGAACAGCAGGATCGACAGGATGATGAAGACGACCAGGAACTCCGTGCCGCAGCGTGGATGAGCGGTCGGGTAGTGGCGGACGTGGTCTACGTCGAGCGGGTCTTCGTGCTCGAGTGCGTGGATGGTCATGTGCTCCGCGCCGTGATAGCGGAAGACGCGCCTGATCTCGGCCGATCGACTCACGATCAGCAGGTAGCCGACGAAGATTGCGACTCGGATCAGGCCTTCGACCAGGTGCGCGACGAGTGCCTGGTCAGCGCCCAGCGCCGCCCGCGTCGTGACGCCGGCCAGGAATAGTGGCGCGAGCACGAATAGGCCAATGGCGAGGCCAATCGTGATGATCAGTGTCAGTGCGACCGTTCCGCGGCCCATTTCCTGGCCAGTGCCCGAGGCTTGGACCGAACCCGCCCGCATCAGCCACTTCGTGCCCGTAACAAGTGTCTCGTAGAGCACGACGAGGCCGCGGAAGAAGGGTGCCCGGGCGAAGCGATTGCGATGCAGGATCGAGTTGAGCGGCTCGGACCCGGCAACGATCGATCCGTCCGGATGACGGAAGGCGACGCCGACAGCGTTTCGACCGCGCATCAGGACGCCCTCGAGCAGGGCCTGACCGCCGAAGTCGGTTCGCGCCATCAGTGACGGAGTCTATGCGCCGCAGAAGAGCGCGGCGAGGTTACTAAAGTCGCGCCGAGCGCTCGAGTCGCTTCTGGAAGCGTTCTACCTGGCCGGCCGTGTCGACGATGGTCTGCTTGCCGGTGTAGAACGGATGGCAGTTCGAGCAGATCTCGACGTGCAGGCTGGGCTGCGTCGAGCCGACCTCGAAAGTCGTGTGGCACGAGGCGCAGACGACTGTCGCCTTCTGGTACTTGGGATGAATGTCCTGCTTCACGCTGACTCTCCTGCGGCCTGGGTCGCGACCGCCACTTCCTCGGCACTGCCGACGACGCGGATGCGCTTCTTATCGCGCCGCTCGTGTTCGAACTTAACGCGACCGTCGAGGGTCGCAAATACGGTGTAGTCCTTGCCCAGGCCGGTGCCCGGACCGGCCAGGAATGTCATGCCGCGCTGGCGCACGATGATCGAGCCCGCGCTGACGAGCTGGCCGTCACCGGCCTTCACGCCGAGGCGCTGGCCGACGCTATCGCGGCCGTTCTTCGAGCTCGAACCCGCCTTCTTGTGTGCCATTGCTTCCTACTCTTCTTTCTTGGTGCGGCTGCGAGCCGGCTTGGGCGCGGCGGCCGACGACTTCGTGGCGGTCGACTTCTTGGCAGTCGACGAGGAGGTCGACTTCGCAGCCGGCTTGGCTTCGGCCTTGGGCTTATCGCTCTTGGCCAGCTTGTCGGCAAGGGCGGCGTCGGCCTTGGCCTTCGCCTCAGCCGACTTGTCGGCTTCGGCCTTGGCCTGCTTGGTATCGGCCGCGGCGGCCTCTGCCTCCTTGGCAGCGCTGCGACCGGCCCACTCGATGTCGGCCACGCGGACGATGGTCAGGTCCTGGCGATGGCCATGCTTGACGCGGCGACGCGCCTTGGGCCTGTACTTGAAGACGATGATCTTCTCGCCACGGTCGGCCCGAAGCACCTCGCCGGTTACCTTGGCCCCCTCGACGACGGGCGTCCCGATCAGCGCGTTCTCGCCGTCGGCGACCAGCAGGACACGGCCGATCTCGATGCGGGCGCCCGGATCCGCGGCAAACTGATCAAGCTCGAGCTCTGCACCAAGCTCGACGCGATACTGCTTGCCGCCGTTTTCGACTACTGCGTACATGGAACTCCTGGGGGCGCGATGAAATTGGGCTGTGTCTTGGGGTTGTGTGCGCAGCACGGCAGGACGACCGTGTCAGGCGCGAACTCGAAGGATAACACGAGTTCTATGGACTACCAGTCGGGCCGCTCCCGTCTCATGTTCAGGCTTTGCAGAATGCCCAGGCCCAGCGCAATGCTGATCAGCGATGCACCGCCGTGGGTGATGAACGGCAGTGGGATGCCGGTAACAGGCATCACCCCGATGACCATGCCGACGTTAACCACCATCTGGAACAGCAGCATCGAAGCGACGCCGGCGGCGAACGCCACGCCGAAGACGTCTTCGGATCGCCAGCCTGCCAGCAGCACTCGCCAGATAAGCGCGATGAAGAGGGCGAAGACGATCAGGCCGCCAACGAAACCGAGCTCCTGAAACAGGACCGCCGCCGCGAAGTCGGTGGTCTGAACTGGCAGCAGGGCGGCGGCGCCGGAGCCGCCACTGTCGAGGCCCGTGCCCAGCAGACCGCCCGAACCGACCGCCATCTGCGATTGGATCAGCTGGAAACCGGAGCCGAGCGGGTCGGACGTGGGATCGAGGAACGACAGCAGCCGCCGTCGTTGATAGTCCGCCAGGATCGACCAGGCAATGGGCATCGCCGCTACGGCCATGATCGCGCCCAGGGCCAGCCAGCGCAGCTTCGTGCCGACCATGAACAACATGCCCAGCAGGATCGCGGCGAACACGAGCGAGGTGCCAAGATCCGGCTGCAGCATCACCAGCAAGAACGGCGGTCCAACCAGCAGCCCAGCCCCGATCGCGGTGCGCAGGCTCGTCACGCTGTCCTTGCGCGCTGCCAGATACGCCGCCAGCACGCCGATCATCAGGATCTTGGCCACCTCCGAGAACTGGAACTGGAGGCCAAAGACCGAGACCCAGCGCGAAACGCCGCCCACACCGCTGCCGACCGCCAGGGTTGCGATTAGCAAGGCGATGTTGACCAGGTAGATGAGCCAGGCAAACGTGCGCAACCAGCGGGTGTCGAACGCGGCCGCGACCGTGAAGACGGCGATGGCCACGGCCAGCCACAGCAGGCCGCGCGTGAAGGTCGAGCCTGGCGACAGCGGCGGGCCGGAGCTGTTCGAATACGCCATCAGCAGCCCAATGACCGCCAGCGCCCCGGCGTAGAAAGTCAGCTGGATGTCGAACCGCTGCCACGCGCCGCCACCACGCTGCGCGATCCACTCGCCACGGGGTGTTCGCTCGACGCGCAAGGCACCCATCAGTTGCCGCCGTAGAAGTTGCCGCGCCGCAGCAGATCCGGCCGGCGCAGGTCGACGTCGAGGTGGTAATGCAGCTGCAGGAAGTACTTCACGATCTCGGTGGCGGCGTTGCCGCGGGTGCGCGAGTCGTAGGCGAAGGCCAGCACAGCCAGCTCCGAATCGGTCTTGCTCACGTCGCCTTCCTGGTCGGCGCTGAACTTGGGCACGAAGGCAGCGAACCACGAGTGGAAGGGCAGGCGGCCCTGACTGTCACGGATGCCGAATTCGGCCGTGCCGGATTTGCCGGCGAGCATGATCGGCAGGTCAACCAGGTTGTACGTGTGGCGAATGGTTAGAACTCGGCGCGCGGCGAGGCGCATCTCCTCGAGCACCTGCGGATCAATGTCGAGCTGGCGGATGACGTCGGGCGTGAAGTCGCGCACCACGCTGCCGTCCGGGGCGAGGATGCGGCGCACGATCTGCGGTCGGTAGAGCGTGCCGCCGTTGGCCAGCGCGCTATACGCGTCGACCAGCTGAAGTGGGGTGACCGCGTCGTACCCCTGGCCGATGCCGGCCTGGTACGTCTCGCCCGGGTAAATGGGCTGATCGAAGACGGTTTGCTTCCAATCGTTGGTGGGCACGATGCCGCGCGCTTCGTTGGGCAGGTCGACACCGGTCTTCTCGCCGAAGCCCCACTCCTTGGCCCAGTAGCCGAGGCGATCGATGCCCAGCATCCCGGCCAGCTGATAGAAGAACGTGTCGCTCGAGTGCCCGAAGGCGTCGTAGATGTTCAGCGGGCCGAAGCCGGTGTGGTTCCAGTCCCAGTACTTGTACGGGCCGATCTGCAGGTAAGGCTTTGTATCGACCAGGGTCGTGTCCTTGATCAGGTCGTCCTGCAGCGCGCCGGCGCCGGTGACCAGCTTGTAGGTCGAGCCGGGCGGGTACTGCTCGCTGACCGCGAAATTGGTCAGCGGACCTGCCTTGTCATTGAGCAGCGCCTGGTAGTCGGTCTGCGAGATGCCCTTGGCAAAAAGGTTGTCGTCGTATGAGGGCAACGAGACCATGGCCAGGATTTCGCCCGTCTGCGGGTTCATGACGATCATCACGCCGCGCTGCAGGCCGACCAGGTCCATCGCCCACTGGATCGCCATCTGGGCTTCCTGCTGGGTCGTGGTATCGAGCGTCAGCTCGAGCAAATCGCCGTCCTTTGGCGGATCGATGACGCCCACGCTTCGGACAACCTGGCCGGATGCGTCGCGCTCGAGTTGTTGAAGGCCGTACGTACCGCGCAACTGCTGTTCGAAGGTCGCCTCGACGCCTGCGCGGCCGATCACGTCGTCGGCGAGGTAGCCGTCGTTGCCATCTTTGTCGAGATCGTTCTGTGTCACGGCACCGGTGTAGCCAATGACGTGGGCGACGAGAGGCCCGTACGCGTATTCGCGGCGGTTCTCGATGGTCACCGCCACGCCGGGCAGATCGCGCGACTCCTCGGTGACCACGCGTGCCAGGTCAACCGCAACGTCGGTGGCGATACGGACGGGTTCGAAACCCGAGCCGGCGTTCTTGTCGAGGTCTTCGATGATCTGCTCACGGGGGACGCTGAGTAGTTGGGCCAGTCGGTCCACCACTCGGTCGCGCTGCGGGAACGGCAGGTCGGCCGGAGTCGCCGTGATCACGTACGACGCGACATTCGTTGCCAGCAGTCGCCCGGCGCGGTCGTAAATCAGGCCGCGGACGGCCGGAATGGGCGCAACGCTCAGCCGGTTGTCGCCATTGACCGATGAGTAGTAGCCGCCGCGCCCGATTTGCAGATAGAACAGTCGAGTCGTCAGTCCCGCGGCCGCCAGCACGACGGCCAGCCCGAAGACAGCGAATCGATAGCTCAGCCGCGAGCGAGGCGGATCAGGCTGGCCAAGGACGCCGCTCACGCGTGGTGATCCGTGTCGGCGCCGCTCAAATCTAGGTCCACGCGGCTCGCTCCCGATCCTGGTTGCCGAACCGTCGCTCGACCAGCACGAACAGGGCGACGACGGGAACAGCAAGCAGCGTGTTGATAACCGCGGCACCCAAGACGTGTTGCAGGTCGAATGAACCGGCTGCGCCTTCGGTGAGGGCCAGCGTCGCCAGCATTAGCAGGTAATACACCCACGTCATGGCGAAGACCAGGAGCACAGCCCCGGCGCGCGTTTGCCCCACGAAACGCGTGCTCAGGGCCGCGATACCCACCACGATGAGCAACACGAACGTGGTCGCCCCGATCGGGCGTGCGGGCGTGAGCATGTCGACGAGCAGGCCTCCGAGGAACGCCCAGACGAGGCCGTCCTCGATGCCCATGATCACCGTCGCCGCCACCGCCAGTGTCAGCAATAGGTTGGCCTGGACGCCGAAGATCGCAACTTCCGGCACGACTGTGGTTTCGAGCAGCGCTGCAACAATTGCGCCTAGCGCGGCAAAAGGCAAAGTCAAGGGTGGTCTACCTCCGCGCCAAAGACGCGGTCGATCGTGTGACGGGTCGGACGGGTCAGGCCCACCGCGGCACCAAGTATAGGCGGGACCGTCGCAGGCGCTTGTGGTCGATGTTTCACGGGAAACATTCAGAGTTGCGCAGTCGCGGATAAGCGCCAGCGAACTGCCTGGTAAGCGTGAACTGCCATTCTGTCCGAGATCGGATTCACGCTCAGAATCCGCCCGGCGAGGGCCGTTTCCGGTAGAATCATGTGACGTGGAAGCTGACCGCTACAACTGCTGAGTGGGCGAAGTCATCGCCTGCGCGAACCAGAAAGGCGGCGTCGGCAAGACCACAACGGTCGTCAACTTGGCGGCCTATCTCGCGCTCGAAGACCGGCGTGTCCTGGTCGTCGATCTCGATCCGCAGGGGAACGCCACCAGCGGACTCGGGTTCGATCGTTCGTCTGCCCATCGCTCGATCTATCCCGCGCTGACCGAAGGAATTGATGTTCTCGATCTCGTCTGCCCGACAGCCATCGACAGGCTCCACCTCATACCGTCCGATCGCGACCTGGCCGGCGCCGAGGTCGAACTTGTGGCGCTTCGAGAGCGCGAGCGCCGACTTCGCAGCGCGCTCGAACCGGTCCTGGCGGACTTCGACTATGTCTTCCTGGACTGCCCACCGGCGGTCGGGCTACTCACTGTCAATGCGCTCGCCGCAGCTGATGCCGTGCTGGTGCCAATCCAGTGCGAGTACTACGCGCTGGAAGGACTGAGCCAATTGCTGGCAACCATCGATCTCGTGCGCGATCACCTGAATCCGGGGCTGCGCCTTGGCGGCGTCCTGATGACGATGTTCGATGCCCGAACGACCTTGTCGTCGGACGTCGTGCGCGAAGTGCGTACTCACCTGGGCGAGTCCGTGTTCGATACGGTCATCCCGCGCAGCGTCCGGTTGGCCGAAGCTCCCAGCCACGGCCGGCCGGTGGTGCGCTACAGCCCGGAGTCGCGCGGCGCACTGGCATACCACCAGGTCGCGCTCGAATTGCTGGCCAGGAGCGCCGACTCGAGCGCAGTGACGCCGGCGATGGCGGGCACCAGATGACGACCGACACTCGCCGTCCCGGCTCGGGCCTGGGCCGCGGGCTCGCCGCCCTCATTCCGCAACGCGAGGAATCGCGCCCACCCACAGACCTGGCCATCTCTGAGATCTCGCACAACCCTTATCAGCCGCGTCAGGCGGTCGATCAGAACGGACTCAATGAGCTCGCCGCGAGCGTGGCCGAACACGGCGTGCTCCAGCCGCTGCTCGTCAGTCGCGGACCAGCGGGGTGGGTGCTCATCGCCGGCGAACGGCGACTACGGGCCGCCCAGATGGCCGGCCTCGAGCGTGTGCCCGTCGTGGTTCGTAGCGCCGATGAGCGCGAGAAGCTGGCCCTCGCACTCGTGGAAAACATGCAGCGCGCCGACTTGAACGCGCTCGAAGAGGCGACCGCCTTCCGCCAGCTGATGAACGAGTTCGGCCTTACGCAGGAGGAAGTGGCGGCCCGCGTTGGCAAGTCGCGGCCGGCCGTGGCCAACACGCTCCGATTGCTCGACACCGATCCAGACGTCCAATTGGCCCTGCGCGACGGCCAGATCAGTGAAGGCCACGCCCGCGCGATCGCCGGCCTGGCGGATCGGTTAGATCAGCGGGACCTGCTGCAGGTGGTTGTGAGTCGGGGCCTGTCTGTTCGCAAGACTGAAGAGCGCGTGCGCCAGATGCGTGAAGGTGCGCCGCGAAAGCCGGTCAAGCCGTCGATCAGCGCCGACATGGAGAAACTGCAGGGCGGCCTGCGCGATGCCCTCGGAACCAAGGTGACTCTCAGCCGCGCACGAAAGGGTGGACGGATCACGATCGAGTACTACGACGACGACGACCTCAGCCGGCTCTACGAGCGTTTGACCGTTGGGGCAGCCAATGACTGAGTCGCTGACCCGGCCCGCCACGCGCGGCCGGTCGGCAGACAGCGAGCGCCAAGGGGCAGGGTTCGGCCTACACGGCCGAGAGCATCCAGGTCCTGGAGGGACTGGAGGCCGTCCGCCGCCGTCCGTCGATGTATATCGGTTCGACCGACACGCGCGGCCTGCACCACCTCATCTGGGAAGTGGTCGACAACTCGATCGATGAGGCGATGGCCGGCTATGCCAGCTGGATCGAGCTGCGCATCAAGCCCGACGGCAGCGTCGTCAACCGCGACAACGGCCGCGGCGTCCCGGTCGGCCGCCACAAGCAAACCGGCACCGACGCGCTCGAGGTCGTCCACACGGTCCTGCATGCGGGTGGCAAGTTCGGCGGCGGCGGTTACAAGGTGTCGGGCGGCCTGCACGGCGTGGGCGTCAGCGTGGTCAACGCGCTCTCGGAGTCGATGCAAGTCGAATCGTCGCGCGACGGCAAGGTCTGGCGCCAGGAGTACGAGCGCGGCAAGCCACTCGGACCGGTCAAGTCGGTGGGCGCGTCCAATGGCCGCACCGGTACGCAGACTGCCTTCAAGCCGGACGCGCAGATATTCGAGACCGTCGACTTCAACTTCGACGTCATCGCACAGCGCGTGCGTGAGTCGGCCTATCTCAACAAGGGCCTGTGGATCACGCTCATCGATGAGCGTGAGACGCCTTCGCGTGAGAAGTCGTTCTACTTCGAAGGCGGCGTGGTCAGCTTCGTGCGCCACCTCAACAAGGGCCGCGACGTGCTGCACGACCGGCCGATCTATGTCGAGCGGCGCGAGGGCAATACGCAGATCGAAGTCGCACTGCAGTACAACGACGGCTACAGCGAGGCCGTCTTTTCGTTCGCCAACAACATCAACACGGTCGATGGGGGCACCCACGTCACCGGCTTCCGGGCCGCTCTGACCAGCTCGCTCAACGACTACGCTCGGCGCAACACGATCCTGCGCGATGCCGACGGCAATCTGTCCGGCGACGACGTGCGCGAAGGCCTGACGGCGGTCGTCAGCGTCAAGTTGACGGATCCGCAGTTCGAGGGCCAGACCAAGGCCAAGCTTGGCAACGCCGAGTTCAAGGGCCAGGTCCAGAACGCACTCACCGAAGGCTTGACGCAGTACCTCGAGGAAAACCCGGGCGACGCGCGGCGCATCATCGAGAAGTCGCTGACCGCTGCCCGCGCCCGCGAGGCGGCGCGCAAGGCACGCGACCTGGTCATTCGCAAGTCGGCGCTCGAGGGTTCCTCGTTGCCGGGCAAGCTGGCCGACTGCCAGGAGCGCGATCCCGAGCGCGCGGAGCTGTACATCGTCGAGGGCGACTCGGCCGGCGGTTCGGCCAAGCAGGGTCGCGATCGGCGCTTCCAGGCGGTCCTGCCCATGTTCGGCAAGATGCTGAATGTCGAGAAGGCACGACTGGACAAAGTCCTGTCATCGGAAAAGATCCGGCCCCTGATCATCGCCCTCGGCACCGGCATCGGCGAGACGTTTGACGTCGCCAAGCTGCGCTACCACAAGATCATCCTGCTGGCCGACGCGGACGTTGACGGCGCGCACATCCGCACGCTCCTGATGACCTTCTTCTACCGCCATATGCCGGTCCTGGTCGAGAACGGGCACCTTTACATCGCCCAGCCACCGCTCTTCCGGGTCAGCACCGGCAAGGTCACCCGCTACGCGCGTGACGAGCGCGAGAAGGACCGCGTCGCCAAGGAGCTGAAGGTCAAGAACCTGTCGATCCAGCGCTTCAAGGGCCTGGGCGAGATGAACGCGGAGCAGCTCTGGGAAACGACCATGAACCCGGCGACGCGCACGCTCCTGCGTGCCGACATCGACGATGCGGCCGAGGCCGACATGATCTTTTCGACACTGATGGGTGAGAAGGTCGAGCCACGACGCGATTTCATCAAGGCACGTGCCCGCCAGGTCCAGAACCTTGACGTCTGAGCCGACCGCGCGAGCGACGGTCGAGGCGCGGCGGCTACGCCGCGAGTCGCACGCTTCGCGCGCAGCAGCCGCCGAACGCGGACTGCGGAGGAAAACGTTATGCCGTCCGACGTGACGGCGCGTGCACAGGCGCTCGTGGCCGATCGGCTGCCCGACGCGCAAGAGCTGGGACGTGCTCTGGTGGAGCGCATCGACGAGCCGGACGACTTCGTGCAGGTATTGCGCGAAGGTTTCCGGCGGCTGGCTGACGACGAATACGCGGCCGGTCAGGCGCGCGTCGCGCCGACCACCGATCCCGTCATCGCGGTCCGGTCGCCACTCATCGCTGCTGTCGAGCGCCAGCTGCGTGCGCCGCTGCGCGCAGGTTCGGCATCGTCGGCCCTGTGGCTGGCTCAACGCCTCGTCACAGAGCCCGAGCGTGAGATCCGGCTGTTCAGCGTCGTGCCGCTGCGCCGCTCGTTACCCGACGATCCCGAGCGTAGCTGGCAGGTCATGCGCAGGCTGTCACGCGCGTCGGCAGACTGGGTCAGCGTCGACGTGCTGGCCGGTCTGTACGCGCAGGGCATCCTGGCCGAGAACTTCCGCTGGGCCGAGTTGGAGCAGCTTGTCTACTCCGCCGATCGCTGGGAGCGCCGACTGGTCGGCTCGACCGTGGCCAACGTTCCGCACGGTCTACCGCGCAACCGCCGCCAGGAATTGGCTCGGACGCCTGGTTTGACGCTCATCAAATCGCTCATCGGCGACGCGGCGCCGGACGTACAAAGGGCACTCTCTTGGGCGCTTCGCTCATGGTGGGAGGTCGACCCGTTTGGCACCCGCGAGTTCATCCGCCAGGAGGCGATGCGCGCCAAGTCCGAGAACGACGGCCACAGAGCGTGGGTGCTGCGCGACGCGCTGACGTTGCCGGGCATCGATTCCGGCTTCGTCGAGGAAATCCGCGACAAGCTCGACGGTGTTCGTCGGACGCCCGGCGCGCCGTCGACCAGCGCCGCTTCCGAGATCGCGGCGCAGTTCAAAGGTCTGCAGGAGCTGACTGGCGCCGCCGTTGCCCAGCAGGGGAGCCGTTACTAGATGACCGACGACGTCGGACGCATAGTCCCCATCCGCATCGAGGACGAGCTCCGCGCGAGCTATCTCGACTACGCGATGAGCGTCATCGTCAGTCGCGCGCTGCCAGACGTGCGCGACGGTCTCAAGCCCGTCCATCGCCGGATCCTCTACACCATGAACGAGATGGGCCTCACCTCGGGTGCGAACTATCGCAAGTGCGCCGCCATCGTCGGCGAGGTGATGGGCAAGTACCACCCGCACGGTGACGCGGCACTCTACGACGCACTTGTTCGCCTGGCACAGGACTTCTCGTTGCGCTACCCGCTAGTCGACGGCCAGGGCAACTTCGGCTCGGTCGACGGCGACCCGCCCGCCGCCATGCGCTACACCGAAGCGCGCATGACGGCCATCGCCGCGGAGCTCCTGGCTGACATCGACAAGGACACGGTCGACTTCGTCGAGAACTACGACGGCACGCGCATGCAGCCGTCGGTGCTGCCGGCAAAGCTGCCTAACCTGCTGATCAACGGCAGCGCCGGCATCGCCGTCGGTATGGCCACGAACATCCCGCCACACCACCTGGGCGAGATCGCCGACGCGACAATTGCGCTGATCGACGACCCGGACCTGACCAGCGACGAGCTCGCCAACCATGTCCTTGGTCCGGACTTCCCAACCGGCGGCACGATCTTCCGCTACGAGAAGCGCCGCAACTCGCTGACCGGTCAATGGGAGCAGGTCGACGCCATTCGCGAGATGTACGCCCACGGCCGCGGCCGGGTGGTGATGCGGGCCCAGTGCGCGTTCGAGGAGATGCGTAACGGCCGCACGGCGATCGTCGTAACCGAACTTCCTTATCAGGTAAACAAGGCCGCCCTCGCCGAAAAGATCGCCGACCTCGTCGGCGCCAAGAAGATCGACGGCATTGCCGACATGCGCGACGAGTCCGACCGCGACGGCATGCGCCTGGTCATCGAGTGCAAGCGCGATGCCAACCCGCACAAGGTTCTGAACAACCTGTTCAAGCACACCGCGCTGCGCCTCGCCTTCAACATGAACATGCTCGCCCTGGTCGACGGCCAGCCTCAGACGCTCGGCCTCAAGTCGGTGCTGCAGCATCACATCGACTGGCGGCGCGAGGTCGTTCGCCGGCGCACGGAGTTCGACCTTGGCAAGGCGCGCGACCGGGCCCACATTCTGGAAGGCCTCAAGATCGCGCTCGACAACCTCGACGCAGTCATCCGCACGATCCGCGAGTCGGCCGACGTCGAGACGGCCCGCAAAAACCTGATCAGCCGCTTCGAGCTCTCCGAGATCCAGGCCAACGCCATTCTCGAGATGCAGCTGCGCCGGTTGGCCGCCCTCGAGCGCAAGAAGATCGAGGACGAGTACATCGCCACGATCAAACTGATCGCCGAGCTCGAAGACATTCTGGCCAATCCTGGCCGGGTCCTGCACATCATCAAGGACGAGCTGACCGACCTGGCCAAACGCTTCGCCGGCGAGCGCCGAACGCGTATCCAGGACGACGCGGATCGCGAGATGACCGACGAAGACCTGATCGCGGATGAAGACGTCGTTGTCACCGTTTCGGGCCGCGGGTACATCAAGCGCCAGCCCCTCGCCACATACCGTCGTCAGGCACGCGGTGGCAAGGGCATCATTGGGGCGCGCACGGTCGAAGAGGACGCCCTGTCCTACCTGCTGGTCGCCAACACGCACGACTGGGTGCTCTTCTTCACCAACCGCGGTCGGGTGTTCAGCTCGAAGGTCCATGCCATTCCGGATGCCAGCCGCCAGGCGAAGGGCCTGCCGATCATCAATCTCGAAGGCGTGCAGCTCGATTCGGGCGAGAAGGTCTTGGCCGTCATTACCATCCCCAACTTCGAGAAGGGCCACAACCTGGTCATGGCCACCCGCCAGGGCGTGATCAAGAAGACGCCCATAGAGCAATTCGAGCGCGTGCGTGCGACTGGCATCCGCGCGCTGACCGTTGCCGAAGGCGATGAGCTGACGTGGGTCGGCGTTTCGTCCGGCCACGACGACATCGTGCTGGCCACCGCCGAAGGCCGGATCGCCCGCTTCAACGAGAGCGAGGTGCGCGCGATGGGCCGGGACGCGGCTGGCGTGATCGGCATCCGCCTATCGCGCAAGGGCGATCAGGTCATGGGCATGGGCGTTGTCCAGCCCGGCAACGACATCTTGGTGCTGACCGAGACGGGCTATGGCAAGCGCGTCGCCCTGACCGAGTTCCGCAAGATGCACCGCGGCAGCCAGGGCGTCCGCCTTATCTCGCTGGAAGGCGCCAAGACAGGCCGCGTTGCCGCCGTCGAGCTAGTCGACGAGAGCGACGAAGAGTTGCTGCTCATTTCCGCCGGCGGCCAGGTCGTGCGTACCGACGTCAAGAGCGTCAACCGCTACGGTTCAGGCGCCCGCGGCGTCATCGTCATGCGCCTGAACGATGGCGATGAGGTGGCCGGCATCGCCGTCTTCCGAGCAGGGCTGGCCGAGCAGCGACAGATCGGCAACAATGACGGCCCTGCGAGTGGCGGGGAAGACAACGGCGGACCAGTAACAGACTGAGAGCGGGAGCGAGTCTGTGAGCGGCTTCGGCAGCCGATCCAACGCAGTCAGCGAGCACTTCGACCTCTACACCGGTAACGCCAACCCCGAGTTGGCGCGAAAGATCGCCACCTATCTCGGGCGCGAACTGGGCCGGGCGGAGGTCTTCGAGTTCGCCAACGAGAACATCTTCGTCAAGATCGAAGACAACGCGCGCGATCGCGATGTCTTCATCATCCAGCCGACCTGCCGGCCGGTGCAGAAGTCGATCATGGAGCTGCTGATCATGATCGACGCCTTCAAGCGCGCCAGCGCCGGTCGCATAACGGCCGTCGTGCCGTACTACGCCTACGGTCGCTCAGACAAGAAGGACCAGCCGCGCGTCCCGATCACCGCCCGCCTGATTGCCGACATGATCAGCGTTGCCGGGGCCGACCGCATGTTGACCATGGACCTGCACCAGGGCCAGATCCAGGGCTTCTTCTCGATCCCGGTCGACGAGCTGACCGCCGTCCACATGCTGTCCAATCACTTCAAGAAGTTAAATCTCGACGATCTGGTGGTGGTTACGGACCTCGGCTTCGCCAAGCGAGCACGCACATTTGCGGAGATCCTCGAGGCGCCACTTGCCATCATCGAGAAGCGCCGGCCCGGCAACCTCGGCACGGCGGAGCTGCTCAACGTCATCGGCGAGGTCAAGGGCAAGCGCGCCATCATCGTCGACGACGAGATCGACACCGCCAGCACGCTCATCGAGATCGAACGTGCCCTGATCCGGGAAGGCGTAACCGAGATGTACGCCTGCGCGACGCACGCCGTCATGTCCGACCCGGCGACCGACCGCATCCGCGACTCCGAGCTGACACAGGTCGTGGTTACGGACACCATCCCGCTTTCGCCGGCGAGGCACCTCTCGAAGATCAAGGTGCTGTCGGTGGCGCCCCTGATTGGCCAGGCCATCCGCCGCATCCACCTCGGCAAATCAGTGGGCGCACTCTTCTCGAGCGACGTCGAGCTCGTACAGGAGATGCTCCTGTGGGACGAGCGGGTAGCCGAAAGTGCCCATGAGGACGATCGCGAGCCATCGCTTACGATGCCGCGGACATGAGTCTGCGTCTTTACCGGCCGGGCCCGGACGGGCTCGAGCCGGCGCCGGTCGAAGTTCGAACGTGGCGCAGCCGGCTGCGCTCCCGCCGCTGGCATCCGGCTGCACTTGACAACCCCGAGTTCGCGCCGACCAGCCAGCGGCTGGCGGTCATTTTCTGGCTGGCCCTGGCGCTGCTGACTTTCGTCACGATCCTCGTCGGTTACGGCGTCGGTCTTTGGCACCTGCCCGCCTGAGAGGGGACCGCTCCTGGCATTGCGCTGTACCAATTGCGACACTGAAAACAGCCCGGGCGCCAAGTTCTGCCTCGAATGCGGAGCGGCGCTGGCGGTCGGCTGCCGCAATTGCGGCGCGGCACTACCGGCCGGCGCCAAGTTCTGCCAAGAGTGCGGCACGCCGACACTCGACGGGAGCATGCGCTCCAATGGCCAACCAACCTCACGACCTGAACCGGCGGTCATAGCTGAGCGGAGGCTGGTGTCGATCTTGTTCGCTGACCTTGTCGGCTTCACTACGCTCGCCGAGGGACGCGACGCGGAGGAAACGCGCGCGCTGCTGTCACGCTACTTCGACCAGACGCGCGAAATCATTGGTCGCTACGGCGGTACGGTCGAGAAGTTCATCGGCGATGCGGTGATGGCAGTGTGGGGCGCGCCGGTCGCTCATGAGAACGACGCCGAGCGGGCAGTCAGGGCGGCTCTCGATGTAGTCAGCGCGGTGCCCGGCCTGGAGCCAGGGCTGCAGGCGCGCGCGGCGGTCATGACCGGCGAGGCGGCCGTGACCATCAACGCGGTGGGCGAAGGAATGGTCGCCGGCGACTTTGTCAACACCGCCAGCCGGTTGCAGTCGGTGGCACCGCCCGGCGCCGTGCTCGTCGGCGAGGCAACCCAGCGGGCGGCGACCGCGGCCATTGTCTTCGAACCCGTCGACGAGCAGCTGCTCAAAGGCAAGGCCGCGCCAGTCGCGGCGCACCGCGCCGTGCGCGTGATTGCTGAGCGCGGCGGCCGCGGCCGGTCGGACCGGCTGGAGGCGCCGCTGGTCGGCCGCGAGGAGGAGCTGCGGCTGCTCAAGGAACTCTTCCACGCCACTGCCCGCGAGCGACGGGTTCGCATGGTTTCCATCACCGGCCAGGCCGGCGTTGGCAAGAGCCGAATCACACGCGAGCTGTCGCGTTACCTCGACGGCATCGTCGAAACGGTTTACTGGCATTCGGGTCGATCGCCGGCATACGGCGAGGGGATCACGTTCTGGGCGCTCGGCGAAATGGTTCGAGAGCGCGCCGGCCTGGCCGAGAGCGACGACGAAGCGACCACTCGGGTGCGAATCGCCGAAGCCGTCGAACGCTGGGTGCCGGATGAAGAGGAGCGCCGCTGGATCGAGCGCGCCTTACTGGCCTTACTTGGCACCGAGAGCGCCGGCCAGAGCACGCGCGAGGAGCTCTTCTCCGCGTGGCGAACGTTCTTCGAGCGAATCGCCGGCGTCGGGCCGGCGGTGTTGGTCTTCGAAGACCTCGAGTCGGCCGATCCGGGCCTGCTCGACTTCATCGACCACCTGCTCGACTGGACGCGCGGGGTGCCGCTCTTCATCGTCACGCTGGCCCGGCCCGAGATCATTGACCGGCGTCCAAGCTGGGGTGCCGGCCGCAAGAATTTCGTGGCGTTGGGCCTCGACCCGCTGCCCGAGCTGCAGATGCGCGAGCTGCTCGGCGAGCTGGTGCCCGGCCTGCCCGAGCGTGCCGCCAAATCCATCGTGTCACGCGCCGACGGCATCCCGCTGTACGCGATGGAGACGGTCCGCATGCTGGTTGCCGAGGGCAAGCTGATCGAGGCGAAGGGGGCGTACCACCCGTCTGCCGATCTGTCCTCGATCGCGGTGCCGGAGACACTGCATGCCTTGATCGCGGCACGCCTTGACGCCCTAGAGCCGGTCGAACGCAGCCTGGTGCAGGACGGTGCCGTCCTTGGCCAGAGCTTCACAGTCGATGCCCTCGCTGCGGTGGCCGGCCTGCCGGCCGAATCGGTCGAAGACCACCTGCGCAATCTCGTCCGGCGCGAGCTGCTTGTGCACGAATCCGACCCACGCTCGCCCGAGCGCGGGCAGTACGCATTCGTGCAGGCGCTCATTCGCGAGGTCGCCTATGGGACGCTCGCCAAACCAGACCGTCGGACGCGCCACCTTGCCGCGGCGCGCCACTTCGAGTCGCTCGGCGAGGAGGAGCTGTCCGGCGCCCTGGCGGCCCACTACCTGGCGGCCTATCGCGCCTCGTCGGCTGGACCCGAGGCGCAGGCACTGGCCGCCCAGGCGCGCGTCTCACTGAAGGCGGCTGCCTCGCGCGCAGCGGCGTTGGGCAGCCCCGATCAGGCGGCCAGCTACTTCCTGGCCGCGGTAGACGTCACCGACGATCCGGCTGAGGCCGCCGACCTCCTTGAGCAGGCAGGACTTGCCGCGCGGATGGCCGGTCACTATGAGGCGGCCGATGCCCACCTCAGCGCGGCGATCGAGCGCCAGCGCGCGTTAGGCGACCGGGTCGGCGTCGCGCGAGCTGTGGGCAGACTCGGCCTGGTCAGGATCCCGAGCCGCATTCCGCTGGCGATCGAACTGCTCGAACCTGCCGTTGTCGAGTTCGCCGACCTGGGCGACTCGCGCGAGCTTGCAATGATCGAGCATCAGTTGGCGCGTGCACTTTGGCTCGGCAACGAGACGGACATCGCGATTCCGCTGGCCGACGGTGCCCTCGGACGAGCGGAACGGCTCGATGACATTCCGCTCATCGCCGACGTCCTCATCACCAAGGGTGCCCTGATCAGTGGCAAGGGCCGGTCACACGAGAGCATCGCGCTCTTGCGCGCAGGTACGGAACTCGCCGAGACCAACGGGCTCACGGCAACGCAGGCCCGTGGCCTGCTTAACCTGAGCGCCTCGGGCACCGGCGTGGACCCGCGCCAGGCCTACCGCGACGCGCGCGAAGCGGTGGCGCTGGCGCGTCGCTACGGCCTGCGTGCGTCGCTGGCGACGGCCTCTGGCAACGCCCTCGAATCGGCGGTTTCGGTAGGCGATTGGCAGTGGGCGGCGATCGAGACTGATCGACTCGCCAGTGAGGACGTTGAGACCTTCGACCGCTTCGTCGTCTACCGCGGAATGGAGGAGCTGCATGCGTACCGCGGCGAGCCGGTCGAGGCAATGCTCGCCGAGCATGCGCAATTCGTCGCCAGCGATGACGCGCCGAACAACCGATCGAACTACGTCGCCGCGCTTGCCGCGCATGAGTTTGCTCACGGGCAGTATGCCGATGCTGTGAGCAACTGGCGGCAGTCGGCGGAGTTCAGCGAGACGAACGCGGCAGCCGACCTGCCGCGCGCCGTGCGGGCAGCACTGTGGATGCGCGACGCGGAGACGGCCCGTCAGGCGCTGGCCGACTACGAAGCGCTGCACCTCTTTGGGCCCGGGCCAAGTGCCTGGCGGCCAACCATTGGCGCCGGCTTGGCGGCCCTCGACGGCCGGCGCGACGAGGCGCTCGAGCTTTATGCCGACGCGCATTCCAAGTGGCGCGCGGCCGAGGTGGTCTTCGACGGGGCACTGACCGGCATCGACATGTTGTTCACCCTGGGGCCGGACGAACCAGGGGCCAGGGCGGCTGCGGCTGAGTCGCGGACAACGCTCGACGGTCTTGGCGCAAGGCCTTTCGTCGATCTGATCGATCAACTGACCGCAGCCCAGCCCCCAACCGTCAGTGCACGGCCGGCAACGACCGCGCCGGCCCACTGATCAGCTACTTCCGCTCGAGCGGGGCGCGCCCGCTCCGCTTCCTCGTCGTGGGCGGGGTCACCTTCCTGCTCCAGTTCGGGCTGCTCAAGCTGTTCGAGGCGCCCGGCCTGAGTCCGGTCGCGGCCTACGCGCTGGCGCTTTTCTTTGCCGTCCAGTTCAACTTTGTGGTCAGCCAGCTGCTCGTGTGGCCGGATCGCCCGCTGCACCTGACGGCGCGAGCAGTCTTTCGGCGCTGGCTGAGCTTTATCGCCATGATCGCCCTGTCACTGGTGATCAACTTCGTCGGCTTCGCCGTCGCCCAACCGTTCATCGGAGACCTGCCGGCGACCGTGCTCGCGGTCGCCGCGTCGACAGTTATCAAGTACTTCTCGCTGGACCGCTACACCTTCTCGAAGACGAACAGGTTGTTCAAGCCGAACTGAAAGCGCTGCCAGCGCTCGAGCCTGAACTCAGGTGCCGGGAAGATGTCCGGTGTCTTCTCTGCCTGGAAGCCGTAGTGCTCATGTACGGCAATGCCGTCCACCAGCCGCAACGCCGAGAGCACGTGCAGGATCGAGTCGACGCGCGGTGACGGCACGGTCGCCACGATTCGCCCACCGGGTTTGAGAATCTTCGAGCAGGCCGCGGCCAGCTCCGCCTGGCGCTCTGGTGGGATGTGCTCGAGCACGGCAAACATGGTGATCAGGTCGGCCCGCACGTCTTGCGGCACTGCTTCAGGAAAGTTGCCCGGGCACAGCTCGTAATTGGGCCCGGTCTCGTGCTTGTCGAGAGCAGGGTCGACGCCCACGCCACGGCCGATCAAGCCCTGCCATTCCTTGAACATGGCGCCGTCGGCGCAGCCGACGTCCACGACCACGTCGCCTTGCTTCACGAACGGCCGGCCACGCTTGATGCGCGCCGACTGCAGGTACCGATCGAGGAACTTCATGGCAGGCGCGTCCCCCGCTGCGGAATCTCCATCAGGCTGGCCAGGAACGCCACCAGCCACAGCTGGACCGCCGCGACCAGGCCGGTAAGTGAAAGGGCGAAAACGCGTAGGACACTGGTATCCGGTAGCGGCCCAAAGCCGACCGATACCCAGCGATAGACCGAGTAGGCCATGCCGACCAGGGTCACGATGAACAGCACGACGCCCGCGGCCAGCAGTCGCTCCGGCGTCAGGCTGCGCAGGAGGGCCGAATATCGCGCCGACGGTGGCAGCAGCCCACGCAGCGTTGCGTAGCGGCGCGCAACCGCCGCGAAGGTGATGCTCTGGACGCCGATCAACACCGCCATGCAAGCGGCGATGAACGTGTTGATGCCCAGAGTCGAGGCTCCCAGCTTGATGTCGCCCGGGAACAGGAAGACAACGCCGAGCAGCCCCACGATCAGCAACACCAGGCCGGGATAGAGAAATAGCCAGCGCGGGCTGTAGATCAGCAGGAAGCGCAGGTGGCGCCAGCCGTCGCGCCAGGTGTTGAGGTGAGGGGGTCGGGATCGGCCGTCCTTCGACAGCGTGGTCGGCACCTCGGTCATCTTGTAGCCGGCCAGGGCCGATCGGACGACCATCTCGCTGGCGAACTCCATACCAGACGTCGATAGCCCCAGCTCCCGTATTCGGTCGCGATTGAAGCCGCGCAGCCCGCAATGGAAGTCGCCGATGGGGATCGAGAAGAAGAGCCGGCCCAAACCGGAGAGCACCGGGTTGCCCAGGTACTGGTGCGAAGCCTTCATCGCGCCGGGTGCAATGCCGCCCTTGAAGCGGTTGCCCATGACCAGGTCGTAGCCCTCGCGCAACTTCTCGACGAAGGGCATCAAAGCGGAGAAGTCGTATGACTGATCGGCATCACCCATGATCACGTAGCGGCCGCGCGCCGCCTCGATACCGCCCAGCAAGGCGGCGCCATAGCCGCGCTGAGCCACGGGCACCATGCGCGCGCCCTCAGCCGCGGCGATATCGCGCGAGCCATCAGTGCTGCCGTTGTCCGCAACGAGGACCTCGCCGTCGACGTCGTTGTCGGCGAGGAACTTTCGCGCCTGGCGTACGCAAGCCGCCAGCGTTTCCGCCTCGTTGAGGCAGGGCATCAGGATGGTCAGCTCGACCTCAGGCTCGCCCACTCAGTAGCTGATCCAGGTCCAGCCGAACAGGCCGTTGGGCGGCACGGTCGAGAACTGGAAGATCCACAGCACGCCCCACAGGTTCACGAGCACGCCGGCGCCGATCAACAAGGCCTCGTACCACTGGACCCGCTTGCCGACCGCGACAAAGATCAGCAGCAGCATGAACGGCATGTAGTCGAGCGTGTAGCGGTAGCCGAACTGGGCGTAGCCGGTGGCGGCGAACGTCGCGTTGGAAATCGCGATGATCAGGATCGCCGCCCAGGCGGCCAGCACCAGCCGATCGCGGGCCAGCAGTGCCGCGATCACAGCCGCGATGACCGCCACCGCGAAGGGCAGCAGGTGCAGGCCCGTGTCGAAGAGCTCGTTGCCCCACGTTGGATCGACAAAGGCCTGGGCAAGAGCGCGGAAGATAAGGAAACTGCACGAGGCGAACAGCGCAAATCCAAGCACTAGCGCGATGGGCCGCCAGCGCTTCAGATGGATGAACGGGATGAGCAGGATCGCCGGCGTCGTGACCCACGTGGCCAGCGCCCACCATGACGGATGGATATAAGGCGGGCTGTCGGCCACGATCGGCATCTGCTCGAAGAACGCCTGTACGTGCAGGTGGAAGTAGTTGATCGAGGCGATGCCGTAGGGCCACGAGCTGGCCAGATGGATCTGGTGGAATTGCTCACTGTACGTGTAGCCGGTCTCGAACGGGCTACCAAAACGGGCGTAGTTGAGCGCTGCGCCGAGCAGGATGAAGGGTGCCACGCCGAGCGCCAGCTTGACCAGTGGCCTGATGTTCAGGCGTTGCAAGAGGGGCACGCCGGGCGCAGCGTTGAGCCATTCGTTGGCGAAATAGATCAGCGGGAAGACACCGGCGAAGACGGTCGTCGGCCGGCACAGGAACGCCGCACCAACGAAGGCGCCGGCCAGAATCGCGCTGCGCCGGACGAGCGTCGCCCATATCGACAGCATCACGAAGAAGAAGGCGGTGGTGTGGGCGAAGTGCCAGACGCCGCCGTCGGCCGCGCTGTACCAGTAGGTTGTGCCGAAGGCGGCCAGGACCGTCAACGCGAACTGCGTGCGCCGGTTCTGGACGAAGTGGCGAATGATGGCGAAGGCGACGACGGCCGTCAGCGCGCCGATCAAGCACGAGATGAGCGTCTGGTTGACATCGAGCCCGAAGACGAAGGCGAACGGGATCAGCAGGATCGCCGGACCCAGCGAGTGCTGCATGTAGCTCTTGCAGTTGGCCGTGATGACCGGGTTGACTATGTCGGCATACGACTCGGGCCCCCGCGGATCGTTGACCGGCAGACAGAAGCCGACGGCCGGGTCGTATAGCACCCGCTCCAGGACACGCAGGTTGCGCGTGTACTCCTCGGTCATGTCGAGGTGGCCGTGGATCATGTTGTTCGCTTGTGACAGCTGGAAGTCGTAAGCCGTCTTGTGCGGGCCCAGCGTCCAGTACACCAGGAAAGTGGCGACGAAGACGAGCAGGCTCGCGCGCAGGGCGTACTTGCGCTCGTCGGTCAGTTCGTAGCGCCAGCCAATCGCCGGCAGGGTAAAGACGCGGACAGTCGGCGACGTCTGTCCGGTCTGGGAGTCAGCCATTCGCGCCGGAGTGTGCCACAGGCGCAAGCAACGTCTGCAACCCGGCGGTCACGTCGTGGAGCAGGCGATTTGCGCGCGCAGCAGCCGCAGGCGGCCGCGGAGGAAAGCAATTCCCGTGGACCGTGGGGGGACGTTCGTCAGGCGGCCCGGTATGATCGGCGCTCGTCACAAGGCGAGAGGAGCGACGTGGCCAACGACAGGCCGCCCGATGGCGAGCCGCCCGCACGCCAGCCGGGCTATCGGCCGCCGGAGAACCGACCCACTCCGGCCCAGCAACAACAGTCTGAGCCAGCGGCCAGCCGCCTCAGCATCGATGTCTCGCCGCGTTACATTCGGCTCCAGCCGGGCGAGGTCGTAACCGCGTCGATCAAGGTCCGCAACATGGGCCCAGTGGTCGACGAGATCACGCTCACGCCACGCGGTGAGGCCGGTGCCTGGATCACCATCGCGCCGGACACGCTCAACATCTACCCGAGCACCGAGGCGGAAGCGACGATCCGCTTTGCGCCGCCACGGGCGTCGCGACCACCGGCCGGCCTGTTTGCCTTCGAGATCGCGGTCAACTCGGACCGCCAGCCCGACTCATCGACGGTCTATCGGGGGTCGGTCGAGCTGGGCTCCTACGACAACCTGAGTGCCGCCGCTACCGGCACCACCTATGTGACCGGCCGGCGCGACGCCATCTTGCCGATCAAGGTCCGCAACCTCGGCAACCGGCCGACCAACGTGCAGGTTTCGGCGGCGGACCTACCGGGTGCCGCCGTCCTGTTGTCGGCGCCGGCCTTCGCCCTCGAGCCGGGCGGTGAGGCGACGGTGTGGGCCACGATCAGGCCCAAGTCCGGTTTCATGTCTGGCCCGCCGCGCCAGTTTCCGTTCACGGTTTCGGTCAGCAGCGATTACTCGCCGCCCCTCACCATCGACGGGCGGATGGAGCAATTGGCGCGCTTCAGCCGCAAGCGGCTCGTCGCGCTCGCGGTTCTGGGCGCGGTGCTGCTCACTGTCGGTGGCGGCTTCATCGCCAATGCGTTCGGCCTTCTGCCAGCCTTGCCCGGAGCGGGCGCCACGCCCACGCCGACGTCCGTCGCCAACTTCACTCCGTCGCCAACTGTTGGCCCCTCCGGTAGCGCCGCGGTCGAAAGTGGAACACCGCTGACACCGACCGACCAGCCCAGCGAAGGCCCGACTGACCAGCCAACAGCCAGCGAATCACCAACCGAACCACCGACCGCCACGCCCGACCCCTACCTCGGCTGGGCATCGCTGGGCGGCAAATTCAGCCAAGGTCCAGCGGTGGTCAGCGCGCTCGCCAACCAGCTGACGCTTTTCGCACCTTGGTCAGACAAAACGCTGCGCACCACTTCTGGCGACGGTACGACCTTCGGCGATTGGCAGCCTCTGGGCGGGCCCACCTTCACGACCGACAACAGGCCGGCCGCCCTTGTCTGGGGCGACGCGGGATTGTTCAACCTCTTCGCAGTTGGGGAGGACGACGTCTTGTATCAGCAGACGATCCAGGTGGGCACCCAGCCGTCGAGCGAGTGGCAGCCTCTCGACACCAGCATGACCTTCTCACCCGGACCGGCGGCCGCCTCGTGGGCTACCGGTCGTTTGGACATCTTCGCCCGCTCCAAAGCGGATGGCACGCTTCTCCACAACTGGTCGGACAACTTTGGCGACTGGAACGGCTGGGAACCGTGGGGCGCCGACAAGGTCAAGTTCGCACCGGCCGCCGTCGCCTGGATCGATCCCGGAACCCTCGAACACCATCTCGATGTTTTCGTCGCCCATCAGGACGGATCAATGTGGCACCTGCCGTTCAACAATGAGACCGGCGTCTTGGGCACACCTGAGTCGCTGGGTGGCAACTTCAGCGCCGCGCCCGCCGCGAGCCTGAATGGACCGAATCAGTTCGATGTGTTCGCGCGCGACATCGACGGCATCCTTCAGCAGGACACGTTCAACGGCAGCAGCTGGTCGGGCTGGCAACAGTTGACCAACATCAACGCGGTTGCGCCGCCGGGTGCCGCGTCTTGGGAGCCCGGTCGGATCGACCTGTTCGTGGTCGGCGACGACCAGGCCATGCACCATCGCTGGTTCGCCGGAGGCACCTGGCAGCCCACGCAGTAGTTGCTGTCGGCATCCCGCCATCCGGCCCGGCGCAGACCGCCGCCTATACTTGGTGTTCCGATGCTGAACCTGCTTTCGCGCTTCGTCGACTCCAACGAGCGCAACGTCAAACGTCTCAAGCCCATCGTCGACGAGATCAACGGCCTGGAGGCCGAATTCCAAGCCCTGTCTGACGACGAGATCCGGGCGCGCATGATCGAGCTGCGCGACCAGATTCGCGAGGATGCGGCGCCGTCCGAGCCCTCGCCGGAGGAGATCGACGCGGAGAGCTCAGAGCGCCGGGCCGAGCTGCGCAGGGCGCGCCACAAGGAAGACGTGGCACACCTGCGCACGGTCCTCGACGACGCGCTGCCCGAGGTATTCGCCGCCGCCCGAGAGGTTTCCTGGCGCAAGCTGGAGATGCGGCCGTTCGATGTCCAGCTGCTGGGTGCGATCGTGCTGCACCAGGGCAAGATCGCTGAGATGAAGACCGGCGAGGGCAAGACCCTCGTCGGACCGCTGGCCGCCGCCTTGAACGGGATGGGTGGCCGCGGCGCTCATGTGGTGACCGTCAACGACTACCTGGCCAAGCGCGACCCACAGTGGATGGGCCCCATCTTCCACGGCCTCGGCTTGACGGTCGGCATCATCCAGCACGACAGCGCGTTCGTTTTCGATCCCGACTACCGGGCGACCGACGAACGACTGCTGCACCTGCGGCCGGTCGAGCGCAAGGAGGCCTACGCGGCCGACGTCACCTACGGCACGAACAACGAATTCGGCTTTGACTACCTGCGCGACAACATGGTCACGGACCTCGCCCAGCGCGTTCAGCGCGAGCGCTACTACGCGATCGTCGACGAGGTTGACAACATCCTCATCGACGAAGCCCGTACTCCGCTGATCATCAGCGGCCAGGCCGAGGAGTCGGAGGACCTCTATTACCAGTTCGCACGGCTGGCCAACCGGCTGCGGCCACGACCTGAAGGCGCCGAGGAGGGCGGTGACTACTTCGTCGACCTGAAGGAGCACGCTGTCTCGCCCACCGAGGAAGGCGTCGAGAGGATCGAGAAGCTACTCAAGGTCGACAACCTGTACGCCGCCGATCCGCGGTTGGCGCGCCACTTTGACCAGGCGCTGCGCGCGCATGCGCTGTACCAACGCGATCGCGACTACATCGTCAAGGACGGCGAGATCGTCATCGTCGACGAGTTCACCGGCCGCCAGATGCCCGGCCGGCGTTGGAGCGAGGGCCTGCACCAGGCGATCGAGGCGAAGGAGGGCCTGCGCGTCCAGCGTGAGTCGGTCACGCTGGCGACGATCACGTTCCAGAACTACTTCCGGCTGTACGACAAGCTGGCCGGCATGACCGGTACGGCAATGACGGAACAGGAGGAGTTCTACAAGATCTACGGCCTAGACGTGGTCGCCATCCCGACGCACCGGCCGATGGTCCGCGCCGATAACACAGACGTTGTCTACCGCAACGAGAACGCCAAGTTCAGCGCGCTCATCGACGAAGTGGTCGAGATGTCCGACAAGGGCCGGCCGGTCCTCGTCGGCACGACCAGCGTCGAGAAGAGCGAAGTGCTGTCCGAGATGCTCGACCGGCGCGGCATCAAGCACGAGGTGCTCAACGCCAAGTTCCACGAGAAGGAGGCGGTGGTCGTCAATCAGGCGGGCCGCAGCGGCGCCGTCACGATCGCCACGAACATGGCCGGACGCGGCACGGACATCAAGCTCGGCGGCGACCCGGCCGGCCTCGCCTCGGCCGACCTCCACAAGCAGGGCATCAACCCGGCCGAAGCCCCGCCCGACGTCTATGCGGCAGCGCTGGACAAGGCCAAGGCCGACGCGGCCGCCGACCACGAGCGCGTGGTCCAGGCGGGCGGGCTTCACATCATCGGCACCGAGCGCCACGACGCGCGGCGCATCGATAACCAGCTGCGCGGCCGATCAGGTCGGCAGGGTGACCCAGGCTCGTCGCGCTTCTACCTCTCACTCGAGGATCCGCTCATGAAGCGCTTCGCGTCGGACCGCGTCAGCGGGCTGATGGAGCGCATGGGCCTGGAAGACGACGTGCCGATCGAGTCGGGCATCGTGGGCAAGACCATCGAGAACGCCCAGACCCGCGTCGAAGGCTGGAACTTCGACGCCCGCAAGCGCGTGGTCGAGTACGACGACGTCATCAACAAGCAGCGCGAGACCATCTACGCCGAGCGCGACAAGGTGCTGCGCAACGAGGACCTGACGGCTACCGTGCGTGGCTTTCTCGACGAGGAGATCGAGGCACTGGTCGATGAGCACCTCGCCGGCGAGCACGTCGAGCAGTGGGACTACGAGGGCCTGGCCAAGGCGCTGGGCGCGCTCGGCCTGACGGGTCACGATGTCAGCGCTGTCGGCCTCGAAGAAATCGGCGTGCGCGACGACATCATCGAGGCACTGCACGAGAACGTCGACGCCGCGCTCGAAGATCGCGAGAAGCAGAACGGCCCGGACGTGTGGGCACAGGTCGAGCGCTTCGTCCTGCTGCGCACCATCGACACGCTATGGGTCGAACACCTGACCGAGCTTGACGATATGCGCCGTGGCATTGGCCTGCGCGGCTACGGCGGCATCGATCCACTTAATGAGTTCAAGCGCGAGGCGTTCAAGCTCTACGAAGAGCTGGGCGGCTTCATCCGCCGCCAGGTGGCCAATACGATCTTCCACGTCACGGTCCAGGCTCAGTCGCTGCCGGCGGCACAGCCCATGCCCTTCAACCCGGCCGCCCTGGCTGCGGCCAACGCCACGTCGACGTCGGCTGGAAACGTCTCCGGCACGGCGACCACGTCCAGCGCCGGCGCAGTCACAGACGGCAACGGGCGACGGCCGGCAGCAGCGCCAGCAGCCGCCCCGGCGGCAGCGCCGCTAATTCCGGGCATGGCCGCCCAACGCCAACAGAAGCTGCAGTACTCGGCCGGCGATGAGCCGGTCGCGGCGGCGGCCAACGCTGGCGCCGCCCCTGGAGACGCCCGCGCCAAACTCGGCCGTAATGACCCGTGCTGGTGCGGCAGCGGCAAGAAGTTCAAGCGCTGCCACGGGGCGTGAGCCTCGACTCTGCCAGCGACCGCCGGCTCAACTGGCGCCAGCCGGTCCCGGAGTGGACCTGATGGACGAGCTGGCCCGGCGATACCTGCTGCTTGGACTGGGCGTCGGCCGGCTCCAGGAAGGAATAGTCGACGCTTACTACGGCCCGCCAGGCATAGCCGACGAAGCCGCCGCCCGAGCTGCCGACGCGGGCCAGCTCGCGCTGGACGCCCAACGGGCGCGCGAGCTCGCGGCCAACGAGCCTGACGCCCAGCGCGCTCTCTGGCTCGACCGCCAGCTGGTTGCTTTGGAAACGCTGGCGCGCCGGTTAGGCGGCGAGGAAGTGGAATACCTCGATGAAGTCGAGAGCTGCTTCGGCGCCCGGCCAACGCCGACTGCGCCGGAGGTTTACGCGGCTGCTCACCGGGCACTCGACGAACTGCTGCCGCCGGGTCCCGACTTGCGCTCGCGGGTCGAAGCGCGCGGTGAACGGTTGACCATTCCCAAGGATCGCCTGGCCGGCATTGCCGACTGGCTCATTGCGCAACTCCGCGCCGACAGCGACGCCGTCTTTGCCAGCCCAGACGGCGAGCGACTGACGGTGAGCCTGGTTACTGATCAGCCGTGGGCGGCCTACAACTGGTATGACGGCGATCTGAGCTCACGCGTAGAGATCAACACCGACCTGCCCGTGCGCGCTGCCGGACTTATCGGCACGCTGGCTCACGAAACGTTTCCTGGCCATCACCTCGAGCACACCTGGAAGGAGCAACGGCTGGTGCGCGAACTCGGCCGAGTCGAGGCGTCGGTCCAGCTCATCAACACGCCCGAGGCCTATATCAGCGAGGGACTGGCCGATCTCGGTTCGAGCCTGACCGTCGACGACGCGCGCTGGCAGGAGCTATTTGCCGGCTTGTGCGAGCAGGCTGGTATCGAGCTGGGTGCGGATGAGCCTGCGGCCCAACGCCGAATAACCCTGGCCCTCGAGCAGTTGGGCGCCAACGGCGCTGACGCGGCGCTGATGCTGCATGACCAGAAGCGGCCGCGTGACGAAGTGATGGCATTCATCATGGACAACGCTCTGCGCACCGCCGAGCAGGCCCAGAAGAGCCTCGAGTTCATCAGCCATCCGCTTTGGCGCACCTACGTCTTCTGCTACTCGGGCGGGGAGGCGCTGCTCAAGCGATGGTGCGAGGCCGCCGGCGACCTGGAGGCACAGCGCCGCCGCTTCTTCCGACTGTTGACCGAGGAGCTGACGACCGTCGGAATTGTCGCCGAAACAGCCGCCGAATCCCGGGTAGCGCGTTAACCGGCCGAAAATCTCCCCGAAACAGATAGAAAAAGTATTGAGCGTGGCGCGCTCGGCTGGCATACTCCCAACCACCCGCCCGGAGGTCCGTGCCTCCTCCGGCACCAGCTGTCGTCGCAGCATCTCCGGAGTGGAGGGTGGACCGGGGAGAGGAGAGGGAACTCGCTCGTCGTGAACCCCAAACCGGCGGCGGAGCTGGATGAGGCACTGGCTTCGTTCGTCGACCTGATTGCCTGCGAGCGCGAGTGTCGGACCTGCAGCTACGCGGCTTCACTGGACTGCGACGGGAACTGCGGGGTGTGTCCGCATAACGGATACTGCCCGTGTGTCAACCCCGTCGTCGCCCGGAGCAAGACCGCTTTGAGGATCATCGAACTCAGGCCGATCCTGCTTCAGGACCTTCGCGCCAGGAACTAGCAACATGGACATAGCGCAAATACGAGACCTGGCCGAGCGGATCCACGCGACCTCGGGGCGTCTTTGACCTAGTCGCCAAAGCGCAACGACTGGCCGAGCTGGACGCGCAGGCCAGCGCGGCCGACTTCTGGAACGACCAGCGCGCCGCGCAGCAGGTCCTGCGCACGGCTGAAGGGCTGCGCGAAGAGATCGACACGTGGCAGCGCCTGAACGCGCGCGCCGACGACCTGCTTGAGCTGGCTCAACTCGCCGACGAGTCTGGCGACCAGGAAATGCTGGCCGGACTGGACGACGAGTACGGTTCACTGACGGCCGACTTCGACCGCCAGCGCACCAGCCTCCTCTTCTCCGGGCCATACGACGAGCGCAACGCCATCGTCACCATCAGCGCCGGTGCCGGTGGAACCGAAGCCACCGACTGGGCCGAGATGCTGATGCGCATGTACCTGCGCTGGGCGGAGCGCCACCGCTTTGGCACCGAGATCCTGGACCAGCTCGAGGGCGAGGAGGCTGGTCTCAAGAGCGCCACTATCGCCATCGACGGGCGTAACGCCTACGGACTGCTGCGCGCCGAACGAGGCGTCCATCGTCTCGTCCGCATCAGCCCTTTCGACTCGCAGAAGCGGCGCCACACGACTTTCGCGCTGATCGAAGTGCTGCCCGAGGTGGCGGACGACGTCGAGGTGGGTGAGATTCCGGAAGACGAATTGAAGATCGACACGTTCCGCTCGCAGGGCGCGGGCGGCCAGCACGTCAACAAGACGGACTCCGCTGTCCGGATCACGCACCTTCCCACAGGCATCGTGGCCCAGAGCCAAAACGAGCGCTCGCAACATCAGAACCGCGAGTTCGCCATGAAGGTGCTCCGGGCGCGTTTGCTGGAGCGACGTATAGAGGAACGCGAGCGCGAGCTGGCAGCGATCCGCGGCGAGCACGTCGAGGCCGGCTGGGGCAACCAGATCCGCTCCTACGTTTTGCACCCGTACCAGATGGTCAAGGACCACCGCACCAACTACGAAACGAGCGCCACGACAGCGGTGCTCGACGGCGACCTCGACGCATTCATGCTGGCCGAACTCGAGCGCGTGGCGACCGACGCCGCCCAGCTCAGCACCGCCTGAGCAACTTCTGACGGTTCGCGGCGTCAGACCTAGACTCGCCGCTCCACCGTCACTTGAGGTCACTTTCCCCTCCATGACCGAGTCTTCTCTTCCGCTCGACGTTCCGGTCGAGCCCGTCCAGCCGGTAGCGGACGCTCAGCCGGCCGACAAACCCAAGCCAGCCGGCGCGGCCAGCCGGCTGCCCATGTACGTGGCGGCCGTGCTGGTCGTCGTCATGGGCGGCGCCGGACTGTTCTCGTCCGGCTTCCTGCTCGGCCGTCAGTCTGCGCTGGCGCCTGGCGCGGGCGACCCCAGGCAGGCGGCATTCCAGCCATTCTTCGACACCTACAACGACATCATGGGCAACTACGTGGGCACCAAGGACGAGCACGCTCTCGTCGAAGGCGCAATCAAGGGCATGTTCTCGGCGCTGGGCGACCCGTTCTCGTTCTACATGACCGAGGAGGAGTACCAGGCCAGCCTCACCGGCATTTCGGGCGAGTTCGAGGGCATCGGCGCCGAGATGAACACGCTCGACAGCACTGGTGCCGCCTGCCCAACCATCTCCGACAGCTGCCTGCTGACCGTCGCCAAGGTCATCCGTGACTCTCCGGCGCTGCGCGCCGGCCTGCTTGCTGGCGACGTCGTCGTGGCGGTCGACGGCAACAGCCTCAACGGCAAGACCATCAACGACGCCATTGACGTCATCCGCGGACCAAAGGGATCCGTCGTCAAGCTCAGCCTGCTGCGGAGCGGCCAACCGCTGGACATGTCGATCACGCGCGACACCATCGTCAAGGAAGACGTGTCGAGCGAAGTGCTGGCTGACGGCAAGGTTGGCTACTTCAAGATCAACAGCTTCAGCTCCAAGGTCGGTTCCGACCTGGCCGATCAACTGCAGCAGCTGGTCAACCAGCAGCACGTGAGCTCCATCATCCTCGACCTGCGTGACGACCCGGGCGGTTACGTCGATCAGGCGCGCCAGGTGGCCAGCCAGTTCGTCTCAACATCGCCGCTCTACTGGGAGCAGGCCGCCGGCGCCGACCCGGTCGCCCAGGACCCCATTGCCGGCGGCGTGGCCACCGATCCAAAGCTGCCAGTTGTCGTGCTGGTCAACGGCGGCACCGCGTCTGCCAGCGAGATCGTGGCGGCGGCGCTGCAGGGCAATCACCGGGCGCAACTCATTGGCCAGAAGACCTATGGCAAGGGCACGATCCAGGAATGGAAGCCACTCACCGGCGCCGGTGGCTACCGGCTCTCCGTACGCAAGTGGCTGACGCCCGACCAGACGTGGATCCACGGCGTCGGACTGACGCCGGATGTGCCCGTCGACGTGCCGGCCGACAACCCGGCCGGCAGCGACCCGGTGCTCGACAAAGCGCTCCAGATGCTGACCGACGGCGCGAGTGGCGTCGGCCAGTTGGCGCCGGCGGCCTGACGAAGAGTCAGCCTGCGACCCGCCCAAATGGCCCGCTTGCGCTGATCTGGATCGTCGGGTAACGTGATTAACGGACGAAAGGAGGTGGTGTGCAGTGATAGATCGTTCTAGCTGCACCGCCTCCCGGGGGATGCTCGCCTAGAGCTGACACCGGGAAGCGGTGATCGACAGCCACGAACACGCCGGCCCGCCTTGGGCCGGCGTTCGTGTGTCCGCCCGCTATCCCATCCAACTCGAGGAGCCAGCCAACAATGGCCGAGACGGTGGCGGTCAACCGCAAGGCCCGTCACGACTACCTGATAACAGATACGTTCGAGGCCGGCCTTGTCTTGACCGGCACGGAGATCAAAAGCGTGCGCGCAGGCAAGGTCAACCTGGCGCAGGCCTACGCGCGCGTGGACAAGGGCGAGGCTTGGCTGATCGGCGCCCACATCGCGCCGTACGAGGCGGGCAACCGCTACAACCACGAGCCCAACCGCGACCGTAAGCTACTGCTCCATCGCGTCGAGATCGACGCTCTGCTGGGCCGTGTCGCGGCCAAGGGCCTGACCGTCGTGCCGCTGCGCATGTACATCACCTCGAAGGGCCGCGCCAAGCTCGAACTCGGGCTGGCACGCGGCAAGCAGCTGCATGACCGCCGGCGCGATATCGCTGAGCGCGATGCGCGGCGCGAGATGGAGCGCGAGCTGGCCGACGCGACGCGAGGCCGCCGTTAGGCCCCTATTAGCTGCGCGACTGGCGCCGGTCATCCAGTTGCTGGTCGAAACGGCCCGGCCGAAATAGGCGAGGATTTCGAACGCGCGTTCACTTATGGTAGGATTGTTGGTCTGGGGATGAGTGGTTTCGACAGGGCCGGATTCCCGGGGAACGCGAGCCGAGGTGCCGTCAGGCCTCGTAAAACAGGCGGCAAACGAAGTAACTGGCAATCGCCAGCCATCTCTCGCCCTCGCCGCCTAAGGCGGTAAGGTGAGCGTGGAAGCAGCCGTCTCCCCGCCGGTTGTGGAAGCGTCATTTAGCGGGGATGCGCGATCGGGCAGGCCACGTATCTGATCGCAAAGCCCGCAAGGGACGTGGATGGACTCGGGTTGACGGTGCCGATGCCGGCGGCTTGAGTCGACGATAAATCATCGGACACGCTCGTAGCTGGTCTCCGGCTGAAGGCTTTGGACGGGGAGTTCGACTCTCCCCCATCTCCACCAGATCTATCTAGTGCAGTTCCTCGACGTCGCACACGACGAGGGCACCGTCCGACCCCGCCCCGCCGAACAGCGTCACGTCGCTGCCCGCCCTTGCCACCACTTCCGTGCCGCTCACGAGCTGACCCGTTCCGTCCGCTCCCACGACTGGTCGCAGCGCGCCCGCCTTGAGCGGGATGACATCGCCCTCACTCGTGGCAAGCCGCCCGCCCGCCACGTCGACTCGCAGGACGCCGCGGAACAGGCTCGGTACCCGCTTATCGGACGGCGGCCAGCACTTCTCGCGCCCACCGAGCGTCCCACCGGCAAGAGAACAGCCCATGACCAGGGCGACGAGGACGCTTGCAGCGAGCACGCCGAAGCGGCGATTCATCACGCGGCCGATTAACCACTGGCTGGCCGCGCGATCCGCGGGCTGAAAGTCAGGGCAACGGAATCAAAACGGCCAGCACGCCCACCGAGACGGCGACGGCAGCGATGCCCAGGCTCAGCTGCAGCACACGCTGGCGATCTCGAGCCCGCGCTTCGGCTTCAACGACGTGCTGTGTTGTGCCGCGAGCACCGAAGTTGAACACGCCGGCTGACCCGAACGCGACGCAGAACCTGAAGTACGCCTGCAGGTAGCCCGAGGCCGCGATCGCAGCCGGCAGAGCGACCGAAAAGCGAGCCAGTGGTGGCGCGCCGACGGCTAGCAACACAATCAGCATGACGAGCGTCGCGATCGCACCGACATGACCGGAGCGCCGGCGCTTGGCGATCTCGTCCGGGCCGATATTGCAAACGCCGGGCTGGTAACCCTGAGGGTCGGTGGTCAGCATGGGCGAGCCCGGCGCCGCCGCTGAAGCGAATGTCATTGCCCTATCTGACCACATCATCGTCAGATACGCCCTGGATCAGCCCGCGGATGCGGCAGATAGGAAGAACCCCGGCGTGGTCTCGCCGGGGTTCTCCTGGTCGATCGCGCCCAGAAACGCGATCAGTCGTACTCGACCTCAATTGACGATGATGTCGTCCCATTGGTTCCCGGTGACCTCCTTGATCCAGTCCAGGACGGGCTGCCGGTCGGTTCGGTAGTAGTAGCCAACACCGCGGCAGCCGGCGTTCAAGACGCCCCACGAGATGACGGCCACGACCTGGTTGCTGTCGGCCGGCCAGAAGACGGGCCCGCCTGAGTCGCCGTTGCACGTGCCGCTCTCGTCGTTGCCGTTGCCTTCGGCCTTGAGCGAATAGCCGTCTGAGTTGGCACTGGTGATGTTCTGGAACTTCATATCGCCCTGCAGCCGGACGCGGAACGAAATCGTGTAGGCCGACGGCGCGGTGCCGGCGCCGGGGCCGTGGACCGGCACGAGGTGGCGCAAGCTGAGGCCGTAGCCGGAAACGTTCATGGTCACGTCCTGATCGCCGCGATTGGCGGCCAGGTCATCGACCGTTCCCGCGCCGGCCAGCTCGGCAAACTCGCCGTCGTTGCTGGTGACGGGTGTGTTGAGGATGACGATGCCGATGTCGTGGATGTTCGGGAAGCCGGCGAAGTTGTCGAAGCCGTAGTTGAACATCGTGTCCGACTCGGCACACCAGCCACCGGCGATGCCGTCACCGAG
>CAWAAF010000007.1:0-169591 GCA_963779905.1 uncultured Chloroflexia bacterium
GTGGCGACCGATGCACCGTTGCGCGAGGTCGTACACGTAGCCCTGGCCGGTGAAGGCGCGGCCACGAACAGCAGATCGTGGTCGATGCGGAGACCGAACGCCATGCGGCCGGCGGGTGCGTCGATGAACAGGCTGGCAGTGCCGGTCTGCATGTCGCCCCGGTAGATGTCACCGAGATTTAGGTCGCCGGCGTAGAACGTGGAGCCGTTACCGCTGACGACGCCTTCGGCGCCGGTTGCGCCCGGCAGCGTGATCACCGTCGTCTCGTGCGATGCGGTCACGCCGCTGGTGGTCACGATGGAGACGAGGGCGGCGGTAGCAAGGGCAGCGCTCAATGGCTTCATTCGGATGTCCTCCCGGGCAAACGGTACCGCCTGCAACGGTCGCCCGGATCCTCGACCGACATTACAATCGCGGCCGTGAACGAGGGCCGGAGCGTCGTGCGCAAGAATTCGACGACGCCGATGAACGGCGCGGTTTCGAGGAGGGCTTTCTCGACCTCCTCTCGATAGGCGGCGTGACGTTCGGCCGGGAGACCCTCCAGCCGCTGGTGCTGGTCGAAGCACGTGCGCACGATCGCCGACACCGAGCGCTGCGAGTTCCACCATGTCGGCTACCAGCTCAGCGGCCGATGGGTCGTCGAGGACCGAGATGGCGTACAGCTAGAGATCGGTCCAGGCGACGTCTTCGACACCCCGCCCGGCCACGACAGCTGGGTCGTCGGCGAGGAACCGTGCGTCACCATCGATTTCCAGGGCATCGCTGACTGGGCCGTGCGCGGGCCGGCGCTGCGGACCCTCACGACGGTGCTGTTCACAGACATCGTGGATTCAACCGGCACGATCGCACGCATCGGCGACACCGCCTGGCGCAGGCTCAAGGCGCAATACGACGAGAAGGTGTCCACAGCCCTGACCAGTCATGACGGTGTGCTCGTGGACACATCGGGCGACGGCATGCTGGCGCGCTTCGGCAGCGCCGCGGCGGCCGTGCGCGCCGCCCAAGCCATCGTGGCCGGTGCCGACCGGATCGGTTTGCCGACCCGCGCCGGCGTCCACACCGGAGAAGTCGAGCTCAAGGAGAACAATGTCACCGGCATGGCGGTCCACGTCGGCGCACGTGTGATGGCGCAGGCCGGGGCCGGGGAGGTCCTGGTGACGTCGACGACACGGGACCTGACGCTGGACAGCGGCTTCGACTTCGAGGAAAAGGGAACATACGAGCTCAAGGGCGTAACGGGCGCCCGCACGCTCTACGCAGTCCGTCCCTGAGCACTTCCCACGCTCAGGCGGGGACCCCTCCCTCAGCGCTGAATGTTGCGGCCCTCAGCCCACCGGTGGCGGAGCGGCCGAACTGTCAGGCACGAGTACGACGGCCGTGCCGTACGCCACGATTTCGTGCCCCACCTGGGTCATTGCGCTGGTATCGAAGCGCATCGCGACGATGCCGTTGGCGCCGATCGCCGTCGCGTCCTGCACCATCCGATCGAACGCCTGGCGCCGGAACGTCCAGGTCATGCGCGTCCAGTCGCCGTATTCGCCGACGATCTTGCCCTGGCTTTGGGAGATCTCCTGCAACGGCGGCACGATGACGACGGATCCGATGGCCGGGCCCTTCGTCTCTACCACTCGCTGGCCGGCAATGGAGTCTGCGGTCGAGATGATCACGTTCGCCTCCTCTTCCTACAAGCCGGAAACGGACACCGGCGTCGAACTCGAGTCCGTCGTGCCGTCGCCCAACTGGCCGTAGTCGTTGTTGCCCCAGCACAGGACTTGGCCGTCGCTGGTCATGGCACATGTGTGCTGAGCGCCGGCCGCGTAGGCGCTGACGCCGCCGACCAGCCCGGAGACTGCCAACGGCGTGAGCTGCGGCTCTGTCGCACCGTTGCCGATCTGCCCGTAGTCATTTGCGCCCCAGCAGGAGAGGGCGCCGTACTCGATAACGCGCAGGTGTGATAGTCGCCGGCGTCGATGCTGGTGACGCCGCTCGTGAGTCCGGAGACGACGACCGGAGTGAGGCTACCGTCAGCCGTGCCGTCGCCCAGGCTGCCGAAATCGTTGGCTCCCCAGCACTCAATATCTGGGACCGCCGTGAGCACGCAGGTGTGCTGGTAGCCGCCAGTAACGGCAATCGCCTGACCACCGAGTCCAGCCACTGGCACGGGCTTGGCGCTGTCCTTGGTCTTGCCGTTGCCCAGCTCACCTTCCTCGTTCGCGCCCCAGCATTCGACCGCGCCGGAGGTCAACACCGCACAGGCGTGGTAATCGCCGGCTGTGATCGCGGTAACGCCGCTGTCGAGACCGACGACGGTAACTGGAGTCCAGCTGTCATCGGCCTTGCCGTCGCCCAGCTGGCCGCGGAAGTTGGAACCCCAGCACATGACTCCGCCTGCACTGGTGAGCGCACACGTGAACTGTCCGTTTGCAACGATTGCGCTGACACCGCTCTCGAGACCGGATACGGCAACCGGCGCGGGACTGTCCTTGTTCGTCCCGTCGCCCAATTGCCCGCTGACGTTCCAGCCCCAGCACTCAACGCCGCCGGCCCCGGTCAAAGCACATGTATGGGAAACGCCGGCGGCCAACGCCTGGACACCACCTTCAAGTCCGGCGACGGATACCGCTGTCGAGCTGTTGTCGGTCGTGCCATCGCCCAGCTGGCCGGTGTCGTTCATGCCCCAGCACTCGACTCCACCTGCGCTCGTAATTACGCATGAGTGGTACGAGCCGGCCGCGACCCTGGTGTTGCCGGCGCTCGTCGCCGGTGTGGACGATGGCGCGGTACTCGTCGTGGCCGAGCCGGTTGGCGTTGGCGGAGGTGATGATGCCGCGGATGACGGCGGCGTGGCGGTCAGGAGCGGCGTGCCGGTCAGCAGCGGCGTGGCGCTCGCTGCTGCCGTTGGCGTCGCCTTCGTGCCGGTGGAGACGGCGTAACCGTCGGACTGGGAGTCCCGGTGGTGACAGGCGTCGCACTCGACGTCCCCCCGCAGGCGGCGAGCGAGAGAGCCGAAGCCACTGCTGCCACGCACAAAAGTTGTCGAAGCCGGCGGGACACTGTTCGATCACTCATCGGCTGCAGGGTAGTCCCCCGCGATGGCCCCAGAACGGCCTCGACATCAGCCCTACGCTGTCGCGATGTCAGGCTTGGCAACGCGAGGTGCGCAGCGTCCGCTGACGCTCAGCTTCGTCGACGACGCGCTGGAGCGGCACTACCAGCTCGACGCCGGCCGTGAGAGCCTGAATGGATTTCGCATCATCACCATCGCATCGGGCGTGGTCTGGTCTGTGGCGGCTCTCCTCCTGCCAATGACGACCAACCTGCCCCCCGTGCTCGCCAGCGCCGTGCCGCTATCGATGGCCGCGGCCGGTTTTGGGATCGCGCTGCTCGCGCCGTGGGCGAAGACGCTCGACCGCCAACACGCACTGATCATGGTCCTGACCTCCGCCAACGGAATAGTGATCCTGGCGTTGGCCTTGGCCAGCGGACTGCTGCCCGGCTACGGCGTGGCCGCCACCGTTTTGCTCTTCGCATATGGCTTCGTTTCGCGCACGCGCTTCATCTACGCCGCCGGGCGCACCGCAGTCGTGGCCGTTGGCTTCGCCGTCGCCGTCGCGCTCTACACCGGTACCTACAACATGGCTCTCGACGTACTGCTTTTCGCCGCCGCGGCAGTCGGCACGCTGCTGGGCCTGCGGATCTTCGAGCGCAACCGGCGAGGCCTGTACTCCCAGGAGATGCTAATCCGCGAGCAGAGCGCGCAGCTGCAGGTCGAGAGCGAGAAGTCCGAGCGCCTCCTCCTGAACATCCTGCCGCAGCCGATCGCGGCGCGGCTGAAGGACGGCGAGGAGACCATCGCCGACGAGTATCAGATGGTATCGGTCCTTTTCGCCGACATCGTGGGCTTCACTCCCCTCTCGGCGCGGCTGGAGGCACGCGACGTGGTCAGCCTGCTGAGCGGACTGTTCTCTGCCTTCGATGACTTGGTAGCCGATCGCGGGCTCGAGAAGATAAAGACCATCGGTGACGCCTACATGGCTGTCGGTGGCCTGGCCGACTCCGATACCGATCACGCCGTCACCATCGTCGGCCTTGGCGTGGCCATGCTCGATGAGGCAGCCCGCCACGAGGCCCTGGGCAAGCCGCTGCAGATGCGCATCGGGGTGCATACCGGTCCGGTCGTAGGTGGGGTCATCGGCACGCGCAAGCTCGCCTTCGATCTGTGGGGCGACACGGTCAACATCGCCAGCCGCCTGGAAGGGCTGAGCCCGCCCGGTCGGGTCCTCGTCAGCGAGGCCACCTGGGCGCTGGTCCGCGGACACTTCCAATGCGAACTAATGACCGACCGCGAACTGCGCGGCCACTCGACCATGCGGACCTACTCGATCATCGGTCCGCTCAAGGCTGCGGCGGCATGACGTCTAACATCGGCGAATGACCGATGACGATCCAATCAGCTGGCGCGCAATCGTGTATGGCACGCCTGTGGTCGCCGACGATGGGACGCAGGTGGGCACCATCGACGAGGTCCTGGGCTCCGACGGCGAGGACATTTTCCACGGCGTCCGCGTAGCAATTAAGGGCCGCCACGACGCGATGGTCCTGGCAGAGAACATCAGCGAGCTGACGGTAGCGGCAGTCACGACAAACCTATCGGCCGCCGAGCTGAAGTCACTGCCCGACTACGACGAGACCGCCAGTTATCACGTCGGCTCAGTCGGCCGCTTTCGCAAGCACCTCGGCTGGAAAGAAGACTCGAAGAGCGACGAGGAGCCGGGCTAGTAGGGCACGCCGGTTTGTCCGCGCCGGTCGGCGGCCTACGCTGACGACGACGGCTGCAAGGCCGAAGAAGGCCCCGGCCCGTCGTAAGCACGGAGGGAGCCCCAGATGCCCTCACCTACCATCGTCCTCGTCCATGGCGCGTGGGCGGACGCATCCAGCTGGACCGGTGTCATTCAGCGCCTTCAGGCTGCAGGTCACAACGTCGTGGCCCCACCGAACACACTGCGTAGTGTCGCGGCCGACGCCGCGGTCATCCGGAGCTACCTCGACACGATCGACGGACCTGTCATTCTCGTGGCCCACTCTTACGGCGGCTTCGTGATTACGAACGCCGCGACCGGGTCACGCAACGTCAAGGCGCTGGTCTATGTGGACGCATTCATTCCCGACGAAGGCCAGCCGGCCGGCGCGCTCGTCGGAAAGGCGTCGGCCGTGGCGCCCGCAGTTGATAACCCGACGTCGACATTCAAGATCGTCCCGATCCCGGGTGCGCCACCGAATGTGGTCGACACGTATCTGCTGCCCAAGGTAGTGACAGAAAGCTTCGCCCAGGATCTCTCGGCGGACGACGCGGCACTGATATACGCCACGCAGCGGCCGGCCTCGTTCGCGACGATCGCGGAGCCGTCCGGTCCGCCTGCCTGGAAGGACATCCCAGCCTGGGCGATCATCGGGAAGCAGGACAAGATGATCGATCCTGTGTCCCAGCGCGCGATGGCCGAGCATGCCGGCGCACGCATCCGCGAGATAGACGCCTCGCATGTTTCGATGATTTCCCATCCCGAAGTTGTCGTGGATGTCATCGAGCAGGCCCTGATCGCGATCGTCGAGCTGCAACCCGCCTGAGGCCCTGCGGGGGGCCTACGAGTTCGAGATCGCCTTCCACTCCTGCAGTCGGAGGCCCAATAGGTCGGCGCGCCGCTTGAGGTTGTCGCCATCGAGCGTCTGCATGTCGCGCGGATCGGCGCGCAGGTAGACGCCGGACGTTCGCTCGTGAAGCATGGGGTCGGTATCGGACCGGGTCGTCCAGTAACCCGCCGCCCGATCGACATCCTCGAGTCGGATTTCGCCTGTGCCTTCGAGCTGCGGGGCGTTGGGGTGCCGGGGCCGCTCGCCGTTCCAGTAGTAGAAGATGCTGTGCGGGTCGCGGCGCTCCTTCGAGCGCCACGCTCCAGTACCGAACAGACAGCGTGCCGTCCTCCTGCCAGCCGCGGCCGGCGACCTCGAGGCCGCCCTCGCGGTCGCGCGCTATGCGCAGCAGGCTGATCGCTGACGGCTCGCGCTCGCTGCGCAGCGTCAGCGAGTGCTGCCACCAGTCGCCCTCGAGCCGGGTCAGTCGACCCTCGTCCTCGATCGCCTTGCGCAGCTTCTGATTGACCTCGCGCATGTCGGCGGGCGTGAGGGCCTCCGGGTAGCGGACCGCCGTCATCCCGAGAAGGTCGGTCGGCAACTTGGCACCCTTGGCATGAAGGATGAACGTACGCCGCATGCCGAGCGCGCCGCCGAATAGTCCCGCCTCGAACACCACGTTGTCGCGCGGCGAGGCCTGACTCTGGCCAGTCGCGTCGGGTGCGCTACTCGTCCAGTCGTCCTGGGCAAAGACGAACGCGGCGAAGTCAACTTGCTGCGAGAGCTCCACCAGCCGGTCGAGTGTCGAGACACCCGGGTTGAACACCGTCGTCCACGGCTCGACCTCTGCGACTTCCGCCAGACCCCGCGTCAACGCCTGCACGAGTTTCGCCTGCTTGCCGGACGAGCCCAGGAAGATGCGCGGCTTCACGCCACGAGACTACGCGGTTCGTAAACTCGACCGGACGCTGCCGCGCTTGTGGCGACACCGAGCTAGATCGGGCTGCAGACCGCGGTCAGGTGGACCGAGACGCCTCCCTTGTCGGCGGCATCGAGCGTCAGCGTCCTTGTGCCGTTGGCGACCGACAGCTGCGCGTTACCGCTGGTGCCAGATGCCGTATCTGTGGTGTCGAGGAATGTCTTGGGATGCGGGCCATTGGCCGCCGCGGGCGCGATGCTGACGCTGATCCAAAACGACGAAGTCGAGGCGCCCGGCAGGAGCTCCGGCGCACTGAATGAGGCGTCCTCGATGTCATGGGGATCGATGTCGTGAGGAAAACCAAGCAGGAAACCGCTCGGAAACAAGACGCTCGGGCCGCACTGGCTGGCAGTCGCCGCCGACGTGAATTGACCGTCAGCGAATTCATCGATGTAGGTGCCCGTGGACAGGGCCGCGTTCACCGTCGTGGGCCAGTCCAGGCCCGTATCCAGGGTCGCTGACGGATCTGTCGGGCCCGTTGGTGTCGTGGCCGAGGCCTCAGGCGTCGCCTCGGGCTCAAAGGTGGAAGGTTCATCCGTCTGGTCCGGCTGCGTCGTTGGCGTCGGGTTGGCCGTCCCTGCGGCGCAGCCCACCGCAAGTGTTAAAGCCAAGACGAAGACCGGATACAGGAAACGAGGCAAGGAGGAACCCTCTGAGGCGGTGACGCCTGATCGCTCGCGAGCATACGCCCCACTCGTTTGGACCTTGTGGTCTGTCCCGATCGTCTCAGGCGCGACGAACCTGGTAGCGCAGGTGGGTGACGCGCGATCCCTCGACGACCAGGTCCGGCCCCTCGAGGAGTATCGGCGCTGACTTCAGTTCGTCGAAGAAGCGCACCCCTCCCCCGAGCAGGACGGGCACGAGGTCGAGCCAGAGGTCATCGATCAGCCCCAGCTCCAGGCACTGGGTCGTCAGCTTGCCTGCCTGGACGTCGACGTTCAAGTCGCCGGCGATCGACTTCGCCCGCTCGATGGCCGCCGCCACCCCGTCGGTGACGAAGGTGAACGGCGCATCGGGATGGGCCGCGACCCAGGCCTCCGGCACCGAATGGGTGACGATGACCTGCGGCTTGTCGAACGGGTGCCGGCCTCCGAAACCGTCCATCTCGTCGAACAGCCCACGCCCGATTACGTTGACCCCGGTCGCGTCGACCACCTCGCGCATGAATCGGAAGTCGGGTTCGGACAGGTGGATCTTGAAATTCGGGTCCACGCTCGGGAACTCGCGGCCGCCAGGGCTGTTGAACCAGGCGAACAGGTGCTCCCAGCCCGAGTTATTGGGCCCCGCGATGAAGCCGTCGAGCGAGACCGTTCCGCCCGCCATGACCTTGCCCATGTTCAGCCGGCCAGGACGGTGTCGAGCTTGCTGAACGCCTCGCCCCAGCCGTTCTGGGTCGGCGACACGAGGTCTTCGGCGAGCCACTGGCGAACCTCGAGCCTGGTCCTACCGTCGGGCTCGTCGTGGAATTCGATCCGGATTCTCGTCTCGAACGGCTCGATAGCCCGCGGGCAGCTGGCCAGCAATTCGCATGGTGCCCTCGAGCAGTTCGCCCTCGACGACGTCGGAAAGGTCGAGGCTGCCGTGAGTCCAGATGTCCGGCTCGGCCGGAAATTCCTCACGCCAACGCAGGTGGCCGCCCGGGCGCACGTCGAAGTCGATCTCCTCGCGAGGCAGGTAAGTTGCCGAATGGGCCCCACCACGCCGCGAACTGATCGGGGTCCGTGAACGCTCGATATACGAGCGCCCGCGGCGCGGCAAACGTGCGCTTGACTGTGAGCTGTGGGGCGGTCGTCGTGGTCATGGCTGTTCCTTCCGGTCCTGTTGCTTGGCGGCGATCTCGGCCAGGTGGGCGTCCAGCCGGTCGAAGCTCTCTTCCCACAGCCGCTCATAACGGGCGAGCCAGGTGGCCGCATCCGCCAGCGGCGCGGGTGAAAGGCGGGCGTGCCGCCATCGGCCTTCGTGGCTGCGGGTGATCAGCGACGCCCGTTCGAGCACCTTGAGGTGCCGAGAAATCGCCGGCAGGCTGATCGCGAACGGCTCGGCCAGCTCTGACACGGTCGCTTCGCCCGCGGCCAGCCGCTCGACGATGCCTCGCCGCGTGGCGTCAGACAGGGCGCCGAATAGCAGGTCGAGGTCTGCAGCGCTCCGTCCCTGGCCAACATTTAACATGATGGTTAAGCATAGCGGCTAGCGGGCGGCCGTCAAGCCCCGATCCGAGCCTTGTGCGCCGCATCGAAGTCTTCGCGGCGGGTTGCGACGATCTGGGAATGGGTCCACTCTACGAAGTCCAAGCGCGGAGGAGATGGTGATGGCGAACCTGGACGAAATGAAGGCAGCCTACGAGAAGGCGGCGCGGTCGGGCGACTTCCAGCAGATGGGTGAGCAGCTCCTGCAGTATGCAAGTGACGACTTCGTTGACGAGTATCCGCAGTCAGGCGAACGGTTGAATCTGGCGGCCCTCCAGAAGATGGCCGAAGGCTATTCGAGCGCCACGGGCAAGCGCCCTGTCTTCACATACAAGCGAATGCTGGGCGGCGACGACACTTTCGTCGTCGAGGGCAGCATCGACTACGGCGACGGCGTGCCGGTTCGCTACGTCGGGGTCGGCGAGGTGCGCGACGGCAAGGTCGCTCGGATGACGGAGTACTTCGCCAACCCGTTTGAGGCGCCGGCATGGCGCGCCTCGTTCGTGGAGCGCTACCAGCCGTAAGCGGGACCTTCAGGAGAGCCTCGTCAGCTAGGGCAACCTGAGGCTGGCGAGGATTGGTTCCACCTGAGCGGTCAGTTGGGCCAGTTGCGGGCCGTTCGGGGCGTCCAGCGAGATGACGACCGTTTCGTCGCCTCCCTGACCGTGCACGGTGAACAGATAGAGCCGGACTGCCTCTCCGTACCCGATCGCGAAGTCATGGCCGCGAGCAATCCACAGGAGCCTCAGGCACGAGCGGATGTCGTCTGGGCACTCGGGGTCCACATTCACGTTCTCCGGCGAAATCGTGACCGTCAACGTCGTTGCCGGTATTTGGGCGCCGAGGGTTGTCTGCTCGACTTCGGACGCGCTGACATTTGGGTTCGTAGTCAGCCAGTCTGTGAGGCCGTCCGGCGCTCTGTGGGACCTCGGCCAGAAGCTCACCAGTGGGCGACATCGCGGCGGGATTTCTCCAGAAGCGGAGGACACTCTCCCCTTGCTCCAGCTGGAGCTCCTGCGGATTGTCGGCCGTGTTGAACCAATTTCCGCTGACTGTCATCTCCATTCCCGGCAGGAACCCAGTCGACGTGAACGTCTGATTCTCAATGGGCCCCTGGCAGCCCAGCTCGCACCTCGAGAACCATGGCGGGACGGTCGCGACAGCTCCGCCCGCGTGCGCGTCGAAGCGCTCGGACGTCGCGCTGTCGTCCGCGAAGCCGCCAGCCACGAGAACCTTTCCGTCGGCGAGCACCACAGCCATCGGCGACGCACGCCAGGTGGTCATGCTGCCTGTGGGCGCCCACCTGGCTGAGTTCGGGTCGTAGATCTCAGCGGTCGGGTTGTGAGTCTCGTTACCACCGATGGCAAGCACCCTGCCATCGTCCAGGCGCACCGCCGCCAGTTGACCACGAGCCTCAGTCATATCGGCCATAGGCCTCCACATCGATGTAGCCGGATCGAACAGCTCCGCGCTCGAAAGGCGTCCGCCACCGAATCCGCCGCCGGCCATGAGCACCGTGCCATCCGTGAGCAGGGCGGCACCGGCATACGAGCGCGGGTAGGACATGTCTCCCACTCCGGTCCACGATCCGACGGCTGGATCGAACACCCCAGCCGATGCGAGAGCTGCATCGTCGTCTTGACCGCCGGCGACGAGCACCCTTCCGTCCAAGAGACGCACTGCGTTTTGTTGTCCACGTGGGCCATCGAGGCTGCCCGCCGAAGACCACGTGCCATCAGCCGGGTCGTACGTCTCAGCGGTGGCCAGGAACTCGGTCTCGGTCGACCAGCCGGCGACCACCAGGACACGGCCATCGTTCAGAAGAGTGGCGGTATGGCTGAAGCGGCCGTCGTGCATCGCTCCGGTTGGCGTCCAGGACTCCGTCTGCGGGTCATACAACTCGGCTGAGGTCAGCCCGGCAGCGCCGTCGAAACCACCGGCGACCAGCACCTTGCCGTCGTCGAGAAGGGTGGCGGTGGGCGCACGGCGGCCGATACTCATGCTCGGTACGTCCGAGAACTCGCCGGTCGCGGGGTTGTAGATCTCGGCGGTTCCGTTCTCACCCCCCACAATCAGCACGGTGCCGTCGGTCAAGACCGTCGCTGTCGAGTCGTCGGCACGTCCTTCATGCATCCTGCCCGAAGGCGACCACATGCCTGCCACAGCTGCCGAAGCCGGTGCAACAGACGGAGCCGACGACGTGAGGGTCGCTGGCGATGGGGCGGAGGTAGACGGCACTGCGGCAGAAGGCGTCGGCGCCATCGGCGACGGTGTGTCGGATTGCGGCGTCGGGCCCGTCGACCCACACGCGACAGCAATTGCCATCAAGACCGCCGCGCTGATCGACCAACGAGTCGATGCTGTGAGACCGGCTGGTTGCATTTCCCTCTCCGATAGCCGCGTGACCCATTCGGCTTCTTGCCGTAAGTCGGTTGCTATCTGGTTTGGGAATCGGGCCGCCTCATTTGTTCCGATTTGGTATCTGGACGCTCGCGAGGATTGGTTGGACCAGAGCTGTGAGTTCTGTGAGCCGTTGGCTGCTCGGCGCATCCAGCGAAATAACAAGTGTCTCGTCGGTGCCGTCGATTTCGGTACGGAGCAGATAAAGCCGGACAGCCTCTCCGTAGCCAATGGCCAAGTTGTTGCCCAGATCAACCCAAATGAAGGTCAGGCATGACCGGACTCCCGGCGGGCACTCTGGGTCAACGTTGACGTTCTCGTTGGAGATCTTGACCGTGAGAGTCGTTGCCGGAATGCCTCCAACGGTCGTCGATGTTGGCTGGGATGCATCAATGTTGGGATTGGTCACAAGCCATTGGACCAGGCCATTCGGTGTTCGCTCCACGCCGGGCAGCAACTCGCCGGTTGGTGACGACGCGCCCGGATTTCTCCAGATCCGGAGAACGTCCTCGGCTTGATCAAACTGGAGTTGCTGTGAAGAGTCGGCCGTACTGAACCACCCGTCGCCGACGGTCATCTGCAGACCGGGCAGGAATGTTTGCGACGTGAACGTCCCTGCCTGGATCGGACCCTGGCAACCCGGTCCGCAGCGGGAAAACCACGGTGGTGTCGAGGCGACCGGTTCGCCACGCGTGGGGTCGAACACCTCAGTCGTTGTGGAGTCCTCGGCGAAGCCGCCGGCCAGAAAAACCTTGCCGTCTGGTAGAAGCGCGAGCATCGGCGATGCGCGCCAGGTGGTCATGTTTCCGGCAGGGGTCCATTCGCCCGACTGTGGGTCGTAAATCTCGGCAGTCGGGTTGTTCGTTTGGCCGCCTCCGGCGGCCAGCACCCGGCCGTCGGACAGGCGCACCGCGACAAGTTGCGCTCGGGGCTCGGTCAGGTCATTCGTGGCGGTCCAGGTCGCAGTGGCTGGATCGAACAGCTCGGCGCTCGACAGATGCGTTCCTCCATAACCACCTCCGGCCATCAGCACCGTGCCATCGGCGAGCAGGACGGCACCGGCGTACGAACGCGCCACAGACATGTCCGGCACCGCCGTCCACGAGGCGAGGTCAGGATCAAACACCTCAGCAGATGCCAGCGCGGTGGTGCCATTTTCGCCACCGGCCACTAGCACAGTGCCGTCTGATAGTCGTACCGCGTTGTGCTGGCCACGTGCGCCATCGATGCTGCCCGCTGCAGACCACGATCCCTGACCAGGATCGTAGATCTCCGCCGTGGCGAGAACATCGGCTTCGGTGCTCCAACCGGCCACGACGAGAACGCGCCCATCAGTGAGCCGAGTTGCCGTATGTCCGAAGCGACCGTCATGCATCGCTCCGGTCGGTGTCCAGGAGTCCGTCCGAGGGTCATAAATCTCGGCTGATGTCAGGCCCGCACTTCCGTCGAAGCCGCCGGCGACCAAGACTGTGCCGTCTTGGAGCAGGGTGGCTGTATGGCCGCGACGGGCGACAGTCAGATCCGGCGCGCGCGAGAACACGCCCAAAGCGGGGTCATATATCTCCGCCGTGCCGTTCTCACCACCCGCTATCAGCACGGTCCCGTCGGTCAAGAGGGTGGCAGTCGAGTCGTCCGCGCGACCCTCGTTCATGCTGCCCGAGGCCGACCACACGCCGGACACGGGCGGCGGAGGTGACGCCGTGGGCGACGGAGAAACCCTGGGAGATGGCCGACTACCGGTCCCGATCGCGAGCAAGATGGCGATGATCACCGTCAGGGCAACGAGCACGGCCATCCGCGCAGCCGCGGCAATCCGCATCGCCGCCCGTCAGTCGCCGATCAGTTACGCCACGCAGTCGCGGCCAGCCAACTGACACGTTGCTGGCTGCGCCGCACCCGCTCCATTCCCGCGGCATGAAGTACCGGTGGCGCAGACGTTGGTGCAGTGGCGGCCAACCATCCGGCGAGAACTCGATCGAAAGGATCGGGCTGCGTCATCGTGCGCCCTCCACAGTCGGCGTAATCAGTCGCTCATCTGCTTCGAGCGCGGCGCGCATGATCTGGGTCGCGCGGCTCAGCCGCGACTGGACCGTCCCGAGAGGCACGCCGATCGTGAATGCCGCCTCGGCGAGAGATAGCCCGAGGTAGTGAACGAGGACGATGACCGTCCGATGGTCTTTCGACAATCGCGTGAACGCGCGATCGAGCTGGTCGTGAAGTGCCAACGCGGCCTGACTATCGCCCGCAAAGGGCTCGCCGGCCGTAGCCATCTTGATCTCGACCACGGTTCTCGTTCTGTGTCGTTTCGCCGATGCGTAGCAAGTTCGCACGAGCACCTTGTGCAGCCATGCCTCGAATCGATCCGGATCGCGCAGCGCCCGAAGGTCGAGCCAGGCCTGCAGCAGAGCGTCCTGCACCGCGTCAGACGCTCGATCGTCACTTCCGAGGATCAGCCGTGCCACCGCGAACAGGCGATCCGTCAGTGAGGCAGTCAGCGTGGAATACGCGTCGACGTCTCCAGCCTGTGCCCGGACGACGAGATCACGCTGCATTGGCAGGTCGCACCAAATAGGGGCGACCATCAGGCCGCCTACCCATTCTGGGGGTCAGTGCGGCTCGATTGTTCCGTTTTCGCGTCGTCTGCTCGACTTAGTCTCGCTTGCGGGCGCTCCAGGCCTCCTCGGATGGCCACTGGCGGGCCCAGTCCGGCGTAACGAAAGAGAATTTCTGACTCGGTAGGGCGTCTGCCGGGGCCTGAATCTCGACGAGGCGTTCGATCTCGAAGCCCGAATCGCGCAGGACGTCGATCCATTTTCCGTGCGGGAGGTGGAATTCGACCGAGGTGTCGTCGGGCCAGATCGTCCGGTGCATGCCGAAGAGCGGCCGCTGGAGGATGTTCTTCGCCGGATCGTTGGCGACGTACTCCTCGACGCAAAGTTGCATAAGCAGGCCGTTCGTGAGAAACACGAGCCTGCCGCCGGGTCGGAGAAGCCGGCCCGCCTCCGGAATCCACGAGTAGGGATCGGCCCACAGCGCGGCGCCGTACTCCGAAACTGCGAAATCGAAGCTGGCATCCGCGTACGGGACGCGCTCGGCGTTGCCGAGGATGAGCGGGAACTCCAATCCGAACTCGAGCTGGAAGGTGCGGGCAGACTCGAGCTGCTTGGGCGAATTGTCGATCCCGACCACCCGTGCACCCCGGCGCGCCAGCCATGCTGAGACGTATGCCGTCCCGCAGCCGAGCTCGATCGCGTCCTTGCCCTCGAGCTCGTCGGGCAGCAAGTGGATCTCAGATTCCGGGACGTTCCAGATTCCCCAGGACGGCTCGGGCTGGGCCCAGGCACGGCGCCCGCCGTCGACGTAGTCCGTCGCCATGCGGTCCCACGCCTCGCGATTTGCCGCGACGTGCTCCGGCAGCTCCTCGTTCATTGGCTCAACGTTAAGCCCCATCCTCCACGTGGGTCTTCAGCCCGTCGGTCGCCGTGCGCGTATTTCGGCTGAAGACCAGCCGGCGCAGCATTGGACTGAGAATGCGTCCAAGTCTTCACGCTCTAGCGGTCGGCTGGTTCACCGCTCAGCTCACGCCGATCTTCTTATCGAGGTACTGCAGCAACCGATGCGCTGCCAGCTCGACCTGCTTATGCCGGTACTCGGCCGCCCGGTAGTGGCAGGCAATGATTCCCGAGCGATGGATGCGCTTGAAGTCGCCCATGACGAAGGCATAGCGGGCTTTGGTGTCGTCGGAGGCGCCGTCCGTCAGACCCAGGTGCCATTCGGCGTAGTCGGCCCAGGAGTGGGACTTCAGGAACCGGTTCTCGTCGTCCGCCTTGGGCTGAACTTCGCCCCAGTCTGAGTCCTCGACGATCTTGCCAGCGTCGATGAGGCGTTTGGCGGCTGCCACAGCCCGACGATTCACCTTGTAGGTAGGCACAGCGGAGCGGGCTACAGCCGGCTGAGACTGGTCGTCGCCAATGTCATCAGGTTCTGCTGGGCGGTATCAGGGTCGTAGTGCGCCATCTCGATGCCGTACTCGAGCACGAAGTCGTCCTTCATCACGATCAGGCTGGTAAAGCCAACGCGGTACGCCGAGTCGCCCAATCCGGCAATGTCATGGACGTCACCGAACTGTTTCTGCTCCTCCTTGTAGGCGGCGGCCTGCTCGGCCGTGGCGTTCCAGATGTTGAACGTTAGGCCGCCAGACCCGGTCGGGGCGTCGTAATAGCACGAGCGGCCCTCGGTCCCGTCCGGTCGTGAGAAGAGGTCATTCGAGCCGGGGCTGAGGGTAGCGCCCACCGCCGCCTCCGCTTCGCCCTGATTGACCAGGACGCAGGGATCCGGCAGTGATCCCTCGGCCGAAGTCGCTGTTGCAGCGGGAGTCGCGGTGACTGCAGCAGTTGGCACGGGCGTTGAGATCGGCGAAGCCGTACCGGCGGCGCTGGGCCGGATCGTTGGCGACCCTTGGGTCGTGGCGGCCGGTGATGCCGTCGGAGCGTTCGAGGCGCTGCAGGCGGCCAGCAGGACCGAGGTGGGGACGCTGATGAGTAGAGTGACCAGGCGACTCGGTCGCGGCGCAGAGATCAACTGTGCGTCCATTGAGTCCCTCCCTTATGTGGCGGCCACGATGCCAGCCAGGCGTGGCGCGCACCAACCATTATCCCGGCGCCAGCGGCGGTCTCCCAGGTAGAGGTTATTGGCGCGTGACGGCATAGATCGGGTGCATGTCTGTACCGGCGGCGCGCACAAAACCGCATTTCTCGAGCACATGGATTGAAGCGATGTTGTCCGGGTCGACGTCCGCGACGATGCGCTCGAGCCCAAGATCCTCGAAGCCGTGACGCACACACGCCTGCGCCGCCTCGGTCGCGTAGCCCATTCCCCAGCGGTCGCGGCGCAGGCCATACGCCAGCTCCCACGCGCCGTGGTCATCATCAAACGCCAGAGTGCAGTCTCCTACGAGCTCGTTGGTGTCCAACTCCCAAAGGCCCCACGTGTCCTCGACCCAGCGGCGGACCTGATCTTCGGTATCGCCGATATGGATCCGGGCGTTCGACGGATCGAGCCAGAGCGCGACGAGCTTCGACCGATCGCTGGCTGATAGCGGCCCCATCCGCAGCCGTGCGGTCTCGATCACGAGAGCCGCTGCGCGAGCCCGATCAGGATCCCCTCTGGCCCTCGGACGTAGCAGAGCCGGTAGATGTCCTCGTAATTGACGATCTCGTCGACGAGCTCGGCGCCACGAGCCTGGAGGCGGGCGAGGACGGAATCGATGTCGTCGACGGCGAACATGATGCGGCGGATACCGAGGGTATTGATTGGTTGCGGGTGAGGCTCAGCAGCAATCGCCTCCGGCCTGCGGAACTTGTCTAGTTCGATCCGACCATGGCCGTCGGGCGTCCGTAGCGTCGCAATGTCCGAGCTCGCGTTGTCGATCCCGATCGTGCGATCGACCCACGGGCCCTCCACGGTCATCCGGCCTTCCAGCTCCAGCCCAAGCTCGACAAAGAACGCGATCGCTTCGTCCAGGTCGTCCACGACGATCAGGACGTTGTCCATCCGCTGAACCGTCATCAGGCAGCGGCAGGCTGGCGCGACTGTTGGAGGAGGTCCAGTACGGCGTCGAGGTTGACATGCTCGAACCCGTCGCTCAGCACAACGTCGGCCGCTCCCACGCGCTCGGCGGGCCCGATGCCCACCGTCATCATCCCGGCCGACTCCCCCGCTGTAACGCCGTCGGCGGCGTCCTCGAAGACAACGCAGGAATCCGGAGCCGCGCCCAGCGAGGCGGCGCTGGCCAGGAACAGATCCGGCGCCGGCTTCGGCGCGCCAGGTGTGTACCCGTCAACGATTGAGTCGAAGTGGTCCGTGATTTCCAGGCGGGTGAGCACGTCGCGAGCGTTCTTGCTCGCCGACGCCAGGCCCACCTTCAGGTCCCTCCCCCGCGCCTCATTGATCAGCTGTAGCGCGCCAGGAAGCACGTCTGAGGGCTTGAGATGCGCAATCAACTCGCGGTAGTAGCGGTTCTTGCGTTCCATAAGCTCGTCGGCCTTCTCGTTCGAGACCGAGCGTTTGCCGAGGATGAGTGCCAATGACTCGCGGCGGCTGACACCGCGTAGCTTCTCGTTAGCCTGCCGGTCAAACGCCAGGCCCTCTTCAGTGGCGACGCGCTGCCACGCCAGATAGTGCGCCTCGGCTGTGTTGGTGACGACACCGTCCAGGTCGAAAATCAGCGCCCGGATCTGGTCGCCGATCGCGCTCGGTTTGGACGCGCGGATGTCGACGGGAACGACGCGGCCGTGATGGACGATCTTGAACGACAGCCGCTGCCAGTGCGAGGGCAGGTTTGGCGAGGTGCGCACAGCCGCGCCATCGAAGGTCACGCCGGCAAAGCCGAAGACGATCGCCTGCCACAACGCGCCCATGCTTGCCGCGTGCGTGCCATGCTCGGTATTGCCACGGATGTCGGCCAGGTCGACACGGGCGGCGCGCAGGAAGTGCTCATACGCCTCACCCACTCGGCCCAACCGCGCAGCGAGCAAGGCCTGGATGCCGGGACCCAGGGACGAGCCGTGGCTATGGTCAGTTCGAGGTGTGTAGTAGTCGTAGTTGACGGTCAGATCGTGAGCGCTGAACGTCTCGGGCAGGACGGCCGCCAGCATCAGCACGTCGGGCTGCTTGATGATCTTCGTCTCCGCAACGCCTTCCATGCCAAGAAGTGCCTGCATCGAGTCAACTCGTTCGGCGTACGGCCTCATGTCCACGTCACGCAAGTCGAAGTACCCGTCGAATTGCTCCACCACGCCGTCCTCGCGTGAGGCGCCCGGGTATATGAGATCGGCCACGCGCCGAAACTCGGTTGTGGTGGCTGCCAGCTCTGCCTGATCGCCCAACAGCACACGGGCGCGGCCGGCGGCAGACTCGTTCAGCCACTCGGCGACCTCTGCGGCGAAGCGCAGGTGCCAGGCCGCCACCCGGTTACTGAACGCGTTGTTGTTGACGTGCTCGTGGTATTCGTCAGGGCCCAGCACGTCCGTGTACTCGTACCGCGCGAGCTCTTCATTCCACTCAGCACGGCTTGTCCAGAAACGCGCGCTGTCGATGACGATTTCAGCGCCGCGCTCGATCATCCAGCCGTCGTCGCCGGACGACCGCCAGTACCTTTCGACGGCGAGCGCGATCATCGCTGAGATATGGATGGCGATGTCCACCGTCCAGACGCGGATCAGCTCGCGGCCGGTCGCGTCCGGCAGCCAGGTGGGCGTGACCTCGTCGCCTGTCTCGGCGCTTTCCCAGGGGAACTGGGCGCCCTCGACCCGGTTGGCAGCTGCCTTGCGCCGCGCGCCGGGCAGCCGGTGAAACCGATACGACAGCAGGTTCCGGGCAATCTCTGGCCGGAAATGCACGAGGAACGGCAGCATGAACGTCTCGGTATCCCAGAAGACGTGCCCGCGGTAGCCGAAACCCGTCAATCCCTTGGCGCCGATGCTCGCCTGGTCGTCCCCGCGTGGCGCGGAGATCAGCAGCTGGAACAGCGCGAAACGGGTGGCCAGCTGCGCTTCGGGATCGCCCTCGATAACGATGTCTGCCACCGACCAATCGCGTGCCCACTCAGCCTCCGACTCCTCGAGCAGCCTGTCGAAATCCAAGTCGGTGGATTGTTCGAGCTCGTCGATGGCGGCTGCCAACGGGTCTTCGTCGTCGCGCGTAGTCACAAGCACGACCGTCTTTTCGAACGAAGCACTCTCGCCGGTGCGTGCCGTCCAGTGCGCGACGAGCGTGGGCTGCTCGCGGGCGTTCCAGATCTCATGTTCGGTGGCCGCGCCCGCCGCATGCAGGCGCATGGCAGCCGCGACCCGCGTTTCCCTGCCCCTTATCCGCACGCTCAGTGCGGCGACGTCGCCAACGACCGACTGCGCCTCGGACTGGGCATGCGCGAGGCCGTCAGTTTCGGGCCGTGCGTTCAACCGGGCGTGTACGGCCACCGGGCCGTCGAAGTCGCGCGCGGTGACGCGCACACGGACGGCGGCGATGCGCGGGCGAGCAAGAGACACGAAGCGCTCGAAGCGAAGGTTCACCAACCGGCCGGCGGGACTGCGCCACTCGACGTCACGCCGAAGGAGGCCGCGACGCAGGTCGAGAGTGCGGACGTGGTGCACCACCTCGCCTGAGTCGAGGCTGAAGCGCTCGCCGTCGACATGAACGTCGAGCGCGGTCCAGTCGGGCAGGTTGGCAAGTTCGCTGTGCGCGAGTGGGTGCGGCGCGTAGATGCCGTGGGCCAGCGTCGCCGGCCGGTTTGAGCGGTTTCCCTCCTCCAGGCTGCCGCGTGTCGCGAAACGGCCATTGCCGATGCTGAAGACTGTTTCCTGCGCACGCTGACGCGCCGGGTCGAAGTGCTCCTCGACCACTGTCCAAGCGGCATCGACGCTCTCGGCGCCGGGTTGAGCGGGCATCGCGGCAGCCTACGCCGTCTCGGCCGTGTCCGCCCACCTGATCGCGCGGTGGGTGGACACAACCCTCTGAAGAGTCCCCAGAGCGGCCGTTATTGAGTACGCGCCTCCAGCCAGGCTCGGACACTGGGCAGGTGCTCGTCGTGAAGGTGACCAGTGAAGTCGACGTCGACGATTGCGGAGCCCTCGAGCCACGGGATGGCGTTCGCGTCGTTCAGTTTGGCGTCGGGCACGGAGTCGAGGGCGGCGATCATTCGGTCGTACGAGGCGTCGTAGTCGGCGACTAGCTGCGCCGGCGCGCGGCCGGCGTGTTGCGCATGGATCCAATCGTTGATGGCGTCGTCGCCATCTGCGGCCGCATCGAGCTCGGCGGGCCATGGATTGGGCGGGTCTGGCTCGCCGCCACGAAAGGCATCGAGCCTGGCGATGGTGCGGTTGCGCCAGCCGGTGAGGTGGCCGGCCATGTCGCCAAAGCTCCACTCCCCCATCGGGCCGGGCTCCCCGTAGCGTGCGGGCGTGACCTCGGCCGCCAAGTCGCGCCACAACTGCTGGTCCGCGCGGATGGCGGCTTTCTGCTCTTCGCGGGTACGCATGGGGCGGATGGTACGACCACGGCGCACCTCGCTTAATCTGCCCTTGATGAAGAAGATCGGTTTCCTGTCCTTCGGACATTGGTCAGAGTCGCCGTATTCAGAGGTCCGCACAGGCGCCGACGCCCTGATCCAGTCGGTGGAACTGGCTGTCGCGGCGGAAGAGCTGGGCGCCGACGGCGCGTTCTTCCGCGTCCACCACTTCGCCCGTCAGCTGGGCTCCCCGTTCCCGCTCCTCGCGGCGTGCGGTGCGCGGACCAAGACGATCGAGATCGGCACGGGCATCATCGACATGCGCTACGAGAACCCGTTCTACATGGCCGAGGACGCCGGGGCGGCCGACTTGATCGCGGGCGGCCGGCTGCAGCTGGGCATCAGTCGGGGCTCGCCCGAGCAGGTCATCGACGGCTACCGCCACTTTGGCTACGAGCCGGCCGAGGGCGAGACGGACGCCGACATGGCCCGCCGCCACACCGAGGTCTTCCTCGAGCTGCTGAAGGGCGAGGGCTTCGCCCAGCCGAACCCACGGCCGATGTTTCCCAACCCGCCCGGCCTGCTGCGCCTGGAGCCCTACTCGCCGGGCCTGCGCGAGCGCATCTGGTGGGGCGCGGGCTCGAGCTCGACCGCCGTTTGGGCGGCCAAGGAGCAGATGAACCTGATGAGCTCGACGCTCGTGTTCGACGAGAGCGGCGAGCCGCTGCACGTCCAGCAGCGCAAGCAGATCGACGCCTTTCGGGCGGCCTGGAAGGAGGCCGGCCATACGCGCGAGCCGCGCGTGTCGGTCAGCCGCAGCATCTTCGCCATCATCGACGACCGCGATCGGGCCTACTTCGGTCGGTCGGGCGACGAACACGACTCGATCGGCTATCTCGACGCGAACACGCGGGCCGTCTTCGGGCGGTCGTATGCCGCGGAGCCGGAGAAGCTGGTCGCAGGAGCTGAAGGATGACACGGCCATCGAGGCCGCCGACACGTTGCTGCTGACCGTGCCCAACCAGCTCGGCGTGGACTACAACGCCCACGCCATCGAGTCGATCCTGAAGTACGTCGCGCCGGAGCTCGGCTGGCGCTAAACCGAAATCAGCACCTTGCCGCGAGCGCGGCCGCTGTCAACCCAGTCCAAGGCTTCGGCGATCTGTTCCAGAGGAAAGGTCCGGTCGACTGCGGGCATGACCTTGCCCGCAGCCACAAGGTCAAGCAACTCAACCACGTCCGGCCCGTTGAAAGGCTTCCACCACAGCATCATGCCCATGTGCTTGCCCGTCGCCAGCCTGAGCGCGGGCATCTCGAAAAGACTGCTGACCAGCCATCCGAACGAACCGCCATCGGCGACGTAGATGCCACCTGGCGTGAGCGCGCGTCGCCACCCTCGCAGTGACTGGTGAGCGTCGACGTCGAGGATCCAGTCGTAACGCTTGGGTGGATGGGTGTACTCGGTCGTCTCGTAGTCGATCACTTCGTCGGCGCCGAGGGATCGAACGAAATCGAGCTTGATACCCCTCGCGACGCCGGTGACATGTGCTCCGCGCGCCTTACCGATTTGGACGGCGTATGGCCCCACGTTGCCAGAAGCCCCGACTACGAGCAGCCGCTGGCCTGCTTCGAGTTTGCGACCGTCGCGCCGGCGCAATGACTGCAGCGCCAGGATCCCGGCGTGTGGCAAGGCCGCCGCATTCGCGTCCGACAGGCTGTCCGGGATTGCCTGGAAGGCGGCCTCTCGGGCCGCAACGAACTCCGCGAATGACCCACCTGCGACGGATCCGGCAGCGAAGAGGTCCGTGAAGACGCGGTCGCCTGGCTTGAAGCGAGAAACGCCCTCCCCTACTCGATCAACAACGCCGGCGACGTCAAAACCGAGCTGTCGATCGCGCGGTCGGCGCATTCCAAGCCAGACCCGGCTTACCAGCCAGCGCGGGTAGAGATTGTCGAGATCGGCCCGGTTGACCGAGGCGGCTCGGACGCGCACGAGAATCTCGCCTCGCTTTGGCGCTGGCGTTGGAACGTCGTCGATGCGGACGACTTCTGGACCGCCATATGAATCCCGAACTGCCGCCTTCACCCACCGAGTGTACGAACAGCCGGGGCTAACCCGCGATGTGGCCCATACCCGCGACGGCCCGGCCGAGCCGGTTCCGGAAGCCTCGGCTGCGGATCGTTCTGAGCGTGCGTGCGATCGCTGGTCGCAGGCCCTGGGCTCGCTGGCCTTGGGCCGTTGCGAATTCATCAATCGCCGATCGCTCGCGACGGCGCAGGTGTCCCTGACCGAGGATCGCCCGGGCGCGCTCGCGGGCAACGATTGCGTCATGCATCTCGCCGGCAGCATCCTGCAGCGCCGTCACCTGTGCGATCAGGATCGTGCCTGGGCGCAGCGCGTCTTCAAATGCCTCGAGCGTGTAGCGCAGCTTCTTGGCCGCGATACGAACCTCGTGGATCCTGTCTGGATCGGCAGCAGCTGGGTCGATGTCATGCGCTACGAGTTCTCCGAACTGCTCCCAAATCAGCGCTGGCGCACGCGCGGCGATGGTGCCCGGCTGGTTGTCAGCTGCGCGAACCAGGGACCGAGTCCGACGCAGCGCGCGACGAAAGCGCGGTCGGCTGAGCTCGTCTGAGAGCCGCCTGGCATTCGCCTGCCGTTCGTCGAGCCAGGCTCGGCGAAGCGGCGAAAGGTCTTTCGAGTCGTCCGCGCCGTCGACCGCTTCGAGCAGGACATCGAGGTCGCGAACATCGCCCAGGCGGTCTGCGGCGCGCTTCAGTTCGTCTTCGACGGCAGAGCGATCGTCGTCTTTTGCCTCATCGCCGTAAAGCTTGATGGCCGTCCTGAGTCGGCGCGTCGCGGTCCGCATGTCGTGAATGGCGTCCACATCGCCTTTGGCCTTGATCGCCTTCCCCCTCTTGGCCACTTCCGTGGCCAGGGCGTCGACGATTTCTCTGCCGGCAGTCAGCCAAGCCCGATCGCCGTGATCGAGGGTGGAGGTCATGCCCGATTGGCCTTGAAAGCTTCGTGGGCCTGTTGGATGGCCGCTTCGGCAGCTTCGACGCCGCCGCGCTTATTAACCCGGAAGCGATCGCCGTCGAGGGCGTGGTAGTTGGCAAAGAAAGACTCGATCGCCTGAAGCCGGAATGGGTCCACGTCGTCGAGCGAACTTATGGACGCATGCCCCTTGGACCCTCCGGCCACCGCAACCAGGCGGTCATTGCGCTCCCAGCTGCGATGGCCCTTGTCCTTCTGCTCGGCCTCGAGGATGCCGACGAGTCGCGCGAGCACAACACAGCCAGGGTGGACCGGCGCGTCGAGCAAGACGAGCGCGTCGAGAGGGTCGCCGTCATCGGCGACCGTTTCCGGAATAAAGCCGAAGTCGAACGGGAAGGTCATGCCCGCCGGCAGCACCCGGTCCAGTCGATAGATACCCAGCTCGTCGTCGAACTTCAGCTTGTTGCCGGACCCGCTGGGCGTCTCGACGACGACGACGACGAGGCCGTCTTTGTGCATGGGCAAGCCGTTGGGCGCTGCCATGCCCAAAACCTAGAAGGGAGCTGCGCCCAACCGGATTGCAATGATGGGCCGTGCCCGTTTCACGTTCGCGCCAGCTAGTCGGTGCCCACTAGGCCCTGCTGAGCAGCCGGGCTATTTCATCGCGGTATTGGCGCCCGGCCGGGACGCGCATGAACCACTCCAGCCAGTCGGGATCGCGCCACTTGATCTGGCCCAACGTCCAGCCGCTGTAGCGACCAAAGTCAATAACGCTGCCGTATGTAGGACCGGTGGGCATGCCCTCGGACCCGTAGGGCACGTCGCCCGGCTCCTTGAGCAGCTTGTCACCCTTGCGTCGGTCGCGACGGCTCGCCAGCCACTCGTCGTACTTACGCCGCTTTGCTGGGTCGCGAAGCGTGCTGTATGCCTCGTTCAATTCCAGCATCCGGCGCTGAGCCTCTGGGCCGGAGTCGATGTCCGGGTGGTACCGCTGGGCGAGCTTGCGGTAGACCGCGCTGATGATCTCGGCATCGGCCGTCTCGGCCAACATGAGCGTCTTGTAGTGCGTGTGTCGCGGATCCTTTGCCATGCCGCGGTGATGATCGGGCGTTCTCGGGCCGGCCGCCAAGTCGGGGAAGGTACGTTGCGGAGCGGCAACTCGTCCTACGCGCTACGGATTCCCCTGCTCGACCAGCTGGCCGTTCCAACTGCCCTCGACATGCTTGCAGTTGGCCGACGTCGCCAGGGTGTCCGCGGTCAGGAAGTCAGAGGAGCGGACAACCGGCGACGTCTCCGTATGGCTCGAAGGGCTAATTGACCTATTCCTCAGGCCCGTGCGGGGACATAATCGCGGCCGGGGCCGGCTTGTGAGGGAGACGGAGCGAAGCTCGGATGAACAATCGTGGTTTGGCGCGACCCGGCGCCGTGCTGTGGGCTGTGGCTGCGGCCCTGCTTATGTCGGGATTGGCGATGCCCCTCGTGGTGCTCGGTGCTGATCCGCCGCCAGACCCCGACGCGGCCTGCGCCAGGGAGAACAGGCTCAAATCGACGGCCGGCGTGACCACGGCCACCCTCACCATCATCAACAACACCGACCAGCCGGTTAAGTCGTTCTGGCTCGACTACAGCGGCAATCGCGTCTTGTACCGGCAGGTTGCGGCGCACAGGCAATACAAACAGGCGACCTGGCTCACTCACCCGTGGGTCATCGCCAGCACCAAGGGCAAGTGTTACCGGCTGGTCGTGATGACCTCGCGAGAGCAGGTAGTGACAGTCAACCCGGGCACTGCGATCGCGCCGACTCCGGGTTCGCCCGAGCCGGTTCCTACGGCAACACCAACCCCGCTGCCTTCGGCGTCGCCGATCCCAACGCCTGCCCCTATTCCGACCCCTGCACCGACGGGCACACTCGCGCCGACCACGACGCCCGCCGCAGTCGCGACCGCCGCCCCGCTGCCGACGGTCACCCCACTGACCGATCCAGCCGTCAGCTCAGGAACCCCGCCGAGTGGGCCCGATTACACGCTGGGAGTCGTGTTGGGCGCGGGCGTGCTGGCCGCGGTGGCCGCCTCGGTCGCTGCATATTGGGCAGCCCACACGGGGAGGCTCAAGAGGCCCTAGACGCGTGGCATCCCGCCGGTCCTCTATGGCGCGGTGAAACCCTTCAGCGCATTTGTGAAGTCCCACGTGCCCTGGACGATGCCCGAGCAGTTGTTCGAGCCCGTCGAACCTGGGCACCCGCCGTTGTCGCGCTGGATCGCCCACATCGAGACAACGCGCATCCCGTTAACCTGAGCAAACGTCAGCAGCTGCTGCGCGTCCTGGACGCTCGTCGACTCCGTCTTCTTGGGATAGTCATCGAGGCCGTTCATGATCGTGGCGCCCTCCAGCGCCCACAGCTGGGCCGACGTCTTGCCCGGCAGCAGTGACGCGAGCTGGCTGTGCAGGCCCTGGACGGCGCTGATCGCCGAGTCGCCCATGTCCAGCACCTGCCGGTCGTAGTAGTCGAAGACCATCGGCTGGACGATGTCGATGCGGACGCCATTCGCGATGGCGTTCTGCAGGATCGCAAGGCCGCTCGACTCCAGGCCGGTGCGCGTAGTTGGGAGCGTGTACGAGATCGTCAGTGGCCGACCACTCGCCACGGCCCAGTCCTGCACGAGCTTGATCGCCTTGTTTCGGCGATCGATTCCGTCTGTCCTGGTCAACGAGCGGCCCTCGATATCCATGTCGAGCCGACTGACGTCGTAGGTGGTGATTACTGACTCGTAGGCCTGCGCGATCGTATTGACGTTGGAGCACGAGTCACCGATCTCCGTGCCTCCCTGGTCGGCAGACCAGCCGCCAAAGGATGGAATCACGTCACCGCCGAGCGCTCGCAGCGAGGCGATGTCACTTGCGTAGGCACCCGACCCAATACCCCGGGTCTTGTCGCCGTTCCACGCAAGCGTGCACGACGTCTTGCTCAGAGTCTGCAGAAAGGCCAAGGTGAAATAGCGTGCCCCCGACTGCTGGGAAATCGTGGTGAGGCTGTCAGTGGTCCAGGTCTCGAAGTAGGGCGAGTAGACGCGCGACGGCATGGCTGTTGCCGCAGTTGCAGGCGCCGGTCGGGCGAGCGCGGACAGAGCGACTACTGCAAGGGACAGAAGCAACGCTAGGGAGACGAGATAGTTACGGGTGGGCATTCCATCTCTCCTTCGGGCGCGCAGCCGGAACCGCCACTGGATACACCGACCGTGTCGCCGAATCGCGTCAGCCGTCACGCGTTTCCGCCTATCGATCGCGCGACAGAAGGGCGCTGAGTCAGTCGAGGGGCTTGCGATAAGTTGCGTCGCGAGACACCGGCACGAAGCCGCACGACTCGTAGAGGTGCAGAGCGCCGGATGGATTGTCGGTGCTACGACTAGCCGTGCCTGGCCAGAGAGGCCAGCCAGGCTTCACGATCGAGTGGGCTGATCCTTGACCGCGGGCGGGTCGGCGGGTTGTCGCCGATCGGTTGGTAGCCGTCGGGCCGGCTCTCGAGGATGCCCTCCCCCATCGCCAGACCAGGCAGCTGCTGTTGCAACAGCCGGACCTGCGCGACAGGCATGATGGCCTGAACGCGCGTAATTCCACCAACCGAGAACTGGCCGCGCACCCGGCCGCCCAGCCGACCCAGAGTTGCGAGCACCTTCTGGTCTGTCGCCGCCGGCACCTCCAGCGACAGGTCGGCGAGGGGCTCGCATACCCAGGTACCGCTCCGCAGGAGTGCCCTTGCCAGGACGAGTTGGGTCAGCAGTCGGAAGTCGGCTGCCGCTGTCGCCGGCGAGGCGTAGCCGCAGTCTGTCATCGTGACCACGCAGTCAGTCACCTGCCAGCCAAAGGGTCCCTCGCCAAGGGCTTCGTGGACGTACGCCTCCATCTCAGTGGCGAATGACGCTACCGATTTGTAGAGGTAAATCGGTACCAGCCGTACGTCGCCCACCGCGTTTCGGAACTCGACGCCCGAGCCCGGCGGCGCGGGCTCGAGGCGCAGTGCCAGCGTTGCCAGGAACGGGTTCGAGCTGAGTGGCGAGCTACGGCCGGTGATGTTGGTGTGCGTCTTGGCATGGATTACCTCCTCGGCCTGCGCGCTGTGAGCGGGCCGCTCGATGCACACCACCGTCGTCTCGTGGAAGCCGGCGGCGATGCCGTAATCGCGCTCGAGCGTCGCCCCGATTACCTCCTTCTGGACTTCGCCGTAGAGCGAAACTGAGATCTCGTGGCGCAGCTCATCCTGTTGGACATTGATCAGCGGGTCCTGTTCGGCCAGCTGGGTGAGGGCCGCCCGAAGTGAGCCCTGTTGCTCCGACCGACGAGCGAACACGACGGCTTCCAGCGCCGGTCGAGGAAAGCGGGTGGTGACGTCCTCGCCTGGCGGCGCTTCGCCAATCGCGTCCCCCACGCGGACAGCGGTCAGGCCGCGGAGGGTGGCCATTTCACCGGCGGTCACGACGTCGCGCCGGGGTTCGCCGGCAGGTGCGAAAACCTTGACCTGGGCCGGCTTCTGCTCCTCTTCGCCGCCGACCGTAACGCGCTGACGAGCGCGCAGAGTCCCGGCGTACAAGCGGACATACGCCACCCGCTCGCCGGCGGCCGTGCGCTCGATCTTAAAGACGCGGCCCGACACAGCGGCCTCTCGGTCTCCGGCCGGCCCGACCAAGAGGTCGCGGATGCCCTGGAGCAGCGCATCGATACCGATGCCCTTCCAGGCCGAGCCGGTGAACACCGGAAAAACAAGGCCTCGGCCGGTCTGCCGGCGCAGCTCGGCTATCAGTCGGCCGTCCGACAGCCCGCCGTCGTCGGTAACGAAGGCGCGCATGATCGCTTCGCTGTTCTCCGCCAGGATTTCGGACAGGTCGGGGCTGTCCGGCGCTATGACCGCGGCTGAGAGCCGTCGACGCATGGCCGCCAGCGTCCGCTCGAAGTCGGCGCCTGCCCGGTCGACCTTGTTGACGAAAATCAGCGTAGGAACTTTCAGGCGTTGGAGAGCGCGAAAAAGGAGTGGCGTTTGCGGTTGGACGCCTTCTACAGCCGAGACGACGAGCACCGCGCCATCTAGCACGCCCAGGACGCGCTCGACTTCGGCGATGAAGTCGGGGTGGCCCGGCGTATCGACGATGTTGACCGCGAGATCGCCAATCCGAAACGGCGCAACGGCCGACCGGATGGTGATGCCGCGCTCGCGTTCGAGCTCTAGTGAGTCGGTCTGGGTGGTACCGGCGTCGACACTGCCGATGTGATCTATGGCGCCGGCGGTGTAAAGGAGGCGCTCAGTGAGGGTTGTCTTACCGGCGTCTACGTGAGCCAGGATGCCGAGATTGAGCGTGCGCATGAAGCCTCATGTCCTGCCAAGGGGTAATCACCTTTTCTGGGGACATGAGTGCCCTCATTTCGCTCCTTTCTCGCGCATCAACAGCGCGGCTCTGCGGGAAAGGGTCGCATGCCGCGTCAAGCGCATGCGCCAATGGGCGTACCTCCGTGGGATTGATTCTCGCCGTCGCCACAACGAATATTCACGCGGGCCTGAAATCTCGGAGGGCTGGCGAGGGTAAGGCCCGCAGATGGGAGGGCTGAGAGATGCCCAATTTCCGCCGTCCGAGCCGACGGATCGCAGCTGCCGGCGCCCTGCTGCTGTTGCCCATGATCCTCGCCGGTTGTCCCTCCACCGGAGCGGCCACCGGCCAAACCATGCACGTGATCCTCCACGACACCTTCAACGGCAATATCGGCGGTGGGCCACTCGGAGTGACCGGCACCGCCGACGAAGGCCTGGAGGGCGACCTGGCCGAGGGCGGCGCCGGAACGTGGCGCGGGACACTCCATGGCAGCACCAATCGGACGGTCGAGACCACTGTCATGACCGAGAACTGCAAGGCGACCATCGTCGGCACGCAGGACATCGACGTCGTCGGCGTCCAGGGCACCTATGGCCCCGACAACTTCAGTCTCAAGTTCACGCCCAAGAGCGCGCCGAATTACACCTCGCCGAATAGCTGCCCGGACACGGGTCCAACCAAGGCGAGCAACGGGATCGACTGGCTGGACTTCAACAACCAGGCCTACCTCGACGGTATGACCGTGCAGCTGCCTGGCAAGCCAGGCGGATCGTGGACGACAAGTCAAGGGGTGGGACAGACAAAGGATGATCCGTGCACCGCGCTGGCGCCCCTGCTCGGGTGCACGTGGACCAGGACGCTGACAGTGCAGTACGGCACGTGATCGGGGACTTAGTCCTAACAGGGGACGCGCCCTCTAGAGTTGGTACGTGTCAGGGCAGCGCGAACGGCTAGTTCTCGAGCCCATCGCCGACGACCCGGAGGTCGGTCGCTGGCTGGCGGCGCTCGAGGACGGCCGGCGCGACACGCTGCGCGAGCTTGAAGGCGTGACGCCGGACATGGTCGACTGGTATCCGGATGCCCCGCTCAACAGTATTGGCTCGCTGCTGTACCACATCGCCCTGATCGAAGCCGACTGGGTCTCGACCGAGATCCTCGAGCTGACCGACTACCCGGCGGAGCTCAAGCAACTACTGCCCTGGCCCGACCGAGAGGTTGGCGGCCACCTTTCGCGCATCGACGGGCAGACACTCGACGAGCACCGAGCGCGGTTGGCTGGGGTGCGCGACTTCGCCCTGACCCGGCTGCGACCGATGACAAACGAGGATTTCCACCGAGCGCGCTCGTTCGACCGTTACGACGCCGCGCCAGACTGGGTGCTGCACCACATCCTTCAGCACGAGGCGGAGCACCGCTCGCACATCGCCTGGCTGCGCGACACGTTTCCCGTCAGCCAGCTGCGCTGAAATCGCGCATCCGCCAGCGGCTCCCGTCCGTCGCGTTGGACACCCGCTAGCGCCGGGCGGAAGATGCCGACGTGGCTGCTGAATGAGCAACTCGATGACGTCTGCTGACCGGCAGCCGATGGACTGGGTGCCGATTGCGGCTGGCCTGGGAGGTCTGGCGGTGGCAGCAGCAGCGGCCACCGTGGCAGTCTCCGGCAACGTTTCGCCCATCTCGATATTGGCCGACCAGATCGTAGGTCTGGCCTACATCGGCGCCGGTACCGTCGCCTGGCGAAGACGTCCGGAGAATCCGACCGGGCGGGTGATGCTTCTCGCCGGCATTACCTGGTACATCGCGTCATTCCAGGTTTCGCGACATCCCGGCGGTGGCGGCCGCGAGCCTTCGGATTCGCGTGGGTCAGTAACATGGTCGCGGCCTATTTGTTGCTTTCCTATCCAGAAGGTGCGTTGTTCTCGCGCGCCGCCCGCGGTCTCTTCGGCTTCATCGTGGCCAACACCGTCGTGCAGGCAGTTGCTCGACTGCTCCTGGTCAGGACTTCGACGTGAGTACGGCTGCGACTGCGCCAATCCATTTGGCTGCCTCGCCAATCGAGCCGTTGTTCGATGCGATCATCGCTCGCGACCCGACTGATCGCCGTCGCCCTGACGTTGGCGGTACTCATCCTGATCGTTCGACGTTGGCGGCAGGCAAGCCGGCCCTCTCGGCGCCAACTGAACTTCGTCCTGTCGGCCGGCGGCGTCGGCCTGCGGCGGCCTTCGCCAGCGACATCCTCATGTATATGACGCAGGTTTATCCGCTGATCGAGCAGACGGTCTTCTGGACGGTTGTCGTTGCTCGAGCGGCGGTGCCGATCGGCTTTCTCTTTGGTCTCCTTCATGTTCAGCATGGACCGCGGGCTCGTCTCCCAGCTCGTCGTGGAACTCGGGGGTGCGCCCGACCCACGAGCGTTGCGCAACGTAGTCGGCCGCGCGCTGCACGACCCATCCGTGTCGATCGCCTACTGGTCGCGCTCGAGCTCGGCAGTTCGTCGACGCGCGATGGGCGCGCGATCGACTCCGCCGTTCTCGCATCGCAAGACGTTCGGATAGTCGAACGTGACGGCGAGCCGCTATGCGCTCTGGCGTACGATCCGGCGCTGTCGGCCGAGCCCGGAGCTGATCGACGGAGTGGCAGCGGCGTTGTCGCTCGCCCTCGATCGGTCACGACTGGAGTCGATGGTGCATGCCCAGGCCGACGAGGTCAGCGGCCTGCCCACGGGCACGGTTACGTTCCTGCACGCCGACATCGAGGGCTCGACCGAATTACTGGAGCAGCTGGGCGATCGGATACGCCGAGGTTCTCGCCGAGGAACGGCGCCTTCTGCGACAGATGTGTCGGGCTGCCGGCGGTCACGAGGTCGACTCGCGGGCGGATGAGTTCTTCTCCGTATTTCCGTCGGCTCGTTCTCCTGCCGATGCCGCCCTGGCCATCCAGCGCCGGCTGCGGACGCAGGCTTGGCCGCACGGGGTCACGCTCAGAGTCTGCGGATCGGTCTCCACTCTGGAACGCCTCAACTGGCAGCTGAGGGCTATGTCGGGGTCGACGTACACGTAGCGGCACGCATCGGAGCCGCCGGCCATGGCGGCCAGGTCCTCGTTTCGCAGACAGCTGCCGACCAACTGAGTCCTACCCTTGATCCCGCGGTCTCACTCAAGGACCTGGGCACGTTTCAGCTCAAGGGCGTTGCCGGACGCTGGCGCATCTTCCAGCTCGTCGCGCCCGACCTGGCGAGTCAGTTTCCACGGCTGCGGCCGCCTGCCCGGTTGGTTGCTGCCCCGATCAACGGGTAGGCAGCGGTTTGGCGCGACCGCAATAAATCGCGGACGGGACGTAATCGTGATCGGCGGCGGACAGGCTGGATTGGCCGCTCGCTACGAGCTGGCTCAACACGGCATCGATCACGTCGTCCTGGAGCGCGACAGCGTCGCGGCCAAGTGGCGCGAGCGGTGGGACTCGTTCACGCTGGTCACGCCCAACTGGACGCTCAAGCTGCCGGGCGGCGAGTACACGGGCCCGGAGCCCGATGGCTTCCTGCCGCGCGACCAGATTGTCAGCCACCTCGAGCGCTACGCCAGCCTGCCCGGTGGCGACATCATCACCGGTGTTGAGGCGACGGAGGTCACGCCGGCGGCCGGCGGCTACCGCGTGGCAACCAGCCAGGGCCCTTTCGAGGGCCGCGCCGTGATCGTGGCGACGGGCAGCTTCCAGAAGCCCAAGCGACCACCAGGTATCGGGTCCGTGGCGGTCTCCATCCTGGAGCTTCACTCGAGCGTCTATCGCAACCCCGACCAGCTGCCGCCGGGCGGAGTGCTGATCATCGGCAGTGCCCAGACCGGCATGCAGCTTGCCGACGAGCTACTCGAGGCGGGCCGTCGCGTCTTCATCAGCACTGGCAAAGCCGGCCGCCTTCCGCGACGCTACCGCGGTCGCGATGCCTTCCGCTGGTGGGAGGACATGGGCTTGTTCGAGCTGCCCGTCGAGGCCCTGCCCTCGCTCGCCGCTCGCGGCGCGGGCAACCCACACAACTCGGGCAAGGCCGGCGGCCGGACACTCAATCTGCACAAGATGGCGAGTCTCGGCGCGATCATCCTGGGCCGGCTGACCGCCCTCGACGGCACGCGCGCCAGCTTTGCCACCGACAAGGACGCCAACCTCCAGGCAGCCGACGACTTCGCCAACAAATTCCGATCGGACATCGACCACCTGATAACGACCAACGGCCTGCGATGCGCCCGACCCCGACCCGACCGACGATTACTCGGGCACAGACGGCTTCGATCAGCCGGACCGGTCGAAAGTCGACCTGGCGGCCGAAGGCATATCGACCGTTATTTGGTCGGCCGGTTACTCGTACGACTTCTCGTGGGTCAGGCCGGCACGCCTTGATGAAACCGGTTACCCGGTCCAGCGCGCCGACTACGCTGACGCCAACGGGCTCTATTTCCTGGGCATGCACTTCCTGCACTGGCGCAAGTCCGGCATTTTCTATGGGGTGGGTGACGAGGCTGCCGCCATAGCAGATCACATCGCGCGTTAGGACAGCCGGCTACGGCGCCCACAGCTCCGCCGGGCGAACCAACGTTGCGCTCGCCGCTGCAAGCGCGGGTCTACGAGCCGCTCGGAAATGTGTGCCGGTGGAGCACCACCGGGAGAAAATCGGTCGTCCGGAGCTGCTCTAGGCAGTCGAGAGGCGTGCTTCGGCGGCATGCTTCCTCTCGATCGCCCGACACGACACGTAGTTTTGGGCCTGTAGTGGCACCACAGCCCGGTGAACGACGCCCGGGAACCCGTCTCAGACCGGTGCGTTCGTCCGGTGGTGCTCGTGGGGCACATCGGCGAGGGTGTCCAACAGCGCCGCTACAAGTTGGTCGGCGTGTTCGCGCTTGAAAACGAGCGGCGGCCGGATCTTGAGCACGTTCCCGTGGCGACCCGTCGTGCCGATCAGGACGCCGCGCTCGCGCATTCCCTCGACTATCTCCTTCGCGCCGGCGGCGTCCGGCTCCACCGTGCCCGGACGCACGATCTCGACGCCGATCGCGAGTCCAATCTGTCTCACCTCGCCGATCTGCTGCGCCGATCCAGCCAGCTCACGCAGGCGGTTGCCCAGGTAGTCCCCCACTACTGCCGCGTTGGCGATCACGCGCTCGTCGTCCATGACGTCAAGCACCGCCAGTGCTGCGGCCATCGCCACCGGATTGCCGCCGAACGTGCTGAAGAACTCGCCCTCCGGCGAGAATTGCCGCGCCAGCTCGTGCCGCGTAATCACTGCCGCCACCGGATGGCCTGCGCCCATCGGCTTGCCAACGGTCACGATGTCCGGCGTCGATCCCGAGCCGCTGGTAGCCCCACATGGCGGCACCAGTCCGGCCGTGGCCCGACTGGACCTCATCGGCGATCCACAAGCCGCCGGCCTCGTGCGTTCGCCGAACCAATTCCTGGGCGACCGAGGGCGACAGGTCGATGATGCCGTCGCTCGTCAGCACGCCATCCATGATCGCGGCCGCCGGCGGGTGGTCGGCCTCCTGTAACGACAGGATGGCCTGCTCGAAGTCGGCAAGCGACCCGTCGAACTCGCGCAGCGAATCAGGTGGCCGCCATGTCCGGACGTGTTCCGGCTCCTGTCCGGGCCGCCAGTCCTCGGGCGTCAATGCGGATGATCGCCTCTGTGATGCCGTGGTAGGCAAAGTCGGTCGTGATCCCGCCTGAGCCGCCGGTCGCCGCTCGCGCGATGCGCCAGGCGATGTCGTTCGCCTCAGAGCCGGAGTTGACGAACATGACCACGTCGAGCGCGCCGCCGGTCGACGCAACCAGTCGCTCTGCCACCTCGACCGCCGTTTCGTGCAGATAGCGCATGTTGGTGTTCAGGCTTCGTGCCTGGCGCACGATCGCCTCGACCACGCGTGGGTGCTCGTGGCCCACGACCGGCACGTTGTTGTACGCATCGAGATAGCGCCGCCCATCCGCGTCGATCAGCCAGACCCCATCGCCGCGTACCAGTTGCAGCGGCTGCCTGTAAGTCAGGCCGGTCATGGCCGGGCCAAGCACCCGATTCCGACGCTCGACCAGCTCAGTCTTGCTCCTGCCGGTCCCAGCCTCCCGACCAGCCAGCCGGCGGCCTACTTCATCCCAGCCAACCGACTCGAACATGCGCAGGACTGCTGCGGCCTGACCGCGCAGGTCAGCCATGAGCGCATCCGGCGCCTCGTACAACGCCGCCCGCGACGCGGGGATGACGACGGCGGCACACATCCGAGCGGCGAGCAGCTCGCCAACGATCGCCCGCTCTCCCGGCTCCAGCGGCGTGACCTTCTCGTAGCCGTCGAGAGCCAGGCGGGCCGCCCGGAAGAATTCGTCGCGTCGGCTTCCCGGCCCTCCGTGACCGTTTCCAGTACCGCCGCCAAATCGACCACCAGCGCCGACCAGCTGGCGTCGCCAAAGTCGATGACGCCGGTGATTCGGCCGGCTTCGTCCACCAGAACGTTGGACGCGCACAGGTCGGTGTGAACGATCTGGGCGCGCAGGCCGGGCCAGACCGGCGTCACCACCTGCTCGTAGCGGTCGAGGGCGGCCGACACCAGCCGTCTGACGTCGGCATCGGGAACCGCGGTCAACATCGGCCGCAGGCGGAGCGCGTGCTGGACGTCCCACAGCATCACTCGCTGGGCGAGTGGGTGGAACAGCCCGCGCAGCCCGCGGCCGACTCGCGCGGCCATCGTTCCCCAATCGCGGATGGCGTCGTCAGTCAGCGTCTCGCCGCGCACGTCGGAGTGGCCCGGCAGCCGGTCGTACATCCGCGCCCAATGGGTGTCCCAGCCGCGCTGAATTGGTGCGCGGAAGTCTGTTGTGCCGGGCACCTGCCACGGCAGGGCAACCGGGACACCCGGGTCGACCTGCGGCGATTCGTTGTGCCGCCTGCGCCTCCAGGTCGAGTCGGATGGGATCCTCGGCGGCGTTGGAGATCTTCAGCACTGCAGGACGGTCGCCGTCGATCAGGAAGGTCTGGTCGCGCTCACTCTCGGTGACCTTGGCCACGCCGTCCACGGCGAACAGGTCACGTGCGACGCCGGCCGCCTCTGCCTCGCTGAAGGCGGGTGGCGCGGCGGTCAGGACCCGGTCGATCACGAGGAGGGCAGTCACTTCGGCCGCAGAGCCGCTCGACAGTCCCTGCTGCGCGGCCTGGTACGTCGTGTACATCGGGTTCAGGAAGACGAGCAGAAATAGGCGCTTGCGCCCGAACCCTGGATCCGCCGTCTTATGCGGTGGCAGGTACTGATCCATGAGCCCAACGAGATTTGGATCCTGCAGCGTCATTTGGTCGACGTGCATCCAGCTGTCCCTCAACGCGCGGTTGAATTCGAGCTGGGCGATCCTGGTAGTGCTGCGCTTCACGATCAGCGCGAGCCAGACGGTGATGGAGATGCCAACGACCGAGACGGCCAGCTGAACGAGGGCGATCCATGTCGCAGCATCGACGGGCACCAGGCTCTCCTCCGATCAGTCGTGTCTACCCGGCCGTGACCAACACCGTGTTGCCGTCCGGATCGTCGACCAGGCACATGTAGGCGCCGAAGTTGGTCGTGTAGGGCTCGCGCTGGACGACGTAGCCCGCGCCGGCCAAGCTCGGCGAACTTCTCGTCCACCGCAACGTTGCCCTCGACAAAGAACTCGAGCATGATGCGCGACCCGCCGCGTGGCGCCTCGCGGTCCGGGTCGTTGGCGGCAAAGGTTGTTGACCAAACGATCGTTCGACCGTCGCCGATGTCCACGCCAAGATCGCGGCGGGTCTCGGCGTCATCTGGAAATTCCACTCCAAGGCGGCGGTAAAAGCCAACCGACCTGGCCATGTCCTGCACGAGCAGCACGATCATGGTGAAACGCGGTTTGGCCATGTGCTTTTCAGGTTAATGCCCGCCCAGGTCATGCAGGGCGACGACAACTGCCGCTCCGAACACAACCGCAGCCGTGTAGGCGAGCGCGTGTAGCCGACTCCGGGCTCGAGGCTGGGCTGCGCCAATACGCGACGCCTGCGATCAGTGCAAGGAGCGCGAGCTGCGACGCGAACACTGCCTGCGACGGTGGCAGCACAAGCAGGGGCACGACTGCTATGGCCACAGCGATGGCTCCGCCGCCAACCTGAGCGGCAAGCTCGGCCAGCGCCTCCCGACTCAGGATGCCACCGGTTTCGAGCCGGGCAGAAACGCGGAAGGCCAGCCAGTGGGCGGCCAGGAGACCTATGGCAGTGACAACGAGCGTGCCTGCGATGGCTACGGCGTCCGTCTTTTCGACGGCCAGTGGCACGGCGACGATGACCGCCAGTAGTGACAGCGCGATGTAGAGCGCCATCTCGACGCCGGCCCGTATCAACTCGCGCCGTTCGTCCCGATCGATTGTCGATGTCACTCGGCAACTCCCTCTCCGACGGACGACACTCTACGGTGTTGGGGGCGGGCCGCGGGAGGTAGGACATGACGCTCGACCTGGCGATCATCGGCGCGGGCGCGGCGGGCACGTATGTCGCCTACCACGCCGCTCTGCTCAAGCGGGACTGGTCGATCGCCCTCTTCGAGCGCACGAATCGCGTTGGCGGCCGGCTGTTCACCGGGCCTAACCGATTTGCAGGGTGCGAACGTCGAGCTCGGCGGCATGCGCTTCCACGATGGCCACCATCTTGTTACCGCCACGGTCGATGAGCTCGGCCTGGCCACGCGTCCGTTCCAGACATCGCATGCCGACAATCGGCTGTTCCTACGCGACCACATGACATTGGCGAGCGAGGGCGCCTCACCTGGTGCTTACGCGCTCGACGCATCCGAGGCCGGCCTCCCACCCGACCAACTCATGAGACGTGCGATGGAAGCGGCTGTGCCCGACGCGTTCCAGCTCTCTCATGACGACTGGAGTCGAGCCCGCCGAGATCACCAGTTCCAGGGCCGGCCGCTGCGCGACTTCACACTGACCGATGTTTATCGTGCCGCCCTCTCCGAGGAGGCTGCGCGGCTGCTTGTGGCGACCCTGGGCTACATGTCTGGCGTCGGCCCGCACAACGCGGCAGACGGCATTCCCTACCTCATCAATGAGCTGATGGCGATTGACGATCAGCGCACGCCGGTCGACGGCATGGCCGCGATCCCCGTGGAACTTGCCCGCCGATTCGAAGGCACTGGCGGTCAGGTGCTGCTTGAGCACGACCTGCATCATTTCGACGTCTTAGGTAGCGGAAAGCACATCGAGCTCGAGCTGACTTTCGCCAATGGCCAGACTTTGCGCAGCAAACGCCTAGTGCTGGCCCTGCCCCGACCGGCGGTCGACGCCATGGCCGAGGCAACGCCTCTGCTGCAGCTGCCTGCGGTCAGCGCGCTGGTCGGGTCCACGATCGGCTACCCCGCCCTCAAGCTCTACCTCTGGTACGACGCGCCGTGGTGGCGTGACGACGGCTTCAGTGGGCGCCGGATTACAACGGACCTGCCCGCCCGCAAATCCTTCTATCTCGACTCGATGTACGGCGCCGACTCAGTTGGCCCGGCTCTGATGATGGCCGCCTTCGCGGATGGCACCGACCTTGACGCGTGGCGGTCACTCCCAAAGCCTGGGGTGGGCGCAACAGCCTTTGCTGCTCACCAGGCTCCAGCGGCGTTGGTCGCAGAAGCGGTCGGCTTTCTAAAGAAGATGCACGGCCTGAGCGCGTTGCCCGAGCCGGTCGGCTCGGCCTACATGCACTGGGGCGCCGATCCACGCCAGCCGGCGTGGCATTTCTGGCGAGCCGGTGTCAATTCGGACGACGTCATGCAGCGCGTCAGCCAGCCCGTGCCGGGCGTGCCTGTCTACGTTTGCGGCGAGGCGTGGTCCACCGCCCAGGCGTGGGTAGAGGGCGCTTTCGAGGGTGCCCGGGCCGTGGTCGAACGGTTGGCAGACGCCTAGCCCAGAACCTCGCGCAGCTTGGCGGCGAACTCGTCGGGTTTGCCCGTCTGGCCGTATTCCCCGCCCAGGAAGCCATCGTGGCCGCCAGGAAAGACCACGGGCGTGACGCCGAGGCGTTCGGCCACTGGCGTCGCCGCCGCGGCCGCGGAAGCATCTCGGCCGACTCCTCACCCACCCCATGACGATCCGTGTCGGCGCAGCACGCATTGCATCGAAGTCCAGCTAGTATGCCGAGCAGGTCAGCATGTTCTGATCGAGCAGTGGGTCACCCTGCGCGCCGCCATCGGCTGCGCGGCAGCCCGAACATGGACGGATCCGGCGCGGGCCGGCTCGGAGTAGTCGGCCGGGATTTCGCCTGCTGCATGACCAGGCGCGATGAACTTGGCCATGCCCGGCGCCAAAACCGCTCTTACGATACGTGTCGCGGATGTCCCGATTGGCGGCCATCACGGTTTCGCCGTCCGGCAAGACCGTTGCGATGGGTGGCTCATGGGCAACGAGGACGCGCACGTCAGCCGGGTGCGCGGCGACCAGCGCCAACGCATTCACGGCACCTCCGCTGCTGGCGAACAGGTCGACCGGCCCACCGCCGAAGTCCGAGATCACGCGATGCAGGTCGTCGGCGTGCTGTTCGGGCGTCGACTGCGCCGTCTGGTCGTCCTTTGGGCTTCGCCCAACGCCGCGCGGGTCATAGGTCAGCACGGTGCGATCCGGAAAGTGGCTGGCGAGGGTGATGAAGCCCGTGGCCCCCATCGGCGAACCGATGATGAACAGCGGCGGCGCCGACCCTTGCTCCCCTTGCCTGACGTCGTAGGTGATCGGTGGCGCCGGTCGCCTGGGACCGTCTTTGAGCTTGGTTCGATGATCGTCTTCATCGGGTGCCTACCTTGTCTTCGTCGAGGATCGCGTCGATCTGGCCGACGGCTTCGCGCAGGCCTTCTTCCACTCCCATGGCCAGGACCTTCGCCATCGACTCCGCATCGGAGAAGAAGGTGACGAACGTCATCTGGGTCTTACCTTCACTCAGCTCCTCGAACGTCACGCGGTCGGTCGTGGCCGGCAAGTCCGGATTCGGGTCACCGTTGTCGTCCGCGAATCCGTCAAGAAAGACGATCGAGTTCGGTGGATCCAGCTCCAGGATCTCCCACCAACCGCGCGGCTGATCGCCCGTTGGCCCGGTCATGTGGTAGTTCACACGGCCACCGGGCTGGAAGTCGAAATCGGTGAACGTGGCCGGGTAGGACGGCGGGCCCCACCAGCGTTCGAGCTGGCGCGGATCTGCCCATAGCCGCCAGACGCGCTCCGGCGACGCGTCGAATTCGGCGGTGATGGTCATGGTCAGCGTGTTCCCATCCTTGTAGACCGCAGTCACGGTCATGCGTTGACCTCCTTCTCCTCGGCGATCAGGTCGACCATCCGGTCGATCCGACCGCGCCACAGCGCCTCAAATTCGTCGAGAACCGCTTGTGCGCGCCGCACGGTCTCGACCTGGGTGCGTATGACCTTACGCCGGCCTGTCCTCTCCTTGGCAATCAGCCCGGCTCGTTCCAGCACGGCGATGTGCTTCTGCACGGCGGCGAAGCTCATCGGGTAGTGCAGGGCGAGCTCGGCCACGCCCTCCTCCCCTGCGATCGCACGACGAACGATGTCACGCCGGGTCGCGTCGGAGAGAGCGCCGAAGATCAGGTCGGCCTGAAAAGGCTGCACGATTGCATCCATCGATACAACCATACGGTTGTATGTTGCCGCTGTCAAGCCAAGGCGGCCAGGCGGTCCCTCACGCGCGTTTCGGCCACCGTGTAGCCCTTCTCTGCCAGAAGACTTGCTGACGTCTCGAGCTCGACGCGCGCCCTATCGAGGTCGCCAGCAGAAAGCAGAATCTCGGCGAACTGCTCGCGTAGGCGTGCTTCGCGCACGATCCAGTCGCTGCCCGCGATTGCCGCGATAGCCTGGCTGCCCAATTCGATCGCCTGTCGCGGTGTCACCACGCGCTGCAGCGAGTCGGGCATTTGCAAGTTCTTCCGTGGCCGATTGGTGAACATGCGACGCCTCGCCGCGGCTCCGCATCTCCGCCAGGAGGGCATCCGCATCGTCGACGCGACCTTGGTCAAGGAGCGTGTTCGCCAGGCTGACCGCCGCTGTACGCCACCAACGAACAGTGGTGGGCGTATCGAAGAGCTTCAAGGCCTGCCGAAATTCCCTTTCGGCGGCGCTGGCATCACCGGCGTCGCGCTCGAGCTGGGCGGCGAGGTTGTAGGACTCGCCGTGTTGGGAGACCAACCCGGGCAGAGATGCGAAGAGCGCTTTGACTGCCCCAAGAAGCTCCCGCGCTGCACTCACGTCGCCCACTGCCACAAGTGCGTATGCCTCTCCCAGCATGGCGTCGGCTTCGGCGAATGGAATGCCACGAGCGCTGGCCCACGCGCGTTCCTGCCGCACGAACTCGGGCACTTCGTGTACGGGGTACGGCCGCTGAGCATCGCCCCACCCAGCTCGTCCCATGTCTCGACGAGCAATAGGTCGTCACCGGCGTGCAGTGCGTACGAGTGCGCGACCTTCAGCTCTTCGATCATCCTGCCCTGGCTCACCGCGCCCTCGGCGAATGCCTTCAGGAGATGAGCCCGGCCGAGCATCAGTGCGTCTGCCGGGTCACTGAAGAACGCGATAGCCTCATCCGCTGCCTGACTGGCGTGTGCCTGCCAGCCCGGACGATCCTGTAGCACGTCGATATCCGCGCCCGCCATCTCAGCACGTCGCGTTGCTGCTTCGTTTCCGGCGAGGCGCGCCTCTTCCAAGGCAGTCCGGTAGGCGCTGTCGGCGCTGACAAGGTCAGGCAACGACGCATACGCCGTAATCAGGTCCGGTAGAACTGCCGCCCGACGCCATGGATCCAGCGTTAGCAGGTCGGCACTGCGCGTCAGCAGGTCGATCGCTCGGCGCCAATCCTTCCGGCTGGCGGCTCGCCGGCTCGCGGCGTAGAGCGCCTCGCCGGCCCGCACGGCCAGCAATTTCGCGCTGTCGTCGGCTTCGCCCAGCGCCTTGCGCTCGCGATACGCCGTCTCCAATTGATGGCCAACCATCTCCTGATCGACCGGACCGTCAGCGCTCTCCAGCAGGTCCGCGTATCGCTCGTGCAGCGCCGCGCGCCGGCGCCGCGGCATCAGTGAGTAGACCGCGTCGCGCAGCAGCGCATGGCTGAATCTGAACGCGTCGCCCGCGCCAGAGAGGCGTTCGGGCCTGATGAAGTCGCGCCGGATCAAGCCCATCAACTGGCCGGCCAGGCCCGTCCCGGGTTCTGCATCCAGCAATGCGCCAACCGTGGTCCGCCTGAAGGTCTCGCCTTCGATGGCGCCGACTTCCAAAATCGAGCGGCCGGCCGGCTCCAGTTGATCGACGCGGGCGGCCATCAGCGCGCGGACCGAGGCCGGCACCTCGACCTCGCCCGCCCCCTGCTGAAGGGCGGCCATCTGCTCTACGAACAGCGGCACGCCGCCGGCAGCCTCGACTATGCGACGCCGAAGCTCAGCGCGCCTGCACGTCGACCGGCAGCAGGGCATCTGTCTCATCGGGCGTCAGCGGCTGTAGCCGGATCGTCTGGCTGTTTGGTCGGCTGCCCGTCCAGTCGGGCCGGCTGTCGAAAAGATCGGGCCTGGCCAGGCAGATCAGCAGCAGTGGATAGCCGGCCGAGAAGGTCGCCACGTAATCGATCAGATCGAGGAGCGATGAGTCGGCCCAATGAATGTCGTCGAAGACCACGACTATCGGGCGGTCGCTCGCCATGGCTTCGAGCAAGCGGCGGAATGCCCAGGCCGTTTCCTCTGGCGAGCTCAGCGCCGTCCCGCCGACGAGCGCGCGAAGTTGAGCATGGACCTGTTGGCCGTCGGCCTCGGGACTGAGCGCCTCCTCGAGCGTCGCGCTTCCCTCCGCCGCCTGGAGCTGACCAATGATGTCGATGACCGGCGCGTAAGTCGTCCCCTCGCCGTAGGGAGTGCACCGACCAACGACGACGCGAGCCCGGTTTGCCAGTCGCGCCGTGGCTTCCGAAGCCAGCCGTGATTTGCCCATGCCCGGTGGCGCGACGACGGTCAGAAGAACACAGCTGTTGTCGCGCACGGCCGACTCGAACGCCGATTCGACGGCGGCGACTTCCCCCAGGCGACCGACGAATGGCGTCCTGCCGTGCCAGCCGCGCGGTGCGCTGTCCATGAGTCCTTCGACCAGCCAGGCGATGATTGGCTCCGTCGAACCCTTGACGGTTAGCGGCCCGAGTTCCTGAGCCTGAACGCGACCGTCAAGCAGGGCTTGCGTCGACTGGCCCATCAGGATCGTGTCTGGGTCGGCGGCCTGTTGCAGGCGGGCAGCCATGTTGACCGGGTGTCCCAGCGCCACCGATGTTCCGCCGCTGACGCCTGCCACGACTTCGCCCGTGTTAATGCCGATCCGCGAGTGCAGGTTCAGGTCGGTCGTCGCCGCCTGCATCTCCAGTGACGCTCGGACGGCCCGCAGGGCGTCGTCCTCGTGCAGCACCGGCACACCGAAGATGCCAACCACCGCGTCGCCGATGAATTTCTCGACCGTCCCGCCGTGGCTCTCGATGATCGAGCGCATACGCTCGAAGTAGGTGGCCAGCCGGCCGGCCAGCACTTCCGGATCGAGCGATTCCGACATGGCTGTCGACTCGACGAGGTCGGCGAAAAGGACGGTAACGGTCTTACGCGCGCCGACGGACTGCGTCCTCTCCCCTGCCACCCGCCCGATGTTAGGCCATGCACTGGCCCGCTAACCTGACTGCCAATGCCCATCCTGGCCGCCATTCTCGTGAGCATCGTCGCGATCGCGGTCCTGTACCGGATCGCCGGGCGTATCGGGGTGCCCTATCCCATCCTCTTCGTGCTCGGCGGGTTGGCGCTCGCCTTCATCCCGGGCCTGCCCCACATCGAGTTCGACTCCGACCTGATCCTCGTCGCCTTCCTACCGCCGCTGCTCTTCATCGCCGCCACCGAAACGCCGACGCGCGAGTTGCGCCGCTGGCTGGCGCCGATCCTGCGCCTCGCCTTCCTGCTGGTGATCGTGACGATCGTCGTGGTGGCGATCGTCGCCCAGAACCTCGTCCCGTCCCTGGGTTGGGCCGCCGCTCTGACGCTGGGCGCCATCGTCGCCCCGACCGACCCGCTGGCTGCCACCGCCATCTTCCGCCGCATCGGCGCGCCGAGGATCGTGAGCACCCTCGTCGAGGGCGAGGCGCTGCTGAACGACGCGTCGGCGCTGGTCGCGTATCGATTCGGTGTCGTCGCCGTGGCCACTGGCGCCTTCGTCCTGGCCCAGGCGATCGGTGCCTTCGCCGTGGCCGTCGTGGGTGGCGTGCTGCTCGGCCTCATCGTCGGATGGATCGCGGTCGAGATCATCGCCCGCATCGACGATCCGCTGGTCGAGGTTCTGCTATCCAGTGTCGTGCCCTTTGCCGCCTACCTGCCGGCTGAGGCGGTGGGTGCTTCGGGTGTGCTCGCCGTGGTGACGACGGGCGTGATCATCGGCAGTCGCCTGGGCAAGATCCTGTCGGCGAGCAGCCGGGTGCTGTGGCTCAGCACCTGGAAGATCGCCGGTTTCGTGCTCAACGGCTTCGTCTTCGTGCTCATCGGTCTCGAGCTGCCGAGCATCGTGGCCAGTCTCAGCGTGCGCGATCCGCTGCTGGTGCTGAGCCACGTCGCCGCCATCGCCGCCGTCGTGGTCGTAACCCGCTTCGTTTACGTCATCGCGGCCAGCTACCTGCCAAACTCCGCCCGCCGCATCATCGCTCGCACTAACCCGCAGCTTGCCAAGCGGCTGACGTTCGTCGTGGCCTGGTCGGGCATGCGTGGTGCGGTGTCACTGGCGGCCGCGCTGGCCCTGCCGGCAGACTTCCCCGAGCGATCGCTGATCATCCTGACAACGCTGGGCGTGATCCTGGTGACGCTTGTCGGCCAGGGCCTGACCTTGCCGGCGATCGTCAAGCGCGTCGGCTGGGACGGTCGCGAACTGGACGGCGACGAGGGCACGGCGGCGCGCACGTTCGCTTATAACGCCGGGTTGCACGAGCTGCGCCGTCAGCGTGAGCGATGGCCCACCCACCAGCCGCTGCTCGATCGGCTGGAGTCAGGCCTGAATGACCGGCTGCAGCACCTGGCCAGCGACGGCGGCCTGGAAACGCCGGAGCAAATTCAAGAGCGCCTGGAACACGAGGAAATCCAACAGGACATCATCGACGCCGAGCGGACGGCGGTCATCGCCCTACGCGACTCGGGCGACATCAACGACGAAACGTTGCGCGAGGTCGAACGCGAACTGGACCTCGAAGAGTTGCGGATGGAAGGCTGAAGAAGCGCTTAGTGCAGGGGTGCGAGCAGGCCGCTCCTATGGGCACCCGCGTTGCCCAGCGGTGCCGCTGAGCTCGCCCGACCAGCTGGGCAGGAACTGTGGCGGCGTACGCACCCGCGTGGCCTGCTCGAACGCGTAGGCCAAGCCGATCAGCGTGGGCTCGTCCCACTTGCCACCGATGAAGGTGACGCCTACGGGCAGCGGTCCGACGTGGCCCGCCGGCACGGTGATGTCGGCGTAGCCGGAAACGGCCGCAGCGATGGATGAGCTGGCAAATTCGGTGAAACTGTTTGTCGCGGCGAAGTCGCCTCCCTCGGGATCGGTGACCCAGGCCGGGCTATTGGTCAGCGCAACGATCGCGTCGAGGCCCAGGTCGCTCATCAGGCCATCGATGGTGGCCCGAACGACCGGAGTTGCCATGTGCGCGCTGGGCGTCGCAGTCAGAGTCACGCCCATTGGTCATCAAGGCCAAGTCCCACAGGTCGTTGTCCCACTCGCCCGGCTCCGGCAATTCGAGTTGTGGATGGTCAAGATTGAAGTCGCGCAGCCCGGCCAAGTCGTTGGTGTAACCAACCGGGAAGCCAGGTGCATACGTCTGCAGGTACGACGTCATGTCGTCCTTCGACTCGCACAGCAAGGCGAGAAACTCGGCCAGGCCCGTGTCGCTGCTGATCGAGATGTCGGCGGGAACGACGGTCGCGCCGGCCGCCTCGAGCGCGTCGACGGTGTTCTCGAGGATGGGTGTCAGCTCGGGCAGTACCGTCGGGTCGTAGGTTCCTTCGACCCACAGGCCGATCTTGGCGCCGTCGAGTGCGTTCTGGTCCAAATAGACCGTGTAATCGGTCTCCGCCTGCTGGCCGGTCGTCGCCGGGTCGTGCGGGTCGACGCCCGTCATCGCGCCCAGCAGCACGGCCGCGTCAGTAACGTTACGGGCGATTGGGCCGGACGTGTCCTGGTCGGCCGAGATTGGCACGATGCCGGCGCGACTGACCAGTCCCAGCGTGGGCTTGATCCCGACCACGCCGTTGGCACCCGAGGGGCAGACGATGGAGCCGTCTGTCTCGGTGCCAACCGCCGCCACAGCCAGGTCCGCCGCCGCGGCCACGCCCGATCCGGAGCTGGAGCCGCATGGATTGCGATCGAGCACGTAGGGCATGTTGGTCTGCCCGCCCATGCCGCTCCAACCGCTCGACGATGGGTCGGATCGCCAGTTGGCCCATTCCGACAGGTTGGCCTTGCCGATGATCAGCGCGCCGGCGGCCTTGAGCTGCTGGATGACGAAGGCGTCGTCCGGTTGGCTGCCGGCGAGTGCCCATGATCCGGCGGTGGTGTCCATGCCGGTCGTGTCGATGTTGTCCTTGACGATGATCGGAATCCCCAGCAGCGGCCGGTCGTCGCCGGCGCGCCGGGCGGCATCTGCCGCGCGCGCGTCAGCCAGGGCAGTTGGGCTGACCGTTATGACGGCGTTCAGCTCGGGGTTGAGCTTCTTGATCCGCTGCAGATAGAACTGCGTCAGCTGGACCGAACTGACGCGGTGCAGGTCCATGAACGCCTGTAGCTCGGGGATCGTCGTCCCGTCAACGTTGATGCCGGCAACGGTGGTGCTGGTCGCGCTGCGCGCCAGGCCGGTCCCTGCGCCGACGGCAGCCACCGTCAGCAACAGGGACAGTGTTATCGCTACTGGGAACCAGCGACTTCCGAGCCTGGCCACTTGGCCTCCTTCCCCCGCGAGGTTGCACTTTCATTGCACACCCCGTGTCAATTGCAAAAACGGCCACAATGGTGCTGATGGCGACGACGCGCGCGATGCCGGCGGGCCCGCCAGGCGGCCGCTTCTTCGGCAACATGCCCGAATACAACGCCGACCCGCTGGCGTTCATGACGCGGGCCGCGCGCGAGTACGGCGACTTTGTTCCTCTTCGGCTGGGCCCCATCCGTGGCGTGCTGCTGAGCAACCCAAAGGACATCGAGAGCGTGCTGGTCGAGCACGCCAGGAGCTTCCACAAGTCGCGCGGCCTGCACCGCCTGTCCACCCTGCTCGGCAACGGCATCTTCATCAGCGAGGACGACTACTGGCTGCGTCACCGGCGATCGATGCAGCCCGCCTTCAGCAAATCGAGTGTCGAGCGTTACGAAGGCACGATGGTTCGACGTGCTCAATCGGCGCTGCAGCGGTGGGCCGGCCGCGACGCGATCGACGTGGTGCTCGAGGCCCGGCGCGCTGACGCTGGAGATTGCTGCTGAGAGCCTGTTTGGCAACGACATCTCGGAATCCGAAGCCATCGAGATCCGCGAGGCGGTCGAGGTCGCCGGCACCCAGCTTCAGACCCGTGTCAGCAGCTTCAAGATGTTCATTCCTGATTGGGTTCCGACGCCCGGCAACGTGCGCATGAATGCCGGCATCCGCCGCCTGGACGAGATCGTCTACGGCATCATCGAGCAGCGCAGACGACAACCGACCGACACGAACGACGTGCTCTCGCTTTTGCTGGTCGCCTCCGATGGCGACGACGGTGCCTGGACGGACCGGGAGCTGCGTGACGAGGTGGTCACCCTGCTGCTGGCCGGCCACGAGACGACGGCGCTGACCCTGGCATGGGCGCTCTTCGAGGTGGCCCGCCATCCAGACGTGGACAGGGCTTTGGCCAACGAGGTGGTGCAGGTGCTTGGCCCGACGCGGCCGCCCAGCCACATGGATATGGCCGCTCTGACCGTAACAGCCAACGTGATCAACGAGACGCTGCGGCTTTATCCGCCGGCCTACCTGACCGCCCGTGAGTGCATCGCCGACGTCGAAATCGGCGGCCATGTCATCAGGAAGGGCACCCTGGTGTTGCTGTCGCAGTGGGAGCAGCAGCGCGAACCGACGATCTTCGAGGATGCCGATGAGTTTCGGCCCGATCGCTGGTCGGGCGGCTTTCAGAAGCATCTGGAACGGGGTGATTACTTCCCGTTCGGGATGGGACCGCGTATGTGCATCGGCGGCACCTTCGCCAACCTCGAGCTGATGCTGCTGATTCCTCTGATTCGCCAGCGCTTTCGACTCACACCGGCTTCGGACGATCTGCCACAACCGGTGCCGATCGTGACGCTCAACCCAGACCGGCCCATTACATTGCGCCTCACCCCAGCCTGATCCAACCCCATCTCCAATGCGTATCTCCTGACGTCCAAGCAGGAGGTGGGCGCGCCCAGCTGCGCCCACGCGGAAGGAGAGCTGTTGATGAATCCGAGGCGTCTGGGCCTGTTCGCAATTGGCGCATTGGTCGCGCTGCTCGCCGCCAGCCAAGCGCTGGCCGCAGGCAACACACCCAACGGCCCGAAGCTGATGAAGTGGGACGTGATGGTCGGCGTGCCAGCCGGCCTGACGGGCACTCAGTCGCAGACACCACTCCGTGGCCTCAGCGGCGGCGGCATCCCGTGGATGCTCGCTTCTGGCGAAGGCACGCTGTCGGCGACGGGCAAACTCCACGTCGAGGTTGAAGGCCTCGTTCTCGCCTCTGGCGGTAGCGCCGGCACCAACCCGATCAACATGTTCCGCGGGCTGGTCAGCTGCGTTAAGAGCGACGGCACCTTCCAGAACATACTGACCGACCCGTTCCCGGCGACGACCGGTGCTGCCAGCGCGGGTGGCGGTGACTCGACCATCGACGCGGTTGTGACGCTGCCCAGTCCATGCATCGCCCCGATCGTGTTCGTGACCAGTCCGGGCGGTTCCTGGTTCGCCGCGACCGGCAACTAGACGCGCACTCTCACCCTCTCGGCGGGCCCCGCGCTGGCGGGGCCCGCCTATTTGTGTCGCCATCACTAAACCTTCTTGCCAGCATCCGTGAGGCGATTCCAACCGCCTGCGCCGTTCCATGTCACCCTCATCTCGAAGGGAGGATCGGATGGCAAAAATCACGCCAGTCTTGTGGTTCGACGGCCAGGCTGAGGAAGCCGCCAATTTCTACGTGTCGCTGCTGCCGGACAGCCGCATCGACAGCGTGGGGCGCTCACCCGCTGACACCCCTAGCGGCCGCGAGGGGACGGTTCTGACTGTGGATTTCACCCTCGCCGGCCAGCCGATGCAGATCCTCAACGGCGGTCCTGATTTCAAGCTCAACGAGGCTTTCTCGTTGGCGGTCGACTGTGAGGATCAGGCCGAGGTCGATCGACTTTGGGATGCACTAACCAGCAACGGCGGTCAGGAGTCGGTCTGTGGTTGGCTCAAGGATCGCTACGGTGTCTCGTGGCAGATCGTCCCGCACCGCATGAAGGAGCTTTTCGCCGATCCAGATCCCGACCGGGCACGGCGAGCTATGGAGGCAATGCTCAAGATGGTCAAGCTCGATGTCGCCGAGCTTGAGCGAGCGGCCGACGCCGTCGCGGTTGGCTGACCACAGCTTCAGACGATTCGGGCCGACCCGAGACCGCCGGAAACGGTGATGTCGACGCGGTTGGTCGCCACGGGGTAGTCCCGCGACTCCCAGATGCCACTGGCCAACCGCGGAAATCGCGTTTCGTCGACCAGCGTCCCGCCCAGCAGCACTTTGCCGCGGATCTGAGCAGCAACGCCCTGCGGCACCTCGACAACGATCGACGCCAGGCCACAATGGATGTTGACGACCGTTTCACCCTTGGCAGGCAGCCGAATTCTCGTGTCGGACGCGCCGTGTGGAAATCGAGCTGCCGAATCCGCAGCGCCGATAGATCCAGCAGCGCCTGGTTGGCGCCGGTGTCGAGCCGGAGGTCGACCGGGATCTCTGAGGTGATGCCCAGATCCCAACTGCGCGGGTGACCACAGATCAGCACATCGTGTGGATCCAGCGGGCTCAGCTCGATGTCGCTCGACGAGCGCGAGCGGTTGATAAGGCCACCCTCGAACGTCCCAGCGACCAGCTTGCCTGGCGGTGCCTGGTGCAGGTGCATCTCGCCGGCGCCGAAGTTGAGTCGGATATTGGCTTCGGTCAAACCGGCCAGGGGCAAATCGAGAGTGTCGATACGAACAGGGTCCACAGTCATAGTCATACGGACAAGACTGGCCGCTCAAGTCTGATCCGAATACGGCCGAACGTCGCGTCCCGGCGGGTCCAATGGCCCGCTGATCACCCTTGCCTGTCGAGCCACTCCGCGATATAGCCGGCAACTTCCTGCCAGCCCGGCTGGGCAATGATCCAATGGCTCCGGCCGGGGAACTCACGGAAATCCGTCACTGCCTTTGACTTGCGGTACTTGCCGTAGTTGCGGCGGTTGATGCCGGCCGGCACGATGCGATCAACGCCACCGGCGATCATCAAGAGCGGTGCCCGCGTGTCGTTGCCGAAATTGACCTTGGTCGGGCCGCCCGGCCGCAGCCATGCCAACGCGTCCTGCCAGAAGATCTTTCCCGTCTCGGGCGTCACGTGCCGCTCGTAAGCGGCCTGCGCGTCCGCCTCGGGCAACGTATGGACGAAGGCGTAGCGGAACCGTTTGTACGACCAGCGCACGACTCGCTGCCACGACAACGGCGTCAGCAGTACCGAGTACAGCGCGCGAAACGCAGTCGGGTAGAAGGCGAATATGCCGTTGGGCGGCGCCGAATCGATCGCCACGCCGGCACTGCCCAGGCCACGGTCGAGCAGTATCTGCGTGTACAGCCCACCGAAGGAATGGCCGACCAGGATGGGCGGCTCGGGCAGATCCCGTATCAGCTTGTCGTAGTGATCGACGATCTGGCCAACACCGAGCCCTTTCAGGGGCGATGGGTCGGCGCGAACCTCCTGTACCGTCCGGCCGTCCTTGCCCGGCCAGCCGGGTGCGACGCACTTATAGCCACGCTCCGTGAAGTAGCCAACGAAATCGTCCCAGCAGGCGGCCGTGACCCACGCACCGTGGATGAAAACGATGGTTCGCCCGGCCATCAATGGACCGTAACATGACCAAGGTGGTGATTAGAACCGTCCGGGCAGACAGGCTGCGCCAGACCTTTGGCGGCGAGGTCATCGTGCCCGCCGATGCGGGCTACGACCAGGCGCGCCGCGTTTGGAACGGCATGATCGACCGCCATCCGGCGGTCGTGGTCAGGCCCCGCACCACCGCGGACGTGGCCGCTGCCGTGCGCTTCAGCAGGGACGAGGACTTGGTGCTGGCCGTCCGCGGCGGCGGTCACAGCCTGCCCGGTCTGTCGACCTGTGACGACGGACTGGTCATCGACCTTTCGCTGATGCGCGGAGTGACCGTGGACGCGGCGGGCCGCACCGCCCGCACTGAAGGCGGCGCGTTGCTGCGCTCGCTCGACGAGGCGACGCAGGCGTACGGACTGGTGTGCCCGGTCGGTGTCGTTGGCCACACCGGCGTGGCCGGGCTGACGCTCGGCGGCGGCATGGGCCGGCTGCAGCGCCGCCACGGGTTGACCATCGACAACCTGCGCGCCGTTGAACTGGTCACCGCCGATGGCCGGCATGTCCGCGCCAGCCACGATGAGAACCAGGACCTGTTCTGGGCGCTGCGTGGCGCCGGGGCCAACTTCGGTGTGGCCACCGCCTTCGAATTCGACCTCCACCCGCTGGCCGAGCCCATGACACGCGTCGCTTACACCTACCGCGCCGACCAGGCGGCCGATCTGTGGCCGGCTTGGCGCGAATTCGCCGCAGCCGCGCCGCGCGAGTTCCACGTCACGCTGTCCATGTCACTCGCCACACCGGCCGAGAATTACCCGCCTGCGCTCGCTGGCAAACCGATCGTCACGGCCGGCTTCTTCCGGCCCGGCGATCCGGATGTGGCCAAGGCCGCCACGTCAGCCGTGCGCGCCGCCCTGGAACCAGTCGTGGAGTCGGTCGGGCAGATGGACTACCTGACCCTCCAGACGATATTCGACGAGGCGGCGGCGTGGGGTCATCGCTCGTACGCGAAGGGCGGCTTCGCCAACGATCTACCGCCGGAGGCGTGGCAGCAGCTGGCCGATCACGTGGCCACGGCCGGTCCGGAGGACGCCTTTGCGATTTGGACGCAGGGTGGCGCGATCGCCGATGTTTCGAATGACGACATGGCCTTCACCGGCCGTCACGCCCTCTTCGACGTCTCCGCCGATACGGCGTGGGACGATCCGGCCAAGGACGCCGAGCGCATTGGCTGGGTGCGCGGCGCGATGGCCATCGTCGAGCCATACCTGGTCACCGGCCGTTATGTGAACGAGCAGTCGGATGGTGGCGACGGCATGGCGGAGTCGATATATGGCGGCGCGAAATATCAACGATTGGTTGCCTTGAAGCGCCAGTGGGACCCCGACAACCTCTTCCGACTGAACCAGAACATCCAGCCCTGACCGTTCGCCCCGATCTCGGGCGACCACACCGGACCGCACCACAGCACCGCCATCCGGCCCTGTGCTGGGTCATCGGTCCTGTACCTCACTCCCCGTGTGTCGTAGCCCGTCGGTCCTGTACGGCACAGTCCGTAAGCGCGAGTTTCTGAACGCACCATTTTCTATTGACTGCTGACTGCGTAGCCCGGCGCCGTGGGATCTCGCCCACGAAGCCCAAACCGCAGTCGAGGCAATGGAATGGAAACCTGGGTCAGGCGCCGCACGACGCCGCGTACATCCAGATGGCGCATCCGTCGCGTTTACCTGCCGCTGTTCAGCGTCAGCATGGCGTCGATCCTTGTCCTGGGCCAAACATTCAGCGTTGCCCGCCTGCCGCAGGTGCAAGACCCGGTCGCCTACGCGATGGCGCCGGCCGAAACCGTCGCACCGATGACGACGCCCTGGTCGGTCGGCTATGCAGGGGCCGTCTCTTTCCCGGACGTGACCGCCTCGCCGGTGCCCGTTCCAGATGTCAATGGTGCTGAACTGGCACCTGACCGGCCCGATCCCACCGCCAAACCGACTCCCACGCCGGAGCCGACTCCTGCGCCAACGCCCAAGCCGACGCCCAAGCCGCAGCCGCAGTCGAAGCCTGAGCCAAACCCGACTCCGACTCCCAAGCCGACAACCAAGCCAGATCCCAAGCCGACCCCTAGCCCAACGCCCAAGCCAACTCCGAAGCCCTCGCCAACGCCCAAGCCGTCACCGTCACCATCTCCGAGCCCGACTCCCACGCCCAAGCCCACCTATAGCGGCACCTCGCACTTCTGGTATCCGGCACTCGGCATCGATCGCCCGTGGAAGTGGTATGGCTGCGAGTACGGCGGTAACCCCGATGGGTTGGGCAAGTACGACGTCTACCGCTGGGGCTGCGCCGGCGCCAACAACATGTACATGATGGGTCACGCCTCGGGCTCGTTCTACCCGCTGTGGCGTGGCTACCACACCGGCAAGCTCAAGACCGGCCAGTCCGTCTTCTACGCCGACGCCAACGGCAAAGTCACTCAGTGGAAGGTCTTGTGGATCAAGCACGTGACCACCACCTACCTGAACGACACCGCCGGTTCGTGGGCGACCAACGCCTCGAGTACGCCGATCATGACGCTGCAGACGTGCGACGGCAGCTACAACCAGTACCGGATCATGGTCAGGCTGGTGCCCGCCTAGCTGTCCTTCGCGGGGGGTCGCGAATAGAGCTCCATTTGGCCGGCAACCGCTTGCTCTTCGGGTGAGCCGCTGCCGGCCAACGCTTCTATGACGCCCTCGACGTCCGCCTCGGAGCGGTTCTGACTCAGCTTCCGTTTGGCCTCGATCCGGTCGATGCGAAGCTCAAGGCCGACGATGGCGCGGGCCTGGGTTTCGATGTAACCCGCCGGCGCATCGTCCACCGACCACGGATCGGCGCGCCCACCTTCATGACGCTCGACCAGTCGCCGAACGTGGGCGACCAGCCAGTCCGGTTCCATTTGGGTGGTCAGCGTTCCGTAGGCCACGACGGCGGTGTAGTTCCACGTCGGCACGACCTTGCCGGTCAGCCTCTTCTCCTCGTACCAAGAGGGCGAGATGTAAGCGTCCGGACCTGTCCAGATGGCCAGCGCGCGGACGCCCTCGCTGAGCTCGCGCCACTGCGGATTGCCGCGCGCCAGGTGGGCACGCAGCAGGCCGGCCGCACCCTCGTCCGGGTAGAACAGCATGGGCAGGAGGGTGGTCCAGAAGCCGTTGGCCGTGTTAGTGACCAGCGCGGCCGGGGAAACCGCCGACAACTCGGCCAGCACACTCGCTGGATCCTCGACGACAAAGCGACCGTGCGCTGGCTGGTACATGGCGGCAGCCTACGACAACGCTACGCGACGAAGAAGTCCGTGCCGGCGGCTGAGTCCTTCACCTCGATGCCCAGCTCAGCGAGCCAGCACGAGCTCTCGCGCAGGCGCCGCATCCGGCTTTGCGCCTGAGGTCAAGCGCCGCCTTCACCACGCAGTTGGCGCTGCTGGCCCAGCGCGTCGTACTGGTGCCAGTGCTCGACGACCAGGCCGTCCCGTAGCCGGAAGATGTGGATCTCCTCGATGGAGTAGCTGTGGCCGGCCGCCTGCTCGACTCCGGGCATGGCCGCCTTCGCTGTGCCCTTGGCAGTCAGACGCACAGCGACCTCGTCGTTCTCGGCAATCTCATCGTGAACATCGAAGTGGAGATTCGTCAGGGCAGCGGCGAGGCGAACGGTCGTATCGCGCAGGAACTTCTTGTCGCCTCCCCCGCCCATGCCGTGCCAAACGAAGTCGTCGGCGACCAAGTCGTCGACCGACGCCGGCTTGAGCTCCTGGAAGATCTCCCTCACGAATCGGCGGACGACCGCCTTGTTCTTCTCACGCTCATCCATCGGCCTAGCCTAGGCGTTCGAGAAATTCAGAAACCAGTTCGGCAAGCTCGTTGGGCGCATCAGAAGTGATGGTGTGCGGCGCGTCCATGACCACGTGCTCGAGTCGATCACCCAGCTGCTTGCGGATGTTCTTGACCAGCCACGGCGAGACGTACTTTCCGTTGGCTTGACTGGCCTCGATCAGCAGCGTCGGCCCGCGCCAGGGCGACTCCTGGAGGCGCTGGCCCATGTGCCCCCACGCCGCTTCGATCGCCTCCGGCGCCGCCACCGAACGCAGCCCGCCCTGCTCATCAGTTGTCAAGCCGACGGCGATATCAAGAGCCACCGACCAGGCGGCCTCAGGGCGGTGGCCGTTCATCTTGTCCTTGAAGGCAGTCGCCGCATCCGGCCAGCGCTGGGTTTGCCGGGCGGCAACCTGTTCTCGGCGCGCCATGTCCTTGTCGATGGCGATGCCCGGGTCGACCAGCACCAACCCGGCCAGTTGATCGTGGCTGGAGCGCGCCAGCTCCCACGCCAGCAGGCCGCCGTACGAATGGCCCAACACCACCGTGCGCGGCCCCATGCGACGCAACAGCGGACTCAGGTCGCGTACGTGCTGGTCGAGCGTGTGCGGGCCGTGCTTGGGAGAACGGCCGTGGCCGCGCAGATCAGGTGCGACAACGGTCACCGCGGGCAGCCGCTCAGCGAGCCGGACGTAGCGCGTGCCGTAAGCGTCGACACCGTGGATCGCCAGGACGCCGCGAGGTACCTGCGCGATGACCGGCGACTTGAGGCCGAAGATCGTGGTGAAGAGCGGGCCCATGTCCACGGCGTGATTATCTGGGCCCGCACGAACTGTTATGCCATACCTGGCGGTCTAATTGATTTGAATTGCCTGACTAACCAAGGTCTGGCCATTCGAGCCGTAGACATAGCGGATCTCGAAATTGCCGGCCGTGTCGGGCGCGGTGATGTTCACCGGATTACCGGCGCCCGTGTAGGCGTACGACAGGTACGAACCTTCCGCGGCGCCGGCCGCCACGATCGTGATGTAGTCGCCCGGCGCGTTGGGTCCGGTCCAAGTGACACTGATCGACGCGCCCTTGTTGGCCGACGTGACGGCCGTGACGCTCGCTGCGAGCGGCAAAACCGTGATCGGCGCTCGCGTCATGACTGTCCGGTCCGACGCGACGTACCAGAGTTCGTGATCGCCGGCTATCAGTGGCGCGCTCAGGTTGCCCGGCGAGCCATTCGCCGTGTAGAACCAGCTCTCGTTGGTCCACTGTGTGGCGCCTTTCGCCACGATCGTGATGTAGTCGCCCAGTGCGTTGGGCCCGGTCCAACTGGCACTGAACACGGTACCGGCGGCGACTGATGCGGGCCCGCTTACCGAACCCTCGAAGGCGGTGACCGTTATTGGCTGGTGTGCCTTGAAGTTGCGCGACGAGCCATCGATGTAGACGACCTTGTAGTCGCCCGGTGTCGTCGGCGCGACCAGCTGGCCCGGCGTCCCCACGTACGTGTAGAAATAGGGCTCGTTGATCCACTCGGTGGCGTCGGCTGGCAGGATCGAGATGTAGTCACCCTGGTTGTTCGGTCCGGTCCAGTCGACGTTGAACGGCGTGTCGGCCGAGCAGCTGGCAGGCGCCTGAACAGTGGCGGGGCCGATTTGGACAGGACCCGGCGTCCTTAGACCGGACGCCGCAGGTGCTGGTGTCCCGCTGGCACCCGGCGTGGTGCCGGGCGTGGTGGCGGGCGTGGTCCCGGGAGTTGCGGCAGCGGTGGGTGTCGCAGGCGGACCGCTTGGCGTTGCGGCGGCGGTGGACGATGCCGAGGACGTGGCGACGCGCTTGGACTCGGGCTGGCAGTCGTGGCCGCAGTCGGCGTTGCCGTCACTGCCGGGGTCGGTGTCGCTGCTGGCGCAGCCGTTGGCGTTGGCGTAGCCGGCGTGCTACCGGCGCAGCCGACGACGAACGTCGTCACGATCGCCAAAGACAAAACCCGACCAAGACCCAAGCGCCGCATGCAGTTCTCCCTCTTTGCTTCCCTCTGCCGACTAGGCTAGCCGACGCCGAAGGCGACGCGTCAAGCGCGACCTTTGACCAGGTCGATCAGCCGGCCCAGCACGCGCTCGCCATCGGCGCGCAGGCCGTTGTGTTCGTACTCGTTGGTTACCCAGGGGCGCAGGCCCCGAATTTGCTCTGCCGTTTCCTCGGCGAAGCGGCGCTCGACGTACAGATCGTTGGCATAGATCGTGGCCGCCACCGGCACATCGTTGCGGCTCAGGACATCGCCGTCGTAGAGGCGCGGCCACTCGTGCTCTGCCAGCAACTCGGCCGCCTCGCGGTGCGGGGCAAGTGCGCCGTAGTCCTCGAACATCCACGGGAAGACGTGCTCGGCCGTAAAGAAACCCTGCTCCACCAGCTCGTCGGGCAACAAGCGGTGGGCCGACCACTTCGTCGGCACGCCGTCCGCGTAGGACGACTCATGCAGGGTCGCGTAGATCGGATTTCGCGCGAAACCGAAGGCGCCCCTTTCGGCGTCGACAAGGAACGCGCTGGAGCCAAAGGGCAGCTCAAGCAGGTGGTGGAGCAGCTCCCAACCGGCGCTGTCGCCCAACCATCCGCCCAGCTGGCGGAACCGGCGGGCGGTCAGGCGGTCGCCGTTCATCAGTCGGACGTCTTCCGTCTCCAGTCGGTCGAAGATCGTCCGCGCCCGTTGTCGGTCGTCCGGATAGCGCTCGAAGTAGCCGCGGTTCTTCTGCAGCGCGCGCTGGTAGGTAGCGCCGTAGATATCGTCGACCGGGCGGCCAATCGGCGATAGGCCGCCGGTGATCAGCGCCTCGGCCAGGCCTTCCGGCGCGATCGAGAGATAGGTCATCGAGCAGAAGCCGCCGAAGCTCTGGCCAAGCACGCTCCAGCGGTCGACACCCAGCTCCTGGCGGATCAGCTCGGCGTCGCGCACGATCGAGTCGGCGCGAAAATGGGTCAGGTAAGCAGCCTGGTCGGCCGGCGTGGCACCCGGCAGCTGGCGGCCCACGGGCGTCGAGCGGCCTGTCCCGCGTTGGTCGAGCAGGAGGACTCGGTAGTCCAGTAGGGCTCGCTTCATCCAGCCAGACGGCGGCGAGGTTGGACGTGTTGCCTCGTTGCCCGGTCCGCCCTGCAGGAAGACCAGGTAAGGCCTGTCCTCGCCGCCGGGCGCGGCGACTTCGCGCGTGAAGACGGTGATCTTCTGTCCGCCGGGTCTGGCGTGGTCGAGCGGCAGCTGGTGCTCACGCTCGGTCAGGACGGCGCCGGGAACACGGTAGGTTACGGTCATGGCCAGACCTTACGGCACGTGAACACCGTGGGCTGCCGGCGACGATCAGGCTGCTTGGGCGGCTCGAGCGTACTTCGAGAAACGGCTCTCCCAGAGCCAGCCCGGAAACGACTTGGCCAAATATGGATCGCCATCGAGGCGGATCGTGCCGGCGCGCACGGCGTCTTCGTACCGGGCTCGGCCCAGCAGCACTTTGCCGTATTCCTGTTCATCGACGGTGACCACCAGGTCCACCTCGCGGCCAGGGTCGTAGTAGCAGAGTTCGGGTCGGTCGCCGCCCATAACGAGCCAATAGATCTTGGGATCCTCGGTGAACTCGAAACGGATGGTCGTTGGCGCCGTGGGCAGCTTGTCGAGGCGCAACAAGTCGTAGGTCATCGTCATCAGGTACGACGGGTCGCAGTGTTCCTGCTTGAGCTCGACCCAGTGCTGCGCCCAGATGCCCAGCTCGTTGAGCACCGTCTCGAGCTCCTTGCCGGCCTGCGTCGGGTGATATTCCCAGCCGCGACCAAAACAATTCGGCCGCCGCTCGATGACGCCGGCCGCCTCCAGTGTTCGCAGCCTCTGCGACAGGAGGCTCTGTGAGATCCGGCCCACGCCGTGCTGGATCTCACTGAAATGATGGCGGTTGAACAGGACGATCTCGCGCAGGATGAGTGGCGTCCAGCGCTCGGCTATGACCTCACTGGCCAACGACACCGGGCAGATTTGCAGATATTCCATCCGACCCCAAGTCTCCTCCGACCCCCAATCCCCGCAAGTGCAGATATTGCACCTACAACTGCTGGGTTCGTAGTGGATGGCGCCGCAATTTGGGCCGACCTTGTGTGTGGGGGGCAGTCAGCGCCGGCAGGCAGCCGGTCATAGCGAAGGGAGACCTCAGATGACAACCATGGAACAGCCGGCCAACGCCGGCGCGGTTGCGGCGCGTAATGGCGCCGGAACGATGGTCCAGGTGATGACCTGGCCGATCATCGCCTTGTTGATCACAGGCGTTTGGCACTTCACGGTCGAGGCGATATGGCCCGACCTGCGCAACTTGTTCCTACCAGCGGTGCTTGGCCCGATCCTGCTCGCCTACGGCGCATGGGCCGGCTACGCCGCGGCCAGCGCGAGCGGGTCATTCGTTGCTGCCATTGTGGCCGGCGCGATCCTCGGAATCCTGCCTTTGATGCTGGACACGGTGGGGTTCGGACTGATCCTGGGCCGCGGCTTCGATGCTGGGCTGCTGGCCGGAATTTTCGGCTTCTCGATGGTGCTCTTCGGCTCGCTCCTGGCCGGCGGATACCACGAAGGCACGGCGCGAGCCGGCAACGTCAGCCGTTGATGGCGAGATCGATGGCCTCAGCCGTCGTCATCGACGCACCGTCGCTCCAGACGCGATCAAAGGTGGCGCTGTCGACCTGCGAACGCAGCGCCGCCAGCGCCACCTGGTATTCCCTGTCTTCGAAGGCCAGCATCGCACTGCCAGCCGCTGTTCGGATGGTTTCGGCGGCACCCAGCAGCCGCACCGCGGCCACGGCTTTGTCACGAGCAAGGGCAATGAACGCGAACGATTCGAGTTCGTTGGCTACGGCCCCGCGATTGCCCAGCTGTTGCCATTCGATCAGCGTCGACCGATAGAGCTCTTTGGCTTCGTCCAATTCGCCGCCGCGGCGAAGGGCATGGGCGAGATCGCTGTACGCAGCGAGTTCGAAACGGCGATCGCCGATCTCGCGATAGGTCTGGGCGGCCATGCCAAACCAGCGCCGCGCGTCCGCCGTGTCGCCGAGCAGGCCGGCAGCCCGGCCACGATTCAGCGCGGCAAAACCGATCACAAACGGATTGCCCGATCGCGTCGCGACCTGCGTCGCGCCTTCCATCCGTCTCTGGGCCGAGGCGACTTCGCCGGCGCCAAGCTCGGACATGGCCCGACCCAGTTCGGTCATCGCCAGCGTCCACGTGTCGGCCTGGCTGATCGCCAAAGCTGTCAGCTCATCGGCGATGTCACCGACGCGGTCGCCGGCGCCTGAGAAGATGGCGCCCAGGACCTGGCCAGTGAGCGCCTCCATCAGCGCCTTGGGATCGTCCAGCGCCCGAGCCAGGCGCACAGCCTCGTCGCCGTAGCGCATCGCCGCATGGCCGCTGCCCCACGTCCCATTCGCCTGCGCAGCCGCCGCGACGACGCGGGCGCGCATGATCGAGCTCTGGCGTCCCGCACCGATGAGCGGCTGCGGCAACTCCAGCGCCACCTCCGCCGCTTTGCTCACGCGGTCGACGGCCTCCGATCCAAAGCCGCGAACGCGCCAGTACGGCATCAGGCTGACCAGCATCTCGATCGAGCCATCGACGTCAGCCTCACCGGCCCAGTCGAGCGCCGCCCGGATGTTGTCTATCTCGGCATCGAGCTTGTGGAGCCAGGGCAACATCTCGGCGCCGACGAGCGGGACCTCGGCGGCACGGGCAAGGTCGCGGAAATAGGCGAAGTGAGCGGCCCGCAACTCGTCGGACTCGTCCAGACCGATCAGCCGGTCGCGGGCATATTGGCGGATCGTCTCGAGCAGTCGATAGCGCGTCGGCTCGCCGTGGTCGACCGCAAGCAGAGAGCGGTCGACCAGACGCGATAGCCCGTCGAGTGCCGCCAGCGCGTCGGCCGGTTCGCCGTCAGCCGTGGCGATAACGTGGGCCGCCGCGTCGAGCGTGCAGCCGCCGGCGAAAACCGACAGTCGCGCCAGCAACCGCTGGTCGTCGGCGGATAGCAGATTCCAACTCCAATCGATGAGAGCCTGCAGCGTCTGCTGGCGCGGCAAGGCGGATCGGCTGCCGCCAGTAAGCAAGCGGAACCGATCACCAAGGCGATCCCTGATCTCATCGACCGACAGGACGGTCACCCGAGATGCCGCAAGCTCGATGGCCAGCGGAATGCCGTCCAGTCGCTGACAGATTGCGGCGACGGCCTCCGCGTTGGCCGGAGACAGAGCTGAACGTCGGCAATACCGCGGTCGCTCGCTCCACGAACAATTGCACGGCCTCGCTTGCCTGGATCTCGCCGCCACTCGACGTGTCGTGGTAGGCCGAGGGAAGGCACCTGGAAGGCGACTTCGCCGGCCACGCCAAGGGCCTCACGACTGGTCGCGATCAGAGTCAGGCCGGCACAAGCCGCGCTGAGCTGCTGGGCAGTTGTGGCCGCCGCAACGATCAGGTGCTCGCAGTTGTCGAGCAGTAACAAAGCGGTCTTGTCGCGCAGGAAATCGGTCAACGTGTCGATCGTTGGACGGCCGGGCTCATTCTCGACTCCGACTGACCTGGCGATCTGACCAACCACCAGCAGCGGATCACTGATGCCAGCAAGCTCGACGAGCCAGACGCCGTCGGCGTAGCGATCGACCAGCTCCGCCGCCAGCGCCAGCATCAGCCGCGTCTTGCCCGTGCCGCCGACGCCTACAAGGGTTACCAGGCGGTGCTTGCGGACGAGCGCATGCAGGTCGGCAAGTTCCCGTCGACGGCCGACGAACGACGTTAGCTGTGCCGGTAGGTTGGTGCGCCGTCTTGCTTCCGATCGAAGCGGCGGAAAGGACGCGGTCAGGCCGGTTCCGGCCACCTGGAAGACGCGCTCCGGCCTGTCGAGGTCGCGCAGGCGATGTTCGCCCTGGTCGACGAGCGCCAGTCCGTTTCCAAGAACGTCACGCGTCAGCTCGGCGGTCGCCGACGAGGCGAGCACCTGTCCGCCGTGGCCGATGGCCAAAAGGCGCGCCGTTCGATTCAGAGCGGGACCGAAGAAGTCACCCTCTCGCGCCTGGGCCAGGCCGGTGTGGACGGCGATGCGAACAAGGATGGGTTCGCTGGTCGGCCATTGCTCAGCCGCCAGCCGACGCTGGATGTCAGCTGCTGCCGTCACGGCATCAGTGGCGCTGCTGAACTTGGCCAGCACGCCATCGCCCGTCGTCTTGATCAGCTCGCCGCCGTGGCTGGCGATCGCGTCCCTGAGGATCCCGTCGTGGACGGCGAGGGCCGCCGCCATCTCCTCGCGCTGCTGCTCCCACAAGCGCGTGCTGCCTTCGACGTCCGTCATCAGGAAAGTCAACGGCGGAGCAGGATCGCCTACGACGACTGTTGCGTCTGGCCCGACGCGTGCGCTCACCTTGCAACGTTACAACCAGCCCGCCAGCGCTCCGCCAGCGTGGCCGCTGTCAGCGCGTGACCGAGCGATGGAAGGCCATTTGGCTGGCGGAGATGGTCGTCAGCCCGCGTCGACGCGATCTGGGTCGGTAATCCAGTCGAGCACCGGCTGGCGATCGAGCCGATACGAGAGGTCGAGGCCCTTGCACTGCCCGTTGAAGCCGAACGACACGACCGCGGCAATGACGTTCGTGCCATCGAAGAACACGGGGCCGCCCGAGTCACCATTGCACGAGCCACCCTTGCCCTTCGAGGCGTTGGCGCTCGTCTTCAGGTTGTAGGCGGTCAACGCGCTGTTGGCATCGACAATGAAGCCGGGGGCGGTCAGGCGCTCGCGGAACGACACGTCGACCGGGTCCTTGTCGCTCAGCCCGTAGCCGCTGGTCCGGAACAGCAGCTCTTGCTTGAAGTTGCTGCTCGTGAAGTAGTCGTCGATGGCGCCGACTTCCGGCAGGATTCCGAACTGCCCTGACGGCGGGTTGTAGGCCTCATCCAGCTCGACCACGCCGACGTCCTGCGTGTTCTTCTCCTTGGGGTACCCGGCAAAGATGTCGCCGAACGTCCAGGTGTGGCTGAAGGTGACCCCGTTGAGATACGGGTAGCCGGTCGTCTCATCGCCGCCCAGGCCACCGAAGGCGTCCGGGTCATAGTTCGGCGCGACTGACTGGTCGAAGTAGACCCGGCCGGTTTCGACGCCCTGCGTGCAGTGACCGGCGGTGACCATCAGTGTCGGCGTGATGAGCGAGCCGGAGCAGCGGTGACTGAAGATGTCGCCGGTTACCGGATCCGGATCGGTGTAGAAGACCATCAGCCCGACGAAGTCGTGGGCGAAGTCCTTCTGGTAGTTGCCGGTGATGGCCAGAGCCGGCGACGCCACGCCGAGAATGCTGGTGATCAGCGCTGCGGCCATGCTCAAGGTCACCAGTGTCTTTTGCTTGCGCACGATTGTCCCCACTTATCGTTTCGCCCGAGTTCGGTCCCGAACCCTGACTCGCAGGGAATTGCAGCCGCCTTGCAGGGCGTGGGTACATTGCTTCAGCGATCCGGCGGCCAGCCAGCCGAGCGTGCTACTCGGTTATGCTCGCCACTCGTGATCTGCCCCAACTGCGGTACCGAGAACAACCCGTCAGCGCGCTTCTGCATGGAGTGCGCCACGCCGTTCCAGGCGAAGTGCCCTAACTGCGGGACGCTCAACCCGCCGCAGGCGAAGTTCTGTTCTGAGTGCGCGACGCCGCTTGGGGCCGCGCGCTCTTCTGCTCCGGCAAATGCACGGACGGCGGCAAGCGTCGTCCAGCCGGCAGCTTCGGCCGCGCCAGCCGCCGTCGCTGAGCGCCGCTTGGTCAGCGTCCTCTTCGCCGACCTGGTCGGCTTTACGAGCTTCTCGGATGGGCGGGATGCCGAGGAGGTGCGCGACCTGCAGAGCCGCTACTTCAACACGGTCAGTGAGATCATCGCGCGCTACGGCGGGACGGTCGAGAAGTTCATCGGCGATGCGGTCATGGCGCTGTGGGGCGCGCCGGTCGCCCACGAGGACGACGCCGAGCGCGCCGTGCGGGCCGCGCTCGACCTGGTCGATAGCGTGGGCAACCTTGCACCGGGCATCGAGGCGCGCGCCGGCGTTCTGACTGACGAGGCCGCCGTCACGATCGGCGCGACCAACCAGGGCATGGTGACCGGTGACACGGTCAACATTGCCAGCCGGCTGCAGAGCGTGGCCGCGCCGTCGACCGTGCTGGTCGGCGAAGGCACGGTCAACGCGGCCGGTGGGGCCATCGTCTTTGAGCGCGCCGACGACCAGATGCTGAAGGGCAAGGCGTCGCCTGTGCCGGCCTGGCGGGCGGTGCGCATCGTGGCCCAGCGCGGCGGGATCGGCCGGTCGGAGACGGTGGAAGCACCGTTTGTCGGCCGTGACGAAGAGTTGCGTCAACTAAAGGAGCAGTACCACTCAACGAGCCGCGAAGGGCGCGCGCGCCTGGTCAGCGTGGTTGGGCCGGGCGGCATCGGCAAGTCACGCCTGGCGTGGGAGTTCCGCAAGTACATGGACGGCCTGGTCGAGGTCGTGTGGTGGCACGAAGGCCGAAGTCCCGCCTACGGGGATGGGGTGACGTTCTGGGCGCTGGGCGAGATGGTTCGCGGCCGCGCCGGATTGCAGGAAAGCGACGACGAAGCGACCACGCGTGCGCACATCACCGCGATGCTCGAGCGCCACGTGCCTGACGCGCAGGAGCGCGAGTGGATCGAGCCTGCGTTGCTGTCGCTACTGGGCGTCGACTCGGCGAGCGCCGGGCAGCGTCGGACAGCAGCTGTTCGGATCGTGGCGAACATTCTTCGAGAGTTGGCGTCGACCGGACCGGTGGTAATGGTCTTCGAAGACCTTCACCAGGCCGATTCGGGTCTGCTCGACTTCATCGACCACGTGCTCGAGTGGAGCCGGTCACTGCCCATCCTGATACTTACCCTCGCCCGCCCAGAACTCGTCGACAAGCGGCCCGACTGGGGGTCCGGCAAGCGCAATTTCACTTCGATCTACCTGGAGCCATTACCGATGGACGCGATGGGCGAGCTGCTCGACGGGCTGGTGCCCGGTCTGCCGCAGCCAGCCCGCGACGCAATCGTCGATCGCGCCGACGGCATCCCGCTATACGCCGTCGAGACGGTTCGCATGCTGCTCTCACAGGGCCGCCTCGTGCTGGAGAACGGCATCTATCGCGTCGCCGGCGACTTAACCGAGCTGGCCGTGCCGGAGTCGTTAACGGCATTGATCTCGGCCCGGCTTGACGAGCTCGAGCCGTCTGACTCGAAGCCTGATCGCGGACGCCGCCGTGGTCGGCCAGAGTTTCACCGGCGCCAGCCTTTCCGCGGTCTCCGGGCTGGATGAGACTACCCTCGACCCACGCCTGCGCGGCCTGGTTCGCCGCGAGCTGCTCGCCCAGACGATCGACCCTCGGTCGCCGGAGCGCGGCCAATACGCGTTCGTGCAGGCGCTCATCCGGGAAGTTGCCTACAACACGCTTGCCAAGCGTGATCGAAAGACGCGTCATCTCGCCGCGGCGCGCTACTTCGAGTCGCTCGAAACCGAAGAGTTGGCGGGCGCGCTGGCCAGTCACTACCTCGCCGCCCACGCCTATGCCGCGGACGGGCCCGAGGCCGACGCACTGGCAGCCCAGGCCCGTGTTGCCCTGCGCGGAGCAGCGGAGCGCGCCGCATCCCTCGGTTCTGACACCCAGGCGATCACGTTGCTCGAGAAGGCCCTGACGGTCAGTCCGTCGCCTGCCGATCGCGCCGATCTCCACGATCGGGCCCTCAATTCGGCCTGCGCGGCCTGGACGAGCACGTTGCGAATCGAACATGGCGCCGCTGCGCTCGAGGCTCGACGAGAACTTGACGATCGCCACCTGACCGCCCTCGCCGCCGGTGCCTATGGCAAGGCCCTGCTGCTTCTGCTGCGTCTCCGCGGGCCGGCCAGCGCTTCCTCGCGGACGCGTGGCAGGAGTTCTCTGATATGGAGGAGTCCGACGTCGGCGTGACGCTGATGCTCTTGCAGGCCCGCGCCGAGGCGACGTGACGACGACTTGCGGATGTTCACCTGGATCGAGCGCATGCTGCCCATCGCCGAGCGTGAACGCATGATGCCGGAGATTACCGAGGCTCTGGTCATGCGCGGCAGTGGCCTGTTCCGATTCGACGGCCGACCGAGGCGATGGTGCTATTGCGCGGCGCCCACGAATGGCCCTTGCCAGCGATTTCGAGGCCGTCCACCGCCGGTCGCGAACGTTCTGTGCTTCTACGAGCAGTTCGCGGATCCGGTGGCCGGCCTGGCACTCGCTCGCGAGGGACTCGACTACGCAAGTCGCACGGGCTCTTCGGCGTACGGTTTCTTGATGGTCGGCAACGGGGCGGTTTGCGCCCTGCGTGCCGGAGAGTGGGGATGGGCGCGCCAGCTCATCGAAGAGTGGCTGATGAAAGAAATAGGCGGCCAGCTTCTCCTGGAGCTCTTTGCTGATCGAGCTGTCTACCGAGCACTCATCGGCGAAGATGCCCGGGCCGATATCGCCGCCGCGGAAGAGAGGCTGCCCGACGTCGACGACACTCAGTACGAGTCTTATGTCCACTGGGCCAAGGCCTGGGCATCCCTGACCCGCGGTGACTTTGAGCAGTCAGCACCGCTGAAGCGACGGCCGCGTTCAGACTAACCAATTACTTCGGACCCCTGACGTTGCCACTGGCAGCCCGGGCAGCGCTGTGGCGAGGCGATGCCGGCACCGCCAGGCAACTCGTTGACGAGTTCGACCAGGCGTTCCGAGGTGCACAAGCCGGAACGGTGAACGACGCCGCCACAATTCGCGCTGGTCTGGAAGCGCTTGATGGGCGCCGTGCCGACGCCGTGGCCGGCTACCGCGAGGTGCTGCGTGGCTGGAAGCAGCTTGGCTGCACCTTCGACGAGGCTCTTGCCGCGATTGATATGGCGATCCTGCTCAAGCCAACCGAGCGCGAGATGCCGGAGGCGGCAGCATTAATCGAGGACGCCCGCCAGGCGCTGCTACAGATGGATGCAAAGCCTCTCGTCGCCCGCCTCGAATCGGCAACCGCCGACCGCCGTCCGTCGAGCGCCCTCATCGGAACCCGAAGCTTCGAGTGTCCCAGTAACAGCCTGAAGGAAAGGCCTGCCATATGAAGCCATGGTTTTCCCTGCACCTGCCCAACTTCACGTTCCCCGGCGCCACGTCGGCGACGCTCTTTGACAACGTCGTCGGTCAGGCGAAGTCAGCCGAAGCGGCTGGCTTCGGCATGGTCACCGTGATGGACCACCTGTACCAGATCGGCGGGATGGGGTCGGCTGAGGATCCGATGCTCGAGGGCTGGTCCGTGCTCAACGCCCTGGCCCGTGAGACGAGCAAGGTCAAGCTGGCCACGCAGGTGACGGGCATCACGTATCGCAACCCGGCGCTCCTGGCCAAGATGGCGACGACGCTCGATGTGATCTCCGGCGGGCGTGCCGTGCTCGGCCTTGGGGCGGCGTGGAACGAAGAGGAACACATCGCCTTCGGTTACGACTTCCCATCGGTCAAGGAGCGCATGGACCGGCTCGATGAGGGCCTGGCCATCGCTCGCGCGATGTTCCGCGGCGAGAATCCAACGGTCGACGGGCGCTACTACCGCGTGCACCACGTCATCAACAGCCCGCCGCCCGTTCAAGCCAGCGGCCCGAGGATCATGGTCGGCGGCGGCGGAGAGCAGCGGACGCTGCGCATCGCCGCGAAATACGCCGACATCACCCACTGGTTCCCGCTGGGCCTGCCGGCCTTGAAGCACAAGGACGAGCTTCTGGTTCAGTACTGCCAGGACATAGGCCGGGACCCGAGCACGATCGAACGGGCCATGAACGCGCCGGTGGTCGATCACGAGCGATGAGGCGCGCCGACAGCAGCTGCTACAGCGGATTCCCGAGGAGCGCCGGGCTTTCGTCCAGTTTGGTGCGGGTGAAGAGGCGGCGGATCAGCTTCGGCCCTACCTTGACGCCGGATTCACCGGTTTCACATTCAACAACAATCTCTACGGGACACCAGAGGCGATCGCCGAGGTCGGCGAGGTTCTGCGGCTGATCGGCGGCTGACGCCGATGGCAGAGGGGCACGGGTCGGGCCGGCCCATCGCGGTATACGGCGCAGCCGCGGCGAACCTCGGTATCGCGCTGGCCAAGTTCGTGGCCGCCGCCATCACCGGCAGCTCGGCGATGCTGTCGGAAGGTATCCACTCGGTGGTGGACACCGGCAACCAGCTCCTGCTGCTGGTCGGCATCCGTCAGTCGCACAAGCCGGCCGACCGGAATCACGACTTCGGACATGGCAAGGAGCTGTACTTCTGGAGCCTGGTCGTGGCCATCGTGTTGTTCGGCGTAGGCGGCGGGCTGGCCTTCTACGAGGGCATAGAGCACGTCCTCAATCCGCACCCCATCGAGGATCCGATCGTCAGCTACGTGGTCCTCGTCGTCGCGTTTGTACTCGAGGCCAGCTCATGGACGATCGCCATGCGCGAGTTGCGCGCGCAGGGCAGCGGCGGCAGCCTGCGCCGCGAGGTGCTCTCCAGCAAGGACCCGAGTGTCGTGACCGTCCTCTTGGAGGACTCGGCTGCCCTGCTCGGCCTCATCGCTGCTTTCTCCGGAATTCTGCTGGCGCAACTCACCGGTGATCCACGCTTCGACGGCTTTGGATCGATCGTCATTGGCGGTGTGCTCACCGTGGTCGCACTCTTCCTGGCCGCCGAGAGCCGCGGTCTGCTGGTGGGCGAGCGCGCCGACGATCAGACGGTGAACCGCATCCGACGCGTCGTCGCCTTTGACGACGGCGTGAAGGAGGTAGTCGGCGTGCGCACCATGCACCTCGGCCCCAACGAAATCCTGGTCAACGCCACTGTCAAGTTCGCCGGCTCATCGGCCGCCGACGTTGACGCGACCATCGCCCGCGTGAAAAAGGATCTGGTGGCGACGGACCCACGGCTGACCTACGTGACGATAGAACCAGTCGCCGTCGCGTCAACGCCGGTGCCGGCCCAGGAAACCTGACAAAAGGTGCCGTGTGCGGGGTTAATACTGCCCGCGTGCTAGCAGTGCAACCGGTCGACGACCAGATCGGTTTCTTCCTCGCCGGCTACCCGGACGGCATCGTGGACATCGGGCAGCGCCTGCGCCGGCTGGTGCACCGCACGATGCCGACAGCGCAGGAGCGGCTGCGCAGCGGCTGGGCGCTGATCGGCTTCGACATTCCGCTGGGCAAGAAAACGCGCTATTTCGCCTGGATCGCGCCGGAACGCAAGCACATCCACCTGGGCTTTGAGTACGGCGTCTGGATGGCGGACCCTGAGCGAGTGCTCGAAGGCGCGCATATCAAGCTCAAGAGGGTGCGCTATCTCACTTTTGAGGCGGGCGACCACCTCGATGAACCGGCGCTCCGCCAGCTTGTGCAGGAGGGCGGGCGAGTTGCGTTGATGTCGCGCGGCGAAAGGTTGGCCATGGCGCTGGATCGCGAGCTCGCCCGCTAGGGTTTCTTGCCTTCGCGCAGCATCTGCAGCGACTTGTCCAGCCTGCGCTGGCGCGTTTCCTCAGTCTTGGCGCCGGCGATCTGGAGAGTGTGCCAGCTCTTGTTCGAGTTGGACAGCGAGTCGAAGAAGGCCTTGGCCACCGGATCGGCGGCCAATGCCGCAGCGAGCTCAGGCGGAACCTCGACTTCACGCGGTGCGCTGTCGAGCTCGATATCGACCAATACGTGATCCCCACCCGCGACGCCGGCCGCAGCACGGTTCTCAGCCGAGAGGCCGACCATCGGCTGGCCGTCGACCGTCGCCACCGTGCTGCGGTAGGAATGGCCGTTGACGGTCACCCGCACCGGCGGCTTCTTGCCGGCACCTAGCGCTGCCAGGACCTCGTCCGGCACGCGAATGCCAGTGGCCGTCTTGCCATTTTGCAGGACCCGGGTCTCGAACCTCACACGGGCAAGGCTAAGGCACGCTTGGTGAGCAGTTGTCGCTCCGCGGCGTTGGACGTCATCGCCGCTGCGCGGACCAACTCCGAGCGCGCTTCCTCGTTGCGCCCGAGTTTGGCCAGGAAATCCCCGCGAACGGCCGGCAGCAGGTGATAAAACTTCATCGAAGGCTCCGACACGAGCTGGTCGGCCAGCTCCAGCCCAGCCTCGGGACCAAACGCCATACCCACGGCGACGGCGCGGTTCAGCTCGACAACCGGCGTCGGAGTGAGGGCGGCAAGGCCATCGTACAGGGCGACGATCCTGTCCCAGTCGGTGGCTTCGGGGGTTCGCGCGCGAGCGTGGCAAGCGGCGATGGCTGCCTGCAGCGTGTATTGACCAGGCGTCCGACCCAGCCGCTGCGCGCGATCAAGTGCGGCCAACCCGTGCCCGATCAGGACCCAGTCCCACCGGCCGCGATCCTGCTCGAGCAGCGGGATGGGCTCCCCTCCCCGGCCAACCCTTGCTCGCGTGCGTGACGCCTGGATCTCCATCAGCGCGACCAAGCCGTGGGCCTCAGGTTCATCTGGCACGAGCCCGGCCAAGACCCGGCCAAGCCGGAGCGCTTCTTCGAGCAGCTCCGGCCGTACCCAGCGCTCGCCGGTGGTGGCCGTGTAGCCCTCATTAAAGACGAGGTAGATGACGCTCAGCACAGATCCCAGGCGTTCGATGAAGTCGCTGCCCTGCGGAACTTCGAAGGGCACGTTGGCCGCCGACAGGGTCCTCTTTGCGCGGGTAATGCGTTGCGCAATCGTCGGCTCGGCCACGAGAAAGGCACGCGCGATCTCATCGGTCGTCAGCCCGCCCAGCAGGCGCAGTGTCAGCGCTGTCCTCGCCTCCACCGTCAACAGCGGATGGCAGCAGATGAACATCAGCCGGAGCAGGTCGTCGCCGATGAAGTCGTCGGCTGCGGCGTCCATGTCGGTGGCTGTCAGCTCCTCTTCGATCAGCGCGTAGTGGCCCACCTGCTGCGTCTTGCGCTGCAGGTTCGCCCGCCGTCGCAGTTGGTCGATGGCACGGTGTTTGGCGGTCGACATCAACCACGCGCCGGGCTTTGGCGGGACGCCTTCGGCGGGCCATTGGCGCAATGCCGCCTCGAGCGCGTCCTGGGCGAGGTCCTCGGCCAGCCCCACGTCGCCCACCATGCGAGTCAGCCCGGCGATCAGCCGGGCCGACTCAATGCGCCAGACCGCCTCGACGGCGCGCCGAGGGTCTGCCTCGGTCACGCAGCGCTGCTGGTCGGCGCTGCTGTCTCGATGTCGCCAAGTGGCCCTTCGCCCGGCCCGTAGATCCTCTGAATGATGCCGCTGCCCTCACCAACCATGCGCCAGAAGCGCTTGGAGAGCTCGATCGCCTCCTCCTTGGAGTCAACGTCCACGATCGCCCACCCGACGACGAGCTCCTTGGCTTCTGTGAACGGACCGTCGGTGAGCGTGAACTGTCCGCCGCGGTGCGTGATCTTGGTGACGTGCGGGTCGAGCGATCCGGTCGCCACCAGCTTGCCGGTGGCAAATTGCTCGGCGATGAAATTGCCCATCTCAGCCATCAGCTCCGGCGAGGGCGGCGTCTGCGGGCCGGCGTCGTCGGGTGTGGTGTAGAGGAAGTACTGCATCGATCGGTCTCCTTTTGGATCGGTGGATGGAAGGGGCGCTGCTGGTCGGCGCCGTCAGTCACTTGTTGAGCAGCGCTCAGCGGCTGCGTGTTGCGATTGCTTCTGCCTGGCGCCGTTCCTGCTCGCGGATCTCGGGCGTGAAGGCGTCGCCGTAGTCGTCAGGCTCACCAATCGGCCGGATCTCGACCTGGGCAGGTGCCTGGAACGGGCTGCGCTTGATCCACTCGAATGCCTCGTCGAGGTCGCGGACCTGCCAGATCCAGTAACCGGCGATGAGTTCCTTCGCCTCGGCGAAGGGCCCATCCGACCGGGCGAGCCTGCCGTCGGGCGTCCAGCTGACGCGGAAACCCCTGGAACTGGGTAGCAGGCCTTCGCCGGCAAGCATGACGCCGGCCTTGACCAGCTCATCGTTGTAGTCGGCCATCGTCTGCAGCATCTCGGTGGGCGGCATGACGCCCTGCTCGGACTCCTCGTTGGCCTTGACCATCACCATTACTCGCATCTGTCGTTCCTCCCTTTTGGTGGTTCTACTTAAGCATCGAATGCGCCGATGCGGAATCGACAGAGCCGGCGAAGATCTTTGGCTGTCTGGTTGCTCGACGTCTGACATCATCCACCAGTGCGCATCGCAACCTGGAACGTCAACTCGCTCAAGGCGCGCATGGATCGCGTGGTCGGCTGGCTCGAGCGCGCCCAGCCCGACATCCTGCTGATGCAGGAGACCAAGCTGTCTGACGACGATGCGCCACTCCTACCTTTTCGCGGTCTCGGCTACGACCTGCTGCACCACGGCGAAGGCCGCTGGAACGGCGTGGCCATTGCCTCGCGTAAGCCGATAGATCCGGCGTCGGTCGTTACCAATTTCGGTGACGGACCCGTCCGCAATAGCGGCACCGGCACCGGCCCCGGATCCTCTTTTGCCGAGGACGACTTCAACCCCTTCGACGAAGCGCGGATGTTGAGCGCAGTCATCGACGGCGTGCGCTACGTCTCGCTTTATGCGCCCAACGGACGCGTCGTGGCTTCGCCCTTCTACGAGGGCAAGCTGGCCTGGTTCGATCGGCTGAGCCGGTGGCTGGCCGACAACTCGTCGCCGTCGGACGCGCTGGTGATCGGTGGCGACCTCAACGTGGCGCCCACGTCGATCGACGTCTGGGACGAGTCCAAGGCACATGGCGGTACGCACGTTTCCGAGCCTGAACGTGCGCGCTTCAATGCCCTTCTGGCGTGGGGCTTGACGGACGGCTACCGGTCGCGCCGGCCCGAGCCCGGCCGCTTCTCGTGGTGGGACTACCGTGCCGGCAACTTCCACAAGAACATCGGCATGCGCATCGACCACCTGCTGCTGTCCAAGCCGCTGGCCGAGCGCGTCGTGTGGGCCGAGATCGACCGGGAGGCGCGCAAGGGCGTGCCGATCCCGTCTGATCACGCTCCGCTGTTCGTGGATGTCGACGAGCCGGGCGTGGCGGTCGACGCGGGCTGGGAAGGTGCGCTCGGAGCGGATCGCCGCCCGGACGCGTTCGCATCGGACCTGAGCGTGGGCCGTCATCGCTTCGAGATCCGGATCGCCGCGCCCATCGATCAAGTGTTCGACTTGTACACGAATCTCGAACGCATGCACGAGTGGACGGGTGGCGTCACCGGCGTCGCCGACGTCAGCGGGCCGGTTACCAAGGCCGGCACCTCGTACACCGTGCTGTTTGGCCGAATGCGCAGTCCCACTACGGTCCTTGCCGCGGAACGGCCACGACTATTTAAGACGCGCTTCGGTAACGGCGTCCTGCGCGGTACGAGCGAGGCCACGTTCAGGGCCGACGGAAGCCACGCTACTCGGATGATCCAGGAATTCCAGACCGATGGGCTGATTGCTGGTGCGATGGGTCGCATCTTCTCGATTGGTTCTTTTAAGGGCAGCTTCCGCGGCGAGCTCAAGGAGTTTGCTCGCATCGCCGAGCTCGACAGCTAGGCAAGCGCCAATTCGACGCTTACCAGCGACCACTGCTGGACCGACCTCCGCCGAAGCCTCCACTGCTACTTCCACCGAAGCCGCCGCCGTGGCCTCCACCGAAGCCGCCTGAGCCAAAACCACCGCCCCAGCTGCCCCCACCGGGCCTGGAGATGGTGCCGCCCGTCGGTCCACGCCAACCGCCGCTGAAGATGCCGCCGAGGATTGCCCCGATTACGAGCGATCCCACATCGGTGCCCGTGTTGACGTTGCCGTAGTTGATGGGACCGTAGCTGGGCGGAACCAGCTGCGAATAGCCATAGGCGTCATTCGCCCGCTGGATTGCCAGCTGAGCATGCTGGAGCGCCTGCGCGGTGTCGGTTGGCAGGAGTTGCTGGGCCGTGGCCAGTTCGCGCTCGCCTTCGGCCAGTCCGTTGCGCGCCATCCGGCCGATGTCCTGATCGTGGCGATAGGCGTTGATGTAGTCCCGTGCGCGCGTCAGCGCCGCGTCCGCCCGAGAGATCGCGGATTGGGCGGCGACATAAGCCCGCTGGCGTTGCTCCTCGGCAGCCCGCGCCGTTTCGAGCAGTTTGTCGGCCATGGCGTTGGCCTCTGTCGCGCGCCGGTAAGCCAGCATCACGTCGGGCGGTTTGGCGTCGGCCGCGGCGCGCGCTTCGGCGAGTGCCTTTTGAGCGTCAGCCAGCCCGGCCTGTAAGCCGGCTCCCGTTGGTGCAGCGGCGATCTTGGCGGCAGAGTCGACGTCGGCGGTGGCGGCGCTCAACTCGTCACCCAGCTTGGACGCCGTCAAATCGAGCGCGTCGGCCATTCGATCGGCCCCGTCGAGGAGCGTCGCTTGCGTCAGCGGCGGCCCGTTCGCCTTCCTTCGACTTCACGGCCGCCTCGGCCGGCTTGCCGGCGGCAATCGACTTGCGTCCACTGGCGATGGCCGCCTGGACGGCGTCGAGCTTCTGCTTGGCGGCATCGAAGTTACCGCTGACCGATTGCGTGTTGACCTGGGCGTACTTGGCGAGGCGGTCGCGCGTGGCCGAGGATCCCTCAAGCCGCTTCATCAGCGCGGCCGCCTCGGCGTCGAGCCGGTCGAGGGCCTGCGGCGCGTTGCGCTCAAGATCGCGCAGCTCCTTTGATCCGCGCCGACTGGGCATCCACTAACTGCTGCGCGCGAGCCGTTCGATCGACAATTTCCTCGATCATCTTGCGCCGCTGCTCGGCCGGCTCAGGCACCGAGTCGTCGAGCTGTTGGGCAATCGCGAAGGCCGCGTCGAGCTCAGCCTTTGCTCGCCCAAGCGCCTCGCGCAGCGGCGCCGCCTCGCTCTGACCGAATTCCGATTCGACAACGCCGGCCTCCTGACTGGCGTCGCGCAGGCTGTCGTCGGCGGCGATCAGGTTGCAATTCGCTTCGCGGCCCAGCTCCTCCTGTGCCTTCGCCTCATTGAACGCGGCGATCCGCTCGCGTCGAAGGCGGACGGCGCGGCCGAAAATGATCAGCCCGCCGACGACGACGAAGATGGTGCCCAGGATGAGCAGGACGGGTGCGCCGAGGTCGATGCCGCCACCCGGCTGCGCGCCCGGCGCTGATGTTGGTCGTGCCGTTGGCGCCGTTGTTGGACGGGGTGCCTCGCCGGCGAATACGGAGGTCAGGCCAGAAGCCGTGGCGATCACCGCTTCGCCGTAGTCGCGGGATGCCAGCAGCGGCTCGAGCACGTTGCTGCGAATAGCGTCTAGTTCGACCTGCGAAACGGACGACGACAGACCGCTTCCTGTGCTCAGGTTGTCTGTTCGGTCGTCGACAGCAACGACGAGCAGGGCGTCGCGCGGGCCGAGGTGCGAGCCAGCCTGACGAGCGTAGTCGCTGATCGGGATATCGCCGGTCGTCGGCACGAACAGCACGTACAGCTGCACGCCAGTCTTATCGAACAGCGTTTGGAGGGACTGATCGATGAGTGCTCGGTCTGACTGAAGGAGACCTGTCTGGTCGGTGACAGCCGAATCGAGGTTAGGGATCGACTGCGCGGCCACGGGCGCGGCCATCATCAGGAGGCCAGCGGCAAGGAGCAGGGCGCGCTCCAGGAGCTTTGGCAGGCGGATCGGCGGCAGCATTCGACTTTCAAGGTACTAGGTCAGCTAAGCCTGCGATGATCCTGTGCGTCGTGACGAGCATCGAACGAATCAACCCGACTCAGTGGCGGCTGTTGCGCGACCTGCGCCTGTCCGCCCTGCTCGATTCGCCCGACGCCTTCGGTCAAAGCTACGAAGAGGCGGTTGGCCAGCCTGAAGCTGAATGGAAGCAGACGGCCGAAGCCGCCAGCCAGGGCGATCGCCGCGTCTGGTTCATCGCGCGCAATGAGACTGGCGAGGCGATCGGCATTGTCCAGGCACGGCGGCGTCCGCCGGACGATTGCCTGCTCTTCTCGATGTGGGTCGCACCCTCAGCCCGGCTGTCAGGTACCGGACGGGCGCTCGTCGACGCCGTTGATGCGTGGGGCGCCACGTGGGGCGCCAAGCGCGTCGTGCTGTGGGTGGTAGCCGGCAATGAGCCCGCCATGCGCTTCTACGACCGCATTGGCTTCCGCACCCAACGCGACGGGCCGGATGCGGAGTCGGGCTATGCCTACGGCGCGATCGCCATGGAGCGACCGACTGAGTCGGGTGATGCCAAGCGCGGATCGCCCCCGTAGGGTGCCGTCTGCGTCAAGGACCAAGCCGCTGCCAGGCGGGTGCGCAGGCATCGGTGCCCCAACCGGCGAGGCCAGTGGCGCCCAGCAGCGTGGTCCGGCCGCCCAGATCGGGATTGGCCAGCCACAACGTTGCCGGTGCGTCCGGCGCGGGATCATCGGTCCCTCCCTCGCCGCTCACGCCGAGGATGCGCGTGGCGTCGGGCGACCAGTTGTAGCCCGGCGTCGATGTTGTCAGCTCGGTGCTGATTCGCGGCGCGGCGACCGGAGTTGGCCCATCCATCTCGATGGTCTCCAGATGCCAAAGCCCGGCGTTCGAGTCGAATGCGGTGTACAGGATGTGGCTGCCGTCCGGCGACCACTTGGGGCCCTGCTCGTCCAGCGCCGAATTTGTGACGTTTCGCTCGCCCTGGCCATCGATGCCGACCACGAAGATGTCCTGGTTTCCCACCGCTGACGACGGGACGGCTTCCCGGTTGGCCGCGACCGCGAGGTACCGGCCATCTGGCGACCAGGCCAACGTCAGATCTCTGCTCCGTCGCGACGTCAGCAGGCGGACGTTGGCGCCGTCCGCGTCGACGACGTAAACGGCGGTTCGCTCGGTGTTTGGGTATCCCGTGGCGACGAAGGCAATCCGCGCACCATCGGGTGACCAGGCTGGCGCCCTTAGCGTTCCCGCGAGAGGTGCCAACTCTATTCCGGCAACATGCTGGCCGAGTCCGCCGTCAAGCGGCGTAACCCAGAGGTCGCGCTGTCGATCAGGGCCGCGCGGCGAGCCCATGCGATAGGAAATGAGCTTCAGCGACGCCATCTGTGTCCCGTCGGGCGAGATCGCGGGCCCATAGGTGCCGGTCGCGTTGAGCAGCCGCTGCGAGGTGAGGCCTCGGTCGCGACTTACGTGAATGAGATAGTTCTCCGCCAGTCCCGCCGCTCGGTCCTGTTCGAGGAAGACGAATACGTTGCCGTCATGAGCCCAGGCCGGGCACGACCCGGCTGCCACCGTTTGGTCGCCGCTGCCATCGGCGTTCATGAGGTGGAGGCTGGGATCCGGTGGTTCGCTGGCGTTTGGACCCGGCGCGCCCCGCACGGCATAGGCGATCAGCCCGTTTCGCCCAACCGGTTTGGGCGTCTCGCGCAGGAGGACCGCCGCGACGATTGCTGCAACCAGCAGAGCCAGGGCAAGGGCCAGCACCCATGCCACCTGGCTGTATCGCAGGCCCGGCACACCCAGAGCTCGCGCCGGCCCCGTTCCTGCGCCCCGCAGAGCGACCTGCCAAGCCACACGCTGTCGTTGCCCGCCCAAGGCTTCCATTGCCGTCTGGTGCAGGCCGGCCGGTTGGGTCAACGGGGCCTCGCTCGCCAGCCAGCCGCGCAGTGTGGCTTCGAGCCTATCGTTCGTGGTCATCGGACCGCCTCCTGGGCAAGCACGGGCGCCCGATCGTCGGCCTCAATGGCCGCGCGCATGGCCTGCATTGCACGGTTGAGCCGCGATTGCATGGTGCCAAGGGGGATGTCAAGGGCCGCGGCCGACTCGGCGAGTGACAGGCCAATGTAGAAACGCAGGACGATGACTGCTCTCTGCTCGTGGGAGAGCCGGCGAAAGCCCCGGTCCAACTGGTCGCGAAGCGCGGTCTGTGCCTGCGAGTCAGGCATTGCCGAGACATCGGGCGCCTCCATCTGGATCTCGATGACTTCGCGCGTGCGATGCCGCTTCGCGGCCCGGTAGCACGAGCGGACCAGCAGGCGACGCAGCCAGGCTTCAAAGCGATCGGGGTCGCGCAGCCCGCGCAGGTCGATCCACGCTTGCAGCAGCGCGTCCTGGACCGCGTCGGCAGCGCCCTCGTCGCTGCGCAGGATCAACCGCGCCGTCGCAAACATGGCGTGCGTCGATCCAGCGGTCAGCGCCGAGAAGGCGGCAAGATCGCCTCTCTGGGCTCTGATGACCAGATCACGCTGCATGTGGCACCTGTCTCCTGACGGCCCTCGTGACCGCCCTCACTTAGATTTGGGGCAGGCGCTGCGTCACTTTGTTCCATCTTGGCGGATGGGGTGCCCGGCGATGCCGGGTGACACCCAGCGCTGATCAAGCTGTAGGTGGAGAACAGACGGCCGGCCCGATGCGAGCGCCCTGCGCAGGGCGGGCTCGAACTCTTCGTCGCGAGTGACGCTCAGGCCAAGCGCGCCGCAAGCGTTGGCCACGGCAGCGAAGTCGATCGGGCCCAGCTCGGTGGCGACCGGCTCATGGCCGCGCCGGCGCTGATGCATGTCGATGGTGCCGTAGCGCAGGTTGTCGAACACGATGGCCACCGGATGCGCGCCCTCACGGACCGCCGTTTCTAGCTCGTTCATGGTCATGGCAAAGCCACCGTCGCCGCAGACGGCGACGACCGTCGCGTTGGGCTGAGCAAGGCTCGCGGCAATGGCCGCCGGCAGGCCGTAGCCCATCGCGCCAGACGTGGGGCCAAGGAAGCGCCCTTCGCGCCGGACCTTGTAGCCGCGCCCCAGCCACAGGCCAAAGTTGCCGGCGTCGGTGGTCACGATCGAATTGGCGGGCAGCACTCGGTTCAACGTGGCGATGACTTTGCCCGGGTGGACGCCAGGGCCATCCCATGGCTGCCCGTCATCGACGACTGAAGCAGCTTCATAGGCGGCGTGTTCTGCCGCAACCTCCGGGCGCTTGAGCTCGGGCCAGCGGGCGACATGCACGAATGCCGCTTGCAGGAAGGCTCGGGCGTCGGCCGGGACCGCGATATCCGGTGCTCGCAGGCCAGCGTGAGCTGTGCGTGGCTCGCGGTCTACGTGCGCCCACTTTGTCGTGGCAGCCGGGATGGAGTACTCGAAGCTGGCGATCTCATTCAACCGGCAGCCGATGACCAGCAGGGCGTCGGCCGACTCGATGCGCTCACGCACAGTCGCGGGCGAGCCATAGCCGGTCATGCCCAGGAACAGCGGATGGTCGTTGGGGAATACATCGGGCCGGCGCCAGGCAGCCATTACCGGCACACCCAATCTCTCCGCTAGCGCCACCAGGTCGTCCGTGGCACCGGCGGCTCGAACGCCGCCGCCGGCCAGGATCAGCGGTCGTTGAGCGGTCGTCAGCAGGTCGACAACCGCCTGCACCGCAGTTGGGTCCGGCGAAGCCTGGTCGGTCAGTCGGTCGTCGGTCGCTCCTTTTGCCGCCGGCAAATCGAGCACGTCCTCCGGCAGAGAGAACAGCACGGGACCAGGCCGGCCGGCGATCATGGCGGCCAGCCCCGCGGCAATGAGAGCCTGGGCGCGAGCCGGATCATCGATCTCTGCCGCCCATTTGGCCAACGCACCGGGCGTCTCGACCAGATCGCTCTCCTGGAACGCGTCCCGGCCACGGAACGCCCGCTCGACCTGGCCGAGCAGGGCGACCAGCGGGGTCGAGTTCTGGCGCGCCGTATGAATGCCGATGGCCATGTTGCCGGCGCCAACGGCGCGCGTTCCCATCACCACGGCCGGGACACCGGTCAGCTGGCCAATCGCCTCGGCCATGAACGAGGCGCCGCCTTCGTGGCGCGTCGCCACGACACGGACTCCAGCCTCGGGCAGCGACTCGAGAACTCCCAGAAAGCTCTCGCCCGGCACCGTAAATGCCCAGCGAATGCCCGCTTCGGCGAGCGCCGCGGCGAGAAGTTGCGCGACCGTCAGGCCGCCGCCGTTGGTCAGCGGTAGTTCTCGAACTGGAGCGCGACCGGGTAGCTTTCGGACTCCTCGCGCAAGCGTGAAATCACGCGCTGCAGCTCGTCCCTGCTCTTGCCGCTCACGCGGATGGCATCGCCCTGGATCTGGCTCTTCACCTTGGGAAAGTCGTCGCGGATCATCTTGCTGATCTTCTTGGCCAGGTCCTCGGGCAGGCCGCGCTTCAAGCCGATGCGCTGGCGGACGGTGTTCCCGCCGGCCGGCTCGACGGTGCCCCAGTCAAAGATCTTCAGCGACAGCCCGCGCCGGATGGCCTTTGACTCCAGCAGGTCGCGGATGGCCTTCGCGCGAAACTCGGAATCTGTGTGCAGGTTGATCTCGTCCTTGCCCAGTTCGAGGTCGGCCTTGGCGCCCTTGAAGTCATAGCGCGTGGCCATCTCGCGGCGTGCCTGGTCTAGCGCGTTGACCAGCTCCTGGCGATCAAAGTCACTGACCACGTCGAACGAGATATCGCCCGCCATGCGTTACACCTCCACCTTGTAAGTCGCGTCGGTGCCGACCACCCGTTCCAGCGGCCACTGCCGGAAGCGAACCACGCGCTTGTCGTCATCCAGCTCGAGGGTCATGAAGCCGCGTACGCGGACGCGTGAACCGTCGGCTCGCCGGGTAAACGCGGCGTGGAAGCTGGCCAGCACGGTCGCACCAGCCACCCATGTGCGCTCTGCGTCGAATTCCGTGTTGGCGGAGTCCGCGGCGAACTCGTTCCAATAGGCACGGATCGCGTTGGATCCACTCAGGTCGCCCTCGAATGGGTCGCGACGGAACTCGGCGTGGTCGGCGAAGAGTCTCCATCAGCGCGTCGGGATCGCGGCGCTCCCAACCAGCCTTGTACCTTGCGAGCAGGTCCTGGGCGTCGCCGGGCGTCAGATTGGGCACGCCCGAAGTCTAGCGAGCGGAGGGCCCGCCGCGGTTTCGCCTGCCTACCAGCTCTTCAGCAGCTCCACGAGACGTTGGGCGATGACGTAGGACCTGCCGCCGCCCATGACCAGGACGACATCGCCCGACTTCACCTGCGCCCCAAGGTAATCCGCGGTTGCGTCGACCGATCCCGGCGCCTCGGCGTGCGTCTGTCCGCGGCGGTTGATGGCCTCGGCCAGCGCGGCGCTCGAAGTGACCGTCGTGTCGGTGTCGCGGCCGGCCCAGATGTCCGCGATCGCCACCGCGTCAGCCCCAGCCAGCACCTCGGCGAACTGATCGAGCATGGCGGCCGTGCGGTGATAGGTCAGAGGCTCGTAGCACCGCCCAGAGTCGGCGGTTGGGGTAGCGCTCACGAGCAGCCTGCATGGTCTTCGCGATCGCCGTCGGGTGGTGGCCGTAGTCGTCCAATACGACCACGCCGCCGATATCGCCCTTGAGCTCCATTCGCCGGCCCACGCCGCGGTATTCGGCAAGGCTCTGGCGAATGGCGTCGCGCGGTACGTCGAGCGCCAGGCCAGTCGCGAACACGCAGCGAGCATTGTCGAGGTTGGCCGGGCCGGGCAGACCCACGACGAAGTCAGCCGGCAGCTCACCCGCCTCGACGACTTGACCCGGCCAGTCGCTGAGGCGGTCGACGATCGCCCGGACGCCTCGATCGCGGGTGTTGGCCACGACGGTCGCAGCAGGAGCGCGTCGAATCCACGCCTGGAACGCGTCCAGCACAGCCGCCTCATCGGCGAAAACGTCTGGGTGGTCCCATTCCGCATTGAGCAGGACGATGACGGCTGGCCGGTACGGGTCAAAATTGCCGGCGTACTCGTCGGCCTCCACGACGAACGCGTCGCCCCTCCCCCAGCGCGAGGTCGCTGGCGGCCCGCCGGTCAGCGCTTCCGGCAGCAGAGCGCCGACAAAGGCCGACGGATCCCGACCGGCCCGTACGAGCAGGTCGACCAACCAGCCCGAAGTCGTCGACTTGCCATGGGTACCGGCCACCGCCACTAAACGCTGGCCGGAGGTCGCCGCGGCATCCGCGACGACCTGTTGCCACGGCTCGGTCGGAATGCCCAGTGAATGCGCGGCGGCCAGCTCAGGGTTGTCTGGATCGACGGCCGTCAGGGCCTTGGTCACGGCCAACCGATCGACGACCACGCCGCCGACGCCATCGAGCCGAACGTGGTCGGCGGAGTGCTGCCAGGCCAGCGGAATGCCGGCCGCCTCGAGCGCCGCTGTGTATGGCGACGGACCACCGGGATCGCACCCGCTCACGGCCGCACCCGCCCGCAAAGCCAGCAACGCGGCCGCCGACGCCCCGGCGCCGGCCGCACCAACGACGTGGATCCTCTCACCCGCCACGATGGGTCGCGCGGGGCGGGCAGGCGTCAGACCGCGGCCAACATCGGCGGCAGCCCTGGTCATCGCGCCTCGATCCGCTCGAGCAACAACTCCAGGCAGACACGCGCGCTTTGGAGTCGGTTCTCGTGCCGATCGCCGTGACGCTGGTGGCGGCGAACCTCGTCGCCGGCCGCGTCGGCAACTGCGACGTAGACCAGCCCAACCGGTTTGGTGTCGGTCGCGCCGCCAGGACCGGCAATGCCGGTCACGGAGATGCCGTAGTCGGCCGAGAAGCGACGCCGCGCCCCCTCCGCCATGGCCACTGCCGTCTGGGCTGACACGGCGCCATGCTGTTCGATCGTCCGGGCCGGCACGCCCAGCTGCTGGATCTTGGCGTCGTTGCTGTAGCTGATCACGCCGCCAAGGTAGTAGTCGCTCGAGCCCGCCACCTCAGTCAGGCTGTAGCCGATCAACCCACCGCTGCACGACTCGGCCGTGGCCAGCGTCAAGGACCGCTCGAGGAACGCTCGCTGCACCCGCTCCGCGAGGGCGACGAGCTCAGACGGTATCCGTCAGCGCTTCTCGGTCGTCTGTTCGGGCGGCTGACCGGGATGGAAGAGCCAGTTGCCGACGCTGCCGGTCAATGTGACAGGCTGGCCGTTGACAGTGATATCGAGGGCGGAGGCATCGCCCGTGCGCAGGTAGATCTCGTTGACCGCGTTGACCGTCAGGCTCTTACCACGCCCCAGGATGGGCCCGCCCCAGTCGCTCGACTTCATCGACCACGCCATCGGCGATGACGCGCAGCCACGACGCACCGTTGGCAGCGGTAATGATCATCGTCATCGAGGTCGGGACGACCGGCTTGACCGTTACTGTGCGAACCTCCTGGACCGGCGCGACGCTCGCCGCCGAGGCGGTGATCGCGATCTGCCACTGGCCGGCGGGCAGGTCGACTGCCTGCGAGAACGTACCCGTGCTATCGATGGTCAGGTCGTAGAGCGGCGGCATCGTCGGCGTCGGGAAACCGGTCGGCGTGGGCGAGGCGCCGGGATCGGCTGTCGGGGTTGGCGTGGCTCCCGGCGGCAGGGTCGGAGCGGGGGTGGCGGTTGGCGCCGGCGTGGCCGACCCATCGACTGGCGCGACAAACGAGCTGACGATGGTGACGCGTGTGCCCGTCGTCGTGCCCCGCACGGTGAACTGGCCGTTGCTGACGGTGATGTTGTCAGCCGGCCAGCCTACGGTCAGCTTCACGGGCGCAGGCGTCGGCGCGCTCGACGCCCCGGGTGAACCGCCCGGGAGTGGCACGTTGACGATCAAGGCGATCGGGCTGGATGGTCGGTGCGTGACGGCGTCCGTGGCGGTGATGCTGAAGTCGTTGCGACCCTTGGACAGATCGACCTGGCGCGACCAGTTGCCGTCCTCGTCCGCGATAACGGTCATGCGCCGGCCATCCGGTGTCGTGATGGTCACCTCGTCACGGCCGCCGGCCGTGCCGGCCAGCACGATGGTCTCGGCATTGACTGTGCTGACGAGGGCCGGCGGGTTTGTCAACCCCAGCTCGGGTGTGTCGGCAAAGCGCATGACCTGCCAGCCGATCCAGGCGAACACGGCCAGCACGACCAGGCTGAACAGGACCGCCACGAGCAGACCGGGTGTGATGGCGACGGCGCGTCGCGGCGAGGCAAGGGGCTGCGGCGGTGGCGTGACCGCCGGTCGTTCGGCTCGCCGGCCGGTCTGCGTTTCGTCGCGCCAGCGAGCGAGGATGTCCTCCGGATCGAGGCCGAGATAGACGGCGTAATTGCGCAGGAAGCCCTTGGTGTAGACGAGCGGCGGCAGCGCGTCGTAGTCGCTGTCCTCGAGAGCGGTCAGGTACTTGAGCCGGATCTTGGTGTCGCGCTCCGCTCGGAACAGATCAACGCCTTTACGTTCGCGAGCATTGAGCAGCATCTCGCCAACGGACGGCGCCGGCGTGGCATCGATCGCCGAGCGCTCTCGACCGAGACGCCGATTAGCGATGCGAATGTTGTGCCGGGCAGTCATGACCTAAAGCGCTTCCCCTACAGCCACGCCATGCGGTCTCGCCCTTCGCCGACGGGTCGAGCGCTTGGATAGGGAGTCTACGACGGAATGGTCGGTGACTCCATGAGTGCTTGTCCACAGAATTGCGTAGGAAGGAAGTCCTGCGCGTTAGTACCAGTAGTGCTTTCTAATCGAGCGAATCGACCTCGGCGGTGGACCGAATCCAGTTGTCTGGGCCGTAGATGACGCGCGGTGTCGCCGGGTTCCGCGGGTCGAGCGGACCGACGATGCCGGCCTTCTCGAGCTCGTCCATCAGGCGCGTCGCGCGGTTGAAACCAACCTTGAGCTTGGTCTGCATCATGGACGTGCTGGCCTTGCCTGTTTCCATCACCAACTGCGCGGCGCGCGGCGTCAGCTCGTCGTCCGACATCTTGGCCAACCAGCCGAACTGGCCCGCGCCATCGCCGTCGTCGGCTTCGTCTGGCTCCAGCAGCGAGTCGTCGTAGTCGGGCTCCGCCTGTGCGCGCCAGAACTCGGTCACCGCGTGTACGTCATCGTCGCTGACGAACACGCCCTGCAGGCGGATGGGCCGCGGCAGGTCGGCTGGCTGGTAGAGCATGTCGCCACGGCCGATCAGGTCTTCCGCACCCGGAGCGTCGAGCACGGTGCGCGAGTCGACATTGGAGGTCATGGCAAAGGCAATGCGGCTGGGCACGTTGGCCTTGATCAGGCCGGTCACCACATTGACCGACGGCCGTTGCGTCGCCAGGACGAGGTGGATGCCCACCGCGCGCGCCTTCTGGGCCAGCTTGACGATCGGCTCCTCGACCTTCCGGCCTTCCTTCAAGATCAGGTCGGCCAGCTCGTCGATCACGACGACGACGTACTCCATCTTCTGGCGGTCGTATTTCTCGGCGTTGGCGTTGTACGAGGCGATGTTGCGCTCTGGCGGACGGGCGCTGGCCAGGACCTCGTAGCGCTGCTCCATCATGTTGACCACTCGGCTGAGCACGGAACGAGCCTGCGGCGCGTCGACGATCACCGGCACAAGCAGGTGCGGCAGCTCCTGGTAGGCGGAGAGCTCAACACGCTTCAGGTCGATCAGGATGAGGCGCAGGTCGGGCGGAGAGGCGCGCAGCAGCAGCGACGTGATCAGGGCGTTCACGCAGACGCTCTTGCCCGAGCCGGTCGCGCCCGCGACCAGCAGATGCGGCATGCGCGCGAGGTCGACTGCATAGGCCTTGCCGGCAACGTCGCGCCCGAGGGCGAACGTCAGCTTGCTCGCTTCCTCGCCGATGGCCGTCTCGTCGATCACCTGGCGGAAGGAAACGATTTCCGAATCGACGTTGGGAATCTCGATGCCGACTACGTCGCGGCCCGGGATGGGCGCTTCGATCCGAATCGAGCGGGCAGCCAGTGCCATGGCCAGATCGTCGGCCAGGCCCTCGATGCGCGAAAGCTTGATGTGCGCGTCGGGACGGACCTCGTACTGCGTCACCACCGGTCCCGTGTTGGTGCCCGTGACAGTCGCCGGGATGGAGAAGCTGCGCAGCTTCTCTTCGATGATGCGGATGTTGCGCGAGTGATCGAGCCGGCGACCGGTCTGGACAGGTTCAACCACGGTCAAAAGTGACACCGGCGGGAGCTGCCAGGTACGGGCAGTCTCAGCTTCCGCCTCTCGCTCATCGTCGAGCGGGCCCATGGACGTCGGAGCGACAGCCGTGGCCGGCCGCGGCGCGACTGCCACCGCGCCCTCGCGCAGCGCGCCGGCCGCGACGACGGTCTGGCTGATCGGTGCCGCGCTGGGCATGGGCTCCGGCATGATCGGGCGCTCGACCGGCACGGCGACCGGCTTGCGCTCCTTACTGTCCTTGGCGTCAAGGTCGGCCGGTGCCATGCGGGCAGACGCGCTGTCGGCGATCGAGCGGGCCGGCGTCGAGACCGCCGACGCGATCATCTTGCCGCCACTGACCGCCGGGCTCAGCAGCTGGCGCAAGGTGGTGTTGAAGAGCAGGATCAGCCCGGCCGCGATGAAGCCGACCAGCACGATCAGCGCGGCTGGGGTGCCCAGCAAACCGGCGAGGCCACCCTCGACCCCGTCACCCAGCGCACCACCGCCGCTGCGCAGCGCCGCCGGGGAGTGTCCGCCACCCGCCACCAGGTGCAGCAACGCGAGGCCGGCAACGAAGGTGATGAGGGCACCGAGAGCTGCCACGCTCCAGCCATTGGCGACCGATGAACCGCGCTCGACGACGATGCCGGCGACGACCAACAGGATGGCCAGCAGCCAGGCGCCCTGGCCAAACGCCGGCCGCAGCCAGTCGTCGACGAGGCGACCCAGCACGCCTGAACCCGGAATGATCAGCGCCACGACAGTCACAGCGCCGAGCACCAGCAGGACCAGGCCGACAAGCGAACGCAGCACGTGCGGCGCGATCAGCGGCGCAGACGGCGAACTGCTGCGCGCGGGCGTGGACTTGCGGCGTGAACGAGGGCTGGTTGCGGTGGCTGCGTTGTCGAGTGGCCATCGGCTAGACCTCGACCACCACCGGGAAGACCATCGGCCGGCGCTTGGTGCGCTCATAGAGGTACTGCGAGAGGCTGTCTTTGATCTGCACCTTGAGCAGACCCGCGTCGGAGCTGTGGTCGCCGGGCGTGTTGATCGCCGTCCGCACGCGATCCGCGGCGCCTGCGATGACCGGATCGTCCGGGCCGGCGACGAAGCCGCGCGTCACGATCTCCGGGCGGCCGACGAGATGGCCGGTTTGCTTGTCGACGGTCACAACGACCAGGAACATGCCGTCGGCGGCGAGGGCGCGACGGTCGCGCAGGACGACGTCGCCCACCTCCCCCACCGACAGGCCGTCGACGAAGACCATGCCCGCCTCGACCGGCTTGGCTCGGCGCGCCGAACCGTCCTCCGAGAACTCGATGGGCTGGCCATTCTCGATGATCAGGATGTTGTTGGCCGGAACGCCCAACTCGGCGGCGATGCGGCCGTGCTGGACGAGCATGCGGAACTCGCCGTGGATGGGGATGAAGTACTTGGGCCGGGTCAGGTTGATCATCAGCTTCAGCTCTTCCTGGCTGGCGTGGCCCGACACGTGCGCGCGCATGATCGTGTGGTAGAAGACGTTGGCGCCGTTCTTGTACAGGTTGTCGATGGTCCGGCCCACCGACTCCTCGTTGCCCGGGATCGGGCTGGCGCTGACGATGACCGTATCGGTTGGCTCGATCTCGACCCAGCGGTGGTCGCGGTTGGCCATGCGCGCGAGGCCGGCCATGGGCTCACCCTGCGCGCCGGTGGTGGCGATGCACAGCTCGGCGGCGGCTATCTCACCGATGCGGTCCTTGGGAATGAGCAGGTCCTTGTCGTAGCGCAGGTACCCGAGATCGGTCGCGATACGGACGTTCTGCTCCATCGACCGGCCGATGACGGCGACCTGCCGGCCGAAATCGGCGGCGGCGTCGAAAACCTGCTGGATGCGGGCGATGTTGCTGGCGAAGGTGGCCACGATGACCCGACCTTCCAGCCCCTCCATGATCTGGCGGAAGGCGTCGCCGACGGTGCGCTCCGACGGGCGTGTAGCCCGGGTTCTCGGCGCGCGTCGAGTCGGAAAGCAGGCACAGCACGCCCTGGCCGCCGTACTCGGCGAGTGCCTGCAGATCGGACGGCTTGCCGTCAACCGGCGTGTGGTCGAACTTGAAGTCGCCGGTGTGGATGATCAGGCCGACCGGCGAGCGCAGGGCGATGCCCATCGCGTCCGGGATCGAGTGGCCGATGCGGAACGGCGTCGCGCTGAACGCGCCCAGGTCGACGGTCTTGCCCGGTTCGAAGTCGAGCAGCGGATTGGCAGTTGAGCTTGTGCTCCTTGAGTTTGCCGCCCAGCAGGCCGCGCGCCAGCGGCGAGGCGTAGATCGGAATGTCCGGGAAGTAGGGCAGGATGAACGGCAGCCCGCCGATATGGTCCTCGTGGGCGTGGGTGATCAGGAACGCCTTGATCTTTTCCTTACGCTGGCGCAGGTAGCTCACGTCCGGCACGACGAAGTCGACGCCGAACATCTCCTGCTCCGGGAACATCAGGCCGGCATCGATGACCACGATCTCGTCGTCGTACTCGAAGACGGTCAGGTTCTTGCCGATCTCGCCCACGCCGCCCAGCGGCAGGACGCGCAGCACGCCGCCATCAGAAGAGGCCGAGCACAGGTTCAGGGCCGGCGACTTCTGCTTCGAGTACGGCGATGGCTTCGAGCTCGAGCTCCGCTTCCGACTCGGCCACGGGCGGCGGGGCACTATCGACGGCCGTCGACGCCGGTTGGGAGTGGCCGACACGGGCACGACCATGGCGGTCGGGGCGCGTCGCTGTCGGGCTTCGATCAGGGCTTCAGGAACGCCGGCCATGTCGGCCAACATCGTCTCCTTCAGGCTGCCCTGGCGCAGCGCCGCGGCAGGGTGGTACATGGCGTAGGTCAGGGCGTTCGGCGCGCCGGCCTCGGGCGGTGACGGACGGAGCGTGCCGTGGGCGCCACCGATGCGCGCCCCGGGCTGGAACGTCTGCAGCGAGTGCCTGCCGAGGGTGACGACCAACGCCGGATCGAGCACCTCGAGCTGGCGGTGCAGGTACGGCGCACAGGCCGCGATCTCGGCTGGCTCCGGATCGCGGTTGGCCGGTGGCCGGCACTTGACGACGTTCGTGATGAAGACCTCACCGCGCTTCCAGCCGATCGCGTTGAGCAGCTCGTTGAGCAGACCGCCCGCCGCGCCGACAAACGGCCGGCCCTCGCGATCCTCGTTGAAGCCGGGGCCCTCCCCTACGAAGACCACTTCGGTGTCAGGGTGACCCTCACCCGGCACGGCGCGCGTTCGCTGCGCGTGCAGCGGGCAGCGCGTACAGACGTCGACCTCGGCTGCGATCTGCGCGAGTGCCGCCTTTCGCTCGTCAGGGGTCACGCCGCGGCACCGCCGGCTGCCCGCGTCCTGGCCGGCTGCAAGCCAGCCACGCCGCGTCACTAGCTCGGCGATCTGGAGCGCGTTAGTCGCGGCGCCCTTGCGCAGATTGTCTGACACCACCCAGAAGGCGAGCCCGCGTCCGTCGTCGAGCGAGGCATCCGCCCTGACCCGGCCGACGAATACCTCGTCGCGGCCGGCGGCGTGCGTCGCCAGCGGATAGCGATGTGCGACCGGATCGTCCTCGACGATGACACCCGGCGGTGGCGGCGAAGAGTTCGCGCGCATGCTCCGGCGTGATCGGGTCGCGCGTCTCGACGTGGACGGCTTCCGAGTGGGCATAGAAAACCGGCACCCGCACCGCCGTGCAGGACAGGCGCAGGTCGGGCAGGTGCAGGATCTTGCGGCTCTCGTCGATGACCTTTTGCTCCTCTCGCGAGTAACCGTTGTCGAGGAATACGTCGATCTCTGGCAGGGCGTTGAAGGCAATGGCGTGTGGGTAGACCTTCGCCTCGGGCTCGCGCCCTTCGGCGTGGGCCTTGATCTGCGACTCCAGCTCGTTGACCGCATCGGCGCCGGTGCCACTGACGGACTGGTACGTGTCGACGATGACCCGCTCCAGGCCGACGCGTGTCGCGCAACGCCATGAGCAGCGGCACCAGCTGCATCGTCGAGCAGTTGGGGTTGGCAATGATGCCGTCGTGGAGGGCCGCGTCGTCGCCGTTCACCTCGGGCACGACCAGCGGCACCGTTGGGTCCATGCGCCACGCGTTCGAGTTGTCGATCACGACGGCGCCGCGGGCCGCCGCTTCGGGCGCGAGCGCTTTCGAGATGTCGGCACCGGCCGAGAAGAGCGCGATGTCCACTCCGTCGAATTCGTCGGGCTGTGCCTCGCGCACGGGCACCCGGCGACCGGCGAAGTCGATGGCGCGGCCGTCGGCACGTGAAGCCAGCGGGCGGAACTCACCCACTGGGAACTCGCGCTCGAGCAGGAGCTGGGTCATGGTCTGGCCGACCAGACCGGTGGCCCCGACTACGGCGACGGTCATCGCTTTGGAGGACGGCATATCGGACATGGCAACGCTCAGGCTATTGGTCTATCGGGGCACGCGCCGGCATCATAGCGCGCCGCATGGCCCTGAGACGAGGCCCATGCTCCGCGTCGCACTCGCTGCGGTCGCGATTGGGGGAGGGAAATTCGGTCGCATCGGAATTAACCTTCCCCTCGATGGTTGCTCGCGGCCGCGGCCGGCCACCTCATCCGGACGTTCTCACACCCGCGGAGTGGGGCGTCCTCGAGATGTGGCGGCACGGCATGGGCCGGAGCGAAATCGCGTCGCGGCGTGGCATCAGCCAATACGCCGTGCGCTACCACCTACGAAATATCGCGGGCAAACTGGGCGTGGAGCACTACTCGGAGCTTCGGCACTGGCCCGGCTTTGCCTCTACCAGTCTGCGAAGGGAGCAATCACCCATGGCAACGACGACGAAGCTCGACCTTGGCGAGCTCGGCCAGGTCTCGCTCATGAGCAAGGACGCGGCCGCGGCCGAGCGCTGGTACAGGGAAGTGCTCGAGCTGTCGCACATCTTCACCTTCGGCGACCTCGTCTTCTTCGACCTGGGCACCACGCGGCTGTACATCCGCGGCACACGCGGCAACGAGGAGTGGCGGCCGTCCTCGACGCTCTATTTCGTCGTGCCGGACATCCAGGCCGCCTACGACGAGCTGCAGCGGCGCGGCGTCCACTTCCTGGGCGCGCCGCACATGATTTTCAAGGACGACAGCACCGGCGTCGAGGAGTGGATGGCTTTCTTCGATGACCCAGACGGCAACACCCTGGCCGTCATGTCGAGGGTCAAGCCGGAACGCTGAAGCTGAACGCACGCGTCGCTCCGGCAGCCACGCGGCCGATCGGAATGAAAACGGCCCGCCTTTTGGGCGGGCCGTCGTCATATTCGAGGTTGGCCGGTGATCAGGCCGGCGTCTTGGCCAGATGCCGCTGCATGGCGGCCTTGCGTGACAGGTTGACGCGGCCCTGACGGTCGATCTCGGTCACCACGACCATGATCTCGTCGCCAATCTGGACAACGTCCTCCACTGTCGGCACGTGGTAGTCGGCCAGCTCGCCGATGCGAACGAGGCCTTCCTTGCCGGGCAGGATCTCGACGAAGGCGCCGAAACCCATGATCCGAGTGACCTTGCCGAGGTAGAGACCACCGATCTCGATCTCGCGGGTGAGGCCCTCGATCCAGTTGATGGCCGCTCGCGAGTTGTCGGCGTTGATCGCCGCAATCTCGACCGTGCCATCGTCCTCGACGTTGATCTCCGTGCCCGTCTCTTCCTGGATCTTGCGGATGGTCGCGCCGCCCTTGCCGATGATGTCGCGGATCTTCTCGGGGTTGATCTTGATCGTGATGATGCGCGGGGCGAATGCGCTCATCTCGGTACGCGCCGAGGGGAGTGCCTCGGCCATCTTGTCGAGGATGAACAGGCGCGCGACCCGCGCCTTCTCGAGACCGGTGCGAATGATCTCCTCATTGATGCCGCGGGTCTTGATGTCCATCTGGAGAGCGGTAATGCCCTCGGTGGTTCCGGTGACCTTGAAGTCCATGTCGCCGAACGAGTCCTCTTTGCCGAGGATGTCGGTCAGCACGGCGAACTTGCCGTCGCCGCTGGTGACCAGACCCATGGCCGCACCGGCGACCGGAGCCTTGATCGGCACGCCGGCATCCATCAGCGCCAAAGTCGAGCCGCAGGTCGAGGCCATCGACGTTGAACCGTTCGACGTAACGGCCTCACTGACCAGACGAATGACGTACGGAAAGTCGTCGTGCGCGGGCAGGACGGGCACGAGTGCCCGCTCAGCGAGCGCACCGTGGCCGATATCGCGCCGGCTGGGCCCACGCATGACCTTGTTCTCGCCTGTCGAATAGGGCGGGAAGTTGTAGTGGTGGATATAGCGCTTCTCGGCCTCGGGGCTGATCGTGTCGATGCGCTGCACGTCTGACGACGGGCCCAACGTGGCAACGGTGAGCACCTGTGTCTCGCCGCGTGTGAACAGCGCCGAGCCGTGGGCTCGCGGGAGCAGGCCGACCTCGACGGTGATCGGTCGGATGGTGTCGAGGTCGCGGCCGTCCATCCGGATGCCCTCGGACAGGACGAGCTCGCGCACGACCTTCTTGTGCAGAAGTGAGGCAAGGCTCTTGGAGAAGCCCGCCGTCCGGCGCGCCTCGTCGCTCAGGCCGTAGGTGGTCCCCTTGGCGGGATATTCGCCGCCCTTCGATGCACGAATAGCGTCGACGACGGTCTTCTTGAACGTATCGATGCGACCGGGCAGGTCCTTGCCGATGTAAAGGAGAAGCTGCGCCGTCGCTTCGGCGTCGGGCTGCGCTCGATGGGTGGGCTCAGCGTCGAGCTCGAAGAACTTGGCCAGGTCGGACAGCTTGAGGTCGCTATCCGGGTAGGCCTCCTTGGTCAGTACGAGTGTGTCCAGAATGGTCCGGTCGATCGTCTTCGAGCGGTCGCCAACGGCGGCATCGAGGAAGCCGATATCGAAGCCGACGTTGTGGCCCACGAGGATGGCGTCGCCGGCCCAGTCGAAGAACTTGGCGGCGGCCTCGGCGGGCGCCGGGCGCGGCCTTGACGTCGGCGTCAGTGATGCCGTGGAGCTGCTTGCCTACGATGGCCTTGCCCGGGTTGACCAGCGTCGACCACTTGTCGGCGATCTTGCCGCCCTGGACCTTGACAGCTCCTATTTCGACGATGGAGCCCTGCTTGGCGTCGCGGCTGGTGGTCTCGACGTCGAAGACGACGAAGGGCTTGTCTGCCTTCAAGGCGTCGACGAACTCGAGGACCGAGTCGGTGGCCGGGCTCGATGAACGGCAGGCGCTTGGCCTTGCCGACCTGCTCGCGCAGCTGCTCCTGGATGTCGATCAGCGCGGCGAGTGAGCGGTGGCCGAAGAGGATGGCCTCCGCCATGACCGCTTCGGGCACGATCTTGGCGCCGGCCTCGACCATCATGATCGCTTCGCGCGTGCCGGAAACGACAAGGTCGATCTCCGACTCTTCGAGCTGCGAGACGGTGGGGTTGATGACGAACTCGCCGCCAATGCGGCCGATGCGAACTGCGCCAACCGGACCGAGGAACGGGATCTCGCTGATTGTCAGCGCGGCTGACGCGGCGATGGTGCCCAGGATGTCAGGGTCGTTCTGCTGGTCAGTCGACAGGACGGTGATGACGACCTGTACGTCGTCCTTGTAGCCCTCCGGGAAGAGCGGGCGAATGGGCCGGTCGGTCAGGCGGGCGGCCAGGATGGCGCCCTCCGACGGCCGCGACTCGCGCTTGATGAAGCCGCCCGGGATCTTGCCCGCGGCGTACATGCGCTCTTCGAAGTCGACCGTCAACGGGAAGAAGTCCAGGCCGGGCCGCGGCTCAGACCGGTTGGCCGTGCCCAGGACCATCGTGTCGCCGTAGCGGACGGTGACGGATCCGCCGGCGAGCAGGGCGAGCTTGCCCGTTTCGATGATCAGTTCGCGACCACCGAATTCGGTCGTAAGTGTTGTGACTGGCATTTGTCCTCCATGCGTTGGAGGACGGGTCTATGGGCTCGCTAGCGGCGCAGCCCGAGCCGGCTGATGACGGCGCGGTAGCGGTCGTTGTCGTTGCGCATCAAGTACGCAAGCAGGCGTCGACGCTGTCCGACGAGCTTGAGAAGTCCGCGTCGCGAGTGGTTGTCCTTGGGAAAGCTACGCAAATGCTCAGTCAGCCCACGGATACGCTCGGTCAGCAGAGCGATCTGGACTTCAGGCGATCCCGTGTCACCTTCGTGCACGGCGTTATCAACGATGATGCTTTCCTTGGCTTCCCGCGCCAGCGGCACCCGGCCCTCCAAACGAAATCCTATTGGTCTTGTCTCTTCTGGTTCGGCGGGAGTCTAACAGATAAGCGCGATTAGCCGGTTACGCGGCTCGATCGCCAAGGATTTGCCGCGCTCGCTGCGCGTCGAGCTGCATCTGTCTGACGAGGGCACCGACTGACCCGAACTTGCGCTCGCCACGCTGGCGGCGGACGAATTCGATGCGCAGGCGCCGGCCATACAGGTCGCCCGCGAAGTCGAACAGGTAGACCTCGAGCAGCCGCTCCCCTGCCCCGAACGTCGGCCTGACACCGAGCGAAGCGACGCCGTCGGCGTGCTGGCCGTCCCACGACACGCGAACGGCGTAGATCCCGTTCGGCGGCAGCACCACCGGCCCAGCGAAACGGATGTTGGCCGTGGGAAAACCGAGCTCGCGACCGCGGCCGTCGCCGCGGACGACTTCGCCCGTTACTGCGTAACTCCTTCCCAGCAGCCGCCTGGCCTCGGCCAGTCGACCGGCCGCTACTGCCTCACGGATCCGCCCGCTCGAGATGCGCCGTCCACCTACGAGCAGCTGATCGACATGAATCAGCTCGATGCCGAGCTTCGGCGCCAGACCCTCGATCGTGGCGAGCGTGCCGTCGCGGTCGCGACCGAATGCCGTCTCCGGCGTCATCACGACGCCGACCAGCGACCGGCCGCTGCCCAGGCGGTTCAGGAATGAAGCAGCCGGCTGGTCGGCGAACGCCTGGTCGAATGGTTGGACGACCACGTAGTCGGCGCCGGCGGCTCCCAGCAGTGCGGCCTTTTCCGCCGGATCGCATAGCAGGAGCGGCGTTGATCCGCGCAGAACGGTCTCCGGATGCGGGTCGAAGGTAACGACGACCGCCTGTGCGTCCAGCCGGCGGGCGGCCGACGCCTCTGACCGGATCATGGCGGCGTGGCCGCGGTGAACGCCGTCGAACATGCCCACCGCGACGACGAAACGCAGCCCGGCCGGCAGCTGGTCGATGTCTGAAAGCCGTTCCACTTAAAGTCAGGCCGGTCCGACGAAGACCTTCTCGGGTTCGAGCTTGCCGTCATGGCGGCGGGCGACGGCGGCCAGGACGCCCTTGCCGTCGAGCAGCAGCACCGGAACGTCGCTCACTACTCCTTCGGGCGCCGGGATCGGCTGGCCCTTGGTCAACGCCCGCAGGTCGCTCGCCTTGACCGTCAGCCGAGGTAGTTCGTCCAGTCCGGTCGTGGCCGGCAACATGACCTTTTCGGGGTGGCCGCCAGACAGCGCCGTGCGGACCTCGTCGAGCTTGTGTGCCTGTTGCAGCCGGAACGCGCCACTCGCCGTGCGTGTCAGCGCGGCCAGGTATGCGCCCGCGCCGAGCGACTCGCCCAAGTCGCGCGCCAGCGCTCGGACGTACGTGCCGGCCGAGCAACGCAGCTCGATCGTGGCCGTCGGCCGGCCAGGCGTCTGGTCGTCCCAATCGACGAGCTCAAGCCGGCTTATGGTGACCGTTCTTGGCCGTAGCTCCGGTTTGCGACCGTGCCGCGCCAGCTCGTAGGCGTGGCGGCCGGCAACGCGCACGGCCGAGTAGTCGGGCGGAACCTGCTCGATCTGACCGCGGAACTGAGCCAGAGCCTGCTCGACGGCCTCCCGGCTCGGCGGGGATGCCTCCGTCACCGTCAGCTCGCCGTCTATGTCGTCGGTCGTCGAGCGCGCGCCGAAGGCGACCAGGGCGCGGTATTCCTTCTCGTCGGCCGTGTGGTACTCGACGAGGCGCGTGGCGTGGCCCAGAAAGACGGGCAGGACGCCGGCAGCGAACGGGTCCAGCGTGCCGCCGTGGCCGACGCGCTTGACGCCACTCAACCGGCGTACCAGTCCGACCACGTCGTGCGACGTTGGCCCGGGCTCCTTGGCGACGACGATCACGCCGTCGAGAGCGCTAGCCAATGGCGTCACCCGCTGGCAACTGCGCGATCAGGTGGCGGGCCGCATCGAGGACTACCGCTTCGGCCTGGCCAACAGGCAGGTCGACGGTCGCGCCTGCGGCCCGGGCGTGGCCGCCGCCGCCCCACAGGCCAGTCAGCTCCGTCGCGTCTACACCGCCTTGGCGCGTGCGGACGGAAAGACGCGTCTGGCCGTTGGCTTCCTTGAAGAGGACGACGACCTCACCCGTCTCCGACTGGCCGAGCAGATCGGAGAGGCCCTCGGCATCCGACGTCGACGCCCCTGCCGCGGCCAGGTCGGCATCGGTCAACGTCGCCCACACCAGGCGGCCCTCGAGGTCGGTGCCCATGTTGGCCATCACTCGGCCGAACAGGCGCAATTGCCGGTTGGGCTTGGTCCGGTAAAGACGGCGTGCGGTGTCGTAGAGCGGCGCACCGGCGGCGACCAGCTCGGCGGCGACGCGCAGCGTGCGTGGCGTCGTGTTGGGATGCTGGAAATTGGCGGTGTCGATGACCAGGCCGGCGACCAGCGCCGCCGCAATGGCGCCACCCGCCGCGTCGAGCGGGACACCCAGGGCCGGCATCAGCAGCGTGTTCATCTCACACGTGGCAGCGGCCTTGGCGTCGATCCAGTCGACCACGCCGAAGCCGGTATTGGAGATGTGATGATCGATGTTGACGATGGGCAGCCGGCCGAAAAGCTCCGCGTGGTCCTGCAGAACTCGGCCCACGCGCGGCAGGTCGCCGCAGTCGCCGACCACGATCAGGTCGTACTCGTGGTCCGGCTCCGGATCCTGGCGGAAGCGCTCGATCTGCGGCATGAACGAGTACATCGCTGGCACCGGGTCGCTGCACAGCGGCGTGGCCCGCCCACCGAGCTCCTCCACCGCCAGCGCCACCGACAACGCCGAACCAAGTGCGTCCGATTCAGGGTTCTCGTGGCATACGCAAAGCACATCGCGCGCGCTCTTGATGCGCGCAACGACTTCCTCTGGCACGGTCGCCACATCGGCCAAGGTGAGTGAGGTCAGAGCGGCGCTACTCATTCCTTCACCTTGCCGTGGGCGTGGGCAGCGTCTCGATCTTTTCCTCGTCGACTGGCTCGCGGCCGCTCTCCAGGTCGTCGAGGATGCGCAGCACGCGTGTGCCGCGCTCGGCGGTCGTATCGAGCGTGACGTGAAGCGCCGGAATGCGCTTGAGACGCAGCTTGCCCAGCCGCTGCCGCACGAATGGCATCGCCCGATTCAGCGCGCGCAGGGTGTCGCGGCGCTCCTGCTCCGACCCGATGACCGATACCCAGACCTTGGCATGGCGCAAATCAGGCGCCACCTCGACGTCGGTGATCGTGACGAAACCCACGCGCGGGTCGTCAACGTCGCGCGCGATGACCGCGCTTATCTCTTCGCGAAGGAGCTCATCCAGCCGCGCCGTTCGCTCGGTCATCTAATTGATTTACCTCCGCAGACCGCCGCCGGGCGGCTGCTGCGCGCTTCCGGACCGATTCGCAGCCCTCGCTGCGCCTCGGACCTCACGCTTGCGGCGATGCGCGAAACCGTCTGCTGGCTGAAGCACTCGATGATGTCGCCCTCTTCGAACTCGTTGAAGTTGACGAGGCCGATACCGCACTCGAAGCCGGCCGCAACCTCGCGCACATCGTCGCGGAAGCGGCGCAGTGATTCGATCCGGTCGGTCTCGACAATCAGCTTGCCGCCGCGGTAGACGCGCGCACCGCCGCGGACGATGCGGCCGTCCGTCACGTACGAGCCGGCGATCGCCTTGCGGCCGACGCGGAAGATCTGGCGCACCTCGGCACGGCCCTCGACGACCTCGACCTGCTCGGGCTCGAGCATGCCGGTCAGGGCCGCCTGCATCTCCTCGGTCAGCCGGTAGATGATGTCGTACAGGCGGACGTCGACGCCCTCGGCCTCGGCCGTCCGGCGCGCCTGCGGGTCGAGCTTGGTGTTGAAGCCGACGACGATGGCGTTGGACGCCGACGCGAGCAGGATGTCGTTGTCCGTGATGTCACCCGCACCCTCGTGCAGGATGTTGATGCGCACCTCTTCGCTCTGAAGCTGCTCGAGTGCGTGGCGAATGGCGCCGAGCGAGCCCTGCACGTCCGCCTTCAAGATGACGCGCAGTTCCTTGGTCTGGCCGGCCTGGATCTGGCGGTACAGGTCGTCGAGCGTGGCGCGGCCGCCGCCGTCGGGTCGGGTAGAGGCCTGGCGGCGCTCCTCGACCATCGTGCGGGCGGTCTTCTCGTCGGGCACGGCGCGCAGGATGTCGCCGGCGGCCGGCACGTCGGACAGGCCCAGGACTACCAACGCCGACGACGGCCCGCCCTTTTGGACGCGCTCGCCGCGGCTGTTCTCGAGCGCGCGGATGCGGCCGTAGGTTTCGCCCACGACGGCCACGTCGCCGATCTTGAGCGTGCCGGTCTGGACCAGGACAGTGGCAACCGGGCCGCGGCCCTTGTCGAGCTCTGCTTCGACGACCGTGCCAACTGCCGGGCGCTTGGGGTTGGCCTTCAACTCTTGGACGTCGGCGACGATCTGGATGGTATCGATCAGGTCATCGATGCCCTGGCGCGTCTTGGCCGAAACGGGCACCAGCGGCGTATCGCCGCCGTATTCCTCGATGACCACGCCGTGCTCAGACAGCTCGGTCTTGACACGGTCGGGGTTGGCGTCCGGCTTGTCGATCTTGTTGAGCGCAACCACGATCGGCACCTTGGCCGCCTTGGCGTGGTCGATCGCCTCGATCGTTTGCGGCATCACGCCATCGTCGGCGGCGACGACGAGCACGGCGATATCCGTGACCTTGGCGCCACGTGCGCGCATTGCGGTGAACGCCTCGTGACCAGGCGTGTCGAGGAAGACGACGCGGTGGCCGTCCTTGACGATCTCGCTGGCGCCTATGTGCTGGGTGATGCCGCCGCGCTCGCCGGCCGCAACATCGGTCGCGCGAATGGCGTCGAGCAGGCTGGTCTTGCCGTGGTCGACGTGGCCCATGACAGTGACGATGGGCGCGCGCGGCTGGAGCAGGCTGGGATCGTCCTCTTCGAAGAGGACCTCCTTGGCCGCCTGCGGCGTTGGTGCTTCGCCGTTTGACTCGGCGGCGCCGGCGGCGACCGGGGCACGCGCTTCCGCGACCTCATAGCCGAGCTCGCTGGTAACGAGGGCGGCCGTGTCGCGGTCGAGCGGCTGGTTGATGCTGGCAAAGATGCCGCTCTTGATCAGCTCGCGAATGACGTCGGCTGGGTTGACGCCGAGCGTATCGGCCAGCTCCTTGACCGTGATCGAATTCGGGATCTCGATTGGCCCGCGCGCCGACGGCTCCAGCGTCTGGACGCTGCTCTCGGCGGACTGCTCGGGCCTGCGCTGTGGTTTGCGCGGGCCGCGCGTATTGCGCGTGCCGCTGCGACTACGAGCCATTCACTCCCCCTCCGGCCGTCATTGGCCCGTTGGCAAGCTGTTCGCGCACGTCCGGCGGTAGGGCAACGCCAAGGGCACGCTCGATGGATGACTTCTTGAGGGCGGTCTGCCAGCAGTTGCCGTCGGCGCATAGGTATGCGCCACGACCGTTGGCACGGCCGCTTGCGTCAAAGGCGACCGCGCCGTCCGGCGCCCGAACGATGCGCACGAAGTCGCGCTTTTGTCGTTCGGTGCGGCAGGCGACACACGTACGCGTTGGATAAGTCTTGACGGGTAGGGCCAAGGTCACGAACTGGCCTCCGCCTTGACCTTGGTGGTCCGACTACGGCGGGCCGGCGCTGCCGCGGCAGCGACCAACTCCGGCTCGGGCTCGGGCGCGACCGACGGCTCCTCGGCAGGCGCGGCCTCGACCGGCACAGCGACTTTCTTGGTGCGCCGCGCAGGCTTGGCCGGGGCTGCCGCGACGGTCTCGGCTGGTTCTTCTGCTGGCGTCTCGGCCACAACCTCGACCTTGGCGGCTGGCTCCGATTCCGGCCGCAGCCGGTTCGGCCTCGTCGGCGGCCTTGGGTGCGGGCCGGCTTGGCGTGTCGGTTGGCTTGGCCTGATCGCTGCGGATGTCGATGCGCCAGCCGGTCAGCTTGGCGGCAAGGCGCGCGTTCTGGCCTTCGCGGCCGATGGCCAGCGACAGCATTCGCTCAGGTACGGTGACCGTCGCGATGCGGTTGTCCTCGTCGATCTCGACGCCCACGACCTGTGCCGGGTGAAAGCGCATTGGCCACGAAGACGGCCGGGTCCTCGTTCCACGGGATGACGTCGATCTTCTCGCCGCCGAGCTCGGCGACGACGGCCTGTACGCGGCCACCTCGCTGACCGACGGTCGCGCCGACCGGGTCAAGCCCTTCCTGGCGCGAAGCAACGGCGACCTTGGAACGGGTGCCCGCCTCGCGCGCGATGGCCTTGATCTCGACGGTGCCGGCGTGAATCTCGGGCACCTCGAGCTCGAACAGGCGGCGCAGGAAGTTCTTGTGGGTGCGGCTGATGTAGATGAGCGGGCCCTTGGTCGTGCGCCGGACCTCGAGCACGTACGCCTTGACGTGCTGGCCGATGCGGTAGTGCTCCGACTGGGTCTGGTCGGTCGTGGGCAGGATCGCCTCTGCCCGGCCGACATCGAGGATGACGCCGCGTGGTTCGACGCGGCTGACCGTGCCGGTGATGATCTCGCCCTCGCGCTGGGCGTACTGGCCAAAGACCTGCTCGCGCTCGACTTCGCGCAGTCGCTGCAACACCAGCTGCTTGGCCGTCTGGGCGTGGATGCGGCCGAATGTCGTCGCGTCGAGCTCCTCGATTTCGATGAGGTCGCCGACGTGCGCGTCCGACTTGAACTTCTTGGCCTCGTCCAGGGTGAACTCGGTCAAGGGGTCCTCGACCTCGTCGACGACCTGGTTGGCGCGGTAGGCGCGGATCCGACCGGACTCAGGGTCGACGTCGACCCACACGTTCTCGTTGCCCGGGGAGACGCGGCGGTAGGCGGACTGGATTGCGTCAGATACGGCGTGGACGAGCTGCTCGCGCGGGATGTTCTTCTCGGCATTCAGCTGCAGGAGGGCGCCGATGAAGTCACGATTCACTGCGCACGCTCCTTCCCTACAACGCCGAGGTGGTCCCCCTCAGATCGCCAAGCTCGCTCAGAGGTCTCTACTCACAAGAAAACGTGGGGGTCACCCACGTTTACAGGCGGCCGGATAACTAATACGGCGCGAGTATAGCCTGAGCGTGATCGAGCGGCAACCGCGGTAGGGTTCCAGCTCGAACGAATGTCCCGTTCCGCGGCCCGCTCGTGACCATTTAGCATGCCGCCGTGAGCGCGCTGCTGGGCAGTCCACTGGTAGTCGTCTTCTTCCTGGGCGTCACCCTGCTGGCCATCGCCGTTCCGCTGTGGCGCGTGTGGCGCGTGTACGACGGCTCCTCGACCAGACGGCCATTCGACGCCTCCGACGCCGGTCTCCAGCCGCCGCCCGAGCTCATGCCGTACCTGTCGACGCTGATGCGGCTGGGCTTTCATCGCCTGGGCGAGGCACAGCTCGACATTCCCGGTGTTCGCGCGGTGACCCTGACGGCAACCGGCGAGCCGCGCATCGTGGGCGACCAGACCACCCGCCACACGATCTTCGTGTTCGTCGACGGTGACGGCACAGTTGTCGCCGAAACCGGCGTCGTGCCGCGGGCGCCACTGTTGGCGTCGCTCAATTCCATCTACCCCGACGGGAGCGTGGTTGAAACGATGTATCCACGCGGCGAAACAATCGATGACAAGGACTTCCACTCCGGCCACAGCAAGCACAGCCTCGAGCGTGCCTACGACGATCAGCGCGGTGTGATGGACCGGTGGCGCAGGGAGCATGGCGCTCCCCGTGTGATCTCGACGATGGCCGACTACCTCCGTGCCGACGCCGATTACCGCGATCGGTTCGCCAAACGGAAGCTGCGCGGGCCGCTGGTGCGCCGCCAGCTACTGCCGACGGCGCTGATCACGGCCGGGATCGTCGCGCTGGCGGCGATCATGCTGCTGCGCTGGCCGGCCTAGCAGGGCCTGGCCTAACCTTGGCGGGTGAGCACCGCCTCGCCGGTCAAGACCGAAGCGCTCGACGCGGCGGCGATCGACTGGCTGCTGAGCTCCGAAGAGCCGGGCATCAGGCTGCAGGCGCGGCGCGACCTGCTGGGCGAAGACGCCGCTGACGACGCTGCGCGAGTCCTCGACGGACCGTGGATGCGCGCGCTGCTTGCCGGCCAGCAGGATGACGGCGGTTTTGGCGGCCATGCCTACCTGAAATGGGCGGGCGCGCACTGGCGGCTGGTGTCGGCCGTCGAGCTGGGCTTACCGGCCGGGGAACCGCGCGCGCTGGCTGCCTACGAGAAGGTCCTCGACTGGCTGCTCAGCGCTGGCCACCGCAAGAATGTGCGTCTGATCAAGGACCGATGGCGGCGCTGCGGCTCGCAGGAAGGCAACGCCTTGACCGTCGGCGTGCGGCTGGGCCTGACGGCGGACGCGCGCGTTCGGCAGCTGGCCCAAAATCTCGTCGCCTGGCAATGGCCCGACGGCGGCTGGAACTGCGACAAGCAGCCCGCCGCGAGCCACTCGTCGTTCAATGAAACGGTCACGCCGATGGGCGGCCTCGGCCTCTACGCGTCGGCAACCGGCGATCCCGATGCGGCGGCAGCAGCGGCGCGAGCGGCCGAGTTCATCCTGAGCCACGAGGTCTACAAGTCGCACACCACGGGCGAGGTGGGAAACCCCAAGTGGCTGGAGCTGCGCTACCCGCCGTACTGGCGCTACGACATCGCCCAGGGCATGTTGATGCTGACGCGGGTCAAGGCGCTGCCCGACCCACGGGCAGCCGATGCCGCCGCTTGGCTGCGCGGTCAACAGGCTGAAGACGGACGCTGGCGCCTGGTGGGCAGCCCGATGTGGAAGCCGGGCAGCCAGATGTACCGCGACCCCGCCCGTTGGGAACGTTCTGGACCCGAGCCAGATGCTGACGCTGAACATCCTGCGCGGGCTACGCGCGCAGGGCGCCTGAACGCGACCGCCGCTCTTCGTCGGCCCAGCCCGACGCTATGCGGGCTTGATGGCCTTGAGCGAGAAGAACAGCGGCAGCTGACCCTTGGTGCCGGGCGGCAAGCGGTAGCGGCCGTCCTCGGACTTGACCAGGAAGGGCAGCTGCCAGTTCACGAAGTCGAACTCGTGCAGGAATTCGATCTGTAGGCCGGCGTCGATGACCGCCGTCACGATCTCACCGAGGGAGTGGTCCCAGCCGTGCTCGACCAGGCCGGCTCGGTCGGCGCGCTCAGGTCGGCGTACGAGCCGTGAACCTCGTTGTCGATCGATTGCTCGTGCTCCCAGTAGGGATAGCGCAGGCGCAACTCACCAGGCTCGACGTTCTCGTCGTCAAAGACGAAGCGCGACCGGGTGGATCTCGGTGACGTAGAGGAATCCGCCTGGTTTCACGAAGTGGGCGGCGACCTTCGCCCAGCGGCGAATGTCAGGTAGCCAGCCCAGCACACCATTTGATGTGTAGACGACGTCGAAGTCACCGGCGAGGCTGGCTTGGCAGGTCGTACAGGTCCGAGCGCGACGAAGCGTGGCTTCGATGCCCGACGTCCTGCGCCAGTGCTTGGGCGGCGGCGATGCCCGCCTCGCTGAAGTCGGCACCGGTGACGGTCGCGCCGAGCCGTGCCCAGCGACAGCGTGTCGAGGCCGAAATGGCACTGCAGGTGCAGCAGCGACTTACCAGTGACGTCGCCAACCTCTGCCATCTCGTAATCGCCGATCCGGTTTGGGTTGCTGCCGTCCTTGAAGGAGGCGACGTCATAGAACGCGGAGTCGACGTGGATCTTGGTCCACGCGTCCCAGACTCGTTGGTTCTCGCGAACGGCTTCTTCGCTAGTAGGCACGCGCGAATATGACCCGCTTGGCTGAAGGCCTGCCGTCGACCACGCACTTGCCCTGCTCATCCGGCGCGTCGAACGGGATGACGCGGATGGTCGCGCCCGTGTCGGCGTTGGCCTGTTTTTCGCAGGCGGCCGCGCCGCACCAGTGCGCCATCAAGAAGCCACCCTGCTCGTCCAGCACCTGCTTGAGCTCGACGTAGTCATTGACCTCGTGCGTGTTCGCCGCGCGGAAGTCGAGAGCTCGTTGGAAAAGGGCCGCCTGGTAGTCGGCCAACATGGTGGGTAGCTGGCCGGCAATAGTGTCGAGCGGCAGCGTCTGCTTATCGCGGTCAATCCTGCGCACGAGGACCGCCTGGCCGGCCGCAACGTCGCGCGGCCCGATCTCGATCCGGTAAGGCACCCCGCGCAGTTCCCAGTGGTTGTACTTGAAGCCCGGCGACTCCTCGCGCCAGTCGGTCTTCCAGCGCAGCGGCCCGGACTTCGTCTGGACGTCGGCCAGCGACCGCTCCAGCTTGGCGACGGCTTCGGCGACGGCCGCCTGCTCCTCTTCCTTGCGGAAGATGGGCACGATGGCGACTTGCGTTGGAGCGACGTTTGGCGGCAGGACCAGGCCTGAGTCGTCGCCGTGGGCCATGATCGTGGCACCAACCATGCGCGTCGAGAAGCCCCACGACGTTCCGTATGGCGGCTTGCGCACATTGTCGCGATCGAGGAACTCGATGCCGGCGGCCTTGGCGAAGTTCTGGCCAAGCATGTGACTCGTGCCAGCCTGGAGTGCCTTCGTGTCGCGCATCATCGCCTCGATGGCGTGTGAGTAGACCGCACCCGGGAAGGTCTCGCCGGGCGTCTTGAGGCCCCTGATGACCGGGATGGCCAGCCAGTCTTCGCTTACCGCCCGGTACGCCTCGAGCCCGGTGGCGACCTCGTCGGCCGCCTCCTGTTCGGTCGCGTGGAAGGTGTGGGCTTCCTGCCACAGGAACTCGGCCGTGCGCAGGAACAACCGCGTGCGCAGTTCCCAGCGCACCACGTTGTTCCACAGGTTCATGAGCAGTGGCAGGTCGCGGTACGACTGGATCCAGTCCTTCACCTTCTCAGCGATGATCGCCTCCGAGGTTGGCCGGATGGCCAGCCACTCCGAGAGTTCCTCACCGCCGGCGTGAGTGACCCACGCTACCTGCGGGTTGAAGCCCTCGACGTGCTCGGCTTCCTTTTCGAGCAGTGAGCGCGGCACGAACAGCGGGAAATAGACGTTTTCGTGCCCGGTTCGCTTGATGTGCCGGTCCAGCTCGTCGCGCATCGATTCCCAAATGGCAAAGCCGTACGGCCGGATGACCATGCAGCCGCGCACCGGCGAGTAGTCGGCCAGCTGCGCCTTCAGGACGACGTCGTTGTACCAGCCCGGAAAATCGTCGGACTGGCGCGTGATGGATGTGACAAAGCGATCGGCGGACACGCTTACTGCTGATCTCCTCGCGCTGGGGCTCCGTATCCTAACGGACCGATGTCCCCCGAGCGGCCGCGGCGTCCGGTTCCGTCAAATCTCCAACGGGTTGGATTCGCGTCGCCGCTGGGCCGGGCAGCATTCTGTCAGCTGGCAGTTGCAGGCGATCATCTGGTGGAAGTTCATCGTCAAATCTCCGTCTGGTGGACCTTTCGGGGGCGTAATCCCGGCCGGTCTCGGACGCCGGTCCGTCCAGGCGAACATCTGACGAGAACCACGGATCGCGTCGGCTCGGGCAGGGCCGGGCAGCATTCTGTCGGTTGGCAGTTGCAGGCGATCATCTGTGAATTCGAGCGATCCGCAGGGGATCGAGCGCCGTAGTTATGATCCAAGTAACCCCAGCCGCCCAACAACGACGAGGAAACGAGCGAAATGCCCCTGTACTTGGACACTCACAACAAAGTCGAAGGCCTGACGGCCGACGGCATCGCGCAGGCCCACGCCGCCGATCTGGCCACCCAGGACAAGTACGGCGTGACGTATTACCGCTACTGGTTCGATGAGTCGACCGGTCGCGTCTACTGCCTGTTCGAGGCGCCCGATGCGGAAGCCGGCGCGGCCGTCCACCGTGAGGCACACGGCGCAATGGCCGACGTCATCACGGAGGTCAGGGAAGGCGTCTAACCGGCGCCGACCGCCGTTTCGGCCGTCGCTTCCTCGCTGAAGACGGCGCGTATCGCGGCCTCTGAATCGAGGGTCCGGCCGGTCCTGTAGGCCGCCTCGAACGTGGCCGGTCCCAGCCGTCCTTCGATCTCTCTCTTTGAACGCTCGTACTCGTCGCGATCGCGTGCCGCTATGGGCGTCTTGATCCGATCTCGGAGCGCCTGCGCCGAGCCGAGCAGCAACGCGGCCTTGTCCGGCGCGTCGTCGGCCATGATCCAGGCCAGCCGTTCAGTCGCCGCGGCGATGCCGGGCAGGTCGCGCAGCTTGCGGCGCATGGCCAGGCACTGCCGGTAGACCGTCGTCGCTCGTTCACGATCAGCCTCCAGGGCAGCCGCATCACCAACATGCATAAGCGTTCGCGCCACGCTCCGCTCATCGCCCAGCTCGGTCGAAATCGCCAGGGATCGTTCCTGAAGCTCGCGGGCACCGGCAAAGTCGCCGGCCCGGGCTGCCACCTGCGCGTGGTTGTCGAGTGTCAGGGCGACGCTCCACCGGTCGCCCATGCGGCTGAACGTCTCGGCCGCTTCATCGAACAGCCGGCCTGCTTCGACGTAGTCGCCCTGGCGCGCGATAACGTCGGCCAGTGCGATCTTGGGCTGCGTCGCGCCGAACTCGTCGCCCAATGACTGCGCCATGGCACTTGCCTCTTCGTAGAGTTGACGTGCGCGCGGCAGATCACCGTGCTCGGCGGCGACGTTGGCCAGGTTGTGCAGGGCGTAGACCACGCTCGGCCGGCTACCCACTTCGCGGTGCTGCTCGAGGCTTTCCTCGTGATAGCGAATGGCGGCTTGGTAGTCACCCTGGATGTGCGCCAGGATGCCGGCGCCGGTCAGCGCGTTGGCGCGCAGAACCGATACCTCGCCATCGGTGGCGGCGAGCATCCGTTCCATCCACTGCCGGCCTTCCGCCACGTAGCCGCGGATCTCCCAGTAGCGCCACATACCGGCGGCCAGGTGCAGGCCGGCGGTGGCCCCGCCCGCTTCGGCCGCACTCCACTCCAGGGAGAGGTTCAGATTGTCGTGCTCGCGGTCGAACACGATCAGCCACTCCGCCGGCGGCGGCCCGCGGAAGAAGTCCGGTTTGGCGCGTTCGACGAGGGCGAGGAACCAGTCGCGGTGACGGCGTTGGATGCGCTCGGCTTCGCCCGACTCGACGAGGTACTCGCGGGCGTACTCGCGGATCGTCTCGAGCATCCGGAAGCGAGCTTCCTCGGCGGCCGGATCGGCCTGCACGAGCGACTTGTCGACGAGGCGGGTCAGCACGTCGATGACTTCGTAGTCGACGACCAGATCGTCGGTTACGACGCTTTCGGCAGCAGCCAGGCTGCAGCCGCCGGCAAAGGCGGCCAGCCTGCGGAACACAGCCTTTTCCTGATCATCGAGCGAGTCGTGGCTCCAGTCGATGGTGGCGCGCAGCGTCTGGTGGCGCGGCACGGACAGGCGGCTGCCACCGGTTAACAGCCGGAAGCGGTCGTCGAGGCGCGCGGCCAACTGCTCGACCGGCAGGGCCCGGACGCGCGCGGCGGCCAGTTCGAGGGCGAGCGGCATGCCATCGAGGCGCTGGCAGATCTGGACCACCGCGCCCACGTTCTGCTCGGTCAGCCGAAAGCCGGGCTGGGCGGCAGTGGCACGCTCGACGAACAGCTTGACGGCCGGGTAACTACCGGCCTCGTCGACGCTGACCTGAGTGCCGCGCGTCTGGCAGCTCAAGCGTTGGCACGGGCAAAACGCGCTCGCCGTCGACGCTCAACGGCTCGCGACTGGTGGCCAGGATGCGGACGTCGGTGGTGGCTATGAGGGAGTGGGCTATGTCAGCGCATGCACCGAGCACGTGTTCGCAGTTGTCCATGACGAGGGCCAGACGACGGTTGCGCATGGCCTCCACCAGGGTCGAGGCGAGGTCGCGGCCCGGCTGCTCGGTCACGCGCAGGGCTGCGGCAACGGTGCTCAGGACCATCCCCTCCTCTGACACGTTGCCAAGCTCGGCCAGCCAGACACCATCCGGCAGGTCATCCAGCATGCCCGCGGCAATCTGCATGGCCAGCGTCGTCTTGCCCACCCCGCCCGGTCCGGTCAGCGTCACCAATGGCGCCGACTCAAACAGCTTCCGACCCTGTGCAATCTGCTGCTCGCGGCCGACGAAGCTGGACAGACGCCGGGGCAGGTTGGTCGGTCGGTCGTCCAACGTACGCAGCGGCGGGAAGCTCTCCGGCAGGCCGGCGGCACTCACCTGGAACAGCTGCTGTGGTTCGGCGATGTCCTTCAGACGGTGCTCGCCGAGGTCGCGCAGGGAGACGCCGGCCGGCAGTTCGCGGCCGGCCAGATCGCGCGCGGTCCGCGACAACAGGATCTGGCCGCCGTGCCCGGCGCTCGAGATGCGCGATGCGCGGTGCACGTCGATGCCGACCAGCCCGACCTCTGACACGATCGGCTCGCCGGTGTGCAGGCCCATGCGCACCCGAACCTGGGCGGCCGTCCGGCCACTGGTGAGCGATCAACGCGAGCTGGCCGTCGACGGCCGCCGCGACGGCGGAGCGAGCACTCGAAAACTTGTAGTACAGGCCGTCGCCGGCGCTGTCGAGCTCTACCCCGCCATTGCTGGTAAAGGCCTCGCGCAGTAGTCGATGGTGGTCGGCCAGAGCCAGCGCGTAGCGGTCGCCCAGCTGTTGGAGCAGCTTGGTCGAGCCTTCGATATCGGTGAACAACAGCGTCGTCGTGCCGGCACTGGACTGGGTCTGATCTGTCATTTGACGCTGACTGGCACCCGTTGGACCAGGTTGTTGGCCATGCCCTGGTAGTTCCAAGGCTGATCGGTGGGCTGGGCGTTGCCCTCGGCGTCGATGGCTCGGACGGTCAGCTCGTGCTCGCCGTCGACTGCCTGCCAGTGGGCCGACCAGGCGCGCCAGGCGAACTCGCCCAGCGGTGCTTCAAGCTTTGCCGGCTGCCATTTGCCGTCGACCCCAAATTCAACGGCGGTCACGGGCGACTGGCCCGACCAGGCGCGGCCACGGACCTCGACCGGCCCGGCGTCGATGACGCGCCGCCGGCTGAAAAAATCCGGGATGCCGGGCGGGATCATCAGGGCCTTGGGCACCATCCGTTGCACCGGCGTCCCGGGATCATCGGCGGACGCCTTGAACAGGTACGTGCCCTTCTGCTGGTAGCCGTCGAATGCGTGGTCCACCGCCTCGATCGAGGTCAGCCACTTGACGCTGGTCATGCCGTACCAGCCCGGTACGACCAGCCGCAGCGGAAAGCCGTGCTGCGGTTCGAGCGGGCGTCCGTTCATCTCGTAGGCGAGCAGAACCTCAGGTCGGGTCGCGTCGGCTACGCGACAGGCTGCGCGCGTAGTCGTGCTCCTGCCCGCCCTGCACGCCACGGTCGGCGCCGGTGAAGACGACCTCGAGCGCGTCGTCCTCCATGCCGGCCTCGGCCAGGACGCCCGCCAGTGAAGTGCCCGTCCACTCGGCCGTTCCGATCGCCTCCAGCAGCCATGGTTGGCTGAGCGGCCGCGGTGAGAAGCGCGCTCGGCCGTTGCCGGCGCATTCCATCGTGACAGCGAGCGTCTGGCGCGGACGCGCCCGCATGTCAGCGAGGCTGAGGGTCAGCGGCCGGCGCACTCGTCCGCTCACCGCCAGTTGCCAGGTCGAGGCATCGACGACCGGGATATCGAAGTGGATCAAGAGGTAATGCAGGCCGGTCGGCGTGACGTCGTAGGCCATCGCCTCGAGCGGCATGCCGCGGTTGCGCGTGGCGAGCTGAAGCTCCTCGACCGTCAGCGGACCGTCGGTCGGATCGAGTGAGGTCGCCGTTTTCATTCGGCGGTGAGTTTATGCGGCGAGCCGATCCGGGGAATATCAGCCCTTCGCCTGGATGCGCTTTGGCGCCACAGCCCGGTAGCTCTCGTCAATCCACTCGCGCAGTGTTTCCGGCGGCAGCCCGGCCTCGGCGAAGCGGATCGACACCCAACCTGCTTTGCCCAAGCCGTACGTTGCCGGTTTGACGCCAGCCTGGGCCACCGCCAGGGGCTGGGATGCCGGCAGCTTGACCCACATCCCGGCGTCATCTGAATCCGATACGCCGAAGAATACGAAGACCTTCTTGCCGACCTTGGCCACGCTCTCGCCCCACGGATGGTCTTCGTACGCACCAGGCTTACCCAGGGCGTAGGCGAGCAAGTCGGCGCGCACTGCCGCCGATTTGGTCATCAGGTGGCGCGTTGCCAGTCGACGCGCACGACCTCGACCGGATCCGTGAAGCCCTTGAGCGTGACCGACTCGGCCGGCGATAGGGGCAGGTTTTGGCCGAGTGCCGATACCGTCGAGCGGCTGACGACTATCTGGCCACCATCGCCGACGGCGCCGATGCGCGCCGCCAGGTGAACGCCCGAGCCGCTGTAGTTGTCGTCCTCGAACGTCGCTTCGGCACGATGCAACCCGATGCGGACCTGCGGCGCAAAGCCATGCTCGACGCGATGGTCGCGGAGTGCGCGCTGGATGCTGATCGCCGCCTTCAGGCCGTCGGCCGGGCTGTCGAAGGCGACGAAGAACCCGTCGCCGAGCTTCGAAACGACCGTGCCGCGGTTGGCCGCCACCCGTGCGCGGATCATTGCGTCGTGCCAGCGCAACAGCTGCCGCCAGGCGTCGTCGCCCATCGCCTCGAGCAGGCTTGTCGAGCCGACAATGTCCGTGAACATGAACAGTTTGGTCACGCGGATCGATGCTTCATCGTCGGCAGGCGTCTCGCCGAGCGCCTTGGCCGCTGCCCGCGCGTCGATCGTGGCGCCCAGGCGCTCGAACGTCTGGCGAGCCGCTCGGTACTCCATCGTGGCGCGCTCTTCGTTGCCTTGCGCGCGCACGGCGTCGGCTATGCCCATCCGCGCCCGCGCCTGTTCGTACGGCGCCGCCAGCTCCTGCCACAGTCTGGCCCCGGCGGCGAAGCGTTCGCGAGCGGCCGCGGCGTCACCTGCGGCCAGCAGAGCGCGACCGGTGGCAACGGCCGAAGAGGCGCGCAGCATGGGCAGGTCGAGCCGCGCCGCGATCTCGTCCAGCTCAGCCGCTGATGAGCGGGCAACATCGACGTCACCGGCCGCCACCGCGATCTCGACCTGCGCCTCGAGCACCGGCGCGCGGCGCAAATCGATGTTGGGCGGCGTCTCGCGCGACGGCGAGTCGATGGGCGCTTCGATCGCATCCCGGATCGAGGCCATGGCCCCCTCGGTGTCACCGCGAGCGAGGCGCAGCAACGCCAGGCCGGGCTGCGGATCCCAGCCGGCGGCGAACGCGCCGTCGAGGGCTTCCTGGGCACCGTCGAGATCGCCCATGCGCAGTCGCACGAGTCCGAGCTCGGCCAGGCCCCAACCCTCTTCGATTGGCGCAAACGTGCGCAATTCCTCGGCGCCGGTGCGCGCGTTGGCGGCCGCAGCTGTCCAGTCACCGCGGCGCAGCTCGAGCTGGGCGCGGTGGATCCGGCAGCGGCCGTGGAAACCGCGCGGATGTGCCGCGTGATCCGTCCATTGCTCCATGGCTGACGTCCACTCCTCGGCGCGCTGGTACTCGCCGATGCTCTGGCACGCGCACACGGTGCTGCAGTAGAGGACGCCGGAGGTGAACGGATCGAGATCGCCGGCCAAGGCCGCCACCGCCGCTTCCTCGAGCAGGGCCAGGCCCTCGGCAATCGAGCCTGAGGCGATCAGCACACGCGCCTTGGCATTGCGCGCGAGGGCGAGCAGGCCACGATCGCCCAGCGCCTCGGCCTTGGTCATGGCGATGTCAGCCCACGTTCGAGCGGCGGGGATGTCGCCGGTCATGAAGTCGGTGTAGGCGTGGATGACCGCGGCACCTGTTGACGTTCTGCCTTCGGGCCGCCCGTCGAGCAGCGCATCCAGCCGACGCAGCCAGGCACGCAGTGGCGCCATCCTGGTCGTGTCGGCCAGCACCAGGCTCATGCGCAAGGCGGCTTCGGCGGCCTCGTCGATGTTGCCGTCCTTCATGGCCGCCGCGTGGGCGCGCTCCCAGATCGAAATGGACTGATCCGGCCGGCTGGTCATGTAGGCCGCGTCGGCGTAGTCGGGCAGGGCGTCGCGTGCGAGCGGTGCTCTGGCGTCGGCCGCTGAGAGCAGGTCGAATGCGACGGTCCAGTCGCCTCGGGCAACCGCGGATCGCCCCTCAGATGTCGGATCGGCGGCCGGCTGGGCCTGCGTCACCTTTGGTCAGCCGGCTTCTGTAGCCACCAGCGAACCGTACCGCTCAGCGACGTAACCGTCGAGAATGCCTATGAATTCGTCGACCAAGCCGTCGCCGCGCAACGTGGTGCGCAGCTTGCCGTCGACGTAGACCGGCGCCACAGGCTCCTCGAACGTGCCCGGCAGCGAGATGCCGATGTCGGCGTGCTTCGACTCGCCCGGCCCGTTGACCACGCAACCCATCACCGCCACGCGCATGTCTTCGACGCCCGGGTAGCTCGCCGCCCAGACCGGCATCTGCTCGCGCAGGTAACCCTGGATCTGCTCGGCCATCTGCTGGAAGAAAGTGCTCGTGGTGCGGCCGCAGCCCGGGCAGGCCGAAACCTGCGGCGTGAACGAGCGCAGCCCGAGCGACTGCAGCACCTGCTGGGCGACGAGCACTTCCTCGGTCCGGTCACCGCCGGGCGCCGGGCGTTAACGAAACGCGGATCGTGTCGCCGATGCCCTCGGACAGGAGGATGGACAGGCCGGCCGTGGAAGCGACGATGCCCTTCATGCCCAGTCCCGCTTCGGTCAGGCCAAGGTGGAGTGGGTAGTCGCAGCGCGCCGCCAGTGAGCGATAGACGTCGACCAGGTCCTGCACGCCCGAGACCTTGGCGCTGATGATGATTCGGTCGTGAGCCAGGCCGGTCTGCTCGGCCAGTTCAGCCGAACGCAGCGCGGACTGGAGCATCGCCTCGATCATTACGCCGCGAGAATTGGCCGGCGCCGCCAGGCGCGCGTTCTCGTTCATCAGGTTGGTCAGCAGCTGCTGGTCGAGCGAGCCCCAGTTGACGCCGATGCGTACCGGTTTGTCGTTCTCGATCGCGGCACGGACGATGGTCTGAAAGTTGACGTCGTGATGCTTCGAGCCGACGTTGCCCGGGTTGATGCGGTACTTGGCCAGCGCCGCCGCCATGGCCGGGTATTCGACGAGCAGCTGGTGACCGTTGTAGTGGAAGTCGCCAATGAGAGGCACACCCACACCCAGGTCATCGAGCTTGCGCCGGATGTCCGGCACGGCCGCAGCCGCGGCGTCGTTGTTGACCGTGACGCGAACCAGCTCGCTGCCGGCGTGGGCAAGCGCGGCCACCTGCAGCGCGGTGGCATCGGCGTCGGCCGTATCCGTGTTGGTCATCGACTGGACGACGACCGGATGGCCGGCGCCGATCTTGACGCCGGCGACGTCGACCGTGACCGTCGGCCGGCGGGCGACCATCAGAGCTGGCGCTGCAGGATGCCGGTGTCGAACAGCGTCAACCACACGAGCAGGCCCATCAGGATGATGAAACCGGTCAGGTAGACCAGCCGCTCAGCGGCGACGCCGATGCGGTTGTGGGTGGCCGCCTGGATCACCGCCACGGCCACGCGACCCCCGTCGAGTGGCGGGAAGGGCAGCACGTTGACGACGGCCAGGTTGGCCGACAGCAATCCGATCATCCAGATGAGGAAGACCGGCGGCAGCTGATCACGGACGGTTCCAATGGCACCGACGATGCCGATGGGTCCCGATACCTGCGGGTTGCCGATGTTGGAGATGAGTCCGCCCAGGCCGCGCAGGATCAGAGTCGACGCGTCGACTGTCCGGGCGAAGCCCTTCTGTATCGAGGTCAGCAGGTCGTGACCGGTGCTCTCCTGGCCGAAGCGCAGATAGGTGATGCCGAGCGCGCCCTGGTCGGCCGTTGGGATGCGCAGCGTGACCACGACATTGCGCTCCACGCCGTCAGAGCTGCGCACGGTCAGCGTCACCTGCTGGCCGGCGTGCGACTTCAGGTAGTCGAGCGGGGCAGTCGGGCTGCCCACCGAGTCGAACATCAGGAAGCGCTGGCCGTCGATGGCGACAATCTCGTCGCCTGATTTGTCGTAGGCAGGCACCTGCGTGCCGTCCGGCGCTGTCTCCGTGCCGGTCTGGACGCCGCCCTTCAGGCCGGCCATCTCGGCCGGGGAGCCGGGCTGGATGCCACCGATGCGCACGGTCATGACCGGGTCGGCGGCAAAGGCGATGCCGGTGAAGATCACGAAGGCAAGCAGGAAGTTCATGGCCACGCCGGCGAGCAGGATGATCAGCCGGGTGCTCAGGCGCTGGTTGACGAACGCCTTCGGATCGGCCGACTCGCCCTCCTCCCCCTCCAGGCGGACGAAGCCACCGATGGGCAGCCAGTTGAGCGTGTAGATGGTCCCCTGCTTGTCGGTGTGATAGGTCAGCGCGCGCGGCGGGAAGCCGATCCCGAATTCGTGAACCTTGACGCCGGCCCGGCGCGCGACCAGGAAGTGACCAAATTCGTGGATGACCACGAGCGGGACCAGGATGACCAGCAGCAGGATCCAGTTGATGCCGTTATTGGCAATGTCGGAAAAGCTCATGCGGTGGCAGCCCAGGTGCGGATTTCGTGTATCGAGTGACATGAGTTCGTGGACGCTCGGCTGTTGGTCGCCGTTCCCGAATTCCGCGACGGCCCTGTCACAAAGCTCGGCGACGCCCGGAAAATCGAGCGTGCCGTCGAGGAAGCGGCGCACCGCGACCTCATCCGCGGCGATCAGCGCGGCGCTCGCGCGCGAGCCCTGGCGGCCGGCGGCGCGGCCGATGGCCAGCGCCGCAAAACGCGTCTCATCGACGGGCTCAAAGGTCAGTGGCGGCAGCTTGAACAGGTCAACCGAGGGCGCTGGCGAGACCAGCCGGTCGGGATAGGTCAGCGCGTATTGAATTGGAATTCGCATATCGGGTAGACCAAGCTGCGCCTTGAGCGATCCGTCCTCGAACTCAACCAGCGAGTGGACGATGCTCGGCGGGTGAACGACGACATCGATGCGGTCGTCGGCAACATCGTACAGCCAGCGCGCCTCGATTACCTCCAACGCCTTGTTCATCAGCGTGGCGGAGTCGATGGTGATCTTGGCGCCCATGCGCCAGGTCGGGTGAGCCAGTGCGTCGGAGGGTTTGGCCTGCGCCAGTTGGTCGGCCGTCCAGGTTCGGAAGGGACCGCCGGAGGCCGTCAGTACAAGCCGGCGAACCGTTGCCATCTTTTCGCCGGCCAGACATTGCCAGATCGCTGAGTGCTCCGAATCGATCGGTCGGAGCCAGGCCAGCGGACTGTTGCCGTCGCCGGCCAGCCGGCGTGCCAGCGGCATGACCAGGTGACCGCCGGCGACGAGAGTTTCCTTGTTGGCCGTGGCCACGACCTTGCCCGCGCCGAGAGCCGCAACGACCGGCCGCAGGCTGACCATGCCACCCGTCGCCACGAGGACGAGGTCAACGTCGTCGCGCACGGCCAGGTCTTCAAGAGCGGAGGGGCCGGCGTCGCCCGCCAGGACGTGGGCTGACGGCTTGAACCTGTCCACCTGCGCCGCGAAGGCGTCGGCGTTGCTGCCGGCAGCGAGGGCGACTATCTGGTAGCGGTCGGCGTGGCTTGCCAGAACATCAAGCGCCTGCGTGCCGATCGACCCGGTCGAGCCCAGGACGCAGACGCGCGTTCGCTCAGAAGTCAAGGCCGAAGTATGCGAGCAACAGCCACACCACCGGCGCGACGGTGATGAACGAGTCCATGCGGTCGAGGATGCCGCCGTGGCCGGGGAAGATGTGGCTCGAGTCCTTGGCGCCCGCCGCCCGCTTGAGCGTCGATTCGGTCAGGTCGCCGATGGGCGCAAGAAGCCCAACCGACCAGCCCGATCAACAGGCCCTTGGTCGGCGCCTGGATAACCAGCAGTCCAAGCAGGTAGCCGGCCAACGTGGCCCCGACAAAGCCACCAATTGCACCGGACCAGGTCTTGTTGGGCGATATGTGGGCGAAGAAGTGGCCGCGCGGGAACAGCCGGCCCGTCGCGTAGGCGGCCGTATCGCATGCCCAAACGGTCAGCACGACGATGAGCAGCATCGCCTGGCCGCGGTCGAGCCAGTTCCCCAGCGGGCCGAGAATGCCGGAAGCGCCGTAGGCCAGTGCGATCAGGATCATGGTGCTGAGCGCCAGCGCGATCACGCTCGTCAGGATCGTGCCGGCAAGGCGGCGCAGACGATCCGCGGGATCGACGGGCGCCAGGGCGTAGGCGGTCGACGCCACCACCGCAATCACCAGCGCGGCCGGCAGCAGGTTCTGACCGTACAGGGTCGAAGCAGCGGCCAGGGCAATGAGCAGCGCCAGCGCGCCGCCCACGATGGGATGGACCGAGAACCCCGCCTTGCTGAGCAGGTTTGCGGTCTCTACCGCTGCGGCGGTGACGAGTACAACGAGCAACAGCGGCAGCCACGGGTTACCGGCAACCAGGATGAGTAGCAGGACCGGGATGCCGATGGCAGCGACGAGCAGGCGTTGGGCGAGCATCGCCGCCTACGTTAACGGCCGAAGCGACGTGTCCGTCGGGCGTACTCGTTCAATGCCTCATCGAAGGCAGCCGGGTCGAAGTCGGGCCAGAGCAGGTCCGTGAAGTAGAGCTCGGCATAAGCCGCCTGCCACAGCAGGAAGTTGCTGATGCGCTGCTCACCGCCGGTACGGATCAGCAGGTCGACTTCCGGCGCGTGTGTGCCGTAAAGGCGGCTGGCGATGGCCGCTTCGTCAATTTCGTCGGCGCTCAAGCCATCCGCCAGTGCCCCACGTACGGCATCAACGATCTCGGAGCGGCCGGAGTAGTTGAAGGCGACGTTGAGCAGCATGCGCGTGCCGGCAGCGGTTGCAGCCAGGCCGCCCTCGATGGAATCACGGGTAGTTGGGGCGAGCTCCTCCACGCGGCCCAGCAGTTGGACGCGCACGCCCTGGCGGGCAAGCTCCGGTGTCTCTTCCCTGATCGCTGACTCGAGCAACCCCATCAACGTGGTGACCTCGGTCTCGGCGCGCTGCCAGTTCTCGCGGGAGAAAGCGTAGATCGACAGCACGGCGATGCCGCGTTCAACGGCGCGGGTGATGATCGGGCGGATCGCTTCCACGCCGGCGGCGTGGCCCTGTGCCTCGGGCAGGCCGCGCTGGCGTGCCCAGCGGCGGTTGCCGTCCATGACGATCGCGACGTGTCGCGGAAGAGCGGCCTCGCCGGCCGCGGCGGAAGGTTCGGCAGGCTCGACGGACGTCATCCGACCTCGAGGATTTCCTGCTCCTTGTGCTTGCCGACGCGATCGACTTCGTCGCTCCAGCGATCGGTCACTTTCTGCAACTGCTCCATCTCGCGGCGCACTTCGTCGGCGCCAATTTCGCCGTCCTTTTCCGACTTCTTCAGCTCGTCGGCGGCCTCGCGGCGGTGGTTACGCATCTCCACGCGCGTCTCTTCCATGCGCTTGTGGACGATCTTGACCAGGTCGCGCCGCCGTTCCTCGGTGAGCAGCGGGATGTTCAGCCGTACCGAGGTGCCGTCGTTGTTCGGTGTCAGACCAACATCGCTGCGCAGGATGGCTTTCTCGATGGCGCCCAAGTGCGCTGCGGTCCCACGGCTGAATGAGGATGGTGTGGGCTTCGGGCACGCTGATGCTGGCCAGCTGATTGAGCGGCGTCTGGGTGCCGTAGTACTCGACCTGGACCCGCTCGACCAGCGCCGTCGAGGCGCGGCCGGTGCGGATCGCAGCCAGATCGCGCTCGAGTGCTTCGAGCGCGCGGTGCATCCGACCGTCCAGGTCGCGGCGTACCTCGTCACTCACCGAAAGCTTCTTCCTCTACATGTTCGTGGCCGTCAATGAGCGTGCCCACATCCTCGCCCATGGCGGCGGCCTTGATGTGGCCGGGCTCGTTCATGTCGAAGACGACGATGGGCAGGTCATTGTCCATGCACAGGGAAACGGCAGTCGAGTCGAGCACGCCCAGGCGGTCGTTGAGCACCTGGCCATAGCTGAGGTGATCGTGACGCTTGGCGTCGGGCGTGGTCATCGGATCGCTGTCGTAAACGCCGTCGACCTTGGTGGCCTTGAGCAGGACCTCGGCACCGATCTCGACGGCACGCAGGGCGGCCGCGGTATCGGTCGTGAAGTACGGGTTGCCGGTGCCGGCGGCAAGGATGACGACCCTGCCCTTCTCCATGTGACGCACGGCGCGGCGGCGAATGTACGGTTCGGCGACTTCATGCATTTCGATGGCCGATAGGACGCGCGTCGGCTGGCCGGCCTTCTCCAGGGCGTCCTGCAGGGCCAGCCCATTCATGACCGTGGCGAGCATGCCGATGTAGTCGGCGGTGGCGCGCTCCATGCCGGTGGCAGCCGCGGCCAGGCCACGGAAGATGTTTCCGCCGCCGACGACGACGGCCGTTTGCACGCCGGAGGCCACGACATCGCTGATCTGGGCCGCGATGAAGGCGGTCACCTCCGGGTCGACGCCATAGTTGCGCCGGCCCATCAGCGCCTCGCCGCTGATCTTGAGAACGATGCGCGAATAGCGCCCCCGCCCCGGATCGGTGCGCTCGATCGCGGTCGTGGCCTGCGTCAAATCTCTTCGCCGAGCTGGTAGCGCTTGAAGCGGCGGACGCGGATGTTCTCGCCGATCTTGGCGATGGCGTCGGTAATGAGCTGGCCGACGGTCAGATCGGTGTCGCGGAACGGCTGCTCGTAAAGCACCACCGACTGATACCACTTGCGCAGCTGGCCATCGACGATTTGGGCGCGGATGTTCTCCGGCTTCTTCTGGGTGGTCTCGTCGGCCATCAGCTCGGCACGCTTGGCCTCGATGACTTCGGCGGGGATCGAGTCGACCGTCGTGTACTCCGCGGCCAGGCCGGCGACCTGCATGGCGAGATCGCGAACCAGCTTCTGGAAGTCGTCGGTGCGGGCGACAAAGTCGGTCTCGCAGTTGACCTCGATCAGCACGCCCAGCCGGCCGCCCGGATGGATGTAAGCCGACACAAGACCTTCGCGCGCTTCGCGACCGGCCTTCTTGGCGGCGGCCGCCTGACCACGCTCGCGCAGCAGGGCGACGGCCTGGTCGATGTCGCCGGCCGATTCCTCGAGCGCCTTCTTGCAGTCCATCATGCCGGCGCCCGTGCGCTCACGGAGCTCCTTGACGGCATCCATGGAAATCGTGGGAGTGGTCATCGTTCTGCCCCTTCGTCCGGAGGTGTCTCTTCCTCGGCCGCGCCGAAGTCGGGCAGAAGCTCGTCCTCATCCGGTTCCGGTTCGAAGCTGAACGTGCCGCCTGCGGCCAGGGCAGCAACCATCTCGTCGCTGGCTTCCTCTTGTTCCTCGACCATCGCGCCACTCGGTTCGATGGCGGGACGCGCGGCGCGCTCCTGTGCGCCCTCCACCGCGGCGTCGGCGACAAGCCGGCACAGCAGGCGGATGGCGCGGATGGCGTCGTCGTTGGCCGGGATGATGTAGTCGAGCTGGTCCGGGTCGACGTTCGTGTCGCCGGTGCCGATGATCGGGATCTCCAGTTTGCGCGCCTCGGTCACGGCGATGCGCTCACGCTGCGGGTCGACTATGAAGAGCGCACCGGGCAGGCGACGCATACGGCGGACACCGCCGAGAGTCCGGCGAAGCCGATTCATCTCTTCGGTCAGCTGGTTGGCTTCCTTCTTGGACAGCCGCTCGAAGTCACCGCTCTGCTGGCGTGCCTCGAGCTGGTCGAGCAGGCCCAGGCGCTTGCGAATGGTCACGAAGTTGGTGAGCATGCCACCCAGCCAGCGCTCGTTGACGTACGGCATGTCGGCGCGCGTCGCCTCTTCGGAGATGGGTTCCTGCGCCTGCTTCTTGGTGCCAACGAAGAGCACCGAGTCGCCGGCGGCGACCGTGTCGCGCACGAAGTCGAGCGCGTTGTCGAGGTGCCGGACGGTCTGGGCCAGGTCGATGATGTGGATCCCGTTGCGCTCGGCAAAGATGTAGCGGCGCATCTTGGGATTCCAGCGCCGAGTCTGATGGCCGAAGTGGACCCCGGCCTCTAGCAGCTGGCGCATGGATACGGTGGGCATCGGTAACGTTCCTCCGGGTCGGTTATTCCTCCGCGTGTGTCCTGGTCCGTCAACCGGGCGCTCTGTGGAGAGCGGCGCCGACACCTAGACGGGGATCAGCACGCGTGTGTGATGTGCGTCACGGCGTGGCGCACGGCTCAGACGATTTGGGTTCTGAGCCGCGCGGATCGTAGCACAGGGGCCCGGCCTGGCCGGTTGGAGCGGGCCCCAAAGACGCACCACGTCGGCACACGTGGGATGTGTGATGCGTCCGATTGGCCGGCCGACGAGAGCGCAGCCCGCCCGCCCAAGTCGCCAACATGTTCCGCTCGGGCAGAAGAGGCACTCCGAGTGCGGCCCCCGACCGACGGCGGAGCCGGTCCACGCCGTGCAATCAGCCTGTCGGGGAGGCTCTTGCGACCCCCTCTCCGGACGCATCACACATGTGGTGTGTGCCGCTCATTCGCAGCCCCATGGTGGCACGGGCGCACCGCATGGATCGCTATCCCGCGCTGCATGGATCGCTATCGCGCGCCGCAGGCTCAATAATCGGCGGCCGATGGACCGTCGCCCCGTCCCGCTCATGCTCGCTGCCGCACTCGCGGCCGCCTGCGCGTCTGCGCCGGCGACGCCCGCGCCAACCGCCGCGCCTGTTGCCAACCCGTCGCCTTCACCCACGGCAACCCACCGGCCAATGCAAAGCGACCCGCCCTCAGCGAGGCCGACGCCGACTCTCTCAGCCGATCCGACCGACACGCCTAACGCAACGGCCGTGCCGGTCACGACACCCGTTGCAACGGCAACTCCAGCTCCGGCCATCGAGGGCGTTTGGGCCAGCGCGCCGCTGAGCCGCCAGATGATCGAGGCGGCCGTGCTGAAGCGCGGAGCCTCGGCCGATGAAGCCGACCATCTCTCCGGCGCTCACGCATTCGTCGATTACATGGTTTATGAGCTTGTGGTGACGGATTCGGACTGGAAGCTGAACGAAGTCCCGGATGGCCTGCCGTGGGGCAGCTGGAACAACGCCTACCACATGCCCGGTCCGACAACCGTTTCCGTGCTCGACGGGCCCGGCCGCTGCCGGCTGACCTTCGGGCTCGACTTCGCCACGGCCACCGACCTGAACGTCAAGGTCGAGGACGACAGCTGCGGAGCAACCGACATGCTGACCCACGTAGCGACGTTCGAGGCAGCACCCTTCCATCGCGTCGAGGGGCCCGGCGCTCCAGAAGCATTGCTGCAGTCAAACGGCCATGCCGCGGCGAGCGGTACGCCAAGTGGCCGAGGCATGAGGTCGGATCCGCTGGGCAGCGTGGACGGCGCGCCGATGGGATACCTCGAGTACCTGCCGCCCGACTACGGCTCGAGGCCCAGCCCGCTGCTGGTGGCGCTTCACGGTTCCGGTCAGAGCGGGGCCGGCGACGAAGCGTCTCTGCACGCCCTCTACGAATTCGGCATTCCACTGCTCATCCGCAACGGCAGCTGGCCGGCCGACCGGCCGTTCGTGGTCCTCGCACCGCAGCACAACATCCGTTCGCCGGAGGTCTGCATCACGGCCGCCGAGATCGCCGACTTTCTCCAATTCGCCGTCGCGCACTACAACGTCGACCCGGACCGCGTCTATCTGACCGGCCTGTCGTGTGGCGCGATCGGCGGCTGGAACTACCTGGCCCAGCATCTCGACGACACCGTGGCAGCCGCCGTTCTCATCGCGGGTGGCGGCTATGGCGCCGTCGACGAGGCCGGCTGCGACCTTGGCCGTGTCCCGATCTGGGCATTCCACGGCGCGCTGGATGACGTTGTGCCCGTCCGCTACAGCGCCAATTCGATCGCCCGCCTGCAGCAGTGCACCGATCCGCCGGCTGTCGATGCCCGCCTGACCGTTTATCCGGACGCCGGTCATGACTCGTGGACGCGGACCTACAACCTTGCCGCCGGCAACGATATCTACGACTGGATGCTGGGTTACAAGCGCTGACTAGGCAGGCTCCAGAGAGCGGAGATGCCGGATTTCCTCCCTGCCCTTGCGCAGGTCTACTGCCAGCAGGTCCACCCGCACAGACGCCGCCGCGACGTCCGCGGTGATGCCATCCGTCCGGCGCAATTCCGCCAATGCTCGATATAGCCGGCCAACCTTCGCCCGATCGACCTTTTCCTCCGGTGGCCCGTACTTGTCCGACCGGACGCTTTTGACCTCGGTCACCACGATCGTTGAAGGCGGCCCCGGATCAACGGCCAGGATGTCCACTTCGACACCGCCCAGTTCGATATTCCGCGCGAGGACGTGCCAGCCGAGCCCTACGAGGTAGCCAACCGCGGCGGTCTCGCCTTCCGTCCCGCGGATCTGCCGATACGAGTACATGGCGCAAGGCTAGCCATGGCCGCTAACCGCGCCCTTACTCGCCGCTTATCTGCGGCTTAGATCCGGCCCGGCGGTTCAGCCCGGCGAAACGCCCACCAGTTCAGCTGCTTCTACCGGCACGACGATGAGCTGCTCCTCCACCGCGCGATCTCGTCCAGGACACCCAAGGTCAGCTGATCGCCGAACTCGACACGTTTGACGGTGATGAACGAGCGCCGATGGTGGGGAGTGACGCCCAGCTCAGCCAGGCTGCGCCTATGGTCGGGCGTGGGGTAACCGGCGTTGTGCTCCCAGCCGTAGCCCGGGTAACGCTCTGCCAGGCGGCGCATCAACCCGTCACGGGCGACCTTGGCCACAATCGAGGCGCACGACACCACGTAGCAGAGAGCGTCGGCGTCGACCATCGCCCGGTACGGGCCGGCGTGTTCCTCGAAACCACGGATGCGGTTGCCATCGACGATGACGAAGTCGTGGGCGCCGGCCCGAGCGATGGCCCGCTGCATCGCCAGATGCGTGGCGTGGTAGATGTTCAGGCGGTCGATCTCGGCCACCGACGCGGCGCCAATTCCCAGCCGGAGTGCCTGGCGCCGGATCTTGGGCTCGAGCCGTTCGCGTTCGGCGGCGCTCAGCGTCTTGGAGTCGCGCACACCCTTTGATCAGCCGCTTGTTCAGCGGCATGGCCAGCGCACAGGCGAAGACGGGGCCGGATGCGGACGCCACGCCAACCTCGTCTACGCCCAGGATGAGCGCATAGCCCTCGCGCGTGTAGCGCAGCTCTAGCCGGCGAGACGGTTTGATCTGGGCAGGCGTCTTCTTGCGGCGCCGATTACGGCGCGGTCGGACTTCCTCGGTAAGCGGCTGGTCAGGCACGCTTAAGTCGAGCTCAGGAGTCGGGGCGTCGTCGGTCGGTTGGTCGGGCGCCATCGCCATAGCGCCAAGAGGTTAGCCCTGTCGGCGCTCGCGCAGTGAGGCCTGAGGTGAGGTCTACGCCGCGAGATTGAGTAAATCGCCCCTCTTACCCCGTCTTTAGTTTGATCGCTTCCGCTTTGCCACCTTCGCAAAGATGGACGATCGCCCGCCTAGGAGGCGCGACTGTCGGCCATGAACGCGATCTCGCTGATGGGGCTGTCGGTGGTACTCGCCGTTTTCGTGGCCTACCTGGCCATGCTTTTCCTGCTGCATCGCTTCACGTATCGGACGTGGATATTCCATGCAGGCGTGATAGCGGGAATGACTCTCGCGGTGCTGGGCGCCGCGCTTGGCGACAACCCACTCATAAGCGTCGTGGTCGTCGCACTTGGATTGGCATGGTTCGTCATCACACGGCGTGAGCTGGGCATCAGCGGATCACGCACTCTGACGTTGCGCGTCGGCGATCCAATGCCGGCATTCAGGGCGCTAACTACCGACGGCCGGACGGTCACAGACCGTGAGCTCACCCAAGCCGCGCCGGTGGTGGTCGTCCTGTACAGAGGCTGGTGGTGCCCGTCGAGCAAGGTCCAACTCGACGATATGCGGAGCCACTACGCCGAACTGTCGGCGCTTGGACTGCGCGTTTTCGCCGGGTCTGTTGATGGTCCGGAGGAGGCGGCGCCGATGCAGGAGTACGTCGGGAGTGACATGACGATCCTTTGCGACGTGGACGTCTCTTTCCTGGATGCCATCGGCGTGCGCGATCAACGCGGCGCTCCGTGGTACGACCGACTTTGGTTCGGCGCCGCCAGACAACCAATCGCCATGCCCGCCGCGATTGCGCTGGGCCCCGATGGTCGAGTGACGTACGCCGAGCGCTCCATACGAGTTGACGATCGCCCCAGCGCCACGGCGTTGATGGCTGGCCTGCGGCCAACGGCCTCCCAGCCTGCCGCCTCGTAAGAAGAAGCCGCGGATCTTCCGCGGCCATTTGTCGAGTGTCGCTGCTGACGTCAGCCCTGTCGGCGCTCGCGCAGTGTGGCCGCCTTGCCAACCCGGTTGCGCAGGAAGTAGAGCTTGGCGCGGCGAGCGACGCCGTGGCGCACAACCTCGATTTTCTCGATGCGTGGCGAGTTCAGGTTGAAGGTTCGCTCCACGCCGACGCCGCTGCGCACGGCACGCACTGTCATCGAGCGGTTGATGCCGCCGCTGCGCAGGCGCATGACGGTGCCTTCGAACTGCTGGCTGCGTTCGCGGCTGCCTTCCTTGACCTTGACCGCGACGCGCACGGTGTCGCCGGGAGCGAGGGCGGGAAGGTCGGTGCGGATCTGGTCAGCGGTAATTTCGTCGATGACGGTCACGGTAGGGCTTCTCTCATCGTGGTCACGCGCAATCGGCGACCAGTGCACATTTGGGATCGGCGGCGGAGCATAGCACGCCTACTCGTCGAGCAGGTCCGGCCTCTTCCGCCGCGTACGGTCCAAAGCCCTCTCGAGGCGCCAACGATCCACAGCCCCATGGTCGCCGCTGACCAGCACATCCGGCACCTGCTCGCCGCGGAACTCCGCCGGGCGCGTGTACTGCGGGTACTCAAGCAGTCCGTGGGAAAAACTCTCCTCGACCGGCGACGCCTCGTCGATGGCGCCGGGCAGCAGCCGTAACACCGCGTCGATGACGATCATCGCCGGCAGCTCGCCGCCTGAAACGACGTAGTCACCGACCGACAGCTCCAAATCGACCATCGCGCGAACGCGTTCGTCCACGCCCTCGTAGCGCGGACAGACGAACAGCAGATGAGCCTTCTCCGCCAGCCGGACGGCCATGGCCTGGTCGAAGACCTCGCCGCCCGGGTCCATCAGGATGCGCGTCGTTTCGGGCCCGGCCAACTTATCCAAAGCTCCCGCGATCGGCTCGACGCGCAGGACCATGCCCGCCCCTCCCCCGTACGGGTAGTCGTCGACCGACTTGTGCTTGCCCAGTCCCCACTCGCGCAGGTCGTGCGACGCCAGCGACGCCAGGCCACGGTCTAGCGCTCGGCCCGGAATGCTCGCCGCCAGGGGACCAGGGAACAGCTCGGGAAAGATCGTTACGACGTCAATCTTCAGCGGCATCGCCCAGTCCCAACGCCTCGGCATCGACCACGACCCGCTTCTCGGCCGGCGCCAGCTCCTTGACGATCGACCCCACGGCGGGCACGAGGATCTCCCCACGCGGCCCGTGAACTTCGTAGATCTCCGACTCACCCACGCGGAAGACGTCGGCGATCTCGCCCAACTCCTCGCCCTTGGTGGTGACCACCCGGCAGCCAATGACGTCGTGCCAGTAGTAGCTGCCTTCCTCCAGGCCGCCCGCGTCGACGTCGGCCTCCAGGTATTTCTCGCGCAGTAGGTCGGCGCCGTTTCGGTCCTCCACCTCGTCGAAGCCCACCAGCAAGCCCGGTCCGTCGGCTCTCATTTCGCGCACGGTAAGGGGCGCCTCGGAGCCTTCAACGTAGACCACGGAACCCACGGCGAAGCGCCCCGGATCGTCACTCAGGATTTCGACGCGGACGACGCCACGCAAACCATGAACGCCGCGAACGAGGCCGACTACCAGCCTCGACGAATCAGACGATTTCGAGGGAGATCGACTCACCTTCGCGGGCAGCAACGACCTTCAACAGCGTGCGCAGCGCCTTGGCCACGCTGCCGTTGCGGCCGATGACCTTGCCCATGTCCGTTTCAGCGACGTGGAGCTCGATTACCTTGCCCTCGCCCTCATCGTGCTCCTCGACAGAGACGGCATCGGGGTCGTCGACAAGTGAGCGAGCGACATAACCGACCAGGTCGACTGCTGACATCGCTACGCCTTCGCCTTGGCGACCTTGGGCGTCGCCAGCTCGGGCAGGACGCCAATGCGGCGGAAGAGGCGGGCGACGGTGTCGGACGGCTGGGCGCCCTTGCTCAGCCACGCCTTGGCCTTGTCTTCGTCCACGCTGATCTCGATCGGATCGGTCCGTGGGTTGTAGTGGCCGATCGTTTCGAGCGAGCGGCCGTTGCGCGCATTGCGACTGTCGGTCACGACGAACCGGTAGGTGGGCTGTTTGGTCGCGCCAACGCGCGTCAGGCGGATACGTACCACTTGGGTGGATGGGCCTCCTAGAGCTCCGAGCCGGCGGGTTCTGACCGGCCGATGAGGAGCACAGGGTAACCGACTATCGACCGAAAGGCAGCACGCCGGCCAGACCGCGCCGCCCGCCACTCGACGAAAGTTGCTTCATCAGCTTCTGCATCTCGGCAAATTGCTTGATGAGCCGGTTGACGTCCTGCAGGGTGGTGCCCGAGCCGCGTGCGATGCGCCGGCGGCGTGAAGCGTTGAGCAGGTTGGGGTCGTTTCGTTCGGCCTTGGTCATCGACTGGATGATCGCCTCGACGCGCTGCAGCTGACCCGAATCGACCGCCGCCTGGGCATCCTTGGCCATGCCGCCGAAGCCGGGGATCATCTCCATCAGGCCGCCCAGCGGGCCCATCTTCTTGAGCTGCTGCATCTGCGAGAGGAAGTCGTCGAGCGTGAATGTGTTCTTGCGCAGCTTCTCGGCGATCTGCTCGGCCTGCTTCTCGTCGATGTTCTCCTGGGCACGCTCGATGAGCGTCAGCACGTCGCCCATGCCGAGGATCCGGCCGGCGAGGCGATCCGGGTGGAACGGCTCGAGCGCGTCGGTCTTCTCGCCTGTGCCCAGGAACTTGACCGGCAGGCCGGTGACGGCGCTGATCGACAGGGCCGCGCCGCCGCGGGCGTCGCCGTCGATCTTGGTCATGATCAAGCCGGTCAGCGGGACCGCGTCGCGGAATGCCTCCGCGACCGCCACAGACTCCTGGCCGACCATGGCATCCACGACCAGCAGCGTCTCGGACGGCTTGACGGCGGCGGCCAGGTCGCGGATCTCGGCCATCAGCTTCTCGTCGATCGACAGCCGGCCGGCGGTGTCGACGATGGCCGTGTCGCGGCCACTGCGCTGAGCGGCGGCAATGCCGGCCCGTACATTGTCGAGCACGCTCTGTGCCGCTGGCGGCGGGGTGGACGGGCACGTTTATCGACTTGCCCAGCGTTTCGAGCTGCTGCGACGCGGCCGGACGGTAAGGGTCGGCCGCGATCAGCATCGGCCGGCGGCCCTGCTTGGTCAGCTGAACGGCGAGCTTGGCCGACGAAGTCGTCTTGCCCGAACCCTGCAGGCCGACGAGAAGGACGACGGCCGGCGAGCCCGACAGGTGGAAGGTCCGATCGCCCGCACCGAGGATGGCGGTCAGCTCCTCGTGGACGATCTTGATGACCTGCTGGCCGGCGTTGAGGCTTTCGAGGACCTCGGCACCGACTGCCCGCGCGCGGACGCGGGCGACGAAGTCCTTGACGACGCGGAAGTTGACGTCTGCCTCGAGCAGCGCCAACCGGACGGCGCGCATTGCTTCGTCGACGTCGGCTTCGGTAACGCGGCCGCGGCCGGTCAGCTTGCTGAGAGCATCGCGCAGTCGGTCGGATAGTTGGTCGAACACGGCTGGGGAGTGTAGACCGAGGCTAGAGTGCGCGCCGTGACGGAGACGGCTGCCAAGACGTCGGGACTGTGGAGCAACCCCGCCTTCCAGCGCATCGTCACCGCCACCACTGTCTCGACGTTCGGCAGCTTCATCACGCGCATGGCGCTGCCACTGGTGGCGATCCTGATGCTGGGCAGCGACGCGCTGGGCGTGGCGCTGGTACGCAGCATGGATCTGATCGCCGGGTTACTGGTGGGCCTGGTCGCCGGCGCGTGGGTCGACCGACTACGACGGCGGCCTGTGCTCGTTTGGACCGATCTCGGCCGAGCTGCCCTGCTGACTACCATCCCGCTGGCCTGGCTGTTCGGCGTCCTGTCGTTCGCTCAAGTTCTGGTCATCGCACTCGTGGCAGCAGCTTTGGCCACGTTCAATTACGCGGCCGATCGCGCCTACCTCCCGAGCGTCGTCCAGCGCGAGCAACTGATCGGTGCCAACAGCGCCATCACCGCGTCGGAGTCGGTGTCGGAGTTCACCGGCTTCGGCGTATCTGGCTTTCTCGTCACCGCTCTCGGCGGGCCACTCGCCATCGCCCTCGACGCCGTCACATTTGTCGTTTCGGCGGTTCTGGTCTGGTCCATTCGCAAGCCTGAGCCGGAGCCAGACCGGAGTGCCCGTACGAACATTCGGGCCGAGATCGCCGAGGGCCTGGCGCTGGTCCGCCACCAGCCATTGCTGCGCGCGATCACGCTGGCCTCGATGGCGACCTCCGCGCTGTGGGGCATCTTCGGCGCAACATGGGTCATCTTCGCCATCGAGCAGCTCGGTCTGAACGCCGCGGCGGTGGGCCTCATCGCCGCGATTGGCGGCATCGGGTCATTTGCCGGAGCAGTCGTGGCGGCGCGCTATACGACGCGTATCGGGCTGGGCCGGTTGATGGTGGTATCGCTGCTGGCGGGCGCCATCGGCAACCTGCTGATTCCGCTGGCGCCGGCCGGGGCGCCGTTGGTCGCCTTCGGCTTCCTGGCGTCGCAGCAGCTCATCGGCGATGCCGGCATGACGGCGTTCGACATCAGCGAGGTGTCGGTCCGCCAGACGGTGACCGACGATCGCCAGCTGGGCCGCGTCAACTCGACCATTCGCGTGGCAATGCTGCTCGCCCAGCTGATCGCGACCCTGGCGGCCGGCGTGCTGGCCGTGGCCGTCGGCCTGCGCTTCACGTTGTTCCTGGCGCCACTCGGCGCCGTCGTCGCGGCGGCCATCATCTGGCTGTCACCGTTGCGCCGGCTGCGCACCTTCGCCGATTACAGGTCGGAGAAGACGTACCCGTCCGAGAGCGGATTGCCGGATCCGTCATAGCCGCCAATGACCCACACGCGGCCGTCGGGCGAATAGGTACCTACAGCTCCGAAGCGCGGCGCCGGCAAACGGCGGACAGAGAACCACTTGCCGACCGACGGGCTGTAGATCTGGACAGTGTCGAGCGCCGCCGCGCCGTCGGGCGTCATGCCGCCGATGGTGAAGATGCGGCCGAGCACGTCGGCGGTCACAGTCACCCGGATGCGCGGCGCGGGCATGGTCGTGGCGCGCGACCAGGCATTGCCCGGGCGAGACCAGGCGGCAACCGCCGGCACGGCGCAAGTGCCGAACTGGGGAAAGCAGTTGCGATCGCCACCGGCGGCGTAGATGTCGCCGTCGGTGCCCAGGCCGGCGCCGTCAGATGGGCCGCTGGCCGGTTCCTGCGCACGCCTGCGCCAGACACCGCGGATCTGCTCGACGATGCGATGGCCGGAGACCAGGACCGCGTCGTGATCGCGCCGCAGCGTCTCGCTGTACCACATGGCGTGGCCGTCGGAGTCGACGATGCCGGCGATCGGGTTGACGTACGGGCCATACCCGCGACGCAACTGCCAGGTGTTCTTGGCCGGGTCGTAGACGGCAATCCGGAAGCCAACGTCGGTCAGCATGTTCGTCCAGCAACCGGCCAGCCTGATCTTGCCGTCGGCGCCAACGACTGAGGCCTCCGCCCCGGCGCAGGCCTTGGGTGCTCCGCGGCCCGACGACCAGATGGCGGCGTCGGAGTCGTAGATGTACGTGACCGGCGCGCCGGCGTGAACGACACCGTTGGTCTGGATGCACACGTCCTGGCAAACGCCGAAGACGTAGAGAAGACCATCATTGCCGCCAACGGCGGTCATCACGTTCGCGTCGTCCGGCAACGCTGACACCGCGCTCCACGATCCGCGCAGGTGGGTCAGCGCACCAACGGAAAGCGGAAACGCGACAGCCACGACCAAGCCAACGACGGGTATCAAGACCCGACGCGCGCCGCGAAACATCTCCTCCACCTCACATCCAGCCATGTCGTCATCCGACGACGATGCAAGTGCGCCGAGTGCCGTTACGTGTGAACCCCAAGTCGGACGTCACGGATGCTTAGCCCAACAATGCCTCGACGAATGCGTTCGGATCGAAGTCGAGCAGATCGTCCATCTTCTCGCCGACGCCGATGAAGAGGACGGGCACCTTCAAGGCATCCTCGATGGCAAAGGCGATGCCGCCGCGCGCCGTCGAGTCGAGCTTGGCGAGAACCACGCCGGTCAGGCCGGCTGCCTCGTGGAAGGCTTTGGCCTGCGTCAATCCGTTCTGGCCGGTCGTGGCATCAAGCACGAACAGCACCTCCGGCTGGGCACCCGGAATGCGCTTGGCAATGGTGCGCCGGATCTTGGCCAGCTCGTCCATCAGGTTCACCTTGGTGTGCAGCCGGCCGGCGGTGTCGACGATGACCACGTCGATGCCACGCGCCATCGCCGCGTCCAGGGCGTCATAGACGACGGCCGATGGATCCGCCCCGGCCTGGTGCGCAACGACGGGCACGCCGATGCGGCTGGCCCACATCTCCAACTGCTCGATGGCGGCGGCACGGAACGTGTCGCCGGCGGCCAAGCAGGACGCGCGCGCCGCGACTCGAGAAACGGCGGGCAAGCTTGGCAATCGAGGTCGTCTTGCCCGTGCCGTTGACGCCGACGACGAGGATGACGGCCGGCACGCCGGGCGCGGGCACGCGCGGCCACGGGGCGGCGTCGCGCGGCGCGTACAGGTTGAGCAGCTCCGAGTAAACGGCCGCTTCGGCGTTGGCCACGTCCTTGCGCTTACGGGCCTTGTCGACGACGCGTAGCGCAAGCTCGGCGCCGAGATCGGCCGCGATCAGCGTCTCTTCGACTTCCTCCCACGTTTCGTCGCTGATCGCGCCGCCGCGCAAGAGGCCGCGCAGGCGGTCGCCAAAGCCACGCCGTGACTTTTCGACTGCCGGTGCGTAGTCGGCCGGGTCGGTCAAGCGAGGACTTCGGCGGCGGTGTCCGACGCCAGATGTCCGTTGCCGCTGGCGTCCGTTGTGGCGGCCGGCGGCAGGCGCAGCGAAACGATGCGACTAACCGCATCCGGCCCGATGGTGACGCCGTAGAGCGCGTCGGCCATCTCGATCGTGCCCCGGTTGTGGGTGATCACGATGAACTGCGTTTTATCCGCCAGCGTGCGCAGCGCCTGCGCGAAGCGGTAGATGTTCGCCTCGTCGAGCGCGGCGTCGACCTCATCGAGCACGCAGAACGGAACCGGCCGAACCTCGATCATCGCCAGCAACAGGGCGACAGCCGTCAGCGCGCGCTCGCCGCCCGACAGCATTTGTAGTGGCTGGCGCTTCTTGCCGGGCGGACGCGCGGTGATCTCGATGCCGGTGGCGGCCAGATCTTCAGGCGCGGTCAGCGCCAGTTCCGCTTCGCCGCCATCGAAGAGCTGGGTGAAGCGGCGCGCGAACGCCTTCTCGAGCGCGGCGAAGGTGACGCGGAACTGGCTGGCAATGAGCTCGTTAAGGTCGGCGATCAACTGGCGCGTGGCGCCGATCGCCGTCTCCAGGTCACGCGCCTGCGCTTCCATGGTGTCCAGCCGGCCGCGTGCCTCGGCGTATTCGGTAGCCGCGAAAGGGTTGCCCGCGCCCAGGTCATGGAAACGGCGGCGCAGGCTGGCGAGCTTGGCGGGAGTCGGTGGGTCAGCGGGCAACGCCTCGGCCTGCCAGCGCGCAACGGCGGAATCCAGCGCTCGAGCCAGATCATCGGTCAGTGCTTCTGCCGTCTCGGCCGGCCGATCCGAAGCCTCGGCACCGGCCAGAGCGGCGATAGCATCTGGCCCGATGCCGGCCAGTTCGACGAGCAGCTGCTCGCGCTGCGATTCGACCTTGAGCACGGCCTCCATGGCGGCGACTTCAGCCGCCCGGCTGCGGCCCTCGGCCTCGCGCAGGCGCTCGCGTGCGCGGGCAGCAGTCGTTTCGGCACTGACCAGCTGTCGCCGCTCCTCGCCGCCGTCGCCCACCAGGTGCTCCAGCTCGGACGCCAGCTCACGCTCCAAGCCGGCCGCCGCGTCGTGGTCGGCCTGCGCCGAGTCGGCCTCCGCCCGCAGCTGGGCCAGCCGCCCGGCCAGCGATTCCTCCTCGGTATCCAGCTGCTGGCTGCGTTCGTCGGTCATGGCGAGGGTGACTTCGGCGCGGCGCGCTGCCTCAGACGCAGTACGTTCGTGGGCCTGCTGCGAGGCGAGCCGGGCGGTCAATTCGCTGCGCCGCGACGTCAGCAGTTCCAAGCGCGGTTCGGCGTCAGCCCCGAGGCGCGAGCGTTGGTCCCACGCGGCGGCGATGCGCAGGGCGACGTCGTCGGCCTCGCTCTCCAGGCCGGCCAGGCGCGTCCGGCGCAGCGCCTGGTCGCGCAGCGTCCCGTCAAGGCGGCGCTGCGTCGTACGTTCCACTTCTTCGGCAACCGAGAGTGCGCGGCGAGCCTCGTCCAACTCGTTGCGGGCCGCTATGGCAGATGAAGAGGCTGTCGAGCGGGCCTTTGTCGCGGCCGTCGCTTCGGCAGTCAGCTTCGCGGCTGCTTCCTCGGCCGCCGGTAATTGGGCGCCAATCGCGTCGCGCTCCTCACGCAACGCCAGGAAGCGATCGCTGGCGGCCAGTCGCAACACGCCCTGATCGGTGAGCAGCTGCCCATCGACGGTCACGACCTGCCAGCCCGCGGCCAGCTGACCGCGGATGCGCAGCGCGTCCTCGAGCCGCGGCACCCACACCGTCCGCGACAGCAATCGCGACAGCTCGCCCTGCGGATCGCGCCTGATGGCATCCACCAGCGCTCCACCACCGGCGGCTCGGGCGAGCGCCACCTGCTTCTCGGCCACGCTTTGCGCGTTGGCGCCTGCACCGCGGATGAGCAGGGTCCCGCCGTCACGGGGCAGGCTGGCGACCGCGTCGGCAGCGGTCAGCCACGCTTGTGCCGCGTCACCCAGGGCGGCCGCCACGGCGTGGCGCAGCGCCTGGTCTGTCTCTACCCCCTCGGCGGCGAGTGTGTCGCCACGCGCGCGCACCGCCCGGCCCAGAGCGACGTGCGACGCCGCATCGAGGCCACGCTCGGCGGACGCTAACCGCCCGCGCAACGCGCTCACAACGGCTGCGGCATCGAGCGCGGTGCGCGACAGCCGCCCTTCTTCTCCTGCCGCCCGCTCGAGCGCCGCGCGGGCTGCCTGCGCTGCCTCGTCGGCCGCGCTGAACTGTTTGCGTGCAATCTCGACGTCGGCGGCTGCTTCGTCCCTTCGTCGCTCGGCCTCGCCGGCGTTGGCGTCATCCGTCGCTGCCTGACCACGCAACTCGAGGACCTGCGATCCAACGCTCGCCCGCCGTCGCTCCAGCGCTGCCAGGTCGCTCGCCGTCGTCGCCGATGCGGCTGCCCCTCCCCTCAGTTGCTCAATTTCCGCGTCGAGCCGCTGCAGCTCGGCGCCGAGGCTTTCGTCGACCGCCGGCCGCGGCCTGGCCAACTCCTCCTCGGCCGACGCTGCTCGCGCCGCCAGCCCCTGCCGCTCGTCGGCGATGCGTTGGCGGTCGCGCTCTGCGGCCTGCTGCTCTGAGCGGATCCGCGCCAGCGTCAGTCGCAATTCAACGGTCCGGCCGCGCTGCGCGTCAACCAGCGCGCGTTGCGCCGCCTCTTTCTCGGCGCGTTCGGCCAGAGCTCGCGAAAGGCGCTGTGCCTCATCCTCCGCCGCGCGCAGGTCGGCCAGCGCGCCATCGGCTTCGGTGTGGGCGGCGGCCAGGGCAGCCTGGTCGGCTTTGGCCACCGTATTCAGTTCATGCCAGCGCGCGTGAGCCACGGCGACCAGCGCTTCGGCCAGGTCGTGGCCGGCCGATCTGCGGGCGAGTAGCTGCTCCGCCTGCGCGGCCAGCCGGCGCGCCTGGGGCCGCAGTTCGGCCAGCACGTCGCGCAATCGCTCCAGGTTGGCCTCCGCTTCGGCCAATTCGCTCTCGGCCTGACGGCGCCGGCGCTCGTGGCGACGGACCCCGGCCGCCTCCTCGAACAACGGCCGTCTCTCCTCCGGCCGCAGCGCCAGCGCCTGGTCGACCATGCCCTGGCCAATGAACAGGAAGGCGTTGTCGGCGAGATTGCCTTCGTCGAGCAGGTCGATCAGGTCGCGCAGCCGGATGCGCTGGCGGTTGAGCAGGTACTCGTTCTCGCCCGATCGGAACAACCGCCGGCCGAGCTCGACTTGGCCGTAATCGACCGGTAGCAGGCGGTCCGAGTTCTCCAGCACCAGCGTGACATCGGCCATGCCGGTCGCCTTACGTGCCGATGAACCGGCAAAGATGACGTCCTCCGCCCGGCGCGTGCGCAGCGAGCGGCCGGCCTCACCCAGGGTCCAGCGCAGAGCGTCGGCGAGGTTGCTCTTGCCGCTGCCGTTGGGCCCGACGACGGCGCTGATGCCCGGCCCAAACTCGACCATCGTCCGCTCGGCGAACGACTTGAAGCCAAGCACGCGCAGTCCGGTCAGTCGCGCTGGTGCTGTCACCCGACTTCGCCAGTAGCTGAAGCGGCTTCTTGTCTCAAGAGCTCGAGCGCCTCCTCGGCCGCCTTTGTTTCCGCGTCGCGCCGGTTGCGTCCAGTTCCGCGACCCAGCGCGCGCCCGCCGATCGACACCTCGATCTCGTAGAGGCGGTCGTGCTGCGGCCCCTCGGCGCTCAGCATCTTGTAGTGCGGCGGGCGGCCGGTCTCGGCGTAGGCCAGCTCCTGCAACCGGCTCTTGGGCGCCTTGAGTTCGCTGACCGGCAGGTCGGCCTCCAGCTCAGGCGTGAAAACGTCGAGCAGCCAGCGCCGCGTGTCGTCGAGGCCGTGCTCGGTGTAGACAGCGCCAGTGACGGCCTCAAAGGCACCGGCCAGGATCGAGTTGCGAGCGCGCTCGCCCGCCATCGACGCGCCATGGCCGAGCACGACATAGTCACCCAGGCCGAGTCGGATGGCGGCCTTCGCCAACCCGCGCGCAGACACGATCGCAGCGCGGCGGGTGGTCAGCTCGCCTTCATCGGCGTCGGGATGACGTGCGAACAGGTCTTCGGAAATGATCAGGGCGACCACGGCGTCACCCAGGAATTCGAGCCTGTCGTTCGACTTGGAAGGCTGTGTCTGCTCGTTGGTGTAGCTGCTGTGGACGAGCGCCTGCGCCAGCAGGCCGACGTCGGCGAAGTAAAGCCCGAGGCGGTCGGCCAGTTCTGCGGCAGCCGCCTCCATGCCCTCGCCAGTCGTCCCGCTACTTCTCGCCGTGCTCCTCGATGTAGTCGACGGCGTCCTGGACGGTCCGAATGTTCTCGGCATCCTCGTCCGAGATCTCGGCACCGAACTCTTCCTCGAGGCTCATGATCAGCTCAACGAGGTCGAGCGAGTCGGCGTTCAGGTCGTCGACGAATGACGCTTCAGGCTTGACGTCCTCCTCGTCGACACCGAGCTGCTCGACGACGATCTTCTTGAGGCGGTCATAAGTCGCGTCTGCCATGCGGGCTCCCTCTTGCGGCGGTACGTCCGCCCTCGCTGCTATTTGCCGGAGGCCGGCGTTTCGCGCTCATGCGGAGCCGCCTGCGCGGCCACACGCCCGAGCACACCATTGATCAGTTTCCGGGCCGGCTCACCGGAATAGGTACGAGCCAGCTCGACCCACTCGGCAATCGAGACCCGTGCAGGCGTCGGGCAGTGTAACAGTTCAGCAATCCCGGAACGCAGCAGCGCACGGTCGATTCGGGCCAGTTGAGTGACCGGGTATTGAGGTGCCAACTCCTCGATCTGGGCATCGATGGAGTCGCGGTGTGCGACGACGGCGCCGACTATCTGGCGGGCGACCATGAGCGAGAGACCCACGGCCCCCTGGGTCTTGATTTCGCGCTCGACGACGTCGGCGGCGGTGTGCTGGCCGAAGTCAGCTTCAAAGACGGCGATGAGTGCCAGTCGCCGGCCGTCGCGCTCTGCGGCGCGATGCTCAGGCTTGTCCATCGGCGGCTACGGCTGCCGACTCCTCCTCAGCGGCAGGCTCTTCGTCGGTCGCGGCTGCCCCCGCTTCGGCCGCCATGGCATCGCGGATCCGACCCGGGATGTTGGCCTTGGCCGCTGCCGCTCCGACCTCGACGGCAAATCCGATCATGCGCCGACGGGCTCGGCCGTGGGTGATCAGTACGGTGCCGTTGACGCCCAGCAGCGGCGCGCCGCCCAGCCGCTCGTAGTCGAAGCGCTGGCGGATGCGCGCGATGCCCGGGCCGCATGAAGAGGTAGCCAATCGGGCCCCACGGCGCGCGCCGGAACTCGGTGCGCAGCTGATCGAAGATGAAGCTCGACAGGCCCTCGAAGAACTTGATCACGACGTTGCCCACCGACGCATCGCACACGACGACGTCGGCCGGATGCTTGGGCAGGTCCTTGCCCTCGGCGTTGCCGATGAAGCGCAGGTCTGATGCGCTGAGTAGCTCGGTCGCTTCCTGCACGCGCGTCTCGCCCTTGCCGCCTTCTTCGCCGATCGACAGCAACGCGACCGATGGGTCGGTCACTCCCATTACCTGCTCGGAAAAGATCGCGCCCATGCGCGCGTACTGCGCCAGGTTGTGGCCGTTCGAGTCGGTCGTGGCGCCGATATCGAGCAGCACCATCGGGCCCTTGTCGGTCACCAGCTGGACGGCGAGGGCCGGCCGGTCGACGCCGCGCAGGCGACCCAGGAACAGGATCGCCGAGGCCACTCCCGCGCCGGTATGGCCGGCCGTCACCACGGCATCCGCCCGGCCCGATTTGACCAGCCGCATGCACACGTTGATCGACGCATCGCGCTTGCGCCGGACGGCCTGCGCCGGATGCTCCTCCATCGACACCGACTCGCCGGCCTGGACGAGCGAGACGTTGTCAGGCACGGGCGACGGCCCGAGGAAGGGCTTGATCTTGACCTCGTCACCTACCAACAGGATGTGCACGTCGGGATGATCTTTCGCCCAGTCGAGGGCGCCGTGCACTATTTCTTCGGGCGCGTGGTCACCACCCATGGCGTCGACGGCGACGCGGACGGGGTGGTCGAGGCCCTGGCGCGAATCTTTGGCGAGGCTGCTCAGATCCATGGCTGAGCGGGCTGGCTAGCGGTTCTGCTCTTCAGCCTTGGTCCGCGTCTTGATGCGCACCGCCTCGCGGCCGCCGTACCAGCCGCAGTTCGGGCAGGCGTGGTGGGGCTGCTTGGGCTGATGGCAGTGCGGGCACTCCTCGAGCTTGGGCAGCGTCAACGCATGGTGCGAGCGGCGCTCGCCCTGGCGCGCGTGCGAAACGCGCCTCTTAGGCACTCCCATTTCTTATTCCTACTCCTTGTCGCCGCGCCAGTCGGCCAGGGCGGCCAGGCGAGGATCGATCTCTTCGTCAGCGTGCGAGTGTGACGGATTGTCGTTCAAGTCGACTCCGCAGTCGGGGCACAGGCCGCGACAGTCCGGCCGGCATAGTACGGCAATCGGTTCGGCCAGTGAAATCGCCTCACGAATCGGGACCTCCAGATCCAGTTCGTGATGGTCGGTCAGGCGCAGGGTGTCCGGCTCCGCGCTCGTATCGACCGGCATGCCGGTGTCGATGTCGATCGATGGTAACGCCTCTTCTTCGAACTGGACGTCGATGGGCGTTACGACCGGCACAAGACACCGCCCGCAGACGCCGCTGACGGCTGTTTGGAGTTCAGCACGGGCGAGGATGCTGCGGCCGGTGCGCGACAGGCGGACGTAGCCGGTCACGGGCTGGGCGAGGGCAATGTCATCGGCGACCTTCAGGTCGTCGATGGCTATGCGGTGTGTTTCGTATGAACCAGGTGTATCGCGAAGGAGAGCGGCGACGTTATAGCTGAGCACTCACGGGCTCCGACTCGGCGATGCCATTCGGCGCAGGTACGGCGTCCACGCCGTTACCCGGCTCGTGACGATCGTCGAGCAGGGCAAGCCCGCGCTTGATGCTCTGCAGTGCCTTGATGCACTCGCCCTCGAGATGAACGAGGACGCTCTGTGCGTACTCATCTGCGCCACGCCGGATCTCGTCGGCGTCGTGATTGCCGGCGGCAATGATCTCCGCCGAACGGATCTGCGCGGCACGCGTCAGTTCACGTTCCTCGATCAGGAACGCGGCCTGCTCCTGGGCGCGGGCGAGGATGCGTTCTGCCTCCTCGTGGGCGCGCTGTGCAATGCGCTCGCTCTCTTCGTTGATGCGCTTGGCCTGGCGGACCTCTTCCGGAACCGCAACACGCAGCTGATCAATCAGGTCGAGGGCACGCGCCTGATCGATGATCACGTTGCTCGTGAGCGGCATGTTGCGCCCGGTCGAGATCACCCGTTCGAGTTGTTCGAGCAGGAAAACGATGTCGATGGGAAAGCCTCCGTACTTACCCGAATTCTAGCCGCTTAGCCTGCGTACGACCGACCCCGGCACCATCAGGCTCACATCGCCGCCGAATCCGGCGATCTCCTTGACCAGGCTGGAACTGAGGTAGGCGTGCTCGAGAGCGGTCATGAAGAAAATCGTGTCGACCTCGGGCGCGAGCTTGCGGTTGGTATGTGCCATCTGCAGCTCCGACTCGAAGTCGCTCACCGCGCGTAGACCGCGCACGATGAAGCCGGCCTGCAGCCTGCGTGCGAAGTCGACGGTCAGGCCATCGAAACTGGCCACTTCGACTCGCCCGGCCATGTCCCCGAGCTGCTCCTTGACCGCTTCGCGGATGGCCTCCTCGCGTTCGTCCAGTGGCAGCAGCGGCATCTTCTTGGGGTTCACCAGCACGCCCACCACCAGCCTGTCGAAAACGCCGACTGCGCGTTCTATGACGTCGAGGTGGCCCAGCGTGACCGGGTCGAACGAGCCGGGGTAAAGAGCCGTGGTCACTTGCGCATGCGGTACAGCGTCAACATGGTCTCGCCAAAGCGTCGCTCACGATAGCGCTCCAGCCCGCCGATTTGGGACGCTGGCGCATCGCGCCAGAAATGCTTGGCGGCGACGACGGCGCCCGGGGCAAGCCAGCCGCCAGCTGGAGCGGCCAGCCTTGACAGCGTTTGTCCAAGTAGCTCGCTGCCGTAAGGCGGGTCGACCAGAACTGCGTCGAACGCGAGCCCGGTCTCGCGGTCAAGGAAACCCAGCACGTCGGCGCGAACGACGGTCGCGCTCTCCAACTTAGTCCGGCGCAGATTCTCCTCGATGACACGAACGGACCCACCATCCTTCTCCACAAAAGTCGCCCGATCGCTGCCGCGACTGAGTGCCTCGATCCCGCCCGCGCCGGTGCCAGCGAAGAGGTCGAGAAAGGCCTTGTAGGGCCCAACAACGCCCTCCGCTTCGAGCGTTCCAAACAGCGACTCCTTGACGCGGTCGGTCAGTGCTCGCGTGGCAGGTCCGGCCGGCGCCAGGCGTGTTCCGCTGGCGCTACCGCCGATGACGCGGCCGCCATCAGCCACCGCCGCTCTCGCCGCTGACCACTTCGCCCGCGCCGACCCGCTTCAGCCACCCCTTCGTCAATTCGTATTCGAGCGCCGAGTACTCCGGCGGGAGGCGGCCGCGTTCATCGAGGATGCGCTCGGCCAGCTGGCGCGCCGCGACCGACCACTGGCGGTGCTTCGCGTTGGTCAGCGACGCTACGCGCAATGGCGGCAGGCCGCTCTGACTCAGGCCCAACAGCTCGCCCTCGCGGCGCTGCTCGAGATCGAGCTCGGCCAGGACGAAGCCGTCGTTCGTTTCGACCAGCGCGTCGAGGCGCGCCTTGACCGCCGCCTCCTCGTCGGTGAGCGGCTCGCCCGCCGGGTAGCGCTCCGAGACGAGCACGCAGTACGAGGCCGCCTCGCTGCGACCGACCCGGCCACGCAGCTGGTGGAGCTGCGCCACTCCGAATCGGTCGGCGTCTAGGATCAGCATCACCGTCGCTTCCGGCACGTCGACCCCCACCTCCAGGACGGTCGTGCCAACAACAACCTGCGCCTCGCCTCGCCGGAATCGGTCCATCGCGGCGTCTCGGTCGGCCGCCTTCATCTGGCCGTGGACGATTTCGATCTGGGGCACGGGCACGTCCAAATCGGCGACCTGCGCCGCCTCGCTCCACTTCTGGCGGACCAACTCGGCGGCCTCGCCAACGGAGCGCGCGCCCGAGTCGGCGTCCTCCTCGACCAACGGCACGACCACAAAACCACGCTGGCCCGCGGCAATCTCCTTGACCAGCAACGGCAATGCGCCGGGCCGGCCGTCGCCGCGGCGAATCAGCTCGTCGGTGCGGCGGACACCGGTGGCAATCTTCTGGCGGCCCTGCGGCGGCGTGCGCAGATCGGAGACGTCCAGGTCGGCATGAACGATCTGACCCAGCGTGCGCGGGATCGGCGTTGCCGTCATCAGCAGGACGTGCGGCGCGCGGCCTTTGGCGGCGAGCGCCTCACGCTCGGCGACGCCGAAACGATGCTGCTCGTCGACGACCACCAGTTGGAGGTCGGCAAAGGCCACCCCTTCCTGGACCAGGGCATGGGTCCCGACTACAACGCGCCCCCGGCTGCGACCTTCGAGGCTTCGATCTACGGGCGCGGCAATGAGCTCGAGTGCCTCGCGCCGCGCCGTGGCCGGCATCGAGCCGCTGAGCAGTGTCACGTCGTGACCGAGCGGTTCGAGCAGGGACGTCAAGGTTTGAGCGTGCTGGCGCGCGAGCAGGTCGGTCGGCGCGAGCAGCGCGCCCTGGGCGCCGGTGTCCGCCACAAATGCCAGCGCCAGCGCCGCCAGCGCGGTCTTGCCGGAACCAACGTCGCCCTGCAGCAGGCGGTTCATCGGCCGCTCCTGGGCCAGGTCGGCGCGTATGGCTGCCAACGCGGCGGTCTGGTCGTCGGTCAGTCGGATGCCATCGGCGCCAGCCTCAGCCGAGCCGCGCCGGCGGGCGATCTGGGCCGAAATCACGCTTTCGATCGCCGCCACGGCGTCAGCCAGCCGCTGGTCGCTGACAGCGATCGGCGTGGCCCGCTCGACCTGGCGCTGGCGGTTGCGCGCAACCATGCCCAGCTGCAGGGCGAACAGTTCGTCGAAGGCGAGGCGGGCGAGGGCGTCGTCCAGCTTGTCGAAGTCGGGCGGAAAGTGCACCGACTCGACCGCGCTCGCGATGCCCAGGCCCGGGAATTCGGGCGCTCGCCTTACCGCCGCCGGCAGGTACTCGGCGAAGTCGGGCAGCGTGCGATCGAGCGCGTCGCGAATCTTGGAGCGCAGCCAGGCACCGGTCACGCCCTCGGTGAGCCGGTACACCGGAACGATTCGCCCGGCGTGCAGGGCGCCCTCCCCTGCCGGGCCGAACTCAGGGTTGTTGAAACGCGGCAACCAGCCGCGCACCTCGACCTTGCCCGACAAAGCGACGACATCGCCCGCCTTCATGCGGCGCTCGATATAGCGCCGGCCAAACCAGATGGCCTCGCCTTCGCCTGTCTCGTCGCGTAGACGGGCGACCGTACGCTGAACGCGCCGCCGAAAGCCGGCTTCGACGCGCAGCTCGACGATCTCAACCTCGGCGCTCACCGGACCCTCCGGCGGATGCTCACGCAGATCGCGCAGCGTCATCGGCCGGCTGAAGTCGTCGTAGCGACGCGGCAGGTGGAAGAGCAAGTCGCGCACGGTATCGATGCCCAGCCGGTGCAGCCGTCCCGCACGGGACGGGGCGGCGAGCTTGGCCGCCGCCAGGTGGCGTCGAGGATGCTCGCGCCGGCAGGCGGCTGGATCGGCGCGGCTGCTGCCCGGGCAGCAGCCACTATTCGGCCGCTACGAGGAAGCTGTAGTGCGGCTGGCCGCCTTCGACCAGCTCGATCTCGACGCCGTCGAGGTGCGGCCGCAGCTCCGCGGCTAGCTGTTCGGCGTCATCACGCTCGACGCCCTGCCCGTAATAGAAGGTCAGCAGCTCGAAGCCCGGCTTCAAGCTTGCCCAGGGCGGCCTTGACGGCGGCCGCACGATCGGCGTCGGCGGCCAGTAGCCCGTCGTCGGGGTCGAGCACGATATGGTGCCCGCGCTTGACCTTGCGCCGGCCGATGCGCGCATCACGCACCGCCGTCGTGACCTGCAGCGTTTGGAGCGCATGGGCGGCCCTGCTCATGCGGCTGACGTTGGCCGAGCTGTCGCCGGCGCGATCCAACGCAAGGAGGGCGACGACGCCCTCGGCGGCGTTGCGGGTGGCAACGACGCTGACACGCACATCAGGCATCAGCTCGCCCGCCTGCATGGCTGCCATGCGCACGTTGGGATTGTTGGGCAGCACGATGACCTCGTCGGTGCCGGCCGCACGGATGGCCGCCGCCAACTCACCGGCTGACGGATTGGCCGATCTGCCCACCCTCGACCACGGTCACGCCCAGCTCGCCAAATAGGCGCGCCAGGCCGTGACCCTGCGCGACGGCGATGACAGTCAGGCCGTCGATGGGCTTGGGACCGGCCGACGTCGTGGGCACAGAGCCCGACATCACCAGTGGCGGACCTTTGCCGTTGGCAGCGGCCGTTGGCGCCATGGCTGCCGCGCGCTGCCGGCGCTCCTGCGCCTGGCGGTCGAGGTTCTCGACGTTGATGCGCGACAGCTGGCCCAGCGACAGGCCGTAGGCGATCACTTCGTCGGGTCGCTCATTGTGGACGTGGATCTTGACCGCGTTGCCATCACCGGCAACGAGCACGGAGTCGCCCAGTTCGTCGAGCCGCTGGCGAATCGTCGCCGGATCGAGCAGCGCGCCGTCGAGAGGCGTCACGACATAGACCGTCTCGTAGCCGAAGCCCTCGTCGGCCAGTGACTCGAAGTTGGGCAGCTGCAGACACGTCATGACGAATCATCGGCCGGTGCTCATCGCGCAGGTAGCCCAGTGCACCGCGCAGGAGCAGGTGCAGACCTTTGCCGCCGGCGTCGACCACACCCGCGTCGTGCAGGATCGGCAGCAGCTGCGGCGTCAGCAGGACGGCCTGTTCGGCCGCTTCGACGGACGCCGTCAGGACGTCCTCCAGGCCGGGGTGGTCGGCCGCGATTTCCTTCGCTCGCTCGGCCGTGGCGCGGGCAACGGTCAGGATCGTGCCCTCGACCGGGTGGGCAACCGCCGCGAAGGCCAGGGTGCAGCCTCGTTCGAACGCATCGGCCAGCGCCGCGCCGTCGATGAGGTCCTTGCTGCCCAGCGCTTCCGACATGCCGCGGAATAGCTGCGAGAGGATCACGCCCGAGTTGCCACGGGCACCCATCAGCGCGCCCAGCGCGATCGCCGCCGTGACGCTCTTGACGCTACGGTCAGCCGGCGCAAGTGCCTCTGCCTCGTCGCGCGCCGACTGGATCGTGGCCAGCATGTTCGAGCCTGTATCGCCGTCCGGTACGGGGAACACGTTGAGCGCGTTCACTTCGTCGACATGCGCCGCCAGCATGGCCGTTGCCTGGCCCAGCGCACCGAGAAGATCAGGCCCGTCCCACGACGGACCGCTCATCAGTGCGCGCGCCCCGTGCCGGCGCCGGCCTGGGCCGCGGCAGTCAGCGGCCGCCCTCCGACCAGCACCACCAGTTCGTCGATGCTTCTGGCCGATATCGCGCTGGACGGTGTAGCGCACGGCATTGGTGACGTTGGCCGCGACGGCGGCCGGCGGCACGCCCTCGACGAGGGCGAGGTTGACTTCGACGCGCAACGGCTTGTCCGACCTGACCCGGACCCCCGGCGTGGACAGCCCCAGCCAGCCCAGCGGACGCTCATACCAGCGCACGCCGCGCACGGCGGCAACCCCGTACGAACCGAGCGCAGCGCTACGGACGGCTCGGCCTATCCTTCGCCGGCTCACCGCGATAGCGGCAGACCGTCGCCGGCGGGCGGTGGAGCGGACCACGTTTGTTATAGTAGCCAGCCTCGCACGCCATCTCGTGCTCTCTTCCTTCTGCCCGGAGCTTCGACCGAATATGCCTCGCACCTGCGCCATCTGCGGAAAAGTGTCGATGGGTGGCTTCAACCCCCAGTCGAGCGGTATGAACCGCGTCCGCGCCGCGCGTCGCTATCAGCCCAACCTGCAGCCGCTGCGCGTTGCCAAGGGCCAGCCGCGCCAGCTGATCTGCAACCGCTGCCGCCGCACGCTCCAGAAGACCGCGTAGTTTCGCGCGCGCTCGGTCCGCGTCGCTGCGCGGCGATCCGGCCCGCAGCGTGCAGCAGCTCTGCCAGCTGGCGCGAGGCTGCCGCGTCACTGTGAGCCAAGAGCGGGCCAGCGGTTCCTGCCATCTGCCCGACTGGTGAAGGCATTAAGCAAGCTTCAAACTGAGCTCCTGAGCGTGGAGCCGAGCGTGATCCGAATGCTGAGCGACCTTCGCATACCGCCAACCAGTTGGGCAAATGTCAAAGTGTCGGAGGCGGCGCGACGATGACCTGCGGTCCGACGCCGATTGGCGCCGAAACTCGAACTCGGCTAACTCGCCTCGCTATCGAGCCAGATCGTCATCGGGCCATCGTTGACGAGCTCGACCTGCATCTCCGCGCCGAAGACTCCCCGCGCAACCGTCACGCCCTGCCCCTCGACAGCTGCAGCGAACCGCTGATACAGCTCGTTACCTATATCGGGCGGTGCGGCGCGGATGAATGACGGCCGCCGGCCGCGGCTCGTATCGGCCAGGAGTGTGAACTGGCTGATGGCGAGCAGCTGGCCGCCCACGTCGAGCAGCGAACGGTTGGTGAGACCGGCTTCATCCCGGAAGATGCGCAGCTCGACGCACTTGCGCGCCATGCGTCTCGGCCACCATCGGCGTGTCGCCACCGGCCACGCCAACCAGCACGACCAGGCCAGGTCCGATCTCGCCGACCACGTTGTCATCCACACGCACCTCTGCACGAGTTACGCGTTGCAGTAGCAGGCGCACTCCCGATCAGGCCGTCTTGACCGTGCCGGCTGTGGTGGGCATCGCCAGTCGGCGCACTCGCTCGACTTCGTCGGCCGTGTCCTTGCCGCGCTGGAAGAGCGCCGAGCCAACCACGCACACGTCTATGGGGTGGCGGCCAACGATCTCGGCAGTCTCACCGCTGACCCCGCCGTCAACGTGAACCGCCGTCCCATGCCGATCGCCCAGCAGCGCACGGGCTTCGGCGATCTTGGGCGCCCGATCGGCCAGGAAGCGCTGGCCGCCCCAACCCGGGTAGACCGTCATGATCATCACGATCGCCAGGTCGGCGATGAACGGCGCGACCGCAGAAACGGGCGTGTCCGGACTCACGGCCAAGCCCGCGACCGCGGCGTGCGGCGGCGATTCGCTGCAGGGTCTCGCGCTTCTCGTCCTCGCTTGCCTCGACTTCGACATGGAACGTGATCGTGTCGGCGCCGGCGTCGAGGAACCGGTCGCAGAAATGGGCCGGCTCCGAGATCATCAGGTGCGCATCGATGGGCAGCGCAGTCAGCCGGCGCACGGCGGCCACGACCTCCGGGCCGAAGGTGATGTTGTCGACGAAGTGCCCGTCCATGACGTCGAGGTGCATGCGGTCGACGCCCGACCTCTCCAGCTTGCGAACGACGCGATACAGGTTGCCGAAGTCGGCGGTCAGGATGCTGGCGGCAACCTCAACGCGGTGCACTGGCCATCAACGCCTCTGCGCTGCGACTGACGAGCAGGTCCCGGCGCCGGGCGACGGCATCCGGCGCCGGTGCGCCAGCCCTATCGGCGGCGAGCTGACCACAGGCGGCACCTATCTCGATGCCGCGGTTGCGCCGGACGGTCGTCCCTATCCCGCCGTTTCGCAAGATGCCGGCGAACTCGTCGATGCGCTCGGACGTGCTGGGCCGCCACGGCGTGTGGGCAACCGGATTCATCGGGATCAGGTTGACGTGGGCGAGCTGACCGCGCAGCAGGCGGGCCAGTGCAAGTGCGTCGGTGGGCGTGTCGTTGATGCCGTCGATCATCACGTACTCGTAGGTGATGCGACGGCCCGTCTGCGCCGAATACCGGCCGGCGGCGTCCACGATATCCGCGACCGGGTAGCGCCGGTTGAGTGGCACCAACACATCGCGCAGCTCTGATCGTGCGGCATGCAGTGAGACGGCCAGTGTGTACTGCGGCCGGAGCTCGATCAGCCGCTCCATGCCGGGCAGCACACCGCTCGTGCTTATGGTGATGTGGCGCGCGCCAAGGCCGAAGCGCTTGGGATCGCTCAGTGACGTCGCTGCGTCGATCACGGTATCGGTATTGAGCAGCGGCTCGCCCATGCCCATGAACACGACGTTTGTGACGTGGCGTTCCGTCGGCCGACAGGCGGCGCTGCCAGAAGCGCACCTGGTCGACGATCTCGGCCGCGTCGAGGTCGCGCATGAAGCCGAGCTCGCCGGTCGCACAGAACGGGCAGCCAACAGCGCAGCCGGCCTGGCTGGAGATGCAAACGGTGGCGCGGCCGCGCCGCCAGCCCCGTGCCGGGTAACGCATCAGCACGGATTCGATGAGACGGCCGTCGTCGAGGCGGTGCAGCGCCTTCTCGGTCAGGCCGCCGTCGGCGGCCCGCACCTCTGTTTCGACCAGCGTGTCGATCCGGAAGTCTTCCTCGAGCGCCCTGCGCAATGCCTGCGGCAGAGTGCGCAGCTCATCGGCGTCGCGCGCGGAACCTGACCAGAGGTGGTCGGCTATCTGGCGCGCGCGGTATGGCGGGCTCGGCGCGTTTGCCAAGCCAGGCTTCGAGTTCGGCGGGGTCCGTGCCTGACAGCCCCGGACGAGGATCTCGTCTGCCGGCGGGCAACACGGGAATCAGCGGACGGGCCAGAGCCTCCCCCATGGGCTGCGACTCCATCGGCGCATCGTAGCGGTCACCGTCTCTTTAGTGCGGGAACAGCCTGGAACCGATCAGGTTGGGGCGGCCGCGAGCGTAGTCGGCGGCGGACATTCGACGGCCACCGGCCGGCTGCACTTCGACCAGCTCCAGCACTCCATCCGACGTTTGGAGGCCCAAACCCTGTCCCTGCGTCGAATCGACCGCGCGCGCCTTCCAAACCACCAGGCGCTCGCCATCAGGCTCGATGAAGCTGCCCGGCCAAGGCTGGTACGCACGGACCTGGCGCTCCAGCTCAAGAGCCGGCTTAGAGGGATCGAGCCGCCCGTCCTCGCGCCGTAACGGCCGGGTCAGCGTCACCAGACTGGGATCCTGCGGCACGGGCGCGATCGCACCGGCCAGCCAACCTCCCAACGTCGCCGTCAGCAGCCGCGCCGCAACATCGGCCAGCCGGTGCTCGAGCTCGGGCGCGGTTTCGGTGCCGGTCAACTCACGTCGTCGATTGGGCGACGATCGGTCCGGAGTCCAGGCCGGCGTCCATCTGCATCAACGTGACGCCGGTCGCTGTGTCACCGGCCAGGATGGCGGCGGGGATGGGCGAAGCTCCGCGCCAGCGCGGTAGCAGCGACGGGTGGAGGTTGAGCGCGCCATGGGGCGGGATTGCAAGCAGGTCCGGTGGAACGATCTGGCCGTAATCGGCGAGAACGAGAAGGTCGGGCTCGTGGTCTGCGAATGTGCTCGACTGCGACTCTGACGTCCGCAGGCGGGCCGGGCGGAAGCGTCGGGACATCGTGCTGGTCCGCCCACGTGGCAACTGGAGGGTCGACCTCTTTTCCGCGGGATCCGATACGCCGAGGCGCCGTTACGACCGCAATCAGGTCCACCTCCGGGCTTGCTGCGAGCGCCGAAACGATGGGCACGGCGAATGAGCCTGTGCCGAGAAAGATCGTGCGCGCCTGGCTGGTCAAGCGCGGCGTGTCACGCGAGCGGCGCCAACTCCGCGTCGTCGTCGGCTTCCAGCTGCTCGTGCATCTGCTGGACCGTCATCAGCTCGTCCATCGATTCCAGGTAGTCGATGTAGAGCTTGCCGTTCAGGTGGTCGATTTCGTGCTGAAGCGCCCGCGCAAGCAGGCCGTTGCCGTTGACCTTGATCTTGCGGCCCTGACGGTTCTGGGCGACTACCCACACCTTCTCGCGCCGAGTGACCCACGCGACGTAACCCGGAATAGAGAGGCAGCCCTCCAGGTCGCGGTCATCGCCCTCGCCCTTAACCAGCCGCGGGTTGACCAGCTCGTGGACCTTGCCACTGACTTCGACCACGGCGACCTGCAGCGGGATGCCCACCTGCGGCGCGGCGAGGCCGACACCTGGAGCCGCGCGCATTGTTTCCGTCAGGTCATCGAGCAGCCCGTGGAGGTACTTGCCAAACGCGTCGACCGGCTGACCTACAAGGCGCAGCCGTGGGTCGCCGAGGGTGAGGATCGGGATGACAGTCACGGCCGCGAGTATATGGAATGACGCGCGGGGCGGCGGCTGCGCGACTGTCCACGCACGTTCTGGAGGTCTAGGATCGGGGAGGCTCGACTGGAGGGTAGCGATGACTTCGCGTCAGCGGTTGTTGATCGCACTAAGCCTGTTCGTGGCGGCCTGCACCTCCACGCCGGTTCCGCTGCCGACCGTGGTGCCAACTGCCGTCAACAGTTCGACGCCAGCTTCGACCACCTCGCAGGCAACGCCGTCGGCCACGCCAACGTCCGCGCCCACTTACGCGGACCGAATCCGCATAGGCATCGTCAATCCTGGTCGCAATGAGTGGTCCGACTTCGGCCCGACGCCGCTGCACATCGGCAACCTCACCCATTTCTTCTTTCCCACCGATGGCGAAATCGTCACTCACTTCCTGTTCCGTGCCCTTTACCGCCTCGACAGCGTGCTGACGCCCGTGCCTGACCTGGCTGCCGCGCCGTGCGAAACGTCTGACAACGACCGCACCGTCACGTGCACGTTGCTGCCGGCGACGTTCGCCGATGGCAGTCCACTGACGGCAGACGACGTCAAATTCACATTCGACCTCGCCTACAGCGACGTCTGCCCAATTGGCCAGGTGACAACCTGCTGGGGCGATCCGGCGGACAAGGTTGTCAGCGGCGTTGAGGTAGTCGATCCGCTGACCGTCCGGTTCAGCCTGTCCCGTGTCGATCCGACGTTCATAACCACCATCCTTCCCGGCCTGTATATCGAGTCGAAGAAGAACTTCGCGTCGCAGTTCGCGGCGTTCCACGCAGCGGTGGCGTCAGTTGGATCCGCCGCCCTGCGCGAGCACGGCGATGACCTGAACTCGTCGATCATGCCCAACGACGCGACGACATGCCAGTCGCGTGAAGCCGACGCTCAGGCCTTTGCAGCGGCGGCCGGCATCGAGCTCGCTGACAAGCGCAATTTCAGGGTGGGACCGGCTGGCACGCTCGACGCACCTGACGCCCTCGGCGCGACGTCTGCCGCGTGTGCCTGGCTCGAGCTCGCGCGGGACTCCTTCTACGGCGCGGCCGATAGCGTTGATGCGGAGGGAATGGACGCCGAGGCGATCGCATACGGCCTGTTGCCGCTGCAGTGGCATCCGTTGGGAGCGGGCGCATGGCGTCTTGATGAAGCCGACAGCGTTCCGGGCGACCATCTCGTGCTGGAAGCCTCACCCACGGCCGACCCTCAACCGGCGACTCGGCGCATCGAGTTCATTAGCTACCAGACGCGTGCGGCCGCCGCTGCGGCTATGCAGACCGGCGCCATCGACTGGCTGCCCTCTCCATGGGATGAGTCGCCGCAGATTATTCGCGATCTCGAAACGACCGCTAACACGACCACGATCACGTACGCTCAGCCGGCGAACTGGACCGAGATTGATTTCAACGTCCGTTCTGGCCAGTTGTTCTCGGACCCCAACCTGCGTAGGGCGCTCTCCCTCTGCATTGACCGTCCGGCGGCGGTCAACGCGGCCACGGACGGCGCCGGCGCGCCGGCGGCGAGCGTGTTAGGTAGCCAATTTTGGGCGGCCGACCCGGCTCTGCCTCTACCGGCGCGAGACGTTGCGACGGCCAAGGGATTGATCGAGGCGTCGGGCTGGAAGCTCGAAGGCGGAACGTACGGCAAGGACGGCAAACTCCTGGCGGCCGACATCTGGGCGCGTTCTGAGTTTCTCCAGCGAGTGAAGCTTGCCGAGCTTGTTGCGGCGGAGGCTGCCGATTGCGGCATGAAGCTGACCGTCAAGACTGCGCCAGGCGACAAGCTGATACGCAGTGATCCGGGGGACCATCCAATCTGGCGGTGGCCCAACCACCCGCCAGATAGCGATCAGCCGTACGACCTTTTCCTTATTGGCACCGTGGCCGGCGCTTATCCCGATCCGGGCCGCGTGCTGCAGTGCTTCAAGAGCGACGAGATCGACACCAAGCAGAATCCGGACGGCTGCAACAATCTCGGCTACAGCAACGCGCAGGTCGATGACTTGCTCAACCGAGCGGACGCGACGCTCGATGTTCCGATACGGGCCGGGCTGTACCGCCAAGCGTTGGACATCCTTGCCGACGAGCTGCCCCAGCTACCGCTCTTCTATCCGCTCAATCATGTCGCCCTGCGCAGTGGCTTAACATCACTCGCCGGGCCGCTTGAGTTGGACAAACCGGGCTGGAGCTGGCAGCTCGAGTCGCTGGTTCTCGAGCAGAACCCTCAATGAGTGATCAGCCGGTGGAAGTCCTGCCACCACGCAAACAGCTGTTGCCAGAGGACATCGTGTCGGACGGCCGTGCCCATGATCCCCGCGCCGTCGCCCCCCTCGTAGCTCCACACAATGTACGAGTCGCCGCCTGACGGGTAGCAGATGACATGACCCTGCGAGAACCGGCCCAGGTTCCACGGGCCGTACGCAGACGGTGCCGTAGCGCAGTCCCCAGCCGGGCCACCGTGTGCCGTTACGATTCCACCGAATGCCGTCAGCATTTCGGACGGCTGGCCAAACAGGTCCAGCCGGAGCGTGGCCGCGGCGTCACCCGGCGGGAACTCGCACGTCACGCTGACGGCGGCAGCCGTCGCGCGCTCCTCCGCGGTAGCCGAGCGGCACCCACTCCGCTGACCCTCGGTTAGGCCGGTAAACCGGTCGAGGAGGTCTGCTTCGCGCTTGGGCCAGGGCGGGTGTCGCGATGGGCGACGATGAGGAGAGTGCGCCCGTCGCCGTCGGCGATGCGATGGCCGCAATGGTCGGCGCAGGGGTCGCCGGCCCTGTTGGCGCTGCTGCTCGGGGTATGAAGGCAAATGCGGCGACTCCGCCGAAGACAACGGCGATTGTGCCGACTACGGCGACGACCCACGCCGGCACGCGCCGAAGCAGGCTGGGATCGACTTACCGTGACACGCCGCCCCTGGCTCGAGAACGCTGAACAACGCAATCGGCTCAGCAATCCCCTTCAGCGTCGGCGAGCCGCGCGGCGCGTAGCGATAAGGCAGCACAGTCCGCGTCACGGCGCGCACGGTCTCGGTTGCCAGAACCTCGCCCGCGCCAGCTCGTGCGCACACGCGGGCTGCAATGTTTACGGCCGAACCGACCGGTCCCTCGCCAGTGTCGGCCGCTTCGCCGGCATGGACGCCCACGCCGACACGAATGGGCGGCTCCTCGCGGCCGGCCTGACTGACCAGGACCATCGCGCACGAGACGGCTGAGCTGGCCGATGGGAAGACAACGTAGAAGCTGTCGCCCTCGGTCCTGATCTCTGCGCCATCGAAGCGTGAAATGGTCGCGCGGACGAGCTGCCGATACCGGTCCAGCAGCTCAACACCGCCGTGGTCCCCGTGGGCCTCGACGTAGTCAGAGTAGCCGCGCAGATCGGCGAACAAGAAGCCGCGGAAGGTCGTCTTTGGTTGCGCGACCTCCGTCACCAGCAGCCCTCATCAAGTGCGAATGCAGGCGATGGTATCGCCTGACCACTACTACAACGGCTCTCTGGATCCACGTCGACCGACCACCGCACGCCCGGATCGCCACCAAGCACGGCGAGGGGATGAGCGCCGCGCAGGACGACGTGGAAGCGCCACTTGCCGGCCCGGCGCGCAACGTAGGCGGGCACCGGACCGAGCACCTCGACGCCAGCTCGCTGCGCTGCCGACTTGTCGCGCAGGCGGCCAGCCATGGCAACGCCCTCCTTCTCGGCCGCCGCCCGGTCTTCAAGTGACACCGTGAGCTTGATCAGCCGTCCGAACGGCGGCGAACCAAAGCGCCGCCGCGACTCAAGTTCGGCGTCGTAGAACTCGGCCGCGCCCTCGACCACGGCGCGGATTGCCGGGTGCTCGGGCTGATACGTCTGGATAAGCGCCCGCCCGGGCCGCTCTCCCCTGCCCGCGCGGCCGACCGCCTGCGCCAGTAGTTGGTACGTACGCTCCGCTGCCCGCTCGTCGGGCAGGTTCAGCGCAATGTCGGCCGACACGACACCGACCAGCGTGACCTGCGGCACGTCCAGGCCCTTGGCCGCAAGCGACGTTCCGACGAGCACGTCGAGGTCGCCGTTGTGAATGCGTCCACGACACGCGCCGCCCCGCCGCGCCGCTCGACCACGTCGCGGTCCAGCCGGTCCACGCGGAGCTCCGGGAAGCGCAGCCGGACCTCGCGCTCGACCCGTTCCGTGCCGCCACCGAGGTAACGGATGCGCGGCGAGTCGCACGCCGGGCAACGCCGCGCGACCGGTGCCGTCGCGCCGCAGTGGTGACAGCGCAGCGCCATCGCCGCGGCATGGAAAACGAGCGGACGCTGGCACTCGGGACAGATCTGGACGTATCCGCAGTCGCGGCAAACGACCACCGACGCGCTGCCGCGGCGGTTGATAACGAGGATGTCCGCGATCACCGGCCGACCGATCCAGCGCGGCCAGCGCGTCGACCAATGGCTCCGACAAAAGGCCCTTGTTGCCGGCGGCGAGCTCGGCCCGAAGGTCGACGATCTCGACTCTTGGCGGCGCCCCGGCGATGCGTTCGGGCAGCACGAAGCGCTCGTACTCGCCGGCGCGTGCGCGGCCGACGCTCGCCACGTCCGGCGTGGCACTGCCCAGGATCACCGGCACGCCCGCCAGCCGGCCCAGTTCCAGGGCGACGTCTCGTGCCTGGTAACGCGGCGTGCGGTCCGACTTGTACGAGGCGTCGTGCTCCTCGTCGACTATCACGACACCCGGATTGGCGAGCGGTGCCAGCACCGCCAGCCGTGTGCCTACGACGATGCGCGCCTCGCCCTTGCGAATACGGCGCCACTCATCGGCCCGCTCGCCCTCCGACAAACCGCTGTGCAGAACCGCGACCTCGACCGGCAGGTCGTGAGCCAGGCGCTCGAGCAGAGGCAGGGCCAGAGCGATCTCGGGCACGAGGACAATGCCACCCCGGCCGGCCGCCAGCGCCGCGCGCAGCGCTTCCGCGTAGACAGCCGTTTTGCCGCCGGCAGTGGCGCCCTCGACCAGCAGCACGGCGTGGTCGCCGCTGCTGATCAGGGAGCGGATTTCGCTCGACGATCGCGGCCTGCGCCGCGCTGAGTTCGCCTCCTGCGGGCATCGAACCACGCGCGGGTGCCGGCCGGTCGGCCAGCGGCCGCCGCGCGACCTCGCGCGTCTCGAGCACCACGACACCCTGCTTGGCCAGCGAGCGCAAGGCACCGTAGCCATGGCGCTGACCAAGCGCCGTGGCGGCCAAAGGCTCGCCGGCGACACGCAACTCATCGAGCAGCGCCGCCTGGCGCACACCCAGCCTGCCCGCCGGCTCGACGTCGGCCAGCGTGGCCAGCCGCTCGAGGCGCCGATGATCGTCACGTTGGCGCAGCCGCCACTCGGTCACGGGGCCATTCGGGCCCTCCGCCGTCACCCGCTCCAGTCGCTCCAGGGCGTCCGGCGCGAGCATGGCCCTGACCACCAACGCGGCCGGCGCCAGGTAGTGGCTGGCGATGTATGACGCCAGTCGCAGTTGAAGGTCCGGCATCAATGGGCCGTCGCTGCGAACCCGGGCAACCACAGGTTTCGTCTCGCGCTGCGCGTCGCCGTCCACGGCGGCCAGGACAATGCCCAGGGCGTTGCGTCGTCCGTACTCGACCAGCACCGCTTCGCCCGGCGCAACGTCGGTCAACGTGTCCGGCAAGTGGTAGGTGTAGGTCTGGCCACCGCCCGGGCCGGCCGAATTGACGGCAACCTCCACGAAGCGCCTGGTCAAGGGAAGAGATAGCACCAGAGCAAATTGTCGGCCCTTTGGCGGACCGGCACCGGCCACCCCCAGCCAGTCAATCAGGCCGACTGAATTCGTGCCCCCGACCGGACTGGCGCCAGATCCCGACCTCTGGCCGCCGGCTTTCTACAGCTTGATCTGTCGGTCGGGTGCCCGCTCGTGTTCGTGGCGGATGATTTCGTCGATCTGGTCGGCCGTCGCCTCCGGCTGATCGGTTTCATTCACGACGACGTAGTCGAAGTCGGCCGCCCGCGCCATCTCCGCCTCGGCGTCCAGGTTGCGCTTTGCCTGCTCTTCGGCCGACTCCGTCCCTCGCCCGGCCAGCCGGCGGCGCTGGACATCGACCGAGGGTGGGGCGACGAAGATGCGGACTGCATCCGGAATGAGCGCCTTGATCTTGTCCGCGCCCTGCACATCGATGCGCAACAAGGCGTCGCAGCCGGACTTCAACGCGCCGATGACCTGATCGCGCGGTATACCGGACCAATCGCCGTGCACCTGGCTCGCCTCGAGCAGGGCGCTCGCCGCCAGCAGCTCCCGAAAACGGTCGACGGTGACGACGCCGTCGCAGTTCGAGGCGAACTTCATCTCGGCGGCGCACACCCAGGCGGACGTCGCGCGAACGATTGACGCGATCGGTCGGGCGCTCGAGGAGAAGCCGTGGCTGATCCGACAACGGAGCTCGTGGCGCACGCGACGCCGTCCGCACGCGTCCGCGTTCGCGCCCGACGACGGGCTGTTTCTGCGCGCGTGCCGCCGCGAACCGGTCGAACGCACGCCGATCTGGATCATGCGGCAGGCCGGGCGCTACTCTGCCGGAGTACCGCGCGCTTCGCGAGAAGCACGATTTCCTCACGTCGTGCCGCACGCCCGAGATCGCCTGCGAGATCACGCTCCAGCCGGTGCGCCGCCTTGGCGTGGACGCGGCGATTCTGTTCTCGGACATCCTCGTGCCGCTGCCCGGCAATGGGCATCAACGTCGAGTTCACGCCCGGTCCCCGGCTCGAACGGACGATTCGCTCGGCCAGCGACGTGGCCGCGCTTCGCGTGCCCGATCCACACGAATCGACGCCGTACGTGCTCGAGGCGATTCGCCTGCTCCGTCGCGAGCTGCCGGCCGCCGTGCCGTTGATTGGATTCGCCGGCGCGCCGTTCACGATGGCGACATACCTCGTCGAGGGGCGCGGCACGAAGCAGTTCGCCGAGATCAAGCGGCTGTTGTTCAGCGACCCCGGTCACCGCGCACGCGCTGCTCTCGACGTGCGCCGAGACCGTTGGCCGATATCTCGCGGCGCAGGTCGAAGCCGGCGCCAGGCGGCGATGCTGTTCGACACGTGGGCATCGCTGCTGGCACCATCCGACTACCGCGAGTTCGCGTTGCCGTACGTCAGCCGCGTATTTGCCGACGTGAAGCGCGTGGCGCACGACGCTGGGGCTTGACGTTCCACGCATCTATTACGCCGGCAATGCCGGCGGCTGGCTCGATGCGTGCCAGGCGACAGACGCAACCGTCATCGGGCTGGACTGGCGCATCGATCTGGATCGTGCCCGCGCTGGGCTTGGCGATCGGCTCGCCGTGCAGGGCAATCTCGATCCCACGGTCCTTCTGGGATCCACGGATGGGATCACGTCGCACGCCGCCGACGTGATTCGTCGCGCCGGTCCGACCGGACACATTTTCAACCTCGGTCACGGCATCCTGCCCGACACGCCTCCCGATCACGCCCGCTATCTTGTTGAGACGGTCGCGGAGCTGTCGTCGAAGAGGACGGCATGAAGCGGCCGACTTCGACACGCTCGTCGGCGCTGATTGGCCGCTATGATCCGGCCCGGACCCCGCTACACCTCGTATCCGACGGCGGTCGAATTCAACGACGACGTTCGACGAGACCGCCTATCGCGCGCAGCTCGCCGAGGCCGCGCGCACGACCTCGACGCCGATTTCGCTCTACCTGCACCTGCCGTTCTGCGAGGAGCGCTGCTCGTTCTGCGGCTGCTCGGTCATCATCACGAAGAAAGCGCGAGGTCGCCGCCGGGTACCTGACGTATCTGCATCGCGAGCTGGCGATGCTGGCGGACAGCGCTCGGCGAACGCCGTCAGGTCGTGCAGTACCACTGGGGCGGCGGCACGCCGACCTACCTTTCGCTCGTCGCAGATCGCCGCGCTCCAGGCGGTGGTGACGAGCCACTTCGACGTCCAGGACGGCGCCGAAGTGGCGATCGAAGTGGATCCGCGGGTCACCTCCGTGGAGCAGCTCGCGCTGCTTCGCGATCTCGGCTTCAACCGGCTGTCGCTCGGCGTCCAGGACTTCACGCCCGAGGTGCAGGAAGCCGTCAACCGCATCCAGTCGGAGCCGCTCACGCGAGCGCTGTTCGACGCCGCCCGCGATCTCGGGTTCGAGTCGATCAACGTCGATCTGATCTACGGGCTGCCGCTGCAGACGCGGGCCTCGTTCGGCAAGACCGTCGATGCCGTCGTGGCGATGCGGCCCGACCGGGTCGCCGTCTACTCCTACGCGCACGTGCCGTGGATTCGTGGCCATCAGAAATACCTGAACCCCGACGACCTGCCGGCGGCCGAGCGCAAGATCGAGCTGTTCGTCGAGGCCATGGAGCGCTTCCGCGCCGCCGGGTACGCGCAGATTGGAATGGACCATTTCGCGCTGCCGACCGACGAACTGGCGATCGCCTCTGCCGCCGGCCGGCTGCATCGCAACTTCATGGGCTACACGACCCGCCCCGCGCCCGACATGCTGGCCGCCGGCGTGTCCGGCATCGGCGACGTGGGCGGCGCGTTTGCGCAGAACACGAAGAAGCTGTCCGAGTACTACCCGGCGATCGACGCCGGACGCTTCCCGATCGAGCGCGGCTACCGGCTCGACGCAGACGATCACGTCCGCCGATTCGTCATCACCAACCTGATGTGCAACTTTCGCGTGATCGGAGCGACGTCGAAGCGCGCTTCCGAATCGAGTTCGCGACCTACTTCGGCGCAGGAGCTCGCGCGAGCTCGAGTGAGAGCGCCGTCCCCGATGGCTTCGTCACGATCGACGATGCGGCGATTGCGGTGACGCCGCTCGGCCGGCTGTTCGTCCGGAATGTCGCGATGGTGTTCGACCGGCATCTGCGGACGCGGTACCGGCAGAGCCACGCCTGTTTTTTCGAGGACCGTGTAAAGAACCGTGTCAATTCCCAACTCCCAACTTCCAATTCCCAAAGAACGCGCGGCTTTGGGAGTTGGGAGTTGGAGGTTGGGCGTTGACGCGCTCACCAATCTGCTAGGGATCGCGTGCTCCACGTAGTCGTCGTCGGCGGCGGGATCGCCGGATTGACCGTAGCGCATCGCCTGGTGCGCGACGCGCGCGATCGGAGCGATCGAGGTCACTGTCCTCGAAGCCAGCGACCGGCCGGGCGGGACGATTCGAAGCACGCGGCTCGGCGGGTATCTCTGCGAGCACGGACCGCAAGCGCTTCTGGACAACGCGCCCGACACGCTCGACGATCATTCGGGAGCTTGGACTGGAGACCGTCGCGAGCACGCCCATGTCTCGACGACGTTATCTGTTTCGCGGCGGCCGGCTGCGCGAAGTGCCCGGGTCGCCGCTGTCCGCGTTGACGTCGGATGTCCTTTCGTGGCGAGGCAAGCTGCGGCTCGCGGCGGAGCCGTTGATTCGTCGCGCCGGCGGCCGAGGACGAAACCATTCACGCCTTCGCTGCGCGGCGCCTGGGCCGCGAAGCCGCGCAGGCGCTGGTGGACCCGATGGTATCCGGCATCTACGCGGGCGATGCCGCGTCGACTCTCGATGCGCGCGGCGTTCCCGGCAATCTGGGCAGCTCGAGCGCGATCACGGGAGCCTCGTGCGTGGCATGTTTGCCCGACGCCGTCGCCCGGCGACGAGCACGGCCCGTCCCACACCGAGGCTTGGTCGGCTCGTGTCGTTCGCTGACGGGATCGAGGCGCTGCCCGGGGCGCTGGCGCGCTCGCTTGGCGCACGGGTGCGGACCCGCAGCCAGCGTGACGAGGCTCGAGCGAGCCTGCCGGCGGCGCGACAGTTCGAATGGCACGTGGCGTGTATCGATCGAAAGTGGCGTCGAGCTCGACGCCGATCATGTCGTCATCGCCGGGCATCCGACGATCGCGTGCCGGGCTGACCGACAGGGTTCGATCCCGGAGCTCGGCGCGCTGCTCGACGGCATCCCGTCGGCGCCGGTGGCCGTGATCGCACTGGGCTACCCGCGAGCGGCAATCCACCATTCCCTCGACGGCTTCGGGTTCCTGGTGCCTCGCAGCGAAGGTCTGCGCACGCTCGGCGTGCTCTGGGAATCGAGCATCTTCCCGGCCCGGGCTCCCGCCGGACCACGTGCTGCTGCGAGTCATGATTGGCGGCGCTCACGATCCCGACGCCGTAGCGCTGGACGACGATGGTCTCCTGGCCGTCGCGAGAGGCGATCTCCACCGCGCGCTGGCCGTCTCAGCGCCACCAGACTTCACCCACGTCGTTCGACACGTCGACGGGCATTCCGCAGTGCACGGTGGGGCATCCCGCGCGGATGGCACGCGTCGAGGCAGGGCTCGGACGATGGCCTGGACTGCACGTGACCGGATGGGGCTATCGCGGCGTGTCGATCAATCACTGCATCGCCGAAGCGGCAGTGCGCACGATTGAAGGGCGGCAGCCGCAGATCGCGTGACCTCTGCGACCCGAGTGCTCACGCGACCCGGACCCTGTTCGTGCATAATACCCGGCCGTGACACTCCCCCATTCCCGGAGCCCCCAATGACTGTTCGCGTTTCGACCTGCGGCAATCGCCGCCCTCGTCGTGGCCTCGGCCGGCGTGACCTTCACGCAGACGGCCAGCGTGCCCGCGCAGGCCAGGCTGAAGGCGTTCGATGCCCAGGTCGCGCCCATCGTCGCGAAGATGACGCTCGAAGAAAAGGTCGGGCAGATGACGCAGCCCGATCACGAGCACATCAAGGACCCCGCCGACGTCGCGACGCTCTTCGTCGGGTCGGTGCTGAGCGGCGGCGGCTCGGATCCGCGAACGCAACAGCGTCGAAGACTGGACGGCGATGTACGAGCATGTACCAGTCGCAGGCGGTCAAGACGCGGCTGAAGATCCCGCTGCTCTACGGCGTCGACGCCGTGCACGGCCACAACAACGTGGTCGGCGCGGTGGTCTTCCCGCACAACGTCGGCCTCGGCGCCACGCGCGATCCGAAGCTGGTCGAGGAGGTCGCGCGCCTCACGGCCAAGGAGGTCCGGGCGACCGGCATCAACTGGACGTTCGCGCCCTGTGTCGCCGTGCCGCGCGACGATCGCTGGGGCCGCACCTACGAAGGCTTCGGTGAAGACCCGGCGCTGGCCGCGGAGCTGGGCGAAGCCGCCGTGCGCGGCCTGCAGGGCACGGACTCTGAAATCGCCGTCTGAGCGTGCTCGCGTGCGCCAAGCACTTCGTCGGCCGACGGCGGCACGATCTACGGCACCGGCATTCCGGACTCGAAGCAGGAGGGCGGACGCTTTCCCATCGATCAGGGCGACGTCCGCCTGTCGGACGCCGACCTGCGCAGGATCCACCTGCCCGGCTACATCACCGCGATCAAGGCCGGCGTCGGGACGATCATGCCGTCCTACAGCAGCTTGGAACGGCGAGAAGATGTCGGGCAACAAGAAGCTGGCTCACCGACGTCCTGAAGACCGAGCTCGGCTTCGAAGGCTTCCTCATCTCCGACTACAACGCGCTCGATCAGCTGCCCGGTGACCGAGCCGCGCAGATCGAGCGTTCGATCAACGCCGGCATGGACATGGTGATGGTGCCGCAGCACTATCGCGAGTTCATCGAGACGTTGAAGACGCTGGTGCACAGGCGAACCGCGTCCCGATGTCGCGCATCGACGATGCGGTGACCCGCATCCTGCGCGTCAAGGCGGCGATGGGTCTGCTCGAGCCGACGTTCTCGCCGAAGGCCGACCCGCGGCCTGCTCGAGAGCTTCGGTTCGGCCGCGCACCGCGCGGTCGGCCGCGAGGCGGTGCGGAAGTCGCTGGTGCTCCTGAAGAACGAGCGCAACGCGCTGCCGATCGCGGCAACCGCCAAGCGCATTCACGTCGCCGGCAAGAGCGCCGACGACATCGGCAACCAGTGCGGCGGCTGGACCATCCAGTGGCAGGGCGAGAGCGGCCCGGTCACGCAAGGCACCACCATGCTCGGCGCGATCCGCCAGCACGTGAAGGTCGCGTCGAAGGTGACGTACTCGGCGGATGGCACCGGCGCCGAAGGCGCCGATGTCGCCGTCGTCGTGATCGGCGAGACGCCCTATGCGGAGATGACGGGCGACCGGCGCGACCTGTCGCTGGCGAAGGAGGACGTCCAGGCGGTCGCGAACGCGAAGAAGGCCGGCGTTCCGGTGGTCGTGGTTCTGTTCTCGGGCCGCCCGCTGCTGCTCGGCGACGCGCTGGCCAACGCCGACGCGTTCGTCGCCGCCTGGCTGCCCGGCACCGAAGGCGCGGGCATCGCCGACGTGCTCTTCGGCGACTACAAGCCGACCGGCAAGCTGCCCGTGAGCTGGCCGAAGTCGGCGGCGCAGATTCCGATCAACGTGGGGGACGCCAACTACGACCCGCTGTTTCCATTTGGGTTTGGGCTGACGTACGCACATCATCCGCGATCGGAGTTCGCATCTGCGGCCTGGCCTACGTCGGCGTAGACGGCCAGATCGAGCTGTTGGACGATCGGTGCGCCTGTGGCAGCAACAAGATCCGGCGGATCGCTGATCGCGCACGAGGTCGGGCACGCGATGGGCTTCTGCCACGTCACCGACAAGAGGCGATCATGCCGCCGCTCGGCGGTGACTGTCCGACCGGCGTCTTGACCGACCACGAGCAATACCATGCCCGGTTGGCGTACAATCGCGTCCCGGCAACGTCGATCAGGATGTCGATCCCGACACCATGACGCCGTGTCGGCCCGCCAGCCGTCGATGGTCCAACTGAGGCGTCTTGCGCCGGCGCCCGGCGGCGCTACGATGCATCGCCTTACGTCATCGTTCGTGTTCAGGAGGGAGCCGAATGACCCGTATCCTCGCGTCGCTGCTCGTGCTCGGACTCGTGCTCGTGTCGCCGGCCTTCGCCGCCGACTCGACGAAGACGGCCAAGGGGAAGGTGAAAACCGTCGCCGCCGACAGCCTGACCGTCACCGACAGCGCCGGCAAGGACTGGACTTTTGCCGTCGATACCAAGACCAAGGTGATCGCCACCGGCGGTTCGCACAAGACCGCGGAGACGAAGGCGGCGGGCAAGACACCGGAGATCACCGACGTCGTGAAGCGAAGGTGCTTCGGTCACCGTCAAGTATCACGAGATGGACGGGGGCAAGATGCACGCGGCCAAGGTCCGCGTGATGTAACAGCGTCGCGTTTCTGGGACCACCGCGCCCACGCCGACGGCGGGCTCGCGGTGGTCCGCCGATCCGATCTCCCCCGCGCGATCACTCGCCTTCCTCGCCCGCCACCAGGCGACGCTCTGGTGGCTGCACAGCGTCTGGGCGCTCGGTTGCGGCATGGCGGTGATGTGGATCGGCACGCGTCATTTCGCGTTCGTGCGGGTGGCCGTCGCTCTACGTGGCCGTCGATCTGGCTGGTGTCGCTCGTCGTCGCCCTGGCTGGTCGCACACGCCGGCGTTCAGCGCGCGCGCGCACTGGCTGCGGCTCGGCGTGAATTACGTCAGCCGCAACTTCTATCAGCAGGTCCTGTTCTTCGTGCTGCCGATTTATTACGCCAGCGCGACGCACCGGATCGGTCAACATGCTGTTCGTCGTGCTGCTCGCGTCTCGGCGCTGGTCTCGACGCTGGACGTCGTCTACGATCGGCACCTCTCGACCAACCGCGACCTCGTCGGCGGCGTTCTTCGCCGTCAACCTCTTCGCCTGTCTCACCGCGGCGGTGCCAATCGTCTGGCACGTGGGCCCGTCGCTCGCGCTTGCGGGTCAGCGCCGGCACTGTCGTTTGTCGGCTTCGCGTCCTTTTATCTCGGACGACGTGTCGGCGGTGACCCCGAGCCGTGGGTCGGCATGCTGGCCGTCGTGGTGCTGCTCGCGCTGGTGATTACCTATGGGCAGCGGCTGATTCCGCCGGTCCCGATGCGACTGTCTTCGGCCGCGTTCGGCGACCAGGTGGAGCGGCAAACGCTGCAGATGAACGCGACGATTCGACCACGTGCCCGCCGGCTGGTCGGGCACGCTCGACGCCGTCACCGCGATCAACGCGCCGATGGGACTCACCGAGTCGGTCCGACACCGCTGGCAGATCGACGGCGTGACCGTGCGCACCACGAACGCGCACCGGGTGAACGGCGGACGCAGGGAGGGCTTCCGTCTCTGGACGGCGCTGCCGCTCGAGTTGCGCGCCCGCTGGCGCGCGCATCTCGGTGGACGTCGAGACCGACGCGGGACAGCTGATCGGGCGCGCGATGATACGCGTCTCGAAGATCGAAGTCGAGAACTCGAAAACTCGAGAACTCGAGATCTCGTTCAATCCGTCCGATCGAGTTGACCGTCCGCGTTGAAGCGACGGGTGTACGCTCGGCGGTCTATGGAACGTTACGCGGATTGCCACCGCTCCCCGATCGGATCAGTCGCCTCCGCGAGCTCGCGCTCGACCTCTGGTGGAGCTGGAACAACAGCGCTCGTGAGGTCTTTCGGACGGCTCGACTACCCGCTCTGGCGCGCGACCGCGCACAATCCGGTGCGGATGCTGCGGATGGTCCCGCAGGCGACGCTCGAGCGCGGCGGCGGCCGATCCCGACTTCCTGGCGCCGTACGACAACGCGCTCGCCGAGCTCGACGCCGCGCGCAGCGCGCGCGGACACGTGGTGGGCGCGCACGTTCCCCGATGTGGGCCGCAGTCGATCGCGTACTTCTCCGCCGAGTTCGCCCTGCACCAGTCGCTGCCGATCTACGCCGGCGGGCTGGGCGTGCTCGCCGGCGACCACTGCAAGGAGGCGAGCGACCTCGGCGTGCCGCTCATCGGCGTCGGCTTCATGTACCCGCAGGGCTACTTCCACCAGCACGTCTCGGCCGAGGGCTGGCAGGAAGAATCTGTACGAGAAGCTGAACTGGGCCGATGCGCCGATCGAGCCCGCGACCACGCCCGACGGCCAGCCGTGCATCGTCGCCGTGCCGCTCGGCGATCGATCGGTGCTCGTCGCGGTGTGGCGCGTGCGGCTTGGGCGCGCGAAGCTCTATTTGCTCGACACCGACCTGGAGGAGAACGCGCCCTGGGATCGCCAGCTCTCGGCGCGGCTCTATGGCGGCGACCGCGAGATGCGGGTGCAGCAGGAAATCATTCTCGGCATCGGCGGCGTCCGCGTGCTGCGTGCGCTCGGATCGACGCCGGCCGTCTTTCACCTCAACGAGGGCCACGCCGGCCTTCGTCGTCCTCCAGCGCATCCGCGAGTTCATCGACGCCGGCAAGTCGTTCGACGAGGCGCTCGAGGAGGTCCGCCGCACGACCGTCTTCACCACGCATACGCCGGTGCCCGCCGGGCACGACGCGTTCCCGTTCCACATGGTCGAAAAGCATCTGGCCGGCGGCTGGGGACCGCTGGGCGACCTGCGGTCGCGCTTTCTCGCGCTCGGCGAGTACGACAACGGCGGCGGGTCGCAGTTCAACATGACCGCGCTGGCCCTGCGATCGGCCGGCCTCGGTCAACGCCGTCAGCCAGCTTCACGGCGAGGTGACGCGCGCGATGTGGGCGCCGATCTGGCCGGGGATGCCGCTCGACCAGTGCCCGTGAGGTCGATCACCAACGGCGTGCACGCGCCGACATGGATCTCGAGCGACCTGGCGGCGCTCTTCGACCGCATCTGGGCCGCGACTGGATCGACCATCACGACGAGCCGCAGTTCTGGGATCGGGTGCTGGAAATCCCCGACGACGAGATCTGGGCCGTGCGCATCGTCGCTCCGCCATTACCTGTTCGCGTTCATCCGCGAGCGCGCCCGTCGGCTGTGGGCGGAAGACCGGGTGAGCGCCGGCCGCGCGCTGGCGGCCGGCCCGATGCTCGACAACAACGCGCTCACGATGGGTTTCGCCCGTCGGTTCACCGGCTACAAGCGGCCCTCGCTCATCTTTCACGACCCCGAACGGCTGGCTCGCATCCTGAACGCGCCGGGCCGCCCGGTGCAGATCGTCTTTGCGGGCAAGGCACATCCGGCTGACGACACCGGCAAGCACCACCTGCAGGGCGTCTACCGCCGCGCGCTCGACCCGGCGTTTGCGGGGCGCGTCGCGTTCGTCGAGGACTACGACCTGCACGTCGCCCATTTCCTCGTCCAGGGCTGCGATGTCTGGCTGAACAACCCCCGGAAGCCGCTCGAGGCCAGCGGCACCAGCGGCATGAAGGCCTGCATGAACGGCGTGCCGCAGTTGAGCATCGGCGACGGCTGGTGGGCCGAGGGCTACAACGGCCGGAACGGCTGGCTGATCGACGGCAGCGCGCCGCGGGCGACGAGGACGCCACCGATCACGCCGACGCCGAGGCGCTCTACCACCTGCTCGAAACCGAGATCGTCCCGGCCTTCTACGATCGCGACGAGCGCCACGTCCCGCGCCGGTGGGTCCGCATCGTCAAGGAAGCCATCCGGTCGGTGACGCCGACGTTCTCGACCCGTCGCATGGTGAAGGACTACGTGGTGCGGATGTACACGCCGGCGATGCGGCAGCCGGCGGAGCGCGCTGACGGCCGGTTTCGGGTAAGATCGATCGGATGTCACGCAAGCCTGTTGCCAAGTCGCGGTGCGCGCTCTGCGGCGCCAAGGAGGTGTCGGAGCCGCGGGGCGACGAGAAGTACTGCCGCGACTGCTGGGACAAGAAGATCGCGGTCGAGGAAATCGTCGCCCGCGAGTTCGCGCTGAAGCGCTACATCCGCGCGCACAGCGCCGAGAAATACCTGGTCTATCACTCCACGCAGAAGCGGCCGTGCGGCCAGATCATCGTCGTCGACGACGGCTACGACCTGTTCCTGTCGCTGGTGCTGTACCCGACGTTCAGCTGGGACGAGGCCGCGTATCACCTCGAGGGCGATCCCGAAGGGCCGGACGTTCGCCGAGATCCTGGTCGACGTCATCGCCACCGAGATCATCGAGCCATGGGGCGGCGGCAAGTGGCACATGGAGATCTTCCGATCGGTCAGCCCGGAACCGGAAGACTGGAACGGCGAGATGTGAGCGCGCGACAGTCAGCTCGCGCCGCCCAGTTGCCGAAGAAGGGCAGCCGGAAATCCACGCCGCGGACACCTGCCACAGGCAGACCGCCCACACGATGAACCCGGCCACCAGGACCAGCTGCGCCAGCCGCTGCAGCAGGAAGAACCCGGTCGCCGACGACACCAGCACCAGGAAGCTGCCGCCCCACAGCGTCGCCCACGCGAGAAACGACGTCCCGAACGCCAGCATCGACTGCATCGCGTGGAACCGCACCGCCGGACGGTCGCGCTCGACGAGCCAGACCACGCCGCCGCTCACCCACCAGCCAGGTAGGCCATCGCCGAGGCCACGCGCGGGTCGGGCCCGAGCGGGCTGGCCGGAGCCTGGTCCGGCATCACTGCACCTTGAACGGCACGGTGCGGCCGACCGGTTCCGGCTTGCCCTGGCGACTTGGCCTCGACGGTCAGCAGATACATGCCGGGCGCGAATTCCTTGGTCTGGAACCGAGCCTGGTGGCCGTAACCGCCCGGCTTGCCCTGCAGCTCGGAGTCGCGCGCTCTTCGGCGCTCTTGAACACGTTGCGCCCGTCCTCGCTGACCACGGTCGTCGTGATGTCGACGACGTGCGGCGCCTTGACGTCGTTGTCGTAGACCTCGGCAAATACCGCGAGCTCGTCGCCGCGCGGGAACGTCGCGTACGGCGACCGCCGGACCTGGGAGCACGCCCTTGAATTCCTCGTCGGGCTTGGCCGTCGACATCCGCAGCCCTGAGGCCGAGGCGACCACCACGCCGCTGAGCGCGATCGGATCCTCCGTGAAGTTCGGCACGTCGAGGTCGTAGTTGACCGAGCCGACGCGACCCGTCCGCTCTCGCGCGCGGCGACCCGCAACTGGTACCGTCCGGGGGGCAGCTGCAGCCGCGTCGCGACGCGCACGCCCGTCTGCGCGAAACGCGCGCGGTTCTCGGGCTTGATCGCGAAGTTGATGACGCTGCGATCGCCGCCACGGATCTTGCCCTGCTGGTCGATGGCGATCGTCGACACCTCGTAGTCGGTGACGAGCTTGCCGTCCTTCTCGTCGAAGCCGAAGATCGTTCCCGCCGCTTCGATGGTGACGGCGACGGCCGTGTTGGGCGCGGTGCCCTTGAACGGCATCGCAAACACGCTCAGCGTCATCGCCGGCGGCGGCAGCGGGCTGTCGAGCGCTCGCGCACCTGCGGCGACGTCTTGTCGCTGGCGGGCACCTTGGCGGGCGCCGGCGGCTTCCCACGCGGCGCGGTGTAGCCGCGGCGCGACCGGACTTCGAGGCCGGGCCGCTTCACCTTGACTTCGATCTTGCGGAACCGGCCGTCGCGACGGTCGTTCTTCGGGTAGTAGCCGAGCACGTAGTACGAGCTGCTGTCCTTGACGACGCGCGAGAAGGCGTCGCTGAAGTCGTTGCGGTTCACGGCCGCAAAGCCACCGGTTTCCTCCGACAGGCTGCGCAGGCTGTCCTGCGACATGCGCAGCGAGTCGTTGAACGACTGCAGGCTCAGGTTCAGCGGCGGGTCGTCGGGAAAGCCGCCCGACACGTTAATCGACTCGTCGGCGAGCGTGGTGAGGCCACGCGGATCGACCGAGTAGATGCTGACGTTCGACCGGGTGGCCGAGGCGAAGACATCGCGCATCTTCTCCTGGACCGTCGTGGCCTCGCGCTTGTTGAAGTCGTAGATGTTGTAGTCGATGCCCTCGCTGAAAAAGACGATCGCCTTGCGGCGGCCGCGGATGCTGCCGACCCAGTCGGAAATGCCGGGCCAGCGTCTCGAGCGCGACGCGCGCGTCGTAGCCGCGCTGCATGTCGAGGGGGTCCTCGATCCGCGTGATGAGTTGCCCGGGATGCCGATCGCTGGCGCTGGTACTCGTCGAGCCGCTCCTCGGTTTCCGAGCGCAGCTTCTGGCCCATGAACTTGTCCACGGCCCGCAGCAGCAGGCGCTTGTTGCTGGTGAACTCCTGGGTCGCGCCGCCCTGGCCGCTGGTGGTGATCACGGCCGCCAGGTCGTTGTCGGCCATGTAGCGGCGTGATGAACTGCTCGGCGGCCCGCTTGCGTGCGGCGCTGCGAAACGCCTGCGTGTGCTTGTCGTCGAGGATGATCACGTAGACGCGCCCGTCGAACGGCTTGCGCGTTCGAGACGACATCCGGCTCGATGACGGTGGTGGCCTGCAGCGGCGCCGGTTCGGCGCGCTCGATCGGGATGTTCACCTGGGTGAACGCCGTGACGTCCTGCGCGCACGCCATCCTCGAGACCTCGAAGTCGTCGCGTTTCAGTCCCGGACGAACCGGCCTCTGCCGATCGAAGACCGCGGCATCGACCTCGACGTAGTTGATCTCGACCTTGAAGGTGACGGCTGGCTGATCGGCGGCGGCGGCGGCTGCTGCGTCGGGGCATCCTGCGCCAGAGCCGGCGACGACGAGGGCGGCCACCGACGCCTCGTGTTCAGAGGTCGAAAGGTCGAATCATGCGCAATGGACATTATTGACCAACCGTCGGGCTCTGTCCACGCTGCCGTGGGCGGGGCGGCGAGTCCAGTTCTAGGACGTTCCGCTCATCCCAGCGGTCGTCCCGGCCACAAACTCTATACTGGAATTCATGGCGTTCGATTCGGCGCAGTGCAGACGGCGCTGCGCGAAGACGGCCTCGACGGCTGGCTCCTCTACGATTTTCACGGCTCCAATCCGATTGCACGCAGCCTGGCCGGGCTCAACGGCGGCGGCAAGATGACCACCCGCCGCTGGTTCTACCTCATCCCGGCCACGGGCACTCCGCGCGCGCTGGTCCACGCGATCGAACGACACACGCTCGCACCTGCCTGGCGAGACGCACACTATGCCGGCCGCCAGGCCTTGGCCCGGGCTGGACACGCTGTTGACGGCGTCGGGCGCTCGCGATGGAGTATTCCCCCGACAACGCCATCCCGTACGTCGCCCGCGTCGATGCCGGCACGGTCGAAGCCGTCCGCCGGCGGGGCGTGACGTCGTCTCCTCGGGCGATCTGGTGCAGCGCTTCGTCGCCGCTCTGGAGCGATCAGGCTCGAGACGCACCTGACGCCTCGGCGGCGCTCTACCGGATCAAGGATCGGACCTTTGCGGCCATCGGCGCGCGGCTGGGCGCGAGCGAGCAACGACCGAGCACGACGTCCAGCTGTGGATGGTCGACTGGTTCGCGGACGAGGGCCTGATCGCCGAGGACAAGCCGGTGGTGGCGGCCATGGAGAACGCCGGCAACCCGCACTACATGCCGCCGGCGACCCAGCCGCACCATCGCCCGGACGAGCTCGTGCTGCTCAATCTGTGGGGCAAGGCGAGCAGCCCGGCGCCGTCTATGCCGATATCACCTGGGTCTGCCACACCGGGGCCGGAGTGCCCGAGGAATTCGCGGCGGCCTTTGCCGCGATTGCCGCGGCCCGCGAGGCCGCGCTGGCGCGGTGCAGCACGGCGGCCGAGACCACGGGGATCTGCGTGGCTGGCAGGTCGATCGCGCGGCCGCGGACGGTGCTCTCGAGACCGGCTATGGCGACCACGTGCTCCATCGGACGGGACACAGCCTCGGCCAGGACGTGCACGGCAACGGCGTCCACATGGACGACTACGAGACGCACGACGATCGGCGCCTGCTGCCCGGCACCGGGTTTACGATCGAGCCGGGCGTCTATTTCCCGCACTTCGGCGTGCGGACCGAAATCAACGTGTTCTACGACGCCGGCGAGGCCCGCGCGAGCGGCCCTGCGCAGCACGCGATGGTCGCGCTGGGATAGCCAGCAGGACCGAGCGGGGTGCAGCCCCACTGCGCGCGGGTGCGTTTCGGAGGAAGCGAATGTCAACGCGGAAGACGACAGCGTTCTATGCCGTGCTCATCGCCGTGGCCTCGGTGGCGGTCGGCATGGTCATCGCCTCACGGATCGATTTGTCGCCCGAGTCGGCAGCGCAGACCCTGGCCGTGCCCACCGCCAACAGCGCCCCGCTCACCGGGCCCGTTGACGCCCAGACGTTCCGGAACATCGCCAAGGCGGTGTCGCCGACGGTGGTCAACATCCGGACCGAGTCGCGCCAACGCGAGCAGGAGCTCACCGAGTTCTTCGGCGGCGGCGACGACCTGTTCCGCCGCTTCTTCGGGCAGCCGCGCCAGCCCAATCGCGGCGGCACCCCTCCAACGACGGTGGCGGCCGGAACCGGCTTCATCATCGCGAAGGAAGGCCTCATCCTGACGAACAACCACGTGGTCGAAGGCGCTGACAAGGTGGAGGTCTCGCTGTACGGCGAAGACGACGACATCCGGTATCGCGCACGCGTGGTGGGCCGGGATCCGCTGACCGACAGCGCGCTGATCGAACTGACCGAGAAGCCCGACCACGCGCTGCCCGAGGCCAAGTTTGGCGACTCGGCCAGATGCAGCCAGGTGATTGGGTCATGGCCATCGGCAACCCGTTCGGGCTGTCCCACACCGTCAGCGTCGGTGTCATCAGCGCGCTCAAGCGGCCCTTCCCGGTCGGAAGGGCGCACCATCGACATGCTGCAGACCGATGCCGCCATCAATCCCGGCAACTCGGGCGGTCCGCTGTTGAACGTGCGTGGCGAAGTGGTGGGCATGAACACGGCGATCTACGCGGACTCGCGTCAGTCGGGCAACATCGGCATCGGCTTCGC
>CAWAAF010000008.1:0-136218 GCA_963779905.1 uncultured Chloroflexia bacterium
GTCGGGCGCTGGGACGTTTCAGTCCGTGGCGCGCCCAACCTCGCCGCCGTCGCTGCGTGAGCATCGCGATGAGGCGTACCTATTCCGCGAGCTGGCGCAGCTCGTCGAGGACGTGCCACTGCCCGAGCAACTCGACGACCTGCGCTGGCGCGGTGCGCCACGCGCCGAGTTCACCGCCATGGCCGAGCGGCTGGGCCAGCCCGGATCTGGTCGGGCGCGTCCATCGGTGGGCGGCCTAGCTGCCAGCAGGAAGCGCAGCGCGTCGGGCAGGCGCTTCGCCCACGACGTCTCGCGGTGGATGCCTTCGCGATCCTCGACGTAGCGCAGGTCATCACCTTCGGCGAAGCCGATGTCGAGCAGCACCTTGCGCAGCTTGCGCGCGCCCAGCGTCATGCCGCGACCTTCCTTGGTGCCCGCGTCGACATACAGCCGGGCGTCGCCGAACTCGGCGCTGCGCTCGCGCAGCACGTCGAAGATGCGGTAGCCGCTCCAGATCACCGACGGGCTCATCGCGCCGGCAGGCCAAACGTTGCGGGCCGCGCGGCCAGCGCGTACAGGCTGATCAGGCCGCCCATCGACGAGCCGATCATCGCCGTGTCCGCCGGGCCAAGCCCGGTCGGAAAGGAGCGGTCGATGAGCGGCTTGACCGTGCCGATGACCCAGTCGAGGTAAGCGTCGCCCTTGCCGCCCATCTCGCGCCGCGCCCACGAGCGGCATGACTTTCCAGGTCACCGCCTCGCGCCACGGGTTGTACTCATCCATGCGCTCCTGCAGGCCGTTCGGGATGGCGACGGCGATGGCCTCGATGCCTTCCTTGGACAGCAGCTTCCAGCGCCTCGTCCGCCTTCCATTCCTCGCCAACGTACGCGGTCTTCTCGTCGAAGACGTTCTGGCCGTCGTTGAAATAGAGGACGGGATAGCGCAGGGCCCCGTTGGTGGTGGTCGGTGTCTGCTCAGCGCCGTTCTTCCAGGTCGCAGCCAGCGTGGGCGGGAGATAGACCACGATGTCGCGCGCATGGCCTAGTTCAGCGCTGTGCAGCTTGGGCCAGACGACGACGCGGCCGCTTGACGGTGTTGCTCTTGCCGTAAACCTCGTCGTACGGACGCCAGTCACTCACGCGGCATGGTTCATGAAAGCAGCTCCAGGATCGTGGCGTGATGCTGCGGTGCGGCGGCAATCACGCCGATTGAACGGGTCTTGCGGGTGATATCGAACCACGGACCGCCGTCGCGTGCCGTGACGGTGGCACCGCCTTCGATGGCGATCAGACCGGCCGCGCAGATGTCCCACGCCGACAGCCCGCCGATCTGGATGAACCCGTCGAAACGGCCGTTACCCACATACGCGAGAGCCAGCGCCGCCGACCCGAGGTTGCGCGTCACGCGGATCTTGCGGCGCAGCTGGCGGGCCTTGGGCCCCAGGCCGGCCGAGCTCGACCACGACAGCACCAGGTCTGAAACCTGCTCCTTCTGCGGGTGGCGGATCTGCTCACCGTCGAGGTGCGCGCCGCGGCCGGCGACGGCGCTGAACAGCTCGTCGCGGGTCGGGTCGTATACGACGCCGACGACCGGCTTGCCGTCGACGGCCAGGCCGACGCTGACGCAGAAAACGGGGATGCCGTTGGCGTAGTTGACCGTGCCATCGAGCGGGTCGACGACCCAGGTGCGACCAGTTGCCTTGACCGGCGGCTGGTCGGCGTCGCCGTTGGCGGTGGCCGAAGGCTTCGCCGCTTTGCCGGGCTTGCCGGCGGCGGTATGGCCGGATTCCTCGGCCAGGACTGCGTCGTTCGGAAAGGCCGCCTGTATGGCGTCGATGATCAGTGCCTCGGACATGGTGTCGACTTCGGTCACGACGTCGCGCTCGCCCTTGTGGACGATCCGTTCGAGCCGCTCGTAGCGCTCCATCTGCAGGCGGCCGGCCCTTCGCGCCGCCTCGGTCGCGACGGCCAGCTCATGGTCATACGCAAGCGCGTGAGCGGTCTGGGGCACGGCGCGGATTGTAGGATGGCCCTCCCGATGACGACCAAGAGGTGGACTCTTCTCGCTGCCGTACTCGGGTCGAGCGTCGTCTTCCTCGACGGCATCGTGCTCAATGTCGCCTTGCCGGCGATCGGCCAGATGCCGCGCCTGTTCGTCGACATCCTGGAAGGCCAGAACTACATCCAGTACGGCTACCTGCTGACTTTGTCGGCGTTGCTTGTCCTGGCGGGCGCGCTGTCCGACTACTACGGCCGAAGGCGGCTGTTCTTGATCGGCCTGGTCGGATTTGGTGCGTCGTCGCTGCTGTGCGGCCTGGCGCCCAACATGGAGCTGCTGATCGTCTTTCGGCTCGTGCAGGGCGCAGCCGGGGCGTTCCTCGTGCCGGGCTCGCTGGCCATTCTCACCAACGCGTTCTCGGGCGAGGAGCAGGGCCGAGCCTTCGGCATCTGGGCCGGTGCGTCGAGTGCGACGGCCATCCTGGGTCCGCTGGTTGGCGGGCTACTGGTCCAGTACGTCACGTGGCGGGCGATCTTCCTGATCAACCTGCCGCTGATCGCGCTGGCCCTGTATGCGACATGGCGTTACGTGCAGGAGAGCCGCGACGAGCAGGCGGACGGGCACTTCGACTGGCTGGGCGCGCTGCTGGTCGCGCTGGCCGTCGGCGGCCTGGTCTTCGGCGCTCATCTCCGGCCAGCAGCGGCAATGGGACTCACCGCTCGCCTTCGTGTCGCTCGGGGTCGGCGCGTCGTGCACGATCAGCCTGCCGTTCTACTTCGCCCGGGCGCGCCACCCGCTGGTGCCACTGTCGATGTTCCGGTCGCGCAACTTCAGCGTGACGAACTTGTCGACGCTCGTGATCTACGGCGCGCTGTACGTGGTTGGTTCGTTTCAGACCGCTGTTCCTGATCGGAACGTTGGGGTGGAGCCCATCGGCTGTCGGGCTGGCGGCGATCCCCGGCGTCGCTGTTCATCGTGTTCCTGTCGGCGCGCTTCGGCGGCCTGGCCAGCCGGCTCGGGCCGCGGGTGTTCATGACCGTCGGGCCTGCTCTGATGGCCATCGGCACGTTGTGGCTGGTGCGGTTTCCGGCGGACAGCACCGCCTGGCAGCTGGAGGCCGGGGACCGATCGACGTGGCTCCCGCCGATCGACTACTTCGTCGATGTGCTGCCCTACTCGCTGATTTTCGGCTTCGGGCTGGCGGTCATGGTGGCGCCGCTGACGACGGCACTGATGCGGTCTGTGCCGACCCGTCAGGCGGGCCTCGCATCGGCCATCAACAACGCCATTTCGCGAGTCGGCCCGCAGTTGGCCGGCGCGGTGATCTTCGTCATTATCACGGCCGGCTTCTACACATCGCTGGCGGCGCAGGTGCCCGGTCTCAACCCGAGCTCGCCCGAGCTACGCGCCCAGGTGTCGCCGCTCAATCCGCCCGCGCCGGGGACACCGCCTGAAGTCGTGGCGGCCGCCCGTCAGTCCTCGACCGATGCCTTCCACGTGGCCATGTTCACCGGCACGTTGCTGCTCGCCTTTGGAGCAGCCGTCAACTGGTTCGGGATCAGCGATCAGCAGGCGCTAGTTACAGCGAACAGCGAACGTCGCAGCCTGGCTACTTGAGATGGGGCTGTCGGCGGCCGGCGGCGGCATCATCTTGGTGTACTCGCGCGTCGCGCCGGGCGGGATCTGCTCCGTGAAGAACTCGATGTCACCGGCTCCGACCGAACCGCCGCGCTGGACGCGGCAGTTGGCGGCCGCTGCGCCGGCGCTGTTGTTGGTGACGCGCACGACAATCTGATTGCTGCCATCGGCCAACGCGATAGTGCTCGGGATCGTGGCGGCCAGCTCGCCCGCCGCCGCCGGGGTGGTCACCCGTGTCAGGACAACGAACAGCAACAGGAAGCCCGCGATCAGGCCAACGGCGATAGTGCCGTGAACCTGCGTCGAGCTCGGGCCCTTGATCTGGCCCGGGTTGTCGTCGTCGCACAACGCGACGCCCAACGGGGTGGGTCTGCCGCAGCGAACACACGTGTCATGCGGCTGCTCAAGTAACGCCGCGGTGGAGGGATTGGCCACGCGGCAATTCTAGGGAGTGCCGCGGAAACCGCCCGAGACCTCCTGGACGTGCTCGCGACCCTCCGTGGGCGAGCATGCCCAATGGGGTTGGGCGTGTCGCGGGCCACGACGCAAGTCAACTGGTAAATCATCTTTCCCCCGGCGCGCCGGGGCGAACCCGTCGCCCAGGCGTCGCCAGCGCTCTCGGCGCGCGAACGCGACAAACGTGACACGGCCGCGCATCCGGACGGACGGTCTACAACCCGACGCGCGACTAGATCCGAGCCGCCACGGTCCCCTGACCGTTTCGCCGGCAGGCACCGAGCCCTACCGCGACAAACACGCCATTGAGCGCGATGCCAGCACTATCGCTAGGGCCGTCGGCGGGCGACGGCGGAAAGTTCAGTCGCCAGTTGACTAGCGAGCGCCTGCGCCCGGCACCCCTACTCGAGGTTGCTCGTGCAGTTCGGGCAGCGCTTGGCAGAAACCGGAATGTCGGTCGCGCAGAACGGGCACGACTTCGTCTCAGGCGGTTCGGGCGGCTTCGGGCGTAGCCGCATCGAAGGCACGATCAGGAAGAAGTAGATCGCCAGCGCGATCAAGAAGAACGCGATCACAGAGTTCAGGAATGCGCCGTATTTGAGCTCCGTGCCGTTGGCGAACGTGTACGACCACGTGGACAGGTCCGGCACACCAAGCAGCCCGAGCAGCGGCGTGAGGATGTTCGTCACGAACGACGCCACGACGGCCGCGAATGCAGCGCCAATGACGAACGCGACGGCCAGATCGACGACGTTGCCGCGCAGGATGAAGTCCCGAAAGCCCTTCAGCATGAAAGCCTCCTTCCGCGCCGAGGATAGGCGCCAAGGCAGTCGGTCGGCGCGCCAATTCGGCCGACGAGGCGCGGCCGACGAGGCCCAGCGCTGGGCTCCGCGAGGAGACCCCGCCGATGAACGGCCGACGAGGCCCGCTGCGCGCCTTTTCTGCCGACTTACCCGGCCAGACCTGCCCTGGCCGCCGCCTCGAGCACGGCTGGCAGCTGGTTCACGCGGACCCAGTTGACGATCAACTCGTCCGCGCCGCGCCGCTCCCACTCTGCGGCGAAGCCGGCCATGTCGGCGATGAGCGGGTTCTGGTCCAACGGTTCGTCGCGCGTCAGCGGCACGGCCACGATATGAGTGACATCCGAGCGTGACCTGCCCGCCGCCGCCAGCTCGGCCAGGTGGATGGGCAGCAGCTCGTCGTAGTCGGGTCCGTTGGTCGTCCAGCCGTCGCCTACGCGCGCGGCCAGTCTGGCGCCCGCTGGCTTTTCGCCGCCCACGATGATGCGCGGCGCGGGCTTCGGGGCCGGCTCGGCGTACGCACCGCGCAACTGGAAGAACCGCCCCTCGTAGTCGACCGGACCGCCCGACCACAACGCTCGCATAACGGCGACGGCCTCTTCCAGCACCTTCACACGCTCCGGCGGCCTGGGAAATCTGATGCCGTATGCGGCCATCTCGTCCGGGTTGCCGCCGACGCCGATGCCCAGGTCGACGCGCGCCCCCGACTGATCCGAGATCGTCGCCAGCATCCGCGCCAGCACGGCCGGGTGACGGTTCATCACGTTGTTGACGAAGCTGCCCACGCGCAGTCGTGATGTGCGCGCAGCCACCGCCGTGAGGGTCGTCCAACACTCCAGCACGGGCGATGCCTTGTTGCTGGCCCTGGCTGATGAAGTGGTCCCAGCACCAGACGCCGGCGAACCCGGCCTGCTCGAGCGCGGCTGCGCCGACTCGAGCCACCAGCGCGACGGAGACGCCGATCGACGTCAGGTTGATGCCGATCGGGATCACTGCGCGGCGGTGCCCGCCTCCAGCGCGATCTCGATCATGCGCCGCGTGGCTACCTCAAGCTGCTCGGGCGACAGGAAGTCCGCGCCGAACAGATTCGTCGTCCTTCACCAAGGTATCGCTGACCGTCAGGATGCAGGCGCCACGGACGTCCTTGCCGGCCCCCGCTCGCGCATGGCGAGATAGAACAGCGCCGACGCCTCCATCTCGACGGCAATCACGTCGCGAGCACGCCATCTTGGACGCGTAGTCGGGTGGCCGGGTTGTAGAAGACGTCGATCGAGGCGATCGACCCCTACGTTCGGCTCTGACACCTCGTGCACTGGCCGTGTCGACCAGCGCCCGAGTCAGCTCGAAGTCGGCAGTCGGCGCAAACGGGTCCCCACCCAGGAGGTCGCGCGTCGCGCCATCGAGCTGGTACCGCCGCCGTAGCAATGACGATATCACCGGTCTTCAAACCCTGACCAATTGCGCCACACGTGCCGGTCCTGATGAAGCGCGTCGCCCCCAGCATGCAGCAACTCTTCGGTGACGATGGAGAACGACGGCGTGCCTATGCCGCTGGTCTGGACACTGACCGGTTTGCCCTTACAGGTGCCCGTGTATCCCATCAGCGAGCGGTGCTCGTTGACGAGGCGAGCGCCTTCCAGCGCCGCCATCGAACAGGTCGGCAATCATCGTGGCCCGGTCGGGGTCGCCGGGCATCAGCACGAGCGGCGCATAGTCGCCTGGCTCGGCGCGAAGGTGTATCTGAGGCATCGGCGCGCAGTCTAACGGGCCGACCTCGCCGGCAGCGCGATAGCTCCAGACGGAGTCGCCAGACGCTGCCCGGTTGGTGGGCGATAAGCCTTATCTCCGTCGCAGCGCGCATCGACAGGCAGCAAGCCCGGCAAGGCTGCCGCGGCGGCGTCGAGGTCTTCGGTGCGGGCCGATGTGCGCGATGGTCAGGTGCGGCACGATGTCCGCCACGGCATGCGCGCCGCCGTACGGCGGGTAGTCCGGAAAGGCAGCCGGCCAGCGCCACGATCAGCCGGCTGAAGGGCTCGCTCGGGTCGGGCAGCAGGCAGACGACGTCCGGCCAGCGCTGGACACGACCGAGCGTGAACGAGAACGCAGCAACGGTGCAGGCGATGTGCGGACCACGCGACGTGAGGGCGTCTTCGTGGAGCCGCTCTGGCGGGACGAACGGGTAGAGCAGCGTGATGTGGGCCGGTACGCCGGCGGCGGCCGACGGATCCATCGATCGCGCAGGCGGCGCAGCGCCATCGGCACGCTCGACCGGGACGATCAGCGCGATTGGCCGCGGTCCGTTGATGCCACGCCACGAGGCTACGCCGCCGTCGAATTGCTCAACCTTGTACGTTGCGCGACGTGAGCACCGTGCCCAGCGCTCAAACGAGCGCGGCGGCGACGGTCGAGTTCCGCCACGTGACCAAGCGCTACGGCGCGGGCGCGGCGGCGACAACCGCCGTCGACGACCTCTCGTTCGAGGTGCCGGCGGGCAAGATCTGCGTCTTCGTCGGGCCGTCGGGCGCGGGCAAGACGACCACCCTCAAGATGGTCAACCGGCTCATCGAGCCGACCTCAGGCCAGATCCTCATCGACGGCCACGACGTCCTCGCCGACGACCCCACCGCGCTGCGCCGGCGCATCGGCTATGTCATCCAGCAGGTTGGCCTGCTGCCCCACCTCACCATCGGCGACAACGTCGCCACCGTGCCGCAGCTGCTCGGCTGGCCGCAGGACCGCGGGTGGCCGCTCGCGTCGACGAGTTGCTCGACCTGGTCGGACTGCCGCCGGCGACCTACCGCGACCGGTTTCCGACGCAGCTGTCGGGTGGCGAGCGCCAACGCGTCGGCGTTGCGCGGGCGCTGGCCGCCGACCCGCCGCTGATGCTGATGGACGAGCCTTTCGGCGCGGTCGACCCAATCGTCCGCGAGCGGTTGCAGAACGAGCTGCTCCGCCTTCAGCAGCGGTTGGCCAAGACGATCCTGTTCGTGACGCACGACATCGACGAGGCGATCAAGATGGCCGACCTCGCTGCTGGTCCTGCGCCAGGGCGGCCGGCTGGCCCAGTTCGGCACGCCGGAGGAGGTGCTGACTCGTCCCGCGTCCGACTTCGTCGCGCGCTTCGTCGGCGCGGATCGCGGTCTCAAGCGGCTGTCGCTGACGCGCGTCGGCGACATCGAGCTGCAGCGACCGGTGACCTGCCATCCCGGCGACGATGCTGCCGCCGCGCGCCGCGCAGACGATGGCCGACCCGTTCCCGTATCTGCTGCTGGTCGACGCACGACAACCGACCGCTCGGTTGGATTCAGGAGCGCGAGATCCCCGAGCGGCGGACCGTTGACGACCGACCACGCCGAGCCCGCCATGCCGCATCCTGGAACGCCAGACGACGCTGAAGGACGCGCTTTCGCTGCTGCTCAGCGCCGACGTACTGGCCGGCGTCGTCGTCGACGAACAGCGGCGCTTGCTGGGCGTGCTGACGCTCGACCAGATCGCCGCTTTCCTGCGCGAGCGGCGCGCCAGGCGCCGGCCGAGGCGGCAAGTTGATCGACCCGACCGATTTCGACTGGCTGGTCACCCACCTCGACGACATCGCCTATCCGGACGCTTCCAGCACCTCTACCTCACGGCCATCGCCGTCGGCGTCGGCTTCGTCTTCTCGTTCGGTCTGGCCATCCTCGCCGTTCGCCGCCGGCGCTACGGCTGCGCCGATCGTCGCCGTCTCCGACCTGCTCTACACGATTCCCAGCCTGGCCCTGTTCGGCACGCTGATCACGATCACCGGCATCTCGCTGCTGACGGTCGAGATCCCGCTCGTGCTGTACACGCTGACGATCCTCGTGCGCAACATCGCCACCGGCCTGCGCGAGGTCCCGCCGGATGCGCTCGAGGCCGCCAACGGGCTCGGCTTCACCGCCAGCCAGCGGCTGTGGCGAGTCGAGGTGCCGCTGGCCGTGCCGCTTGATCGTCGCCGGCGTCCGCCTCGCAGCTGTTTCGACGATCGGACTGGTGACGGTGACGGCGATCATGGGCGATGCCTACGGTGGACTGGGCTTCTTCATCCTCGAGGGCTACCGGCACAGCTTCCCGCTCGAGCTGTACGTGGGCGCCATCCCGTCGATCCTGCTCGCCTTCGTGGTCGACGCCGCGCTGGTCCGGTACAGGGCCGGATGACACCGTGGTCGACTGCCAGGGCGCCCGATCCGAGCCAGCGCGGGCCGGCGCCGCATGAACGTCATCAGCGAGACCATCGCCTGGCTGACCGACCCGGCACACTGGGTTGGTCCGAACGGGATCCCGACACGCCTCGAAGAGCACGTCGCCATCTCCGTCGTGTCGCTGATCATTGCCCTGCTGATCGCGCTGCCTGCCGGGCTGTACATCGGCCACACCGGCCGCTTCGCCACGCTCGCGGTCAGCCTGGCCAACCTGTGGCGCGCCCTGCCCTCGCTGGCGGTGATCGCCATCGTCCTGCCGATCACCGCCCAGGTCGACCCGCAGCTCGGCTTCAAGGTCTACCCGACGCTCATCGCCATGGTCGTGCTGGCGGTGCCACCCATCCTGGTGAACACGTTCTCGGGCGTGCAGGGCGTCGATCGCGACGCCATCGAGGCCGGTCGCGGGCAGGGCATGTCCGAAACGCAGGTGCTCCGGCGCATCGAAGTGCCGATCGCGGTGCCGGCCATCGGCATTGGCATCTCGTCGGCGACGGTGCAGGTCATCGCCACCGCCACGCTCGGCGCGATCTTCGGCTTCGGCGGACTCGGCCGCTACCTCGTCGACGGGCTGTCGCAGGGGACATCGGTCAGACAGTCGGCGGAGCCGTGCTGGTCGGGGCGCTCGTGCTCGTGACAGAGGCGGCCTTCGCGGTGGCGCAGTACCTGATCACGCCACGCCCTCTGCGCGGCCGGCGCGATGCAATTCCGGAGCCTGCCGGCGTAAAGCTTTTATAGTCCGCGTGTAAGGGTCGTATCTAACGGCCCACGGAGGAGATAGGGAGGTGACCCATGCGGCGTTCCCGCATGCTGGCCCTCGGGGCAGTCGCGCTCGCGCTCGTCAGCGCGTGCGGGCTGGGTGGGGGCAGCAAACCAACGCTCAAGATCGGATCGGTCAAATTTGACGAGGCGCGCGTCATGGCCGAGATCTATGCGCAGGTCCTCGAAGCCAACGGCTACACCGTCGACCGGGCCGGCATCGGCCTCGGCGAGCGGCCGATCGTCGCACCGGCCATCGAGAGCGGCCAGATCGACCTGCAGCCCGAGTACATCGGCAGCCGTCTTTCGTACGAGTTGAAGAACAATCCCAATCCGGCAATCCCGCCGCTTCGGGCTGACTCGGCGGCCAACCTGCCGGCCTGCAGCCAGTGCTCGACGCCCAAGAACCTGACCGCGCTCGAACTACACGCCGGCGATCGACACCAACGCGTTCGTCGTGCGCGCCGACACGGCGACCCAGTTCAACCTGACCAAGATGAGCGACACGGCGGCCGTCCAGGACCAGCTCAAGTGGGGCCTGGCGACGGACTGCCCGACCAACCCACTGTGCGGCGCGCCGGGTGGTGCGCTCGAGCAGTACGGCATCACGCAGCAGACGCTGGCCGGCGCGACGCTGCTGTCGCCCTGCGACACGCCGATGGCCGATGCCTGAAGGACAACACCATCGACGTCGCCGAGCTGTGCTCGACGCAGCCCGACATCCTCGTCAACGGCTGGGTCGTCCTCCAGGACGACCTGCACACCCAGCCGGCCGACAACGTCGCACCGATCGTGCGCGATGACTACCTGGCCAAGGTCGACCAGGCCTCGTTCAAGAAGCTGCTCGAATGACGTTTCGGCGAAGATCGATACGCCGACGCTCGCCGAGCTCTACAAGCAGGTCAGCGTCGACAAGAAGGACCCCAAGGACGTCGCCGCCGACCTGGCTGAAGGAGAACGGCTTCGTCAAGTAAGACCTGCGTAGCAACGCAAGCGGACGCCGGGCGGCCGGCCCGCCGGCGGCCCGACGGTAGCGCGCAGCAGCCGCCTGCAGGCGGTCTGCGGAGGAACTGAATTGATATGGAAGCAGCCGACTACCTCGATCTGGCCGACTGGCGGCGGCGCGTAGCCGAGCTCTACGCCCGCTGGCGGTCGATCTCAGCGAGCGATGCGGAGCGGGCGACGCGCGAGTTCCGCGTCGCCCGCGACGCCTTGTTCAAGGAGCATCCGCAGTCACCGCTGCCGCCCGAGCAGCGTGCCGCCTATCCCGGCGTGCCGTACTGGGACTACGACCCGGCCTGGCGGCTGACCGCCCGCCTCGAGCCAGCCGAGCCAGCAGCGGCGGCGGCGTCTCCATTCGGAGACCAGGCGCTGGCCCTGCCGACGAGCGGCGACGAGGCGTTCAACTTCAAACGCATCGGCCGGGTCACGCTGGGCGGGCCGTTCGGCGGCGCCACGCTGTCCGTCTTCTGGATGGAGGGTTACGCCGGCGGATTGTTCCTGCCGTTCCGCGACGCCACGTCCGGCGGCGAGACGTACGGCGCCGGCCGCTACCTGCTCGACACCGTCAAGGGCGCGGACCTGGGCGGCAATCGAGTGCCAGCGAGCTCGTGCTCGACTTCAACATGGCCTACCACCCGTCGTGCGTCTACGACCCACGCTGGAACTGCCCGTTGGCGCCGCTCGAGAACCGGCTGGCGTGGCCGTCCGAGTGGGCGAGCGCCTCGCCAAATCGTGATCTTCCTGTAGCCCTTCGCCGCCTGGCCGTAGGGCTGCAGCCGTTCGGCTGGCTGATTACCATCGGAGTCCATGCTGATCAGTGCGCTGTCGTGGCGCCATCGCCGGTGCAGCGGCGGTCTGGCTGATGGACCTGGTGACCACGGCCATGCTCGATCGCCAGGACCCAAGGTGACCGAGCGTGAGGAGGCCGCTCGGCCGAACGACCAGCCGGCGCTCGTCAACCTGGTCGACCGGCTCGAGGAGCAGACCGGCGTCGAGCTGAACCAGGAACAGAGCGACAGCCTGGTGACCATCCTCCATTACGCCCTCGGCATCGTGCCCGGCGCCATCTACGGCGTCCTTCGCAGCGTGCCGCTGCTCAGGTCGGTCAACGGCGCGCTCTACGGCGTCGCCCTGTGGGCCATCAACGACGAGTACCTGAACACTCGGCTGGGGCTGGCCGGCCCGTTCGATGCCTACCCGCCGGAAACGCACTTCCGCGGCTTCATCGGCCACGTCGTTCTGGGCATCACCACCGACACCGGCATATCTCTCCTGGGCGGCTGAAGCCCGAGGGCACACGAGCGGTACCAAGGCAGGGCAGACCAACGTCTAGTTGATGGTGGTGTTGCGTATCACCACCATCCGGCGCGACCGGCCAGATCAGGCCGAACACGCAGAGCCCAACCGCGTAATGAAGCTGCCCGAAAATATGGATCGATGGCGGCCCGGCCTTCGTGCGGCCGTCGTTTCTGTCTGTGGCGTGCTCATCCTGGCCACTGCCGTGGCGGTGTCGGTCAGCGTTTCCGATCACGTCCGGCAGACCGCCGTCAACGAGGCGGTCAAGACGGCGAAGACGGTCGTCCATGGCTACGTCGACCCGATGTTCGCAGACGGCCGGTTGGGCGCGTCGGACGTCGAAGCCGGTGTGATCAACGGCCAGTTGGCGCGCGTGGTGGACGGCGGTGGCTACCTTCGTATCAAGGTCTGGGCTCCCGACGGCACGATTGTCTACTCCGATCTGCCGGAACTGCGCGGCCAGCAGTTCGACGTCGAGTCAGACCTCCAAGAGGCGCTCGACGGCGAGGTAGCCGCCGAATTCTCTGACGGCACCGCTGCCGAGAACGAGTTCGAGCGCAGCGTCGCCGCCCACCTGCTCGAGACGTATCTGCCCATCCGCGGTGCCAATAACGAAGTCATCGGCGCCTACGAGGTCTATCAGGATGCGGCCCCCATCGACGCAGAAATTGCAGCGACCTCGCGCGACGTCATGCTCATCGTGGGGTCAATCGGGCTGTTTCTGCTGCTGCTGCTGTTCGGCGCCTTCTCCGGCGCGTCGAAGCTGCTGTCGCGCCAGAACCGCCGGCTGCGGACGAGCGAGCAGCGCTTCCGATCGCTCGTCCAGAACTCGGCCGACGTGCAAATGATCGTCACGCCCAAGGGCACCATCACCTACGAGAGCAGTGCAGTTGAACGTGTCCTCGGCTACCCGGCAGAGAGTCGCACCGGCCAGTCGCTGCTGGCGATGACCCACCGCGACGATCGCGCACGCGTCGAGGAGCTGCTGACGGACGTCGCGCGGACGCCGGATGGGCTGGTTTCAGGTGAGGTGCGCTTACGCAACGCGGATGGCTCGTGGCGCTGGATCGAGATGCTCGCCCGTAATCTGCTGCCGGACCCGGCCGTCGCCGGCATCGTCGTCAACTACCGTGACGTGACCGGCAGGCGCATGCTCGAGGACGAGTTGCGCCACCAGGCGTTCCACGACTCGCTGACCGGCCTGCCCAACCGCGCCCTGTTCCTCGATCGCCTGAGCCACGGGCTGTCCCGCCGCCGCCGCTTCCGCGGGCCACTGGCTGTGCTGTTCGTCGACCTCGACGACTTCAAGACCGTCAACGACAGCCTCGGCCACGCCGCCGGCGACGACCTGCTCAAGGCCGTCGCGGAGCGCCTGGCGCGTGCGCTGCGCAGCGGCGACACCATCGCCCGGATGGGCGGCGACGAGTTCGCCGTCCTGGTCGAGGACGCTGCCGGCCGCGATGCGCCGGACAAGGTCGCTCAACGATTGCTGGCCGCCCTGCAAGCGCCCTTCAGCGTCAATGGCAGCGAGCTGTTCGTGCGCGCCAGCGTCGGCCTGACCGTGTCGACGACACGTAATGACAGCGCCGAGGAGATGCTGCGCAACGCCGACACTGCCATGTACACGGCCAAGGCCAACGGCAAGAACCGCATCGACAGCTTCGAGACGAGCATGCACGATGCGGCGCTCAACCGGCTCGCGCCTCAAGGCCGACCTCGAGCGTGCTGTCGAGCGCGGCGAGTTCTTCGTCGTCTACCAGCCCATCGTCGACCTCGCCGGCGCTGAGCTGCCGTCGTTCGAGGCCCTCGTCCGCTGGCGCCATCCCCGGCGCGGCGTGGTCGGGCCCACCGAGTTCATCCCGGTTGCCGAAGAAACGGGCCTGATCGTCCCACTTGGCCACTGGGTGCTCGAGACGGCCTGCCGCCAGCTTCGGGCGTGGGAGGAGAGCACCGGCCTGCAGTCGGCGGTCAGCGTCAATGTGTCGGCGCGCCAGGTGCAGCGGCCCGACTTCGCCAGTGAAGTGGCGGATGTGATGAAGGTGACCGCTGTCGATCCAAGCCGGGTCACGCTCGAGTTCACAGAGAGCGCGCTGATGCGTGACACCGAGGCGACCGTGGAAACGCTGCGCCAGCTCAAGGAACTCGGCCTGCGGCTGGCCATCGACGACTTCGGCACCGGCTACTCGTCACTCAACTACCTGCGCCGTTTCCCGATCGACGAGCTCAAGATCGACCGCTCGTTCATCGCGCAAATGAGTCGCGAACCGGCGCAGCTGGCCGTCGTGCGCTCGGTCCTGCGGCTGGCCGAGACGCTTAACCTGCGCGCCGTCGCCGAGGGCATCGAGGACGAGGCCCAGTTGCATAACCTGCGCCAGCTGGGCGCCGACTACGGCCAGGGCTTCCTGTTCGGCGAAGGCATGGCCCCCGACCAGGTCGATCAACTGCTGCGCTCGCCCAGGCCGGCCGGCCGCGAGGTCGCCTGAAACCCGACCAAAGGGGATGTAGTAATAAGATCGGCGCCAATGACCGCCGAGCTGCTGAACGCCCAGGTGCGCAGCTTCCTGGCCGCGAACGGCCGCCACGCTGTAATCGCCACCATCAACCCGAGTGGCGTGCCGTGGCAGTCGATCATCTGGTTCCTGGTCCAGGACGACGGCATCCTGATCAACTCGCGGCTGGGCCGGCGCTGGCCCTCCAACCTGCTACGCGACCCGCGCGTCAATTTCGCCGTCGAAGATGGCGAGAACGCGGTCACCATCAGCGGCCGCGCCGAGGTTTTCGCGGAGGGCGAACCCGCGCGCGACCACATCTCCAAGATGGCGCGCCTGTACTACGACCCTGATCAGGCTGAGCGCTCGATCGCCCGCTTCCGGACTGAGCCGCGCATCAGCTTCCTGATCCGACCGTCGCGCGTGTACACGCACGGAGACCCGCGCTGATGACGCAACCGCAGATTGGCTACGCGGCCATGCTCGAGCAGTTCAACCCGACCGAGCTGATCGAGTTCTGCGAAGTCGCCGAGACAGAACGGCTTCTCCGGCGTGATGGCCGCCGACCACGTCCAGCCGTGGGTTCCGCAACAGGGCCAGGCTGCGTTCGTCTGGTCGTTCATGACGGCCGCTGCCGAGCACACCAAGGGCGATATCGGGCCAGGCGTCACGTGCCCTTCATTCCGCCAGCATCCGGCGATCATCGCCCAGGCGGCCGCCACGATGGCGGCCATGTATCCCGGCCGCTTCTGGCTGGGCCTGGGCTCGGGCGAGGCGCTCAACGAGCATGTCGTGGCCGGCTACTGGCCCGAGCCGCCCGAGCGGATCGCGCGCATGTTCGAAGCCATCGAGATCATCCGCAAGCTCTTCAGTGGCGCCGACGTAAAGCACAGCGGCCCGTTCTTCAAGATGGAGACGATGCGGCTGTGGACGATGCCGGCCGAGCCGCCGCCGATCTATGTCGCCACCGCCGGCACGATCACGGCGGAGCGAACCGGCCGGCTGTGCGACGGGATCATCACCGTTGGCGCCGCCGAGTCGAAGATCGAGAACATCTTTCATCATTTCGAGGAGGGCGCGCGGCGAGCCAACCGCGACCCGTCCAAGATGCCCAAGATCATCCAGGTCCACCTTTCGTGGGCAGAGACCGACGAGCAGGCCATGCAGAACGCGTTAACCGAGTGGCCCAACGGCGGCATGAAGTTCCCCAAGCAGGACATCCGCTCGCCGCACGATTTCGAGCAGATGGCCAAGCTCGTCAGGCCCGAGGACTTCGAGGGCCGGATGCTGATCAGCTCCGACCTCGAGGCGCACCGCCGTGAGATCCAGAAGTACCTCAACCTCGGCTTCGACAAGGTCTACCTGCACAACGTCGGCCGCAACCAGCGCGAGTGGGCCGAGGCTTTCGGTCGTGAAGTGCTGCCCGGCCTGACGGCCTAAGGCTTTTGCCCGAAAGGGCAGGCACCCTCAACTTATCCTTCGAAAATGGGCGACCAGCACCAACCGGCTCTGAATGCTCGCTCCCAGCGACCACCGGCCGGTGCGGCACGATCAGTTCAGCCGCCGGCTCCGTTTGAGCTGACCGAAGAGGTCGACACCGCCGCCCGCACCAAGTCGGCCCTGTTTCTGCAGAGCTCGGCCGGGAACCGCGCCGTCGCCTCCACGCTTGCGCAGGTACGTGGCGCCAGCCGTCAGCAGGACGCGCTGCGCGTCGTTGGATCGCCCACCTCGACGGCGGCCCCACCGCGAGGCGGAGTCGTGCAGATCTCCAACGCAGCGGCCGGCATGCACGCGGCCGGCTATACCTCGCTGCCAGCGCCAGGTGCTCCCGACGTGGTGCTTCGGACGCCCCTCCAGCAATCCGACGGTGGCTGGCAGGCGACGATCAACCCAACGACCGTGACGCCGGACCCTGCGACGTCCCTCTACCCGGGCGAAGGCCTCCACGACGACGAGCCGACGCCCGATGGAACACGCGCGCGTGCGCGACGTGACCAAGGCGGCTTCGGCCGAGATCAAAGCAGGCGAGGAAGAGCACCTCACGGACCTGGAGTGGGCGCGCCACTACGCCTACGACCAGGTGGCCGACGCGGTCAATCGGGCCGCCGCTTCTGGACCGCTGACCGGCAAGACGCCCGACGACGCGAAGGCAGTCGCGATGTACCGCGTTCGCTCGGAAGTCCCGGACAAGGCGCGCTGGCCAGATGCCAAGCAGCCCATCGCTCACTGGCGCCGCCTTTACGGGCAACTTGTCGCAGTGACGATTGACCGTGACAAAGTCAACAAGTGGCACGACATGTCGGGCGGCCCGATCTTCGATCCGGCCGAGCGTAAGAAGCTGGGCGTGCCCAAAGGCACTGAGCTGTGGCGCTACGTCGCAGGCTCGACGCAGGTCGGCAAGCATCCCTCAGAGCCCGAGGTCACCGCCCGCTATCAATCGCCAGCCGGCCGAGCCCATTGGGCCACCGCCCGCCAGCATGTTCACGCCCGCACCGGCCAAGCCGGCCCCGACCGGCGACTTCGAACCGCAGCCGCCAGGCGACGCCGTGGCCATCCGCAGCAGGCGGGCTCGCCGCTGAACTCTCAGCCAATCCGCGTTGTCGTCCTCGCCGGTGGGTTCGGCGGCGCGCGCATGGCGCACGGCTTCGCGCTGCTCGGCGAGGCGGTCGAGCTGACCGTCATCGTCAACACCGGCGACGACCTGGAATTGCACGGCCTCTACGTCTCACCCGACCTGGACACGGTCATGTACACGCTGGCCGGCTTGGCCAACGCTGGAGACCGGCTGGGGCGTCACCGGGGAAACCTGGTCGGCGTCAGAGATGCTGGTGCGCTACGGCCAGCCCACGTGGTTCCAGCTCGGCGACCGCGACCTGGCCACGCACATCGTGCGGACACAGGCGCTGCGCCAGGGCGAGCCGTTGAGCGCGGTGACGGCCCGCCTGGCGGCCGCACTTGGCGTTGGCGCGCGGCTGTTGCCGATGACCGACGCGCAGGTCAGCACGAAGATCCGGGTCGACTCCGGCTGGCTCGACTTCCAGGACTACTTCGTGCGCCGCCACTTCTCGGACACCGTGCATGAGGTCCGCTTTGACGGCATCGAGGCGGCGCAGCCCGCGCCGGGCGTCCTCGCGGCGATTGCCGGCGCCGAGCTGATAGTGGTCGCGCCGTCCAACCCGTTCGTCAGCGTGGGCCCGATCCTGGCCGTGCCGGGCATGCTCGACGCGCTGTGCGTCGGCAGCGCGCCGATGTGCTGGCCATCAGCCCGATCGTCGGCGGCAGCGCCCTGCGCGGGCCCGCCGGCGCCATGCTCGCCTCACTCGCCGGCGAAGAGGGTGCAGCGGGCGTCGCCCGCTACTACGCCCGCACATACCCCGGTTTGCTCGACCGCTTCGTCATCGATCAGGCGGATGCCGCCGATGCCGCGGCTGTCTCCGCGCCGGCCTGACCGCCCAGGTCGAACGAACCGTGCTCACCGACGAGGGCGATCGCCTGGCACTGGCGCAACGGCTGGTGCCGCGTACCATGCGCGCGTGAGTGCAGCCGGCGACCTGTCGAGCCTGCATGTCGTCGTGCCCGTTCGCGGCCTCGCCGAAGGCAAGACGCGCCTCGGCGAGACGCTCGATGCGGAGGAGCGCGAGACCCTCATCGTCGGCCTCCTCCACCGGCTGCTCGAGATCCTCGCCGGCTGGCCGCCGAGCCGCCGCACGCACGTGGTCAGCGACGACGCAATTGTGCGACGTGTGGCCGCAGGAGCACGGCGCGAGCGTCGTCGAGCGAACCCGCCGCCGGTGACCTCAACGCCGCGCTGGTGGCCGCCCGCGGTGCGGCTGTGGCACGCCATGCATCGGCCATCCTGATCCTGCCCGCCGACCTGCCGCTGGTGACCATGGCTTCCCTCGACCGGCTGCTCGATGCGGCCGACGCGGCACTGGCCGCCGGGCATGGCCAGCCGCTGGTCGTGGCCGCCCCGTCCGACGCACGCGGCGGAACGAACGCGCTGTTGCTGTCGCCGCCGAACGTCATCGAGCCCGCGTTCGGGCCGGGCAGCCTCGAGGCCCACGTGCGCGCCGCCCGCGCCGCCGACGCCAGCGTCCAACTGGTGATCGATCCGCAGCTCGGCTTCGATCTCGACACGCCCGAGGATCTGGAGCGCATCGATGCCAGCGTGCTGCTCGAATTGACCCAGCAAGGTCCGCAGTCGGCTACCGCCTAAACGTGGGTCGTCTCGCTGCCATTCGCCCTGCCGGCGTTGCCGGAGATAGAGCCCGGCGCCGATCTCGCCGAGCTGATCGCCGGCGCCTGGCGCGACCTGGCCAGCGCCGAGCCGGAATTGGCGCCGCGGCTCGGGTGATGTCCTCGTGGTCACCCAGAAGATCGTGTCCAAGGCCGAAGGCCAGCTGGTCGACCTGCGCACCATCGAGCCGCGGCCGGAGGCCGTTGAGTTCGCCAAGGCGTGGGAGCGCGACGCACGGCAGGTCGAGGTGGTGCTGCGTGAGGCGGCCGAAGTTCTTCGCTTCGAGCGCGGCCTGGTCATCTGCCGGACCCATCACGGCTACGTCTGCGCCAATGCCGGCGTCGACGCCTCGAACAGCGGACGAACCGACTTCGTGACCCTGCTGCCCAGGGACCCCGACGCGTCGGCCGCGGCCCTGCGCGCCGGCCTGACGCGAGCTGCTGGGCATCGACGTGGCGGTGATCGTCAGCGATTCGTTCGGCCGCCCGTGGCGCTTCGGCATCGTCGACGTCGCGCTGGGGGTGGCCGGCATCGCAGCCACTCGACGATCAGCGCGGCCGCCCCGACGCGGACGGCCGGATCATGCACTCGACGATCGTGGCCGTCGCCGACGAGATCTGTTCGGCGGCCGAACTGGCGGCGGGCAAGATCAGCCGCCAGCCGGTGGTGCTGGTACGCGGCGTCGACCTGGGCAACGGCCAGGGCACGGTGACCGGCGACGTGGTCATGCCGCGCGACTTTGACCTGTTCCGGTAACAATCCGGGCGGTGAAGTTAGGACTGCAGGTCAGCTCATTCACTTGGCCGGGCGGCGACGCGGAGATCGGCCCGACGCTTGCGCGCATCGCCCAGGCCGCCGACGAAGCCGGCTTCGCCTCGATTGTGGGTGATGGACCACCTCTTCCAGATCCGCAGCGTGGGCGAGGTCGAGGAACCAATGCTCGAGGGCATGACCGCCCTCGGCTACATGGCCGCCCACACGCGCCGCCTGCGCCTGGGCCTGATGGTCGGCGCCGTGCCGTACCGCCAGCCCGGCCTGTGGATCAAGGCCACCACGACGCTCGACGTGCTGTCAGGTGGCCGGGCATGGTTCGGCATCGGCGCCGCCTGGAACGTGGCCGAGGCGCGCGCCCTGGGCATCCCCTTCCCCGAGCTGCCCGATCGCTTCGCGCTGCTGGCCGACACGCTCGAGATGGCGCGCCTGGCCTGGACCGGCGAGCGCGGCGGGTCGTCGTATGCCGGTCGCCTGGTCAGCGGCAGGCCGGTTGCTCAACAGCCCGCAGGCGCTGTCGCGGCCGCGCATTCCCGATCCTGATCGGCGGTGGCGGCGAGCGCACGACGCTGCGCCTGGTGGCGCGCTACGCCGACGCGTGCAACGTCTTCGGCGGGCCGGACATGCTGCGCCACAAGTTCGACGTCCTGCGCGCGCACTGCGCAGGCGGTCGGCCGCGACTACTCGACCATCGAGCGCACCAATCTGTCGATCGGTCTCGATCTCGCCCGACGGCAAATCGGGCTCGATGAGCCCGGCTCGCAGTTCGTCGATCGGCTGGGCGCGTTTCGCCGAAGCCGGCGCGCAGCACACCATCGTGTCGGTCAAGGGCGTGTGGGACGTCGCCAAGCTCGAGCTGATCGGGCGGGACGTGATACCGCAGATCGCCGGCCTGGGCGACCCGAGTCCGCTCTAAGAGGCGTCTCATCCTGTTCTCATCTCGCCGGTAGCAGGCTGGGCGCCGCCCGCTCGGCGAAAGAGGCGCAAGATGGAGTCAGATCCGCATCTGCCTCACCGTGCTGAAGGAGGACGTGTCGATGCTGCGATCACTGAACCGTGTTCGGCTTGCCTTGCCGCTTGGAGTCATGGCGATCATGCTGGCCGGCCTGCTGCCGGCAGCTGTCGCCGCGGCGCCGGCCGGCGTCACGTCGCTGCCGGTGTTGAACCCGGCCAACTTCAACGGCGGGCCCATCAACAATCCGTGGTTCCCGCTCAAGCCGGGGACGTTCTGGACGTATCGCGGCGTGAAGGACGGCAAGCACAGCTCCGACATCGTCCACGTGACGCGTCACACGAAAATGATCATGGGCGTGCCCTGCGTGATCGTCGAGGACACGCTCGTTTTCGACGGCGGCTGGATCGGCGAGAAGACACGCGACTTCTACGCGCAGGACAAGTTCGGCACCGTCTGGTACCTGGGCGAGAACACGGCCGAGTACGACCGGCATGGCCACGTGGTGAGCACAGAAGGCACATGGCAGGCCGGCGTGTCCGGCGCGCAGGCCGGCATCTTCATGCCCGCCCATCCACATGTAGGCGACAGCTTCGTACAGGAGTTCTTCCCCGGCCACGCCGAGGACCACTTCAAGATCGTCAGCCTCAGCGCCAGCGTGACGGTGCCCTATGGCTCGTTTACGGGCGCGATGAAGACAAAGGAGTGGACGCCGCTCGAGCCTGGTGTTGTCGACGGCAAGTGGTACGTCCACGGCCTGGGCAATGTCCTCGAAAAGACCATCGTGGGCGATTTCGAGGTCAACCGGCTGGTCCAGGTGATCAAGCCCTGACGACGTCGCCGAAATACCCCAGGGGAGTATGCCCTCCTGATACGATGGAGGCAATGGACAAGTCTCCTTTCAACTTCCCCACGCTGGCCATAGTCGACGGTGACGAGATCGCGTCGGCGGTCAGCAGGCCGACCGGCAATGGCCTGGCGCCGAGCGGCGAGGGCGGCAGCCACGCCAAGGTTGTGATCCTGGGCTCGGGCCCGGCCGGCCTGACGGCGGCCATCTACGCGGCACGCGCCAACCTCGAACCCATCGTCATCAGCGGCTACACGCCGGGCGGCCAGCTGATGATCACCAGCGACGTCGAGAACTACCCGGGCTTCCCGGAAGGCATCCAGGGCCCGGAGCTGATGCAGAAATTCCGCGAGCAGGCCGAGCGCTTCGGCACGCGCTTCGTCGACGTCGACCTCGAGCAGGTCGACCTCTCCGGCCGTCCGTTCCGGCTGTGGGCTGACGGCAAGGAGTACACCGCCGATTCGGTGATCGTGGCCACCGGTGCATCGGCACTCTGGCTGGGCCTGGAGAACGAGACGCGCCTGCGCGGCCGCGGCGTCAGCGCCTGCGCGACGTGCGACGGCTTCTTCTTCCGCGGCAAGAAGGTTGTCGTGGTCGGTGGCGGCGACACGGCGCTCGAGGAAGCGACCTTCCTGACTCGCTTCGCCAGCGAGGTCGTAGCTGCTCCACCGGCGCGACACGTTGCGCGGCAGCAAGATCATGCAGGAGCGCGCGCTCGCCAACCCCAAGATCAGCGTCGCCTGGAACACCGAGATTGCCGACGTGTTGGGCGACGAGAAGGTCAGCGGGCTGGTGCTGCGCGACACGGACACCGGCGCGCTGCGCGAGGAGCCGGCCGATGGCCTGTTCGTCGCCATTGGCTACAAGCCCAATACGGACGTCTTCCGCGACTGGCTCGAGGTCGACGACAAGGGCTACCTGGTGGCGACCGACGAGACGCACTCGAAGATCGACGGCGTGTTCATCGCCGGCGACGTGCACGACCACCGCTACCGGCAGGCGGTCACCGCTGCCGCGGATGGCTGCAAGGCGGCCATCGACGCCGAGCGCTGGCTGGAGTCAAGGGCATCGCCGAGACCGCCACCGCCACCGCCTGGTAAGTGCGGACCGCGCGAGAACCGCAACGCCTCACAGCTTCTGGCGCCACGTCCGCCAGCGGTCGCAGCGCCGCTACCATGCGCGACTAAGTGACCGTGTCGGCCGATACCACCGTGCCCGTCGACGAGCCGGCCGCCCCCAGCCAAGCCCGCCGCGCCGACGACCTGGTCGCTGGGCCGCAGCCCGGTCCGGCTGTTCCTGACCAGCTTCGCCATCCTGTTCGTCGAGCTGATGCTCATTCGCTGGGTGCCGGCGAACGTCAACTACATCGGCTTCTTCTCGAACTTCCTGCTGATCGCCAGCTTCTTCGGCATCGGCCTGGGCATCATCCTCGGCCGGCGCGGCTGGAACCCGCGCATCTCGCTCTTCGCCACTGGCACTGGCCGCCGTCGCCTGGGTCGTCCTGTACTTCCAGCTCAACGTCCAGATCAAGGGCGCGGACGAGATCTTCTTCGGCCTGGCCGAGAGCAACGGCGCCGACGTCAACTTCTTCATCCTGCCGATGGTCGTGGCGCCTTGTCGTCATCGTGCTCGCGTCGCTCGCTCTGCCGCTCGGCCCGCTGCTCAAGAGCATGCCTCCGCTGAAGGCCTACGCCATCGACATCAGGCGGCTCGCTGACCGGCATCGCGACGTTCGCCGTCCTGTCGGCCTTCGGCACCAATCCGGCGCTGTGGTTCACCATCGCCATCGTTCTCGCCGTCATCCTCGACGTCGGTCGCGGCATCTCGCTATGGACGTTCGTCAACGTCGGCGTATTGCTCGTCTTCGTTCTGTGGTTGGTCATCAGCCACCTGCGCGTCGGCGAGGTCTGGTCGGCCTATTACCGCATCGACACGGCTCAAGCTCGCCCCAGACGCCCAACCGCCGAATGCGACAACTGGTCGCTCGAGCACATCCTGGTCGACGGCATCCCGCACCAGGCGCTGCACCCGATCGGCCAGCCCTGCCTCGAGCCGATCTACACGCAGGTCTACCGCTGGTTCCCAGATCACAAGTTCGACAACGTGCTGTCGTGGGCGCCGGCAACGGCAGCGACGTGGCGCTGGCGCTGGCCCACGACGCCGACCACGTTGACGCCGTCGAGATCGACCCGGCGCTGATGCAGCTCGGCATCGAACGAGCATCCCAACCATCCGTACAGCGATCCGCGCGTGTCGCGCTACATCAACGACGGCCGCGCCTTCCTGCGCACGACGCCGACCTCGACCAAGTACGACCTGGTCATCTTCGCCCTGCCCGACTCGCTGACCCTGGTCAGCTCGCAGTCGGCCATCCGGCTCGAGTCGTTCCTGTTCACCGAAGAGGCATTCAGCAGCGTCCGCGACCACCTGTCGGACCAGGGCGTCTTCGTGCTCTACAACTACTACCGCCAGCCGTGGCTGGTCACGAAGCTGGCCAACATGCTGCACGACATCGTTCGGCTACGCCGCCGCTCGTCAACGTCGCCCAGGGCTACGCGCAGGCGACGCTGGCCGACGGCCCGCTGGTCGCGGCGCTGCCCAACGGCCAGCCACCAGGCGACACCGTCACGCCGATACCGGAGCGTCGGCGAACCGGCGCCAACGCCGGCGACCGACGACTGGCCCTTCCAGTACCTGCGCACGCCGTTCATCGCCGACTACTACCTGGCCGCGCTGGGCATCGTGCTGCTGTCGGCGGTGGTGTGCGTGGCGCATCGCGGCGCAAGGTGACCGGCACCACCATCCGCAAGTTCAGCCCGCACTTCTTCGTGCTCGGCACGGCCTTCCTGCTGCTGACGACGCGCAGCGTGGTCAGCTTCAGCCTGCTGTTCGGCACGACGTGGTTCGTCAATGCGCTGACGTTCTTCGCCATCCTGTCGAGCGTGCTGCTGGCGATCCTGATCAACTGGAAGTTCCCGATCAGACGGCCGACCTTCTTCTACATCGCCCTCTTCGTGTCGATCGCGGTCGCCTACCTGCTGCCGCCCGAATCGCTGCTCTTCGACCCGATCTGGCTGCGCTACATCGTCGCGTCGGTGGTGGCCTTCGCGCCGGTCTTCTTCGCCAACCTGGTCTTCTCGTACTCGTTCCGCGACACGACGACGGCCGACATGGCCTTCGCCAGCAACCTGCTGGGCGCGATGGTCGGTGGCGCGCTCGAATACCTCGCCCTGATCACCGGCTACCGGTCGCTGCTGCTGGTCGTGGCGCTGCTGTACGGCTTGGCCTGGCTGTTCGCCACGCGGGTCCGGTTGCTGTCCGACCGCGAGCTGGAGGGGCCGGAGATCCGACGAGTCGGCCGCCGGCACCCCCTCCTACGAGGCTGAAGCGACCGTCTAGACGCGCGTCACGGACGGGCAGTTGATCGTCAGGTCGACGCTGCCATCCCCGGTCAGCGTTGGCCCAACGACGTGCAATCGTGGCGGTCGCGCCGTTGTCGGTGATGTCGATCGTCGCGCCGGGACCGCTCGAGTTCGAGACCGCCATAGGTCGTGACGCCGGCGGGATCGGTCGCCACCTGGGCGTTGAAGTTCCACGCGCCGGCGCTGCTGCCGGGCTGGGCAGTGAGCACGACGATCTGGACGCCGATCGCCCGCGCTGGGCTCGAAGCTCACTCCCCAGACGCCTGCGCCCAGGAAACCGAACGAGCAGTTCGGGCTTGCCGCTGGCGGTGAACGTGCCCGGCGTGGCGCCGCCGGTCAGCTTGGCGACGACGGTCGCGCCACCCTGCGGCGGCGGCGTGGCCTGACCGCCTGGCGTGGTGGCCGCAGCGGCAGGCGTCGTTGCGGCGGCGGCAGGCGTCGTTGCCGCGGCGCGCGGCAGGCGTGCGTGGCCGCGGCGGCGGGTGGTGTGCTGGGTACGGTGACTGGCGGTTGGGTGGGCGATGCAGGGCTGCCACAGGCAGCGACCAGCACGGTGACACCAACCACGAGTGCAAGGCGAGCTTCGAATCATTGGGCCCTCTGAGTGATCGATGGCGTCCCCCGAGGTTTCAGCGTACAGGTGCTACGTTCGCTGTCCGATGGGGTCGCACACGATGAGTTTCGGGCGTGGCAGCGGCAGCGGGCGGGCGGCGGCGCAGATGATGCGCGCGTCGGGCGGCGACCTGCCGCGCGTGCCCACCGGAACGGCGCGCGGCCACCGTGCGGCGCATCGTCGGCTTCTTCCGGCCTTACCGCGGCCGGGTCGCCGATCGTGCTGCTGACGATCGTCGTGACCAGCCTGCTCGGGCTGGTCAATCCGTTCTTGCTGAAGCTGCTGATCGACGACGCGCTGCCCAGCCAGGACCTGGCCAAGCTCAATCTCTATGTCGGCGCTGATGATCCTGGTGCCCATCGTCAGCGGCCTGATCGGCGTCGGCCAGTCGTACCTCAACAACATCATCGGCCAGCGCGTCATGCAGGACCTGCGCAACGCGCTGTACGCGCACCTGCAGCGGCTGCCGCTGCGCTTCTTCACCGACACGCGGACGGGCGAGATCCAGAGCCGGCTGGCAGAACGACGTCGGCGGCATCCAGGCCGTCGTCACCGATACCGCCAGCAGCGTCTTCTCCAACCTGGTGGTGGTCATCTCGACGGTCGTCGCGATGTTCCTGCTCGACTGGCAGCTGACGCTCCTGTCGCTCGGGCTGCTGCCCTTCTTCATGTACCTGACCTATCGCGTGGGCAAGGTCCGCCGGCGCATCGCCACCGAGACGCAGGAGAGCCTGGCCGACATCAGCTCGATCACCGAGGAGACGGTCAGCGTCAGCGGCATGCTGCTGACCAAGACGTTCGGCCAGCAGGACGCGGCGGTCGACCGGTTCCGCGACGCCAATGCGCGCCTGGCCAAGCTGCAGATCCGCCAGGCGATGGTCGGCCGCTGGTTCTTCATGATCGTCGGCGTCGTCTTCTCGATCACGCCGGCGCTTCGTCTACTGGTTGGCCGGCTACCTGCAGATCAGCGGCAACCCAACGGCGCCGACCATCGGCGACATCGTCGCCTTCACCACCCTCCAGAGCCGGCTGTTCTTCCCGCTCGGCGTCGCTGCTCAACGTGCAGGTCGAGCTGCAGGGCGCGCTGGCGCTCTTCGACCGGATCTTCGAGTACCTCGACCTGCCCATCGAGATCGAGGACGACCCCAACGCGGTGCCGATGGAGCCCGAGACGATCCGCGGCCGCATTCGCTACCGCCACGTCAGCTTCCGCTACCCGACGCCAGTCGAAGAAGGCGCCCGTCGGCGCGGTCGCCGGCGACGGCGCGGAGGCGGCTGACGACGGCTGCGGTCGATGCGCCAATCGGGCGCCGACCGGTCGAGGCGCTGCCCTTCGGCCTGCAGGACATCGACTTCGAAGCTCAAGCCGGGCCAGCTGGTCGCGCTGGTTGGCCCGTCTGGCTCAGGCAAGACCACGACGACCTATCTGCTGCCCCGGCTCTACGACGTGGCCGATGGGGCGGTCGAGATCGACGGTATCGACATTCGCAAGATGCGTCTGGGTGACCTGGGCGGCGCCATCGGCTTCGTCACCCAGGAGACGTTCCTCTACCACGCCAGCGTGCGCGACAACCTGCGTTACGCCCGACCAGCGCGCGACCGACGCCGAGCTCGAGGCGGCCGCCCGCGCGGCGGCCATCCACGACACGATCATGGGCCTGCCCGACGGCTATGACACGGTCGTCGGCGAGCGCGGCTACCGCCTGTCGGGTGGCGAGAAGCAGCGCATCGCCCTCGCCCGCGTGCTGCTGCGCGACCCGCGCATCCTGGTGCTCGACGAGGCGACCAGCGCGCTCGATACGGTCAGCGAGCGGCTGATCCAGGCCGCCCTCGAGCGAGTCGAGAAGGGCCGCACGACGCTGGCCGTTGCGCACCGGCTATCGACGATCTTGCGCGCCGACCTGATCCTGGTCTACCACGACGGACGCATCGTCGAGCGCGGCCGCCACGACGAGTTGCTGCGCCGCGAAGGCCTCTACGCGCAGCTGTATCGCGAGCAGTTCCTGACGCCGGAAGAAGAGTTTCGAGGCCGCCGCCAGCGCCTGAGCCGGATTTCAAGCAATTGCCTCGGCCGTGGTCGAGGATGGTAACGCTGCTCTTGGTCGGGTTGAGCTTCAGGTCGAACCAGAAGAAGTTGTTCGTGCCAACGCCGCCCTTTTCGCGCCACCAGCCGTACGGGTTGACACCGGTGCACAGGCGGTACGTGTCGGTGGGCATGCCCGTTATGTCGATCCACTGCTGGGCGACGTTCGGCTGGTAGTCATCGCCGTAGCCGACAGAAATGCCCATCGCGATCGACGTGGACAGACCGTTACCGCAGGCGCCCAGTCCAATAGACACGGTCGGGCGGGGCGTCGGCCGGCAGCGGATCGGCCTGGTGAAAGTCGAGCAGACAGAAACCGAGCTTCTTGATGCGCAGGACGCTGCCGCCGCTCTTCCGGTAGAGCTGGGTGACCATGTATTTGCGGACATGCCAGTGGTTATGCCCGTCGCCCGCGTACCACATGGTGGCCGACGACTGGAGCACGTCGTGGCAGCCGCCGTTGTTGTCGTAGATGCGCTGCGCGATGAGTCGTCAGCGTGTCTTGAACGCGGTTCTCGCCACGCACCTCGATCGGGCCCATCGCCGACGTTCCACGAGATGGTGCCGAAGCGCAGACGCTTGCGGCCGGTCGACGTCGTTCTCGATCGAAACGCCGTAGAGCGGCGCCATGCGCAGGTCCGGCAGCAGGTCGATTGCGCCGGGCGCCTGCGCTGGGCAGGCACCGATGGCCGGCCCGGTGGCTTCGCTGGCGGCGAGGGTTGTCGTCGGCCGGCCGACGATGAGGACCAAAGCGACGAGGGCCGCCGCCCAGCTACGCCGGCTGAACATGCCGATATCTTCTCAGGCCGTCCGCCAGACCCGCCACAGGCTGGCCGGGTCCGAATATGGGTCGCCGTGGATCAGCAGGAAGTCGGCCGGACCGCCTTCGTGGAGCCGGCCGGCTTCGGGCTCGCCCAGGATCTCCCCGCCGCGCCACGTCGCCGCGCCGATCGCCTCCCATGGCTCGAGGCCGGCCGCGACGAGTGCCTCGACTTCCCACGCCAGCTGGTTGGCGCGCAGTGAGCCGCCGCCAAAGTCGGTGCCCGTGCAGATGGCCACGCCCGCCGCGTGCGCCAGCCGGACGCTTTCGCGCGCCCGATCGCGGCGCGTTTCGATGCGCAGCCGACCCTCGTCGCTGCCGAAGCGGGGCAGCGCCGTGGTCTTGCCAAAGGTCAGCCACGACTCCATCACGGCCAGCGTCGAGACGAGGAACGTGCCACCCGCCGCCATGTCGCGGCACAGGTCCGCGTCGAGCTCGAAGCCGTGCTCGAGCGAGTGGACACCGGCCGCCACACCGACGCGCGCGCCGGCCAGGTTGCCGGAGTGAGCGGTGACCTTCTTGCCACGCTTGGCAGCCGGCCTTGACGACGGCTGACACCTCGTCGACGGTCCACGGCGCCACGCCGACGTCGGGTCCGTCGAGGTAGAGCTTGATGAAGTCGGCGCCGTCATCGAGCTGGCGCATGGCCAGGGCGAGCAGCTCGTCGCCGTTGGCCGCCTCGAGCGCCAATCCGTCGGGCAGGCTGTCCTTCTTGGCCACCCACGTTCCGGCGGCCCGAACGTACGGATATTCCCGACGACCGGCCCAGCGCTCGCGCAGGCCGATGGCCAGGCCGCGTTCGCTTGCCGTCGGTGGGGTCTTTGCGGTTGGGCGAACCCACGTCGCGCGCCCAGTAGACGCCGGACTGGCGCATTAGCCGGGCGTTGTGCTCGGCGTCGGCGAGCAGGCTGTCGGTCGGGTCGGAGGCGCGCTCGATCCAATGAGCGCCGCCGGGCAGCGTCAGATGGCTGTGACAGTCGACCATGCCGGGCACGATCGTCGAGCCGCTGGCGTCGATCGTGTGGGTGTCCGGACTGGTCCGGCCCTCGTCATCGGACGGGCGGATCCAGGCCACCTTGCCGTCCTCGACCAGGATGCTGACGCCAAGGCGCAGCTCGTTCGTTTGGCCGTCGGCGAGGGCAGCGTCTCGGTAGAGGGTGCGGCCGGTCGCCATGGAACGGAGCGTACCTGAGCCCAGCGAGAAAAGTTCTTGCCAGTTTCCCAACTGGTCGGGCAGCAGCCGACGACTTCTGGGTCAGCAATTGTCCCCGTCTACTGCCGCCGTGGCCGGCACTAACTCGATCCCGTCAGCCCGCCGACCGCCCATGCGTTGGCGGCGAAGCTCGGAAACCGTGCACCACGTGCCAGCGAATGCTCAGTGTCGCCTTAATGCCCAACCATTCCGGCATAGGTGGGAAATCGGCCTGGATCCCGAATAACGCCTCCGAACGCGGCACAAGACGGGAACCGGTCCCGGACTCAACGAAGCGGCCGGCGGCGACTCCAGTCACGGGCAACGGCCGCTCTGCCGGTCCGACGTAACGCACGTCCGGCCGAATCAAACGGTTCGCGCCGGCCTGCTCGAGCACGTGCGCAGTCCAGCCGGCGTGACGCGCCAACGCGAACGTGGCGGCGAACAGATCGGGCGGCAGGCCCACGCCCTGCAGCACGGCCGCGGCGTAGAACTCGACGTTGGTCTTGATGACCCGGTCGGGCTTCATCTCGGCCAGCACGCGCAGCACCACGTCCTCGACCGCGACGGCCATTTCGAGCCAGTCGGCCATGCCGGCCATGCCGCGGGCAACGTCGCGCAGCGCAGCGGCGCGCGGGTCGTAGGCGCGGTACACGCGATGGCCAAAGCCCATGATCCGTTCGCCGCGGCGCGATCGTGTCGCGGGCCCACTGCTCCGCCCGCTCGGGCGAGCCGATCTCGAGCAGCTGGTTGACCACCTCGCCCGGCGCGCCACCGTGCAGCGGGCCCTTCAGCGCACCGATCGCACCGGCCACCGCCGACGCCATGTCCGACCGCGTCGAGGTGATCACTCGCGCGGTGAACGTCGAGGCGTTGAACAGTGCTCGGCGGCAGTGATGAAGTAGGCGTCGAGCGCGCGGGCTGCGGCAAGGTCGGGCCGCTCGCCGTTGAGCTGGTAGAGGAAGCTCGCCGCCAGGTCCAGCGAAGGGTCGGGCTGGACTATGTCGTCGCCGCGTCGCAGTCGGGCGAAGGCGGCCAAAGCTGATGGCGCCATCGCCGTAAGTGCGCGCGCCTGGTCGAGGGCTGGGCGGCCACTTGGCACCGCTCTCTGCTCCCCAAACGGACACCGCCGAGCGCAGCGCATCCATTGGGTGGGCAGTCGGCGGCAAGGCTCGCAGCGTCGTCGTAACCGCGTCCGTCAGGGGGCGCTGCATGCAACTCGGCGTGGTCCGGCCAAGCGCCGGTCCACAGCAGTTCGGCGACCTGCGCGTAGGTGCCCTCGCGTACGAGCTCGCCGATCGGATAGCCGCGGTACAGCAGCCGGCCGTTGGCCCCGTCGACCAGGGCGATCGACGTTTCGCCGGCAATGACGCCTTCGAGCCCTGGCGAATAGGGTCGCTCGTCGGCGGAGCGTCATCGCAGCGAGTCTAGACGGACCGGCGCGACTCGAGCAGCGCTCCCGCCGCCAGCATCGCTTCAATCGCATGCTCGCCGTCGACCGGCTCGAGGTTGACTGCCCGCACGCCCTGCTCGAGCACCGTGATCGGGTAGCCATGCTCGCGCGCGTCGAGGACTGTCGACTTGACGCAGTAGTCGGTGGCCAGGCCGGCAATGACGAGGTTGGTGACCTCGGCCGCCGCCAGCAGGTCGGCCAGCTGGGTGGGCTCCGTCTCACCGGTTCGCGGGTCGCGCATGGTGAATCCCGAATAGCCGTCCTCACCGTTGCTGCCCTTGCGCACGACGGGTCCGACCACCGACAGCTCCGGATGGAAGGCGGCGCCCCAGCTGTCGATGACGCAGTGGACGGGCCAGATGCCGCCGTCCTTGGCGAAATGCGGCGTATCGACGGGATGCCAGTCCTGCGTGTAGAAGACCGGCGCACCGGCGGCCTGCGCGCGCGTGATCTCAGCGTTGATGAACGGCACGACCTGCTCGCCGCCCTTTACGTAGAGGCTGCCCGTTGGGTCGGCGAAGTCGTTCTGGACATCGACCACGAGCAGGGCGGTCGTCGCGTCGTAGCTGGGCACCGCCCGGATTCTGACGCAAGCGACGGTCGGACACCGCATTGCGGTAACCGACCGCATGCGTGCGCAGCAGCGGTCAAAGGCCGGCTGCGCAGGGAACGTTATTACGAGGCGCGCTTGGCCCGCTGATTTCGCTGCGGAAGCAGGTAGGGCACGGGTCTGCGCAGCAGGCTCTCGAGCGCCTCGGGATCGAGCGGGCCATTGAGCCAGTAGCCCTGGCCGCGGTCGCACTTGAGGGCGATCAGCTGGCGCAGCTGTGCTTCGGTTTCGATGCCCTCGGCGGTCACGATCAGCCCGAGGCCGCGGGCGAAGGCGATGGTGGCGCGCACGATGGCTGACTTCTCGCGCTCGATGCCCAGGCCTTGCACGAAGGACCGGTCGATCTTGAGCCCGTCGACCGGCAGCTGGTTGAGGTAGGACAGCGCCGAGTAGCCCGTCCCAAAGTCGTCGATCACGATGCGCACGCCGTGGTTGCGCAACCGGCGCAGGGCGGCGATCGAGGCGGTCTCGTCGGCCAGCATCATGCTTTCGGTGATCTCGAGCGTCAGGCTGGTCGGCGCGAGACCGCTGGCCGTCAGCGCCGATTCGATACCGCCTACGAAGCCGGGCTCGATCAATTCGCGCGCCGACGTGTTGACCGAGATCCGGACGTCGGGCGCGGCGGCGCTGGCCAGTTGCCAATGGCGCGCTTGGCGGCACGCTTCACCGACGACCCATGACCCGATCGCCACGATCTGGCCCGACTCTTCCGACAGGTCGATGAAGCTGTCCGGTCCCAGGATGCCGCGCGTCGGGTGGTTCCAACGAACGAGCGCTTCGATCTCGACAACTCGGCCGGTCGCCAGCTCAACGATGGGCTGGTAGCGCAGCACGAACTGGCCGTGCTCGATCGCTTCGCGCAGTTCGGTGTCTATCTCGAGGCGGGCCAGCTGGTGGGCGAGCATCGACGGCTCGAACACGGCCACCCCGCCCCGACCGTTGGACTTGGCGCGGTACATCGCGGTATCGGCGTTGCGCAGCAGCTCGTCGGCGGTCATCTTGCCGGGCCGGTCCAGCGCCAGTCCGAGGCTGGCCCGAACCGACACCATCCGGCCCTCGACGGGCAGCGGGGCGGACAGCGCCACCAGCGCGCGCTGGGCGGTCGACGTCGCCTCCTCAGGGTCGTGCAGGTCTTCGAGCAGGATGCCGAACTCGTCGCCACCGAGGCGTGCCACGGTGTCGCCCGGCCGCAGGCACGCCCGCAGGCTATGACCGATCGCGTTCAGAACGGCATCGCCTGCAGCATGGCCCAGACCGTCGTTGACCAGCTTGAAGCGGTCCAGGTCGAGGAACAGCACGGCCAGGCGGCGGCTCGACCGCTCGCGGCGCGACAGGGCGTGATCGATGCGGTCGGCAAAGAGGCGTCGGTTGGGCAGGCCGGTCAAAGGGTCGGTCAGCGCCGCCTCGATGAGCGTTCCTTCATCGCCGCGTTCTCGAGCGCGATGCCGACGTGGTTGGCAAAGAGGCTTGCACCAGGTCGAGGTCCTGCTCGTCGAAGTGACTCTGCTTCGCGGTACAGGTTGAGCGAACCGATGACGCCGTCGGGACCGCGAACTGGCGCAACGATCAGTGATTCCTGCTGATCCTCGGGCGTGCCGGCAATGTGCAGGACGCGCGGGTCGTGGAAGGCGTCGTTGATCAACTCCGCCTCGCCCTTGGCGATGACGTCGCCGGTGATGCCGGTGCCGATCTCCATGCGGTCGGCCAGGATCTGCTCCGCGTAGGGGTCGCGGGCCAGGATCGGGATCAGGTAGCCGGCGGCGCGATCGACAGTGTAGATGGTCAGCGTGTCGTGCGGCACGACCTCAGCCAGCGTGTCGGCGATGGCCTCGAAGACCGAGTTGCGGTCGCTGGTCAGCAGCAGCCGCTCGGTGATCGCCAGCAGCTGGCGCTGGCTGGCCAGTCTCCGCTCGAGGGCCTCGCCACGTCGCTCGAGCTCCTCGTTCTGGCGTGCGTTGAAGAGCGCCACCGCCGCCTGCGCGCCGACGATCTGGGCCAGGCGAAGGTCGGTCGCGATCGAAGGCGCCCGTGCCGAGCCGGATCAGCTCGAGGATGCCGACGATGGCGTCCTCGTAGACCAACGGCACGACGATCATCGACTCGTCGACGTCGTCGGTGCCGGGGATCTTGAAGCCGCGCGGGTCGTTGCGAACATCGGGCACGATCTCCGCCACGCGTGAGGCGGCTACAGCGCCGGCGAGGCCCTGCCCGATCGGCACCTGCAGCAGCTTCTGGCCTTCGCGGTGGGTGTAGTGCGGAACGGTCCCGCGCAATACGATCTCTTGCAGCGTCTGGCCATCGCGCGCGGCGACGAAGAAGCGCAGGCCGTGCCAGTCAATAACCGTTGCGATCTCGCTGGCCACGGCATCGGCGACCGACGCGACGTCACGCGAGCGTGACAGCGCCGCGAAAGTGCCTCGATGCGCTCGAGCTGCTGGCTCCAGCGGCGCGCCTCAGTAACCGATGGCACTTCCTCGGGCGCGTCGGGCGTCGAGGGCATGCTCGATGAAGCCGCGTGCAGGGTGCGCAGGTGCTCGTCCAGGGCGGACCGCTTGAAGCGCCATGTGCGTCCGACCTTGACGGCGGGCAGCTGGCCACGCTGGGCAAGGCGATACATGGTCCGTACTGGCACGGACAGGTAACGCGCGGAATCATCGATGCCTATCCAGGCTTCCGGCCCGTACCGCGACCGGTCGGCGGGCATCGACGTCGTGGGCTCGATCGTCAAACGTGCCTCTTATTGCCACTTGATGCCCGAAGGCGATGAGGAGACGAAATTAGGACGTGGGTCGATATCGACGGTACGGACCCTTGGTACCGGGAGGTTGGCGAAAGCTCCCATCGCTTATCGATACCCAGTATCATCTGGCTTCCATGCCTCGTCGCAGCCGCGCCCACCTCGATCGTCGACACGCTTGGTCGCCGCGGCCGGCGCCTGACTGGCCCGCGCCGCCGAGTGGCAGACCTGCTCGATCGTCGAGGCGGCACGTTTACGGCGGCCGACCTGCTCGACGACGCCGGCCAGCAGGACGTGCCCATCGGTCGGGCGACCGTCTTCCGCTCACTCGACCTGTTCACCGACCTTGGCCTGCTCGAGCGCATCGACCTGCCCAGCGGCGAGCACGCCTACGTCGTCTGCGAGCCCGTCCACCACCACCACGTCGTGTGCTCGGTCGTGCGGCCGCCAGACGGAGGTCGACGACGCCGGCGTGCAGGCGATCGTCGCGCAGATGGAACGACAGACCGGCTATCGCATCGACCGCCACCGGCTCGAGCTGTACGGCACGTGCCCGCCTGCCGCGCGGGCTCGCCTCGTGATCTTGATCGTCGGCCTGCTGCCGTTCTTCTCGACGCTGTCGGCGGCATCGCGGCCTTCAGGCTCCGACATCGCCTGCACGTGATCATGGCCATCGCCGCGGGCGTCCTCGTCGCGACGGCATTCGTCGACCTGCTGCCCGAGGCGATCGGACTGATCGGCGGTGCGAACGGAGCCGCTGATGGTCGGCATCGCCGCGGTCGTCGGCTATCTCATTTACGCCGGTGTCGAGACCTTCATCCACCAGGGCAGCTACGAGCACGAGCACGGGCCCGAACAGGACCCCGACGAGCCGCACGAGCATCCGCACGTACAGCCAGCCGGTGCGCGCATCGGACTGGTCGCGCCGGCCGGACTGATCGTGCACAGCTTCCTTGATGGCCTGGCAATAGGCCTCAGCTTCAACGCGAGCGCCGAAATCGGCCTGCTCGTCACGCTCGCCGTGCTCGTCCACGACTTCGCGGACGGGCTGAACGTCGTAACGCTCGCGCTGTCCGTGGGCGGAAGCCGACGAGCTGCCATGGCCCTGCTGGCGCTCGACGCGGCCGCGCCAATCGTCGGCATCGCGGTCAGCCAGCTCTTTGCGCCGGATCCGCACGGCCTCGCGCTCGTCCTGGGTTTGTTCGCCGGAGCGTTCGTGGCCATTGGTGCCGGCCACTTGCTGCCGGAAGCGGAGCACCATCGCGGCGCAAAGGCCTCGCCACTCATCGCCTTGACCGTGCTCGGCGCCGTGATCGTCATATCTCGTGCGCATGGTGATCAGCTGAGTGGTGGAACAATCGGCGTTGTGACCGCCGCCGCACCGACCAGTAGCCAGCACCTGGCGCCCACCGACAGCGACACCGTCATTTCCGTCACCGACCTGCACAAGATCTACGGCGACGTGCGCGCCGTCGACGGCGTCAGCTTCGAGGTCAAGCGCGGCGAGATCTTCGGCCTGCTGGGTCCCAATGGCGCGGGCAAGACGACCACCATCGAGATCCTCGAGGGCCTCAACAAGCCAGACAGCGGCGACGTGCGCGTGCTTGACATCGACGTCCGGCGCGAGCCCGGCCGGCTGAAGGAACGCATCGGCGTCCAGCTGCAGTCGGCGGCGCTTTATCCGGACCTGAAGGTGACCGAACTGCTCGACCTGTTCGGCAGCTTCTACGCCCGCCGCCGGCCGACCGACCAGCTGGTCAACGAGCTCGGCCTGGAAGAGCGCGCTACGGCACTCACGAAGACGCTCTCCGGCGGCCAGCGCCAGCGACTGTCGATCGCGCTGGCGCTCGTCAACGACCCCGAGCTGATCTTCCTCGACGAGCCGACGACGGGGCTCGACCCGCAGGGCCGGCGCTCACTGTGGGATCACATCGAGCGCTTCCGCGGCGAGGGCCGGACAGTTCTGCTGACCACGCACTACATGGAGGAGGCTGAGACGCTGTGCGATCGCGTGGCGATCATGGACCACGGCAAGATCCTCGAGCTGGGCACGGTCAGCGAGCTGATCAGCCGCCACTTCGCGGAGCGCGCCGTTCGCTTTGCCGTCCAGCCCGGACTCGACCAGGAGCGGCTCGCCGGCCTGCGCGGCGTGCGCCGTGTGGCGCGCGAGAACGACGAGTTCGTGCTCTACACCAGGGAAGTGCCGCAGACCATCGGCGCCTTGCTGGCGCTCGGCGAAGAGCTGCACATCGAGGGCCTCGACATCGCCGTGCGCCGGCCGACGCTGGAGGATGTGTTCCTGCAGCTGACCGGCCGGGCGCTGCGCGACTAGAGGGACCGAACGTGCGCGGCCTGCTGCCCCTGACCATCGCCAATATCAAGAGCTTCTACCGCAACCGTGCGGCGCTCTTCTGGACGCTCGCCTTCCCGGTCATCTTCATCGTCCTGTTCGGGGCGATCTTCTCGGGCGGCAACGCCCACTTCACGATCGCCTGGGTCGACCAGGACGGCACACCGGCGTCGCGCAGCAGCTGCGCGTCAGGCTTCGGCCAGGTGCCGCGTGATCACGCTGACCGACGTTGCCGACGAGACGACCGCCGTCGACCGCATGCGCAAGGGCGACTTCGACGCCGTGATCGTCGTGCCGCAGGGCCTGGGCGCGGCGCTGCAGCCGGGCGGCCCGGCCAGCGGTCCGGTGGCGCTTGCGCTGTACACCGACCCCAGCCGGCAGGCGGCGACCACCGCCGTCGAGCAGGTCGTCGGGCAGATCGTGGGCGCGACAAATCAGCAGATCTCGGGCGTGCCGCCGGCGCTCTCCGTCGAGACGCGCACGATTGCAGACGCAGGTCATCAGCTCGGCCGCCTACTTCGTGCCGAGCATCCTGGCCATGGCGCTGATGCAGCTGGGCATCTTTGCCTCGATCCCGCTGGTGGCGCAGCGCGAAAAGCTGATCCTCAAGCGCGTCTCGGCGACACCGCTCTCGCGCGCGACGCTGGTCAGCAGCAACGTGCTCATGCGCCTGCTGATCGCCGCCGTGCAGACGGCGCTCATCGTCGGCATCGGCGCCTTGCTGTTCGGCGTGACGATCATCGGCCCGGCGCTGCTGGCGATCTTCTTCGTCGCCCTCGGCGCGCTGGCCTTCCTGGCCATCGGCTACGTCATCGCCGCCTGGGCGCGCACCGAAGAGTCGGCCAACGCCATGACCAGCATCGTCCAGTTCCCGCTGATGTTCCTGTCGGGCATCTTCTTCCCGATCGCCTTCATGCCCAACTGGCTGCAGCCGGTGGCGGCGTTCTTGCCGCTCACCTACCTCGCCGACGCGCTGCGCCAGACGATGGTCGGCGGCGTCGCCTACGCGCCGCTGTCGGTCGATGCCGTGGTGCTGGCCGGCTGGTTGATCGTCTCGTTCATCGTGTCGGCGCGCTTCTTCCGCTGGCAGTGAGGGCAAGCGCAGCCGGGCCGCAGGCCCGCGGCGGAGGGAACTGCTGACGGGCCGGCTCTTTGTCGGCACGAGCGGTTTCTCGTACCCGGCCTGGGCGCCGCGCTTCTACCGAGCCGGGCACGCGCTCGACCGAACTACTGCGTGCCTATTCGGCCCGACTGCCGGCAGTCGAGCTGAACAACACCTTCTACCGACAGCCGCGGCCGGAAGCCGTGGCCGGCTGGCTGACGGACACGCCGACCGACTTCCGGTTTGCGGTCAAGGCGCAGCGCGGCGGCAGCCTGCGCGCCTTCGGCGAGGCGGCCCAGCAGACCGTCGGCTGGTTGACCGGGCCGTACCGGCTGTTCGGCGAACGCCTCGGCTGCGTGCTGTTCCGTGTGCCCGAAAACGTTCATCGCGACGACCTCAAGCTGGCCTCGCTGCTTGCGGCTTGGCCGGCGGACATGCCCTGTCGCCGTCGAGTTCCAGCACTCGTCCTGGCACGTCGGCGAGGTGTATGACCGACTCGCCGAGAGTTCGGCGGCCCTGTGTGCGACCGATCTCGACGACCAGCTGACGCCCGACCTGCGGCGGACCGGTCCCCTGCTCTACCTGCGGCTGCGCCGGACGACCTACTCGACGGCCGATATCGACGCCTGGGCAGCGCGGCTGGCGGTATTCCTGGCCGACGGCGCCGACTGCTACGTGTTCTTCCGCCACGACGAGTCGGGCGAATCGGCCTTGCGCGCCCTACTTCTGCGGGACGCCGTCGAACTGCAATAGGTTCTGCGGCGGGATGATCTCGATCTCGGCGTTCCAGTTCGAGAACCGGTAGGTCGCGCTGAGTGAGAAGCCTGAGAAGACCACCTCGCCCGGCTTGACGTCGATCGAAGCCTCGGTGGGCAGGCCGGCAGCGTCGGTCCAGACGTCGAATGTCGAGCCGGTCTGATCGAAGGTGTCGCCCATGCCGTCGGTCGAGCCCAGGAAGAGCGACGCGCTGATGCCGCTGATCAGCGGCGAGAAGTTCGTTAGGCGCAGGTGGTGGGCGGGCTGGCCGTCGTGTTCCTCCTGGCCGACGTATTCGACATCGCCGCTGCCCAATCCGCGCAACGGATCGACGGTCAAGGGCATCGTGGGCAAGCGCTGCCAGGCTGTCTCGCCTGTTCCGCGCTCATAACCCTGGCCGTTGACGAGGGCGATCTCGATGGTCGTATCCGCGCCCGGCTTGCCGAAGCTTTCGCCCGGTGTCGTGACGGAGCCCGCGTAGTTCTCGCCGGCCAGGTCGAATGACGCGTCGAAGGCCTGTCCGGCGCCGCCGCCCAGGCTGGTCGAGCCGGACCATTCCATGTGCATCGTTCGATCCGGCTTGCCGGTCAGTGCCACGAACGCGGCCGGTACCTGGTCGGGGGTGAGCGGGGCGGGCGTGCCCGCGCCGCACGCCACCACGACGAGGGCGGAGGCGGCGACAGGCATCCAGCGCATTGGCCTATCTACGCTATAACGCGAGTGTCGGTTTCGGGCGGCACAGGCTCGGCGCCAAGTGGCGCAATCCAGGCCGCCGTCAGCGCGAACCAGGCAATACCAAGGAGTGCACCGCCGAGCGTGTCGGTGGGCCAATGCACGCCCAGCGACACGCGCGCATAACCCATGACCAGCCAGGCGCCGAAGCCGGCCAGCAGTGCGCCGGGCAAGCGCCACTTGGCCGGCGCGAGCAGCCACACCAGCACGGCCGCAAGTGAAACAGCACGTACCACGTGGCCGCTGGGGAACGAGAACGCGTCCGGACCAAAGAAGAACTGGGTGGCCGCGGTGTCGGGTCGGTCGCGGCCTACTACAACCTTGATGACGAACGCGACCAAATCGGAGACGAGGGTCAGCGCGACCAGGACGGCCGCCGCCCGTCCTCGAAAGCGCCACACAATCGTCGCGATCGCGATCACGATCACCGCCCAGGTCAGCGGCCCGCCCAACGTGTTGACGGCCCGCACCAGATCTCCCCATGCATCGGGGCCCAGCGCCAGCGCGTTCAGCACGCCGGGCTCCCAGCCCGCAGGCGCCCAGGTGGAGGCCCACACGGCCGAGCAGCACGAACGCAACGAGCGCCGCCAGCGCGACCAAGGCCAGCTGGCGTCGCGCCCTCGCCACGGTCACCGTGCTTCGAATGTCAAGGCTGGCTAATCGGGCTTCACGGTCGTATCGTTGGCCACCCGAGTGAATCTCAACGTCGCGCTGCCGCTCACGTCGTCCATCTTGGCGTTCGTCTTCGCGTTGATGTTGCTCGATCAGTGGCGCGACAGACAGCGTCCATATCAACTTGTCTGGGCAATCGGCATGTTGTGGTTCGGCCTGAGCGCGGCTACCGAATTCGTCGGCGGGGCGATCGGCTGGAATGAGGCGCTGTACAAGCTCTGGTACCTGGTCGGCGCCATCTTCACCGCCGGCTGGCTGGGCCTGGGCACGATCTACCTGCTGCGCCGTACTCGTTTCGGCTACGCCTTCGCGATCACTCTGATCGTGGCCGGCCTGTACACGGTGCTGGCGCAGGCGAAGTTCCAATACGCCAACAGCGGCCCGGCGCCTGTCATCTACCTCGGCCTGGCGCTCGCGCTGGCGGTCGACGTGGCCGTCCTGACCTACCTGCGCTCGGCGCGCTGGGCCGACGTGACCGCCACGGTCGTGGTGGCAGGTTCCGTTGTGGCCGCCGTGCTGATGGTGTTTGCGCGAGGTGCCTGCACCGGGTTACTTCCTCGATGCTCGAACGGTGTCCCGGTGGCCGATGGTTTGCCCGGCTACATCCGCCTACTGTCGCCCTTCTTCAACGTGGCCGGCGCGTTCAGTCTGATTCTGGGCGCCGCCTACAGCGCATACGTCTTCATGCCCAAGCGCCGGCTGATCCGCTACAGCCTGTCGCGCGACCAGAGCGGCGTGGCGTACCTGGCCAACCTGGTCGTCGCAGTGGTCGCCGTGCCGATCAACCTGGTGCTGTCGCGTGCCGGCGGCGCTGGCCGATCTGTTTCGGGGCAGGCTTAACAGTCGCGTGCCGGCGATGTGCTGATTGCTCTCGGCGTAACGATCGAGTCCGTCGGTACCGGCCTGTCGCGCTTTGGCGACACTGGTGGCTACTTCGTGGGCGAGTTCTTCGCCGTTGTCTTCCTGTTCATGGGCTACCTCGTCTCGATCGAGGCGCTGCCGGTCATCCGCGTGCCTTTCACTCGATTTGTACTGCGCGAGCGACGCGTCGAGGCCTGAACCGAACGGCGGACATACGAGACCGCCGACGTCGTTTGTCAGACCCCGATCGGGTGCCAGACCGTCTTCATCTCGAGGAACGTGGCGATCCACTCGGGTCGCTGCGCGCGGCGATCGTCCAGCCAGTCGAAGCGCTCTTCGCCGTCGCGCGGTGGGCGCGCCACGCGCTTGACGTTCTCCATCGCCTGTTCTTCAGCGGCGGCGCGCATGTCGGGCGGAATGCCCCACAGGTCAAGTGCGTTGACGTCCATGTGAGCGGCCAGGACGGGCACCAGCTCGCGCCGCAAGCCGGTCAGCAGATTGATGACGCCGGCCGGCACGTCACTGGTGGCCAGTACCTCGCCCAGCGTGACGGCCGGCAGCGGCCGGCTTTCCGAAGCGAGAACGACAACGACGTTGCCGCTGACGACGGCCGGTGCGAGGCGAGACACCAGGCCGAGCAGCGACGAGCCCTCCGGGCGCGATAACGCCCACGACGCCTGTCGCTTCGGGAATCGTGAAGTCGAAGTACGGCGCGCCGACCGGGTTGACCGTGCCCAGCAGCTGGCTGATCTTGTCCGCCCAGCCGGCGTACCAGACCCACCGATCTATGGCTCGGTCCACGATGGCGGCGGCCTTGTCCGCGCTGAGGCCTTCGGCGGCCGCGACTTCGTCGACAAACTGGCCGCGACGGCCTTCCATCAGCTCGGCCACGCGATAGAGCACCTGACCACGGTTCATGGCGGTCTTGCCGGCCCAACCGGGGAACGCGCCGCGCGCCGTCCGGATGGCGTCACGCAGGTCCTTACGCGACGACCGAACGGCATTGGCCACCGGCGCGCCGTCGGCGGCCCGGACGAGGTAGCTGCGACCGGACTCTGAGCGCGGGAACTCGCCGCCGACGTACAGCTTGTACGTCTTGCGCACGGGAATGCGCGTTGTCGCCGCCCTTCCCGACGGGGACCGGCAGCGGCCGTCGCCGCTCAGCCATTGCCGTACTGCTTCGTTTCGGGCCGCTCCAGCAGCAGCGCGTAGGCCGGGCCTTGATCGGCCACCGGCCGGTGGGCGGTCCGCGCCGGCACGACGAACAGGTCGCCCTGGCTCAACTCAACGTCGTCGCCGCCCTCGATCTCGATACGGAACGTGCCACTCCAGCACAGGAACAGCTCGTCTTCATCGTGGTGGTGCCACGGGAAGTCGCCCTCCAGGCGCGCCAGCCGAACCATCGCGTCGTTGGCGCGCGCCAGGTCCTCGGGCTTGAACGGCAGGGTCAACGCGGCAGCCCGCCTCGGAATCGAGATGGCCATCAGTGACTGCCATCCAGATCGAGGTACGCCGCCAGGCCGTGGATGCCGCCTTCGCGGCCGAAGCCGGACTCCTTGTACCCGCCAAAGGGCGAAGTCGGGTCGAAGCGATTGAACGTGTTGGCCCAAACGACGCCGGCGCGCAGCTTGGAAACCATCGACAGGATGCGCGACCCCTTCTCCGTCCAGACGCCGGCGGAAAGGCCGTAGGGCGTGTTGTTTGCCTTCTCGATCGCCTCGTCCGGCGTTCGGAACGTGATGACCGACAGAACCGGCCCGAAGATCTCCTCTTGCGCAATCCGGCTCGACTGGCTGACGTTGGTGAACAGCGTCGGTCGCACGAACCAGCCGCGCGCCGGTAGGTCGCAGGCCGGCTGGTACATGTCCGCACCCTCGGCCTGGCCGATCTCGATCATCTCCTCGATCTTGGCCAGCTGGGCGGCGTTGTTGATCGCGCCAACATCGGTGTTCTTGTCGAGCGGGTCACCAACGCGCAGCGTCGACAGCCTGTCCTTCAGCCGATCGACGAACTGGCCGGCGATCGATTCCTGGACGAGCAGGCGCGAGCCGGCGCAACACACCTCGCCCTGGTTGAAGAAGATGCCGTTGACCACGCCCTCGATCGCCTGGTCCATGGGCGCGTCGTCGAAGATGATGTTGGCCGCCTTGCCGCCCAGCTCGAGGGTCAGCGCCTTGTCCGACCCGGCGATGGCGCGGCCGATGGTCTTGCCGACGGCGGTCGAGCCGGTGAAGGCGACCTTGTCGACGTCCGGATGCTTGACCAGCGCCAAACCGATCTCGCCCGGTCCGGTGATGATGTTCACGACGCCCGGCGGCAGATCTGCCTGGCGGCAAACGTCGGCGAAGAACATCGCCGACAACGGCGTCGAGGAAGCCGGCTTGATGACGACGGTGTTACCCGCGGCCAGCGCCGGCGCGATCTTCCAGGCCAGCATCAGCAGCGGGAAGTTCCATGGGATGACCTGCGCCGCTACGCCCAGCGGCCGCGGATCGCGATTCGCGAACGCGTAGTCGAGCTTGTCCGCCCAACCGGCGTAATACCAGAAGTGCGCCGCGGCCAGCGGTACGTCCACGTCGCGCGACTCGCGAATGGGCTTGCCGCCGTCGAGCGACTCGAGCACGGCGAACTCGCGACTGCGTTCCTGCATGACCCGCGCGATCCGGAACAGGTACTTGGCCCGTTCCCGGCCGGGCAGCTCGCCCCACTCGCGCTTGAACGCGCGGCGGGCTACGCCAACCGCGTACTCGACGTCCTCTTCGTTGGCGCGCGCGACCTCGGCCAGCGGCTCCTCAGTCGCCGGGTCGACCGTGGTGAACCACTGGCCTGACTTTGGCGCGACCTCCTTGCCACCAACGAACAGCCCGTAGCGCGATTTCAGCTGGACGATGTCGCGCGACTCTGGTGCGGGCGCGTACTCCCACGGAACCTGTTGACCGTCGCCGAGCCCCCACGACGAAGGTGCGACAGTGCCGCGGCCTACGTCGGCCGACTTTGACCGCTTCGCGACCCGCCTATCCGTCCGTCCGGACGCGGTTGACTCTGCCATCAACGACAGACTAGCACCGCTGCGCATGAATAGGAGGTGACTATCTGGTCACACTTCGTGCGACGTGCTGATGTTAGCCTCCAATCGTGCAGCGCCAAAGCGGGGCGAACAGAGCTTTTGGATGGCCCGCTCGACCCAGCGCAGTTGGCCGGCAACCTCGACGACCTTGCCCGATTCAACCGCCGCGGCGGCGAACTCTCGTGGCACCTTACTGCGCGCGCTGGCGCCCGGCGACGCGGTGAGCCTGCTCGATGTCGGGACCGGCGGCGCCGACCTGCCGCGCGATCTTCTGCGTCGTGCCGAGGCAGCCGACCTCCGCTGACGGTGACCGCGACCGATGTGAGACCGGAAATCGTCGACCGTCGCGCGTGCGCGATCTGTCGGCGTGGGCGAACCTCGAGATTGTGCAGGCGCGTGCTGACGGGCTCGACTTCGCCGACGATGCGTTCGACGTGGTCCACTCCTCGCTGCTGCTGCACCATCTCGAACCGGCAGAGCTGACGGCGACTGCTGCGCGAGATGCGCCGCGTAGCCCGCGCCGGCGTGATCGTCAATGACCTCGACCGGCGGCGGCTGTGGTGGCTCATGGCGCAAGGCTCCTGGGACTGGTCGCGACGCGCAACGAGTACACGCGCAACGACGCGCCGCTGTCGGTCGCCCGCGCCTATCGACCGGATGAGCTCTCGGCGCTGGCGGCGGACGCAGGGCTGCGCGAAGTCAAGCGTCGATGGGCACGCCCGCCGTACCGCTACGGACTGGCGTTCGTGCGTCATGAAAGGCGAACTCGAGGCGGAGGTGGCGGTCGTCGGCGGCGGTCCGGCCGGCGCGGCCGTGGCCGCGCACCTGGCATCGGCCGGACGTGACGTCGTCGTGTTCGAGCGACTGGCGCAACCAGTCTGGCGGGCGTGCGGCGTCTATACCTCGCCGCTCACGCGACGGCGGTTGGCCGGGCTTGGATTGACGGACGACGACCTGGCCCGACTGATCCGACCGATCCCGGCGATGGAAGTCTCGAACGGCCGACGGAAGGGCACGCTGCCGCCTCGAATACCCATCGCCCCACCACAGCCTGCGGAATCGACCGCGTGCGCCTGGAGCAGACCTTGCTCGACCTGATCCGCAGGCGCGGCGTTCGCGTATTCGAAGGCGCGGTGGTTCGCGCAGTCGAAGTCGGTCAGTCGGGCCCCAGGCTGACCGTGTCGCAGGCAGGCCGGCGTGTCGCACCTGGAGAGCCCGCGTCGTCGTCGGCGCCGACGGACCGACGTCGCTCGTGGCGCGAGCGGCACGGTGTGGCCAGGCCGACCGGTCTGGTTCAAGCGCGGCGCGCTGACCGGACATCGGGCGTTCACCGCTCAGGCGGCGCGCATGATCATCGGCAAAGGCTGGTACATGGGCATTGCGCCAGTGCCGGGCGAGCGCGTCAATCTCGGCCTGGTGATGAGCGAGGCCGATCTGCGGGCCAGGCTTACGCGAGGCGGACCGGCCGACGTTGTCGACGATGCCGTTCAGGCCATGACCGCGTGCCGATGGCCTCGTTCGACGCCGCCGCGACGGACGCGGTGGCCACTCATCTGCCCGCTGGTCCACCGCGTGCGCCGAGCGGCCGGCGAGGGCTTCGTGCTGGTTGGCGATGCCGCCGGTTTCGTCGATCCGTTCAGCGGCGAGGGTCTGCACCGCGCGCTCGTGTCGGCCGAGCTCGCGGCGGATGCCATCGATCGGCCACCTCGCCGGCGACCATTTGGCGCTGCAGGAATACGATCGGCGCCTGCGCGCCCGATTCCGCAGCAAGGACGTCCTGTCGTGGGCACTCCAGCTGTTCATGCTCCGGCCAGCACTGGCTCGGCGTGCCATCCGCCGGCTCGACCGCGACAGCGAATTGCGATCGACATTCGCCGCCGCGCTGGCGGACCTCGCGCCCGGCGACGACCGTGCTTGATCCGCGCTTCGTGGCCAGGCTGCTCGCGTGAGGAGCGAGATCGGCATCGACGTCGACGCTGCGCCCGCGCGCGTCTTCGAGTTGGCCTCTCACCTCGATCAATGGCCCGACCTATTGCCTCACTATCGAAGTGTGACCGTTGAGTCACACGACGGTGCACGCCTCCGCGCGCGGATGGTCGCCGTGCGTCGTTTCGGACCGGTCGACGTGCCCGTCAGCTGGACGGCAGAGCAGTGGGCGGATGCGGCCGACGCGATGGACCTGCAGCTGCGCTTCCACCACGTGCGCGGCCCGACGCGCGACATGCACGTGACGTGGCACATCCGCCCGCGCGACGGGCAGACCGACAAAGCGCGGGTGACGATCGAACACGTCTTCAGCCGGCCGCTTCCCGTCCTCGGGCCGGATGCGATGCCCGCCGTGATCGACCGCTTTTTCGTGCGACCCATCGCCGGCCGCACGCTGGCCACGTTCAAAGCGCCTGGCCGAGCGACCGGCATGAGCCCGCGAGCGCCGCGACGCGTCTGGATCACCGGCCTGGGCATGATCACGGCCAGCGGCATCGGCCGCGACGCTTTCTGGTCCGGCCTGCACGAGGCACGGTCGCCGGTCAAGCGCATCGATCGTTTCGACCCGTCGCCCTTCCGCTCGCAGGTGGCGGCGCAGGTCGACTACGTTCGACGCGACCAACTTCATGGATGCGCGGACCGCCTCGCGGATGGACCGCTTCAGCCAATTCTCGGTGGTGGCTGGCCTGCTGGCGATGGCCGACGCCGGAATCGAGCTCGGTTCGCCGGGCACGGCGCGCGCCGACCGCTTCGCCGTGTATGTCGGCTCGGCGCTCGGCGGCATCGCCTACGCCGAGGAGCAGCACGTTCGTTACCTGGAGCGCGGCATCAGGTCCGTCGCGCCCAACCTGGCGCTGGCCGTCTTCGGCGGCGCCGCACCGGCCAACCTGGGCATCTTCCTCGGGCTGCACGGGCCGGTCCTGTCGACGGGCAACTCGTGCGCGGCCGGTGCCGTCGCACTGGGCGAGGCGTTCCACCTGATCCGCTCGGGCGCAGCCGACGCGGCCCTTGCCGGCGGCGTGGAGACCCCGCTATCGCCGCTCTGTCTTTGGCGCCTTCGACATCATCCGGGCGCTCTCGGCCGGTCACAACGATCGACCGACGGAGGCATGCCGGCCATTCGATGTCGAGCGCGACGGCTTCGTCATGGGCGAGGGTGCGGCCCTGCTGGTGCTCGAGGCAGAAGAGGTTGCGCGCGCACGTGGCGCGACGCCCTATGCCGAGCTGCGCGGTTTCGCCGCCACCAGCGACGCCTTTCACATGGTCCAGCCACGGCCCGATGGCCTGCAGGCGGCCCGCGCCGCGCGACTGGCCCTCGCCGACGGCAGCACTCCGCGCCGCCGACATCGACTACGTCAACGCGCATGCCTCCGCCACGCCGCTGGGCGACGCCGCGGAAGCCGTCGCCCTGCGCAAGGCACTGGCCACGCGCGCGACCGAGATCCCAGTTTCCGGAACGAAGGCTTACTACGGCCATCCACTTGGAGCATCGGGTGCCATCGAGGCAACGATCTGTGCTCTCGCCATCAAGCGCGGCTGGGCGCCCGGCACGGTAAATCTGGCAACGCACGGACCCGGCCGTGTCTGAGCAGGTGCCGTGCTGTCGTACCTGGTCCCGTGGAAGGCCGCTTCAGGGCGATCCTGTCGACCTCTTTCGGCTTCGGCGGATTGAACGCGGCCCTGGCATTCAGCGAAATTCGCGCCGACTAAAAGGTGGCCTAGTCGGGCGACGCCAGCTCCTCGAGCCGGGCCACCGAACGCGTCGATTTGGGCTTCGCTGATCGTGCCGGCCTGGACCAGCCCGACTATCTGGTCGATGACGGTCGACGCAACGTCGGCCTCGTAGACCTGGCGGTTGGCAAACAGCAGCAGGTCATTGCCGGCGGCCACCGCCAAGCCGGGTGATGTCGGCCACGCTGTACGAGTCGCGCAGGGCACCGGCCTGCAGGTCGTCGGTGACGACCACGCCATCCCAGCCCAATTGTTCGCGCAGCAGCGAATGCGTCGACGCGGACAGGCTGGACGGGTACCGGCTGTCGAGCTGACCGTTGAGCGCGCTGGCCACCATGACTGCGTCTGGTGTGCCGTCCGCGATCAGCCGGCTGAACGGCTTCAGCTCGCTGCGGGTCCACGTGGCCGTCACGTCGACGAACTCGCGGTCCGTGTCGCCGGTCGCGCTGCCCAACCCGGGAAAGTGCTTGAGCGTGGCCATCACGCCCGCGCCGTGCAGGCCGGCGATCACGTTGGTTGCCATCTCGATGACCACGTCCGGATCGGCCGAAAAGCTGCGGTCCAGCGCGCCGATCGACGGGTTACTCGGGTTGACGTTGACGTCGACGACCGGCGCGAGATTGAGGTTGATCTTCATCTGGGCGAGCGTCGAGCCGGTGCCGAACGCCACCTGGCGGGCCGCATCGGGCGACCCCGCGCCGACCTCGGCCTGCGAAGGCGTCGCAGGAAAACCGTTGTCCGGGCCCAGGCGGGCCACCTTGCCGCCCTCCTGGTCCACGGCGATGAGGAACGGTCGATCGCCGGCCGCTTTACGGATGGCCGTCGTCAACGCCAGCAGCTGTTGCGGCGACTGCGATGTTTCGCTCGAACAGCAGAAAGCCGCCTATGCCCAGGTCCCGCACCGCCTTGGCCAGGTCGCTCTTTGGATCCCAGACCGTGCCCTCGTAGCCAATGAGCAACATTCGAGCGGCTCGCGCGCGCAGGCTGAGCGGCGGGGACGTCGGACTTGGCGACGCTGTTGGTGACGCGCTGGGGCTGGGCGTGGCGGAGGGCGATGGAGATCCTGTCGGTCGAGCCGTAAGTGAAGGGCTCGGCCGAACAGCCGGCGCGCAGGCGGCGACCAGAGCTCCGCCGACCGTTATCGAGGCGCCGAGAAATCGCCGCCGCGTCAGCACTGGCAAGCGAGAGATCAGGTCAGTCGACGGTGAAGTAGTCGACGCCCTGGTAGCGGCCGGTCTGCTCCTTCTTGATCTGCATCAGCAGGTCATTGAGCAGGCTGCTTGCCCCGAACCGGAACAGGTCCGGCGTCATCCAGCGCGGACCCATCGTCTCGTACAGCACGACCAGATAGCTGATCGCGTCCTTGGCCGTGCGGATGCCGCCGGCCGGTTTCATGCCCACGATGCGACCCGTTCGCTGGTGAAAGTCGCGGATGGCTTCGAGCATGACCAGCGTCACCGGCAGCGTCGCCGCGGGCGTGACCTTGCCGGTTGACGTCTTGATGAAGTCCGCGCCGGCGGTCATGGCCAGGATCGAAGCGCGGCGCACGTTGTCATACGTTTCGAGCTCGCCGGTCTCGAGGATGACCTTGAGATGGGCGTCGCCGCAGGCTTCCTTGACCGCCACGATCTCGTCGAACACGGCCCGGTAATCACCCTGCAGGAACGCACCTCGGTCAATGACCATGTCGATCTCGTCGGCGCCGGCCTGGGCCGCCGCGCGCGTCTCGGTGACCTTGATGTCGCTGAACGTCTGGCCCGACGGAAAGCCGGTGGCGACGGAGGCGACCTTGACGCTCGTGCCACGCAAGGCGTCGCGGGCCGTCTTGATGAACGTCGGGTAGATGCAGATCGCGGCGACACTCGGGATCGAAGGGTCAGACGGGTCGGGCCGGACGCCCTTGGCGCACAGAGCACGGACCTTGCCTTCGGTGTCTTTGCCCTCGAGGGTAGTGAGATCGATCATGCGAATGGCCAGATCGAGCGCCCACAGCTTGGACTCGCGCTTGATCGATCGCTTGCGCAGTCGGTCGACGCGTTCTTCGATGCCCACCTGGTCCACGCCGCCGACGCGGTCGACCATCGCTTCGAGCGTGTCCGTGCGGCCGCCGGCGGACCAGGCCCTGACCAGGGCGCCGGCCTGTTGTTCTGCCGCGGCCGACTCGCGCTTCTCGATGACGGTGCTCACGCGGTGATGGTACATCCCTGCCCAACGGCCGCGGTTGACTCTGTCCGCAGATTGTGTGACCCTGTGGTCACTTTATGGCGGGCACCGACTCGGCTGAACTGGACCGACTGCTCCGCGCGGTGGCCGACCCAACGCGCCGCCGCATCCTGCGCCTGCTCGAGCCAGCGCCCGGGCTGACCACCAACGAGATCGCCGACCGAGTGCCGGGCATGACTCGCTGGGGCGTGATGAAACACCTGGCGCTGCTCGAAGAAGCGGGCCTGGTCCAGACGCTGCCCGAGGGCCGACGACGGCGCCACTTCCGAGAGGTGGCGGCGCTCAGGCCGCTCTCGGTTTGGCTCAGCGAGGCTATGGCTTAGCCGCATCTACTTCTTTTTGGCTTTCTGGCCCTTCTGCTTGGCGAGGCGCGCCGCCTTCTCAGCGGCTGCCTTTTCGGCCGCAGCTTTCTTCTCAGCCGCCTCGTCGTCGTCGGCCTGCTTGATCTTCGCCTTCAGGTTCTCGTCGCTCTCAAAGAACTTCGTGGCATAGTCGTCGTCTGGGTTGTACTCCCAGTGCCACGGTTCCTGGCTGTAGGGGAAGAAGCCGTACTCAGAGGCGTGCGCGGACAGCCACTTGTAGACGGGAGACTCCAGCATGTCCAAAACCTTGCCGAAGTTGCCGGTGTCCTGCTCGACGTAGTCATAGCCCTTGGTCTTGAGGTTGAAGTCGATGGCCAAACCCATGGAGTGCGGTGAGAAACCAGCGAAGGCCTTCCTGTTCTTGATCCTCTTGGCGGTCGCCTCCTCGGCAGCACGACTGCGGTAGGCGCTGCCGACAGTCAGGGTCACCTTGTCTTTCTTGGCAGCCTCTTTCATTGCCTTGACCTTCGCGGCCGCATCGACGTTCATCTGGTGGCCATCGATCTTCTCCGAGTCGAGTTTGCCGACAAAGAACGCGTCGAAGTCGTCCTTGTCGAGCTTGAACGCGCGCTCCTTCAGGACGGCATGAGCACCCCGGTTGACGCGGCGCTCGCCTTTGCCGGACGTTGCCTGCGCGAGTGCATTCAGTAGGTCTTGCGCGGCGGCCTGGTTGTCACCCTTGAAGTAATTGCCCTTCGGGTCCTCGACCTCTGTAACAGACGGCTGCTTGCGTAACCAGTCGGCCTGCTCCTTCGTCCGGCTGGCGACGGGAACGACGGTGTCAGGAAAGTCGAGCACTCCCCAGGCGATTGCTTCGAATCGCTCTTTCTGCGCCTTGGGCAGCTTGTCGACGGCTGACTTCGCCCAATCGCGTGCGTCGTCTGGTTGTGCCGGCGCCGAGGCTGGCGCGTCTTCGGTGGAGTCGCAGGCACGGGTGTGTCGCGCTGGATCGTCGTCAGCAATTGCGTGACCGCGCGATTGCCTACGGCCGATTGCAACGACAGCAGCGCGTCTGGTCGGCGAGCGGTGGTGGGTGGGCCCGACCGGCGCGGCTCGGCCGGACGGACTGTTCTCGCGTTTTCGATCAGGCGACGGTACGCCAAGTCCCGTCCGCGACCGGGCAATCGTGATTGCCCAATCGGGCAGCTCCGTCTAGCGAGCCAGGCCATCGCGCGCCGCGGCGATGATCGCGCCGTCACGCAAGCTGGCATCAGACACCTCGGCCGTCGTGAGTCCGTAGCGGTGCAGGATCGCTTCGGCGAGCGCAGCACCGGCAGCGAGTTGAAGGGCGCGCCGCGGCCGGAGAATGTAGCGCTGCGCCAGGTCGGCGGCGGGCACGGTCGTGAGCGTCGCAAATAGCGCGTCGAACTCGGCGGCCGCCAGTGGCCTGACCCGGATGATGTTGGTCGCGGTACCGCCAACGAACACTGCCCGATCCGGCTTGGCGTCGGGCAGCGTGGAGGCCTCCTCGGCCGCGCGTGAGCGTAAGCGTGGATATCTCGTCTGCCGTCGGCGGGTCGTGCTTAACGACCTCGCTGCTGAGGCGTTTCGAACCTACGTTCAGGCCCTCAATGCGAATGCCGCCGTCCGGGTCGTAGAAGACGGCCTGCGTTGATCCTCCACCGATGTCGACGATCAGCATCGACTGGCTGCCGGCCGCGCCACGTGTAACGCCGACGAAGGCAAGCTTGCCTTCCTCCTCCTTGTCGAGGATCTGGAGCGGTATGCCGGTCTCGCGCTCCACCAGTTCTGCCACTTGCCGGCCGTTGGTGGCACGACGCAATGGTTCGGTCCCTACAAAAGTGACCTGTTCGGCACCTTGCGCCAGCGCGACGTCGCGGTATTGGCGAAGGAGGTAAATCAGTCCACGCTGAGAATCTTCGGGAATGGCACCTCCGTCATCGACGAAGTCACCCAGGCCCAGCTGTTCGCTGATGTCGACCAGCGTTTCGAGCCCACCATCGGTCAGCTTGGCGACCAGGAGGTGGACGCTGTTGCTGCCGACATCCACGGCAGCCCCGATCATTGCCGCTCGATCTTGGGCAGCCCGCGCTTGCCGTCGACGAGGAAGTGGCTGAACCAGTCGCGAATCTTCTCGACGTTGTCCACGCGGCGGAACGGCGCACCACTGCGCGTCAGCTCGTGTGACTCCTCCGGCACGCGCAGGAAGCGAACGGGCTTGTGCATTGAGCGCAGGACCGTGAACAGCTCCTCGCCCTGCCCGATGGGCGTGCGCAGGTCCTTTTCGGAGTGCTGGATCAGCAGCGGCGTGTCCATCTTGTCGGCGTAGGTGAGCGGGCTGTGCAGGCGGTACAGCTCCGGGTCGTCCCACGGGTTGGCGCCGTACTCGTACTTGCCGAAGAGCGGACCGGCGATGTCGCCTGACAGCATTTCCGAGGTCAGGTCGTTGACCGACCGGCAGCTGACCGCTGCCTTGAAACGATCGGTGTGGCCGATGATCCAGCTGGTCAGGTAGCCGCCGTATGAGCCGCCGGTGACGCCCATGTGGTTGGCGTCGATCAGACCGTCGTCCGCCAACGAGTCGAGACCGGCCATGACGTCGGCCATTGGGCCATCGCCCCAGTCGCGGTAGTTCGCGCTCATGAAGTCCTGGCCGTAGCCCTGCGACCCGCGCGGGTTGGCGGCGTAGACGCTCATGCCGGCCGCCACCAGGCACTGCCATTCCCACATCAGCGACCAGCCGTACATGGTGGCCGGGCCGCCGTGGATCTCGAGCACAACCGGCGCCGGCTTCTTGCCTTTGCCATCGGCCGGGTAGAACCATCCCTGGATGCGCCGGCCGTCGCTTTCGTGCCAGCGTTCCTGTGGCGCGACGAGCTTGATGTCCGCCCACTTCTCGCCCATCAGATTGCTCAGGCGGCGTGGACTGGCGCCCTTCCGGCTGGTCGAGCTGGCGGCGAAGTCGAGCGCGACCACGTCAGGCGTATGGGTTGCGTCGGCGGCGATGGCGGCTACGCGCATCGTCCCGCCGGGCAGGTTGGTGCCCGATCCACGCGACAGGTAGTGCCGGCCCTTGGTCAGGCGCTGAACTGCATGACTGCTGACGGTCACTCGCCAGAACTCCGCGCCGCCGTCGTTGGCCGGCGCGTTGAAGGCGATTGTCGTGCCGTCGGCTGACCACATCGGCCGTGTCGGAGCGAAGCCGAACAGGTCGGAGTTGACTGCGCCGATCGTCTCCAGGTCGTGCTGGCCGGTCAGGTTGTCGCCGGCGTCATCGCCATTCTTCTTGACGCGGAAAACGCCAGACGTCGGCGCGCGACGACCCTCGCGCTTCGAAGCGATGGCCAAGCGCGGCCACCGATCGCCCGTCAGGCGCCCAGGCGGCGAGATCGAAGGCACGGTTGCCAGTGCCGCCGCTGACGCGCAGTGGTTTGCCGCCGTCCGCGTCAATCACAAAGATGTCCGTCCGCCAGGTCAGGTCGGCGTCAGGGTGCGGGTTGGAGGTGTAGGCGATGCGCTTGCCGTCAGGGCTCCAGGCCGGGTTCTCGTCGCGCGTGTCATCGTCGGTCAGGCGCGTCAGCTTGCCATTGGCCAGCTCGAGCAGCCACAGCTTGGGCGGGTACTCGAAGATGTAGCCCTCGCCGTTGAGCATGTACTGCAGCCGGTCGATCAGCTTGGTGTCGACCTTGGGCGGCAGCTTTGGATCGCGCTCTGGGTCGCGTTCGCCTTTGCGCGAGCCAGATACGAGGACGAGCCGATCGCCGTCTGGGCTCCAGCGCATGTCGGTCACGTTCTGCGGCATCTTCGTCAGCTGATGCGCCTCGCCACCGTCCATGGGCAGCAGCCAGACCTGGACGGCGCCTTCCTTGATCTGCTCGCGGCGGGCCGGATCGTCACCTGCGCCGGCCTTCACCAGGACCGATTCACGGTCAGACAGGAAAGCCAGGCTCTGGCCGTCCGGGCTCCAGCGCGGCGAAGAGTCGCTGTTGATGCCCAGCGTCAGCTGGCGGGCCGGCGCCGAGCCGTCGGCCGGCACGATCCACAGCGCCGTGCGGTAACCATCGCGGCGCGGATTGGCGGCCTTGACCGTGAAGGCGACGCGCGTTCCGTCGGGTGAAAGGGCAACCTCGACGGGCACACGCAGGTCGTAGAGGTCCTCTGGGCGGGGGGATCGTGGCATGAACGGCAGTCTATCCAAACCGGCGGTGGTGTTAGTCATTCGTCGAACGGCGTATAAGCCGACCTCCGCCATACTTCGGTCGTGAGCTCCTTTGTGCAGGCCGGCGAGTACCTCGTGCCGCGGCGCATCCACGCCGATCGGCCCAACTCGACGCTCGAGATCGAATGGCCCGACGGCCACCTCACGCGCTACGACTTCACCACGCTGCGCTGGCTGTGCCCGTGCGCCTATTGCCGCGGCGAGGCGGGCATGCCGGGCTGGCTCGACTCCAACCCGACGCTATCTCCGGCCCAGATCCAGCTGACCGACATCGCGCTGGTGGGCAGCTACGCGCTGCAGCCAACCTGGGCCGACGGTCACCACACGGGCTTCTACACGTTCGCGCGCCTGCGCGAGGAGTGTCCCTGCCCGGACGACGAGGCGCGGCGCCAGCGCGAACGTGGCGAGCACGAGGGGCATCGCCAGAGACTGGGATAGGCCCGCGCTGCCAGTAAGTACGTTTGGCCGGTTCGGCCGGGCACCGCTCACGCGTTACACTCGCGCTCCCATGGCCGCCATCCGCACTGCCGGCTCGGGCGCTCGGCAGCGCCTGTCGCTCGCGCAGATCCCGTACATCAACCGCGAGCTGTCGTGGCTCGAGTTCAACAATCGGGTCCTGTACGAGGCGGTCGACGAGCGCAACCCGCTGCTCGAGCGGGTCCGCTTCCTGGCCATCTTCGCCGGCAATCTCGACGAATTCTTCCAGGTTCGCGTCGCCGGCCTGAAGAAGCACGTCGAAGCGGGACGATCCAACCCGACGCCCGACGGAATGAGCGCCGGCGAAACTCTCGACGCGATCCGGCTGCGCCTGCTGCCGATGCTCGCCCAGCACTCGGACACGTGGGCGCAGATCCGCGACGAGCTGGCTGAGCAGGGCGGCGTGCGCATCGTGGGCTATGACGAGCGGCCTGAGCGCCATCTCGAGCTGCGCCGCCAGTTTCTCGACGAGATCTTCCCGGTACTGACACCCCTCGCGGTCGATCCGGGCCACCCGTTCCCGTACATCAGCGACCTGTCGCTGTCGCTGGCCGTGACGGTGCGCGAGCCACTCTCGGGTGATCTCCGCTTCGCCCGCATCAAGGTCCCGCCGGTCCTGCCCCGCTTGGTCGAGGTCGCGCCACGCACGTACGTGCTGATCGAGCAGATCATCGCCGCCAACCTCGACGTGCTGTTCGCCGGCATGGAGATCGTCGAGCACCACCTGTTCCGGGTCACACGCAACGCCGACCTGTCGATCGAAGAGGACGAGGCACCCGACCTGCTGATGGCGATCGAAGAGGAGCTGCGCCGGCGCCGCTTCGGCAAGGTCGTGCGCCTCGAGATCGAGCGCTCCGTGCCGCCGCAAACGCGCAACCTGCTGATGCGCGGCCTGGGCATCGATGCCGCCGACACCTACGAAGTGTCCGGCATGCTCGACCTGTCGGCGCTGTCCGCCATCGCCGATCTCGACATCCCGAGCCTGCAGCCGGTGGCCTGGCAGCCGGTCGTTCCGCCGCGCCTGACGACGCCCGATCCCGACGATGAGCCGGACGTGTTCGCCGCCATCCGCGAGGGCGACATCCTGGTCCACCACCCGTACGAGTCGTTCGCCGCGTCAGTGCAACTGTTCATCGAGCAGGCGGCCGAGGATCCCGACGTACTGACCATCAAGCAGACGCTCTACCGCACGACCAGCGACTCGCCCATCGTGCGCGCGCTGATCCAGGCGGCCGAGGCGGGCAAGCAGGTCGTGGTGCTGGTCGAGATCAAGGCCCGCTTCGACGAGCGGGCCAACATCGTGTGGGCCCGTGCACTCGAGAAAGCCGGCGCTCATGTCGCTTATGGCCTGGTCGGCCTCAAGACGCACTCGAAGGTGGCGCTGGTCGTCCGGCGCGAGGGACGCGGGCTGCGCCGCTACGTCCACATTGGCACCGGCAACTACAACCACAAGACCGCGCGCGGCTACGTCGACCTGGGCCTGCTGTCGTGCGATCCGGACCTGGGCGCCGATGTGACCGACCTTTTCAACCTGCTGACCGGCCACTCACGCCAGGCTAAATACCGCCGGCTGTTGGTCGCCCCCGCCACGTTGCGACCGTCGTTGCTCGACCTGGTCAGCGACGAGATCGAGCGCCAGCGCCGTCACGGCGATGGCCGCATCGTGATCAAGTGCAACGCCATCGTCGACCCGACGATGATCGCGGCCCTCTATCGCGCCAGCGCCGCCGGCGTCGAGATCGACCTGATCGTGCGCGGCATGTGCTCGGTCCGGCCCGGCGTACCCGGCATCAGCGAGACCATCCGCGTGCGCTCGATCGTCGGCCGCTACCTCGAGCACTCGCGCATCTTCGCCTTCGGCCGTGGCGAGAGAGAGCGCTTCTACATCGGCTCGGCCGACCTGATGGAGCGCAACCTCGATCGGCGCGTCGAGGCGGTGGCGCCGGTCACCGACGCGGCCAGCCAGGCTCGGCTGCGGACGATCATCGAAGTCATGCTGGCCGACGACCGGCGGGCATGGAGCCTGGACAGCGACGACATCTGGCGGCGCGTCGAGCAGATCGTCGACCAGCCGACCGGTCTGGATACCTTCGAAACGCTGATGAGCGCGGCCCGCGCCATAACCGCCGCCGGCTGACGGACGGGTGGCCGACGAGCTCGAGCTGAAGTACTCCGTCGACGACCTGGACGCCGTCGTCGCCTTTCTGGACGAGCAACTGCCGCCGGCACCCGGCTATGGCTGGCGCACTCTCGATGTAACCGACACCTACTTCGACACGGCCGACCGCGCGCTGGCCAAGGCCGGCTACGGCGCCCGACTGCGACGTCATGGCGTCCGCCGCACCGTCGGCCTGAAGTCGGACATTCGGACCGATGGCGCGCTGGTGGCGCGAACCGAGATCGAGGCTGAAGCCACGGCCGCGCTCGATCCGGCGGCATGGCCGCGCAGCGAGGCGCGCGACATCATCCGCACGATCGTGCGCCGCGAGCCGCTGATGGCGCGCTTCGCCATCCGCCAGAAGAAGCGGCGGCGTGACTTCGGCGGCCTCGAGCTGTCCGTCGACGACGTCAGCATCCGCCACGGTCGCGAGCTGGCCGGCGAGCTCAAGGAGCTCGAGGTCGAGTACAAGAGCGGCCGCCGCTCGGAGCTGACGCGCGTCGCGAAGCTCATCGAGCGAAGCGGACTGGCCACACCCGAACCGCGCAGCAAGATGACGCTGGCGGCGGCCATGGTCGAGGGCGCGCCGTCGGTTTATCCCGGTGACGCGCTGGCCGAGAGCGGCCGGAAGGTGTTGGCACGTCTTTTCGAGCGGCTGGTGGAGCGGGAGCAGGCCATGCGCGGCGGCGACACCGTCGCCCTCAAGCAGATGCGCGTGACCACCCGCCGGATGCGCGCCGCCTGGCGGACGTTCGCGCCGGCCTACCGGCGCCGCGACGTGCAGCGCTACGTCACCGAGCTGCGCGGTGTTGCCCGACGCCTTGGCGCAGTGCGCGACCTGGATGTTCTGCTCGAGAACCTGCCGTCCGAATCGGAGCTGGATGGATTGCGCGACCAGTGGCGCGCCCGCCGCGCCCAGACATGGCAGGAGCTGCTCGATGTGCTCGATTCGGACGAGTACAAGGAGTTCGTCGACGATTACCGCCAGTTCGTCGAGACACCCGGCGCAGGCGGCGACGGGCTTCGGGCAGTCGACGCGCGTCGCCGACGCGGCGGCGAGCCTGGTATGGGCCAGCTACGAGAGCGTGCGCGCCGCCCAGCCGCCGCTACGCGGCCGGGCCGTGCCAGACGAGCTGCACCAGCTGCGCATCGCCGCGCGGCAGTTCCGCTACACCCTCGAGGCCTACCGCGATCTGCTCGATCCGCGCGCGACGCCAGCGTTGATGGCGCGCCTGGTGCAGGCTGCAGGACCTGGTCGGCGAGCTCAACGACGCAGACGTTGCCGCCCACGAAACCTACGACTGGTTGGCCGACTCACCCCGATGCGCCGCCGGCGGTGGCGGCCTACTGGGCGGAGCTCGAGAAGTCGGTTGACCGCTTGAGTCGGGCCGTCACACCCGCCGCGCGTGGCGTCATGGGCATCACCTTCCGCAGGTTGCTGGGCAGGGCGGTCGCAGCGATCTAGCCGCCGTTAACCAGCCGTTAACGGCGCACCAACAGGGCGTTCACAGCGGCCCGTGACGCTCCGGCGGTCAAGTCAAGAGGAGGTTTGATCACCCATGCTTTCTGCGTCTAGGCGCGCCTCCGTGGCGGCCGTCGCATTCGGGTTCATTGTCGTTGCGTGTGGTGGAACGGGCGCGACCACCGCACCGGCCTCCGGCACGCCGGGTGGGACGAGCTCGCCGGCGGGATCCGCGGGCGCCGCAACTCCCACACCGGCTGCCGGGGCGATCCACGTTACGGGCGCTGGTGCCACATTCCCGTACCCGCTCTACAGCAAATGGTTCTACGATTACGCGTTCAAGGATCCTTCGGTCCACTTTAATTACCAGTCGATCGGCTCCGGCGGTGGCATCAAGCAGATCACCGACAAGACAGTCGACTTCGGCGCTTCTGACGCGATCCTGAACCAGGACCAGTACAACGCCGCGCCAGGCATACAGATGTTCCCCACGGTTGCCGGCGCTGAGGCTGTCGCCTATAACGTCGGCGCGCTTGTGTCGCCTTCTCCCGCTGCGGGAGCATCGGCAGCCCCTGCCACTCCACTTACGCTCGACGGGCCGACGCTTGCCAACATCTTCCTGGGCACGATCACCAAGTGGAACGACCCGGCCATCGCTGCGCTCAACTCTGGCGTGGCTTTGCCTGACCTCGACATCACCGTCGTGCACCGCTCCGACGGCTCAGGCACGACGTACATCTTCACCGACTACCTGTCCAACGTCTCACCTGATTGGAAGACAGCTGTGGGCACCTCGACCTCCGTTCAGTGGCCGGTCGGCCTGGGTGGCAAGGGCAACGAGGGCGTCGCCGGAACCTTGTCTCAGACTGACGGCTCGATCGGCTACGTCGAACTGGCCTACGCCAAGCAGAACAAGCTTGCCTATGCCAGCTTCAAGAATGCCGCTGGCAACGTTGTCGCGCCGAGTATCGACTCGACCTTGGCGGCCATGAGCGACTTCGGCGGTGACATGCCCGATACCCTGGCGAGATCGATCGTGAATGCGCCCGGCGCTCAGTCCTACGGCATCGCCGGCTATACGTACCTGCTGCTTTACATGAACCAGACGGACTGCACCAAGGCTCAGAAACTTGTCGAATTCGTCAACTGGGCCCGGGTGCAGATGGCAACAAGATGGCGACCGACCTTAGCTACGTCCCGCTGCCGGACAACGTCAAAACCCAGGTTTTGACCAAGGTCGGCCAAATTCAATGCAACGGAGCACCGTTGCCCAGCTGATCTGGCTGGCCGCGAATCCACGTCCCACGACACCCTTCCCCGTGTTCCCGGCGGGGAAGGGTGTCGAGTCTATTGAGAGAATCCTTGACCTTGACCACCAGCACTGAAGCCCAGGCGTTCGCAAGCTGCCCCGGCGGTCCACGATTGGACGCGTCTGGCAGCACGGCGACGGGATCTGGAAGCTCCTGCTCGTTCTTGCCGCCGTCTTCATCCTGCTGCTGGTCATCGCCATTGGCTGGGAGCTGTGGCAGAACTCGGCTCTATCGCGCGAGGCCTTCGGCCTTGCATTCCTCTGGTACGGCCGAGTGGGACCCGGCCATCGACATGGTCTTTGGCGCACTCCCCTTCATTCTCGGCACGCTTGTCACCAGCGCGGTAGCGCTTGTGCTTGCGGTTCCGATTGGATTAGGGACAGCGATCTTCCTGGCCGAGCTGGCACCGCGCTGGATTTCGGGCCCGGTGGGTACACTGGTCGAGCTCTTGGCGGCAGTGCCGAGCGTCGTGTACGGCCTGTGGGGATTGTTCGTGCTTATACCAACCGTCGTCACGCCGGTTGGAAAGTTTCTGGCAACCTACCTAGGCTGGATCCCGTTGTTCCAAGGTCCGATGCTGGGACCCAGCCGCCTGGCGGCGTCGTTCATCCTCGCGATCATGATCCTGCCCACGATCACCGCTATCAGTCGCGATGTCTTGACGAGCCGTCCCGGGCTCGCAACGCGAGGCCGCGCTCGCCCTCGGCGCGACACGGTGGGAATCGGTGCGGCAGGTCCTAATCCCGTATGGCCGCTCCGGCATCATCGGCGCGATCGTCTTGGGCCTGGGCCGTGCACTGGGCGAGACAATGGCCGTGACGATGGTCATCGGCAACAACCTGAACCTGTCGGTGTCGCTGCTGCACCCGGGTTACACGATGGCGTCGGTCATCGCCAACGAGTTCACGGAGGCCACCAATGACCTTTACGTGAACGCGCTGATCGAAATAGGCCTCGTTCTGTTCGTCATCACGCTGTTTATCAATGGCTTCGCGCAGCTGCTGATCTGGCGCGTCCGAGAGATGCAGACGGCGCGCGTATGACAACGGCAATGGCGCTTGCAGTTGGACGCAGCGGCCGGGTGATTCGGCGACGGAAACTTGACGAACCGTCTCATGCTCGGATTGGCCGCATCAGCAGCCGTTCTCGCCGTTGTGCCGCTGCTGTGGATCCTCGTGCTACGTTGCCTTGGCTGGGTTCCAGGCGCTGTCGCTCGACTTCTTCACTGCGCTGCCGACGCCGGTCGGGGTCGAGGGCGGGGGCATCGCCAACGCCATCGTGGGGTCGTTCATCACGGTTGGTCTCGGTCTTCTCATCGCCGCGCCCATCGGGCTCCTGGCGGGCACGTATGCGGCCATCCACTCGACCACGCGCTTCGGTATCGCCATTCGCTTTGCGACTGACACGCTAGCCGGCGTGCCATCGATCGTGATGGGTATCTTTGCCTACACGCTCATCGTGCTACCCCAGGGTCACTTCTCAGCCTTCTCGGGCGGCGTCGTACTCGCCTTCATCATGCTGCCGACGATCATTCGATCGACTGAGGAAATGCTGAAACTTGTTCCAGGGAGCCTGCGCGAGGGCTCGCTGGCACTGGGCGCGGCGGACTGGCGCACTACTGTGTCCGTAATGGCGCCGGCGGCCATCAACGGCATTGTCACGGGCATGATGTTGGCCATCGCTCGTGCGGCCGGCGAGGCGGCGCCGATGCTCTTCACCGCCTTTGGCAATCCGTTCATGAGTACCTCGCTCGACCAGCCTGTCGCGACCCTTCCGCACACGGTCTACACGTACGCCATCTCGGCTTACCCCGACTGGCGCGAGAAGGCGTGGGGCACCGCACTGGTGTTGATTGGTTTCGTACTCATCCTTAACCTCTCCGCGCGTGGACTGACCTATTGGCGGACCCGACGCACGGGCCCGATGAATCGATGACTGGGGAGCCAGACGTGACGTGATCGCTACTCCACAGGCCACCATCACCGTCAAGCCGGCGGTTAGCGCGGCGACTGAAATTGTGAAGGCCGAAGCCAAGCTCAACCTCCGCGATGTAGACGTTCGCTATGGCTCGTTCTTGGCCGTAAGGACATCACGCTCGACGTGGCCGAACGCGGTGACGGCGATCATCGGACCGTCGGGTACCGGCAAGAGCACGCTTTCTGCGTCGCTGAACCGGATGAACGACCTGGTCCAACGCGTGTAGCGACCGGCGAGATCAGTGCTCGACGGCTTCAATGTCCTGGACCCGAAGTCGACGCGGTCGAGGTCCGGCGTCGCATCGGCATGGTCTTCCAGAAGCCCAACCCGTTCCCCAAGTCGATCTACGACAACGTCGCCTTCGGCCCGCGCGTGTGCGGCGTAAGAGGCAAGGCCCTCGACGAGATCGTCGAGTCGTCGCTGCGCGGCGGCAATCTGGGATGAGGTCAAGGACAAGCTGCACTCGCTGGGCACCTCACTGTCCGGCGGCCAGCAGCAGCGGCTGTGCATCGCCCGAGCCATCGCCGTCGAGCCCGATGTGATCCTGATGGACGAACCCTGCTCGGCACTCGACCCGCTGGCGACGCTGCGCATCGAGGAGCTGATGTGGGAGCTCAAGCAGAACTACACGATCGTCATCGTCACCCACAACATGCAGCAGGCGGCACGCGCATCGGACGAGACTGTGTTCATGACGATGGACGAGGATCGCGCCGGCTATCTCGTCGAGAAGGGCCCTACAGCGCGTGTCTTCACGCAGCCGCAGAACAAGCTGACCGAAGACTATGTCTCTGGTCGGTTCGGTTAGGAGGCCGACATGACCGACGCACCAGCGACCGACCAGCCGGTCGAGGCAATGGACCGGGCGACAAGCCGGCGAATCGATGGTGGCCGAGGCGGTCATCGTCGAGCCGGTCAGCGCCCGTGGGCGCCGGGCGGCCCGGGCACTACCCGAGCCGCGAGACGCTCGACCGCGAGATGCGCGACGATCAAGGACGAAGTGCTGCGCATGGGCAGCCTGGTCGCCGCGCAGATCGGCTCGGCACTCGACGCCCTCGTCGCGCACGACGCCGATAAGGCGATGGCGATGATCGTCGGCGACGGCCGTATCAACGAGGCGCAGCGTCACATCTCGTCGCTGATCACGACCACGATCGCCACCCAGCGCCGGTGGCGCGCGACCTTCGCCTGCTGCTGTCGCTCGATCACGTGACGCTACGAGCTCGAGCGCATGGGCGACCATGCCGCGTCCGTCGCCAAGCAGGCGCGCAAGCTCGCGCCGCATGCCGCCGTTCAAGCGCTACGTCGACCTGCCGCGCATGGGCGAGCTGGCGGCCGACGCAGGTGCGCGCCGTGCTGCATGCCCTGGTCGACCTCGATGAGGCGCAACGCGCGCATCGTGGCCGCCCGCGACGACGAGGTCGACGACCTGTATCACAGCGATCTTCGACGAGGTGCTCGAGCTGATGCGCGCCGACCCGGCCAATGTCGAACGCGGTACCCGCGTCCTGTTCGCGGCGCACTACCTCGAGCGGATCGGCGACCGCGTGACGAACATCGCCGAGGATGTGGTCTTCCTGTCCACCGGCGATGTCGAGGACCTGAATCCCTGAGTACGCGACTGGCGGAGCGTACGATGCATTCGTGGATGAACCGAACCCAAGCCCGACGTCGAGATCTATCTGCTGCGCCACGCCGATGCCGGCGATCCGGCAGCGTGCGAAAGGCGACGACGCGGTCAGGCCACTCAGCGACAAGGGGAGAAGCCAGGCGCGTGGCGATGGGGCGCATCCTGACCAAGGCCGGTTTCAAGCCTGACGCGATCGTCAGCAGCCCCAAGGTGCGCGCCCTGAAGACCGCCGAGATCTTCGGCCACGCGCGTCGGCGTGGCGGTTGACCTGGACGACCGACTGGGCGGCCTGGAAGACCTTGATGAGCTCGCGCGCTGTAGTCGCCGCACATGGCGGCACGCGGAAGTGCGTGGTGGTTGGCCACGACCCCGACTTCAGCGAACTGGCGGCCGAGCTGATCGGTGTTGGCCGGTTGCCGGTAAAGAAGGGCGCAATCGTTCGTATCGATGCCGAGATGCCGCTTCGCGCCGGCCGCGGCACGCTGCGCTGGTTGGTGCCACCCGACATCGTCGACTGACCCACAATCCGCGGATGCTCAACGCGGCGGTGGCCGGCGCGCTGGCCGGCTACGCCATCGCGGTGCCGGTCGGCGCGATCGCGGTTCTGATCATCCACACGGCGATCACGCGCGGGCTGCGCAGCGGCGTCGCCGCGGCGTGGGGCGTGGCCAGCGCCGACGTCATTTACGCATCTCTGGCGGTCGTCGTCGGTGGCGCAGCGACCGCGTTCATCGAGCAGTACGAGACGCCGTTGCAGCTCGATCGCCGGCGTGGTGCTGGTCGGCCTCGCCATGCGCGGCTTTGCCGGCCTGCGCTCGACGCACGATCCCTCGACGCCGAGCACACGCGCCTGCGCTCGGCACACCGTCAGGCGGACGTACGTCACGTTCCTCGGCCTGACCCTGCTCAACCCGGTGACGATCGTCTACTTCGCCGCGCTTGATGGTCGGCCTGCCCAGCCTGACCGGCGCCACCGGAACGGCGTCGCCTTCGCCGTCGGCGCATTCGTGGCGTCCCTGTCGTGGCAGATGCCTGCTGGCCGCATTCGGAGCGCTGCTCGGCCACGGGTCGAACCGTCGCATTCGGGTGGCCACGTCGATCATCGGCAACTTCATCGTGCTCGGCTTCGGCCTGCTCATCCTCAGCCAGGGCGTGCTAGTCGGGGCCGCCTCAGGCCAGGGGCAGCTCGATGAAGAAGGTTGCCCCCTTGCCTTCCACGCTGTCGACCCAGATCCGCCCGCCATGGGCCTCGACGATGTGACGGGCGATGGCAAGGCCCAGACCGGTGCCCGGCTGAGCCGTCGCGAGCGCGCGCACGGTCGACCTTGTAGAAACGCTCGAAGACGCGCTCGAGCGACTCGCGCGGGATGCCCGGCCCGTCGTCCGTGACCGTCGTCGACGACCTTCGCCGGATCTCCCGTGCTCCGCGCAACGGTCACGACCACAGCGCTGCCGGCGGGCGAGAACTTGATGGCGTTATGGACGAGGTTGAACGATCAGCTGTTCGAGGCGCTCCTCGTCACCACTGACCGCTCGATCGTCGGTCGAGTCGGGCAGGTTGTAGCTCAGAGCGTCACCTGCTGGCGATCGGCAAACGGCTGGAGGCGGTTGACGACGCTCCTGACGACGTCGCCAAGGTCGACCGGCTCGCGCCGCATGGGCACGTCGCCCTGCTCGATGCGGGCCAGGTCGAGCAGCTCGTTGACCATCTGCGGCGAGGTGGTCGGTCTCGGCCGTCGATGCGTGCGACCGAGTCGCGCATGCGCGGCGACAATTGTCGGCGCTCTCGAGCTCCATGGCCAGCGTCTCGGCCAGCAGCCGGACGTTGGTCAGCGGCGTGCGCAGCTCGTGCGACAGGTTGTCGACGAACTCGGTGCGGATGCGACTGCAGGCGCGCAGCTCGGAGAGGTCGCGGAGCACGATCCAGGCGCCGTCGGCTTGCGCAGCGCGTGCAGCCGAACGTGCGGCGCGGCTCGCTGCCAAAGGTGATCTCGCGGTGCGCCGACGCCGGCCGTGAGCATCTCGTCGAGCATCTCCGATCACGTGGTGATCGAGGAACGTTTCGAGGACGCGTCCGGCCGACGAGCTGAGCGCCCGTGCGGCGCCAGCAGCCGCTCGGCCAGCCGAGTTTGCCTCGCGGATGACGCGCCAGTGATCGACGCGCAGCAGGCCGAGCCTCGGCCAGGTCGGCGATCTGGAAAGCGAAGGCGTGGTCGGCCATCAGGCTCGAGCTAGGGGCTGTCGACCGACCTCAGCACGTAGCCCACTCCGCGCACGGTTTCGAGTAGTTGCGGGTTGGCCGGGATCCTCCTCGATCTCCGAGCGCAGCCAGTGGACGTGGACATCGACCGTCCGCGTCTCGCCCGGGTAGTCGGAGCCCCACACCCGCTCCAGCAGCTGCTCGACGGGTGAACACCTGGCCTGGATTGCGCACGAAGAAGGCCAGCAGGTCGAAGGCCTTGGGCTTGATCGGCACGGCCTTGCCATCGCGCAGCACGCGGTGGCCGGCGAGGTCGACGCTCACGTCGCCCAGCGGAATGGGCGCAGCCGCCGGGTCCGGTTGGACCTGGCGCTCTCTGACTCGCGCCGGCGCAGGAGCGCCCGCACTCGGGCCTGCAGCTCGCGCAGGCTGAACGGCTTGGTGACGTAATCGTCGGCGCCCAGCTCGAGCCCGACGACCTTGTCGAGCTCGCTGTCGCGAGCGGTCAGCATCAGGATGGGCACGTCCGACTCGCCGCGGATGATGCGCGTGATCTCGATGCCCGACAGCTCGGGCAGCATCAGGTCGAGCAGGATCAGGTCGGGCTTCTCGCTGCGGAATTGCCGTAGCGCCTCGGCGCCGTCGGCGGCGGTGATGACGCGATGGCCGTCCTGCTCGAGACGCAGGGCGACGGTGTCGCGGACGGTCTGCTCGTCGTCGACGACGAGAACGGTGCTGGGCATGGCGGGCTGGGCTCTCTGCTACTCGATCTCGCCGGCCTTGGCCTTGCGCACCAGTTCGTCGCGCCCGCCTTGCGGTACTGCCGGCTTCTGCATCCAGTACTCGGTGAAGGTCGCGCACTCGCCTTCATCGTTGAAGCGGCAGACGTAGACGTTGTAGAACTCGTCGCGCTGCGAGCCGTCCGCGTTGAAGTACTTGGTGACGCCACTGGCAACGAAGGTGTTGCCTTCGATGGCCAGCGGCTCGTACTTCGCGTCGTAGGTGTTCGGCTCGTCCTTATCGTCGAGCCACGACTTGGCGATCGCCTCCCGGCCCTGGTAGACGTCCGGCTCGTTGGGGTCGGGCGAGTAGCGATAAACGCAGTCGTCGCTGAAGAGCGCCTTGATGTCTGACTCGTCGTAGCTCTTCCACGCCGCGACGTACCGATCGAGCCATTCCTGAAAACCCTGTCGATCCATGTGTCCTCCTACTCGTCGATCTTTGTAGCCGAAGTCGTCACGAACTGCTTGCGCTACTCCGGGCATGCCCCCGCGTCAGCTGGCCACGGCCTCACTGAGTGCCTCGCGCGCCACATCAATTCGCTCCAGCGTACGCTCGTAGCCGAGCGCCACCAGCACGTCGAAAAGCGGCGGGGTCGCCGTGCGGCCGGTAACCGCCACGCGAATGGCCATGAACAGGTCGCCCACCTTCCAGCCGCGCTCCTCGGCCAGCTGGCGCAGCGGCCCTTCGAGCTCGTCCGCCTCAAACGAGACCGGCCCGACCGCGGCGATCACCTGGCGCGCCGCGGTCAACGCTTCGGCCGTCGTCGCCGCGTCCCAGCGTTTGGGCACGAGGGCGGACGGTTCGGGGCGCACGTCTTCGAGGAACAGGTAGTCGACCATGTCGGTGATGCGCGCCAGTGTGGGCAGTCGCTCGCGGACCATCGGGATCAGCGGCCGCAGGTCTTCTGGCGTTGGCAGTCGGACCTCCGATCCGTTTGCCCTCGGCGTGCGCGTCAGGCCGTCGACCAGGAAGGGCAGCGTCCGCTCGACCAGTTCCTCGTCTGACAGGCGGCGGATCCACTGGCCGTTGAGCCATTCGAGGCGCTCCTTGTCGAAGACGGCGCCGGCCGACTGCACGCGCTCGAGCTCGAAGCGCTGGCTGAGCTCGTCGAGCGTGAAGATCTCTTCCTCGGTGCCGCTCGACCAGCCGAGCAGGGCCAGGAAGTTGACCATCGCCTCGGCCACGTAGCCCTGCGCGCGGTAGTCGGCGATCGCGGTCTGGCTCTTGCGCTTGCTCATCTTGGTCCGATCCGGGTTGAGGATCAGCGGCAGGTGAGCGAATTTCGGCACCTTCGCACCCAGCGCCTCGAACAGCAGGATGTGCTTGGGCGTGTTGGACAGGTGGTCCTCGCCACGGATGACGTGGCTGATCTCCATGTCGGCGTCGTCGACGCAAACGACGAAGTGATAGAGCGGCGTGCCGTTGCTGCGAACGATGATCAGGTCGCCGCCGAGGTCGGCCGTCGAGATCTCGACGTGGCCGCGGACGATGTCGTCGAACGCGACGATCCCCTCCCCGACGCGGAAGCGAATGACCGGCTTGAGCCCGGCGGCTTCGCGCTCGAAGCGCTCGCCAGTCGTCAGGTGGGCGCACCGACCGACGTAGTGCGGAGCCTCGTGGGCGGCCTCCTGGGCGGCCTTGTCGGCGGCCAGCTCTTCGGGAGTGCAGTAGCAGAAGTAGGCCTTGTCCTCGGCCAGCAGCTTCTGGGCGGCCGCCGTGTAGCGCTCCAGCCGCTGCATCTGCCGATACGGACCGTACGGCCCCGCGGGCGGGCAGCCCGGCGACCTCGGGTCCTTCGTCCCAGTCGAGGCCCAGCCAGTGCAGGTTGTCGAGGATGTCGCGCTCGTATTCGAGCGTCGAGCGAGCGACGTCCGTGTCTTCGAGGCGCAGGATGAACGTGCCACCCATGCGCTTGGCAAACAGGTAGTTGAACAGCGCCGTTCGCGCCGTGCCGATGTGCAGCGGGCCGGTCGGGCTGGGCGCGATGCGAACGCGGACAGGCTTGCTCAATGGCCGGTACGCACCCATGGCAGCTGGCTGCGATTGACGGCGACGACCACCGCCGTGACGATGTAGACGGTTACGAGAACGACGAAGCCGACCGATGGCGATGCCTTCCGGCAGCGGCGGCTGGATGCGGCCCAGCGCCAGCGTGCGACCAGCACGATGCTGGCGACGAGGGTCGACAGGCTGGCGAACGCGGCGACAAAGGCGATCGCGCGGAAGCGCCACGAGCAGCCCGAGCGCCAGGCGATGAACACCGTCTGGAGCGGCGCGTACCAGGCCGGGCAGCTGACGGCAAAACGGTCGCAGGCTGTCGGCGGCCGATCCGCCGTAGCCGATGAGCAGCGCCAGCGGCACCCACGCGATCAAGGCGATAAGCAGTCGCTCGCGCAGGCTGGGCCAGGCCGCCGCGCGCTTGGCTCGCTGCGTGGCAGCGCGCGCCGCGTTGACCTGCTCGGTGGTGTGGGCGACACCGGCCGCGTACGAATAGGTGGGCCGTGGTGGCGGCGGCGTGACCGGCGGCCGTGGCGGCGGCGGTGTGGACTGGCGCGATTGGGCGCGCGCCTCTTCGTCGGCGGCGACTCGCGCACGGGCGGCGGTCAGCGGCTGCGTGCCCTGGTGACGGAATTGGCCGTGCTTTGGCAGGTCGGCATCGAAACGGCGGAAGTATTGGCGGGCGGCCGACGACCAGGCAGCACCGCTGGAACGGTTGTAGACCTCGAAGTCGGCGCTCTGGCGAGCGGGCGGTCGATCGTCCGCCGGCACGTCGCCGGCCTTCGGCCGTGCGCGCGCCGGGCTGGCGCCGATTCTCGGCACGCACGCCTTCCTCCCACCACGGCACCTCGCTGGCCGACCAGCGATACGAGCGGGCCGTCGGTGGCGCGGGGGGTGGGTTGTCGGCGGCGGGTGGACGGCGCCGTCGTGGGCGCAGACGGTTGCTCGTCGGCGCGGACGGGGCCCGGCGCGTGATGAGCATCCCACTCTCGGCGGCGGAGCGGGTCGGCGAGCAGCTGATATGCCTCGTGGACGTCGCGGAAGCGCCGCGCATCGCCTGTCGAGGCGTCCGGGTGATAGCGCTTGGCCAGAGTTCGGTGGGCGGCCTTGATCTGGGCCTTCGTCGCGCCGCGCGCCACGCCCAGCACGCGGTACGGATCCAGCGATTCGGCCATCAGGCGAGCTCCGACAGCGGCGCCAGCTCGAACGACGGGACGCTCTCGCCGACCTCTGAACCGCGCGGGTCGTAGCTGGGTGGACGATGGACGTCGGCCAGGCGCTCGAGGGCACGGCCTTGTCGAGCACGCCCAACTGGGCCAGTGCCTCAACCGTGACCGCCCGGTTGGCGCGCGAATTCGGGTCGCCGTCCTCGATCTTGATGGCCAGACCTGCCGGCGCCGAATTGGCGCCGCGCGCACCGCGCAGCAGGCCGACCCCGCGCAGTGCCTCGGCACCGCCCTTCATCACGATCGCGCCGCGGCGCGCTTTCATCAGCTGCGTGTCCGACGAATCGCGCGAGCCGCCGACCATCTCCGGCGCGCCCATCATCGCGTCGCGAATGCGCGTCAGGCTGGCCTCATAGCGTCCGGCCGGTTCGGCCAGAGTGCCGAAGGCGCGGGCGATGTCGGCCAGCGGAAAGGCATAGGTGTAGACGCCGCACGAATCGACCGACGTGCGCAACGCGTTCGGTAGCGACACCGAAGACGCCGGCGACAGCCTCGCGCACGGCAACCTGCGATGGATGTTCGGGTCGCCAGTAATCGGCCAGCGACCAGCCCATGTGGCGCGACAGCAGCAGGCTGGCGGTGTGGAAGCCGGAGCACATGTGCCTGATCGGACCCGGCTCCTCGCCGTCGCGGGCCAGGCGGGCGGCAGTCAATGCGTCCTGCGGAGCACCCTCCGACCCGCACGCGAGCAGCGACTGCGACAGGTTGGACCGTCGAAAGACGGCCTGCAGCGTCCGCACATGAGCGTCCTCGCCGGTGTGCGAGGCGGCCATCACGGCCAGCTCCGGGTCGCTGAGCTGGAACGCCTCGACGGCGCCCGATTCGACGAGTGCGATCAGCGCGAAGGGCTTGACCGACGAACGCAGGTTGACCAGCACATGCGGATCGCCGATGCCGCGCTCGACGCGGCCCGCCGCGTCTGACCTGCACGATGTGGCCGCGATGGCGGCTCTCGACGGTCGCCCCGCGCCGCACTTCGACGAGCACCGGCGGGGCGACATTCTTGGGGTAGCGCAGGACGCGCGGCGATGCCCGACTGGGTGCTTTCGCTGCGACTTCGCAGCTGTGTCTGGGCCACGAGAGGATGGTACCGCAAGCGGCACGGACCCGGGGCACGGCCATACAATCGGCCGCGATGGAATTTGAAAACCTGCATGTTTCGAGCCACCCGGCGATTCAGCACAAACTCGCCCTGCTGCGCACTGAAACCGTCGAGCCCAAGAAGTTTCGCGAGCTCGTCCGCGAGATCTCGTGGCTGCTCGGCTACGAGGCGCTCGCCGATGCCCGGCTGATGCCGGTCAGGATCAAGACGCCGATCGAGGAAACCGATGGCATGAAGCTGGCCGACCGAATCGGCCTGGTGCCCATCCTGCGTGCCGGCCTGGGCATGGTCGACGCCATGCTCGAGCTCATGCCGACGGCGGAGGTCTGGCACCTGGGCCTGTTCCGCGACGAGCGCACGCTGCGGCCGGTCGAGTACTACAACAAGCTGCCCGACTCGGCGACCGTCGACCTGTGCCTGATCCTCGACCCGATGCTGGCCACCGGCGGCTCGGCCACGGCTGCGATCGAGGTGCTGAAGCGCTGGGGTGCGGTCCATCCGGTGCGCATCAAGCTGTTGAACCTGATCGCCGCGCCGGAGGGCGTGCGCGCCGTCAGGAAGCCCACCCGGATGTGCAGATCTACGCCGCCGCGCTCGACCGCGCAGCTGAACGAGCGCGGCTACATCATGCCCGGCCTGGGTGACGCGGGCGACCGCCAGTTCGGGACCGGCCGCTCCGACTGAACGGCGTCCGTCGATACTCGACCGTCGCGGCCGCGCTGTGAAATGTCGAGCCTTAGTTGATAAGCGATTTGTCGGCGGCGGCCGGCTGAGTGTCGCGTTTGGGCAGAACAAAAACGCCTGGCACGAGGTGCTCGCTTCCGCGAACCGCCGCGCCAGGCGTTGTCATGTCGCGGCCGGAAGTACGGCCTATGGGATCAGAACGGAGTTGATCACATGGATAACGCCATTCGAAGCTGAAATGTCGACGGTGTTGATGCCGGCGGCCAGCAGATGGCTGCGCGTAAGGCGCGTCGCCGTTGAGCATCTGGTAGCCGGGGGCGGCAACAACGGACGTGCTGGTCCGCCGTCCATGCGTTACGTGGTACAGCAGGATGTTGCGCAGAGCGCCGTCGCCGAGCGCGGTGTCCACCCCACCGGCCGAGATGAAGCTGATCACGTCCGCCTCGGTCAGGCTGTTGTCCGCGAGCAGGGCACGGAACGTCGAAACGAAGGCGGCGTCGGTCGGGGCGAAGACGGTGTACTGGTTGTCCGTCGAGCTGAGGGCGCCGACAAGTCCGGCCTCGATCACCGCGGCTTGCAGGACGTCGAACTCGCCGTCCGGCAGGGTGACGATGCCGACGATCGTCGATGAACCGGGCTTCGCGCCGGCAGCGGCAAATGCGGGGGTGGCGACTGTCGCCACCGCGAGAGCGGCGATCGCGATCGCCTTGAGCAGGGTTCGCATGCTGGTCCTTCCTTGCTGTCGCGCACCGATTGCTGGGTGTGTATATGGTGCGTACAAGGATTGTTCACCGCGAGCCGCCATCTGTCAAGTGTTTGTGCAATCTTTGCTGCAGACGGGCCGAGACCCTCAGTACCTCGACAGGCGACAATTAGGGCAGTGATCCGATCCGCCTACAGCAAGTGGCCCGACTACAACCTGCGCTTGCGCGAAGGCATCGCGCGCCTGACCGACGACCAACTTTTGCTCAAACCGTCGGCTGAACGCTGGCCGTTGTGGGCAACGATCGGCCATCAGCTTTGCCAGCGCGTCTTCTGGCTGTGCGATTTCGCCGGCGAGCCGGGCGCCGACACGACGCGCTTCACCAACGCTGCCTACAACTGTCCGGGCGACGACGATCTCGACAACGTGCTCAATGTCGAGCAGCTGATCGAGGCGGTCGACTCGACCTTCCGGATCATCGACGGCTGCCTCGACGGCTGGACCTTCGAATCGCTCGAGGAGGTGCTCAGCCGGCCCGAGTGGGGCGATGACCGAGTTCACGCCCGTGGCTGGGTCATCCAACGCGTGTTCAGCCACGACGTCTATCACATCGCGGAGGTGAACGAGATCCTGGCGGCCAACGGGCTGCGCCCAGGTCGACCTCTGGGATTGAAGGCAATCCTCGTGTGCGCACGACGCAGCGGCACGGGGCGGCGCCACCTTGCGCCGGCTGCCGAACTTGCTCAGGCTATGACCGCGGAACTTGATCCGCTTCCACAACGAGGGGACTCATGCTTTCGCGGAATAGCCTGTTACGGTTTGCCGGCCTTCTGGCCCTGACGGCGCTTGTTGCCGCGGCGTGCAACACTGCCGCCGCGAACGGAAACAGTGGCCTGGCCAACACCGAATGGCTGCTCTCGACGATGGACGGGGCGCCCATCGCCAGCGGCACTAATGTCACGCTCGGCTTCGGGCTGGCCCAGGCCAGCGGCAACAGCGGCTGTAACGACTACACGACCAGCTACCAGACCTCCGGCAGCCACGACCTGGTGTTTGGCAACATCGCTGCGACACGCAAGCTGTGCGATCAGGCAGCGAACGTCCTGGAAGCGAAGTACTTCGCGAGCCTGGCGCAGGTCGCGCGCTTCGCGCTGGCTGGCGGCAACCTGACCTTGCTCGACCGCGCCAACTCGGCCGTCCTCACGTTTGCGCCGGCGCCGGCGCAAAGCCTCGAGGGCCCGTGGACCGTGACCATGGTTAATAACGGCACGGGTGGCGTCGCGTCGGTGCCGGCTGGGGTTAGCGGCGCGATGTCCTTCTTTGCCAACGGAACGATCGAAGGCTTCGGCGGCTGCAACAACTTCAGCGGCTCGTACACGGTCAAGGGCGATTCGCTCGACAGTGGGACCGCTGATGTCGACGATGATGGCCTGCCCCGATCCGGCCGGGACCTTCGAGACACAGTTCATGACCGCGCTCCAGAACTCGACCAAGTGGTCGGTCAGCGCCGGCACGCTCGATCTACGCGACGATGGCGGCGCGCAGCAGGTGGCGGCACAGACCGCGATCAAGTAGGCAGGCTGAACCAGAACGTCGTCCGGCCGGCGGTCGAGGTCGCACCGACGCGACCGCCGGCCTCCTCGATCAGCCGCTTGACGATGGCCAGGCCGATGCCGGCGCCACCGGTCGCACGGTCGCGCGACTTTTCGATGCGATAGAACCGTTCCCACACTCGCGGCAGCTCATTCGCCGGTATTTCCGAGCCGGTGTTGGTGACCCTGACGGTCGCCTCGTCCGTCTCGGCGGATGCGATCAGACTCGACCGCGACCGAGCCGCCGGCGGGCGTGTAGCGCATGGCGTTCTGGAGAAGGTTCGCCAGCACCTGTGAGATCTCGTCCATCCGCGCCCGCACCGTGACGTTGGGGGCCAGATCTGTCGTCACCGTGATGTCGTGCCGTGCAAACCCGGGCGCCGCCAGATCGACCGCAGATCGCACCGCCGCCGTCAGGTCGATCTCAGCCGGTGTCGCCCGTTCGACATCGGCGCCAGCGAGCACGTCGAGAGACGCAGCCAGCCGGCTCAATCGGTCGACCTCTTCGCCCAGCGAAACAAACGTTTCACGGTCGGGCGGTATGACGCCGTCGCGGAGCGCCTCGAGGTAACCGCGGAGATTGGTCAGCGGCGTGCGCAGCTCGTGTGAGGCATTGACGATGAACTCGCGCCGGACCTGCTCCTGCTCGGCCAGCCGGTCGAGCATCACGTTGTAGGCGTCGGCCAGGGCGCGCACCTCGGAAGGCCCTTCGATCGGCACATGGCTTGCCCGTTCGCCCAGGGCAGTCTGTTCGGCGGTAGCAGCGAGACGCTCAATGGGCCGCGCGATACGCCGTGCAAGGAACGCGGCCAGCACAAGGGCAACGACGGCGGCGACCACAGCAGCCACGCCGAACACGATGGTGATGCTCTGGTCGAACATCTGGCGGGCATGGTCGGCCGACTCGCCGGCGGCCACCATCAGGCTGGCAAAGGCATCTGCGCCCACCTGCATCACGCCGACGGCGAGGATGGCCAGCGTCACGACGACCACGACCAGTGACGCGACGGCGATGCGTGCCGAAATGCCGCCCAGCCTCATGGAGATGACTTTCCAATCCGTGTGACCGGCCCGGCCGCGCGGTAACCCAGGCCGCGCACGGTGGCGACGTAGCGTGGTTCGGCTGGATCGTCGTCCAGCTTCTCGCGCAGGCGCTTGACATAGACGTCGATCGCCCGGTCGAGCACATCGCCTTCGCCGCTGCCGTGGATCGCATCGAGCAACTGGTCGCGCGAGAGGGCACGGCCATCGGCGTCGAGGAGCGTCCACAGCAGGCGCAGTTCGAGTGCGCTCAGCGCCACGTCGCGGCCACGCACCTCCGCCCGATGGCGCGCGCGGTCGACGCGCAGGTCGCCAAGCACGAGCACTTCGTCGGCCGGGCCCGGGTCTGGCTTCTCGGTCCGGCGCAATACGGCCCGGACGCGCACGACCAGTTCGGCAGGCGAGAAGGGCTTTGGCAAATAGTCGTCGGCGCCTTCGGTAATTCCCAGGACGCGGTCGCCCGTCGAGCCGCGTGCGGACAGGACGATGATCGGCACGTCGCCAAGCTGCACGCGCGCGACGGATCACGGCGATCCCGTCGATGCCCGGCAGCATCAGGTCGAGCACAACGAGACGCGGCATCTGTTGCTCGATCGCGCGAAGAGCGGCCTGACCGTCGCCGGCGGTGATGACGGTGAAACGCTCGCGCTCGAGGTAGGTCCGGACCAGGGCCGCGATCTTTGGATCGTCGTCGACGACGAGGATCGGGGCATCAGCGGCGGCCATGGCGAAAATCATCGTTGGCGGCAACGGTGGCCGGCAAGTGTGACGGGCTCATGTCTGACGGTCATCTGCGCGTCGCCGCATGCGACGAACCTGACGGCCGTCCCGCACAACCACGCCGGGACGCCAGGCCGGCGGCAGTTGCCGGCACGGGAGGTTTGCATCTGATGCTTCGTCGTCTGGCCGTCGCAATCGGCAGCGCCGCGATGCTCGGTTCAGTCTTGGTTTCATCGGTCGCCGCTGGTGGCCCACCCAAGCTGTCTTTCTACATCGACGACGTCCGCTACCGGACCGTCGGCACGCCGACCGACTTCACCAACACCGGCGCGCCCACTTTCACGTACGACAAGATCTACTCGCTGGGCAGCGGTTTGGCCAATGTCGCCGATGCGAAGCCCGGCGACCGTGACTTCAACGGCGGCCGATGGGCCGTCTACGCGGTGACGTGGAATGTCACGCCCTGGCAGATGACCAACGACGGCGAGGTTCTCGCGGCTGCCCAGGCCGGCGACATCTCGATCTCCGCCAGTCCGGTCAAGCTCTTCTTCTGCAACGTCGCGAAGGTGCCGCCGAGCTGGAACTGACCACTGCCCTCCCCTGGCGCAGGCCAGGCCGACCATGGCCCGGTCCGCGTCAGCGATAAGGAAGAAGCCGGGCCCTTGCGGACCCGGCTTCTTTTTGGTGCGGTGATTGGCGAGCTACTTGCCGCCGGCAGTCAGCGTGACGGTGCCCTTGACGAAGCTGTTGCCGTTTACATCGCCGCTGATGCCCTGGCGGGCCTTCTCGGCGAGATCCGTGCGGTAGGCACCGGCATCGGGATCACCGGGGATGATCTTGGCATCCTTGGCGATCTGGACCGTCTGACTGTAGGTGTCGACCGGCATCTGGCCAATGCCGTTGGGCGACGGCCAGATCAGCGGGTTGATCTCATTCATCATCCACTTCTGGTGGCCGGCGGGCAGCGTCGACCCGGCGTCGACGGTGTACTGGATGCACTTGTCCTGGTTATCGCGGCAGAACATCCAGCCCTGGAACGAGGCGCGCAGGAACTTGATCGCGATGTCCTCGTTGCCGGGCTGCTTGAGCCAGGCGTCGCGTGACCACAGCGCATCCTGCAGCATGGCCGTCCCAACGTCGTTGTAGTTGATGACGTTCAGGTCGTCCGGCTGCCAGGTGCCGCCGGTCTTGGGGTTGGTCGCCTCGAGCACCTGGGCGTACTCGTTGTAGATCATCGCCTCGGCGACGTCGATCTCGCGGTTGAGCAGCAGGTCCATCGTGAACGGCTGGACGACGAGCGTGTAGTCCTGCGTCTGGACGAGCCCGTTCTTGAGCGCGGCGGCGGTCACCTCGTACTGGTTGCCAAAGTCCCAGCCGCCGACCTTCAAGCCGCGGTACTGGGCTGGGTCGGTGATGTCGACCGTGCCGGCCGGATCCGGCCCGTGGCCGGATTTCCAGGAAACGGAACGTGTGCCTGAGCGCTGGAAGACCTGCGCGATGTCGACGAGATCGGACTGACCCTTGGCGCGGATCTCGAGCACCTTCGGGACCCAGGCAATGGTGAATTCTGGGCCGTTAGGGTCCGATCCGACGGTCTGCGGAATGACGTCCGGTCCACCCTTCAGGATATTGACCTTCAAGCCTTGGGCCGCGTAGAAGCCTTCGCGGTCGGCAGCGAAGTAGCCGGCGAACTGGGCCTGCGGCGCCCACTGCAGCTGCAGCTTTACTTCCTTGAGGTTCGACGAGCCCGTGTTGCAGCCGACCATGAGTAGGGCGAGCACGCCAAACAGCGCGAGTGAACGTTTCATCCTCTCCACCTCGTTGGCGCCGGCCTTCCCGAGCCGACGTGCCTCCTCGAACCGGCCACTTGGTCTCGGGCCGGCTTCCCTGCGCCGGTCACCATAGCGCCGCGACGCCTGCCGGGTCAGCCGCCGCCGACGCGAGCCCAGGGAATGGCCACGCGTTCGACGAGCGAGACGACCAGGTAGCCGGCGATGGCCGCGAGCGCTCCAATCAGGATGGCCGCCCAGGCGAGGTCGTACGAGCCGCTCGACATCGATTGGAGAACGATCCGGCCCAGCACCTCGAAGGTGCCGCCAAAGTACTCGCCGACCAGAGCGCCGATGAATGCCAGCGTCACCGCCACCTTCATCGCCGTGAAGAAGTACGGCAGCATGTTCGGGATGCGCACCTTGCGCAGGACTTCCGTGTCGGACGCCGCATAGGCGCGCATCAGCTCCAGCGCAGACGGCTCTACTTCGACCAGGCCGCGCGTCACGTTGATCATCACCGGAAAGAAGACGAGCAGTGCCGCCATGGCCATCTTCGACAGCGGGTTCAGCACGCCAAACCAATTGTTGAGGATCGGCGCGAGCGCGATGATCGGGACGGCGCTGAGGACGCGATGGCAACCGGCAGCAACAGCCCGCGCGCAGTCGCCCAGCGCGCCGTCGCGAAGGCGACCAGCAGGCCCAGCACGGTGCCGATGAACAGGCCGCCCATGGCCTCGAGAAACGTCGCGCCGGTCGATCGCAGGAGCACGCCGCTGTTGTTGCCGACGGCGGCTGCGATGACCGTCGGAGCGGGCACGACGCGCCGGCCAGGACCGGCGGCGATGACCTGCCAGAACAGCAGGACTCCAATGAGCACCACCAACGGCGGGCCCCACTGGCGCAGGATCCTGCCGAGGCTGGCGCCGAAGCTGCCAGTTCGCCGCGCCGACACCGTCGATGCCGTCATCCAACCGCCCCTTCAGCCCGTTGGCGCGCCGATCGAGACAACGTCTTCGCGGCCGTGGAGGCTCTCGCGAACCTGCGTGACCAGCTCGAAATAGCGCTCCGACTCGCGCGTTTGCTCGTTGCGCGGCTGGCCCAGGTCGACGTCGACGATCTTGGTGATGCGACCCGGCCGTGGGCTCATCACGACCACTCGCGTCGACAGGAAGACCGCCTCCGGGATGGAGTGGGTAACGAAGATGACGGTCGTGTCCGTTTGCGACCAGATGCGCAGCACCTCGGTGTTGAGACGCTCGCGGGTCATCTCGTCGAGGGCGCCGAACGGTTCATCCATCAGCAATAGCGCCGGTTGCAGCGCCAGCGCGCGGGCAATTGCCACCCGCTGCTGCATGCCGCCCGACAGCTGGCGCGGGTAGTGCTTCAGAAAACCGCCCAGCTCGACCAGCTCGAGCATCTCGTTGACCCGCCCGCGCGCGCTCTTCCTTGCCGACCTTCTGCAGTTCGAGCGGCAGGGCGACGTTGGCCTCGACCGTGCGCCAGTCGAACAGCACCGGCGCCTGAAAGACGATGCCGTAGTCACGCGCCAGCCGAGCGTCGTGCGCCGGCTTGCTGTTGACGTGGATGTCGCCCGAAGTCGGCGTAAGCAGGTCGCCCACCAGCCGCAGCAGCGTCGACTTGCCACAACCGGACGGTCCGATCAACGACACGAACTCGCCCGGCGCGATGCTCAAGTTGATGTCGGCCAGCGCCGTCATCGTGCCGCCCGGGACGATGAACTCCATGCCGACGTGCTCCAGGCGGACCGCCTCGCGTGCGTTCCCTTCGCCGGTCACGTCGATTGCCCGCTCAAGCCACGCCTGGACAACACGCGCCGTTCGACCAGCCGGACTGCGCCAAAGAAGAGCAGCCCAACGACCGAGGCAACCACGATGGTGGCCCACAGTCGCTCCGGGCCGGTGATGTACTGCTGGTTGAACGTCAGGATGGCTTGGCCCAGGCCCCGCACCCCGCCACCCGGACCCTCGCCGATGATGGTGCCCACGATGCTCGCCGCCGCCGCGATCTTGAGCGCCGTGAACAGGTACGGCACCGATGCCGGCAGCCTCAGATTGCGGTAGACCGCCCACTTGGACGCGGCGTAGGAGCGCATCAGCTCGAGCGCGCGGGGGTCGGGCGAGCGAAGGCCGCGCGTTACGTAGATCGTCACCGGGAAGAAGGTCAGGTAGGTGGCGATGATCACGACCGACCCCAGCCCCGTGCCGAACGCGCTGACGATCATCGGCGCGAGCGCAATGATGGGAATGGTCTGGCTGGCCACCACGTACGGCACCAGGCCGCGTTCCAGCAACGAGCTGTGGACGAAGAGCGAGGCGAGCAGGATGCCCACTGCGGCGCCGACGAAGAAGCCGACCAGCGCCACCGCCCAGGTGTAGGCGGCCTGGTACACCAGGAATTCGCCGAGCGTCGTCGCGCCACTGCCCTGGAAGGGTTGGGCGAAGGCACCCACGATGTCCCACAGGTGCGGTAGCTGCCGGTCCGAGAACTGCAGGATGTGCACAGGCGGATCGTGGAAGTAGCCAATTGATGTCAGACGCCACGGGTCGCCGGCGATCCACTTGAGCCCTTCCCAGACGAGGGCCGCCACGGCCAGGGCCACTGCGACCTTGACCACGCGCCGGACCCGACTGCTCGCCTGCTCCATCGCGCCGCAATGTAGCGCGCCGGACCGCCAATTCGCGCTTACCTGAGCGGGGTACGTTCGGCGGCTTGACCGGCGGTGGGCTGACCGGCGATTGTTGGGGCATGCATGGTCGAGCACCGCTGATCGCCGTCGTAGTGATGATTGGGCTGCTTGTCGGTACGGTGCTGTCTGTTGCCGGTGCGAGCGGAACCAGGCTCAGCGCGGTGCCCTCGACAGTGGCGCGTGGCGCGACGACGCGTATCGATGGCTTGGGCTTTGCCGCGGGATCGACCGGTCAGTTGACCTGGGACGGCTCGGCGACCGGTATGCCGGCCTATAGCGCGAGTGCCAGTGGCACCTTCTCAGTCGTGGTGACCGTTCCGTCGTCGGCCGCTGCTGGTGCGCACACCGTCGCCGCACGCGGCACCGCCGGCGGCTCGAAGAAGCCGCGCAACCTGGCTTCAACGACGGTAACGCGTGTTGGCGCCGACACCTGCACCCACGCCCACGCCCACCAGGGCTCCAACACCGACCCCCACGCAGGCCCCAACGCCGCCACGCCCACGCAGGCACCGACCGCAACGCCGACCCACGCGCCCACCCCTTCGCCGACTCAGGCGCCCACGGCCACGCCAACCCAGGCGGCCACGCCAGGCGCCGTGACTGCCCTCGTGGCTGGCGATGTCGCCTCCTGCGCATCCTCGGGCGACGAAGCGACCGCGGCGCTGCTCGGCGCCAACGCAGGCACGATCGTCATCCCGGGCGACATCGCCTACGAGAGCGGATCGACGACCGAATTCAACAACTGCTTCAACCCATCGTGGGGTCCGTACAAGTCGCGCATGAAGCCAGCGCCGGGCAACCACGAGTACGGCACCGCCGGCGCGGCCGGCTATTTCGGCTACTTCGGGGCCGTCGCCGGCGACCCGACCAAGGGCTACTACGCCTACGACCTCGGCGCCTGGCGGATGTACTCGCTCAACTCGCAACTGTTCGGACTATCGGTGGCTGCGGCGCCGGCTCAGCCCAGGAGCAGTGGCTGCGCGCCGACCTCGCCGCCAATCCGCGCCAATGCGTCGCGGCCTACTGGCATCACCCGCTGTTCAGCTCCGGCGAGCACGGCTCGAGTACCGCCACTCAAGCCTTGTTCCAGGCCCTCTACGACGCCAACGCCGATCTGGTGCTCGTAGGGCACGACCACGACTACGAGCGCTTCGCGCCGCAGACGGCTGCCGGTGTCGCCGATGCGACGCGCGGCATCCGCGAGATCGTGGTTGGCACGGGCGGGCGCAGCCACTACCCGTTCCCGGGCGCTTTCGTTGCCAACAGCCAGGTCCACAACGCGGACACCTTTGGCGTGCTCAAGCTGACGCTTTCGGCGACCGGCTACTCGTGGCAGTTCCTGCCCGAGGCCGGCAAGACGTTCACCGATTCGGGCGTCGACGCCTGCCACTAATTTGCGCGTGCCTCGGTGCCGCCCCAAGAGGCGAGCGCGGAAAGGTCGCACCAGACGAGTCCCGGTTCAGCTGGCGATGGCGTGCCCTTGGTCAGTGTCGAGTCCAATCGCGGGAGGAAGCGGGAACCGCGCCGCGAAGAGGTTCTCGTACCGCGCACGCATCGCACGGTTGCGCAGCCGTAGTCGCGCACGACCCAGACAGACCCGCACCACGAACGGCCGACCTTCGCCGCCAGATCGCCGCTGCGAGCTGACGAGCCTGCCCTCCTTCCGATCGCTTGACCTGAAAGCTCGCCCCAAGATCGCCGAATCGTGTTGACGCACTCGACAAGACACGAGCACGTCGGACAGCGCGTTTGATCAAGCGCAACATCGGTCCACCGCCAGCCCGGTACGGCCAGGCAGCTCAATCATGCCGGTCGTCAAAGCCCGCTCGCGACTCCGGAACTCGAAGGATCAGCTGCTGGATATCGAGATGGCCGGCATCGGCAGGCGCTTCGAGCGGGTCACGCGCGAACTCGAACTTCTGAGAAAGCGCCCGAGGGCGTCCGCCAGCGCGAACCAGGTTCGTCGAGCGGAAGGCCAGCGCCGTCGACCGGCCTCGACGTCCGCCAGCCTGCTTCGGCTAAGGCCGACCTTTGCGGCCAGGGCTGTTTTGCGTCAGCCGTCTGCGTAGGCGGGACTGCTACGAGCCAGATGCTCCGGCAGCGCGAGCGAGTGACGTTGCGGCCGAGCTGCACCGGCGATCTCCGACCGCAGTCCGCCTGACCGTCCAGCCATGTCGATGACGTTGACACATCAGGGCTCATCAGCGGCTTATCGCGCCACTTACTGCCCGACTATTCGACGGGTGCTCGTCGGCCATCAGCGAGCAGCCGAAGACAAGCGCGACAGGCGAGTCGAAAGCCAACTGGCGAGGTCAAGCCGGCTTCGGCGGCCTCGTAAGCCCGTTGTATGTCGACTTAGTCGACGTTCGTGCGCCGCCCGGACTCGAGGCGAGACCTACTTCTTGACGCCTTTGTCCGCCAGGTCGAGGCTGGCGTCGATGATGTCGAACGCCTCGGCCATCTCGGCTTCGGTGATGGTCAGCGGCGGGTTGGTGTGGATGCCGTTCCAGCGCAGCATCGTGTAGAGGCCGTTGTCGCGCAGGTACTTGGCCACGGCTTTCATCTCGTCAGACGTGCCGTTGTAGGGCGCCATCGGTTCGTACGGGTCGCGTGAGCGGACCAGGTCGATCATGCCGAACAGCCCGATGTTGCGAACTGCGCCAACGCTCGGATGCTTCTCCTTCAGGCGCAGGTGGTGGCGCTGCATGACCTTGCCCATCTCGGCGGCGCGCTCGATCAGCCCGTCCTCTTCGTAGACCGCGATCGTCGCCAGCGCCGCGGCACAGCCCATCGGGTGCGAGTTGTAGGTCAGGCCGCCGAAGAAGACTTTGTCGCTGAAGGTTTCGGCCGTCGATCGACGCATGCCGACGGCACCCAGGGGCAGGTAGGACGAGGTCAGTCCCTTGGCCATCGTGATCAGATCGGGCACCACGTCCCAGTGGTCGACCGCCCACCATTTGCCGGTCCGGCCGAACCCGCTCATGACCTCGTCGGCGATCAGCCAGATGCCATAGCGGTCGCAAATCTCGCGGATGCCCTGCATGTAGCCGTCGGGCGGGATGAGGATGCCGTTCGTGCCCACCACCGGCTCCACGATGAACGCCGCGATCGTCTGCGGGCCCTCGTAGACGATGACCCGCTCGGTCTCGCGCAGAACCTCGTCGACTGAGCGCGGCGAGTCTTCGCCCCACGGCTGGAAGTCGGGCACGCGGACCACACCCCAGACGCCGTTCTCGGCGGCCCAGCGGCGCGGGTCGCCGGTGGCGGTGATGACCTGGCCCGTCGCGCCGTGGTATGACCGATAGCGCGCCAGCACCTTCCAGCGACCGGTCGCCTGGCGCGCCAGCTTGATGGCGTTTTCGTTCGCCTCGGCGCCGCCGTTGGTGAAGAAGAAAACGTCGATGTCGCCCGGCGCGATCTCAGCCAGCTTCTCGCCCAGCCGGGCGCGCGGCTCGTGGGCCATGAACGGATTGGCGTAGGCCAGCTTCTCGGCCTGCTGCCTTGATGGCCGAGATGACGCGCTTGTCGCCGTGGCCGATGTTGACGCTCATCAGCTGCGAGTTGAAGTCGATGTAGCGCTTGCCATCGGGCGTGTAGAAGTAGATGCCTTCGGCGTGCTCCACCGGAATGGGATCGACCGCCGACTGCGCTGACCACTCGTAAAGCGTGTACTTGCGCGAGAGGGAGACGATCTCGTCCGCCGTCATCGAGCCTGGTGCGACTGAAATTCCCATGGCGCGAGTTTACGCGGGCCCGCCACCCAAAGCGTGCGCTACGGCCGGGCAAACGGTTGCCGTTGAGGCGCATACTGCCGGCCAACGGGCCGTAGGCCCGCCGGGGCTGGGTCGCAAGTGCCGTGTGGCCAGCCGCTCAATATGTGACCGTCGACGTGCCCGTCGGTCCTGGGGGTTTGGAGGGAACTCGGGATGCCGGTCAAGCGACGCCGGGCGCCACGCTGGCTAGTAGTGGCCCTTGCTGTACCCGTAATCGTCGCCGTCTACCTGTCGGTCGCGGCCCGCCGCACCGTCGGATTCGGGCGAGCCCTCCTCGTCGGCTTCCTTGCCGTCACCGTCATTGGCTCCGTCTATGCCGAAGTAGCTGCGCGTACCGCCATTACGCCTGCTCGCCGCCAGCCACTGCCGCTGACCGCGGCCCTCGTCCTGGCGGTCATGTTGATGGGCGCCGGCCTGCCCAGCGCCCCGGCGCGGGCGGCCAAATCAGACGCCGAGTCGGTAGTTGACGCAGCCATGGCCTACATCGGCAGCAGCTACGTTCTGGGCACGCAGGGGCCCAAGACGTTCGACTGCTCCGGCCTGGTCTACCGCGCGTTCAAGGACGCCGGGCAGCTGCCGCTCATCGGTGGCCGTCGGCTGACCGCCGCCGGTTACTACAAGTGGTTCGCCAGCCGCGGCCTGAGCTCGAAGACGGAAGGTAGTCGCGGCGACCTGGTCGTCTTCGGCAAGGGCGCCCACATCGGCATCTACCTGGGCGACGGCAAGGTCATAAGCGCGGTCATCCCCAAGATCAGGGTTCACGGCATCAATGCGCTCGTGCACAACCAGTTCACGGCCTTCCTGCACGTTCCGTGGGGCACTACTCCCGACCCGGTCGAGCCGACCTCGACCGACGCCACGACCACCACCTCTTTCGTCAACAAGGTGCCCAAGGGCGGCCATAAGAACAACGGCGGCAATGCCCAGACGACCGACGAAGACAAGCCCAGCAGGGACGCTATTGCGATGGGCTATGCCTTCGGCTCGATGAACGTGCGCCAGGCCGCCGGCCCCGACGAGACGATCACGAGCTGGGTCACGCGCGGCAAGACGGTCGAGATCCTCAAGACCGACCACAGTGCGGGCGGCGCGCTGTGGTACTACATCCGCAAGGTCAACGGCAAGGAAGGCTGGGTCTGGTCCGGCTGGATGAAGGTGGTCTCAGGCTCCGTCGACGGCTAGCTGCGGCACGATCACCTTCAATGCGCCGCGCCTGACGCGGCACTCCAGCGGCGTATAGCCAAGCTCGATTGCGTCGGCACGCAGCGGCAGTGGCCGGCGGGCCGGTAATGCGCACGTGGCTCGAGCGCTCGGTAGTCACGTGCGGCGAGTAACGCCGTCGCCCGAACGCTATCGCGGCCAAGTGCGTGAATAGCTCGATCTTCGAGAAATGCCTGAACACGCTCACGTCGAACTTGCCGTCGTCCAGCCGGGCGGCCGGCGAAACGGTCATCGCCAGGCCCATGTACGGCCCATTACCGACGGTCACCAGCAGCGCCCTCGTCTCGATGGTCCGCCCATCGTCGAGCTCGATGTGCATCCGCCGCGGCCGGTAGCGGAAGGCGTTGCGCAACGCCCGCCAGACGCCACCGTAGTCGCCGGCCTCGATCCGCTGTGCCTCGTCGAAAATCGATGCGCCGATGCCCACCTGGACGGTCTCGAAGAACACGCGGCCATTGGCTTCGCCGACGTCGATCGTGCGGGCGACGCCGGCCGCAATTATCCGGGCGGCCGCGGCCGAATCGCGCGGGATACCCAACATCCGCGGAATGTTCATGACGCTGCCCAGCGGCAGGATGCCCAGCGTCACCTGCGTGTCCAGCAGCACCTGCGCGACCGTGCCGATCGTGCCGTCACCGCCGGCCGCCACGACCAGCTGGGCCCCTGCCTCGACCTCGCTCCGTGCGATCGCCTCCGCTTCGTCGGCCGACTTGGTCGCGCACACCTCGAAGTCGAGCCCGGCATCGCGCAACAGGGCCGTCACGCCGGCTTCGTCAAGCTTCGCCAGCGCCAGCGTCCGCCGCCCGGCGTCCGCATTCCAGATCACCTTGGTCACGCGTCAGCTGGCCGGGTGCAGGCGGCGGTAGAGCCAGATCAGCGACAGCAGGTACGAGAAGCCCAGCAGGTACGAGGCGGCCACGTCGGTCGGCCAATGGTGGCCTTCGTAAATCCGACTGGGCCCGACCATCCCGATGAGACCGATCAAGCCGGCTGTCACGCCCAGCCTGACGGGCGCCGGCTCGAGCAGGGTGTACGCCAGATAGGCCATGAAGCCGTAGTTGCCGACATAGGTCAGCACGTGTCCGCTGGGAAACGATGAGCCGCCCAACGGCGCGATCACCACGCGCACCTGCTCGGGCAGCGGCCGCGGTCGACGCATGAAACCTTTGATCAGCTCCGATGTGAGGGCTGTGCCCCAGGCCAGCGTCTGGCAGAACGCCGCTCGCCGGAGGTCCAGCAGGAACAGGCCGGCGATCACGGCCGGCGGGATGACCCGGCTTTGAGGTGGGAAGCCGGGCCACGAGGCGGCGCGCATGGCCGCCGCCAGGGCGGGCCGTTGGCGGGCCTGAAGTCGCAGCGTGATGGCGAGGTCAATTTCGTCGCTGCGCTTGGCTTTGACAAGGCCGAAGAGGCCAACGAAACCGGCGAAGGCGGCGGCCGCGACCAAGTTGCCCGAACGCGCGCGTTGGACCTGGGTGGGCCGATCTGCGGCATGCGTCACCCAGCCATGCTGGTGGCCGACGCGGCGCGCTCCAATCCCGCCGCCCGCATCCACCTATCAACAGCGTGCCGGTGCCGCCGCGCACCGGAACGTGTCAATCCGGCCGTTGGAGCAGGGTAGAGTTGCCCGCCGTTACCGTCATCAGCGGGGGCCCAGTGCTCAAACGTTCCGCACGCGCCGGCGCCGCCGTGCTCGCCGCCGTCAACCTGCTTGGCCTCGGGATAGCGCAGCCGGCCGCCGCCCACACCGAGGTGTCGGACACGGCCACGACTTCCGAGTTGTTCGGCGGCGGCACCTCTGCCCCAACCCGCGACACGCCGGTCCCCATCACTGGTTTTCGCGACGACACCGTCATCACCGGCCTGACCCTGCCCACCACGATCAAGTTCGCGCCCAACGGCGACATCTTCGTTGCCGAGAAGTCGGGCCTGATCAAGCGCTACACCAGCCTGACCGACACCAGCCCCGACCTCGTCGTGAACCTGCAGACGGAGGTCTACAACTACTTCGATCGCGGCCTGCTGGGCCTCGCCGTCGATCGCCAATATCCGGCCCGGCCGTATCTCTATGCGCTCTATTCGCGCGACGCCCCGCTCGGTCAGAACGCGCCGTACTGGGATGCGCCTAACACCGCCAGCGACGGCTGCCTGGGCCCGCCCAACGGTCCGGGCAGCAGTACCGACGGCTGCGTCAGCAGCGGCCGCCTGATCCGGATCACCGTTGGCACGAATGGGCAGGCGACGGCGACAAAGACGCTCGTCGACGGTTGGTGCGGCCAGTTCACCAGCCACAGCATCGGCACGGTCCTGATGGGCCCCGATGGCTACCTGTATGCCGGCGGCGGCGATGGCGCCTCCTTCTCGGCGTCCAACCTCGACTACGGCCAGCTCGGCGGCACGGTCATAAACCCGAACACAAACCAGCCCTACACGCCGCGCAACCCGTGCGGCGACCCGCCCGGCGGCGTCGGTGGCGCGATGACCCTGCCCACCGCCGAGGGCGGCGCCATGCGCACCCAGGACAAGCGCACGCCGGGCGACCCGACGGGCCTCAACGGCACGATCATCCGCGTCGACCCAGATACCGGCGTTGCGGCGCCGACCAATCCGTCGTACGCCACCGGTGTCGACGACAACGACAAACGAATCATCGCCTACGGCCTGCGCAATCCATACCGCTTCACCTTCCGGCCGGGCACCAACGAGCTGTGGATTGGCGACGTGGGCGCCGAGTCGTGGGAGGAAGTCGACCGCATCGTCAGCCCGACCAAGCCGGTGCGCAACTTTGGCTGGCCCTGCTACGAGGGCAACGGCCACGAGGGCAACTGGGACGCGCTCAACACAAACCTGTGCGAGAACCTCTACGCGGCCGGCGCGAGCGCCGTCCAAGGGCCGTATGCCACGTACTACCACCTGTCCACGCTGTCGGCGTCCGACCCTTGCCCAGCGGCCGGCGGCGTCATCTCCGGCGTCGCGTTCTACACCGGCACCGCCTACCCGTCGCGCTTCAAGAACTCGCTTTTCTTCACCGACTACGGACGGCAGTGCATCTGGTCAATGAAGGTGGGCACCAACGGCTTGCCAGACCCATCCAAGGTCGAGACGGTCGAGCAGATCGCCGACGGACCGGTCGACCTGATAGCCGGGCCAAACGGCGACATCTTCTACATCGACCACCTTGGGCGGCACGGTTCACCGTCTGGTCTACAAGTCGGGCAACCAGCCGCCCACGATCGTGGCCACGGCGACGCCGAACAATGGCCCGGCGCCGTTGCTGGTCCACTTCGATACCGCCGGCACCAAGGATCCCGAAGGCAACGCCATCACGTATGCGTGGGACCTCGACGGCGACGGGCAGTTCGACGACGCCACCGGCGCGACCGCCCAAAAGTCGTACGCCGCCGGCACCTGGTTGCCCGCCGTCAGGGCCACCGACAGCCTCGGTGCGAGCTCGACGCAGGGTTTCCAGATCTTCTCGGGCAACTCCGCGCCCATGCCGGTCATCGATACGCCGTCCGCGAGCTTCCATTGGAAGGCCGGCCAGTCGGTCGCATTCTCAGGCCACGCCACCGACCCCGACGATGGCGCCCTGCCGGCCGCCAGCCTGGCGTGGCGGGTGATCCTCCACCACTGCACCGGCCCCCTCCCCACCGACTGTCACGAACACATCATCCAGGACTTCAATGCCGAGTCGGCCGACAGCTTCGTGGCACCCGACCACGACCTGCCCGCCCACCTCGAGCTGCGCCTGACGGCGACCGACAGCGACGGCTTGAGCAGCACGGTTTCGCTCAACCTGGATCCGCAGACGGTGGCCCTGACGTTCGACAGCAGTCCGCCCGGCATCGTCTTGAAGGCCGGCACGACGACCCATGCGGCGCCGTTCTCGAAGTCGTTCATCGTCGATGGCCAGGTGACCGTCATTGCTCCGACGGATCAACTGATCAATGGCGGCTACTACGCGTGGACCAACTGGTCTGACGCCGGACCGAAGACCCACACCATCAAGGTGCCATCGGTCCCGACGACCTACACCGCCAACTACACGGGCGGCACGCCAACCGACGCCGTCAACACATGCGAGGCTCTGGCCACCACATCCACTCGCGGCCAGTGGTACTACAACACGCTCTCGAGCACGTCTGACGTCGACTGGTTCAGGTTCAGCTACCCGAGTGCCGCCTATGCCTTGGCCACGCTGGGCGGCCTGGCCTCGAACCTGCGGCTTGACCTCTACTCGGCGTGCGGCACTGCGCCGATCGCTTCGTCAGACAATGCCGGCACGCGCTTCGAAGAGATCTACAGCCAACTGCCGATCGGCACCTATTACCTGCGCGTGAGCTACTCGTCAGGCACGCTCAATACCGGCGCACCGTACGGCGTGCGGTTCAGTCTGCTGTCGGACCAGGTGCAGGTGCTCTCCGCCTCCTCCTACCTGAACAGCGCCGGTAAGCAGGTCGTCGTTGGTGAAGTCCTCAACAACACCGGCGACGTGAAGAAGCAGATCCAGCTTGAAGTGACGTACTACAACGCCGCCGATGTGGTCCTGAAGACGGTGACCACGTCGACCTTTGTCGACATCATGGGCATGAGAACGCGCAGCCCGTTCAGCGTGAGCGTGACCAAGCCGGCCGGCTACGACCATTTCGGCGTAGTTGTCTCGTTTTCCCAGCGCACCAGCACGTCGGCGTACGTAACTGTCAGCCGCACGTCGCTCAACGTGACCAGCGTGCCCGGGCCCAAGTTCAGTGGCGGCTTCAAGAACACCAACGCGTTCGGTGTTCATGCCGTCAACTCCATCGTCACGCTCTATGACACCTGGGGCGTGGTCATGAACGCGCGCAGCGACCCAACCTCGCCGACTTCCCTGTCGGCCAATGCGACCGGCACCTACAGCTCGACCTTCAACGGCCACTACACGGGCTGGAGCAATGCCACGGTCATCATCGAGGCGACGAAGAACTAGCCCGCAACGGCCTCTGCCGACCTCAGGGCCTGAACGTTGACCCTTCCTTGCCCGGCTGAACGTCGAGTACTCCGTCGGCCAACGAGCGGGCCTCCGCAGAGCATGGCGTCCAGTTCGTCGTCGTCGTGCGCCGGGTCGTGATGGAAGGTAACCAGCTGGCGGGCACCCGCGGCCTTGGCCAGGTCGACGGCGTCAGAAACGCGCGAGTGACCCCAGCCGACTCGCGCCGCGTATTCGTCGGCGGTGTACTGGGCGTCGTGCACCAGCAGGTCGACGTTGCGCGCCAGATCGTGCCCGGAGCTCCATTCGTTTTCGCCCGGGAAACCGTTTTCGACCAACGCCGGCTCGTGGTCGGGCAGGTAGGCGACCGACTTGGCACCGTCGGTAATTCGGTAGCCGATGGTTTGGCCGGGGTGAATGACGACGTCGGCATCGACCTGAAGGCCGCCAATCGAGAATGGCTCCATCGGGGCGTCGTGCAGTTCCAGCTGTGCGTTTACGTCGCGCAACCGAACGGGGAACAGTGGCGGCGACAGGTAGCGCGTCAGCCGCGTGCGCAGGTCCTCGGTCGTCGAAGGCGGGCCCCAGATGTGGACTTCGAAGCCGTCGCGGAAGAGCGGCGCGAAGAAGCCCAGTCCCTGGATGTGGTCCATGTGCAGGTGGGTCAGCAGGATGTCGAGCCGGCGCGGGTCCTTGTAGGTGTCGCCCACGCGCCGGATGCCCGTCCCCGCGTCAAGGACGATGATCGTGCCGTCGGCGCCCTCGACCTCCACGCACGCCGTATTGCCGCCGTAGCGAACGGTCTCCGGGCCGGCGCTGGCGATCGAGCCACGCGTGCCCCACAGGCAGACGCGCACTAGCGCTGCGGGCTCACTGCTTCGGCCGTTCCCAGAACATCGCCACCGCCCCGATCAAATGACCGCCGCCGCCCAGCAGCGGAAAGGCGGTGACTTCAACAAGTCGATTGACGCCGTCGAGTGCGCGCACCCACAGCATGCGGTGGACAGGCCGCCGCTCGAGCATGGCGACCGATGCCGGCACCTGGTCGGGCGAGACAGGATCGCCCTTCTCGTCACGCAGGTCGAAGATCGTCGGCGTACCTGCCAGTGGCAACTCGCCCGCGTCATCGAAGCGCTGGCCGAGCAGTACCTCTGCCGGTTCGTTGTAGAACAGCGTCGCGCCTTCGTCATCAAAGATGATCGTCGGCACGGCCAGACCAGACGCCAACTGGCGCATCAGGATCAGGCCGACCTCCTTCTGGGTCATGGCGCGATTGTGACCGACCGCGTCACTGCCGGACAACCGGGCACACATACGCATTTGCAAGCGAGCCTCAGGTGCGCACCATGGCCGTTCGGCGAGGCGGGGTCTAGGATGGATGCACCGTGGAATCACTTCGGATCGGCGTTGCCGTGCCTCCCATGCTTTCCGTTCCGCCGGCCGGCTATGCCGGCACGGAGCGCGTGGTCGCTTCCCTCGTGGAGGAACTGCACCGGCGCGGTCACAAGGTCACGCTCTTCGCCGCTGGCGATTCGCAGGTCGATTGCGAACTCGTGCCGGTCGTGCCAAAGAGCCTGTGGTCGATGGGTTATCGCGGTACCACGTCCAATTACATCGCGCTGACGGTGGCCGCGGTCTGGCGTGAGCACGCCCGGCTCGACATCATCCACTCGCACCTCGAGACCCTCGCCTTCCCGATGGCGCGCCACTGCCCGACGCCTGTCGTCTCCACGCTCCACGGCCGGCTCGACACCGGCGGCACGCCCGAGCTCTTCCGCGAATTCACGGACATCCCGTTGGTCGCCATCAGCGAGAGCCAGCGACGTTGGTTCCCGCACAACAATTGGGTCGCCACCATCCATCACGGGCTGAACATGGAGTCCGCCCCGTTCTCGTCGCGACCCGGCGACTACCTCGTGTTCGTCGGGCGGACCGCGCCCGAGAAGGGCATCCGCCAGTCGATCGAACTTGCCCGTCGCGTCGGAATGCCCTTGCGCATCGCCGCCAAGGTCTACGACGAGACGGAGCAGGCTCATTACGACGAAGTGGTCGTGCCGGCGGTGCAGGAGGGCGTTGCCGAGTTCCTGGGCGAACTTCCTCCGTCACAGCGCGACCCGCTGATGGCAGGTGCCCGGGCGACGCTGATGCTGGGCCAGTGGCCCGAACCCTTCGGCCTGGTTGCGATCGAGTCGTTGGCGACGGGCACGCCGGTGATCGCGCGCCGAGCGGGCGCGCTGACCGAGACGATCGAACACGGGGTCGACGGCTTCCTGGTCGACGACCTGTCAGAGGCCGCGCTGGCCGTCGAGATGGTCGGCGAACTCGATCGGGCGAACATTCGGGACCGCGCCCTCCAGCGCTTCTCGCCCGAGCACATGGTCGACCAGTACGAGGACGTTTATCGCAAGCTGCTCGAAGATCGCGGCCGCGAGGAGCGGCCACCGTTGGCCCGCATTCGAGCCATTCCGGTCGGCACGCAGAACGCCGATGGCGACATGGCGGGCAGCGGCGAGCTGGCTGAGGAGACCGCCGGCTAGGAACCGCTTGGCAACTGCTGGGCGATTTCCCACGCGTGGCCATCGGGATCGGCAAAGGCAGCGGTGCGAACGCCCCACGGCCGGTCCATCGGCCCGTTGAGCAAGGCAATGCCCTTGTCAGTCAGGCGGGCGCAGGCCTCGTCGGCATTCGGCACCCAGATCGTCAGCTGAAAGCGGGAGCCGTCGGTGGGGGCGCCGACTTTGGCCGGTTCGATGAGTTCGCCGGCCTCCGACACCTTGAGCAGGTTGAGCAGCAGGTTGTCCATCTTGAGGGTGGCCGCCACCTCGTCCTCGTACACGACGGGCAAATCGAAGGCGCGAACGTAGAACTCTTTGGAGCGCTGCGGGTCGGCGACGAACAGGGTGATCGCGCCGATGCCCATTGCCTGTTCGGTCATTGCTGTTCGTCCTCCGGCCGTGCCGTGCAAGCTGTCACATAGCGAACGTAGCATCGGCGCAGCGTGCATTTACTGAATGGAAAACCTGTCTACTCGGCCGGCGACCTGGTTGGCTTTCTCGCCTGCGAGCACCTGACTGATCTGGAACGCGCCGCCCTGGCCGGCAAGACACACCGGCCGGCGCGCGATGACCCAGAGATCGAGCTCATCCGCAAGCGCGGCTTCGAGCACGAGGCGCTGGTACATCCAGGAGCTGCTGCGCCAGGGCCGTAGCGTCACGCGCATCGAGCCGGATACCTATGACGACCAGCCCGACGGGCAGCCAATGGCCTACGGCGATCGCTTTCTCGAGCAGGTCCGGCTGACGCGGGAGGCCATCGAGCGCGGCGACGACGTGATCTATCAGGCCGCCTTCTTCGATGGCACGTGGCGTGGTCACGCGGACTTCCTGCTGCGCGTGCCTGGCCACAGCGCGCTCGGCGATTACCACTACGAGGTCGCAGACACCAAGCTCGCCCGCGCGACCAAGGCCGGCGCACTGCTCCAGTTGTGCACCTACGTCGATCTGCTGGAGCAGATCCAGGGCATACAGGGAGAGTCCATCCACGTGGCACTGGGCGGCAGCGCCAAGCCCGTCGAGACGCACAGGGTGGCAGACGTCATCGCCTACTACCGCGCGCTCAAGCGCCGCTTCGAAGCAACGGTGAACTCGACGATCGGCCAGTGGACTACCCGCCGTCGGCCAGCTCGCCTGATCCGGTCGAGCACTGTGATGTCTGCCGCTGGGAGCTTGTCTGCACTCGCTGGTGGCGCGAGCACGACAGCGCGTCACTGGTGGCAGGCATCTCGCGAAACCAACGCCGCGGGCTTAAAGAACGCGGGATCGAAACGCGGCGCGGAGTAGCCGGTCTTGCGCTGCCCGTTGCGCCGCCCTTACCTCGAACCAGCCCCAAGTCAGTGGTCCGTGTCCGCGAGCAGGCACGCATCCAGGTTGAAGGCGAAGACCAGCACCGAATGCTCCACGAGGTTCTGGAACCTGAGCGCGAAACGGACGGCTCGGTGGTTCCCGGCCGTGGCCTGGCCGCGCTCCCGGCACCGTCGCGTGGCGACCTCTTCTTCGATATCGAAGGAGATCCGTTCGCCTTCGAGGATGGACTCGAGTACCTGTTCGGCGTGGCGGATTACGCCACCGGCGCGGACGAGTATCGCGGTTGGTGGGCGCTCAATCGAGAGCAAGAGAAGGTCGCGTTCGAGCAGTTCATCGATTTCGTGGTCGAGCGGCGCGCGGCCGACCCGGGCCTGCACATCTACCACTACGGCTCGTACGAGCACGGCCGCGTCGCACGCCTATCAACGCGCTACGCCACGCGCGAAGAAGAAGTCGATCAGTTGTTGCGGGCGGGAGTGTTCGTTGACCTCCTGAGCGCCACGCGGGCGAGTATCCGAGCATCGGTCGAGGGCTACTCGATCAAGAACCTGGAGCCGCTGTACGGCTTTACTCGCGCAGATCGACCTGCGCAAAGCCGGTGACAGCATCGTCGAGTTCGAGCGCTACCTCGAGGAGGGCGGCTAGCGACCGCTCGATCCTCGACCAGATCGAGCTATACAACCGTGACGACTGCGAGTCCACCCATGACCTGCGCGACTGGCTCGAGCGAGTGCGCCTCGAGGCTGAGCGGGAGTTTGGCCTGCCCCTACCTCGGCCGCGACCGGCTGATGGCGATGCAAAGCCAGATGCCAGCGCAGCCCGCCAAGAGGTGCAGGACGTGGCTGCCGCGTTAACGGCGGGGTTGCCCAAACCTGGAAGACCGGAGCCCGTCAGAGAAGACCACGCAGTTGCTGGCAGACCTGCTCGATTGGCATTGGCGTGAGGACAAGTCGACGTGGTGGCACTTCTTCGACCTGATGGCGCAGCCGGACGAGGAGCTCCTGGGCGCACGTGAGCCAATTGCCGGGCTGGTTTACGTCGGGCCGGTGGAGCAGACGGGACGCCAGACGAACCTCTTCTACCGCTACAAGTTTCCTCCGCAGGAGAACGACGTTCACGCCGGATCCACCGTCTACGACCCGCTCCTGCTCGGCGTAAGCGGCATCGGCAAGGCAGGCACCATCGAGCAGATCGATCAGTTCGAAGGGTGGCTCGTTCTGTCTCGGTCGCCCGACCATCCAGACAGTCATCCAACCGCGCTGGTGCCATGCGACATCCCCCGGACGGACGGCCAGCGGGCGAGCCTGCTCGAGATAGGTCGTTGGGTTGCTGCTAACGGCATCGAGGCAGATGGGCCATATCGCGCCGCGCGCGACCTGCTTCTGCGACTGCCGCCACGCGTCGGTTTGGCTCCAGCGGAGGACCTGCTCGGCACGGGCGAGACGGGCGCCGCGGCTGCTCTTCGCGTGGTCACGAAGCTCGACCAGACGACTCTGCCGATCCAGGGGCCGCCGGGCTCGGGCAAGAGCACGATCGGCGCGGAAATGATTGTCAAGCTGCTGCAGGCCGGCAGGAAGGTCGGCATAACGGCCAATAGCCACAAGGTCATTGGCGGTCTTTTGGGAAAAGCCATCGCGGCGGGCCTGAAAGCCAATCTAGATGTTCATGCCGTCCAGAAAATCACGGAACTGGACGACGGACTGGTGAACCCGTTCGTCAAACTCGAGAAGGACACGCCCAAGGTCCGGCGCGCGCTGGACAACGACGACGCCCAGATCGCGGCCGGTACGGCCTGGTTGTGGAGTTCGGACAAGATGCGCAACGCAGTTGACGTGCTGTTCGTCGACGAGGCGGGCCAGATGTCGCTGGCCAATGTGATCGCGGTGTCGACGGCGGCACGCAGCGTCGTTCTGCTCGGCGATCCGCAGCAGCTGGACCAACCCACCCAGGGCAGCCATCCCGGAGGGCGCCGGCGACTCAGCCCTCGAACACGTGCTGGCCGGCGAGCCAACCATCGAGCCGCACCGTGGCCTTTTCCTCGAGTCGACGTGGCGACTGCACGACGACATCTGCACGTTCACCTCGGATCAGTTCTACGGCGGCCAACTACGACCGCGACCGGCAAATTCCCGCCAGACGGTCCGTCGCGCATTTGAGGCCCAGGGACTGTTCGGATCGGCGGCTGCGGCGCGAGAACTGCCTGTCAGCGGGCAGCGGTTTGCGCTATCTGCCCGTCGCCCATTTCGGCAATGCCAGTCGGTCGGACGAGGAGGCCCGCGTTGTGGCTGAGGTGGCGCAGGCTTTGGTCGAAGGTGGCGAATGGACTGATACGCAAGGTCAAACCCATCAAATCGGCTGGAAGGACGTCTTGGTCGTCGCGCCATACAACGCGCAGGTGAGAGCGATCCGCGATCTACTGCCAGAGGCCGGCAGGTCGCGGGTGGGAACAGTCGACAAGTTCCAGGGGCAGGAGGCGGCGGTAGCCATCTATTCGATGACGACGTCGTCGGCAGACGAAGCGCCGCATGGCCTGGAGTTCCTGTACTCGCGCAATCGCCTCAATGTCGCCACGTCGCGGGCGCGCTGCCTTGCCGTCGTGGTCGCCTCGCCCGAACTGATCAACGTTCGATGTCGGACTGCGAGACAGGTCAAGCTGGTCAACGCACTGTGCCGTTACATTGAGCTGGCCATGGAAGTTGCCGCACCCGCAAAGCCCGCCGCAGCTCGTCGCCGCACAACCAAGTTGATGTACGACGTAGCCGTCATCGGCCTCGGCGCCATGGGCAGCGCGACTGCCCATGAGCTCGCCCGGCGCGGCCAGCGCGTGCTGGGCATCGAGGCGTTCACGCCCGGCCACGAGCTTGGCTCGTCGGGCGGCCTGTCGCGCATCATCCGGCTGGCCTACTTCGAGCACCCGTCATACGTGCCCCTGTTGCGCGCGGCGTGGGCGGGCTGGCACGAACTCGAGGAATTGAGCGGCGAGGACCTGATCCTCGAAACGGGCGGGTTGTACGCCGGCCAGCGTGGCAGCGACGTGCTCGACGGCGCGATCAACAGTGCGCGGACGCACGAGCTGCCCCACGAGCTGCTGGATGCGGACGAAGTCAACCGCCGCTTCCCGGCCTTCCGCCTGGACGACGACATGCAGGCAGTGCACGAACCGCTGGCCGGCTTGCTTTATCCGGAGCGCTGCATCAAGGCCCAGCTCGAATTGGCGCGGGCGGCCGGTGCCGATCTCCGCTTTGAGGAGCGCGTCCAGCGCTGGAGCGGTGACGCTGGCCGGGCCGCTTCAAATCGTCACGGACAAAGGCACGTACGAAGCGGATCGCCTGGTGCTGGCCGCCGGCGCGTGGCTACCAACACTCGTGCCGGACCTCCATCTGCCGCTCGAGATCGAACGGAACGTGCTGTTCTGGTTCGAGCCGGGCGCCGCCAAGGCGGACGTTCTCGGGCCGGACCGGATGCCGGTCTACATCATCGAGCTCGACGAGGACCACGCCTTCTACGGCTTTCCCGCCCTGCCGGACCAGGGCCTCAAGGTCGCCCGGCACCACGGCGGCTATCCGGTCACGCCGGACACCATCGACCGCCAAGCCACGGCTCAGGATGAAGAGCCGGTGCGCGCGTTCGTGGACCGTTACATGCCCGGCGACGCCGGTCGCCGCACGGACTCGCGCGTCTGCATGTACACGAACACGCCGGACCGCAACTTCATCATCGACTTCCACCCGGCCAATCCGCGCGTCGTCATTGCCTCGCCCTGCTCCGGCCACGGCTTCAAGTTCAGCAACGCCATCGGCATGATCGCCGCCGATCTGGCGACCGAAGGCGGCACGGATTTCGACATCGACTTCCTATCCATCGGCCGGTTCGCTGCCGCGCGTTTGTAACGCGCACTCGAGTCTTAAAAACCCCTTGACCGAAGGTCGGCGATAGCCTCGCGTCGCGCGAACATGCGGGTCCCCAGAACCCGACGTTGTTTGTCGCGCCGCGAAGGAGGTATGCGTGGGCCTCACACGCTTTGTGCCCGCTCGGTCCTTACTGGGTGGCGCAGCTGCTCTGTTGCTCGTCGGAGCGAGCGCCGTGGCGCCGGTTGCGCCGGCTGTGCTCGCCGGCTCGCCTGGCAATAGCGGCCAGGTGACGCTGGCGGGTACGGGTGGCCCGCAGGTGGGGGACTTCACGCCCAGCGGCACGGATGAACTCCAGCCGCCCAGTGGCGAGGAGGACGAAGCCACCGATGCCTACAGCGGGGTGATCGATCGCTCTCTATCGAGCGGTCACGCCGCTCATGGAGTTTCAGTCAACGCTGGCAAGAAGGCGAAATCGAATCCGACCTTCGTGTCAGGTTTCGAAGGGCTGAATCACTACCAGCAGCGCTACTCGCGCGGCGGCAACCAGTTCTCTGTCGAGCCGCCGGACCAGGGCCTGTGCGTAGGCAATGGTTACGTCGTCGAGGCCGTTAATGACGTCTTCAACGTCTACAACGCCTCCGGTCAGTCACTTCTGCCCAACAACACAGCCACGAACATCGTCGGCGGCTTTCCGCGCAATGTGAACCATGCCGTCGATCTGAACTCGTTCTATGGCTATCCGCCAGCGGTCAACCGCACGACCGGCGTGCGCGGCGAGTTTGTGACCGACCCGTCGTGCCTGTACGACGCCGCGACCCAGCGATTCTTCGTCGTGTCGCTGACGCTCAACCCACAGGTGCCGGGCCCGTGCCAGGGCGTCTTCTCGTGCGTGAACCACCTTGATCTGGCGGTCAGCCAGACCGGCAACCCGACCGGCAACTGGAACATCTACAAGATCGACGTCACCAACGATGGGACGAACACCGGCGGCGTTAATAGCGGTCCTTATCTCGGCGATTACCCGCATATGGGCGCCGACGCCAACGCGATCTATCTGACCACAAACTCCTACCCCTGGCACCACAACGGTTTCAGCGGCGCCCAGGTCTATGCGCTTTCCAAGGCGCAGCTGGCAGCTGGCGCCGCCAGCGTGAACATGGTCCACTTCGACACCTCGGGCATGGTCAATGTGGCCTCCGACGCGGGTTCGACCCAGCCCGGCTTCACCGTCTGGCCGGCCCAGTCCCCGGGCAGCGGCTCCTTCGAGAAGAGCAACGGTGGAACTGAATACTTCCTCAGTTCGAATGCGGCCGATGAGGCACAGAACCCAGTCTCAGGCAACGCGGGTACCCGGACATCGAGTCAGATCGTGGTATGGACCATGACCAACACGTCCTCGATCGACTCGGCGTCGCCGGCCCCCAACCTTTCGAACAGGATCGTGTCCGTCGGCCAGTACGGCGTCCCGCCACACCAGCGTCAGCCCGGCGCGGGTACTGCGCCCGGCACGGACACGCCCCAGGGCTACTGCCTCAACAACGAGACAACACTTCTGTTCGATGGCCTGACGACCGGCTGCTGGAAGCTCCTCGTGGGCGCGGCCGCGCATGCCGCCGGTCCCGAAGTCATCAGCTCGCCAGACGCGAACGACACCCGCATGCAGCAGGTGATGTTCGCCAACGGCAAGCTGTGGGGCGCTCTCGACACGGCCGTGACCGTAAACACGGTCAATCAAGCCGGCATTGCCTGGTACATCGTCAACCCGTCGGCGGGCACCCTCTCGAAGGGTGGCTACCTAGCTGACGCCGGCATCGACTTTGCCTACCCGGCAATTGGTGTCACGGCCAGCGGGCGCGGCATCATCGCGTTTACGGCCTCCGGCGGCGGCCACTATCCGAGCGCCGCGTATGCGTCGATCGACTCGAGCGTCGGCGTTACTGGCTGGAACATCGTGAATGGCGGCGCAGGCGCGGCGACCGACGATGGCTTTAGCGGCTACCGCCAACAGAATTTCCCGAATCCCATCCGGACTCGGTGGGGGGACTATGGTGCGGCCGCGGTCGATGGCAACTCCGTCTGGATTGCCAGCGAATACATCGCCACGGCCTGCGACTACACGACCTGGGGCGGACCGTTCTTTGCCGGCGGCACGGGCGACAACCTGCTCGGCACCTGCGCCGGAGCCAGCCATGGTCCGGGTGGCCGGACTGCACTGGCTAACTGGTCGACCCGGATCTCGCACTTCGTTCCGTAGCCACAGATTGCCCTGAGCGAGGAGGTCCCGGGCGCAAGCCCGGGACCTTTCTGTATCCCCGGCTACGCTTGCCGTATGCGTCTGCTCGTCCTGTTGCTGTCCGCGCCGCTCGTGCTGCTGGCGTGCTCGGCGGCCGGCGGATCGGAGCCTCCGGCCTCATCCTCGCCCACCCCAGCGGCCTCCTCCGGCACACTCGATCCTGGCGACGTGCCTGCCGCCGTCTTCAACCAGATCGTTGCCGACGCAGCGGCCAAAGCCGGCGTCGATCCGTCGGCAGTAGCCGTCCTCGATAGCAGGTCAGTTGCGTGGAGTGACGGCTCGCTGGGCTGCCCACAACCCGGCGTCATGTACACCCAGGTCCTGGTCGATGGCTTCCGAGTGATCCTCGAAGTCAACGGCGTCCAATATGACTACCACGGCACCGGTGATCGCTTCGTTCTGTGCCCGGCCAAGTTCGCCAAGCCTCCGGTGGGCTAGTGAACGCAGCCTAGAACGGCAGGATCTGCCTCAGCGCGAAGACGACGTTGGCCGGCCGTTCCGCCAGCCGGCGCATGTACCACGGGTACCAGGCTTCGCCGTAGGCGATCAGCACGCGCACCTTGTAGCCGGCCTTGGCCAGGCGGCGCTGCTGGTCCGCCCTGATGCCGTAGAGCATCTCGACGTCGAAGTCGGTCTTGGCCAGGCCAACCTTCTCGGCGTGGTCGGCCACCTGCTGGATCAACTCGATGTCGTGGGTGCCCAGGCCAAGGAATACGTCTGCGCCGGAGCGCTTCGTGTCGAGCATCGATACGCACAGCGCCAGGTAGTTGGCGTCGACTTGCTTGCGCTGCTGCCACGCGATGTCGGCCGGCTCCGCATAGGCGCCCTTGACCAGCCGGATGCGCGGACCCAAAGGCACCAGCCGCTCAAAGTCGTTGTAGGTCCGCTTGAGGTAGGCCTGCAGGCATAGGCCGACGTTGGGATGCCTGGCCTTCAGCTTCTCGTACAGCTCGAGGGTCTGATCGGTGTAGCCCGACCCCTCCATGTCGATCCAGAGCGGTCCGCGGCGACGCCCGGCCGGCCAGCATGGCCATGTTCTCGAGGCAGCCATCCATGCCGAAATCGAGGCCCAGCTGCGTTGGTTTGACGGAGAGTTCGCCGTTCGCGTCGCGTTCAGCGATGGTGTCGATCAGCTTGGCGTAGTGCTCGGCCACGGCATCGGCGTCCGCGTCATTGGCGAGGGTCTCGCCCAGTCGCGTAAAGATGACGCCCATCCCCTGCTTCAGAAACTTCTCGGACGCCTTCAACGCGTCGTCGACCGACTCGCCGGGCATGAACTTGCGCACAGCGCGGCGGGTGATCCACAGCCGCGGCAGGTTGCGCCGCAACCAGCCGTTGCGCGACATCCACAGCAGCATGCGACGCATCGGCGCGATGGTAACGGCCGCGCCACGCGCTAGCGGACGATCTTGAGCAACCGATCCAGCTCTGGGCCAAGCGATTCGGCGAAGGTCGCCGTCAGGTGGTGCGCGTCGCGGTACACGATCATGTTGTCGACCACCGCCGGACACGGCGCCGATGGGGCAGATGTCGGCCGAGAGGTCGATCATCGCCACGCCCGCCGCGTTCGCCGCCGCACCTTCAAGCTTGCCGTGATCTGACATCGCCTGGGCGCGCTTGGTCGAGCACGGACGGATGTCCCACCAGTTGGCGGACAGGCACGATGGCACGTCGACGGCCGAGTGCGGCGTATCGGCCAGGATCACGACCTTGCCCGGTAGCCGCTTGATCATCCGCGCCAGCGAGGCCGAGAACGAGCTGTAGCCCAGGCTGTTGTCGACCGGGAAGATCCAGTGGCTCATGTGGATGACCGTCAGGTCGGGCGGCGCCGCGTTCAGCTTGGCGATGACGTTCTCGTTCCACTGCGAGCACTCGGTGTAAGTCCGCTTCAGCAGCGTGCTCGTGACCGGGATGTCGAGGAACGGACAGGCGACCTTGACGAAGGGCAGCAAGCGCCAGCCTTCGTGATCGCGCCGCCCATTCGAAGGCGGGGAACATGGCCGACCCGTGCGAGTCGCCGATCAGCGCGACGGTGAAATTGCCACCCGCGTCACCGAAGACGCAGTTGCGCGGCATGGTCGTCTGCTCGATGCCCAGGCAGCGGTTGAACCACAGCTTTTCCTTGTCGTTGCGAGCGTCGGTCAGTGCCGGCTGGACGTCGGGCGAGAGCGCCCAATCTGATGGTGTCGGCGGTGGCGTGGGCGGCCGGCTTGGCCGAGGCGTTGGCTTGGCGGTCGGATCGGCGGGATTGGTCGGATCGGGCCCAGTCGTCGGGTCGGGCGCGGGCGTCGGATCGTCGGGCAGCATGATCATGGTCGGGCTCGGCGTTGGGTCGTCGGCCGGGTCGGGCGCCGTTGTCTGGCCGGGCAGGACGACCATCGGTGGGTCGGTCGGATCGGTGCCGTCGTCGACATCGGCCGAATCCGGCGGGGGCGTCCCCTCCGGGTAGCTGACCGGCGCCGAGTCGGGCGATTCGCCCTGCGCGATGTGGCGCAGATCGGTGTCGGCCGCCAGCGCCAGGCTGTTGGCCACCATCACGACTGACAGCATGCCGGCGATGCCGGCTGCGACCGTCAGGCTCGGGCGCAGCCGGGAGCAGGCGGATCAGCGGCAGACGGAGGCCGCGCCGGAACGGCTCTTCGATGAAGCCCCACGACAGCATGGCCACGCCGATCGACAGACCGATCAGCCACAGCGCCACCGGCAGGTCGGGCTGGCGACCAAAGCCAAGGGCGACACCGGCGAGCACGAAGATGGGCCAGTGCCACAGGTAGAGCGAGTAGCTGATGCGGCCGACGAAGCGCAGCGGCCGCACGCTCAGTGCGCCCGGCCGGCGAGGCCAGCCGTCCACCGCGCACACCGGCCGCGATGATCGCAACGGCGCCCAGCGTGGGGACCAGGGCAACGGCGCCCGGGAAGGCCATGCCGGCGTCGAAGGTGAAGGCGGCCACGACGACCGCCGCCGCGCCCAGCCAACCGACAGGCCCGACTATTCCGCGCGGCAGCCTGGCGATGGTCGGCGCCGCCAGCGCCAGCAGGCCGCCGGCCGCCAGCTCGAAGGCACGCGTGGGCAGCGAGTAGAAGGCCCAGTTGGGTGCGCTGTCCGTGAGCAGCGACGGCCGCGACCAATGAAGCGAGGAAGACGTCAAACAGGGCGATCCAGACGGCGCGGCGCGGGCGGCGGCGCCAGGCGACAGCGGCCAGCAGCAGCAGCGCCGGCCAGACCAGGTAGAACTGCTCCTCGACGGCAAGCGACCAGAAGTGCAGGAACGGCGACGGGGCGGCGAGGTTGGCGAAGTAGTCGCCCTCGGCCAGGGCAAAGCGGATGTTGCCCACCGACAGGGCCGCGGCGGCGCCGTCCCACACCATCTGGCCGCGATCGAGCGGCGCAAACAGCGCGTACGCGACAGGCAGGGTCACCAGAAGGACTACGAGTGCGGCCGGCAGCAGGCGCCGAACACGCCGCGCGTAGAACGCCACCAGGTCGATGCGGCCAGTCTGCTCGCGCTCTCGCAGCAGCAGTCCCGTGATCAGGAAGCCGGAGATGACGAAGAAGACGTCGACGCCAATGAAGCCGCCCGGCAGCGGCAGACCCGCGTGGAATATGACCACCAGCAGGACTGCCAGACCGCGCAGCCCTTCGATATCTGGCCTGAAGCCAGCCCCGGTATCAGCCCCCGTTTTGATCAGAGTCTCCTTGCCACGGCGTCCGCGCCCTCTTCGCACACCGCAGCGCTGCAGATTGTGACGTCTTCTGGGTCGGCCGTGGAGTAGCGCAGGCTGCCTATTTCGGGCGGACCACAAGACCGCACTTAACCGACCAGCCGTGAGAGTGCCGGACCGCGCCGCGAGCGGTGACTACCCGGAAGTACCGTGCCCACCCGGTCGCTTCGGCGGCGCAGGCATCTCTGCGTGATCGTGGCGGCCTGCGCATCGTGCGTTAGGCTGCGCGCGTGATCTGTTCCAACTGCGGCACAGAGAACCGGCCCGGGCGCAAGTTCTGCCTCGAGTGCGGCAACGCGCTGGCTTCCGGCTGCCCTAACTGCGGCGTCGAGAACGAGCCGCAGGCACGCTTCTGCGGCAACTGCGGCTTTGCTCTAGGCGTCCCCGCGGCCGCCCGAACAAACGTCGACCACCCCGGTACGCGCCGCCGCAGCGGTCGCCGAGCGACGCCTCGTCACCGTCTTGTTTGCAGACCTCGTCGGCTTCACGCCTTTCGCCGAGGAACGGGACGCCGAGGAGGTTCGAGACACCCTCGAGCGCTACAGCGCCATCGCGCGCGAGGTGGTGGCGCGCTACGGCGGCACGGTCGAGAAATTCATCGGTGACGCGGTCATGGCGGTGTGGGGCACACCCACCGCCCACGAAGACGACGCGGAGCGGGCCGTTCGCGCGGCACTCGAGCTGGCCGACTCGGTGCGGCAGCTCGGGTCGGAGATCCAGGCACGCGCCGGGCGTACTGACGGGCGAAGCGGCGGTCAACCTGGGTGCCACCGATCAAAGCCTGCTGGCCGGCGACCTCGTCAACACGGCCGCCCGATTGCAGTCGGCCGCGCCCAATGGCTCGGTGCTGGTCGGTGAGTCGACGATGCGCGCGACGTCGGCGGCGGTCGCCTACGAAGCGGCCGGCGAACAGGTACTCAAGGGCAAGACCAGCCCGGTCCCGGCGTGGCGCGCGTTGCGCGTCATCGCCCAGCGCCGCGGCGCCGGCCGGGCGGAGACACTGGAGACGCCATTCGTCGGGCGCGATGAGGAGCTGCGGCTGCTGAAAGAGCAACTCCACCTCGCCGGCCGCGACCCACGTGTGCGGCTCGTGTCGGTCACCGGGAGCGGGCGGTATCGGCAAGTCACGCCTCGCCTGGGAGCTGGAGAAGTACCTCGACGGCGTGGTCGAAACGATCTACTGGCATCGCGGCCGCTGCCCGGCCTATGGCGACGGGGTCACTTTCTGGGCGCTGGGCGAGATGGTGCGCAGCCGGGCCCGACTGCCTGAGGGCGCCGACGAAGCGACCACGCGCACGGCAATTGCGGCGATGGTGGCCGAGTGGGTGACCGACGAAGGCGAACGCGAGTGGATTCGAGAATGCCCTGCTGACACTGCTCGGCATTGGCGACGAGTCCGGCGTCGGTCGCGAGCTCCTGTTCGCTGCCTGGCGTCGCTTCTTCGAGAACATCGCGGCTCGCGGCACGACGGTCCTGGTTTTCGAGGACCTGCAGTGGGCCGACCCGGGCCTGCTCGACTTCATCGACCACCTGCTCGACTGGTCGAAGTCGGTGCCGCTGCTGATAATCACGCTCGCTCGGCCGGAGCTGTTCGATCGCCGGCCTGACTGGGGAGCCGGCCGGCGCACGTTCACGGCCCTCGCGCTCGACCCGCTGCCGGCCGCGGCCATGCGCGAGATGCTGGCCGCGCTGGTGCCCGACCTGCCCGAACAGGCGCAATCGGCCATCGTCGACCGCGCCGACGGCATCCCGCTGTACGCGGTCGAGACGGTGCGCATGCTGCTGGCCGACGGACGGCTGAAGGCCGTCGATGGCGTCTACCGGCCGACCGGCGAGCTGGGCAACCTCGAGGTGCCGGAGAGCCTGCGTTCGCTGATTGCCGCCCGACTCGACGCGCTCGCGCCAGGCGACAGGCGGCTGCTGCAGGATGCTTCGGTGCTGGGCCAGTCTTTCACGCTCGACGCGCTGAGTGCCCTGACCGGCACCGCGTCGAGCGACTTGAGCGATCAGCTGCGCGGCCTGATCAGACGCGAGCTGTTGACGTCGACGCCGACCCCCGTTCGCCCGAGCGCGGCCAGTACGGCTTCGTCCAGTCGTTGATCCGAGAGGTTGCCTACTCGAGGCTCGCTCGACCGGAGCGCCGCGATCGACACCTGGCCGCGGCGCGTTATCTCGAGTCCCAGGGCGGTGAGGAGCTGGCCGCCGCCCTCGCCGGCCACTACGTGGCAGCCCATGCAGCCTCAGCCGCCGGACCCGAAGCGGAAGCGGTTGCCGCACAGGCACGCATCGCACTGCGCGCCGCGGCAGATCGGGCCTCATCGCTGGCCGGCCACAAGCAGGCGGCCGATCTGCTGGAACAGGCGCTCGGGCTGACGACAGAGCCGGCCGATCGGGCCGCCATTCTCGAGCGGCTGTCGACCGAGCTTACGACGGCGGGACGCTACGCCGAGTCGGAGGCGAAGGCGCGCGAAGGGCTCGAACTTATCGAGAATGGCGATGACCAGGCCGCCATCGCACGGCTGCGCGGCCTGATTGGCCGGTCACAGATCGACCAGGGCCACGTGGTCGACGCGATACAGATGCTCGAAACGACGCTGGCCGCAGCTGCCCGCCGATACCGCGCCGGCCGTCCGGGCGGACATGCTGGCGAAGCTGGCTCGCGCCTATTACCGGAACGTCGACTGGCAGAAATCGCTCGACACCGCCGAGCAGGCACTGATTCTGGCCGAGAAGTACCGCCTGCTGTTCACGCTGGGCGAGGCCATGATTACCAAGGCGACCGCCTTACAGATGGCCTCGCGATCCGTCGAATCCCTGGCGCTGTTCACGGCCGGACTGGCGATCGCCAAGCGCGAAGGTGACATCGAGTCTGCCTTCCGTGCCCAGGCGAACATGGGCGCGCTGCTCGCGTTCGACGAGAGCACCAAGGCCGCCGGTGCTTCGACTCGGGATGCGCTCGCCACAGCGCGGGCGATGGGCGACCTGGGCATGACGGTGTGGTACGTGGGCAACCTGCTGACCGGCAGTCGTGTTCGGCGGGGAGCTCTCGACGCCATCCTGGCTGAGGCCGACGAGTTACTGGCGCTCGACCTCGATGAGAATGACCGTACTCACATTCTCACCGGCTACTTGCGTGCTGCGGATCGATGTACGGTCTCGACGTCCGCGGGATCGAGGCAGAGCTCGCAAAACGCGGTAGATCCGCAGACGCGACGTGGTCTCGACTTTCGACCGTTTCTTCGCCTATACGGCACGCGGCGAATGGCTGAAAGCTTCAGAGGCGGCCGAGCGCGCGAACGACGGAGCGGCCATCACTCGGCATGCTGCCGAACGCTGCAATCGCGGCTGGGCTGGCGCGGTGACGTCCAACGGATGCGGCGTCTTGTCGAGCTCGCCCGTGATCTGCCGATCAACGGCCGCTTGGGCGAAGCCATCCGTTCATCGGCCGAAGGCCTGTTGCTGCTGGCCGAAGGCAGCGTATCCGAGGGGATGCCTGCGGTACGCGACGGGCTGCGCCTCGCCGACTCAATGAAGGCCGAGTTTTTCTTCGGCTTGGCCGCGCTGGCTCTCTTGCGGTTTCTCGGCCCGCAGTCGCCTGAGGCGCGTGCGGCCGGCGAGCAGGCACTGGCCAATTTCGAACGCAACAAGAACCACGCCATGGCGGGCCATCTGCGCACTGCACTCGGTGCCGTCGGTCCGCGCTGAGAAGACCATCAGAGCGGAGGCCGTCCGAGTCGGCGCGTGATCTGCTCGAACTGCGGTACGGAAAACCGAGTTGGCCGGCGCTTCTGCGGTAACTGCGGAAATGCGCTGGCGAACGTCTGCGCCAACTGCGGCGCCGAGAACGACGCCGTCGATCGCTTCTGCGGCAACTGCGGTTTGGCTTTAGGCGTCCCTGCGGCGCCCGAACAGAAAGTCGACCACCCCGATCCGCCCCGCCGCAGCGGTCGCACGCAGCGACGCCTGGTGACCGTCCTGTTTGCAGACCTCGTCGGCTTCACGCCTTTTGCCGAGGAACGTGACGCCGAGGAAGTCCGCGACACCCTCGAGCGTTACGGCGGCGATCGCCCGCGAGGTTGTCGCGCCGCTACGGCGGCACGGTCGAGAAGTTCATCGGCGACGCGGTCATGGCGGTGTGGGGCACGCCGACGGCCCACGAGGACGACGCCGAACGCGCCGTCCGCGCAGCGCTCGAGCTGACCGACTCGGTCAGGCGGCCTGGGTCCCGAGATCCAGGCTCGTGCGGGAGTCCTGACCGGCGAAGCCGCGGTGAACATGGGTGCCACCGACCAGAACCTGCTCGCTGGCGACCTGGTCAACACGGCTGCCCGCCTGCAGTCGGTCGCCCCGCCTGGCAGCGTGCTGGTGGGCGAGTCGACGATGCGCGCGACTCAGCTCGTCGGTCGCTTACGAGGCCGCCGGCGACCAGACCTCAAGGGCAAGCAGACGCCCGTGCCAGCGTGGCAGGCGTTGCGCGTGATCGCGCAGCGCCGCGGCGCCGGTCGGTCCGAGTCGGTCGAGACGCCGTTCGTCGGCCGCGAGGAAGAGTTCCGCGCTGCTCAAGGAGCAACTGCACTCTGACCGGCCGCGACCCACGGACACGCCTCGTGTCGTGACCGGGCCGGCCGGCATCGGCAAGAGCCGCTTGGTCTGGGAGCTCGAGAAGTACATCGACGGCATCGTCGACACGATCTACTGGCACCGCGGCCGCTGCCCGTCCTACGGCGAGGGCGTCAGCTTCTGGGCGCTGGGCGAGATGGTTCGCCGTCGCGCCGGACTGGCCGAGACGCGACGACGAGGCCACCACCCGCCAGCGCATCTGCAGGCGACGGTTGAGCAGTACGTCACCGATCCGACCGAACGCGACTGGATCAACAGCGCGCTGCTCGTGCTGCTCGGCGTCGAACAGGAGACAGAGGGCGGGCGCGAGACGCTGTTCGGCGCGTGGCGCCGCTTCTTCGAGAACGTGGCCGGGCGCGGCACGACGGTGCTGGTTTTCGAGGACCTCCACTGGGCCGACTCAGGGCCTGCTCGACTTCATCGACCACTTGCTCGACTGGTCGAAGTCGGTTCGCCTCTGCTCGTCGTGACGCTCGCCCGACCGGAGCTGTTCGACCGCCGACCGGACTGGGGCGCCGCGCGGCGCACCTTCACTGCCCTTGCGCTCGACCCGCTGACCTCAGCCGCAAATGCGCGAGATGCTCCAGGCGGTCGTGCCGGACCTGCCGGCGCCGGCTCTGTCGGCACATCGTCGCGCGCGCTGACGGCATTCCGCTCTACGCCGTCGAGACGGTGCGCATGCTGTTGGCGGACGGGCGTCTGGCAGAAGATCCGGACGGCGGGTACCGAGCGGTCGGCGAGCTGGGTGACCTGGAGGTGCCCGACAGCCTGCGTTCGCTGATCACGTCACGCCTCGACGGCCTCGACGCGGACGATCGCCGGATCGTGCAGGATGCGTCCGTGCTCGGCCAGACGTTCACGGTCGAGCCGCTGGCGGACTTGACCGGCGAGCCGCCGACGACCTCGAGACACGACTGCGCCAGCTGGTGCGGCGCGAGTTACTGACGCTGGAGCTCGACCCCCGATCACCGGAGCGCGGCCAGTTCGGTTTCACGCAGTCGTTGGTGCGCGAGGTCGCCTACTCGACACTGACCCAACCGCAGCGACGCGAACGACACCTGGCGGCGGCGCGCTACCTCGAGGCTAGTGGTGGCGACGAGCTGGCCGGCGCGCTGGCCGGCCACTACGTCGCAGCCCACGAGGCGTCGGTGCCCGGCGCCGAGGCAGAGGCGGTCGCAGCACAGGCACGTCTCGCCCTGCGCGGGGCGGCCGAGCGGGCAGCGGCTCTGGGCGGCCATCAGCAGGCGGCCGACTTCATTACGCAGGCGCTGACGGTCACGACCGCGCCGGCCGATCGCGCGGCATTGCTGCACCGGCACGCCCAGGAGGTCGACACCGCCGGCGACCACGAGGCCGCCGAAACGAGCATTCGCTCGGCGATAAGCCTCTATCGCGACATCGGCGACGCAACGAACGTAGCTCGCAGCCGGACCTTCCTCGGACTTGTCCTGATCATGAGCGGCAAAGAGGAGGCAGCCGTCGACGAGCTGCAAGCCGCGCTTGCTGAGCTCCCTCTGGATAGCGATGCGGAGGTGCGGGCAGACTTGCTGACCAAGCTGTCGCGCGCGCTCTACCGCAACAACCAATGGGCGGCGGCGGTCCAGGCCGCCGACGAGGCGCTGACCATCGCCGAGTCGCACCGCTTGTTGCGAGTGGTCGCCGATGCACTCGTCAGTAAGGGTTCGGCATTGAACATGGCAACTCGCATAGTCGAGGCAATGGCGTTGCTGCGCGCCGGCTACGACCTGGCCCGCCGAGTCGGCGACACCGCCACCGAGCTGCGCGCTGGAGCCAATCTGTCTCTCTCCCTCGGTAGCGAGGTCAGCGCCCGTCAGGCAATGGACATCACGCTGGCCTCGCTCGAGACGGCGCGCAAGGTCGGCGACTTTCCGCAGGTCGTATGGCAAACCAACAACGCGGTCTTCGGCGCCTTTTTCCTGTGGTGAACCGCTCGCACCTCGGCTGGCCGCGGCTGAGGAGCTCATGGCAATGAATCCGAGCCGCGGTGATCGAATCGTCTTGCTGCGCTGCATGACCTTCGCCGTGGGCTGGCTGGGCGGCGACACCGAACCGCTGCTTGATGAACTACTTCCCATGAGTACACGCATCATGGAGCTGGGCGTCGACCTCTACCGTGTCGGTCCGGCGCTGATCAAGGGCGATTATTCGGATGCATCCGCCCGGGCCGAGGCCGCCACCGCCGGCACGACCTGAACTGGGTGCCAGTTCATGGGCTGTTAGCGCCGCCGTCATGGCCGGCGACGGCGCAAACGCGCGACGGTTAATGGCCTGGTCGGAAACGATGCCCATCATGGGTCGCAACGATGCGGCGATGCGCAGTGTGGCCCGAGGGTTGCTAAAGGCCGACGAAGGCAGCGTCGCCGAGGCCATGCCCGATATCCGTGCGGGAATGACCGACCTTTATGAAATGGAGGACGAGGGCAACGCGGCCCTGCTCGGCCTGGCCATCCTCAGCGTGCTCGGCCCGGCCGTGCCCGAAGCGCGGGCTTACGCCGAACGCTCAATGAAGACGTTGGAGCGCATCGGTGTCGCCCGGCTGCCGGACGTCATCCGCGCCAGTCTTGACGGCACTGCTGCGCCATCGCCGGAGCCCACGGCTGCGAACACCGCGCCCGCGGCAACGCCGGTCGCCTGACTCTAGAGCCAGCCTACAGGGGAGTGCGCATCTCGACGACTGCGCCGCCCTCAGGCCGATTACGGGCGGTCACCGTGCCGCGATGGGCCTCCGCCACCGCCCGCACGATAGCCAGGCCGAGCCCCGCTCCGCCCTGATCGCGGTTCCGTCCTTCGTCCGCCCGACTGAACGGCTCGAACGCCTGCCCCACGAATTCGGGCGGAAAGCCGGGCCCACTGTCAGCCACCGCCATCAACAGCGACTCCCCTTCATGCCTCGCCTCGATCGTCACGCTTCCGCCCTGCCCGGCGTGGCGGATCGCGTTATCGATGCAGGTTGTCCAGCGCCTGGCGCAGTCGTGTCTCGTCGACGTGCGCGTGCAAACCCGGTTCAACGTGTGTCTCGATGGCCACGCCGGCGCTGGACGCGCGGCCGGCAAAGCCAGCGGCGGCATGGTGGACGAGGGCTTCGATCTCGACGTCGCGCAGGTTGATGGGCAACCGGCCGCCTTCTGACCGCGCCAGCACCAGCAGGTCGGCGGACAGCCGGCCAAGACGGTCGGCCTCGGCCGCAGCGCTGTGCAGGGCGGCAATCAACTCTGCGTCGGTGCGCGGCTGTCGGAGCGCGAGATCAAGCTCCGCCTTCAGGTTGGCCAACGGTGTGCGCAGCTCGTGGCTGGCACTGTCGACGACCCTCCGTTCGCGATCGACCGCCGTTTGCAGGCGATCGAGCATGCGGTTGAGGCTCGTGCCCAGCGCGGCCAGCTCGTCGCGTGTCTCCGGCACGGACAGGCGCCGGTCGAGATCTGACGCCGAGATTGCCTCAGCCTCGCGGCGCATGCGGTCGACCGGACGCAACGCCAAGCCACCGACTATCCAACCGGTGACGATGCCCAGGATCACGGCGATGGGCACCGCCAGCGCGAGTTGCGAGCGCAGCGAATTGAGCGTGTCGCGCTGGTCGTCGAAGGCCACACCGACAATGCACGACCTGCCCCTCGCTGCCCGGCGTGGCCAGGAAGCGGATCGGCCTGCGGGCCCTCGTCGCGTGGGCACCAGGAACTCGAAGCCGCGGCTCCCAGTCAGCCCCGCCACGGGGATGGCGTCGAGTATCGAAAACGTGTCCAGGCCGGGCGAGGCGGCGACCAGCGTTCCGCTGTTGGTCACGATGAGCGCGACGGTGTCGCCTATGTCCGAGCTTTCTGGTTCGATCACGCCGTCCGTCCGGCGGCTCGGCGACGAGCTCCTGTGCGCGCTCGGTGAGGCCGTCGTCGACGGCCGCCCGCAGATCTGCCTCCAGCCGTAGATAGACGAAGAGCCCAAGCGCGATCACGACGATGCCGGTCAGCAGCCCAGACGCGAGCGCCAGCCGAACCCGGATCGGGAATCTCATGGCTGCCGCTCAGGCTCCATCTGCTCTCAGCCGGTAGCCGGCGCCGCGGACCGTCTCAATCGAGCGCCGGCCAAACGGCCGGTCGACCTTGTCACGCAGGTAGCGGATGTACACGTCGACGACGTTGGAATCGCCCTCGTAGGCGAAGTCCCAGACGTGCTCCAGGATGCGCGTCCTGCTGAGCACAACGCCAGCGCGCTGCATCAGGAATTCGAGCAGGGCGAATTCCTTGGCCGTCAGGTCGACGCGGACTCCGCCGCGCGCCACCGACCTCGCCGCCGGGTCCAGCACAAGGTCGCCCACGACCAGCTCGGGCGGACGCTCTGACGGCCCGCGACGCACGAGCGCGCGCAGTCGAGCGAACAGCTCGGAGAAGGCAAATGGCTTGACGAGGTAGTCGTCCGCGCCGGCGTCCAGGCCGGCCACGCGATCCGCCACGCCATCGCGCGCGGTGAGCATCAGCACGGGAGCCCAGCGTCCGCGCGAGCGCAACTGCCGGCAGACCTCCAGGCCGGAGAGGTCGGGCAGCATCAGGTCGAGGATGACCGCGTCGTAGTCGGACTCGGTGGCCGCCCACAGCCCGTCGGTGCCGTTGGCGGCGATCTCGACTGCGTAGCCCTCTTCGGTCAGGCCGCGTCGCAGCAGCCCGGCCATCTTGGTCTCATCCTCGACAACGAGGACCCGCATCTACCCTCCCAATCGCAGCCTGTGCCGCGAATGATGAGAGCAGGATGAGAAGGCGGCCAGACCGCCGAGAGGCCTAGGCGGTGTAGCCCGCCATCGTCTCGATGATCGAGATGACGTTGCCTGACGGATCCTTGAACCAGGCGATGGGCGGCCCCTCGTCGCGCATCACGCCGCGCGCATCCGTCTTGGTCTCGCCAAAGTCGTACTGCTCCATCGTCACGCCCTTGCCGTTGAGCTCGTCCACGGCCTCATCGATGTTGGGCACGATCAGGTTGAGCACCGTGAACGTCGCCGGCTGATGATCTGGCTTGGGGTAGCAGGTCACGTGACCGCCGCCAGGCACGTCGATCTCAAGGAAACCCATTGCGCCATTTTTGACATCGAGCCCGAGCGTCTCGCCGTAGAAGCTCTTGGCCGCCGGCACGTCGGTTCACCGAGAAGCTGCTGAACGTGTTGAGCACTCTCATTGCGTCATGCCTGGCCTGTTCTCGATGACCGAAAGCACGTTACCGAACGGATCCTTGAACCACGCGATCTGTGGTTCGTCTCCACCGCCGGCAACTCCCTTATCGTCGGTCTTGAGCCCAGGCATGTCGTAGTGCTCCATGGCGATGCCCGACGAAGTGAGCTCGTCGACTGTCTCCTCGACGTTCGGCACGATGAAGTTCAGGATCGTGAAGCTGGCCGGTTCGTGGTTTGGCTTGGGATACGCCGTCACCCGTGTACCGCCCGGCAGGGTGATGTCGAGATTGCCCATCGGACCTTGGTTGACTGCGAGGCCAAGCTTGCCGCCGTAGAACTGCTTGGCCGCCTCGATGTCAGAAACCGAGAAGGTGGAAAACGCGCCGACTGCCTTGTGCACGGCAATTCTCCTTTTGCTGGGTCAAAAAGCGTAGTCCACCTGTCGATTTCGGCCTTTTTCATTCGTTGACTTGTCGACGGCGAACGGATCGCCGACCATCAGGCCGTAGGAGGCAACAAATGGAATACGCGCTGCTCATCTACTCCGAGCCGCCCCAGGCACAGCCGTCGCCCGAACAGCAGAAGCAGGTCACCGAGGCGTACAACGTCTACACCAAGGCGCTTGTCGATGCCGGCGCCATGCGCGGCGGCGAGGCCCTGCAGGACGGCAAGACGGCCACCACGGTCCGCTTCAACAACGGCAACAAGGTCGTGACTGACGGCCCCTTCGCCGAGACCAAGGAAGAGTTCGGTGGCTTCTACTTGATCGAGGCAGCGGACCTTGACGAGGCCATCGCCTGGGCCGCCAAGTGCCCCGGCGCGCAGTGGGGCTCAATCGAGGTCCGGCCCATCTGGCACACCGACGGCATGGTTGATGCCGAACAGGCCATGGCGACGGCCGGGGCCGCCGCTGGCTGACCGCGCACCGGTCGGTCCCCTCGCCTACGAGGCGGTCGACCGGGTCTTTCGCGAGGAATCGGGTCGAGTCGTCGCCGGTCTAATTCGGGCCGTCGGCGACTTCGACCTGGCCGAAGAATCGGTCCAGGACGCCTTCGTCGAGGCGCTCCAGCACTGGGCAGCGGAGGGGGTGCCGCCCAACCCCGGCGCCTGGATTTCCACGACCGCCCGGCGGAAGGCGATCGACCGACTACGACGGACGAAAGTGCTGGCCGACAAGCTGCCAGCGCTGGAGGCAAGCGTGGCCGAGGAACCAACGGCCGCCCAGCCGGCGGTTGAGGACGACCGACTCCGACTGATCTTCACCTGCTGCCACCCTGCCCTGGCCGCCGACGCCCAGATCGCGCTGACGCTGCGCCTGTTGGGCGGGCTGCGCACGCACGAGATCGCGCGGGCGTTCCTGGTGCCTGAGGCGACCCTCGCGCAGCGGCTGGTGCGGGCCAAGCACAAGATCCGCCAGGCCCACATCCCCTACGTCGTGCCGGAGCGCGAGGCTCTGCCCGAGCGGCTCGACGCCGTGCTGAAGGTGCTCTACCTGATCTTCAACGAGGGCTACTCGGCAACGTCGGGCGCCAGCCTCGTCCGGCGCGAGCTGGCCGGTGAAGCGATCCGGCTGGCGCGCGTGCTCGTCGACCTGATGCCAGATGAGCCGGAGGCGCGCGGCCTGCTCGCGTTGATGCTTCTGCAGGATTCGCGGCGCGACGCCCGCCAGGGCGAAGCCGGCGAGTTGATCGTGCTCGCGCAGCAGGATCGCTCGCGCTGGGATCGGGCCCGCATTACCGGAGGGGCTGGCCGTGCTGGATCGGGCGTCCGCGCTGGGTCCGGCCGGCCCGTACCAGCTTCAGGCTGCCATTGCCGCGGTCCACGCTCAGGCGGAGTCGGCCGACCGACACGGACTGGCCGCAGATCGTCGCCCTCTACGATCAGTTGCTGGCGATCACACCCGGCCCGGTCATCGCCTTGAACCAGGCCGTGGCCGTTGCGCAGTCGGGCGATACGGAGACGGCACTGCGCATCGTCGACGCGCTCGCCGCCGAGGGCGAGCTGGGCGACTACTACCTACTCCACTCGACGCGCGGGGAGCTGCTCCGGCGTCTTGGCCGACCGGCCGAGTCGGCGGCCGAGTTTGCGCGAGCGCGCGACCTGGCGACGAATGACGTCGAGCGTGCTTACCTCGAATCGCGCCGGAGCGAGGTCATCGGGCGGCAGTCGCCGGCTCGCCCACTCAATTAGGTCCATATCGGCTCACTCCCACTACTCGACCCCAAACCCCCGTCGCCAGAGCCACTGCCGTGTGGTCAGGCCGGCGTCGTGGATGGCCTTGGCCAACGTGCGACCGAAGTAGCGGTAGTGCCATGGCTCGTAGGCGTAGCAACTCTTGTCCTTGGCGGCTTTCGGATAGCTCATGACGAAACCGAACTTCCATGCGTTGGCCTTCATCCACGCCCCGGCCCGCGTGGTGGCCCAGTCGTCGAGCAGCCACGGAGCTCGCCCGCCTTTGGCCTTGAAGTCGAGCGTCGTGCCGAGCTGGTGTTCGGAGTGGCCCGCACGGGCGGACGTCCTGAGCGCCTTGTGGTAGCCGTCCGTAGTTCACCCAGGAACGGAATGTCGCCACCTGGTTCGTGTAGCTCCGGTACGCGCTGACCACCTCGAGCGGATTGCCCGCCCTGGAGGCGGCCCACTTCATCAGGAACAGGTCCTTGATGACAATCGCCCGAACCTGGCCCTTGCCGGCAATGCCGGCTTCGGCCACCGACACGAGGCGCGGCGGGACGTATTTCGGCCCGAGCATCAACGTCGTATCGAGAATCGTCGACTGCCAGTCCGCGTAGGCACGGTGCGGCGTGAGCACGTCGCCGTAGGCGCAGTTGGGCAATGGGCCGGCAGTCGCACCAAACGCGACGGATTGCCCGCCGGCCAGGGCGGCGACGCCGAAGGCGAGGCCGAGGATCAAACGGAGTGCGCGGTGTTTGTTCACGGCAAACCCCCTTGGCCAGAGGGTCGACCGAGGGCACCGCTACTTCAACCGGACGATCGTGCTATCCCGCCCCGCCGGCGGGCACGGGTTCAGCCGAGGGGCGCCGAATCAGCCGGCGGCAGCCGCCTCCGAAACGACGGTTTCGACCGCCCGACTGACGGCCTGATCCTTGGCCGACTGCTTGGCCACCAGGGCCTCCTCGAGGCGCTCCAGATAGGGCTTGGCTCCCAACCTGGTCAACGTCGTGCGTGCCCAGTCGGCAGCCGCCTTCAGTTCGGGTTCGTCCGGACCAAGCAACGTGACTGCGTCGATCACTGCCAGCGCCTCGTCCCAGGCCAGGCCGAGCGCCCGCCAGCCGGCGAGGGCATCGCGATAGCCGGCCAGAGCCTCGGCTCGTTTGCCTTCAAGCGCTGCGATGCCGGCCCGGATCGTCGCCTGTCCTGGGTAAGCGCCCGGCCGGTGAAGAGTTCCTCGTCGAGGCGATCAAGTTCCACTCGCGCAGTCGAGGCGTCGCCTGCCCATAGCGCGGCACGTGCGGCGAGTGGCCGCGCCAACGGCGGAAAGAATGTGATCGCGTCGCTGGCGGCGTCGGCCTGCTTGACGGCCTCGTCGAACCGTCCGCTGGTGAGCGCCTGCCAGGCTCGCGCCCAAGCCAAGTACGCGGTGAATTGTGGGTCGCGTCAGGTCGGCAACGATCGATTCGAATTGCGCGATGTCCGCTGACCAGTCTTCACCGCGCCATGCGCGCAGGACCGATCGGTCGACCACGAACTCGCCCGCCTGTTCCCGCGTCACCTCGCGACCAAGCCAGTCGTCCATGACCGCCGCAGCCCAGTCCCAGTCACCTACCCGGAATGCGCAGATGCAGCCGTTGCCGGCTATCAGCACGGCGTACTGGGTAGAGCCCTGCTTGCGCGCGATCTCGAACCCTTCCCTGACCATAGCGCAGGCTCGCGGCGGGGTCGTCCCACTGTCCGTAGAACGACAGCAGGTTGCGGGCCTGGCGCTCGGCCCAGGCGTAGCCGTTTTCGAGTGCGAGCGCGTGCGAGCCACGCAGGATCACCAAGCCAGCTCGTGGACGACCGATATTCATCCACGTAGCGCCCAATCCGTTCAGCGCGAGGGTTAGCTCGTCGACTAGACCCAGGCGCTCGGCGATGGGTATCGCGCGTTCCCGCCAGGCCAGATCTGAGTGGTCGCCCATCGACCCGTAGCTGCCCGCGATCTGGATCATGAGCCGGACACCGGCCGGCGTTTCCTCGAGATCGGAGAACTCCTCCCAGGCGGGCAGGAGCAGCTCGAGCGAGCCCTTCGGGTCGCCCGACATGTTGCGCATGATGCGCGACAGTTCGCCGATCGCGGACGCTGTCGCCTGGCGGTCGCCCAGCTCGCGCGCTGCTGCCGCCCATGCCTCGCCATGTCGCGTGGCGACCACGGCGGACGTTCCTTCGGCTGCCGAGAAGAAAGCCCGTCGCTCCAGATCGGCCCGATCGGCCAGGTCGGTCGTGATGTCGACCGCCTGCTCGAGCAGGCTGACGGCCTGTTCGTGAGAGCCCAGGGCAGCGGCGCGTTCAGCCGCGCCACGCAAGGCGATGCGTGCCTGGACCTTGAGCGCATCCGCCTCGGCGCCTTCGCTGGACGAGCGGAATGCGGCAAGGCACTGCCCGGCCAAGGCGCCAGCAACTTCTTCGGTGCCCAGCGCCTCGAAGTAACGGGCGGCCGCCAGGTGGCGCGTTTTGCGGTCCTTCCTCGAGAGCGTGTTGTAGGCGACTTCGCGGATGAGCGCCTGGACGAACGAGTACTGGCCCAGCTCGGGCGAGCGCGGGTCGACTTCGCGGCGCAGCAGCTCGCGCCTGACGAGGCCGGCCAGCTGCGCCTCGAGGATGCCCGGGTCGCCGCCACCTGAGCGCCGCGAGCGCCGCCAGCGTGAAGCTCTGGCCAAGGACCGAGGCATCGGCTATCAGCGCCCGATCGGCCGGGTCGAGCCCGTCGAGTCGCGCGGCGATCAACGCCGTCAGCGTCTCCGGCACGGCGATGTCGTCGAGGTGGCCGGTTGGCTGGTATACGCCCTCCTCGAGCGTCAGCCTGCCCTGCGCCAGCAGCATGCGAACGGTCTCGACGGCGTACAGCGGGATCCCGTCGGCACGGGCGACGATGGCGGCGATTGCCTTCTGCGGCAACCCCGGCACCAAGCCGGACAGAAGCTCGCTCATGTCCGATGCCGAGAGCGGCTCCAGGTAGATCGACGTGAAGCTGCGCTTGCCGGCGCCCCAGTTCTGGCGCTTCTCGAGCAGTTCGGGGCGGGCGAGCGTGATTATGGTGATCGGCGAGTTCCGGCTCCACTCGAGCACGTGGTCGATGAAGTCGAGCAGGCCCTGGTCGGCGTAGTGAATGTCCTCGAAGATCATCGCCACCGGGTTGGTATCGGCCAGCCGCTCAAAGAACGTTCGCCAGGCCGCGAACAGGCCCTGCGGGTCGACGCGCGTTTCGAAGCCGAGCAGCGCAAGCAGGGCACGCTCGATCACGGGCCGCTCTTCTGCGTCGGGAACGTGCTCGGCGACGGCGGCGGCCAGACGCTCGCGCGTCGTCGATTCGTCGTCAGATTCGTGGAGGCCGGCGCGCTGGCGAACCATCTCGCCCAGCGCCCAGAAGGTGATGCCCTCGCCGTAGGCGGGGCACCGTCCGTCATGCCACCACACGACCTCGGACAGGCCGTCGATGTACTTCTCGAACTCCCACGCCAGGCGGCTCTTGCCGATGCCGCCCGGTCCAATCAGCGACACGAGCCGCGGCCGGCCCTCGCGGTTGGTGGTGTGGAAGAGGTCCTTCAGCAGGCGCATCTCTTCGTGCCGGCCGACGAACGGCGCCTCGAGGGTCTCCGTGCGGCCTCGACCGCCAACCTGCGCGACCACCCGCAGCGCGCGCCACGCCGCGACCGGCGACATCTTGCCCTTGAGGTCCTTCGTGCCGACTTCCTCGAACACGATCGCGCCGCTGGTGGCGCGCTGGGTCGCCTCGCCGACCAGAACCGTGCCCGGCTCGGCGACCGACTGTAGCCGCGAGGCGGTGTTGACCAGGTCGCCGACGACCATGCCCTCGTGGATCGCGCCAACGTTGATTGCCGCTTCGCCGGTCAGCACTCCGGCGCGCGCCTGGATGCCGGGCGCGATGCCAGGCACCCGGTCGACCAGGTCGAGCGCGGCGCGAACGGCGCGCTCGGCGTCGTCTTCCAGCGCGGTGGGCGCGCCCCATACCGCCATGACGGCGTCGCCGATGAATTTCTCGACGGTCCCGCCGTAGCGCTCGATGACCTGCCGCGCCATGTCGAAGTAGCGGGTCAGCGTGTCGCGAACGTCTTCGGCGTCACGTTCCTCGGCGAAGGGCGTGAAGCCGACCAGATCGGCGAACAGGACGCTGACCACGCGGCGCTCGGCAGCGTCTGCGACTTGCCGCCTGCGGCGTCGCGGCGGGGGCGGGGCGAGCGGGACGGGCTGCTACCGCAGCTGCCCCCGAGCCCGCCAGCGCGTATCCGCATTCCGCGCAGAACTTGGCGCCGGGCTGGTACGGCGTCGAGCAATTGGGGCAAGCAGCGGCCAGCGGATTGCCGCACTCGGCGCAGAACTTGGATGTGGCCGCGTTGGGCGTGCCGCAGTTAGTGCAGTTCAAACGGAACGAAGCCCTCTCCAGATGGAACGGCCATGAGCATACCGCGTGCGCGCGTGACACCCTCTTCTGGGCAGCGCCGCTCGCTCTCGAAACCGCACCTGGTGCGGGACTGACGCCGGTATGGCGCTGCAGCCTGGCGAGCGACCGGCTTCTGGGCTTGCCATGGGCCCGAATTGGCCTGAAAGCCGCACCGCTTGCGGCGTGCGAGACCAAATCACGGTCCGTGCGATGTCTCCGCGAGACAAACAACCTTCAGTCCCGCACTCCACGCGGAAACCGGGCGGTGCACGCTACCCAGGGAGGCGAGGCCGCCCGATCGCGAGGCGGCCCTTGCGGCCCGTTATTGTTCGCGCGTGATCTGCAGCAATTGCGGAACTGAGAACCGGCCCGGGCGGCGTTTCTGCTCGAAGTGCGGCAACGCGCTCGCCGCGGCCTGCGCCGAACTGCGGCACGACGAACGAGCCAACCGACCGCTTCTGTGGCAATTGCGGCACCTCGCTGGGTGCACCGGAGACTGCCGCGACACCGGAGACTGCCGCGACCTCAGCTGCTCCGCAAACACAACGCCGGCTCGTAACGGTCCTCTTCGCGGACCTGGTCGGCTTTACGCCCTTCGCCGAGGATCGCGACGCCGAAGACGTGCGCGCCACCCTCGACCGGTACGGCCGGATCGCGCGCGAGGTTGTCGGCCGCTACAACGGGACCGTCGAAAAGTTCATCGGCGACGCCGTAATGGCGGTCTGGGGCACGCCGGTTGCGCACGAGGACGACGCGGAACGAGCGGTCCGTGCCGCGCTGGAGCTAGTCGACGCAGTCCGGAGCCTCGGCCAGGACATCCAGGCTCGGGCCGGCGTGCTGACCGGCGAAGCGGCGGTCGATCTTTCCGCCACTGACCAGAACCTGCTGGCCGGCGACCTCGTAAACACCGCTGCACGACTCCAGTCGGTGGCCCTGCCGGGAAGCGTTCTGGTCGGCGAGTCAACCATGCGCTCGACCAGCGCTGCGATCGCCTACGAGCCCGCCGGCGACCAGGAGCTGAAGGGCAAGTCGGCGCCCGTGCCCGCCTGGCGCGCGCTGCGCATCACGGCCCAGCGCGGCGGAGTCGGCCGGGGCGAGGCAGTCGAGACGCCTTTTGTCGGTCGTGATGAGGATTTCCGCCGGCTTCGCGAACAACTCCCGCTGACCGGCCGCGACCCAAGGGTTGCCCTGGTGTCCGTGACCGGCCCCGCCGGCATCGGCAAGAGTCGCCTGGCATGGGAGCTCGAGAAGTACGTCGATGGCGTCTCGGAAACGATCTACTGGCACCGCGGCCGGTGTCCGGCCTACGGCGAAGGCGTCAGCTTCTGGGCGCTGGGCGAGATGGTTCGCCGCCGCGCTGGTTTGGCCGAGGGCGACGATGAAACCACCACCCGCCAACACCTCCACGAGACCGTCGAGGAATACGTCGCCGACGAGTCGGAACGCGACTGGATTGAGCGGGCGCTCCTGACGCTGCTCGCCGTCGACGCGCAGACCCAGTCATCCAGCGAGACGCTGTTCGCGGCCTGGCGTCGCTTCTTCGAGAACGTCGCCGCCAAAGGCCCGACGGTGCTCGTATTCGAGGATCTGCACTGGGCCGACAGCGGCCTGCTCGACTTCATTGACCACGTGCTCGACTGGTCGCGCAACCTGCCGATCCTGATCGTGACCCTCGCTCGCCCGGAACTGTTCGACCGCCGGCCGAACTGGGGTGCGGGACGCCGAAGTCTCACTGCGCTTGCGCTCGACCCGATTTCCAGCAGAGGACATGACTGCCATGTTGTCGGCGGTTGCGCCCGACCTCGACTCCGCGTCCGTGCGCGAGATAGTCGGCCGCGCCGACGGCATCCCGCTCTACGCGGTCGAGTTCCTGCGCATGCTCGTGGCCGACGGCCGGCTGGAGGAGGCTGACGGCCGGTACCGCGCGACGGGCGAACTCGGGACACTGGCGGTCCCGCAGTCCCTGCGCGCGCTGATCACCGCCCGACTCGACGCACTGCCCGCTGACGATCGGCGCTTCCTGCAGGACGCGTCCGTGCTTGGCCATAGCTTCGGCGTCGGTGGCCTGGCAGCCGTTTCGGGCGTCGAAGGTGCCGGCCTGGAAGCTCGGCTGCGTGGACTGGTTCGGCGAGAGCTGCTGGTGTTCGAAGCCGATCCACGTGCGCCCGAGCGCGGCCAGTACTCATTCACCCAGTCGTTGATCGCGGAAGTTGCCTACTCGACGCTTGCCCGGCCGGAGCGGCGCGCCCGACACCTGGCTGCGGCCCGCTATCTCGAGTCGAGCGGTGGAGATGAAACGGCGGCGGTCCTGGCCGGCCACTACCTGTCGGCGTACGAGGCGTCGGCCCAGGGCCCAGAAAAGGAAGCGGTGGGCGCTCAGGCGCGGGTCGCGTTGCGCGCCGCCGCCGAGCGAGCGGCGGCGCTGCGCGGTCACAAGCAGGCGGCGGCAATGCTCGAGCAAGCGCTGAGCGTCACCTCGGATGCGGGGGAGCGAGCGCGCTTGCAGGAGCAGCGCGCGATCGAGCTGTACTACGCCGGCCGATACGACGATGCCAACGTCGCGATTCACGAGGCTGTGGAGACGTATCGCACGCTGGGCGACACCGCGAGCCGCACTAGAGCGCAGGCCTGGCTCGGGCCGATACTCATTCACGCGGGCCGGTTGGAGCTTGCCGCCAACGAGTTGAAAGAGCGCGCTCGACGAATTGCCGCCCGATGCCGATCCCGCCGCGCGGGCCGAGTTGCTGGCCAAGCTGGCTCGCGTCGAGTACCGACTCGATCACAACGAGCGCGCGATCGACGTGGCCAATCAGGCGCTGGCCATCGCCGAACATCATCGCTTTGTCCGGACCGTAGCCGACGCCATGACATCGAAGGGCACGGCGCTGGCCAGTCTCGGCCGGACGTTCGAAGCGATGAATCTCATGCGTGGCGGAATGGAGCTGGCGAAGCGCGAGGGTGACTTCGATACCGCCGATGCGGGCGGGGAACAACCTCGGCGGGGCCGTCTTCAACGAAGAAGGGGCACGAGCGGCCCTCGACCTCGCGCGTGAGAACCTGAGGATCGCCCGATCAGTTGGCGATGTTGGCCAGACGGCCTGGCAAATGCAGAAGGTGATGGTGGGCATCGCCTTTGCGGCGGACCCGGCCGCACCTGTTCTCGCCGAGGCGGCAGAGGTGGCCGCGCTCGACCTGGCCAGAACGGATCGGCGCGAGTTGGTCGCTGGGTTGCTGATCTTGAACTCGCTGCTCGGCGAAGACATAACCGAGCTGAAGGCAGAAGCCGACGAGCTCTTCGATGACCCCGACGATCCGCAGGCTCGCGTCGACTACCAGTTCTGGAGTCTATTGGTCCCACTCGCAGCGGGCGACTTCAAGACCTCTGCGCCGCACGCTGCGACAGCGACCGAATTGCAACCCGGAGTTCGGCGTCATGGGCCTGGCGGCCATTCTCGAGGCCATCGCCGGCGATTACGACGCTTGCCGCGTTGACCTCGGCAAATGCGCGGCGCTGCCGGTCATGGGCAAGTGGGACGAGGTCACCCGTGGCGCAGCGCGCGGGGCGGTCGCGATCCTCGACGGAAAGCGCGACGAGGGCAGCCGGCTGATGCGCGACGCACTCCGCCAGATGCGCGAGCTGGAAGACCTGCTCACTGCTGGTCTGATGGCGATGGCCATGGTTCGCCTTTTCGAGCCAGGCGCTGCTGACGCTCGTGCCGCTGCTGAACAGTCGATCGCCGACTTCGAACGGATGGGTTCGCCGGCCTTGGTCAGGGTGGTGAGTGACGTGCTCGCGAGCGCGCCGACTCCGCTCCCGCTGGCGCGCCTTCGCAGAAAGTCGACGAGGCGGCGCCGGTCCGGGCCTAACGCTAGGTCAGGCGGCAGCTCTTGCGGCTGGGCTCGTTCGAGCACTACGGCCGGGATCTTGCGCGTCGTCTTCTTCTCGTACTCCCAGAAGCCGGGCATCATCGTGGCCTGCTGGGCGTAGAGGCGGTCGCGCTCGGGGCCCGACGGGACGGGCGTGGCGTGGACGGCGAACTTCTCGATGCCGTTGTCGGTGCCGAGCTCGACCTCGGCGTCCGGGTGGGCGACGACGTTGAAGTACCAGTCCGGATGCTGCGGGGCGCCGCCCTTGGACGCGATCACGACCAGGTGATCGCCGTCGCGGTGGAACGCCAGCGGCGTGGTGTGCTCGGTGCCGGACTTGGCGCCGCGTGTGGTCAGCAGGAGCAGGTGGTCGCCGAACGGCCCGACGCCCTTGCCTTCCTTGCTCCTGAATTCGTTGATGATGTGATCGTTCCAACCTGGCATGAGATGTGCGTGCCTTCCGTGTCTGTTTACTAAGTCGGGTCGCTCTCCTTGACCCGTTCCAATACAATACTGCATTGTATGTCAATGGTCAGCGCTAACGACTGTCGAGTCCGCGGCCGCAAACGCGACGCGAGCATCGACGCGCGCATCCTCGAGGTTGCCTCACGCCACCTTGCAGACAGGGGCTTTGAGGCAGTCTCCCTGGCTGCAATTGCAGAAGAAGCCGGCACGACACGGCAGGCCCTTTACCGGCGCTGGCCGACCAAGGAAGCCCTGCTGGGCGATGTCATCAGATCCGGCGCCGACAACGCCTGCGCCATCGCCGCCGATGACCCACGACGGGCCCTCGAGCTCGAGCTGGCCGACTTCGAGCAGGCCATGCAGCGACGCGGTGCCATCTCCATCGTGGGCACGATGCTGCAGGAGTCGACACCGCACGAAGCACGCGAGTGCTACCGCGACAACGTGTTGGAGCCGCGTCAGCGGCGACTGCGCGACATCCTGGGGCGGGCCAAGGAGTCGGGCCAGATCGACGCATCCGCCGACCTCGACGTCGCGATCAGCTTTGCCACGGGTGCCTGGTATGCCCGCGCGCTGGCCGGCGATTCGGCGCCCGCCGATTGGGCTTCCCGCACCGCCGCCCTGCTGTGGCGGGCAGTCGGTGGCATTTAGTCGGCCGGTTAGGCGACCTTCTTAAGCCCCGACTTGAACGCGGCCGGCAGGCCGTAGCCCTGCTGCCATAGCCACTCGCGCACGGTCAGACCGGATGCCTGGATCTGTGCGGCGACCGTCCGCCCGAAATAGCGGTAATGCCACGGCTCGTACTGGTAGCAGGTGATGTCGGTCTTGTCCTTGGGGTAGCTCATCACCCAGCCGTATTTCCAGGCGTTGTTCTTCATCCATCGGCCGGCCAGCGTGTTCGCCCAGTCGCCGTCCGGGCTCGTGTCGCCCAGGCGCTTGCTCTTGAAGTCGATGGTCGTGCCCAGCTGGTGCTCGGAGTGGCCGGGTCTGGCTGTATGCAGTAGGGCCGCGTCGTAGCCCAGCCGGTCGATGTCCTGCTGCAGCAGGTTGGCCTGCGCGGTGTACGACCGATAGGCCGAGCTGACAGCGATCGGTTTGCCGGCGTTCCTGGCCTTGCGCTGCATGGCGCGCAGGTCGGCGATGGCGATGTTGCGCACCTTGCCGCCGCCGGTGATGCCGGAATTGCTCGTCGATACGAGGTCCGGTGGGACGTATTCCGCCGGGATCATGTAGATCGGGTCGAGCAGGGTCTTGTCGTAGTCGGCGTAGTCGGTGCGCGCGGTCGGGACGTCCTGGTAGCTGCAGGCTGGCAGCGGGCCCGGATCGGCCGCCGCTGCGGGCGCGGGCGCGAGTACAGCCGTCGCAGCGAAGACCAGGCTGAGGAGGGCACCGAGACGGCGGCGTCGGGCAAACAAGGCGGCCACGATAGCGCGGCGGGCCAAAGAGCCTGCGGCCCGGGCAAATGTCATTTGCACCTTCCGCTCAAAAGTCAGCTTAAGGCGCACTGCGCGCCGCCCAACGTGGCGGGACGGCCATGTTTGGGCCACCTTGAAGGCGACGGAGGCGTGAAATGAGCCGCCCGAACCCGTGGTCTATCCGGATCGCTCTTGGTTCTGTCCGCTTAACGCTCGCTCTGATCGCAAGGTGAAAATGCCATTTGCGTCGCCGCGCGTGTCCGGCTGGAACCCCAACTCAGATCTGCCAGTACGGTCCGGTCAGCCCCAGCGATGCGAAGTGGGCGTTGAGCTCGTCGCGCGGGGGCCGCGCGTAGTCGATCTTCAGCCGGTCCCGTACAGCGGCACGGATAGCGCGTGCGCCTGGTCGGGCGTCAAGGACGCGGCCTGTTCGGTCGGAGCGCACAGGGCCGAGGCGTCGCGGTGGTCGGGGCCGGCGAAGAAGACCATCGTGTTCGAGCAGGTGGTGATGATGTCCGTCCACCAGTCGGTCGGTCGGAGGGCCAGGTAGATCAGGGTGCCGGCCGGCTCGACCTTGGTCGCGCGGCCGCCGCGCAGCTCGATGCGGATGGGCTCGGCGCAGTGGTGGCAGAAGGAGTCGATGTCGACCGGCTCCTCGCCCAGCATGGCGTGAAAGGCGACGGCGTCCCACGAGCAGTTGGCGAAGTAGTCGCGCCCGCGCGCGTGAACCGCGAACGGCGTCGCGATCGCCGACACTGGCCATGCCATCAGGATGCGGTGAGTGCCTTTGACCACCGCCAGATGGTGTGCCGCCACGAGCTCGTCGAGGACAGCCTCGGTGTCGGCACGGCTCAACGAGAACTCGCGCATGAGCTGCTCGACCACCGGCGGCGCCGAATGCTCGAGGAAGTGCTCGAAGATCCAGAGCCGGACGCGCTGGGCGAGGGTCGGGTCGGTCATGTGTCGGCCAGGCTCTCGCTCAGATCCCAGGCTTTGGCGAAGTCGGCGCGCAACCGAACGACGAAACCGGGTGGCCGGCGGCCCGTATCTGCGTACTGGCGACCACCTTCCGCGCCCAGGTAGCGCGCGGCTATGTCCAGCCGCGTCGCGCTGCCTTCGTCGGGCACGAGCTCGGCCTTGCCTCGAACGCGGACGCCGCGGAAAGGCGGCGCCGTCTCGAAGATCAGCAGGGTGCAGCGCGGATCGCGATGCAGCATCTCCAGCTTCTGATCCTTCAGGCCCATGACGACTTCGAAGCTGTCGCCGGTGTAGCGAAACCAGACCGGCGTGGTGACCGCTTCGCCACCCGCGCCAAAGAGCGTCAGCGTGGCCGGCGATGGTGCGTCCAGCAGCGACCGCATCTCGGCGCGAGCCTCGGCGAGTTTCACGTGCAGAGGCTAGCGTCCCGCGAAAGACGCGCACTGGCGTCTTGACGCTATGACGTTATGACGCTAGCTTGTGAGCGTGTCCAAGCGCGCCACGATCTACTTCGAAGAGCCCATCCACAAGGCACTCCGCCTGAAGGCGGCGGAGACTGATCAGTCCATCTCGGACCTCGTCAACTCGTCGGTGCGCCTCGCGCTGGCGGAAGACGCAGATGACCTGGCAGCGTTTGCCGAGCGGTCGGCAGAGCCCACTCTGGCATTCGAGGACTTCGTGACCGACCTGAAGCGGCGTGGCGAGCTATAGGGTTCTGATCAAGGAATCGGCGGCAAAGGAGCTCGAAGGGCTCGGACTGGCGGATCGCCGGCGAATCGTCGAGCGCATCCGGAGTCTGAGCGACAACCCAAGGCCAGCCGGCTCCGAGAAGCTGAGCGGCCAGGAGAAGTTTCGCGTCCGACAGGGCGATTTCCGGATCCTGTATGAGGTCTCGGACCAGGGCATGACAGTGACGATTGTGAAGATCGGGCACCGGCGCGAGGTCTATCGCTGAGCCGTATTGACAGTGTGACGTTCCACTGTCACAATGCCCGGCGATGGCCGATTACACGCTCCAGCAGCTCGCCGATGAGGCCGGCGTCACGCCGCGGACGATCCGCTACTACATCGCCCAGGGCTTGCTCGCCTCGCCCGGCGCTGGGTCGGGCGCGCGCTACACGGACGCGCACCTGGAGCGGCTCCGACTGATCCGCCAGCTGCAGCGCAACCACCTGCCGCTGGCCGAGATCCGCAAGCAGCTCGCCGGCCAGGCCGGCGGTCGACTACATCCGCTCGGTCATGCCGCCGCCCTCTCCAGCTCCGGCAGTGGCTTCGGCGGTCGCTGCGAAAACGTCAGCATGGTTGCCCCGGGCAGCCCTTTCGGCGCCGGCGCGGTTAGTCGGCCCCCCAGTCCGTCAGCCCCAACCCAGCCAGGAACCAGACCGATCCCAGTGGGACCGAGTCTCCCTTTCACCGGACGTCGAGCTTCACGTTCGCCGCCCGCTCACCCGTGACCAGAACCGTCGCGTCGACCGGCTGATCGGCCTCGCGCGCCAGTTGCTCGAGGAGGACCAGCCATGAAGACCACCGATTTCACCTTCCGCGCCCGCACCGACCGCCGATTTGTACGCACGGACGGCCGCTCCGAGCGGTTCGTGCTCGTCGACATCACCGCGCCGCCTGCTGCCAAGGACAAGCCGCGACCGCCCGTCAACCTGGCCTTCGTGCTGGATAGGTCAGGCTCCATGGCCGGCGACAAGATCCGGCTGGCCCGAGCGGCGGTTGAGGCGTCCCTCGCCCGCTTGCACGACACCGACCGCTTCAGCCTCGTCACCTACGACGACCAGATCGACGTGGTCTGGCCCGGCTCGCCGGCGACGGCGGAGGCGAAGACGGCTGCCCTGGCCCGACTGGCCGAGATCGACGCCCGAGGTTCGACCGACCTGGGCGGCGGCTGGCTGCGCGGCTGCGAGCAGGTGGCCAATGCGATGTCGGCCGACGGCGTCAACCGCTGCCTGCTGCTGACCGACGGCCTGGCCAACGTCGGCATCACCGACGGCAACGAGTTGACGCGTCACGCGACCGAGCTGCTGGCACGCGGTGTTTCGACCACGACCTTCGGCGTGGGCGCCGACTTTGACGAGGTGCTTCTGTCGGCGATGGCGACGGCCGGCGGCGGCAACTTCTACTACATCCAGAGTGCCCAGCAGATCGCCGATTACGTCACGTCGGAAGTCGGCGAGGCGTTGGAGGTGGTGGCGCGGGATGTGACCGTTGAGCTCACGACGCGCGAGGACGTGGCCGTCGAGTCGCTGACGCCTTATCCGGTCGAGAAGCGCGGTGCCAGGACGGTCGTCCGGCTTGGCGCGCTCGTGTCGGAGCAGGTGGCGCAGGTGGTTCTGCGGCTCAAGGTCCCGCATGGGGAGTTGGGCGGGGAAATCGGGGCCATCGTGGCCTTGGCGGACCGCGATGGGGTGTTTGCCGGGTCGGGCGCCCAGCTGGCGTGGGAGTACGCCGCCGACGCCGTGGTCGACTCGCAGCCGCGCGACATCGACGTCGACCGGGCAGTTGCTCGCGTCTTCGCGGCGCGTGCCCGGCAAGAGGCGACGGCGCTGAACCGGGCAGGTAACTTCCCAGCGGCGCAGGTCGCGATGCTGTCCGTGGCCAAGCGGATCCGCGGGTACGGCGGCGCCGATCCAGAGATGGGCGTTCTGATCGCCAAGCTCGAGCAGGATGCCGTCGACGATGGCGGCGCCGATGCAGCCGGCCGCGGCCAAGGCGATGCAGTTCGCCAGCTACGCGTCGTTGCGGTCCAGGTCGCCGGAGGGCAAGGCGACCAGGCGCTGAACAACCGGCGCTATTGGGTTGGTGGGGTTATCCGCCGTCAGAGGCTAGGCTGCATCGATGAAGACGCTTGCCCGAACACAGGACGTCCCGCCCGGCACGATCCGAGCCTTCGACCCTGCGGCTGAGGCGCCCAAGCCGGTCGCAAAGAACTCACTGCCGATCCTCCGTGCGGCCGGCATTGGCAGGCCGTCAGGAACGCGAGTTTTGCTGGCCAACATAGGCGGCACGTTCTACGCCATCGACAACACGTGCACCCACCTCGGCTGCTCGCTCTCCGACGGACGACTGGACGGCACAGTTGTCCAGTGCGCTTGCCACGGGAGTCGTTTCGAAGTGACGACCGGCGCCGTAGTGGGCGGGCCGGCGCAGAGACCCGTGCGTTCGTATCCGGTGCAGGTCGTCGGCGACGAGGTCCAGGTCGAGGCCTCGAGCACGATCCGGCACGGCCCTACCGGATGGCCTCCCCGAGATAGTTCCGCGCAAACGGAACTACCGGCGGGATCTGCATTTGAAGCTCGGACGTCGCGAAAGCTCGGGCGCTGATTTGAGCGCGAATTTGCCGAGTCACCGCCGAGCCGGGACTCTGATGCCGTCGCGGCGCATCGCGAAGTCGGTGCGCTGCCAGCCAGGCTCGTGTCGGGACATCGGCCGAACTAGTGCAGGCTTTCGCGCACGAATAGAGGTCGTCGCGACGCCATGTCGGGCTGACATGCGAGTTGCCGGCGCTCATTCCGCTTGGTCTGAACTGTTTCACGGACCGTCGCGAGGACGGAGCGACGTAGGCACGAGGGGTGTGGCGGCAACGACCCACAGCCGGACGGCTGGCGCCGTGCACCACGCACCGCAAATCCGTTGCTCCACGCCACATTGATTACTTGACCCGGCCGTAGCGAGGCCAGACAATCGGGCCCTTCCCGGGAGGCTGGACTTCGTGCGCGGTAGGGCATTCGTTCTCGCGGCGGCGCTCGTCCCTAATCGTCGTACTGCCGATGCAGGCGGCATCGCCGAAGGCGAACGGTAACGACGCGTCCGTCCACTCCTGGATCGTCACGCTTCAGGCCGGGCCACAACGGCGCAGCCGAAGCTCCCGGCCTGGCGAAGAAGGCAGGCGGAACAGTCGGCCACACGTACAGCCACGCGCTGAACGGGTTCGAATTCAAGGGCTCGGCCCAGGCCGGCCAACGCCCTCCAGAACAACCCCAACGTCCGGACCGTCCAGGCGTCCCTCCCCCTCCACGCGCTGGCCGAGACCGTGCCGCCGGGCGTCAAGCGCATCCGCGCCGACCACCCCACCCAGCCCAACGCCCACGGCTCGGGCTTCACCGGCGCCGGCGCGCGCATCGCGATCATCGATACCGGTATCGACCTGACTCACCCGGACCTGGTCGACAACATCGACCAGAACCTCAACAAGAACTGCATGGGAGCGGGCCCGCCTCAGGATGGCCACGGGCACGGTACCCACGTCGCCGGCACGGCCGCCGCCGAGGGCAACAACAACCTCGGCGTGATGGGCGTCGCGCCCAATGCCCGACTCGTCGCGGTCAAGGTCCTCGACGACTCCGGCAACGGCGACTGGGCCGGCGTCATCTGCGGCATCGACTACGTCACCGGCCTCAACACGGACAACGACCCGACCAACGACGTCGACGTCGCCAACATGAGCCTGGGCGACACGCGGCGCACTGGGTAACTGCCAGGACGGCGGCCTGCGCCAGGCGATCTGCACGTCGGTCGGGGCAGGCGTGACCTACGTCGTCGCCGCAGGCAACTCGTCGGTCGACACATCGGGCTTCATCCCGGCCGCTTTCCCCGAGGTCATCGCCGTCTCCGCCATGGCCGACCTCGACGGCGAACCCGGCGGCGCGGGCGGCTGCCAGTTCTTCATCGACCTCTTCGCCAACGTCTGCGACGACACGTTTGCCTTCTTCAGCAACTACGGACCGCGCATCGACGTGACCGCGCCCGGCGTGGAGGTCTACTCGACCTGGACCGGCGGCGGCTACATGAGCGAGAGCGGCACGAGCATGGCCAGCCCGCACGTCGCCGGCGTGGCCGCGCTGATGAAGGCGGCCAACAAGAGCCTCACCCCGGCGCAGGTCAAGAACCTGCTGAAGCTGAGTGGCGAGAACCCGAACGGCACGACGGTCGACCCCACTGGCTGCTCCAACGCTTCCGCCGGCACCTGGTCGGGCGACCCCGACGGCGTGGGCGAGCCGCTGGTCAACGCGCTGCGCGCTTCGCAGATGGCCGTGTCGGGCGGTCCCACCGGCCTGCCGCAGGTCAGCCTCACCTCCCCCGCCAACGGCGCGTCGGTCTCCGGCACCGTCACGCTGACCGCCACCGCGACCGATTCGGACGGCGTCAGCTCGGTCCAATTCCTGGTCGACGGCGTGCCGCTGGCGACCGATACATCGGCCCCCTACACCGCCGACTGGGACACCACGCTCGCCATCGATGGCCAGCACACCCTGACCGCCAAGGCGACCGACTCCACCGCCGCCTACTCGTGCGCCAGCTCGACCGCCCAGGTGGGCACCAACAACCAGGGCAACTGGGTGGGCAAGTTCGGTGTCGATGGTTACGCGCTGGGTGGCTGGTACAGCACGACCGACGATCTGGTCGCGCTGCCCAATGCCTCGCTGACCGTCGTGCAGGGCAGCCGGTGGGTCTATTCGACCAACACGACCGACGTTCGCGCGCTGCAGCCGCCGACCGGCACGACCCGCCATTCCACGACCTGGTACGACAACAACCTGCAGCTGCGCCTCAACTTCCCGAGCGCCTACACCGGCACGTTGAGCCTGTACGCGGTCGACTGGGAGGGCACGGTCCGCCGCCAGAACGTGACCGTCAACGACGGCACGAGCTCGCGCACGATTGGCTTGAATGCCAGCTTCCACGACGGGGCGTGGATGCACTTCCCGGTCAGTGTCGGGGCCGGCGGCCAGGTCAACATCACGGCCGTTGCCACCGGCACGGGCAGCGCCGTCATCAGCGGCCTGTTCCTCGGCGGCGCCGGCACGCCACCGCAAGCCCCACCCGCGCCACCGCCCGCCTATGACCAGGGCGTGCAGGGCACGTGGAACAACATCTACGGGCGCGATGGCTACGCGATCGGTGGCTGGAACAACGCGAGCAGCGACCTCGTTTCGATGCCGCCGGCGACGGTCAGCATCGTCCAGGGCGCCCGCTGGTCGTGGTCGCAATCGACCACCGATGTGCGTGCGCTACAAACACCCGGTGGCACGGCCAGACGCGCGACGACCTGGTATGACGCCAATCAGCTCAAGCTGCGGCTGACCTTCTCGAGCGCGTACACCGGCGCTTTGCACCTGTATGCCGTCGACTGGGAAGGGACCACGCGTCGCGAGAACGTGACCGTCAACGATGGCTCGACCGCGCGCACGGTCAACATCACCACCGTCTTCAACTCCGGCGCCTGGATGCACTTCCCGATCTCGGTCGCGGCCGGCGGCCAGGTCAACATCACCGTCGATCGGACGGCGACCAACAGCGCGGTCATCTCCGGCATCTTCCTGGGCGGTGGCGGGACACCGGGGAGTGGCGGGAACTGGGTCAACTCGTACGGCGCCGATGGCTACGGCCTGGGCGCCTGGAACGGCCCGACCGACCTCGTCGCCATGCCCAACGCGTCGGTCACGATGGTCCACGGCCTGCGCTTCGTCTGGGCCTCGCCGACGACCGACACGCGCGGCCTGCTCAGCCCCGACCAGACGTTCCGCCGCGCCGCGACCTGGTACGACCAGGTCCAGCTGCAGCTGAGGGTCGACTTCACGGCCGCCTACACGGGCACGCTGCACCTCTATGCGCGTCGACTGGGAGAACGCCGGCCGCCGCCAGACGGTGACCGTCAACGACGGGTCCGGCAACCAGGTGGTCAACCTGACGACCGCGTACAACGGCGGCACCTGGATGCACTTCCCGATCTCGGTCGGCGCGGGCGGGCAGGTGCTGATCACGGCCGACCGGACGGCCGGCAACAACGCGGTCATCTCCGGCCTGTTCCTGGGTGGGTCCGCGTCGACGCCGCCGCCGACTCCGACGCCAACGCCAACGCCGACGCCGACGGCCTCACCAACGCCGACACCGACACCCACGCCAACGCCCGACGCCGACGCCCACGCCAACCCCGACGCCAACACCTACGCCAACTCCTGACGCCGACACCCACGCCCACGCCGACACCGACCCCAACGGCCACTTTGGCGCCCACGCCAACGCCGACTCCGACCTCGCCGCCCACGCCCAGTCCCACCCCGACTCCCACGCCGACGCCGACCACGCCGCCGGTCGTGCCCGGCCAGCCGGTTCTGACGGCAGCCGCCGGCGCGGGCCAGGTGTCACTGAGCTGGACGCACGCCTTCGAGCGGCAGCTCGGCCATCACCGGCTACAAGATCTATCGCTCGACTTCGTCAGGCACCGAGACGCTGCTGACGACCGTTGGCCTGGTCAACGGCTACGCCAACACCGGCCTCACCAACGGGACGACGTACTGGTACCAGGTGAGCGCTGTCAGTGCCGCCGGCGAGGGCGCCAGGTCGGTCGAGAAGAGTGCCAAGCCGGTGACCGTGCCATCGGTGCCACGCTTCTTCACCGCCGCCAAGGACTCGTTGCTCGGCATCAACCTGCACTGGCAGGCGCCCACCTCGGACGGCGGCAGCGCGATCACCGGCTACCTCGTCTACCGCGGCACGACCAGCGGCGCCGAGTCGCTCTACAAGACCCTCGGCGTGGTGACGGCCTACCACGACACCGGCACGACCAAGAACGTCCGCTACTACTACAAGCTCGTGGCCGTCAACGCGGTCGGCAATAGCCCGGCAGCGGCCGAAGTGAGCGCCGTCGCCAAGTAGCTGATCACGCCGCGTTATTTGCGCGGTCGACCAGACGCGGCCATGCTGTTCGGCATATGCCTTACTTCATGGACCGTCACGAGCTCGAGGGAGTCACCGCGGCCGACGTCGCCGCCGTCCATATGAAGGATCTCGGGGTCCAGGACAAATACGGCGTCCAGTTCGTCAACTACTGGTTCGATTACGAGCTTCAGCATGCGTTCTGCCTGGCGAAAGGGCCGACTGAAGAGGCTGTCGAAGCAGTTCACCGGGAGTCGCACGGCCTGATGCCGCGCCAGATCATCAAGGTCGACGAGTCGGCCGTGGAGCGGTTCATGGGCGGCATCGTCGAGCACCCGCCGGGCGAGGCGTATGTGGCGACGGCGTTCCGCGCGATCATGTTCACGGACCTGGAGGGGTCGACGAGCCTGACGCAGCAGCTCGGCGACGCGCCGGCGATGGCCGTCGTTCGCCGCCATGACAGCATCGTCCGGGCCGCGTTGGCGCGGACGGCTGGCAGCGAGGTCAAGCACACCGGCGACGGCATCATGGCCTCCTTCCATTCGGTGACCGACGCGCTGCAGGCGGCAGTACTGATGCAGCGCGAGTTCGCGCAGGCCGAGCTCGAAGGAGCGCTACCGGTTGGGGTGCGCATCGGCATCGCGGCCGGCGAGGCCGTGACCGAAAGCAACGACCTGTTCGGCAGCGCGGTCCAGCTTGCCGCGCGGCTATCGTCGAAAGCGCACTCGCGATCGATCCTCGTCGCAGGCGCCGTCCGCGACATGGCCGCCGACAAGGAGTTCCGGTTCGGCGCGAACAGGCATCTTCGGCTGAAGGGCTTCGTCGACGCGGTCAGGGCGTGCGAGGTGGTCTGGCAGCCCGCTTAAAGGGTCGACACGTAGTTGCGCCTTGGGCTGACACTGAGCCAATGCAAACCGCGACCGCAGACGCGGTTGCCGACCGGAACGGTGACGTTCCTGTTCTCGGACATCGAAGGGTCGACGCGCCTGCTCGCCGCGCTTGGCGATCGCTGGCCGGCGATGCTTGAGGCTCACGCCGAGATCGTGCGCGGCGCGATCGGCGCCCACGAGGGCACCGTCGTCAGCACCGAAGGCGATTCGTTCTTCGCTGTTTTTCCGACCGCGCCGGGCGCCGTCATTGCTGCCGCAGACATCCAGCGGGCGCTCGCCGCGCATGACTGGCCGCCGGGATCGGAGGTACGTGTTCGCATCGGTATTCACACCGGCGAAGGCCGCCTTGGCGCCGACAACTACGTGGGCATGGACGTCCATCGCGCGGCGCGCATCGCGGCGGCGGGCCATGGTGGGCAGATCGTCCTGTCAGCCACGACACAGGCGCTCGTTGGGACGGATCTGGGCGACGGCCTGTCCCTCGAAGACCTCGGCGCTCATCGGCTCAAGGACCTGCCGTCTTTGGATCGGCTGTGGCAGCTCGACGTCGATGGGCTGCCGCACAACTTCCCGGCGCTGAAGTCGCAGGATGCGCACCCGAACAATCTGCCCATCTCGGCGACGCCGCTGATCGGGCGCGAGGATGAGTTGAAGACCGTGGCGGAGCTCCTGCACAGGCGCCGGCTGCTCACCCTCACAGGCCCGGGCGGCTCTGGCAAGACACGATTGGCACTCGCCGCCGGCCGTCAGTCGCTGGCGGATTTCGCAGACGGCGTGTTCTTCGTTCCGCTCGAGGAGGCGCGCGATCGGGCTGCTGTTGTGTCAGCCATCGCCGTGGCGTTGGGCGTCCGCGAGAAGCCCGACCGCGACCTCGAGCAGGGAGTGCTTCAATTCCTGCGCG
>CAWAAF010000009.1:0-113547 GCA_963779905.1 uncultured Chloroflexia bacterium
TCATCTTCTTGGTGACGGCGCGCGCATCGACCTCGTCGAGGTTCTTGTTCGGCCGAACGAGGGTTACGGCGATGACGAAGCCGCTCATCTCGTCACAGGCGTAGACGGTGTGGGCCAGGTCGCTTGTGCGCGGCACGCCCGTGTGGTCACCGTGACCTAACACAGCCTGCACGACCTCGTCGGGGTAGCCCAGCCTGCGCAGCTCGTCGGCGCCCTTCAGCGGGTGTGTGTCTGGAAAGCGCTCGTAATCGAAGTCGTGCAGCAGGCCCGCCGAACGCCACATCTCCAGCTCGGCGCCCGACTTGCCGAACTTGTGCTCTCCATACCAGCCGACGGTCCCCTCCACCGCCCGGCCGTGCTTACGAAGCGCGTCGGACTGGGTCCACTCGCGAAGCAGGGCCCACGCTTCGTCGCGGGTCGGTGTTGAAATCATTGGGCCTCCGGCTTTTCGGCTTCCTTTTCTCCTCGCCGTTTGCCGGGCCAGCCCGGCATCCCGATCCGCCACCAGATGAACAGCGTGATCGCGCCGGCGATGATGACGGCGACGACCAGGTCAAACGGCTCGAGCGCCTTGCGGATCTGATCCCAGCGCTCGCCAAAGAGTACGCCGAGCTGCACCAGCGCCATCGACCAGATGAAGGCACCGGCCGTCGAGTACGCGATGAACTTTCCCAGCGGCATGCGCGCGACACCGGCCGGAAAGCTGATGAAGGTTCGGACTATCGGTATCAGCCGGCTGAAGAACGCCGTCGCCGCGCCGTAGCGCTGGAAGTAGTGCTCGGCCAGCTCGATCTCGTCGGCCCGGATGAGCATGTAGCGACCGTAGCGCTCGAGGAAGGGCCGGCCACCCTTGGCGCCGATGTAGTAACCGATCAGCGATCCGATGGTGTTGCCGAGGGTCGCCACCACCACCACGATCCAGTAATTCCAGGGCTGGTTGGTGAAGCGCTCGATCTGGGTCGGGTCGGACACCAGGAAACCGGCGAATGGCAGGATGAGCTCCGACGGCAGCGGGATCATCGCCGATTCGATGGCCATGGCCAACATCACGCCGAAGTAGCCGAGCAGGCCGTAAGCCACTCGAGTAGCGGGATGACGATCTGATCGATGAAGGCGAGCAACGGTCAGCTGGCTCTGCTCAGGCCTGGCCCGTCGGTGGCGGGAAGGGTGGCGTGGGCGTCGCCGAGGCACCAGTTGATTCGCGCTGCTCGACGACGAGTGGCAGACGCTTGCGCTCGGACCCATCGACCAGGATGCGGATGGTGTAGTCGCCCGGGTTTGGGAAGGCCAGGTTCCACAGGTCCAGGCTGAAAGTCAGGATCGTGTCGCGGCCTTCACTCGGACCCTCGGCGCGGATGGTGGCCGTGGCCGTGCTGAGTTGCTGGCCGTCCGGCGTCAGCAGCAGGAACTCCAGGTTGCGCTCGCGGCCCAACTCAGCGGACGTGACCAGCAGCCCGCAGACGAGCGCCAGATGCGGGTGACGGAGTGGAAACTGCGGGCCACCCAAGCGCGACACGCCACCGCCGATGACGGCAAATTTCTGTCCGGGCCGCGCCTCGGCAGCGTCGGCCAGGAAGGCGTACTCGATATCCGGCACCGGCCGAGTTTAGGGCGCGCGGCCGGAGCATCGGCGAGTCCACGTGATCAGCCCTGTGCCGCGACCTCGGCAGGCCGGCGTCGGAACCGGAAGTAGGCCCAAAACGCGACCGAGCCGAGGCTGAAGAAGATCAGCAGTCCGACGATCGTCACGAGTGGTGTCCGGCTCGAGTCGGCCAAGTAACCGCTCGTCGGGTTGACCAGCACGTGCCAGAAGGCGAACCCCGAGACGAGTAGCAGGGCTCCCCATACCCACTTGTTCCATTTGATCATCTTGCCGCCGGCAAAGAAGCGCATCGGCAGGAGGCCGAGCAGGGCGCCCTGCAGCCCGGCGACCATGACCGTGACGAGAAACGTCTGGAGCACCACAAAGAGCAGCTCCGGGCCGCCGGCCGCTGGCGCCCGGCCAGAGACCCATCCGTAGGCGATCCAGGCCATGAGGGCGACCACGAGCATGACCACAGTCGCAATTGCTGCGGATCGCGCCGATTGGGCGTCGCTCAACTGGTGCGCCGCAGTTACGCCGATGATCAGGCCATACAGGTAGCCTGGCTGGAAGTTGGTCAGCCGACTGACTAGCACGCAGCCGATGGCGATGATCAAGGCGGCCGGGCAACGCTCTGACGTACGGGTCCCAACCGGGTGCATCGGCAGCGGAGCCGTCTTCGCCAGGAGTCAATGCAGTGTTTCTTCGGTTCGCCCTGTACGCCATCAACCTGGGCAGGGCGAAGATGAACATCGTCAAGAGCACTCCTGCGAGAACGCCAATGAATGTCCCCGCCGATACGACGGTGATACCAAATGTCGGATCGAGGAAGCAGCCCAGGAGCACTCCGACCAGCAGCGCGATCGCAAGTCGAGCCGGGGATCGCCATTCGTCGGTGGCCTTGGTCGGTTGGCCGTCCTGGCCATCGGTGGGAGTCGCGGCGGGTGGCCGCCGCCGGAACGGAGCGGTCAGTCGTCGGCGCGCGGATCGGCCCCAACCGATGACTTCCTCGTAGTTGGCCTCGAGAGTGTTGTCGAAGAGCGCACCAGGGAACGGAATGAAGAGGGCGAAGCCAACTGCGATGGCGACACTCTGCAGCAGGATGATCGGGTCGAGGCTGACTTTCGACAAGGTCGGCACCGAGGCACGGAACGGGACGGCGGCGGCAACGGCGCGAATGAAGACCTGCTGCCCGCCCGTCGCGAGGTCGGCGACAAGCTGATTGCCCTCGAGCCTGACTGCCATGGGTGTCCAGCCGGCCGGCGTACAGTCGTGGGTGTTCCACGTTGCGCTGTGGCCTGAATACGAGCCACCGGAACCAGTGAATGTCCCGAGCACCGACTTCGACGGCAGGTCGCAGCCAAAGCCGACGATATGCATGGCTGCTTGATTGGCGACCAGTGTACTCGCCGCCGGCGAAGGAGATCGTTACCGGCGTCGGGCCTGTGGTCCAATCGCCGGCCAGGCCGTCCATATCGGTGGTCATGGGTATTGGGCTGGCCGTCGGCCGTGGTGTCGGGGTTGCCGACCGCTGTGGCGTCGCAGTTGGCTGTCGGCGAGGCCGTCGGGGCTGGACTGGGGTTCGAGCTGGTGAAGTCCAGGAACACCCGGCCGCCCAGCGAGGAGCCGTCATCGGTCGTGATCTGCAGGGTCTGCCCGCCGTCGAGCTGCTCCACGTTCGTGATCGCGTAGGGGGCCTCCGGCTCGCAGGTGTCACTGCCCGCGACACCGGTCCACTGCAGGACCTCGCCGGACCAGCTTGCCGCCGGACGGCGGGTGGCCCGCCAAAGGTGATGGCCAGGGTGCCGGCAGGCAGCGTGCATGCGCTGCCGCTCACCTATTGGACGGGGGCGGTGTAGAAGACCGAGTACCCGCTGCCCGCGTCCCAGCTGACGCGGACCGCGATGGGTGAGCTGTAGCCGGTAGTACAGGCGTGCCTCGCCGACGATGCCCAGCGGATCGGTCGTACGCTGGCGGTCGCAGTCGTGCTGGGACTTGGGCTCGGTGCCGGTGCGGCGATGGTCAAGCCCGGCATTGGTTCCAGCGCCGATGTAAGCCCCGGGCACAGGAGTGTGCCGCTGGCCAGTAGCGCGCAGAACGTTTGACCGCCGGCCGCTATCGCCACCACCGGCCCGCCCGGGACTGCCAGCGGCAGAGGCGCTCCGACGCCCTCGAGTGAGTCGCCGGAATAACCGAGGCCCCAACACTTCACGCTGCCGCCGTCGAGCAGGGCGCAGGTGAAATAACCGCCGGCAGCGATCGCGCTAGCGCCCGTCAGGGCATCAGTCGAACGCGGGCCGGCGACGACAGGCACGGCGTAGTCGCGCTGGTATTCGGACTCGGTGGTGCCGACAGCGCCATCGCCCAGCTGGCTGACATCGTTGAAGCCCCAGCAGTCGACTCCGCCCACGTCCCCGATAGCGCAGCTGTGGCCAAGCGTCACGTCACCGTTCGGGCGGATGTAGCCGACGTTGTGGGCCAAGGCGAGGCTCGTTGTTCCACCAAGCGAAGCCGCTTGGGCTCCGCCGACGGTCACGGCGACCGGGAGCGTTCTCGGCACACCCACCTCCGAATGCTGGTCGCCGAGCAGGCCCGCGCCCCAGCAAATGACACCGCCGTCGAGCAGCGCCGCACACGCCATGTCATCACCGGTAGTAAGGCTGGCGACGTTCGCCAGCGGATGGGTGGCATCGGCCATGACCGGGATCGGCGCCAGACTGGCCTGCTGCGGCGAGTTGCCCCAGCACTTGGCGGTGTTGTCGTTGAGCACGGCGCAGGTGTAGTACGCAGCCGCCGAGATGCTGCGTACACCGCTGAGGGCGGCGGTCTCACCTGGGCCGGCGATGACCGTGACTGGCGCCGGCCGGACGGTGGTCGTGCCGTCGCCGACCGCTCCGCCGCTATACGAGGGGACGGGATCGATGGGATCTCCGCTCCACTCATGGGAGGCATTTGCGCCCCAGCACTTCACGGTCGTGTCAGAGAGCAGCGCGCAAGTGTGGGTGTAGCCGGCAGCGATCGAGGTGACGCCCGTCAGTGAGGCCGACCCGTGGCAGCGGATCACGAACCCGTCCTCGGTGATGTCGACGCAGTCGCCGCCGGCGGCACTGTCCTGATCGGCGACTACGACGTGTTGGACCCACACGTCGCCGGCCGGTGCGTTGGGGTCGGTCGTCGAGCCGTCGCCCAACTCACCGAACTCGTTCTGCGTATCTGCGAGGTTGCCCCAGCAGATCACGGTGCCGTCGCCGGGAAGTGCGCAGACGTGCCGGCCGCCCACCGTGAACGGCGGCGGCGAGACGGAACTCGGGGCAGCCGCCACCAAGTGCGGACCAACCAGTGCCGCCATCCCCAGGATCGATACGGCTACGAGAACCACTCCAAGCCGGAGAACGCGCACCGCCGATCGGCCAGGCGGGGTCATTCGGGCCGGGCGTCTTCGCGCCGCCGTCTGCTGATCACCAGCGCCGACTACCAACAAGATCAAGACGAGAAGAACGAGTAGCCCGACCAGCACCAGCGGGCCAATGTCTGAGGCTGTCGAAACCGGGCCCGAAACCTGCCCGGCCACTCGTTCGCCGAACACGCCGAGGCCGGCCACTCCTGTTCCGCCACCGGCTGCCACCTGCGCGGTCGAAGGTGAGGATCGGCGGCCCAGCCGGCGCGATCGCGAATTTAAAGATCGTGTGGCCGGCGAGCGCAGCCGTCCAGAAGCTGACACCGTCGGGGTCGAGATTGAGCGCGAACGGGTCGCCGAGGAACCCGGTCTTCGGGTACAGGCTGAGCCGTTTTCCTGATGCATCGAACAGTTGGACGCCGGCTCCAGTCGCGGCGAGAACGGTCTGGTTGGGCAGGATCCGCAGGGCGTAGATGTGCACTCCGAGGTTGGCAACGAAGTCGGTCAAGGGCTTGTTCGTGCACACGTCGTAGCGATGAATTGCCGGGCCCTCATCCGAGTAGTACATCGAGCAGTGATCGGCCGCCAGATCGATCCAGTCGGTACGCATGGAGCCGTACTTGGCGAGCTGGTTGCCGGCAAGGTCGAGCTTGAGGAGTCCGCCGGTGCCGCGCACCTGGCTGGTGAACATCGTGTTTGCGTCGACGATGAGGCAAGCCTCGGGGTTCTGCGAGAACGATCCCAACAGTCGCCGCGAGCAGCGTCCCGTCGTGGCTGAACTTGCTCATGCTGTTGTTGTCGAGGTTCATCCCGTACATCTCACCTGCGGGATCGAAGCAAACGCCGGCCGTGGCATGCGGCGGCTGGAAGCCAGATGAGAGCTGGGTTTGCCCGTCATCGAGCGTCGACAACAGCGTGCCGCCGGAATCGAAGTGATTCCACCGGCCGTTACCGATGCCGGCGAAGACGTCGCCAACCGAGAACGCGGCTGGGTGGAACGTCGCGCCCGGTGAGCCGCTTGCCCCGATAGACGGCGGCGGAATTGCAGCCGCCGCCAGCGATGCCGACGAGATGAGCGCACCTGCCAGCGCAATCGCTGGCAGGAAAGGCTTCAACTGATCCTCAGGGATTTACGACCAGCGTTTCAGCGGCGACGACGTAGCCTGCGAGGCCGCCATCAAAGCAGACCGCGCCGTATGTGCCAGGCGTGAGATCGACCAAGGCCTCGGAAGGCATGGTTGTCCCTCCGTAGCTACCTGTCGTAACCACGCTCGTGGCGATCAGCCAATCTGGATAGGTCGGGTAGGTCGCACTTCCGGTGTATGTGGAGAAGAACTGACTCGACGTCGGCCATCGAATGGCCGTCGCTGACCGACAGCAGATTGCCCGCTGCCGGATTCGCGGAATCGAGAACCAGCCGGACATTGCCCGGCGCGGTCACCGAATCAGTGTCGAACGAACACTTCGTTCCATCCCAACCAATAGTCAGCGTCGCGAGCGACGGAACCGGCGTGCCCACCGCGGCGCCTGGCGTGAGGCCAGCGACCGCCGTGGGCGTCCCGGAGCCAAAGCAGGTCACGCTGCCGTCTGAGAGAACTGCACAACGTTCGGGACTACCGCTCGACACCGACGTGGCTCCAGCGATACCAAGGACCTTCTCCGGCGGGCCAGTAACGTTGTAGGGACCCCAGCAAGCGACGTCGCCTCCTGAGCGGACGGCACAACTCTTTGTTGCCGAAGCCGAGAGGGACACTGCATCAGAAAGTCCAGTGACCGGCGTCGGGACGTTGCTTGCAGCGCCTGAGGCGTAGCCCCAACACTGGATGGTGCCCGGATTTATCAGGGCGCAGACGTGCCGGTCGGCTGTTGAAATCGCGGTGGCTCCGGCGATCCCCGGGATCTTCCAATACGCACCCCATGTCGGATTGGATACTCCTGCGCTGATGAAGCCGCTATATCCCCAGCAATCCATCGTGCCGTCTGAGAGAAGGGCGCAACTGTAGGCTTGGTCGGCTTGCGGCCCGGCAGTCTTTACGGCTGTCGCACCGCTCGCGCCGATTACCTGCACCGGCACAGGACTATCGGGATTGTCCGTGCCGAGGCCAGATTTGCCGTTGCCCAGCTGACCGGAATGGTTCTCGCCCCAGCACCAAACCGTGCCATCCGCAAGGACCGCGCAGGTATCGTGCCAGCCCGCGGACACTCCGACCGCGTTGCTGATCCCGGATACGAGGAGGGGCACAGCTGAGTCGACTGTGCTTCCGTTGCCCAGTTCTCCTTGATGGTTGTATCCCCAGCAGCGGATAGTGCCGTCCGCGAGGAGTGCGCAGGTGTGCGGGTAGTCGTCATTGCTGGTCGTAATCGCGGTGGCGTTAGTGACCCCCACGGCAAAGACCGGTGTTATTGACCCCTCGGTGCTGCCGTTGCCCAATTGGCCGTAATCCTGCCCGTATGTTTGAGCGGTATCCCAGCAGGCGACCGTGCCGTCCGAAATGATGGCGCAGGCGTAACCGTTGCCAACCGACACCGCGACTGCGTTGCTCGCGCCTGACGAGGGCGTCTGCGTCGCCGTTTCAGTGCTTGTGGCCGTGCTTGTGGGTGCTGGACTCGCGGTCGAGGTTGCGACTGTTGTCTGAGTTGGCGCAGTCGTTGGTAGTCCAGAGCCGCCGGTAGGCAGCGCCCTGCTCGCAGTGGCCTGCGGACTAACCGTTGCCGACGAAGCACCGGGCCCCGTCCCTTGGGGAGCGCCGCCGCCGCAAGCGACGATCACGAAAATCGGTAGACACAGCGATACGACGGCGGCTTTCCACCCTGGTGAACGCACCGGTCCCTCTCCTAATGCGTTCACGCACATGCGGGTCTTTGGAGAACTTGGGGCCCCCGCCAGGCGTTGCCGCGCGCCGACTATACGCGCGTTCTGGGCCTCCGAAACATGCGTTTTGCAAAGGAACTGGCCGGTGCCAAATGCCAACTGGGCGGGTCAGGCAAAGTTCATGGGACTGACGGTCAGTCGTGGCGAGGGCTACGCGCGCGTAGCGTTTGAGCATGGGGATTGCTGAGAACGTCGCCCTGGTCCGTCGCTTCTACGCCCTCGGCGCGCTGAATGATCCCAAGCGCGCGCCGATGTTCACGGACGATGCCGTCTGGTACATCCCCGGCAACAACCCCGTCTCCGGGCCGTACCACGGCATCGCCGAAATGACCTATGACATGGGCCGGCGCATGCAGCCGCTCGACGACTGGCGCGTGAAGGTCGTCGACATCATGGGCAACGGCGACATGGTCGTGACGGTCACCTTCATCATCGGCGAGCGGCGCGGTCGCAAGGTCGACATGCTGGGCAGCCACGTCTTCTTGTTCGATGGCGAGGGCCGGATCACCGAGGTGCGAACGTTCGCCGCCGACCAGCCCGCCCTGGACGAGTTCTTTAGCGCCTGACTTATCCGGCTATGGCGCGCTTCACTCGTCCGGCTAGGGCGCCGGCGGCGGCAGCACGGGAGGCGTCGAGTCGGGCGACGGCAGGCTGTAGTTGGAGCACTGCCCTGCGCCCTGGTCGTAGCCGGCCGAAAACGCCCTGATGCGGTCGAACGCCGCGCCGTGTGCCTGCGGATCTAGCCACGGGGTGCCGGGCGCGTCGCGCGCTTCATACAGCGCATATACGGCCTCATCCAGGTCGCCGTCCTTGATATGACCCATGGCCTGCGCCCATGAGGCGTACGCCCCGGCGAAGCAATCCGCCTGTTCCTCTCCGAAAACGGTCGCCGGCAGGTTGGCGTGCGCGTGGGCGGCGATAGCGTGGCCCCACTCGTGGGCAAGCACGAAGGCGACGGCAAAATCGCCGGCGTCGTTGTAGAGCACCTGCATCAGCCCGTGCTCATCCCAGGCAAGGAAATCGCCCGACGGGCAGTAGTAGGCGTTGCCAAGGCGCAGGCGATTGCCGTCGCAGAGTGGCGCGTCGTTCACGTCGTGGTAGGGCACGAACGACGACGGAGCGACATACGGCGCGCCGTATACGGCGGGGTATTCAGTCGCCCAGAACTGGTCGATGTCGGCCCGGAAGAAGTCGATCGCCTGGCGCAAGCCTTCCACGTCTGCCGAAGCCGTCGGCGAAGGGTGCGCACTGGCCCCTGGGCCGTGGCTTCCGCTGGCGCCTGCGCTCGTGCTCGGATCGCTTACGGCGGCGGGCGTGGTGCTGGCCGACGGACTCGAGGTCGGCTGTTGCTGGCCGCCACAGGCAACCAGCAACAGGACCAGGAGGCCGGCGAATGCCCGGCTAGCCGGCGAGATCGGACGCCCTGCCAAAGCGGAAGAGATGGACGTGCGTGCCGTCCTGGTCGTATGTCATGCAGCCGCCGGACCAGGTCGTGCCCGAGCCTCCATTGGGCCACACCCCGGTGTAGTCGCCAATCCGCGGCAGGAGGTCGTCGCCGCGCGGCTTGGGATCGACCGTTGACTCGAGCTCATCGAGGACTCCCCACGACCATTCGCGGGTCGCCGCGTCGCGGATGACGGGCACGCACCAGGGGTAACCGGTCCGGTCGGCCGGGTCAGCGGCCGCCGGTCCTGCGCCGCCTCCATACATGACCAGGCCGCCGATGTCGCCGCGCGAGTTCGGCGCGAACATCGGGTACTGAACTGCTCGAAGTTTGCTTTTCAGAGCCCAATGGTCGACCGTCGTCAGGGATGCCTCGTCGATCAGGACGCTGTAGACATACGGGTACGGCGTGTCTTCGGTGCCCTCCTGCGCTGCATTCCACGAAAAACCAATTCGACCTTCGGATAGCCAGCCGGTCTGGACCCTCGAGTCGGACTTACCCGCGCACCAGTCCGTGATCGTCAATTTGTTGCGTGGGCAACTGAAGTTCTTGTTCAGGTAGCCCGTCGGCGCGCCATTCTGCATGTCCGGCACGACCTTCGAGGCGGGAGCGCCACTTGTGTCCGGCCAGCTCCAGACGCGCAAGGCGGAGGTCGACTCGTGGCTGCCCATGTACATCGTTGCCTGTGCATGCGTGACGGGCGTCACCGACTTCTGCGTGCCGTAGCACAACGCGCTCAGGTCCGATCCCGCTACCAGCTGGTCCAGCGGCATGCGGACGATCAGGCTGCCCCGGTAGGCGTCGTCGCCCTCGCCGAGGAACATGTTCACGGCGATGAAGAGGTTGTCCTTGGTATTGCCGATCTTGGTCCGGTCCATGAACGAATCGGGGTTGAAGATGCCGGCTGTCCCCGGTGTCCACTCCCAGTAGGTGAACTTGACGTTCGTCCCGCCCAGCTGATCTGTCGTCGTGGCGGCGAGGCGTATTCGGTTGGGACCCTCGGTGCCGCCGGTCTGCATGACCCATACCCACAGGCCACGTTCAGGTATGTGCTGGGTCAACTGGTCGCAGCAGAAGTCTTCGGCGGAGATGAAAGTGCGCGGATCCATGCCGCGAAACGTCTGTCCGCCGTCGGCTGACAGCGCCGCGTGCCAGTTCCAGGTGGCCATCGTGTAGGTGCCATCACTGGCGACGTTCGGTTCCGCAGCCGTCGAGCGCGTGACGATCGTCGACTTGGTCAGGTCAAAGATGGAGGGCAGCAGCGGATCGGGTTGCTCGCCAGAAGGCGGGGTCGCCTCTGGTCCCGGCACGGGCGGCGCAGGCAGCAGGGACGCCGCCGGATCGACCGGCTCGACGGGCGGCTCGCCTTCGTCAAGGCCGCCTTCTTCCTCTCCACCAACGCCAAGCGGCGGCTGATTCGGGTTATCGGAGAGGGTGACCGTCTGTGTCTTGGCAGCTCCCACGCACGGAATCGCCGTGTCCATCGCGCCAGGCTGGATGGACGAACCCACGCCGGCGGGCGAACGCGTGACAGTCGGGCCAGCCGGCGTGGGCGTCTCAACCGTCGGCGGCTCGCCGGTGCAGCTGGCCAGGATCACGGTCGAAACGACCAACAGGCCTCCGGTAACAACCCTCAGCCGGTCAAGCACAGGTCTCTCCCCCCGCGTGGTCTTCAGGCCAAACGCGCGCAGGTTCGCCCACGGCATGTCCGTTGTCAACGCGCGCGCTGCGGAGGCGCTAAGGCGTGATTGTCAACGTCCCGGACAGTGTCAACGAGCGGCGGTCGCCGTCTTCTCTGCTTTGATCGCCTTGCCACGGCCGTTACCACTCGCGGCTCCGCCGTTGCCGTTGCCCGCACCGCGCCCGGCCGCGTCGGCGAACGACACGTCCTGCAGCGGGCATGATTGGCTCGCCGCGCAGGACTCGCGCCAAGTATTGGCCGGTGGCCGACGCCTCGCGTCGCGGCGACCTGCTCCGGCGTGCCGGCCACCACGACCTCGCCGCCGCGCTCGCCGCCCTCCGGACCGAGGTCGATGATCCAGTCGGCCGTCTTGATGACGTCGAGGTTGTGCTCGATGACGATGACCGTGTTGCCCGCGTCGGCCAGCTTGTGAAGCACGTGCAGCAGCTTCTCGACGTCGGCGAAGTGGAGGCCGGTCGTCGGCTCGTCGAGCACGTAGACGGTCTTGCCGGTCGCCCGACGCGACAGCTCGGTCGCCAGCTTGACGCGCTGCGCCTCCCCGCCCGACAACGTCGTCGCCGGCTGGCCCAGGCGCATGTAGCCCAGGCCAACGTCGACGAGCGTCGACAGCTTGGCCCGGATCTGCGGGACCGCCGAGAAGAAGTCGTTGGCTTCCTCGATGGTCATGTCGAGCACGTCCGCGATCGAGCGGCCCTTGTAGTGGATCTCGAGCGCGTCGCGGTTGTAGCGCTTGCCGCCGCACACCTCGCACGGGACGTAGACGTCGGGCAGGAACTGCATCTCGATCTTGATGATCCCGTCGCCCTTGCAGTTCTCGCAGCGGCCGCCCTTGACGTTGAACGAGAAGCGGCCTGGACCGTAGCCGCGCATGCGCGCGTCGGGCACGCCGGCGAACAGCTCGCGAATGGGCGTGAACAGGCCGACGTAGGTCGCCGGGTTGGAACGCGGCGTTCGGCCGATGGGCGACTGGTCGATCTCGATGACCTTGTCGACCGCCTCGACGCCCTCGATCGTGTCGTGCTCGGCCGGCTCTTCGCGGGCGCCTTGCAGCTCGCGCGCCAGCGCCCGATGCAGGATGTCCGACACGAGCGTCGACTTGCCCGAGCCGGAGACGCCGGTGACGGCCGTCAGCGTGGCCGAGCGGGAAGGTCGACATCGATGTTCTTGAGGTTGTGCGCCCGCGCGCCGCGCACGACCAGGACCTTGCCGTTGCCCTTGCGCCGCTCCTTGGGGATGGGCACGGCCCGTTCGCCGCGCAGGAAGGCGCCGGTGATCGAGCGCGGCTCGGCCAGCACCTTGGACAGCGGACCTTGGGCAATCACCTCGCCGCCGTGCTCGCCGGCCAGCGGGCCGATGTCGAGCACCCAGTCGGCCGTGCGGATCGTCTCTTCGTCGTGCTCGACCACGATCAGCGTGTTGCCCAGGTCGCGCAGCCGGACCAGCGTGGCGATGAGCTTGGCGTTGTCCTTCTGGTGCAGGCCGATGGTCGGCTCATCGAGGATGTACAGCACGCCCATCAGCGACGACCCGATCTGGGTGGCCAGCCGAATGCGCTGCGCCTCCCCGCCCGACAAGGTCGACGACGTCCGATCGACGGTCAGGTAGTCCAGGCCGACGTCGACCAGGAAGCCCAGTCGCGCGCGAATCTCCTTAAGGATCTGGCGCGCAATCTGCCGCTCACGTTCGCTCAGCCTGTTCGGCAGCACGTCGGCCCAGCGCAGCGACGTTGGTGATCGACAGCTGCGACGACCTGGGCGATGTTCAGGCCATCGACGGTGACGCTGAGCGATCTCCGGCTTGAGCCGCGCGCCGCCGCAGGTCGGGCACGGCCGGGCGACCATGAACTTTTCGAGCTCGGTCTTGACCCATTCCGATTCGGTCTCGCGGTAGCGCCGCTCGAGGTTGGGGATCAGCCCTTCGAACGTGGCGTCGTAGTAGTTGGTGTGGCTCTCGCTGCGATAGCCGATGCGCACCTTCTCGCCGCGCGGCGTGTGCAGCAGGTAGTCGAGGTGCTCCTGGCGCCAGCTCGCGGACGGGCACGTCGACGCTGAAGCCGCGGCGCTTGGCGATGCCCTCGACGATGCGGCCGTACCACGAGTCCGTCATCGACATGCGCGACCACGGCACGAGCGCACCCTGCGCGATCGACAGGTTGCGGTTGAGGACGCGCTCCGGGTCGAACTCCATGCGCACGCCCAGGCCGGTACACGATGGGCAGGCGCCGTGCGGCGAGTTGAACGAGAACGAGCGCGGCTCGAGCTCGTCGATGGTGTAGCCGTCGAACGGGCACGAATACTTCTCTGAGTAGCGCTGCTCGTCGAAGGCGCCCGGGTCGGCCGGCGCGACGACGATCACGCCTTCGCCCAATCGCAGTGCCGTCTCGACCGAGTCCGAGAAGCGAGCCAGCTCGGGGTTGGGGTTGCCGGCGCCGTATGGCTTGCCGTCGTCGTCGGCGTGGCGAACGACGAGCCGGTCGACGACGACCTCGATCGTGTGGCGCTTGTACTTGTCGAGCGTCTTGACCTCGTCGAGGTCGAGCATCTCGCCGTCGACGCGGACGCGCACGAAGCCCTGCTTGCGTGCAGCCTCGAAGACGCGGTCGCCTTCCGTCTTGCGATCTCGCACGAGCGGGCCAAGGATCAGGATGCGCGCGCCGTCCGGCAGGGCCAGGATCTGGTCGACGATCTGGGGCACGCTCTGGCGCTCGATCTCGTGGCCGTTGGGGCAATGCGGGTGGCCGATCCGCGCGAACAGCAAGCGCAGGTGGTCGTAGATCTCCGTCACCGTGCCGACCGTCGACCGCGGGTTCCGGCTGGCGCCCTTCTGGTCGATGCTGATGGCCGGCGAGAGGCCGTCGATCTGGTCGACGTCCGGCTTCTCCATCTGGCCCAGGAACTGGCGGGCATAGGCGGACAGGCTCTCGACGTAGCGGCGCTGGCCCTCGGCGTAGATGGTGTCGAAGGCGAGGCTGCTCTTGCCGCTGCCGGACAGACCGGTGATCACCACCAACCGGTCGCGCGGCAGCTCGACCGTGATGTTCTTGAGGTTGTGCTCTCGCGCACCACGAACGACGAGCTTTTCCTGGGGCATGAATGAACCGACGGGCACCTTCAGATTATAGAACGAATGATCGATTTACCGGCCGACTAACCGCGCGGCCTGCCGACAAGATCAGCGTAGCGCAGGTATGGCAGACGACCGAGGGCGGCGTGTAACTTTCGGGCTGCCCAACGGCGGGAACAACCGAATAGGGAGGACTGCAGATGGCCCCAGCCATTCCGCGTGCGCGAAGAGCGGTGGTCGCGATGCTCACGGCCGCATTCGTGGTACCTATCGTCATCAGTCCTGTTTCGGCCCAGGCGCCGAATCCGCTCAGGCCGAAGCCGGTCTGGTCGCAGAACGTCGCCTTCGATGTTTCACGGCCACTGAGCCAACTCGCCGCCGAGCGCGTTCCGCCGGCTGACGTCGATTTCGAGGCGGACGACGAAGACGTCGCCCCACGCGACAGCGGCTACACCGGCGACAACGCGCTGCAGACCAGCGCGCCGACGCGCAATCCACCGTCCACGTCCAGCTTCGAAGGAATGAGCAACCAGGACAACTTCAACATCTTCGGCGGCCGGGTGAACCCACCCGACCCCAACGGCGAGGTCGGCCCCAACAACTACGTCGAGATGATCAACCTGGTGTTCGCTGTGTACGACAAGGCCGGCAACCTGCAGCTGGGACCGGTCGACACCGGCACGCTGTGGAGCGACTTCGCGATCCCCGACTGCACGGACCCGTCCGGCGATCCAATCGTGTTGTACGACCAGTACATGGACCGCTGGCTGATGTCCCAGTTCACTACGCGCGGCCTCGACGATCCGAGCGCTGCCGTTCTACAACTGTGTCGCGATCTCAACCACGCCTGATCCCACTCGGTACCTACTACCGCTACGCCTTCATCACGCAGCCAGACCCGGAGTCGCCACCAGGCGGATCCTTCTTCCCCGACTACCCCAAGTACGGCAACTGGACTGACTCGTACTCTCTGACTACGCGCGACTTCGGTCTCGTCACCGGCTATGGGATCAGTGTGTACGCGCTCGAGAAGAACAAGATGGTCAACGGGCTACCAACCGCGCGTGCCGTCCAGTTCTTCCTCGATTCGAACGTGGTCCCGCTCGAACTGTTGGGCGACGGCCTGCTGCCGGCCGATCCCGACGGCAAGCAGAAGCCGCCCGCCGGCTCGTCGATTCCGATCGTCGGGACCCAGGATGACGGCGCCGGTTACGGCGCGACGTTCGATGCCCTGAACATCTGGGACTCTGAACGTGAAGTGGAAAGCCACCCCCAGCGCATCGATCACCCTGGCGGCGCAGCTGCCAACGGCGGCGTTCGACTCGGTCTTCCCCTGTGCGCCCACTTCGCGCGACTGCCTGCCTCAGCCAGGCATCGTCAATCCCGCCCAGTATTTGGACATCCTGTCCTACCGCCAGCGGCCTACCTTCCGCTTGGCCTACCGCAACTTCAAGAACTACGAGTCGATGGTCACCAACCAGTCGGTCGAGGCGCTGCCCGGCGTCGCCGGCGTACGTTGGTACGAGCTCCGTCGAAGCGGCAGCACTTACAGCCTCTATCAGCAGGGAACCTATGCGCCGGGTGATGGCGTACATCGTTGGATGGGCTCGATCGCCCAGGATCGCCTGGGTGACATGGCCCTTGGCTACAGCGTCGTCAACGGCGTCGACGTCTATCCAGGCATTCGCTTCACTGGGCGATTGGCAGGTGACACGCTCGGCACCATGACGATGACCGAGGGCACGGTCATCAATGGCACAGGCGTTCAAACCACTACCAACTCGCGCTGGGGCGACTACACGGACATGTCGGTCGACCCTGTCGACGACTGCACCTTCTGGTATGTCGACGAGTACTACACGGCCGCCGGCCAGGCATCCAGCACGGCTGGGTGGCAGACGCGCATCGCCAACTTCAAGTGGCCTGGTTGCAACGCGCCTAACTAATCCGCTATCCCCATCTGAAGCAACGAAGAGGCGGGGCCGACGGCCCCGCCTCTCTTTTGAGGTGGTGCTCCGGTCGACGGCGTAAACGTCTCACGGACTGACGCGTTCCGAACGACAATCCGCGCCGAGGGAGAAAGATCGTCGGCTGCCTGCAGGGAAAGGGGAAGTCAAGGTGCGCAAGCTTCTGGGCGGAGTCGTAGCCGCCTGCGCGTTGTCCATCGGCCTGAGCGGTGTCGTCGCGGCCGACAACGTGACCGGACAAACCGGTCACTACGTCTTCAACGACAGCTCGAGCAAGACCGGCGCCAACTGTAACTACGCGTCCATCGGCAACAACACTTACCGCATCACGTCGATTTCGGCGCGACCGCCGTCGGTCTGGTGGCCCAACACGAGCAGCAGCAGCAACACGCAGCATGGTCAGGTGGGCTGGGTCGTAACCGTCAAGCACAAGCACCCCTCGGCCACAAGCTGGACGGTGGTCAAGGCATCGTCTGTCCAGAAAAAGACTGCCTACGAAGATCACCCGCTCCACGACAGCGCCGACAAGGCGCCGTTCACGCGCATCACGGTCAGCTTCAACGGCGCGTCGTACCCCGCTGATGAGCAGTTCTTCATCACCGTCAAGGTCTACTGGTACAAGAGCAACGGCTCGGTGCTCGGTACAGCCTTCCATCAGAACGTGTACTACAGCCAGGTAGCTGGCGGCTTCAACCAGGGCACGCTGCCAAACTCGTACTGCTGGGACTCGTTCAATGTCGACTAATTGCGCCGGCTAACGAGGCTGGTACCGATCTCTATTCTCGGGCTGAGTGGCCGTCACCCGCGCATCCAGTAGGCTTCCGCCGTTCATAGCCGACCTCGGCCGCGAGCCCGGCCAGCTCGGCATCCTTGTCGCAGCGAGCCTCGCGCTGTTCGCGGTCGGCCTTGACCCCAAGGTCCTCGGCCCTGGCATGCCGGACGCCCAGGCCGCCATTCGTGCACGGCCTCAACTCGAGGCCCTCTTCCTGCTGGTGGCTCTCGTCCAGGCGGCATTCCTGCTGGTTGGCGGCGTGCTGGGCGACTCGCTCGGGCGACGCCGTGTCCTGACGACCAGCCTGGCCATCCTGACGGTGGCCGAGCTGGGAGCCATCGCCCTACCCGATGGACCCGGCTTTGCCGTATGTCGCCTGGTCGGAGCGGCGATGGCGGGCATTGCCCTGCCCGTCGCCCTGTCGGTCGTGGCAGTTACGTACAACGGCGCGACCCGCGCCACGGCGCTGGGCATGGCGTATGGGGCGTTGGGGGCGTCGGCGGCGGTCGCCCCGGCGCTGTTGATCGCTGTGACGCCCACGTTCGGGCGCTGGCCGGCCTTCCTGGTCGCCGCGCTGGCCATAGTCGTCGCGCTGTGGGCAGTGCGGCGCAACGTGCCGCACTTCCCTCCCAGCAGCCTGCCACTGCGGGCGATCGCGCCGCACTCGCTGTGGGCCTTTGGCCTGCTCGCGCTGATCGGCGGCAGCGTCGGCTTCCGCAGCAACAGCGAATCGATCATCCGGATGAGCCTCATCGTCGGCGGCGCCCTGCTGATCGCTGTGTTCCTGATCCTCCAGCGCCGGCGAAAGGGCGTTGTCGACGAATACGCCATCGACCTGCGGCCGACGACGGTGGCGCTGGTCGCCGGCTTCGCTCTTGCCCTGGCCCAGACGGCGCCGGCCCTCGAACTGCCTTTGTTCTTCCAGATCAGCGAGAGTTACAGCCCGCTACTGGCGAGCCTCGCGCTGGTGCCGTTCATCGTGGCGTTGTTGGTGGCCGGACCAGTAGCCGGCCTGTTGCTGACGCGTTTCAGCCCGCGAGCCCTTATCGCCGGCGGCTTGCTGGTCGTCGGCGGGGCCGACCTGCTGTTCTCACTCTTCGGCCCGGGAACCCCATACCTGTTCTTCATCGTGCCGTTCTTCGCCGTCGGTGCCGGCTTCGTCATCGGCACGTCGGTGCGCACGGCGGTCATCTTCGCCAGCGTGACCCGTCGCCTGCCGGCAACGGCGGCAGCGCTGAACCAGACTTCGCTGGTCGTCGGCTCCCAGGCCGCCGTCGCCGGCATGACCGCACTCATAGCCAGCACCGCCGTCGCCTGGTTCACGGCCTCGCTGCCGCCTGGCACGGACGTCAATACCGCGGTCGACGGCATGCGTCAGTTCATGCAGGCGATCGGCACGTCCGAGTTCGGGCAGATCATCCAGCAGTTGGATCCGGCGACGGGCGCCCAGTACGGAGCCGCCTTCGCCGCCGGCGTTCGACTGGCAATGGCGTTCGCCGGGACGGTCGCCGTGATCGCGGCTCCGTTCGTCTGGTTCGCATTGCGGACGAAGCGCGACCCGATCGAGTCGGTCTGGGAGCATCGCGAAGAGCGCAAGGGCGTCGAAGTCGAGCGCACGGTCGAGGACCAGCCCGCCACCGCTTGAGCCTTGGCTGTCAACCAGGTGCTTGACGCGCGGTGTATCCGTGTCTGACCATCCGCCGAACTTGAGCCCAGCGCTGCGCCGCCTCGCCGCCCTACTAACGGTGTTGTTGCTGGCCACTGGCTGCACTTTTCTTGGTCAGTCCAGCGGCACGCCACAGCCACCGACCGCGACGCATGGGCAATCGACTGGCACGCCTGGCCCCTCCCCATCCCCTACACCCGCGCCCGAGACCGCTTGGGAAAAAGCCCTCGACAAGATCGGTCCGGACGGAACCTTCGACCTTCAATCGTCGCTCGACCTGTTCGCCACGGCCTTTGGCCCGCTGCCCGGCTCAAGCGCGCAGCAGGACCTGACCGGCATCAATGACCGGACGGTCGCCATCGACGCGGTGATGAACCACGCGGATGAGCTGACTGCCGAACAGCGCACCGCGATCGACAACTACATCAAGCCACCGCCGGATGCGACCAAGATCACTGTTCCGCCTCCGGCGCAGGGCGATCACGTCATTCTCGCGGCCGCAGCGCCGGCCGTCGACGACGCTCAGCAGGCCGCGATACGGCAACTGGTCGCCGCGCAGCGCCAGTACATCGCAGATCACATGCACGATGACTTCGACGGTGAGATTGAGTTCTACTTCAGTGCGAACCCTCCCGGTGACCCGACACTCCTCGGTCAAGCGTGGAGCGATTGGCCGGGCGGCAACTTCGGCACGTGCCAGATCTATCTGTACGCCCACACTTTCGAGCTGAGTGACAAGGTCATGAGCACCGTCATCGCTCATGAGCTCTTTCACTGCTTCCAGTTCAATGGCTACGGCACGCTGAAGGGTCAGGCCGCGGCTGCACGATGGATCATCGAAGGCCAGGCGGACTGGGTTGGCGAGGTGGTTGGCGGCCCAAGCGGAAAGGACAACCACTGGCGCCCGTATCTGAAGATTCCCTACAAGTCCCTGTTTGAACGCATATACGACGCGATCGGCTTCTACTCACACTTAGCCGAGCGCGGAACCAACCCTTGGGACATCTTCGCCGACATGTGGGCGGAAGGAACGAACAACATCGCCGCGTACGCCGCGACCGGCGCAACAGACGACGAGTTCCTGGATACATGGGCATCGGGCGAGCTGCGGCAACCGAGCCGCGGCAGTGCCTGGGACACGACTGGTCCAAACATCCCGGCGACCATGGCCTACGGGCCAAACTTCTTTGACGTCAGCGACGGCAGCAAGGTCGACCTTTCGACGCCGTTCTACACCAACGAGGTGCGCTACCTGATCTGTCGGCACTGACATGCTTTATGTCGATATCGACGGCCACGGCCGCCTGTCGGACGGCTCCGTCGACACAACATCGCTGGGCGGCGTGTGGTTCTGTATCGAGGGCCACAAATGCGAGAAGAAGTGCGAAAACGCACCCGAGCCGCCACCGTACGTAGACACCCTCTCGAACTCGGTCACCATCGCGTCGACCGGCGGGCCAGACGGAGTGGTCGGAACCGCCACTGGCAAGGACCTGGAGAAGGACTGCGAGACGCCGACACCGTCGGCCACGGCCGACGAGTTCTGTAGCCGCTACCGCGACTACGTCGCTTGGGCCAAGTCAAACGGCAGCGACGACATCACCAAGCCGCTGGCCGGCGAGATCGCCAACCGCTTCATAGACATGAAGCCCTACGCACCGCCCGAGCTGGCGACCCACGTCGCACTGATGATCAGCGTCTACAGCACCTACGCCTCCGCACCGCCGTACATCGACCTGCCCATGGTTGGCCCAGACGCCGCCCACATTCCCGAGGCGTTGACGGCCATGAGCAACTACTGCCACGTGACCTTCCCATAGGCAATATGCGACGAACGTTGGCTGACCCTGGCCTTGCTCGGCCTGCTTGCCGCCTGTGGCGGCCGCGGGACCGGGCTGGGACTTCCCACGCCACCGCCCGGCGGGAGCGTGCCACCCGGGACTGGAGCCACGCCGCAAACGGGCGGTCTCGACGCCTGTGCCCTGCTGACGGACGACGAGTTCAAAGCTGCGACGGGAGAAAAAGTCGCCAGCCGCGAGCACAGCACGTTGACGCGTGTCTTCCCCAGCGTCTGCGACGTTGAGCTGGAGGGTGGCAGCGTCTTCGGCGGCGCCGGCAGCTTCACCGTCGAAGTCATGACGACCGGTGGCAAGCAGATGTACGAGACGTCGTTCGAGCCATTCATCGGCCAGAACGACTTCCTCCTCACGGAGGCGGTTCAGGGCCTGGGCGATAAGGCCGGTCGCTCCGACGACGAGATCATGGTCCTCAAGGGCGATGTCCTGTTCGACGTCTTCTACATCGAGTACGGTCGCAAGGACAAGCAAGAGGTCGTCCGCTATCTCGCGGAAATCATCCTCGGCAAGCTGGCGTGTATTGCCAGTGGCTGCCCTGACGTGACCGTCCCGCCGCCGCTGAACACACCGCTCGCCTCGGCCACGCCAAAGAGCCTTCTGGGCGGCCAGTTGACTCCCGCGAATGAGCGCTTCCGCGTTGTCAACCTCTACGCGGATGACACCGGCCCGGTCGCCCTCGACGTCTACGGCTGGGACAAAACCGTTCACGCGTATCTGCTGGCCACGGTGGAATACGGACAGGCTTCCGACTTTTTCGACCCCGGCATCGGCACCGACGACCTGGGCATCGACACCGGACCCCATGTTTCGTTGGCGCGGCATGGTGACGAGCTGCTGCTGTATTCGTTCAACCTCGCCGACGTGGACACGGACCCCGAGCCAGGCACGGTGGTGACGATTCTCGCGTCACCTGGCGACGATTTCGGCGGCACGCCCGAGCTCGGCGCCAACTACCTCTACGAAGAGCGCCCGGAGGGAGCGGGATTTCCGATCGCCAGTCCTTCGGCGTCCGGCGGAGTCCTGCGCGTCATGCCGGACGCGCTCACTTACACCGGCGACGCTCAGTACTACTACCTGTCGGTCGGAAACGGCTGCCTCGCCATGCCCGACTTTCCTACCGTCCCGGTTCGAGTCGGCGGCGGGTTGTCGGCCGAAGGCAACCATGAATCGGCCGACGGAACGGCGGCCCTCCCGGCCGGCAATTGGACGCTGACAGTTCATCCCGATCCCGGCGTCAGAGACGGCTTCAAGTGCGACAACGACCCAGCAGCACCCGGTACGCCGATCCAGGTCGCGGACGGCCAGCGCATTTTCCTGTTCCCCTACCGAACACCGGGCGACCCACAACTCAGGACCGTCGTTCTGCCATTTGGCGACAAATAGCGACGAGCAAGGCATCAATTAGAGGCAGAGGGAGACATATGAGGACAATTTCGCGCTTCGGCATGTCCGGCCTGGCAGTGGCCGCGCTTGTCTTCACGCTGATGTTCGGACTTGCCGGCACGGTCGCGGCGCAGACCGGCCAGACCGGCAACTACCTCTTCACGGACAGCTCAACGGCGGCCGGCGTGGTGTGCCACTACTCGAGCACAGGGCTCAACCAGCTCGACAAGATGACCGTCAAGGCGCCGTCAGTTTGGTGGCCAGACACAAGCTCCAACTCGAACACGCAGCACGGCACGGTTGGCTGGCAGGCTTTCGTCTATCACAAGGGCGCGTCGGCCACGACCTGGAAGCTGCTCAAGAAGACAACCGTCCACAAGGCGACCGCCTACGAGGGCTACCCGGGCGCTTACGACAGCGCCGACAAGGCGCCGTTCACCAATCTCGCCGTCTCAATCCCGGGCACGAACTACGCGTTCACCCACGAATTCCGGGTCAAGGTCAAGGTCTACTGGTACAGCAAGGTTGACGGCAGCGTCATGGGTTCCGTCGCGCACACCGTCCTCTACTACAAGTGGGGCCCGGCTCGACTGACATCCGCACCGACAGCTGCGGCGACGCGGTCTGAGGGACAGTGGCATGAAGAAGTCATCTATCGGTACCGCCCTCGTTGCGGCCCTGCGCTAACCCTGGGCCTGAGCGGCGTCGTCGCGGCCGACTCGACGACGGGCACCATCGGCCACTACGCCATCAATGACGGTGCCTCGGCTCCAAACCGCCGGAGCGGCGTGTTGGTATTCAGGTGCCGGTGCGGGGCCATGGAACATCTATCGCCTGGTGGGTCGCGCGCCCAGTGCGTGGTGGCCCAATACCAGCACAACGACCGGCCAACACGGAACGGTCGGCTGGCAGCTGATCGTGAAGTACAAGCGCCTGAGCGCTAGCACCTGGACGCTGCTCAAGAAGACGGCCGTCCAGAAGAAGACCGCGTACGAAGATGCGCCCGCCTATGACCCCAATGACAAGGCGCCGTTCAGCAACCAGTGGGTCAACATCAGCTACGCCAACTTCACTTCAGACACGCAGTTCATGGCCATCATCAAGGTCTTCTGGTACAAGGCCGACGGCAGCGTGAAGGGGTCTGTCAGCCACACGGTTGTCGAGTACGGGAAGGTTTTTGGCACCGCCAAGCTGACGGGCAACTCTCCCTGCTTTCGAACCACCAACCTGAACTGAGCCGCGCCGTCCGCTAGGCTAGTTACGTTCGACCCACGCGGCACGCCAGCCGGGTGGGTCGAATGGCTCTGCCCAATACTGCGTCTCGCGCAGGACCTTTCCATCGCGCAGCTCGATCAGGATGATCGTGAACCAGACTCGCCCGTCCGGGTAGCGCATCTTCCACTGGCCGAACCACTGCTCGCCCTCGCCGGCGACGCGGTAGGGCGCGCCCAGCGGCGACACCACCCAGCGGTCCTCGCTGCCAACCAGCCGACCCTCGCGGCAAAAGCTGCGGCGCGCCGCCCGGGTAGTTGGACATGATCTGGTGGTCGTTCTGGCTTCCCCGCACGACCTCGCCCGACTGCGGCCAGTTCGCCGTCCAGTCGGGATGTCGGAGCCGATCAAGCGTCGCCTGGTCGAAGCTCATGATCGCCTCGGCGTAGTGACGGACTAACTCCTCGTTCGTCATGGACTTTCAGCGTAGCGCACGGGTTGCATGGGTTTGTCATACTCTGCCGCAAGTCAGTTGAGCCGCAAGGACAATCGAATACTTGCCGCGGTGATGCCCCCGTCTTAGACCAGGCGCCCCAGCGTCGGGTCAAACTCAACTGATCTCGCGCCCATTGCGCGATACCCGTGTTGTCAGGACTGCGCCCCAGCGTTGTCCACGTGCGCGCCCGGTTCGCCGAGCCGTGTTTGGCATTGCCGCTAGAACTCCGTCGCCGCGTGCCTTGTCGCGGCGTCTGGTAGAGAGGAGGCACGAACATTGGAGCTTGCCGAGCAGGCAACTGAGAGGCGGAGCAGGGGGCGAGTCCTCCGAACACTGAGCTTGATCGGGCTCGCTGCCGCGCTCGCCGCGGGGGGCTTGGCGGTCGGACCGCACCAAACATTCGCATCCGGCAAGAAGGTCGTCGTCGTCGTCGGGCCTGTCGGCTCGCTGACGGGCTACTTCAAGGACACCGCGAACACCATCGCCGCGACGGCCAAGTCGTACGGCGCCAACGTCATCAAGATCTACACGCCGTATGCCACGTGGGACCGCGTCAAGAACGCCGCCAACGGCGCAAACGTTCTGATCTACGTCGGCCACGGCAATGGTTGGCCCAGCCCATACAAGCCGTTCCAGACATACACCAAGGACGGCATGGGCCTGAACGCACACTCCGGCGGGAGCAGCAGTAGCAGCAACCTCAAGTATTGGGGCGAGCGCTATGTCGCCGGTCTGTCGCTGGCCAAGAACTCCGTCGTGATCCTGATGCGGCTTGTGCTACGCGTCCGGCAACTCCGAGCCGGGCAAGGCCAATCCCGACCAAGGACAGTCGCCAAAGCACGGGTCGACAACTACGGCGCCGGCTTCCTGCGCAGCGGCGCGCGGGCGGTCTTCGCCCAGGGCCTGGGCAGCGCCGCGTACATCTTCAAGGGCCTCTACGGCTCCAACAAGACGATCAAGGAGATCTTCTGGAGCAGCCCGGACGCGACGTACAGCTACCGCATGTCGTTCACGGCGAATCGGTCACCCTCGTGGGCTCATGCCGAGATGGATCCTTATCGCGCCGGGAGGTACTACCGATCTGTCATTGGCGACATGTCGATGACCGCTGGCGAGTGGCGCTGATCGCCGCTTGATCTAGACCCCTGCGGCACTCGCCGCATTGCCCAATCGAATAGGCCGTGACGGAGACCGGTCCACAGCCAGGGCCGGTCTCCCTCTTATTCGTGGCAGTCGACGGATCGGCTCAGGTCGCCGCCTGCTGGCCCAGAAAGACGATGACCATCACGGCGACCGCGACCAGCACCGCGATGAACAGCCATTCGCTAAGCGTCAGGCGTCGCACAGCCCGGGCCCCGATTGATCCGCACGTCGAACAGCGTACGGCGGCCTGCACCCGCAGCGCCCAACCAAGCCCGGCACGCCACCTTGACACGGCACGCCAATCTTTCACGTCAGGCCCGACTCATCGCGGCCGTGCCCAGGAGGGGAAATGCCCGGCCGCCGTTGGTCTTCGTTGGCTGCTGCCCAGCTCGCAGCCCTGGCCCTCAGTGGCTGCGTCCTGGCCACGCCTCCCTCCCCCACCCCAACATCGGCGCCGACCAACCCGCCCAGCCAACTACCGACCACCCGGCCACCCTCAACGCCAAGCCCAGCTCCGACGGCAACGACCACCCCACCAACCACGCTGCCGACCCCAACCGACACCCCCGCCACGCCAACTTCGACGGCCACGCCTCCCCCACCCCCGCCTGGCTCTGCCTGGCCGATGTTCATGGGCAACCTGGGTCGCACCGGCTACAACGCGGAGGAGTCGGCCCTCAATGCTTCGAGCGCGGCCAATCTCAAGCTGAATTGGTCGGCCCATGCGGAAGCCGCCGGCGACCCGCCGTGGGCGCTCGTCTTCTCGCAGCCCATCGTCGCGCCAGACCTCGGGCTCGTTTTCTGGGGCTCATTCAATGGCTTCGAGTACGCGTCCGACCTGGCCACCGGCGCCGAGGTCTGGAAGACCAACCTTGGCCAAACGAGCGGACGAGGCGTGTTTTCCGCCGACCGTGGGCGTGGTCAGCACGGCTGCCTTCGTCGACGACTTCACCATCGGCGACTACAGCGGGCCGGTCCTCTTCATCGGCGGTGGCGACGCCAAGGTCTACGCGCTGGCCGCGGCGACCACTGGCTCGACGCCGGGCGGCGCTGTCCTATGGAGCTACGCCACGGGCAAGCCGCCGACCACCTTCGTCTGGAGCTCGCCGGCCTTCTATGACGGCAGCGTCTATATCGGGACCGCGTCCGACTGCGACCGACCGCTCATCCAGGGCCAGCTGCTCCAGATCGACGCCAGCACCGGCGAGCTGCGGCACGACCTGGACGTGGTGCCAGACGGCTGTGTCGGCGGCAGCATCTGGTCGTCGCCTTCGATCGACCTCCTCGGAATCGAAAACGGGGGCAAGCCGACGGTGTACGTCTCGACGGGCAACCACGGCGACGAATGCGACGAGCCTCTGACCGAGGCCTCAGTCGCGGTCGATGCCTCCAACGTCTCTCACGTTCTGGGCCACTGGCGCATTCCTGAGGATGAATCCGGCAAGGACACCGACTTCGGCGCGACGCCCACGATCCAGGACTTTTCTGACGGCGGCACGGACTACCACTACGTCGGCATGATCAACAAGAACGGCATCTTCTACGAGTTCAGGCGCGGCGACCTCGATGACGGCCCGCTCTGGCAGCGCCAGATCAGCGCCTCGCACAACAACAGCAACTCGGCCGCGTTCGATGGCACGACGCTCTACACGGCGGCGGAGGCGGCAACGGTCGACGGCACGCGCTGCGACGCCACGGTCAATGCCATGAATCCGCTGGACGGCTCGCTCGAGTGGCGCCACTGCATCGATGGCCGGCCCGGTGGCGGCATCATGGCCACGGGGAGTGTCATCGCGCTCGCTGGCGGGCACTTCGTCAACGTCCTGGACAAGTCGGATGGCGCGCCGCTGTTCGCTTACAAGGACGAGGCAGCGATCGTGTGGGGCCTGGCGACGATTGCCAACGGCTCGCTCTACGTGGGCGACTTCGACGGCAACGTCTTCGCCTTCAACCTGCCCTAGACGCACCGCCCACGATCGGCCCGGATAAACGAAAGGGCGGACCCTTTCGGATCCGCCGCTTTCGTGGCTGGCTGGAATTCCCGTGACGTTCACTCCGTTCCAAGCAGCCTCACGGCTCCCGGGCGCTGGGGCAATTGAGAATGTAAAGACGATGGACTAAGCCGTCGTGGGCAGCGTTACACACGCCCACTACCCAGTTTTTGTGGGTATACCCACATATGGATGCGTGTCAGCGCGCAGGTGCGTACGCCCTAGAGCCCCTCTCGGTACCGCCGCGCGGCAGCCGCCCGGTTGCGCACGTGGAGCTTGCTCAGCACCGCCCCGACGTGCCGCCCAACCGTACGTGGCGAGATGTGCAGCGCCTCGGCGATCTCGCGGTCGGTCAGACCGTTTGACACCAGACGCAGACACCTCGGTCTCGCGCGCGGTCAGACCCGCCAGTCGACGCCGCCGTGCCTCGGCCTGGTCACGAGCTCCTTCACCAGGATGGCCGCCAAGCGCGGGTGCATCGGCAGGTCACCGTCGCGGATGCCGAGAACTGCCTGGGTCAGCGCCTCAGGCGAGATGTCCTTGGTCAGGTAACCAGCCGCGCCACTGCGCATCGCCTGGACCAGGTCGTCGCGCCGGCTGGACGCGGTGAGCATCACGATCTTGCCGTCCGGGCATCCGCGGCGCCAGCTCCTTGACCAGGTCCACGCCACTCATGCCGGGCAGGTCGATGTCGACCAGCACGACGTCGGGCCGGCAGTCGGTGACACAGGCCAGCGCCTCCTCAGCGGTGGCCACGTCACTGACGACCTCGATGCCCTTGTTGTTGAGCATGCTTCGGATCGCCGACCGCACCAGGACGTGATCCTCGACGAGCATCACCCGCAGCGGCTCCGCCTGGCTGACGCTCACCGGCGAGCTCTCCCGGCCGGTGGCCTGGCGACTGCCACTTCCAGCATCGGCATGTCGACGATGATGCGCGTCCCACCCTGCGGCTCCGAGTCGACGTGCAACTCGCCCGCCCACCTTGGCCGCCCGCTGCCGCATGCCACTCAGACCAAAGCCAGACGGGTTGGCCTCGACGTCGAAGCCCGACCCGTTGTCTGACACCATCATGCGCAGCCGGCCGCCGTTGGCCTTCAGGCGGACACGAACGTAAGAGGCGTCGGCGTGCTTGCGCACGTTGTTCAGCGCCTCCCGGCAGATCGCCCGCAGCTGCCCGCGTACGTCGTCGGCCACCGGTGGGTCGTCGTCGACCGCCAGCTCGATCTCCATGTTGAAGTGGTTGGCGTAGTCGTCGGTCAGCCGTTGAAGGTCGGCGCCGATCGTCTTGGTCGGCGGCGCGGGCTGAAGAGAGGCAACCGCGTAGCGCGCCTCGGCCAGGGCGTCCTCCAGCATGCCGTCGACCTTGCCGGACAGATCGCGGGCGTCGGCCGACAAGCGCGGCATCTGCTTCAGCTCGCCGTTGGTCAGCCGCGCCAGCCACAGCTCCTGCACCAGACCGTCGTGGATCTCCTGGGCAATTCGCGCCCTTTCATCCGCAGCCGCCCGCTCTGCCTCGCGCGCGCGCAGCTCCACCAACGACTCGTTCGCCTTCCTCAAGGCCCGCAGGTCACCGCGGGCCGCACTGGCCACGCCCAGCAACAGTACGAAGTAGAAGCGTGATGCGCAGCACATCGCCGCTGCCGACCAGGCCGATGTACGCGTCCGGCACGATGGCGGCGTGGATCTGGCCAAAGGCGGCAATGATCAGCGCGATCTCGAGCGAGGCGCTGTAGGCAGTCCGGTCGGCCGTGTGGAGTCGGGCGTAGCTGAGCGCCGCCAGCAGGAAGAGCCCGGCGATGACCAGCTGGATGCCGAGCATCAACGGGCTGATGATCGGCTCGGCCGGCGTCAGGTTCAGCAAGGCCGCGGACGAGACAAGCGGCGGCAGGTTGGGCACGCTCATCACCACGGCGCCAAACAGCGCGACCAGGCCGATTGGACCGAACAGCACGACCGCCGGCGGGATCGCACTGGGCAGGCGCTCGCCGCGCAAGGCCGTGCGCGCGCCAATCACCAGCAGTCCGGCGGCGATCAGTTGCTCGAAGGACCAGACGTAGATCGGGCGCCTGGCTCGGCTCACGCGCCGCCGACAGGCCAAAGGTGATGTCGAGATTCAGCAGCTGCAGGATCAGCCCGGAAAGGCCGCCCGCGAATAGCAGCAGGAATGCGGACGCCTGGTACAGCGCGTCCGGTTGGTCCGACTCGCGGAAGCGGATCCAGGCGACCGCGGCGATGGCCCCGGCGGCAACCGTGGTGGTCGTGTCGACCACCGCATCCAGCTCCGGCGCGATCGCCGCGAGATACAGCCCCGGCACGAAGACGACGATCAGCGTCGCGATGCGCCAGCACCGGGCTGAGCGCGATCAGGAAGAACGTGAACAGCCGGCCGACCGGCCTGGCCTCGGCCTCCGCCTGCGCCGCCGCGCGGACAGCGACCGACGCCGACGCCAGGTTGCCGCCAGCCGGTTGGTTACTGGCGATATCTGTCAAATGAAATGTCTGCCTATGACGGAGGCGTGCATCACGGGCGATCCCTGCTCCCGGTGCGATCTGGGGAGTATGGCAGCGAGCGAGCAAGGGCGATTGCAAATGGTTCGTCTGGGCACCGTTTTTAGCGCAAAGGGCTATGCGCGTTAGTACGCATCTCCTATCCTGCGCCAGCCGCGCGCCTACCCAGTGGGCGGCACGAGAGAGAGCGGGGCACACAAGGTCGTCACCCTGGCTGGGCGACGACCGCGACGACGCCCAACGTCGCATAGGTCGCAATAGGCCCCGTGAGAGGGAATTACAGGGAGGTCCACCGGCCCGATGCGAGCCGTCACATTCCTGCGAGCCTTGGCGCTCGCGCTTGCCATCACCACCGTCGCGACTCAGGTCGTCACCGCCGCTGTCTGGACAGACCAGGCGGACTACGCCCCTGGATCGGTCGTCACCGATTAGTGGCGACAACTCGAACGGTGCCGGCTACCTGGCCGGCGAGACCGTCGACGTCGTCGTGACCGGCCCGAACGGCTATGCCGCCTCGTGTAGCGCGACCGCGGATGACGCGGGCGCATGGTCCTGCCAGGTCACGCTGTGGAACAACAGCGACGCCGTCGGCGACTATTCATACACCGCGACGGGCGAAACGTCCGGCGTCAGCGAGACTGGCACGTTCAGCGACGCCCAGCCGACTACGGTTGCTGTTGCCTCCCCGACAAGTGGCACGGTTGCGCCAGGTCAGATCGCCAGTTACGGCACGGTCAGTGTGACGATGGGCGGCAACTTGACCAACTGCACCGTGACATTGAGTGACGCTGCTGTTGGGGGAGATACCGGCCTGCCTGCTGGGGCAACGGCGAGCTTCACCAACAGCCCAATTACGACTAACGCGAACTACACGTCGAGCCTGAGCGTGTCGACAACGAGCGCGACCGCGGTGGGTACCTACACATTCCACGTCCGTGCGTCGAAAGGCGCGAATTGCCAGGGCAGCGCGGCTCCAGTCGATTCGACACAGCAGCTCACACTGCTCGTCAAGCGCGTCGGAACCGTCACGGTCGCATCACAGGTCGGCACGCTGAATTCGGGCACGGCCGGCAGCGCGACGTTCTTGGTCACCGTTAACAAGAACGGCCCGATGGGCACAGGCACGGCCTTTAGCGCCTCGCTCTCTCTTACAACCTCGCTTCCAGCCGGCGCAAGTGCCTCGTTCAGCCCGTCAACGGTTTCCTTGACGAACGGTATGAGCTCCGCCACCTCGACGCTGACTATCACGACGACGGCAGCCACGCCGAGTGGGACGTTCGCATTCACCGTACGAGCAACGAACACGGCCGGCTCGGGCGACTTTTCTGACGGCTCGGGCAGCCTCTTAATCGGCGCCGGCTGCACAGGCCCGACGGTCACGACGAATCCGACGAACCAGTCAATCACGTACGGTCAGAACGCGACGTTCAGCGCGGCGGCCAGTGGCTCGCCTTCGCCCACCGTTCAATGGCAAGTCAATACCGGCTCAGGCTTTACCAACATCGGCGGCGAAACCAATGCGACGTTGACACTCACCCAGCCCGCGTTCGCCGCGAGTGGGAATCAATATCGGGCGGTCTTCACGAGTTCGTGCGGAACTGTAAACACGACCGCAGCCACGCTCACGGTGGCAAAGGCTGCTTCGACGACGACGATCACGTGTCCAGCCAGCGCGACCTACACGGGTTCGCCGCTCTCTCCATGCACGGCAGCCGTGACGGGAGCCGGTGGACTAAGTACGACCGCGACCGTCGTTTACACCAACAACACCAACGTCGGTACCGCCACGGCTGACGCGAGCTACCTTGGCGACGCCAATCACAACGGCAGCACAGCCACGCAGAAGACCTTCACCATCGGCAAGGCGTCGTCGACCACGACGGTGACCTGCCCCGCCGGCCCGTACACCTACAACGGCTCGGCCCAGGAACCGTGCACCTACACGGTCACCGGCGCCGGCGGCCTCAACATCACCGCCACGGCGGTGCCGTCGACCGGCTACTCGAACAACACCAACGCCGGGCTGGCCACGGCCAGCTACACCTATCCGGATGACGGGAACCACACCACCAGCAACGACTCCGACACCTTCACCATCGGCAAGGCGTCGTCGACCACGACGGTGACCTGCCCCGCCGGCCCGTACACCTACAACGGCTCGGCCCAGGAACCGTGCACCTACACGGTCACCGGCGCCGGCGGCCTCAACATCACCGCCACGGCGGTGCCGTCGACCGGCTACTCGAACAACACCAACGCCGGGCTGGCCACGGCCAGCTACACCTATCCGGATGACGGGAACCACACCACCAGCAACGACTCCGACACCTTCACCATCGGCAAGGCGTCGTCGACCACGACGGTGACCTGCCCCGCCGGCCCGTACACCTACAACGGCTCGGCCCAGGAACCGTGCACCTACACGGTCACCGGCGCCGGCGGCCTCAACATCACCGCCACGGCGGTGCCGTCGACCGGCTACTCGAACAACACCAACGCCGGGCTGGCCACGGCCAGCTACACCTATCCGGATGACGGGAACCACACCACCAGCAACGACTCCGACACCTTCACCATCGGCAAGGCGTCGTCGACCACGACGGTGACCTGCCCCGCCGGCCCGTACACCTACAACGGCTCGGCCCAGGAACCGTGCACCTACACGGTCACCGGCGCCGGCGGCCTCAACATCACCGCCACGGCGGTGCCGTCGACCGGCTACTCGAACAACACCAACGCCGGGCTGGCCACGGCCAGCTACACCTATCCGGATGACGGGAACCACACCACCAGCAACGACTCCGACACCTTCACCATCGATCCCGTTCACTTGACCGCCTCGGTCACGGCTGACAACAAGGTCTACGACGGCAACACCGACGCCACCTACAGCTGTTCGCTCGGCGCCGGCGTCGTCGGCACCGAGGTCGTGACCTGCGACGGTGCCCATCCGGGCGTCTTCGCCAGCAAGAACGTCGGCACGCGCAACGTCCACGTGACCGGCTTGGCCCTGGGCGGTGTCGACTCGGGCAACTACGTCCTCGATAACACGACCGCCGACGACGCGGCCGACATCACGCCGGTCCACCTGACCGCGTCCATCACGGCCAGCAACAAGCAGTACGACGGCAACACCAATGCCAGCTACACCTGCACCCTCGACGCCGGCGTGCTCGGCACTGAGGTCGTGGGCTGCGACGGCGACCATCCTGGTGTCTTCTCGAGCAAGAACGTCGGCACGCGCACGGCCACTGCCAGCAACCTGGTGCTGACCGGCGCCGACAAGGGCAACTACGTCCTCGACACCACCAGCGACACCGATGATGCGGATATCACGGCGGTTCACTTGACCGCCTCGGTCACGGCTGACAACAAGGTCTACGACGGCAACACCGACGCCACCTACAGCTGTTCGCTCGGCGCCGGCGTCGTCGGCACCGAGGTCGTGACCTGCGACGGTGCCCATCCGGGCGTCTTCGCCAGCAAGAACGTCGGCACGCGCAACGTCCACGTGACCGGCTTGGCCCTGGGCGGTGTCGACTCGGGCAACTACGTCCTCGATAACACGACCGCCGACGACGCGGCCGACATCACGCCGGTCCACCTGACCGCGTCCATCACGGCCAGCAACAAGCAGTACGACGGCAACACCAATGCCAGCTACACCTGCACCCTCGACGCCGGCGTGCTCGGCACTGAGGTCGTGGGCTGCGACGGCGACCATCCTGGTGTCTTCTCGAGCAAGAACGTCGGCACGCGCACGGCCACTGCCAGCAACCTGGTGCTGACCGGCGCCGACAAGGGCAACTACGTCCTCGACACCACCAGCGACACCGATGATGCGGATATCACGGCGGTTCACTTGACCGCCTCGGTCACGGCTGACAACAAGGTCTACGACGGCAACACCGACGCCACCTACAGCTGTTCGCTCGGCGCCGGCGTCGTCGGCACCGAGGTCGTGACCTGCGACGGTGCCCATCCGGGCGTCTTCGCCAGCAAGAACGTCGGCACGCGCAACGTCCACGTGACCGGCTTGGCCCTGGGCGGTGTCGACTCGGGCAACTACGTCCTCGATAACACGACCGCCGACGACGCGGCCGACATCACGCCGGTCCACCTGACGGTTAGTTTCACCTCACAGAACAAGACTTGGGACGGAAACAACAACGCCGCCGTGCTCACTTGCAGCCTGGCTGGTGTCGTCGGCAGTGAGATCGTGACGTGCAACTCATCTGCGGCCACAGCGCACTTCTCATCGTCCGCCGTTGGAACCTGGACCGTCACGGCGACCGGCTTCACGCTCGACGGTGCCGACAAGGGCAATTACCTGATCGGCACAGTCAACACAGCGACGTACAGCATCACGGCGTGGAACGCTGCCGGAACGGGCTTCTACCAGCCGGTCGGCATCCCGAGCTCGGTCTTCACGGCAGCGCCCGCAAGCGCGCCGCTCACAATTCCAGCAAACGTCCTGCTGGAACAGCGTCAAGGGCGGCTCAGACCGTCCCGTTGAAGTTCAACGTCTACGCCGGCACCGTCGAGAAGACCAGCTTGGCCGACATCACGTCCTTCAACCAGTCCAAGCTGGCCAGCTGCAACGGCGGCGAAGGTGACCGATCCAGTCGATCTCGTCACCGACACCGGCGGAACGACGCTCCGCTACGACACGACTGGACACTCAGTGGATCCAGAACTGGAAGACGAACAAGGTCAACAACCGAGAGTGCTGGCGAGTCTGGGTCACCTTCGCCGACGGCTCGTCGCTCGAGGCCTTCTTCAAGCTAACGCAAGTAACCGTTCCGCTCCGAGAGGGATGGAAAGGCTCCGGCTCAGCGCCGGAGCCTTTTCTGTTGGCTAGGATCAGCGAAGTGACTGAATCGAGCGCGCCACGTCGACGTGCGGTCTGATCTGGCAGTCGGTGCCGTCGTGCTGGCCGTCGTCGCAGTCGGGCTCGTCTACTGGGTCTTTTTTGTCGGCCCGGCCAGGCGTGGTGGACCGGCGGGCTCCGACGCTCGTCGAGATGAGCGGCGACGCCAACAAGGTCAGCAAGCAGTTCTATGCCCGCAGCGGCTGGTCAATCCAGTGGGAGAACACCGGCCAGTACTTCTCGTACACGATCCACGGCGACACCGAGTTCGGCCAGGTGATCACGCAGAACGGGCCGGGCAACGGCATCACCTCCCCTGTCCCGACCGGTAACTTCTTCATCGAGGTCGTCGCACAGGGCCCGTGGTCGATCAAGGTGATCCAGGGCGACTGAGCCGCCTAGCCCTGAAACGGACTCGCAACGGCACGGGCCGTGGTCGACCAGCCGCCCGACAGCGCTGAGCCCGTACGGTGCCTCCTCCCCCAACAGGAGGCCGTGAACTCATGAATCGACTCATCGGCGGCATCGCTGCCGCCGCCCTTTTCCTTGTGGCTTGCTCGAACACGGGCAGCGGGTTCCCCACGGGCAACCCCAGTCGACACGGGCGCCGTCGGCAGCGCCGCCGGCGACGCCAAGGCCGCGCTGTGCGACTCGACCAGCCAGTCGAGCCTGAAGGGCCTGCAGAGCCAACTCGCCAACGTCAACCCGAACAGCGACACCACGTCGCTCCAGACAGCAATCGGTGACGCCGAGACCAATCTCAACTCGCTGCAGGTGACCGGCGACCAGACGACGCTCAAGCAGGCCGCGCTGAGCGCGCTCCAGACGGTCCAGTCGGGCCTGAGCAACCCATCGACCATCGCCGAGACGGCGACGTCGGCCTCAACTGCCCTGTCGGCGCTCGACTCGTCGCTCTGCTCGTAGTCGGCTACAAGGCGGGTGTCGATCCTCTTAAGTCCCACCACGGCGTCGGACCTGGGCGTGCGGGCATACACGTTTGATCACGCCCGACGAGGTAACCGGCTACAACACGCCCTTGTTCTTCATGCCCGACTACGTGGATGAGTGGTTCTGGGTGCCTGACTGAGCTAGCGCCCACTAAACCTCAGCCAGCTCCAGCCGGTTGACGCCGCCCGGTTGGGCCGACGTTGTCACGAAGAGGACGGTCGACTTCCGATCGGCCGATGTCAGGCGCTGCAGCCTGGCGGCAACGGCCATCCGATCGACCAGCGGTTGCCCGGGATGAGGTTGTGGCAGCACGATCGGCACGATTGCGCCGCGGACCGCCAGGCGGCGGGCGACGACCGAGTTGACGGTGAAGGCCACGACCGGGACGCGAGGGCGGGCGGCGGCGAGCATCTCCGCCGTCCGGCCTGTGCGCGTGAAGCACCAGATCGCGCTGGCGGAGGCGCCGTCGTTGGCCAGCGCGACCGCCGACCGGCAGATCGACACGGCGGGATCGGTCGTCGTCTTCGTCGGCCGTCTCGTGGGCGGGGCCGTCTGGGCGAAGCGAGGCATTCCGCGCTCGGTGGCGAGGCAGATGTCCGTCATCGCCTGGGCGGCCTCGACCGGGAACTCGCCAATCGCCGTCTCGGCCGACAGCATCACGGCGTCGGCGCCGTCTAACACGGCGTTGGCGACGTCGCTTGCCTCGGCGCGCGTGGGCCGCGGCGCGTGAGTCATCGACTCGAGCATCTGGGTGGCGACGATGGTGAATTTGTCGGCGGCGGCTGGCTTTCCGGAGCAAGACTTTCTGGACGAGCGGCACGTCGGCGAAGGGCAGGTCCACGCCCAGGTCGCCGCGGGCGATCATCACGCCGTCCGCGATCGCGGCGATCTCGTCGAAGGCGTCGACCGCGGCGCGCGTCTCGATCTTGGCCACCAGCAGCGGGCCTTCGGGCGGGAGCAGCGCGCGGAGGGTCTGGACGTCGTCGGCCGTGCGCACGAACGACTGGGCGATCAGGTCCACCCGCAGCTCCAGCGCAAGGGCAACGCCTTCGCGGTCCGCGTCCGTGACGGCGGGACCGATCAGTCGCTCGCTGGGCACGTTGACGCCGGACTTGGTCCTGATCACCCCTCCGCGTACGACCTCGGTGGTGACCGCGTCATTGTCGATGCTGGTCACTCGGAGCTCGGCCGCGCCGTCGGCCAGCAGGACTCGGTCGCCCACCTGGAGCTTCTTCGTGCAGGGTCGGGCGGTCCGTTTTCAGCTCGAAGCTGTCGCCCGCGGTGAGGGTCTGTTCGCCGTCGGGAGGCCTCGGCCAGTCGGATCTTGGAGCCGGGCAGGTCGACCATGACCGCCACACTCCGCCGCGCCTGGTGGGCTGCCGCGCGAACAGCGTGGACGGCGTTGGTGTGGTCCTCGCGCGTGCCGTGGCTGAAGTTGACGCGGGCGACGGACATGCCGGCCCCGATCAGCTCGGGCAGGTGGTCGTAGCTCGCCGGCCCGATCGTGCACACCAACTTTGTGCGGGGTTTCTGGGTGACGTCCATAACCGGCCGACTCTAACAGCGCTTGCCGGTTGAGGCGGTTGCGCCCGTGGCTCGCGGTCGGGCCAGCCCGTCAGTCGGATGTGCACGGGGAGCCGGCGGATGTGTGCCGGTGGGGCACCACCGGAAGAACGATGGGCGGATTCTGAGCAATCCGACGTTCGACGGCGAGCGTGATCGGCCAGCTCGGGGTCCTTATGGTCCAGGTTCGAGCGTGGACGTGGCCGGCCGGCGTCGGGTCCGGCCCTTGTCGAGCCTCAAGTCGAGGGAGTCTTCTCCGGGTGGTGCTCCAGCGGCACACTTGGGAGGAGGACAAGGCCGGTAGGCGGGTGCTGCCCGGCCTTGAGCATCCTCAAGAATGTCGCTGGACCGATACGCGGCAGGTCCGCGAAGAGCGTGTCGTACTGGCTCGAGGACCTCGCGGTTGCGTCCGGTGTCGGCCACGATGACAACGAACGAGTCGACCGGATCGTCCCTGACCTTGAGCGCCCACCGGCCGCGCTGCGCCTGGGCGTCATACAAGCGCATCTCCACTTCCATTCCGGTTCGCTTGTCGGCTCCGCTCAACATGACGTCCCATCGTCGCTGTTCGGGATGATCCGTGCGTTGCGGGAGTGGCACCTCAGTCCTCGCCCGAATGGGCAAGGCAACGTGGTCGCACACAAACTTGATGAGCCTTGCTGAAGCCGCATCACGCAGAGGCTCGCCGCCGGGATAGGGCTTGACGGAAAGGTCGAGCCCAAGGATGACGCCGATCCTGGCCGCCACGAGCAGCGTCAGGCTGTGCCTCTTTCCAGCCTCAATTCGGCTGTAGCTCGATCGCGAAATGCGCGCGGCTTTCGCCACGGCTAGCTGGCTGAGCCCGATTTGCAGGCGCTTGTCCCGGAACTCCTGGCCGAGGTCGCGCAACCTTCGCTCGCCGAGGCGTGTTCCTCGGTCGAATAGGCGATCCGTTGTGGGCATTGCAGCCGAGAATGACCTGAGGCGCTTACCCCTCACTTATCTGAGATGTGTGCCGGTGGGGCACCACCCGACGAAAGCGACCCTGTCCGGCACCTGAGCCATGCGCCCACTGACAACAGGGGCCCAGCAGAAGCCTCGTTTTGAGGGCCACGAGCGGCGGTCACGCACGGTTTCGAGCGCCGTAGCCCCCTTCCTGCGCTCGGTCTGCGCCCCAAGTCGGCGGTTTTCGTCCGGTGGTGCTCCAGCGGCACATTTTGCGATCGCCGACTCCCCGTTAGCCTTCAGCGGTGGGAGCCACGGCCGAAAATCGCGAGCACCTCCTCCGTCGCGCCATGCTGCTGTCGCTCATCAGCATCGTGTTCAGCGGCATCGTGGGCACGATTGCTGTCGTCGCGGCGCTTGCCAGCGGCGCACTGTCGCTGCTCGGCTTTGGCTTTGACGCGGTGCTCGATGCCGCCGCCTCGATCGTGCTCGTCTGGCGCTTCCGCATAGAGCGCGAGCATCCGCACCGGGCGGCGCGGGTCGAGCACCTGGCCGAGCTGACCATCGGCGTCGTCTTCCTGGTCCTCGCCGCGTACCTCGCCGTCAACGCGGTCCAGGCACTCATCGCCAATAGCCACCCGGAGAGCACGACGGTCGGCGTCGGCCTGCTCGTACTCAGCCTGTCTCGCCCTGCCGCCCCTCGCCTTGGCCAAGAACACGAACCGCCAGCTGCTCTCGGCAGCGGCGCCCTCCGCGCCGACAGCACTCCTGACCGGTCTCGCCGCCATCCTGGCGGTAATCGGCCTGCTGAGCCTTGGGCTGACGAACTTCTTCGGACTGACCGCCGCTGACGCCATCGGTGCTCTCATCGTCGCCGTCATCATGGCCCGCGAGGGTTTGAGCGGCCTCCGATCAAAAGAGGTCGCGGACTAGGGCACCTGGAACACTTCGAGCGGCGCGAACCAGACGTGCAATCCATCATCCGCCGTGTCCGCGACGACCACACCGGTCCCGCCAGAACCGATCGTCCGATGCAGGAATGGGTCATCACCGGTCAGGTCCGGAGGCGTGTGCGATGGCATGTTCGGGAGCGCCGGCCCACCCACCCACGAGGAACCGTCCAACGACGTCCACGAGATCTGACGGCCGAGAGCGACGAAACGACCGCCGATCCAGGTGACAAGATCCGCAGGAACGCCGGATGTGCGTCGATTGCTCACGACTGTCCCGCTCGAGCCTTCGCTCACGAGCGCCGTCGCCTGCCCATAGTCGTCGTTCGAAGTTGGTCCGTAGCCGACGAGCACGATCCGCTGGCCGTCGGACACCGCGTCGAGGAAACCGTCGCCCTCAGGAATTTGCGTGTCGGGGTGGGCCCACGTATCGAAGTCGGTGCTGGACCAGATGCCCTTGCCGATGTAGCTGCCGTGAGTTACGGCTACGGACAGTCCGGGCATTGATGCGAACGTGTTCAACGAATCCCCGTCGACAACGACCGACTGCGACCAGTCCGTTCCGTTGCTCGATTGCCAGGCCGCCACACACGTCTCGTTACATGCGATGTCACCACCAGTGATCGTGGTCTCGCCGGCAGCGAACATCGTCGCGCCGACTGACGTTGCGTCGCCCACGAAGCCGCCCGTAAATGCGTCGAACGTACCGAGCTCCCCTCCAGCAGTTGGCAGCTCGACCTTCTGCCAGGCTGACCCATCCCCCGAGTGCCATACGGTGGTAGGTGCACTGGCGAAGGCATAGAACTCGGAGCCGTTGTACGTGACGGCCTGGAGTGACAGGCCCGCAAAGGACGAGTCCGGCTGTGCCTTCCACGCCTGCCCGTCGGGAGAAGTCCAGACCCGACCGCGCGTATTGCCGTTGCGACTCGACCAGCCAACCGCCACGAACCTGCTCCCGCCGTAGGCGATGCCGGTGACGTTCGTGTCGGCGCCATAGCTCGGGAACGAGGACAGCTCGACCCAGCCAAATGGCGTTGGCGATGGCGGCGGTGTAAGTGTCGGCGTGGCCGATGGGGAAGCGGTGGGAGCAAGCGTCGGGCTCGGCGTCGAGCCTGGCGTGGGTGTCGTGGTCGGTGACGTTGTGGGCGTGGGCGAAGGTCCATCCGTCGGCGCCTGTGTCGCGGTCGGCGCAGGCGATTGAGCGACAGCAGTCGCCGTCGGGCCCGGCGTTGCCGTCGAGGTGGGCACAACGAGCAGTCGCGAGCCAAGCCCAAAGGCCGCCGCGACCCCTACAACGATCAAGGCCGCGGCCAGCAGGTACCGGGTGCCGCGCGTCGACCATCCGCGGTTGCCCCGCCGCGAGCCGTTGCCAGTCGCCACCCGAGCGACCGCCCCAGCGTCAACGGGTCGGACTCCTTGTTCGGCGTCGTCGCGCAGCAGGCGCTGAAGACGCTGCTCGAAATCCTGGTCAGACATGGTCAAGGTCCTCGCGCAGAGTGGAGAGCAGCCGGCCCAGCCGGGCACGCGTGCCCGAAGGCGACAGGCCGATTGCCCGACTCAGTTCGGTTGCATCCAGGCCGGCGACGTAGCGCAAGGCCAGCAGCGCCCTGTCGTCGGGTGAGAGTCGATTAAGTGCGTTACGCAGATCCAGCGCGGCAGCGAGGCCGGCCGGGTCGACGCTGGTTGCCTCGATGCTCGGCGGTTGAAACGCCATCTCGCGGACGACGCGGCGGCGGTTGCCGCGCATCATCTGGCGCGCTTCGTTGGCGGCGATGGCAACGAGCCAGGATCGAAGGCGCTCGGGCTCGCGCAGCTTTGGCAGCTGGCGCCACGCCACCGACCACGCCTCCTGGACTGCCTCCTGCGCCAGGTCCACGTCGCGACAGACGACGTAGGCGACTCGCGCCATGTCATCGTGGTGTGCGGCAACGATCCGGCCAAAGGCGTACTCGTCGCCGCTGGCAGCCAACGTGAGCGCGGCCGAAAGCCCGTTCGTGTCGTCCATCGTCACCAGGGCCATACCTTAGAGATGCCGCCGACCCATGGAAGTGATTCCGGCGCATCGGTCGGTCCCGTAGGCGCCGCACGGCGCACACTTCACGGCACCATGACCGCCATGCCCAAACGACTGCTAACTACCCCGCTGGCATTCCTGTTTGCCGCCTGCGCGACCGCCACACCTACGCCGACGCCCACGGCCTCACCAGCCTCGACTCCTATACCGACCCTGACGACCACGCTGGCACCGACAGCCACGGCCAGCCCAGGCCCGACTCCCACCCTGGCCGCCACGGCCACACCCACGCTGACGGCAACGACGAGCGCCACCCCCACCGCGACCGGCACGCAGGTGCCCATCGCCACGGCTACGTCCGCGCCGCGCGGCTGGACGCAGGTGCCGTTCTTCGAGGGCTCGGATCCGGCCACGCAGATGAACGGCATTGCGTTCGGTGACGGACTGTTCGTCGCCGTTGGGGTTGCGAGCCGCGCCACCACGAAGGCGGCTACCTGGTTGTCACGCGATGGCCTGACCTGGGTCGAGCGTGGCCAGGCCGACTTCCCCGACGCCTTCACGGCCGTGACCTTCAACGGCACCGACTTCTACGCCTTCGGCAGCGCACCGACGACGCTGTGGAAGTCGACCGACGGCAGCCATTGGGACGAGGTCGCGCTGCCTGAGACCGGCGGCGGAGAACTGGGCAGTTTCAACGCGTTCACGGGCAGTTCGGTCAGCGAAGCCAGTTCCGTGGGCAGCACCGATCTACGCTGCCGGCGAGTCGACCGTGACGGGCGGCGACATCGCCTGTAACTGCGTGGCCGCCTGGCGCTCCGGTGACGGAACCGACTGGACTCAGTCAGTCGCGCTCGAGGACGACTCGTTCAACGCCTTCGCCGCCCTGCCCGACATGGCGCTGATGATCGCGTATGGCACTTACATCGGCCAGGCTGTGCGAGTAAGCACGGACTTCGACACTTGGGCCAAGCCCAACATTGACCTGGCTGAGGGCAGCGGCTACCTCGATGCGGCCGCCAGCAAGGACCGGATCGTCGCCGTCGGTTACGCCGGAGACACTTATGACATTCCAATTTCCCTGTTCTGGGACGGCTCCACGTGGTCTGGCAGCTCCATCGGCGATGGCGCCGGCGGCGCCCCTGCTGAGCAGGTCGCCTGGGGAGGCGGCCAATTCGTCGCAGTCGGCACCACGATCGGCGGCGACCGACTCCACGCGGTCAGTTGGTCCTCCGCCGACGGCCTGACCTGGCACTCGGGACCCGATGTCTACGACCTGCCGCGGCCACCTGTCCCGCCCGAAGCCGGTGACGATCCGTTCCAGCACCGCACGATCGGCGGCGGCGACCCAGGTTTCGTGGTCGCCCAGACCCTGGCCGACGGGCTGCACGTTTGGTTCGCCACGGCGGGGACCTTCTAGCCCGGGTTGTTACGGCTCTGCACGACCTCTGCAAGCGTGAAACGGCAACTTGTTGCCGGCAGCGAACCCTCGGTCGGACGATCCTGCACGGCAGGAGGTCCCGCGATGGCCGAACTGGACACCAAAGATCGCAACAAACTGCGCAAAGACCAATTCGCCTACGTCGATTCGAATGGCGGAGAACATCTGCCGATAAACGACGAGTCGCACATCCGGAACGCGATGTCGCGCTGGAATCAGACCGACTTCGAGAGCCAATCGAAGAAGGAAGCTGCGCGCAAGAAGATCGTGGCCGCGGCGCGTAAGCACGGCATTGAGATCGCCGATGACGACAAGATCGCCAAGCCCGTTCACTAGCAGCTGACAGGAGGGAAGAAGCACGTGGTTATGGCCGAGGAAATCCAGCCCGGCTGGCAGGTGGTCGACAGTTTCGGTGAGGAGATCGGCAAGGTCGTCAGCGCGACCGGGCCGGGCATGCGCGTAAAGCTCTATGGCGACGGCGAGATCGACGTGCCGAACGAGGATTGCGCGACAATCGAGACCGGCCGCGTCGAGCTGTCCAAGTCCAAGAAGGAAATCCAGCCCTCTTAGGTGACCGACCAAGGCGCCGACCTGGAAGCTCGCTTCCGCGAGCAGGTCCAGGCGAGCATCGCTACCAAGCAGGCCCTGCTGGCTGACCCAGGGCCGTGCTTGGCCGTGGCTCAGGTGCTGATCGACACGTACCAGCGCGGCGGCCAGATGTTCCTGTTCGGCAATGGTGGCAGCGCTGCCGACGCACAGCACATCGCGGCCGAGTTCCTGGGCAGGTTCTACCTTGAGCGCGCCTCGTTGCCGGCCCACGCGCTGACCGTCAACACGTCAGCCCTCACCGCAATTGCCAACGACTTTTCGTTCGACTACGTCTACGCTCGCCAGCTCGAGGGCCTGGGGCGGCCGCGCGACGTGGCCGTGGGCATTTCGACCAGCGGCAATTCCGCCAGTGTCGTACACGGATTGCTTCGAGCCAACCGAATGGGCATGACCACTGTCGCCATGACTGGCGCGGGCGGCGGACAGATTCGTGATCTGGTCAACCACTGGGTAGCGGTGCCGAGCGACGACGTCGCGCGAATCCAGGAGTGCCACATCATGATCGGCCACATCTGGAGCGAGCTGGTCGAGGCGGCGCTGTTCGGGGATCAGGCGGGCGACGATCAGTCGGGCGCGGAAGCGAACCTGCCGGGCGAGGCTGTCGCCAACCGGTAGTCCTCGGGCGTACCGATATCCGTGAACTCACCCTCGAATTCGAAGCCGTAAAGCCCGCGGCCAATCAGGCCAGGAAACACTTCGCGCTCGAGCGACACCTCTCGGCCGGGCGGGATGGAGGCCAGCAGCTCGCGCTCAACAACGTAGATCCCGCCGTTGATCAGCGCCGGACCGGTCGCGCCGCCTTTCTCCGTGAAAGCCGTGACCTCGCCCTCCGGGCCCAGCTCGACCGCGCCGAACCTGCTCGCCTCGGCGACGCGCACGACTGCCAGCGTCACGATCGCGCGCGTCCCGTCGTGCGCTCGAACCAGCGCCTCGAGCGGCACATCCAGGAACGAGTCCCCGTTCATGACCAGCCACCGGTCGCCGGTCAGCAAAGGCTCGGCCAGCTTGAGCGCGCCGCCCGTACCCAGGGGCTCGTTCTCGGCGGAGTAGATCAGCCGGATGTTGTGACCCTCGCCGCCGCGGAAATACTCGCGAATGGCGTCCTGCCGGTAGCCGACACAGAGCACCGCCTCGCGGAACCCGGCCCGCCTGACCTGCTCGAGCAGGTACTCGAGAAACGGGCGGCCGTCGATCTCGGCCATCGCCTTCGGCAGGTCGGGGACCGATGGTCGAAGGCGCGTACCGAGGCCGCCGGCGAGTATTACCGCCTGCATGGCTTGCGTCAGACACAGGTGCCTGAGCCAGAGTCGGTGAACGTCTGGCCGGCGATCGGGATGAAGTTGCCAGTCGTAGCCTCCCTGTTTCAGGGTCAACTTGAGCACGCCGAAGGTGGTGGCGTCGCGCACCTCACTGTTGGGCGGCGTGGTGGTGAACGCGTAGTGGCCAACACCGCCCGTACCGACCACGAACTCGCTTGCAGCGCCGCGCGTCGGTTGCGCGTTGCCGGTTGGATCCATCGCTCCGAGCCGCTCGTAGTCGTGCGCGTGGCCGTTAATGATCAGGTCTGCCTTGTAGTCGTAGAGGGCCTGCCAGAACGGCCGGACAGAATTCATCGTTCCGTACGCAGACGAGTACAACGGCTGGTGGCAGATCGCTGCCACGCACTGCCGCGGGTTGGCCGCCAGGTCGGCGCGCAGCCACTGTTCCTGCGTTGGATCCCGCGTTGCAGGCCACCTGGCCGCAGTTGGCTGTTGAGCACGTATATCGCGCCATGACCCGAGGTCGAAGGCGTAGTAGCCCTTGCCGCTCTCGCCGGCGGCCGCACCCCAGTAATCCCAGTACGGAGTGGCGCCCGCCGCTTCGTACTCGTGGTTGCCTATGACGGGCGCCGTGCGGTCCTTGAACATGGCCCCAACTCGGTCCATAGCAGTTAACGATGTCTGTAGCCGCGCTTCCGGAGTACGCCAGGTCGCCCGCGGCGAAGACCGTGCCGGGATGCCCTTTGATCAGGTTCGCCGTTGCCTCGTCCTTGTTACGCTGCACGTGGCAATGTCGGCCGCGCCGACAAGCGTCGCATCGGGCGGCGGTGGCGAGTGTTGAGGTTGCTGTAGCGGTCGGCGACGCCGTCGGCGTCGGTGTGGTGGGCGTTGGTGCGACGGTTGGCGTGGGAGTCGGTGCGAGCGTCGCGGTCGGCGTGGGGGCCACGGTCGGCGCTGTTGACCGGGTGGCGGTCGGTGTCGGCGTTGCGCCACCGTTGGCGATGTTGCTCACCTGCAGGTCGTCGAAGCGAACAGTGACCGGCGCGTTCGTTGCCGTACTCGACAGGTAGGCGCGCACGTCGACTCCACCGGCCGTCTGCAGCACGGCGTCGGAATCGGTCGCCGTGTAAGTTCCACGTCGAAGGCTCGGGCTGTCCGTCTCCCCATGCCCTGATGCGCAGCGTCGTCGGGTTGGCACCGGTCGCCTGCGAGCGCGAAGCCAGACGAACGCGCCGGCCGTGTGGGTGAGGCCGGCAACCTGGTCGAGACGCCGAGCGGGACTTCCGCGCCGTTGATCAGCGTGCTGGCGCCTGATGTAGACCGAGCGGTCGGTTGAAACCACGCCTTGAGCCAGTACGCCGAACTGGCCGTCACCCTCCGGGCCGCCGTGTAGATGTACACGGGTCCGCCTGCAGCGAGCTTGTCCGTGGACACTCGGAAGATCGTCTCAACGTCGCGCACAGCACACCGCCGTGAGCGCCGCCGACCTGTTGGCCCCGGCCAGTCCGAGACGCGATCGCTCCGCTGCCTGAGTCGACCCGGAAGTCCGTAGCGGGACCTTGGAGCGTGTAACTGCCGCCACTATCGGCGGCTGCCCCAGCCGCTGGCGAGCGTGCGCGTGAACGTGTCACTCGCGACGACGGGTACCGCGCCCAGCGCAAGCGGCAGCCACAGGCCAACGACGATTACCCCGACAACCACGGCCAAGAAGCGACGCAATCGGTCGGCCCCTCGGGCCCCACCCTCAGCCATCGCGCTCAACGATCCATCCGGCCCGCTTGCGGAGGCGCGGTTCGATACGCCGTTGGACGTTTCACGCGCGTTACGGAGAAATGGGCGTCCTACATGATCACGCAACCCCTACAGCCGGTGGACACGCGCGCTGAGCGATGCCGCTGCCTACGATGGCCGGGTGCCACATGTCGCCCCACGCGTCCTGATGGTGTCTGCCAGCGCGCCGCCGATGGTGGGCGGGCTGGAGACGCACATCGGCGAGGTCGGGCCGCGGCTGGCTGCGGCGCGCTTCGATGTGACGCTGCTGACGACCGACCCAACCGGCGACCTGCCCGCAACCGAGCAACGCGACGGCGTGGAGGTCATCCGCGTCCGCTCCTGGCTGGGCGACGAGGGCATCTACGCGGCCCCCGGCCTCTACGGGGCGATCGTCGACGACGATTGGGACCTGGTTCACGTGCAGGGATACCACACGCTGGCGCCGCCGCTGGCCATGCTCGCCGCCGCTCGTGCCGACGTGCCGTTCGTCGTCACGTTTCACAGCGGCGGCTATGACCTGCCCGCCGGTGAGCAAGTGCGCTGGGCACAGCACCTCGTGCTCCGGCCGCTGCTGCTGCGGGCCAAGAAGTTGATCGCGGTGTCTGACTGGGAGCGGCGCGAGATGCGCCGTGCTCTGCGGCTGCGCGACAGCCGCTTCGTGACCATCCCAAATGGCGCCGCCATCGCCGCGCCTGCCGCTGAGGTCGCCGAGGACCCCTGTCTGATCGTGTCGGTCGGCCGGCTGCACCGCTACAAGGGCCACCAGTACGCGATCGCGGCCATGCCTTACGTGCTCCAGGCGATGCCGGGCGTCCGGCTGCGCATAGTCGGGTCCGGGCCATACGAGTCGGAGCTGCGTCAACTGGCCGCCGACCTGGGGGTGGAGCACAGCGTGGAAATCGGCGGCGCCGTGGGCGATCGCGCGGCGATGGCCACTGTGCTCAAGCAGGCCGCCCTGGTCGTTCTGCTCAGCGAGTACGAGTCGCAGGGCATCGCGGCGATGGAGGCGCTCGCCCTGCAGCGGCGGCTGCTCGTGGCGAACACGACGGCGCTGGGCGACCTCGCTGCCAAGGGCTGGGCCGCCGGTATTTCACCCCACGCTTCGCCCGACAAGATCGCGGCGGCCATGCTCCAGCAGCTGACCGCCGACCTACCGCCGGCCCTCGACCTGCCGAGCTGGGATGACTGCGCCGACAAGCTCGGGCAGCTTTATCGGTCGGTCCTCGCCGCCTGATGCGCGTGCTGATGCTGACCGACCTTTACCCGCCGTTCATCGGCGGCATCGAACAGCACGTGCGCAACCTGTCGCACGGTCTGGTGGAGCGTGGTCACGAGGTGACCGTGGCGACGATGTCTGTCGATGGGCAGCCGGCAAGCAGGACGACGAAGGCGTCCGTGTCGTCCGACTGCGCGGCTCGGCCCAACGACTGGAGTCGTACACGTCGCCGGCGGGCAGTCCCCATGCGCCGCCGTTCCCAGATCCGGAGGTAGTGGCTGGGCTGCGCGACGAGATAAGGCGCTGCCCGCCCGACGTCGTCCACGGTCACAACTGGATGCTCCGGTCGTTCATGCCGCTCAAGCGCGGCAGTCGAGCCAGCCTCGTTTACACGCTGCACGACTATGGCGTCGTGTGCGCCAAGCGCAGCTTCGTGTACCACGGCCTGCCGTGCAGCGGACCCGGGCCGTTGAAGTGCCTGGAGTGCGCGGGGCGCAACTACGGCGCGGCGCGCGGCGCCGCGATCGCCACCGGTAACTGGCTGATGCGGCCGGCCGAGCGATCGGTAGTCGACATGTTCATGCCCGTCAGCAGCGCCGTGGCGCGCGGCAATGAGCTGGTCGAGCAGGCGTTGCCGCACGAGGTCGTGCCGAATTTCGTGCCGGACGACGTGGCGGAGAGATCTGACCCGACCGACCCGGCGGTGGCCGCCCTGCCCAACCTGCCCTTCTGGCTCTTCGTGGGCGCACTGTCACGCCACAAGGGTCTGCACACGCTGCTCGCCGCGTACCGCTCGATGGCCGCTGCGCCGCCGCTGGTCGTCATCGGCGCTCAGTGGGCGGATACACCAACCGAGTTCCCGGCCAACGTCACGGTGCTGCGCAACATCCCGCACGCGGCGGTCATGGCGGCGTGGCGCAGGGCGTCGCTGGCCATCATTCCGTCGATCTTTCCAGACCCCTGCCCCACCGTCGCCATGGAGGCCATGGCCTGCGGCCTGCCCATCGTGGCTTCCGATGTGGGCGGCCTGACCGACCTGGTCGACGACGGCCGAACTGGCCTGCTGGTCCCACCGGCCGACGTGCGCGCGCTGCGCACCGCGTTGGCGGCGATGGCCAATAAGCCCGATGTGGCGAAGCAGATGGGTGACGCCGGCCGGCAGAAAGTCCGCGCGTTCATGGCCAGCGCGGTGGTCGGGCGCATCGAAGGCATCTACGCCCGCGCCGTGGAGGCCAGGGCATGAGGCAATTGCCCCACGCGCCCCTGCTCTTGATCGTGGCGGTCGTCGCGATCGCCAACGTGGTCGCCGTTGGGCTGAACCTGCCACCCATCATCCGCGCGCCGCTGGCGATACCGCTCGTGCTGTACCTGCCGGGCTACACGCTTGCCCTCGCTCTGTTGCCGCCGGCGGCGCTGTCACGTGTCGAGTTCCTGCTGGTGTCGGTCACGCTCAGCATCGCCGTCAGCGCACTCGGCGGCCTCCTTCTGGGACTGACGCCGAACGGGCTCAATCCGCTTTCGTGGACGCTCATGCTGAGCGCCGTCGCCATTGCCGGCGCGCTCGTGGCCTCGCGCCGATCCGCCGCAGATGCTTCGACGGACGACCGCCGGTCGGGCTGGCCCAGGCCGGGAAGAGTCGAAGTGGCCGTCCTGGTCGTGGCCACGCTCGCGGTTGCTGCCATCCTGACCGGCACGACGGTCATTGCCAGCCGCATGGTGGCGCCGCCACCGGCGCAGCTGTGGATGCTGCCCGTCGACGGCCAGCCAAACGAGGCGCAACTGGGCATGCGGGCGGGCACGCCCGGCGGTCAGTACGTGATCAAGCTCACGTCGAGCGGCACGCCGATCGCCGAATACCCGGTCACGCTCGGCGACGGCGAGCAGTGGCAGACGACGGTGACGTTCGATCCGGCCGACCGGACCAAACCGATAGTTGCCCGGCTCTACGAAGGCGACTCGGCCACCGACATCCGGTTCGTCATCCTCGCTCCGGCGGCGTCCGGTGGCGGTTGAAGTACGCCGCGCACAGCGGATCTTCGTGATCGGCGGCGTGGGCAGCGGCAAGACGACATTCGCCAATCGGCTGGCGACAATTTCCGGGCTGCCTGTACATCACCTCGACGAGCTGACCGCCGAGCCAGCCCGGCGCGAAGCGTGCGTGGCCGCCATCCTCGCCAGCGGCGGCTGGATCGTCGAAGGTGTCCACCTCGGCTGGACAGACGACCTGCTCGACGCCGCGGAGGCGCTCGTGTGGCTGGATCACCGCCGGTGGTGGCAGAACAGCGCGCTGGTGGTCAGGCGATTTGTGCGTGAGGCGCTCGTCGAAGTCGGGCGGCAGAAAGGGCTGAAGAAGTTCACCCGTTTCGGCGACTACGCACACCACCTCAAGGAGCTCGCGCTGGCGATCCCTGACGCGCGCCACCAGGAGCACGGCGCTTCGGCCGGTTCGGTTGGGACGCCGACGAGATCAGAGATCGCGCGGCGCCTGGCCACGGTGCATGGCAAGGTGATTCACTGCCGCACGTCGCGCGAGGTCCGGGCGATCCTCGATGAATATCAGGACCAGACCGCGGTCAGGTCGCGCCCGATCAGCGCGCCCAGGCGCTGAACGTCGGGCTGCAGCTCTTCGCGCAGGCTGGCCGCAACTCTGGGGTCCAGCGGCGGGCGCTTCTCGTCGCGCGTGTTGATGGAGTCCCAGATCCTGCCCACGTAAGGCCGGACGCGGCGAGGGAAAACGATCCGGGCCGCCCGGATGACGTGTGGGGAGAGCAGCAGCTGCTGGAGGCGCCAACTCCGGCGCGCTGCGGATGCGTTGACGACGTTGAAGTCGGGCTCAAAGCCGGGGTCGACGCCCAGGAACTCGAGGGTTTGGCGGTAAGCCGCAGCCGGGTCGGCGCGGAAGTCTTCGAAGATGATGATCTGGACGCGGTCTCGGCCGAAGACGTCGAGGTAGCGCTTCACCTGGTCGTGATAGCGCCCTACATCCCGATAGAACAGGGCGGTGACGTTGCGCGCCTTGGGCGAGATGCGGCGGCCGTGCTTGCGGTCCTCCTCGGCGGCGAGCGCTTCACCGAAGTCGGCGAGATCCTCAGACCCGCCGTAGTGGCGCCGGCCGTGGAGCGAGTAGAGCATCTCGACCGGGTCGCGCAGCATGATGATGATCCGCGCCTCGGGGTTGGCCGCCTTGATGTTGCGGGCGGCGTCCTTGGAGTACAGGTGCCAGGTCGAGGCTTCGCCGGTCAGTTGGTCGGGCCTCGCGCCGTCGAACAGTGCCATGTAGGTCTGTCGGTCGCGCATGAAGCTGAGCGAGTCGAGGTAGCTGCCCGAATCGAGGTCGGTCGCGAAGTGTTGCGGCTCCTTGATCGGCGACATGTAGATCTGCGGGTGCTGATCGAGGTACTCGTACATGAATGTCGTGCCGCAACGCGGGGCGCCCACGATCAGGAAATCCGGAAGCAGGCGCAGCGCCGCGGCATCGACTTTTGCAGCGGGCACGGTACGGCGGGCTTCGACAGCCATACGCCGCAGTATGGCTACGGCCCGTTCAAGGATGGTTCCGAAACGGGTCCCGCCCATATTCTTCATCGATCACATGAGTCAGCAAGTGCGCCAGAGCATGCCCGGCGCTCGCAAGTCGGCTGGATTGGCGGTCGGCCGCGGCCTGCTCCCCTCGCCTGAGGAATGGGCCACGCGCAACCGCATCCTCGCCGCGACGCTCGCCGCGCTGATCAACGAGCACGCGCCGCACTCGACGGATCGGGCCATCGATGTCGGCAGCCAGTGGGGCGTGCTGCTCGAGAGCCTCGCCCGCCAGACTACGTTTCGCTGGTGGGGTGCCGACCCACTGGTGATGCGCCACCTGTCTCGCGGCGGCCACGAGCTCGTACCGGGCGTCGCCGACGATCTGCCCTTCGCGGATTGCGTCTTCGACTGCGCGGTTCTGGCCAACGTCTACGAGCACATCGATCCGGCCCGGCGTGACGCCTCCCTCGCGGAGATCAGGCGCGTGCTCGTGCCCGGCGGCGTGCTCGTGGGCCAGCTGCCCAACCCGCACTTCCCGATCGAGTCGCACAGCAAGCTGCCCATGATGGGCTGGTTGCCGCCGGCGGTGCAGGACAAGTACTGGAGCATCTCGCCGTCCCGCCGGGGTATCGGCTTTCATTCGGTGATGGTCGGCGACCTGCGCCGGCGGGCCGTGGCGGCCGGTTTCGAACCGGTCGTCATCCGGCCTTTCAACTATCCGCCCGAGGCAGCGCCCCAATCGATCCGCTGGCTGGTGCGCATGGCGCACATCCCGATGCGAGTTGTCCCCTGGTCGTGGCAGTTCGTACTGCGCAGGCGCTGATCAGGGCAGGTAGACGGCCGCTCCCAGGTCACCGCCCCAGCTGGCAGCGTCGATCGCCGGCGAGCCGGCCTGCAGGCGGAAGTCGCCGCTGCCTGACGACACGAACAGCGGATTGACCTGCCACTGGTCGTGCATGCCAAAGCCCGTCTGGGCGCGCCAGTTGGCGAGGCCGGTCGAGTTCAGCGCGTACACGTTCCGTTGGGTGCCACGGCTGCCGGGTCGGTGCCACCGTTAGGCCGCCAGAGCAGGTTGTAGTCGTTCACGTGATTGGCCGGGAATGAGCCGATGGTCGTGTAGTCGTAGGCGCGCGAGTCGACGGTCGTGACCATGATGTTGTCGAGAATGGTCATGTCCTCCGTCGTGCCGCCGTAGGAGCCACCGCTGCGGAAGCGCAGGCCGCCACGGTTGGATCCACTGCCAACGGCCGGGCCGTTGGTGATGAAGAACGTGTTCTGGCGGATCACCCAGTCCGGGCTGGCGCGCAGCAGCATCCACGCCGCGGTTGGCCCATGGGTGGGGTCGATTGGGCTGGCGTTGTTGTAGTCGATATGGCCCCACACGTAGTTGCGGTAGACGATCATGCCGCCGTTGGTGTTGCCGGCGCCGAGCTGGCCGCTGTCGGTGCCCGACTCGATCCAGGCGTGGTTGTCGTGGAAGTTGTTCCAGGCCACGACATTCCAGCTGTTCGCCTTCATGGCGTAGGGATCCGTCCCCGTGCCGTCGATGTTGTAGTCAACCGAGCCAAGGCGGTCGTCGTAGTTGTGGTCCACCTGGGTGCCCCACACGGCGACGTTACGTGTGCCCTTGGCCAGGGCCATCGCTTCACCGCCCACGTCGCCGTTGGGCGGGTTGCCCAGGCCGCGCGTGTTCTCGTCGTTGTTGTGCAGCCAGCTTGACTCGATGCCGAACTGGGTGACGGCCGGTGCGCCCGCGCCGAAGCCATACTCCAGCCCAAAGCTGGTCAGCAGCGGGCCGGTTGGGTAGGCGTAGCCGCCCAGGCTGACGGTGTTGCCGTTGATGGCGGTCACGACCCGAGGCTGGCTGGTGGGACCCGAGCCGATGCGCAGCATGTCGCCCACGGCGATGCCGGCAGTGGTGCTCAGGACGACGCTCGTCGCGCCCTTGGCCGCGGCGGACGCGAGGGTCGTGCTAACGCGTGAGCCGTCGACACCTTCGATGCGAACGCCAGTGGCGGTGCCCATGACCTCGACGTCGCGAGCGTGGCAGCCCTGGACCTGCTTGAACATGATGCCGTTGCCCATCCAATGCTGGACGGTCACGCCTTCGACGAGACAGTTGTTGGCACTCGTTGGGCCGGGGTTGGCACTGCCCGTGCGGATCACGAAGGCGAGGGCGCTGGTGTCTTCGGCGCCTGCGTTCTCTTGCTTGGCGTCAGCCGGCCAGCCCGAACCGGGCGTGTCGCGGAAGATCAGCGCGGCGCCCGCGCCGCGCGTGACGACAACGCCCTTGGGGTCGATGAAGAGCCACAGGAACGAAGTGGCCGTGTTGATGCGGTCGACGCCTGTGCCGTGCAGCACCTGGAAGATCGCCGTGGCGCCTGGAACCACGGTGAAGGTCACGCGCTTCGACTCGTTGTAACCGTTCTGGTTGATCTTGCTGGTCAGGCCGGCGTCGGCGCCGGTCCACGTGCCGTTCTCGATCATGATGGTGCTGCCATCGACGACGGCGGCATCGTGGTAGGCGCGCTGCGGCGTCTTCCAGGGCGTGGATGAACTCCTCGCCTGGGCAGCCGTGCGCGAGTCGTCGCCGGTCGGCGAGATGTAGAAGACGTCACCCGTGGGGGGCGCGATGGGAGGCGTTGACGTAGGCGTGGGCGACGGCTTGGGCGTGGGGGTGGGCGCTACGGTCGGCGTTGGGGTGGGCGCTACCGTCGGCGTTGGGGTTGGCGTTGGCGCGCGCGTTGGCGTCGCGGTGGGGGCAACGGTAGGCGTGGCCGTGGCCGGCGGAGTCGGGGTTGGAGTCGGCGCCACGGTGGGGGTTGGGCTTGGTGAAGGCGTTGCAGTGGGCGTGGGCGTGGGCGTAGGGTCGGGCGGATCCGCCGACAGATCGGTGACCGTCAGGTCGTCGTAGGTGAAGGTAACCGGCGCGTTCGACGTGTTGTTGGGCAGGAAGGCGCCCAGACCAATGTCGCCGGCCTGCGCCAGCGACGCTGTGCTATCGGTAGCCGTCACGAACCATCCTGACGGCTCGGTTGTGCCAGATGGCCAAGTCTTGGCCCGCAGCGTAGCCGGTGAGCTGCCGGTGATGCGAAGGCGAACCTGCATCGACGCTCCAGCCTGCCGCTTGAGGCCGGGCACGGTCGTCCTCGAGACGAGCTGGCTCACATTGCCGTTGACGACGCGGGCCAGGTCAAGACCGACACTGCCGTCGTTGCCGAAGAAGACGCGACTGCGGTATTCGTTGCCGGTTGATACGCGTCGAGCGCTAAGGACGATGCGCTGGCCGCCGCCGGTGGCGTCCTTGTCGCTGGCCACCCGGAACGTCATGTCGACGTCCTTGACCTCGACCGCCGCCAGCACCGCCGTGGCTGAAGCGCCTTTCCTGCTCAGGACGAGCCGGCCAGTGCCGTTCACGCTCGCGCTGGAGTTGTCGTCGGAAACGGAGTACGAGCCGCCTACGGCGGCAGCGCCCCAACCGGATGAAACGATTCGGCTGAAGGAATCGGAGACGACGGTGGCCGTCGTCGTGGTGGTAGTCGCGGTCGCTGCAGTGGCGAGCGTGGGCACCACGCTGGCTGCACCTGCCCAGACCACGGCGCCTGCCAGAGCCATGATGCCGATGGCGTTGGCGACGCGTCTGCCGCCCCACTTCCGATCCATCGTTCCCCCCTGCGCCCATCGGCGCGATCCAGCAGGGGCAGGAACGGGAAATGGCGGCGCCGCCAGCCGATCGCTGCACGGAGCGACGGCGGGCGAACTCCGACGATTTCGGCGGCCCGGCCACCTGCGTTAACAGGTCCTCGGCTTTGCGTCCCCGCCTCACGACGGGTTTGCCTTTTTCGCTTCGTCACATGGACGTTTAGCAACGCCCAGACTGCCTGTCAGGGGCGCCCGCCGGGTATCAAACGAAGGTCACCGTCGGCCGGTACGGGAGGTTTGGGTGGTCCTCGGCGGTGCGGTGCGGTTAGTGCGTGTTGCCCAGGGAACTGATGTCGTAAATCTGGATATTGCCGCTGTCGAAGACGCGGCTGACGTCCAGCTGGTTGTCGAACTTGCTCAGGAACAAGGGATCGAGCGGCTGCGTGTGGACCCCAACGACCACCTCCTCGCCACGGTCGAAATAGTGGCCCACGACCGGCAAGCCGGTCGTCAGACGCTGGTCGGCCAACAGGTAGCGGATATCGCCTTCCCGCACGATCGCGCGATCGTTGGGCAGGATCGTGCGCGACAGATATAACCGCCGCACGGCGAGGCCGGTCTGGTAGGTGGTGACCAGGTCCTGTTCGCCATACGCCGCCATCAGGATGCGGTTCACTCGGTCGGCGACCATCCTGTTATGGGGGCCGAGGTAACTCTGCGTCCACTGAGCTGCAGCGATGCCTTCGAGGTCAATCGAACGCGTGTCCGCCGAGACGAGATATGGCCCGGGCAGGCGCGCCCAGCTCGGCGTCCCGACCAATACGCCGCCAACCGTCAGCAACGCGATCAATCCCGCTGCCCCCACGACCTGACGCATGTGCCCGCGGTAGGGGAAGCGAACGAGGAACAGCGCCACCATCGCCGCCAGCGGGATGTACAGGAACTCGGGCGTGCGCGAGGCGACCTCCGATCCCACCGCTGTAAGCCTGGCAACCAGTGTCAGTGGGTAGACGCTCGCCGCTACAGCCAGCGCGACCATGGTCGAGTTCGTCCGGTACGCGCGCCATACCGCGACCAGGCCAAGGGGCAGCAGGAACAGCACGATGGCGGCCGAGGCGCTGCCTGTCAGCCGCTCCCACAACGGTGCGATGTCGCCCGCCCGCGACACGAATAGCTCGCGAGCCCCGAGCTGGCCGCCGGTCAAGCGCAGCAGCTCGACGGTTGTCTGGCTCAAGACCGGTCCCAGGTAGCCGATCGTGGCCGTCGCCACGGTCAGCGTCCAGCCCGCGATCAGGACGACGGTGGCAAGGCCGATGCGGCCCGGCTTGGCCGACGCCTCGGTCTGCCGCCTGCCAAGCACGACCGAGACGACGCCCCACAGCACCAGGAAGCCGGCCAGCACGGCCGAGGTGACGTGGTGGGTGACCACCACCGCGCCAATCGTTACCAGGGCGATGACGGTCAAACCTGCCCACACGGCGACCGTTGTCTGAGCCCTCCGCGCGACCAGGAACAGCGCCACCGACGCCAGCGGCAAAGCCATCGTTTCGTACGCAAACTGGGCGTCGAAGTAAAGGAAGTGCGGATTCGTCATGTAGATCAGGCTGGCCACGCCGGCGATGCGCGCACTGCCGCTGGCCCGCTCGAAAAACAGGAACAGCGCCAGGACGAAAATCAGCCTCGCCGCCCCGAGCGTGAAGAACGCAGCGTTGAACAGGGGCAGACCGGAGATCTGGGTGAGGGCACTGGTCACGAGCTCCATGCCCGGGTAGTACGGGCTGACGTCGAGCAGCGTGTTGGGCGTAAACAGCCCGCCCGCCAGCAGATCGTTGGCAGTCCGGACGTGCAGGAACTCGTCGTAGCCGCCCCACCAGATGGGGTCGCGCAGATACTTGCAGGCGAAGAGCGCGAAGCCGAGCACGACGACCAAAGCCAGCCGCTCGCGCCGGCTGGGCGCCTCCATCAGTAACCGAAGCCCGAATGGGACGACCAGCAGCAGGAGTCCGCCATAGAACGCGACCTCCGCCCAGGATGCGCTCACCCGGGCGCCGATATTGGCGGCGGCAACCAGCAGCAGCCCGACCGTCCCCGAGACGGTGAGCACTGGCAGCAATCCCCATGCTGGTGTTGATAGGGAAATGGCCCGTGCCTGCACCGGACCCGCCCTGGCGGCGACGCTCAAGGCCCGTATGGTGCGCCGGCGAGGATTACGCCGGCCGGCTGGTACCGGCCGTAGCCGTCACGTGCGCATTCCGAAGAAGCGTCAGTACTCGTACCTGCCCATGTCCGGCGCTGCGCCGTGATAGCCATCGGTCACACCAGCAATAACGCGGCCGCCATCGATGGCCGGCGAATCAGAGCGCAGATGGTAGTCGGCGTTGGCAGGATCGACAAAGCGGGGGTCGCCCGTGCGGCTATGAGCGTCGAAGCCAGTCCACGTGCGGTACGTGGCGAAGCTCGTCGTGCCGCCCTTACCGGCAATGGTTGCGATCTGACTGGTGCCGGTGTGGTTGATGAGGTTGTAGTCGACAACGACCGACGTGGGTAGCGGCCAGGTGTCAATCCCGTACACCTCGGACGAGCCCGAGATGATGTTGTTGAGGATGCGCAGGCCGTCGATGGAACCGCCCCAACCGCCGTAGTCGTGCGAGATGTCGAAGACGAAGTACTGGATGCCGTCGAACGTGTTGTTGGCGACCAGCATGTCGGATGCGCAGCGCAACACCATGCCGACAGTGCGGTCGACAGTCGTGGCGGCGTAGTTCACGTTGCGCACGAATGTGTTGTTGTCGCACGGCGTCTTGGCCGTGTCCGTGCCGGTCTCCATGACGTTGCGGTTGTTCCACGTCACGTTGTCGCTGATAGTCCAGTTGCTGGCGGCGTAGATGCTGAAGGCAGCGCCGTCGTAGCCCCAGTCCGACGACACGGCACGGTTACCCCAGATGCGGTTGCCACTGACAGTCACGTGGCCCACGCTCTTGACCAGGGCAATGCCTTCGCCGCCAACGTCATCGTCGCAATTGACGCTGCAGGGCGTGCCGACGATGAGCTTGCTGTCGTCGTGAACCCGGTTGTTGGTGATCGTCGTGCCTTCGCCGGCAAGGTTCACATGAATGCCGACGGCGTTGCGCGTGACCTCGTTGTTGTCGACGGTCACGTAGGTCGAGTTGTACAGGCGCACGCCCCACGCCTTGTTGTCGGTGATGAGGTTGTTGCGGATCTCGATTCTCCCGCTGTTCTCGGTCGTAATGCCGGCACCGGCGTAGCCGTCGGCATAGCCGCCGCGGATGGTCAGGTTGGTGAAGCGCAGGTACTGCGCGCTGACGACCTTGATCGTGTACGCCACGGCCTGGTTTCCGTCCACCACGGCGCTCTCGCCGGGGTACTCGGTGAAGGTGATGGGTGCCGACGCCGTGCCCGAGCGGCGCATCACGAACGGGCCGTAGGTTCCGCCACGCAGGTAGACGGTTGCTCCCGCGGGCACCGTGTCGGCTGCTTTCTGGAGCGTCCGCCACGGGCGCTGACAGGGTTCCGGTGTTGGCGTCATTGCCGCTTGGTGACACGTAGTAGCCGGCCGTCGGTGGAGGCGGGCTGGATGGCGCTGAAGCGACGGAGTAGGCCTCGAACGACAGGGCAAGAGGCGCGTTGGTGATCGTGCTGGCCGTGTAGGCCAGCAGGCCGGTAGTACCGGCGGCCTGCAACAACGACGTGCCGTCCTGACCGGTGTACTGCCACGCCCCCGGCGCGGCACTCGACGATGGCCAGGCGCTGACGCCGATCTGCGTCGGAGCGGCCTGGCTAAAGCTTGCCTTGAAGTTCCAGTCGGCACCGCCGCCGTACTGCGCCGCCAGCGGTACCTCGCTGCCGATCGGCGTCTCAGTGCCGCCCACGACCCGGCTCGCGCCGATGGCGACCGAGCCGTCCGGGTTGACCCGAACCTTGGCCAGGTATTCGTTACCGTCAGAAATCTGGCGCGCCACGGCGTAGATCCAGATCGTGCCGCCGCTCGGACGTTTGTCGAGATTGAAACGGAAGTTGATCTCGACGTCGCGCTGCGATACGCCGGGCACACATCGCCGCACGGCTGACACCGGCCGCCATCGACATGTGGCCCGCGTTGCTGCCGACTGAAAAGTCCTGCGCCTTGCCGGCAACAGCGTAGGCTCCGCCGGTATCGGCGTTGCCCCAGCCGTTGGCAAGGGTGCGGGCGAAGCTGTCGGCGACGTACGTACTGGATGCCGAATGGGCGGCTGGTGCGTTGACTTGCACCGCTGCGGCCACCAGCAGGACAGCAGACAGGAACAGCGACAAACGGGCGCGGCGCGACGGACATGGACGTCCGGTCTGACCAGGACACGGCATTTCCCCCTTGTGCATCGCAAGACACGGCTGCTCGCGATGGCGCGATTGGTCCGCGGTTGCCGGTCGAGCGGCTGCCTCACGGCGGACAGTCGCCTTACCCCGGGGAGAGGCCGACATGTGGCTCTCCCGCCCGCAAACCGCGGTATAAACCGACCGTACCACACTGCACTGCACTTAACTGGACAGAGATCGTCCGGGGCAATGTGCGTTTTAGGTACTGGGTAGTTGACTTGTGATCGTGACCAGCCTCGAGTACGGCCTGCTATCGCTCAACCGCTACGACACGTTCGAACATGCACGACCGTGGCGCGGCGTCCTGGACGGCTGGAACTGCGTGCTCGCCGACGACCGGCTGGTGGCGCAGAGTGAGCGGCCATTCCCGAGCCAGGAACAGGCCCGCGCCGACCTTGAGCCACGGCTGAGGGCGTGGGAGGCCGTCGCCTACCTCAACGGGCAGTACGAGATCACCTTCCGACTCGATGACGGCGCGCCCGCTCGCGGCCGCCCATGAGCCGGCCGGCACGGACGGCGAGGATCGCATCTACCGGCGCACCAACGATGCGTACCCGGCGCCGGATCCCACGTTCACCCGGACTGAGCTGGTCGATCAGCTGCTCGACGACATCAGCCGTTTCCGACGGGGCGAGGAGAGCCTGCCCGCTGCCGCCGCGGCGGCGCTGCGCAGGCTGCGCGCACTGGCCAACGGCAACGACTCGGTCACGTCTCTTGCGGCGTCACTCAACGTTGAGCCGGACGTGATCGCAAAAGCGATCGAGCTGGCGGCTCAAGATCGCGCACCGGCGGGTGCCAGTGGGGGGCCGCCGTCCTACCGCGGTCCTGAGTGGCAATGGCTGCAGGAGGCACTGTTCCGGCTTACGTTGCAGGCCGGTCGGGCCGGTGATGGCCCGCCGCAGTCAAAGCTGGCGCAGGGCGATTTCGCAGACGCAGCTCTGACCGAGCCTAGCTCGGGCCGGCGGCTGGGCCACCGGGCACGAGGATGCCCAGCACCGTCGAGTCGATGCGTAAAGTCCGCCGCAGCAGCAGCACCAGCAACACGTTCGACAGGATCAAGCTGATCGTCGCCGCGATCGCCGCGCCCTCCACGCCAAAGGCCGGGATGAGCAGCACCGTAACGACAATGTTGACGGTGGCTCCGACCGTGATGCCCAGGCCGGCCAACCGCTGGTTACCGGTCATCACCAGCAGCACGGACGCCGAGCCGGTGGCGGTGTTGACCACCTGACCAACACTCACGATGCTCAGCGCCAGAGCTGCCGCCGCGAATCCACTGCCAAAGAAGAAGGCCAGGATCTGCGGGCCGAACAGAATGAACGCGCCTGCCACAGGCAGCGCGGCCAGCAGGGCCCCGCGCGCGCTCAGCGTTACCAGCCGCTGCAGGTGATCGCGCTCGTTGCTGGTCCACAGTCGGGCGGCCAGCGGCGCGATCGAGGTGCCCACCGCCGCCAGCGGAAAGGCAACCAGCACCGCTCCGCGTTGGGCGACCGCGTACAGGCCGGCCGGCTCAGGTCCGGCCATCGCCCCCAGCAGAACCACGCCGGTCTGTGTGTTGATGATGGCGGCCGCACTCAGAAACCCGAGCGAAACTGCGCTGATGGCCCAGTTGCGCGTCCGGTACTCGGGCGTCGCGGTGCGCATCGACTGTGGCGTTCGGGCGCGCAGCAGCACGATGCCGGCAGCACATGCCACGACGACGCTCAACGAACTCAGGCCCACCGCTCCTGGCGCACTGAGCTGCCCACTCGTCAACACCAGAGTGGGCAGCATCAGGCCGAGGAAGATGAACGGCCGGACGAGCAGCTCGCCGGACTGGCCGGCCACGACGTGGCCCAGGCCCATCAGCGCCGACTGCACCACGCGCAGCAGCGCCAGCACGGGCAGCCCGGCGACGCCGACCCAGAACGTGAGCACGGCAAGGGTGACCACGCCGCCGGCGAGGAACCACGCTATGGCGGCACTCGCCAGGGCGATCGAGACCGAGATGGCAAGCACGAGCTGCGCCGCCCGCCGCACCAGGCCGCGCGCCATGCCATACATGCGCTGCTCGGAAAAAACGGCCACGTCGCGTACGAGCAGCCGGTCCACGCCTACGATGGCCGGAACCGCCAGCAGCGTGACAGTGGCCGTGACGAAGGCAAAGACGCCGTAGTCGGTGACACCAAGGACCCGTGCCAGCAGCACCGTTGTGACCAGCGTCGCGGCCGTGTTGAGGACGCTCAGCCCAAAGCTGCCGACGGCGGCCTGCGCCAGCTGGCGCAGTCCCGGACGCCCGCTCGTCTCGGTCGGCTTCACGTCGATGCTCTGATCGAGGGTCATTCGCCTCCGCTGACCGTAACCGCCGGTGCAGCGCGCGACGTCACGCCGCGCGGCGGTCTATTGCCGGTTGGTGGATGGTGTGGCAGGCAGGGTTACGGCAACGTCACCGTGATGGCCGTTTCAGTGGCAGTTGGTACTGCCGGTGTCGGTGAACGTCTGACCGGCCTGGGGCAGGAACTGCCATGAGTAGCTGGTCGAATTGAGCGTCAGCTTGAGCAGGCCATAGGTGTTGTCGTTGTGGACCTCGCTGTTGGCCACGAACGAAGCCGCGAATTGGTAGTGGCTGACGCCGCCGGTGCCCACAACGAACTGCGCGGATGCCGCGCGCGTTGTCGGCCACGCCGGTGGCCGTCTGCGGCGCGAAGCGCTCGTAGTCGTGGTCGTGGCCAACCAGCACAAGGTCGGCGTTGGCGTCATATAGGGCCTGAAACAGCGCCTGGGTCAGCGGATCCGAGCCGTGCTCGCCGCCGGAACTGAACAGTGGGTGATGCCAATAGGCGCCCACGCACGTCGACGGGTTGGCGGCCAGGTCGGCGCGCAACCACTGCTCCTCGGCCGAGCCGGCACCGCAGCCGCCGATGGCAAAGCAGTTGCTGTTGAGCGCATACATCCGCCAGGCGCCCAGGTTGTAGGCGTAGTAGCCCTTGGTCGGATCGCCGGCGGCGCTGCCGAAGTAGCCGTAGTAGCCAGTGGCGCCGGGCGTCTGGTACTCGTGGTTGCCGGGCACTGGCTTCATGCGTGACTTGTACGGTCCCCACGACGGGTCGAAGCAGTTGGCGAAGTCAGCCGTCGAACCGTTCTCGTAGGCGATGTCGCCCGGGATGATGATCGTGCCCTGGTTGGCGCCGAGCAACGCCGCTGTCGCCTCGTCGCCTGACGAGGTGCAGCCGGCGACATCGCCGGCGGCCAAGACGGTGACTGAGCCCGTCGGCGGCGGCGTCGGCGTGGTCACGCCGTAGTCGTCGAAACCGAACGTGACCGGCGCGTTGGTGACCGAGGTGTTGACGTAGACGCGCAGGCCGAGGCTGCCCGAACCCTGCAGGGCGGCCGTCGTGCTGGTCGCGGTGTAGTTCCATGCGGTCGGCTCGGTGCTGCCGTCGGCCCATGCCTTGACGCGGATCGTGGTCGGATTGGCGCCGGTGACCTGCGCGCGGAAGCGAATCCACCCGTTGGCGGTCGGCGTCAGGCCGGGCACCACGACGGCACTGCCGATGGGGGATTCGCTGCCGTTGACCACCACGCTGGCGTGGGCCGTGACGGTGCCGTTGGGGTTGATCAGGATGCGCGGCCGGTACTCGCTGTTGCCGTTCACCCGGCTGGCGGCGTAGACGAAGTAGCTGCCGCCGGCGGGCACCTTGTTAGCGCGGACGCGGAAGGTTATGTCGATGTCGGCGGCCGATGTGGCGGGCAGCATCGCCGAGCGAGTCGTGCTGGCCGTCGGCACAACCATCGTGCCTAGGCCGCCGCCGACGCTGAAGTTGGATGCCGGGCCGAGGAGGTTGTACGACCCGCCGGTATCGGCGTTGCCCCAGCTGTTGTTAGTCGTGCGGCCGAAGGCGTCGGCAACGACGGTAGTGGTCGCCGGGATAGGGGCCACGCTCACAGTTTTGGTGATGCTGTTCGGGCCGCCCGCGTTGGTCACCGTCAGGGTGACGCTGTAATCGCCGGCGACGGCGTAGGTCTTGGACGGGCTCCGTTGCGTGGACGACGTGCTGTCGCCAAAATCCCAGCTCCAGGCCGTCGGGGCCACCCGTCGACGTGTCGGTGAAGTCGACTGTCAACGTGTTCTGACGCTGAGCGAAACTGAAGTTGGCCGTCGGCGGCGGCGGTGGTGGTATTGCCGCGACGCTGACCGTCTTCGTGACACTGTTGGAGCCGCCCGCGTTGGAAGCGGTCAGGATGACGCTGTAGTCGCCGGCTGCGGCATACGTCTTGTTCGGGCTCTGCAGCGCCGACGAGGTGCCGTCGCCAAAGTCCCAGCTCCACGCCGTCGGGGCCCCGGTCGACGTGTCGGTGAAATCCACGGTCAGCGTGTTCACGCGCTGACTGGAGCTGAAGTTGGCCGTGGGTGGCGGAATGGGCGCCACCGTGACCGTCTTGGTAACGCTGTTGGAGCCGCCGGCATTGGTCGCGGTCAGCGTGACGCTGTAGTCGCCGGCCGCTGCGTACGTCTTGGTCGGGTTCTGCTGCGTCGACGACGTGGTGTCGCCAAAGGTCCAGCTCCAGGAGGTTGGTGTGCCGGTGGAGGTGTCGGTGAAATCGACGATCAGAGTGCCCGAGCGCTGACTGGAGCTGAAGTTGGCTATGGGTGGCGGCGGTGGCGGAATCGGCGCCACCGTGACCGTCTTGGTCATGCTGTTGGAGCCGTTGGCGTTAGACGCGGTCAGTGTGACGTTGTAGTTGCCGGCCGCGGAGTACGTCTTGGTCGGGTTGCGCTGGATTGACGTGGTGCCGTCGCCGAACGACCAGCTCCACGAAGTCGGCGCGCCGGTGGAGGTATCGGTGAAGTCGACGATCAGTGTTCCGGAGCGCTGGCTGGACGTGAAGTTGGCCACCGGCGCCGTCCCACTTCCGCCCGGGATAACGGCCGAGAAGTCGTCGAACGAGAAGGAGAGAGGCGTGTTCGTCGTGCTGGCGTATGCGTGGAGCCCGACTCCGCCCGGCACCTGCAGGGCAGGCGCCGAGTTGGTCGCCGTGAACTGCCAATTGGCGGGTTCGGTGGTGCCGTCGGCCCAGGCCTTGACCCGGACGGTGGTCGGGTTGACGCCGGTGACCTGCGCGCGCAGCCAGATGAACTTGTTCGCAGCGTCGGTCAGGCCCGACACGAATACGGAGTTGCCCATCGAGGATTCAGAGCCGTTGACCATCACGCCCGCATGTACCCACACCGAGCCGTCGCCGTAGACGATGATCTTCGGCCGGTAGGCGCTCGTACCGTTCGAGCGGGTGACCAGGTATGCCAGCAGCTGGCTGTTGGTTCCGGTGGGCAGCTTGTCGGTCTTCACTCGGACGCGGACATCAATATCGCGCACACTGACCTGGTCCAGACGAACACCACGTGTGGCGCCATTGCTGGCTAGAACGATATTGCCGGTGCCGCCGCCCACGTTGAAGCTCGACGAGACACCATCGAGCGAGTACTGGCCGCCCGTGTCGGCGACGCCCCAGTTATTGGTCGTGGTGCGGCCGAAGCTGTCTGCGGCCATCACGGTGCCGGGCGGTATGGGGCTGACCGAGACGGAGTGAGTCGTCGTCTGTGATCCGGACTCGTTGGTTGCGGTCAGACTGACGTTGTAGCTCCCGCCCGCGCCATAGGTCCACGTAGGATTCTGTACCGACGACGTGCCGCCATCTCCGAACGACCAATTCCACGACGAGGGGTCGCCGGTCGCCGTCGCAGTAAAGACGACCTTGAGCGTGTTGGGCTGCTGCGACCAGGTGAAGTCAGCCGTCGGCGGGGGTGGCGGACCCCCGGCGAACACGTTCGTTCCGAACTGCGACGTTTCGCCGTTACTGCGGGTCTGTGTCGCCGCCACGCGCTGCCCGGTCTGCAGCGGCTGGGGGTACGTGAGGGCCCATGTTCCATTCGACGTGACCAGCGCCGAGCCGAGGTAGGCGATCGGCAGGCCGGACTGGCCCGACGGCCGCGACGCCTTGAAGACTTCGACGGTCGAGCCGGCGATGCCGCTCCCGTTGATTGCGGTCTCGGTCGAATTGAGGATGGCCGGCGGCGGCATCAGCCCGTTGGCACCGTCCAAGGGATTGTTCGGGTTGGGCGTCAGGTAGATCGCCGGGCCGTTCGTATCGGTCGTGATGTTCTGGCTGATCGTGATGTTCCGGACATTGAACTCGAGCAGTCCGATGCCGCCGTTGGCGGTGTTATGGATGAGGTTGCCGACGACCGAGTCGAAACTGGTGTGATCGCGGAAGTAGATGCCCCATCCGGCCATCGGCACGGTCTCGCCACGGGGCGATTGGCCAATGATGTTGTTGCGGATGGTGTTGCCGGTCGTGCCGCTCAGCTGCATCGTCACGCCGTCGTACGCGGCGCCGATGTAGTTGCTGTCGAGGGTGTTGTTGACCGCTCCATCGTGGAGGTTGACACCCTGTCCGTTGTCCTGGGCGGGAACCTGCAGCGCGGACAGGAAGGCCGGGTCGTAGCTGCCGTCGGACCGGAAGCCGATCCAGTTGCCGATCGCGCGATGGCCGCTGACCGCCCACGTCGAGCTGTAATTGCCGGGCGTGCCACTCGGGTCCCAGCCGTGCGAGAACTCGACGCCGTTGCAGCAGGTTGGGCCTATGACGTTGCCCTCGTGTGGCCCAGCTCCGCCAAGCAACCCGTTCTTGGTTCCGAAGTCGTGGTCGACCCCGGTCTGACACAGTGCAGGCAGGCCATTGGGCGTGATGCACACGACATTGTTCTGGACGATGTTGCCGTTGGTGCCGGTGCCGTAGCTGTATATACCCTTGTCGAAATTGCCCACCACGTTGCGGTCGGCCAGCGCGGACGTGCCGATGAAGTTGAAGCGGGCGCCGTTATTGAGCATCACGCCGGCATAGCCGCGCGGCGGCAACGAGTTATCGCGGTTGAAGCCGATCCAGTTGCCGATGATGTAGTTGTTGGTGGAGGCGGTAGTGTCGAGCATGATGCCGCGATAGGAGTTGTCGATCAGCAGCCCGCGCACCGTGTTGCCGCCCGATGGGATGTAGATGATGTGGTCCATCGTCACGCCGGTGCCACGCAACTCGACGCCCGGGATGGCGTTGGTGCCCGTGTCGGCCGTGTTGGGTTGGCTGCCCGGCTGCGAATAGCCATCGATGTAGAGGCGGGTCGTGGAGCTGCCGAAGTTGGGCAGGCCGCCGCCGCCGACCGCGATGGTGACGGGCGCCGCGCCGGGCAAGTTGAAGTTGATGCGCTGGTCGCCGGCCTGCCAGTTCGCCTCCATGATCGCTGCGCGCAGCGAGCACTGGCCCTGTGCGTCGGCACAGATACCGTTGCCCTGCGCGACGTCGGGTGTGTCGGCCGTGCTGTTGACGACGAACGGGCCGGTTGCGGCTACAACCTCAGACGAAGCTCCCTGAGGGGTGGCCATCGTCGTCGAGGTCCCGTCAGCCGACTCGATGACCGCCCCTGCCGGTCGATGCTTTCCGCCGGCTCGCGGCTGGCCCTGACCGGCAAGGAGCGCCTGGATGTCGACAATGTCAATGCAGCCGTCGCCGTTGGCATCTGCATCGAGACTGGCGTCCTGTTGGCATTGGTTGTCGGCCGTGCGCGCCGTGTACCAGGCCGAGCGGAAGGCGTCGAGATCATCGACGGACAGGATCCCGTCTGGGAACAGGTCGCGGGCCGGACCGCCGGCGTGTGGCGGGGTGCCACGGGCGGTGCCGTGCGGCGCTTCAATCGCCTTGTCGCCGTTGCCGACCTGCAGGCCGGTCAGCAGGCTGGCGTGGCCCACACTGATTCGGGTCCCGGCGGAGTCGGCGGCAGCGTCGATAAGCACTTGCGCTTGCAGTAGGCCGTCGACATTGGCGGCCACGACCAGGCGCAGGACCGTATGACCGTTGGTCGAGTTCAGCCCGTAGGCAGCGAAGGAGTAGCCACCCGGCACGGCGACCGGCGCGAACGTCTGTCCGTTGCCGAGTGGCGCGACGCCGACCAACTCCGCCGCGTTCGTGTCGAGCATGACGCGGCCTTCGACTGCGGCAACGCGCCCCGGCAGCCGCAGAGTGAGCGCAGTCGCAGCTCCCGGTGTCGCCTTGGCCGGGACATCGATCGCGGCATCGCTGGTGACGGCGCCGACGGCGTACGAGTCGAGGAAGCCGGGAAGTGCGGCAATCAGCGCCGCGATGACCGCCATTGCGGCCAGCGCCCGCCCGCTTGGGAATCGACGACCGATCAGCACTGGCGCCGCAACGCGGGCGCCCTCAATGGATGAATCGCGAGCGGAACGTTATGCGCGCTGATCGGCGCCATTTTCTCCCCAAGGTGGCCGTCGGCCGCGACGGGGTCCTTGGTTCTAGTTTGCGCTGATTACCGAATAGTCGTCAAAGCCGAAAGTGACCGGCGCAGTGGTGGCGCTGCCGGCCACGTAGAGGCGCAGGCCGACGCCGCCCGCACTCTGCAGTGCGGCAGCACTATTGGTTGTCGTGAAGTTCCAGCCAGCCGGCTCGGCGCTGCCGTCGGCCCAGGCCTTGACGCGAATGGTGGTCGTACCCGTGCCCGTTACCTGCGCGCGGAAGCGGATCCAGCCACCGGCACTCTGGGTCACGCCGGGCACCACGACCGCGTTGCCAAGCGGCGATTCGGTGCCGTTCTGGACGATGCTGGCCTGGGCGGAGATGGTGCCGTTGGCGTTGAACAGGATGCGCGGCCGGTACTCGTTATTGCCGCTGACGCGGGCGGCGGCGTAGATGTAATAAGGACCACCCGCGGCGACCTTGTCCACGCGCACGCGGAAGCTGATATCGACGTCGCGAGCCGACACGCCGTTCAGCATCGCCGAGCGGGTCGTAGCGGTGGTCGGATCGATCATCGTGCCGACGCCCGCGCCCACGCTGAAGTTGGCGGCCGGCCCGAGCAACGTGTAAGCGCCGCCAACATCGGCATTGCCCCAGCCACCGCTGGTCGTGCGGCTGAACGCATCCGCGGCATAGGTAGTCGTGCTTGACACCGGCGTGACAGTGACCGTCTTGGTGACACTGTTTGATCCACCGGCGTTCGACGCGGTCAGCTTGACGCTGTAGTTACCGGCGGTGGCATATGTGTGCGTCGGGCTTTGCTGAGTTGACGAAGAGCTGTCGCCGAAGTCCCAACTCCAAGAGGTGGGGCTGCCGGTCGAGGCGTCCGTGAAGTCGACGGTTAGGCTGGCTGCCTGCTGGCCCCACGTGAAGTCGGCCGTCGGCGGCGGCGGCGGCGCCTGGAAGGTCACCGCCACGTTGGTCGAAAGCATCGAGGTGTTGTTGTTGGTGGCGATCTGGAGCGCGGTCACGTTCCAGTTGTTGGGAGATCGAGACGGGCAGGCTCCAGTTGCCATTCGAGCCAACCGTTGCGGAGCCGATGTACGAGATGGGCAGCCCGCTCTGGCCGGCCGGGCGGTCGGCGCGGTAGACCTCGACCGTCGCACCGCTGATGCCGGTGCCAAACGCGCCGATCGTGGTAGCCGACGTGATCACGGGCGACGCGAGCAGGGCGTTGGCGCCAGAAGCCGGATCCTGGGTGTACGGCGCCAGGTAGATCGCCTGTGCCGTCGTGTTGGTGATGATGTTCTGGCTGATGCCGGATGAAGCGAACGTCGGGCTGGGTCAGCGCAATCCCGTAGTTGCCGGTGTTGCTGATCTGGTTACCGACGACCGTGTGGCTGGCGGTGTGCTCGCGCACGACGATGCCGTAGCGACCGACCGGCGCGGCCGTACCCAGCGGTGAGACGCCGATGATGTTGTTGCGAATCGTGTTGTCAGTGGCGTTGGCGGACATCGTCTGGATGCCGTCGTAGGCGGACGAGACGTAGTTGGCCTGGATGAGGTTGTGACTCGAGCCGTCGTAGGCGTTGAACGCCGTTGCCGTTGTCGGCGGTGCCGGGGTCGTTGATGCCGGACCGGAAGTTGACGTCGTAGGCGCCGTTCTGGCGGAAGCCAACCCAGTTGCCGATGGCCTGGTTGTTGCAAACGCACCAGGTCGAGTCGGTCTGGCCGACCGGCCCGTCGGGGTTCCAGCCGTGGGAGTACTCGATGCCGTTGAGCAGCGTGCGGCCGATGATGTTGCGCTCGTTGGTGCCGGTGCCACCGATCAGCTCGCCCTGCGTGCCATGGTCGTGGTCGATGCCACTGCTGCAGGCGGCAGCGGTCGAGTTGGTGCCGGTCGGCGTCGCGCACAGCAGGTTGTTCTGGATGACGTTGCCGTGAGTGCCTGCGCCGTAACTCATGATGCCGGTGGTGTCACGACCGCTGACGTTGCGGTCGGCCAGCGCCGGCGTCCCGATGTGGTTGTTGCTCGCGCCCGTGTTCAGCAGGATGTTGTAGTTGCCGCTGTTGATGTAAGCGGTGCCGGTCGAGTTGAAGCCGAACCAGTTGCCGGCGATCGGTGTTGTTCGTCGCGCCCGACGTATCGAGCATGAGCGCGCGGTTCCAGTTGACGAAGCCAAGGCCGCGAATGACGTTGTTGGCACTGGTGATGCGCAACGGGCTACGGTTGGCCGTCGCGGTGCCCGGACCGCGCAACATCACGCCAAGGACGGCGTTGGAGCCGGTGGCGGCGGTGTTGACGTGACTGCCTGGCTCTGAGTAGCCGTCGATGGTCACGCCGCCGGAGTGATCGTTGATCGCAATGGGGGTCATGCCGATCGAGATCTGGACCGGCGCAACGCCGACCAGGTTGAAGCTGATGGTGTTGGCGCCTTGCCACCAGTTCGACTCGGTGATGGCGGCGCGGAACGTGCAGTTGCCGAGGCTGTCGGCGCATAGGCCGTCGCCGGGCGTGGCATCAGGATTGTCGAGCGTGCTGTCGACGACGAAGTTCGGGCCGGCCGACGAGGCCTGTGTGGCGCTGGTGGTCGGCTCGAGCGCCCCGACGCTGGCCATCTGCTCGCCGCTGGTACTGGCTGTAACAGAGGGTGTCTTCCCTACCGGCGCGGAGTCGCCGCGCGCCGCGAATACCGCCTGCACGTCGACGATGTCGATGCAGCCATCGTTGTTGGCGTCGCCGTCGAGGCCGCTGTTCGCGTCGCAGGTAACGCCGCGCGCCCGCGCGAGCTCCCAGCCGCCGGTCGCGATGTCGAGGTCCGTGTTGTCGAAGTGGCCGTTGGCCATCAGGTCATGGATGGGCGCGGCGCCGCGCAAAGTCTTCGGCCCGCCACGACTTGCCGGCGCGCCAAGGGCGCGCCCGCCGCCATCGACCTTGACCGTGATCGTCGCTTCGTTGCCCGATACGGCCAGGCGGTTGCCGCTGGCATCGGCCAGCGCGTCGATATCGACCCGAACCTGCAGATCGCCGGCGGTCAGTGGCGCAAAGATGACGTTCATTACGGCCCCCGGGCGCAGGTTGTACGCGCCGAAGGCGTACCCGCCGGGGATGTCGACCGGCATGAACGACGTTCCGCCGCCCCTTGGGTCGACGCTGACCATGGTCGCTGCCGTCGTGTCGAAGTAAATACGCCCATCGACGGCTGCCGCCTTGCCTGGAAGCCGGAACTGGATGGCGGTCGACTGATTGCGGTGCGGGTTACCGCCGACTTGGCTCAGCGCGACGACAGAGCTGGGTCCGGCTGCCACGCCCAGAGCGGGCACAGCTGACAGGGCCAGCAGGACAGCGAAGACGAAAGCTGAAAGAACGCGCGGCATCAGGCGACCTCAGGTTTTTGCGACGGCCCACAGCCATTGGGCGTAAGTGCTTAGAACGGCGTCAGCGAATGCTGGGCCTACTGTTGGGACGGCTCCGTTTGATCGCCTGCACCGACTATTTCAATACCCTGTCAAACCGATTCGGGAGCTGGCGGGGCGAACTTGTCGGCGCCATAAATGCCGAACACCGCGGAGAGGCCGTAGGGCTCCACCAGGAACTGACCGACCGAATCGCCGGTGCGCAGGTCGTAACAACCGACATGCGTCCCGAAGTCACGCTTAAGCCCGTGCAGCACCCAGCCCACGTTCTCGCGGAATTTCGTCGGCCTGATGCGCGAGAAGCCCACCCACATATGGTCGCCTTCGACGAGCAGGCCGCGAGCCCAGCCGAGCAGCATGTCCGCTGGGTGAGCGCGAGTCAGGTCGATTACCTCGATGACGCGCAGGGTGGTCGTGTCGGCAATGGCGATCTGGCCGTTAACTGTCGTGAAGTAGACGTGGCCATCGTGGACCAGGCCGTCGTGTAGCCGCTCCAGGCCAATGTCGATGCGCCGCGACGGATCGACGAGCGAGACCGCGTCACGCTGTTCGAAGCGTGTCGCCCACGGCTCGTCACCGATGTAGAAGACGTGGTTCGGGTGAGCGTGGTGCGGCTTGGTCGTCTTCGACCCGCCGGTAGTCGGTAGCCGGTGAGAAGCGCGCCCATGGGTCCTCGCCCAGCACATTCCACATTTGGACGACCTCGCCGGTGAGGCTCACCTCCATGACCATGTCGAGGCCGGTGTCTGCCACGAGGAGGTTGCCGTCCGGCGTGGGACGGACGTGGTGCACGTCGTTGAAGTGGGGCAGTGACACGTAGGCGAGCCGCTCGAACGAAGGCACGCGGTAGACCATCACCTCGGTCTGCGTACAGGTGTAGAGCAGGTCGCCGTTGAGTGTGCCTGACTTGAACAGGATCGCCGGCTGTTCGTCCGGGATCGCGTCCGGCGGCGAAACGTACTCAACGACTTTGTGCGCCTTGCCGGTAGCGGTGTCGAGCTCAACGATCAGCGCCTTCTCGTATTCATACCAACCACCGTCCATGCCCGCCGCCATCGGCCGAAGGCCGCGCTGCTGGCCGCCGGCGACGTATAGACGGCGAACGCCTGGCGCGGCGTTGACAGCTGCGGTTGAACGGTGGACGGCTTCAATTGCCACTGGGCTTTCTCCTGAAGGTCGCGGTGTCAGTTGGTCGGGTCCGTCGCAGTCACGGTCAGGTCTGAAATCCGCAGGGTCAGCGGGGCGTTTGTCACGTTGCGGCCGAGATAGGCGCCGACTCCCACCGCGCCGGCCGGCTGGAGCACACCCGTCCAATCGATGGCGCCGAACTGCCACTGCGGCGGCTCTCGAAGTGCGGCGTCCCACACCTTGACGAAGACGGACGTCGGGTCGCTGCCCGCGACATAGGCGCGCAAGCGCAGCGTGTGGCCGGCGATGTCGGGCACGTTGGCCACGAGCACCTCGCGACCAAGCGACTGCTCCTTGCCGCCGATGATGAGCCCGGCATGGACGTAGACGGCGCCATCCTGGGTAATGAACATGCGCGGCCTGTAGGCGTCACCTTCGTCGGTCGCCCGTACCAGTGGGTAGACGTACAAGTTTCCGTCGGCGGGCAGCTTGTCTACGCCAAGCGCGAAGGAGACCTCGACGTCCCGCGCCGGCGCGCCGCCGAGAATGGCGCTGAGCGTGTCTCCGGGCGCTGCCAGGCTCATTACGCCGTGACCGCCGTCGACCGACAGACTGGGCGCCTCATCGGCCGAAGGTGGGTTGTAGGCGGCGCCAACGTCGGGCGACCCCCAGCCAGCGCTGGCAGTTCGGGCAAAAGTGTCGCGAGCGACCGTCGTTGCGGGTCCCGCGGCAGGCGGCACGGGGATGGCGAGTGGTACGAAGCCGGTGAGCGGATCGGGGGCCGGCAGGGCCCGGCCCGACGGAGGGACGGGCGTGCCTCCGCTCAACTCGACGATGGTGCTGGGATCCACCCAGGCGGGGGTAAAAACCAGTACGAGCAGCACCGCGAGGACGGTGACCAGCCTGGACGAACCGGCCGTGGCAGGTGCCGGAACCGCTGCGTCAACCGGCTCGGCGAGTTCCGCTGATTGGACGGGCCGGTCGGGCTCGGCGGGCGTGGATGGCGGACGGGTCGACATTGGCTGCCAGAGTCCCACGGTTGGCATACCGCGCCCATTCCATGTCGCGTAACGTCATCGCAACACCGCGATAACAGCTGTAGTCGCAGCGCTCGAGGCGATCGGGCTAGCCTGCGGCGGCGATGACTGCGTCACCCACCGCGCTGCCGATTTCCGGCGGGCCCATCCGCCCGGGGTCGAGCGTCCCTCCGTCGTATCTCGTTCGCGCCAAGGCGCCGCTGCGCATCAGCTTCGCCGGCGGCGGCACCGACGTTTCGCCGTTCCCGGAGCTGGAGGGCGGATGCGTTCTGTCGGCGACCATCAACCGTTACGCGTGGGGAACGCTGCGCCGCCGGGTCGATGGGCAGATCTGCATCAACTCACTCGATTTCGGGACGTCACTCAGCTACAGCTCTCTCGACGACCTGGTCTACGACGGCGAGATGGACCTGCCCAAGGGCGCCATCAACCGGCTGGCCGGCGATCACCGCGGCGGGTATGACCTGTTCCTGCACTCGGACGCACCGCCCGGGTCCGGCCTCGGCTCTTCGTCCGCGATGATGGTCGCGCTGGTCGGGCTGCTCAAGGAGATGAACGGCCAGGCGCTGACCGACTACGAGGTGGCCGACCTGGCCTACGACATCGAGCGCGTCGACCTGGGCATCCTGGGTGGCATGCAGGACCAGTACGCGGCGGCCTTCGGTGGGTTCAACTTCATCGAGTTCCTGGCCGACCGGGTCGTGGTCAATCCCCTCAAGATCAACGCCGATACGCAGAACGAGCTCGAATACAACATGCTGCTGTGCGACACCGGCAAGGTGCGACTGTCGTCGCGCATCATCGAGGACCAGGTCCGGCGCTATCAGGACGGCGACGCCGACACCATGACGGCGCTGCGCGAGCTCAAAGCGCTGACGTTCGAGATGAAGAATGCGCTGCTGCGCCGCCAGCTAGACGACTTTGGCCGGCTGCTGGACGAGGAATGGCGCCACAAGCGCCGAATGTCCGACCGCATCTCCAGTCCGGAGCTGGACGAGCTGTACTCCATCGCCCTCAAGGAAGGCGCGCTTGGCGGCAAGATCACCGGCGCTGGTGGTGGCGGCTACATGCTGCTGTACTGCCGCTTCGACCGGAAGCACGCTGTCGCCGAACGTCTGCGCAACCTGGGTTGCGAGCCACACAAGGTCGCCTTCGAGCCTCTTGGTCTGCAGACCTGGCGGGTCAACTGCGAACCTGACGCCGCCTGAAGTCCGCGTGGCCAAGGCTTCTCGTCGCCCCCGGCGGATCATGGTCGTCGGCTCGGGCACCAGGTTCCTGAGCGGGATCAGCGTTTACACGGTTCGGCTGGCCAACGCGTTCGCGGAGCGTGGCTACCGCTCCTCGCTGATGACCATGCGTCAACTGCTGCCGGCACGCTTTTATCCGGGCCGCGTACGCGTCGGCGCGAGCCTGACGAAGCTTGGCCACGACCCTGACGTGGCGACCTTTGATGGCGTCGATTGGTATTGGCTGCCCAGCCTCGCGCGGGCAGTTTGGTTTCTGCTTCGGCAGCGGCCGGATGTGGTGATCTTGCAGTGGTGGACGGGAACGGTCCTGCACACCTACATCGCGCTTGCACTGCTGACGCGGCTGCTGGGCGGGCGCGTAGTGATCGAATTCCACGAGGTGCTCGACACCGGCGAGGTCAACATTCCGCTGGCGCACGCGTACGTGCGGACTTTCGCGCCGCTGCTGATGGGCCTGGCCAACGGCTTCGCCGTCCACTCGCAGTTCGACCGTGAGGCGGTGGGCAAGACGTGGCGGCTGGGGCGGCGGCGACCGATCAAAGTCCTGCCCCACGGGCCGCACGATCACTACCGCGCGGAATCGGGCGGCCGGCCATTGCGCGAGGCGCCGACGGGCGTCATCAACCTGCTGTTCTTCGGCGTCATCAGGCCGTTCAAGGGGCTCGAGCATCTGGTGACGGCCTTCGAGACGCTGCCCGAAGCAGATTGCGAGAAGTTCTGGCTGACGGTGGTCGGAGAAACGTGGGAGGGCTGGACGCTACCGGGCGAGCAGATCGCGCGCAGCCCGCGTCGAGACCGGATCACGTTCGTGAATCGCTACGTGAGCGACGAGGAGCTCGACGGTTACCTGCGCGGGGCCGACGCCGTGGTGCTGCCCTACCTTCGTTCGTCGCTGAGCGGGCCGCTCCATGTCGCCATGGGCTATGGGCTGCCCATCGTCATGAGCGACGTCGGCGGCAACCCCGAAGCGGCAGAGGGCTACGAGGGGGTAGTGCTCGTCGAGCCGGGCAAGCCGGACGCGCTGCAGGCGGCAATCCTCAGCCTGCCAGATCTCGGTGCTCGGCGCTACAGCCATCCGCGCAGTTGGACACAGACCGTCGAGGCCTACGAGGACCTGCTTGCGGAGGTTGGCGGGAAGCCGTCGCAGCAATAGTCCTAGTACTCCCGGAATGCTCGTCCCTCGCGATTGATTCGCATTTGAAATCCCACCAACCGTAAGTTTCGCCCACCTGACCAGCAATAACAGTGGTCGGGACTGTCCGTGGTGGCCGTTTAGGTGGCACCCGCAGACAGAAGCAGACAACTCGCCTCCGGTGGCTGCTACGGGCTGTTGTCTTCTGGCTGCTCCGAAATTGGAGGAATCATTGGATTCATTGGGTGCCAACTGGCGGCAGGCTCAGCCCAGAGTGCTCGTCGTGGTTGGCACGCGGCCCGAGGTGATCAAGCTTGGGCCGGTCATCAAGGAACTCGAGCTCGACCCTGATATCAAGGTGTCGCTATGCGTCGTCGCGCAGCAGAGCGATCTCCTCGACCAGGCGATAGCGGAGTGGAATCTGGTGGCCGACTACCGCGTCTCGATCCCGACTCAAGATCGCCGGCTGGCGACGACGCTGGCCGCCATGCTGCCCGGCCTGGCTGATGCCATCGATGCCGAGAAGCCCACGCTGGTGATGGTCGAGGGCGACACGACAACGAATCTGGGTGCCGCTTTGGCCGCGTTCTACGCGGGCGTGCCCGTCGCCCACGTCGAGGCCGGCTTGCGGTCCGGCGACCCGCGGCAGCCCTTTCCAGAAGAAATGCACCGGGTGCTCGTCGATCGCCTGTCATCCCTGCACTACGCACCGACTGACGGCGCACGCGACAACTTGATGGCCGAGCACTGTGGAGACCCGGACGGCGTCCTGGTTTCAGGCAACACCGTCGTCGACGCCTTGCTATCGGTGCTGCGCGACAACCGCCACCTCGACGTGGTCCCGCCGGACGGCCGTCGCGTGCTGCTCGTCACGGCACACCGGCGCGAGAATTTCGGCGACGGCATCGACGCGATCTGCCGCGCAGTGCGCGAACTTGCCACGAGTCGCAACGACCTCGACGTGGTCTTCGTGTTGCACTCGAATCCGGCCGCCCGCGGCCCGGCCGAAGCGGCACTGCACGACCTGCCCAATGTTCGCCTGATCAAACCGCAGCCATATCACGCGTTCATCCGCCTGATAGCGCGTGCCGACATCGTCCTGACCGACTCGGGCGGCGTTCAGGAAGAGGCGCCCTATCTGGGTACGCCGGTACTCGTCGCCCGCGACGTGACTGAGCGGCCCGAGGGCAGCGTAGCTGGCGCTGCGCGGCTGGTTGGCACTTGCACCGAAGACATCGTCGACGCCGTGTCGGCTTTGCTCGACGACGCCGAGCTGTATGCGGCGATGTCGCAGCGTGTAGCACCGTACGGTAATGGCGATGCCGCTGCCCTGATTCACGAGGATCTTGTCAAGCGGCTGGTCGATCCGTTTGCCAGCGCAGTAGCAGCATCTCAGGACGTGCCCGCAATCGAAGCGCCCAGCATTCTCTCGCTGGCCACCGCCAGGTCAGCGGCGGCGCCTGCGTCGTGACACTCGCCGAGAGGGGGGTCGCCGGCTCGATCGAGTGGCTGCAGAGCGCCCATGTCGTCCGTTCGGATGGCCGGGTCATGTCGTGGGTCAACCCTGAGCGACCGGGCTACCCATACCCGGAGATCGCCGGTTACCTGCTCTCATTCCTCAGCTGGGAGGGCTCGTCGACGGTCGAAACGCGCGACCGCATCGCGAGCGGCCTGGCCGCCGACGTGTCGGCCGGCGGGGGCGTCGGCCGGTGGGGCATCGACTACGCCTTCGACTCGGCGATGGCCCTGACCGGGCTGCTGCGGCATGAGCACGTTGGTGGCGGGCTGCCCGAGCCCGCATTGGCTGATCGACTGTACGAGTTCGTCGTTCGGTGCGTCGCGGGGCGGTCGGCTTACACCGGCGACTCGGATACCGACCCGTCGCATTGGAGCGTGTCCTACGGCTGCCACTTGCTGAAGCTCGCCATCGCGCTGACCGAGTACGAGGCTTCGCGAGCGTTGCCCAGCCCGAGCGATTGCGTCCGGCAGCTGGTGGAGGATCTTGTTCCCCTCTACGACGAAGGACGGTTCAGGGTCAACGACCTTTCGCGCGAGACGTACACGCACGCGCACTGCTACGCGGTCGAGGGCCTGCTCACCCTGGACCGTCGCGGTATGGGCGAGTTTCGACCGCTCATCGAGGGTGCCGCCGATTGGCTCGCGCGGGTCCAGTTCGACGATGGCGGCTTACCTTCACGCCATGACGGCCGGATCGCCATTGGGCCGGCGCACACCGATTGCACGGCCCAAGCGGTTCGCATCTGGAGCCTGGTCGATGGTCAGCGCTATTCCACGGAGATCGGCCGGGCGGCGACATTCCTGCGCGAGATGGAGAAAGAGGGCGCGTTTCGATACCGGCCTGACTGCGACGACATGAATACCTGGGCAACGATGTTTGCCGTCCAGGCGCTGCGCTGGGCGGATGAGGGTGGCGACTTGACATGGATGGTCTGAACCCGCGCACCGTATCGGTCGTCATCCCGGCACACAATGAGGCCCCGACGATTGCGCAGGTTGTCAAGGAATGCGCGGCCAACACGCCCGACCTATCCGAAGTGATCGTGGTCGATGATGGCTCTTCCGACAGCACCTCCGCGGCCGCGGCGGCGGCAGGGGCCAGGGTCCTCCGCCTCGACCGTAACCGTGGCAAGGGGGTCGCGCTGCAGCGCGGGATCGCGCTCGCCCGCGGCGACATCCTCGTCTTCATCGACGCCGACGGGCAGGACGATCCGAGCGAGATCCCGGTAATGCTTTCTGCCTTCGAGCCGGATGTGGACCTCGTCCTTGGTTCACGTTTCCTGGGTGGCTTTCAGGCCGGCGCAATTACTCGGCTCAATTACGCAGGGACAAAGTTCATTACCGGCACCGTCAATGTTCTTTTCGGGACGCATATCACCGACCCGCTGGCCGGCTTCAGGGCCGTGCGCTCGAGCGTTTTCGATCGCGTCCAGATCGAGGCGCGCGGCTACGACATCGAGGTCGACCTGCTGCTGCGCGTGCTCAACTCCGGCGGCAGAGTCGTCGAGGTGCCCGCTCAGCGCTCAGCGCGCTCGTACGGCAGCAGCGGCTTATCGAGCGTTTTCGACGGGCTGCTCATCCTCAAGCGCATCGTTCAGATCAGGTTCCTCGGCCCTCGCGTCCCGAGCACGGCGAGCCCTCGCTAGACTCGGCTCCGGCTCGGTACTGTCCGCCGCCCGCCCACCCTACTTGTAGCGGCGTCCGCCCCTGCCGCGGCTTCTCTGTGACGGCCGCTCGCCGGTGCGCTTCACGACGTTGGGCGTGACGCGCGTGTCCCATGTTGGTCGGTCGAGCCAGCGGGCCATCCAGCCGGCGTCGTCGCCTTCGTGTTCGTCGCGGATACCGGGCAGCCAGTCGGCGGCCGTGCCCAGATCGGCCTCGGTCTCGACCAGGCCGTCGCCGGCCGGCTCCTCGCCTGCCTCGAGCACTGTGACGGACGTGACCTCCAGCCCTGGCACCTCGCCCGACTGAACCGCGCGCCGGCCGCGCCGGAGCCCTGACTTCAAGGCGGCCTGACGCTCGGAAGGTTTCGCCGTCGGCGCCGACGACGCGGGAGCTGCTGCGCCGGCCCGATCCGCCGCGCCGGCCCTCTCCGCCGCACGCGCCACGATGACGCTCTGGTCCTGCTCAAGCACGCGCAGCCGGATGTCGCGGATCTCGTCGCGCATCGCCGCCGCTCGCTCGAAGTCGAGCTCGCGCGCCGCCGCTCGCATATCCGTCTCGAGCTGCGCCACGAGCTTGGCCACCTCCGCCTGCGACATGTCACTCAACTGGCGCTGCGGCTCGGCGTACACGCCCGCGGCCTCGGCCACCGCGCGCAGGCGGTCGTTGATGTCACGGATGCCCTTGATGATGGTCTGCGGCACGATGCCGTGCTCGGCGTTGTACTTCTCCTGGATCACGCGCCGGCGCGACGTCTCCTCGATCGCCACCTGCATCGACTCGGTCATGTTGTCGGCGTACATGACCACCTCACCCTGCACGTTGCGCGCTGCCCGCCCCATGACCTGGATGAGCGACCACGCCGACCGCAGGAAGCCCTCCTTGTCGGCGTCGAGGATGGCGACCAGTGTGACCTCGGGCAGGTCGATGCCCTCGCGTAGCAGGTTGATGCCGACCAGCACGTCGTAAACGCCCATGCGCAGGTCGCGCAGGATTTGCACCCGCTCGAGCGTGTCCACCTCCGAGTGCAGGTACGAGACCTTGACGCCCATCTCGTGCAGGTAGTCGGCCAGGTCCTCGGCCATCTTCTTGGTCAGTGTCGTCACGAGCACCCGTTCGCCGCGCTCGACGCGCTCGCGGATGCGGTCGATCAGGTCGTCAATCTGGCCTTCGGTGGGCTGGATCGTGACCTCTGGGTCGGTGATGCCGGTGGGTCGGACTAGCTGCTCGACGACCCGACTAGAACGTTGGAGCTCGTATGGCCCGGGTGTCGCCGACATGAACACGACCTGGTTGAGGTGGCCCTCGAACTCGTCGAAGGTCAGCGGCCGGTTATCCAGCGCCGACGGCAAGCGGAAGCCGAAGTCGACCAGGATCTCCTTGCGCGTGCGGTCGTTCTTGTACATGCCCACGACCTGCGGCACGGTCACGTGCGACTCGTCGACGACCAGCAGCCAGTCGGGCGGGAAGTAGTCGAGCAGCGTCCACGGGCGCGAGCCGGCTTCGCGGCCGGCAAGGTGGCGCGAGTAGTTCTCGATGCCGGAGCAGAAGCCCAGCTCGCGCATCATCTCGAGGTCGAAGGTCGTGCGCTGACGCAGCCGTTCCGCCTCGAGCTCCTTACCGTCGCCGCGCAGCTTCTCGACCCACTCCTCCATCTCCTTCTCGATACCGACGATGGCGACTTTCATCTTCTCGGCCGGCGTCACGTAGTGCGAGGCGGGATAGACGTTGAGCTCATTCCGCTCCGCCAGTAGCTCACCGGTCAGCGGATCGACCTCCGTCACCCGCTCCACTTCATCGCCAAAGAACTGGACGCGCACCACGAAGTCGTCGTATGCCGGTTGGAGCTCGAGAGTGTCGCCACGGACGCGGAAGCGAGCCCGCGACAGAGCAGCATCGTTGCGCTGGTACTGCAGATCGACCAGCTGGCGCAGCACGCCGTCCCGTCGGTAGCGGCCACCGACCCTCAACCGAACAACCGTCGCGCCATAGTCGACAGGTGCGCCGAGGCCGTAGATGCACGAGACCGACGCGACAATGATCGTGTCGCGCCGCTCGAAGAGTGCCCGCGTCGCCGCGTGACGGAGCTTGTCTATCTCGTCGTTGCGCGACGAATCCTTTTCGATGTACGTGTCCGACCGCGGCAGGTACGCCTCGGGCTGGTAGTAGTCGAAGTACGAGACGAAGTACTCGACGGCGTTGTCCGGAAAGAACTCGCGGAACTCTGAGTAGAGCTGCGCCGCCAGCGTCTTGTTGTGGCACAGCACCAGGGTCGGGCGCTGATACTTGGCAATGACGTTGGCGATGGTGTAGCTCTTGCCGGAGCCGGTCACACCCAGGAGCGTCTGGAACTGGTTGCCCTTGCCCAGCGACTCCATGAGCTTGTCGATCGCCTGCGGCTGGTCGCCCGTCGGCTGGAAGGGTGCTTCCAGCCTGAACTCGCCGCGGCGAGTCACATCCTGTACTGCCACGCACGAATCCTACCGCCGGCAGCCCCAAAAACCTGACAGGTATAAAGCTGACAAGAATCGAACTGGCCGGCGGGTTAGCGCGCCGGCCAGTCGGTTGTTCCCCCCGGATCCCCCGGTAGTGATTACGGAGTGGCTGAAGGTGCTGGCGGTGTTGGTACGGGCGTGGCGCCTGGGGCGGGTGTCGCACCCGGCGCGGGCGAGACGACCGGCGTATTCACGCCACCGTCCTGCGGCGGCCGGTAGGTCGTCGACTGGCCACCCAGCAACTGGGTCAGGTCGATCAGCTGCGGCACCGGGTAGAGGTAGGTCATGACGAGGCGGTCGGTGGTGACGCCGTAATCGCTCGTATTGGCGATGCGCGTGTCCGAGTCGGGGCGCAGCGCGAGGCTGAACGAGTCGGGCGCTTCTTGCACGATCTGGTAGATCTGCTCGGCCTGGTGCAGGTCGACCTTGAGGACGTACATCGAAGCGTCGGGATCGGCCTTCAGGACTTCGACGTCCTGGTACGTGATCTTGGTCGACTTGCCGCTCGACAGGCCGTTCTTGTCGGCCGTGTCGACTAGCTGGTAGTTGCCGTCGGGGTCGACTTGCATGACCTTGATGTCGACGCTGACGAAGAGGTCGACGTGCTCGCCGGCCTTGATCTGGCCACCGACTGCGCGCTCTGCCGGCACCTGCAGGGCGACCGCTCGCCAATACGGCGTGTCGGTGGTCACCTGTGTGTCGGGCCCGAGGATGCTGAAGTCGGAGTTGGCGTCGTCGCTGGCGAAGAGGTTGGGGGTCATCTGCTGGTCGGTGTAGATCGAAACGGCGGTTACCCGTCCGATAACCAGGCCAGCTTCGGTGTAGGCCTCGCTCAGGACCTCGTCGACCGGTACCTGGCGGATCGTGACGTCTTCGACAGCGAGGGTAGTGCGGGCCGGCACGTCGTGGGCGGCGACCAGAACGGGTCGCTTGGCCACTTCGGGCGCAGCCTGCTGGCCGCCGGAAGCGAGAGTGAAGGCGCCGAGACCGGCCACCGCGGCGACCGCGAGGCCAACGGTGACGAAAACCATCCTCCGTCGACGGGTCGGGTCCTTGAACTCCATTTCCACGGCAGCACGCTCCTAGGTCTGATTTGTCGTTTGTTGAACCGTAGGCACCGATGCACCACCCAAGAAGGGGTCATGCCGTCGGGCCCGCGCAGTACCAAGTGGCTATCCGGCGGGTCCGCGCTCAGCGAAACGCGGGCTCACTTCACCAGCTGGACGCCGAAGATCGACTCCTCGCTGCACGTCGGGTCGGTGCCATCGCATGGCTGGTAGAGGCCAACTGGGCCCTGCATGACGTAGCGTACGAACCAACCCTTCAGACACGAGGTCATGCCGTTGCCACCACTGGTGGGCTGACCGGGAGCGCTGTTGCATTCGGTCTTGTTGTTGCCGGAGATGTAGGCGTGGTCGAGCAGGAACTCGGCGAAGCGTGGGATGTGGTACCAGAGGTTGGTGCCGCTGCCGGGGTCGGTGCAGTCGGCCGGCAGACCCGTCGACGGCACGTCGCGGCAGGTCGCGTCGAACATCGGCACGAGCATGATCTTGCCGTCCCACGTGTCGTTCATCTCGTCGTCGACGTTGTTGACGTTGCCGGTGCTGCTCTTCAGCCAGACCGGGATGTCGAAACCCTGGTTGCACGGGTTCTCGATCTGGTCGGCGAGGTTGCCGCCGCAGCCCATGTCCAGCCAACCAACACCGCCGGGTCCGTTCTTGCACAGCGGCACGATCGATTCGTAGTTGCCGGTGTGCTGGTCGGCGATGGCGGTGTCGTGACCGACGATTGGCCAGTCGACGCCCACACGTAGCGGGCGGCCGGAACCATCGCAGGTGGTGATCGGGATCGAGTAGGTGACCGGCACGGCGCCACAACCGTCGGCAGCGGCGCACAGCCCGCGCAGGGCGCCTGCCAATGCGTTGGCCGACGCGTTGGCCGTCCACGAGTGGATGCCTACCGCACCGGCCAACAGCGTACTGAAGGTGCGCCGGCCATTGGCCTGAACGCCCCACGCGTTCACTGGGATCGAGCCGCCGCGGCCGACCGTGCCGACGACATTCTTGTCGAAGTCGGTGTAGTACGAAGTCTGCATAGTCGTCGCGTTCTGCGTGAACGCACTCGTCATCGCGCTGAGGACGTCGCTGTCGACGTTCGTCTGGCCACCCATCTTCTGGGCCATCACGAGGACGCCGGCGAGGGCGGCCGCGTCGCTCGCATTCTGCGTGCCGCGCTGCTCGCTCATGCCGTTTCCACCATCGATGACGATGGCTGCGCCACCCAGCACCACGGCCATCGAGAGCACCATGAGAACCATCGCCTGACCGTGCTGTGACGGGCGGCGATGAGCGGGGTTCATGCTGAGGTTCTCCTTGCTCATGTGCAGGTCGTGGTGGTGGCGTCGCGTGCAGGGCACACGTACTCGATGGCGACGATGCTGGTCGAGGTGACCGGAATCGAGCTGAAGATCGCGCTCAGGAACGGCGTGAACGGGTGGTAGGTGGTGCTGACCACCACGATTGCCAGGCAACCAACCATGCGGTCCGCTTGCGGGCAGGCGTCATCGCTCGGCCTGTCGCAGTTGCGCTCAGCCGTGTCCTGCGTCTTGAAGCAGACGGTCACGTTGCTCGTGGTGAGGCCCAGCGTCGGCGCGGCGGCAATGCCGGCAAGCGTACGTCTGTCACGTTCTGGTCGACCATGGCCGTGCGAGCGGCGGCGCGCGAAGCCTGCGAGACGGTGTTGAACGTATAGATGCCACGCCCGAAGTCGAGGATGCCGGCGATGAGCAGGACGATCAGCGGGGCGGCCAGGGCGAACTCAACGAGGCCCTGACCGCTCGATCGACGGCGGTTACCGTGGCGCCGGAGGAGGTTCAGGGCCCGACCTGGATGATGGCGCCGGAGCAGCCGCCGGGCGGATTGACCAGGCCACCGGCCAGCGACTGGTAGCCGATCTTGTAGTTGCCGTTACCGTTCAGGGCGAACAGGTTGACGTAGTTGAAGCCGGCGGCCGTCCATACGCTCACTGCGCTGTTCTTGCGCACGCCGGCGAAGGCCGGCACTTTGCAGGCGACGAGCACATAGTTCGTCCTCGTCTTGCTGTTCGCGCTGTCCATCGTCAGCGAGACGTTGTACGTCGAGCTGCGAGAAGTAGGAGTGGAAGACACTGGACGCGCAGCTGGACGACGTTCCGCCATCGCCGAAGTTCCACACGCAGTTCGTACCGCTGGCCCCGGTCGTCAGGTTGTAGAACCGAACAGTCAAAGTTGGCGCGCCAACGACCTGGGCGCCGGAGCTGCCACCGCCCGAAGAGTCCGCGCTGGTGGGATCGCCGTAGAAGTCGACCACGACCGGCGTCGGTGTTGGCGTCGGCGCAGGCGTGATCGTGGGCGTCGCGTCCGGGTCGGGCGTCGGCGTGACGCTCGGGACCGGCGTCGCGGTCGGTACCGGAGTTGGACTGGAAAACAATGTTGCCGTCGGCGAAGGGGACGGAACATTCCCGCCGATTGCCACACCGTTGACGCTGCCGGCCCGGATCTTGAACGAGGCAGACACGCCGAGCGTGACGTTGCCGCGCCCGTCACCGATCAGGTTCGAAATGAGCGGCGTGATCAGCCGGAAGCTGCAGGTCAGGCTGACCGTCACGGTCGAGCCCAGGTCGTATTGGGTCGAGCCGGCCGTCGTGAACGCCGGCGCCGGCAGCGTGCCCGGCAGCGTGCAGTCGATCTTGGTGGCGTCGGCGCGCATGAGCGTCGAGTAGTAGGCCTTCTTGGACATGTCGCCCAGGCCCTGCCAGGCGACCGGGTTGGACGCCGCATAATTGGCCCCGACGCGAGCGACGTTGTTCAGGTTGACCAGGCCGAAATACGCCCGACCCAGGTCGACGGTCATCAGCAGCAGGAGCACTGCCACCGGCGCGAGCAGCGCAAACTCAACCAGGCTCTGGCCGGGGCTCTTCTCACGGCGCGCCGCTCCGTCGCCTCTCCTGGTCAGCAGTCGAAGTCGTGTCATCTTGCTCCAGCGCCTTGGCGCAGCGCCCACGGCGAGGGTTGGCCGGGTCTCGCACGCTGCAGTCAAGCGATCTGGGCAGGCCGAAGCCACGTCTCGATGGTCTGGTGCGTGTGGGTAGGAAGTCCGGTGCCGTTGCGCAACGTTGAGTTGTGCGTCGGAGCGTCAGCGCTCGGAAATCACCTTCGCCAGGGCCTGCTGGACGGCCTGCCGAACCTCTTCGAGCGAGCCCTCCGTGGGCAGCACGCGGCGGCGGACGGTGCGCGGCAGCAACACATCAAGGCGGCCAACCAGGTCGTCGCCCTGGGCTGCAACGCGCCGGTCGGCGTCGGCGGCGTCCATGCCGCGGCCACGCAGGCGCTTTCGCTGCACGGCCGGCGGGCAGTCGATCAGCCAGACTTCGTCGCACTGCTGGGCGAGACCGCCTTCGACCAGCTTGATTGCCTCGATGACGACGAAAGGCGCCTTAGTTTCCTTGGCCCTCGCCAGAAGGGCCTCGACACGGCGCCGTACGGCGGGATGAGTGATCGCCTCCAGATCGCGCAGCGCTGCTTCGTTGTTGAACACGATCTCCGCCAGCGCAGCTCGGTCCAGGCTGCCGTCGGCGTGGAAGACGGTGTCGCCAAAGCGCTGCCTTATCGCGGGCAGTGTTGGCTCGCCCGGCGCGGTCACCTCGCGCGCCAGCTCGTCCGCGTCGATGACCGTTCCGCCCAGCCCGGCAAGCATCTGGCCAACGGTGGACTTGCCACAACCGATCGGTCCGGTCAGCCCGATGAGCGGCGGGCCGATTGCCGTCATCGTGGAGCCTGCTCAGCGAGGGTCAGCCATGCATCCTCCGCCTGGGCGAGGGCGGCATCCACGTCGGCGAGCTCACTTGTCACCCGTCGCAACTCGACGAAATTCGCCTGCACGCCTGGATCGCCGAGGGCGAGCTCGAGCTGGCTCTTGCGCAATCCAAGTCGGGTCAGGTCGTCCTCCACGAGCAGTTTGCGTCGCTTGTAGGCGTCCTTCGACAGCGCTGGCCCCTTGCCGCCCGAGGCCCTGCGCCCGTTCGTCGCGCGCGTGGGCTTCGCCAGGGCGGTCTTGGTCTCCGTTTTGGCCGGCGTTGGAGTCGGAGTCGTGGTCGGCCGTAGCCTGCGCGCCAGCTCGGATGCCACCGTCCAGCCCTCCGCCACCGCCGCCCGCCATTCGCGGTAGCCACCGTCAAAGGGTGCCACCCTCCCCCGCCGCCGCTCGCCCTCGGCGCCCTCCACGACCCACAGCCGGTCGCAGGCGGTCTGCAGCAGCCGCCGGTCGTGCGACACCAGCACAACCGTCGACGGCGTCTCGCGCAGGAACAGCTCGAGCGCCTCGCGCGCCGGGATATCGAGGTGGTTGGTGGGCTCGTCGAGCAGCAGCAGGTTGGCCGGCGTCACGCCCAGCAGGGCGAGCTCGAGGCGCGAGCGCTCGCCGCCGGACAGCTTGTCGATGGGCTTGAACACGTCCTCGCCGCGGAACAGGAAGCGCGCCAGGTATGAGCGGGCCGGGCCCATCTCGACGCCCGATACCGCCAGCAGCGCGTCGAGCACAGTCGCCCCGGGAATGGATGCCTGGCGGACCTGCGCCAGGTAGCCGGGCACGACACCGTGGCCCAGTGTCAGGTAACCGTCGAGCGGCGGCAGCTCGCCGGAAATCGTGCGCAACAGCGTGGTCTTGCCCGAACCGTTGGGCCCGACGATGCCAATTCGCTCACCTCGGCCGACGTCCAGCCTGGCGACGTCGAGCAGCGGCCGCCCCGTGAAGCCGACACTCAGCTCCTCGAGCGACAGCACGATCTCGCCCGACCGGACGGCCTGGCCGCCGATGAGCGCCGACTGCGGCAGCGCGAGCCTCTGGCGAGCCTTTGGGCCGGTTATTGGCGCGGCTTCCAACGCTTCCAGCCGGCGCTCGTGCTCATGCATCTTGCTGTACTTGCGGTGGCTGCGGTAGCGCTGCACGAGCTCGCGCTCGCGCTCGGCCGCCGCCTGCTGCGTCGCCGCGTCCTTGCGTTGGCGGGCATCGCGTTCCTCGCGCTGCAGCACGTACGCCGAATAGTTGCCACGGAAGGACTCGAGGCGCCGGTCGCGCAGCTCCCACACCCGCTGCACAACGTTGTCGAGGAAAGCCCGGTCGTGGGCGGCCACGATCAGCGCGCCGCGGCGCTCGACCAGCGCCGTCTCCAGCCACTCGATCGCTTCGACGTCGAGATGGTTCGTCGGTTCGTCGAGCATGAGCAGGTCCGGATCGGCAATTACCAGCCGGGCAAGCGCGGCGCGTGTCTGCTCGCCACCGCTCATCTCGAGCGGTGAACGCGGCCAGTCGGCGTGCACAAAGCCCAAGCCAGAAAGCGCGGCGTCCACGCGGACGTCGAGCGAGTAGCCGCCGTGAGCCTCGAAGTTGTCGCGCAGTGCCGCGTACTCCACCGAATTCGACGCCGGCCGGCCCGCTCGCCTCCAGCTCGTGCAAGCGGCGCTCCATCTGCTCCAGGTGCTTCGCTCCGCCACGGACTGCTTCACGCAGGCTTGGCGCGCCGCGATACTCGGGGTCGAGATTGGACTCCTGCGCGAGCAGGCCGATGGTCAGACCACTCTTCCGGTGCACGACGCCCATGTCCGGCTCGTCGCGGCCGGCGGCCAGTCGCAGCAGGCTCGTCTTGCCCGAACCGTTGGCGCCAACGAGGCCAATCCGCTCGCCGTGAGCGACGGCGGCGGAGACCGAGTCGAGAATGACGAAGTCGCCGATCTCTCGGCGAACTTCGTCAAAGCGCAGGATGGCCATCACGTGCGAAATCTTTGCAGGTCGTGCCCGGCGCCGCGCGGCGCCGGACACTCAGGCTTCAGGGCCCGGTCTGGACGTTGATGTCCTTGACCATCTTCGTGCCGGCCGAAGTCCCGTCGGTCTTCCACAGTTCGTTGCCATGAGGGCGTCAGCGTCAGGGCCGAGCGGGACGAGTGGCTGATTCGGCGCGCAGCAGGCGACCCGCAGCGGCCCGATCGACGCAGGCAGGCGCTGGCACCACGAGCAGTAGTGGGTGCCGCGGGCGTTGACGGTGATGCGCTTGATGGGCCGGCCGCAGCGCGGGCACGGCTTGCCGGTTCGACCGTAGACATTGAGGTAGTTCTGCATGTCGCCCTTGCCCTCGGGCGCCAGGTAGTCGTCGACCGACGAACCGCGCCGCTCGATCGCCTCGCCAGGATCGTGCGCAGCTCGCGATAGAGGCGTCGCGACTGATCGGCATTCACGCCGGCCGCGCTGCGCAGCGGGTGAGGCGGGCTCGCCAGAGCGACTCGTCGGCATAGATGTTGCCGACGCCCGCGACGAACGCCTGGTCCATCAGCAGCGTCTTCAGCCGGCCCTTGCGCTTGGCCAGCCGGCGCCTGAAGTCGGGTGCGCTGAAATCGTCCGCCAGCGGCTCGGGCCCGAACTGGTCGAACAGCTCGCCCACATCGCCGGCACCCAGGATGCGACCGGTCTCGCCCTTGCGGTAGAAGCCCAGCCGGCCGAACTTGCGCGTGTCGCGCATGCGCAGCTCGCGGCCGTCGTCGAGCGTGAACCTCGCGTGAACGTGCTTGTCACGCGGTTCGTTGGGCGCCACGACGGTCAGCTGGCCGGTCATCTTGACCTGGATGGCGAGCACGGCTTCGGAGTCGTTGCTGCGGAGAGATCCAGGATTACCCACTTTGCCCGACGCCGACGTCCAGGATGCGGCGACCGCGGATGGCCGGCACGAATTCAGCCGGCGACGGGTGTTTGATCTGGTTGGGCCAGTCGAACCACGCGTCGACGATGGTCCGGCCGGTCAGCAGCGGGCGCAACTCGCGCGCGATCGTCTCGACTTCCGGCAGCTCGGGCATTGGCGCCGAGTGTATTGCGACGGAGCCTTCTGACACCTAGCGTTGCGCAAATGGCCGGCACACGCGATCCCGCCATCACTGACGTCGAGGCGTGGTTCGTTGCCCGCGGGGTACCCCACTTCGCGGCTGACGTGTCACCAACACGGTCTGCCCTGCGCCGGGCAGCGCCGGTTCTCGTTGCCTATGTGGCGGTGACTTCGTTGATGACGGCGAGCTTCGCGTGGTCATTCGAGGTCAACGTGCTGGCGCTCGCCGTGGCCGGCGCCGTCGTCATCGCGGGCTGGGCACTCGTCAACGTCCTGCGCGGCCGGCACTGGCGGTCGCTGCCCGACCGGGTCGGGCCGGTGGAGGTGGCTGCGTTCCTGCTCATTCCGGCAGTGCCGCCGCTCATCGTTGGCTTCCAGGTAAGCGACGCCGTTTACGTGGTCATCGAGAGCGCGCTGTTCCTGGCCGCCGTTTACGTCGCCACATCCTTCGGCGTCCTTGGCGCGCTGCGCTGGGCGTTTGGGCGGGCGCGAGCGCAGATCGGCAGCATTGGCCGGCTGCTGACGCGGGCGCTGCCGTTGCTGATGGTCTTCATCGCCTTCGCGTTCCTGCAGAGCGACACCTGGCAGGTCATGGCGGCGCTCGATTGGCAGTCGGTCGCCCTCATCATCGCGCTGTTCTTTGGCCTGTCGATCGCGTTTCTCGTTGGCCGTCTGGTGCCGGAGGTCAAACGACTGGCGTCGATCGACCGTCCATGGCCGGAGGTCCTGGACATAGCGCGCCGCACGGTGGCGAGACCGTTGTGTCAGCCCGAACTCGATGTTCAGCCGGTCGACGCGCCAATGGCCGGACGCGAGTGGATAAACGTGGGCACCCTGATCATGTTCAGCCAGGGCCTGCAGATCGCATTGGTAACCCTTGCCGTGCAGGTCGCGCTCATCGTGTTCGGCTTGCTGCTTGTGCCATTGCCGATCCAGCAGCAATGGAGCGCCGAGCCTGTTGCCGCGATGGCGATTCTCTCGATCGGCGACTTCACTGTCGCGCTCACAGAGCCGCTCATCGCCGTGTCGCTCATCCTGGGCGCCTTCTCCGGCCTCTACTTCACGATCGCAGCACTTTCGGACGCCGCTTACCGTGCCGAGTTCTTCAGCGACGCGGACCGCGAACTGGATGACGTTTTCGCCGTACGTGCCGTCTACCGCGCAACCCTCAACCGGGCTGCCTCCCCGACCGCGACCATGGACGTGGTCGCCGTGAAGTCCTCCGCGCCGTGACACCTGAGACCAGGTACGCCAAGAGTGGCGCGATCCACATCGCCTACCAGGTGCTGGGTGACGGTCCGATCGATCTCGTCTTCATCCCGGGCCTATTCACCCATGTCGAGCACCAATGGGAGGAACCGGGCTTCGCGCGCTTCCTGAACAGGCTGGCCTCGTTTTCGAGGCTGATCATCATCGACGCCCGAGGGGCCGGGCTGTCGGATCGAGCGCTCGAGCTACCGCCGATGGAAGAGCAGATGGACGACGTGCTGGCCGTCCTCGACGCGGTGGGCTCGCAGTCGGCGGCGTTCTTTGGCAACTCGCAGGCCGGGCCGATGGGCATCCTGTTCGCGGCGACCCACCCAGAGCGATCGCGGGCACTGGTTCTGTACGGCAGCTATGCCCGGCCGGCGGCGGACGTGGATTACCCATGGGGCCGCACCAAGGAATGGCTGGCGGGCTACGACCGATTGATCGACGAGGACTGGGGCAAGGGTCTGTTCCTCGATCAGGTAGCGCCGTCGCGGGTTAACGACGAGGCTTTCCGCCGCTGGTGGAGCAAGTACGAGCGTTTGTCGTATGGCCCGGGCAACGCGCTCGCCTACTTCCACATGAACTCGGAAATGGACGTACGGGCGATCCTGCCGTTGATCCGCGTCCCGACGCTCGTCCTCCAGCGCCGCGACGACGTTTACCGGCCGCCGGGGCACGCCGCCTACCTGGCGTCGCACATCCCCGGTGCGAAGCTGGTACAGCTACCCGGCAGCGACCACCTTCCGTACGTGGGCGATGCGGAGGCGGTGCTCGACGAGGTGCAGGAGTTCCTGACCGGCGTTCGCCCGACGCCCGAGCACGATCGCGTGCTGGCGACAGTGCTGTTCACGGACATCGTGGGCTCGACCGAGCGCGCGAATGAGCTCGGCGACCGGGCGTGGAGGGAGCTGCTCCAGATGCACCACGCGCTGATCCGCCAGGAGCTCGTCAGATTTCGCGGTCGCGAGGTTGATACCGCCGGTGACGGGTTCCTCGCGACCTTCGATGGACCAGCCCGCGCGGTTCGCTGCGCTCAGGCGATCGTCGACGACGTGCGCGCAATCGGGCTCGAGGTCCGCGCTGGCGTGCATACAGGGGAGATCGAGCTTATGGGCGACGATGTCGGCGGTATCGCGGTCCATATCGGCGCACGCGTGGCCGCGACGGCGGGGCCGGGTGAGGTGCTTGTCTCGTCGACCGTGCGTGACCTCGTCGCCGGCTCCGGCATCGAGTTCGACGAGCGTGGCGAGCACGCCCTCAAGGGGTTGCCCGGCGCGTGGCGACTCTTCGCGACGAGGCGCTAGCGCGGAATCGGCGTCATCGACTCCCAGTCGGTGCCCGTCTTGAGGTCCACGTCCAGCGGGACATCAAGGGTCACGGCGCTCTCCATCACCTCGCGCACGATCGGGGCCAGCCCGGCAACCTCGTCGCGCGGAACCTCGAGCAGCAGCTCATCGTGAACCTGCAGCAGCATCTGGGCGCGTGAGCCGTCGTCGCGCAGCCGGTCGGCAAGCCGGATCATGGCGATCTTGACGATGTCGGCGGCCGTGCCCTGGATGGGCATGTTGATGGCCATCCGCTCGCCCGCCCCGCGCAGTGCCGAGTTACGCGCCTGCAGCTCCGGAATCCAGCGCCGCCGGCCGAACAACGTCGACACGTAGCCCTGCTCTCGGGCGACTTCCTTGATGTGCATCATGTAGTAGCTGATGCCGGAGTAGGCGGCGAAGTACGAGGTGATGAACTCCTGCGCCTCGGCGCGCGGAATGTTCGCCCGGCTCGACAGGCCGAAGTCGCTCATGCCGTAGGCGAGCCCGAAGTTGACCATCTTGGCCATCGAGCGCTCGTCCTGGTTGACGCTCTCAGGCGGCTTGTGGAGCACGCGCGCGGCCGTCTCGCGGTGGATATCGGCGCGCCGCTCGAACGCTTCCTTGAGGTGAATGTCGCCCGACACGTGGGCGAGGATGCGCAGCTCGATCTGGCTGTAGTCGGCAGCCAGCAGGACGGTATCCGGTGAGCCGGCGATGAACGTGTGGCGGATCTTCCGACCGAGCTCGGAGCGAATGGGGATGTTCTGCAGGTTGGGATCGGTCGAGGAGAGGCGACCGGTCGACGCGACGGCCTGGTGGAAGGTCGTGTGGAGGCGGCCGTCAAGCGGGTCGAGCAGCAGCGGCAGCGCCTCGACGTAGGTGCTGCGCAGCTTGGTGTAGTTGCGCCACTCGAGGATCTTGTCGATGGCCGGATGTGCGGCCCGCAAATCCTCGAGGACGCCCGCGTCAGTGGAAAAGCCCGTCTTCGTGCGGCGGCCGCGCGGCAGGTTGAGCTCGTAGAAGAGGACCTGTTCGAGCTGTTTGGGGCTGCCGATGGTGAACTGATGGCCGACGTCGGCGTAGATCTCCTGCTCCAGCCGGCTGATCTCTTCGGCGAACGCCCTTGATAGGCCGGCCAGCGCTTCGCGGTCGATAGCCACGCCGGCCGACTCCATCTGGGCGAGCACGGGGATCAGCGGCAGCTCTATCTCGTCGAGCACACGGGCGAGCGTGGGCTCGTTGTCGAGGTCCTGCTGGAGAGCCTGGCGGGCAGCGGCGCTGGAGGCGGCCTGGACGGCCGCGTGATCACGCCCGCCGAGTGCGCCATCAGGCGGCAGCTCAACTTCCAGCCGTTCGGCGGCGAAGCTGGCCAGCGTCTGGCTGCGCAGCGCGGCGTTCAGCACGTAGGCGGCGATCTGGGTATCAAAGGCAACTTTGGGCAGCGCCTGGGCAGCGCCCTTCGCCAGCTGCCAGCCGAGCAGCTGCTTGACCTCGTGGCCGGCCACGGGTTTGCCGGCGGCGGTGAGTTGCTCGACGAGGCGGGCGGCGTTGGCGGCGTCGGCGGCGACGATCCTCCCTTTGGAGCCCACCGCCAAGCCAAGCAGATCGCCTCGACGCGGTCGGACGTCCGACAGAGCGAAGCCGACGGTCAGGTCGGGCTGCTCCAGCAGCCATCCGCTGTAGTCGGTGGCCGGGTCGAAAGCTTCTGCGAGCGTGGGATCGGTCAGCAGTCTCTTCAGGGCGCCGACTGGGTCGGTCGGGCGCTCGAGGACGGCAGTAGCGGTCGCCGCCGGCGCAGGCTGACTGGCGACTAGCGCCTGGCTCGACGAACCGAGGTCGAGGCTGAGTTGTAACCCACTCCCCTCGCCCATCTGCGCTCGTTGGGCGGCAGACGGCCGGCCGGCTACCTGTACGGCCGGGATCGGCGCAGAACGGTCCGCGGCGCGCAGCAGGTCACCGGGTGCACGCACCTCTTCGCCGGTAATGCCGGGCAGGCGTTCGACCAAGGAGCGGAACTCGTACTCGCGGAAGAGACGCAGGACTTCGTTGCGGTCGTAGTCACCCAGGCGGGCGGGCTCGAGCTCGAGCTCGACCGGCACGTCGGCGCGCACGGTAACCAGCGTGCGCCAGCGGAAGACGTCGTCCCGGTACTCGGCGAGCTTGGCGCGCAGCTTCTCGGGCTGGACTTCATCGATGTGCTCGTACAGGTTGTCCAAGTGGCTGAACTTTTGCAGGACCGTCGCGGCCGTCTTCTCGCCCACCCCTGGAATGCCCGGGATGTTGTCAGTCGCGTCGCCCTTGAGCGCCTTGAAGTCGATCATCTGGTCGGCGGTCAGGCCGTAGCGCTCGTTGATACGCGCCGGGTCGTAGAACGTCGTCTGTTGGACGCCGCCACGTGTGGTCATGACGGTTGTCAGGTCGGTCACGAGCTGGAGCAGGTCGAGGTCGCCCGAAACGATGGTGGTATCGATGCCGCGAGCTTCTGCCTGCTTGACGAGGGTGGCGATGACATCGTCCGCCTCGAAGCCGGCCACTTCGTACACCGGGATGCCGAACGCGGCGATGATCTGGCGCACGATCGGGAACTGGTCCTTGAGGTCGTCCGGCATTGCTCGCCGCGTCGCCTTGTAGTCCGAGTAAAGCTCGCGGCGGAACGTGGGCGCCGCCACGTCAAAGGCGGCGATGACGTAATCAGGCTTCACGTCCTGGAAGCCGCGCAGAACGATGCTCCAGAAGCCGAAAACGGCGTTTACCAGCTGGCCCTTGCTCGTCGTCAGCGGCGTCTGAATCAGGGCGAAATAGGCGCGATAAATCAGGCTGTTCGAGTCGAGGAGCATCAGCCTGGGCACAGGCTGAGTTTACGCAAGCGCTTCGCGGCTAGCGGAGAAGCGGGTCCTCGTTGCGACGACGCGCGTAGATCGACAGCAGCAACAACCCGAAGGCGACGATTGCCAGCGTCAGGCCCGCATAGACGAGCAGCAACCGGCCGGTGTCCGTACCGGTGTCAGCAGTAGACGGGGGGGCTGGGGCCGGCCCACCACCGTTGATGAGCCCTTCAGTAGCGGTCGGAGCGGGCTCCAGGGCCACGGTATGAGTTGCGGTGGCCGGGGCCGTGGGCGACATGGTCAGGTACATCGAATCGCCTTGGGTACTCTTCGCCGAGCCGGTAGGCATTGCGGCCGGGACAGGCGAGAAGGCACCCTGCGCGCCAGTTCCACCGGCAGATTCAGCATATGACGCAGATGCTGCTGCGGCCGGACCGCGGCTGTCCTGGTTTTGCGAAGGTGTAGCCGAGACGTCGTGCACCGCCGCAGGCGGTGGAGCGGCGCCAGCCGACGCAAAGTAGGCGTTCGGCACGCCGCCGACCGCGGCAATGACCAGGCCCAATGCCACGCCAACGCCGGCGACCGGACGCAGCAGACCGAGCTTGGGCATGGCCAGGCGGCGAAGGAAGCGATCGAAGGGCGATCCACGGAGCTGTTCCGCAACTTCCATAGAGAGGCGGAAGTCGCGCCTTCGCTTGGGCGCGGGCATGGCGGCCAGCGAAGTGTGGAGGGATTTGATGTCGGCTGCCAGGCGGGCGCAGTCGGTACAGTGGTCGACCTGCGCGCCGGCCTGCTTGAGATCGGCGCCATCGAGGTCGCCGGCGGCGTAGCGCACGACCAAAAGGCGATCGTGGCGTGCGTGGCCGGGGGCTTGGGCTGCTTCCCGTTCGTTCACGTCGGCCTTGACGTTCTCACTCACGCAACAGTTCCATCTCTTCACCCAGCAGTTCACGCAACGCGAGGCGGCCTCGGTGGATTCGTGATTTGACCGTGCCCAACGCGGCGCCGGTCATGTCGGCGATCTCCTGGTAGTCGTAGCCTTCGACGTCGTAAAGCACGATGGCCTGGCGCTGGTCGTCGGTGATCTGCTGCAGGGCGACGGCGAGCACGCGGCTCGCGTTTCGGCGCATGGCCTGGCGCTCGGGGTTGTCGGCCGCGTCGGCGGGCGGCTGCCAGGCGTCGTCCTCCCACTCTGGGTACGGTTCTGACGGCCTACGCTTGCGTTGACGCAGAACGTCGGTGGCGGCGTTAAGCGCGATGCGCGTCAACCAGCTCCGAAATGAACCACCGCGAAAGCGGTTGAGGTTGCGATAGCAGCTGAAGAACGCCTCCTGAACCGCGTCCGTGGCCGAGTCGCGATCGCCGACGACCCGCACGACGAGCGCAAACAGGTAGTCCTGGTAGATGGTGACGATCTCGTTGAACGCTTCGAGTTCACCATCGAGTGCGCGCTCGATCAGCGCACCATCTCGCGCCTGTTGGATCTCACGGGCACGCTGGGCATCGGTCACGGGAGCGGCGGTTGGCGCCGCCTCCTCCTGATCGGTTGGCAGCGACGCATCAGACCGCGGTGCGGTCTCATCCACGAGCGGGCTGTCTCCTCCAGTGCGTGGCAGCGCCAGAGACCCCCTCGGCAGCGCCGCGCAAGCCTAGCATCTGACGTGGGCCGAACCCGTGCGTACCCTAATATCTCGGGGCGCTGCCGAAGTGGCGGAACGGGATACGCGATGGTCTCAAACACCATTCCCCGCAAGGGGTTGTGGGTTCGAATCCCACCTTCGGCACCACCTCTCTGACGACCGTTGCCCATCGGTCGTGACGCGCCGAGTTCGTTGCGGCGTGGTCGGCCGGCGCTCACCTGCAAAGTGTGCCGCTGGAGCACCACCGGGCGAAAGCCCGCCACGTCCCGCCGGGGTTTGGGCGTTTCTGCGCCTGGTCGTGCACACAAATAACGTCGCGGGGCGGCAGCATCGCAAGAGTGCATCCCTAGCAGCACACAAATGGCCAAAATCATCGGCGCGGCGGTCGACGATCTCCCGGTGGTGCTGGGCCTGCACACATGTCGGCCGCGGCGAGTGCGTGGTTCGGCCTGACCAACACTGGGCAGTTGGCGCTCAGACGGCCACCCAGGCTTGCAAATTCCTGACTGCAATCCAACTGCTACGCGGAGGTCGGTTGCGCGGATCGACCGGCCGTAGCCGACTCAATACCGTCACCGCCGACGCCGACGCACATTCGTTGCGCGGCCTAGCTGGAGGTGACGGTGACCTGGGCCCTAATCGCGATCCTGACCGTTCTCTGGCTGATAGGCCTCGCATTCGACGTTGCCGGCCCTTTCGTGAACGTCCTGCTGGTGATGGCGGCCGTGCTGGTGACCCTCGAGGTCGCCAAACGGACGCGTGCACCGGCCTGACGTCACTGGAATTGCCCCTAGAAGGAGTGAGAAGGTGAGTTTGTCTGGATTGCTGTGGTTAGTGATCGTCGTGCTGGTGGCGCTGTGGCTGATCGGCCTGGTCGCCAACGTCGGCGGCGGCCTCATTCACATCCTGCTGGTCATCGCCTTGATCGTCATCGTGGTCAACCTGCTGACCGGCCGGCGCGCCGTCTAGCGCACCCGAACGCAGATCGGGCTGCCCGAGCGAGCGGCCCGATCAATCAAAGGCAATTGGCGCCACCTCCGGCGGCTAGTACGCTTGCCGCAAAAGGAGGTGGCGCGTTTGTTGAATTTGCAGTCGGAACTGATTCGCTTCGAGCACAGTCACGGCAACAACGAGTGGGGCACGATGGAAGAAGTCCGTGATCCGGCGCAAAGCGACGAGGAACGGCAGTGGTCGCGCCACCGCATCTTCCGCTGCAAGAGCTGCGAAGAGGAGATACGGGTCGAGGTACCTGAGCCAGGTCGCGACGAATAGACGCGCTCATCCAGCGAACAAACCGCGAGTTTGGAAGCGGCGCGGCCTCGGCCGCGCCGCTAATCTTGGAGGAACCAGCCGCGCTACCTGACGGCCGAGAACACCTCGTCGGCCTGTGACTGAGTCATTGGCCCGGCGAAGATTAGTGAATCCCCGATCACGAGGCCGTAGCTGGTGCCGTTCTCGTCGGTGTAGGTGAAGACCTGCTTTCCGCCGGCGGTCCCTTGACCGACCGTGCCCTCGGTGGCCAGGTTGTGGCCCGAGAGCGCCACGATCTGAGCGATGACGTTGACGAGCTGCTGAGCATTTCCGCCTGGCACCCGCAACCCAAATAGATCGACCTGCTCGTCGTCGGCAACAACACTGGCTGATGCCCAAGTCACATCGGCCAGGTTCACGCCCATCTTCGATTGCAGCTGGTCGACCGCGGCGCTATCGCCACCCATGCAAACAAACGCCGCCCACTTGCCGGACTGAAGGTCGGTCACGTTGTTGCCGTCGACCTGCGCCGGAAAGTGGGCTTCGAGAGTCGGATCCGGCACTGGGCTTGGGAAGTTCAACGGGTTGTTGGGATCGATCGTCGGGAACGCCGCGCAGACGCTGCCGCCAATGGGCGGCTCATTGGTCCCGCCGAACGTCGGAGTAGCCGGCAAGGCGCCGGATGGCGAAGGAGTCACGAGCGGCGTAGAGCCGGTGGGCGTCCCGGTTGGAGTGCCGCCACCGGATGTCGGCGACGCCGTTGCTGCCGTGCCGCCGCACGCGGCTACCAGCATGCCCACGGCGAGGAAAGTGACCACGGCCAGTCGATTCATATGACCTCCTCTAGGGGTGGAGCCAGCCCGCTCCGCTCACCCAACCTCGGGCCGATGCTACCGCAGGTCAGTCATGCAATGCGAGATCGACCAGGCCCGCTCCCAGTTGGCGCTCGAGCGCCGACACGAGCTCACCGTCATAGGCCACACCGAGCCGCAACTCCATGCGCTGGCTGCGGCCGCCGCCGGCCGGAATGTGCAGGATGACCGGTGTTTCGCCGGGGTGTTGGTGTATGACCTGGCGCAGCGTCGCGAAGGCCGTCAGCAGCTGGTCCTGGTCGCCACTGCCAAATCGGACGTGGAGCGACTGACCCGGCGTCGCGCTCAAAGGCCTTGTCGCCGATTTCCGCCAGTGCGGCCGACACTCGCGCCACTTCCTCCGGCATGGGCGGCTCGTCGTCGGCAAACGGGTCGTCGCGCCCAGCGCGGGCAGGCGCCGCCACGCGACTCGCCGGGCCGGCTGATGACCACGTCCACGTAGCCCTCCAGCACGATGCCTCTCAGCGGCGACACGCGTGGCACGGTCCTGACGACCGGCGCCGCCTCCGCCGGGCCCGGTCCGAGCGCAACCAATGCTGGCTCCACCGGTGCCGCCACCGGCGGTGCGCCGTTCCTTTCCTGATAGGCAACCGGCCGGCGCCCGTGGCCGTTGCCATTGCCGTTTCGCCGCCCCCTGTCGTCGCGCGCGACGGCACGCGCGAACGCGTCGGACCCCAGCGTTGTCGCCTCTTCCCACGCCCAGACTGTGTCGGCCAGCAGGACCGTTTCGTCGCCCTTGTGATCGACGCGGCCGGCGACGAGCAGGATGGCGTCCTCCGCCCAAACGCCCTCGGTCAGCTCCAGCACCTTGGGGAAGACGATGACGGAGACGCTTCCCTGCAGGTCCTCAAGCGTGACCACGCCCATCGTCGTGCGCGCCTTGGTGATCACCTTGCGAGTTTCGGTGACGATCCCGCCGACCACGACGCGTTGCTGGTCCAGCTCCTCGCCGAGGTCTGCCGAGTACGCATTGACGAACTGGCCCATCGCCGGCGCATGCTCGGCCAGCGGATGGTCCGACAGGTACAGGCCGAGTAGTTCCTTCTCCCAGCGCAGCCGTTCGCGGGCGGGAGCGGGGGAAATGTCCATACGCAGCGGGCGCTCGAGGGGCGTCGAGTCGGCTGTCGAGTCAAACAGGGAGACCTGGCCGGTGAGTCGGTCGCGCTGGACCGCCTGGCCGGAAGCCAATGCGTCGTCGAGGGCATCAAGCAGCTGAGCCGGATGGCCGAGCTGGTTGAGGGCACCGACCTTGACCAACGACTCCAGGACGCGCCGGTTGACCAGGCGCAGGTCGATCCGGGCGCAGAAGTCGGCCAGCGAGCGGAAGTTGCCCCCCTCCCGACGGGCCTCGACGATCGACTCGATAGCCCCCGAGCCGACGTTCTTGATGGCCAGCAGGCCAAAGCGGATGGCGTCACCTTCGACGGTGAAGTCGAGACCGCTGGCGTGCACGTCCGGCGGCCGCACCTCTATGCCCATGCGCCGGCACTCGGCGATGGCCGCCGCCACTCTGTCCGACGAGTCGCGCACGGCCGTCAGCACGGACGCCATGTACTCGACCGTGTAGTTCGCCTTCAGATACGCCGTCTGGTAGGCGATCAGCCCGTAGCAGGTGGCGTGCGCCTTGTTGAAGCCGTACCGCTCGAATGGTTCGAACGCCTTGAAGACCGCGTCAATGATGTGTGGCGGGACGCCGCGCTCGGCCGCGCGCTCGACGAACTTCGACTTCTGCGCCTGCAGCACGTCGCGCTTCTTCTTGCGTATGGCGTAGCCCAGCGTGTCCGCTTCGGGGCCGGTGAAGCCGCCCAGCGCCATGGCGGCGGCCATGATGTCTTCCTGGTACACGAAGATGCCGTACGTCTTCTTCAGGTACGGCTCCAACAGCGGGTGCAGGTAGGTGACCTGCTCCTGGCCGTGCTTGCGCCGGATGTAGGCCGGGATGTTGTCCATCGGGCCGGGCCGGAACAGGGCGACCATCGCCGCCAGGTCCAGCACCGAGGTCGGCCGCAGCTCACGGATGTAGCGGCGCATGCCCGGCGACTCAAGCTGGAACACGCCGGTCGTCTCGCCGGAGGCCAACAACTCGAAGGTCTTGCTGTCTTCGAGGGGCAGGTTGTCCAGGTCGATCTCCACGCCCTGGTGCTCGCGGATCAGGTCGACCGCCTGACGCAGGATGGTCAGGTTGGAAAGGCCCAGGAAGTCGAACTTGAGCAGGCCCAACGCCTCCACGCCGTGCATCTCGTACTGGGTCATCAGCCCGTCCGAGTTGGTCGCGCGCTGGAGCGGCATGAGGTCCGTCAGCGGTTCGCGGCTGATCACGACGCCGGCCGCGTGCGTTGACGCGTTGCGTGCCACGCCTTCCAGCTGGCGGGCAAGGTCGATCAGCTTCTTGGTTTCGCTGCCCGACTGGTACATCTCGCGCAGCGGCGGCGCGATCTCGAGCGCCTCGTCGAGCTTGATGCCGAGCTGGTTGGGAACGGCTTTGGCGATACGGTCGACCTCGCCATAACCGAAGCCCATGACCCGCCCCACATCGCGGATGGCGGCACGCGCGAGCATCGTGCCGAAGGTGATGATCTGGGCGACGTGGTCTGAGCCGTACTTGTGCGTGACGTAGCGGATGACCTCGTCCCGCCGGGCGTCCTCGAAGTCGACGTCGATGTCCGGCATGGTCACTCGGTCCGGGTTCAGGAAGCGCTCGAATGGCAGCTCGTAGCGAATCGGGTCGACCGGCGTGATGCCCAGCGTGTAGGTGACGATCGAGCCTGGCGCGGAGCCGCGGCAGGTCGTGGCGATGCCCTGCTCGCGGGCGAAGCGGGTGAAGTCCGCCACGATCAGGAAGTACCCGGCGTAGCCCATGCGAATGATCACGTCGAGCTCGTAGTCCAGCCGCTGGCGAAGCTTGTCGGTGACCTCGCCGTAGCGCTCGCGCAGGCCGCGCTCGCACTCCGCGCGCAACCACGACTCGACCGTGTAGCCGTCCGGCACCGGGAAGTTGGGCAGGCGCAGCTGGCCCAGTGGCAGCGTCAGGTCCGTCATCTCTGAGATCAGGCGGGTGTTGCTGATCGCCTCCGGCGTATCCGGGAAGACGGCGGCCATCTCGTCGGCCGTCTTCAGGTAGAAGTCGGGCGCCTCGAACTTCAGCCGGCCCGGCGTATCTAGGTTGGCCGCCGTGCCTACGCAGAGCAGCACGTCGTGCGCCTCAGCCTGTTCGCGCCGGACATAGTGCAGGTCGTTGGTGGCTACCAGTGGAATACCGAGATCCGGGCCCAGCCGGAGCAGCTGTTCATTCAGCCGGCGCTGTTCGGGCAGGCCGTGGTCCTGCAGCTCGAGGAAGAAGTTGCCCCGGCCGAAGATGTCGTCGTACGCGCCGGCGACGCGCCTGGCCTCGTCCATGTCGCCCGTTTCGACGGCCCGCGCGACTTCGCCGTTGAGGCAGGCGGACAGCCCGATCAATCCCTCGGCGTGGCGGGCGAGGTGGTCGCGATCGATGCGTGGCTTGTAGTAGTAGCCGTCCAGGTGGGCGTCCGTGACCAGGCGGCACAGGTTCTGGTAGCCAGCCCAATCCTTGGCCAGCAGGATCAGGTGATACGGCTTGTCGTCATTCTTGCCTTCGCGATCGGTCATGGCGCGACGGGCGACGTACGTCTCGACGCCGATGATGGGCTTGATGCCGGCATTGCGGCAGGCCTGGTAGAAGGCGACCGCGCCGTACAGCGCGCCATGGTCCGTCACCGCCAGCGAATCGAACCCGCGCGCCTTCGCCTCGTCGACCAGCTCCGTTACACGACCGAGGCCGTCGAGCAGGCTGAACTCCGAGTGGACGTGGAGGTGGGTGAAGTCGTTGGGCGCCAGAGTCATCCTCCCGCCGAAGGTAGCCGCCCCGGCCGCTCGCCGACAGGCGGTTTCCCACGATATGCATCCACGAATTTCGCGGCGGACTGTGGATTTCCCAGTATAGAACGCTCGTTCTGTTTTGACGCTGTCGTCGCCGGTTTTGATGTTGCGTGGCTGTTAGGCCGAGCGTCGCGCCTCTCCTGTGCGAACTCTGCGTTTGGTTGGTAGCGTCGAAACGTGACGACGATAAGCCGCCCAATTCCGCGCGCGTTCGGCGCCGTAGGCAACCTGCTGCGCACTCGCCCGCTGACCGCACTTGCGGTGGCGCTGGGAGCACTGCTCCTACTGGTGGGAGTGGTGACCACGGCATATGCGGCCTTGCACGCCGACTCCGCTTTTGCCGGCGTCAGCGTGGCCGGGGTGCCAATCGGCGATCTCGATCGCCCGGCCGCTGAGGCCCGGCTGCGCGCCCTTCTCCCGGCGGTCGACGAGGGCAGCCTGACGGTCAGGGTCGACGGCGAGCAGGTCACGGCGCCGTTCTCCGAGCTTGGCCGCGACTACGCGATGTCGTCGATGCTCGACCGCGCTTTCGATATCGGCCGCGGCGGGAATGTCCTCGAGAACGCGGCGGACCAGCTGCGCGTCCTGACCGGCGGCGCAAACGTCGACGCGGAGGTGACCTGGAACGAGGAGCGCCTGATGGCGTTCCTCAATGACCTCGTCGCCAAAGAGTCGACACAACCAGCAAACGCGGCAATTGTTCGTGACGCGTCGAACGCATACACGGCGACGCCCGCCCAGACGGGCCGCGTCATCGACCTTGCCGCCCTGCGCGAGCGGGCCGTGGCCGCGCTCGCCTTGCCCGCCGCCGGCGACGTGACCATCGACGCCCAGCCAACCTCGGTCGAGCCGGCCATAGCGACGAGCGTGGCCCAGGACGCTGTGAACCGCTTCAACGCGGCGACCGTGCCCCGTCATGGCCAGCGGCGGCGGGGTCTCTACGACGCTCGACACGGCCCTGTTGCGCAGCTGGGTGAGCCTGCAGCCAAGCGCCTCCGCCATCGGCTGGGATCTCGTCGTCGACCGCGACGCGATAACTGCCTACTTTGCCTCTTACGGCGCTCAGATCGACCGCCAGCCGGTCGATGCCACCCTCAAGATGACCAGCGACGGCCTGCAGGCCGTACCCGGCGTGGTTGGCCAGGCCTTCAGCCTGCCCGACACCGTCGACCGTGTCGCCGGCCTGCTGTCGGCGCGGGCAGCCGGCAGCGCCGAATCATCGGCGCAACTGGCCGTCACCTCGACCGATCCCTCGTTCACCACCGATCAGGCAACACAATTCGCCGGCCAGGTCCAGATGGTCTCCAGTTGGACGACGCATTTCATTCCCGGCCTCTCCAACTTCAACGGCGAGAACATCCGGGTGCCGGCCAGGCTGCTCAACGGCACGATCGTTGAAGCCGGAGCGCGGTTCAGCTTCCTCGACGCGGTGGGCGAGATCAGCCCGGCCAACGGCTTTGGCCTGGGCGGCGCGATCATCCGCGGTCACACCCGCGAGCAGGGCGCGATGGGCGGCGGCATCTGTTCGGCCTCGACAACCATGTTCAACGCCGCCCTGCGCTATGGCTACGAGATCGACAAGCGTACGCAGCACTCCTACTACATCGACCGCTACCCGGTCGGCCTGGATGCGACCGTGTTCCGCAACGCCGGCCAGACGGTGGACATGGTGTTCACCAACGACAGCCAGTACCCGCTGTGGATCCGCGGCATCGCCGGCAGGCGCAGGGTCACGTTCGAGATCTGGACGATTCCCGATGGTCGGACGGTTAAATTCAGTAAGGCCTACATCACGAACCGCCAGCGGGCGACCGACACGACCGTTGTCGACCCGACGATGAAGCCGGGCACCTCCAAGCGCATCGAGTACCCGGTGAACGGTTTCGACGCAAGCGTTACGCGCACGGTCTACGAGCCGAGCGGGGCGGTCCTCCACTCGGACACGTTCACGTCGCACTACATCACGGTCACGGGTGTCACCAACGTGGGACCGACGGTCACACCACCGCCCACCGAGCCACCACCAACCGAGCCACCCCCGACGGAGCCGCCACCGGCGCCGTAATTCGAGCCGCGCCGAGGGTCGCTTAGCGCGCGCATCCACCGCCTACACTCCATCGATGGTTCGTTGCCCGGCGTGTGGGGAGGAGAACCCAGAGCGCTTCCGGCTGTGCGGGTTCTGCGGGACAGAGCTGGCGACCACGACCCCGGCGCGCGAGACACGCAAGACGGTCACGGTCCTCTTTACAGACGTGACCGGCTCAACCGCGCTGGGTGAGCGGCTCGACCCCGAGTCGCTGCGCGATGTCATGGCCCGTTACTTCGCCAGCATGCGCGAGGTTATCGAGCGCCACGGCGGCACCGTCGAGAAGTACATCGGCGACGCGGTGATGGCCGTCTTCGGCGTGCCGGTCATTCACGAGGATGACGCGCTCCGCGCCGTGCGCGCTGCGGTCGACATGCGCGACGCACTGGACCGGCTTAACTCGGGCGCCCCTTAACGAACGTGGCGTTGGGCTGCAGGCGAGGACTGGCATCAATACCGGTTCGGTCGTCGTCGGCAGCGGCGGACCGGGCGAGGCAATCGTAGTTGGCGACGCCGTCAACGTCGCCGCACGGCTCCAGACAGCGGCCGCGCCGGGCGAGATCCTCTCGGCCGTTCCACCTACGAGCTCGTCCGCGACGCAGTCGAGGTCGATCATGCCGAGTCGCTCGCGCTCAAGGGCAAAGCCGACCCCGTGGTCGCCTACAGGTTGGGCAGCGTTGTACCTGATGCCGAGGGCCATCGCCGGCGCCTCGACGCGCCGATGGTCGAGCGCGAACGCGAGCTCGATGGACTTCGCCGCGCGTACGAGCGAGCGACCACCGATCGCTCCAGCCACCTGTTCACCATCCTCGGTGCCGCGGGCGTCGGCAAGAGCCGCCTGGTGGCCGAGTTCCTGGCCGGCGTTCGCGACGACGCTCGTGTGCTGCGCGGTCGCTGCCTTCCCTACGGCGAGGGCATCACCTACCTGCCGCTGGCCGAGATCATCCGCCAGGCGGCCGGCATCGGCGAGGCCGAGACCGCCGACATGGAACGGCAACAAATCGAAGCTCTCGTCGCCGGCTTGCCCGAGTCGGCGGCAATCGCACGTGGCCTGGCCGGCCTGGTGGGTCTCGACGTCTCCGCAGCCAAGGAAGAGCTCGTCTGGGCGTTCCGCCGGATGCTGGAGCACCTCGCCGACGAAAAGCCCCTCGTCGTGCTCATCGACGACATCCACTGGGCCGAACCAACGCTGCTCGATCTGATCGAATCGGTGGCCGACCTCACACGCGACTCGCCGATCCTGTTCCTGTGCCCGGCGCGGCCCGAGTTCCTCGACGACCGGCCAACGTGGGGCGGTGGGCGCGTCAACGCCACGACGATCCTGCTCGAACCGTTGAGCGAAGGCTCTGCGCTCAGGCTTATCGACGCGCTACTGCCCGGCTCGGCGGCGTCGAGTCGGTGCGAGCGCGGATCGCCGAGGGCGCCGAGGGCAATCCACTCTATGTCGAGGAGTTCGTGGGCATGCTCATCGACGATGCCTCGCTGATGGCCGACCTCGAGTCAGTGGCGGTGCCGCCGACCATCCAGGCGTTGCTGGCCGCCCGCCTTGACCGGCTCGGCGCGGAGGAGCGCGCCGCCGCGGAGCGAGCGTCGATCGTGGGACGCGTGTTCGAGCAGCCTGCCGTCGTGGCCTTGACCCCGCCCGCAAGCCGACCCGAGATCCCCCGCCACCTCGCCGCGCTCGTCCGCAAGGAGCTCATCCGGGCCGATCGATCCGGCGCTGAGCCCATGGGAAACGTTCCGCTTCCGCCACATGCTCATCCGCGACGCCGCCTACGACAGCCTGCCCAAGTCCGCCCGCGCCGAGCTGCACGAATTGTTCGCCGACTGGCTCGACGAAACGCTCGGCGATCGGCGGCTCGAAGTCGAGGAGATCATCGGCTATCACCTCGAGCAGGCGTTCCGATATCGTGCGGAACTGGCGCCCGTCGATGCGAAGGGTCGCGAGCTGGCGACGAGGGCGGCCCAAGCGCTGATCGCCGCCGGCGGCCGCGCCCTCGAGCGGTCCGACATCGGGGCGACGGTGAACCTTTACGGCCGCGCGGCGACGTTGCTGGAGCCGGACGATCCGGCCCGACTCGCGATCCTGCCCGATCTTGGCCGAGCGCTGTACGACAATGGACGCGCCGACGACGCCAAGGCGGTTCTCGACGAGGCGCTCGAGCGCGCCGAGGCGGCCGCCGATGCCCGAGCGATCGCTCGCGTGCGCGTCGTGCAAAACGTCATGATGCCGTCCCTCGACGTGTCCCCCGGCGAGTTGCGACGGATTGCCGACGAATGCTCCGCCGTATTTGAGTCCGCCGGTGACGAGCGTGGGTTAAGCCTGGCCTGGAGGCTGCGCGGTCAAGCTTCGTGGGACGAAGGCGACGTGGCCGGGGACGAGATCGCGCTGGGGCGGGCGCTCGAACACGCCCGCCGTGCCGGATCGCGTTGGGACGAGGCGTCGATCGTCCAGGGACTGGCCATCGACCTCTACTGGGGACCGACGACAGTCGCGGAGGCGATCGGCTGGTGCGACGACATGCTCGCGCGCTCTCCCGGTGACCGCGGTATGGAGGCCGGCCTCGCCCACGCCCTGGCGCACATGCACGCTCGGCTAGGTGCGTTCGAGCTCGCCCGGTCATACGCGGCCCGCTGCATCGAGATCTTGGCCCAAAGCGGGCTACGCCAGGAAGCAGTCGTGCTCGCCGAAGTCGCGGCCGACGTCGAGACGCTGGCGGGCAACTACGTGGCCGCGGAGCGGTTACTCGCCGACGCATGCGATTGGTTCCTCGCCCAGGAAAAGAAGCACCACACTCTCGAGGCACTCCACGCCATGACGCAGGTCGACTGTGGGCAATCGGTCGACCTCCCGCGGCTCGCCGCCATGCTTGAAGGACGAGGACCTCAGACACGGGCGCTACTGGAAATGGCCCTGGCCGATGCTCAGCGGGCCGCCCGCCTCCTGGCCGATGCCGAGCGCGACGCGCGCAGCGCGGTTGCCTATTTCTCGACCACGGATTTCATTACCTTCCACGCAAAGAGCGCGCTGGTACTCGGCGACATCCTGCGCGCCGCCGGACAAACGTCGCACGCGGACGAGTCGTTCCGGCAGGCGCTCGATCTGTACCGCCGGAAGGGCAACCTGGTCGGAATCGGCATCGCCGAGGCGCGTCTCGGCGGCTGAGCCGGTCACAATCCGCGCCAATGACCAGCGTGGACCTGCGCGAAATTGCCCGCCTGCGTCTGCGCAATCAACGCGTCATGGGTGGCAGCTTCGACTCAGCGGTTGAGGCCGTCGGCTGGCTGGGGGCGGTGCAGTCGCAGGATTACCCGCTGGCCAAATGGTCGCTGGGCAAGCGCGTGACAGGTTTGGTCGACAGCGACGTGGACAAGCTGCTCCGGGCCGGCGAGATCCTGCGCACGCACATCCTCCGCCCTACCTGGCACTTCGTTTTGCCCGCCGACATCCGCTGGATGCTGGCCCTGACCGGCCCGCGCATCCTGCGCAAAGGCCAGGCGCCGCCGGGTATGACGTGGCCGTCGGACGCGACCGTCGGGCGCGGCGTCGACGCGATGGCAAGGGCACTGGAGGGCGGCAACCGGCTGAGCCGTCCGCAGCTGGCAAAGCTCCTCGTTGCACAGGGCATCGTAGGCAGCGAGATCGAGACGATTCCGATGTTCATGACCGCCGAGCTCGAACTCGTCATCGTCTCCGGCGGATTGGTGGGCAAGGCGCAGACATACGCGCTGGTGGACGAGGTCGTCCCGCCGGCGTCCGCCGCCTTTGACCGTGAATGGGCGCTGACCGAGCTGACGCGACGCTACTTCACCAGCCATGGCCCGGCCACGATTGGCGACTTCGTATGGTGGTCCGGCCTGACGGTGAGCGACACGCGCCGCGGACTCGAGTCGAACGCGGCAGACGGTCGCGCGCTCGAGGCGCTCGACGTCGACGGTACGGCCTTCTGGTGGGCCGGCGACACGAGTGCCGCCGACGAGCCAGACGATCCCTCCCCCACCGCGCACTTCCTGCAGGCGTACGACGAGTACATCGTGGCTTACCGCTCACCCCGCACGGTGGTCAACGTTGATGGCTTCGCCCATCCGTCCGTGCTGCAGCGCCCGCCGCTGACCCACGTCCTGATCGTTGACGGCCAGGTCGCCGGCTTCTGGCGGCGGGAGGTCCACATTGACCGTGTGCTGCTGGAAACGTCGTTGTTGACTCAGCTCAGTCCTGACCAGCACCGTGCAGTCGCCACGGCGGCGCGAGCGTTACGGTCGCTTTCTCGGACTACCAGCGGAGGTGATCGCCGCCAAGCCGTCGACTTAAGCAGGCCAGCCGGGCCGTGGTCACCGGCTGACATCGATGGTCTGGTTGGCGGTAACGCTCTGCCACGGACCAACCGTTCCGTCGGGCCAAGTCACGCGTACGTCGGCCCGGTTCGCCGCGCCCAAGCCGAAGTGCACCGGCAGCAGCTGCCCGCTCGCCTGGCCGCCGCCGATGGTCAGCTCGCGCGCCATCGTCCGGCCGTTGGCGCGCACCTCGAGCCAGGATCCGATGGCATCACGGTTGGGGCCGGCCTGGTGCACATCCACGGCGACCCAGTTGCCCAGTGGCTGCGAGCCGGCCGCGGTGCCGCTTACGTTGCGCCAGATCGACACGTTCTCACGCCTGTTCACGACGACGAGATCGAGCGCCCCGTCCGCGTTGAGGTCTACGGCGACGGCACCCCGGCCGCGCGCGAAGGAAAGCAGTCCGGCTTCCTGCGCCTGCTCAGCGAACGTGCCGTCGGGTTGTCCTATAAAAAGGGCATTGGGGTCCTGCACCGCGAAGTCGGGTTGCTGCTCGACGTTGCCCTTGGTCACGAACAGGTCGACGATGCCATCGCTGTTGACGTCGGCGAACACCGGCGTCCACGACGTCGAGGGAAGGTTCGTGTCACCGAAGTGCGGCCGGGTCGCGGTCACGCCCATCTTGAACGCCTGGTCGGCAAAGCTCGGCGAACTGGCCGTGCCGGCCAGCATCTCCAGCTTGTTGTCCCCCTGGCTGGTCAGGTAGTAGTCGGGATAGCCATCGCCGGTCACGTCATAACTGGCAATACCCATGCCGAAGACGGACAGGAAGTTCCAGCCATCGGCTTTCGTATAGAGACGTGGCGCGACGCCCGGCTCGATCCGGAAGAGCTGCTCGCCACCACCGCTGTACTGGTCGAAGTAATTGCGGTCGTTGCTCACACGCAGATCGGGCCGACCGCTACGGTCCCAGCTCGAGAACAGCATCGACAGGGCGCACCAGCCGGGCGAAAGCACCAAGGACGTCCCGAACTGATGACCATCTGGGGCAGGTCTGAACAACTGGTTCTTGAAGCAGAGGTCTGCTGGCGGATTGCTGGCCTCATCGCGGTAGTTACCGACGGCGATCGTCGGCCACGTCGAGCCGGCCTCCCACGTCGCCGAGAATGCGCTCGACCACGTGTTAGTGCCGTCGTAGCCCCACTCCTCGTTCGCACGCTCGAAGCGGCAATCACCAAGCCCGCGGAGGAATTCGTTCTCGCCGTGGCGGATGACGAACAGGTCAGAGACTCCGTCGCCATCGACGTCGAGTGGGTACGCGCCAACGACACCGGTAAGGTCAGTCGTCGCGTCTGCCAGCTGCGAAAAGTGGAGTGCCCCAGCCAGCTGGCTGACGTTGACTTCAAGGGCAGCCGGGTTGGTGCCGCCAGCGAAGTACAGGTCGGGCAGGTTGTCGGCGTTGCAGTCGAACGCCGCTACTCCGCCACCAACGAAATACTCGAAGTCGCCCGTATAGATCTGGGCTACGCCGGCCGCGCTGGCTTCGTCAACGAAGTGCGGCGTAGCCGGGCTGCTCGCGCCCGCCAGCTGCGTTCCAGCCAGCACGGCGCCGGCGACGATGAGCGACGCGACCAGGACGGCGCCGAGGGCTACTGCTCGCTTGCGCGTCAATCAGGCTTGTTCGCCGGTGGCGGCGCGCTGTAGCCGTAAGCGGCGATCTCGGCGGCCCGCTGCCGGTACACGTCGACGACCGGTGACGTGGGCGCCCGGAAACCATCGACCATACGGTTGTACATCGAGAACGCTGCGGCGATGAGCACGGCAAGCTGAACGTCTGCGTCGCTCGCGCCGGCGGCGCACGCCGCGTCGACGTCTTCGCTCGTCAGCTCGAGCGCGTTCCGCCGAACCGTCGATGAAATATTCAAGAGCGCCGTCATCTTGGGACCGACCGCCGGCTCGGAGCCCGACGTCAGCTGGTCGAGGACGGGCAGAACTTCGGTCGCGCCGATCTGCTCGAGGAGCGCGCTCGCATGTGCCGCGTGCGAGTCCATGCAGAAAAAGCAGCCGTTGCCGGCGGATACAGCGGTGGCGAGCATTTCGCGCTCAGGGCGGCTGATGGTCGCGCCCGGGAAGTCACGCACGAGCAACTCGTCGGCCAGTCCGCGCAGGTGCACGCCCAGCCCCGGCGTCAACCGAATTGCGGCGCTGATGCCCGGCGCGTTGGGCGGTAAGCCACCAACCAGCGGGAGTTGCATCGAGCGAGCCTGGCGTTCGTCGTCGCGTGGCATTCATCGTCCCTCGTAGATAGCCGGCTTGGGCATGATGCTCCTATCCTTGGCGACCGTCATGTGCCACCTTCCGTCACGCCAATCATGACCGCGCGCACGCTCAGTCTCGGCGCGCGCAGCTATCCGCTGGTCCTGCCCAGCATCCGCGACCCGCGGTTGCACGTGGCGGCCGTGATCATCACTGTCCACGTTTTGGGCCAGGTCGCCCTCCACTTTCGGGTCAGCGTGCCGCAGATCCTGGCCGCGATCCTGACGTGTGCCGTCATCGAGGTCGCGCTGACATTCCGCCAGAGCCGAGCCATCGTGTGGCCGGCCAGCGCGATGCTGACCGGCAGCGGCGTGGCGTTGATCATGCGTGTGGTTGGCCAGCCGGCCGACCAGCCGTGGCTGACCGACGATTGGTGGCTGTTCGCGGCCGTCGCCGGCCTGTCGCTGCTGACGAAGTACGTGATCAAGTACCGCGGCACGCACGTCTTCAACCCATCCAACGTCGGCCTGGTCGCGGCATTCCTGCTGCTCGGCGCCGGCCGCATCGAGCCGCTCGATTTCTGGTGGGGTCCGTTGAGCATCGGGCTGGCGGCGGCCTACGCGGTGATCGTCGGCGGCGGACTGCTGATCACGCGCCGGCTGGGTCTGCTCGCGCTGGCGGCGGCCTTCTGGCTGGCGCTCGCCGGCGGCCTTGGGTTGCTCGCCGCCTCCGGTCATTGCATGACCGCGAACTGGGCCTTCGCGCCGGTATGCGGCTTCGACTTCTGGCGCGTGGTCGTGGGGTCGCCGGAGACGATGATCTTCCTGTTCTTCATGATCACGGACCCGAAGACGGTCCCGAGCGGGCGCGTGGGGCGAGTTGTATTCGGTGTGCTGGTGGCGGCGGCGGCCGTCCTGTTCATCGCGCCGCAGACTGACGAGTGGACGACCAAGGTCGCGCTCCTCGGCAGCCTCGTCTTCCTGTGCGCGGTCCGCCCGTTGGTCGACCGCCTTGTACCGCAGCCCAAGTCGGAGGCCGACACCCTGCGCGCCTTCGGCCGGCGTCTGATCCGGCCGGCGGGCATTGCCGCGGCCGGCGCGCTGACGCTCGTGCTGGGCGTGTCGATCGTAGTGGCCGGCATTCCGGCCCGCACTGACGCGGCCACGGTCCCTGTCCTGAACCTGGAGCCGGGCGCAGTCGACCCGTCCACGCTGCCGGCGATCACGGTGGCTCAGGACGTCTTCAACTTCGATCACGAGCTGGCCGGCAGCGGCATGCAGGCGGTGGTCATCACGCTCGCTCAAAACCTCGAGTTGGAGAACCAGGCGCTGCTGACGCGCGATGAGTCGATCCTGCCGACCGTCGACCATGGCGACCGGCTGATTGAGATGCAGGGCAGGTTGCAGGATGCCCAGACCAATGGACGGACGACGGTCAGCCACTATCACTTCGACACCATCAACGTGTCCCTGCTCGTACCGTTCGGCCGCCAGACCGGACTTTCACTCGGACTCCTTGGTAGTGGAACGGTCCTCGACGAGACATACGACTCCACCGGCAAGCTGACAGACCGAAATGGGCAGCCGTTTACGCGCACCTTCGCCGTGCGTCGCGCGCTGGGTGACCGCTGGCTCAATGTGGCGGTTCTGCAGCACTGAACACCTGCACGATGTTTTAGCCCCACGACTGCTCGGTCGCCGGCCGGAAAGCGACTTCGAGGATGCGAAGGTTGCGCGGGCGGGTCAGTACGAAAACGATCGCTTCGGCCGCGCCGATGCCCCTTCCTGCGCCCGTGATCAACGCAATGCGGCCCTCAAGAATGCTCACGACCCCGTCCTCCCTCATGATTTGCGCTCATCGCAGATGCTAGAGTGTCGAACACCATTTGAGCGACACAATCACAAACTCGCCGCAGAGGTGCCCGTGCCACTGCAGATCCGGCCGCAGGCCAGCGCTCAGCGCAGCGAAACGGTTCGTCGGGCAAACCTGAGCTCGATCGTACGCGCGCTCGACGCGAATGGATCGATGTCGCGCTCGGAGCTCGTCGATCGGACTGGACTGACACGCAGCGCGATTCGCAGTCACATCGGCGATCTGAGCGCCGGCGGCCTCGTCGTCGAACAGCGCGCCCGGCCAATGGGTCTGCCCGGCCGGCCGTCGCCAGTCGTTTCGCTCGATCGCCGGCACGTCTCGGTGATCGCGATGGACATTGCCGTCGACTCCCTAGCCGTAGCTCACGTTGGCCCCGGTCGGCAGCTCATTGCGCACCGCCGGGTGGAGCGCCCACGCGGACACGCGAGCGTCGCCAGCATCGTTGACGAGCTCGCTGCCCTGAACTCGGAAGTGCATCCCGCGCCGATCGACGGCAGCTCCGTACTCGGCATCGGCGTCGCCGTCGCCGGCGTCGTCCACGCAGGCGATGGAACGGTCAGACGGGCGCCCAACCTGGACTGGACCGACGAGCCATTGGGCGCGCGGCTGACCGCCGCCCTCGCCACCGATGTGCCGGTGACGATTGCCAATGAGGCCGACCTGGGCGCCCTGGCCGAGGTTCGCTCGGGTGCTGCCGTGGGCACCGACAACCTCATCTATGTCTCGGGTGAAGTCGGCGTGGGAGGCGGAATTCTCATCGACGGCCGGCCGCTGTCGGGCGCCGCCGGCTACGCGGGCGAGATCGGCCACATGCCGGTTAATCCGGCCGGCGTGGAGTGTCGCTGCGGTGCGATCGGCTGCTGGGAAACGGAGATCGGCGAGGAGGCGCTGCTCAGGCTCGCCGGCTGGCCCGAAAGTGGCGGGCGACCGGCCGTCGACGCGGTGCTGGCGGCCGCCCTGGCCGGCGACACACGAGCGCGCGAGGCACTCAACACGGTCGGTCACTGGCTGGGCCTGGGCTTGGCCGGCCTGGTCAACGTGTTCGACCCCGAACTCATCGTGCTGGGCGGCCGGTTCGCTCGACTTGCGGCTTACGTTGGACCAATTGTTGAAAGCGAATTGGACTCTCGGGCGCTGGCCGCTTCACGCAATATCGTCCGCGTCGTTCCCGCCGCCCTCAGCGACGACGCTCCGTTGCTGGGTGCGGCGGAATTGGCGCTTGAACCGCTGCTGGCGGACCCGGCACAATGGCTGGGACCGCGTCCAGCATCAAAAGGCAATCATCCGTCCGGCAACGGGCAATGGAGGGCCGTGGCCTAGCGATGACTGTGTCGCGCGCAGTACTCGGCGCTGTGCCGAGAGGTAACGGAACCACATCGAGGAGGAGTACTAAGTGGTTTTTCGCCGAGTAGCGGCGCTTGCCGCAGTCGTGGGTTTTCTGTTTGTCGGCTGTAACACCGCCTCATCCAGTCCAGGCGGCTCAGGGTCGCCGGCGGCCGGCAACGGGTGCATCGTCGGTGTTTCCTGGAATAACTTCCAGCAGCCGCGATGGGCGGCCAAGGACCGGCCGAGCATGCAGCGCACCGTCGTTGCCGGCGGCGGCACGTTCATTGACTTCGACGCCAACCTGAGCAACACGCAGCAGGTCAGTGACGTCCAGACCCTGCTCAACGAGGGCGCCAAGGTCATCGTGCTCCTGGCACAGGACGACACGGCCGGTGCCCAGGTCGTCAAGCTCGCGACTGACGCGGGCGTGCCGGTCATCGCGTACGACCGCCTGATCGAGGACCCGAGCGTCCTCTACCTGTCGTTCAACAACGTCGACGTCGGCAAGGCAGAGGCAACTGCCATGCTGCAGAAGGTGCCGCCGGGCACGACCGACAAGCCGGCTAACTACGTCCTCATTAAGGGCCACCCCGGCGACGCCAATGCCAAGACGTTCCTGCCCAGCGGCTGGGACGCAGCCGGCCTCAAGGCTGCCGTTGATGCGGGCACGATCAAGATCCTGAATAACCCGCCCGAAGGCACATATACG
>CAWAAF010000010.1:0-556000 GCA_963779905.1 uncultured Chloroflexia bacterium
TGATCAGCACTCCGCCCAGCGGCAGCTGGTCGGGGTTGCGATAGACGCTCGAGTGAAGCTCCAGGATGGAGACCGCCACGGACCCGGTACCTGGTGGTCGCTTGGGCTTCTGGAAGCTGCCCGTCGCCACGATCACGGCGCGGCCCTTGAAGGGGCCCTGGCTGGTTGCCACGCGGTAGCCGCCGGCCGCCGGCGTGACCTCCGTCGCCTCAACACCTGTGATGATGTCGCCACCGGGCAGGCTGGCGTAGCGCTCGAGGTGGCTGACAATCTGGTCGCGCGGCAGGAAGCCATCGGGCTCCGGGCCCGTGTACTCGGCGCCCGGCAGCTTGAGCGTCCAGTTGGGCGTTACCAGCGTGAACGAGTCCCACCGCTCGCGCCACTTGGCCGCGACGCTGTCGCGCTCCAGGACGACGTGATCAATCCCGTGTTGAGCCAGCTCGTAGCGAGCGGCCAATCCAGCCTGTCCGCCGCCGATAACGATTACGTCCCGTTCGCGATTCATTGCGGTCGCACCGAACCGCTACCTACCCGTTGATTGGGGCAGCAACCAACCGGGCAGGCGGCCGCAGCCGTGGAAACTGACTCGCCAGGTCGGGCGCGACGAGCTGGAAGATGCGCCAGCGGCCGGCAACGCCCTTGAGCTGAAACGTGCCCAGGTCCTTGAGTGAGACCGCGGGATCAAGGGTAGGACTCAGTTGGTCGGCAGCTGTCTGCGAAACGAGGACCTGGCCGCCATGGCCGGCGGCTCCGATGCGTGCCGCTACGTGTACGTCGACCCCGACATAGCCCTCGGCTGCCAGTTGAGGCGTTCCGGAGTGGAGACCGATCCGCAGCCTGAGCTGGACGCCGTGGGGCCATGCCTGAGAGCGCATGCGGCGCTGAATGGCCAGGGCGGCATCTGCGGGAGAACCACCAGCCGGAAAGACAGAAAAGAACTCATCCGCGCGCGAGTCGACCTCGTGACCGCCGGATGCCCGACACATCTGTCGGAGGAGGCGCCGTTCCTCGGCAAGCACCTCCGCGTATTGATCGCCAAGCTGGGTCAGGAGTCCGGTCGAGTTCTCGATATCTGCGTGCAGGAACGTGACCAACCCGGTGGGCAAATCGCTGATCTCTGCTGCCTGGGCATGCACCATCGATTCCAACCTCGATCGATCGAGCGCCAACGCCAGGGCCGCCGCCACTCCGTCGAGCAAATCCGGGTCTGCCGACAGTGCAGGGTCGTAGCCGAGCGCGCACAGCGGCTCGCCGTCTCTTTCGACAATGCGAACAGCACGCGAACCGTCGCCGGCAGGATCGACGGCATGTCCATGCGCGTCGACGAACCGTCGGCTCGAGCGCGACCAATAGGCGATCGACACCAACGGGTCATGCAGGGCACGGCCGACAGCGCTTCGCAGGTGCTCGGGCGAGGGCGCACCCCCTAGTTCCACGACGAGCTGTGAAACGAGGCCACGGTCCATGCGAGTCAGAAGCAGCCCAACCAGAAAGCCGATCGGCACGGCGGCGCGAGCAACGACAACCGCCCAGAAGATGACTTGATCGAGCAGCGGGTAAGCCTGCGTGATGAACACAAGGATGTTGCTGGCGAAAGCCAGCAGGCCAATCGCCCCTGCGACGAGGACGAAGTTGAGCTGGCGGCGGGAGGTGCCGCTTGCCCTGAGCCAGCGTTGAACAATCAGGGCGAGCACGGCCAAAGTGAGCACGACGGCGATCAATCGGGTGACGAGCATGACCGCGTCGAACAACTCCTCGTTGGCGAAGGCGCCAAACGGGTTGGCGCAGACGCAGCCGTAATCACTCGCGGTGCCGACCAGAAGCAGCCGAGCCGCCGCCTGCACGACCGTGTTAGCCACAATCAGCCCGAACACCACCCGCGCAGCACGCGAGAACAGCGCACCCTCTGGATAGGACAGCAAGAGGTAAGCCGCGACCGCGTTGACCACCCACGCGAGTGCGAAGGCCAGGGCCGCCAGCGCCGGTATCTGCGAAGCCTGAAATGACGCGATGTACCAGGTAATGCCGGCGACCAGGATCACCCGCCCGGTCGGATTCTCCGGACGTCTTCGCCAGGCGACGGTACCGGCGCCGATGTAGGCCAAACCTACGATCTGGTCGGCCAATATGGCGATGGGCGAAACGTTGCCGGAGACTGCCACGGTGGCCGCTGCTGCTGCCACCGCCAGACCTCCCAGGCCAGCCGCAATCGGCATCCAGTCCATCGGCTGCCGGTCAGCAGACGTCATCGAGTTGCTCATTCAACAGCCACGTCGGCATCTTCCGCCCGGCGCTAGCGGGTGTCCAACGCCGACGGACGGGAGCCGCTGGCGGATGCGCGATTTCAGCGCAGGTCGCTGACGGGAAACGTGTCGCGCAGCCAGGCGATGTGCGAGCGGTGCTCCGCCTCGTGCTGAAGGATGTGGTGCAGCACCCAGTCTGGCGCGGCGTCGTAACGGTCGAACGAGCGCGCTCGGTGGAAGTCCTCGTTTGTCATCGGTCGCAGCCGGGTCAGGGCGAAATCGCGCACTCCACCCAACCGCGCTCGGTGCTCGTCGAGTGTCTGCCCGTCGATGCGCGAAAGGTGGCCGCCAACCTCTCGGTCGGACCAGGGCAGTAGTTGCTTGAGCTCCGCCGGGTAGTCGGTCAGCTCGAGGATCTCGGTCGAGACCCAGTCGGCTTCGATCAGGGCGATGTGGTACAGCAGTGAGCCAATACTGTTGAGCGGGGCATCCGGATACCAGTCGACCATGTCCGGCGTCACGCCTTCAATCTCGCGCAGCGTGTCGCGCCGGCCGTCCTCGAGCGCCGCCAGCCAGCGACCGACCTCCGGGTCGTCGGCGATGGGCTCGAGAACCAGCCGTTCGCGCTGCCCTGACACGTACCAACTCTAGAGGGCGCGTCCCCTGTTAGGACTAAGTCCCTGATCCCGTGCCGTACTGCACGGTCAGCGTCCTCGTCCACGTGCACCCGAGCAGGGGCGCCAGCGCGGTGCACGGATCATCCTTCGTCTGTCCCTGCCCTTGCGATGTCGTCCACGATCCGCCTGGCTTGCCAGGCAGCTGCACGGTCATACCGTCGAGGTAGGCCTGGTTGTTGAAGTCCAGCCAGTCGATACCGTTGCTCGCCTTGGTTGGACCCGTATCCGGGCAGCTATTCGGCGAGGTGTAACTCGGTGCGCTCTTGGGCGTGAACTTGAGACTGAAGTTGTCGGGGCCATAGGTGCCCTGGACGCCGACGACGTCGACGTCCTGCGTGCCGACGATGGTCGCCTTGCAGTTCTCGGTCATGACAGTGGTCTCGACCGTCCGATTGGTGCTGCCATGGAGTGTCCCGCGCCACGTTCCGGCGCCGCCCTCGGCCAGGTCGCCCTCCAGGCCTTCGTCGGCGCTGCCGGTCACGCCGAGTGGTCCACCGCCGATGTTGCCGTTGAAGGTGTCGTGGAGGATCACGTGCATGGTTTGGCCGGTGGGCGCTCCGGTGGAGGGACAGCCGGCGAGGATCATGGGCAACAGCAGCAGGGCGCCGGCAGCTGCGATCCGTCGGCTCGGACGGTGGAAATTGGGCATCTCTCAGCCCTCCCATCTGCGGGCCTTACCCTCGCCAGCCCACCGAGATTTCAGGCCCGCGTGAATATTCGTTGTGGCGAGGCTCAGAATCAATCCCACGGAGGTACGCCCATTGGCGCATGCGCTTGACGCGGCATGCGACCCTTTCCCGCAGAGCCGCGCCGTTGATGCGCGAGAAAGGAGCGAAATGAGGGCACTCATGTCCCCAGAAAAGGTGATTACCCCTTGGCAGGACATGAGGCTTCATGCGCACGCTCAATCTCGGCATCCTGGCTCACGTAGACGCCGGTAAGACAACCCTCACTGAGCGCCTCCTTTACACCGCAGGCGCCATAGACCACATCGGCAGTGTCGACGCCGGTACTACCCAGACCGACTCACTAGAGCTCGAACGCGAGCGCGGCATCACCATCCGGTCGGCCGTTGCGCCGTTTCGGATTGGCGACCTCGCGGTCAACATCGTCGATACGCCTGGCCACCCCGACTTCATCGCCGAAGTGGAGCGCGTCCTGGGCGTGCTAGATGGCGCGGTGCTCGTCGTCTCGGCTGTAGAAGGCGTCCAACCGCAAACGCCACTCCTTTTTCGCGCTCTCCAGCGCCTGAAAGTTCCTACGCTGATCTTCGTCAACAAGGTCGACCGGGCAGGGGCCGACTACGAGCGGACGCTGGCGGCCATGCGTCGACGGCTCTCAGCCGCGGTCGTGGCGCCCGACAGCCCCGACCTGTCCGAAATCCTGGCGGAGAACAGCGAAGCGATCATGCGCGCCTTCGTTACCGACGACGGCGGGCTCTCGGACGGCCGGCTGATGGCCGAGCTGCGCTGGCAGACCCGCCGAGGCCTTGTCTTTCCGGTGTTCACCGGCTCGGCCTGGAAAGGCGTCGGTATCGATGCGCTGCTCCAGGGCATCCGCAACCTCTTGGTCGGGCCGGCCGGAGACCCGGAGGCCGCTGTGTCGGGACGCGTCTTTAAGATCGAGCGCACGGCCGCCGGCGAGCGGGTGGCGTATGTCCGCTTGTACGCCGGGACTCTGCGCGCTCGTCAGCGCGTTACGGTCGGCGGCGAAGAGGAGCAGAAGCCGGCCCAGGTCAAGGTTTTCGCACCTGCCGGCGAACCCCGGCGCGACGTCGTGACCGCCGGTGAAATGGCCACCCTACGCGGCCTGACCGCTGTTCGCGTGGGGGATGCGATTGGCGTAGCGCCGCCAGGCGAGGACGTCACCACCCGCTTTCCTCGACCGGCGCTGGAGGCCGTCGTCTTCGCTCGTCGGTCAGAGCAACAGGGCTCCCTTCGGGCGGCCCTCACCCAGCTGGCCGAACAGGACCCGCTGATCAATGTCCAGCAGGATGAGTTGCGCCACGAGATCTCTGTTTCGCTCTACGGCGAAGTCCAGAAGGAGGTAATCGGGGCGACGCTCGAGCGCGATTACGGCATCGCCGCCGGCTTCCACGAGACGACGGTGGTGTGCATCGAGCGGCCCGCGCACAGCGCGCAGGCCGAGGAGGTAATCCATGCCAAGACTCACACCAACATCACCGGCCGTAGCTCGCCACTCAGCTCGAACCCGTTCCTGGCAACGCTGGCATTGCGCCTCGAGCCCGCGCCGCCAGGCTCGGGCGTCGAGTTCCGAAACGCGGTGGGCGACGTACGGCTGGCGCCCATCTACCTCTACAAATCGGTGGCGTCATTCACCACTGAGATGGAGGCGTACGTCCACGAAGCGCTTGGCGAGGGACCCTTTGGTTGGCAGGTGACTGACTGCGTGGTCACGATGACAGACTGCGGCTACGCCTCGCCGGCGACAGCGGCAGCCGACTTCCGGCTGCTGACCCAACTCGTCCTGGCTACGGCACTCTTGCGGAGCGGTACTTGGGTATGCGAGCCCCTCGCCGACCTGTCGCTGGAGGTCCCGGCGGCGACAGACCAGAAGGTGCTCGCAACTCTTGGCCGGCTGGGCGGCCGGGTTCGCGGCCAGTTCTCGGTTGGTGGAATTACACGCGTTCAGGCCATCATGCCCGTGGCGCAAATCCGACTGTTGCAACAGCAGCTGCCCGGTCTGGCGATGGGGGAGGGCATCCTCGAGAGCCGGCCCGACGGCTACCAACCGATTGGCGACAACCCGCCGACCCGCCCGCGATCAAGGATCAGCCCACTCGATCGTGAAGCCTGGCTGGCCTCTCTGGCCAGGCACGGTTAGTCGTAACCTGCGCGCAGTGACTGACTCAGACAGCCGTGAGCCGGCCAGGGCCTATCCGACTGCACCGGCCGTAGACGGCGTCACCATTCGCCACATCGTCGTGCCGGACGACTTTGTGGCCATGAACGAAGTGGCCAACGCCGCCCGCTTCGCCGAGGGCGAGGAGTTCGTCACCTCGGACGAGCAGTTCAGCGAGTTCTACTCGCACATGTCCAACTGTGACCCGGCTACCGATATCGCGATCGCTGAACGCGACGGCCGCATGGCTGGTTACGCACGGATCTGGTGGTACGACACCCAAAATGAGCGACGGTACGAGCCGACCGTCCTCACGCTCCCCGAAGAGGGAACGGAACTACAAGAGGCGCTCATGGAAGCGATGGAAACGCGCGCCCGCGAAATAGCCGCGACTCATCCGGCCGGGCCCAAGGGCCTTTACGCCGACAGCACGGATAAGGCGACCGAGCGGGTCCAGGTTCTGCTCCAGCGCGGCTACCAGCCGGTGCGCTACTTCTACTCGATGGTCCGCCCAAACGTCGATGACCTGCCGGACGCTGAGCTACCGCCGGAACTGGAGATGCGTCCCGTCCGACCAGACCAGCTTAGGGCGATCTTTGAGCATGAGATCGAGAACAGGAAGGACGGCTGGGAGTACAGGGAACCCACAGAGGCTGACTACGATCACTTCGTCGGCGACCCGATCCAGGGCGACTACACGCTTTGGCGGGTGGCCTGGGACGGTGACCGCATCGCTGGCTCCGTGCGTGGCTTCATCAACAAGCCTGAAAACGAGACGTACCGGCGCAAGCGCGGCTTCGTAGAGAACATCAATACGGCGCGTTCATGGCGCCGGCGTGGTGTGGCTCGCGCGTTAATCGGCGCGACGATCGTTGCCCTCCGCGAGCGCGGCATGACTGAGGCGGCCCTCGGCGTTGACACCGAAAATCCATCGGGCGCACTGCACCTCTACGAGTCGTGCGGCTTCGTGCCGGTGTCTCGCGACGCAACTTATCGCAAGCCCCTCGACTGACTCAGCGCCCAAACATTCTGTCGCGCGATCTATAGGCGGAAACGCGTGACGGCTGACGCAATTCAGCGAGACGGTCGGTGTATCCAGTGGCGGTTCCAGCTGCGCGCCCGAAGGAGAGATGGAATGCCCACCCGTCACTACCTCGTCTCCGTTGCGTTGCTTCTGTCCCTTGCACTAGTCGCTCTGTCCGCGCTCGCCCGACCGGCGCCTGCAACTGCGGCGACAGCCATGCCGTCGCGCGTCTACTCGCCCTACTTCGAGACATGGACCACTGACAGCCTCACCACGATTGCCCAGCAGTCGGGGGCACGCTATTTCACCTTGGCCTTCCTCCAGACTCTGAGCAAGACGTCGTGCACGCTAGCGTGGAACGGCGACAAGACGCGGGGTATTGGGTCGGGTGCCTACGCAAGTGACATCGCCTCCCTGCGAGCGCTCGGCGGTGACGTGATTCCATCCTTTGGCGGCTGGTCTGCCGACCAGGGAGGCACGGAGATCGGTGACTCGTGCTCCAACGTCAACTCGATCGCGCAGGCCTACGAGTCCGTAATCACCACCTACGATGTCAGCCGCCTCGACATGGACATCGAGGGCCGCTCGTTGACCAAGACCGACGGAATTGATCGCCGAAATAAGGCGATCAAGCTCGTGCAGGACTGGGCCGTCGCGAATGGTCGGCCACTGACGATCTCGTACACGCTCCCAACTACGCGCACCGGCCTGGAGTCGAGCGGCCTTGTGATCCTGCAGAACGCCATCGCGAATGGCGTCCGGATCGACATCGTCCAGCCCATGGTCTTCGACTATTACGACCGGCAGGTGCTCGACATGGGCGACTCGGCGATCAGCGCGGTCCAGGGCCTGCACAGCCAGCTCGCGTCGCTGCTGCCGGGCAAGACGTCTGCCCAGCTATGGGCGCTGGAGGGAGCCACGATCATGAGCGGCCTCGACGACTATCCCAAGAAGACGGAGTCGACGAGTGTCCAGGACGCGCAGCAGCTGCTGACGTTTGCTCAGGCCAACGGGATGCGCGTCGTCTCGATGTGGGCGATCCAGCGCGACAACGGCGGGTGCCCGGGTTCGACGGGCTCGAACAACTGCTCGGGCATCGTCCAGGGCACGTGGGACTTCACAAATGCGCTGAAGGGTTTCACCGCTCCCTAACCAGAAGGTAGGACGAGTTGCCGCGCCGCAACGTACCTTCCCCGACTTGGCGGCCGGCCCGAGAACGCCCGATCATCACCGCGGCATGGCAAAGGATCCGCGACACACGCACTACAAGACGCTCATGTTGGCCGAGACGGCCGATGCCGAGATCATCAGCGCGGTCTATCGCAAGCTCGCCCAGCGCTACCACCCGGACATTGACTCCGGCCCAGAGGCTCAGCGCCGGATGCTGGAATTGAACGAGGCATACAGCACGCTTCGCGACCCAGCCAAGCGGCGCAAGTACGACGAGTGGCTGGCGAGCCGTCGCGACCGACGCAAGGGTGACAAGCTGCTTAAGGAGCCGGGCGACGTGCCCTACGGGTCCGAGGGCATGCCCACCGGTCCGACATACGGCAGCGTTATTGACTTCGGGCGTTACAGCGGCTGGACATTGGGCCAGATCAAGTGGCGCGATCCCGACTGGCTGGAGTGGTTCATGCGCGTCCCGGCCGGGCGCCAATACCGCGATGAAATAGCCCGGCTGCTCAGCAGAGCCTAGTGGGCACCGCCTGGCTGGCGCGAAGGTGCAATGGAGATTCCACGGTCGTGCAATTCAGCTTCAGCTGGGGCCGGCCTAGCCTGAGTGCATGGCCGTACCGACGGATATGCCCATGCACAAAGACGGCCTCGTGGTCGTCGTCGTCGAGACGCCCAGCGGCTCCGGCAACAAGGTCAAGTTCGATGAGGAGCTAGGCGTCTATCGACTGGACCGAGTGCTGCCGGCGGGCATGACTTTCCCATTCGACTTTGGCTTCATCCCGGAAACGGTCGCCGATGACGGCGACCCTCTCGACGCGCTCGTCTTGCTCGACGCGCCGGTCCACCCTGGCTGTGTTGTTCTCGCGCGACTCGTCGGCATCCTGGAGGCCGAGCAGAAGGACAAGGGTCATCGCAGCTGGGAGCGCAACGACCGCCTGGTTGCTGTGGCCGGAGGGTCCAAGGCGCATGCATCCATAAGTTCGCTCGACGACGTGGACCCATTCCGGCTTCAGGCGATCGAGTCTTTCTTCGAGAATTACCACGCCCTCGACGGTGATCGCTTCCGGGTTAAGAAGCGCGGCGGCGTCGAAGCTGCCGAAGCGGCCATCCGCCAGGCCCACGAAGCCTTTGAGGCAAAGCCGGGCCACATCGCGGGTTAGCCCCGGCTGTTCGTACACTCGGCGGGTGAAGGCGGCGGTTCGAGATTCATATGGCGGTCCGGAAGTCGTCCGCATCGACGACGTTCCAACGCCAGCGCCAAAGCGAGGCGAGATTCTCGTGCGCGTCCGTGCCGCCTCGGTCAACCGGGCCGATCTCGACAATCTCTACCCGCGCTGGCTGGCAAGCCGGGTCTGGCTTGGGATTGCGCCGACCGCGCTTTCGACAGCTCGGTTTTGACGTCGCCGGCGTTGTGGATCAAGTAGGGGATGGCGTCACTCGCTTCAAGCCAGGCGACCGCGTCTTCACGGACCTCTTCGCTGCCGGATCCATCGGGGGTGGGTCGTTCGCGGAGTTCGTTGCGGCCCGGGAGTCCGCCTTCCAGGCAATCCCGGACAGCCTGTCGGACGCGAATGCGGCGGCCTTGCCGCACGCCGGGATCCTGGCGATGCAGTCTTTGCGCCGGCGGGACGGTCGCAAACTCGAAGCAGGCCAGCGGCTGCTCGTAGTCGGAGCTTCTGGCAACGTGGGGCCATACGCGGTCCAAATCGGTAAGGCGCGCGGAGCACATGTCACCGGCGTCGCGCGGGGTAGCAAGCTCGATTTCGTTCGATCCCTCGGCGCCGACGAAGTGATCGACTACGAGACGACCGATTACACCCATCCAACCAAGCGCTACGACTGGATCCTCGACGTCGACGCTCACCAGCCACTGCGATGGTGGCGACGCGCGCTCTCGCCAGGTGGCATCTACGTCGCCGACGGCGGTTCGTTCGGATGGTTGGTCAGCAGTCTTTTCGAGATGCCCGCGCTCAGGCTGGCGACGGGCAAGCACATGGGCATGATGCTGTGGTGGAAGCCGTTCAACGGGCCGGACGTGGTTGAGTTGCTGGGCCTTGTCGCTGCGGGCAAGGTCACACCCGCCGTCGACCGGACCTTTTCTCTGGAGCAGATCGCCGAAGCCCTGGACTGGGTGGACAGCGGCCGCGCTCGCGGGAAGGTGCTGATTTCGGTCTAGCGCCAGCCCAGCTCGGGCGCGACGTACTCAGGATCGACTCGATGGCGTGGGCGTTGTAGTCCACGCCGAGCTGGTTGGGCACGGTCAGCAGCAACGTGTCGGCCGCCTCGATGGCCGTGTCACCCTTCAGCTCCGCGACCAGCTTCTCCGGCTCCGCCGCGTACGACCGCCCAAAGACCGCGCGCGTGTTCGCGTCGAGATAGCCAATCGAGTCGTGTTCGTCGCCCGACCGACCGAAGTAGGCCCGATCGCGGTCGTCGATGATGGCGAAGATGCTGCGGCTGACCGACACGCGCGGTTCGCGCGTATGGCCGGCCTCCTTCCAGGCCGCCCGAAAGGCGTCGATCTGCTTGCGCTGCTGGATGTGCAGTGGCTCGCCGCTCTCGTCGAACACGAGCGTCGAGCTCATCAGGTTCATCTGCTCCGTTGCGCCGCCCAGACGGCTGTCGAGCTCGAGCCCGCGCCCCACCAGATGCGCTCGCGCAGGCCCGGCGAGTAGGGCTCCAGGCGCAGCAGGCCGGGCGGGTTGGGAAACATCGGCCTTGGGTTCGGCTGGGCGAAGCCTTCGCCCTTCAGCAGCTCGAGGAAGACCTCGGTGTGGCGGCGCGCCATGTCGGCATCCGTCTCGCCCTCTGCCGGCTCGTAGCCAAAGTGGCGGAAGCCGTCGATGACCTGCTCGGGCGAGCCCCGACTGATGCCCAGCTGCAGCCGGCCGCCGGCGATCGAGTCGGCCGCCCCGGCGTCCTCGGCCATGTAGAACGGGTTCTCGTAGCGCATGTCGATGATGCCCGTGCCGATCTCGATCGTCTTGGTCCGCGCACCGCACGCCGCGAGGAGCGGGAACGGGGAGCCCAGCTGACGGGCGAAGTGGTGGACGCGGAAGAACGCGCCGTCGGCGCCCAGCTCTTCCGCCGCTACAGCCAGCTCGACTCGACTGGATCAGGGCGTCGGCGCCGTGCGGACCTGCGAGTACGGCGACTCTGACCAATGTCCGAAGGAAAGGAAACCGATCTTCTTCATCAAGGGCAGATTAAGCGAGGTGCGCCGTGGTCGTACCATCCGCCGCATGCGTACCCGCGAAGAGCAGAAAGCCGCGATCCGCGCGGACCAACAGTTGTGGCGCGACCTGGCCGCCGAGGTCACGCTCGCGCGCTACGCGGAGCCCGGCCCGATGGGGGAGTGGAGCTTCGGCGACATGGCCGGCCACCTCACCGGCTGGCGCAACCGCACCATCGCGAGGCTCGAGGCCTTTGGTCGCGGCGAGCCAGACCCGCCCAATCCATGGCCCGCCGAGCTCGATGCGGCCGCCGATGGCGACGACGCCATCAACGATTGGATCCATGCCCAACACGCCGGCCGCGCTCCGGCGCAGCTAGTCGCCGACTACGACGCCTCGTACGACCGATTGATCGCCGCCCTCGACTCCGTGCCCGACGCCAAGCTGAACGACGCGAACGCCATCCCGTGGCTCGAGGGCGCCGCAATCGTCGACGTCGACTTCACTGGTCACCTTCACGACGAGCACCTGCCGAGTGTCCGAGCCTGGCTGGAGGCGCGTACTCAATAACGGCCGCCCTGGGGACGCTTCAGAGGGTTGCGTCCATCCACCGCGCGATCAGGTGGGCGGACACGGCCGAGACGGCGTAGGCTGCCGCGATGCCCGCTCAACCCGGCGCCGAGAGCGTCGATGCCGGTTGGACAGTGGTCGAGGAGCACTTCGACCCGGCGCGTCAGCGTGCGCAGGAAACAGTCTTCAGCGTCGGCAATGGCCGTTTCGCGACACGCGGCAGCCTGGAGGAGGGAAACCGCTCAAACCGGCCGGCGACGCTGGCGCACGGCATCTACGCGCCGCACCCACTCGCGCACAGCGAACTTGCCAACCTGCCCGACTGGACCGCGCTCGACGTTCATGTCGACGGCGAGCGCTTCAGCCTCGACTCAGGCGAGGTGGTGCACCACGTCCGCACTCTCGACCTGCGTCGCGGCCTGCTTCAGCGTGACGTCGAGTGGCGCAGTCCCGCCGGACGGTTGGTGAACCTTCGCTTCGAGCGCTTCGCGTCTCTTGCTCGACCGCGCATCGCCGCCGTCCGTGTTCGCGTCACTGCCCGCGACTTCGACGGCCCGGTTGCCGTGCACGCCCGGTTGAACGCACGGCCGGAAACTGACGGCCTCGCCCATACCCAGTCGGAGGCGCAGTCGGTCGTTGGCGACGCCGCGGCACTGAGCGTGCGGATCAGGGGCAGGGAAACGCGGGTTGCGGGTGCGATGCGCCTGCGTGCGGCGGGCGCGACCACCGAACATGAGATCTGGAACGCCCACGAGCAGCCCACGCTCGTCGCGCATTGGACGGCACGCACCGGCGACAGCGCTTCGTTCGAAAAGACAGTCGCGCTTGTGACTACGCGCGACGACGAAGACCCGTTGGCCGCCGCCATCGACGAGCTCGAACGAGCCACGGACATGGATTTCGACAGGCTGCTCGAGGAGTCGGAGGCTGAGTGGGCACGCGATTGGTCGGTCGCAGACATCGTCATCGACGGCGATCCCGAAGCGCAGCTGGCCACCCGTTTCGCGCTGTTCCAGCTGCTGATCTCCACGCCACGCGGGGACGATCAGGCCAGCATCGGCGCCAAGGGATTGACGGGTTTCGGCTACCGCGGGCACGTCTTCTGGGATACCGAGACGTTCATGCTGCCGTTCCTCGTGCATTTCCGGCCAGAGATTGCCCGGAACCTGCTGTCGTATCGGTTTCATCGGCTGCCCGGCGCGCGGCGCAAGGCAGCTGCCAACCGGGTCGGGGGCGCCCAGTTCCCGTGGGAAAGCGCCGAGACCGGCGACGAAGTCACGCCCACCTGGCTGCCGGACGCGACCGGCCGCGAGCTGATCCGCGTCTGGACGGTCGACATCGCCATCCATATCTCAGCGATGATCGCGCTCGCCGTCGAAAGGTACTGGCGGTCGTCTGGCGACGACGGCTGGATGATCGAGCGCGGCGCGGAAGTCGTGATCGACAGCGCGCGCTTCTGGGCAAGCCGGGCTGAGTGGAACGAAGAGCTCGCGCGGTACGAGTACACGGACGTGCTGGGCCCTGACGAATACCACGAGCACGTCAATAACAACGCGTTCAGTAACCGGGTGGCGGCCTGGCACCTGCGCTTCGCCGCAGAGGTCGCCGAGTGGCTGAATGACTCCGCCGCCGCCCGCGCCCGTGTGCTGTTGGGCGATCAGGCAGAGCTGGCAGCCACCTCGACCGAGTTTCGGCGCGTGGCCGATCTCATCTACCCGGGCGCATCACGCGAGGACGGCGTGGTGGAGCAATTCGACGGGTACTTCGACTTGCGCGAGGTGGACATGCGGCCGTACGCCGAACGAGTCGACTCAATGCAGGCACTGCTCGGTATGGAAGGCGTTGCGGAGACGAAGATCATCAAGCAGCCCGATGTACTGATGCTGGCGGCTGTCCTGCCCGAGACGTTCAGCGCTCACGATCTGACCGTCAACTACGACTACTACACCACTCGAACTGACCATAGCCACGGGTCGTCCCTGGGTCCCGGCATCCAGGCGTTGCTCGCTGCGCGGCTGGGCCGGGTGGGTGAGGCGTATGAGCACTTCCTGCGCGCCGCCCGTGTCGACTTGGCCGACATCCGTGGCAATACCGAGCATGGCACGCACGCGGCAAGCATGGGCGCGTTGTGGCAGGCGATCGTCTTCGGCTTTGCCGGCGTGACCTTTGATGGCGCGGCTGTGCGCACCTCGCCAAACCTGCCCTCGCACTGGCAGAGGCTGTCGTTCAAGATCGTCCATCGCGGCCGCATCGTTCCCGTCGACATCCGCGCGTCCAAACCGAGCGCGATCGGCGACCAGATCCGGGCACTGATTTTCGACCTGGATGGTGTCGTCACCAACACGGCCGAGGCGCACTATCTCGCCTGGCAGCGCGTCGCCACGGAAGAGGGCCTGGCGTTTGACCGGCAGGCTAACGAGAAGCTTCGTGGCATCAGCCGCCGCGAATCATTGGCACTCATCCTCGGCAAGCGCTCGGTCTCGAACGAGAAGGCCGACGAGCTTATGGAACGCAAGAACCGCTATTACCGCGAGTTGATTGCGCGTCTCAAGCCCTCAGACGTGCTTCCTGGCGCGCTACAGCTGATCAACGAGGCGCGCGGGAGGGACCTGAAGGTGGGCTTGGCGTCGGCGAGCAAGAACGCCCGCGACGTGCTCACCCGTTTGGAAATCACGGACCACTTCGACTCAATCGTCGACGGGTACACACCTGGCGCGCCGAAGCCGGCGCCGGATCTGTTCCTGGCTAGCGCCGCCTCGCTGGGCGCGGCTCCGGATTCCTGCGTTGTCTTCGAAGACGCCGCCGATGGCGTTGTGGCCGGGGAGTTGGCCGGGATGATGACCGTGGGCATCGGGCCCGCCGAGCGTGTGGGGGCGGCCGACGTTGTGCTGAGCGACGGGTTCGAGCACGTCAACCTCGACGCCGTGCTGGACCTCCTCCAACAGTCGCGCCAGGCTGCCGCCGCCTGATGACGGTTCAGCGGATGGACAACGTCCTGATCGTCGTCGACGACCTGGACGCAGCGATCGCGTTCTTTGTTGAGCTTGGGATGGAGCTGGAAGGCAGGATGACTGTGGAGGGCCAGTGGGTGGATCGGACGATCGGGATCGACAACGCGAGTTCGGACATTGCGACGCTACGGACGCCCGACGGCCATGGTCGGATCGAACTGGATAAGTTCCGCAGGCCGGCCGCGATTACTCCCGATCCCCACCCGGCGCCCGTGAACACGCTAGGCCTCCGCCGGATCATGTTCGCCGTCGACGACATCGATGCCGTCCTCGCCCGGCTCCAGGCCCGTGGCGCCGAGCTCGTCGACGAGATCGTCGATTACGAGGACATCTATCGGCTCTGCTACGTCCGAGGGCCGGAGGGGATCCTCGTGGGGCTGGCCCAGGAACTCCGACACTGATCGAGACCAAGCGGCTGCAGATCGGACCGTTGTCACGCGCACAGCGGGAAGAGCTGGTCGCGCTCTGGCTCGATTCTGCTTATGCTCGGATCCATCCCGGCGACACGGAGGAGCAAGTGCGCAGCTGGGTCGAGGACGCGTGGGGCGTGTGGGAGATCGAGACAACTGGCGGTCGCTGCACGTACTCGAGAAGTGCGGCTTTGTTCGCAACGGCGGGACGGACGAGCATCCGGTCTAGGCCGTGACGAAGCAGTGACCGCCACTGGTTTGGAAATGACATAGGTCGGCCAAGCGCGGAACGCCGGCTCCATCCAGCAGCAACCACACTGCGTAAATGACCGGGCGAAAACCGACAGATACCGCCAATCTCGACATTTACGGCCATCAGCCTCTCGAATGGGACAGGGCTGACCAAGCCATGGCGAACCCGCCATCGGACACGCAGACCTGGTTCCTTGGCACGGTCGACCCCGACGGCAGCCCGCACTCCACCGGTGTCGGGGGCTTTTACGTGGATGGGAATTTCTACTTCACATCCGGCCCGCGGACCCGTAAGTCGCGAAACCTGGGCGCCAATCCGGCCTGCACGATCAGCACCAGTCTGACCGGCATCGACGTAGTGCTCGAGGGCACGGCCGAGCGCGTTACCGACCAAGCCACACTTGAGATGGTGGCGGCCGTAGCTCGCGACGGCGGATGGCCGGCTGAGGTCGAAGGCGATGCGCTGACCGCTCCCTTCAGCGCCCCAAGTGCTGGTCCAGCGCCATGGCACCTTTACCGGCTGCGTGTCGAACGTGTCTACGGCGTTGCATCTGCCGAGCCCGAGGGGGCAACACGCTGGGGGTTCAGTTAATGCCCCAGAAGCAGCATCTGCCGAGCGTCAGCGACGAGGAACAACGGATGTACGAGCACATCAAGGCCAGCGAGCGTAAGCAGGGCAGATCGCTCAAGCGAGCCAAAGCGATCGCTGCCGCAACCGTGGTCAAGCATCACAACGAGGAGTCCCACCGAACGGCTCTTAAACGACGCGTTGTCGCACCGCCGGCTGTGCGCGTGTCAGGGACGTCTCGTCGTTAGACTGCTTGCTCGTGATCGAGACCGAGCGGCTCCGGATCGGCCCGTTGTCGTTGGCCGAGCAGGACGCGCTCGCCGCCATCTGGCTCGATCCACAGAACGCGCGGATCTATCCGGGAGAAACGGAGGAGCAGGTTCGCCGCTGGGTCGAGGATACCTGGGGGGTATGGGAGAAGGAGACCGGCGAGCTCGTCGGTGACTGCACGCTGTTCTTCACCGACGACCACGGCGGCGCGTGGGAAGTCGGGTACGGGCTACGGCGGGATCGCTGGGGGCGCGGCTACGCAACCGAAGCGGTGCAGGCGTGCCTACGCCACGGTTTCGAAGACCTCGGGCTCGAGCGCATCGTCGCAGACTTTGACGCTGACAACTGGGCGTCGAGACATGTGCTGGAGAAGTGCGGGTTTGTCCGCGCCGGTGGAACTGACGCACACCCGGTCTATTCGCTTAGCCGGTCGCGCGGATCTGGTCCCTTGGGCGACTGACCGGCCGCTCATACTGCGCCGAGCATGAAAGCCGACCGGCTGCTGCTGGTTGCCGCGCTCGTTTTGGCGCTCGTCGGCGCGAGCGCCCCGTTGTGGTGGCGCTTCGGGCCGATCGACGTCTTTTACTTCCAATACCTCGCAGTCGGCGCCAGCCTGATCGTCGGCGGCTACATCTGCTCGCGCTGGCGTGCCGGCCGGCCGATTGCCCGGCTGATGCTGCTGACCGCATGCCTGTGGTTCCTGCCATCGGTCGGCTACGGCCATAACGCCCTTCTCTTCACGATCGGGCTGATCGCGAACGCCTGGTGGCTGCCCGTCGCCGGACACTTCACGGTTGCGTTCCCGGAGGGCGTACTCAGATCGCGGGTCGAGCGCGCCGTTGTGGCGGCTGGGTATCTGTTAACCCTGGTCGTGCACCTGGGCCTGGTCTTCTACGACCCGGCGACCGACTGCCAGAACTGTCCGCCAAACCTGATCCTGATCTCGTCGCAGCCGGCAATCACGAACGGCCTGAGCCAACTGGGAGGCCTCGTGCAGCTCGTGCTGGCTTTGGCGGTGCTGGCGCTGGTCATTCGCCGATTCGTCAGGGCTACGCGTCCCGAACGGCGAGTTGTGGGCCCGGTATTCGCGGCGATGCTCTTGAACGTTGCGGCGGTGATCGTTGGCTCCGTAATCGGCGCGCTCACCGCGGCAGGCGCGCTGCCGCTGGCGGTATTTGGCATCGCGGTCTTCGTGCAGGAGCTCTTCCTGATCCTGCTGCCGATCAGCTTCGGCATCGGCATCGCACGTGGCGTACTGGCGCAATCGGCCGTGGGCAACCTGATGGTTCGGATAGGGCAGGGGAGGTCGGCCTCGGAGATCGAGCGCGACGTTGCCTGGGCACTGGCCGATCCGACGGCGCACATCGCCCTCAGTCCCGATGGCGGAGCGTTCACGACGGTCGGCGGCCTGCGCGTCGACGTCGACCAGCTGCCGGCAGGCAGCGTCAGGCTGATCGAAGGGTCGACTGGCGTCAGCGCGGCCTTGATCGTGGACCCGGCCGTTTCACAGCTCCAGCCTGAGTTGTTGGACGCAGTTGTATCGGCGACCAGGCTGGCGCTCGAGAACCAGCGGCTCGAGTCGGAGGTGCAGCTGGCCAGCACGCTGCCGGTCGGCCTGGCGGAGCGGCTCCAGCGCGAGGGCAATCGCATTGGCGAGACGAAGACGATGAACGTCAGCGTGCTGATGTCCGACATCCGCGGCTACTCGACGATCGCCGAGGGCGCCGATCCACGCGAGCTTGCTGCACAGCTCAACGAGCATCGAGCGCAGATGAACCGAGTCATCGCCGCCGCCGGCGGCACGGTCATGCAGTTTGTTGGCGACAGCGTGTTCGCCGTCTTTGGCGCGCCCGAACCCACGCCCGACCACGCGCGCCGGGCCGTCGGCGCCGCGGTCGACATGCAGGCCGCGCAGAAGGTGATCAACGAATCATGGTCGTCGGCCGGTCGGCCGGCCTTTGGCCTGGGCATAGCCGTGACCACGGGCGACGTTGCCGCCGCACTGCTCGGCTCGGCCGAACACGTCGAGTACTCGGTGGTGGGTGACGTGGTCAACCTCGCGCAACGCATCCAGGCGTGGGCCCAGCCCGGTGAGGTGGTGGTCAACGACGAAACTCACCGGCAGATGGGCGACGGTGTCGCCTCGACCCAGCTGCCGACGGCCACGGTCAAGGGCCGGCAGGGGCAGGTGACCGCCTACATGATCGCGCCGGCCTGAGGGCCCCGGCTAGCCGGTCCTGGCCGGCCGCTCGTAGTTGACCGCCGCTGGCGCCGGGGATAATGGTTGGTGCGCGCCACGCCTGGCTGGCATGGTGCCCGCCACATAAGGGAGGGACTCAATGGACGCACAGTTGATCTCTGCGCCGCGACCGAGTCGCCTGGTCACGCTACTTATCAGCGTCCCCGCATCGGTCTTGCTGGCCGCCTGCAGCGCCTCGAACGCTCCGACGGCATCACCGGCCGCCACGACCCAAGGGTCGCCGACGATCCAGCCCAGCGCCGCCGGTACGGCCTCGCCGATCTCAACGCCCGTGCCAACTGCTGCAGTCACCGCGACTCCGGCTGCGACAGCGAACCTCGGCCGAGGGGTCACTTCCGGATCCATGCGTCCTGGTCAACCAGGGCGAAGCGGAGGCGGCGGTGGGCACTACCCTCAGCCCAGGCTCGAATGACCTCTTCTCGCGGCCCGACGGGACCGAAGGCCGCTCGTGCTATTACGACGCCCCGACCGGGTCTGGCGGCCTGACGTTCAACATCTGGAACGCCACCGCCGAGCAGGCCGCCGCCTACAAGGAGGAGCAGAAGCAGTTCGGTGACGTCCATGACATTGCCGGATTGGGCGACTCGGCGTACCGCGTTGGCTTCACCAGCCTGATCGTGATGAAGGACGACTTCGTGCTCGAGTACGGCATCGAGATGGCGCACTACGACCCCGATACCGCCCAGCAGAACCTGATGACATTGGCAACGACCAGTCTCAGCCGGCTGTAGCCCGCTCCGCTGTGCCTACCTACAAGGTAAATCGTCGGGCTGTGGCAGCCGCCAAACGCCTCATCGACGCTGGCAAGATCGTCGAGGACTCAGACTGGGGCGAAGTTCAGCCCAAGGCGGACGACGAGAACCGGTTCCTGAAGTCCCACTCCTGGGCCGACTACGCCGAATGGCACCTTGGTCTGACGGACGGCTCCTCCGACGAAACGAAGGCCCGCTATGCCTTCGTCATGGGCGACTTCAAGCGCATCCATCGCTCGGGAATCATCGCCTGCCACTACCGGGCGGCCGAGTACAAGCACAAGCAAGTCGAGCTCGCCGCCCACCGGCTCCTGCAGTACCTCGACAAGAGGATCGGTGTCACCTGACCGCGACTGCTAGGCGTAGCTAACTACTTACGGCTGGTAGCGCTCCACGAATGAGGCGCGCCATGCCGGTGCCTCAAACGGATTGGCGAAGTATTCCGTCATGCGCGCGACCTTGCCGTTGCGCACCTCGCCGACCCCGACGTAGCGAACCGGGACGCCGTCGCCGTAGTCGATGCTGCCCTCGACGACGAAGGTGTCGTCGCTGCCCAACATTCGCTTGTATGTGAAGACGGGGCGCTTGCCCGTGGCGCTCGAATAGCCTTCGGCCATCTTCTGGAGGGCCGCCAGATTCAACCGTTCGCCTGACTGCGGATACTCGTCAACGAAGTCGTCACTTGCATACTGCAGGAGCTGCTCGCCCATCTGCTGGAAGTCGCCGGACCGCGCCGCCTTCTCGTAGGCTGCCTTCATCTCGTCCAGGTTCGCCATCACCGTGTCCTCCGCGCTTGGACTTCGTAGAGTGGACCTATTCCCGGATGGTCGCAACCCGCACTACGAGCGGCGCCCAGCGCGCTCGTACACTCGCTCGATGTCGACTCGTAAGACCGTCACCGTGGTCTTCTGCGACGTGGTCGACTCCACACGTCGCGCCGAGCAGCTCGACGCGGAACAGGTGCGCGCGACGATGAACAGGTATTTCAGTGTCGCCCGGGACGTGCTGGAAGGGCACGGCGGCACAGTCGAGAAGTTCATCGGTGACGCCGTAATGGCCGTCTTCGGCATACCCACGTTGCACGAAGACGACGCCATGCGAGCCCTGCGGGCGTCGGCCGAGCTGCTCGCGGCAGTCAACGAGATAGAGCTCCGCATCGGCATTAACACCGGCGAGGTCATCGCCAGCGACAGTGGCGGCGACTCCACCACGCTTGTCACGGGCGACGCCGTCAACGTCGCCGCCCGACTGCAGCAGGCAGCCCAGCCGGGACAAATCCTGGTCGGCGAGGCCACGCGCCTGTTGGTCCGCGCCGCGGCGACCCTCGAACCGGTTCCGAGCGTGTCGGCCAAAGGAAAGGCGGAACCGATCATCGCCTTCCGCCTCGTCAGCGTCGTCGGCAGCGACGGGCGAACGCCTGGTGTCGCGCGGCTTGTCGGCCGGTCGGCCGAGTCTGCGCAGCTGCGTGCCGCGCTCGAGGAAGTGGAGTCGTCAAACTCGGGTCGGCTGGTCACGGTTGTCGGCGCCGCCGGCGTTGGCAAGAGCCGGCTCGTGGCCGAGTTCCTGGAGAAGACCGGCTCGAGCGTTTCTGTATTTCGCGGCCGATGCCTGCCATATGGGAGCGGCATCACGTACTTTCCGCTGACGCAGGTGGTCAAGTCGGCCGCCGGCGTCACCGACACCGACGATCGCGCCGAGGTCCGCGCCAAGCTCGAAGCCCTGGTTGGAGTTGGACCCGAGGCCAACGAAGTGGGCAGGGTGATCGCCTCGGCCGTCGGCCTGGACGACACGCCGATCCACGAGGAGGACATCTTCTGGGCCACGCGCCGGCTGCTGGAGAGGCTGGCCGCCAACGGCACAGTCGTCGTTATGGTCGAGGATATTCATTGGGCCGAACCGGCCCTGCTCGACCTGCTCGAGTACCTCGGTGAATTCATCACCGACGCCGCCGTGCTCGTGGTTTGCCTCACTCGTCCCGATCTGTTCGAGCGACGGCCGAGCTGGGGGAGGGGACGTGTCGGTTCGACGACGTTGGCTCTCGACGCACTGCCGGCAGGGTTGGCCGGCGAGCTCTTCGATCAGCTCGAAGGCAGCGGAACCATCGCGCCCGCGCTGCGTCAGCGAATCCTCGACGCCGCCGAAGGCAACCCGCTGTACGTCGAGGAGATGGTCGCCATGCTGGTCGAGGACGGCCGGGCGGCCGGTGACCCGGCCGATGTCCACGTCCCGCCAACGATCGAGGCACTGCTCGCCGCCCGCATCGATGGCCTGCCGGCAGCCGAGCGCGACATAGCCGAGCGCGCGTCGGTAATCGGCCGCGTCTTCGAGGCGTCGGCCGTGCGTGAGCTGGTTGCCGACAGTGCTTCGGAGACCCTCGGGCGGGACCTGCTCGCCCTGGTGCGCAAGGAGTTCATCCGGCCGGATCGAGCGGAACTGTCGATCGGTGACGCCTACAAGTTCCGCCACATCCTGATCCGCGATGCCGCATACCGGGCGCTGCCCAAGAGTGAGCGCGCGGCTCTGCACGAGGCATTCGCCGACTGGCTGGAACGCGCCGCCGGCGACCGCGTGCAGGAGTACATGGAGATAGTGGGCTTCCATCTAGAGCAGGCGCATGGTTATCGAGTCGAATTGGGGCTGAATGATGACCACACGACAGCCCTTGCAAGGCGTGCCTCAAGCTGGCTGGGTCGGGCCGGGGAGCGGGCCCACGATCGACGCGACATCACGGCGTGGGTTGGGCTGACCGAGCGGGCGCTTCGCTAATTCCGCGTACCGACCCGTCCTATCCAGGACTGGCCAGTTCGCTCGGCTGGGGTTTGGAGGAGCTCGGCGAGTACAAGCATTCTGCCGACCTACTCGAGCAGGTCCTGGCGATGCCGGACCTCGAACCTGGCGAGCGAGCAATGGCGCGGATCAACGCCGCGTTCGTGCGTGCGAAGCTGGGCTCGATCGCGACCAGCGAGTTGCGGCGGGAGATAGCGGCGACTGCGCGACCGCTGTTGCGCGCCGGCCACCATCGCATTGTCGTCGACTGCTTCGAAGGCCTGGCCTCCTCATACACTGACGCCGCCGACACCGAGGGAGCACAGCGCTACCTTCGGCGCGCGGCCGCGTTGGCCCGCCGCTGGAGGATCTCCGAGCAAGAGGGCTACCTGCTGGTCGGGGCGGCAAGCCTGGGGTCGCGCACGGCCATGCCCGTGGCCGAGGCGATTGCGCTGTGCGAACAGGGAATGGCCACGCCTGGTTTCAGACGCGCGAGCAGCTCGTTCGCGCACGAGACCCTTGCCTATCTGGAGGCCCAACAGGGCCGCTTCGATCTGGCGCGGGCGCACATCGCCGAGGCCGAGGCTACGACCCGCGAGGCTGGCCGCCTCTCTCGGCTCACGCAGGTCGCGATCACGCGCGGCCTGGTGGAGAGGTTCGCCCGGCGCTTCGATCGTGCGATAGAGGCGTTCAGGTATGCCTACGACGAGGGGCAGCGACTGACCCAGGGCCTCGACGTGCCACAGGCGTTCCAGGCAGCAAGACTGGCGCAGGCATACCTCGACGCTAGTCGCCTGGCCGAAGCGCGCCAGACGGTCGACATCGCCAAGGCCACGCTCAAGGAAGACGACCTCTGGACGATCACAATCGCGCGCGGTACGGAGGCGCGGCTGCTCGCGGCTGAGGGCCACGCGCAGGATGCCTTGGCACTGGCGCGGTCGGTCATCGAATGGGCACGGAGCAAGCGACTCGACCGGCTGGTCATCCTGTTTGCCAATGCGCTCGAGGACCTGGCTACCTGCGCCGATGCGGCAGGTGACCGCGCGACAGCAGCGGCGGCCAGGGCGGAGGCATTTGCGATGTACGAAGCCAAGGGCACAACTGTCGAGGTCGACCGGCTGCGTCCGCTCGTGACGGCGAACTCGCCGAGAGGCTAGCGTCTCAGCCCAGGAAGGCGATTGCCTCGATGGAGATCCGCAGCCCACGCGGTAGCGCGACGATCGGCGTTGAGCGGACGGGCGGATCGGCCGGGAAGAACTCGCCATACAGCTAATTCATCGCTGGGAAGTCCTCGGCGCTGCTCAGGAAGACGGTCGTCTTGACGACCCGCCCGAGGCTGGCTCCGGCCGCTTCGACGACTGTGCGCAGGTTTGTGAAAGCCTGCCGCGCCTCCGCCTCGAAGCCTCCGGCGGGCACCGAACCAGTCGAAGGGTCCAGCCCGGCTTGGCCGGCAATGAACAGGAACTCGCCTGCCCGCACCGCGTGCGAATACGGACCAAGCTGCTTTGGCATGCCCGGAGAATTCACGGGTCCGAAGGTCATGGGTTGGCTCCCGTTCAAGTAAACAGTCACGACGAAGATACGGCGCGCTTCGCCGCCCGGATCCAGGGCTTGACGGCCGCTAATTGGCAGCTATGCTTAACCATCATGTTAAATGTCAGCCAGGGAAGGAGCGCCACCGACCTCGATCTGCTTTTTGGCGCCCTGTCTGACGCGACGCGGCGAGGCATCGTTGAGCGGCTAGCGTCGGGCGAGGCGACCGTGTCGGAACTGGCGGAGCCATTCGCGATCAGCCTGCCGGCGATTTCTCGGCACCTCAAGGTGCTCGAGCGGGCATCGTTGATCACCCGCAGCCACGAAGGCAGATGGCGGCACGCTCGACTTTCACCGGCGCCGCTGGCGGATGCAGCCACCTGGCTGGCCCGTTATGAGCGGCTGTGGGAAGAGAGTTTCGACCGACTCGACGCCCACCTGGCCGAGATCACCGCCAGACAACAGGACCGGAAGGAACAGCCATGACCACGACGACCGCCCCACAGCTCACAGTCAAGCGCACGTTTGCCGCGCCGCGGGCGCTCCTCTATCGAGCGTTCACGGACCCCGATCAGTTCGCGGCCTGGTGGGGCCCATTCGGCAATTACCTGCCTCGCGAGGAGATCGATTTCGACGTGCGGCCGGGCGGCCACCTGCGTTGGCGTGAGGAATTTCCGGCTGAGCCACGCATCTGGACTCACGGCAGCCTCGACCTGTCCGACGTCGTCGAAGGCGAACTGCTCGAGGGCACCATGCGAATTGCTGGCCAGCTGCCCGCGGGCTATCAGCCGTTCGACACGAGAATCCGGATCGAATTCCACGACGAGCCCGACGGCAGAACTAGGCTCGAGGTTCGCCAGTGGCTCGCGGAAGACCTCGTGTCGCCGACCCAGAACGGCTGGGGCGAGGCGTTCAGCAAGCTCGACACAGTCCTGGCCGGCTGAGCATGGGCAAGGTCATGGCCGGCGGAACGGTCTCACTCGACGGCTTCATTGCGGGGCCAAATAACTCGGGCTGGGAGCACCTGTTCGCCTGGTTCAACAGCCCTGGTGGCCGCGAGTTCCCGAGCGTGGACCCGAATTTCAAGATCCACCTGTCCGAACCCGACTTCCGATTCATGCGCGAGGTGGTCGACGCGACCGGGGTCAACGTAATCGGGCGCGGGTTGTTCGACGAGATGGACGGGTTCGGAGGCCGGCACCCGTTCGACAAGCCGCAGGTCGTGGTCACCCACTCGGTGCCGGAGGCGTGGGTCGCCGCGCATCCCGATGCGCCGTTCACCTTCGCCACCAACGGAGTTGCAGACGCCATCGAGAAGGCGCGGTCGATCGCTGGGGATCTGAACGTCGATGTCCAGGCCGGCAAGCTGACGACCCAGTGCCTGGAGCTAGGACTGATCGACGAGCTCTGGCTCGATCTCGTGCCCGTCCTGCTCGGGGGAGGGGTCCGGTTCTTCGACGAGCTGAAGTCAGCGCCGATCCTGCTGGACGGGCCGGACTTGGTCGTCGAGGGGTCGCGCGTCACCCACCTGCGCTACCAGCTCCGCCGCGCCTGAGACGATCGGGACAGATCACAAGTCCAAGGGCGAGTGGGGCGTATGCTCGCGAGCGATTAGGCGTCACCGCCTCAGAGGATTACACCTTGCCTCGTTCCCTGTATCCGGTCTTCGTATTGGCTTTAACACTTGCGGTGGGCTGCGCCGCAGGGACGGCTAACGCGACGCCAACGACTCAGCCGGGCCAAACGGATGAACCTTCCACCTTGGAACCCGACACGACGCCAGAGGCTTCGGCCACCACCCCCGCGGTGTCGACCGGTGCGGAAGCGACCCTGGATACAGGCTTGGACTGGCCTACGACGGTGAACGCAACCCTGTCGACGGGCACCTACATCGATGAATTCGCTGACGGTCAATTCACGGCGGCGGCGACTGCCAGCCAGTGCGGCCCCAGCGTGCTGTTTCCGAGCGGTTTCCTGCTTGGATTTCCTCACGACATCGATCCGCATGACATCGAGGACGCCTCATTCAGTGCGCCGGAGCTCCTGCCGGGCGCCTCGACTTCGTCGTTTTGGATCAGCGTCAGCATCGCGCCCGCGGCAGCCAATGGCCCTCATCCCAAGACATTCCTCGACACGACCGATACGTCGTCTGGCACCAGCGGTAACGCTCAGTTATCGGTCGTCAACGGCACAAGGACGCTGACGCTCGATGCCGCCGACAAGGGAGGGGTCTCGGTCCACCTGACCGCGGTGTGTAGCCCGATCTAGCCGGCTGGGGGCCACAGGGGCAGGCGTCTGGCATAGCGAGAGCATAAGACGCAGGCAACGCACGCTGGCGCTTGGCGAAACGTAGGCTGCTGCACAGATGCGGCAGAGATTGTTTGTCAGCAGCCTCCTTGCGCTGGCGCTGGCCACCTGCCTCTCGCGCCCGACGGTCGCCACAACCCAGCTCGCCGACTTCACGGTAGGCGGGATTCGGCCCGTCGTCGTTCACGTCCCGAGCGGCTACAGAGCGGATCACCCAGCGCCGCTGCTGATCATGCTGCATGGCTGGGGTTCGTCCGGCGCCCAGCATGAGCGTTACCTTCAACTCGCTCCTGTAGCTGATGCGCGCGGAGTCCTCTACGCGTACCCGAATGGCACGCGCGATAGATATGGCGATCGGTTCTGGAACGCCACTGATGCGTGCTGCGACTTCGGGCACGGCGGCGTCGACGACGTCGGCTACCTGACCGATCTGGTGAAGCAGATCTCCGCTGTCGCCAACGTGGACCCCAAGCGGATCTATTTCATGGGCCATTCGAATGGCGGCTTCATGAGCCACGCCATGGCCTGCCAGCGTGCCAGCCTTGTCGCTGCGATCGTGAGCTACGCCGGCGCGGCACCGCGAGACTGGGCCGACTGCCGGCCCACCGAGCCAGTCGCTGTGCTGGAGATACACGGTGACCACGATCGGGTGGTGGAGTACGACGGCGGGCGGCTCGATCCAAGCCCGTTTAGCACTCCGCTAGCGCCATTTCCCAGCGTCGCGGAGACCGCGGCGCTGTGGCTCAAAAGGGACGGCTGTTCCACGGATCTGGTGAGGCTGTCGACTCGGTTGAATGTGGCGGCCGGCATCGCCGGCCCCGACGGTCCAGCCGAGGCCGTCGTCAAACGGTCTAACGGATGCGCGCCAGGCGGACAGCTCGAGATCTGGCGAGTCCCCGGTGGCAGCCACTCGTTCTCACTCTCAGTGAAGTTCCAAGATCTCGTCTTCGACTTCCTGCTCGCCCACCCCAAGCCTTGAGCGGGCGCAACTGGAGTTACGAGGGCAGCTAGTGCGGCAGCCGGATGAGCTCCGAGGACCGGCGCGACAGCTTCGAGCGCCGCGATCGTCGACGGACCAGGGATCGGCGAAGGAGCGCGACCTGCGTGTAGCCGGACCGTCAGCGGAAGCGTCCGCAGCTGGTCGGCGATCTGCGCCGCTGGCCACCGATCCACGGATGCCGTTCGGGTCGGGCTTTGGCTCGAGCGGATGGAGGTCGACGCCTGCCGACCGGCCGATTGTCGTCGGATCGCGACCGACCTCTTCGCAGGCCGCCTCGATGGCCGGATCTGCGGGCCGAACTCGACCATGTCGCTGCGGTGTCTCGGCGAAGCCGCTCCAGATGTCGGCGTATCTTGCGGCGAGGCGCATGCCCTCCGGCCCTGGGCGGCAAGCATCGAGAGCGGACGATCCTGTCATGGGTCGGCGCGGCCCTGCGGCGATACCCGCCGGCGGACGACTCGCGAGCAGGATCGATGGGACCGCTACTCCGCAAGGCGGCCAGCCCGGCGACCGACCGTCGCGATGACCAGCATGCTCCTCGAAGCGCGAGTCGATCGGATCGTTCGGGTGCCCCACTGGAGCGCGCACGGCAGCCCATTCTCGACCGTCGAGAGTGCCAGCGAAATGGCTGGCCTGATCTCCGGTGCGACGCTGGTGAACCTACCGGACGCTAACTCCCAGGTATTCGCAGGTGCCGATGCGCTGGCCGATGAGGTCGAGGGTGTCCCACGGCCCGGCGCCAAGCCCGAGCAGATGAACCGCCCGTTGCTGATCTGCATCGATCGTCTCGGCGGTCTCATCGCGATGATCCCTGGGTTGCGGTGGAGCGCCGACAGGACCCGACGAGCCCAGCCTTGATCCGCGACGTCACGGCTGCCACAGCTCCGGTCATCGATACGCCGTCCCAGAACCCCAGCGGGCTTCCTGTGCCCACCTGCCAGAGCAGCTCGTCCTCGAGCCAGACCGTATCGAACCCGAGCGCCTCGGCGCGCAGCGCCATGTCGCGCACGTCGGCCCACCGCGGCAGCGTGCGGTTCGGTCCCCAATGGCGGGTGACCAGCACCAACCCCACCTCGAAATTAGCCAACGCGCACCTCCGACCAATCTGAGCCGCAGAGCGAGTTTACGAACCGCGTAGTCTCGTGGCGTGAAGCCGCGCATCTTCCTGGGCTCGTCCGGTAAGCAGGCGAAACTCGTGCAGGCGTTGACGCGCGGTCTGGCGGAGGTCGCAGAGGTCGAGCCGTGGACGACGGTGTTCAACCCGGGTGTCTCGACACTCGACCGGCTGGTCGAGCTCTCGCAACAGGTTGATTTCGCTGCGTTCGTCTTTGCCCAGGACGACTGGACGAGTAGCGCGCCCGACGCGACCGGGCAGAGTCAGGCCTCGCCGCGCGACAACGTGGTGTTCGAGGCGGGACTATTCGGCGGCGCGCTCGGCATGCGGCGCACGTTCATCCTTCATGCCAAGGGTGCCAAGTTGCCGACCGATCTGCTGGGCATGACGGCGGTGCGCTATCCAGAGGCGCTTACGCCGGCCGACATGCGCGAGGTCAACCAGAAGCTGCGCAAGGCGATCGAGGACGAGGGTCGACTGACCCGGCTCGAAGGCGACTGGTGGCAGCACTCGCTGACGCTGCGCAGCGAGCGCGAGCCGTCAGCGATCAGCCTGCTGCGCATATCGCGCGACCGTGAGGGCGGCCTCGAGGTCGCCGGCCGCGGCTGGCAGGAGGACGGCACGCTGTCTGTTCGGTACTGGAGCGTGGCGTCGAAGGAGCGCCGCGACCCGCACAGCATCTTCTACTACTGGAACGGCGAGCGGCCCCGGCACCCCAACGCCCCGCAGCTCGAAGGTACAGGCGAAATCCGCCTCGAGGATGTCGATCGGGCGGCGGGTTACTGGACGACCCGGTCCGAGACCGACCCCATGCTTCACGAGCGAACGTCCGGCGTCTACCTGCGCGCCGATCCGCGCGACATGCAGACGCTCGATGGCGACAACCTCCAGCAGCGCGCCGACCTATTGGGCCTCCGACTGCAGGAGTGGAAGGCGATCTCGAACTCGTAGCCCGACTAGCCCGGCTCCTCGTCGCTCTTCGAGTCTTCTTTCCAGCCGAGGTGCTTGCGAAAGCGGCCGACTGAGCCCACGTGATAACTGGCGGTCTCGTCGTAGTCGGGCAGTGACTTCAGCTCGGCGGCCGATAGGTCGGTCGTGACTGCCTGCTACAGTCAGCTCGCTGATGTTCTTTGCCAGGACCATCGCGTCGTGGCGGCCCTTAATTGCTACCCGGACGCCGTGGAAGATGTCGTCGCCGTCAGAGCCCAGGACCTCGTCGATGGTGCCCACCTGCGTCCCGTCGTCGGCGACGACGGGGGTGCCATAGACGATCGCACGCCAGCTGATGGGATCGTTATCGGTCATGCGTCGATGGTAGACGTCATGCCGCCGCAGCCTTGAGCGGACCGACGATCGAGTAGGTCCGCATGGTCGAGTGGCCGCGCAGCTCGCGGTCGGTCATTAATTCGCATTGGAAGTGACCGCGGACCAGCGCCCAGGTGGCCTCGCTGACGAGGATCCGACCGGGCGGGCTCAGCCCTTCCAGGCGGCTGGCGACGTTGACCGTGTCGCCCCACAGATCGAAGGCGAGCTTGCGCGTGCCGATGACCCCACCTACGACCGGACCGGTATGCACCCCGATGCGCATCTGCAGCGGCTTGCCCAGCGTCTCGTGGCGGGCTGCCTCATCGAGCATGGCCACGCCAAGGCCGACGATGGTGACGGCGTGATCGGTATCGGAGTCGGCCAGGCCACCGACAGCCATGTAAGCGTCACCGATGGTCTTTATCTTCTCGAGCCCGCGATCGGCAACCAGGTCATCGAAGGCAGAGAACAGTCCGCTCAGCAGGCTGACCACGTCGCGTGCCTCCAGCCGCGCCGAGAGGGGAGTGAAGCCCACGATGTCGGCGAAGAGGACCGACACCATCTGATACTCGTCGGCGATGGTGTCCTCGCCGTCCTTCAGCCGCGCCGCGATCGGCTGCGGCAGGATGTTGAGGAGGAGCCGCTCAGACTTCTCGCTCTCAACCTGCAGCTGGTCGCTCTGTTCGCGAATGAGCATCTCCTGGGAGTACAGGCCTCGCCGGTTGCGCTCGAAGATCCGCAGGCCGAGCAACGTGCCGACTGCCGCGGCAGCGAAAAGCAGTACGTCGAGAGCCATGTTGTAGGTACCGGTGTAGAGCGCGACGGCGACGGCGAAGCCAACGGCCACGACTGCGGTGCGCCCGGCGGCGTAGATGAAGCGCGTGCGCGAAACGAAGCCATATGCGAAGAGCAAAACGGTGGCGGCCACGCCGTAGCCGGGCAGCAGTCCGCTGGCCAAGGCCAACGCCAGGATCACTATTCCGTTGGCGGAGGTCAGGACCATGATCAGTGCGTGTTGGCGGTCGAGCGTCTTCGCCCACGGCGCGAGCAGCGCGATGCCAAAACCGGCCGCGGCCATCGACAGCGGCACGGCGCTGGCGAGCGCGGGGGGCAGGTTGGTCGTCATTGGCAGGAGGAAAGCCGCCACAGACCAGACCACGCCCGATGCGATGGTGATGATGCGAAATCCGTTCAGGCTCTCACGGCCGGCGTCGAGCTGGTAGTGCCGCTCCAGATCAGCGTCGACGAAGCTGAGCGTCAGCGGACGCTGCGCACCTCGCGTTGCCAAGCCTGACATCGCGAAAGAGTAGGGCTGATGTCGAGCCAGTTCGCGACCAACGGCACTCGCCCCGCATGTTCAGGCGAGACAAACTCTCAGGCATGCAGGCGATACGCCGAATTCTTCTTGCCGCTGTCGGGGCTGGCGCCACCGCGGCCGTGGCGACCGCATGGTGGCGAGGTCACCGCCGCTTTGGCGCCGGCTTTGTCACCCGTGTGATTGACCCGTGGCTCGTCCGTCGCGGCGTCGTGGCCGAAACGGGCGGCGAAATCGGGCTGATCGAGCACGTCGGGCGCCGATCCGGAAGGGTGCGCATCTCGCCCGTCCATCCTGTTCCAGTCGACGATGGGTTCAGGATCATCGTGCCACTTGGAGTGGAGTCACAGTGGGCGCGCAACGTGATGGCCGCCGGTCGCTGCCGCATAGAGACCAGCGGCGTCGTTTACGAACTCGACAATCCGAGGCTGGTTCTCCCATCGCTGGTCGACGGTGTCCCACCGGTCGCTGGTCCGGTAATGGACTGGCTGGGCTTCCGCTACCTCGAGCTGCACCGTGTCACGGACCGGCGCGGGACTCTGGGGACGGCGTCGGCCATATGAGTTAGCCAGTCGGGGCTCCAAGCCCGACTGGCAGGTTCGCCGAAACCGGAGCGCTCAGCGATTTCGCGTAGGGCTGATGTCGAGGCAGTTCCGCAGCCACCACCGGGACTACCCTTCAGCCGATGAGTGATGGAATAGTGTCCCGCCGGCTTCGACAACTCTTGTGCGTGGCAGCAGTGGCTTCGGCTCTCTCGCTCGCCGCCTGCGGGGGGACGTCGAGTGCGACGCCTGTCACCACCGGGACTCCCAGTTCGACGGTTACGCCTGTCGCCACCGGCACGAAGTCGACGCCAACGGCGGCAGCGAGCGCTACGCCGCTCCTGACCGCCACGCCGCCGTCATCCGCGGCATCACCGCCTCCGCCAACGCCAACCGGCTCGGCCACGACGAGTACCGCGCCATCGTCCACACCGGCGACGAGCGCCGGCAATACCAGGGTCGCGGCCGGCTCGTACCACTCATGCGTAATTACGAGCGCAGGCGGAGTCGAGTGCTGGGGCATGAACGACAGCGGCCAGCTGGGCGATGGCACGACCGACAACAGCTCGACAGCGGTTGCCGTCGCCGGACTTGAAAGTGGTGTCCAGGCACTGGCCATCGGCGTTTCACATACATGTGCCTTGTCCGGCGCCGGCGGCGTCGAGTGCTGGGGTTGGAACGTCAGCGGGCAATTGGGCGACGGGACGAACAAGGACAGTCCCGCCCCGGTTGCCGTATCCGGTCTCGAGAGCGGTGTCAGCGCAATCGTTGCAAACGGACAGTTCACGTGTGCGCTCACCAGTGCAGGCGGAGTCATGTGCTGGGGCTCCAACTTCCGCGGCCAGCTGGGCGACGGCAAGGCCGATGACAGCTGGACTCCGGTCGCCGTCGTCGGCCTCGACAGCGGCGTCAGCGCGATTACCGCCGGCGAATACCACGCCTGCGCGGTGTTGACCTCTGGTGCGGTCGAATGCTGGGGGGCGAACGAGGAAGGCGAGTTGGGCAACGGCAAGACCAAGGACAGCTCCAAGCCCGTGCCAGTGGCTGGACTCGGTGGTCAGGCGATTGCCGTTACTGGCGGCTACCAGCACACGTGCGTGCTGACGGCGGTCCCAGATATTGAGTGCTGGGGAGCCAACGATTTCGGAAGCCTGGGCGACGGCACGGCTGACGGTAGCCTTACTCCGGTGGTCGTCTCCGGACTCACGAGCGGCGTCACCAGCATCGACGCCGGCGACTATCACACCTGCGCCCTATCGAGTACGGCTGCGCTCTCTTGCTGGGGCGCCAATGACTACGGGCAGATCGGCAACGGTGCGACAGAGCCGCAGCTCACGCCGTTGGCAGTTCCCGGGCTGGGCGGCGTCAGTGCCTACGCGGCCGGCGCTCAGCACACATGTGCCATGACCAGCGACGGCCAAGTCCTGTGCTGGGGCAACAACGACTACGGCCAGTTGGGCGACGGCACGATGGACTCGAGTTCGACGCCGGTGTCCGTTTCCGGGTTGTAGGAAGAGGAGGCGAAGGTGATCATCTCGACCGCAGACTCGATTGCAGGCCAACGAGTGGTGGAGACGAAGGGCCCGGCCATCGGATCGGTCGTCATCGTGCCGCCGTTGCAGGAGGTCTCCCGCGGAGGGATCGTCGGGGAATACGGCGAGTGGACACGCATGACCTGGACCTTCCGGCGCCAGGCTATCGACCGGATGGTGCAGGACGCGACGGCGCTCGGCGCCAACGGCATAGTCGCGATGCGCTTCGATAGCAGCGCGCTGACCCAGGTGGGGCAGGAAATCGTGGCGTACGGCACCGCCGTCGTGCTCGTGCCTGACAGTTAGGCCGCTCCGCCACCGGTGGGCTGAGGGCCGAAACATTCAGCGCTGGGGGAGGGTCCCCGCCTGAGCGTGGGAGTGGTCAGGAACGGACGGCGTAGAGCGTGCGGGCGCCCGTTACACCCTTGAGCTCGTAGGTTCCCTTTTCCTCGAAGTCGAAGCCGCTGTCCAGCGTCAGGTCCCGTGTCGTCGACGTCACCAGGACCTGCCCGGCGCCGGCCTGCGCCATCACTCGCGCGCCGACGTGGACCGTCATGCCGGTGACGTTGTTCTCCTTGAGCTCGACCTCGCCGGTGTGGACGCCGGCTCGGGTCGGCAGACCGATACGGTCGGCACCGGCCACGATGGCTTGGGCGGCGCGCACGGCCGCCGCGGCGCTTCCGAACCGCGCCAGCATGCCGTCGCCGGACGTGTCCACGAGCACACCGTCATGACTGGTCAGGGCTGTCGACACCTTCTCGTCGTACTGCGCCTTGAGCTTGCGCCAGGCGGTGTCCCCGATGCGCTCTATCGTGCCGGTTGAATCGACGATGTCGGTGAACAGCACCGTCGTGAGGGTCCGCAGCGCCGGCCCGCGCACGGCCCAGTCAGCGATGCCCTGGAAATCGATGGTGACGCACGGTTCCTCACCGACGACCCAGCTGTCGTGGCCGGGCGGAGTGTCGAACACGTCGCCTGGACCGATCTCGAGCTGCACGCCGTCGCGGTCCTCGACGACCCATCGGCCGCTGAGCTGGTAGCCGACATGGTGGAACTCGCAGCGCTCGGTGTCGGCGATCGTTCGCACGTGCTTCGACCAGCGCCAGCCAGGCTGAAGCGTCTCCCGACCGAACGTCACGCCGCCTATCGAGAGAAGATCGAGAAAGCCCTCCTCGAAACCGCGCCGTTCATCCGCGTCGTCGAATTTGCGCACGACGCTCCGGCCCTTGTCCACGGCCGGGATTGTAGCGACCGACTGGATTCACCAGCGGTCACGATGGATCATCTCTGACGCGGGGCGAGGGCTCACGTCGCGGCCGGCGGCTCAGTCCGCGTCGTCCTCGAAGTCCGGCCAAGCGGCGATGTCGACGCCGTGATTCTCGGGAGAAGCGAGCGTCCACCAGTGGGGCGCGTGCGTATCGTCGGCGAGCCTTCCGCCGGCTGCGAGTGCGGCCGCGACGCGAGCCTCGGCCTGCTCTGCCGGTACGCTGACGTCGATGTGGATACGACCCCGGCCCGGCTTGGGCGGTTTGACCGTTTGGAACGAAACGTGCGGGTTGCGACGGTGCCGGTCGACCACGTCCTCATTTGCTCCGAGGCTCCTGTACCCGAGTGCGGCGGCCCAGAACGGACCGACGTCGCTGCCGGCATCCTGTGCGACGGCGATGCCCAGTTCCTGCACCTCGGAGGGGTCGGGCTCCAGTTGCAGCGTCCGAGCCGCGGCCGAGACCCGGCGGGCCATCTCAACATCACGCTCGCTTAGAGCTCCGTATTCTCCGGAGCAGGTACGGACGGTCACGCCTTCGGGACGCAGGTCCACGTCAGGGAAGTGGCCCATGGCATCGCCAACCTCTGCGATTGCGGCGATGAATCTCGCGCCCTCTGAGAACGATGCGACGCGGTAGTAGGCCTGCGCGCCCTGGTAAAGGACCCGCCAGTCTTCGACGCCGTCGGCATCGTGGAAGGCTCGAGCCGTGATTCTCTTTTCGAGCATCGGTGCACCTCTCGCTTGGCGATGATCAGCTGGGCGGCGACTTCTGGCGGCGGGGCTTCGCGTGGGTCAGGGAACAGCGCGCCGCGGGTCGGCGTGAGCCGCAAGCCTAGGTCGAAATCTCAGCCACCGGGCCGCATCGACTCACCGGGAGCACGGGTCGGCAGTGGCAGCGAGGCCGGGAGTTGCCGCCCGCATCATCAGAGCAGCCCGCGGACGGCCGGTTCGGTCGGGATTTAAGTCGGTTGGGGATCCGGGCGACCGTCGCAGACGTAAAATTTCCCGGGAGGAACATCCGAATGAAGCGATTGAGCGCTGCCCTTGCTACCGCCGCCCTCGTCTCCATCGTGACCACCAGCGGCGTGACCGCCACGCACGAGACGACGGTGATCACGCTGCCGGGAGCAACGGGCGCCGAAGGCGTCGTCAGCGGTAATGGCTCCACCTTCTACGCCGGCGATCTGAACCTGGGTGACATCTACCGGGGCGACATGCAGACCGGCACTGCCAGCCTGTTCATCGACGCACCCGACGGCCGCATGGCGTTCGGTCTCCGCATCGACCACGATCTACTGTTCGTGGCCGGCGGCTTCACCGGGCAGGGGTATGTGTACGACCTGACCACCGGTGCATCGGTCGCCACGTATCAGTTCGCCGATCCGTCAGCGGGCGCGATCATCAACGACGTTATCGTCGCGAGGGGAGCGGCCTGGTTCACTGACTCCTCGCACCCGACGCTGTACCGCGTCCCTGTCGGCCCGGACGGTGAACTCGGCCCGGCGTCAGCGCTGACGGTCACGGGTCCAGCGGCAGATCTCACCGGCCAGTTCAACATGAACGGCATCGCCGCATCGCCCGACGGAACGACGCTCATCGTGGCCCATACGGCGGACGCCACCATCTACACGGTCAATCCAATGACCGGCGCGAGCGGCGCAATTGCAGGCGCGAACCTGCCCAACGTGGACGGGATCCTGTTCGAGGCGGGCCACCTCTGGGCGGTGCAGAACTTCAGCAACCAGGTTACCGAGCTGAAGCTCAGCCAAGACCTGTCCTCGGCCACCGTCGAGAAGGTCTACACGAACGACGCCTTCCAGACGCCCACAACCATCGCTCGCCACGGCGACCTGCTCGGGGTCGCGAACTCGAAGTTCGCCACGCCGGGCGCGTCCACCTTCGAGGTCGTTACTTTCGACCGATAGGTAACTTGCTCGCGCCTACTCACCATCGTGCCTCCACACCTCGGGCGCTGAGATCGTCGCGGCGGTTCCGTTCAGCTAGCCATTTCCTTCAGCCGAGCTCGGCCCGCCCGGTTGTGGGACGTCCTATGATTCCGCGGCATCGACACCCGGCATTCGGAGTTGCGCATGGACTGGGTCGTGTTTTCGGTGCAGTGGCTGCACATCTTGCTGGCGATCCTGTGGTTTGGAAACTCGCTGTCGCTGGCAACGATCACGATCCCTGCCCTGAACCGATTACCGCTGGTCCGCCAGCAAGAAATCGGCGCAGAGTTGGGCGTGCAGGGTCTGCGCGTCATAGACGTCGTCGCGCCAGCAGTGATCGTCCTCGGCTTTCTCAGAGGGACGGTCCTCGGACAGATTCAGACAGTGGATACATTGCTCGGCACCGCTTATGGGTTGACCTGGCTGGTCGCACTCGTCGTAGCAATCGCCACGTTTTTGTGGGGTCGCTACGTGCTCGTCCCGTCGACGCAGCGGCTCACTACGGCACCGGTGGCCGCGGATGGATCGGCTACCCCAGAGCTCAAAGACGCGTTGACGCGCGCGAAGTTGCTCACTGTCCTCGAGCTTGTGGGATTTCTGGTCGTGTTCACGTGCATGATCCTCATGCGCTTCGGGCTCTAGTCGCGCCAGCCGTCTGCACTGACCAGAGGTCGTGATGGATAGCGGGCCGGCATCATTCCGGCCGGGATGGGAACGATCGCTTCTTCCCGATCGACTGGCTCGGAGGCGTCGTTACGGATCGGCTCGGCGTCGTGCCCGACGAGATCGATGACGGGCATTGCCTGGCGTTGAGCCGTCCTCGCGAGCTGATCCAACTTCTTGTTAGGCTCAACGGCGGTACCTGAGAGGTTGGTGGCCGCGGGCGACAGCGTGGAGAGGTGACGATCGCCAGTAACGGGAGGGCTCAGCGCCGTAGACTGTCGACAGGCGATTGCGCGGGTCGATCGCAGGAGGAGGGATGACACGTGAACGTTGTCAGTCGTCGCGCCCTGTTCGCCGCCGTGCTGTCGCTGCTGGTCGGACTCGCGGTCGTCGCGTGTAGCGGCACGCCGCCGGCGTCGACGGCGCCGGCATCGACGCCGACTGCGACGAGCGCGGCAACGGGGACGGCCGCAGCAGCCACCGGTACCGCCGCAAGCGCGACCGCGACGTCAGGCGCCACTCCAACTGGAAGCGCGGCCGCCGGCAAACTGAAGGTTTTCGGTGCGTACGCCACGCAGATCGAGGAGCCGTGGGACGGCGTGATCCACGCCGCGCTGCAAGCTAAGGCAGACGCCGGCGCCATCGATTACACCTACAGCGATGACCTCGGATACTCGGGCGATATGGAGCGCGAGCTGCTGCAGGTGTCGCAGGGCGCTGACGCCCCCGATGTCATCTTCGGCGATGCCTTCGGCAACGAGGAAGCCGTGCGCCGTGTCGCAGCGCAATTCCCAGAGATCGCGTTCGTCTTCGGGTCGGGTGGCGGTCCAGCCGATCCGAATCTGTCGGTCTTCGACAACTGGATCCACGAGCCGGCGTACCTCGCCGGAATGCTGGCCGGCGGACTGACCAAATCGAACACGATTGGCGTGGTTGGCGGCTACCCGGTGCCGGAGGTGAACCGAATCACGAACGCCTTCATCGCGGGCGCCCAGGCGACCAATCCGGACGTCGAAGTCAAGGTCTCGTTCATCAACAGCTGGTTCAATCCGGACGACGCTAAGGAGGCTGCTCTAGCCCAGGCCGACGCCGGGGCCGACGTGTTCTACGCCGAGCGTTTCGGGGTGATCGAGGCCGCGCAGCAGAAGAGCGCCTTGGCGGTTGGCAACATGTCCGACCAGAAGGACCTGGCCCCGACGAACGTCGTGACCAGCGTCGTTTGGGACATGGCGCCCACCGTCACCTACGTCCTCGACCAGGTCCAGGCAGGCGCCTACACGGCCCAGGATCTGAAGGACTTCAGCATGTTCGCCAAGGGCGGTGCGATGCTTGCGGACATCAATACCGGCGTAACAGGTGGCGTGCCCCAAGCGTTGCTCGACCAGGTGACGGCCAAGGAGAACGAGATCCGGACGGGCATATTCCGCGTCGACATCAACGAGAACACGCCGCCAGGCGCCGTAGTTCCCCCGACGCCAACGCCGTAGCCCGCCGACCGGCGCCTCTGCGCGGTGGGCGACGCCGTGACGGACAGTAACCAGCCGGCCGTCGAGCTCCGCGGCATCACCAAGAGCTTCGGCGGTCTGCTGGCCAACGACGCGATCGACCTCGAGCTGTGGCCGTCGGAGGTGCACGGCATCCTCGGCGAGAACGGCGCCGGCAAGACGACGCTGATGCGCGTTCTGTACGGGCTCAGCTCAGTCGACGCGGGCGACATTCGGGTCAGTGGCCGGCCGGTCGCGATCAATTCGCCGTCGGATGCGATCGCGGCCGGTATCGGCATGGTCACCCAGCACTTCTCACTGGTCGGCCCGATGTCGGTCGCCGAGAACATCGTCCTTGGTCGAACGAACGGTGTGCGCGTCGATCTCAAGCGTGCCACTCGCGACGTGGCGGAGGCGGCGGCGCGTTTTGGAATCAGGGTGGACCCGCAGGCACGAGTGAGCGACCTGTCACTGGGTGAGCAGCAGCGGGTCGAGATCCTGAAAGCGCTCTACCGCGAATGTCGCGTGCTCATCCTCGACGAGCCCACCGCTGTGCTCGTTCCCCAGGAAGTCGACGCTTTGTTCGAGACCCTGCGCAGGCTGGTGGCAGACGGCATGGCGGTCGTGTTCATCAGCCACAAGCTCAATGAAGTGCTGGCGATCACCGACCGAGTGACGATCCTGCGGCGCGGCAAAGTCGTGGGCAGTGTCCGGACAGCCGATACGTCCGAGCGCGAACTGGCCGCACTGATGATTGGACGGCCGATGACAGCGGTCTCGAGGGCCGACGGAGAAGGGCTGGAGCCGACCGAACGATCGGCCGTGCTGCAGATCGACGGCCTGTCGGCCACGGACAGCCGCGGAGTTTCGGCGTTGCGAGGCATCAGCCTCGCCGTTCGAGCCTCGGAAATCGTCGGCGTCGCCGGCGTGTCGGGCAACGGCCAAAGCGAGCTCGTTGACGCGCTGACCGGCATGTTGCGACCGAGTGCCGGGTCCATCCGTGTCGCCGGTCGCGATGTCACCGGCCGGCCGCCGACCGAGGTCATGGCCGCCGGCGTCGGGCGCATCCCTGAAGATCGCCACGCCGCCGTGATCGCAGACATGAGCGTCGCGTACAACCTGACTCTCGAGCACCTGGACGAGTACACGCGTGGTGGCCTGGTCGACGAGGCGCGGATGCGGCGCGAGGCGACAGCCTTGATCGACCGTTTCGCGATCAAGGCGCGCCCAGACGATCGGGTGGGCACACTGTCCGGCGGCAACATCCAGAAGGTTTTACTGGCCCGCGTGCTGTCGCGCGAGCCCAAGCTGCTGATCGTCAGCCAGCCGACCCGCGGGCTGGACGTGGGCGCGACGGAATACGTACGGCAGACGCTGCTCGAGCAACGGTCCCGCGGCGCGGCGATCCTGCTCGTGTCAGAGGACCTCGATGAGTTGATTGCGCTGGCCGACCGGCTGGTCGTGATGTACGAGGGGCAGATCGTCGGCGAGGTGGCCGCCGATGAAGCCGATCCCGACCGGCTTGGCCTGCTCATGGCCGGCCACGTGAGCAATGGTGAGCCGGCCGCGGCGTGAGAGAGCGATTAACCGGTTTGGTCGGTGGCGTCTCGTGGCGGGCTCTGGCGCTCGTTCCGCTGTCGATCGCCATCACCGCTGTCCTGACGACGCCGTTCATCCTCGCCGCCGGTGCCAGCCCGCTCGATGTCTACTACAACTACCTCGTCGCACCGCTGTCGTCGACGTTCAGCCTGCTCGAAGTTCTCGTCGCCGCTACACCAATCCTGTTCACGGGGGCCGCCGTTGCGCTCGCGTTCCGAGCCGGCTATTTCAACATCGGCGCGGAGGGCCAGCTGCTGTGCGGCGCGATCGCCGCGGCATGGATGGGAACGCTCGTCGGCGATCTTCCATTTCTCGTTGCTCTGGCCCTGATGGTCGGGGCGGGCGTATTGGCGGGCGCCGCGTGGGCGCTCGGCCCGGCTCTGTTGCGTGTTCGGCTGGGCATCGACGAGGTCGTTACAACGCTGCTGCTCAACCCTGTCGCGCTGCTGCTCGTCAACGCGCTGCTCCACGGTCCATGGCGCGACCCAGTTACAGGTTTCCCTGAATCGCCTCGAATTGCCGACATCGCGGAGTTTCCGCAACTGCTCGCTCGGTCGCGCGTGCATCTCGGATTCGTGCTCGCACTTGTGATCATTGCCGGCGCGTGGTTCGTGCTGTCACGGACGGCGGCCGGCGTGAAGCTGCGTGCAACCGGCTTGAGTCCGGGCGCCGCCCGATTCGTCGGCATCAACGTCGAGCGCACGCTGCTCGTAACGGCCCTGGTGAGCGGCGCGATCGCCGGGATCGCCGGAGTAAGCGAGGTCGCGGGCATCCAGTACCGGCTCACCGGCGGGCTGTCATCCGGTTTCGGCTACACCGGAATCGTCGTTGCCACGCTTGGCGGGCTGTCTATGCCGGGCGTCGTCCTCGCTGCCCTTCTTATCGGTGACCTGCGCGTGGGGGCGGCAGCGTCGGCGCGGACGTTGGGCGTGCCGTCTCAGCTGGGCGACATCATCACGGCCACGCTGCTGCTGGTGACCGTCGCGCTTCTCGCGATCAACCGCTACGGCCTGCTCGATCGCGCCTTCGCCCGACTGCGGCGAGCGGCTCAATGATCCCGATCGACCTGCTCGCGCTGCTTGACGCGCTGCTACGGAACGCCACACCGCTCGCGTTCGGGACCGTCGGCGAGACGGTGACAGAACGCAGCGGCGTGCTCAACCTGGGCATCGAGGGGACGCTGTACGCAGGCGCGTTCTTCGGCTTTGCGGTCGCCTTCTTCAGCGGCTCGCTGCTGATCGGGCTCGTCGCAGCCGTCGTGGTCGGGCTGCTCGCAGGGGCGCTGATGGGCCTGCTGACGGTCACCTTCGGCACCAACCAGCACGTCGCCGGCATCGGCGTGACGTTGCTGCTGGTCGGCGTTTCCGAGTTCAGCAACCGGCTGCTGTTCGCGGGCGGCGGAACGCTGCCCAAGATCGAGCCGTTTCCGCTGATCAGCATCGGCCCGCTCAACCAGTACGCGCTGACATATGTCTGCTTCCTGGTCGTCGTGCCGTTGTGCTGGTGGCTGCTCAACCGAAGCAGCTTTGGCCTCGCCGTGCGCGCCGTCGGCGAAAACCCCGAGGCGGCCGACGCCGCAGGCATCTCAGTTGCGCGGACTCGCTACGCCGCCCTGATGCTGGGTGGCGCACTGATGGGCGTTGGCGGGGCTTTCTTCACTCTCGCCGCTCTGGGCACATTTACCCTCGACATCATTGCCGGGCGCGGCTGGGTGTGCATCGCGCTCGTGATCTTCGGTCGATGGCGGATCCCCCGTGCGGTGATCGGCGCCCTGATCTTCGCCGGTGTGTATTCGCTGCAGTTGAGACTGCGCATCCTGCCCGGCTGGGACGCGGTTCCGTTCGAGTTGCTCCTCGCTTTGCCGTACCTGATCATCATCGCGGCGCTCGCCCTCAGCGGACGGAACGTTGCTTATCCAGGCGCCTACCTCAAGCCCTACCGACGGAGCTGATCCCGATATGACGGACGACGAACGCTTCATGCAAATTGCGATCGAACAGGCGCGCCTGGGCCTGGCCGAGGGCGGCATCCCGATCGGCGCGGCCCTCGTCGTCGACGGACAGGTGCTGGGCGCCGGCCACAACCGGCGCGTCCAACAGGGCAGCGCCATTCGCCACGGCGAGACCGACGCGCTCGAAGTGGCCGGTCGCCAGCCGGCCAGCGTCTACGCGCGAGCGACGATGTACACGACCCTCTCGCCGTGCGACATGTGCACCGGCGCCGTGCTGCTCTACAAGATCCCGCGCGTCGTGCTCGGCGAGAACCGGACATTCATGGGCGCCGAAGAGCTGCTGCGGAGCAGGGGAGTGGAGGTGCTCAATCTCGACTCGGCCGAGTGCGTGCAGATGATGGACGAGTTCATTGGCGCTCATCCCGAGCTGTGGTGGGAGGACATCGGCGAGCAGGGGCCAACCGCGACCTAGGCGACGTCAAGGCCGCTGACGGGCCCGGCCGGTTCTTTGCTGGAGCCCCCTGAAACGATCGAGTCACGGCGCTCCGACGCTTCGGCGCTGGCCCACGGCCGCGGGTAACTCCGGCTCGTCGTTGAGCCGAGCGTCAGGGTGCCTCTGTGACCATCCACGTCTGCGGCACGCCTGCCACGCCGGCTTCGGCCATGACCTCGTGTAGCCGATCGGCATTTGCGAACGCTTCGGCGCCCTCCCGTGTGTCGAAGTCATGCCACACGGTGACGTCATTCGGGTCGTCGACCGCGCGGTAAACGGCGTCCCCAACTACTCCCATCGAACGCCGTTCGGCGTCGAAGTCGTCGTACACCTTCCGCCACGCCTCGTAGTCCGTTACGGGATGGCGAATGAAGAGACGAACCATCGTGAGCCTCCTTGTTTCGGGGCGCACGCTCAGCGTCAGCCTATCTCCCTCGCGCGCAACAGGACGACGGCGTAGAACGCCGAATGCTCTGCGGCCGTCGGCGTGGCCGACTCAAGATCCAGCGGCGGCCGGTCGAAGGTGACGCTAGCGAATTCGGCGGGGGTCAGGCTTAATGGAACATTTCGGCTCGGCGAGACCCCAGACTATGCATGAGGCTCCAAACCGTCGGCTCCATGACTTCGGGCTTCGTCGCGGTAATGCTCGTGGTTGTCGCATGCGCCGCACCCGATACCGTGCCGACTCTATCCCCAAGTCCCGCGGTCGCTCTGCAGAGCGCACCCGCGCAATCGCCAAGCGGCGCGACTGAGACGGCGTCGGCTTCAGTTACGGCGTCGGCATCAGTTGAGGCGTCGGCATCAGTGACGGCCGGCGCCTCCCCGGTCGGCTCGAGCATCACCGGCAAGTTCGAAAGCGAGTCAACGGACGCGAGCTGTTCATCGACTGTGCCGGCAGCGGGTCGCCAACAATCGTGATTGAGGCGGGCGAGGCGCAGACGTCCGACGAGATGGCAGGCGTCAAAGCGACCCTCGCGCGCGAGCACATGGTGTGTTCGTACGACCGGGCGAACCACCGGCTTGAGTGGGCCCGCCCCAACGCCGCGGACCGCCGAATCGATCGTAAGCGACCTGCACGGTCTGCTGCACGCCGCCGCGGTCCCGGCCCCTTACCTCCTCATCGGCCACTCAGCCGGGGGCATGCTGGTCCAGCTCTTCGCACGCGAGCACGCAGACGAGGTCGCCGGCATGATGATCACTAACGCGGTGCCGCCCTGTGACCCGTGGATGGACCAGGGTTTGAAACACATGACGCCGTCGGAACAGGTAGACGAGCGCTCCTACTACGCGGGTGCGAACGACCAGCCAGCCAATCGATTACTGCGAGCATGAGCCGCGAGATCGATGCCGCTCCGGCTCCAGACCGGCATCCCCGTAGAGGTCCTGATTTCGACGATCGCCCAGTGCGCCAGTCCGACTGACGTTTGCGGGCGGACCTATCCCGCTTACACATCTGTGATGCAAAACGTGGCGGCGGAATGGCCAGCGGGACACTTCTCACAAGTCGACTCGATCCATTCAATCTATGTCGGCAAACCCGACGTGTTCGTCGACACCGTAAATTTGTTGCTCAGCCAGATCCCGGACGGAGACGGTTAGACGCGAGACCGCCGAACACGACGACCGCCTCCGAACCGCTGTGACCGGGCGTAGCCGAGCTGGAGGTCCACGGGCGGCCGGCCGACGGCGAGAGAGATCGTGTCGAACCCGATAGCCACAAGGTAGGCGTCAAACCGATCCTCCCAGCTCTCCAGGGTCCTCCCGTAGAAGGCCTTGGCCTCGTCAGGGTCGTGAACTGCGAATTCGACGTAATCGATCACGTGAGCCATGCTCGCAGCGTATGACAGAGCCGAAACCGAACGCGACGCAGCTCCGGGTCGCAATGACTGGCAAAGCAGCGAGGCGAAGGCCGCACAGGGCGACGCGCCCGTGTTCGCCTATATCGCGAGCCTGCCGCAACCACAGCGCGGAATCGCGGAGCAGATCGACGCACTGGCGGCCAGGACGGTGCCCGGTCTCCGGCGCGCAGTGAAGTGGGGCATGGCGTACTACGGCGTCGAGGATGGCTGGTGCTTCGCGTCGGGTGCGTTCGTCGGCCACCAGAAGCTCATGTTCATTCGCGGTACCGAGCTTGAGCCAGAACCGCCGGTCACGCCGACCGGCATGGGGAAGCAGACACGTGGAGTTGAGCTGGCAGCCCTTGATGATCTCGACGAACCTGAGATCGCGGGCTGGATGACGCAGGCCGCCGGGAAACCGTTCGTGGGTGCAAGCAAGCGCTGACACCCGCTGACGCCTTGGCAGGCGGGGTACGTAGTCGTGCAGCAGGCTATGTGTGCGCGGTGGTCGACCTCGTGCTGGAGAAGGTGATGGATCACCCAGTCGGGCGCGACGTCGTACTGTCGAGACTCGCACGCGATGAAAGTCTGCATTCGTGACGGTCGAAGCGAAGCGAGCGCCGACTGTCGGACACCTTCGAGACGTGCTCGATGCTCGTCCAGCGACTGGCCATCGATCCGCGACAGGTGCTTGTCCGCCTCGCGATCGGGCCACGGGAACAGCCCGGCAATCTCAGCTGGGTAGTCAGACAGCTCCAGGATCTCCGTCGCGACCCAGTCGGCCTCGATCAAGGCGATGTGGTACAGCAGCGAGCCGATGCTGTTGAGCGGAGCGTCGGGATACCAATCAACCATCTGAGGGCTGACGCTGTCGAGCTCACGCAAGGTGTCGCGGCGGCCGTCTTCGAGGGCGGCCAGCCAACGGCCGACCTCGGGATCGTCCGCTATCGGCTCGAGAGTCAGTCGCTCCTTAATCGGGGACGTCAATCGCCGAAGTCTTTCTCGGACACGAGTGAGCCGTCGCGGGCATGGGTTCGCCAGACTCCGATCTGACGCCCACGGTCGAACGAACCGGCGCGCATCAGCGACCCGTCGAGCCGATAGAACTCCCACGGCCCGTGCATCGCGCCATCCATGCGCGCCCCTCGATGCTTGACCTGTCCATTGGCGTAAAGCTGCTCGGGAGTTGCGGAATCCTCGAGCTCGCTCATCGACTCACGGTAACCTTCGTCGCACGTGCCTGCCGAGTTCATCTACACGACGTACAAGCTGTCCCGCCACTACCCGCCCGATCGGACGGTGCTGGAGGACATCTCGATCTCGTTCTACCCGGGCGCCAAGATCGGCGTCATCGGCGCGAACGGCGCGGGCAAGTCGAGCCTGCTGCGGATCATGGCCGGGCTCGATGACGGCTACAACGGCGAAGCGCGGCTGACGCCCGGGTTCTCGCGTCGGCTACCTGAGCCAGGAGCCGCAGCTCGACCCCGCGAAGACGGTCAAGGAGAACGTCCTCGACGGCGTGCGCGAGGTCCATGGCCTGATCGAGCAATACAACGCGGTCATGGCCAAGTGGTCCGAGCCGGACGCCGACTACGAAGCCGTCGGGGCCGAGCAGGCGGCGCTGGAGGACAAGATCAACGCGGTCGGCGCGTGGGACATCGAGCGCAACGTCGAGATCGCGATGGACGCGCTACGCTGCCCACCGGACGACGCCGACGTCGACGACGCTGTCGGGCGGCGAGAAGCGACGCGTCGCACTGTGCCGGCTGCTGCTGCAGCACCCCGACCTGCTGCTCCTCGACGAGCCGACGAACCACCTCGATGCCGAGTCGGTCGAGTGGCTCGAGCGCTTCCTCAAGGAATACAGCGGCACCGTCGTCGCCGTCACGCACGACCGCTACTTCCTGGACAACGTCGCGCAGTGGATCCTCGAGCTCGACCGGGGGAGGGGCATCCCGTTCGCCGGCAACTATTCGAGCTGGCTCGAGCAGAAGCTCGAACGGATGTCGCGCGAGCAGAAGCAGGTCGACGCGCGGCAGCGCACGCTCGCGCGCGAGCTCGAATGGGTGCGCATGGGCGCGAAGGCGCGACAGGCCAAGGGCAAGGCCCGACTGAGCGCGTACGAGAAGCTGCTCGAGGAGGCGACCGACGCGCGCGGCGCCCAGCAGCGCGAACTGGAGATCGCCATCCCACCTGGTCCTCGGCTGGGCGAGACCGTCATCGAGGTCCAGGGACTGCGCAAGGGCTACGGCGATCGGCTGCTGATCGAGGACCTGACGTTCTCGCTGCCGCGCGCCGGGATCGTTGGCATCATCGGCCCGAACGGCGCGGGCAAGACGACGCTGTTCCGCATGCTCGTCGGCCAGGAGGCACCCGACGCGGGCACGATCGAGATCGGCGACACGGTCAAGCTGAGCTACGTCGACCAGAGCCGAGATGACCTCGACGGCCGACAAGACTGTGTTCCAGGAGATCACTCAGGGCGCCGAGATCATCAAGGTCGGCTCACGCGAGCTGCCCGCGCGCGCGTACGTGTCGAGCTTCAACTTCCGCGGCACGGATCAACAGAAGATGGTCGGCGCGCTGTCGGGAGGGGAGAGGAACCGCGTTCACCTCGCGAAGCTGCTCCAGTCGGGCGGCAACGTCCTGCTGCTCGACGAGCCGACCAACGACCTCGATGTCGACACGCTTCGCGCGCTGGAAGCCGGCCTCGAGACGTTTCCCGGCTGCGTCGTCGTCATCAGCCACGACCGCTGGTTCCTCGACCGGATTGCGACGCACATCCTCGCCTTCGAGGGCGACAGCCAGGTGCGCTTCTTCCAGGGCAACGTCACCGACTACGAGGAGTTCCGCCACAAGGAACTCGGCACGGCCGCCGACCAGCCACATCGCATCCGCTACAAGCGCCTGGCCGCGGCGTAGCCACTGTCCGAAGCGACCCCAGCCGGAGCCGCCACAATCGGAACCGTGACCAAGAACGGCGCAACCAACGAGACGCGGGTTGATCGATGGCTCTGCTCAGTCCGCCTCGTCAAGACGCGCCCCATGGCCAGCCCAGCTTTGCGAGGGTGGGCATGTCCAGGTGAACGGCATCCCCGCTAAACCCTCTACCAAGGTGCGGGTTGGCGACGAGGTGCACGCGCTGATTGCGGCACGCCAGCGAATCGTCGAGGTCGTGAAGCCCATCGAGACGCGTGTCGGCGCGCCGGCCGCGGCTGAGTGTGACATCGACAGGAGCCCAGCGCCTGTTGTGACCGAGATTGCTCCGGGTATCAAGGTCGCTCCGCGGCGAGTGGAAACCAAGCAAACGTCTGCGCCGCGAACTGGACCGCATGCGGCGCGTCGGCGGCCCTTAGGCAGCCAGGACGGAGCAGATGTCGATGAAGATGCCGGTGTATGAGAAGGACGTCGATGCGAACGTGTCCCCGTCGGAAGTCCGTTCGGCCGACCCAGTGAAGCGCAGAAAAAGCCCGGGCTACATGAAGCCTCGACCCAACTACTTCGCGACTTCCCGGCGGACGGCCCGCGGGTCCTTTCCCCGGTCGAGTCCCTTGTAGGCTGCCTGGCGAACGAGGCCATCTGTGGTCCAGCTCGCGAACTCCGCGCGGATGACGAGCTCGGGACGGACCCAGTGCGCGTTCCGAGAGACAGCGCGCGGAGGCGGCGCTGCAAACGGCTGGTCGTCGGTGGCGAGGGAGGGGAGCAGCGCAAGGAGCTCGGCCCGCTTGTCTGCGGTGAAACCAGTACCGATCTTGCCGGCGTACCTGAGCTCGCCGTCGTCGTAGACGCCCACCAGCAGGGCGCCCAGATCAGTCGCGGCCCCGATCCCGGTGGTCCAGCCGCCCACGACGAGCTCCTGCTCGGGGCGGATCTTGATCTTCTGCCAGGTCAGCGTGCGCAGGCCGGGTTGATACGGAGATCGCCGGTCCTTCGCCATGATCCCCTCCAAGTCCGCGCTCCTTGGCCGCGGCGAAGGCGGCCACACCGTCGCCTTCGGTGTGCTCGCTGAAGCGGACGCGAGGATCAGGCCGAAGCGCCTCGGCGAGGAGACGTCGTCGTTCCTCGAGGGGCTCGGCGAGAAGCGAGCGCCCATCGAGGAACAGAAGGTCGAAGACCACGTACAGGAACGGGGCCGAGCCAGCGGCGTCCGCAACTCTGCCCTTGATGCCGGCCTGGAGGCGGGCGAAGTCGGGTTCGCCCGCTTCGTCCACGGCAATGACCTCACCGTCGACGATTGCCTGCCTGGCTGCGATCCACGTCGGCGGCTGCAGGAAGGACCCGAAGTACCGAGCCGCATCCAGACCGCCTCGCGTCAGAGTTCTGACTCTGCCTTCATCGACGATGGTCTCGACCCGGAACCCGTCCCACTTCACCTCGAACAACCATTCGGGGTTATCGAATGGCGCGGCCACGAGGGTGGCGTTCATGGGCGGGATGAAGTCAGGGCGCACGACCGTCGCTGTTACCGCTCAGCAACGAGGCCCGCCCACGACCAACGCGGGATGGGCAAGCTGGCCGGGACGTCATCCGCTGAAGCGTGGTACTTCGCCATCGACACGGTGGTCGCCCAGGCAAAGTAGTCGTGGAGCACAGTCCGTAGCGGTTCGTCGGTCAAACCGACGTCCACAAGGGCGACGTCGAAGCAGCTGATCGCCCGCCGGTCCATCTCGTGGTGTTCGCCGTTGCCGCTGTGCAAGCGAACGACGAAGGACTCGTCGCCATGCGCAGAGCTGTAAGCAGGCGGCCCGCCAAGTGCCTCCGCCCAGTAAGTCGCGAGACGCTCGGTGTGGTCAGCCCGAAATCCATGGCTGAAAGCGTGGCTCACGATCTCGTCCGCCATCACCCGCTCGTGCCACGCGCGTGCGAGATGGCGCAGTCCCTCGATGCCGCCCGCTGCCTCGTACAGGCTAGGAGCCGAGCCCTTCACCAGGTCAAGCACCGGCGCCATCGCTTCGAGCGCTTCAACGGTGCGCGGCCACAGCAGGACTTCGACATTGGTGAAGCCCGCGCGGCTGAAGCCGAGCAAGCCGTTGGCAATCTCCTCGGCCGACCCACGCAATGGCGCTGCGAGTACCTCGGCCGCACCCGTGAAAGGCGTGGGCTCGATCACGATGCCAGCGGACTTGCCGATGGTCGCTGGGTCCCGGCCAACGTCGGCGCAAGCGGCCACCAGGGCTGCCAGGCGAGGCCCGAACTCCTCGAGGTCGCTGCGCTCCTCGACGTACCAGCTCCAGATGTCGGCGTGCCGGGCGGCCAACTGCAGCATCTTTGGGCCCTTGGCTCCGATCATGATCGGGATACGGCCCGGGCGCGGGCCGATGGGTCGTTGCTCCAGGTCGCGCGCCGCGTGGAACGTGCCTTCGAAATCGGCGCGGCCGCCTCGCAGCAAGGGCAGGATGATCTCGAGTGCCTCTTGGAATTGGCCGGCGACGTGATCCTCAGGCAGGCCAAACGCGTGCGCCTGGCGGCCTGCGTGGCCTGAGCCCAGCCCGAAAACGAAGCGGCCGCCACTGATCTCGTCGAGCGTCTCGACCGCCTTGGCGGTGATCCCTGGATTTCGGTGCAGCGCGGACAGGATCCACGTGCCGACCTTGATGCGCGAGGTGGTCGCCGCGACCGCGCCGGCCATCGCGACGCATTCCCACCAGCCGCGCACGCTGCCTTCCGCTGGCCGCCAGAGGAGCTCGTCCGGAATCCAGACACAGTCGAAACCGATCTGCTCGGCGCGCGTCGCCAGCTCACGGATTTGCGGCCAGCGTGGGGTCGAACCGTCGGTCCATGCCTCCTCCATGGGGAGCACGAGGCCGATTTCAAGAGCGGGCATTCATCCTCCTGCTTTAACCGTTTCTGTCCAAATCCAGAAGAAGTTCGAGTTCGCTGCGGCCAGCCCAGGTATCGCGCTTGAAAGCTTTGTGATACGCATCTATTTCATGGGAGGACGCGGCGGCGACTTCTCTTGCCTTGCTGGAGCTCTCCGCCCTCATGATGTAGATCAGAAAATCGCCTTCCGCCGTGTGATCGAGAAAAGCTGCTTCGAAGACAACCGATTTATCAGCCAACGTAGCCAACGCTTCAGCCCGGCGTGTTTCATTAAGAGTCCTCGCCCACTCACGGACTCGGTCCAGGCTGTTGGCCTTCAGCTGAATCTTCACGCATGAGGTGTGATACGGCATCGCGATTGCCTCCTGGCCAGTCAGCGTAGCTGGTGGGTGCCCGCCAACTAGCGCGACCTGGTCATGCGGGCGCCGATACAGCGGTGCCGCGCACGGGCGTAGGATCGTTGAGTGACGGCGGAACCCGAGCCGCGGCATGACGTGATCGAGTGAGCGTCGAGCTGGTCGCGGCGGTCCTTCTGATCGCCGTGCCTATCGCCTTCAACGTTGCCTTCTTTGAGCTCGGGCGCGTCTTCGACTACCCGAACATCCTCCGTAAGGAGCCGGACGAGATCCTCCGGCGTTTCGCCGCCGGCGGGGGAGGGCTTGTCCTGCGATGGCAGGCGCTCCTCTGGAGTGCGCTCGCGATGCTGCCGCTGGTGGCATTTCTCGCCATAGTCCTTGCCGCGCCCGCGGCGCTGACTGCCGCCATGCTCGTGATCGGGACGTCAGCTGCGCTCGTCCAGGCGCTCGGCCTCGTACGCTGGCCGTTCGCTGTTCCCGAGCTGGCCCGTCGCTACGTCGCGGCAGATGGGCCCGATGCGGAATCGACGCGGCGCTCGGTTGAGCTCGTATTCGCGACGCTCAATCGGCTGCTCGGGGTCGGCATCGGCGAACACCTGGGGTATTTGCTCACCGGCCTCTGGACCCTGCTCGTCGCGGCCTCGATCGCTTCAACCGCGGTCCTGCCCGGCTGGCTCGCCGTCATCGGGCTGATCATCGGTGTTGCTCTCTTGATCGGCAGCCTCGAGTTCGTCGGGCCCAATGAGAAGGACGGCTGGCGATTGGCCGGCACCATCGTGCCCATCGCGTACATAGGCTGGTCGCTCTGGCTCGTCGCACTTGGAGTGATGCTGCTCATCTGAGCGGAGCGAGTCAGCTGGCGGACCCGCGGGTAGCGCTGCCCGGCAGAGGATCGGGTCAGGATCGTGGGCAGTGGCTGGCAGCGACCCCATTGAAGCGGATCGCCGACTAGGATCAAGAAGTGTGATAGACATCGACAGCGGCAACGTATTCACGAACGTTCCGTATCCGAAAGACTTCAAGCACTCGGTCGACGACTGTCCGATGAGGAATTTGACGCCATGGTCACGCGAATCAACGAGCTCATCGATGAGTCGGGAGCCGAGATCGCGACCGCAGGGTGGCTGCCGGGAAGCGACTGGGACTGGGACGTTCGCCGTCTAGAAGCACATCGGACTTCGAAGGTTCCGCAAAGTTCTTCGGCCAATCGTTTGGTTCACTGTCATGAACCGCCCCGAGCGCTGGGGTTCGGGCAGATACAGGGTGGATGGCCGCGACATCGGAAGCCGAACCTACTTTCGCCTCGCTAAGTAGTCCGTGGCTCTTTGGCCGTCGGGAACTTCGCTGGCAGGCCCGGCAGTACAGGTTTCCGCCAATTGGGGTTTGTTCACCCGACAGAAGAACGCCTCCGAGCTCGTTATCGGACCACCGCACGAATGACAGCGGACCTCGCGACTTGATCTAGGCATGGTTTCTTCCGACAAATCAGGCGAAGGCCCGACTCCGAACCGGGCGGCCCAGTCCACCGGCATAGGTTTGTGAAGTGCGGCTAAGGCTGTTGCGAACTCTTGAAGCCGATCCTTGCCGATCGCCCGAGTGACCAGACGGTGAACGCGATCATCGAAGCTCTTCTCGACCACCGACCGCAGCGCCTCGACCTTTATCACTGTGTCAATTTACGTCGACCTTGGCCCCACGTGGCCGGCTGATGCGAGCATTGTTCGAGACGAGCACGACGGGCTTTAGGTCCGGTTTGATTGCTATCGTGCCCAGTCGCTTCGGCAGCGGAACGGCTCCGGAATTGAACAGGCGCTCGAGCGAGAGGATGTGTCTGCGGTTCTGCTCGACCGGGGACGGCATCCCGTGAGCCCGCCCCGTGTAGTAGCGCGACCATTCGCCCTGCTCGTTGATGGCGACGCCTTCGGCGAAGTGCTTGCTCTCGCAGACCCAGATCTCCATCAGTCGGTTAATGATCAAGTGGTCAATCTGCGCCACGTTGCCCTTGTGCTCGAGGCGGAGATCGTGGATCGTCGCGAAGTTCCCGCTTTCGGCGAACGTGAACTCGATCTCGTAAGCGGCGTCGCGCTCGACCTTCCAACCAGCCGCGATCGATCTGATCTCTTGGTCAATGGATCGCTTAGTCCGCGCATCTATGTCAGATCGATCGCGCATGGCGGTCAGAGTGTGAAGCTGCGGTTGCTTGTCGGCCGCCGCCTTGATCTGCACCGTTACCTCGATTCGCATTCGTACAACGCGTGATCCGGGTCAGTCGGAAACAAGTTGCCGGCGCAGTCTACTTATCGCGGTTGCCTAGAGCCCGCCCCAAGTCCACTCCCTGTGGACTACCATCGGGCCAAGACCCGGGAGGATCTAGTTCGTTGCCCATACCTGACTTCCAGACGGTCATGCTGCCGTTGCTTCGGTTCGCGTCAGACCGACAGGTACACGCGTGACGCGTCACCATCCTGGCGGGTGAATTTGGCCTTACGGAAGACGAGCGAGCGCAGCTGCTTCCATCGGGTCGACAAAGGACCTTCGACAACCGTGTCGCATGGGCCGTTTCATACCTGAAGCAAGCCGGCCTACTGGGAAGCCCTGCTAAGGGCCGGTTCGAGATATCGGACGAGGACTGCAGGTGCTTGAGTCCCCGCCCGAGCGCATCACTATCGGCTTTCTCAATCAGATCTCTCCAAAGTTCCGCGAATTCCGATCCGGAACGGGCAAACGCGACGTCGAAGGAGAGCTGGCTACACCCTCCGGCAAGACCGAGGACCAAACCCCAGAGGAACAGTTCGAAGCGCCGACAACGCGTTACGTCGATCCCTTGAGCTGGAGCTGCTTGAGCGTGTTAAGGGCACGACGCCGGAGTTCTTTGAGCGCGTCGTGCTTCGGTTACTCGTCGCGATGGGCTATGGCGGTTCGCTGGCTGATGCAGCCGAACATCTCGGGAGGTCGGGGGACGACGGCGTAGACGGCGTAATCAGCGAAGATCGACTCGGCCTCGATGTAGTGCACATCCAGGCCAAGCGGTGGGCCGATGCACCCGTTCGACGGCCAGACGTGCAGTCGTTCGCTGGCAGCCTGGAGGGCCAGCGGTCTCGCAAGGGCGTGTTTATTACGACTTCACACTTCACGACCGATGCCAGGCAGTATGTGGAGCGCATGAGAAGCAAATCGTCATCGACGGTAAGGACTCGTCAGGTTGATGATCGAGCACGGTGTCGGTTTCCTGACGACCATGAGGTCGTGCAAGCCCTTGATGCTGCCGAGTCGATGGTGGAAAAGGTCAGGTCGGCTGTTGAGGAAGAATGGGACCCCTATGATCCGGATGACGACTGGTTTGAAGCTGAGGATCGGGGAGCGACAGACGCAGGAGTGTTCGCCGACGTGGATGAATAGCGGGCTCGGGTCGTGACTCGCCAGCGAGTTACATAACTTCTCTTATCGGAAGTACCTGACCGACCCAACGATCGAAACCTGGAGGTCGCCGGGAACTGTTGTCCCGTTCCGCTTATGAGCCGGAAGCAGTTGGTTGGCTCGTCGGTGCCGTCCAGCGATAGGGCCAGACGCGGACGACTCGCTCATCCTCGATTCGCGCTCCCCAGTCAATGAAGCCTCCGCAGGTGCGGCAAATCGAGATGAAATCATCTGGGCCGGCCTGGCCGAGTGTCGCTGCCTCGATGCCGCGTAGCTGCGGGATGGGTGCACCCAGCTCGAAGTAGTCCAGCAGGAGCCCAGGTCGCCCATCCAGTGGGTCTGAAGTTCACCGTTCTCCGACGAGCCGCACATTGGACACTCGTACTGGACGCGTAGGTTCCAAAACTGGCAACACATCAGCCGAGGCCTCCGACTGGAAGGCGCGCGCCCGTTTGTTGCCACGTGCCGCTATCCAACCCTCAACAGCCGACCACTTCCAGATTGGCCCAGCCGCCAGTTGAGCGACCGGTGAGGGAAAGTCGCGATGGCGTCTCCGCCAAGACTGGACGGTGTTAACCGGTCGGCCCGCCCTTTCGGAGATCTCTGACACGCTGACGAGTTCCCCTGACTCGAGGCTAGATCCATATGGCACCGGAGCCTCATGAACGCCTCGCTGCTTGTCAGCCGGAACAGTGGCGAGAGCGAAACCTTCGTGCTCAAAATCCCTGTCGAATGCCAGGACCTGGTCGACGGCGTGCTGGCGGATAACCAAGAAGCTCACCTGGTCAACGAAAGACGGACGTCCACCGGCACCATGAGCGCTAAGCGCCGCCTCGTGAGTAGTCTGGTCGACCCAAATCGTCGTAAGGGCCGGGAGTATTGCGTCCGTTAGTCGCTCTACGGCGGCGCCGCCAAGACGGCGCCGCGCCAAGGCCAATGCCTCCACTTCAACATAGTTGGTCGTGACTAGCGTTGTTGTCGCGACCAGCCGGCGAAACGCGCTCGCTGCAACGCCGTGCCACTGATCGTCTTCGTCGAGCAATGCGATCAGGGCCGAAGTGTCAACAAAGGCTCTCACTCGTGGCTCGCGGTGAGGTATTCGTCATGGCGTTCAGCCAGGTCCCCCACACCGGAGTGGAACCCGCCGATTGCCTCGATGGCGCGTCGAACAGTCGCATCCCTCTCGGCAGTCGCAATCCACGCGTCCACGGCTCTCCGCACCTGTGAGGACAACCCTTCACCGGTCGCTTCGGTCTGGCGTTTGAGGGCACTGAGTTGTTCGTCAGTGAGGTGAATCTGCACACGTTGCATGTGCAATATCGTAGCACTCCTGCACATGCTAAGACGCACAAGAAGGCGGCTTGACATGCACTGGTTACGCTCGCCCATGCCTCAACCCGACCCGATGACCGCCGACGAGGTGGCCGACTACATCACCTCCACCTTCCCCGACACCAGGGTCGCCCAGGCGATGGGCGCGACCTTCTTTTCACTGACCGACAACTCGTGGCCCAACTTCGCCACGATCGTGACGACCGACGAGCACGACGTGGGCGCACCGTCGAACCTGACAGCCCGCGGTGCGTATCGCCTGAACATCGGTGTCGGCCGGGACAGCTTCCTGGCCATCGCCCGCCGGGCCGGCCCCGGCCCTGAGTACGCCGTCCTCGACCAGCTCATGCCCCATCCCACATACGCCAAGCAGCGCTGGGTGGCCATCATCAACCCGACGCGCCGGACCTTCTACGACCAGGTCACGCCGCTACTCGAAGAGGCCTACCGAAAGCTGGCTCGAACCCTCCGGCGCTTGCCCGCTGGCTAGCGCGGCGGTCGCGGCAACCAGCGCGGGACACTCCGCCTGTATTCGTCGTAGTCGCCGTTGAACAGCTCATGCAGCGTCGGCTCCTCGTAGCCGATGGCGAACAGGTGGAAGGCCACGCCGAGGACGACGGCATAGGCGACCACTGCTATCGACCCGAACAACATGCCTTGACCGAGGACGACGAGCAGCACGGCTATGTACATGGGGTTGCGCACCCAGCGGAACGGACCGGTCGCGACCATGTATTGCGGGGGATCCCACGGTCCCGGCGTGCCTCGACCGACCCTGGCGAAGTTGGCGACCGACCAGACATACAGGCCGGCACCGACAGCGATCGGTAGGAAGCCGGGCCAGAAGCTCACGACCGGCACTCCTCTGCCGGCGGTCAGGATCAGCCAGGGCACCAGAACACCGGCCGACCCCGGCACGACGATGGTGAAGACCACGTTTCGCAGGAGCAGTCCCATCAGGACGTGACGAGCGAGCGGCCTTCCTCCTGGATGACGTCCGAGCCGGCGTCGACAGCGATGCCGACGTGGCGGTGGCGTGCCGGTGCCACACGGTGATGCGCCCGGCAGCGCGCCTCGTAGCGGTCCGGTTCGCGCCGATCCTCGGTGCCACCGATGACGATCAACGGATCGTCGATGGCCGCCGGCAGGTTGTTGACCAGCCGCTGCGTCCGCGTGGCCGGCTCGCCGCAGCCTGGGAAGGTGCAGATCGCAGTCAGCTTGGCGACGCTGAATCGGCCAGCGCCAGCAGGTCCGGCATGGCGCCAAACGGTCGGCCGGCAAAGTCGGTGTCCAGGCCGGAGATGATCACCTCGTAGCCGTCATTGGCCAGGCCGTTGGCGATGTCGGTCAGCTCGGGGCCGAACATCTCGGCCTCGTCGATCGCCACCATCTCGCACGGTGAAGCCACCACGGCGGCGGCAATTTCACCCGCGCCGGCGACGCTGGTGCAGGCGTACTGCGCCCCCGAGCGCGACTCCGCTATTTCGGCCGAGGTGCGCGTGTCGATCAGCGGTCTGATTAGCAGGACGCTGCGCCCGCCAACCGCCGCGCGGCGCAGCTGGCGCAGCAACTCCTCGGTCTTGCCCGAAAACATGCAGCCGGTGATGACGTGAAGAGAGCCTGTTCGTCGCACGCAGTGAGGATAAATTGAGCCAGCCTTGGCTGCTCGACCAACTAGGGCTGCCAGTGGCTGACTTGCACCGCGATCGAGCCGTCTGTGCCCCACGCCATGGCCTCTTCAGCCAAGGAGGTGCTGGTCAGCCGGTTAAGCCCGGTGCCGTCGGCGGCGGTCCTGTAGAGGTCGAAATCCGAGCTGAACAGGATGTCTGCTCCGGGTGCCCAGGCGGGGAAACGCGTCACCCTGATCTGCGGGACGGGAACCCGCACGAGTTCGCCACCTTCGGCCGGAACGATGAACAGAACTCCGCCCGACTCATAGACGATCCGCGATCCGTCAGCTGACCAGGCTGGCCACCATTCGTTGGCTGGCCCATCGACCAGTGGCCTGTCGCCCGATCCATCGGTGCTCATCACGTGGATGTCCTGGCTGGCGCCGCTCGCCGTGTACGCGATGTGGCTGCCGTCCGGTGCCCAGGCGGGCAGCATGTCGTCCCATTCATTGTGGGTGAGCTGCCGCCGGTTCGACCCGTCCGCCCCAACGACGTAGATCTCCTGATCCCCGTCGGCGTTGGACGAGTAGGCGATCGTCGACCCGTCGGGCGAGAAGCGCGGAAACAGGTCATGGGCATCGTCGTTGGTCAGGTTGACGGCGCCCGAGCCGTCGGTCGCACCCACGAAAACGTCGTTATGGCCCGTCCGATCTGAGATCCAGGTCAGGGTTTTCCCATCAGCGGCGACCGACGGGAAACCATCGAAGGCGGGATCCGAGGTCACCATGATGGTCCGGCCGTCCACGGTGCGGATCGCGATATCGGCGTTGCACGTTCCTGCCCTCGCCGGGCCCGCCGCGACGTCCTCGAGGGCGGCCGCCTCGAGCGCATCGACAATCGGCGTGACAGGTCCATCCGAGTTGACTATCACGGCGATGGAGACGTCCTGAACAGGTAGATGCTCCGCCCACGCTCGGAAGTAGCCAACAAACCCGCCCTGAAACCAGGCGTCGCCGTGGACGGTGGTGCGCAGGGCGATCGACATCGCCGTTCCCGGTTCGCACTCATTTGTGCCACCCAGGCCGGCCGACGTCGTCAGGTCGAGCAGCTCGGCCTGCGCGGCGGAGGTCAGCAGCGTTTCGCCGAACACGTGGTGAAGGAGCAGCGCGGCGTCGCCGGCGGTGCCGACGAGTTTTCCCGACGCGGCCGTCCAGCCCAGTCCCTCCCCCGCCGGGAACAGGGCGATGGCAGTCTTGGACCCACCAGCCTGATAGCCGGTCGCCGGCTCACCTCTGGTCGACTCCTCGATCGGCGAGAACGTAGCCGCCAAACCGAGCGGATCGAGGACTCGCCGGCGCAGACTGGCAGCGAAGGAGCCGCCGTCGGCGGCCTCGATCACCTGCCCCAGCAAGTCGTAGGCGCCGTTGCTGTAACTGAAGCATGCACCAGGCGAGCAGACCGGGTCCAGCGCGACGTCGTCGCTGGCCAGACCGCTCGTATGCGTGAGTAGCTGGCGCAGAGTGACGCCCGCTTTCGCGTCGTCGATCCAACGGCCGACGGCGTCGTCGACGTCGAGCACGCCGGCCTGGGCGAGGGTGAGAATGAGGACGGCCGTGTGTATCTTGCTGACGCTTCCGTACGCGAGTACATGACTGAGTGACATCGCCTGTGCGTCCGCCGCGAGGCCTGCCCCAGCCTGCCATGTCGAGCCATCGCCAAACACGACGGCCGCTTGGGCTCCCGGTACGCCGCTGGCCTCTACCTGCGTCTCGAGTGCGTGCGCAAGAGCCGAGGCGCGCTCGCTCGCTGTGCCGCCGTCGGCGACTGCCGAGCTCGTCACCGGGACTTGCCGGGGCGGCTCAACGTGGGCGTCAGGTGGCGGTGTGGGCGTGGCCGCGACGGAGGTGCAACCCACGAGGAGCGCGCTGAGGAGGAACCCCGCCGTTTTGGTGATCGGTCGAGTGTGTCACACTGCCCGCGAACTCCGAAGCCACAGTTGGGGAGTCAGCAAGATGGGCGACAAGGGACCTGGCAGCCGCGGCGGCGGTAAGAAACCAAAGGGCACCGGCAAGAAGGTCGGCGGTACAACCACTCCGACCAAGTAAATGGATTGAGGGTCGCCGGCAAGGCGGCCCTCATCGTTTATCGCGCGCTGCTAGTTGGCTTCGACAACCGCCCGCAGCGCATTCTCGAAGTTGGCGAGGCTGCCGTACTTGTTGATACCGGCAGCTTCCTCCTCGGTCATTGGGCCCACCACTACGCGCGAGACCTTGAGCACGGTCTCTCCCCTTCCCGCTCGAATTTGTACTCCGTGTCGTTGATCGTGCCGGCGTGGATCCAGCCGCGCGTCGTGAGCAGGTTCGGGCGGTCGTACTCGAGCACCTGGCCGTACAGGTGGCCGCGGCCGTCGCCCCAGTCCTCGTAGTGAGCGCCGCCAACGCGCGGCTCGAGCACGATGCCCTTGGTGCGGTCCTCGCCATAGGTCACTGGGAACCACTTGAGTGACTCCTCGGCGATGGCTCTGAACACGCGCTCCGGTGTCGCCTTGAAGCGAAGCTCGGTGGCAATCCGGATGAACTCGTACCTGGTCTGTGTCGGCCACGTTGTCTTCTCCTGGCTGGGCTGAAAGGTGCCGGTCAAGCGCGACCATCTCGGTTGCCGCCACGTCGGCCAGCGGTACGACCCAGCGTTCGTACCAACGGCGCAGTGGCACTGGGTTGAGGTAGTTGAAGCGTTCCCTCCCCCGCCGTCGGACAGTCACCAGGCCCGCATCCGTCAGCACGCCGAGGTGCTGCATGACAGCGAAGCGGCTGAGGTCGGGCAAACGGCCGGCCAGGTCGCCGGTCGTTCGTGGCCCCGCCCGAAGGTCATCGAGGATCTGGCGGCGGACTGGATTGCCCAAGGCACGCCAGAGGTCTGACGCTGCCGCCTGCTCCAACATGTGATAAACATATCACATGTCCTTCGTCGGGTGGGTGCTGGGGAGCGCTTCGGGTGGGCACCGGCTGGGCGAGGGTTGAGGCGAACAGGATCATCGCCGGGCGGGCGGGGAGAGTCTGGCGTCGCCGCGGACGCGGCGGGAGGGCGATGCCGCCCAAAGGAGCGGAGCGATGTCGATCGCAACTTCCTCGGAAACCGCCAGCACTGGCTCCGACCGGATCCGACCATTTACGGTCGACTTCCCACAACAGGCCCTGGACGACCTTCGTCAGCGCGTATCGGCCACGCGCTGGCCGCACAAAGAGTTGGTGGGTGACCGCTCACAGGGCGTCCAGCTCGCCACCATGCAAGCCGTCGCGCGGTACTGGACGAACGACTACGACTGGCGCACGGTCCAGTCCAAGCTCAACGCACTGCCCCAGTTCATCACCGAGATCGACGGCGTCGACGTGTACTTCATCCACGTCAAATCGCGTCATGAGAATGCCCTGCCGCTGATCTTGACCCATGGCTGGCCGGGGTCGGTCATTGAGCTGCTCGAGACGATCGGCCCGCTGACTGACCCGACCGCGCACGGCGGTGCGGCAGAGGATGCGTTCCACCTCGTCATACCGTCCATCCCGGGCTACGGCTTCTCGGGCGAACCCAAGGAGCTCGGCTGGGAGGCCGGTCGAACGGCCCTCGCCTGGGCGCAATTGATGAAGCGGCTGGGCTACACGCGCTACGTCGCGCAGGGCGGCGACGTCGGCGCTGCCGTTACTGATTTCATGGGCCGGCAGGCGCCAGAAGGCCTGGTCAGTATTCATACCAACCTGTTCGTGCCGGCCCTGGGCGGCCAAATGCCATCCGATACCGACGAGGAGAAAGCGGCCGTCGCCCAGATCACCGCTTTTCGGCAGAGCGGCTTTGGCTACTTCCTGGAACAGGCTACGCGGCCGCAGACCATCGGCTACGCGCTGCTCGACTCGCCCATCGCATTGGCGGCGTGGATGTTCGACCACGACACAGATGCTTACCTCAAGATTTCACGCGCGTTCGTCGACGGCCAGCCGTCTGGCAACCTGACGCGCGAGCACATCCTCGACAACGTGACGCTTTACTGGCTCACGGGCACGGGCGCCTCTGCTGCACGCTCGTACTGGGAGAGTGGACAGGCGGGCGCTAGAGCGGCCGGCACCGTTCCGCCGCCAGTGAAGGTTCCGTTCGGCTTCACGACCTTCCCAGGCGAGATTTGGAAGACCCCGCGCAGCTGGGTAAAGAAGACGTATCCGACGGCCGTCTACTTCAATCAGGCTGCACGCGGCGGCCACTTTGCGGCCTGGGAGGAACCAGACCTATTCAGCGCCGAGCTGCGCGCCGCATTCAAGTCGGTGCGCTAGCCCACCAATCCACCCCGAGTCCTACCTGGATTGGGCGGTCGCCGGGCCGCGGCCGCCCTTCCACCCTCCACTATCCTTGCCGGCGTAAGGAGGGTTCAGTGCTGGTTTCAACCATGCCCTACGTCGCCGGCTGGCGGGTGGTCGAGGTCAAGGGTCACGTCTTTGGGCTCGTCGTGCGCAGTCGGGGCATCGGCGGCAACGTGATGGCCGGCCTTCGTTCTCTGGGCGGCGGCGAGATCCATGAGTACACCAGCCTGCTCGAGGACACGCGGCGACAGGCGATGGATCGCATGATCCAGAACGCGACGGTCATGGGCGCCAACGCGGTGCTGTCCATGCGCTTCGACAGCACGGAGCTGGCCAATACGATGTCCGAGATCGTTGCCTATGGCACGGCCGTGGTGCTGGCGCAGGAGTCGGGCGGTGCGATGCCCACGCCTCCTCCCCCGCCGGTTGAGTAGGACCGAACCGTGACCGGCACGATGATCGCCCGCGGCGCGATGGTCGTCCTGGGCGTCCTGCTTGTACTTGGCGGCCTGGCCGTCGCCGCAGCGGGCTACGCGATCTTCGCCTTCTCCTTGATCGCGGGCGGCGCGATCCTGATCGTGGCGGCGGGCTTCGAGGTGATGCGCTACCGCTCAGAGTCGGCCGAGGCCGCGCGCGGCAAGCCGGGGCCCGGCGGCGGCGAACCCGAACGACCGGAAGCCCGCTTCAGGCCAACTGACGAGGTCTTCGTTGACCCGACCACGCACCAACGGATGCGCGTCTACTCCGACAGCCGAACCGGCGAGCGGAGGTACGTAGCGGAGGGCTAGCTAAGCGGGCTGTTCGAGCACCGACCAGTTCAGCACGACCGAGGCAAGCACCACCAGGTCGACGACGACGGCACCGACCGTGCTGAACGTTGGGAACGCCAGCGGGAACATCAGCACGCCGGCGAGCGAGGCGACCGATGAGAACACGGCCAGCGGCGCCCACCACTCACCCGGCAGCCAGCCCATCACCACCGCGGCAAGCGCGCTGAAGCCAAAGAGCGCCGACAGCCACAAGACAATGCCAATGACATTGGTCACCCCAACGCCCAGGCCGCCGAGCAGCCAGGAGTCGCCCTGCCACTGCGGGTTGATGGTGGCCAGGTTGAAGACCTTCAAGGGCCCCATGATGTGACCGATACCGTGAGCGAACAGGATCAGTGCGACGATGATCTTGATCATGTCCCAATGGTCGGGTACGGCCAGTGTCGCGACGAGTGTCAAAGGTCCTGAAAACCGCAGATTGAACCCTTTGCCCCCGCCGCCCACTCTCTAGTCTGATTGTGCCCACCAGGCGCGATCGAGCAACGGGGCAAGAGGGAGTGTTGGGTGCATCGAGCGCTCGTGGACCGCGCGAAAGAGGGTGACCGAGAGGCCTTCGATGCCCTCGCCCGCACGGTCGGTGATCGATGCATGGCGATTGCATACCGGATCCTGCGCGACGCCGACCTGGCGGAGGACGCGGTGCAGGCCGCGCTCATCACCGCCTGGCGGCAGCTCCGGTCGCTGCGCGACGACGATGCCTTCGAGCCCTGGCTACACCGGATCCTGACCCATGAGTGCTACGCCGAGGCTAGGCGTGTGCGCCGCATGCGTGCAGACATCCGTCTGTTGCCAATGGCCGGGCAGCCCGAGTCGGCCGAGATGCTGACCGTTAACGACCGCGACCAGCTCGAGCGAGCCTTCAGAAGGCTGACCTTCGAGCAGCGCGCCGTACTCGTCTTCCATCACTACCTCGGGCTGTCCGTGCCCGAGGTGGCTAATCGACTGGGAATCCCCGTCGGGACGGCGAAGTCCCGGCTGTTTCACGCAACGGCCGCGATGCGGGCAAGCCTGCAGGCTGACGCCCGCACGCCGTCCATTCCCAGGAGCGTCTCGCATGACCGCATCTCGCGACCCCGACCGGCTGATTCGTGAATTCATCGACGACGGCCTGACCGAGCTGCCTGATCGCGCATACGACGCGGTGCGCTTCGAAATCGACCACACACGCCAGCGGGTCGGCTTCGGCCCGTGGAGCTTCCGTCAAATGAGCGCACTCGCCAGATACGCCGTCAGCGCGGCAGTCGTGGGACTCGTCGCGATCGTCGGCCTTCAACTGTTCTCGTTGGGTGGTTTGACCCCCAAGCCATCCCCGCCACCCACGGTCTTACTCACGCCCGTGCCCCCGACACCGCCACCACCAACCGCTCCACCAACGGTCGCGCCGACCGCGACGCCGCGGACGCTGCTCATTGGCGGGTTGGCGGCGCTCGAGAAGGGCCAATACGTGATGGACCCGCGCTTCTTGGTGCCCGTTTCGCTGACTTTGCCCTCTACCTGGGAGGGCAGTGCGAACAGCCCGTATTCCGTGGACCTGCAGCGACTCGGTGGGCCGGCTCTCTCCTTCGACATCGTCGATAACGTCTTCACGGACCCGTGCCACGCGAACAAAGGAGTTCTGAAGTCACGGCCCGGACCTGCTCGCGCCGATCTTGCGAACGCCCTGGCGAAGATGCCCGGCGTGACTGTGACAGGTCCGACTGAAGGCACGTTCGCCGGCCTCGCCGCCACCGAGCTGACGCTCAAGGTTCCGGATTCCTTGAGCGGCTGCAATCCCGAAAGTGCCGGCAACTACCAAATTTGGCAGAACCCCGACGGCAACACCAACAGGTGGGACTGGCCTGGTGACAAGGATCACATCTGGATCGTCGAAGCCGGCGGGCGCCGGCTCATGATCACGGTGACCAACAACGCGCGCACACAGAACGGTGAGTTCAGCGAAGAGCTTCAGTCCGTCCTCGACTCACTCGTCATCGGACCGTAGACCGCACACCTCCTTGGTCGCGCGGCCGCGTGACGATCAGACGACTTTGCCTGGCGCCATCTCCTCGACGAACTCCCGCCCGAGTCGGGCAGAGTCGTACATCTTGCCTACGAGGTGGTGGTAGGGCACGCCGCTGAACTGGTGGTGGCTGCGAGTGGGCCATGGTTCGCCATCGGCCCATTCGCGCCGCTGAAGCGCAATGTAGCCCTGCTCCTGGCTCTCGCTCATGGCTCGAAGAAGCTGTGAAAAGCCCAGCCCCATTGCATGTTGGCCACCAAGCGTGATGAAGATGAAGGCGAAGCCAAGGTCGCCCAGCTCGGCGAAGGTCAGCGGGTCACTTTCGTTGAACCATTTGAACGAGGACGACCAGTTGAAGGCGAGGCGCGCTTGTGGGAACCGACGACGGACGGCCGACGCCCAGGTCTCGACCGGACCGCGGTCGGCGCTTGGGAACTCACACCAGACGAGGTCGACGACGCCTGAATCCAGGTAACGCAGCGACCTATCGATCGCCAACTCAAGACCGCGAGTGCTTTCCGGAGCGTCGATTGCCGACAACCCGTCAGTCCTGGCGATGAGCACGAAGTCGTGGTCGCCCAGGTCGTCGGCGACGGCACGCGCCATGCGCAGCTTGCCGACCATCTCGTCAGCCGCCACCAGCGCCTTGCCACCTATATGCCCGCAGCGCTTGGGCAGCACCTGGTCTTCGATGTGCGCCGCGGCGACCCCCGCGTTGACGTATAGCTCGGTCGTACGCGCGACGTTGAAGATGTTGCCGTAGCCGGCGTCCATATCGACGATCACCGGCGGGATGTCCAGGTGGCGTGGCTCAACGCCCTGATCGGGATCTCCGACCGCCATCGTCAGCTGGAACTTGCGCAGTGCGCTGACCGTTCGTCGGGCGCCATCCGCGATCTCGACGCTCGAGTAAAGGTCCATGTCGGTCGTGCCCAGGTGGCCCATCGCGAACGAATAGCCACTGAAATAGACGGACTTGAAGCCGTGGTACATGGCCAGCTCGGCGCCAAGCGCGTCGTATATGCCGGGCCCAAACAGGTAGGGCTCACTGTGCAGCAGCTCGCGCATGCGTGTGCTCGCCCGCGTCCAGCGCGAAGTGGGTACGTAGTAGCCATCCGGCAGCAGAGGAGTCGCGACGAGCGCGCTCGCCGGCCCCGCGCGCTCGACCACGGCCGTCATGTCACTCGTTGGCGTGATCGCGCTCGCACGGCTCCGGGCAAGTGCACGGCGCAAGATCGGCGGAGGCCTCGCTGACGCCGCGAAGCGCCCCAATGTCGCCGAGTTCGGCGACCAGCTCTACGTTCGTTACACCTTGGCGATCGTCGCTGGGCCGATCAAACGTGGCACGCTCGATCGAGCTCATGGTGCTCTCGTCCATGCTGCGACGGTAGCGGGCCCTTCATAAACGGCGGCCGTCTTATTGGCGCAGGTTGTATCGGTCGCCTATAGGAGATGGGCCTGATCAGGGTCCCTCGTGCACGATCGTGTCGCCGCCGAACACGAACGGCTCGCCGACCTGGTAGGCGTCGGCGCGGGCGTTCCACTGCTTGAAGCGCGGATGGTCGTCATGAAGGTGGTGGCCTTCGTCGTCGGCGAATATGGCGACCACCAGGTACTGAACGGCGCCCTTGACCGTCTTGGTGCTGATATCGAGGCGGCTGAGCGTCGCCATGGTCAGCTTGCCCATGCCGTGGAGCTCCGCCCAGGTAGGCGCTTCCATCTCGCGAAAGCCGCGCTCGAACTCCTCGACCTGATCGGCACCGACATTGAGCACGATTACGACGGTCTGCATCCGATTATTCCTCCTGCCGCGGTGGATCCGATCGCAGGGCGGCCGACTTGAACTCCGTAACTCGATCAGCTTCCCGTTCGTCGACGCGCACTAAGGCGAGACGCCGCCGCAGCGAGTGCAGGCGCGAGGGCGAGGAGCACGGTCGGGGGGATCGCCACCAGCAGCAGCAGCACGCCATAGGCGACACGTTGAAGTCGTCGACGGAGCGCGGGCCGGCCCGTCCGAGCGTCCCGACGACAAAGGCAACGAACGCAATCAGGTAGCCGATGACGATCGGCTCGATACCACCAGGTCAAGTCGCTGGTCGCCAGCCAAACGATCGGCGCCATGCCGACTATTGTCGCAGCGACCAGGCCGACGATGCTTCAGCCAGCGCACGTGTTCGCGTGACGCTATCAACAGGCCGCTGCGATCGGCCATCAGCAGGATCACACCGATACCGATCAGGCCGTAGAAGACAAACATCACTTGGCGAAGCGGAGTATCCACGCTTGGCGGCGGCGCGGTATGGCCAATCTGCGGCCCCAGCTCGAGCCCAGACGCTCGACATCCTGCTCATCAGCCACCTTCAGACCGTCCTGCGTCAGGCCCAGCCCTTCGTATTTGGCTACCAGCGCTCGGGCATGCACCTCGTCGAAATCGATGCTGTCCGGCACCAACGTCGGATTCCGCGACGGAGATCAGCATCTCGATTCGCCCTCGAGGCCTGAGCACAGCGAGCAGCCGGGCGACGAACACGTGATCGGCAAGAAGCACGACCTGCAGCAGTGAGCCCCACGGCAGCACGACCGTCACCTCGTCCGCGATGCCGGCGAGATCGCCGGGCAGGTCGTTGGCGGCCGCCGCGACGAACGCCAGGTTGTTCACCCCTCCCCTTGCCGGCTGGCGAGTGGGCGCGGTCCGAGGCCTCACGCAGGTTGTCGGCGGTGGCGTCGACGCCGATGAAGAACGTTCCGTGCTCGCGCCGAGCGCGGCGGAGTAAGGCGTTACCGACGCCGGTGCCCACGTCGACCAGCACGTGATCGAATCGCGCTGACGCGTTCGCGCAGCGCGCCGGCGTCGAGCGGCGTGACCTTCCGACCGACGACCTGGCGCATCCGCGCCAGCCTAACTTCGCATCCGATGGTCAAATGCTCGCCGGCAGACTTCGGCTCCAGATCGAGCACTCAAACACATTCCCCGAACTGGCCGCCTTGACGGTCATACGCACCACAGCAGAGCGTTATGCAACGAAACGGCCGCGCCGCTTGCATAAAGGCGCGCCGGGAGCGTATGGCGGGCACTTGCATGCAGTTCACGATCAGCGGATCCGCCCTGTATCGCGAGTGGCGGGCGTTCAGCCCGGGGAAGCCCAGTTAAGGGCTCGCTGCCGAGCGTACGACAGTCGAGGAGGTCGGCGCGCTCACTCGCCGAGGCGCGCCGCGATCGCGTTCGCGTAGCTCGGGAAGTAGCGCTCGATGTCGGACAGCGCGAAGTGGCCCAGGATCGACTCCTTGGGCTCGTTCGCCAGCAGGAAGCGAAACGACGCGTTGACCAGCAGGTGAACGTCGCTGGCCGGGCGCATAGCGGTCCGCTCGCTGCGGGTGACGCTGACGTCGTGCTCGGTCTTCGTCCCGTCGTCGTCGGTGATGGTTACGTCGGCAGGACCAGCCGTCAAGGCCTGGCACGCAGACGACCTCGAGCTCAGTCATCGGCGACCAGGACGGCCTCGTCGTCGGCCCGACCCTGCCAGCCGGCAGCGGCCGAACGCAACTCGGACGCCAGCATCGGGTTGACGCGGCCGCGGACGCGCACGTCACGCGCGCGGTACGAGATCTCGACCGTGCCACGCTCCCTGACGCGCGACAGCAGCTCGCCCTCGCTGTAGGGCAGTGACACGTCAACGTCTTCCCACAGCTCGGCCAGCAGCGCGGCGAGCCGTGTCCTGAGCAGGTCCATGCCGTAGCCGGTCTGGGCCGAAACGAGCACCGAACCGGCGATCAGGGGCGCCACGCCGTCAGGCTGGAGCGCCGCCGGCTCGACCAGGTCGGCCTTGTTGTAGACGAGCAGACGCGGCTTGTCGGCCGCCCCCAGGTCGGCCAGCACCTGCTGGACCGTCCGTCGATGCTCGGGCGCGTGGCGGTCGGCCACGTCCACCACCTCGAGCAGCACGTCACCCCGGTTGACCTCTTCGAGGGTGGCGCGGAAGGCATCGACCAGCTGGTGCGGCAGCTTGTGGATGAAGCCCACCGTGTCGGTCACCACCACCTGCTGGCCGTCGCCCAGGCGAACCGTGCGCGACGTGGGATCGAGCGTGGCGAAGAGGCGATCCTCGGCCAGCGCCTGCTCCGAGCCGACCAGCGAGTTGAGCAGCGACGACTTGCCGGCATTGGTGTAGCCGACGATCGCGACAGTGGGTACGAGGCGCCGATCACGCGAGCGGGCGGCCGTCTCGCGCTGGCGGCGTACCTGCTCGACCCGCTCCTTCAGCTTCTTGATGCGATCGCGGATGACGCGCCGGTCCGTTTCCAGCTGCGTCTCGCCCGGGCCGCGCGAGCCGATGCCGCCCTGCGTGCGCGACAGGTGCGTCCACAGCCGCGTCAGGCGTGGCAGCTGGTACTCGAGTTGGGCCAGCTCGACCTGCAGGCGGCCCTCGTGGGTACGCGCGTGCTGGGCAAAGATGTCGAGGATCAGCCCGGAGCGATCGAGCACCTTGACGCCGAGCAGGCTCTCCAGGCCACGCTGCTGGTTGGGGCTGATCTCGTCGTCGGCGACGAGCATGGTGAAGCCGGTCTCGGCCTTGGCCTGCACCAGCTCCTCGGCCTTGCCCTTGCCGACGTACCAGTTGGGATCGACGTGGCGGCGGTTCTGCCACTCCGCGCCGACCACTTCCGCGCCGGCGGTGAGCGCCAGGTTGCCCAGCTCGGTCAGCGACTCTTCGGCCGACCAACCGGCGTCCTGGCCGGTGTCGACGGCGACCAGGAAGGCACGCTCGATCGGCGGCGTGACGTCGATCGTCGTTGGCCGGCTGCCGCCGTTGCGGGCGCCATTGCGCGTGCTCACGCCGTACAGCATACGAGGCGATTCGCAGCCACTTTGTAAGCCGGCCGGAGTAGCCGGCCGTAGCAGCTTCAAAGCCTGCCGCATACGTTCGGCCGATGGAAGAAGACCGCACCACCGGACCAGATAGCGAGATGACCGGCGATCAGGCCGACGGCGACCAGGTCGCCTACCTGCGAGAGGGTGAGCTCGATGAGGGCGACGAAGTAACCGACACGGAGATGTACGAGGGCGAGGCCGATTCCGGCGCCGAAGGTGCGCTCGAGTCACTGACCGAGCTCGATATGCGCGCCGGCGAGACGGCGAACGCCGACGTCGCCGCCGAGGAAGGCCTGACCTGGGTGCCGCCGATCGACCCGCCGGTGATTCCTTCCGACAACGCCGAGGGGCTCGAGATGGCGGCCGGCTTTGGCACCACCGGCTTCGACGGCCAGATCGACGAGGACCACCGGGCCGAGGACCTGACCGACGAGGACGCGGTGAGCGCTCGCGTGCGAGAGGCGCTGCGCGCCGATGCCGCGACCAGCCGCTATGCCGACGAGCTGGCCATTGCCAATGCGTCAGGCGTGATCGCCGATTCGGCGGCGTCGTCGACGACATCGAGGACACCGACAACGTGCTCGAGGTTGCCGGCCGGGTGAGCGGCGTGCGCGACGTGATCGACGAGATGGACGTCAGGGCGCTGGAGTAGCCGCCTCGGGTTCGGCTTCCTCGGCTTCGAGGGTCACCCGCGGCAGCCAGTCCAGCCAGCGCGGCAGGTACCAGTTCCACTCTCCCAGCAGGCGCATCGTCGCCGGCAGCAGGATCGAGCGAATGACCGTCGCGTCGATCAGCACGGCCACGGCCAGGCCCAGGCCGAGCTCGCGGATGATGACGAGGCGCAGCGTCGCGAAGACGGCGAAGACCACGACCATGATCGCGGCGGCGCTGGTCACCGTGCCGATCGTGAGGGTGATGCCGCGCGCCACCGCGAAGGTGGTCGGCGAGCCGCTTGTCCACGAACTCGCGGATGCGCGTGAGAATGAAGACGTGGTAGTCCATCGACAGGCCGAACAGGATGGCGAAGATGAAGATCGGCACGAACGCCTCGATGACCTCGGTCGGCCGGACGTCGAGCGATCTCCTTGCCGAAGCCGAACTCGAAGACGGCCACCATGCACGCCGTAGGCGGCGAAGGTCGATAGCAGGTTCAGCACGATCGCCTTGATCGGCACCACGACCGAGCGGAAGGCGATCAGGAGCAGCAGGAACGACAGCGACAGGACGAAGCCAAAGACCAGCGGCAGCGAGTCGGTGTAGACGTTGCGTGCGGTCCATCGTCGACGCGGCATCGCCGGTCACGTAGGCACGTGGTGGCCGCCAGGCTTCCAAAGATGGGCGGCACGACGCTGGCTCGGACCTCGCTGACGATCTCGTGGTTGCGCGGATCGTTCTGCGTGCCGCTCATCACGAGGGCCACGTCGTAGACCGTGCCGTCGGTCGACTTGGTGACCTTCGGCGGGCCAGACAGGCCGTCGATCGTCAGGGCGTCGCTCTTCAGCTGCTCGACTGCGCCGTCGGTCGCCGGGTCGCCGGCGTTGGTCACGATCACGTCGAGCGTCAGCAGCGTGCCCTGCGGCCAGTGCTCGCGCAGTTGCTCGATGGCCGCCACGCCGTCGATCGACTGCGGGAAGGCGGTGATGTCGGTCGTGCCGAAACGGATGGACAGAGCCGGCGCAGGCCAGCAGCAGGAGAAACGCCGTCGACGCGATCAGCGCGATCAACGGCCGGCGCATGACCACTGCCGCCAGACGCGCCCAGAAGCCGCTCGTCTTCGGCCCGCTCCCGCCCGAACTACGGGATCCGGCCGAAGTTGATGCCATGGCCGAGGAGGACAGCATCGCCGGTAGGAAGGTCAGGCTGCCGATGACCGACACGGCGATCGACCGCGATCGTGCCCAGCGCCATCGAGTGGAACAGCGTGTCGGGCAACAGGTAGATGCCCGGCGACTGAAATCATCACGGCCACGCCGGAGAAGAAGACCGCGCGACCGGCCGTGCCGCTGGAAATCTCGATCGCGCGTCTGGCCGTCCGACGCCGCGCCGGCGCTCGGCGCGGTAGCGCGTGATCATGAACAGCGAGTAGTCGACGGCTACGGCCAGCCCGATCAGCACGACCAGCTGCGTCGCATACGGGCTGACCGGGTCGACCAGCTGGCTGTAGATGCCCAGCAGTGCCGAACGCGGCCAGCAGCGCGGTGAAGCGCCAGCACCAGCGGCACGACGGCGGCCGCGACCGCGCCGAAGGCGATGAGCAGGATCACGAAGGTCGCCGGAATGGTGATCACCAGCGAGTGCTCGAGATCGCTGTTGACGACGTCGTTGATGTCCTCGTTGATCAGCGTGCGGCTGACGGCGTGCATCTCGATCGTCGGGTGGCGCTGGCGGGGACCGTCAACGGCAGCCTTGAGCTCGGCGATCGGGTCGCGCGTCGCACCGGCGTGGTAGAGGATGCGCGCCGGGCATCCGCGCGCTGGTGCCGTCGGCGGACAGCAAGCCGAACTGCGGCGGAACGGTGAATGGGTCGACGATGCTGTCCGCCTCGAATAGCGGCTGATCCTCGAATGTCGACGCCTGCAGGCGACCGACAACGTCGGCCACGGCCGCCTGGAACTCTGGATCGGCTCGTCGCGCCGGCTGCCGCCGGTCAGAACGACGACGAAGTCCTCGCCCGGCTCGCTCTGCACGTTGGCGTCGCTCCAGATCTGGTCGCCCTCGGCCGATTCTGTCCGCGAGAAGCCCGAGGTGTTGGTTGCGCCCTGAGTGTCGATGCCGCCCATCGCCTGGCTGGCCACGAAAACGCCGATGGTGGCCACGAACCACAGCGACCAGCACCAGCCAGCGAGTGGCGCGCGCACCAGCCGGCGATACGGACAGTTGTGGGTGCTCGGCACGGCGTCATCAGCCACTCAGACGCCTGCCCAGTTCGATGGCGGTTGCGCATTCCTACGATCGTCTGTCGGCAGCCAGATCGACGTCCGGGCTCGGAGCGGAACCACGTTCGTTGGCGGCGAGCGAACCGGCGTGTTCGCAACGCGTCGGCGGCAATCGCCTGCTCCAGCGTCGAGCGGCCGTCGAGCACGTCGAATGCTTCGCGGTAGCCGAACGCGCTGAAGGCGGGCAGCAAAGGATCGAACCGTTGCGCGCAGGAGGTTCGCCTCGTCGAGCAGTCCCGCCGCGAATTGACCGCGCGCTCGCCGTTCGATCCAGCCGTCATGCGTTGTCGCGGTCGATGTCCAGACCAATCCACGCGACCGGCGCCGGAGTAGCCGGCGGCGCGGGCGGCGGCCGATCACCGGCACGCGCGCACGCTCGAGGGCGCGCACGACACGCCGTGGATTGGCGAGGTCGGTCCTGGCGGCGACGGCCGGGCGCGACGGCCTGTAGCTCGTCCACGAGCGCGGGCAGGCCGTCGTTGGCCAGCCGCAGTCTCGAGCGTCGCGCGCAGCTGCCGGATCAGAGCCCGTCTCCTCGAGAGGCAGGCCGCGTGCGACGGCGCGCAGGTAGAGGCCGGTGCCGCCGACCAGCACGGCGAGCGGAGCGCGGCCAGACATGCCGGTCAGCGCCCCGAGCGCGTGGCGCCGAAAGTCGGCAGCGGTGAACCGCTGGTCCGGATCGACCAGGTCCAGGCCGTGGTGCGGCACGCGGCGCCGCTCGTCCGCGGTGACCTTGGCCGTGCCGATGTCCATGCCGCGATACACCTGCCGCGAATCCGCGCTGATGATCTCCGTGCCCGGCAATCGCTTCGGCCACGGCGAGCGCCAGCGATGTCTTGCCGGTCGCCGTTGGCCCGCCGATGACGAGCAGCGGCGGCAGCCCATTACGGGCGACGGCACCGACGAGTGAATACGGGCCCGGCATGCTCGACGCGCACGTTGACCATCCGGCCGACCAGCTCGGGATCCCCGGCGAAGTGGACGAGCTTGTTCTGGCGGTTGCGGCCGGCGACGCGTGGCGGCACGTCTGTCCCAGCCTCGTGGGAGCTGGTCGGCCGAACCTGGTCGACGAGCACTTCGGTGGTGCGACCGACCCACGCCTCGTTGGCCGCCAGGCCAATCCCCTCCTGCAGGTCGAGCAGGGCCTGCAGCCGGCGCTTCTTCTCCGCGCGCGGCACGTCGTCGGTCAGGCGCGCGGCGGGCGTGCCCGGCCGGACCGAGAACGCCGCCGCGAAGACCGTCTCGAAGCGGACCTCGCGCAGCAGCTCGAGCGTGTTCTCGAACTGCGCTTCGGTCTCGCCGCAGAAACCGACGATGACGTCGGTCGTCAGGACGATGCCCGGTACCGCCGCGCGCAGCCTCTCGACGAGGTCGAGGTACGCGTCGACGGTGTACTGCCGGCCCATCCGCCGCAGCACGGCGTCATCGCCCGACTGGACCGGCAGGTGCAGGTGCTCGCACACCGACGGGCTCTCGGCCATCGCCGCGATCAGCCGGTCGGTCAGGTCCCACGGGTGCGACGTCACGAAACGCAGCCGTGGAATGGCCGGCACGCCGTCGGCGGTCCGGATGCCGTCGATGGCGCGCAACAGGGCGGCGATGTCCGGTCGCCCGTCGAGCTCCAGCCGCCGGCCCAGCGTCCGCTCGCCGTGAACGCCGGCGAAGCGCGCCTCGACCGGCAGGTCGTGGCCGTACGAGTTGACGTTCTGGCCCAGCAGCGTCACCTCGCGGTAGCCGGCCGCGGCCAGCGAGCGCGCCTCGTCGACCACTTCGTCGAACGACCGGCTGCGCTCGGGCCCGCGCGAGAACGGCACGATGCAGTAGGTGCACGTCTTGTCGCAGCCGTAGATGATCGGCAGCCAGGCGTGAACGTCGCTCGCGCGGCGCACGACGCTCGGCCTTGCGCAGTGCCGCCCGGTGCCGTCGGGCCGGCCAGGCCCAGTCGGCCGGTCAGCTCGTGCTCTTCGTCGGGCCGCAGGAAGAGGTCGACCGCGGGGTATCGGCGGTTCAGCGTCGGCCGGTTGTTCTCGCGCACCGAGCAGCCGGTCATGACCACGCGCAGGGCGGGATTGGCCTGCTTCAGCCGCGCCAGGTGACCCATCCGGCCGATCACCTTCTGCTCCGCCGCTTCGCGGATGGAGCAGGTGTTGATGACGATGAGCTCGGCCGACTCCAGGCTGTCCGCCTCGGCGCAACCGGCCGCCAGCAGCGCGCCGGCCATCTCCTCGCTGTCCGAGTGGTTCATCTGGCAGCCCAGCGTCCAGACGTGGAAGCGCGGCAGGGCGATGTCGTCGGTGGCGAACTCGGCGAGGGCCTGGTCCGGAACGCGGCGCCGCGCGGTGAGCGGCGGCGACGTCGAGCACGGGCAGCATGCGCGCGCTCATTTGGCGGCCGCCTTCGTCGACTCGAGCGCGGCCAGCAACGCCTCGCCCTACCGCCTCGGGCACGAACGTCGTCTGCTGCGCCTCGGCGTAGCTCATCGTGTCGCCATGGTAGTCACTGCCGCCCGTGGCAACGAGTCCACGCGCCGTCGGCGAGCGCCGGCCATGCTTCGTCGACGGTCTCGGGCTCGAAGCGGCGGTAGTAGACCTCCAGGCCGCCAACACCCCAGCCGACGAGCAGGTCGATCAGGTCGGCCTGCTCGGGCGCGGCCGGGTAGTGCGCGAGCACGGGAATGCCGCCGGCGGCGCGAATGGCGTCGATCGCCTGCCGCGTGAACAGGCCCTGGCGCGGCACGTAGGCCGGGCCCCTTGCGGTCGATGAAGCGGTCGAACGCGTCCTGCACGCTCTCCGCGTGGCCGGCGGCGACCAGCGCGCGCGCGACGTGCGGCCGGCCGATCGCCTCCTCGCTCGCCAGCGCGGGCGCGATCTGCTCGTCGATCGGGTAGTCCAGCTCGCGCAGCCGGTCGATCATCAGCAGGATGCGCCGCTTGCCGGCCGCCGCGCTGTTCGACCAGCGCGCTCTCGAAGGCCTGGTCGTCCGGGTCGACGCCAAAGCCGAGCATGTGCAGCTCGCCTTCTTCGAGCTCGACGCCCATCGCCATCAGCTCAGGGTCGGCGACGCTGTTGATCTCGACCGCCGGGATCAGCCGCGGGCCCGCCGCGCTCGCCACCGCCCCCAGGCCGAGCGACGGCAAGCTCGCGGTAGCCGGCCAGCGTGTCGTGGTCGCTGATCGCGGCCAGCGTCAGGCCGCAGTCGCGCATCGCGCCAGTACAGCTGCTGACCGGCGAGAGCACGCCATCCGAGCGGTCGGTGTGGCAGTGCAGGTCGACGCGGTTGGGCTGGCCCGCCGGTCGGTCGGGCGCCTCCGACGGCTCGACGAAGCGGCTCTGGACGTCGGGACTCACACGTCGACCACGCGAGCTGATGCGCTCGATGCCCATCGCCCGCCCGGTGGCGACGGCAATGTCGATCAGTATGGCGTTGAACAGGACCGGCCCGGTGCCAACTTCGAAGCGTGTCGGCAGCGCGTTGATGAAGCGCGGCAGCACGGTCGACGGCTCGAAAGCCGATGACGCTGTACAGCGGACCGGTCATGCCGATGTCGGTGACGTAGGCCGTGCCGCGCGGCAGGATCCGCTCGTCGGCCGTCGCAACGTGCGTGTGCGTGCCGCAGACCGCAGCTGACGCGGCCGTCGAGGTAGATGCCGAACGCGTTCTTCTCGCTGGTCAGCTCGCAGTGGAAGTCGACCAGCGCGTACCGGCGGCAGCTCATCGGCGCCGCTCGTCGAGCAGCTCGTCGAGCATCGTGAACGGGTTCTCGATCTGCGCCATGTACGTCCGGCCCTGGGCGTTGATGACGGCGATCTCGGTGCCGTCGAGCGGCGTGGAAGACGCCCCAGCCGCGACCCGGCACGCCAGTTGGTGCCGTAGTTGATCGGCCGCAGGATGCGCTCGTCGCGATCGAGCTCCGGGTAGATCTCGCGCTTGTCCCAGATGTGGTTGCCGCTGGTGATCACGTCGACGCCGGCGCGATACAGGCCGGCTGCGGTCGACGCGGTCAGGCCCATGCCGCCGGCCAGGTTCTCGCCGTTGGCCACGACGAGGTCGACGCGCGCGCGTGCTCGCGCAGCGCAGGCGACCAGCTGCTCCACGGCCTCGCGGCCGGGCTTGCCGATCACGTCGCCGATCATCAGCACGCGCGTCGAACCGCGCGGCCGGTTTGGCCGGCAGTGGACGCAGACGATCGGCAGCCTGAACTTCGCTCACTGCCAAGGTACGCGAACCACTGATCACGTCGCCATGTTCGACAAAGACGGGCGCGCATCGACTTTCCAGCGACCGCACGGCTCATCTAGTCGAGCGACGCCCAAGTCGCCGATAGCAGAGGTGTTCCGTGCGTCACAAGGCCCTGATTTCGATCGCCGGCGGCATCCTGCTGGTCGTCATCGTCGGCGGCATCACCGCGGCAGCGACGGCAAGTCCGTTCGCCGGCCGTTGGACGTCGACCGACCCAGGCGACGGCAGCAGCCAGGCTCTGCTGGTCTTCCGCTGGCTCGACGCCTTCGGTCACGTTCCAGGACTTCTACGCGAGCAGCTGTGCGAACCACGGGTCGCCGTCAACTCAATGGACTTCCGCCGGTCGCGGCGAGGTCGACGGTGACACGCTGTACGTGCACTTCCACAAGTCAGGCTGCGGCACGTTCACGCATCGGCCAGTACGATGACTGGTACCTACGACGCGGGACAGCGACACGCTGACCGACTCGTTCGGCATCATCTGGTAGCGCAACCCTTAGTAACAGGCGGACTTGCCTTAGGAGCCGGGACGAGGGCGGTGACTTTGGAGCAGCAGCTGGTGCTTCTGGCACGCGAAGGCGATCACCACGCCTTCAGTCAGCTGTGCGCGCTGAAGATCGCTTCCCTGACCGCCCTCGCCCGACTCATCCTCCGCGACGAGTACCTCGCGCGGGAGGCTGTGCAGGACGCGCTGATCGACGCCTGGCGGGGCATCCGCGGCATACGTGACCCGGACAGATTCGACGCCTGGCTGCGTCGCACGCTTGATCCGGGCGTGCTACGGCCGGGCGAAGGACAGTGCTCGGCGGCAGCGCATAGAAGTGGAGCTCGCCGGCTACGACCAGCCTGCTGGCACTCAGCTGTCGTTGGACGTCGAACGCCGCGACCGCATCGAGCGCGGCCTGCGCCGCTTGCAGCCGAGCAGCGGGCGGTGCTCGTGCTGACCTATTACCTGGATCTGCCGCTGGCCGAAGCTGCAGCCACGCTTGGCATTCCGCTGGGCACCATGAAGTCGCGCCTCAACCGCGCGACCCAGGCCCTGAGGGCCGCGCTCGAAGCCGACGATCGGGCGTCGGCGGTCATCGAAGGGGCACCGGCATGACCGACTACGAAATGACCAACGACCTGCGCGACTACTTCAACTCGGTCGCGCTGCAGCGGCCGGCCGAAGGCGAGCTCGACCGGGCGATCGAGTCGACGCGGGCTCTCCGGCCGCGGCCAGCCTGGCAGGCTCAACTGGCACAGGTCGTCGAGCACTCTCGGTTGGCCGGCGTCGGCTGCGCTGCGCTATGCCGTCTGGTTGGCGCTCCTGCTGCTCATGTTGGCTCTGCTATCAGTCGGCTTTGCCGGCCTGGGCAGGCCACCGGCGCCGCCGGGGTCGGGACCGTTCGAAGGTCGCTGGCGGGCGCTCGATCCGGACGGCAGCGACCTGATGCTGGTGGTGTCGGCCGATAAGTCACCGGATGTGCGTTTCGAGGACAACTACGCGAGCGCCTGCGTCGAGAGAGGCGACTCGGTCACGCACTGGGTCTCCCTCGGCGAGGGCACCGTCGAGGCTCACCGATGAGCGTGCACTACCCATCTGGCGGCGGCTGCTCGACATGGCACATAGACGCGTACTTCGATCTGTTCGCTCTATGACGCGAACACGAACACGCTCACCGACAGCCTAGGCAATCTCTGGCGGCGACCAGCTCCCAGGTAGCGGGAGTGCGCCGCTACTTGGCGTACTCGACGGCGCGCGTCTCGCGAATGACGGTGACCTTGATCTGGCCCGGGTAGGTCAGCGACTCCTCGATCTTGCGCACGATGTCGCGCGCCAACCGCATCGAGGCGAGATCGTCGATCTCCTCGGGTCGGACCAGGATGCGCACCTCGCGCCCGGCCTGGACGGCGAACGACTTCTCGACGCCCTCGAAGCTGTTGGCGATCGCCTGCAGGTCTTCGAGGCGCTTCAGGTACGTATCTGACGACTCGCCGCGGGCGCCGGGTCGTGACGCGCTGATCGCGTCAGCGATCTGCACGATGGGCGCCTCGATGCACTCGTACTCGACTTCCTGGTGGTGCGCCGCGATGGCGTTGATGACCTTGGGCGACATGTTGTGACGCGTCGCGATCTGGCCGCCGATGGCGGCGTGCGGACCCTCGACCTCGTGATCGACAGCCTTGCCGATGTCGTGCAGCAGGCCGCCGGTCTTGGCGATCTGGACGTCGGCGCCCACTTCGCCGGCGATGACGGCCGCCAATCGGGCGGTCTCTGTCACGTGCTTGAGCACGTTCTGGCCGTAGCTGGTGCGGAACTTGAGGCGGCCCAGCAGCTTGATGATCTCCGGCGGCAGTCCCGGCACGCCGGTTTCGTAGGCCGCCGCCTCACCGGCCTGGCGGATGACCAGGTCGACCTCGGCGCGGGCCTTGGCGACCACTTCCTCGATGCGACCGGGGTGAATCCGGCCGTCCTGGATCAGCTTGGTGAGGGCCAGCCGGGCGACCTCGCGGCGCACCGGATCGAAGCCGCTGATCAGGACCGATTCGGGCGTGTCGTCGATGATCAGGTCGATACCGGTCGCCTGCTCGAGGGCGCGGATGTTGCGGCCCTCGCGCCCGATGATGCGGCCCTTCATCTCGTCTGACGGCAGGTGGACGGCGGTCACCGTCATCTCGGCCGTGTGGTCGACCATCACGCGCTGAATGGCAGTGACAACGACGTCGCGGGCCTTTTCCTCGGCGTCTTCGCGCGCTTTGCGCTCGATGGCGCGGGCGAGGCGCACGGCGTCGTGCTCGGCGTCGGCGCGGACTTCCTCGAGCAGTAGCCCCTTGGCATCCTCCTGCGACAGGCCGCTGACTCGCTCGAGCGCCGCTATCTGCTCCTGGCGCGCCTTGGCCAGCTCTTCCTTGGCCGTATCGAGCTCGCGCTCTCGCGCCAGCAGCTTGCGATCGCGCTCCTCGAGCATGTCCGTGCGCTGGTCCAGCTGCTCGTCACGCTGCAGCAGGCGCCGCTCGAGCGTAGACAGCTCGCCGCGCTTGGTCCTGCCTTCCTCGTCGAGCTCGCGCTGCATGCGCATTTGCTCGTCTTTGGCCTGCAGGATGAGTTCCTTCTGCTGGGCGCGAGCCTCGGCCAGGATGCGTGCCGCCTTGTCCTGCGCGACTCGGATCGCCTGCGACGCAAGCAGGCTACGCGCGAAAAAGCCCACGGCAAAAGCGATGATGGCGACTATCGCCACCACCGCCAGCACGACGGGGTCGGTCATCTGTCTGCCTCCCGTCCAGCGGTGCGCTGGAGGTATGTCTAAGTTGGGATCCGCCGGCGACCCTCTTCGCCGACGGCCTCGCTGGGCAGCGAGGACACTCCTTTGTTTGCCTCGTCGCCGGCCGCTGGGCGGGCAACCCGCCGGTTGGTGTGGCGACGACGCCAGAACTGATCTGGCGCGGAGATTACTCCTAGTCCGGCCGGGTCGCCAAAGCTGCCACCAGCCGTTTGGTGCCCACCAGCAACGCGTAGCCGGCCATGGCACCGAACGTGTTCACGATGAGGTCATCGACGTCGGCCTGGCGATAGTTGAAGCCGACTATGAGCGAGCCGATCAGCTGGCCGAGCTCGATCGCCAGCGACAGGCTGAAGCCGACGACGAGCACGGTCAGCCAGGGCCGGCGGTCGGTGGGTCGCAGGAGCGGCACGAGGATGCCGACGGGCACGAAGGCAAGGACGTTGCCCGCCAGGAAGCGCCACTCCGGCGAGTTCAGCGGGGTCTGGATGGCCGGCCAGATCGTGCCGAAGGGCACGAGGAGTAGCGAACGCGCAGTCGCCCGCCTGGTTTCGTACGGCGGCAGCGGCAAGGGCAGCAGCGTCAGGCTGAGCAGGATGTCCAGGTAGACGATGGTGACCAGCTCGAGCAGCGTTCGGCGGCTGGTTAGTCGGGCCCGTCTGCTCCAAAAGAAAACTGGCAGCACCAGGACAAGCGCAAGCAGGCCCCAACCCGACCCGAGGATGACCGCGCCGCTGCCGCACACGGCTTCACGCGCCGACGAAACGCTCGAGCAGCCGCCAATGCCAGACGTAGCGAAGGATGACGAACCACAGTAAGGCCAGGCCGATGACGATCACCCAGACCGGCAGCGGCAGCGTTGACAGGCCAAAAATGTCGCCCAGCGGTTCGCACCACGACCAGCACGATGAACGCCAAAGCCAGACCGATGGCGAGCAGGGTTGGGCGGCGGTCAGGGCTCTTCTCCTGGACAACGGCCATCCATTTCGTGGGTGGTTCTACGTACACAACGAGCCCCAGCCCGACGAACACGAGGAAGGCAGTCAGCGCCGACTGGGCGATCGGCAGGGATAGGCGCAGGACGTCGGCCACTTGGGCGGGTGTCATCGACGCCAGATCGCCGTAGCTCTCCATTTGCATCAAGAGCACGCCGTAGAACATGGTCAGGCCCAGCACGCTGGAGAAAATCGCCGCCGGCAATACAAAGCGCAGGAGCGTGCGACCCAGCGAGTCGCGGATCTGTGGTCCCGGTTGGGCCCAGATGGCGAGCATCGCCGCCGGGATACCGACCGAGAACAGGGTGATGGCTGATGCCGGCCGCAGCGGGATCGGAAACTGCCCGATGACGAGCGAGGACAGGATGATCAGGCCCATCGTCGAGATGCGCGCCAGGAACAGGCTCAGGATGTCGAACATGCCGTTGATGATTCGCTGGCCCTCTTGGACGGCAGGCGCAAGGGCGGCGAACGAGTCATCGGTGAGCACGATGTCGGCGACACTGCGCGTCGCCTGGCTGCCGCTCGCCATGGCCACGGCGAGGTTCGACTTCTTGAGCGACAGGACGTCGTTGACGCCGTCGCCGATCATCGCCACGTAGTCGCCGGCCATACGCAGCGAGTCGACCAGCCGTTCCTTCTGCGCCGGCGTGATGCGGCCGAAGACCATCGTGCGCTGCGCCACCGCGCCGATCTGCGCAGCGTCGAGCGAGTCCAGCTCGGGCCCCGAGATCGACGGCAGGTCGCCGGTCAGCCCGGCCTGACGAGCGAGGGCAACGACGGTGTCCGGGTCGTCGCCGGAAATGATCTTGATGCGCACGCCGGCGCTGGCGAACTGCTCGAGGACCTCGCCAACGTGCGGTCGAAGCTCGTCCTCGAGCACGATGAGCCCGATCGCCTCGTAACCGGCGTTCAGCTTCGCGTCGTCGTCCTTGCCGCTGATGGCGTTGGGCTCGGGGTCGCGCACCATCAACAGCACGCGCAGACCCAGCGCGGTGCGCTCGTCGATCAGCGGCGCGATCTTTGCCCAATCGGCCTCGACTGCCGAGCGCAGCATCTGCGGCGCACCCATCGCGTACGTGCCGCGCAGCTCGCCGTCGCTGAATGCCACCGCGCTCCACTTGCGCGCCGACGAGAACGGAATATCCAACGATGTGTCCTGGGCCGGCTCCGGCAGAGCTGCCGCGATGGCCTCGGCGGTCTTGTTTCGCTCCTCGGCCGACGCGACGACAGTGCCGGCGATCACGCGCAGGTGGTCTTCGTCGACGCTCAACGGCACCAGCTCGCGCAGGCGCAGTTTGTTAGCCGTCAGGGTGCCCGTCTTATCGGTGCACAGCACGTCGACGCGGCTGAGCGACTCGACGGCGTTGGACTGCTGGACGAGAGCACCAAAGCGGACCAGCCGGACCGCTCCGAGCGCGTAGGCGATGGCGATCGACACGAACAGGCCGTTCGGGATGAGGCCGGCCAGCACCGCCGCCTGGCCGACGGCGTCGGCGGCCGGCACGACGCGCACGATCGAGGTGACGAGCAGCAGCAGTTCCATGTACGCGACGATCAACAGGGCCAGACGAATGACCGTGTTCACGTCGCGCTGGAGAGGCGTCAGGACGCGCCGGAAGGCCTTGGCGCCCTGGGTGATCTTGTTGGCCAGGCTGGCGCTGCCGACGTGCTCCACGACGTAGCGACCCTTGCCGGTCACGCAGAAGCTGCCCGAGTAGACCTCGTCGCCGGGCTGCTTGGTGATCAGGTCGGACTCGCCGGTCAGCTGGGACTCGTCGGCCTGCAGTCGGCCGGTCGCCAGCTTGCCGTCGAGCACGATCTGGTCGCCCGAGCCGATCTCGACCAGGTCGCCGACGACGAGCTCTTCGGGCGCAACGACGGCGACTTTGTCGTCGCGAACGACGTTCGCCATGGCCCGGGTGAGCAGGCTGATCCGGTCGAGCGTCCGCTTGGCGCGAATTTCCTGCAGCACGCCGACGATCACGTTGGTCATGACGACGCCCACCGACAGCAAGGCGTCGATGGGCCGGCCCACCAACACCAGGCCGATCGCCAACACGAACATGATGTTGTTGGTGAACTGGAAAACGTTCTCGCGCAGGATCTGCCAGTAGCTGCGGCCCGTTTTGGCCGCGGCCTTGTTACCCAGGCCCTTGGCCCGCCTGGCACCGACCTCAGTCGACGTCAAACCAGCGGCGGGAGTGGGCGCTAGGGCATCGGCGGCGGCAGTGATGGTCGCGGCCATCGTCGAAAGATACCCGGCGGCGTAATCTGACGCGGGTGACCGAATTCGCGCACGGGCATTGACTGGAAGCCACCGGTTGCCACTGGAGAGCGACCGCGCGGCCTGAGGGACGACCCCGGGCGGATCCTGATTTTGATCTCGGCCGTGCTTCTGCTGGCCGGCGCGTTCCTGCCCTGGGCGTCAGGCCTGGATCCACTTCAGAAACCGATCAGTTACACCGCCCAGGAAGGTCTCGCCGACGGCTTCATCCTGATGGTGCTCGCAGGCGTGCTTGGCATTCATGGCCGGCACGCGTTTGTTGGTCCAGACGACCAGCCGAACCATTCAGCTGCTGCCGCTGGCGTTGGCCGTGGTAGCGCTCGCCATGTGGATCGGCGCGGATCGCGCGTCGCTGGCCGCGATCAAGGAGTGGGAAAACCTCGGCGGCCAGGGCGATCAGACACTCATCCGGCTGACAACCGGCCTGGGCATCGTGCTCATCCCGGTCGGCGTGGTGTGGCTCGAGTTCACCCGGCCGCAGGAAGTCAAGGCCGCCACCGCAGCGCTGCGCGCCGAGTGGCGGATTTCGCGCGTGAGCCTGCTCGAGGGCATCGTGGCCGGGACGTTGGCAGTCGTGTTTGCCGTGGTCTTTGGTGTGGCGACCATCGCCGCGCTCGGCGGCAATGCGCGGTCTTCGCCGTATTCACCACGTTGATCGGCATGGCCGTCGGCATCAGCATCGGTCTGGGCCTCGTCCGCTGGTTCCGCGGCGGCCGCGATACGCCGACCAGTGACGTGCCATCGGCCAACCGCCCCAAGGTCGAGCTGACCAAGGTCGAGCGCAAGCGCTAGACGCTTGGCTGAGGAACTCAATCGTCGCCTGACGGCAGACATCCGGGTCGAACCCGTTTCGAGCGAGCAGCGCGTAGCCCTTCTGGCGGCGCCTGTTCGGGTTCGTTTCGGCTTCCAGCGTTCGTCGCCGCCGCTCGAGCAGACGCCGCGCCGCCAGCCAGTTCCGATTGCGCGCCCGTATCCGACTCTTGCCGCTCCGCCAAGACTTGGTCGACCAGTTGGCGGTCGACGCCCTTCTGCGCGAGCTCCCGTCGCAGCGCCAGCTCACCTCTGGGTCGAGCGCGATCCCGCGACTCGACCCACGCCCGAGCGAACTTCTCGTCGTCCAGGTAGTCGAGCTCAATCAGCTGAGTAACTACCTGCTCGACCAGTCCGTCGGGATAGCCAAGCTGCCTCAGCCGGCGGCTCGTCTCGGCGATCGACCTGGGCCGGACTGCCAGGAAAGCCGCCGCCGCGTCCATCACTGGCCCGGGATCGGTCAGCTCGGCTCGCTCTGCCCGCCGTGCGGCAACTGACTCAGGCGTGGACCGGCGCCGACGCGAGTGCATGATCGAAGTCAGGGCGCCTCAGGCGGAGCGAGTGCAAGGCGGCGCCGAGGCCAGCGAAGTGAGCGCACTAGCGTGCGTGAACGAGCGCCGCAGGCGGCAACGCAGCAATCGCCCGCATCAGGCGCCCGTCACTCAGCTTCTGAGATGCCTTCGACTGGGACTTGAATGGTCGCCACCCTTTGGCGAATCTCAGTTTCCAGGCGATTGGCCACATCTGAGTTTGCCTTCAGGAATTCTTTGGATTGTTCGCGGCCCTGGCCGAGACGCAGGTCGCCGTACGTGAACCAGGCGCCGGTCTTGGTCAGGATGTCCGAGGCGACGCCGACGTCGAGCAGCCCGCCCTCGCGGCTGATGCCCTCGCCGTACATCACGTCGAACTCCGCCACGCGGAACGGCGGCGCGACCTTGTTCTTGACCACCTTCACGCGGACGCGGCTACCGACGGCATCCGTGCCGCTCTTGATCGTCTCGATGCGGCGGATGTCGAGGCGGACGCTGGCGTAGAACTTGAGCGCACGGCCGCCCGGCGTGGTCTCCGGGTTGCCGAACATGACGCCGATCTTCTCGCGCAGCTGGTTGGTGAAGATCAAGGCGGTGTTCGAGCGGCTGACCGCGCCGGTCAGCTTGCGCAGTGCCTGGCTCATCAGCCGTGCCTGCACGCCGACGAACGAGTCGCCCATCTCGCCCTCGATCTCGGCCCGCGTGACGAGTGCCGCGACCGAGTCAAGCACGACGCAGTCGACACCACCTGAGCGGATGAGCGTCTCAGTGATCTCGAGCGCCTGCTCGCCGGTGTCCGGCTGGCTGACCAGCAGCTCGTCGACGTTCACGCCGCATGCGCGCGCATAGTGCGGATCCAAGCGCGTGCTCGACGTCAATGAAGGCGACGACGCCGCCGCGCTTCTGCGCCTCAGCCAGGACGTGCTGGCAGAGCGTGGTCTTGCCCGACGACTCCGGGCCCGAAGACCTCAGTAATGCGGCCGCGCGGCACACCGCCGACGCCGATGGCCAGGTCGAGCGCGATCGAGCCGGTGGGAATCGAGTCGACGGCCTGCTTCTCGGCCGAGCCGAGCTTCATGATCGAGCCGCGCCCGAACTGCTTCTCGATCGCCAGGATGGCGGCGTCAACAGCGCGCGTTCGCTCGCTCGACGCACGGTCGATCGACGATGCGCTCGTTGCGCTCCACTCCGTTGCCCTCCAGCGCCCGGCTTGACTCGACCCGCTGATCGCCATCGATTTCCTCCTACCTGGCCCGGCGATCAGCGACGACGATCTACGCCTCGTCCGACGATTCCGGTTCCCAACGCGGCTTACGTTTTGGCTTGATGATTTCTACCGACTGCGGCGGTGAATCGAGCAACGACTCCAGCTTTGGTTTGCCCGCGGCTGTCTTCGGCTTCTTCTTCGCTTCGCGGTGCGGCCGATCTTTGGATGCCATCGCGTCCAACTCCTCGGTGCGCTGGGCAGCTTAGAGAGCACCCCTTCACTGCCAATTATCCGGCCCTTAGCGTCAGCTTACTTGTCACAACCGTCATGCCGCAGACGCCTCGTGCCGAAACAAGGCTTTGCGAACGTGCCATCGCGCGATCGACGGCTCTGATCGCCGCCATGAAGTCGAGGATGTAGGTCAGGTTGTGCAGCGTGGCGAGGCGGTAGAAGAGCAGCTCGTCGGCGCGCAGCAGATGCGCCAGATAGGCGCGCGAGAACGTGCGGCAGGCGCGGCAGCGGCAGCCGTCCTGGATGGGCGCCGGGTCATCGAGGAAGCGCGAATTGCGCAGGTTGAGCCGGCCTTCCGGCACCCACAGCGTGCCGTTGCGCGCGACGCGCGCCGGCAGCACCGAGTCGAACATGTCCACACCGGCGTCGACCGCGTCCAGCAGGTCGGCTGGCGAGCCCAGGCCCATCAGATAGCGCGGCCGCGGGTCGTCGGCCAGCAGCGGCACGGCAATATCAAGTGCCTCGCGTCGCTGAGCCGCCGTCTCGTCGCCGGCCAACCCGCCGATGCAGATGCCGTCGAACGGCAGCGCGGCGATGGCCCGCGTCGACTCGGCCCGCAGATCCGGCTTCGAGTCCGCCCTGGACGATGCCGAAGAGCGCCTGATCTTCCCGGCGATGGGCGGACATGCAGCGCTCGGCCCAGGCGTGCGTCCTCGCCGTAGCCTCCGCCACCGCTTCCCGTGAAGACGAATGCGGCGGCACCGGTTGATCGAGGCAGACCGCGACATCGGATCCGAGCGCCTCCTGCACGGCAATCGAGTGCTCAGGCGTGAACCGGTGCAGCGAGCCGTCGAGGTGCGAGCGGAACGTCACCCCGTCGTCGTCGACTGAGCGCATCTCGCCCAGGCTGACCACCTGGTAGCCGCCCGAGTCGGTCAGGATCGGCCTTTGCCAGGCCATGAAGTGATGAAGGCCGCCCAACCTTCGAATGCGCTCGTGGCCGGGCCGCAGGTAGAGGTGGTAGGTATTGGCGAGGATCATCTGGGCGCCCACCTCGGCCAGATCGTCGGGATCGAGCGCCTTGACCGTGGCGTTGGTGCCAACCGGCATGAACACCGGCGTTTCGACCGATGCCGTGTGGAGTCGTCAGCCGGCCCAACCGAGCGCGGCTCTGACCCCCGTCGTCTGGCGGCCGAACCACGTCGAACGAGATTGGCCGCCCCGGACCCGTCAGCCGACGATCTCCTGCCTACGCATCACGAAGCAGGCGAACCCCAGCGCGACGATGCCGTAAACGATCACGATAGGAATGGACTGGACGAGCGGGATTGCTGGTGCAGTGGCACCGCCGAGATCTCCGGTCAGACCCTGCAGCGACGCGTGCGCCTCAGCCAGCACGCTGGACCCAATTGTGAACGGCAGGTATTGCGACCAGTGCACGGTCGGCGGCCTGCCCACCGGCTAACGCGCCGATCGCGCCAATCGTGGTGGCGATTCCGGCGATGAATGGCTCGCGCGATGTACAGGATCACGCCGACGACGATGCCCGCGATCTGACTGCGCAGCAGCACCGTCACGGCGAAGCCGATGGCGCCCCGTTCGAACAGGACCAGCGTGCCAAGTCCAAACGCCTTCACGAAATCGGTTCCGGCATCGAGACTCACCGGAGCAAACCCGGCGCCCAGAATGGTGGCACCGATCAACACCATCGCTGCGCCGATGACGAGGCACACGAACGCGGCGATGGCGACGCCAATGGCCAGCGCGCCGGCCTTGGCCAGTGCGTACCTGATCCGGCTCTCGCCGCGACTGAACGCGTTGCGCAGCACGCCCCACGAGTAGTCGCCGCCGACGATCCCGCCGACGTAGATGATCGCGAAGAGGCTGCCCAGCGCCGAACACGAAGTCGCCGGCGATCGAGTAGATGACGTTGAACTGAAGCGATCCGACTTCCCCGAGGGACGGTCCTTCCCCACCGCCAGCGCCGCGGAGAATGACGGACAGAAAGCTGGCGATGACGAGGAAGACCAGCGCCATGGCGATGATCAGTACGACCGGCAAGACGATGCTCATCGTCCGGCGGCGCATCTTCAGCAACTCGGCCGAAACGAGCCTCATGCCGGCGGCACCGTGCCCGGCGGTGGCAGCGGACTGGGCGGCGGTGGCCCGGCCGGCGCGGCACCCGGCGGCGTCCCGGGCGGAAGTGCGGCGGCGGCCGCGGCGGCGTGCGTGATCTGCAGGAAGACCGTCTCGAGGTCGCTACCGGCCTGAAGGCCGGTCGGGTAGATGCCGGCCTCGGCCAGTGCCTTGCTGATCTCGCCTACCCGTCCCGGATCAAACGAAACCTGGAACCAGCCCGCCTGCGGTCCGCTGTCCGTGCCGAAGAGCTGCTTATCGCCGGCGACACGCCGGAGGATCGTGGCGGCCTGCGCCATGTCGCCCACCGGCACGCGCACCTTGACCTGGCCGGCGTCGCGCAACAGCTCGTCGAGCGGTCCCTCACGCAGCAGCTTGCCCTGATCGATGATGCCCACCACGTCCGCGAGCTGTTCGACCTCGTCGAGCAGGTGGCTCGAGATCAGCACCGTCTTGCCCCGACCGGTGACCCAACGGAGCGTTTCGCGCAGGGCAACCATGCCCGCCGGGTCGAGGCCATTGGCCGGCTCGTCGAGGATCAGCAGGTCGGGGTCGGACAGCATCGCCGCGGCCAGGCCCAGGCGCTGCTTCATGCCGAGCGAGTACGTCTTGACCTCGCCGTTGGCGCGCTCCTTGAGGCCGACGTATTCGAGCACCTCTTCGACGCGGCTGCGCGGCGTTGGCGCCCCGGTGGCGGCGATCACGATCAGGTTGTCGCGGCCGGTCATGTATGGATAGAAGGCAGGCGTCTCGATCAGCGACCCAACGCGATACAGCCGGGTCCGGTCGTTCTTCGTGTACGGCTCGCCGAACAGCGTCATCGTGCCGGCATCGGGAGAGATCAGGCCGGCCAGCAGGCGCAGCGTGGTGGTCTTGCCGGAACCGTTGGGCCCAAGGAAGCCGTAGACCTTGCCGGTCGGGACGGACATGTCAAGGCCGCGCAGCGCGGGCTGCCGTCCGTAGCGCTTGAAGACACCGCGGGTCGCGACTGCCAGCCCGGTTAGATCGGGGCCGGCCGTCACGCGTTCGTCTCGCTCTCGAGTCTGCCTTCGGCAGTCAGGCCGTCCCACAGGCCCATGTCGGAGCGGTCGGTGCGCCGAGGTGGCGGAATCTCGTAGCCGAGCGCGGCCAGATGCTCGCGCGCCCGCTCCGTGGCGACCCGGCCCTGCGGCGTTCGATCGAGGAAGCCGAGCTGCAGCAGGTACGGCTCGTAGACGTCCTCGATGGTCTCGACCTCCTCACCGATGACGGCGGCGACGGCCGCGCCACCAACGGGACCGGAAGCGAATTTCTGGACGATCGCCGCCAGCAACCGGCGGTCGGTGGTGTCCAGGCCTTCGTCGTCGATGTCCATGGCTGCCATGGCGGCGGTTGCCTCGGCCGCACCTATCCGTCCATCGGAGCGAACCTGGGCATAGTCGCGAACGCGTCGCAGTAGCCGGTTGACGACCCTTGGTGTTCCCCTGCCCCTGCGCGCGAGAATGCTGACGGCTTCCTCATCGATGTCGACACCCAGGATGCCGGCCGAACGGGCGACGATGGTCGCCAGCTCCTGCTCGATGTAGTAATCGAGCCGGTAGACGGCCCCAAATCGATCGCGCAGCGGGCCACCAACGCGGCCGGCGCGGGTGGTCGCGCCGACGACGGTGAACGGCTTGAGGGTCAGCCGCAAGCTGCGCGCCGATGGCCCGCGGCCGATCATCACGTCGATGGCGAAGTCCTCCATCGCCGGATAGAGGATCTCCTCGACCGAGTGATTGAGTCGATGGATCTCATCGATGAACAGCACGTCGCGCTCATCGAGGTTGGTCAGGATGGCGGCCAGATCGCCCGGCCGTTCAATGGCCGGACCACTGGTCGTGTGCATGTTCACGCCGAGCTCGCGGGCGATGATCGTGGCGAGCGTCGTCTTGCCCAGGCCGGGCGGGCCGTAGAGCAACACGTGGTCCGCCGCTTCTTCGCGTTGACGCGCGGCGGACAACAGGATGGCCAGGTTCTGCTTGACCGTAGGTTGGCCGATGTACTCGGCCAGGGAGCGCGGCCGAAGGCTCGTCTCTACGACTGCCTCCTCGGCCGTCAGCGCGCCCGCGGCGACGAAGCGGTCTGCCTCCTGCATCGGTGGCGAGTCTAACAGGTTTCCACGCTATTCGAACGTCTGTTCACACCCGCCAACAACAAAGAGCGCCCCGCGGCCCCAGTCCGCAGAGCGCTCGTTGGGTTAGGGAAGGCCTAGTAGACCCTGACGCCGCCGGGGCGAATGATCGGGTGGTTCTCGTCAACGATGACCGGAGCCGGGCGCTCGACGGATGGTGCCTGCGCCGGGATCGGGAACTGGCCGGCCAGCCAGATGGCGGCAATGAGGGCGGTGGCGATGACGATCGCAGCGACGATGCCCATCAGTACGCCGCGCAGGTACGCGGCGTCGGTGGTTGTTGTGGTGGTGATGCGGCCTGTTGTTGCTGTCATGGGCTGCAGGATGGCCGCGACCGACTTACTTTCAGATCAACCTGCCGACGCTGCCCACGTTGAGTTGACGACCGGTCTGGCGGCGCCCAGCCGTCGCCGCCAGAGTCAGATCTGCGACAGCTTCTCCAGCGGGAACGGCGGCATGGCCAGCGGCTTGACCGCGATGCGCAGCAGCAACAGCGCGTTGTCATCGCCCGCGCTGCGATTGGCGTGGATCGTGCCGCAAGCCTTGCACTGGTGGATCAGCACCCATTCGCCGTCGCCCCGGACGGTTATGGCGATGGGCTCCATTGAGCCAAGGCAGTCAGAGGCGCGATCGCCGGGCTCGTTATCGACGTGGCGGCTCCACAGGCACAGCGGGCAGTGGTTGCGGTGCTGAGTGCCGAGAGCGGAGGTGGAAACCTCCTGGTGGCAGTGGACGCAGCGGAAAGACTGCGGTTGCTTGGGCAAGACGGTCTCCGAAATCAGGTCGCCTTGTGGAGCATACGCTCGACCGCTTCGGCGGCATCCTCGGCGGCATCGCTGCCGTTCTCGAGGGCGTTGTACAGGTCCCGCCACTTGATCACTTCGAGCGGGTCCTGACGCTCCTTGAACAGTCGCCCAACGGCCGCGCGCGACAGCCCGTCTGCCTCGTGCTCCAGGTCGTGCACCCGCTCGAGATGCGCTTCGACATCCTTGCGCGCCTGAAGGCCCGACATCGCCTTCGCCAGCTCGTCCCCCTGCTCGGCAAGGATCTGGGACAGGCGGCGCGACTCTGGCGTCGGCTGCTCGACGCCGTAGATGACGACCGTCTCCGCGACTGCCTGGATGTAGTCGACGACGTCGTCAAGCCGAGCCGCCATCTCGTAGATGTCCTCACGATCGAACGGCGTGACAAATGCATCGGCCAAGCGGTCTCCGATCTGGTCGGTGAGGTGGTCGCCCTTCTTCTCGAGCGCCTGGATGCTGTTCACGCGCTGGTCCAGCTTGTCGTACTTCTCGAGCATCTCAGCCAGCTGGCCGGCGGCCGCCGCCAGGTTGTCAGCGTCGGCCTTGAAGAGGTCGAAGAACTTGCCATCCTGTGGGATGAGTCGGGCCATGGAATCTCCTTAGCTGAGACCGACGGCGTTCAAGACCAGCCACGCGAGGGCGGCAACGGCGCCGGAAGCCGGTATGGTCACGATCCAGGCGAGCACGATTGAGCGGGCGACGCCCCAGCGGACTCTGCGAGCGCCGTTGGCAGTACCGACACCCATGATCGCGCTGGAAATTACCTGGGTGGTCGAAACCGGCATGCCGAAGTGGGCCGTCGTCAGGATGATGGTCGCCGCTGTGGTCTCTGCCGCAAAGCCGTGGACCGGCTCTAGCTTCGCTACACGGTGACCCATCGTGTGCATGATCCGCCAGCCGCCGACGGCCGTGCCAAGCGACATCGCCGTCGCAGAGATGATGATCACCCAGGAAGGAATCTCGAAAGAGGAGATCGCGCCGCCCGCGAACAGCGCCAGCGTGATGATGCCCATCGTCTTCTGGGCGTCATTCGAGCCGTGCGAGAAGGCCATGAATCCCGCCGAAATGACCTGGGCACGCCGGAATCCATAGGTGGCCTGCCTGCGCCTGACGCGGAAGAAGATCCAGTACAGCAACACGATCAGGGCAAATGCCCCGACGAAGCCAAAGATCGGTGACGTCACCATTGGGAAGATCACCTTGTTGATGATCCCCTGAACGTTGAAGGCACCCGTGCCGGCGGCGACCAGCGTCGCCCCGAACAGCCCGCCGATGAGCGCGTGGCTGCTCGAGCTCGGCAATCCGAGCCACCACGTGAACAGGTCCCAGGCGATCGCCCCAAGCAGCGCAGCCGCCACGACGGTCGGCGTGGTCGTGCTCTCGTCGACCAGTCCCGCGCCGATCGTCTGGGCGACCGCCGTGCCGGCAAAAGCGCCGATGAAGTTGAACGCCGCCGCCATCACGATCGCCGCCAACGGCGTGAGTGCGCGCGTCGCAACGGAGGTGGCAATCGCGTTGGCAGTGTCGTGAAAGCCGTTGATGTAGTCGAAGATGACTGCCAGCACGATCGTGGCAAGCAGCATCAGGGTCGCGGTTTCCACGGCGGCGGACGATAGCGGACGCGGAGGTCAGTCGCGTCGCAAAACGCGCAGAGCGGCCTTGACTCGCTCTTCGAGAGATGCACCTACTGGCAGTGCCGCAACGGCTCCGCGCGCCGCCTCACGCGCCTCTGAAGCGGTATAACCCAGCGCCTGCAGCGCGGCGACCGTCTCGGACTCGGCGCTGCCGGCTGACTTGCCACCGACTCCCCCAGCCGTCCCGCCCGCCGCGGCCACCTTCTCCTTGAGCTCCAGGATGACCCGCGCTGCCAGCCGCTTGCCGACGCCCGATACCGCCGTCAGGACCGCCTCGTCACCCTGCAGGATGGCCAGCTGGAGATCGGCCACCGGCCGCGAAGACACGATTGACAGGGCGACCTTCGGCCCGACACCGGTGACGGTGATCAGCAACTCGAAGAAGCCAAGCTCTTCGGTCGTTTTGAAGCCATAAAGAGCCTGCTGGTCCTCGCGCACCAGGTGATGAGTGTGCAATCGGGCGCGCTCTCCTTCATGCACGGCGGCCAGCGTGCCCGGCCCGCAAAAGACGCGATAGCCCACGCCACCCACGTCAACCACGGCTGAATCCGTGCCGACTGCGGCAACCTTTCCCTCAACGAACGCAATCACGGCCAGATTGTGGGGCATCATTCGCCGATGGACTGCGCCAACTGCGGTACGTCCAACCCGGCCCAGGCGCGCTTCTGCCTGAGCTGTGGAACGGCGCTGGCCGGCAGTCCACCTTCCCCTTCACGCGAAGAGCGCAAAGTCGTCAGTGTCGTCTTCGCCGACCTGGTTGGCTTCACCGCCCGCGCCGAGGAGCTGGATCCGGAAGACGTCGAGCGCATCCTGCGGCCCTATCACGACCGCCTGCGCAGCGATCTCGAGCGCTACGGCGGCACTGTCGAGAAGTTCATCGGCGACGCGGTCATGGCCGTTTTCGGCGCGCCGACGGCGCACGAAGATGATGCCGAACGCGCAGTCCGAGCGGCGCTCGCCATACGCGACTGGGCGCGCGAGCAGGAAGACCTGGAACTGCGCATCGCGGTCAACACGGGCGAGGTTCTGGTCAACGTCGATGCTCGCCCCGAGCTTGGCCAGGCGATGGTCAAGGGTGACGTTGTGAATACCGCTTCGCGGCTGCAGGCTTCGGCGCCGACCAACGGCGTGCTCGTGGGCACGAGCACATTCCACGCCACAAAGGCAGTCATCGACTACAACCCCATCGCACCGGTGGTGGCGAAGGGCAAGGCCGAGCCGATTGCCGTCTGGGAGGCCGTGGCGCCGCGCTCCCGCCAGGGCGTCGACATCCGCCAGACCGGCGGCGCGCCGCTCGTCGGCCGAGAGACCGAACTTGAGGCTCTGGTGCAGGCGCTCTCCCGCGCCCGCACCGCGCACGAACCGCAGCTGGTCACGCTCGTCGGCGTGCCGGGCATCGGCAAGAGCCGGTTGATCTGGGAGTTCTTCCGCCGGCTCGACGCCGAGACCGAGCTGTACACCTGGCGGCAGGGCCGATCGCTGCCCTACGGAGCCGGTGTCTCGTTCTGGGCGCTCGGCGAAATGGTGAAAGCGGAAGCGGGCATTCTGGAGACCGATGAACCGGCCACTGCCGGCACCAAGCTCGACCAGAGCGTCAGTGCAGTTGTGGCCGACGAGTCACAGCGCGATTGGATCAGCGGCCACCTCCGGCCGCTGCTCGGGCTGGCTGCGGAAGAAGACCGGGCCATCGACCGCCGGGCCGAGGCCTTCGCCGCGTGGCGGCGCTACATCGAGGCGCTGGCAGAGCGCAACACACTCATCCTCGTCTTCGAGGACCTGCACTGGGCCGACGACGGTCTGCTCGACTTCATCGACTACGTCGCCGAATGGGCAGCCGGCGTCCCCCTGCTCCTGCTGGCCACGGCGCGGCCCGAGCTGCTCAGCCGTCGACCGGGCTGGGGCGGCGGCAAACGCAACGCGCTGACACTCTCGCTCCCCGCGCTGTCCGATGAGGACACGACCGCGCTCATCCATGCCCTGCTCATGAGGCCGCTGCTGGCCGCCGACGTTCAGCAGGCACTGATCGAGCGGGCCGGTGGTAATCCGCTGTACGCGGAGGAGTTCGTCAGGCTGGTCGAGGAAGGGCGGCTGGAGCAAGCCCTGCCAGAGAGCGTGCAGGCGATCATCGCCGCTCGCCTTGATGCCCTGGCGCCAGCCGACAAGCAGGTGGTCCAGCAGGCCGCCGTCCTGGGCAAGGTGTTCTGGCTCGGTGGCGTGGCCCATGTCGCCGGCCAAAGTCGGTGGGCCGTCGAAGAGAGCCTCCACCGGCTGGAACGGCGCGAGTTCATCCGGCGCGAACGAAGCTCGTCGGTCGCCACCGAAACCGAGTTTGCCTTTCGTCATGCCCTCGTCCGGGAGGTCGCCTACGAGCAGTTGCCCCGCGCCGATCGGGCCGAACGGCATGCCCGCGCCGCCGAGTGGATCGAATCGCTGGGCCGGCCCGACGACACGGCCGAGATGCTCGCCTACCACTATCAGGCCGCTCTGGATTACTCGCGCGCGGTAGGCCGATCGATCGAACCGATGGTGGCGGCCGCGCAGGTCGCCTTTGCCAATGCTGCCGAACGCGCGGCGGCGCTCGACGCCGTCGCCAGCGCCAGCCGCTACTACGCCGCCGCGCTGGAGCTGACCGCTCCCGATGACCCGCGCCGGGCGATGCTCCTTCTGGGCAGCGGCAGATCGCTACAGGCGATGGGTCAGGCCGAGGCGGTCGGGCGGCTTGAGGAGGCGAGTTCCGCCCTGACGGCTTCCGGCGATCCTGACAGGGCGGCCGAAGCGGAGCTGGCGCTGACCGACTATTACTGGCACCACGGTGACCGGCGCATGACCGACCAGCACCTGAGTCGTGCGCAAGTGTTCATCGAGGACGGTGGGCCAACACGGTCGCGAGCAATGGTGCTGAGCGAGATCGCGCGGTACCACATGATCTGGGAGCACGCCGCGCAGGCCATCGAGTATGGCGAGCAAGCAATCTCACTCGCTCGTCAACTGAAGCTGCCCGCCGTCGAAGCCCACTCTTTGGACAGCGTAGGCATTGCTCGCTTCATGGAGGCCGACATGGAAGGTCTCGAGCTGGAGAAGCGCAGCCTCGAGGTTGCTCGGGCCGCCAACAGCGTGGAACAAGGCCGCAGCCTGAACAACCTCTCCGTCGCGATGTGGGTCCTTGGTGACCTCGCACAGAGCCACCAATTGCGCCTCGAATTGGCGAACGTCGAGCGCGGCTACGGCAGGTTGTTCGCGGCCCGCTTTGCCGAGGGCTTCGCTGTCGTAACCCCTTTCTACCTGGGTGAATGGGACGAGTTCGTGGGCTGGGCACAGCGGTTTCGCGCAGAGGGCGCCGAGTTTGGCGCGCAGTACCAGGATTACTTCATCGATGGCAACATGGCTCAGGTCCTGGCCGCGCGAGGTCAGGACGACGAGGCGCTCCGCCTGGCACTCGGCGTCGCGGACTGGGGTCGCCAGATGCGAGAAGGGCAGGCGCTCTCGCCGGCGCTGTCCGCTCTTGCCACGGTCTACCTGATCGAGGGCCGCGACGACGAAGCGCTGAAGACGGTAAGAGAGATCGAGCGCCTGACGACGCCTGATCTGCTTGTCTTTCCACTGACGCCGGTGGCGGCGCTGGCCCGCGATCCGGCACTGGTCGCCACGCTTGGCCGGATGCTGCCCCACTACCCCGGCGAGTGGCCATGGCTGCGCGCGCTGAGGGCGATCGTGGACGACGATCGGCCGAAGGCCGCGGCAATCCTGGACGGCATGGGCGTCCGGCCGTTCGCCGCCATGGTGCGGACGGAAACCGCATCCCGGCTGGCGCGGGCGGGCAGGCACGCCGACGCCGACGCGGCGCTGCGCCAGGCGCTGGAGTTCTGGCGAAGCGTGAAGGCTGAGCACTTCATCGCCTTGTCAGAAGGTCTGCTCTCCAAAGCCGGCTGAGAAGCGCCGCTCTAGGCCGCGGGCCGCTCCGTATGGGCGACGCAGATTGCGACCGCGAGCGCGTCCGCGGCATCGTCGGGTCGTGGCAACACGGACATCCCCAGCAGTGCTTGAACCATCCGCTGAACCTGCGGTTTGTCCGCGCGGCCGTAGCCGGTAACAGCGATCTTCACCTCGTGTGGCCCAAACTCATGGACAGGCACACCGGCCTGCGCCGCCGCCAGTAGCACCGCTCCCCTCGCCTGCCCGACGGCGAACGCGGTCTGCACGTTCTTATTGAAGAACAACCGCTCGACGCCGACTATGGCCGGCTTGTGTTCGGCGATCAGCTCGCTGACGGCCTGGTGGATGTGCAGCAGGCGGACCGGCAGTTCGTCGGCCGGGACTGTTTCGAAGCAGCCGTAATCGATCAGTCGCAGCTTGTTGCCGTTGCGCTCGACGATGCCCCAGCCAGTGGCAGCGGTCCCGGGATCGATGCCCAGGACGATCACATTCCTACCCAGCTTGTCAGGCGGAAGCGGCCTCGGCCAGCACTTCGGCCGGCAGGTTGAAGTTGGCCGTCACGCGCTGCACGTCGTCGAGGTCTTCGAGGTTCTCGATCAGCCGCAGATTCTGGTTGGCGACGTTGACTTCGACGTCAATCGGTGTCTTGGCCTGCATCGCGATCTCAGCCGACTCAACGGGCATGCCCGCCGACTCGAGCTCTTTGCGGATCGCTTCGAGCGAGCCTGGGCTGGTCACGATCTCGAGCGGGTCGCCCTCGGTGTCGACATCGTCGGCGCCGGCATCGATCGCAGCCAGCGCGATGTCGTCCGCGTCGCGGCCATCCCGCGTGATTGCGATAACGCCGCGCGGCTCGAACTGCCATGCCACTGATCCGCCGCCGGCCAGCTGGCCGCCCGCCTTGGCGAACACGGAGCGGACGTCGGCCGCCGTGCGGTTCTTGTTGTCGGTGGCCGTCTCGACCAGGATCGCCACGCCGCCCGGGCCGTAGCCCTCGTAGGTGATCTCCTCGTACTGGTCGGCCGCCGAACCACCAACTGCCTTGTCGATGGCGCGCTTTATGTTGTCGGCCGGCATGTTGGCCGCGCGCGCCTTGTCCATGATCAGGCGCAGCCTGAAGTTCGCGTCAGGGTCGCCGCCGCCCTCGCGCGCGGCAATGCTGATCTCACGACCGATCTTGGTGAAGACCGCCCCACGCTTCGCGTCGTTGGCGCCCTTCTGACGCTTGATCTGGGACCACTTGGAATGTCCGGACATCGCGGCCGATTCTATATGATGGCCCTGCTCGAACAGGGACCTGAGCCTTCCCAGTCGCGCTCATAGACGGTCCCACAACGCCGCCTTAAGGCCCGGAGGGTTGCTCTTTCGCATGAACTCGGTGCCCATGACCAACCTGCGCAACGTCGTCCTTGCCGGTCACGCCGACTCCGGCAAGACCACCCTCGCTGAGCACTTGCTGCCTGACGGCCGGTGCCATCAACCGCCTCGGCAAGGTCGAGGAAGGCACGACCACGCTCGATTTCGAGCCTGAGGAGCAGAAGCGCAAGGAGTCGCTGTCACTGGCGGTGGCGACGTTCGATACCAACGAGCACCGCGTGACGCTAATCGACACGCCCGGCTATGCCGACTTCGCCGGCGAGATGATCGAGGGCTTCGCGGCGGCCGATGGCGCGCTGATCACGATGGATGCATCGGGCGGGGTTGAGGCCGGCACTGAGCGGGCCGTCGCGCTGGGTCGCTCGATGGGCCGCGCGGCCGTGTTCGTGATCACCCGCTGCGATCGTGAGAACGCTGAGCCCGTCGCCGCCCTCGACGCCCTGCGAGCGGCGTTCGGCAACAAGATTGCTCCACTGCAACTCGCCATCGGGCGGGCGGAGAGCCTGAAGGGCTATGTCGACCTGGTCCACCGCAAGGCATACGTCTGGGAAGGCGGCAAGCGCTCGGAGCAGGCGGTGCCGGCCGAGATGACCGACGAAGTCGCCCGGCGCCGCGATCAGCTGCTCGAGGCGGCGGCCGAGGCCGACGACGACGTGCTGGTGAAGTACCTCGAGGGCGAAGAAATAACGGATGCCGAGCTCGAGGCCTGCCTGCACAAGGGCGTGCGCGACTCGATCCTGGCGCCGGTCATGGTCAGCTCGGCGACTCACGACATCGGCATCGAGGGCATCCTCGACGCCATTACGCGCTACCTGCCCTCGCCGGCCGAAGAGCCGGCGATCAAGGCTACCGATGGCGCGGGCAAGAGCGTCGACGTGGCGCAGGCGGAGAACGGGCCACTCGTGGCGCAGGTCTTCAAGACGACCGCCGATCCCTTCGTCGGCCGGCTGTCCTACTTCCGCGTCTACTCGGGCAAGATCGCCTCGCACGACCACGTCTGGAACCCGACGCGTGACGAGGAGGAGCGCATCGGCCAGGTCCTGCGCGTCAAAGGCAAGGATACGGAGCCGGTTGGTGTCATCTCTGCCGGCGAGATCGGTGCGGTGGCCAAGCTCGTGCATACCGTCACCGGCGACACCTTGTCCGCGCGCGAAACGCCGCTGACCGTGGCGCCTTTCTCCTTCCCGGAACCCATGTTGCCGACGTCCATCGAGCCGCAGACGAAGTCCGACCTGGACAAGCTGGGCCCAGCCATCAACCGGCTGCTGGAGGAGGACCCGACCCTCCGACTCGACCGCCAGCAGGAGACCGGCGAACAGCTGCTGTGGGCGCAGGGCGAAAACCAGGTTGCCGTCGCCATCGAGAAGCTCAAGCGCAAGTTCGGCGCGGCCGTCGTCACGAGGCCGCCGCGCATCCCGTATCGAGAGACGATCCGCAGCAAGACGTCCGTGCAGGGCCGGCACAAGAAGCAGACCGGCGGCCGCGGCCAGTTCGGCGAGGTGTTCCTGGAGATCGAGCCGAATCCGGGTAACGGCGTCGAATTCGCGACTCGTGTCGTCGGCGGCACCGTGCCGCGCCAGTACTGGCCGGGCGTCGAGAAGGGCGTGCGCGACATCGCGGAGAAGGGCCCGCTGGCCGGCTATCCCGTCATCGACTTCAAGGCGACCCTCTTCGATGGTTCGTTCCACACCGTCGACTCGGACGAGATGTCGTTCCGCCAGGCGGCCCACCTCGCTGCGCGCAAGGGCATCATCGAGGCGTCACCGGTCCTGCTCGAGCCGATCATGGACGTGGAGGTGCGCGTGCCCGAGCAGTACATGGGCGACGTCAACCGCGACCTGAACACGCGCCGAGGGCGGGTGCTGGGCATGGACCAGTCGGATGGTTTGCAGGTCGTGCGCGCGCACGTGCCGCAGGCGGAGCTGTTCACCTACGCGACGGAGCTGCGCTCGCTGACAGGCGGGCGCGGCGTCTTCTCCGCGTCACTCGACCATTACGAGGAGATGCCCGCGCACGTCGCGCAGAAGGTCATCGACGAGCACAAGAAGGAAGAGGCTGCCGCCGGGCACTAGTCGAACGGGCCGGGTCGGCCGGTCGAATGTCAAGCCAAGTCCGCGCTTGCCCTTCGTTCCAGTGGTGCTCCCGGTGCACACATCTGGGTGACACCTAGCCGCCGGGCCAGTGCTCAGCGAAACTGTGCGAGTGACGGACGCCCCCACCGCTTCCCAGGTCTACACATGGGAGCCCTCAAACCAGGCCATCGCTGCCCGCTATGGGCTGCGCGCTGAGGACATCCTGCGCTTCGACACCAACACGTCGCCGGTTGCGCCCGACTGGCTGCCCGCGGCGCTGCGGGGTCCGTTCGACCCAACACTCAACGAATATCCGGATTCCTCCTACGCCGAGCTGAGCTGAGGCGGCGGCCAACTACGTAGGAGTCGATCCGTCCGAAGTCATCGTCGGGGCGGGTGCTGACGAGGTGCTCGACCTGGTCGCCAAGGCGTACCTGCCGGCCGGCGGTGCAGCCATCGTGCCGATCCCCACCTACGCGATGTATGGCGTGCTGACTGGCCAGCGAGCGTCAAGGGTCATTCCAGTGCCACGGCTTGGGCCAGCCGACGCCTACGCCCTGGATCGGCGTGCACTGCACCTGGCGATGGACAACGCGAGCGTCGTTTGGCTGTGCTCGCCAAACAATCCGACCGGCGCGGAGGAGGATGCCCGCACGCTGGAAGACATCATTGCGGGCGCGGCGGAACGGAAGCCGGCTCCGCTTGTCGTGGTCGACGAAGCGTATTTCGAGTTCGTCGGCCGATCGGTCGTGGGCTGGCGCCACCAGTACCCCAACCTGCTGGTCGTGCGCACCATGTCGAAGGCGTTCGCCCTGCCAGGTCTCAGGGTCGGCTTCGGCATCGGCAGTCGGTCGCTGATTGCCAGGCTGGAGGGGGTCAGGCCACCGGGAAGCATTTCGACTGTGTCCGCGCACGTCGCCGCCGCTGCGTTGCGGAACCCGGCTTACGCGCTCGAAAATGTCCGCCGTCTATCTGCCGAGCGGGAGTGGCTCGCGCCGGAGCTCAACGCCGCCGGCTGGGCCGCCTCGCCAAGCGTGACCAACTTCCTGCTGGTGCGAGTCGGCGACCAGGCCGCAGCCGAAGGAGCGGCCGAGCACCTGCTGCGCAATGGCATCGTCCCGCGCACCTTTGGACCGGCCAACCCGCTGCGCGGCCATCTTCGTCTGACCGTGCGCAGCCGGCCCGAGAACGAACGCCTGCTGAGCGGCCATCCGATCCCTGTGATCGACGTCCGGACGTTCACGCCTGCTGACTTCGACAGGTACGAAAACTTCGGCCAGCTCCTCGAAGAAGGCGCGACGCGGCCGGAGTGGGCCTTCATCGCCGAGTCAGGTGGTGAGGAGCTGGCGCGGGCAGGTTTCGTGAGCCAGGAGCCACCCGCTGACGCGCCGGTCGAGGTGTACCTGTTTGGGCTGTCCGTCGACTGGGACAGGCCGTTGGCGGTCGAGGCCGCCCGCGAATTGCTGGTCAAGGCGCTGCCGGCGGTCGCCAAAGTCGGTGCGCCGGTGGATGCCCGCACGAACCCCGCGGTCCACACCGACTACGAAGAGCGACGCGCCCTGTTCGACGCGGCCGGCATGGGCCTCTTCCAGGAGAAGCAGGGTCATTATTGGCAGGCTGGCGCGGGCGCCATGCCGCTGGCGTCAGGCCGTTTGACGTTCAAGACCTACGCCGACCTGCCGCGCCACGAGTTCCTGGCCGTGCTGTCCCTCGGGCCCGCCGGCACCCTCGACCGAAACGATCGCTATTACTACCAGCTGACCGGGCCAGTCGGCTGGGCCAAGGTGATGGAAGGCTTCCTGGGCCCCGGCGACGAAGCCAGTTGGAAAGTGGGCTACGACCCGACGGGCCAGCCTGTGGGCTACGTGATGCTGTCCGCCTTCGATGAGGACGAAACGGGGACCATCGCCCATATCGGGGTCGTGCCGGACGCGCGCGGCAACGGCTACGTCAACGACCTGCTCGCCGAGGCCACAGCGGATGCCGTGCGGCGCGGCTTCACCTCGATCCTGTCGGACACGGATGTCCTGAACACGCCGATGATCGCGGCCTTCGAGCGCGCCGGGCATCGCGCTGGCGTCCGCCCGTGGCACGTTTGGCACTACCGGTTTCCGCCGCCGGTCGACTGAGTAACTGGGCCGAACGGACCGGCTGGCGCGGGCGTCACGGCACTGTCGTTCATGGGGTGCGGCTGCTTGGATAACGTCATGAAGCCCAAGAACCTCGGCCAAGCCTTGCTTTGCTCTGTCGTCGCGATCGGCGCCGGTCTTGCTGCCGCCGCCGGCGTTCTTCTGCGCGGCGATGGAAGTGTCCTCGCCGTCACCAGCGTCCGCGGCGTTCCGTATGAAGTCGCGGCAAACGGTGTCTACGCCTACAACGCTCACCAGGTCGTTGCGGAAGGCGTGGGCTGGGATTTCTTCACGCTCGTGGTAATCGTCCCGGCCATGCTCCTGGCGGCATTATTCGTCGCCCGTGGCTCATTCCGCGGTCAACTGCTGGCAACGGGGCTGCTGGGCTACCTGTTCTACATGTACTTCGAGTACAGCGTGACCTGGGCCTTCGGACCATTGTTCCTGCTGCACGTCGCAGTTGCCGCGTTCAGCCTGAGTGGCATCGTCTGGCTGGTAAGCGACCTCGCGCCCGCAGCCGCGAGCGTCGAGGTCGCGCCCGGTTTCCCGTTCCGTCCGTGGGCGTTCCTGGCGCTCGCGATGGCCGGCCTGCTCGGCCTGATGTGGACCGGCCGAATTGTAGAGGGACTCGGAAGCACCTCGGCGGCCGACACGCTGCTGGCCGGCGGCACAACGCTGACGGTGCAGGCGATCGACCTGGTGCTCGTGCTGCCGACGCTGGTGATCTCGGCTATCGCCGCGTTGCGCCGTACCGTCGTGGGTGAGCTGGCCGCGGCCGTGGTCGTCGTCACCTTCGCGAGCATGGCCGCGGCGATCGTCGCGATGCTCCCTCCGCAGGCGTGATCAACGGCGAGTTTCGAGTGGCCGCCGATCCTGATCTTCGGTGCGGCGGCGGTGGCGGGGTTGGTTATCGGCTGGAGGATGTACACCGCGCTGGCGCCTGAATCGAAAACCGTGCACCACGCCGCGCCCGTTCCAAGCCCCGCCTAGGTTCTGATTTCCGACATACGTCGATGTGGTGAACCATTAGCGGATCGTGCAGCCTCAAGCGCAGGTTCGGCACCGGAGTCACGCTCAATTGCTGTTCGCTCCGCGCCCTCATGGTCGTCAAGGGCCGCTAAGGCTCGCCTAGGCCGACGTATGTCAAGTCCCACGGCTCACTCGCGCTTCCGACCCACCAGCAGGCGCTTCTTGCCGACCCGCACGACCAGCCAGCGGCCGTCGATGGGCGAAGGCACGACGGCCTCAGGCGTGGCTACCCGCTGGTCATTGATCGACATGCCGCCCTGGCTAGATCGTGCGCCGTGCGTCACCCCGAGAGGCAAACGCCCCGCTCGCCACGGCCAACTCCAGAGCCGACGCGGTTTCGGCTCCGTCAAAATCGAAGTGATCTACGTTCGCGAAGAGCACTTCCAACACCGCCGGATCGTCCAACGCGCCGCCTGAGAACGCTGCTTCGGCCACTTTCTGCTGCCGCTCCGCTTCGTCGCGGCCGTGGATGCGGGCAGTCAGGTCGAAGGCCAAAGCGCGCTGCATCGGTCGGCTCTCCGGCCGCCCGTCCGTGTTCGGCCTCCAGGTCGGCCACCTGATCGGCTGTCATCAGCGTTAGCCAGCGCAGGTGCTGGCCCACCAGCTCGTCGTCGTCGTTCAGCCAGTACTGGTAGAAGTCGTATGGGGAAGTCAGTTTGCCATCGAGGAAGACCGCACCCTTCTCCGACTTGCCCATCTTCACGCCCGACTTGGTCAGCAACAGCGGCGAACACAGGGCGAACGCCGGTGGCTCCTCCCCTTCCGCCCGGCCGACAACCTTTCTGATCAGCTCCAGGCCCGCAGTCAGATTGCCCCATTGGTCGGCGCCGCCCATCTGCAGTTCGACGCCGTGCTTCTGGTACAGGTGCAGCCAGTCGGCCGCCTGCAGGGTCATGTACGAGAACTCGGTGAACGACAGCCCACGCTCGAGGCGGCCCTGGACCGGACTCCTTGGCCAGCATGTAGGGCACAGAGAAGTGCTTGCCGATGTCGCGCAGGAACTCCAGCAGCCCGAATTTCGTCAACCAGTCGCGGTTGTCAACCATTTGCGCCTGATTTGGCGCCGACGAAAAGTCGATGAAGCGCTCCAGCTGAGCGCGGATGGCCGCCGAATTGGAAGCAATCTGTTCGTCGTCGAGCAAGTTCCGCTCTGACGACTTACCAGATGGGTCACCGATCATCCCGGTTCCCCCACCAATCACCACGTACGGCGTTCCGCCTGCGCGCTGAAGGTGGGTGAGCATGAACACTTGAACGAGGTTGCCTACGTGCAGCGAACGCGCCGACGCGTCAAAGCCGATATAGCCAGAGATGGGCGGCCGACCGGCACTGACGCGCTGCTCGAAGCCCTCGGACATCTCGGCGACGAGTCCGCGCCAGCGCAACTCGCCCAGAAAGTCGGTCGTCACGACCCAATGCTAGAGTCTCGCCGCTAATGCAGACCAGCCTTGCGCGACGCCAGGCCCGGCGCATGAACGGGGGGCGCCGCAAGGGCGGGTCCTCTGGACGCAACCTCCTCGTCGCGATCCCGTTATTTCTCTTTGGCTCGATGGCGTTCGTCGCGCTCATCGGGCTGCTTGGTGTCGTCGGCCTGTTCAGCGTCTACAGCGAGGGCCTGCCCGACCCGCACGACCTGGAGACTTACGTCCCCATCCAGGAGTCTGTCGTCTACGACCGGACGGGCACGGTCGAGCTGGCGCGTTTCTCGAGCGGCGAGAGCCGGCAGGTCATCACCTTCGACCAGATCCCGCCGATCCTGATCGACGCCGTCACGTCGGTTGAGGACAAGACGTTCTGGACCAATACCGGCTTCGACCCGGTTGGCGTGCTGTCCGCCATCGTCGATACCCTGCGCGGCAACGCCCGCGGCGCATCAACCATCACCCAGCAGCTGGTCCGCCAGCGCCTGCTCGACCCGGATCTCGTACGCGACCCGAACCGCACGGTCGAACGCAAGATCAAGGAGATCATCCAATCGGTCCGCGTGACCGACGCTTTTCCGGGTGTCGACGGCAAGCAGCGCATCATCACCGCCTACCTCAACCAGAACTACTACGGCAACGGCAGCTACGGCATCATGGCCGCCGCGCGCGGCTATTTCGGCATCCAGAACGTGGCCGACCTCAACAAGCTGACGCTCAGCCAGATAGCGCTGCTCGCCGCCCTCCCGCAGTCGCCTTCCAGCTACGACTTGGTACGCAACGCCGAGGAACAGCCCAACGGCCAGCTGTGCGTGGCCAACGATCCGGACAACATCCGCATCGTCGAGCGTCGCAACTACGTGCTCGACACGCTCGCCCAGAACCCCGATCGGCGCGATCCTGACCGGCAACAAGTACACGGCGGCCGACTTCGAAGCGGCCAAGAACGAACCTATCTGCCTCGCGCCGCAGACGACGCCGCAGTGGAAGGCACCGCATTTCGTCTGGTCGATCCGCAACGAGCTATCGGACAAGCTGTGCGCCGACGCCGAGACCTGCCCAATCCTCGAGCAGGGCGGCCTCAAGATCATCACCACGCTCGACTGGGATCTGCAGCAGATCGCCGAGAAGTGGGTAACGGCAGCGGTGGTGCTGCCCCATGCGCCCGATCCAGAGGCGTTTGCCGCGCAGATTGGCGTGCCCTACGAAGACTGGATGAAGAACCTGACCAAGATGCAGGTCAACAACGGCGCCATGGTCGCGCTCGACTACAAGACGGGCCAGGTGGTCGCCTACGTGGGCAGCGCCGGCTACTACTTATCCGACAAGACGTCGCCGCAATTCCAGCCGCAGTTCGACGTCGTCGGCAACGGCTGGCGCCAGCCAGGATCTGCGTTCAAGCCGTTCAACTACGTCACCGGCATCGACAGCCGGGCGATGACGGCAGCGACGATGTTCATGGATGTCACGACAGAATTCCCGGGCGGCCAGGGGCAACCGGTCTACATCCCAAAGGACGCCGATCTGCTGGAACGCGGGCCGTTGCGCCTGCGCCAGGCGCTGAACTTCTCGCTCAACATTCCGGCGGTCAAGGCACTCGCCGCCAACGGCGTGCAGAACGTCTTCGACAAGGCCCAGCAGTTCGGTTTCCAGTTCAAGAATGATTCGCCGTCGGCCGGCCTGTCCCTGACGCTGGGCACCGAGGTCGTGCACTGGCTCGACCTGGCCACGGCATACGGGACTCTGGCCAACCAGGGTCGCTACGTGGGCAACACCAGCCTGCTGTCAGTTACCGATGCGAGCGGCAAGGAGCTGCTGTCGACCGAGCCCACGACACCCGACGGCACGCCCGTGGTCACGCCGCAGGCCGCCTACATCACCACCGACATCCTGGCCGGTAACACCGATCCCAACCAGAACCCGTTCTGGGGCAAGTTCATGCTCACCGATGCCAATGGCAACCGCCGCCCGGCAGCATTCAAGACCGGTACCAACAATGACGCGAAGGACCTGACCGCGGCGGGTTACGTCGCCCCGCCCGACAACTCTGGCGCGGACAACGAGCACTACTCGCTGGTCGCGGCGGTGTGGGCCGGTAACTCCGACGGCACTGTGGTGTCCACACCGGACAACCCTGTCTTCTCGATCGACGTGACCGCGCCCATGTGGCAGGGCTTCATGGACGAGGCGACCAAGAGCTGGCCGATCAAGGACTTTGACAAGCCGGGCGGCCTCGTCACGGCCGATGTCGACGCCTGGAGCGGCGGCAAGCCAACTGCTTACACGACCAAGACGGTCAAGGAAATCTTCATCGCCGGCACCGAGCCGGGCGACGACACCATTCACGTGGGCAAGGACGTCATCGTCGATGCCAACGGCACGACGTACCTGTGGCACGAGGGCTGCACCGGCACGCCCGAGAAGAAGGGCTTCCTTGATTTCTCGACCGTCGAGCAGGACAACCCGAACTACGTCGCCGCCAACAACGACTGGATAGCGCGCGCCAAACAGGGCATTGGCGTTGCGGGTGGCCCCGATCCAAACGTCAAGACCTCGACGAGCTACTTCTACAACGGCCTGTACCACCCGTACGGCAAGAACTGGGGTGCGCCGTTCCCGCCCGAGCTCGACTGCAGCCTGGCCGCAACGCCAACTCCACAACTGTGCGACCTGCCAATCCCGACGACCGACCCCTTCGGCTCGCCGTTCCTGGTCTGCCCGTCGCCAACACCTTCAGCTGTCGCCGTCTCCTTCGCCGTCCGAAACGCCGGTTGAGACGATCACGCCCGAGCCGACAATCACTCCGGAGCCGACGCTCCCACCCACCGAACCACCACCGACCGATACGCCAAAGCCAACGAAGGAGCCGACACCGCCGCCTCCGACGGAGCCGCCCTCACCTTCGCCCACGTAACCTTCGAGCGCACTGCTGGCGCCGTTGCCATACGCGCGGCTGTAGAGCTTTAACTGCGCGCTCGCCGGACCTCGCTGCCATACGCTCAACGCCACGCGTCAGTTTTCGCGCCCGCGCCCGTCTTGTTGGTCATACGCTCCGCCGGAGCTCATTAGGCGAGGCCGAGCGGCTCGCTTTCGCCAAAGGCGGACGCACGGAGCGAATGACAGTGGCACGTGCGCCGCGCTGGCTGTCGCACGCTCAAGCGGCGCGTTCGCGCGGGCGCCGCACGCGCTTGACGGTGGCAAACCCGGCGTTAGTGCTCTGTCCGTGAGCGTCTGACCAGAACGACAGGCCGCGGATCGACCCAGTTGGTTCGGCCAGCCAAGCCTCGACAACGCTTTGATCGGCTGGAAACGCGGCGCGCAGGGTCGCGCGGTGGTTTTGCACACGCCGCCGGTTGGTGCGGCCATCGGCGACGATGACCCAAACGGCGACCTGTCGCGCGTTCCAGCCGCGGTCACGAGCGATCTCTCGCCGCGAGGCCGCTGCTTGATGTCGACCCGACCCATCAGACTCGTTAACGTCGACGATCTCGGTCTTCAGCTCGATCACCAGCAGCGTTCGCGTGGCGGCGTGCCAGGCGAGAATGTCGATGACGCCCGCGCTCGCCGAAGACGGCGAAAGACACCTCCGGCGCCAGCTCCCAGCCGCGGCTGCCCCAGCAGCGAGCGGGCAACGGACTCGTGCAGTGCCGAATGACGAGAATTCAGTAGTCGGTCGAGTTCGCCGCCGCGCCAGACGGCGCTGATCCTTAGGCCGACATCGAGCGCCTCGACGATGCGCAGAAGGTCATCGACGCCAAGCTCCCCAGCATGGCCCCGTTCCAGGCGCGAAACTGCCGCGCGACTGACTTTCGCGTGCGTGGCCAGATCGCTCTGACGCCAGCGCTTCTTGAGCCGTACTGCCCGAACGACCGTGCCGAGCCGAGTGAAGTCCACGGCGGCGATCATGGGCAGCTCCGCTTATCGGCGGCTTATCGAGCGTTTATCGCCGGCGCTTCAGAGCTCGATAACGGTCGCTCCGTCGCCACCTTCGCCGCGCTCGCCGGGCCGCCACTTCTTGACCAGCGGGTGCTTGGACAGAGCGGCGCGCAGCGAGTCACGCAGCGCGCCTGAGCCAAAGCCATGGATCAGGGTCAGTCGCTGGGCGCCAGCTACGGCGGCCTGATCGAGGTATGAGTCGAGCATCTCCAGTGCCTCCTCGACCCGGGCGCCGCGCACGTCGAGCGACGAGGGCACTGCGCGCGGTGCAGGCCGGGCGACGGGCAGCGGCGCCTCGAGGATGTCCACCTTCGGCTTAGGCCGCGCGGCGGCCTCCCCTGCCGCCACCAGGTCGCCCACTGGCGCGGTCAAACGCAACTCGCCGGTCTGGACGCTGGCGCGCCCGCCGTCATCGATCTCGACTACCCGGCCCTGCCAACCGCCGGGCGCGCGCACCCAGCTACCCACCGCCACCGGCTCGGCCTGGCCGTCGCCGGCCGCCGTAGCCGCTGCCCCATCGGGTGCCACCAGCGGTGCCAGGCGCTGCTCCAGGCGCGCGACTGCCTCATCCAGGCGCGGTTCGCTCAACGCCTCCTGCGCCAACAACTTCCGGACCGCGGCGATCTCGGCACGTACCTCGGCCAACGCCGCGTCCGCCTCGCGTCGCGCTTCCACGAGTGCCCGCTCCCGCTCGCGGCGCGCCACAGCGCGCTCCTCCTCGGCCTCGCGCCGCGCGTCGCGTGCCCGCTGTTCGGCCACGGCCGCGCGCGCCAGTGCATCGGCTGTGGTCGCCTCCGCCGCCTTGATCGAGGCCAGCGTCTCCTCGAACTCCTGCTGCGCGACCGACAGGCGCGACCGGGCATCGGCGACCAGCTCGGGGCGCAGACCCAGCCGCTCCGCGATCTGGAAGGCGTGGCTGGTGCCCGGCAGGCCGATGGAGAGGTGGTAGGTCGGGCTTAACGTGTCCAGGTCGAACTCAACCGACGCGTTACGTGCCAGAGCGGTGTTGTGGGCGTAGGCCTTGAGCTCGGCGTAGTGGGTCGTCGCCGCCACCAGCGCACCCGCGTTGAGGAAGTAATCGAGCAGGGCCTGGGCCAGGGCCGAGCCCTCGGTCGGGTCGGTGCCGGCGCCCAACTCGTCGAGCAGCACGAGGCAGCCTGGGCCGGCCTCTTCCACGATGCGCACGATCGAGCGGAGATGACCCGAGAAGGTGGACAACGATTGGGCAATCGATTGCTCGTCGCCGATGTCGGCGAAGACCTCGCGGAAGATCGGCAGCCGCGACCCCTCCGCCGCCGGCACGTGCATGCCCGACTGGTGCATCAGCGCCAGCAGGCCCAACGTTCGCAGGGCGACGGTCTTGCCGCCGGTATTCGGCCCGGTGATGACCAGCGCCCGGTAGCCGTCGCCGAGACGAATATCGATGGGCACGACCCGCCCTGTGAGTCCGGGGTGACGTGCCGACAGCAACTCCACTACCTGCTCGGCCGAGGTCGCCGCGCGCACGCCGTTCAACTGGCCGGCCAGCCGGGCCCGTGCCAGCCAGAAATCGAAGGTCGCCAGCGCTTCGAGCGTTTCTGCCAAAGCGTCGGCGTTGCCGCCAACAAGCGCGGACAGCTCGTCGAGGATGCGCTCCTCTTCAGCCTGTACGGCCAGCTGCGCCTCGCGCCAGGCGTTTCCGAGCTCGACCGCTACCAGCGGCTCAACGAACAGCGTCTGGCCGCTGCCCGATGAGTCGTGGACGATGCCCTTGACCTTGCCTTTGGCATCGGCGCGGACCGGCACCACATAGCGGCCGTTGCGCAGCGTGATGATCGGCTCCTGCAGCGCCGACGACATCTCGCTCCGATGGACCAGCTGCTCCAGCCGCGAGCGCAGGCGCTCATACGCGATGCGCACCGCGCGCCGCAAGCCGCCCAGCGCCGGCGATGCCGAGTCCAGCAAGTCGCCGTTGTTGTCGATACTCGTTTCGAGCCGGGCGCGCAGCTGCGGCAGCGGTTTGATCTGGCGCGACAACTCGTGCAGCAGCGGCCGCCGCTCACTGCGCAGCGCGTCTGACATCTTGCCGGCCACGACCAGTGTTTCCAGCACGCCCAGCAGCTCGCCGCCATCCAGCCGCCCATCGCGTCGCGCCCGCCCGATCTGCGGCCCGATGTCGTGCGCGCCGCCGATGCCAACGTCGGGCCGGCTGGAAAGGAGGGCCCGTGCCTCGTCGGTCTCGTCGAGCGCCCGACCAACAACCACTGGATCGGACGAGGGCTCGAGCGTCTCGGCCAGCCGGCGCGACGGACCAAAAGCGGTCAGCCCGGCCAGCCGCTCGCGGATGGCCGGGAACTCGAGCACCTGCTGGCTGCGCTTGTCCGTCATCGCGACACCGACCGATTGCCGGCCAGCCAGAACCGCCACGGCCGGTCGGCCCAGTCCGGCCCCGCATAGTCGACTCCCACGCGCGGCCCAACCGCCACCGATTCGGCCTGCCGCAGACCCTCCCCGGGCGACAGCCACAGGTCGACCTCGGAGGTCAGGTCGTGGCCGTCCAGTCGCCGGTCGATCGCCAGCGCCTGCGTCAGCCGCGCCGGCCCGCTGCACAGCCGGCGGTCGGGGTCAGCGGTGCCACCCCGACGGGCACGCATGACCGCCAGCCCATCGACCGGTTCGAGGGCTCGCAGGAGCACCGCGCCGGCGACAAGTTCTTCCGAGCGTGCCACGACGTTCAGGCAGTGATGCATGCCGTAGACAAGGTAGACGTATGCGTGACCAACGGGGCCGTACATCGGTGCCGTCCGCCGCGTCAGCCCCGCGCGGGCATGACTGGCCAGATCGGTCGGGCCGCAGTATGCCTCGGTCTCGACGATCCGCCCAACCGTGAGCTCGCCATCAAGCTGGCGCACAACGAGGGTTCCGAGGAGCTCGCGCGCGACGTCGAGAGTTGGGCGCGCGAAGAAGCCGCGCTCCAACGGAGCGAGCGCGGCTACGCCATTACGGCGAGAACCTCCGTCGGGATGACCGGGCCTAGCAGGAATGCCACCCAGCGTACGACGGTGCCGTCGAGCCCGGTGGCAAGGCCCGAGCTTTGCAGCAGACGATGCACGTCGGCCACCGGCCCAACCTGGACCAGCGCGGTTGAAGCCGCGGCGCTGGAGTCGTAGTAGCTACCGAAGATGACCGTCACGCCAGCCACCACGAGCACGGCTGCGAAGCCACCCACCAGTCCGCCAATGATGTCGTCAACGAGCGGGTGGCCGGCGATCGACGTGGGCGTTCGGCTGAACAGCACTAGGGCCAGAACGCCGATCAACAGTGTGAAGAAGACGGCACCAAAAGCGAGCATCTCGGCGTAGAAGGCGTCGAGCGACCCATTGGTGGCCAGCCAGCTGCCGATCGGCACGCGCAGGTAGGCGGCGATCAGGAAGCAAACGGCCCACGCGCCGACGGCGAGCAGCGCCCGCACCGTTCCGCGCAGGAACCCCACCGCGAAGCCGAGCCCGACGATGGCGAGCAGCAGCAGATCGGCGAGGTTCATCTTTAGGTCTCTTCCGGCCCGCGGATGCGCGCGCCGAGCTCGCCCAGCTGGCGCGCAACGCCCACCATTGCCGCATCGATATCGGCTTCGGCAAGTGGCTCTTGATCGGGTTCAAAGCGGAGGCGGTAGGCCAGGCTGATCTCGTCCTCGGCCAGCGGCTTGCCGTGGTACCGATCGAACAGCATCAGGCTGGAGAGCGTGTCGGCGGCGCCGGCACGGATGGCGGCCGCTACCTGCGCTTGCTCAATGGTCGACTTCACGACGACCGCCAGGTCGCGCTCGACAGCGGGCAGCTTCGATGGCTGGTGAATGCGGACCTGCTCGTCGGTGCGGCGCTTGAGCTCGTCCACGTCGAGCAGCGCGAATAAGACGTGCTCGGCGCGAAGGTCGTTCGCCGCCGACGTAGCGCGGGTCGAGCTCGCCCACATGTCCGATCTCGACGGGCGTGGCGCCGGCCAGAACGACGGCGGCCGTGCGGCCGGGGTGCTCAACTAGGGCCAGTGCCTGGGTCGGCGCGAATTCGACGCGGCCCGCGTTCAGTCGGTCGACCAGGACTTCCACTACGCCCTTCATGTCAGCTACTTCGGCCATCTGAGCGGGACCCACCCATGACGCCATTCGCCATTCGCCAGCCAGCACCAGGCCGAGCATCTCCTTTTGGACCGGCTTCCCGCCAGCGAACGAATGTACGGGTCCAACCTCAAAGAGAGCCAGGTTTTGTCGACGCTGACGCTCGTTCTCGCGCACCACCCGAATGAGGCCCGGTAGCAGGGATCGGCGCAGTTCGGAACGATCGACGGAGATCGGATTGGCCACCCGGACGGTCTGTGGGTCGCCAGCTGGAATGCCGAGCAGGACGTGGTCGGCGGGCGCTATCAGCTCTTCGTTGACTGCCTCTGATAGGCCACGACCGGCCAGCAACTCGCGGATCGTGTCGACGGTCCGGCGTGGATCTGGTCGGTACGGCGGCGAGAGCGTGTCGGGCAGGCTGGCCGGGATGCTTTCGTAGCCGCGCAGGCGGGCGACTTCCTCGGCAACGTCCGCCTCGATGACGATGTCCCGGCGGTGCGGCGGCACCAGCGCGACGAGAGTCGCGCCGTCGGTCTCACTTGACTTGGTTTCGATACCGATCCGCTCCAGCAGGGTCCGCATCTCGGCGTCCGAGATGTCCGTCCCAAGCAGGCGGTTGATGCGTGCCGGCCGGAAGACGACCGGTCGCGGCTCTTCGTCGACCGGGTTCGTGTCAACCACCCCGACTGCCACCCGGCCACCCGCCCACTGCGCGACGAGCTGGGCCGTTCGGTCCGCTCCGAGTCGAGCGAGGCGCGACTCCTGGCCCTTCTCGAAACGCTGACTGGCTTCACTCCGCAGCCCGAAGCGATGCGCCGTTCGGCGGACTGAGATGGCGTCGAAGATGGCGGACTCGATGACTACCGCGGTGGTCGCGTTGGACACCTCGCTCGCGGCGCCGCCCATCACCCCGGCAATACCAATTGCCTTATCAGGATCCGCGATGATCAGGGTCTCTTCGGTGAGCGAGCGCTGGACATGGTCGAGCGTCTCGAGCGTTTCGCCGGCGTGCGCGCGGCGAACGACGATCTTGCCGCCGCTGACCACTGACGCGTCGAAGGTGTGGATCGGCTTGCCCAGCTCGAGCATTACGTAGTTGCTGGCGTCGACGACGTTGGACACTGGGCGCATGCCGGCGGCGGCCAGGCGCAGCTGTACCGACAACGGCGAAGGCCCGACTTTGACGCCGTCGACCCAACGACCGACGAAGCGCGGGCACAGCTTTGAGTCCTGGACTTCCACGGTCAGGTGGTCTGCTGTCGCGTCGCCCGACTCCGGGACCTCGATGACCGGCCAGCGCACGCTGCCGCCGGTCAGTGCGGCAACCTCGCGGGCGAGGCCGATCAATGAAAGCGCATCGCCGCGGTTGGGCTTCACGTCGATGTCCAGCACCACGTCGCCCACGATTGATTCGAGCTTCTCGCCGATCTTGGCCGACTGATCGAGGATGAGAATGCCGTCGGCGTCGGCGCCCAGGCCGATCTCGGCCGCCGAGCAGAGCATGCCTTGGCTGGGCACGCCGGCAATCGTCGACACGCCGATCTGCTTGCCGCCAGGCAGGACCGCGCCAACGAGCGCGACCGGCACGTGCTGGCCGGGCGCGATGTTGGTCGCGCCGCAAACGATCGATAGAGGTGGCTGGCCGTCTTCGCTCACGCGAACGGACGTCAGCGACAATCGGTCGCTGTTCGGGTGCTTCTGAACGTCGAGCAGCTCACCAACGACGACGTTGGTCCAGTCCTCGCCGATGCGATCGATGCCCTGGACTTCCATGCCGAGCGCGGTCAGCCGGCTGGCCAGCTCTTCTGGCGTCCAGTCGAAGTCGACGTACTCGCGCAGCCACGACAGCGGGACGCGCATCAGTCCATTCCCGCCACTAGAACTGCTCCAACAGGCGCAGGTCGTTGGCCATCAGCGAGCGAATGTCACTGATGCCGTGGCGCAGGCCGGCGATGCGGTCGATGCCCATGCCGAAGGCCCAGCCCTGGTAACGCTCGGGATCGAGGCCGCCGTTGCGCAACACGACGGGATGGACCATGCCGGCGCCCAGCACCGTCACCCAGCCGGAGCGCTTGCACGCCGGGCAGCCCGGCCCGCCGCAGATCAGGCAGGCGATGTCAAACGCGACAGATGGCTCAGTGAACGGGTAGTAGCCGGGGCGGAAGCGCGTCTTGGTCGCACCGAACAGTGCGCGCGCGAACTCGTTGAGCGTGCCGCGCAGCTGGCCCATGGTCACGCCCTCGTCGACCTGCAGGCCCTCGAGCTGGAAGAACTCGATGTTGCGGTCGGCGGCAACGTTCTCGTAGCGGAAGCAGCGACCGGGCAGGATCACCCTGATCGGCGGCTCGAAGGCGCGCATGGCGCGGATCTGGCCGGGCGAAGTGTGAGTGCGCAGCACCAGCTCGTGACCGTCGGCCGTCGCGCGTTCTCCGTCGCCGTCGGCTGCCGGGTTGGCGACATAGAAGGTGTCCCACAGGTCGCGAGCAGGGTGGTCGGCAGGGATATTCAGGAGCTGGAAGTTCAGCTCGTCGGTCTCGACCTCGGGCGCCTCGAAGTTGACGAAGCCGAACTGGCCCAGGATGCGCGCGATCTCGCGCTGCGTCTCAATGAGTGGGTGCAAGGAGCCGCGTGGCAGCGGCCTGCCAGGAAGGGTGACATCGGTCCGTTCCCTGGCGAGGCGGACCTCGATCGCGATTTCGTCTAGCCGCGTGCGGCGCTGCGCGATGGCCGCCTCGAGCTCCTCGCGGATGGGGTTGGCCATCGCGCCAACCTTCGGTCGGTCCTCACCGGGCAGGGCGCCAATGCCGCCGAGTAGCTTCCTCAGCTCACCGTTGCGGCCCAGGTAGGCCGACTCGACCGCGTCCAGCTCGGCGGGGTCGTCGGCGCGCGCGACCGCGCTCAGAGCGCGACCGCGAAGGTCGTCGAGTTGTTGGGAGAAGGACGCCAGGTCCACGGCGAGCGGTGCCGCTACCTGGCCCGGGCGACCTCGGCGATGCTGGCAAAGGTCGCCGCATCGCGCACGGCGATGTCGGCCAGGACCTTGCGATCTAGGACAACGCCGGCCTTCTTGAGCCCGCTGATCAGCGCGCTGTAGGTGAGGCCGTTTTGACGGGCGGCGGCGTTGAGCCGCACGATCCACAGCGCGCGCAGCTGGCGCTTGCGCTGCTTGCGACCGGCGTACGAGTACGCCATCGCGTGCAGGAGTGCTTCGCGGGCTGGCTTGATCAGTCGCGAGCGAGTGCCACGCCGGCCCTCTGCCGCGTTGAGCAGGCGCTTGTGACGCTTGTGGGAGGTTACACCGCGCTTGACACGTGCCATTTCAGTGTGTCCTGCTTAGAGGTAAGGCAGCAGGCGGCGGACCTGCTCGGTGCTGGTGGAGCTGACCTCAGTCTTGTTGTTGTAGCGCCGAGCGCGACGGGACGACTTGATCTCGAGGTGGTGGCCACGCCATGCCTTGACGCGCAGGAATTTGCCGCTGCCACTGACGGCGAAACGCTTCTGAGCGCCCTTGTGGGTCTTCATCTTGGGCATCGGTTCTTGTCCTTCAGCCTCCTGCCGGCACTGCGGGTGGCTCGGCCGGTGCAACAGGCGCGCTGGGTGCGGGGGCCGGTGCCTCACTGGTCGCTTCGCGATCTGGAGAGGCCGGCGCGCCGCCTTCGCGGTGCGGCTGTTGCGGTGTCTTTGGTTTGTGGGTCGATGCGATGACCAGCGACATCGACTTGCCTTCCAGCAATGGCTGCCGCTCGACGATGCCGTGGTCGCCCACCTGCTCGGCGAAGCGGATCAGCAGATCCCGGCCCAGGTAAGCGTGGCTGACCTCGCGGCCGCGGAACTGGCAAGTGACCTTGACCCGGTCGCCGTCCTCGAGGAACTCGATGGCGCGCCGGACCTTGGTGTCGAAGTCACCTTTACCGATCTTGGGCTTAAGCCTGATCTCCTTGAAATCAACGGACCGCTGATGACGGCGCGCTTCCTTCTCGCGGCGAGCCTGCTCGTACTTGAACTGGCCGTAATCGAGAAGCCGCGTTACCGGTGGCGAGGCCATCGGCGCGACCTCGACGAGATCCAGACCTCGATCCTGCGCGAGCCGGAGAGCTTCGCCTGTGGGCATGACGCCCCGCTGGTTTCCCTCCTCGTCCACGACCCGCACCTGCGGGACGCGGATCATCTCGTTTACTCGCAGTTCTCGACTCAGGCCTGTTCCCTCATCTCCATCGTGCCGCCCTTCGCGGCCGGCGGAGCATAGCACGTGCGTTCGGGGAGCGACAACGAACGCACTCCGGCAACGGCCCTGATGGCGGCCTTGCCAAAGGATCTTGACATCTGCCCAACTGGTGGGCACTAAGCCAAGCAGTTGAGCGTGGAACTGTGCTGACCTGCACTTCCGTGAGCGTGGATCGCTGGCACACTGCCCACCAGTTGGGAAATTGGCAAGACAGCCTGCGGCTGGCGCCTATCCAGAGCCTGTCCCGACAACGCGCAGCAACAGCTCGAAACCGTCGTCGCTACCCGGCCAACGGTCGCGCAGGTTGGCCGCGCCGAGCCGCCGCCGCGTGTAGCGCAGGGCCACTACGGCCACGATGATGTCGTCGAGCGGGCCGATGCCCGGCAGGAACTCCGGGATCAGGTCGATGGGGCTGACGATCCACACGAGCAGGCCAACGAGGACCACGCGTACGTCAAGCGGCGCGTGGCTGTCCGCGATGACTTGCGCGGAGCAGGCGCAGCACGTCCGGGATCAGACGAAGCACCTCGCGCGTCGGGACACCCTTGGGCCGGAGCAGCCAGAACAGCACGAGCAGGGCCGCCCACAGGATGGCCAGGCCGAGCGCGATTTCGACGATCAGTGTTAGGTCCACGCGCGGACTGTCGCAGGTTGGCTGCCATCTCGTCTTGCGCCGCGATCTCGTCTTGTGCCGGCCTGGCCGGCATTAAGCCTCGTTGGTGGCCCATCTCCCTTCTAGCGCCGGAATGGTCAGGCACTAAAGCAGTTGAACGCGATCGGGGCTTGCGCGCTGACGCCCAGTCGAGCGTGGCGGCGTTGGCCAAGGGTCAGGCAGTGACGGGATCGAGTTAATGCCGCCCGGAGGGGCACTAGGTGGGGTCGTCCGGCGGTAGGTCGGCGCCGGCGTCCCTTCGACCGTCAGTTCGGCCCGGCGACCAGCCAATCCTTGTACATGTCCGGATAGCTGCCCTCGAGATCGATGAGGTCGCTCATGATCAGCCGGCCGTTATCTGTCCAGACCAGCTGCGTGCCGGTGACCGATGGAGCGCACAGGATCCGCCCCGCCGGCTGTCCGCCGATCGTGTAGCCGCCCTGATGCGGTCCGGTGTCGCAGTTATGGCCCAATTCAGCAACGGCCCACTTGTTAGCCAGGTAGTCGAAGCTGGCGTCCATGTCGGCCTGGTTGCCGAACGACATGTACTCGGCCCAGTCGGACCGCTCGCCGCCAAAGAAGTTGCACAGGATGTCGGCCTTCACGCCGACCATGAACACACTGGCGAAGGACTCGAAGCACTTCGGCTGCCAGTCGGCTGGAATGTGGGTCATCAGCTCGACCGCTTCGGCCGACATGGATGTGTCGCCGGTGCCGCCAAAAGCCAGCACAGCGTCGACGCTGACGTTGTACGTATCCGCCGTCGACTGGGCGTAGATGCCAACCCGGTCGAATGTTGCCGGGCCTTCATCTTGCGCCGCGAACCACTGGACGCCGATGTTCGTTCCGGCCGCGTGAACTTGCATGCGGAATGAGCCGGTCGCCGTGCCCGCGCAGTCCAGCCCGAACTGCGCGAATCCGTCCGCCGCACTCTTGAGCGAGTCGAGCTGGCCCTGCGACAGAACCGTTGCGCCCTGTGAGCCAACTTTGATGAAGGCATAGTTGCCCGCCGCGTCCTCGGTGGCGCCCCACATCTCATCGTTACTGGCCGCGCACAGCAGACCGACCATGCCATCACCGGTGGCTGTCCAATGTGCCTCTGCGGTTACGGCATTGGATGTGGAGCCGGTGACCCGCTGCGTCCGCTCCCACGCCCCGTCCCCACTCACCTGGATCTCGAGCGTGTTGTTCCCGTAGGCGACGCTGCCGCCCTCATTCGTACCCGTGCCCCAGCCGCTGTTCGGGTCGTCGAAACTATCGTTGAAGAGCGGCGTGCTTGCGCCGTAGTTCACGACTCCGGCCGGGCTGGAGCTCGGCGCTGCCGATGTGCCGGCCGTGGCGGTCGGTGTCGGCGCAGCGCTCGCCGTGGGCGTCGGCGTGGCAGTCGGCGTCGGCGTTGGGCTTGGGGAAGGCTTCGGAGTAGCGACCACGCTGGCCGTGGCGGCAGCGGTTGGCTTGGCACTCGGGCTGCCGGTCGCTGACGGGCCAGCCGGGACGTTGATCGTCACGCAGCCGATCAGCAATCCCCCAACAACGGCCAGGACACCAAGCGACCGCGCCACGTGACGACTCCTGCGGCTCCAGTGGCAAGCATCCTACGCGACCAGCGCTACGGCTTTCGCTCCGTGGCCTCCATTGCCAGTCGGTCGGCCAGGGCATCCCACGTCTCCACCGGCAGTTGCTCCCCTCCCCGCGTCCGCGGCGCGGCCGAGCGGGCCTCGATCTCGCGATCGCCGAGCACGAGCATGTATGGCACCTTCTGCTCCTGCGCCAGCCGGATCTTGTTCTGCATGCGGTTGGACGAGTCGTCGACCTCGACACGGAGGCCTCGCGCACCCAACACCGCGGCCAGCTCGGCGGCCGCCTCGTTGTGGCGGTCGGCGATGGGGATGACCACAGCCTGCACTGGCGAGCACCAGAACGGGAACGCGCCGGCGAAGTGCTCCGTGATCACGCCGATGAACCGCTCGAGCGAGCCCAGGATGGCGCGGTGGATCGCCACCGGCCGCTTGCGCTCGCCGTTCTCGTCGACGTAATGGAGGTCGAAGCGCTCGGGCAGCATCAGCCGGTCGACCTGGATCGTCGCCGTCTGCCACTCGCGGCCCAGCGCGTCCTCGATCTGGATGTCGATCTTGGGCGCGTAGAAGGCGCCATCGCCCTCTTTGACGCGGTACTTCACGCCCGACGCCTTCAAGGCCTCGAGCATCATCGCTTCCGTTTCACGCCACGTGGCCTCGTCGCCCAGTGCCTTGGCCGGCTTGGTGCCGAACGTCAGCGTGGGCTCCAGCCCGAACCAGGCGTAGAACTCGCGCACCTCGCCCATCAGCGCCAGGATCTCGTCCTGGATCTGCGACGGCTCCAAGTAAATGTGGGCATCGTCCGTGTAGAAGTGCCGTACTCGCGTAAGTCCTGAACGGACACCGGACAGCTCGGAGCGGTGCAGCACGCCGTACTCCGATAGGCGCAGCGGAAACTCGCGGTATGACCGCACGCGAGAGCGGTAGATGAACGTCGACTCCGGACAGTTCATCGGCTTGAGGCTGTAGATCGTGTCGTCCGCCTGGACCAGGAACATGTTGTCGCGGTACAGGTCCCAGTGGCCCGACTGCTGCCACAGCTTCTGGTGGACCAGCGGCGGCGTGTAGATCTCCTGGTAGCCACGCTTCTTCTGGATGCCGCGCATCGCGTCGCGCAGGATGTTGTAGAGCACCCAGCCCTTGGGATGCCAGAAGGCCTCGCCCGGCGCCACGTCGTGGAACGAGAACAGGTCGAGCTGCACGCCAAGCCGGCGGTGGTCGCGCTTCTTGGCCTCGGCACGCCGCCACAGGAACTTTTCCAGCTCCTCTTGCGAGGACCAGACCGTGCCGTAGATGCGCTGGAGCATCGGCCGCTTCTGAGTCGCCGCGCCAGTAGGCACCGGCCGTCGGACAGCAGCTTGAACGGACCGAGCTTGCCCGTCGTCTCGACGTGCGGTCCGCGGCACAGGTCGATGAACGCGCCGTGCTGGTACGTCGACACCTCGGGATGGGGCTGGCCCGCCTCGTCGGCGGCCTTGCCCAGATCGTCGAGGATCTCGACCTTGAACGGCTGGTCACGCTCGGCGAAGAAGGCCCTCCCCTCCGCCGGCGGCAGGACCTTGCGCTCGAACCTGTGGTTGGCCGCGACGGACTCAGCCATCCGCGCTCTCGATCTTCTCGAGATCCTCGGGCGTCAGCGCGCGGGGCAGCTCGAAGTCGTAGTAGAAGCCGTCCTTGATGGCCGGGCCGATGCCCAGCTTCGTGCCGGGGAACAGATCCATGACGGCCTCGGCCATGACGTGGGCGGCCGAGTGGCGCATCGGGTCCAGCTCATCGCCGGCATGGGCGTCGAGCAGCTCCTCGGCCGACCCCTTCTCGGGCGCCTCGAGCGCGAGCTCTTCGTCTTGTATTTCTTGGTCCTTGACCGCCTCGTCGACCATCGCTGCAGTCCTCCGCGTAAACAAAATCGGCCTTCGTCGTAGTCGGTATTCATCACCGACAGGACGAAAGGCCGATGCCTTCCGCGGTTCCACCCGCCTTCACCTTCTGCCAGCAGGCCGACAGCCGGTGCTCTCGTGACCGCGTTAACGGGCGGCTCCCGGACCGGTTCACCGGTCACTCACGGGTGGTGCGTCCGACCTCCGATCCGACCGCCCGGGCTTCCAGCCACTGTCCCAGGCTCTCTGTGGTCACGGACGTCGGCGTGCGTCCCGATCGTCGCTTTGCTCGGCAACAGATTACCAGTCAGTATGCGCCAGAGGGAACGGCTGAACCAGACCCAGCCCAGGCCGGCGACGGCCATCACGCCGATCATGGTCCACACAGCGATGTCCGGGCTGGCCCGCTCCGCAATGGTGCCGGCGATGAGCGTCGAGATGCCCACGGTCAGCGTGACCAGGCCGTAGTCGAAACCGAACAGCCGGCCGCGCACCGTGTCCGGCGCGGATTGCTGGAGGCCGTAGCTCGACAGCATCCACTGGGCGCCACCGCCGAGATGCGCGGTCAAGACGGCGGCGGCGGCGAACCAGATCGTGGGCGCCAGCGGCAATAGGCCGTAACCCACCGCCACGGCGGCCAGCGAACTGCCGATGCCGATGATCAGCCCGCGCGTGCTCGAGGCCAAAGACGCTGCGGGCGATGAACGGCCCGGCCAGCGCACCCAGTCCGCGCGATGCGTAGAGCACGCCGATGCCGAGGTCGCCTTCGGGCAAGAGCTGGCGACCGAAGATGGCCAGCATCAGTACGACACCGGTGCCGACGCCGAAGGTCGACTTGGAAAGCAGAAAGCTGGCAATGGCCCGGCTGCCACGGGCGTAGCCCAGCGCCGAGCCGATTGCCTTGAGCGGGTTGGCGGATTCGGGCGCCGAGTCGCCGACGCCGCGCGGTTGCTGGAACGACCGGCGGATGCCGATGATGAGCGACGCCGAGACACCAAACGAGATCGCGTTGATCACGAAAGTGGCGTCGCGACCGAGCGTGGCCGCCACGATCCCGCCCAGCGCGGCGCCGATGGCGAGCATGGTGCCCCACGCCGAGCCGATCAGCACATTGGCTCGGCTGAGCTCGTCCTTGTCGACCAGGTTGGGCAGTGCGGCAGACGACGCCGGTTCGAAGCCGGCGCCGGCCGCCGAGAGCAGGAAGACGCCCAGCAGGGCGATCCAGATGGTGCTCGGGTCCCGCGCCAGCAGCGGCATCAGCGCGATGGGGATGCGGACGAGGTCGGCCCCGACCATGAGCCGGCGGCGGTCGAGACGGTCGGCCAGCACGCCGCCCAAGGGCGACAGGAAGGCCAGGCCGGCGGTTTGCAGCACGATCACGATCGAGGCCGCTACTGCCGAGCCGGTCATCTCGAGGACGAGGCCCAGCAGGGCAACCGTGGCGAACCAGTCGCCGGCGAAGCTGATCAGCTGCGCGACGTAAAGACGCGTGAAGTCGCGGTTGCCGCGCAGCAGCGCGAGATATGGCCCGACTCGGCTCATCGGATGGTTCGCGTCAGCGGGTGGGGACGATGACGACGTACTTGCCGTTCTTGTCCGGGCCGCCCTCGTGGCGCTGGCGATACGGGAGGAAGTAGCGCTCGAACTCCTTGACCGAAAGCAGCGTGTCCGGTCGCGGCGATGGCCCCCACGACGTATCCGGTCGCGGCCACCAGACGTCTTCGACATACAGCCCGGTGACGGTGAAAGCGCCCTTGGCCGGGTCACCGATCGACGTGAAGCCGGACATCACCCAGGCGTGAAAGCCGGCCCACACCAACAGTCCGACCGGCTTGCCGGTCAATCGGAGCTGCAGCGCGGCAAGCTTGATCGCCGCGTCCTTGGTGGAGCGAGTGGCGACGTCGTAGTGGCCATCGCCGTCGGCGTTCAACACGTCCGCCCAGCCCTCCGGTTGCGCTCCGGCTCGGCCAAAGAACGGCGCGATCAGATAGGAGCGCGCGTCGGCGTAGAGGCTGTCTTGGGTGGCCCGCGACGTATCGAATGGGCGGCCGTCGATCAGGTTCTCCATCACCTCGATCGCTGCCGGCACGCAGTAGTACTTGGTCGCCTGCGCGGCGAACGCTCCCGCACGGTAGAGGTCGATGGAGAAGCGAGTAGGAGTTGGAGTTGACGGCGCCGACGCGGTCTTGGGACTCGGCGACGGCGTCGGTTCGCTGGGTGCAGCTGACGCCTGGCTGGTGGGGGTCGGAGTCGGCTCAGCAGCTGTTTGTGGAGATGAGGTCGCTGTTGGCGCGACGGGCGCGGAAGCTGATGGAAGGAAGGGCGAAGGCGTGGCAGTCGGGGCCGCGCTGGGAGCGGCAGACGTGCAGGCAGTCGTGACGACCATGAGGCCGGCAAGCGCAAAAGTATTAATCCGCCGCATGACTCGTCTCAGAGTAACGGCGGCCGGCGTTTCGGCGGCTGGCGGCCGCGCAACGATCGCGCGGGTCGTGCCAACATCCATGCGTGCTCACCATCGACCTCCGCGCTGCCGCCGCGCGCCAGGATGCCCTGCTTACCGCCCGACTCGAGACCCTCGTGCCTCCGCTGATGGCGCGTGCCGGCCTCGATGCCTGGGTCCTCGTGTCCGGCGAATATGCGGAGGATCCGGTGCTGGCGACGATGCTGCCCTCAACGTGGCTCGGCACTGCGCGGCGGCGGACGATTCTCGTTTTCCTTCGCGCCAGCGACGGGAGCGTCAGCCGCCACGCCATCACCCGGTACGCGGTCGGCGACGCGTTCCCCGCGGCGTGGGACCAAGCCAACGAACCGGACCAGTTCAAACGGCTTGGCGACCTTCTCGCGGAGGCCGACCCGCAGCGCATCGGCCTGAACTTCTCGCCGACGTTCCCGCTCGCCGACGGGCTGACGGCAGGGTCACGCGACGCCGTCCTGGCCGCCCTGCCGCAGGAGCTCGCAGGGCGCGTCGTCAGTGCTGAAATCCGCGGCGATCGGCTGGCTCGAGACGCGTCTGCCAGAGGAGCGGGTTGCCATGGCGGACGCCTGCCGCGAGTCACATGGCTACCTGCGTCGCGCTCTGTCGGCGGAGGTGATCGTCCCCGGCCGCACCACGACCGCCGATGTCGAATGGTGGCTGCGCGACACAGTTGCCTCCGCGGCGCGTGGCTCCTGGTTCCACCCGACAGTCAGCGTCCAGCGGCACGGCGGGCTCGGGGCGCGCATGTCGTTTGCCGCGCCGCCCGGAGAGACCGTCATCATGCCCGGCGACCTCGTCCACATCGACTTCGGCATCGTCGCGGGCGGCTACTGCACGGATCAGCAGCAGCACGGCTACGTGCTCCGCCCCGGAGAGACCGCAGCTCCCGCCGGCCTCCAGACCGCCATGGTCCGCGCAAATCGGCTGCAGGACCTGCTCATGGCCCAGTTCGGCGTCGGCCGGACGGGCAACGAGATTCTCCGCCGGACACTCGAGTCCGCCCGCGCGGAGGGCCTCGACGCCCTGATCTACACGCACGCCATAGGGCTCCACGGCCACGCCGCCGGGCCGACCATCGGGCTATGGGACGCGCAGGACGGTGTACCGGGACCGGGTGACCACGAGGTCTACCCCTCAACGGCGTATTCGATCGAGCTCCAGGTCCGGTCAGCGGTCCCGGAGTGGGACGGTCAGGTCGTGCAGGCGATGCTGGAAGAGGACGCCTGGTTCGACGGCGAAGTCTGCACTTTCCTCGATAGCCGCCAAACGGAGCTGTGGCTGATCTGACCGTGACTCGGCCGCCAGTGGCGTGCTGCGCCCGGCGCCAGACGACGTTTTGGTGGGCGACACTGGACTCGAACCAGTGACCTCTTGCATGTCAAGCAAGTGCTCTAACCAGCTGAGCTAGCCGCCCCTGTTTCACGGAGGGAATTGAGCCGATAACTTGGCTTAGGTTTGACCTACGCCGCATTAGAGCCCATGCTAGCAGCCTGATAAGTAGCACCGCATGGGAGGGCCCGGCTGAGGGCCTCCTACAGCAAGCCGCAGTACGTCCAGAACCGCGTCTCCGCCCGTTTCGTCGCCGCCTGCCAGGCGCGTGAAAACGCGCAGCGGCAGGAGCTCGCCGCGGCCGAGATAACCCGCAACAGGGCGGCCGATGCCGCCCGCAAGCGCGTGTCCCGCGCTCGACAGAAGGGAGCTCAACCCATAGGGCGCATATAACGGAACGGCAATACGCCTACCGCGAGCGCACTGGATAAGCACGTTGAGTTAGTGATGCGCGGTCTGCGCGTGTGCATACTCGGCATCTGTCTGGCCGAGTCGATCTGAGGTTCCGAATGAGCATCAGTTTCACAACGAACCCATCGAGCGACGAGCTCTTTCGCCGCGCCGCTCAGTCCGCGTTCGGCGCTGGAGCGAAAACGCCCACAGCGCTAGCCCAAGAATTGCGCGAGAAGTTCCCGCTGGTCAGAGTTATCGAGAGCGAGATTGAGGGCTACAGGGAACGCTGGTACGTCTACCGCGAGGGACGCTGGATTCCGTAGTCCATCCTCCGAGCCAAGCGTCAGCAGGCGGGGCGTCGTGATCGGCCGCGGTGACGGCGTGCACCACTAGTTCGACCTGACTAGGAGACCTGGCGCGAAGGCGCTAGTACGATCGTACGAGGCTGCGGTCCGAGGTCCGCGCCAGGTCTGAGGGGAAAACGATGCCCGCGAGGATCGTCGCGGAAACGCTTGAGGCATGGCGCGACGCAGATCGCGTGCGACACGCTACCGAGCCATTTTCGCCCGAAAAGGAAGAGCTAACGGCGGTGATCGCCACGCTCGTGCGGGTCTACCGGCTACTGACAAGCCAAAGGCCGTTGCCCGACGAGGCGATCAGCGAAGCTCGACGCGTCGTGACGAGCGCGCAGCAGACGACGGACCGGGTCAAAGACAGGCTTAGCCGGCGGAGGGCGGAACGCGCGGCTGCGGTGCGCTCCTGTCGAGTCGGCCGACCGCGTTCGCGCGTGACTGACCGAAGCCTCGGCTCGTAGCGCCTGGAGGCAGTCTGCCTAGGAACCTGTGGCGAATTGGCATGGGCCGCGCGGCGATCTTCGCCCCTTGGCGGTTCTCGGCTTGTGTAGCGAGCGCCTAGACTTCCTGCGGCGTCAGCGTCTCGGTCATTTCGCGCAACAGGCAAAAGGCCGGCAATCTCGCCTGAGCGAACCCTCCCGTGAGGGCCCCATAGGGTTTCGTTAGCTCCGCGGAATACTAACCAGCTGAGCTAGCCGCCCTCGAGCCGCCCGTTCTAGCCGACCGCTAGTCTGGAGCCACTTTCCCATGAAGCCTCGAATAGCCGTCGCAGACCTGAGTGTTGCCTCGCCCGATGGCACCTTCCCGATCGGCCGCGAAGCGCTGCCAGGGATCGAGCAGATGCGCGCGATGGGAATGCAGATTCAATCGGACCGCGTCCGCGAGGCTCACCCTCCTGACCGGTATGTCCAAGTCGCTCTGTCGGCGCTGGCAGAGGCGAGCGCTGAGCTGGGAGTGCCGGAGGCGTACATCGCGTTTGTCGAGACCGTCGAGAAGGCGCACACGTCCGGCCTTCGCTATGGGCTGCAGGGCGGATTCACGACCGACTTTCCGAACCTGATCTGGATCTTCGTGAACTGGACCACGATCGAGGAGCTGCGCCGCGTCGTGCGCCACGAGGTCGCGCACCTGGCCTTCGCGCGCACGCATACGCCGGAGGAGTCGGCCGGCCATTCCGGTCCCTCGGAAGACTTCGCGTTGGCTTTCGAACCTGGATCCTGACGGGCAGCGCTTCCTCGCTGCTATCGCAACCTGTTCGCCAGCTGCGTGCGCGAGGTCACGTCCAGCTTTCGGAACGCCTTGTGCAAGTGATATTCCACCGTGCTGGGGCTGATGAACAGTTGCGCGGCAATCTCACGGTTGGTGCTTCCGTGGGCCGCCAGGCGGGAGATCTGCGTCTCCTGCGGCGTGAGCTGGTCGAGCGTGGCCGGTGTCCGCTCGCGGGCATGCTCACCGGTAGCCTCTAGCTCGATCCGGGAGCGCTCTGCGAAGGCCGCCATGCCGAAGTCGGTGAACAGCTCGTACGCAGCCCGGAGCTCGTTTCGCGCGTCGATCCGGCGGCCTTCTCGCCTCAGCCACTCGCCGTAGACCAGATGCGCGCGGGCCAGGTCGAGCCGGAGGCGGGTCGGCTCGAACCGCTCGATCGCCTCGCGGTACAGCGGCTCGGCGGCTTCGTGCGATGCGAGAAGGGCCCGTGATCTGGCCTCTACTCCAAGTGCCCACGGCGTGGCGCTCGCGCTCGTCGATGCCCTCAGGGACGCGAGGGCTTGGGCGCCTTGCTCCGGACGATCACTCCGGCTCGCCGCTTCGACAAGCTCGACCAATGCATACGTGGAGAACCAGATCTCACCTGGGATCCTGGTCGCCTCGACTGCGGCACCGAAGGCACTGTCGTAGCGCCCGAGGCCGTTGTTCAGCACGGCGATCACCCAGTTCGTAGCAGTAACGCCCAGGCCCTCGCCCCGAGTCACGAAGTCGTCGGTGGCTACGGGGACCAGCTTCGTCAACTCGTCCTCACGCCCGCGGTGGGCCGCCAGCGACAGTACGCCGTAGCGAGGGGCGATGCCATCGCCCGTAGCCCGCGCGAGCGTGTCGGCCTCCTCGACCAGCGCTGCCGCCGCCTTCGTGTCGCCTGCGAAGAGGTGGACGCCGACGCGGGTGGTGAGGGCAAGCGGCAATTCGGCGAGCAACCCAGCCTCTCGGGCGGCCCTGATGTGGTGGTCCGTCAGCCGGTCCCAGCCGTCGTATTCCCAGATGAAGCCGGCTGCCCGTCCGGCCAGCCACCGCCACCGAACCGCTTCGGCCGGTTTGACGTCGCCACGCGCGAACGCCGCCAGCGCCTGCCGCAGCCTCGGAGTTCCTTCCGCAGGACCGTGGGCAATCAACGTGGCGAGCCCATCGAGGAGTAGGTCGACCGGACGTGGATCTGATGCCTTGGGCGCCGTGAGCGCGGCAGCGGCCACCTGATGGATGTCGGCGGTCTCAGCCAGGCGACCCGTGAACAATGCCGCGGTCAACGCGTCGAGATAGGTCTCGCGCGCCAGCGGCACATCCAGCGGCTCGAGTCGGCGTGCCGCCGCCAGCAGAAGCGGCGGCGCGGCACTTCCGCGACTGGTGGCGAACGCGATCTGTGCTCGCAGGACCTCCGCTTCGGCCTGCTGGAAGCCATCGAGCGGCCCGACCTCGGCCTGATCGAGCAGTGCGACAGCCTCGTCGGTAGCGCCCGCCTGGCGCTTCGCCTGTGCGGCGGCCAGCGACCTGCCAGCCCGTCTGGCCGGCTCGACGCTCAACGCCGCCGAACGTTCGAGAAACGCCGCCGCCGCAGCGAACCCGCCGCGCGCCTGGGCACGTGCGGCGGAGCTTTCCAGATCCGCGGCGACATCCTCATCGGGCATTACTGCTGCTTGCGCCCGGTGCCAGGCGCGGCGATCAGGGTCGCTATCGGGATCGGTCGCCTCGGCAAGCGCCTGATGGACCTCCATCCGATCAGCCGCGCCGGCGGCCCGATAGACCGCCGAGCGAACGAGTGGATGCCGGAAGGCCACGCGCGGCCGGAACACGATCAAACCGCTTGACTCCGCCGCAAAGGCCGCCGACGCCGGCACCCCGAGACGCGCGGCGGCCTGCCAGATCAACGTCGCGTCCCCCGTCGCTTCGCTGGCCGCGATGAGCACCAGCAGGCGCGCGTCCTGGGGCAGTTGAGCCACCCGCCGCTCGAAGCTCTCTTCGATCCCGGCGTGCATCGGCTCCGCCGCGGGCAGGCCGAAGCCGCCGGCAAGCTGGGACAATGTCAAACCGCGGGGCAGCTCGACCAGGGCGAGCGGATTGCCGCGGGTTTCGACTATGAGCCGATCGAGCACCTGGTCGTCGAGTGGAGACGGCAGGACTGACTCGAGTAGCGCGCGGGCGTCGCGGTGACCGAGTGGTTCGACATGGAGCTCGGGCAGGCCGCGCAGCGCCCGGCCGATCTCGCGCGTGGCGAACACGATCGCGATCCGCTCGACCGCGAGCCGCCGAGCCGCGAACCCGAGCGCCTGGCCTGACGCGCGATCGAGCCAGTGGGCGTCGTCGATCACGCATAGGAGGCCGCGCTCCAGGGCGGCCTCGGACAGCAGTCCGAGTACCGCAAGTGCGACCAGAAATGGATTCGGCGCCGGCCCCGCACTCAGCCCGAACGCGATATCGAGTGCGTCGCGTTGCGGACGCGCCAGGTGTTCGCGGAGTGGAAGGATCGGCGCGCACATCTGCTGAACCGCGGCGAACGGCAGCTCCATCTCGCCCTCGACCCCGGCACTGCGAAGGATGCGCGCCGAGGCCTTCTCAACCACCTCGTCCAGCAGTGCTGTCTTGCCGACGCCGGGTTCGCCGTGGACAACGAGCGCGCCGCCGTAGCCGTCGCGGGCGGACTGCACCAGCCGCTCGAGGGCTGCCTGTTCGCGCTCCCGGCCAAGCAACTGCACCAACTCAGCATGCCACTGGGGTTGCAAACCAAGGATTTCCCGGATGCGAACGGCATCGCCGCACGAGCACGATCGCAGGCCACAGCTGAAATCACATGGAGGAATCGGCGTGATCCAGACAACTACAACCGAGCAGCGCGTGGCGATCGCGCGCGAGTATGTGGACCGCGTGTTCAACGGACACGATGGCGAGCTTGCCCGCGAATACTTCACGCCCGGATGTGACTTTCCATGCCTTGACCGTCGGGACGCTCAGCGGCGTCGATGCCGTCGTACCGGTCGTGGTGGGCCTCATCGACGCGCTCTCTGACATCCAGGCCGAGGTGCAGGACGTGATCGCCAGCGACGACCTGGTGGCGCTGCGCCAGGTCGTGAAGGCGCGCCACACCGGCACCCTGCTCGGCATGCCGGCAACCGGAGGTCCCCTGCAGTGGGACGCCGTCGACATCTACCGCATCGATGAGGCCGGGAAAATCACCGAGCAATGGGCTTTCGAAGATTTCGCAGCGATCCTCAGCCAGTCGGGTGGGGTGAAGCTGCCCTGGGCGTGGTGACGGGCGCATTAACGCGCGGTCATTGCAACAGCCAAGAAGGAGAACGCAAATGAGTGCGACAGCGATCCAAAGCCAGACGACGAAGCCGCTGCCCGACTACGCCCCGATCCCCGCGTCCGCCTTCGGGCCGGCTCCGAATGAGCAGGGCTACTACGTTGGGCGGGTCGAGCGGAACCTCTACTGGGTGACCGATGGGGTCTACCAGGCGGCATTCCTGACGACGCGCGATGGCGTCGTGCTATTCGACGCTCCGCCAAGCATCGGACACAACCTTCAGCGGGCGATCGACGAGGTTGCCAACGCCAACGGCGTCAGCAATAAGGTCACCTACCTGGTCCACACTCACCATCACGCCGACCATGCCGGCGCCTCCTCGCTCTTTGGCAAGGACGTCGTGCGCATCGGACACGACGAGACCCGGCGCCTTCTGCTGCGCGACGACGACCCGGCCCGTCCGGCGCCGGAGGAGACCTTCAGCGATCGCCGCACCCTGGAGATCGGCGGCGAGCGGATCGAGCTCGCCTGGCACGGCCCCAACCACACGCCCGACAACAGCGTGATCCACTTTCCCGAGCACGACGCGCTGATGATGGTCGACATCGTGAATACCGGGTGGGTGCCGGTGTATGTCGTCAACCTTTCCGACGACATCCCGGGCTACCTGTCGATGCCGGCAACCGCTCTCACCTATCCGTGGACGACCCACATCAGCGGTCACCTCGGCCGGCTGGGCAAGCGCGAAGACGTCATGCTGCACCAGCAGTACATGGCCGACCTTGAGGCCAGTGCGAAGACTGCCCTCGCCACCGTCGATCCGACGCCCTACTTCCAGAAGTACGGCGCTGTCGGCAACATGTGGGGAGCCGTCAAGGCGTACCTGAACGCGGTCGGCGACGCGACAGCTGCGCCGGTCATCGAGAAATACACCGGCGTCCTGGCAGCCGCCGACGTGTTCACGCCGGATGTTGCGTTCTGGCTGATGGAGTCAATGCGACTCAACCGCGGGATAGGCCTGCAGGTGCACGCGTAAGGACACCTCTATCACGACGGGCCGGCGCGCTTGAGTCCGGCGTATCAGCCGCCTGGGCAGGTCGCCGTCAGGTCAGTGATGTCATAGATGGTGCGCTCGTCAGCGGTCAGGTCGCGTCGGAGACGTGAACAGACCTCGCCGATCAGGGCCGCGCCACTCGTGGGGGTCAGCTGGATGGCGCCGTCGTAGCTGCCGATGGCGATCTCGCTGCCGTCGGGTGACACGACGACACCTGCGACTGCCGACAAGGCATGCCCGGGGAAGTAGCGCAGCTGTTGGCCCGTCCGTGCGTCCCACATCCGGGCGCTCTTGTCCTGGCTCGCCGTGAAGACGTAGCGGCCGTCCGGCGAGAAGGTGCCGCGCCACATGATGTTCGTGTGGCCAAGCAGCTCCTGGACCTGCTTCCCGGTGGCGGCGTCCCAGAGGCGTCCGACATTGTCGCGACCGACGGTGAGGATGGTCGTGCCGTCAGGTGAGAACCTTCCATCGATGATGCCGCCGGGATGGGCGACGGTTCGGAGCTTGGCGCCGGTCGCGACGTCCCAGATCGTGCCGTTGGGCAGGACCGAGCTGTCCTCGAAGGTGAACAGCAGGGATCCATCGGGCGACAGGGCGCCACCGCTGTAGTCATCGGTATCGAACCGCCGCACCAACTGCCGCGTTTCGACATCCCAGATCCCGACCGCCGGTAGCCCGGAGTCGGTCAGCGGCGGCAGAGGCGCGACCACTAACCGCCCGTCGTCGCTGAAGCCGGCCATGTTCGCGCCGCCGCCAGACCCTGGGAGCTCCCCGATCCGGGTCCCCGTGGCCGGGTCCCACAGCACGCTCGGGTCGCCGCCCGGGCCAGTGAGCAGCAGGCTGCCATCCGGCGAGAAGGCCGCTGAGTCGATGCGCTGATCAGTCGTCAGGACGTGCGTCACGGTCTGCGACGCGACATCCCAGATCTTGGCCGTGCCGTCGTCGTTGCCGGCGAACAGCTGCTTGCCGTCGGGCGACCAGGCCATGCCGTACATGAACGAGGTCGCTCCGAGCAGTGTGTCTCGCTCGGCAGGCGCGCTGATGTCCCAGAATCGCACCGTGCCGTCCTTGCCACCCGTGATCGCGGACCTCCCGTCCTGCGTGAACACGTTGGAGTACACCGAAGCCGTGTGGCCCACGAAAGTGCGCAGGGTCGCGCCGGTCGCCACGTCCCACAACCTGGCCGTACCGTCGAGGCTGCCGCTGAGCAGGGTCGAACCATCGGGCGAGAAGATGGGCTGGAAGACGATCTCGCGGTGGCCGGTCAGCGTCCGGACCGGCATGCCCGTCGCCACGTCCCAGAGCCGGATCGTGTGGTCCGACGCCGTGGTGGCCAGGAGACGGCTATCGGGCGAGAACGCGGAGGCCTTGACGGGAACAGTGTCCGGACCGCTGAGGTCCCGCAGATGGGTGCCGGATCGGAGGTCCCACAGTCCGCCCACGCCGTTCATGACGATGTAGGCCGTTTCTCCGTCGGGTGCCATCAGGACGTTGTCCGCCTGCGGGACCTGGCTGATGAGCGCTGCCGTCGCTCGTGTCGAACAGGCTGACGCCCTTCGCCTGGACGGCGGCCAGCTCTCCCGAGTCGCCCGAGAACGTCAGCGCGGATCCGCATTCGGATGTCGGCGCCGACCATCGCTCCTTGCCGTTCGCCATGTCCCAGACATGGAGCATCGCACCTGGCCCCCATCGAGGGTGGCAATCATGGTGCCGTCGGGTGAGAACGCGGCGGCCGCGATCAATCCAGTGGCACTCGGCAGCGTGTACAGGAGCGCTCCGTCGTGCGCCAGATCCAGGACGTAGTTGTTGCCATCGTCGACGACCGCGAGGAGCGACCGACCATCCGGCGAGACATCGACGCCGAGGACGCGCATGAGTGGCGTCGTGACGCCGTCCGCTCCGGGCGGGAACGAGAGGATGCGGTCGCTGAACTCGTATCGCGACGCGCGCTGCAAGGCGCCGTCCGCCTGTGGCGTGTACTGCGACTCGAGACCCCGGATGGCCAGCAGGGCCGCCAGCTCGGCGCTCTCGCCCCGGAACAGGCTGACGTTGGCCTCGGCGCCCAGCCGCTGGCTCTCGGCGTTGGCGAAGCTGCCGGTCGCGTCCTGTCGCGCCACGGCGGCGAAGCCGGCGAGCACCACCGCCACGACACCGACGGCCGCCAGGAGGATCGCTCCACGGCGAAGGCGTCGAGCGGAACCGGCCGCCTCCTCAGCCCGGCGTGACTCGGCGACGGCGAGCGCCTGGGCCGCCGCGAGCTCGCGCTGCTGGGTCGCCTCGCGCTCGTACTGCTCGGCGTCTGCCTGCTCGCGCCCGGCCTCCAGGAACGCACGCTCGCCCGCATTGAGCTCATCGGACCGTGACCCCGCCCATTCGACGGCCTGGGCCAGCCGAGCGCCGCGATACAGCAGACCGGGGTCCCGCTCGGCGATCTCCCACTCGGCGGCCGCATCGGTCAGGCGTCGGTGCAGACGCAGGCCCTCACGATCCTGGCCCAGCCACTCCCGAAGCGTGGGCCACTCCCGGATGAGGGCCTCGTGGGCGACCTCGACCGTGCCATCCGCCATCGTGACGAGTCGCGCGTCCGCCAGGATCCCCAGGACGTGATCGATCTCGACCGTCCGGATCGGGTCGTCCGCGGGCACGAGCTCTGATCGCGATACCCTGCGACGGGTGTCCTGCGTTCCCTCGCCCAGCTCTGTCAGACGCAGGAAGATGCTGCGCGCAATCCGGCGCTGGTCATCCGACAACTCACGCAGATAGACCCGGTCTGCGGTCGTCGCGATGGCCCCGCGGACCCCGCCCGAACCGGCGTATCCCTGCAGGGTCAGGGTCGTGCCGCGTCGCGGCGCCATGTCTCCAGGAGCGCGTGGGACAGGAGCGGGAGGGCGCCGGGTTCCTCGCCCGCGTCGTGGATCATCAGGTCGCTGAGGCCGGGCATCAGATCCCATCCATTGCGGACGGCCGGCTCCTCGATGGCGTGGCGCAGCTCATCAGCGTCCATGGAGCCGATGTACACCTGGTGTGCGGCGATGGCATCGCGTAAGGCGTCGTACCGCGCCACGTGCGCGTAGAAGTCAGCCCGCAGCGTGATGGCGACCCTGATGGCCGGGCCGTCCGCGGCGGCGGTGCTCGCCGCGGGCGGGACGGCCGTGCCCGAGCCGAGCGGCGCCGCGAGGTCCACCGCGGTCAGCAGGTTGTCGATGAAGGCCCGGCGCTCGACCTCGTCACGGCACTGCGTGAACACCTCCTCGAACTGGTCGATGGCGACCAGGACGCGACCTCCTCGCTTGCGCCGACCGCCGCGCGGGTCGGGCGTCGCCGCGAGCATCCGGTTGATGTGCAATCGCAGGCTCCTGGGGTCGCGCCGGAAGTCGTCGATGAGGAGGGCCGCTGACGCCGCCGACGGGTCCGCTGCGAGCGACGTTGCGAGGCTGTCGAGCGGATGGGCTCCGGGCGTCAGCAGATGGGTCTGCCATTCACGACGGCCATCGCCTTGCACGGCCGGGATGAGACCCGCCCGCAGGATGGATGACTTGCCGCTGCCCGAGGCACCGACGATGGCCAGGAGCGGCCACGCCGCCAGGGCCTCGACCAGGCGGGTCGTGGTGGTCTCTCGTCCGAAGAACAGTCGTGCGTCCCCGCCGTCGAAGGGTTGGAGCCCGCGATAGGGCGCCTCTCCCGGGGTCGGCGGCTCGTCATCCGCGGCGATCGTCCGGATGCTCGGGAAGTCGGTCGGAAGGCCCTCGATGTCCAGCTGGAAGATCCGCAACGGCCAGCGCAGGTCCTTGAGGCGATGCTCGCCAAGGTCACGAAGCGATGTGTCGGGTGGCAGATCGTCGGCCACCAGGTCGCGCGTCGTCTGCGTGAGCAGCACCTGGCCGCCGTGGCCGGCAGCCCCGACCCGGGCAGCGCGATGAACATCCATGCCCACGTATCCGGTCGTCGCGACGACCGGTTCGCCCGTGTGGAGACCCATCCGAACGCGGACGGTCACGCCGCGCGGCCAGACGTGGGTGGCCAGTGCTCGCTGCGCTTCGGTGGCGCAGGAGACGGCCTGCTGCGCGCTGGGAAACGCGGCAAAGAACGAGTCGCCCTGGGTGTCGACCTCGTGACCATGCCACCGCTCGAACAGCGTTCTCAGCAGGTCCCGTTGATCCTGGAGGACCTGGGCGTACTCGCCGCGCAAACGGTCCAGCAGGCGGGTCGACCCCTCGATGTCGGTGAACAGGAGCGTCACCGTGCCGGCGGGCATCGGGGGAGCGGCCGTCTCCTCGCCGGCCGGGTCCGCGGCGGGCTGGGAGAGCGGTCATGTCAGGAACCCGGCCGTGAGGCCGGGGGCGCCGGACCCGGGCGAGGACGTGACTCTCTGTCGTGAGGATCCATGCGCTTCACTGGCGGCCCCTTCGGCTTCCGAAGCCCTATCGGCGACTAATTTGGGCCGCAATGCCCCTCGGGCGAAGCGGGCGGCAGACCTTCGCTCACGCTCTACATATCGGGTCCCTGAGTAGAGCTGATCCCCAGGCGCCAGAAAAGAAGGAGAGGTGAACCACCATACCATCAGCGCCGACCCGTTCAGGTGGCCTCAGCCAGGCGGGTGGGACCACCGACTACAATCCCTCCGATCGCCGCCGGCCGTCTGGCCGGCCTGGGCGACGAGTTGGACAGACTGGGGAGACAGTTGTGTCAAGGCTCGCCGGATTGTTCGTTGCCGTGATCGCGCTGGCCGGTTGCGCCGCTCCGACCGCGCCGACGAGGCCGCCAGTGACTTCGCCACCTGCAGCGACCGCCACACCGTCGGCCAGTTCAACGCCCGACACCCGGCACAAGTTCGACGGGTGTTGCCGGCACGTTCGTAACGGGCACGATCATCTTCGTCGGCGACACGATCAGCCCGATCGCGTTCGATGGCGTGAACTGCACCGGCGTCGGCAACTACGCGGCGATCCATAAGGGCGCGCATCTCAACTTCCTCGACGCCGACAGCGCATCGGCTCAGACGGTCGCAGGCGACGCGACACTGGATGCCGGCACGCCCGGCGGCATCGACTGCAAGTTCACGTGGAGCGGCTACTTGCTACCGGCTAGACACTATGTCGCGCGGCTTGGTGACATATACCAATGGCAGTTGCCGAGTCCGATCCAGTCGCCACTCTTTCTGACCTTCAAAGCAAGCGAAATCGGGGCGTCCGCCTCGCCATAACTGTCGTGTAGGCGACATTCCCGCGCCTGACCCGGCCCATATGCTCGGCCCTCGGCGACGCCCAGCCCAGGGCGTCGCGACTTGCTGGGAGGAGGGTCAGTCCCCTCGGGCGTCGCGCGTCGGCGCGGTAGTAGGGGACGCTCAGTCAGCCACGCAATGCGACTGCTGGGTGTTCACGTTGACGTAGACATGCCCAGGCGCCCCTGAATTCGTGGTGCACGTCGCTGTTGTCGGCAGCCACGGGCTACCGCCGCCCCCCGCCTTGCGGGCAAAAGCCGGCCCTGCCCCGGCCGTTATCAACAGGGCGACGGTGGCAAGAGACACCAAGACCACTCTCACCGCAACCAGGCGACTTCCTGCAGGCCGCAACACGGGACCCTCCTAATGCCACGACAGCCTGGCACGAACTGGGGCGTGCCACGGGCCGTAGGCCCCGCCATCGTCCTCCGGGCCGCGGAGGGACGCAATACCCGCATATCGAGGTGGTGACTCAACGCACCGGCCGGCTCCCTGGACTTCCTGTGGTCAGGTCGGAGCAGTTACCGTCTCGGTGACCGGGTAGTAGCCCGCCGCAAAGGCCCAGGTTGCCAGGATCAGGTACAGCAGGAACTCCGTCACCTCGAAGTTGGCGAGGCCGAAAACGTTTGGCGACGGGTTGCCCACGGCCACGAAGCCATACAAGCCGGCCAGCAGCGCGATCGTGCCGTAGACCTGCACGATGCGTCGGAGGTAAGGCCGGAGCAGCGTCTTGAGTCGAGTCAGGTAGACCGCCAGCAACGCGAAGATGCCGAGCACCAAGTAGACAGTCGCTTGGTAGGCGTCGACCTTGAAACCGGGCGCGAAAGTCTCGTTCAGGATGCCCAGCGCGCCGAGCACGCCCACCACCGTCAGCCCGGAGCCTGCCCAGATCAGGAACCCACGCGGGGTGAATGGCCGCCTATTCAAAGACGAACGAGCCTCCTTGCCGGGTGATTGCTTGTACGACAGGATCGAACGGCCGAATTGTGGCTGTCAACGGCCGCGTCGTGGCGGCAGTTAGGCATCGAAGCCGGCCGAGCGGTAAACGACCTCGCCGTCGAGCATCGTCGCGAGCGGCCTGGTCGCGGCCAGCACAGAGGCGTCAGAGCTCTCGCGGAAGCCCGGCGTCCGGCACGACGATCAGGTCCGCCCGACAACCAGGCACCAGCCTGCCGAGCTCGGGCTGGTGAGCCACCTGCGCCGGATCGAGACACGCGGCGCGGATGGCACGACACAGGTCGATCGCCTCGTCGGGCCCGGTCAGCGCATCCGCCGGTCGCGACGGATCGCGACGCGCGACTGCTACGGCGATGCCCGGCCACGGATCGACAGGCTCGACCGGCGCATCCGTCCCGAACGGGATAAGGGCTCCGCTCGCGATCAACCCAGCCAGCGGGAACGAGTTGTGGGTCCGCTCGCCCCACGCCACGAGCTGCGGCGCGGCATCACTGCGCAGGTGCACTGGTTGAACGGACGCCGCCACGCCCATGGCGCCAAAGCGCGCTACGTCGCGCGGGTCGACCAACTGCGCGTGCTCGACACGCGGCGGCAGCGGTCCCCGCGGCACGCTGCGCAAACACGTCAAGCACGGACCTGACCGCGGCGTCACCGATGGCGTGCACCTGGCCACTGATGCCACCCGCTGCCGCCCGCCTCAGATGGGCCGCGATCTCTTCCGCCGAGTCGAGGAACATGCCGCGCGGGCCGCCGGTCGGCGGCCGTTCGGCGGCGTCCGAGTACGGTTCGAGCAGGGCGGCGCTGCGCGAGCCCAGTGAGCCGTCGGCGAAGAGCTTGAGCCAGCCCATCCGGTAGCGGCCGATCCCCTCCCCGCTGCGCAGCCCCAGCTCCACGGCGTGGCCCAGCTCAGACGCTCGAATTGAGGAGTGGACGCGCAGCGGCAGCCGGCCGCGCTCGGCCTGGCGGCGATAGAACAGCGGTCCGCGCCGGATGCGCGGTGCACTGGACAGCTCGCCCGGATCGTGGCAGCCGGTGATGCCCAAGGCGAAAAGCTCCGCCGGCCTGCGCCGCCAGTTCGCGCTCGAGCTCCTCGTCGGGCGGATCGGGGATGGCGACATCGACCAGGCCAGCGGCGGTCTCATGCAGGATCCCCGTTAGCCGCCCGCCAGCGTCCCGCCGCAGCGACCCGCCCGCAGGGTCCGCGGTCTCCTGAGTAATCCGGGCCAGCGCCATTGCCCGGCGACTGACCCAGCGGGTGTGGTGGTCGTGCGCGTACAGCGCGACCGGCCGTCCCGGCGCAACGCGCTCCAGCATGGCAAGGTCGGGCCACCGACCCAGCCCGTGCAGCGACCAGCCGTGGCCGATGAGCCAGCTATCCGCGTCGCCCGCCGCCCGCCGTCGTGCGTCGGTGTCGGCCAACGCCCGCAGCGTCGCGTCCAAGTCGGGCGTGGGGGTCAGGTCGAGCTGGGTCCGCGCCAGCAGCAGGCTGACCAGGTGGAGGTGGGCATCCGTAATCGACGGCATCACCAGCGTGTCGGACGGCAGCCGCCAGCGCCGAGTCGCAGGGCCGACCAACCCATCCAGGTCGGCTGACCCACCGACTCCGACGATCCGGCCGCCGGCGACGGCTATCCCCTCGGCCCAACCCCAGCCAGACTCGCCCGCGAGCGTGGCGACGCGGCCTTCGATGATCAGGTCGGCTGGCGAAGTCACGCTCGGAGGACGGCGCGGAGGTCGTCATCGCCGGCGCCCGCCCCTAGCGCCAAGGCCAGCCCGACGCGCGCCTTCAGAGCGGGAAGGCGCGACAACGTGACGCCTGCCCTGGCCCAGGTCGCGCCGCCGCCGGGGAACGCGTAGATGGGCTCGACATTGCCAAACGCACACCGCGTCGTCAGCACGATCTTCACGCCGGCTGCCTGCTGCTCGAGCGCAGCCGCCTGGAAGTCCGGGTGCGTGTTGCCACTGCCTGCCGCCGCCAGCACGAAACCGGCCGGCTGCTGTCCGCCCAGCAGGCGAATGACGTTGCCGTCCATGCCGCTCACGAAAGTCACGAGATAGACCGGTTCCGCCGCTGCCTCGGGCATCGGCCGCCAAGCGGACCGGCTCACGCAGATCCGTCACGCTCGACCGCGCCATCCACGACCGTTCCCAGCGCTCGCCCATCGGCTGGCCGGAACGTGTCCAACGCCGTGGCGTGGGTCTTGACCGCCTGATCGGCACCCACGATTGAACCGTTGAGCACAACGACCGCACCCTGACCGGCCAACTCGGCGGCGCGCGGCGCAGGCCACCGCGTTGCGCAGATTGGCCGGGCCGTCGTAGTCGGCCTCGCTGGAGTTGCGCATGGCACCCGTTACCACAATCGGCTTGTCCGTCGGCACCAGCAGGTCGTAGGCGAAGCTGGTCTCCTCGATCGTGTCGGTTCCCTGAACCACGACGACGCCGCTGATCTCCGGCCGGGCGACCGTCTCGGCCAGCAGGCGGGCGATGGCCAGCATCTGGCCAGTGCCCATATGCGACGCGGTGACCAGGCCCCAATCGATGACCTCGATATCGGCGTCCGCCAGGCCCGGCGTACGAGCCAGGATGTCCGCGCCGCGCAGCGCCGGAACCGCCCCGCCGGCAGCCGGGTCGACGCGGCTGGCGATCGTGCCGCCGGTGAAGACGACGGCCACCGTCACTTCTGCGCCGCGCCCTCTTTCTCGCGTCCGCGGGCTGGTCCGGCATGGCCGGGCACGACCGGTGACGAGAGATACGACAGTGTGTCCGCCTCCTTGTCGTCGACGTAGCGCAGCGAAACCGGGCCCGTCAACGAGCGTGACGTGACGCCCACCGGGTCGGCCGGTTCGAGCAGCGTCGAGGGCGATCCACCAGCCTCGCTCGACGGTTTGGCCCACAGGATCGAGCCGCTGGCTGCCAGCAATACGAGCAGTGCAGTAGCGAGCACTACCGGCGAGGCGCCCACTGTGTCGGCGATCGGCCCGACCAGGATGATGGGCAAGAAGCTGGCCACGCTGACCAGCATGTTGAGCACGCCGAATACGCGCCCGCGGATGTCGGACGGAAGCTCCTCCTGTAGCTGGGTCTGTGCGGGGACGGCAACGAAGCCGTACGCCAGGCCGGCGGCGAACGCGACGACGACGACCATCGACAGCAACGAGATGGATGGCGCGAAGTTGATCGCCAGGCGCACCGGCTGGGCCAGTGCCAGCGCCGCCAGCGCGATGCCCAGGCCGATGAGCCCGCCCTCGATGCCGCGGCGCATCGGGATGTAGCGCCCGTAGATGTTCAGCAGCAGGATGCTGACCACGAGGCCGGCACCCAGCGGCAGAACCACGACGACGAAGTCGCGCTCGGTCAGGCCCAGGACCTGGGTGGCGAAGCCCGGGCCCAGCACGCCCAGTACGCCGACGAGCGAGGCCGTGATGGCCAGATAGGTCATCGGCCAGAACACCGCCCGGTTGGTCAGGATGTAGTCGAACCCGTCGCGCAGCTGGCCCAGCGTCGTTGCCACGGCCGAACCAGCCTCGCGCGCCGCCTGCTGCGGGCTGCCCATCGCATACGTTTCCGGCTTGTGGCGCGGCAACAGCCAGCACAGGCCGGCGGCTATCACGAACAGCACGGCAACCACGATCAGCGTGATCGTTTGGCCGGTGACGTTGACCAGCAGCGGCCCGAGGATCGCGAAACCGACGAAGAAGGCCCCCTGCAACGTGAATACGTACAGCGAGTTGGCCGCCAGCAACTGTGGCCGGTCGACGATGGCCGGGATCATCGCCGCCTCGGCAGGGGCGAAGAAGGTCGACAGGGTCGAGATCAACGCCGTGCCCACGAGGATCAGCCCAACGTCGTGTTGGGCGAAGATCAGGAAGAGGAAAACGGCCGCGCGCAACAGGTTGGTGACGACCAGCAGCATCCGCCGATCGAGTCGGTCGACGTAGACGCCTGCCACCGCGCCGAACAGGACGGCCGGCACGAGGAAGCTCAGGATCAGCAGGCTGACCGTGGTGCTCGAGTGCGTCTGCTCGAAGATGGCGACGGTCAGCGCATACAACACCATGTTGGCGCCGACCTGCGTGGCAACCTGGGCGATCCACAGGTAGAGGAAGCGTCGGTTGCGCAGGACACCAAGGGCGGTGTTGCTGAGTTCGGCGTTTGCGGCGGCGTCGCCCGCTACGGGAGCTTCGTCGCTCACTCCGGCGCGCGCTCCACGAACTCGACCAACCTGCGCTCGACCTGGCGGCGCTCGATCAGCACGCGCCGCGAGCATGTCTCGCAAACGAGGCCGATATCCGCGCCCAAGCGCACGACGCGCCAGGTATTGCCGCCGCACGGATGGCTTTTGCGCAGTCTCAGGCGGTCGCCCTCGCGCAGCTCGAGCACCGGCTGGTTGCTGGTCGGCATCCGCCTAGCGTAGTCGGTTGACCGCCATTACCTCCACTCAGACGGGGGTTCCGGCGTATCAGCGGTCGGTGGAGGCGCAGGTGGTTGCGGACCGTGAGGCGGCGGACCCGGCGGGTCAGAACCGTCCGGCCCGCGCCACGGCGGAAGGGACGACTGGGGCGGCGGCCCGTACATCGTCGACGACGGCCACTGCGCCGGCGCGGGTGGCCGCCGGCGGGCGAAGCGCAGCGCCACCAGCACTACGACGACGATCACAACCAGGCCCAGCACGAAGGAGCCGGTGCCGAACGCGCCGGCGACGCCGGGACCTTCCGAGGCAGGCGCCCCGGTGGGCCGTGGTCCGCTCTGGACGCCCGCAGGCGCAGTCGGGCCTGGTTGGGGGCCGAGTTCGGCCGGCACACCGGCGCCGATCGATTTCATCCAGGCGGCGTTGAAGCCGGGCAGATCGAGGCCGGTCGCCCGGCTGAAGGCGTCGTCGTCTGACAGGCCTTCCGAGTAGCTGCGGATGAGCGCCCACAACTTGGGTTCGCCGTACGTCTTGACGAAGTAGTCGACGGCCGACACCGACTCGGCGTAGCCGTAATCGAAACGCTGGTCGCCGGCGCCAAAGGTGGCGACCATGCCCTGCAGCGGGATGAGTGCATTGGCTCCCTTCGCCTGGCCGAGGCTGACCTGCCAGCGTTCGGAGAAGCCCTCCGACAGGTAGACGGCGATGCCCTCGTTGAGCCAGTGCGGCGCGGGCCGGTAGATGTTGTGGGTGGCAGTGTCGAACACGAGGTGGGTCAACTCGTGGGTCACCAGGATGTCGACCCAGTCCTGGCCCACCTGGTCGGGCGTGATGTAGGCGTACATCGTGCGGTTCTCGGCGAACGCGGTGCCGGCCACGTTCTCGCGCAGGCCGGGCCCAAGCGCATCGCGGAAGGCCTGCTCGTCGTCGTAGACGAAGAAATCGATCGGGTCGGTCTCGGTCACGCCGAGCAACTTGGAGGCGTTGTCGACGGCCTTCTCGCCGATGTTGAGGGCGGTCTGGCCAAAGCTGGCGTTGCCGCCGTTCCAGTGCAGCCGGACGACGGATCCGCTGACCGTCTGCCAGTTGAAGCGGTCGTCGGCGGTCAGGACGTCGGCCGGCCGGCCCGGTCGTCCGCGTGCCGTCCGCGGAGCTGACCCGGAACTGGTAGTGCAAGTTGCTGTTGGGCAGGATGTGGTCGGTGAAGGTCGCCTGGGCGTGCCAGTTGGAGTTGCCGCCGGTCACGGTGGCCGCGATCACCGACGTTGCGTCCGAACCCGGGAATTGGAGCAGCAACTCAACCCGCGCCGGCTGCTCAGCGCTGTGGATTGAGTCGGCGAACACGTACGGTCCGCCGAAGGGAACCTGTGCCGATGGCGGGCTGATGCTGGGTGTGTCCGCCAGGGCCACTGGCGCCGCGAAGGAGACCAGCCCAAAGACGAGGGCGGCAGCGGCAACCAGGCGCCCCTTCACCGCGCCGCTCACTTCGTCGTGCTCCAGGTCATGCCGGCGTAGCGCATGATCCCGGCCCCGTCGGGCAGGGCGCCAAGCAAGCCGTTGCGACTCAGTGCCCAGCCCCGGAACGCCTCGACCGGCACGACCGGTGCCTCGTCGCGCAGGATCGTCTGGGCGGCTGCGTAGTGCTGCTTCTGGACGGTGGCGTCGGTGGACGCGGCCGCGGCCGCGATCTCGGCGTCGTAGGCCGCATTGCTCCAGCCGCCATCGTTGCTGGCGCTACCCGTCTCGAGGAGCAGGCCCAGGTAGTCGTGCTGGTGTGGGTAGTCGGCGCTCCAGACCTGGTTCCAGAACTGGGCGTGCTGGCCGCTCTGCTGCAGGCTGAGCAGATCGCCGAAGTCGTATAGCTCGACGTCGACCTTGATGCCCAACTGCTGCTCCAGCTCGGCCGCCACCGCGGCTTCGTAGCCAAAGCCGATCGACGTCAGCGCAACCTCCGGGAAGCCTGCGCCACCATCGAAGCCCGCCTGCTTGAGCAAATCGCGGGCGCCTGCCGGGTCGTAGGTCGGCCGGTAGTCGGTGCTGTCGAAGTTGGGCATGCCCGGTGGCACCATCGAGTGCGCCGGGTCGCCGTCGCCCAGCGTGACGATGCGGTCCCAGTCGACCGCCTTGGCGAACGCCTCGCGCACCCGACTGTCGTTGAAGGGGGCAGTGCGCGTGTCGAAGCCGTAGTACTGAACGTCGAGGTCGTTCGTTTGGCGCAGCTCGCGGGCCCAAAACCGGGTCGAACTTGGCCCATGCAGCGTCGTATTGACCAATCTGCGTGTAGTCGAGCTGACCGGCTTCGAACAGGTCAATCGGCGCCTGGCCGCCCGTATCAAGTACGACCTCGACCTTATTCAGGCGCGGCGCGCCGCCCCAATACGAGGCGTTGCCTTCCAGGCTCAATGTCGTATCCGTCATCGAGGTGGGCCTGTAGGCGCCGGACACAACCGGGTTGGCCGGCGCATTGGCGCCGCTGAACGAGTTGAACATCGAGTGCGGCACAACGGCGAGCGATGGTGACGAGGTGACACTGACGAAGTAAGTGGCCGGCCGGGCAAGATCCACCAGCACGTGATCGCCCTGCGGCATGTAGCCCAACGCCGCTTCGATCGGCCTTGCCGGCGAGGTAGTCGTTTACGCCGGTCACGTCCGACATCAGGCTGACCAGCGGTGACGGTCTGACTGGGATCGATGCAGGCGGAACCAGCTGTCGACCACGTCCTGCGCGGTGATGGCGGTGCCGTCCGAGAACTTCGTCCCCGCGCGCATGGTGAAGTCAACGTGCTGCCCGTCATCGCTGACCGTCCAGCTCGAGGCGAGGGCCGGCTGGACGTTGTTGCCGGGATCGAGCATGGTCAGGCCGTCAAAAACCTGTGCCACCACGGTGGCACTGGTGGCGTCGCCGATGTGCGCCGGATCCCAGTTGAGCGGCGCTGCTCCCAGCACGCGAAGATCGACGTCCGACTGGCCAAGGGCCGACTGCGAAGGCGTGTAGCCGAGGGCCAGCAGGACGACGGCGGCCACGGCGAGCGCCATCGTCAACAGGCGCTGCGGCGATGGCGGTCGGCGCGACATTGCTAATCTCCGTGGGTCACGTCGCCGGAAGGCTGTACCGGCGGAAGGGGAATCGAGGGGAGTATGGGATCGGAGCAACAACTGCGCTCCACATCGGACGAGGTGCTGGACACGCTCGACAAACTGCACCAGCTGGAGGTCGAGAAGCGGTCGATTCCACCAACTGATCCGCGCTTTCACGAATTGGCCAAAGAAGTACAGCAACTTGCCGACGGCCTGACCAGTACCGCCGAAGTACAGGCCGTGCTCGGCGAAAAGGTTGCCGAAAAGCACGATCTGGCCGGCAACGAGGCCCCGGCCATCGACGAAACACCGCGCGACGTCATGACCATCCTGGCCGATTGGCGCGACGCCGAGCGGCGCTGCGGCTGGCGCGGTTGCGGGCTCGGCCGAGGAAAAGGCGGCCAGGGCCGATGTCGACCGGCTGCGCGCTGAGTACCAGCGCGCCCACGTCATGGCCAGCGAACGGCAGCCAAACCCGCGGTGACGGCGCCGCCGTTCCTCGCCGAGCAGGTGGCGCTGCTTGAACGGACGCCCGGCGTGGTCCGAACGCTCCTTGCGGGGTTGCCTGACTCGTGGCTGGATGAGCGCGACACGGCCAACGGCTGGCAGGCACGCGACGTTGTGGGCCATCTCATCTCTGCCGAGTTGTCGGACTGGATTCCGCGCGCCGAGATCATCGAGGAGCACGGCACGTCGCGGCCGTTCGACCCGTTCGATCGCTTCGAGATGCTGGAACGCGACCGCGGAGTGCCGCTCGACACGCTGATCGATCGCTTCGCTGAGCTGCGTCAGCAAAGCCTGGCCCGCCTGCACGAGCTGGTGCACGACGAGACGGACCTGGACAAGCGCGGACTGCATCCGGACCCGGCCATTGGTGAGGTCACGATGCGCCAACTGATCGCGACCTGGGCCGTCCACGACCTGGACCACGTCTCCCAGATCTACGCGGCACTCGCCGGCAGCCACGACGCCGACGTTGGACCGTGGAAGGCCTACCTCGGAATTCTGGTGCGGCGCGATGCGCCGCAGAATGGTTGAGGGTTAGGCGGCCTGCTCGAGGCTGACGCTCGGATCGGCCAGTCGTTGCGGGTCGACCGATCGGCCGGAGTCGACGATGGCGGCGAGCTCCTTCGCGTCGTCCCAGCGGTTGGCGTTCATGGCCGCGATGACCTTGCCATCACCCAGCCAGAAGGCATCGAACTCACGTGCCTTCAGGTCGCCACGCACCACGACCTGGTCCCAGCGCGGCGCATAGCCGCGGTACTCCATGCCCAGGTCGAACTGGTCTGAGTAGAAGTACGGCGTTCGGTCGTACGGTTCGCCCTGGCCTGCGATCGTCGCCGCGACCGCCCTCCCCTGGCGCTTGGCGTTGTCCCAGTGTTCGACGCGAATGTGCCGCCTGAGCCGCGGGTGCCAGGCGCTGGCGATGTCACCGATCGCATAGATGTCCGGCGCCGAGGTGCGCAGAAACTCGTCGACAACCAGCCCGCCGCCGCGAATGCGCAGACCTGCCTGGCGTGCCAGCTCGAGCCGTGGCGTCGCCCCAACGCCCGCCACCACGATGTCGGCGTCCAGTGGGGCGTCGCCGGCGTTGCCCGCGACGATGCGGACGCCGTTGTCCGCGTGTAGCTGGCGGTAAACGTCGGCGATTTCCGGGCCCAGTACACGCTCGAGTGGCCGCGGCGTGCGGCTTACCAAGGTCACCTCCAGGCCCATTTGACGGAGCGAAGCGGCGACCTCGCTGCCGATCCAACCGCCCCCGATGACGGTGGCCGACTTGGCCTCATGGGCAGCCGACCTGATGCTGTCCGCGTCGGCGGCGGTGCGGAGGTAGTGAACGGCGGACGGGTCCACGGAAGGCAGGTCCAGAGTCCGCGGCTCCGAACCGGTGGCCAGCACCAGCGCGCCGTATGTCAATGAGCTGCCGTCATCGAGCTCGACGCTCTGGTCGGCGACATCGATGGCCGTTGCCGTCCTGCCGGCCAGCAGCTCGATGTTCTCCGCGTCGTAGTCGGGCGCCGGCCGGACGTATGCCTTCTCGAGCGGCGACTCCCCGCGCAGGTAGTCCTTCGACAGCGGCGGTCGCTCGTAGGGCAGCTCCGTTTCCGCGCTGACAATCGCCACTCGGCCCTGGTAGCCGAGCTTGCGCAGCGTGAACGCCGCGTTGGCGCCGGCCATGCCGCCGCCGACAATGACGGCGGACTCTGCTTGCTTCACTGAGCAGCTCCTCTGATCCGGTATCGAGAGAACAGGTGATCACCGTTGCGGCGTAGGTCGGCGAGGTCGAACCATGGCGCGGTCTCAACGGTATAGGCAACGTCCTCGACAAGCGCCAGCCGGGGCGTGTCGTTGGCGCGCCCGACCACCTGCGGTGAAATGGTCAGGAACAGCTCGTCGAGCAGGCCGGCCTGGAGCAGCTGTCCAATCAAGTGTGGGCCGCCTTCGGTGAGCACGAGCTGGGCGCCTCGCCGAGCCAACAGCTCGACGATGTCGTGCGCCGTTGGCGCTGCCGAACCAAAGCTGAAGACCTCGATGTGCGAAGCATGATTCGCCAAGCGCGCCGCGCCACGGTCGGTGGTGATGATCAGGGCCGGCACTTGAGGGTCGCTTAAGCCTGGGTGCGACAGGTCAACCTCACCGGACGCGCTGACTATGGCGGTCAGGGGATGGGGCTGGAGACCGAGGCGCGAACGCAGCTCGGCGAAATCCGGCGCGAAGGCACGACTGACGTGCTCCGGCACCCAGCGGTGTTTGGGCGTCGCGCGCATCGTGCCTGCGCCCACCATGACCACGTCGGCCAGCGCGCGGAGCACGCCCATGACGAAGCGATCGGGCTCGAAGAAGCCACTGATCTCGCCGCCACCCATCGCGTCGGGCGTCTGGTAGGAGACGACGCCGTCGAGCGACGTCACGAAGTTGGCGATGACCGTCGGCCGATCTTCACGCAGCGGGAGCCACAGGTCGCCGCCATAGCGCTCGCGCAGGTTGTCAGTCAATCCGCCGCGCGCGTCGCCGAGCCGGCCGGTCCGCCTGGATGAGCGCTTCGAAGCGCGACGCTGGCGGCGCGGCGATGCTCATCGGTGGCTGCCCGCGCCAATTCCGCACATGCGGAAGAACTCGGACGCGCAGGTCCGGGTCGCGCTCGTACACGCCGCGGTAGGCGGTCGTGCGCGTCTTGGCGCTGTCCTCGCGTACGCCACGCATCTGCGTGCACATGTGATCAGCCTCGAGATAGACGGCCACGCCGTGTGCACCCACCTGCTCGCCCAGCGCTACCGCTATCTGGTGTGTCATGCGCTCCTGTACACCGAAGCGCCGGGTCAACACGCGCACCAGCCGAGTCAGCTTGCTGATGCCGATGATCTGGTCGTGGGCGACATAGCCAACGTAGGCCTGGCCGTGGAACGGCAGGGCATGGTGTTCACACAGCGAGAAGAACGGAATCGGCCCTTCGACGATCTGGGCGAGCTCGCAGCTGGCGTCGCCATAGCACTCAGTCGGAAAGGCGGTCAGCAACTTTGGATCGCCCTCGTAGCCATCGGTCGCATCGAACAGCGCCTGCAGGTAGCGCCGCGGCGTCTCGGCGGTGCCGGGGGTGTTGAGGTCCATGCCGAGGGCGGTCAGGATCTCGCTCACGTAGCCCTCGAAACGCCGCCGGTCGGCGGCATCTATCGAGCGAGGTGAGGTGGCGAGGACATCGTCGGTGTCGGTGTCGCGGTCGAGTGTCAAGGTCATGGGTACGTTCCGTTCTCTAGTAACAGCCGTCGTTAGTGTTACATGCGCAGACGAGGGCTGTCAATCTATCGCGAACCATTATGTGTGATAGAGTCCTGCCATGGACATCGCGGCACAGGCTGATGACCTCGCAGCTGTCGGGCTTTTACAAGAACCAGTACGTCGCCGGCTCTACGAATGGGTCATCGACCAGCCCACCGCTGTTGGCCGCGACGCCGCCGCCCAAGCCGTCGGCATCAACCGCTCGCTGGCCGCGTTCCACCTCGACCGACTGACCGAAGCCGGCCTGCTGAAAGCGGGCTATCGCCGCCTCAGCGGTCGAACGGGTCCCGGTGCTGGACGCCCCGCACGCGTTTACGAGCGCGGTGCGCGCACGATCGAGCTGTCGATGCCCAACCGTCGCTATGAACGAGCGGCGGACCTGTTTGCCACGGCCCTCGAGGGAATCGCGTTAGACGGGCCGCCAGACGCACTGAAACGCGCCGCCGAGCACCTTGGCGAAGGGTTAGCGGCCGGCGCGGAAGCCGCCTCGGGTACCGACGCTCGTGAACGCCTGTTGGTCGCGCTGCGCGATAGCGGTTACGAGCCGTTCGTCGAGCCGGACGGCTCGATTCGCCTGCGCAACTGTCCATTTGATGCGCTGGTCGATGAGCACCGGCCGTTGGTCTGCGGCACGAACCTGGCCCTCGCCGACGGCCTTGTTCACGGTGCCGCGGCGACCGACTATGAGCCCGTCCCGGATCAGCAGCCCGGCTTCTGCTGTGTGGCCTTCGTGCGCAAATCCGCCGAGTAGTGCTGGATAGGACCGGGTTAGGCGGACTTCCCGCCGCCGGCGACTGACTCCTTGAGTGCGGCCAGCTCCGCCTGGGTTATGTCCAGCTGACGTCGGAGCTCGCCAACCTCGTCGGTCGGTTGTGCCACGGTGGCGGCTGGTGAAATGAGGACACTGGCCGCGATACTGGCAAGGGCCCCGATGATGGCAACGCCGGAGAACATGACGAATGTGCCGGTGATCCGCCCGAACGTCGTGACTGGGTAGTAATCGCCGTAACCAACCGTGCAGATGGTCACGATCGCCCACCACAGTGCGTCGCCGCCGGTCCTGATGTTGCCATTGGGCGCGGCACTCTCGAATTGCAGAACCAGGATGCTCGAGATGGAAATGACGACGAGTATCAGCAGCATCGTGAACGAGAAGGCGTATTGGCCGCGATTGCCCAGCACGTCGGCCACCAGTTCGCGGCGGCGCTGCTTTCCCATTTTGCGGCCAATCCACACAAGCCGGCTGACGCGCGCCAGCCGCAAAAGAATGGTGAGTCGATAAATACCGAAGGTCGGGATCGAGCCGATCAGGTCTAACCAGCCGCGCTCGCGGATGAAGTATTGACTGCGCGGTCGGGAGCCGGTCAGGTTGTAGATGAAGTCAACGATGAAGATGGCGCACAGCACGCTGTCCCAGACGATCAACGTCTGACGGGTTGCCTCGTCGACCGGCAATAGCGCGAGAACCATGATCAGCAGCGCCAGCAGCGTCGCGACCAATATGAAGATGAGATAGGCGTTGCCGTGCTGCCGAACGATCGGCTCGCGGGCAGCCGGCTCGCTCATTCGGTGACGGTGCTGACCCGCCCGGCTTCGATGGCTGCCACGTAGGCCGCGTGGTCACGCTCGTTCAGGTCGGCGTACGTCTCAGAGAAGTCGGCCACGGCACCGTCGAACGTGTCGTTGGAGCCGAGGTAGGCCGAGATGGCCACCGCGTCGCCGCTGCGGGCATGCGCCGCGGCCAATGCCCAACCGCACAGTCCGCCGTAGAAGGCCATGCCTGGCGGCAACAAGATCGAGGTATCGACCGAAGCCTTCATGTCCCACAGCTGGCGGAAGTAGAAGTCCCGGCCGGCCGGAGCGCGGCACCAACCCAGGAAGATGTCCGAGGTCGCCTGCATCATGCGTTGGCCGTGAACGACGCGTTCACCGTGGTTCTCGTGCCGGCCCGTTTTGGTGTACGGCTCGAGCACCGATTGGGTGGCCTCCTTGGCCTGCAGGATGAGCGGGTCGCCTTCGTCTCGACCCTGTAGCACGATGATGAAGCAACGTGTTCCTACGCTGCCCACGCCCACGACTTTGAGCGCGAAGTCGGCGAATCGGTAGCGCTCGAGGTACTCGCGCAGGCTCTGGGGCATGGTCTCGCGATAGGCGTCGAAGACGTCAGAGAGCACCTTGCCGCCGCCGGGCAGCTCGATGCGGCGCACGACGGGCGGGTCTTCCTTGATCGCCAGCTGGCCATCAACGATGGTCGTGAGCTTGGCGGCGGCTTTAGTCACATCCTTGGTGCGCGCGCCGGCAAACACCCCCTCAAGCTTGGCCCGCGCCTGGGCGTTGTTTCCACGCTTCGCCCAGATCGCTTCGGCGGCGTCTCGAATCGCCTGCTCGGTAATGCCCGAGTACCAGACATCGATCAACCGCATGCCGGCGTAGCGCGCCATCCACTCCCGGTATGACTTCACTGTCGCCATGGTGGCGTCGCGGTTCTGCGATCTGCTGAAGCCATTGGACCGACCGGCAATGACCACGCTTGCAGCGAGTCGCTTGACGTCCCACTCCCACGGGGCGGGCAATGTCTCGTCGAAGTCATTCGAGTCGAAGACGATGTTGCGCTCGGGCGAGGCGAAGATGCCGAAGTTCGACAGGTGGGCGTCACCGCTGGCCTGTACGTGAATGTCGGTGCGCGGAGTCTCGGACAGGTCGAAGGCCATCACAGCAGGCGTGCCGCGGTAGTAGGCGAACGGCAATTCGGCCATGCGCGCGTGGCGCAAGGGAACAAGATCCTGCAGCCGGTCTTTTTCTTGCGCCTCGAGGATGGCAATTGGGTCACGGCCGGGACGCGGCTCAAAGTCGGCGTGACTGGTGCGCGGGACGCGCTTGCGTTCGTCGCGGCCTTCGGTCTGGCGGACCATGGTCGGGACCCAGGGTCGGGGCGTCCACACGTCACCCGTTTCGCGACGAACTGCCCAGCTGCCTCGAAGTCGGTGACTGGCCCGTTGATCGCCCGCGACTCTTCGGCCACGAGTTGTTGAGTCGCGCTCATGTTGCTGGTTTTCGGGGTAGCCGCCGGCCGGGCGGTTGTCGCCTTCCTAGTTGTCGTCGCCCTGGCGGTCGCCGGTTTCGTAGTGGCCGGCTTGGAGGTCGCCGGCTTGGAGGTCGCCGGCTTGGCCGTCGACGCTGGTCGCCTGCTGCGCGTCGTACGGGTAGTCGGCACGGGCGCCTTGGCAGAAGGTGCGCTGGACGCATCGGCCGGGCGTTTGGCCGGCGGGCGACGTGAAACTGTCATCGGGCGGGGCTCCTGAGCAGGATGTGAACGGTACGCGATGCGGCGATGCGCTGCCATCACCCCGCGCGGATGAATGCCAACCGTCAGTAGCCGGGGAAACGATCTGCGTGGCCACCTGAATAGCCGCTTGCCGCATCAAGCTGTGCCCAGAACTGGCGCGTGCCGCCCATGCCGAAGCGGTATTTGTTGATGTAGTTGCGCATGCCGCGCCAGAACGCCGTGTCGCCCACCTTGCGACGATACGAGTTGATGTAGTTGCCGCCAGCGATATAGATGGCCTCGTAGTAGCACGCGTCGGTGTAGTCGTAGACCGTCTTGTCGAGCATCTGGCTGGCGCACTTCGACTGGCGGCGCATGCCCAGCATGTTGCGAGCCAGAAAGTCGGTCGGAGCCTCGTCGGCGAAGGGTTCCCTGGCCTGGTCGCTCCCGACGAGGCTGTAAAACCACTGGTGAGCAGTCTCATGAGCGACCAGATACGGAATGTCCGGCGCGTCCTGGTTGACCCAGATCATGGCCGGCGACTCCATCGCCTTGCCACCGCCCGACTCGGCGACCGTGAACCGGCTGTAGGGGTACGCGCCGAGTTCGCTGCCGTAGGTTTTGAGGCTCTTGACCGCGTTGTTGAGCATCTTCGTTGACGACAGGTGCACGTATAGGACGCGCACCGTGATCGTGCCCACCGTCGCGGTCGCAACTTTGTAGTCCGGACTGGCGGCAACGTTGAAGTCGCGCACGTTGGTCGCGCTGAAGTTGTACGTGTGGCCCGACACCTGCGTCTGAGATCCAGTCGTGCCGAAGATCAGGGCTCGATCGGTGTTGATCGTGACCCCGACCGCGGGGCTGACGGCCGTGACGTACGGGGTGCCGAAATTCGGCCGATCGAACGCCGTCGGCCTGCTCAGCCATGGAATCCAACGGTAAAGGGTGACGATGCCGTGCAGCTTGGCGAAGTGCCAGTCCTTGTCGGTGGTGTCGGTGCTGAGCGTCGCGCCATAGCTGATCTCGACAATCGACTTCGCGCCGGGCGGCAGTGTGGCCGGCAGGCTGACCGTCAGCGTCTGGTCGGCCAGGGTCGGCGTAACGGGCACACCGCCAACAGTCACCAAACCGATCGACGCGTGGCCTGTGCGTACGGGGGCGACGTTGAAGCTCAGCTGGCTCACGAGCGAGCCTGATTTGTTGGTGACGGTGGCGGTAGTTCGGACGCTGATCGTGCCGGCCGAATAGTTCAAGTCAGCCAAGACCGCGTAGGTAGCGCTCAGGCCAAGACTGTTGGCGGCGGCGGCGGGCAGCGGACCGAGCGCAACCACAAACGCCGCCAGCAGGGCGGCACAACCGAAGCGTGACGAAAGAAGGCGTTGTGGGCGGATGCCGGCATCCTAAGCGTCCGCGGCAAACATCTGTGCGCCCCAAATGGGCCTGGCCGGGCGCCGATTTGCCTACATGCACCGCATTGCGACACTCGCGCGTCAACCCATCGGCGCGAAGGTGGCCCCACCGGCCAGCCTGTAGGTCAGGATCGTCACGCCTTCCGGTAGCTGGCGCGACTCGACGACCTCCATGTTGTGGCTCGGGCCGCTTTCTGGAAACAGCCGCAGGCCAGCTCCCACGATGATCGGGTGCAGCCGAATGTTGAGCTCGTCGACGAGGTCGCGCTCGAGCAGCCAGCGCAGCAGGACGCCGCTGCCGTGGACCTGCAACTCGCGACCGGGTTTCGCCTTGAGTTCGCGGATCGCCGCCTCGACATCACCGCTGAGGACATGCGTGTTCTGCCAGGTTGGGTCTTTGAGCGTGGTCGAAGGCACGTACTTGGGCAGCGCATTGATGATGTGGCCGAACGGGTTGTCATCGTGCTTGGGCCAGTACGGCTCCCAGATCTGCCATGTCTTGCGCCCGAGCAGCAGCCCATCGGCGCGCCCAAACATGTCGACGAGGAACGGCAGCATCTCCGCATCGGCCGAGGCGGCCGTCCAGCCACCGCGCTCGAACCCGCCGCGTCGGTCCTCGTCGGGTCCGCCGGGTCCCTGGTACACGCCGTCCAGAGACAGCATCATCGTCGCCATCAGCTTCATGCCATGAGCGTACCCTCACGGCCAACTGTGACCGGGTCGCCGCGGGGACCGTGGTGGGCGAGGTCCAGCACGCCTTCGGCAGTGGCATTGCGCGACCCGACACAATTAGTAGCAACGACGCCCGAGTCGTGGAGGACGAGCCGCGATGAGCCGTGACGAAACAGCTGATCACGACCACGACGACGAGGACGACGTCCAGGAACATCGCGACCACGACGCTCCGCTGACCGAAGTCGAGCTGCGCGTCCGAACTCTCGAGTCGCTGTTGGTCGACAAGGGCCTAATCGACCCGGCCGCGCTGGACCTCCTGATCGACCGGTACGAGACGAAGGTCGGGCCGCGCAACGGCGCGAGGATCGTGGCCCGGGCCTGGCTGGACCCCGAGTTCCGGGAGCGTCTCCTCGCGGACGGGACGGCGGCCGCGGCCGAGTTCGGGTTCGAGGGCCGTCAGACCGAGGAGCTGGTCGTGCTCGAGAACACGGCGGAAGTGCACAACCTCGTCGTGTGCACACTGTGCTCGTGCTACCCGTGGGCCGTGCTTGGGCTGCCACCCGTCTGGTACAAGTCCGCGCCCTATCGCTCGCGGGCAGTCATCGACCCGCGCGGTGTGCTGGCCGAGCTCGGCACTGCCCTGCCCGACAACCGCGAGGTGCGCGTCTGGGACAGCACGGCCGAGATCCGCTACATGGTGCTGCCCGAGCGACCACCCGGGACCGAGAACCTGTCCGAGGGCGAGCTCGCCGAGCTCGTCACGCGCGACGCGATGATCGGCGTGGCGCTCGTGCGGCAGCCGGCGGGAGCGACTTGACCAGCCCGGCCGACCTCGGCGGGATGCCGGGCTTCGGGCCCGTCGAGAGCGAGCCCGACGAGCCGCCGTTCCACCACGAGTGGGAGCGCCGAGCCTTCGCCATCTATCTCGCGACCAACTACCTTGGCCGCTGGAACATCGACCAGGTTCGGGCGACCCGGGAGCGGATGCCACGGGCCGAGTACCTGGCAACGAGCTACTACGGGGTCTGGCTGTACGGGATCGAGCGCCTTCTCGACGACCGCGGCATCGTCACCCGCGATCAGGTCGCCGCCCGGCGCGCCGATCCGACGGCCACGGTCGCGCGGGTCGAGGACGCGCGAGTACTCGCCGCGGCGGATGTCGAGCGCGTCATGAGCAACCCACGCGCGTCGCGTCTCGATCATGCTGTCCTCGCTCGGTTTGCCGTCGGTGACTCAGTGACCACGAAGACCTCTGAACCGTCCGGCCACACTCGTCTACCGCGCTACGCCCGCGGGCGGTGCGGCTTAGTGACGGCCGACCACGGCGTGTGGATCTTCGCCGACGCCGCCGGCCAGGATCGGGGCTTCATCCCGCAGCACGTCTACACGGTGCGCTTCAGCGCGAGGGAGCTGTGGGGCGACCGCGCGGATCGCCGTGACTCGGTGTACGTCGACCTGTGGGACGACCACCTGGAGCCGGCATGACGACGCCGGACCTCGTCGCCCTCCCGGCCATCCCGCGTGACGACGACGGGCCCGTCTTCAGGGCTCCCTGGGAGGCGCAGGCGTTCGCGATGGCCGTCCTGCTCCACGAGCGTGGGGCGTTCACCTGGCCTGAATGGACCGCCCGGCTGGCCGATGAGATCGCGGCGGCCGCGGCGCGTGGCGAGGACGACGACGGGCGCCGCTACTACCGCCACTGGCTGGCCGCCCTCGAGAAGCTGGTGGCCGAGAAAGGCCTCATCGCGAGGGACCAACTGCTCGCCCGCCACGACGCCTGGGAGGAGGCAGCCCGGACTACGCCGCACGGCAAGCCGATCGTCCTGCCCGGTCGCGGCGCGTAGCTGGGTTGGCGCCCCCGGACGGATTCGAACCGCCGACGCCAGCCTTAGGACGGCTGCGCTCTATCCACTGAGCTACGGGGGCGCGAGGACCGAGCAATTGTAGGTGGCGCCAGTCGCGCAACGACTTCGCAAACGGCTTTGGTGCACTTTGCGGCCGAGCGAGCATCTATAGGGTATGGGCCTGGCTAAGAGCAGCATTCGCAGCTCCCTGGTAGAGCAAGCGGCGAGGGGTGATGAGACGGCCTTCGCACGCATCGTCGCCGATTGCGGGAGGATCTGACCTTGAATTGGCGCTGGACGCCATCCAGACAGCCCAGTGGATCGGCGACTGGCGGCCGTACGTGAGGAGCGACCTACTTCACGGCGGGCACCGCGCTGTTCGACTCGAAAGTCATACCGGCGCGGACGGTGCCTATGTCGGTGGCCAAATCCTGCTGCTGGTGGAGCGACCGGAGAAGCGACCGCTCATTGTCGGGCTCGGGTGGGACAGCGTGCCCGATCTCGGCCTTGTCGAGGAGCAGATACTGCGGTCACTGAATGTCGACGGCTCGGGGCCAGCGATTGTGGGCTACTAGCTCTGCGGCCGTCATCGCCGTGGCTATGACCTTGAGGTGACGAGAGCCGTCGGTTTGTGACGGCGGAACGACCTCTCAGCCACGTGCGTCAGAATCGGCCGAAGTGACCGACTCCCCTGCCCTGCCAACAATCGACTTCTACACGCGCACGGGCTGCCACATCTGCGATGAGGCGCGTGCAACTCTCCAAGGTGTGCTCGAAGAGCGCGCGCGCCGCGGCGATCCGATTGCGCGGGTCCGCTACGTCGACCTGAAGGACCGCCCCGAGCTGGAGGCCGATTACGGCGCGTGGGTGCCCGTGCTGGAAGTCGGTGGCCAAAAGCTGACCCTGAGCAGCACTTACCGACCGATTTCGCAATTCCTCGACGTTACGCTGGGACGGCTGGCCTGAGGTGGACCTGACCATGGCCGCCGCCATCTTCGCCGGCTTCGTGTCGTTTCTGTCGCCGTGCGTGTTGCCGGTTGTGCCGGCGTACCTGGGTCAACTCGGGGCCGTGGGCGCGACCGTGGCCATGGGTGGCGTGGCGGCGGCCATTCAGCCGCGGGCGGCCGATCGGTGGCGCGTTCTGTTCCACGCCTTCGCCTTCGTCCTGGGGTTCACAGCCATCTTCACGTTGCTCGGCGTGACGGCCTACGTCGCCGGCGGCTTCCTGCGCGACAACCTGACCCTGCTGCGGCAGATCGGCGGAGTCGTGTTGATCGTTCTCGGCCTGAACATGATGGGCGTGCTGCGTTTCGGCTTTCTGGGCCGAACTTTCCGGCCGCTTGCGCGCGAGGGCTTCGGTGAGCAACCGCTCGGTGGCGCCGCCGCTCGCAACCCACTGGCGGCGTTTGCTCTGGGTTCGATCTTCGCGCTCGGCTGGACGCCGTGTGTCGGCCCCACGCTTGGGGCGATCCTGGGGCTATCGGCCATATCGGCCAGCCCGCAGGTCATTCTGCTTTTGGTTGGCTACTCCATCGGCTTGGGCGTGCCATTCCTACTGATGGCATTCGCCGTGGATCGGGCATCGCGGGTTGCGATGCAGTTCCGTCGCTTCGGCAGCCAGCTCCAGTTCGTGGGTGGGCTGCTGGTGGTGGTGATCGGCTTGGCCATCCTGTTCGACTGGCTCGGTTTCTTCGCTAGGCAGTTCGCGTGGCTGATTCCGAGCGTTTGAAAGCCGCCGGCACGCAGCCGCCGAAGCTGTTTGACCGGCAGGTCATCGGGCCGTTCAATGGCCGCCAGCTGTCTATCGCGGCGGCCGCGGTAGTCGGGCTGGCTTTCGTGTTGCTGGCGGTAACGACTCCCCTGGCCAAACCGGCCGACACGGCACTGCCCAAGCCGGGCTCCAACTTCTACCAGGTGGGCGACCCGGAGGTAGGTCTCCAGCCGGGTCAGCTCGCACCCGAGCTCGAAGGAGTGCATGACGGTCAAACGATCGGCCTGACCGATCTGTCCGGTAAGCCGGTCAAGCTCGCCGACCTGCGCGGTCACCCGGTTTGGCTCAACTTCTGGGCGACGTGGTGTCCGCCGTGCCAGGAGGAGACGCCCGTCCTGCGCGACACGTTCGCGGCGTATAAGGACAAGGGCTTGGCCGTTGTCGCTGTCAGCGTGCAGGAAACGTCCGTTGACGACGTGAAGAACTACGTGAATACCTATGGGCTCGACTACACCGTAGGGTTCGACGCGACATCGGCCGTGTTCCACACCTACCACGCCTTCGGGCTGCCGACGCAGGTGTTCATCGACGGCAACGGCGTGATTCAGAAGGTCATCTACGGCCCTGTCACGCGCGAGGAAGCGGCTGGCTACATCGAGCCTTTGCTTAGCGAGTAGCGGCGCAGCAGCCGCAGTACCGGCGCATGGCCGCGGTCATACGCTCGACTGGCGACCCTAAGTTGCTCGTTCTCATGTTGGGCCGCCGGCTGCTTGGCATTTGCTGCGCGATGCCACGCTCAGCCCCGCTCCACGGACCCGACCAGCGATGTCATACGCTCCGTAAGCAGGCCTTTGTCCAAGACGGCTCGCCTTAGGCGCGTGAGCCGAGCGTATGACCGGCATCTGGCCACCCGAGCCAACTCCCCCTCGTGGCGACTGAGCGTATGACAATCGCGCGCGGAATCGGCCCAGTTAAGGATCTTGAGCGGAGCGTATGACGAGCGCTCGCCGGCCCTAGAAGCGTTGGCTCGAAGCGATAGCGGTCTCGATCTGCGACCAGCCGGCCAACGGGCTTGCGCGGCTCGTGCGACAGCACCACCGTCCAGCCTTCCTCGCTGGCTTCGCGGAAGAGCGAGGCCTTCACCTCGACCGACGTGAGCGGGAAGTCGTCGAACGACGGGATCCACCTCGGGTTGGCGCTCCACGGCCGCATGCACAGGTCCCCAAAGAAGCCAACCGTCGTGTTGGCTCCGCGCACGACGATCGCCTGGTGCCCGCCCGAGTGACCGCCAGTCCGGCGAACCCAAACGCCAGGCAAGACTTCTTCGTCGCCATCGGGCGAACCCACGTTGGCCCACGGCTCGGCAAGTTGGAGGTCGCCCTGCTCGTAGCTCGCTTGTAATCGGGGGTTGGTGCCCAGCGCGAACTTCCATTCGTCGGCCTGGGCAACGATCCGCGCGCGTGGGAAAGCGCGCGATCCGTCGGGCGTCATCAGCCCACCGGCGTGGTCGAAGTGGAGATGGCTGACCGCGACGACGTCGACGGTATCGGCGCCAAAGCCAGCCTGCTCCAGAGCTGGCACGATCCACGGCCCACGCACGCCACGAGCCACCTTGCGCCGATCGTCCATGCGGTCGCCGACACCTGTCTCGACGAGGACGCGGCCGGCAGGCGTCTCGATCAGCAGGCAGTTCAGCGCCTGGGTCAACGTCCAATCCGGGTTGACTTCTGCCGCGACGAGCTTGTCCCACAGGATGCGCGGCACCGGACCAAAGATCGTGCCGGCATCGGACGTGAACACGCCGGCCTGGATCAGCGCGATCCTCGTTCCGCCGCCTAGATCGGCGCTCCAGTCGACGGAATCGTTCAGCGCCGTGGGCCGCCCTTTGTCGGATGGCGCCGGCTGGCCTCGAAGTCCTTGAAGAACTGCGAGGCGGTGGGCGTCGACTGGCCCTGATATTTCGAGCCCAGGTCACGCGAGCCGTAGGGCCGCTCTACCGGGCTGGTCATCTTGGTGAAGCTGATCTGGCCGATGCTCATGCCGCGGTACAGCGCGATGGGCAGGTTGGCGACATTGGACAGCTCGAGTGTGAGGTTGCCCTTCCAGCCCGGGTCGACGTAGCCCGCCGTCGAGTGGATCAGCAGGCCCAGCCGCCCCAGCGAGCTGCGCCCTTCGAGCCTGGCCACCAGGTCGTCCGGGATCTCCACCCATTCCAGCGTTTGGCCCAGCACGAACTCGGTTGGGTGAAGGATGAAGGGTTCGTCGTTGGCGACCGAGACCAGTTCCGTCAGCTCCGGCTGGGACGCGCGGACGTCGATGAACGGGTACCGATTGTTCCGAAAGACCCGAAAGTCGCCGTCGAGGTGAAGATCGACCGACGATGGCTGAAGGCAGCCCGGGTCGAAGGGGTCGATGCGAATCCGGCCGGCCTGCATCGCGGCGCGAATGTCGCGGTCGGCCAGGACGGACATCAGACGATCGCGAGCCTATCGCTTGGGGTAGCGCTTGCCGTTGCCGCCGCCACCCCGCGGCGCCGCTTCGATTTGCTCGCGCTCGGCCAGCAGGTTGTTGACCTCGCGCTGCAGCTGCTCGATGTCCTCGAAGCTCTGGTAGACGCTGGCAAAGCGGATGTAGGCGATGTGATCGATCTCGCGCAGCTTCTCCATCGCCATCTCGCCGATGGTACGTGATGGAACTTCGGACACACCGCGTGAGCGCAGCGAGGCCTCGATCTCGTCCGCCGCCTTGACGGCAGCGTCCTGCGCGACCGGCCGTCGCGTCAAGGCCTTGGCCAGGCCGGAGGCGAGCTTGTCGCGATCGAACTCCTCGCGCCGCCCGTCGCTTTTGACGACGGTCAGGCGGGCCGACTCGATCCGCTCATACGTCGTGAACCGCGTCGCGCACTGGTTGCACTCGCGCCGGCGGCGGATGGTCGCCGACTCGTCGAGGTCGCGCGAGTCGACCACCCGGGTGTCATGTTCGCCGCATTTAGGGCATCGCACCGCCGCCCGACCTCCTAGTTGCCACTACCCGTAGTGGCCTCGGTCGAGTCTACCACTAGATGCTGTATGGGAAAGACGGAATTCTGTGCTGATATGGCGCTTAGAGGCGAGCCTGCAGCCCTAGGGGCGCGCTCACAGCGGGATGCAGGCGACCGTCACAGCATGCGGGTGATGGTTGCCGGTGCGACCGGCGCAGTCGGGCTGAGGTTGGTGAGGCAGCTGCTTGAACGAGGGCACCAGGTCACCGGCACCTCGCACAGGCCGGAAAGGCTGCCGGCGGTCAAAGAACTCGGCGCGGAAGCACTGCTCATAGACGGCCTGGAACGACGCACCGTGGGCAATGCCGTTGTTTCAGCGAGACCTGACGCGATCGTCAACGAGATGACCGCGCTCACGGCCGGGGCGGACATGCGCCGGTTCGACCAGTCGTTCGCCACGACCAACCGGCTGCGCACCATTGGTACGCGCTATCTGCTCGACGCTGCGGTGTCGAATGGCGTGGGCCGTTTCATCGTTCAGAGCTACACCGGCTGGGACAACGAAGCATCCGGCGGTTCGATCAAGACGGAGGAGCACCAACTGGAACCCAACCCGCCCGCCGAGCAGCGACAGACGCTGGCTGCCATTCTCGAGCAGGAGCGAATGGTGCAGGACGCTTCTGTCGACGGCATCGTCCTGCGCTACGGCAACCTGTACGGTCCGGGTGCGTCGGACGAACTGATCGATCTGATCCGGCGGCGAGCCCTGCCCATCGTGGGCGGCGGCCGGGGCGTCTGGTCGTGGCTGCACATCGAGGACGCCGCGGGCGCGACCGTGGCAGCCCTGGAGAGGGGCAAGCCGGGTGTCTACAACGTCGTCGACGACCACCCGGCGCCAAGCGCCGAGTGGATCGAGTACCTGGCGTCAGTCGCCGGCGCACCGCCGCCGCGTCATGTGCCGGCCTGGCTGGCGAAACTATTCATAGGCGAGGCTGGCGTTCGCTGGATGACCCAGGGACGCGGCGCTTCGAATGAAAAAGCGAAGCGCGCGTTCAATTGGACACCGCGATATCCAAGCTGGCGCGACGGGTTCCGCGAAATGATCGGCACGACCGAGGAGAAGCACGCCAACGCGCCGGCGCGCATGCAGGCGAGACGCGATCCACCGACTTAGGACGAGCCTGAACCGGTCTCACGGCGCCGTAACCTCGATCAAGGGCGGCACGCTGCTCGCCGGCCCGCCACAATAGCCAGGATGATTCGCCCGACCGCGTCCAGCTGGCGCCCGCTGACAGCGCTCGCCGTCCTCACCGTCGGAGCATGCGCGGTGGCGCCCCCGACAACACCCGGCCCAACGTCTTCCGCTGAATCGCCGGGCGCATCCTCGTCGGTAGCCGCGTCTTCCACCACGGCACCGGCGCCATCGGCCACAGGCAGCATTGTCATGGGCCTAGCGGTCCCGCCATTCGCGGCGAGCCCGTTCTTGTATATGTCCAACGCTTTCGGATTCAGGCCGCCGCTCCGCGCAGATGTCGTGATCCAGCTCGTCTACAACGGGTTATACCGGTATAACGCGTCGCTCGAGCCAGTGCCCGATCTCGCCGCCGAACCATGTGTCGTGCAGCCAGACGAGGTGACCGTCACCTGCTCCCTGGTCGATGCCACGTTCCACGATGGCCGCCCGCTCACGGCCGATGATGTCGCGTTCACGTACGAACTGGGTCGTCGCGATACACAGTGCATCTTCGGCTTTGGCACGTGCCTTGGCGACATGCTGAGCTCGGCGACCACCATTGACAGCAAAACAATCGAGTTCAAGCTGACTGCGCCGAATGCGACGTTCCTGACGCTCGCTTTGCCAAGCGTGATGATCGACTCACGAGCTGTTGTCGAAGCCGCCTATGCACCATTGCACGAACGCGCTTCGAGCCTTGACCCGGACGACTTCGACCAGGTCGCAGACGATATCGGGGCCCAGCTCGAATCCGAGGCCCCAGAATGCGATGCGCTGGGCGCGCAGGCCGACGGGCTGTTGACATCGGCCGGCCTCGAGTCGCTGCCGCGGAACCAATTCAACGGCCCTAACGGCAACTTCGACGCGTGTCTTCACGCCGATGAGACCGCCACTCGTCTGCGCGATGTCGCGTCGAGTCTGCGCGCGACCGGACTGGATGCGATCGCGCTTGCTTATCCCGCTCTTTCGTTCAACCAGCATCCAATCGGTACCGGCCCATGGCGGTTCGTTTCGGTGGAAGACGGCACACGCGGCATCTTTGAGGCCTTCGACGACTACCACCTCGGCCGGCCGGCGACGAGCCGTTTCGAGGTCCGCGTTATCCGTGCTCCAGATGGCTTGCCGAACGGACTCTTAAACGGCGAGATCGACTGGGCGGTGCTTCCTTCTGGCTTGTATGAACAGGTGAAGAACGGCCAGCAATTGCAGTTCGCGAGGTACGCCGACGCCCTCGACTACGTTCTCGCCTATAACGTGCGACCGGGCCACCTTTTCGCTGACCATGCACTGCGAGCAGCCGTCGAACTATGCATCGACAAGCCGGCCACGGTCGATGCGGCAACCGCCGGCAGCGGAGACGTCATCTACTCGCCGATCGATCCAATCTCGTGGGCCTTCCAGCCAGACTTGCGCCATCCGGAGCGCAACGTTGATGCCGCGCGCGGCCTGATCGAATTGGCGGGTTGGACGTTGGGCGCGGACGGGATCTACGTCCGCGACGGCAGCCGGCTGGCGGCCGATGTATATGTTCGGGCCGACGAAGAACCACGAGTCCGATTCGTGGACCTGCTCGTCGACCAGGTCCGCGACTGCGGAATGGAGCTGACTGCCATTCACGCAGACGCGGATACGGTGCTGCGTCCACTCGAAGAATGGCCGCACATACCCGGTAACTCGGACAAGCCGTTCGAAGCGGTGTTCCTCGGCTTCACGCACGGGTTCGATCCGCACGACGATCTCTTTGCCTCGTGGCAGGTGTCAAGTGAGGAGAACCCTCACGGGTTCAACTTCATGGGCTTCACGAGCGCCGAGGTCGATCAACTGCTGAACGAAGGCGTCGCCACCTATGACCAGCGCGAACGCGCCCGTATCTACCGCCAACTCCAGGAGACACTCGCGGACGAGCAGCCAGTGCTCTTCGCGTGGGCAGATCGACGGTACGAAGCGCTTGACAGCCGACTCCGCTCGACCGACGGCCCAATCGACCTGACGACACGCCAGTGGTGGTGGCAGCTCGAGAAGTTGACGCTGCCGGCTGATTAGCGTCGCCGTGGCAATCAGCCGCTTACGAATAGGCGGGCCAGTTTCCACCATCCATATAGACCGGCCCAGTCGGCGGCCGTGTCGCCGGTGCGCGTGGCACGGGCCAAGATGCGATCGGCGGCGTAGGTCCAAACAATCCAGGTGCTTCCTTCGGACTCGAAACAGAACAACTGGCCACTGAGAGTGGTGCCGACTTGCCAATCTCCCTGCGCGCGAGGAGTGTCGGCGTCGCACGTGCCGAGCCGCAGCTGCTGTGCTTGCTGCACGCTGCTCAAGTAGTTGGCCATCTCCTGTCCCGTATGGAAGCGGTGATACCAGACCGTATCCGCCTCGGCTCCGAACTCGAGATCGCAGCGCAGACTGGCGCTCGTCCCCGCCAGCGCCTCGGCTCCTGGCGCGCGGACACATCGCTCACGTACGGCCGCCGGGACCTGTGCCAGCAGGTCACTCTCGGCGCCGTCGGGGAAGGTCGCTGCCACCGGTGGCGCAGTCGCAGTCGGGGCTGTGGTCCCATTGGGAGGGCGCTGAGCAGCTAACAGTACGTATCCGGCAGCCGCGCCGCCGACGAGCAAGCCGATGAGCAGGACGGCGGTCCGCACCGGCCGGCTGATGCCGGAGACCGGCTTGGCCGCCACTTCCGCCTCTACCGCCGCCGGCTCGACGCGGTAGAGAACGACCGATTCTTCGATCCCCTTCAACTTGCGCACTCGTCGATCGACGAACTTCACCTGCAGGAACGTCCTGGTCAGGGCGCGGACCGTGTCGGTGACGAGCAGCTCGCCGGGCTTGGCCTGACTGCAGACGCGCGCCGCCACATTGACGGCGGAGCCGACGTAGCCCTCCGACGTTTCGACCGTTTCGCCGGCATGGACGCCGATGCCGACTCGGATTGGACCGCCGCCCGCCGCAGTCGACTTCGACGCGGCATCGAGGATGGCCAGGCCGCACTGGACGGCTTTACTCGCCGAAGGGAAGACCACGTAGAAGCTGTCGCCCTCAGTCTTGATCTCGGCGCCACCGAATTCGGCGACCGTAGCGCGAACGAGGGCGCGATAGGCGTCCAGCAACGCGGCGGCTGCGCGGTCGCCGTGCGACTCGACATACCGCGTGTAGTCGCGTAGGTCGGCGAACAGGAACCCGTTGGTGCCCGACGACGTGACGGTCATGCCACCCCTGCTGACGGTGCCTTTAGCCTAATGGCTCGCGTCAGCCTCGAGATGCCTTACGCGCCTTGATCGCTTCGATCAGCGGCGGAATGATCGCGAAGAGGTCGCCCACGACGACCATGTCGGCGAACTCGGCGATGGGCGCTTCAGCGTCCTTGTTGATGGCGACGATCGTGCCGGCGGTCTGCACGCCAACCTTGTGCTGGATCGCGCCGCTGATGCCGCAGGCGAGATAGAGCGCCGGCTTGACCGTCTTGCCGGTTTGGCCGATCTGCTGGCTGTAGTTGATCCAGCCGGCGTCGACGACGGCACGAGTGGCCCCGACTGCCCCGCCCAACGCCTGCGCCAGCTCTTCGATCAAGCGGAAGCCGTCCGGATTGCCCAGGCCGCGCCCGCCACCAACGATGATGCGCGACTCCTCGATGGGCACGGCGGCGGCGGTTTCTTCGACGCGGTCCGTCACTTTCACGGCGGGCAATTCCTTGGCATCGGCGACTGACGCGGTTTCGACCTTGCCGGGTGAGGCGGCCTCTTCCGCCGTTACGGCCGATGGACGGACGAGGATCAGGCCACGTGGCGCGGTCAGCGTGCTCTTCGTGACCAACCGGCCGCCGAACGTGCTCATTTCGACGTGTGGCGCGCCGTCCTTCCAGACTGCCTGAGCGACGTTGACCAGGATGGGCAGGCCGGTCAGGCCGAGCAGCATGCCGGCGACGTCCTTGCCGTCGTTGGAAGCGCCAACCAGCACGAAATCGGGCCGCTCTTGTTCGATCATCGCGGCCACGCGTGGGGCAACGGCGGCCGCTGTTGGTCGGCCGGAGGTGTCGACATCGACCGTCAGGACATCGCCGTACTTGGCGGCTTCGGCCGCCGCGCCCGATGCGTCCGCGCCCACGAGGATCGTGCGCGCCGTCCCACCGCTGTCCGCGGCAAGCTTGCGGGCGAGCGTGGCCAGCTCGAGCGTCAGGCGGCTGGGCGCGCCGTCGGCGACGTCACCCAAAGCCCAGAACGTGGCCATCAGATCAACCGCCGGCTGGCGAGGAAGTCAACAATCTGCGCCGCGGCGACGTCCGGCGCCTCACGCACGAACTGGGCACCGGCCCGCTCCGGCGGTTTGTCGGCGCGGAGGGTTTCGGTCTCGGCCGCGCCGCCGCCAACCGCCGACGACTCGACGCTCAAATCGCCGAGCGACCACTGCTCGATGGGCTTGGAGCGCGCCTGCATGATCCCGCGCAGCGACGGGTAGCGCGGCTCGCCCAGCAGCTGGGTGCCCATGACCAGCGCCGGCGTGGCCGCCTCCAGCACGTCGTAGCCGGTGTTGGTGATGCGGTGGATGCGCACGCCGCCGTCGGCCGGCTCGATCTCGGACGCGTATGACAGGTAGGGCAGGCCGAGTTTGACGGCCAGCGCCGCCGCCAGGACGCCGCCCTGGCCGTCGGAGGTGTCGGCGCCCACCAACAGCAGGTCGAATTCGAGCTTGCGGACGGCCGCCTCCAGCACCGTCAGGGTGGCGCGAATATCCGACCCTTTGAGGGCATCGTCAGCCACGTGAACGGCGCGCGCGGCGCCCATCGCCAGTGCTTTGCGAATGGCGTCGGTTGCGCCGGCTGGGCCCACGGAGAGCACAGTCACCTCGCCGCCGTGCGCCTCGGTCAGCTTGAGCGCCTTCTCGAGGTTGTATTCGTCGTTGCCATTCGCTTCCAGCGGGACCGACCGATCGGTCCACATGCTGCTGTCGAGCCGCTCCGTGCCCACGATCGGCACGGCCTTGACCAGGACAAGGATGTTCACGGTTCGAATGTAGCCGAAACGCTAGAAGCCGAGGCCGATCAAGATGAGCCGCACGACCACGCCCGCCAGCACGCTCGTGAGCAGCAAGCCCGGCGACGCGCTCGGTCCGGTCATCGAACGGCCACTCGTGAATCGACTTGGCGCCATCGAGCAGCAACTGGGCAGTTTGCAATTCCGAGCCGGCGGTCGCCTGAGAGTCGCTGGCAGCGCGGCGATAGGCCGACGCGTACCGCCGCGTTGCCGCTTCCACCTCGTGGGCGCGCTCGACGACCATCCGCCGGTGGATTTGCCAAACCGCGACCAGCATCGCGGCCAGTCCAAGCAGCGTGATCGCGACCACGGTCAGGAAGTCCGCCACCCGCGCCGTGGCGAAGATGAATGCTGGGACGAGGACCGAGACGTAGAAGAGCAGGATCGTCGTGAGCAAGGTGCCGACTCTTTCGCAACCCCAGGCTGCGGTCCTCCGGAAACGATCCGGGCACAGGTTGCCGTCCGAGTTCGGCAATGGTTGCCAAAGCGACCACCGACGTCCAGAGCGCGACTGCCTGCGGCAGCCTGATCAACAACGCGAAGACAAACTCGACGATGAACGGCACTGGCGCGCCGGCGACGGCCTGCCCGCCGAACTCAATGAGCGTCGAGATTTCGCCCAGAACAACAAACACCAGTAGTAGCAGCAGCGGGCCCAGCGTCGACCCGTTGAGGCGCGCAACACGCTGCGTTCGCTCATTGCCCAGCGCGGCGACCTCGACGAGCCGGTTCGTCACGGGCCGGATGCCGAGCAACACGATCAGGAGGACATAGGTGTTCAAGAGTGCGCCGGCAAAGTGGATCTCGACGAAGTCCATCGGTGCGGCGATCAGCCCGGCGCCGGCGATCAGTGACGCGAAGATGCCCAGGCGAGCCAACGGGACCGCGCTCCAAGCGGCGATTACCAGCCAGCGCAGGCGCCCGTGCGGCAGCACCCGTTCCGTAATTGGCACGGCTGCCCGCGCCGGCGGGAGCGACTCAGTTGGAATGGTCACCGCCACTTGGCCGAATGTAACCCGATCGGCAAGCGGTCGGAGCATTACCCCGCGAGTAGGTCTCGCGCGACGATCAGCCGCTGTATCTGCTGCGTGCCCTCGTAGATCTGGGTGATCTTGGCGTCGCGCATCATCCGCTCGACCGGGTACTCCGTGGTGTAGCCGTAGCCGCCCAGGATCTGGACCGCGTCGGTGGTGGCGGCCATGGCCATGTCGCCCGCGAAGAGCTTGGCCTTGGCCGCCCAGGCGGCCGGGTGGTCGCCCGCGGCAATGTGCTCGGCGGCGGTCCAGAGGAGTGCCCGCGCCGCCTCGATTCGCGTCGCCATATCGGCCAGCATCGCCGCCACCATCTGGTGGTCGCCGATGCGCTTGCCGAACTGCTTGCGCTGGCGGGCGTAGTCGGCGGCCACGTCCAGCGCGCCCTGTGCGATACCGACCGCCTGGGCGGCAATGCCCGGCCGGCTCCGTTCGAACGTCTTGTTGACCAGCAGCCAGCCGTCGCCTTCGGCGCCGACGCGGTTGTCGTCGGGAATACAGGCGTCGGCGAACGCCAGCTCGGCCGTGGTGGATCCGCGGATGCCGAGCTTGTGCTCGACGCGCGGGGCCGTGAAGCCGGGCGTGTCCTTCTCAACGTAGAAGCAGGTCATGTGGCGCTTGGCTTTGACGGCCTCCGGGCTCGGGTCGGTCAGCGCGAACACCGCGACCACGGAGGCGACGTCACCCTGGCTGATGAAGCGCTTCTCGCCGTTAAGGATCCAGTTCTTGCCGTCGCGGACGGCCTTGGTGCGCAGGCTGGCGGCGTCCGAGCCGGCGCCCGACTCAGTCAGCCCAAAGGCGGCCAGCTTCTTGCCCGCGGCAAGGTCCGGCAGCCAGCGCTGCTTCTGCTCGGCTGTCCCGCCGTGGATCAGCGGCAACGCCGACAGCTCCTGGACGCACATGATTACGCCGGTCGTGGCATCGGCGCGGCTCAACTCCTCGATGGCGACCAGCACGGAGATCATGTCGCCGCCCAGACCGCCGTACTCGGCCGGGTATGGCAGTGCGAGGATGTCCTGGCTGGCGAGTAGCTCGACGACGTCCCACGGAAACTCGCCCTTGGCGTCGATCTCGGCCGCACGAGGCGCGATCTTGTCGCGGGCCAGCTCGCGCACCGCGTCGCGCAGCGCGGCCTGCTCGTCGTTGAGGACGGTCACGACCGGATCGTAGCCGAGAGCGTGTCGCTCCGGTGACCGGCCTGAAGCTAGCGGACCCGTTGAGAGTGCCGAAGAGCGCCTGTCCACTGACTGCCACTGTTTCGAGTTCTTCGACTGCGTCCGGCGATCGGCGAGCCGCCGCACATCCGACGTCGTCAGCGTAGACAACCCAGCCGCCCGCCAGACGTCGGCCGCGACCAGCAGCTCGCCCGGCCCAGCTACACCGCCCAAGCCGTGCGGCCGTATTGACGACATCGCCGAGGGCGGAAAAGTCGAGCGTCTCGCCGCTGCCCAGACGCCCGACGAAGGTCATTTCCGGACTGGATGCCGGCGCCAACTCGAACGCCCTGCCGAGGAAGATCCGACTCCTCGACGGCACGAATGACTCGCCGGCCGGCCTCGATCGCCCGCAGGCGGTGGTTCTCGCCGGCGATGACCGGGATGAAGAGCGCCATCACGCCGTCGCCGAGCAGCTTGTCGACGATGCCATCGGACGCCTCGATCGGCCGCCGACGCCTTCGCGTAGTAGGACTGCAGCAACTGCCGGAAGCGCGCGGCGCCGACCTTCTCGGCCAGCCCGGTCGATCCACGGATGTCGGCGAAGAGCACGGATACGTCGACCTCTGCCCCGCCGGGATGCTTGGATCAGGCTGCCGAGAGCACGCGGTTGCACAGCAGCGGATTGCCGGCCTGCGGGCCGATGGTGCAGACCGCGGTGACGACACCGCCTGGCCCGGCGAACGGTGCGGCGCAGACTTTGCAGCGCGGCGAGCGATGGGCAGGGCGCTGTAGCGCGGCGCGCGCATCTTGGCGAGTACGGATCGGTCCCGTCGAGCATGCCGCGCCAATCCTCGCTGCTCTGGCCAGCGTGGCTCGACGTCGTCGCCGGGATGGCTCATTGCAGTATCGGCAAGACGTCGCCCGTTGACCGGCCGACCAGCTGAGCGAGCGCGGCCGGCAGGGACGCCGCCAGCACCTCGGCGATGTCCTGCACGACCACGTCCTCGCCGCGGTCGCCGGCATCGGCCACGCCGTCGCGCATCATGACGAGGCAGAACGGGCAGGCCGTGGCAACCGTCTCCGCGCCCGTCGCCAGGGCCTGCCGGGTCCGCTCGGCGTTGATCCGCGTACCGCGCTGCTCCTCCATCCACATCCGACCGCCACCCGCGCCGCAGCAGAACGTCGACTTGCCGGACTTCTCCATCTCGCGCAGCTCAATGCCGGGCACGGCGCGCAGCACGTCGCGCGTCTCTTCCACGACGCCGTTGTAGCGCGTCAGGTAGCACGAGTCATGCAGCGTCAGTGCGCGCGCACTCGCGCCGTCGGTCCATCGGGGAAGTCGGCCGCAGCCTGCCCTCCCCCACCAGCGTCGACAGGAATTGCGAGTGGTGGACGACGTTGTAGTGGCCGCCCAGCTGGCCGTACTCGTTGCCGATCGAGTTGAAGCAGTGCGGGCAGGCCGTGACGATCGTCTTGGGCTTGTACCGGTTGAGCGTCTCGACGTTGCCCATGGCCAGCATCTGGAAGACGTAGTCATTACCCATCCGGCGAGCCGGGTCGCCCGTGCACGACTCCTCCTGGCCCAGCACCGCGTAGCGGACGCCGGCCGCCTCGAGGCAGGTCACGAAGGCGCGCGCCACGCGCCTGTTGCGATCATCGAACGAGGCCGCGCAGCCCACCCAGTACAGGCACTCCAACTCGCTGACCGCATCGGGCCCGGCGGCGGCGACCGATGCCGCGGTGGGCACTTCGAAGGGCAGCCCCTTCGCCCAGTCCAGCCGTGACGCCTGCGGCTGGCCCCAGATGTTCTGGTAGCGCTCCATGTTGTTGAACGAGGTCGTCAGTTCAGCCGGAAAGCGGCTCTCTTCGAGGACAAGGTTGCGGCGCAGGCCAACGATCTTGTCGACGTGCTCGATCAGCACCGGGCACGCCTCGACGCATGCGCCGCATGTGACGCAATCCCACACCGCGTCGAAGGGGATTGCGTTGTCGACGACCGGCCGACTGAGGGCGCTGGCCATTGGCACGACCGGTGCCGCCCACGGGATCAGCGTCACGCCCTCCTCCGCCTCGACCGCCATCTCGCGGATGCCCATGATCATCGTCTTGGGATTGAGCGGCTTGCCCGTCGCCCAAGCGGGACACGCCTCCTGGCAGCGGCCGCACTCGGTGCAGGTGAATCCGTCGAGCAGGTCCTTCCACGACAGGTCCTCGACGGTCTTGATGCCGAAGCGCGCCGTCTCCGACTCGAGGTCGATCTTGGGCAGCTCGCCGCGTGGCTTGATCTTGCGCAGTGCCGTGTTGAAGAACGCCGTGACGATGTGAAGGTGCTTTGAACGCGGCAGGTAGACCAGGAAGAAGCTGACCAGCGCCACGTTGGCCCAGAAGAAGAGGCCGTAGCCCGTCTCCTGGACGGACGGAGGCAGCCCGGCAAGCACGTACGCGAGGGCGTTGGCGGCGAACGCCCAGACCGCGTCCGGATCGCCATAGCGCGCGATGCGGAAGGCCTCGGCGAACCACTCGGTGAAGACCACGCCCGCAATCAGCAGCAGGATCACGACACCATCGCGCGACAGCGTCAGCCGGCGCGGCGAACGGAACAGCAGCCGGCGAATCAGTGAGTAGGCGACCGCGAACAGGACGGACAGGATCAGGACGTTCTGGGCGAGCAGTGTCAGCCGCCACAGCCAGCCGTCGAGCGGGTAGGCAAGGATCGTGTGGACCAGGCCGAACGTGATGCGGTCGGCCGTGCCAACGGTCAGGACGACGAAGCCCCAGAAGATGGCGTAGTGCAGGAAGCCAGCCTCGAGGTCGCGGAACATGCGGACCTGGGCGATGGCGTAGACGAATAGCGACCTGAACCAGGCCGGGTGATCTGCCGAGGGCCCCGCTTGAGCGCGGGCGAAGACGCGCAGGTGGCGCGCCATCTCGAGCAAGAAAACGACCGTCGCGACGGCGAAGAGCAGTGGTGCGAGCGGGTAAAGCGGGACGTGCTCGACCATCTAGGCCGAGTGCTCCTCCACGTGGCGCGTCTGCCCGCCCAGCGTCTCCAACGCGTGGTCGAGCAATGGCTCGATGGCGGTAAGCGAGTCGAGCGCCCCGCCCGGGCTGCCCGGCACGGCCACGACCAGCGTCGAGCCCAGCACGCCGGCCAGCGATCGGGACAGGTCGGCGAGCGCCGTCGACTTGCGGCCGCCGGCGCGCATGACCTCGCCGAAACCGGGGATCTCGTAATCGAGCAGGCCGTGCAGGGCCTGCGGCGTGCGGTCGCGTGGACCCAGGCCGGTACCGCCGGTGGCGATGACCAGATCGGCCGATTCCGACGGCACGGCTGACGGCGAGATCGATCTCTTCGACCTCATCTGGAACGGTCTTGCGACTCACCGTGAAGCCGAGCTGCCCGAGGCGCTCTGCCAGGACGCGACCACTCTCGTCGTCTCGGTTTCCGGCGGCCGTGCTGTCGCTGACCGTCAGCACCAATGCGTGGCGGCCGGCGTGGCTCATCGCCTGGATGCGCCCGGCGCTTCGGCGCGGCCGTGGCGACGTTGGTGCGGGCCGAGCCGGACCCTCATCTCGGCGCCAGTCACCGGATTTGCCGCCTGACTTCTCGAGCAACCGGATCTCGCGGATGGCGGCACTGCGATCGACGCTCTTGACCATGTCGTAGGCGGCCAGCGCGGCCACGGCTACGGCGGTCAGTGCCTCCATCTCGACGCCGGTCGGGCCGACCGTCGCCGCCGTCGCGCGGATACGCAGGCCCCCGGCGTGGCGGTCGGGCGTGATTTCGACCTTCAAGTCGGTCAGCGGGATGGGGTGGGCAAGGGGAATCAGGTCGGGTGTCTTCTTGCCGCCGAGCACACCGGCCAATTCGGCCACGGTCAGCACGTCACCCTTGGTCATGCCGCCATCGACGATCAGGCTGATCGTTTCCTGCTCGAGCGCCAGGAAGCCTTCGGCGACGGCGCGACGGGCAGTCGGTGGCTTCTCGGACACGTCAACCATGCGCGGCCGGCCACTGCGGTCGAAGTGGGTGAGCCGGCGCCGCTCCTGGCGCGGCGACTGCGGTTTGGCCATCTACGAGTCTGTATCCGTATCCAGACGCAGGACGTCGACTTCCGCGCCGGCCGGCAGTTCGGTGACACCCTCCGGAATGATCGCCAGCGCATTGGCGGCGGCGAGGCCGGACAGCATGTGCGAGCCCTGGCCACCGGACAGTCGGGCCTGGCCATCCTGCAGCCGCACGCGCAGGAAGGTGCGGCGGTCAGCGGGCTTGCCGACTGCGCCTGAGAGGCGCGCGCGAACGATCTCACGGCCGATCACGTCGGCATGGCCGGCCAACCGGCGCAGCACCGGCCGCACGAACAGCTCAAAGGTGACGAAGCTACTGACCGGGTTGCCCGGCAGGCCAAACAGGAGCACTTGGCGATCGCCATCGTGGGCCCGGCCGAACGCCAGAGGTTTGCCGGGCTGCACGGCGACGCGCCACAGCTCGAGCTCGCCCAACCGCGCGAAAGCGTCCTTGACCACGTCGTGGGCGCCGACCGAGACACCGCCGCTGACGACGACCACGTCCGCCCAGGCCATGCGCCTCGCGCAGCTTCTGGGTGACCTCGTCTAGGTCGTCGCGAGCGACGCCGAAGGAGCGCGCCTCGGCGCCGGTCTGCGTTGCCTGCGCAGTCAGGCCCACGGAGTTGCTGTCGGGGATCTGCGCCGGGCCCAATTCGGTGCCGGCGGCGGCCAATTCGTCACCGGTCGCCAGCACGGCGACACGCGGCCGGCCAAAGACCGCCAGCCGACCGTGTCCCCCGGCAGCGGCCAGCGCCAGGTCAGACGGTCGCAGTCGGTGCCCAGGCTCAAGCAGTCGGTCACCGGCGCGGATGTCGCTGCCCGCCTCGCGGATGTGCGCTCCCGGCCGTGGCGCGACGGCGATGGCAACGGTTGACGGCAGTGCGCCGCCGCCGGCTGTACCGCGTGGAGCGTCGGTGTCCTCGACTGGAACCACCGCGTCGGCGCCGGGCGGGATGGGTGCGCCGGTGAAGATGCGCATGCGCCGGTGCCGGCCGCCAGCGGCAGCAGTCGGGGCGGCGCCGGCTGCGACCTCGCCGGCGACGGGCAGGCTGACCGTCGTCGCGGCGCTGGCACCGGCGACGTCCGCCGCGCGGACGGCAAAGCCATCCATGGCCGAGTTGTCCCACGGCGGCAAGGTCAGGCGGGAGTCAATGGGCTCGGCCAGCGACGCGGCCAAGGGCCCGAGCGAGCTCGACCTCTTCAGACGGCTTCGGCTCGACACCGGCCAGCATCTGCGCGCGTGCCTCTTCGAGCGAGGCCAGCGGTCGTTCCACGGCCGAAAGCACCGTCACGAACGGGCCTTGGCCGGCCGCTTTGGCGGGCTTCCGCGCTTGACCCGTGGATGCAGGCGCTCGACCAGCCGTTCACGCGTGAGCAGGCCGATCAGGAGCTTCGGGTTGTCCTCGTCGACGACCGGAATCGCGTCGACCGACGAGGCATCGAAGCGCACCAGCGCGTCCATGACGCTCTCGCCACGCAGAGCTGTTGGCAGGCGTTCCATGTCGGTCATCACGTCGCCGACGCGCGTCCGTTGCCACTCCGGCGCGGGGCACGCGCTCAATCTGGTCGATGTCGATCTCACCCGACCAACTCGCCGTTCACGATGACCGGATACGAGATGATGTCGCTGTCACGCTCGAATTGGGCGTAGAGCGTGTCAATCGTCAGGTTGGGCCCGACAACGTCCGGGTGCTCTTCCATCACGTCGGCAACTGTCAGACCCTTCGACGGCCTGACTGATCTCGAGCCGGCGCAATTGGCGGCGCGACGACTGCAACAGGAACACACCGGCCACGATCAGCCACAACGGCAGGAAGAAGTCGCCGGTGACGAACGCCCAGAAGGCGCCGACGAACATCAGGCCGATGGCGAAGACGCGACCAACGGCGGACGCGATGCGGGTGGCGCGCAATTTGTCGTGAGTCGCCGACCAGATCGCGCCGCGCACCACGCGGCCGCCGTCGTAGGGGTAGCACGGCGCCGAGTTGATGACTGCCAGCGCGAGGTTGCCGACAGCCCCCCAGAACAGCACGCCGCGAGCGAAGATCGTTGCTTCGTCGGCCGATGCGGGCATGGCCAGGAAGGCCGCACCGAAGAGCCCGCCGATGACGTAGCTCAGCACCACTCCGGCGAGCGCAGCCAATGCTTCGACCCGGCCGCTGGGCGGCTCGACGGGCGCCTTCACCTGCGCGCGATCGACGAAGCCGAAGAGCGTGACTTCACTGATCTGCTGGCCCAGGGCGCGCGCCGCAACCCCGTGACTGAGCTCGTGCACGCCGTACGAGGCGATCAACAGCAGTGCGCCAAAGACGCCCAGCAGCGCGCCAAAGCCGGGCAACAGTGGGTCAGCGCCGGGCAGGCCAAGGGCAAAGATGCCAAGCGCCAGCAGGAAGTAGGCCCCCAACCAGAAAGGCTGCAGCTGCAGCCGGACGCCCATTACGGCCGGCAGCGTGACGATCACGCGCGCTCCTTGCGAGCGGCCAGCCGGCGCCCGACAAACCAGGTCAGCGAGCCGCCAACGATCAGCAGGACCCCCAACGCGGCAGAGGTGTATTGCCAGAAGGCGAACGGATAGAGCTGGACGAGGCGCTCGGTGGTCGGGTCGAAGGCGAAGTTGCCGCCCGGAAAGAAGATCTCGTGAAACAGCTCAAAAGCCTGATCGAAGGCAACCGCCGCAAAGACGCCAAGCACGATGGTGCCAACGACGAGCCACAGCCCGCCACGCGAGATGCCGCGCAGGACGGCGGCATCCGCGCGCCGGCGGTATGTCACAACGCCGAGGGCCAGCCGGCAGCGAGCGCCGACAGCCCAAGGAAGCCGTACAGAACAACCCTGACGTCGCGCATGTGGGCCCGCTCCGACGCGTCGAAGAAGGGCGCTGCCGTCGGGCGCGGCAAAGTCGAAGTCGCCCGACGCGAAGACCAGGTCCTTGACGGTAAGGTCTGAGTAGTCGCTGCGCCGCCTGCGGGCTCATACGGAGCCAGGCGGCCGAGTCGGCCGCGTCGAGGGCCGGATGCAGCCAGAACGGCGTGAAGAGCAAAAGCAGGGCGACCGCGCCGATGGTCAGCATCGTCGCGACGGGCACGAGCAAACGCAGCGTCAGCGCTTCAGCCAGACCACTGGCCGGCACGCTTTGGGCCGCGGGCGCCGCAGGCGCGCTCGCTTTGGTCAGGCTGCTCACGCCGCCATTGTGACGGACGAAGCGCTACTCCTCAGCCAGCGTGTGGGCTTGCTCCCACCAGCCTTCGACGGTCAGGTCCTCGGGCGGCACTGTGCGCAGCCGCTGCGACGCCTTGAAGACGGCCAGTCGGAACTCGTCGAGCGAAAGCGCAAGCAGGTCCGATAGACCCACGATGCCGGCCTGCGCGAACAGGACCTGCTGGTCCGGCCCGAAGTTGGCCAGGTTGAGCAGAAGGGCTTCGTCGCGCCAGTCGTTGACGTCGTTGGTGGTGGCGTTGATCTGGTCGGCGAGGTACTGACGACGAGTCGGCGTCTCGGACACTTCGAGCAGCAGGCCAGTCGTGAAGATGCCCTGCCGTGACAGCGCATCCAGGTGATAGGGAGGTAGGCGCTGGAGTTGGTCGATGGGAGGCATGGTCAGTTCTCTAGCTTGGCGTCGACGGTGACCTCAATGCTCGGGTTCAGCGCGCGCGATATGGGGCAGCCGGTCCGAGCACCTTCCGCCGCCTCCTGGAACGTCGCTTCGTCGATGCCGGGCACGCGGGCGCGGACGGTCAGGGCGCTACGCGTCACGCTCCAGCCGGAATCGCCTTTGGTGAAGGTCACGTCGGCCCGGACGTCGACGCGCTCGGCAGGGAAGCCGGCCTTGGCCAGTCCGTTCGAGAACGCCATGGAGTAGCAGCTGGCGTGAGCGGCCGCCAGTAGTTCCTCAGGGCTGGTCCGGCCGGCCGGTGCTTCCGTGCGTGAAGCCCAGCTGGTGGGCAAATCGGTGAAGAGACCGGTGGCACCGCTGACGGTGCCTTCGCCGTTCAGCAGGTCGCCGCGCCATACCGCGTTCGCCGTTCGGGTTGTATCCATGTCAGGCCTCCATCACCTCACTCGTTCGCGCCTAGTCTGCCTAACATACGGCCATGACGCCCTCGGCGAGCGGCGAACTGCAGATTTTCATCTGCTACAGGCGGGCTGACACCAGCGGTGAGGCTGTCGCGCTCAGCGACAAGCTGAACCGGCGCCGTGGCTTCGAGGTCTTCAAGGACGTCGACAACATCCGGCCCGGGCAGGACTGGCTGGAAACGGTCGAGGAATCGATCGAGCAGTGCGATGTCCTGCTCGTGCTAATTGGCAATGACTGGATCGGCACCGATGGCGATGAGGGTCACAGTCTCGACGAGAACGACCACGTTCGGCGCGAGATCGAGGCGGCTTTGGCGCGCAAGAAAGCGGTCATCCCCATCGTCTTCGAGACCGCCGACATGCCGCGCAGCGAAGTCCTGCCCGAGTCGGTTAGGCCGCTGCTGCGCCGCCAGTCGCTGCGCATACGAAATTCGACGTTCAACCGTGACCTGGAGGTGCTGGTCAGCCAGCTGCGCGTGATCGCCAGGGCGAAGGCGCCGGCGACGGCTGCGACGTCTCGGCCCGTGCCCCCTCCTCCCCCGCCAGTCGTGCCGGCGCCGGCCGAGCCCCAGCCCCACTCGCAGCCTCAACCCCAGCCGGAGCCCATCGTTCAGGCGACCTATCCGCCGTCGGCGCCCTATCAGCAACCGGCTGCCTTCACTCAGGCCGCACCGACGTTCGCGCCCACTCAGCCACCCACGCAGTACCAACCATCGTGGCCGGGTCCGGGCAGCTGGACGGCCGGCTGGGGCGCCCAGGCAGGTGCCCAGTCAGTCGGTCGTGCGCAGCGCCCAGGCGTCGGCCATCGGGCTTTTCGTCAGCGGCGGCGTGCTGGCCTTCGTAGCGCTGGTCGCGGTCGTAATTCCAAACGTTGGCCGTTACTGACGACAGCACGCCGACCGACTTCATCGTCGTGGTCGGTCTGCTGTTCGGGGCGGGCGCCATCGCCCAGTTCCTCGCCGGCTACGGCGTCCTGCGCCGCTATCGGTGGGCTGGGTGGGTCGGTGGCGTGACCTCTGCGGTGGCTGCCGGAGTGTTCCTGCTGGGCGGAGCGCCGATTACATTCGTGTTTGCGATTGGTGAGCTGTTGATCGTGGGTGGCGTGGCGACTGCCGGCCGCGGACAGTGGTTCCTGCCGCCTAACGCCTCGCGCTAAGCGGTCACGGCGTCATGGCGTCAGCCTGGAACAGGCTGACCGCTGACGCATCGGTGAGAACCTCGACTGGCAGCGATGGTGTCCTCGACCAGTTCGGGCCCCACAGCCGTGCGCTGACCCGGTGATTCCAGGCCACCGCCGCATTCGACGCGATGAAGCGGGCGTAAGCCGACCTCCGGTCCGACGGAACCGACTTGGCGGTGACCAGCCAACGCAGGTTGCGCAAGAAGATTGCCCTGAAGCCGCCGCCATCGCCGCCGCCTTCTGGTCGGAGCACTCCTTTCGAGGTAGCAAGGCGGCCAAGTGCGCTGTCGGCCAGGCTCGTCGCACGCGTCATGTACGAGCTCGAGCCCGTGATGCGGTAGAGCGCCATCGCGGCACCGATGTAGGAGCCGTAGTTGTAGCTGTAGTCGACCTGGATGCGGCCGTTCGAGCGCTCGATGCGGTCGTCGAGCCGGCCGCCGGAGCGGAGGCTGGAATCGACCCAGTTGAACAGGGCAACGGCGTGCTTCTTGAAGCGTGCCGTGCCGGTGAGGCGGTAGAGCGTCGCGTTGACGATCGCGGCCGTGCCGTTGGTGGCCACGTTCTTCTGATCCCTGGTGCTGCGTCGCCACCAGATGCCGCCGCCGAACGTGCCGTCCCACGAATTCCACTGGCTATCCGCGATCTTGATGGCGACATTCAGGTAGCGGTTCTCGTGGGTGATGCTGAATGCCCGCGTCGCCGCCAGCGCCCACCAGCCCAGGTCGTCGTTGTAATCGGAGTGAATGCCGTTGTGGTGCTGGACCCAGCCTTCGTAGATGACGTCAATCAGCTGGCGGTCAACCGACGAGCTGGTCCGCTCGTAGTTGTCCATCAGTGCTTCCCACAGCTGGGCCGTCCACCACATGGGGGCGAACCGGTTGCCGTTGTGCGCCTTGTGGTCGCTGCGCCAGTAAAACTGGCGCGCATCCCAACTCCAGTACGTGTCCATGAACTTGCCGAACGCGTCGACTACGCGCGTCGTCGTCGCGTCCGTGGCGGCCATCGCCGGTTGCGGCGACGCAAGCGCGCCGGCTGTAATGCATGTGGCCAGCGCCAGTACGCCCCCAGCAAGTGCGTGCTGCACACGACGGCGCGTTCCCTCGACCGATGCCATCGGCTTCCCCCCTTGTCCCCTCAGTTGCCTGCCCCGAGTTGACACCCAGAGCCCGCTGCGATCAATACGCCTAACGGCTCAGGCGCACTGACCGATGGTCGTGGCACACGACAGCCTCGACGCGGCGCAGTCTACGCTTGGAGAATCGGGTGGCGAGCCTCCGATTTGTCGAGCGTGCACACGGAGCACCACCGAGACAAAGTTCCCGCTGCTGACCCTCTGCAAAACCCGCCAGCCGCTTGTTTCTGGCCGTCCATCATCTATTTGGGCTGGCCGCGTGTACGCTCGGTCGGCCGCGCGGCCTGCGTGGTTGTCGTCAACGGGAGTCCCATTTGTCTCTGTCTCCGCATAACCGCGTGCTCGTCGGGGCGCTCGCCCTCGCGCTTATGATGCTCGTGCCGGCCCTGCCGGTCCTCGCCAAGCCAGGCAACTCGCTCAATGCCAAATCCTGCCAGAAGGGCGGCTGGCTGGCGATGGCAACGGCCAACGGCGTGTCCTTTACCAGCCAGGCCGAATGCGTGGCCTACGGCGCCAACGGCGGCACCTAAGGCAATCCGGCGACTGACTTCGCCATCGCCTTCACCAACCGCGACGGCGTCGCCGGCTTCGACCGCGCAGCCGACGTGCTCATCGCCGAGCTGGTTGACACCAACCGCGACAACGTCGTCAACGCCGGCGACACGGTCCACATGGGCCGCTACCCGCTCGACTTTGCTGGCACCACCTTTGGCACCTTTGGCGTGACCAGCCACGTCGTCACAGGCGTCGAGCGCTTGACCGACATAGGGATAGGCGTGCTCGTCGGCCCCACCAAGCACTCTTGGGGGCATTTCGCGTCGGTTGAGGAGTTCTATGAGGAGTACAACCCCAATGTCGGGGTACTGGTTGACCTCGGGGACGACCTTCACGTGGTGTGCGACAACCCGGATAGCCTTCACGTCAATATGGGAAGTCTCAGCGAGCCTTCCGTCCAAGTCGCCACTGGCGTGTGCGGTGTTGGCGACAACGGCTTCATCGACGTGACGCTCAACCTGCCCTGACTGCAACTCGTACACAGAACAGCGGCGCTCGTTTCCTAGGAGCGACCGCCGCCTTTATTTCCCTATCGATAGCGCCCGAGACCCCAGGGTTGCGAGTGGCAGTCGACGCCGCACTCTCGCCGTCCTATGCGGTGCGTTTGGCATCGCGAATGGACGCCATCCTCGCGCCTCGGGCGGAGGCCTCGTCAGGCTAGCGGGGGTACAGGCAGAATCGGAAGACACCTCGGAGGGCCTCCGAAGTGAATCTTCATGCTCAGGGAGATGGTCGGGGCGCCGCGATTCGAACGCGGGACCTCTTGAACCCCATTTGCGATCGACCCGCGCTCACCGCCCGAAGCCCGACCGGATGACCCGGCCGAGAGTCGGCATCCCTGCCCAGAGCAGCGTGGCGTTTCTAGCAGGTCGTCGTTGGCCCGTGGATAGGGCGCGCGGCAGACCTTAGCCCGCGGCGCTTATGGAGTCAGGGTGACTTGCCGTGAGAGCGCACACTCCAGATTCCGACTCGAAGCCGCAATTTGCGGTTCACAAAGCGGCGGGCCTTCTGAGGTTTGCGGGAATTGATGCCCCGAAGTCGACTGCGCCCAGGTTGGCTCATCGTGGCCGTTGGGGTCATTGCTCTCGGCGTGCTCGGCGCCTACCTCGTGATCAACTCGATCGACTTTTTGGCATCTGACCCAAACGGCGAAGCTTGGCCATATCTCGCGTGGTCAGTGAGCCCGCTACTCGCGGCTGGGGCCGGCGTGACGATCGGTACCCTCCTGATGCTCGTCGCCGGCTTCAAACTCATCGACCTAGAGTTGTCGCGCGCTGCCAAGGCAACTGGTCTCGGGTGCATCGGTGCCCCAGTTGTGTACGTCATCAGCATGTTCATGCTGGTGGGCTTCTTGGATTCGCTCACGGCGTTGTGGCTGCTTCCGTTGCTCATTTTCGCGCTACCCATCGTCGTGGGGATCGCGACTGTCATTGGATATGTAGTGCGCTCGACGAACGAGCCGACGATCACTCGGTGACGCCGACCTCGGTGATGCCGGTGATGCCGGTGATGCGCTGGCCGTCGTCCCGTTGCACAAGCTTTTGCTGTGCGTCCGACGTTGGGGATTCTCGACGATGCGGACAGGCATCGGTTCGGCCGCGCGGACGGCGTCGAAAAACGGCATCGGCAACCGCCTGGTCGGCGCACCGGCAGCGGAGCGACCTGCCAGAAGCTGCTCGGCCTCATGGCAGCTTCTCGATCGCGCCGATGTCGCAGCGGCGGTTGCCATCCCCATCGCCGTCCTGAGGACGCCGTGTTCCGATTTGGTCGCGGCTAGGACACGCTGCGTCGGCCCGGCCGGCAGTCAAAGGACTTGCTGTGTCAATGAGTGGGCTACCGGCGAGAGGCATGTGAGTCAGAGTGGAGCCGCCATTGTCAGATAGCGGACCCAACATCGGGTCGAGACCGTAGAGATTCGTCGAGGTGTCGCCGGTCATGACGCACCCACTGCCATTCTCGATCAGGTTGTACCCGAGTGACGCACCTGTGCCCACGCAGTCTGGACTTTCGTGCGCATCGAGGTTGTCAGCGAATACCGAGTTGGCCACGTCGACGGATTCCAGAACGGCTCCGCCGGAGCCGTCGAGGGACCCAGCACTGTTGCCGACGATTGTGCTCGATCGGATGACCCCGTCGAGCATGCTCAATCCACCGACTCCGCCCGAGGTTGAGTTGCCACTGACCGTGCTGTTGACGAGGGTCAGATAGCCAGTGCTCTCAATCCCGCCGTTGCCGAAGGTGCTGCTGTTGCCTGCAACCAGGCTGTCCTCGATCAGCATCCTGCCTAGGTTGACTATTCCGCCGGCTTCCTGGCTGGCGTGATTGTCCGTTACGGACACACGCCGTAAGACTGCTGTCCCGAAGCTCGCGATACCTGCTCCGAAATCGCCGAATGGGACGTCGGTCGCGGCATGACGCGTGATTGTCGTGTCGGTGACGAGCAGATTGCCGAACGAATGGATGGCGCCGCCAACGTTGTCCCGCATGACACTCCCACGCATTACCAAGCTGGCTTCGGGCCCGCCGCTGGTTATCGCGCTTCCAGCTGTCGTTAGGGTGTCAGCGATTAGCGTTCGTTCGATGATCGAGTCCGTTCCCCATGGCTCGTAAGCGCCGCCAGCGTAGACAGCTGAGCCTGACAGCCGACTGTCGGCGATACGCACCTTGCCCAGCGTCCCGCCGATTGCACCCCCTCCGGCTCCCGCTCGTCCTGAGATCTCGCTGTTCAGAATGGTGAGCTTCCCGCCTTCGTACCAGATGCCGCCGCCCTCACCGCTCCAGCATTGGAAACACTCGGGGAATGTCGAAGCGGTTCCGGTGACAGAGGATCGCGCGATGAGAAGTTGCGCATCGATAGCCCGTATTGCTCCGCCATTTTCCAACTGGGAATCCTCGCTCATTGTCTGCCGGCCAATGATCGCCAGGCCCGCAACGACCGCAGCCACCGGACCGTGGAAGTCAAGCACACGATCGCTTGAGTCGGCGACGATCGAGGTCGAGTCGCGCCCGGCCCCGGTGATCGAAAGGGGCGCCGTCACGTCCAGGTCGCCAGTCAGCCCGGCGTCCTCAAATGAGCCCTCGACAGAGAGCGTGTAGGTTCCTGCGCGCAGAAAGACTTGGTCCGCACCTCGGCCGGCCCGGCACGAGTCCACCCGCTGATCTCGGTTGGCGGCCAGCACGGCCTCCCGCAGCGAGCACATGCCGTTCAGGTGGAGCTCGTCGTTGAATGTCGTGACTGTAATGGACGCGCCGTGGGCGACCGGCACGGTGGTCAGACCCGATACGCCGCTCAACAAGAGCGCCGCTAAGACCACAGCCGTCGCCGAGCGAACGAATACGGTCGACTGAAACAGTCGTCCCTTTGTACTGATCGCCATGGTTCTCCTCTGTGGCCCGCAAGTTGCAGTTGCCAGGTTTTGCCTCTGCACGGGCGTTGCTCGGGCGGGCGGCTGCGCGGCCCTAGTAGGGTGGGCGCCCGCAGCCGCAGCGTCATGACGCCACTTCATGAACCGTGGGGCAAACGGCGTTAGGGGGCATAACCTCCACGAAGCGCGGGACCGAGGTATGCGCCGCTACGCCGCCGGACTTCTGACGTCGGGCGCCAGACGCTTCGTCACACCTTCATGCCAGGCGCAATAGTGACGATGCGGCCCACGCCACGAGTAGAAACTGGTGCCGGTGCCGAACACATGCTGGGCTTGGCCTACTGATGATCGCGCCAACTATCGTCGCCATTGCCTACCCGCGAGGCTCTTCGCGGAGTAGTCGCTCTCGCTCGTCGAAAAACTCACTCAGCGCATCCATCTTTGCGTTGGCCACGCGCTTCGCTCGGTCCCGCCGGTGAGCTCGCGCCAGCGGGGACCGATCTCGCTCTTTCCGCGTTTCGACCCGCACCTGGTGTCGTATCTGTGTCAGACGCGCATCGGCTTCCTTGGCCTCGGTCGCTCGGTCGTGCCCCAGGCGAACTTAATCCAGACCTTGCGCTCGTCCTGGAACGTCTGCCGCCCGACCCACCAGCCATTCGGCGTGGCCTCCCGCAGCTCGGCGCCGACTTCCTCGAGACTCATCGTGCCGCAGCGTGGTCCTGAGCGATGACCAGCGCGACGGCGATAGACACTGCGGCGATGACGGTGACAAACCACGTCAGCAGGTTGGCGCGCTGGTTCGGATTTCGTCGGACATTGGCTGGCGCAATACACACCTTGCCAACAGGGTTGGTTCGACCAGTTGCCTCATTCTCACACCGTTCACGCGACGAGTGCCCTTGGGACGCCCGGCAAGGACATGGGCTGTTCTACGTCACCTCGGACGGCCCGAATTGACTGTGGCGGCCGTCCGCCTAGCTTTCGTTGCCGTTCGGGCATGACCGGCTCGCCAGCGCGTGCGCCCTGCGCTGCGATCAGCTCGGCGTACATGTCGGGCCATCCGACCAGCAAGTCATGGCGCGCGATCGTTGAGGATTTCGAACTCGATGTGCGCACGCACCGGCCAGGCCATCTCAGAGCGGACGAGGTCGATCGTCACGCGCACCGTGGGATCTGTGGGCTGCTGACGCGGCGGCACTAAAACCGAGTCCGTTTTTTGCCACGGATCATCGTCGTCGCTCTTCAAACGTGCCCGCCAGGTAACGCGGATCGACCGATCTAGCTGGATTTCCAGATCACATTGGAGCTCGGCCTGGCCCCAATCGTCAACCTGTTTCCCGACACTGACCGTCTGCTTCAACGAGGCGTCCCGCTGGGCTTGGTACTCGGGCGTCGGTGGCCAGTAATCGAGGCCGAGGTAGGTAGGCCCGATGGCGAACGCCGGGTGCCCCCACCAGTCCTTGCCTACGGCATAGCGATTGACGAGGTCCATGTGCCCTTGGATCAACACTTCGCGCCGAGTGTCGGGCGGCGGCAACAGCTCGATCGCCAGGCCGATTCCGCCACCGTCGGGGATGTCGACGGGCTCGCCCTTCGAATCCATCACCAGTCCGTTAGTTGGATTCGTGTAGCGCGCTGCGCACCAGTAGCGACCCGAGGGCAGGCCTGGCTGGAAGATAGAGCCTTGCCCCATCGAAGCCAAATGCGAGCAGCCGATGCGGACGTGGGCGCCGACCACGCCGACCTCGTTGCCGGCGTCATCACGGTAGAAGACGTGCCCTTCGACTGATCCGAAGCCTTGCGAGATCTGCCAGGTGCTCTTCGGCGGCGGGTTTCGGACGAACTCCGGCGGGCGCATGCGGATCCGATCGTTCCAGCCGTAGAGGCCGTGGATGAACTCTTCATTCTCGGCGGTCGGTGGAGCCCACGAGTTGATGATGTTGTCCGGGCTCACCGTCCGGCCGTCGCCTGGGTTCTTCCAAGCGTCGCTGTCTGTCGCTGCCTGGCTACAGTCGTCATTAGCAAAGGCGTTGCACAGCTGGTTCGCGACGTCGTCGGGCATATCCGAGGTCAGGACGATGAGCTCAGACAGGATGGCGGGCGCTAGGCCGAGCACGATCGCAACCGTCGTGATCGGGAGAGCCGTCAATAGGGCAATCAGGGCCGTGACGCCGAGGCCACCGACCACGCCCAAGTCGCCCCACACGTCGGGCAGGCTCTCGTCAACTGTTGCGAGCACCTTCGGCACCATATAGTCGTCGTGAAGCCAGGTTCCCGCCTTCTGCCTTTCGGCCTCGTCGTAGAAATACATTCCGTCTGGCGTCTGGGCATCGATGGTGTCGACATTCGGTCGCCGGCGCAGGAATGCCGCCAGGTCACAGGTCTCGGTCGTGACATCGGCCCGATGTGGGTGTTGGGGCCGACCGTCCAAAATGATCTGTGGCAGCCGCGGATTGGCGGCGTTGCCGAGTTCGTTCGATCGGTGTACCGCCGCCCAGGGAAAGGTCGAGCAGACCATCGCCTGTGTCCGGTCGACCGGGATCAGGCCCAGAGCGCCGGCGCAGGCTGGGTCACGGACCTCAGCTTCAAAGCTGGGCGGGCCGTCGAATGCGCTATCCACGGCGATGTCGCCGCGCGTATAGGCGAATAGGCGATAGTGGCCTCGGACATCGCGCGCGGCGTCGGCGATCCGGCGCCGGGCACCCATTACACCGGTTGTGGTCAGCTCTCGGCAGGAAGTCACCACGAGTGGCCAGATCATCTGATCAACGTCATCAACCACCACCGGCGCGGGGCTGAAGCTGACTGCATCGATGATGTAGGAGGAGCCCGTGGCGGCGTCCAGAAAGCCGAAGCCAGGCTTGGGGATGGTGACGTCGTTACCATCCTTCTTTGGCGTACCGTCGGCTTCCCGCTCGATCGGGTGATCGCGCCAAGATAGGTAGGCCTGTTCGATCGTCTGTGTGACAGTGCCCGGCCATTGATGACGGAGCGCGTCTTCCTTGATGCCGTTCGTTGGCGCCTTCTGTATGCCGAGGATGGAGCCGTCGTAGAACTGCTCGATCCGGTCCGCGCTGGCGGTCGCCTGACGAAGTTCGACCTCGTCGGTCACCATCATCGCCATGTGGCTGTAGTGCTGCGGAGGCACGAGGTTTGACAAAAGCCCGCCGATCAGCCCAGACGGTCCACCGGGAGACATGATCAGGTCGCCGGCAAATGCGTTCGCGATCCGCCAGGGCCGGGTCTGCTCCCGGCTGACCGGAGCATCGTTTGTGAGCTGTGATGTAACCCGGGCATCGGCGTTGCACACGGGCTGATCCTGGAGACACGCGCCATCCCACGCCTCTTGGTCGAGGAGCGCCCGAACATCAGGAGCCAGATCCTCGGGTTTGATCCCAGCCATGGCGTCCTCCGTCTCTCAGGGGGCGGGAGCACACGACGAGCCCAGCAGGACGCGCCGGTTTGAGCCTGCCAGTCTAGGCTTGGCAGCCAAGCGTCAACTGTCTCGTGGCCGGCGGCGGCGGAAGCGGACAGCCGTCAGACCGACCGACATGACGTAGGCGACAGAGCCGGGCGGATCGCTCGTGACGCTCACTTTGGCACTCTACCCGCGGTGATCTCGCTGAGGCAGTTGGTCACGTAGCCCCTCGCTTGCGCGCTTGTGCGCCGCTATCTCCCTCACCAGCAATACCCCGGCGACGATTGCGCCAACAGCCCAAAGTGCGAACAGGCCAATCTCAACAACTCGCTGTTCCGCCGCCTGTGAAGCCTTCGCCTCGGCAATCTGACGCTGGCACTCGTGAAGATCGACTCCAATTACGGGGCCGCAGGTCATCAGAATGTCGCTCGCCGGTTGCACGCCAAGTAGGAGCACACCAAGGACCAGGGTCCAGCCCACGACGCCAATGACGATCCGCGCGACGCGGCTCACTTGCGCACCCTCCCCGCAGCAATCTCGCGGAGACAGTACGCCATCGACCGGATGACAGGTTCCTAGGTTGGGGCGACTGTCGTCCACTCGCGCTGACGCCGGCCCACCTTGGCCCGCTCAATCGGGTCGAAGGCGTACATCTCCCAGGCTTGGCACTCGTGGTGGTAGCTCGGCCGGTCAATCGACCAGCGCAGCCTGGCGGCGGCCTCTAGCAGCTCGGCGTCGGCGTGGGCCAACTCGGGATCGGTCGCGGCCGGATGGTAAAAACGCCCCGGCGGTGTGCCGGGGCGCGGTGTGGGTGGCAACCAGAGTTTGCTTTTAGACGTGCACCTGTGCGCTAAGACGGCTTGCAGCCCCAAACGTCCGGGTCCCCGACTGGGGACCACTGGCCAGCCAGGAAATCGGTCGGCGGGCACAGCGGGCTGAGACTGTCATCAACTGTGCCCCAATCTTCGCCGCTCATCCCGTTCCACGTGCACGCAGGAGACAGAGGCCCGAGGAACGCGTAAAGATCAAAGGTCGTTTGGAATGTCCCACCCAAACTTTCGCAGGTTTTCTGGAACGTCTGCCGGAGCGTGCCGCCCTGGGCGGCGTAGCTGGTGCAAGCAGACTCGCTGGTGAACGAACCGCCGTTTGCGTCTACGAGGTTCATCCAGCCGCCCTTCTGGCAGGCCTTTGCGTTGAGGCTGTTGCCGGGCTTGTTGCCGGCGGCCGTTATCGGCACGCTGACGGCGAGTGCCAGTAGAGCCAGCGACAACGGGACAACGAGAAACCGAGCCATACGCAGACGGCGCACTAGGCGACAACCCTCCTCGGCCAAGCGCCCGTTGCTGGGTGCTTCTCGGAGACGCGGGCCGATCCGCGCCGAATTCTATGTCCGCACGGTCGGCGCACGAGTGCATTCGCTGACTCGCTCCGGTGCGGGCGAGCAAGGGTTACGCGTCGACGTCCCGGCTCGATCACCTATCCACGACCGCGGACGTTTACAGCCACATCACGCCATCAATGCGCGCCCGTTCGGCGTGCCGGATGGCCAGCATCCTCAGCGGGAGCGACGTGGCCACCCGCTGATGTGGGTAAAAGTGTGGGTACGGGTCGAATTAGTGACCCTTGGGGAGATGTCCTCCGGGGTCAGTTCACGCTCGAATGGATGGTCGGGGCGACTGGATTCGAACCAGCGACCTCTTGAACCCCATTCAAGTGCGCTACCAGACTGCGCTACGCCCCGACAGGCGGCCCAGTCTAGCAGCGGATCCGGTCCGGACTGACCTTGCGCCATGATCCGCCGGTCGCTACGGTGCGCCGATGAAGGGCTGGCGGCGCGTCCTTGTTTTGTTGGTCTTGATGCTCGCCGCCTGCTCGGCCGCGCCCGCTGCGACGACCCCGACGCCTTTCGACACAGAGCCCTTCGAGACTGAGCCCATTGACACCGAGCCAGCTGCGACCGACACAGTCGAACCTGAGCCAACGCCGACGGCCGCTGGGTCGGCCGCCAACGGCCTACCCCTCTCTGACGGCAACGGCTGGCCGATGACGGTGTCGGCGACCCTGTCTGGCACCTTCGGTGACAGCGACGGCAGTTACAGCGGCAGCGGCGCAGCGCGTTGGTGCGGCGACGCGGTCACTCATCTCACCGGTAACGAGCGATCCTTCAACTTCGAGTTTCCGCTCGACGCGGCGACGGGCAACATCACTGACGTCACCTTTAGCGCGGACGATCTCGTGCCAGGCGCAAGCACCACGGTGTTCCATATCAGCGTGAACGTCCACACCGGCGCCGGCTTTGACCCGGCGGCAACCGTCATCGATCCGGGCGAAACCGGCACCGCGACCAGCGGCAATGGCTCGGCATCGCTGGCCGTGGATGGCGGAACGCGAACGCTGGATCTTCAGGCCACCAGCGACGATGGAGAGAACATCAAGTTGAAGGGGTCCTGCTCGCCGCCCTAGCCAGTTCGTTCAGCGCGCGGTCGAGCGGCGCGTCGTCCAGGCCAAGGCTGTGCCGGCGACGACCAAGACGGCTCCGATGAGAGCCCAGATGGGCTGCGCACTCATGAAGCTGCCCGGGATGAATCCCAGGCCCTGGCCGATCCACACGAGCCCGGCGACAACGAGCAGCGCGGCGACGATGTAGCGCACGATGGTCAATACGAAGCAATTCTAGGCGTGGATCAGGTTGGGGAGGCAATCGGTGCCTGCCTCGACGCCAGCGGCGGTCTTGTGCGCCACGCCTTGACGGAGCGAGACCGGGACCCAACACGGCGGGCCCTCATCTGGCTTATCCGATTGCCTTTCCCCAACCAGTGGACGGCCCCGACCGTACGACCGACCAAGGCCCCCGCGCTACCAACCTCCTCGGTAGCGGCTGCAGAAGCGCGTACCGTTGCTGGTTTGGTCTGGTGTGGTCTGGGGTGGTTAGGTCTGGTCGGCCTTGGGTTGCAGTGCCATATCGGCGCCAGTGGCAGGTCGGCGCGCCTGCGCGATCAGCTCGGCGACGTAGCTCTCCAGGTCGGCCAATTCGTCCTTCTGCTCGCGCGACAGCAGGTCGCGCAGTGACCGCTGGGCGCTCTTACCGGCGAAGAGCGCGTTGTGGACTTCCTGGGCGATGGGCATCTCGACGTTATGGTTCGCCGCCAGCGCCAGCGCCGCGTCCACCGTGTAGGCGCCCTCCGCCACGCCCGGCAGCGTGCGCTCGATCTCCTTCCACGAACGGCCCTGGGCCAGCTCAACGCCCAGCCGATGGTTGCGCGATAGCGGCGAGTAGCAGGTCGCAACGACGTCGCCCAGTCCGGCCATTCCGGCAAAGGTGAGCGGGTTGGCGCCGGCAGCCACGCCCAGCCGCGTCATCTCGGCCAGGCCGCGGGTGATCAGCCCGGCCTTGCCGTTATCGCCAAAGCCCAGTTCTTCGGCAGCGCCGGCGGCAATGGCGATGATGTTCTTGAGCGCGCCACAGAGCTCCACTCCGATCACGTCGCGGTTGCGGTAAAGCCGGAAGGTCTTAGTCCCGACGATGTCCATTACGGCAGCGCCGACCGACTCATCCTCAGCCCCGACCACCGAGCTGGCCGGCAGGCCACGCGCGATCTCCATGGCCAGGTTCGGACCGGACAGGGCGGCGACTCGATCACCAGCATCCGGGATGACCTCGCCGATGACCTCGGTCATGCGCATGAGCGTGCCCTGCTCGAGGCCCTTGGCCACCGACAGAAGGACGGCGCTATCCGCGACGTATGGCCCGATGCGCAGCGTCGATTCGCGCATACCGGCCGCGGGCACCGCCAGCACGATCAACTCGCTCGCACCGCCGATAGCCGACGCATCGGCGGTGATCTCGATCTCGTCCGGTAGCTGAATGCCCGCCAGGTGGCGCTTGTTCTCACGGCTCTGCGCCAGCTCAGATGCGTGGGCGTCGTCACGCGCCAGCAGGACCACCGGCCCACGCCGCGCGAGGTGGACGGCCAACGTCGTGCCCCAGGCTCCGGCACCGACTACGGCGCGCGTCGCCTTCTTAGCCACTGCGCGCTGCCTTGGCAGGCGCACCTGCTCTCTTGGCTGGGCGCTTGGCCGGCCGCCGTTTGCGTTCGCTTTCCTCCCGCTCGCGTTCGCGGAAGACGAGGCGCAAGGGCGTGCCGGCGAAGCCGAACGCCGCCCGAATCCGGTTCTCGAGATAGCGCCGGTAGCTGAAGTGCAGGCTCGCCGCGTCCGACGCGAAGAACACAAAGGTCGGCGGCTCGATCGCGACCTGGGTCGCGTAGTACAGCCGCGGCCTCTTGTTACCCGCTGAGGGAGGTGGCTGGCGGAAAGTGGCTTCGCGGAGCAGGGCGTTCAGCGCTGCGGTCGGGATGCGCCGGCGCCGCTCGGCGGCGATTTCGAGTGCCGCCTCGAGCACGCGCTCGACGCGCTGGCCGGTCTTGGCACTGATCGAAACAATCGGCGCGTACTCGACGAATGGAGCGGCCTGCCGGATGCGATCGGCGTACTCGTCGAACGTGTTCGCGTCCTTCTCGACGACGTCCCACTTGTTAACGGCCAGCACGAGGCCGGCGCCCTCCTCCACCACCGAACCGGCCACGTGCAGGTCCTGCGCCGTCAGGCCGTCAGTAGCGTCGATGACCAGCACTGCGACGTCGGCCCGAGTGATCGCCTTGATCGCGCGGATGGTGGCGTACCGCTCGGCGGCCGGGCCGGAGGCAACCTTGCCACGCCGTCGCACGCCGGCGGTGTCGATCAGCCGGACCGTTCGGCCGGCCCATTCCAGCGTCGTGTCGATGGCGTCGCGCGTGGTCCCTGGAATGTCCGACACGATCACCCGCTGCTCGCCCAGCAACGCGTTGAGCAGGGAGCTCTTACCAACGTTGGGCCGGCCGACGATGGCCACCCGCGCCGGTCTGTCGTCGAATGCGAAGGCGGCCGACTCCACCTCGCCGTCCATGACGGCCTCGGCCTCCAGGTCTTCGCGACGCTTGCGCTCGCGCTCGGCATCGGATTCGGCGGGCAGGGCCCAGACCACCGCGTCGAGCAGGTCGCCCGTTCCGCGGCCGTGCGCCGCGCTGATGGCGAAGGTGTCTTCCCAGCCCAGCTGGTGGAACTCGGCCGCCTCCAGCTCGAGACGCTCGTTGTCGGCCTTGTTGGCCGCCACGATGATCGGTGCGCGGGCTGTGCGCAGCAGCTCCACCGCTTCTTCGTCGGATGGAGTCAGGCCGGTCATGGCGTCGACCACGAGCACGATCACGTCGGCCTCGGTGATGGCCAACCGGGCCTGGTCCTGGACGCGCTCTTCGATCTCGTCGCCTGGCTTTGCCTCCAGGCCGCCCGTGTCGACGACGATGAAGCGCCGGCCGTTCCACTCGGCGATGTCGTAAAGGCGGTCACGAGTCGTCCGGGCACGGTCCTCGACGATCGCCACGCGTTCGCCCACGAGCCTGTTGAAAAGCGTGCTCTTACCCACATTGGGCCGGCCGACTATGGCGACGACCGGCAGGCCTTCGGTCGACTGGAGTTCCGATTGGCGCCCGCGGCTCGTGGGCCGGGCGTGTCTAGCAGGCACGCGGCAAGTCTATGGCTGACGGCGAACCATCGAGGCGCTTATGGCGCTTGCCTACCCGAGCGAGCTGACAATCCCATTGCGCCTTGACCGGGCTAACTACGTTGCTGCCGCCGCGGCCCGGTTGCGGGGTTGCCCGTGCTCGTCGAGCGACGAGCTGCGGTAGGCGGACTCGGCGACCGCCGTGACGGCTGTTCGCGCCAGGGTGGCGGCGTTGCTTGCCCTGTCGGCGGCGCCGGCCAGCTCGTAGACGCGCTCGGCGACGCGCTCCAGGTCCTCGATCGGCGTCGACGTGCCGCCGCTCACGCCCACCACGGTCGCGCCATCGAAAGCCGCGGCATCGATCAGATCGCCCGCGCTCTCGATCTGGATGACTGGCTTGCCGGCGATCTGGCACAGCCGGGTCAGCTCCTTGGTGTTGGCGCTGTTACGGCCGCCGACCACGACCATCAGGTCGACGCGCTCGGCCAGGTCGAGCGTGTCCTGCTGGCGGCGGATGGTGACCGGGCAAACGGTGTTGACGATCTTGAGCTCGTGGCTGCGGCTGACCAGGTGGGCGGCCAGCTTCTCGAACTTCCAGGGCGGCTGCGTGCTCTGGCTGATCAGGGCCATTCGCTTGGTGCGCGGAATGCGCTCCCAGTCCTCTTCCTCGTCGACGACGATGGCGTCAGGCGCGAAGCCGAGCATGCCCACGACTTCGGGGTGCTTGGGCGTGCCGAGCAGGACGATGGTGTAGCCCTCCTCGACCAGCTTGGCCAGCTCTTTCTGCTCCTGGATCACCCACGTGCAGGTGCCGTCGATAACCTCGAGGCCCTTGTCCTTGGCGCGGGCCATGACCTCCGGCGTCACGCCGTGGGCGCGGATGACGACGGCCGCGCCGTGATCGACGTCATCGAGCGACTCAACCGTCTCGATGCCGGCCGCGGCGAGCTGGTTGATGACGCCCTCGTTGTGCACGACCTGGCCCAGGGTGTGCGTCTGCTTACCCTGCGCGGCGGCCAGCCGGGCGTAGTCGATGGCCTCGCGTACGCCGTAGCAGAAGCCCGTCCGGCGGGCGATCAGGACGTTCTGAACTGAACCCATGAGGGTTCAAGTATGGGCCTACCGCAAGCGAAGGGCCCGAGGCGCGGCATAGCCGCGAGTCGGGCCCGAAGCGCGCAGCAGCCGCCCGCTGGCGGTCTGCGGAGAAAGATCTAGATCGGGCTGGCGCCGACGCCCTTGAGCGTCTTGTTGAGCTTGCTGGCATCGACCCGGTACAGGTAGCAGGTGATACCGCGGTCGTTCTTCTGATCCCAGCTGTCCTCGGTTGGCCTGAACCAGCCGACATCGAGGTCGGTCTGCGCGTCGAACGAAGTGCCGAGGTATGTCGTCGCCGCCGGCACGCACGAAGCGATGACCTGGCTTCGGAACGAATCGAGAGCCGGGGAACGGCTGGCCGTTGGCCGTCGGGTCGGTCATGTTCATGAAGACCTCGGCGTCGTGGGCCGTCGTGCACGGCTGGTGCTGGACCTGGCTGACTGCTTCATCGGTCGTCGGTAGGTCGATGCAATCGCCGACTCTCAGCTGAAAGACGTCGCCGCTCAGCTGATCCCGGAACAGGAAATACGCGCCGGCGATCACGGCCACGATCACCACCAGCACGATCAGCGGCAAGAAGTTCGGGCGTTTCTTGGCCGGCGGCTGCTGTTGCGGCATGGGCGTGTACGGGACCTGGGGCGGCGGTGTGCCGGCGCCCCATTGGGGCGGTTGCTCGGGCGGCTGCCCAGGCGGCGGCGAATAAGGCGGCGGTGGCGGCGACTGCGGGTCCATCGTCTTCCTCTCCCTCGATCGGCCTCGTGGTCGGTCGGGGTGACTATACGGTGTCCGGGCCCTTGTATCGGCCGCGATGGCGAGGCTCTACGAGGGCGGCGATCTCGCCCATGATGCGATCCGTCACCGCTTCCATCGCCGCGCGGCGCGGTTGCGACTTGTCGACGGCCACGGTGAACGGCTTGCCGACACGCACGACGATGCGCGCGCCGATCCTGGGAAGACGACTGCCGCGGCCCAGGAAACGGTCGGTGCCGGAGATGCCCACTGGCAGGATTGGCGCGCCGGTGCGCGTGGCCAGCATGGCCACGCCCGGCTTGGGATCGCCCAGCTCGCCGGTGCGGCTGCGTGTGCCCTCGGGAAAAACGGTAAGCACGTTGCCTTCGTCGAGGATCGCCTGAAGCCGTGCGGTAGGCCTCCATGTCGCTGCCGCCCGCCTTGACCGGCGTGATGCCCTGGCTGCGCAGGAAGGCGCCGACTGGACCGACGAACAGCGATTCCTTGGCCAGGATGTGCATGGGCCGGCCGAGGGCGGGGGTGAGGTAGCCGTGCACCAGCGGCGGATCGGCGTTCGACAGGTGGTTGGCGACGATGATCAGCGAGCCCGATTTGGGCACGTTCTCCAGGCCCTCGACGTGGATGCGCGTCACGCACTTCGAAACGACTCGCGACAGCAGTGCCAAGCCGCGTTGGAGCGGCGACAGGCCGTGTTCAGCCACGGGCCGCTTGCTCGACGATGTGTGCCACGCGCTCGACGCTCTCGTCGAGGGTGTTGTTGTCCGTGTCGATGACGGTGGCGCCATCGGGGATGCGCAGCGGAGCGGCCTCGCGCGTGCTGTCGATCGCATCGCGCCGGCGCAGCTCGGTTTCGATGCGCTCCAGCGCCGCCGCATCGCCCAGTTCGCCGCGCTGTTGCGCCCGCCGCCGAGCGCGCTCCTCGACCGACACGTTGAGGTAGACCTTCACGTCCGCGTCGGGCAGGACGACGCTGCCGATGTCGCGACCGGCCATGACGATGCCTCCACCAGCGGCCAGACCGCGCTGGAACGGCAACATGGCCGACCGAACCCGGGCATGGCGCGACACCCGGCTGACCAGTTTGTCGACCGCCTCCGTGTGCAGGTCGGCCGTCACATCGGTGCCGTCGGCAAATAGTCGGACGTAGCGGCCCTCGTCGTCGGCGCGCAGGTCGAGATGAGGGACCAGAGCCAGCACTCCGTCCTCGTCGTCCGGGTCCACGCCGTTGCGCACCGCCAGCAAGGTCAGGCCGCGATAGAGGACGCCGGTGTCGCAGAAGCGGTAGCCCAGGCGCCTGGCGGCGAGCGCGCCCACCGTCGATTTGCCGCTGGAGCCCGGCCCGTCGATGCTCACCACCAGGCGGCGTTGCTCGTTCACGGTCGCGCCTCGCGCCGGACCAGCGACTCGAGCTGGCGACGCTCGCGCTGGGCTCAGTTCACGCACGTCGCCCAGGCGCATGCCCTGCAGCCGCAGCGTGCCGAAGCGAACACGGACCAGGCGCTCCACCCGAGCACCGACGCCGGTGAACATGCGCCGAACCTGGCGCTTCCAACCCTGGTGCAGCACGGCTCGATACCAGGTCAGCCGGTCCGCCCCTGCTCCAACCAGCTCCGACACTATGCGGACCTCGGCTGAGGTTGCCGGCCGCAGGTCATCGAGCGCGGCCATCCCTTCTTCCAGCCTGACGCCCGCGCCCAGCTGCTCGCGCTGATCGCGGGTCAGGGGCTGGGCGACCGCGACGGCGTACTCCCGCTCTACCGCGTGGCTGGGATGCAGCATCAGTTGCGCCCAATCGCCATCGTTGGTCAGCAGCACGAGTCCTTCCGAATCGCGATCCAGCCGGCCTACCGGATAGAGGCGCTTTGCGTCGCGCCGTAGTTCGGCCGGAACGAGATCGACGACGGTGCGCTGGGCGTGCCGGTCGCTGACCGTGGACGTAACGCCGGCCGGCTTGGCAAGCACGAGGTAGACCGGCGCAGACCGTGCGCCCACCAGCTGCCCATCGAGCGCCAGCACATCCTGCGCCGGGTCGACGCGCTGCCCAATAACCGCCTTCTCCCCGTTGACGGTCACGCGGCCCTGCTCGACGAGCGCTTCGGAGGCTCGCCGCGAAGCCACCCCGGCATCGGCCAGCGCCTTCTGAATGCGAACGGCCTCAGCCATCGACGGCCAACCTGTCCGCCACTTCCGCCTCGAGCGGCGGTAGATCGTCGAGCGAGGTCAGCCCGAAGCGTTCCATGAAGCTGAAGCTTGTGCCATACAGGATGGGCCGGCCCGGCGTGTCGGCGCGGCCCTGCTCGACGATCAGCCGGCGGTGGAGCAGGCTGCGTACGACGTAGTCCGAGTCGACGCCGCGGATGCGCTCGACCACCGCCCGAGTCACCGGCTGGCGGTAGGCCACGATGGCCAGCGTCTCCAGCGCCGCCGGCGAGAGCCGTACGCCCTCCGCGCCGACATAGCGCGCGATCAGCGCTCCGGCCTCGGGCGCGGTGGCCAGCTCAACCTCTTCGCCTGACGCGACCAGCCGGACGCCGCGCTCGCGCAAGGCGACCTCCAGGTCACCCAGCCGTGCGTCGACTTCGTCCCTGGTAACCGCGGCGATGGTGGCGATCTCGCGCCGGCTGAGCGGCCGCTCGGCGACGAAGAGCAGCGCCTCGAGCTGGGCGACGGTCAGCCCCTCATCGCCCATCGGCCAGCGCGCTCACGCTGATTGGTCCCCACGGCTCGTGCTGCTCTATGGCGATCTCGTGGCCCTTGACCATCTCGAGCAGCGCCATGAACGTGACCGCGACAACGACGCGGTCCTTGACGTCGTGCAGCAATTCCTGCAGCACGATGGTCGGCGCGGAGCGGAGTGCGCGGCGGATCAACGCGGCGCGTTGCTCCAGCGTCACAACGCGCGGCATCACGGTGGCGCGCGGTTCCGGCGGCGCGGCCAGCCGCGCCGAGACACGCAAGGCATCGACAAGCAGTTGCGTATCCAGGCGGGGAAGGTCCGCGGGCCGTGCGTCGCGCCGGCCGGCGGCCAGCGCCGTCTCGGCTTCGCGATGGAATAGGGCCTGGCCGGCTTCGGCGAGCGCCGCTAGACGGGCGCCGGCGTCGCGATACTGCCGATACAGCAGCAGCCGCCGGCGAAGCTCCTCTTCGGGATCGGCTTCCTCGCCATCCCGCGTGCGCAACTTGTCCTCCGCCGGCGGGCGCGGCAGCACGGCGCGTGACTTGATCAGGATCAGCTGCGCGCAAATGCTGACGAACGTGCTGAGCAGCGCCAGCCGGCCCGATTCGAGAAGGGCGAGCGCATCGAGGAAGGCCGGCGCGAGGTCGCCTAGACGAACGGTCAGCACATCGAGCTGGCGCTGCTCGATGAGCGAGAGCAGCAGCGCCAGCGGCCCGTCGAAGACATCAAGGCGGACCTGCGTCGCGTCCTCCGCCCGGCGCGCTGCCGCGAACGTGATCATCACCGGCACCGGCTCACCGCCGACGGGTACGGCCGTGCTGGCGACGCCGTTGCCGGTCACGCTCTAGCTCGCCTCGTCGGCCAGGCGCAGCGCGATGCCCAGCTCATCGTCGGTCGCGTCGGCCTGGTGGCGAATCAGGTCGGCGCAGCGCGCGCTGCAACCCGCGGCCAGCGCCATCGCCGCCGAAACCTGGGCGTGGTTGTCGAGCGTCTTGAAGGCCCGCTTAAAACCGGGCAGCCGAACCAGCGAGCGGCGGACCCTACCCGCTTCGCCGCCGTAGTGGTCGGCCAGCGACCAGCCGACGCGCTGCCACAGGCCCACCTCCTTGCCCTTGCCGCAGTCGTGCAGCAGGCCGGCGACGAGCACGTCCGGATCGTGGTGGCCGCCCACGCGCAGTGCGCGAACCACGTCCAGCCCGTGACGTTGATCTGCCCGATGCATCGAGTCGAATAGATCCAGCTGGGCCGGCGTCAGCCACTTCTTTAGGTCGGTGCGCTCAGCCTCGCTGACTCGCCCGAACAGATGGCGGAAGAACTGCCGGACCTTGGTCGCCCACCAGCTGCTCACAGCGCGATCGGCAGGTACGTGGCACCCGGCGCGAACAGGTTGAGCAGGAACTGCAGGATCGGGATCAGCAGCCGGCCGCCGAACAGGACGATGAACACCAGCAGGATCAGTCCGTACTGTTCGAACTGGCGCAGGCTGTTGGCCGTCCGTGCGTCGACCAGGCCCAGCAGCACCTTCCAACCGTCGAGCGGCGGAATTGGCAGCAGGTTGAACACGAACAGCGAGATGTTGATGGCGAAGAGGTAGTAGACGATGTTCCAGGCGATCGTGGCGATGGTCGAGCCAACGATCGTCGTCATCAGCTCGTCGCTGTTGGCGATGAAGCGGAGCGGTATCGCGATAACGGCGGCGATGACCAGGTTCGAGAGCGGGCCGGAAAGAGCCACCAGCGACTCACCGCGTCGCCCGTAGCGCAGGTTGTACGGGTTGACCGGCGTCGGCTTGGCCCAACCGACGCCAACGCCCAGGATCGAGCTGATGATCAGCATCGCGCCACCGAGTGGGTCGAAGTGGCGGCGCGGATCGAGCGTCAGCCGGCCCTGCCAGCGGGCCGTCGAGTCGCCCAACCGGTAGGCCGCGAAGGCGTGGCTGAACTCGTGGATCGGGAACGCGATCAGGATGATCAGTCCTGCCGCGATCAGCGCGATGGCGACTTGACGGCATCCATTAGAGCCGGCCGAGCAGCTCCGCCTTCTTGGCTTCGTACTCCTCCGGCGTGATGGCGCCGCGATCGCGCAGGTCGGCCAGGCGGGCCAGACGTCTGGGTCACCTCGAGCGAGGCGTCGGTGGGCGGTGCCGGCGGCGGCGGCGGTCCGGCATCAGCCATCGGCGGGGCGGGCGGTGGCGGCGAGCCGCCGTCTGCGGCCATGGAAGGGACCGTGGCGGGTCCGGCGTCCGGTGCCATGGCAGGCTCGGCGCGTAGTGGTGCGGAGGGCACATGCCCGCCCGAAAGCTCGAGCTCGAGGTTGTGCTTCGCGTCGAGCATGGCGATCTTGAAGGCCTTGGCGCCATTGAGCATCTGGTATTTGTCGACTGCCACTTCAGCGGCGGTCAGGATCGCAAGGTCGCCGTAGTTCAGCAGCCGGCCGAACATGCTGATCGTCAGGATGGCGTCGTTGATCTTCTCGAGTGAGCTGTCGGCCGACTCCTTGTTGATCAGGCCCGACACCTTCAGCAGGCGCCGGTTGGTGACGATGAATTCATCGGTCCACCACTGCAGCCACTTCCAGATGACCTGGCCAAGGCCGACCACGAACAGCAGCAGCGCAATCAGGCTGGCGATGGTCTGAAGGCCGCCGGTGACATTGAACCAAACGACTGCCCACAGGATCAGCGCCGCAATCAGCCACAGCAGCAAGCCGCGGGTGGCCGCCCGAAGCAGGGCGATGGGGTGCTGGCGCGTGCGCAGCACGATCTGCTCGTTATTGGCGAGCAGCGTGTCGGCGTAACTCATGTGGTCGCTCCTCTGTCAGGCACGGGGGTGCGCCCGCGCGTAGACCTGTTTGATCCTCTCCCCTGTGAGATGCGTGTATAGCTGCGTCGTGGTGATGCTGGCGTGGCCGAGCAATTCCTGCACTACGCGCAGGTCCGCGCCCCCCTCCAACAAGTGTGTCGCAAAAGAGTGTCGCAGCGTATGGGGCGTGACGTGGCCGGTAACGCCGGCAGTCAGGGCAGCTCGACGAAGTTCGCGCCAGGCCGACATGCGCGACAGCCGGTGGCCCTGGGCAGACAGGAAGAGCGGACCGCCGCGGCGGGCCGCACGCGGATCGCGGGCAATCGCCCGCTCGAACCAGGCCGGCCGGGCCGCGTCCATGTAGGTGGTAAGCGCCTCGATGGCCACTGCGCCCACGGGCAGCATGCGCTCGCGGTCACCCTTGCCGATTACCCGGACGGTCGCCTCGCGCAACGACAGGTCATCGACGTCAAGTCGCAGCGCTTCGCTGATGCGCAGCCCGCACGCGTACAGGAGCTCGAGCAGCGCGCGCTCGCGCAGGCCTTCGGCAGTTGCCGCGTTGGGCGCGTCGAGGATGGCTTCGACCTGGGCGAGGTCGAGCGTGTCGGGCAGTTGGCGCTGCTGCCGCGGCAGGTCGAGCAGGCCGGCCACGTCGCGTTCGATCAATTCTTCGGTGAACAGGAACCGGTAGAACGCGCGGATCGACGCTGCCTTGCGCCGATGTGTGGCCGGTCGGCGGACCTGCGGTGGCCGGCCCAGCGCGGCCAGGAAGTCGCGCGCCGCACGCGGATCGCTCGCCCAGTCGCCGTATTCGCCGCCCTCGACGAAGGCGGCAAACCCCTGCAGGTCGCTGTTATACGCGCTGATCGTGGCGGCCGACAGTCCGCGCTCGACGCGCAGGAAATCGAGGTAGGCGTCGATCCCGTCGCGTAAGCCGGTCATGCGCCAACCGCCGACGTCTCGCTCCGAGTTCGCTCTGCGCGGGCGAGAAGTTCTGCGGCGGCCGCGCGGGCACCCTCGTTCGAGCCTGACCCGCCGAGCATCTGTGCCAGCTCCGCCAGCCGAGCGTCACTCGTCCAGCTGCTCGATCTCGGTCACGGTCCGCTCGCCGCGCACGCCCTTGCTGATGCGCATATGAGTGTCCGCGTAGGCCGCGATCTGGGGCAGGTGCGTGACGCAGATCACCTGGTGGCTGCGCGCGAGCTGCCACAGGCTTCTACCGACTGGATCCGCCGACCGACCGCCGATCCCGGCGTCGACCTCGTCGAAAACCAGCGTTGGCGTGTCGTCGGCGCGGGCCAGCACGCCCTTGATGGCCAGCGCCACGCGCGACATCTCACCGCCCGACGCGATGCGCGCCAACGGCCGTGCCGGCTCACCGGGATTCGGCGCCAGCAGGAACGCGATGTCGTCGCCGCCCGAGGCATCCAGCTCGGCCGGGGCGAGGTCGACGGCAAAGGCTGCCTGCGGAAAGCCCAGGTCGACCAGTGCATCGGTGACTGCGGCTGAAAGGCGTGCCGGCGGTTTCGCGGCGCGCCTGGGTCAGCAGGCTCGCGGCTTCGCGTGCAGTTTGCTCGAGCAGCTCGGCGTCAGCGCTGCGCCGCTTGCGCTCAGACTCGAAGCCGGCCAGTCGCTCCGCCTCGGCGCGGGCGTCGGCGGCATGCGCCAGCACCTCCTGCTCGTCGCCGCCGTACTTGCGCAGCAGGCCGTAGAGCAGCCCAAGGCGCTCCTCGATCGCCGAGACGTCGGTCAGTTCGTCGGCCAGCGCCGCCGTCAGCCGGCGCAGGTCGAGGGCGAGGTCGTCGGCCTCGGCGGCGAGCCCGTTCAGTCGCTCGGCGAGCGCCTCCTGCGCAGGATCCAGGCGGGCCAATTCGGTCGCCGTCCGGGCGGCAATCGCCAGGCGGTCCCGGGAACCGCCTTCACTTCCGAACGACATCGGCCAGGTCGCGGGCCAGCGCCTTGATCCGCTCCGAGTTGGCGGAGGTCGACAGTCGCGACTTGAGCGCGTCGATCTCGCCGGGCTGAGGGTTGGCCGCCTCGATCTCGTCGGCCGCGTGCTGGGCCAGCTCCAGCCGGCGCTGCAGTTCGGCCGGGTCGACCGCCAGCTCCTTCAGCGCCGCCTCATTGGCCCGCCACGCGGCAACTGCGCGGGCAACGTCCTCGCGCAAAGCGTCGTGGCCGCCATAACGTGTCGAGGATGTCGCGCTGCCACGCCGCACTGAGCAGCCGCTGCTGCTCGTGCTGGCCGTGGATCTCCACGAGCGGGCCAACGACGGCCGCCAGACGCCCGGCGGTGACCGTCTCGTCATCGATTCGCGCCAGGCTGCGCCCGCCCGCGCCAATCTCGCGCACACAGATCAATGGCTCTGGCACGCCGTCGAAGAGTGCCTCGACGCGCGCCGTCTCTGCGCCGTGCCGCACCAGGCCGGTGTCGGCGCGTCCGCCCAGCACCAGCGTCAGCGCATCGATCAGCAGGCTCTTGCCGGCGCCCGTCTCACCGGTGATGACCGAGAAGCCCGCCGGAAAAGAGACGCGCACGTTTTCGATGAGCGCCAGGTCGCGAACGGCGAGCTCGAGCAGGCGCATCGTCAGCCGGGTAACAGGGCGGCCTTCTGGCGCAGCAGTTGCCAGAACGGCAGCGCACCGGGCGGCTCGATGAAGCGCAGCGGCCGGTCGAGCGCCTTGATCTCGACCTCTGAGCCGACTTCAAGCGGGTGATCCTCCCTGCCGTCGATGGACAGGAGGCAGTCGTCGCCACTGACGACGCGCACGGTGACGGTGTGGCGCGGACTGACCACGATCGACCGGATAGAGGCCAGGTACGCGGCGATGGGCGTCACGATCAGGTTGCGCGCGGTCGGGTCGAGAATCGGGCCGCCCGCGCTGAATGAGTAGGCGGTCGAGCCGGTGGGCGTGGCGACCACGACGCCGTCGGCGAGCCAGGTGGCGAGGTGGGTGCCGTCGACGAGCACTTCCAGGTTGAGCACGCGGACGTGGCCGCCACGCACGATCGCCGCGTCGTTGAGCGCGGCGAAGGATCGCCCGCCCAGATTGGCAGACAGCATCATGCGCGGCTCGAACGAGTAATCGCCGGCGACCAGCGACGCCAGCGCCGGCTCGAGCGCGACGGCATCCACCTTGGACAGGAAGCCCACGTGGCCCGAGTTGACCCCCAGCACGGGAACGTCGACCGTCGCCAGGGCTTTCGTCGGCGCGCAGGAAGGTCCCGTCGCCGCCCAGCACGACCAGGCAGTCGGTGCCGCCCAACCGGCTCAACCAGCTCGTCGAAGTCTTCAGCCTCGGCCGACCATGCTTCGACGGACTTCGACCGGCACCAATCGAGCGCACGATCTCGCAGTTGGACCGTTTCATTCCGCGTGGGATTGAAGGCGAAGCCCAGCCGGGTCATACGCCAGCGACCAGGTGCAGCAGGAACTCGTGGTTGCCGGCGGGCCCGAGCAGCGGCGACTCGATCTCGCCGGCAAACCGCAGGCCCAACCCCTCCGCGTGCGCGCGCACGCGCGTCGACGGTTGCGCGCCGCACGGCCGGGTCCCTTACGACGCCCTTCGGAACCGCCTCGCGGCCGGCCTCGAACTGCGGCTTGACCAAGGCCACGATCTCGCCGTCCGGACGTCAGCTGGGCCTGCACCCCGCGCAGGATCCGCGTCAGCGAGATGAACGAGACGTCGATTACGGCCAGGCTGACTCGCTCCGGCAGAGTCAACGGATCCTGATGGTCTGGATCGAGCCGGCCGGCGTGCGTCCGCTCCATCGAAATCACGCGGGCGTTACGACGCAGCGACTCGGCAAGCTGTCCGCGTCCCACGTCGAGAGCATAGATGCGCGCAGCACCGCGCTGCAGCAGGACATCGGTGAAGCCGCCGGTCGACGCCCCGACGTCGAGGCAGATCGCGACCGGCCGGATCGATCTCAAAGGCATCGAGCGCGGCGGCCAACTTTTCGCCGCCACGCGAGACGTAGCGCGGTCGTGCGACCAGCTCCACTGCCGTTCCCGCCACGACAACGTCGCCTGGTTTGCGATCGCGTCTGGCCTGATCGCCACGTACCGACGATCACCTGGCCGGCCAGCAGTAGCGCCTGCGCCTTTGAGCGGGTGTCGGCCAGACCGCGCTCGACCAGCAGCTGGTCGAGCCGCAGTTTCAGCTTTGGTTGGTCGGCTGTCAGGCGGTGCGGGCCTCGAAGTCGGCGTGCGAAGGCTTCAGCCCGAGAGTCTCGATCGCCTCGTGAATCTGGGCCGTGATGCCGGACGTGTCGATGCGCAAGACCCGCCGCAGATCGGCCGCCGATGCGTGGTCGACGAACTTGGCGCCGGGCAGGCCGATCAACCGAACGGGCAGCTCGCGCAGCGCTGGATCGGCCAGGCCGGCGTCGGCCAGCAGCTCGAGCACGGCGGAGCCAAAACCGCCGCTGACCACGCTCTCCTCGAGCGTCAGAACGAGCTTCTTGCCGCGCGCCTGCTCGAGGATCAGCTCCGCATCCAGCGGCTTCGCGTAGCGCGCATTGACGACGGCGACCGACCAGCCCTCCTGAGCCAGCGCGTCGGCCGCCTCCATGCCACGCATGACGATCGGCCCGAAGCCGACGATGAGCAGGTCCTTGCCGTCTCGCAGGACCTCGCCCTTGCCTACCGGAATTGGTGTTGGGTCGACGGCCGGCAGGTCGAGGCCCGAGTCGCGCGGGTAGTGCAGCGCAAACGGATGGTTCTGGCCAAAGGCCGTGTGCAGCAGCCGGCGCAGCTCCTGCTCATCCTTGGGCGAAGCCACGATGATGTTGGGTAGCTGGCGCTGGGCGGGGATGGTGAACATGCCCTGGTGACTGGTGCCGTCCTCGCCGACCAGCCCGGCGCGGTCGACGCCGATTACGACCGGTGCGTCGTTCTGGCAGACGTCGTGCACGGTCTGGTCGAAAGCGCGCTGCAGGAACGTCGAGTAGATGCCCACGAACGGGCGCATACCGGCAAGGGCCAGACCGGTGGCCAGCGTAATGGCGTGCTGCTCGGCGATGCCGACGTCGAACATCCGCGTCGGGAACTCCGCCTGGAAGCGCGACAGGCCGGTACCGGTGGGCATGCCGGCGGTGATCGCCACGATGCGCGAGTCCGCCTTGCCGAGCTCGATCAGCTCGTTGGCCATCACCGTCGTGTAGTTCGGCGGCTTCGACTTGAACGACTTCACCTGCTCCGACGAAGGCGTGGCGTCGCCCTCTGCCTGCGCCGCCGCCGAGACCGCCTGGCCCTGGCCGTTGGCGCCGCCCTCGATGACCGTCATGGGTGGCAGGGCAGCGCCATGGAAGCTGACCTGGTCGGCCACGGCCGGCTCGTAGCCGCGGCCCTTCTGCGTGCGCACGTGGACGAGCACGGGACCTTCCATGTCGCGCAGGGCCCGCCGCAGGACTCCGTGCAGCCGCGGCAGGTCGTGGCCGGGCACCGGGCCGACGTAGGTGATGCCCAGGTCCTCGAACAGCTGACCGGGCTGGGCAAAGTGCAAAACCGACTTGCGCAGGCGCGTCGACCACTCGACCGCGGCCGGCCCGACCACGGGTAGGCGAGCCACGAGGTCCTCGTACATCCGCTTCGACCCGCGCCACGTGCGCGAAAGCTTGATGCGGCTCAGGTACTGGCTGAGCGCCCCGACGGTGGGCGAAATGCTCATCTCGTTGTCGTTGAGCACGATCAGCATGCGCGTCTGGCGATGGCCGATGTCGTTGAGCGCCTCGAGCGCCATGCCGCTGATCAGAGCGGCGTCGCCAACCACGACGGCGACGCGTTCCTTGCCGCCGCGCTGGTCGCGCGCCAGGGCAAAGCCCTCGGCGATCGACAGGCCGGTGCCGGCGTGGCCGCCGTCCATGAGGTCGTGCTGGACTCTCGCTGCGCCGCGGGAAGCCGCCCACGCCGTCGAGCTGGCGCAGCGTGCCGAACTTCTCGAGCCGGCCGGTCAGCAGCTTGTGGGCGTAGGCCTGGTGGCCGGTGTCCCAGACGATCTTGTCGGTCGGGCTATCGAGCAGCCGATGAAGGGCGACCGTGAGCTCGATTACGCCCAGCGAGCTGCCGAGGTGGCCGCCAGTGCTGGCGACGGTCTCGATGATCGTCGACCGAAGGTCGCCGCACAGCTCGTCGAGCTGTTTCGCGTTCATGCGCCGCAGATCGCGCGGCGACTGGATGCCCGCCAGTAATGACAAGTGGGATGCTCCGGTAGGTGCGGTGTCCGCTGTGCGTCGAGACGACGCGTCTAAACTGTTCGGCTCTGCTGACGGCGGCGAGGCCAGGCGGATACATGCTGCCGCGTAGACAACGCGATCACCGAGCGGTCGAGGCAGCACTATCGTGGCAGGCGTTGGCGGGTTGCCGGGACACGTCGCTATGCCACCAACGGGTGTGACGCCGACGGTCAGAGTGAGCGTGTCTGCTGCGTAAACGACGACTGGTGGGACGATCCTGCCGAAGGCCGGAATGCCGCCGGAGCACGCGCCTTCCGTAATCAGCACGTGGAGCTGAGTTGAATCGGCAGTCGGCAAGTCATACGCTGGATCGAATACCCAGCCCGCGCCACCGGCCCCATCAATGCCAGGCCTCGATGGTGTGCAGTTGCCCATTCCATCCGGACGCCATCCCTGGGCATCACGCTGCATCCGGAGAGCCCACCAGCCGCCGTCCACCTGCCCGATGAACTCAGCCTCAGAGTCAGTTCGATAGGCAAGACGCCAAGTAATTTGAGCTATCAGAGGGGTTTCAGGCGACCAGAAGTCAACGACTGCCTGCAGGTCACCCGCTAGATCGGCGGGACATCCTCGACGTCGGGCTGAGCCAGAACCGAAGCCGGGAATGGGTACCCGCCGCAGTAACCATCTGCTGGTCGGGTGCGGCCGCTTCGACGGCTGCGACCACTTCCGGCTCAGTGGGCCAAGCGGACGGAACAGCCATGGGCCGTGGGGAGAACTGAAACTCGAGCGCCTCGCCATAGCGGCTCTGAAAGTCCCTTACAAGCGCCGGGGTCACCGGATCAATGGACAGTTCGACGCAGTTGCGTTTGTCGTCGAGACCGCAGGAGCTCAGGAAGATCCCGTCGGCCGCAATCTGTTCGTGATCCGCGAGCAGCCTATCCATGATCGATTGAAGTTCGGCGTGCGTGTGCGGAAACACGTGCACGTACAACGTCTGGTCGCGTGGGATAAGTGGTTCGAGCTTCTTTGCCCGCCGGCGGCGTCTTCCGTGACCGCGACATGTAGCTCGTGTCGGAAAGGATCGACCCAAATTCCAGCGAACGTCGCAAATGCTTTCGCCTTGCTGAGCATCGGCTCGCGACCTGCTGGGCCATTGGGATTAGTGGCAACGACGGGCTCGGGAGTGGTGGCTGGGTCCGTGCACCCGTTGGAGGTTGCCAGGCGGCTTCAGTCGGAGTGGGAGCAGACGTGGCCGTCGGCGTCGGCGTTGGCGCTTGTGGCGTCGGGGTCGGCGCTTCTACGGTTGGAGCGAGGCTTGGCGATGGCGAGGGTTCAGGCGCAGTCGGCGACGGGCTCGCTGGCGCTCGACTCGGAGAGCTGGTCGAAGGCGAATTCAGCGTTGAACAGGCCGCGATCATCAACGCGACACCAATTGCAGCCCCGACGGCCCAGTGCCTGTAAAGGGTCACTACTCTTCCGCGTCGCCAACCGAGAGGTCGATCGTGCGCAGCTGCCCGCCGGACGCGTCGACGAGGCGCTGGAAGCGCAGCTCGGCTTCGTTGAGCAGCCGCTCGCAGCGGTTCTGCAGCATCACCCCCTGCTCGAACAGCGCGATGGACTCTTCCAATGGCAGGTTGCCCGTCTCGAGCTTCTGGACGACGGCCTGGAACTCGGCCAGCGCCTTGTCGAAAGGCAGTGCGGCGATGCGCCGGCGCTCGGCGGCAGCCGGATCCGGGCTGCCAGTGACGGGGACGGTCGCCTGATCAGTCATCAGGCGCCGAGTCTTGCACGCCCTCGACGCGGGCGTCCAGCCGACCGCGATGTAGTCGGACGGCCAGTCGGTCGCCGACGTCTACCTGGTCGGCCGTTCGAACGATCCGGCCTTCTTCGTCGCGAACGATCGCGTAGCCGCGCTCCAGCGTCGCGAACGGACTGAGCGCCGACAGTCCCGCACCGGCACGCTCCAGAGATGCCCGGGCCTGTCCGATCTGCCGGCCCACCGCGACCGGCAAGCCGCTCGGCGGAACGCGCGAGCTCCGTCCGTCGCCGTTCGAGGCGGATGTCGATCAGCCGCGTCGCCCGATCGAGCAGCAGGCCGACGGTCTCGCGCTGGGCTGCCAGTAGCGCGGCGGGTCGGAAGCCCTCTAACGCCCGACGCTCCGAGTCGAACACCTGGCGCCGATCGCGCAGCGCTCGCCCGGTGGCCCCATCCAGCCGGCCGCGAAGGTTGCGCACCCGGGCAAGCTCGTCGGTGCGTGAGGGAACAGCCAGCTCGGCGGCGACTGACGGGGTGGCGGCGCGGACGTCAGCCGCGAATTCGGCCAGCGTGACATCAGTCTCGTGGCCTACCCCGACGACGATCGGGCACGGCGACGCGGCCACCGCGCGTACCACGATCTCTTCGTTGAACGGCCACAGGTCTTCGAGCGAGCCGCCACCGCGGGCGAGGATGACCAGGTCGACCCCGCGGCCGGTTTCAGCGTCAGTCCAACGGGAAAGCCGGCGAAGGGCGGCGACGATCGTTGGCGCGGCGCCCTGGCCCTGCACCTGGCAGGCACCGATGATCACGCGCGCCATTGGCCAGCGCCGGGCGAGGACCTTCCTGATGTCATGCAGGACTGCGCCGTTGAGGCTGGTGGCGACGCCGATCACCGACGGATATGTGGGCAGCGGGCGCTTGCGGTCGCTGGCGAACAGGCCTTCGGCGGCGAGCTTGGCCTTCAGCGCCTCGAACTGAAGCGACAGGTCGCCGAAACCGGAGGGCTGGATGCTCTCGACGTAGAGCTGGTAGACGCCCTGCGGCTCGAAGACGTCCAGCCGGCCGTGGGCGACAAGGCGCAGGCCGGTGCGCGCCTCGAACGGCATCATCAGTCGGTCGTCGCGAAAGATCACGCAACGCAGCTGTGACTTCTCGTCCTTGAGCGTGAAGTAGCAGTGGCCGGCGGCGCTGATGCTGACCTGCCCGACTTCACCTTCGACCCACACGTCGCGCAGACTGGGCGACCTGTTGACCGCATCGCGCACCAGCTTGGTGAGTTCGGTGACGGTGCGGATTGGCAGTTCGGCCTGTGGTGAGGGGAATGGGACCTGCGAAAGCTCAGCCATCGAAGGTCCAGCGGGTCGTGTCGGCCGGAAAGTTGCTCCAGCCCAGGACCTTGTGCGGGCGAACTCGCCAGATGCCGTCGCGCCAGTTCTCAGGCGACGCCTCGTAGTCGTGGCTGGCCACGTACTTCCGATAGGCGACGAGCAGCCGCCCCGTCAGAGCCTCGTCCAGCTCCGCCACCAGATCGGCGTCACCTTCGAGGATCAGCGCGTCGTTGCCGCGCTCAAGCGTGATCACGGTCGCCGGGTTCGCCGCCAGGTTACGGAAGCGACGCGTGTTCGGGCCGCCCTCCATCCAGAAGGCGCCATCGACCCAAACGCCCCAGATGGGCGTGACGTGCGGCCGTCCGTTGGGCAGCACCGTGGCAACCCAGTAGACCGAGGCCTCCGTTAGTCGCTCCTCCGCCCACGACCACGGCAGAACGCCATCGAGGTGATCTGGGATGCCGTAGCCATCGGCGATGTACGGCCGGTCGACGCGCGGCAGAGGCGGCGCGGACACGGCTAGACCCTCGTCTGGTACTCGCCGGTGCGAGTGTCGACGCGGATCGTGTCGCCTTCCTGGACGAACAGCGGCACCTGCACCACCAACCCGGTCTGGAGCGTGGCCGGCTTGCGCGCGCCGGTCGCCGTGTCGCCGGCAAAGCCGGGCTCGGTCGACTCGACCTTCAGGTCAACGCTGACCGGCAGTTCAACGCCGATCGTCTCGCCCTCATAGCTCGTGCGGTCGAGCATCATGCCGTCGGTCAGGTACGAGCGTGGTGTCGCCCAGCATGTCGGCTGACAGCGTGATCTGCTCGTACGACTCCGTATCCATGAAGGTGTAGTCGTTGCCGTCGCTGTAGAGGTACTGCACGGGCCGGCGGTCCAAGAAGGCACGCGGCCACTTCTCACCCGCCTGGAAGCTGCGCTCGACGGTCTGGCCGCGCTTGATGTTGCGCAGCTTGATGCGGACCTGGGCAGAGCCGCGACCCATCTTGATGTGGTGGTAATCCAGGATCTGCCACAGCTCTCCGTCGAGCTCGATGGCTACGCCCTTCTTGAGTTCTCCGGTCGAAATCACGCTCCAACTCTAGCCGACTACGGTGACTTCACGAGGAAAGGCGGTCAGCCGCTCGACCCGGTGCTGATCGGCGTCGAAGACGACAAGATCTTCGATACGGACGCCCGTTTCGTTGTCGAGGTAAACACCAGGCTCGACCGAGAAGACGGTCGGCGACGGCAGCGGAACGGGGGCGGCCGACTTGCCCAGCGACGGCAGCTCATGCGTGGCCAGGCCGATGCCGTGGCCCAGGCCATGGCCAAAGTGGTCGCCGTGGCCGGCGTCGACGATGACCTGCCGGGCGATGGCGTCGATGTCCCGACCAACCGGCCGCTCACCTGACTCGGCAGCCGCCAAGAGAGCGTCGAATGCAGCCTGCTGCGACCGCGCCACGAGCTGGTAGATCTCCAGGTCGCGAGCGCTTGGCTCGCCGACGAACAGCGTCCGCGTCATGTCGGAGCGGTAGCCGCACACCTGCGCGCCGAAGTCGAACAGCAGGACCTGTCCGGCCTCGACCGCCCGTTTGCCGGGCGAACCATGCGGCAGCGCGGCCTGCGCGCCGAACAGGCAGGCGACGTCAAAGGCCAGCGCCTCGGCGCCGGACGTGCGCATCTCCCATTCGAGCTGAAGCGCCAGCTCCTCTTCGGTCACGCCCGGGATGATGTTGGGCAGCAGCCGCTGCAGCGCCGCGTCGGCGACCGCGCAAGAAGAAGCCACTCTCTCCAGTTCCGCCGGTTCCTTGGTCTGGCGCAGCTCCTCGACCCAGCCCTCGGCGGCCACGAGCTCGACAGCGGGTGACGCCTCGGCCAGCCGCTTCCACATGCCGTAGCTGACAAAGCCCGCTTCGACCGCGACGCGCGACGGCGAGCCGAGCGATGCCAGCAACTCCGGCCAGCGGCTGAAGATGTCGTTGTAGACCTGCTCCATGCGCGCATCCGGGCACTGCTCGCGAACCTGCAGGGTGTAGCGCGAGTCCGCCAGCACGACGACCTCGTCACGACCGACGAAGAACTGGCCGGAGTTGCCGGCGACCTTCTCCTCGCCGTCGCCCAGCTCGATGCCGGTCAGGTAGCGCGCGTTCTCGCGCCGAACGCCGAAGTAGGCGCCGACGCCTTCCTTCTCCATGCGCTCGCGCAGCCGGGCCAGGCGTGCCGGCCGCGCTTCGCGATCGGCGGCGCGCCAGCGCTCGAGGTCGCTCTCGCTCGGTATGCGGCCGGGGACGACGGCAGGTCCGGTGCTGAAGGTAGTGGTCATGGCGCAACGGTCTCCGCAGGAACTTCGGTGTGGACTGGCGCCGGCCGTCTCCGAAGGGACTTCGGTCGAGCCATCGGCGCAGTCGATGACGTGCTGCTGGTGCTCTTCGAGGGTCTTCTCGAACCAGTGGCCGCCCGACCCGTCGCACTTAGCGTAGAAGAAGATGTAGCCGTCGGCCGTGTCTGGGTTGAGCGCCGCGTTGCACAGACGAGATGCTGGGCGAAGCGATGGGCCAGTCCGGCAGGCCGGTCGAATGCCAGGTCTGGAAGCTGGCCAGGTCGTCGGCAACCTGCACGTCGCCGAGGTCGGCGTAGCCGGTCAGGCCCCAGAAGACGTAGGTGGGCCAGCTGATGAGCGGCATCTCGCGCAGCTTCATGGTGTCGTTGGCGTAGACGACGGTTGGCTCCGAGTTGAGCAGGCGCACGCCGTTGGCCAGGCCGGCCAGCCGGTTGACATAGACGCCGGCGATCATCGGCTTGTCCGAGTCGAGCTTGGCTTCGCGCTCGACGATGCTGGCCAGCGTCAATACGTCGTAGAAGTTGCCCAGGTTGTCCGGAATGGGCGAGTTGAGCAGCGGCTCCAGCTCCGCCTCGCGGCGAGCCAGCAGGATTTCCAGCAGGCCGCGCGCGTCGGTGTCCTTGGGAATCTGGATCACGCCCGAGCCCAGATAGCCTTCCAGGCTCTTGCCGTCGGGCTTGGTCGCCAGCATCGGGTACTTGGCGATCAGGTCGGCGGGCGGGTTCTGGGCGAGGGTCAGGAAGTCGGCCGGGTCGAAGGCCAGCTCATCGGCGTGGTCCTGCAGGTAGGCCGTGACCTGCTCGATACGCAGGCCATTGCGCAGGGCCAGGGTGATCGTCTGCGCCGACGGTGCAGGTGCGGCGGCCAGGCTTTCCGCGACCTGGCGCGGCGACATGGTCCTGTTGAGGACGTGCGTGCCGGCCTGCAGCTTGTTGGCAATGCCTTCGTCGATCAGCACATACGTAAATGCCAGGCGGTCCGTCACCAGTCCGCGGTCGACCAGCTGCTGGGTGATGTCGCGTGAGCTGGCGCCCGACTCGATGTCGAAGTTGACCGGGGTTGGGTCGGTGCCGGCCGGCGTATCGGGCCGGTTGCCCAATTCGTCGCGCACCGCGTCGGCGAACAGCGGCAGCCGAATGAGATCGGGGTTGTCCTCGGCCATGCTGCGCAGCAGGCCGCCGCCAAACGTCGGCAGCAGGACGAAGACGACCACCACGATCGCCAGTAGCGCGACGAGGACGGCGACTATGCCGCGTCCGCTCGGACCAGCCCGCCTCTTCCGTCCGATAGGCGGTGCCGTTCGCGCTCGCCGTTGGCCAGCCCCTTGCGCGACATGGTTCCCATCTCGCGCGGTTGGAGTTATCAGGTCCGGCTCGACCGACTTGCGGGTGGGTCCGCTCAATTGCGCTGGCCCGCGTTGGCGCGCTCGTCGAGCTCGGCCTGGAGGATGTTGGCTGCAGCCTCGCGATCAAGACGCGCTCGATACGAATGCCGAGCCGAAGCCGACGGTGGGCCACCGGCCGAACCCCGGCCGGGCTTACCGACCCGCGAGATCGCCTGCTCGGTGGTCAGGCGCTCGTCGCGCCAGAGCGTGGGTTGTGCCAGATCAGCCAGCGCGGCGACAGCCCATTCGCGGGTCGCCTGCGCCTGCTCGGCGGCCCGGCCGTCGAGCATCAAGGGCAAGCCGACGACGATCTCGTCGACGCGTTGTTCAGCGGCCAGGCGCTCGATGGATGCGCCGTCGTGTTTTGGCGTCGAACGATGGAGCGTGGTCAGTGGCCGGATCTCACCGGTTGTTGAATCGGCAATAGCGATGCCAATACGCCGCTCGCCCAGGTCTATGCCGAGCAGTCGCGTCAAGGGGTCTCCTGTGGGGGCACGATCGTCAGACGGATCCGGTTCTGGTCCGGCAGGCGGTCAATGAAGTCGGGCCAGATGCGTGATATCGGGCGTGCCGTACGTCTCCATTATGGCCCGTGCGTCGGTAACGCTTTGGCCGCTGATCTTCGCCACCAATTCGTCCTGGTTGGGACTGCGCCAGCACTTGGCCGCCGCACTGGCGTTGTACAGGACGGTGGCGCCGCTTACCTCGCCGGGAGCATGGATTGTCTTGACAGTCGCCGGCAATAGCGTCGTCCCCGACTGGCACCAGGCCGATCAACTGCGTCTGCGCAACCTGGTCGACCTGCTCCTCGTTGACCGCCAGCACGGTGGCCGTCGCCGAGACGGTCAGTGTGAACGATTGGGCCTTGGTGTCGACCACCGCAGTGGCCTGCTGGTCGACCGCCGGTGGTCCTACCACAGCCGATGCGGGGTACAGCGTCAGGCCGTGGGGCGTCGTCGCCGGGATCAGCCAGAGCCGTCGCCAGCTGGGTGGTCAGGCCGGCCGTTAGTTGGGCCGCCGCCGCGTCGTAGTCGGCCTGGCTGACGACCGGCTCCTCCGTTCGCGCCGCCGCCACTCGTTGCCTCCGGGTTGCGCACGCTGAGCAGGGCCGACGCCAGCGACGGCGGCAGCTTCTTGATCGCATTGGCCGGCACGTTGCCACGGTCGCCGTCTGCCTGGGCTACGACATCGGCCATCGCCGTGCCCGGCTGGTGCGTGTCGAAGTTGGCGCGCGGAACGGTGACGCTCTTGGTCGTCTCGAAGTCGATGCCGTTGGCCGTGCTGACGACCGTGCCGGCGGGGACGGGCACCTCGAAGACGGTGTTCTTGCTGCTGAAGCGGACGGCGCCCGTGGCGGCCGTGGTGGTCACGTCGACGCCGGTCGCCGGAAACGTGCCGGTCGACTGGATAGGCACCTGGAGTGGCGTGGCTGGAATGAGGCCGGCGCTTGCGTCGACCACGGCCACCTGCGGATCAGCGGTCACGGTCGTCGACAACGGGCCCACGTCGATGAGCTTGGGTTGCAGCGAGACGGTCGCCGTCGGCACGAACAGGTAGGCGCCGTACAGGCCCAGGCCCGACCAAGGTCAGCAACAGCACCAGGGCGATGACCGGCGCGACGAAACGGGCGGTCGAGCGGCGCCGCCGGTTCGAGACGTCGCCGACGTCATACAGCGGCGGCTCGACACTCAACCGGCCGCCGGCGCGCGGCGGTCGGGCGCCGGTCTCAGCCGCGGCGGGCGGCAGGCCCACGGCGGGCAGGACCTGCGTCTTGGTGTCGTCGGTGGGCAGGTTTGTGGCTGGGGTTGGCGACGGCTCGGCGCGCGGGATCACCGCCGCTGCTGTCGCAGCAGCTGCGGCCGGCGCGGTCCCGGCGACGGCCGCCGGTCTTGGCTCTTTGGCGAGCGCGGCCTCAGCCGCGTCGACGGTCGCGTGAGCAGGCACGCCGGCGGCCGTCGCGAGCGACCGCACGCCGGGCTCGTCGCTGACGACGGCCAGGCGCACGTCGCGCTTATGCGACTCCTGGGCCAGTAGCCGGAAGTTGATGCGGCTGGTCGACACGCGTCGAACCCGCCGGTACGACCATGTACCACGTCGCCGGCGGGCATCGCTCGGAGCCGGGCGACGGCGCCCGTTATCTCGTCTTCAGGGTCGAGGTAGACGACAGCCACGACTTAGAGCTTGAGACCTCGAATCACGCGCTGAAGCGCTGCATCCAACGGTGGCTGGTCGGCGCTCATCTCGATGGCCTGACGGGCCAGGCCCATCGGCGTCACGTCCTGCTCGTCGACAAGTAGGCCGGTCGTGTCGGCGATGCCGGCGACCTGTTGCGGGCTCATCTGCTCGACCTGCGGCGGGCGCGCGAAGGGCAGCCGCCGCGCGAACTCGGCGTCGCGCAGTGCGGCCTGAAGCTGCGGCAGGCGGGCGCCGCCGCCGCACAGGTAGATACGACCTGGGAGCTGCCCCTCACGTGCGAATTCCTCCAGCACGAGCTCGACGCCGGCGGCCCAGACCGCGACGTCCTCCGCGATGATGGCTTCGATTTCGTCGCGCTGCTCGACGGGTGCGCCTTTGGCGAAGTCGATCTTGACCTCTTCCGCCCGGGCAAACGGAATTTCGAGGCGATCGGCAAGGGATTTGGTGAAAGCCCGGCCGCCCAGGGCAAACATGCGCGTCGAATCCACGCCGCCGACGCGGACGAGTGCGACGTCGGTCGTGCCGCCACCGACATCGATGAACAGCGCACCGGCCTGGTGCAGCGACTCGCCGTCGAGACTGCGCGCGACGGCAAACGGCTCGGCCACGATGCCGATGAGCTCCAGGTCGAGTTGGCTGGCCACGCTCTGCAGGGCGCCCAGGTGGATGAGCGGCGCGAACGCGTTGAACACGCCCACGCGGACGTGCCGGCCCTGGAAGCCAACCGGATTGGTGACGCTGTAGCCATCGATGCTGGCATTGGTCACGGCGGCGTGGACGAGCCGGATGTCGATGTTGGGCAGGCCCGTCTCCCAGGTGATCGCCCGCTCGGCCTCGCGGATGGCGTCGCGCTGGACGCCTTCCAGCAGGCGCTGAAGCTCTGCGTCGGAGATCGGCTGGTTGGGCTTCTTGCGCTCGAGGTTGCGGCTCGTCGTGAAGCCTTTGACCAGTTCGCCGGCAATGCCGATCACGACCTGGCTCGAGCGGAAGCCGGCCATCTCTTCGGCTTCCTGCAGCGCGACCTGGCAGTTGTCGACGACCGCCGCGATGTCAGTCACCGTGCCGGACTGCATGTGGGCCAGCCCCTGGCGGCGCCGGCCCGACGCCGCGGACTATCCCCTTTCGCTCCTCGTCGACCTCAAAGACGAGCGCCTTGGCGAACTCGGTGCCGACGTCGAGCGAGGTGCACGCCGCCAGCGACGAAGCCTGGTCGGGCTGGAGTAGTCGGCGCCAGAACGCCATCTCCGCTCAGGCTGAGTGGGACTGGCGCAGCCGGTCGGCGACCTTGTCGAGCGCGGCCGGCACTCCTTCGCGGCGCACTCCCCTGCCCTGCGCCATTTCCGGCCGACCGCCACCACGGCCACCGATTTCGTCGACGGCGGCGTCGACCAGGTTGGCGGCCGATATGCCACGGGCGACGAGGTCGTCGCTGACGGTCACGAACAGCTGCGGCTCGTCCGACTCCAGCGCAAGCGCGATCACGCCTGAGCCAAGCTCGGCGCGGACGTCCTTGGCGAAGGACTGCAGGTCCTTCATCGAGTCGAATTCGGCGGCATAGCCGACGATAGCGCGTGCCATCCAGCGCCTGTGCCGATCGCGCCAGCTCCGACGGCCGGCGCCGGCCGCCGCCGCCGGCCGCGCGGCGTTCCAGCTCCTTGATGCGTGCCTGCAGTTCGGCGACACGGGCGGGCAGGGCCGTGACGTCCTGCGCACCGGTCTGTTCGACCAGCTGCGTCAGCGTGCGCCGGTCCGTATCGAGCAGCGCGTCCGCCGCGTCACCGGTGACCGCCTCGATCCGGCGCATGCCGGAGCCGATCGACCGCTCGCCGGTAATGGCGAACTCGCCAATCTGGCCCGTGCGCTGGCAATGCGTGCCGCCGCACAGCTCACGCGAGTAGCCGTCGACGAACATCACGCGCACTCGCTCGCCGTATTTCTCATCGAAGAACGCGTCGGCGCCGGCGGCCGCGGCTTCGGCCATCGACATGAACTTGGGTTCGACCTGCCGGTCGTCGCGCACCACGCGCCTGACCTCGGCTTCGATCTCCGCTCGTTCGTCGGCCGTAAGGGGTCGGTCGCCCGGGTAGTCGAAACGCAGGTAGTCGGGCGTCACCAGCGAGCCAGCCTGGCGGGCCTGCTCGCCGACGGTGTTGCGCAGGGCACGGTGAAGCAGGTGCGTGGCGGTGTGGTTGCGCATCGTCCTCGCACGCCGCTCTGCATCGACCGCAGCGTGGACCGCTTCGCCGCGCTTGATGCGTGCCGTGCAGCTCGCCGCGATGGACGATCAGGCCGGGCACGGGCCGCTGGGTGTCCGTGACGGTGAAGACGATCTCGCCGGCGGCGTTGCGGATGACACCGTGGTCGCCAACCTGGCCGCCGCCCTCGGCGTAGAAGGGTGTTTTGTCCAGGATCAGCTCGGCCGCAGCCTGGGCTGGCTCGCGCAGTTCGATCTCAGGCACGGCCGCCAGCTCGTCGTATTCGACGCCGTCGCGCAGGATGGCCAGCACCTGGCCGTCGGCAGAGGTCGTCTCGTAGCCAAGGAACTGGGTCTCGCCGGCGCGCCGGGCCAGCTCGCCGTAGAGGGCTGTCGTTTGGGCGTGCGCGGCGAGCTCTGTCTTGCGGCCGCCACGGCTGCGCTCGCGCTGCTCGGCGAGGGCGGTCTCGAAACCGTTCTGATCGACGCGCACGCCGTATTCGGCGGCCAGCTCGATGGTCAGGTCGATGGGAAAGCCATACGTGTCGTGCAGGCGGAAGGCGACCTCGCCCGGCAGAACCGGCGCATCGGCGGGCAGATCGTCGACCCGCCGGCCAACGACGCGGTCGGCGCTGGTCAGGGCGACCAGGGCATCTTCGAAGTGGATGGTGCCGGCGTCCAGCGTTCGAGCGAACTGGCGTTCTTCCGCACCCAGGACGGCGTGGATCTCGGCGCGCTTGTCGGCCAGATGCGGGTAGGCGCCGGCCATGATGTCAACGACGACTTCGCCCAGGTCGGCCAGGAACGGCTCGTGCCGGCCCAGCAAGCGACCGTGACGCACGGCCCGGCGCAGGATCTTGCGCATGACGTAGCCCCGGCCGTCGTTGGACGGCCGCACGCCGTCGCCGGCCAGGAACGTCACGGCCCGAGCGTGGTCGGCGATGACCTGGTAGCTGAAGCGCTCCGCCTCGAACGTGTCCGGGTCGTGGCCGAGCAGCTCGCGCATCCAGCCGTGGATGGGCGTGAACAGGTCGGTGTCGTAGTTGGTCAGGACGCCCTGCACGACGCTCGCGATGCGCTCCAGGCCCATGCCCGTGTCGACGCTCTTGAACGGCAGCGGCACGCGCGGGCCGTCCGGCTGCTGGTCGAACTCCATGAAGACCAGGTTCCAGACTTCCAGCCAGCGCGGGCACCACTCGCGAGTGATCCGGCACGCAGTGCGGGCCCTCGCTGTATTGCGCGCCGCGGTCGTAGTGGATCTCGCTGCACGGGCCGCACGGGCCGGTGTCCGCCATGCGCCAGAAGTTGTGGTCGTCGCCCTTCTCGACGTCGCCCCAGATGGCCATCCGCTCGGTCGGGCATGCCGACCTCGTCGCGCCAGATGCGGCGCGCCTCTTCGTCGTCCTTGTAGGTCGTCGCACCCAGTCGCTCGAACGGGATGCCGTACTCCTTGGTCAGCAGCTCGATGGCCCAGTGGATGGCCTCGCGCTTGAAGTAGTCGCCAAAGCTCCAGTTGCCGAGCATCTCGAAGAGCGTGTGGTGGCGCGGCGTCCGGCCCACTTCCTCGAAGTCGTTGTGCTTGCCCGCCACGCGCAGGCAGCGCTGGTAGTCGACAGCGCGCTTGTAAGAGCGCGTCTCCTGGCCGGTCAGCACGTCCTTGAACTGGACCATGCCCGAGTTGCTGAAGAGCAGGGTCGGGTCGCCGGCGGGCACCAGCGACGCGCTGGGCACGACGGTATGGCCGCGTTCGGCGAAGAAGTCGACGAAGCGGCTGCGTATCTCGTTTGCCGGCAGGTAAGGGATCGACGTCTGACCTTGCCGGACCGGGCCCTCCGACATGATCAGTACGGTACCGCAAGCGAGCAGGGCGGAGGCCGAGCGCAGCAGCCGCCCGCAGGCGGACTGCGGAGGCAAACCGCAAGCCGCGCGACGGCCCGACGGTAAGATGCGGGAGTGAGCGCCCGGATCGCAGATGAAGTTGTCCAGGCCGGGCTGACCAGCAGCGCACCGGCCCCGCTCATGGACAAGATGCGCGCCGCCAAGCTGACCGGCGAGCGCAAGCCGGTGACGGCGCTGTTTTCCGACGTGGTCGGCTCGACCGCGCTGGCCGAGACGATGGACCCCGAGGACTGGACGGTCATCGTCAACCAGGCCTTCGAGCTGATGTCGGCCGCGGTCTACCGCTACGAGGGCACGATCGCGCAGTTGCAGGGTGACGCGATGCTGGCCTTCTTTGGCGCACCCCTGGCCCACGAGGACGACCCAGAACGGGCGGTTCGGGCGGCACTCGACATGATCACGGCCATCGACGAATTCACGGCCGAGCTGAAGGCGGCACGCAGCATCGACTTCCGCATCCGGGCCGGTATCAACAGTGGTCTCGTGCTCGTCGGCAACGTGGGCAGCGACCTGCGCTACGAGTACACCGCCCTGGGCGACGCGGTGAACACCGCGGCGCGGATGCAGTCATCTGCCGAACCGGGAACCGTCCTGATCACCGACCGCACCGCACGCCTGATCACTGGCACGTTCGATCTCGAGGACAAGGGTGAAATCGAGGTCAAGGGCAAGACCGAGCCCGTTCACGCCTACCGCGTCATCGGCCTGCGCGCCGTCCCGGTCGGACGCCGCGGCCTGGCGTCGGTGGGCCTGTCGCAGTCCGCTCGTCGGGCGGGCGGAAGAACTGAGCAGGCTGCAGGCACTGTTCGAGATCGCGCAAGCGGGCCGCGGCCGGCTGGCCGTGATCATCGGCGAACCGGGCCTGGGCAAGTCGCGACTGCTGTTGGAGCTCAAGGCGGCCATTGGCGCCATGACGCCGCCCGTGCCGGCCGATACGGCAAGCCCGATCTGGATAGAAGGCCGCTGCGTCACCTACGGCCGCGGCGTGCCCTATCACCTCGTCCTCGACCTCGTCCGGTCAATGCTGGGCATCCCGTTCGGGGCCTCGGAAGACGAAACGAAGCGCTTACTCGATGACCAGTTGGCCGCGCTTTTGGGTGACGAGGCGGCCGACAGCTACCCCTACCTGGCACACCTCTTGTCGGTGCCGCTGCACGGTGCCGACGCCGACCGAGTGCAGATGGATCCGGACTTCCTACAGGGCCGCTACGTCGCGGCCATCCTGCGCGTGATCCGCGGCCTTGCGACGCCTGCCGAAGGCAAGGTCCGGCCGATCATCCTGGTCGCGGAGGACATCCATTGGGCCGACCCTTCGTCGGTCGACGTGATCGTCAAGATGATGCCGCTGCTAACGGCCATGCCCGTGCTCCAACTTTTCGTCGGCCGCAACGAAACCGACTCTGCAGGTTGGCGCATCGTCAACCAGGCGCGGGCGGTGTTCGCCGATGCATTGACTGAGATTCGACTCTCACCGCTCTCCGATGAGGACAGCCGCGGTCTGGTTTCCAACTTGCTCGAGATCGAGTCGCTGCCCACCCAGGTACGTGACGCCATCCTTGCCCGCGCCGAAGGCAACCCGTTCTTCGTCGAAGAAGTCATCCGCATGCTCATTGAGCGAGGTGCGATCGTCCGGTCGGGTGATCGCTGGCTGGCGCACGAGTCGATCGTCAACGTCGAGATTCCGGAAACGTTGCATGGCCTGTTGCTGGCGCGCATCGACCAGCTGCCGGAAGAGGCAAAGCGCAGCCTGCGAGTAGCATCCGTTATCGGACGTCAATTCCCGGTTCGCGTTCTCGAGCGGGTGCTCGAGCCGCCGACCAACCAGTAGGAACGAGACAATGGTCAGCGACACTCAGCTCGACACCCTGGAAGCCAAGGGCCTGATCCGCCTGGCAACCCTCCAACCCGAACTCGAATACCTGTTCCGTCACGCCCTGGTCCAGGACGCCGCGTACGAATCGCTGCTCAAGCAAGAGCGGCGCGAGCTGCACCATTCGGTGGGCGAGGCGCTCGAGCAGCTGTACCCGGACCGTCGTGGTGAGCTCTCGTCGGTCCTTGCGCTTCACTTCGAGCAGGCCGGCGACAACGCGCGCGCAATGCCCTACCTGATCGAGGCGGCAAGTTATGCCTCCGATCGCAACGCAATTGTCGAGGCGTACGACCTGTTCGGCCGGGCGGAGAAGCTGTTGCCGCCGCGGTCGGCCGACGAATCCAAAGAGCTGCTTCGTCAGCGTGTCGAGATCGCGCTGGGTCGGGCCAAGGCCGGCTACAGCTTCCTGAGCGATGACGAGCAAATGGCAATATTCGAGCCGTTGGTAGCCGACGCCGAACGGCTGGGCGACCGGCGACTGGAAGCCGATGTCCACGTCAACATCGCGTTCATCCGCCAGTTCCGCGGCGACCGGCCCGAGAACAGTCCGTTCATGCGGCACTCTATCGAGAAGATGCGCGAGATTGCGAAGGAGCTGAATGACCCGTTCATCTCCGCGATTCCCGACGCGCTGATAGGGCTGTTCCAGGTATTCACGGGCGACATGATCGAAGGCATCGCCAAGCTGCGCGAGGCCGCGCCGATGCTGGAAGAAAAGCATGCCTTCGTGCTGTCCTCGTTCTCATACGTGGCACTTTCCATCGGCCTGTCACGCCTCGGTCGCTTCGACGAGGCCGAGGAGGCCGCGCGGCGGGCGATGAAACTGGGCGAGAACGGCGATCTGATCGCCAAGCTCGACTCGATGATCGGGGAGTCGACCGTGCACTCGCTGCGCGGCGATCTGGAGACGGCTGTGCCGATCGCCATGCGTTGCACGGCGATGTCCGAAGAGACCGGTGCCACAGCCTGCGTCGTGGCCAGCAATTTCGTGCTCGGCGACACGTACATGCGGCAGGGCAACTTCAAGTCGGCCCAGATCGCCTTCGAGCGCAGCAATGAGGTTGCCGAGAGCTTCGGCGAAAACAGCTTCCGGCCGTCGCTGCTCGCCTACATGCGCGCCAATTCCGCCAGTTTGGGCGCGATGGCGACCAACGGCGACGCGTTCAAGGAAGCGCTGGCACTCGCCCAGGACAACGGCGACAAGTTCAGTGAAGCCGCGATCATCTGGAAGCGCGGTCAGTACGAGGCAGGCGGCGATAGCCCCAGTGCAGGAGCACGCTGATTTCGCGACGCTGCGGCCGTTTCGAAGCGATGGAAGCCAAGCCGTTCTGGCCCGCACCCTGCGAGACTGGGGTGAGCTGCTGCGCAAGGCCACCGTGCCGAGGGCGACGAGAAGCTGCGCCAGGCCGTAGCGCTCTTCGACGGCATGGGCATCAAGCGCGAGGGTGACGAGGTGCGCGCGGAGCTGGCAGCCGCCTAGGCGGAACTGCCGTCGGCACGGGTCCGCTCTACCGGCTGGTCATACGCTCGACTGCGACCCTTATTTCGGGATCGGGTTGGCGACGAGCCCGCAACTGATCTCAGTGCCCGCGATCGGGGCCAGCGTGGCGGCTCGGCGTGGCGCGGTCATTCGCTCGACACGAGAGCTTTATGCAAATCACGGGCTCGAGGTTCGCCTAAGGATCCGGGCGCGCATATGACCGGGCACGCCCGGTAACAGATTTGCTGCTCCGGTCTGAGCGTATGACAACGAGGACCGCCCGTTAAGGCGCTGTGCGGAGCAAATGACAGCCGCGCTCTGAGCGGGCCACAGACCCTGATCAGCGCTGACGATTGGGCAGCGCAACCATGCTGGCGCCGACGGCAATGGCGATGCCCACCCACGCCAGGAGCGACGACCAGACGAGCCCGAAGTCACCGATGGCCAGCGGGTCGCCCAGCCTGACGCCCAGCGCCTGACCGGCGAAGGCGCCGAGGATGGCGGCCAGTGCGACGAAGATGATCTGTAGCCCGAAGCGGCCGCGGACGGCCAGGTAGATGCCGGTGTGAAAGAGGCCGACCAGGACCGCCAGCACCGGCGCCGGGCCGATCGGCGGCACGGTTAGTTCCGCGCCGCTCGCGCGTCGCTGATGCGACCCCCGCCAACCACAGCGTTGCCGTCGTAGAAGACCGCCGCCTGGCCCGGGGCGGGCGCCCACGCCGGCCGCTCGAGCTCGACTGCCCACTGTCGGTCGCCACGCCGTCGCACCAAGGCCGGCACAGGCTCGGCGCGATGCCGGATCTGCACGGCCGTCGTGAACGCATCGTCATCGGGCGGCTCGCCGGCCACAAACGACGCCGACTCGACCTCGAACTCGTGGCGGTACAGGTCCTCGCGCCGGCCCAGCGTGACCAGGTTGGTCGCTGCGTCGATCGAGCTCACGTAGCGCGGTTCGCCCAGCGCCACACCCAGGCCCTGCCGCTGCCCAACGGTGTAGGCCGCCGCGCCGCGATGCTCGCCCACCACGCTGCCGTCGACGTCGACGAGCGGGCCGGCCACTTCGCGCCAGCCGGCGCGATCCCGCAGCGCCTCGCGGTAGTCGCCGCCGGGCACGAAGCAGATTTCCTGGCTCTCCGGCTTCTCCGCCGTGGCCAGGCCGTGGCGCCGCGCGACATCGCGTACTTCCGGCTTGGTCAGCTCGCCCAACGGGAAGGCGACGTGCTTCAGCTGGTCCTGGCGCAGGCCGTAGAGGAAGTAGCTCTGGTCCTTGTCGGGGTCGGCCCCGCGCAGCAGTCGGTGGCTGCCGTCGTCGGCCGTCTCGACCCGCGCGTAGTGGCCGGTGGCCACGACGTCGGCGTCATACAGCCGGCGCGCCTTGCCCAAAAGCGCTCCGAACTTGACGTACGAATTGCAGTCGACGCACGGGCTGGGCGTCCGACCCTCCATGTAGGCGGCCAGGAACGGCTCCATGACGCCGGCGCCGAACTCACGCTCCAGGTTGAGCACGTAGAACGGGATGCCCAGTTGGCTGGCCACGCGGCGCGCGTCGTCGGCGGCGTCAAGCGAGCAGCACGAGCGCTTGAACTCGCTGTACGTGTCGGCCACGTCGTGCAGGCGCATCCACACGCCCACGATGTCGCGGCCTTCGTCGGACAGCAACGCGGCGGCGACCGACGAATCGACCCCGCCCGACATGGCGACCAGCACGCGCTCGCTCATGCCGGCGCCACCTCGCTCAACGGATCCGCCACCGGCTCCGATGACGACGGCCGCAGCCGCGCGATGGTCGAGGCGATGATCGCGGCGGCCTCCTCGATCTCGCCTGCCGTGGTCGTCCGGCCCAGGCTCAGCCGAAGCGAGCCGCGGGCCTCGTCCTCCGGGTAGCCCAGCGCGGTCAGGACATGCGACGGCTCGAGCGAACCGGTCGTGCAGGCCGACCCGACCGATGCAGCCACGCCTTCGACGTCCAGCGCGCTGACCAGCTCGCCGCCGTCGAGGTCTCTCGACGATGACCGACAGCAGGCCGGGCAGCCGGCGGCGCGGGTGGCCGGTCAGTTCGACGCCGGGAATGGCCAGCACGACGTCGCGCAGCCGATCGCGCAGCCGGGTGACCTGGGCGGCGGTCTTCTCGCGCTCGGCCACGGCCAACTCGTAGGCGACGGCCATGCCGACCGCGCCGGCAACGTTCTCCGTGCCCGCCCGCCGGTAGCGCTCCTGCGAGCCGCCCTGGATCTGCGGCAGCAGGATCGTGCCGCGCCGGACGTAGAGCAGGCCCGTGCCCTTGGGCCCCTCGAACTTGTGCGCGGCGAGCGACAGCAAGTCAACGTCGAGCGCCTTCACGTCGAGCGCGACGTACGGCGCCGCGGCGACCGCGTCGACGTGGACCAGCACGCCTTTGTGGTTGCGCACGCGCTTGATCAGTTCGGGCAACGGCTGCAGCGTGCCGACTTCGTTGTTGGCCATCAGCAGCGACACGACGATCGTCTTCTCGTTGATGGCCGCGTCGAGCTGGTCCGGCTCGAGCCGGCCATAGCGGTCGACGGGCAGCTGCACGATCTCGAAGCCGAACTTCTCGAGGTGGCCCAGGGTGTGCAGCACGGCGTGGTGCTCGACGGTCGTGGTCACGATGCGGTGACCGGTGGCCTTGCCCGCCCACGCCACGCCCTTCAGGGCGAGGTTGATCGACTCGGTGCCGCCGCTGGTGAAGATCAGCTCGCGCGGCTCGGCGTTGAGCGAGCGCCCCAGCCGCTCACGGGCGTCGTCGAGCGCCGCGCGGGCACGCCGGCCGAACGCGTGCGGCGACGACGGATTGCCATAGGTGTCGCCCAGGATCGGCAGCATCGCCTCGAGCGCTTCGCGGCGCAGCGGCGTCGTCGCGGCGTGGTCGAGATAGATCGCCATTAGCGGCCGATTGTACGCGCGGAGGCGGCTCGACCCGCCGTCCACGCACGCTATTCGAGCGCCTTGCCGGCGGCGCTCGTCGTAGAGCCGGCCCGCTTCGCGGCGGCGGTCGTGCTGGCTCAGCATGCGCTTGCGCAGGCGCAGGTTGAGCGGCGTGACCTCGACCAGCTCGTCGCCGGCGATGAACTCGATGGCCGATTCGAGGGTCAGCGGCGGCGGCGGCGTCAGACGCAGGGCCTCGTCGTGCGAATGCGTGCGGATGTTGGTCAGCTTCTTTTCCTTGGTCGGGTTGACGTCCATGTCGGTCGGCCGGCTGTTCTCGCCAACGATCATGCCCTCGTAGACCTCGACGCCTGAGCCGATCAACAGCGCCGAGCGTTCCTGCAGGTTGAACAGGCCGTAGGCGTTCGACTCGCCGCTGCGGTCGCTGACCAGGACGCCGCTCGTCCGGTGGGCCACGTCGCCTGCCCACGGCCCGTAGCCGGCGCCGATCTGGTGCAGCAAGGCAGTGCCGCGCGTCTCGGTCAGCAACTGGCCGCGGTAGCCGACCAGGCCGCGGGTCGGGATGATGAATTCCATGCGCACGCGCCCGTCGGCGTCGGTGGTCATGAGTTCCAACCGTGCCCGCCGATCGGCCAGTGACTGCGTGACCGGGCCAATGAAGTCGGGCGGGATGTCGACGGTTATGCGCTCGTACGGCTCGTGCGTCTCGCCGTCGACTGTCCGCAGCAGCACCTCCGGCCGCGACACCTGCAGCTCGTAGCCCTCGCGACGCATCTGTTCGATCAGCACTGCCAGCTGCAGCTCGCCTCGGCCGCGCACCTCGAACGTGTCCGGCGAGGCGGTGGGCAGGACCTCGATCGAGACGTTGCCCAGCACCTCGCGGTCGAGGCGGTCCTTGATCTGCCGGCTGGTAACGAATTTGCCGTCGCGGCCGCTCAGCGGAGACGTGTTCACGCCGAACGTCATGCTCAGCGTCGGCTCGTCGACCTCCAGGCGCGGCAACGGCCGCGGGTCGGCCGGCTCGGTGATGGTGTCGCCGATGGTCACCTCGGGCAGACCGGCAACGGCGACGATCTCGCCCGGCCCGGCCTCTTCGATGTCGACCCGCTCGATGCCCTTGGCCGTGGTCAGGCTGGTGACGGTGCCGGTCAGCGTTGCCGTTCGACCGGGCTCGACCGACCCATCGGCGGCGTCGGCCTCGTCGCGCACGACGGCGATGCGCTGCCCGACACGCAGGGTGCCGTTCCAGATGCGGCCGACCGCCATCCGGCCGACGTAGTCGTTGGCCGACAGGTTGGTCACCAGCAGCTGTAGCGGGTGGTCGGGCTGGTAGGTCGGTGCCGGCGTGATGTCGACCAGCGCGTTGAACAGCGGCTTCAGGTCGGCGCCCGGCGTGGCCAGGTCGGGCGTCGCCGTGCCCAGCTTGGCGTTGGTGTAGAGCACCGGGAAGTCGAGCTGGTCGGCCGTGGCGCCCAGGTCGATGAACAGCTCGTAGATCGCGTCGAGCACTTCGGCCGGGCGGGCGTCGGAGCGGTCGATCTTGTTGACGGCAACCACGACCGGCAGGCCGCGGGCAAACGCCTTCGACAGCACGTAGCGGGTCTGCGGCAGCGGGCCCTCGGCCGCGTCGACCAGCAGCAGGATCGAGTCGACCATCAGCAGCGTCCGCTCGACTTCGCCGCCGAAGTCGGCGTGGCCGGGCGTGTCGACGATGTTGAGCCGGCGGCCGTCGTACTCGAGCGTGGTCTGCTTGGCCAGGATGGTGATGCCCTTCTCGCGCTCGAGGTCGCCCGAGTCGAGCACGCGGTCGATGACCTGCTCGTTGGCGCGGAACACGCCCGACTGGCGCAGCATCGCGTCGACCAGCGTCGTCTTGCCGTGGTCGACGTGGGCGACGATGGCGATGTTGCGCAGATCGTCGCGGACGGTGATGTGGGTCGCAGGCATGGCGACGCCGGAAGTGGGTGTCATGGGAGCCCGCATTGTCGCATAGGATGCCCGCGTGACCGTCGCAGCCGTGATTCTGTGTGCCTCGGCCGAGGGCGCGCTGGCCGATACGGCCGGCCGGCCGGCGGTCCGACGGATGGTCGAAACCGCCTGGTCGGGCGGCGCAACGCCGGTGGTGGTGGTTGCGCCGGAGGCCGACGGGGCGGTCGCCGCGGCTCTGGCCGGGTCGCCCGCGATCCTCGCCGAGCCGGCACCGTTCGCGGCTGGGCCGGTTGGCCAGATAGTGCGCGGCGTTCGGGTGGCCGCCGCGGCGGTAACGGAGACGGACGCGGCGATCGTCTGGCCCGGGCGGATGGTGTGGGTTGACGCCGAGACGGTCACGTCGCTCATCGAAGCGCACGGCGCACAACGCGACGCGGTGTTGCGACCGGTTTACGAGGGCGAGGTGGGCTGGCCGGTGCTGCTGCCGATGGATTTGACCGACCGATTTGGGACGCAGGCGGCCGAGTTGATGCCCGACGAGTTAGTCGATGGGCTGGTGGCCGGCGGCGCGAGCCTCGCCACCTTCGACACCGGCGATCCCGGGGTCAAGTACGACGTGGCTACCGCGATCGATGATTTGCCGCGTTACGAAGGACCGTCAGAACCAGTCGCCGGCTCCCCGCCCGAATGGGGCGCGGCCGCCGCCGACGCCGGCGATGAGGGACCACTCGAAGGCCCGTCCCTCGCGCCGTACCCGCAGGCAGCCGACCCCGACAGCGACTAGCGGACGCGTGAAACGACGGCGCGTGCTTCGCATCTTCGCCGTGGTCTTGTTGGTCGTGGCTGTCGTGGCACTGGCAGGCATGGTCTGGTATCTTCCAGCCGCAGCGACGCTGCCAGAGGTCGACGTTGCGCTCCAGTCTTCAGCGACGATGACGGTCATACAGGACGGCAGCGGCATCACGTTCACGCCCGTCGGTGGTCGCGACCGCCGGGTTCGTGTTGTACACGGGCGCCAAGGTGCCGCCCAAGGGATACGCAGTTCCGGCGCGGGCCATCGCCGAGCGTGGGTACCTCGTCGTTATTCCGCAGCTCCCGCTGAACTTCGCTGTTTTCGACGTTGATGCCGCATTAAAGGTGATCGCGGCACATCCAGAGATGGACAGCGACTAAGGCCCCGAACGCGGTTGAGGCACTGTTATGGCTGCAATTCGCACAGTTCGTGCAACCCCGGGAGATCTATATTCCGCGCCGACGCGCCTGCGCCCCCGACGGCAACCCAGAAGCCGCCGGTAGTCCGTGTAACTCGGGAGGTTCCAGGCATGGTTTCGTTACGCGTTCCATTGAGGATCGGCCTTGGCGTTGCCGTGACCGGGGCACTGGTGGCATCCAGCCTTGCCCCGTCATTCGCCGCGACCCCCAAATACGACATCAGCACGCTTGCCGGCAAGCTGGCGTCGTTGCGTGGGACGGCCGGACTCCAGATCCGGTTTTCGGCGTTCCTCGAGCAGGAGGCCGAAGAAGACTTCGACATTCCCGCGCCGGGAGCGCCCATCACCCCGGCGTTCGTACTCAGTAGCCCACTCGACGGCAACTCGATCCTTGCCCCAGATGTGACGGTCAATCAGGACACGGCGGCAGCGCCGCAGAACGAAACGGCGATTGCGGTTGACCCCAACAACGCCAACCGCATAGTCACCGGTTCGAACGACTACGCGCCGCGCACGTGGACCTGCTTTGTCAGCGGCACGCCGTGCAGCGCCCTGGGCGAGGCATTTTCGGGAACGAATTACAGCAATGACGGCGGCGCCACCTGGTGCTGCACATCGTCAGACCCTTCCCACCTTGGAACACTGATCCCCGGCATCAACCACCTTGGCGGCGGGCAATACGACGCCGCCGGTGACCCGTCAGTGGCTTTCGACAGCAACGGCCACGTCTTCTACGCCGGTCTCGGCTTCGATCGGGCCGCGCCGCCGAACACGGTCGCGGTCAACCGTGGCACGTTCGATGGCAGCGGCAACCTGACCTGGAGCGCGCCCGTCTTCATCAACCAGACCGACCTCGCCATCCACGTTGAACGACAAGGAATGGATCGCGGTTGATCAAAATGCATCGAGCCCGTTCCGCGATCGCATCTACGTGACCTGGACGCGCTTCCTGTTCAACGCTCACAACGGCGCCTACACGCAATCGCCGATCTTCTTCGCGACTTCGAGCGACGGCGGCCACACTTTCAGCAGTCCCAAGGCCATCTCCGGAAACGTGCTGTATGGCCAGGGCTCGCGACCAGTGGTGGCTCCGAACGGCGACCTATACGTCTTTTGGGATGGCGCGACACGCCTTGCCTCACTCGACTCGACCTACATGGTCAAGTCGACGGACGGCGGTGCGACATGGAGCAAGCCGCTTTCGATTTCAACGCTGGTCGACTCGAGTCCGCTGCACGACACGGCCTTCCGCGTGAACAGCTTCCCGGCCGCGGCTGCCGCGCCGAACGGCGATCTCTACGCGGTCTGGACGACGGAGACCAACGCCGGGTCCGTCGCCATGTACAGCAAGTCGACCGATAGTGGCGCCACCTGGAGCGCACCTGCTCGTGTGTTCGCCGCTGCTAACCGCACACCCATCGGCTATCCGGTGAGCCAGCCGTCCGGCGGGACGCTGAACGCACCTGATCCGGCCGGCCCGGTCGAGGACATTTTCCCGGCTGTGGCCGTCGGGCCGAACGGCCACGTGTACATGTCCGCCTATCGCGGCGATGTCGTGTCGCCGTGGCAGACGTGTGCTGCTGCGCCAGCTCCGCCGGTCGGTCGGATCGAATGCGACACGCTTGGCGACTACATCCACAACACGCGGCTCGACTACGTCGTCCGAGACGTTTCGACCAGCGTCACACAGACGGTGAGTACGCATCCAATCAACACGCGCAACGGTTTCGGCGGCGGTTTCTTCGGTGACTACACCGATATCGCCGTGGGCAGCGACAACACGTTCCACGCGTTGTGGACCGACTCGAACAACAGGCAGACGGTCGTCTGGTTCTACGGCTTCGAATTCACACCGACGCCGATCAACCAGGAGGACATCGCGACCGCGGCCGGCAGCTTCTAGCCGGCACCTCACAGTCGTTTAGCCAAGAGCCGGCCGGCATTGTCCGGCCGGCTCTTTGTTTGGCTCTAGCCGGCCTTCGCTCTGAGCTGCAATCCCAGCTCGGTCAGCTGGCTGGTCTCAACGGGCGATGGCGAGCCCAGCATCAGGTCGGACCCGGCGCCGGTCTTGGGGAAAGCCATGACCTCGCGGATGTTCTCTTGCTGAAGGAGTCGGGCGGCCCAGCGGTCGATGCCCAGCGCGATGCCACCGTGCGGCGGCGCGCCGTACTCGAACGCGTCGAGCAGCGCCCCGAACTTCTCGCGCATCCCTTCAAGGCTGTGACCCATCAGCGCGAACGAACGCTCCAGCAGATCGCGGGTGTGGATACGAACGGATCCGCCGCCGAGCTCCCAACCGTTCAGGGTGATGTCGTACTGCATCGCCCGCGCTTGGCCGGCCGGGTCCTCAGGCGAGGGCTTGGATGGGTCACCTGATGCCGTTACCAGCAGGTGCTCGTCTTCGGGCACAACGCCGGAGAACGGGTTGTGGGTGGCGTCCCAGCGCTTGTTCTCCTCGTCCCACTGGTACATCGGGAAGCGGTAGACCCAGGTGTAGGACAACTCGTTGGGATCCTTGACCAGACCCAGCCGCTCGCCCAGCTCGACGCGCACCTTGCCCAGCGCTTCCTGAGCGTGAATGTCGCGGTCGGCGACGACAAGCACGAGGTCACCCACAGACGCGCCGGCCGCTTCGACCAAGGCCTCCGCCCTGCCCTCCCCGAGGAACTTGGCGATGGGCGACGTGACTGCGCCGCTCGATTCGACCGACAAATGCACCAGACCCTTGGCGCCGGCACGCTTGGCAACCTCGGTCAGTTCGTCGATCTGCGAGCGCGACGCGCCAGCCATGCCGGGCGCCGCCAGCGCGACTACCCGGCCGCCGGCGGCGACCGTCTCGTCGAACACGCGGAACCCGCTGCCCTGTACCACCGCACCAACGTCCTTCAGCTCCATCTCGAAGCGGACGTCTGGTTTGTCGGAGCCAAAGCGGTCCATCGCCTCGCGGTAGGAAAAGCGCGGGAAGGGCTTCTGGCGGATCGGTCGGTCGGGCACGACCATCTCGCTGACCTGGGTCACCATCAGCTCGACGAAGCCCATCACGTCTTCCTCGGCGACGAAGCTCATCTCCAGGTCAAGCTGGGTGAACTCGGGTCCGCGGTCGGCGCGCATGTCCTCGTCGCGCATGCAGTGGGCGATCTGGAAGTAGCGGTCGAAGCCGGCCACCATCAGTAGCTGCTTGAGCTGCTGCGGACTCTGCGGCAGCGCGTAGAACTTGCCCTGCTGGAGGCGCGACGGGACGATGAAGTCGCGCGCACCCTCGGGCGTCGACTTGATCAGGATGGGCGTCTCGACCTCGACGAAGTTGTTCTCGTGGTGCACCTGCGAGATTGCGCGCAGAAGCTTGGAGCGCATGACCAGCCGGCGGTTGAGTTGCTCGCGCCGCAGGTCGAGGTAGCGATGCTTGAGGCGCAGCGTCTCGTCGATGAACGCGTCGGGGTCGTTGATGGGGAACGGCGTCGGCTTGGCGGTGGACAGGACGCGCACCGAGGTTGCGCGCAGCTCCATCTCGCCGGTCGGCAGTTTGGTGTTCTCAGTGCCAGCCATGCGCTTTTCGAGCTTGCCCTCGACGGAGAGAACGAACTCGTTGCGCACGTCCGACGCGGTGGCGTGGGCTTCGGCCGCGGTCTTGGCGTCGATCACTACCTGGGTCACGCCGTACCGGTCGCGCAGGTCGATGAAGATCAGCTGGCCCATGTCGCGCCGGCGGTTGACCCAGCCGGACAGCGTGACCTCGCGCCCGGCGTGCTCGGGGCGCGCGTCACCGCAGGTGAGGTCTCGGTAGGACGTCTTCATGGCGGACCGCCATCGTAACGGAGACGGTCCGCTCGGCCGAACGGTTTCAGTCCGATGGTCATCGAGTCGAGTACCGGCTGCATCCGCATCTTCGCCGGCTCCCACAGCTCGGTCGGAGACTCGACGCGGATTATCAGTGGCGTTGCCGCGCCGACGTCGAAGACGATGAGACTGGCACGATCGTCCAGGGAAGATGGTGACATGGGTCTTGGCTGGCTCGAAATACAGCTCAAGGCCAGGCCGCAGGGTCGGGCTGTACCGCGGCACTGAAGCTACCGGCATCGCCACGTCAGTTCGGCATCGATCCCGAACGGCGGAGCGTCCGGCAACACGGTCAGCTGACGAAGCGTCGAGACGTGTTGAGGACACTCAGGCCCGACAGCCAGTCGACAACGTCCTGAGCTGTTGCGATGACCGTGACTTCACATCGCCACAGGCTATCGCCCGGCGAGCCGGACCGCGGACGAGGTCGAACTTGGGCTTGCCGATACCCGCAGTGGCCAGCAGCACGGCGAAGGGAAAGGTACGGAAAGTCCCCGATGCCGGGAAACTGTTCGCCACCGTCCCAGGCGGAGATGTTCACGGCATCCGGACCGATCGCAGGTAAACCACCAATTGTCACCGTAGGGTTTGGGCCGGATCGACGGCGAACGTACACGACTGGCTGAAAACTGTCGAACTGATACGTGCCCGCGCGCGAAGGTGTCGGCACCTGTCTGTCCGAGTGTTCCACTTACAAGACATCAATCCGGTCGCCGACGCCGACGGAGGCGTGGAATGAGGCCGGATGAATGGTGGACGTCGACGCTGAGGTGACGGCGAGGCCAGACGGGCGCTGGCGACAGTGCCTGGTCGGCGTAGGAGCGACCGAACGTCGCTCGCTCCGCGAACCGAACGCTTGCAGACGAGATACACGCCTGACCAGGACGAGCACGACCACGCCAACGGCGGTCACCAGCGATCAGTCCAGGTGCGTCGGTTGGCAATCGCTGACCGCTTCGCCACGGTCGTCGACCGCGACCGCGAAGAGTTCGATCGTTTCGGCGACGCCCTTCAGACGGTGCCGGCCGCGCGAGACGAACGTCACTGGAATGACATTTCCGGCGAGGCTGCGGACCATGTCTGTCACCAAGACCTCGCCGGGCCCGGCCAGCGCGCAGACTCGCGCCGCCACGTTTACCGCGCTGCCGACAAGGCCTTCGGCAGTGTCGATCGCTTCGCCGGCGTGAACGCCGACGCCAACCTCGAATTGGTGCACCGGGCACGGCGCGCGTTCTCTTCGGCGACACCGGTGACGATGGCCAGGCCGCACGGCACCGCGTCACTGGCCGAGCGAAGTACGACGTAAAACGAGTCGCCCTCGGTTCGAATCTCGGCGCCGTCGTTACGCGTGATCGCGTCGCGCACGACCGCCCGGTAACGCAGGAGCAGATCGGCCGCTGCTGGCGCCCCTTTCCGTTCGACGTACTCCGTGTAGCCGCGGATATCGGCGAAATAGGAATCCACGCGTCTCGGAGCGAGGAGCCGGACGCGTTTCGGCGGCGTTCTGGCTCAACGGCGGTTCCCTCTGCCACCTCGGCCCGATTGTCAGTCCGGCGTCAACGGCGCGCGACCGTAGCGCAGACGGACATATGTGTTTCGCGCCGCCAGGCCCGCCTTCAAGGCGGCGGCGCCCACCGAACTGACAACCAGGTTCCACGCCCCAACGTAGTGCACTTCCTCGCCACCCCAGGCCGCCTTGAACTGGGCGATGCCCTCTCGCGGCAGACCCCACAGGTCGTATTCCTTGGCGCCGGCTTCACGGGCTCGCTCGATGACCTCCCACTTCAGGACATAGTTGGCGCGTAAGCCGTCGCCCTCCGAGGTCGTTCCGCCGTACAGGTCGAATGCCCGCGATCCGCAGGTAACGAGGAAGAGCGTCGCCACCGCCTCGCCGCCGTCCTCCTTCTCGGCGAAGAACAGCCGCGCCATCCCCTTCGGCTGCAAAGCCGCCCACATCTCGCGGAAACGACGACTCGGCGCGCGGGATGAAGTGCGCGCGCTCGGCGGTGCCCGCATGGATTCGGTAGAAGTCCGCCAGCCGCGACCCGTCCGACTCCACGACTCGCACGCCCAAGCGCCTCGACTTGCTCACCGACTGGCGCGCCTTGCGGTGGACGTCGTTCCAGATCTCTTCCGTCGGCCGGTCGAGCTTGATCACGCGCGACGACTCCGGCTGCACGTGGGACGTCGGGCGCCAGCCGAGGCTGTGCAGTAAGTCGGCGGCGCCGGGCGGGAGCTCGGGCTCGACCGTGACATAGGCCAGCCGCCTTTTTTGGGCCTCCTTAACGACACGGTCAGTGAAGGCGGCGAGGGCAGGCTGATCCAACCTGGCGCCGATGGGACCGCGGGGAACGTAGCCCAGTCCCCACGGCAACCCCTTGGCACGACGAACAAGCAACTGAGCGCCCACCAGACCGCCGGGAGCCGCAGTCGCGACACGGACCGCATGCCAGCCGTTGGCGCGCTTGATTTCCGCCCACGCCGAGGATTGGAGGTAAGTCGCCTGCGGCGACGCGGCGACGAACTCGTCCCACGCCGCGCCGTCCTGCTCGAGGCGCGCAGCCTCGTTTCTCGCACTCACCGGTTGGCTATCGTAACCAGCCGATGGCTGGCACCGGTTCCCGCTCTGCCTATGTCGGACGCGAATTGGAGCTGGACCGACTCACCCGGCGACTGGAGGCCGCCGCCGAGGGTCGCGGCGGCGTGGTCGTCCTGCGCGGGCCCAGCGGTGTTGGCGCGACTCGTACTGCGCATGAGGTCGCCGGCCGGGCCGATCGGCTGGGCATGGTCGCCCTGTGGGGCCAGACGGTCGATGGTTTCAGCGGACGGCCGTACGGCGCGATCGCCGATGCGCTCGAGGAGCTGGGCACGGGCAGCGGCCGGCGGCTAGCCTGCGCGCGCATCTTGCCGGCGGAGCACCGCCACTGGCGCGCCTGTGTCCTCGACTGCGCGAGGTGTTGCCAGACATCGCACCTGCCGCTCCGCTGGAAACAGTCGACGAGCGGCTGCGGCTGTACGACGCGGTCGTGGGTTGGCTTCGCAGAGCGTCGGCCGAGCGCCCCATCCTGCTGGTACTCGACGACTGGCAATGGGCCGACGATGACAGCCGGCTGCTCCTCGCCTACGTGGCTCGCTGGGTCCAGTCGCTGCCCGTGCTCGTCTTGCTGACGGAGGCCGGCACGGTTGGCGCTGCGGAGCTGGCAGCACCACCAGAAGGGGCAGAGGTCGTCGAGCTGGGCGGCCTGGACGAAGGTGCCGTTGACGTGATCCTGGGCGACATCGCCGAGCGTCCGTTATCGCAACCGGCCGTCACCGCCATTCACCAGGTAAGCGCGGGCCATCCCCTGTTCGTGCGCGAGCTCTACCTGCACGCGCGGGAGAGCGGGCTGCTCATCGGCGGTGGAGAACTGGTCGCCGCCGACCTGCCGGCCACCTATGAGGCCGTCATCGCCTGGCGGCTGTCGCGCCTGCCGCTCGACACGCGGACGGTGCTCAACGCGATTGCGTGCTTCCCGCACGGCGTTGGCGCCGGCCTCTTGACCGAGGTGACCGGAATGGCGCGGGCCCGGCTTATCGACGTCGTGGAGCGCGGCGTGTCGGCCGGGTTGGTTCGGCCGGCCGAGCAGGGCCAGCGGTACACGCTGTACCACGACCGGCTGCGGCTGACATTGGCCGCGGGCGTTCCGGCCCGGGTGCGTGCGGCCGTCCACCGGCGCGCCGAAGAAGCGCGCGAGGCGGAGCTTGGCGAGGATGCCCGTGGCCACGCCGCTGAGCTGGTCGATCACCTGGTAGCCGTGTGGAACGTCGAGCCGCCAGGCGGCACCGACTCACGCGCGGTTCGCCACCTGTTGGTTGCCGCCGAACAGGCACGCGCGGCCTATGCCCATCGCCGGGCAGCGACCCTCTTGGGATATGCGGTGAAGGCGTTTGGTGAAGGACGGCAGACCGACTATGTCGACCTGACGGCCCGCCACGCGCTGGCCAATGCCGAAGCCGGCCTGACCGACCCGGCCGTCGCCGGCGTTCGTGAGCTGGTTACCGGCCAGCGCCGGCATGGGCCGCTCGTGCGCGAGACGTGGTCTGACATCGTCGCCACCATCCGTACGCTGCGCTATGGCGGTGATGTGGCCACGGCCGCTGCGTTGGCACGGACTGCCGCCGACGAGGGCGCGCCACGCGACGAGTTGGTCCGACACCGGCTGAGGCTGCTGGCCGAGGAATGGCATACCACCGAGCCAGGAGGCATTCCAACCTTTGCCTGGCGGACCGACGATTCGCCGGCTGCCGACGCGCTGGTTGCCCGCGGCGATGAGGCGGACCGCGCCGATGCCTTCCTCTATCAACGACCGCGCGGGCCCGCGGAGTCCGGACGGCTGACGGTTGCAGTCGCCGACTGGCATCGGCCGGCGAGCGCGCTGCGTGGCCTGCGGGCGGCAAGCAGTGATCTCGCGCTTCGTGTTGGCCAGTTCGGCGCCGGTGCGACGATGGCCGGCCGTTACCTCGTCGCCGCCGAGCGCTTCGGGTCGTTGACGGACCTGGGTAGCGCGCTGCTGTTGCTATCTCGCTCCCGCGCCGCCTTGGGTGAATTGGCGCCGGCCGCCGACATCCTGCACGCCTCGGATCAGGTCATCGCCCGTGTCGGTGATGCGGGCTGGCTCGTGCCAGAGCGGCTGTTGGCTGAGCTGGCATCGGCGCACTACCTCGACGCCGATTGGCCCTCGCTGACCGAGCAGATCAACGCGAGCCTGCAAGCCGGCGTGACGCCCTTTGGTGTCGAGCTCGAATCCGAACTGGCTCTGGCCTATACGAGAGCAGAAAACGAGACAAAGGCACGCGAAACCGTCGGGCGGCTGTTGCAAGCGGCCGGCCAGGTGCCGCCGTTGACGTTCGGCCGCGATGCGGCGCTGTTCAACACGCTGACCGCGATCTGGGAACTGGGCGCCGCCGAGCACGCGACAACTGCCCGTCAACTTCTGGAGAAGACGATCGCCGCCGGCGCCGGCGGAAGCCACACCTCAACCCCACAGCTGGCGCTGGCCCGAATGCACGGGCTGATCGGCAACCTGGCGCTGGCGCGCGACGAATTCGACAAGGAGCGCGGCCGACTCGACGGTGCCGGCATGCGGCCGTTGCGGGCCATCCTCGATCACGACGAGGCAGTCGCCATCGCCGCGGGCGGCAGCGGCTTCGCCGAGGCGGGCATGCTGCTCGCTCACGCCATCCGTCAGTTCGATGATTTGGGCATGCAGGGCTGGGCCGAGCGCAGCCGGGCACTCATCGCCCAGGGCTTCGAAGAGGCCGCACGACCAGGCGGCCGCCTTTACTTCAGCTATCCCGCCGGGTTATCACGGCGCGAGGTCGACGTCGTCCGGCTGATGGCCGCCGGATCGACGTCGCGACGAAGCCGCCCGCGCCCTGGACATCGACGAACCCGTCCTGGATCGTCACTTGACTGCCGCCCTCGAAAAGCTTGGTGCTGCCCATCCCGACGAGTTGCCGCGCTTCGCGCGCCGGCATGGCCTGGGTGGCGCCTAGCCGTGTTTGTGTGTCGCTGACGCCCGCTCGATTTCGCGCGCCAGGTCGGCCACGTTCACCAGTTTCTGGGAGCCGGCCTTCAGGTCGCGCAGCTGCACCTGGCCGGCATCGAGCTCATCGCCGATGACCACCGCGAAGTGCGCACCCTCCCGATCGGCCGCTTCCAGCTGGCGCGTGAGCTTGCGCTGACCGAGGTCGGCGCGCGCAGAGATGTCCTGCTCGGCGCAGATCCGTGGCGACCTTGAAGCGCAATTCCGTGGCGGCTGGATCGGCACCGACCACGAAGGCTTCCGGCGCCGCGTCGGCGGTGCCCTTCGCGCTGGCCGCGGCGATCAGGACGACGCGATCGACACCCATGGCAAAGCCAATGCCGGGCGTTGGCCGTCCGCCCAGCAGCTCGACCAGGCCGTCGTAGCGGCCGCCACCGCCCAGCGCAGACTGCGAACCCTCGGCGCCCACGATGTAGTACTCGAACGCCGTGCGCGTGTAGTAGTCGAGCCCGCGCACCAGGCGCGGCGCCGGCCGCGGCTCGATGCCAACCGCCCGCAGGTGCGCCTGCACGCCCTGGTAATGCGCGCGGCAGGCGTCGCACAGGTAGTCCGTGATGACCGGCGCGCCGGCGACGATCGGCGCGAGCACCGGTTCCTTGGAATCCAGCACCCGCAGCGGGCTGATCGAAGCGCGTGCCTTTTCGGTCGGTGGCAGTCGGTCGGCGAAGCCGGCCAGATAGTCGGCCAGGGCAGCCAGGTAGGTCGGTCGGCAGTTGGCATCGCCGATTGAATTCAGGTGGACCTGGACGTCGGCCGCCCCGGCCTGCGTCAGCCAGCGCAGTCCGAGCTCGATGACCTCAGCGTCGATGGCAGGGCCCGGATCTCCAATCGCCTCGACGTTCCACTGCCAGAACTCGCGGTAGCGGCCGGCCTGCGGCCGGTCGTAGCGGAACATCTTGCCGAAGCTGGAGAAGCGCACGGGCTGTGGCCACGTCTGCATGCCGTGCTCGATATAGGCGCGGACGATGCCGGCCGTCGCTTCCGGGCGGAGCGCGTAGCGCGGTTTCTCGTCGCCGGGCGTGATGACGCGGAAGAGCTCCTTCTCGACGACGTCTGTGGCCTGGCCGATCGCCCTCTCGTAGACGCCGGCTTCCTCTACGAGCGGCGTCTCGATGGGCTGGTAGCCGTAGCGGGCAGCAAGCTCGGCGGCGAGCGCCTCGACATGGTTGTAGACGGCCACGTCGGCGGGCAGCAGATCGCGCATGCCCCGCGGTGCCTGATACTTGGCCATCAGTTCGAGTCTACGCAAGCAAGGGACTCGCTGGGAGGTCGCTTATGCCGCCCTACCAATGCGTCGTGCTGCCGTGTCCTCAAGCCACTGGGCGAACGCCTTGTCATGCCCAACTGGCTGGCCATGACCATCGGCCCGCTCATCTTCTCGTGGCGAAAGCTCGATCCCGTGGAGCTCGCCCACGAGCAGGCACACGTTCGCCAGTGGCGGCGCGAAGGTTTGATGTACATCCCGCGCTACTTCGCCGCGTCCAACGCCGCGGTCAAGGCGGGCAAGGATCGTTACTGGGACAACGAATTCGAGGTCGAGGCGCGCGCCGCCGCCGACAAGGTCAAGAAACAACTCGAGGGCGGCTGACCTAGCTCAGGTCGCGCGACACAGACGAGACGTCGCGCAGCTGCTCGATGCGCGACAGGACCTTGGCCAGCTGCGCCACGGACGAAACCTGCAGGGTGACCAGCATCGTTGCCGTCTGGTCGGGGTTGACGTGGATGTTGGCGGCGATGATGTTGACCTTGTTCTCGGCCACCACGTTGGTGATCTCGTTGAGCAGGCCCGTTCGGTCGAACGCCTCGATGCGGATCGAGATGGGATAGGTCTGAGCGTTCTGCCCTTCCCACTCGACGTCGATCAGCCGGCCGACGTCCTTCTCGTTGACGACCGTCGGGCAGGTGGGCAGGTGCACCGTCACGCCCCGCCCCCGCGTCACGTAGCCAATGATCGGGTCGCCCGGGATGGGATGACAGCAGCCGGCGAAGCGCGTCATGACGCCGGCGAGGCCCTTGACGCGAACGCCACCCGTTCGGACAGGCAGCGCCGGCGGCGCGGTTGTGGGCAGCACGACCTCGTCCGCGTCGTCGGCCACACCCATGCGCATGACCACCTGCTGCGCACCCAGCGCGCCGTAGCCGATGGCGGCGTAGAAGTCGTCAACCGACGGATAGCGATACAGATCGGCCATCTCGGCGATGCGGTCCGGACCTACCTTCTCGAGTGACGAGCGGGCCAGGCGGCGCAGCTCGCGATCGAGCGACTCGCGGCCGTGGACGATGTTCTCGTCGCGCTGCTGGCGCTTGAACCACTGGCGGATCTTTTCCCGCGCGTGGTTGGTCGCCACGATCTTCATCCAGTCGCGCGACGGGCCGTGGGCGATCTTGGTCGTGACGATCTCGACGATGTCGCCGTTCTTCAGCTTGTAGTCGAGCGGCACGAGGCGGTTGTTGATCTTGGCGCCGATGGTGGAGTGGCCCACGTCGGTGTGAATGCGGTAGGCGAAGTCGAGCGGCGTCGATCCGGCCGGCAGGTCCTTGACGTCGCCCTTGGGCGTGAAGACGAAGACCTGGTCCTGGAAGATGTCGAGCTTGACGGCATCGACGAACTCCGTCGCGTCCGACACGTCGCGCTGCCAGTCCATCAGCTGGCGCACCCAGGCGAGCTTGGCGTCGTACTCGCGGTCACCGCGCGAGCCTTCCTTGTAGCGCCAGTGGGCGGCGATGCCGACCTCGCTCACACGGTGCATTGCGTGGGTCCGGATCTGCACTTCCAACGGCTTGCCGTCGAGCGCGATCACGGCCGTGTGCAGCGACTGGTACATGTTGCCCTTGGGCATGGCGATGTAGTCGTCGAATTGGCCCGGGATGGGCCGCCACAGTGAGTGAACGATGCCCAGCGCGGCGTAGCAGTCCTTGACCTCGTCGACGAGCACGCGCACTGCGTTGACGTCGTAGATCTCGTCGAAGCTCGCACCCTTGCGCTGCATCTTTTTCCAGATCGAGTGGATGTGCTTGGGACGGCCGCTGATGTCGGCGTGGATGCCGGCCTTCTCGAGTGCGTCCTTGAGCGTGGCCATGGACCGCTTGACGAAGGCTTCGCGCTCCTTGCGATGGCTCTCGAGCTGCGCCGCCAGCTGGCGATAGTTCTCCGGCTCGAGCACCTTGAACGACAGGTCCTCGAGTTCCCACTTGATCTGCCAGATGCCCAGTCGCTCGGCGAGCGGGGCGTAGATCTCGGCCGTCTGGCGCGCGATGCGCTGCTGCTTGGCGGGCGGCAGAGCGGAGATGGTGCGCATGTTGTGCAGGCGGTCGGCCAGCTTGATGAGGACGACGCGGATGTCCTCCGCCATCGCCAGCAGCATCTTGCGGATGCTTTCGGCCTGCTGTTCTTCGATTGTTCGGGCACCGAACTTCGACAGCTTGGTGACGCCGTCGACCAGCTTGGCGACCTCCGGGCCGAAGCGCTGCTCGACGTCATCGAGCGAGTAGTCGGTGTCCTCCGGGATGTCGTGGAGGAGAGCGGCCTGGACGGCAATGGGGTCGAGGCCAAGCTCGGCCAGGATGCGCGCCACCGCCAGTGGATGGGATACGTACGGCTCGCCGCTGGCGCGGCGCTGCTCGCCATGCGCCTCAACGGCAAAGTTGTAGGCCTCGCGCACGCCCGCGATCTCGGCCTGCGGAAAGTGGCGAAGTATCTCTTCCTCGACCTGCCGCTCAGCGGCGTTGAGGGCACGCCGCGTGAATGGCGCCTGCACCGCCCGTGCCGCGCGACCAACGGGTCCCGTGCCGGGCGCGGTTTCTGCCGGCGCCGGCGGGGACGGCGAAACCTCAGGTGGTGTAAGGGGTTCGACGGACATCTGATCTCAGTTTACGCGTCGAGCACGGCCGCGCTCAGCCACCCATAAGTGAACGCCCATGCCATTTGGCCCATGACCGGGGGCCGTTGTGCCGTCACAAGGGGCCGTGCGTCCCTGTGATCAGAGCTGGCCAGGGCACAGAGTTCAAGGCGAGGCCATTAGACCGAAGCCATCGCAGCACGAAGGAGAAATGAAAAATGTCTGGAAGGCTCACCAAGCTCGGCATCGTCCTGACGGTGTTTGGGTTGCTGTTCTTCATCGGCGCCGGCTACGCCGCGCTCAAGGTCCAGGAAGGCAGCCACGCACTGGCGACGTTCAGTGCCACCCAGAACGTCAAGCTCACCTACAACGATCAGGGCCAGCTGACTGACCACGGCACCACCGCCGGCGCCGCAACGATCATGAATCTGCTCAACAACGAGTGGGGCTACACGACCAACCCGGCCGACTTCGACCCGAACGACCCGGTGGTCAATACGCCCAGCGAGTACATGTACCAGATGGCTGCGATCAGCGAGCACACGCTGAGCTCGACGGTCACGCTGCCGGCCGACATCACGGACGCCAACGGCAACATCGTCGCTCATGCCGGTGACAAGGTCGCCGTCGACGGTCGGTACTACGCAGACTTCAACTTCGCGAATCCGATCGACACGACCGTCCGCGGTCTGGCCTGGTCGCCCCTGCCGCTGGCCCTGATCGGTCAGCTGGGTGTGGGTGCGGTCACCGCCTCGTCGCTGCAGGCAGGCATCGGCCTGGCCGGGCCTATTCGCCGCCGTCGGGTTCATGTTCATCTTCGCCGGGCTCGGCCTGGTCTGGGCAGCCCGCCCAGAGAAGGAAACAGTGCCAGTGTTGCGACCCGCCGCGCAGCCGGCCTGATGGCCAGGCGCTCGGGACACTGAGTCCTGACCGCCCACCCGGTCGCTGGGAGCAATCCCGGCGGCCGGGTCTTTTTATGCCTGCCGGTGTACCGTCGCGCTTCCCGTGGATCGATTTCGCTCGCTGCTTCTCGTCGCGCTGCTTGCCCTGATTTCGGCGTGCACAACTCCGCCCACCACGCCGGCGCCGACAACCACACCGACAGCCGAGCCCGACCGCCTCGCCTTCGCCGACGGTGGCGTCGACACCGACGCTCACACCAGCGCCGACATCGACGGCCAGCCCAAGCCCGACGGCAACAGCCAGCCCTGCGGCAAGCACCTCACCGCCACCGTCCGCGACACCCACCGGCTCACCCGCCGCCGTCGGTAGCGCCCTCGCGGCTGATCTCCAACAGACGCTGGACCGAATTCGTATCGCCAACAGCATCCCGGGCATGTCGGCGGCGGTGATCATGCCCGACGGCAGCCGCTGGGCCGGCGTCAGCGGTCAAGCCTCGCTCGATCCGCCCGCAACCGTCGACCTGAACACCGCGTTTTCTGCCGGCAGCATCACCAAGACCTTCATCGCGACCACGATCATGTCGCTGCAGGACGAGGGCGCGCTGTCGATCGACGACCACCTGTCGAAGTGGCTGCCGGATTACCCGAATGCCGATCAGATCACGTTGCGCCAGCTGCTCAGTCACACCAGCGGCGTGTTCGACTTCTTCATGCATCCGTCGTACAACCGGCTCGTCTTCGGCGATCCGCTGCGCGTCTGGACGCCGCAGGAGGTGCTCGACACGTTCGTGCTCGACCCGTACTGCGCGCCCGGCACCTGCTACCACTACTCCAACACCGGTTATGTGCTGCTGGGCCTGGTCATCGAGGCGCAGACCGGCCAGACGCTGGGCGACGTGCTGCGCCAGCGCTGGTTCGGGCCCCTCGGCTTGACCAACACTTACTTCGAGGACGGCGGTTCGCCGTTGCCCTCCGATGCTGCTTACGGCCACCTGCTGCGTGTGGGCGGCTCGCGCGAGATTGACGACGGCACCGACTACCGGCCAACCACCTCCGCAGCCACGGTCGCCTGGGCGTGCGGCGCGGTCGAGTCGACGGCGACTGACCTGGCGACCTGGGCGAGTGACGTGTACGGCGGCCATGTGCTGTCGGCCGGGTCGCTGGCGGAGATGACCGACTTCGCGGCTAATCCCTACTCGGACGAGTCGTACGGGCTGGGGACGCGCACGCGCTTCTTCGACGGCCGGCGGATGGTCGGCCACACCGGCTCGCTGCGCGGCTTCTACGGCGCGATGTGGCACTACCCGGCGGAAAACCTGACCGTCGTGATCAACCTCAACCTGGGCCGGATCGATCCCAATCCACTCGCCGACCAACTTGCCGCGATCGCATTGGCTGATGCCGGCTATCCCCTGGCGACGCCCTCGCCGACTCCCCTGCCATCGGCCACGCCTGCCGCCTCCGCCTCCGCCCCGGCTTCGCCGTAGCCCATCAGGGCGAGCTCTTCGCGCGCCACCGACGGGTCGTCCCACGGGATCGAGCCGTTGGCCATCTCGATGGTTTGCTCGTGGCCCTTGCCGCACAGCACGACAACATCGCCGCGGCGCGCCTGCTCAAAAGCCGTACGGATAGCGGCGCGGCGGTCGGCGATGAGCAGCAGGTCCACGTCGCGGCGCTTGCCGGTGTCCTCCGCACCGGCGGCGATCTCGTCCAGGATGCGCTGACGGTCTTCGCCGCGCGGGTCCTCGTCCGTGACGACGACGAGGCGTGCCCGTTCGCCGGCGACGCGGCCCATCATCGGCCGCTTGGCGGTATCCCTCTCGCCGGCGGAGCCAAAGACGGCGATGAGCCCGCCGCCACCGGCCGCCGCCAAGGGCGCGAGGTTGTCCAGCACCTTGGCCAGGGAGTCGGGCGTGTGGGCGTAGTCGACGATCACTGTGAACGGCTGGCCGGCGTCAATGCGCTGCATCCGGCCTTTCACGCCGGCCACTGACTCGAGTCCGCGCTTCATGGCGTCGTGGTCCAGGCCGAGCGCCTCGCCAACGCCGACCGCCGCCAGCGCGTTGTGGACGTTGAAGCGGCCGGCCAGCTTGAGCGATAGCCAAATACCGCCGCGCGGCGTTACGGCGGTCAGGCGCAGCCCCTGAGCACTCTCATCGACCGAGATGGCGCGCACGTCCGCATTGGGTCCAGTGCCATAACCAAGGACCGTCGCGCCGACCTTGGCTGCCGCCGCGCCGTAGTCGGTGCCCATTGGATCGTCCACGTTCACCACGGCCCACTTGCCCAGGCCCTTGTCCGGGTTGGCCTCGCTGACTGCCAGCCGCTCGAAAAGGCTGCGCTTGGCGGCGCGGTACGCCTCGATGGTCTTGTGAAACTCGAGGTGCTCGTGGGTGACGTTGGTCAGGACAGCCACGTCGTAGGCAACCTCGCCCACACGGTCCTGGGCCAGTCCGTGCGACGTCGACTCGACCACAGCGAAGCGGTCGCCTGACGCAACCATGGCGGCCAGATCGGCCTGGAGTTCTGTCGACTCGGGCGTCGTCTGGCGCCCCGTGCCGATGACCTTGCCGCCGGCCACGCTCTCGATCGTGCCGATCAGGCCCGTCGGCCGGCCGCTTGCCTCCAGCATGGCTCGCACCAAGTAGCTGGTCGTCGTCTTGCCGTCCGTGCCGGTAATTCCCACGACGCCCAGGTGGTGGCTGGGGAAGTCGAAATACCAGGCGGCGGCGAGGGCCATCGCCGGACGAATGCGCTCGACCAGCAGCTGGGGCACGCCGGCGTGGGCGACGGCCCGCTCACCGATGACGGCGACCGCGCCTTTGGCCACCGCGTCGGGCACGAACTCGTGGCCGTCCTGGCGGGCGCCGGTGATGGCGACAAAGACGAAGCCCGGCTGGACCACGCGCGAGTCGTGCGTTACGCCACGCACACGAGCTTCGGCCGTCGGCGCCGGGCCCTGCAGCAGCGTGCGCAGCACACCCCGGCTCTCGAGCAGCCGGATCAGCTCGCCCAGCGGGCGCCCGTCAGTCATCCGCCCGTCAGTCGTCCGCGGCTGCGGCTGCGGCCTGCGCACTGTCGCCACGGCGCATCCGGCCGATCCTGACCCTGGTGCCGTGATAGGCGCCAAAGGCCGTTCGCAGCGGGGCCGAGGTGACCAGGTCGTACGCCCCGATGTAGCGAATCTCGCGACCGCCAAAGCCCTGCTTGAACTGGGCGATACCGGGCGTGGCCATACCCCACATGTCGTAGACCTTGTAACCGCGCTCGGCGGAACTGCGGATGGCCTCCCACTTCAGCAGGTAATTGGCCCGGCTGGCCGCGCCCGGGCCGGTCATGCCGCCGTACGGCTCGACGACCTTGGCGCCACAGGCCACCAGCATGAGCGCGGCGACAGCCTCACCTTCGGCGGTCCGTGCGAGCAGGATGCGAGCGCGGCCGCCCGGTGCAAAGGACTCGTAGACGCGGCGGTACGTGTCCTTGGAGCGGTACACGAAGCCGGCCCGGTTGGCCGTGTCGACGATGATTCGGAACAGGTCGTCGATGCCCTCGACGCCCACCTCGTCGATGGTCAGGCCGTTCTTGCGCGCCTTCTGCACGTACTGGCGCCATTTGGAGCGCAGCCCCTGCCAGAGCGCGTCCTCCGGCTGGTCGAGCTCGACCATCCACGTCCGATCGACCTGCACCGTCTTGGTGCGCTTCCAGCCGGCGTCGGCCAGGCGCAGGGCAACGTCGGGGTTGCCGACCGTTGGATCGATGGTGATGTGCGACAGCCGCTCGCGCTTGGCCGTCGCGCGGAGCTCGGCCGTGAAGGCTTCGATGCTCGCCTTGTCGAACGACGTGGCTGCCGGGCCGCACGTCGCATAACCCAGGGATGCCGGCATAGGCCCCAGGCGATGGAGCAGCACCTGCGCGCCAATCGGCCCACTGCCACCGTCGGCCACGACGCGGACCGCGCGCCAGCCGTTGGGCGCCTTGACCTTGGCCCACTCCGCCAACTGCAGGTACTCGCCGTTGGCGGTGGACTCGACGAAGGCATCCCACGCCAGGTCATCGTGGCGCAGCGCCTCAAGGTCAGCCACGGCGCACCCTGCTGACCAGGTTGGCCGCGCCTTGCCACGCCGGCCGCAGGACGATCTCGTGGGCGGCCGCGGATTCTGTCCAGACGGCGCCCAGCGAGTGCTTGTGCTCGTACAGCCCGTAGGTCGGCTCGCCCTTCGTCGGAAGCCGGCGCGCGCCGGCCACGTCGACTCCGCCAAGGTCGGCATACGGGCCGCCCAGCGACAGTGCCGTGCGCAGGAAGGTCCAGCGCAGCAGGTGCATCGTGCCCGGCAGCTCGGAGCGGCGGGCTCGGTCATCGGCCGAATAGGCCGTCGCCAGGTGGCCGCCCTGGGCATAGGCCATCAGCGCGCCGACGGTCGAACCATCGTGCCTGGCCACCCAGAAACGGGCGTTGCCGGCAGCCAGGACGCGGCGCCACCACGCCAGCAGCGGGTTCACCCGGCCAATGCTGAAGTTCTTGGCCTCGCCGGCTTCGCCGAGCATGCGCGCAAGTTCGGGCAGTTGGTCACCAGCAGCATCCTCCTCGATCACCGTACCAGCCGCTTCCGCAGCCCGAATTCGCTGCCGCGCCGACTTGGTCATGGCGGCGAGGAGCGCGTCTTCGGTCGTGCCCGCCGGAAACGGCACCAGCAGGCGGTGGCGGGAAGCCTGGATCTCTTCGCGTTCCTTGAAACCCGCCGCTTCAATGGTCGAGGCATATGTCGGATCGGCGGGCAGTTCCGGATCGACGGTCAGGATGCGGCCACCTTCCTTGCGGCACCAATCGGCGAGCGCCAGCGCACGTTGCGCGACCGCCCCAGCCGGATCGCCCGCGCTGATCGGGCCGCGCGGCGCGTAGGCGGCGAAACCGGGCAACGGGCTTTGGCGGCGAGTCAGCACGAGCGCCCGGCGGCCGTCATCAAAGCTGGCGAAGCACGGCTGCCAGCCCTGGCCGGCGCGGTGCTCCGCCCATGCCCGGCTTTGCAGGACGTGGCCGCCGGGCGGCCGCACGACGGTCTCGTCCCAGTCGTTCGGGGCCGCGTCAGCCATGGACGCAACCCGCGTCATTGGGAGGGCGACTGCGGCGGACCACGGCGGAAGGCGGACTGCAGCAGATTGATCGTCAGCCCGAGCTCCGGGATGCGCGTGACCACGCTGTAGAGCACGTAAACCAACGCGCCGGCCGACGAGGCCACCACTATCTCGACGAACGTCAGCAGTCGGCCCGGCTCGAAACCGAACACCGGCTCCATCAGGCGCAGCACGAAGAACGTCGCCGCCGCCGAAAACGCCGATCCAGCCAGGTAGTTGATGCCCGGCCCGATGATCGTCTCGATGCCAGCGCCGGGCGTTCTCTGCCAGAGCAGCACGGCCAGCAGGATCGCCTCGAACCAGGCGCCCACGGCAATACCCAACGCCAAGCCTGACAGGCCGAGTGAGCCAACGGTGGCGATCGACACGACGACGTTCACGACCACGGCCAGGATGGCGGCAATCACCGGCGTGCGCGTGTCCTGGCCGGAATAGAACGCCCGCGCCAGCACCACGATCATGGCGTGCGCCGGCAGCCCGATGAAGAAAAAGAGCAGGGTGTCGGCGGTCAGGCTGATGCCGCGTGCATCGAAGCCGCCCCCAAAGAGCACCGCCACCACCTGCCGCCGCTCGACCATCCCGACGATCGTGATCCAGATCATCAGGTACAGCAGGAGGCGCAGCGAGCGCACGATCAGCCGGCCGAATTCGCCGACTGAGCCGGCGGCGACGGCCCGTGACATGGACGGCAGCAGCACGACGCCGAGCGGGATGCCGATCAGTCCGAGCGGGATCTGCAGGATGTTGAACGCCACGTTGTAGGCGGTTACGGCGCCCACGCCGATGCCGGTCGCGAGCAGCGTGTTGACGATGAACGTGATCTGCGCGGCGCCCAGGCCGAAGGCGCGCGGCAGCATCAGCAGCAGCGATTGGCGGGCAGCCGAATCGGCCAGGTCGACGCCGAAGTTGAAGCGGAAGCGCTCGCTGATGACGGCCGGCAGCTGCACCAGCAGGTGAAACAAGGAGCCGATGACGACGCCGACCGCCAGCGCTTCGACGCCCATATAGGGCGACAGGAAGATGGCACCCGCAATGATGGCGAGGTTGTAGACGGATGGGGCGATTGCGGCCGCGCCGAAGCGGCCGCGTGAGTTGAGCACCGACGAGGCAACGGCGCCTAACGCCAGCAGGATCGGTGACAGCAGCATCGTTCGCGTCAGGCGCACCGTGAGCTCGGTGTTGACCACGTCGAAGCCGGGCGTGATGAGCGGCACGATGACCGGCGCCCAGATCGCGACGATGATCGAGAACACAACGAGCAGCAGCAGCATGAAGTTGAGCACGCTCGACACGACCCGCCACGCCCGGTCCTCTTCGTTGTGCGTGAACAGGCCGGCCAGCACTGGAATGAGCGCTGATCCAAGCGCACCTGCCGCAACGAGCTGGAAGATCGTGTCGGGCAGACGGAAGGCGGCGAAGTAGGCGTCGAGATCGGCCGACGCGCCGAACGTGTTGGTGATGACGATCAGCCGGACCCAGCCCAGCAAGCGCGACGCGAGATAAGCCGCGGTGACGACCATCCCCGCCCGCGCCAGAGTGCGAGCGGTCACGGCAGCGGCGTCTCTTCCGGGTGTTTGGCGCTAGAGCGAGGGTGGGCGGCGCGGTACACGCTGCGCAGCCGTCCAGCCGAAACGTGCGTGTACACCTGCGTCGTGGCCAGGCTCGCGTGGCCCAGCAGCTCCTGCACGACACGCAGATCGGCGCCGCCTTCGAGCAGGTGGCTGGCAAAGGAGTGGCGCAGCGTGTGCGGGGACGCGCCTTCCGCCACGCCGGCGGCGCGGAACAGCCGGTTCAGCCGGTAGCGGATGCCGCGCACACCCAGTGGCCCGCCGTGGGCATTGAGAAAGATCGTGCCGCCGTCACGTCGAGCCCCATCCGGTCGCGCCGCAACCAGCGCTGGCCGGCCAGCGGCAAGGTAGTCGGCGAGGGCGTCGCGCGCCGGCCCTCCCAGCAAGCCGATCCGCTCCTTGCCGCCCTTCCCGGACACGCGCAGTTCGCCGCGGCCGAGATCCAGGTCGGCCAGGGTCGCGCCGGCCAGCTCGGAAATACGCAGGCCGGCGGCGTAGGCGGTCTCCACGATGGCCCGGTCGCGCAGGCGCAGCGCTTCGTTGTCCGTGGCCTGGACCGCGCTCAGGTCAATCACCGCCTCGACGTCATCGAGGGGCATGACTGCCGGCAGGCGCCGTGGCAGGCGCGGTGTCTGGACGGCCGCCCATGGATCGCCTTCGACACTGCCCTCGCGCCGAGCGTGCCGATAGAACGAGCGCAGTGACGCGACGCGGCTGCTTATCGAGCGGCGGCTCAACGGGCGGGCAGCCAGCTCGGCCATGTAGGCGCGGAGCGCGTGCCGGCCGGGTGCGCGCCAGTCGTGCCCGTGCTCGCCCAGCCAGCCCAGGTACTGCTCGACGGCCGTTTGGTAAGCGCGCAGCGTGTGTGGCGACGCGCCTCGCGCCGCCAGAGCACGCAGGAACGCGTCGAGCGCGTCGGCGCCAGTCACGCGGCTAGTGTGGACTTGAGCCGGACCGCCTGTCAGGCGGCGGCGCGGCGGGATCGACGAGGCGAGCTCGATGAAGATTTGCCTCGCGAAGGACGGCGGCCCGTGCTGCGCCGCCGTGGCGCCGCCAGTGCATCAGGATTTGGTTCGCCGCCGGGCAGGCGCTTGCCCACGACATCACCCTCGGGCAGCTCGATCGGCGCGCCGCATTTGAGGCAGATCGCCCCGGTCTCGCCCTCGCGCGCGACGGGGCCGTCATCGGCGTCGTGCAGTGCCCCAAGCGGCTCGCGTGACGAGGTGAAGTCGCACTTGGGATAGCGCGAGCAGCCCCAGAAGAGGCTGCCCGTCCGGCGCGCGCGGCGGGTGACCAGGTGGCCCTGGTTGCACTTGGGGCAGGTGACCTCGAAGGCGAGCGGTGCGGGCGGCGGCGGGCCGGTCTTGCGGATGTACTGGCAGTCGGGATAGCGCGAGCAGCCGGCGAAAGGACCGAACCGTCCGCGCCGCGCGACCAGCGTGCCCTGTCCACACTCCGGGCAGACCTCGCCCACGCCCTCGACGGCCGGCATTTCCGGTTCCTCGCCCGGCAGAGGCCTGGTCTCCTTGTGCTCGGGATAGAGCGAGCAGGCCAGGAAACGGCCGTTGCGCCCGAGGCGGATGACCATCGGGTGACCCTCTGAGCAGACCTCGTCGGTCGCCTCGGTGGTGAAGTCGCTGCGCCGCAACTCGCTGCGCTTCTCGGTTACGCGCTGGCTGAACGGGCCGTAGAAGTCGCGCAGCAGCGGCACCCACTCGCGCTCGCCGCGGGCGACTTCGTCGAGCTCCTCCTCCATGCGCGCGGTGAAGTCGACGTCGACGAACTCGCCGAAGTGCTCGACCAGCAGGTCGGTCACGACCTCGCCGACAGGCTCGGGCCGCAGCCGGCGCTCGACGACCTTGACGTAGCCGCGATCGATGATGGTCGAGATGATCGAGGCGTAGGTCGAGGGGCGGCCGATGCCGTGCTCCTCGAGTGCCTTGATCAACGCCGCCTCAGTGAACCGTGGCGGAGGCTGGGTGAAGTGCTGGCTGGGCGTGACATCACGCACGCTGGTTTGATCGCCCTTGGCCAGCGCCGGCAGCTGGCCGCCTTCGTCGTCGGCCGCCGGATCGTCGGTGCCCTCGGTGTAGACGGCGGCGAAGCCGTCGAAGACCGTCTTGGTGGCGGTGGCGCGCAGGCCGTAGCCGTCGGCCGTGAGGTCGACCGTCGTGGTCTCCAGCTCCTTGGGCGCCATCTGTGAGGCCAGCGCGCGCTGCCAGATCAGCCGGTAGAGCCGCAGCTCCTCGCCGTCCAGCACCCCGGCCAGCGAGTCCGGGTCGCGGGCAAAGCTGGTGGGCCGGATCGCCTCGTGAGCCTCCTGCGCGCCCTTGGTCTTGGTCTTGTAGACGCGGCCGCGCGGCATCACGTATTTGAGTCCGTAGCGGCCGCTGATGACCTGGCGCGCCTCGCCCATGGCGACGCCGGCGAGCACGGTCGAGTCGGTGCGCATGTAGGTGATCAGACCTACGCGCCCATCGCCTGTGTCCACGCCTTCGTACAGGCGCTGGGCGACGCGCATCGTTCGCGCCGGATTGAAGCCGAGCTTGCGGCTCGCCTCCTGCTGCAGGGTCGAGGTCGTGAAGGGCGGCGCCGGATTGCGCTTGGACGAACGCGTCGAGACTGAGTCGACAACGGGCTTGGTGTCGCGGAGGGCAGCGGTGTGGCGTTCGGCGGTCTCGCCGTCGCCGATCTCGGCCTTCTTGCCGTCGATCGTCGTCAGCTCGGCGCTGAAAGTCTCGCCCTTTGGATTGGCCAGCAGCAGTTCGATGGTCCAGTACTCGCGCGCCGTGAAGTCGCGTATCTCGCGTTCACGCTCGACGACGAGGCGGACAGCCACCGACTGAACACGACCGGCCGACAGGCCCGCCCGCACCTTGCGCCAGAGCAGCGGGCTGAGCGTGTAGCCGACCAGCCGATCCATGATCCGGCGCGTCTGCTGAGCGTCGACCAGGTTGTCGTCGATCGAGCGCGGGTGCTGGAACGCGTCGGTGATGGCGTCACGCGTGATCTCCGAGAAGGTCACGCGCCGGCGCTTGCCCTCGGGCACCGCCGCCGCCTCCGCGACGTGCCAGGCGATGGCCTCGCCCTCGCGGTCAAGGTCTGTGGCGAGATAGACGGCGTCCGCGCTCTTCGCCGCCTTGGTGATCGAGTCGAGCTGCTTGCGCCGATCGTCGGCGACCACGTACTCGGGCTTGAAGTCGTGCTCGACGTCGACGCCCAGCTTGTTACGGCCCGGGTTCTCGGGCAGGTCGCGCACGTGCCCGTAAGAAGCGAGGACCTTGTAATCAGGGCCGAGATATCGCTCGATCGTGCGCGCCTTGGCCGGCGATTCGACCACGACCAGGTTCTTTGTCATCCGCGGGAGTCTAGCGTCAGATATTGCGGATCCTTGCCAGCAGGTCCTCGTCCGGTTCGGCCGGGCCCTCGTCCACCGGCTCTGGTTCGGCCATTTCGAGGACTTCTTCGGGCGCGAAGTCGTCGTCCTGGCCGGCTCCGGCCATGGCCGACTTGGGCACCTCGATGAAGCGAACGGTGAGCATCGGGATCAGGAACCACGAGTCCGTGTGGTCGACAAAGGTCGGTCGCTTGCCGTCGACCGTGCGCATGTTGGTGCAGATGATGTTGGCGTCGCCCGGCGCGGGCAGTTCGCGAATGTCGGCGACGACCGGCAGCTGGCCGGTCTGGTGGATGACTACGTTGCGGATCACTCAACCAGTCTGCCCGACCGTGCAAGCGCTCGCCAACGGTACTCACGTTCATGCCACCAGCAGCGGACCGGCGGGCAGGTAGGCAGGTCCAACGGCCTCGATCCAACCGCGCAGCAAGAGCAGAGTCACCGCGCTCGACACCACCGACGGCGGTAAGCCGGTGTCGTCGACCAGCGCGTCCAGTCCGGCCGGCGCCTGGCGCACGCGCGTGGCGACGGAGAGTTCGGGTCCGCCCAGCATGGCCATCGCTTCGGCGCTCGAAAGGCGCGCAGCTTTGGAGCCGGCCGCCGGTGCCTGGACGTCGCGATCGAAGCCCAGGTCGGCGATCAGTTCGTCCAAGCCCGTCAGTGGACGAGCCGGCGTTTCGCGCAGCAGGCGCAGGCAGCCCGCCGTCGACCATTCGCCTATGCGGCCCGGCGCGACCAGCACAGGCTTGTCCAGTTCGAGCGCGATGTGCGCCGTGATCAGGGCGCCGCTGACCTTGGGCGCCTCAATTACCACCGTGCCGTCGCCCAGCGCGGCGATTACGCGGTTACGACGCGGGTACGTGCCGTGCGTCGGCTCGACCGTCGGGTGATGCTCGCTGATAAGCGCGCCACCGCTGTCGACGATCTGCCGCCGCAGATCGCGGTGGGCGCGCGGACCCGGGTGGTGGTGCCCGCCACCAATCACCGCGATGGTGAGTCCGCCAGCGGCCAGTGTGGCCGCGTGCGCGGCACCATCGATGCCCACGGCCGCACCCGAAACGACGACCGCCTTAGCTTCGACAAGCCGCGCGGCGACTTGACCCGCCAACAGGCGGCCGGCGGGTGTGGGCCGACGCGTGCCCACCACCGCAGCGGTCCGTGGCGCGGCGAGGACGGCCGGATCGCCCAGGCCGTGAATGACGGGCGGCTTTGGATCGAGCGCGTGCAGCCGCCGCGGATAGCCGCCGTCGAAGGCGGTCAGGGTCCACAGCCCAGCTTCATCTATCTCGGCGAGCGTCTTGTCCATCGTTTCCGTCAGCCGTTCGATGCTCGACAGCGTCTGCGGACGAATCAACGGCAGGTGATTGGCGTACTTGTGAGCGTCGGCCCAGCGGCGTACGTCGCCGAACCTGGCGCGACTGATGACCGAAGCAGCACCTCGGAACGCACTCACCAGCATCCAGAAAGATCTCTGGCCCGATGCCCTCGACGGAGGCGAGGGCAATCGTCGCCCGTCGCTCCTCGACTCGGATCGACGCTCATGCTGCCTTGGCTTCCGGCGAGGCGCCCGACTGACGTAGCTGGGCCGCGGCGTTGATGTCCTCCGCCGACACCGACGCTCGGCCGTCCAGGTCGGCGATCGTGCGCGCAACCCTCAGCACACGATGGACGCCGCGACTGCTCATGGCGGTGACGCGCGCGATGTCGATCAGGCTCTTGTGGGCGGCTGGAGTGAGCGCGCAGGCTCGTTGTGCTGCCGACCCGCTGAGCATTGCGTTTGGTTGGCCGTTGTTCCGCTCAAGCGCCAGAGCACGCGCTTCGCCAATGCGGGCAGCGACGCTCGAACTCGATTCGGCCGGCCGTCGAGCGAGCAGCTGCTCCGCCGGCACGCGCGTCATTTCGACCCGCATGTCGAAGCGGTCGACCAGCGGGCCGCTGACACGCTGGACGTAGCGCACGGCGTCTGCCGGCGAGCAACGGCACTCTCGGTCCGTACTGCCGAAGAAACCGCAGCGACAGGGGTTCATCGCCGCGACGAGCTGAAAACGCGCCGGGTAGCGGACATGACCGCTGGCCCGGGCAATGCTCACCACGCCCTCCTCGAGCGGTTGGCGCAGCGCGTCGAGTGCGTCGCGGTCGAATTCCGGCAGCTCGTCGAGAAACAGCACGCCGGAGCTGGCGAGGGTCACTTCGCCGGGCGTCAGCCACGGCCCGCCGCCAACGAGCGCCGCATATGACGCCGTGTGGTGCGGCGCCCGAAATGGCCGTCGTGGCGCGTCCTTGCCGGAATCAAGCAGGCCCGCCACGCTCTGGATGACACGCACCTCGAGCGCTTCTGCCTCTGACAACGGCGGGAGCAACTTCGGAATCGTGCGCGCCAGCAGCGTCTTGCCCGCGCCCGGCGGGCCGACCATGAGCAGGTTGTGGCCGCCGGCCAGGGCGACCTCCAGCGCCCAGCGGGCATGTCGCTGGCCGCGAACCTCGGCCAGGTCGACCTCGGCCAGGCCGCCCACCAGCGCGGGATCGGGCCCGGCAGCTGCGGACTCACCCTGCCCGTTGACCGCCAGCGCCGGCCGCCGCTGCGCTCGACCGGCCGTTCTGCCACGCGGGCCTGCGATGAGTCGGGCGGCGTCATCCAGCCCGTCCAGGCCGACGACTTCGACGCCGGCCACGAGCCGAGCCTCGTCGACGTTCTCGCGCGCCACGGCAACTCGCCGGTGACCGGAGCGCGCCAGAGTCGCCACCATCGGCAAGACGCCGGTGACGGGCTGGACTTCGCCCGATAGAGACAGCTCGCCCAGCAAGGCCCACGAGCCGCCGCTGCGGCGGATCTGGCCGGAGGCAACGAGGATGCCGATCGCGATAGCGAGGTCGTAGACGGCGCCACGCTTGCGCCGGTCGGCGGGCGCCAGGTTTACCGTGATGCGGCTCGCTGGATATTCGAAACCGGAGTGGCGAATGGCGCCGCGGACCCGCTCTCGCGCCTCTGACAGGGCGGCATCCGGCAGCCCAACGATGTGGCAGCCGGGCAGGCCAGGCGCGATGTCTACTTCGACCCGCACCAGCTCGCCGCGCAGACCGTTGATGACGGCGGTGACGAGGGTTGCCAGCACTACCGCAGGCTAGCGACGGCCACTTCGCGGCCGCTGCACTCGGCCTTATCAGGCGCTGCGCCGCAGCTTATCGGCGCCTTATCCGGCGCCCGAGCATCTAGCGAAGGGCGGAGAACGCCCCGGCGAACTTACCAACGCGAGCCGGCGCTTCGGCTGGCTCGACGTGCGGCTCGGTCAGGCCACGCGCCAGCTTGACAACGCCCTTGGCGATGGGTGAGTCGGGCTTGTTGACCATGAACGGCGTACCGCTGTTCAGCGAGCTGATGGCGGTCCGGTAGTCGTTGACGACCTGGTAGGCGATGGGCGTGGGCAGGACACGCTCGACGGCGTCGATGCTGATGCCGGTGTGGGCGTTGCTGCGGTTCAGCACCAGCTGGACCTTCTCGTGGCGCACGCCGACCTGCTCGAGCGTGCCCAGCAGCAGGCGCATGTTCTTGAGACAAGCCAGGTCGGCGGTCAGCACCATGACCAGCTCGTCGGCCAGGCCGATGACGTCGAGCGTGTGGTCGTCGAACCTCTTGTCCAGGTCGATCACCACCAGCTCATGCGAGGAGCGCAGCGATTCGACGATCTGCTGCATGTGGTGGTACTCGACACTGACGCGGTCGGCCGATTCCGGACGAAGCGGAGCCAGCAGCAGATCGACGCCCGACGTGTGGCGGACGAGGCAGCTGGCCAGGTTCTCCGGGTCGATCACCGGGCCATCGCAGGCATCGACAATCGAGTGCTTGTCGCTACCGAGGTCGAGGAATACGCGATGGTCGCCCAGCTGCAGCGCGGCGTCGACGAGCACGACCGATGGCTCCATCTCGCGGTGCATGGCGATGGCGCTGTTGATGGCGAGGGTCGTCGTACCCACACCGCCCTTGGCGCCGTACCACGCAATGACCTTGCCGCCGGCGTGCTGAGTGGACTGGTCGACCGGCTGCAGGCGGGCCAGCAAGCCGTTGATACGGCCCATCAGCTCGCTCGAGTTGAGCGGCTTGGACAGGTAGTCATCGGCGCCCGCGCGGAAGGCGCTGATCTTGGCCTCGATGTCGGCGCTCTGGCCAACGACGAGGACCGGCACGCGCGTCGATGTGTTTTCAGCCCGCCGCATGTCTTCGACGAATGACATGCCGTTGTTGCCGCCGGCCATGCTGTCGACAACGAGCAGGTCCGGCTTCTCGTCGGCCCAGCGAGCCAGTGCGTTGAGGCCTGACAGCGGCGTGAGCATGTCGTGGCCGGCCGAGCGCACCACCGACAGGACGAGGCGGGGCAGGGCTGGATCGTCGGTCACCAAAAGGACGCGTGGCATCTGGGGCACCATAGGTGCGCGACCTCACAGAACCCACACCCAAGTGGTACTCCCCGCACCGGTCCGGAAGGACCACCCAAGCGCAACAGCCGTCGCCAGCCGGCCTGCGGGCGTGTGTCAGAAGCTGGGCAGCTGTTTGTCGAGGTCGTCCGCCAGCGACAGAGAGAACGTTTCGGTGAGGTGGAGCACGTCTCGGTAAACGATCATGTTGTGCAGAACTGCCGGGCACGGGTCGCCCGGGCAGATGGCATCAGAAAGGTCGACCAGCGTCGCCCCGCTGTCCGCGGCGGCCGTGCGCTCGAGCTTCTGGCCGCGCCAGTTGAACGCCTTGTTGCGCGGCGTTGCGCAGTTCCAGACGTTGCTGATGTTGGCCGACAGGCAGGCCGGCGGGTCGTAGATGGACTGCGGCGTATCGACGATGACGGCGTGCTTGCCCGGGATGCGCGCCATCATCCGGGCAAGGGAGTGACCCTGCGTGCGTGGGTCGTCGTCGGCCTGGTTAATGACTTCCATGCCGCGCGCGACGACGAAGATCGACAGGTCGACCGGATGCTGTTGGAGCCGCTGCACGACGTTCTCGCGCCACTGCTCGCACTCGGTGTATTCACGCTGAAGTTCGCGCGAGATCAGCGGCAGGTCGAGGAAGCGGCACGAGATCTTGGTGTATGCGACGAGGCGCCAGCCGTGCTCCTTGGCCACCGCGTTGACTGCCGGGAAGAACTCCGCGGCGTGTGAATCGCCGATGAGAGCGACCGTTTTCGTGCCGTTGTCGTCACCAAACCAGCAGTTGTCCCGCGGCTGGGTGGGCGCAGTGCCGAGCAGGCAGCCGTTTCGCGCGATCAGCTCCTCGTCATCACGGGCATTGATCAGCGAAGGTCGAACATCGGCCGGCAACCTGGTAATGGGTTCGGGTGTCGGCGCCGGCGTCGGAGGTTCCGTGGGCGGCTGAGTGGGCCCATCGGTCGGCGACTGGCTGCCCGGCGCTCCGCCCGTCGGCGTGCCGCCGGCGCCGGGCGAGTTGGTCGGTGGCAGGGTGGGCGAATCACTCGGATCGGGCGAGTACCAGGGCGGTGGAGTGTCGTCCTCCAGGCCGGGCGCAGTCGGCACCGGTTCGGGATTGGAGACAACGCCGATGTCGGGCGACTCGAGCTTGGCCAGCGCGGCGAAGTTGAACGTTACCGCGATCAGCACGACGGCCACGATGCCGGCTGCCGCGCCGCTCAGTGTCGCCCGCGACGGCCGGTGCGACAGCCAGCCGCGGTGGAACGGTTGCTCGATGAACCGGAAGCTGAGCACCGCCACCCCGACCGAGGCCAGCGCCAGCAGCGCGCGCGTCGTCAGTGGCAGCTCTTCGCCCAGTGGCAACAGGGCCGCCGGCAGCACCAGGATCGGCCAATGGACGAGGTAGAGCGAGAACGACACCTTGCCCAGGAAGCGCAGTGGCCGGATGGCAAGGACCTGGCCCACCGACCAGCGGCCACCGCCCGACAGGATCAGGCCGGCCGCGCCAAGGGTAGGCACCAGCGCGATCACGCCCGGGTACGGGATGTCCGGCGTGATCAAGACGATTGACGCGATTACCGCCGCCAGGCCCAACCAGCCGGCAGCCGTCGTGACCTGCCATGGAGCTCGCGCAATGCGGTTGGCGCCGACTGCCAACAGTCCGCCCAGCGCCAGCTGCCAGGCCCGGCCGGTCAGGGAGAAGAACGCCCACGGCGCATCCACGCCGGTTACGACCACAGCGAAGACGAGCGACAGCACAAGCACCGTCACCACAACGATGCCTGCATTGACCCGTAGCCGGCCACCGAGACGCATGGCCAGGACCAGCAGGAACGGCCAGAGCAGATAGAACTGCTCCTCCACGCCCAGCGACCAGTAGTGCAGCACTGGCGAGCGCACCACGTCGGCAGCGAAGTAGTCCGTCGCCTGAATGGCAAAGCGGATGTTGCCCACGAAGAGCGCCGAAGCGAAGACGTCCTTGGCTACGTCCGGAATGTCGAGCGGCGGGAGCATGAACCACGACGCGACGAGGATCGCCACGAGCACGATCAGCGCGGCCGGCAGGATGCGCCGGGCGCGTCGAGCGTAAAAGCCGGACAGGCTGACTCGGCCACGCTCTTCGCGCTCGCGCAAGAGCAGCCCCGTGATCAGGAAGCCGGACAGCACAAAGAAGATGTCGACGCCGACGAAGCCGCCGCCGGTGCCCGGAATGCCGGCGTGGAAGAGCAGCACGGCGAGGATGGCAACCCCGCGCAGCCCCTCCAGGTCCGGCCGGAAAGAATCGCCCGGCCGGCGCTCGGCAACCTCGATCAACTAGTTGTCCCCCTGGTCTAGGCCGAGGTCCAGCCCGCCTCGGCTTTCAGCCCGCAGCGCGTTTCAGCTCCGCCTTCGCGCCCGCTTCGAGGGCGGTGGTGGCGTAGCCGGTGATGCGCTGGGCCAGCTCGACGAACTCTAGCGGGATCACGTACTTGGTGGACGCGCTGGCCCCGAGCGCCTTGAGCGCCTCGAGGTACTGGAGGGTCATGGTCTTGTCGTCGACGCCCTGAGCGGCCGAGAAGATGCGCTCGAGCGCCTGGCTGAAGCCTTCGGCCTCGAGGATCTGCGATTGCCGTAGACCCTCGGCGCGCAGGATGGCGGCCTGCTTCTCGCCCTCGGCCACGTTGATGTTGGCCTGGCGTGTGCCCTCTGATTCAGTGATCACGGCGCGCCGGTTGCGCTCAGCAGACAGCATGCGGTTCATCGCTTCCTGCACGTCGCGCGGCGGGATGATCTCGCGGATCTCGACGGTCGTGACCTTGCCGCCCCAGCGCTCCGTCTGCTCGTCGAGCTTGGCACGCAGGACCTCGTTGATCTGGTCGCGCTTGGACAGCACGTCGTCGAGCAGGATGTCGCCGATGACTGCGCGCAGGGTGGTGGTGGCAATGCCCTGCAGCGCGCCGGAGAAGTTCTGGACGTTAACGATGCTGCGCAGCGGATCGACGATGTACCAGTAGATCAGGAAGTCGATGTTGATCGGCGCGTTGTCCTTGGTAATCGTGGTCTGGCTGGGGACCTCGATGAACTTCTCGCGGATGTCGACCTTCGCCGGCTTGTCGATGACCGGAATGAGGAAGCGCAGATCCGGGGTCGCGCACCAGGGTCGGCCCGGTCCGGCCCAATCGGAAGATGACCATCCGCTCGTACTGGTAGACGACCCGGACCGACAGGTACAGGACGATGACCAGAATGACGATGATGACGGCGACGCCGGCGAGCGTGATTGTGTCGAACATCCCTCAGTCCTTTCGGTGGTGCCAGCTAGGCGCCGCTAGGCTGAATTCTCGGCTGGTTCAACGACCAACGTGAGCCCCTCCTGCCGAACCACGCGGATGGGCGTGCCGCGTGACAGCGGTCGCTCGTCGGTCGTGCGCGCCGTCCACTCCTCGCCCCCGGCGTAGACGGACCCGATCGGCGTCAGCGGCTTACGCACTTCACCCGTAGCCTGATCTGCCAAACCTGCGCCGATCAGGCCGGCCGCGGTGCGCATCCGGCGCGACCTGATCGCGGCCAACGTCGCCAGGCCCATGAGGATGGCCAGTCGTCACGGCCACAGCCAGGATCACCGGTATGGCGACGCTGACGTCAGGCGCCGTCGGCGTGCCGGGCTCGGTGTACAGGGCAGCGGCGCCAAGCACCAGGCATACGATCCCGCCGATGGTCAACAGGCCGTGGCTGGTGACGGTGAGCTCCAGCACGAACAGGATCATGCCCAGGCCGATCAGCAGCAGACCCGCCGATATTGAGCGGCAGGCTGCCGAAGCCGATGAAGGCCAGGATGATGGCCAGCGCGCCCAGGGTGCCGGTCACGAAGTTGGGGTTCTGGAGCTCGAAGAGCAGGCCGTAGAAGCCAACCGTGAACAGGATGAAGGCGATGTTCGGGTCGGTCAGCAAGTGGAGCAGCGACTGCAGCGGGTTCATCGGCAGGTCCTGCGTTACCGCGCCGGACAGCTCGAGTGTCACCGGCTGGCCGCTGACGGTCACGGTGGCCCCGTTGGCAGAGGCGATGGCGTCCTGGATGGTCGCTGCCGTGCCGTTTACCAGGCCGGCCGTGACGGCCTCATCGGCGGTGTAGGACTTGGCCTCCGTGACCGTCCGGAGGGCCTCGTCGTAATTGCGGCCGCGGGCGTTCGAGATCAGTCGAAGCAGCGCCTCGGTGTCTTCCATGATCTTGTTCTTGAGGTCGCCGCCGATGTCCTGGCCGCTGCTGTCGATGGGCGTGGCCGCGCCGATGTTCGTGTTGGGCGACATGATCGCGACGTGCGAGGCGAGCGTGATGAAGGTGCCCGCACTGGCCGCGCGAGAGCCGTCCGGGCCGACCCACACGATCACCGGCAGCGGCGCGTTGAGCAGCGAGGTGACGATGTCGCGCGTGGCGGTCAGGTCGCCGCCCGGCGTGTTGAGCTCGATCAGAGCCGCCGCCGCGCCTTCACGCTGCGCCTTGGCCAGGCCGTCGCGGATGTAGCCGGACATGAACTGGTCGACGATGCCCGATGTCGGCATCACGTAGACCTTGGGGGCACTGTCCTGCGCCTGCGCGGTTGCCGCCAGCAGCGAGTGCCAGCCCGGCGGCAACGCCAAGGCGGACTGCCTGCTTGATCAAGTCGGACGAGCGCGCACGGTTCACTGGTCAGTAATTATCAATCAGCGGTGCTCGGCGCTGAGGAAGTCGAACAGGAGAGCGCTCCAGGTCTCGAGAAGGTCCACCACGTCTCCGACGTCAGCCAGCGGCACGAAGTTGCCCTCGAGCTTCTCTGTCTCGCGAACTTCGACCGGCCGACCCCTCGCATCGGCGCTGAATACGAGGCCGAGATGGACCGCGCCGACTGCGTTGTCGTCATCGTTCAGCAGGCCGATCGGCTGGAATTCGGGCTCGAAGTCGGCCGCCATTTCCTCCGACCACTCGCGCTGGAGACCACCAAGAATGCCGCCGTCTTCGGGATTGACGTGACCGCCAACGCCGATCGTGTAGCGATCGTGCAGCCGAACATCGCGACCGGCCCGCGTCCGCCGCATCAGGAAGATGTCGCCGCCGTCGCGCAAAGCGACGTACGGAATGACCTGCTTCCAGCTCGGGTCGTTTTCCGCGTCGCCCCGACGGCGGTATGTGCCGTGTCGTTCGACTGCGGCCGCGACCGGCGCGTGAGCCAGCGGCCGAACGCCACGCCAATCGAGGCCGCCCGGGACAACGTCACGCGGCAGGCCCAGGACGAGCTCGTCGTCTCTTGATGTCATCGGCGCAGGCATCTTGTCATTGCGGGCCGCGGTTAACATTCCGTGAAACCGCCCGGGTTAGGTAGGGAACACGCGAGTGACGAACGCACCTCTAGGCTTCGAACCAGAGCCCATAGAGATATTCGATGCCGGCGAGATGAGCTGCGGCGAAGGGCTGCACATGGAGTTTCGCCGCCGCGTACACGCGCTCGAGGTTGGCAAGTCGATTGAGTTCGTCGTGCGCCATCCGTCGGCCAAGGAAGATTTGCCCGCCTTGGCGCGCATGATGGGCCACCGCATCCGGTCGATGCAGGTCCGCGCTGACGGCGCGCTATCGCTAGTGGTCGAGCGGGCACGCTGAAGGGAGGCGACGATGACGGAAAAGCTGCTATTCCAGTGCACGCACGGGAAGGACGATCCGGAACGCGCGATCCTGCCGTTTGTCGCCGCCAATGTTGCCGCCATTGCCGGTCAGGACACGGTCGTCATTCTCACCATCGAAGGAGTTTGGCTGGGCACTAAGGGCGGTACGGACGGAATCGAGAAGGCCGGCTTTCCGAACCTTACCGAGCTCTACGCGGAGTTCATCGAAAACGGCGGCCAAGTGTGGCTGTGCGGCACGTGTGCCAAGCCCCGCGGAATCACCGACGATCAGCTCGCGGAGGGCGCAAGGATCACAGGCGCGGCGAGGATCATCGAGGAAATCATCAACGGAGGGCGCTCGATCGCTTTCGCGTGAGCGCGGCGCGCTCGCCTCGCAGCGCCGTAAATGCTCGCCGCAGTTCCTCGTCGTCAAGCGAACCGGCCGCCGTGGCCAAAGATTGGGCATGTCGGCCGTCAGCGATCACCGCGAGTGACAGAGCACGCCAGATTACGGTCGCATCCCCGACCTCAATCGCCTCCGACAGCAGGCCAGCTGCAGACGGGTGAGGCAAATCGCCGCCGCCGAGGACGTCGGCCGTTGCTGACGCGGACGCCGCGAGCAGGAGGTGGGGCGGGCTTTCGTCTCGAGCTCGCTGCGCGAGCCAATCAGCTGCGTCCCGCAGCCGCTCGGCGTCTCCGACCAGCTCCCACGAACAGACCTCGATCCGGCCGCACAGCAGCTCGTAGAAGATCGTGCCTTCGGCCGCGTCGCGCGCGCGTTTGAAGCCGTCGCTTGCACGGCTGCGGTCACCGCTGATGGCAATGCTCGCCGCTTCTGCGGCCAAGACAGGCGGTAGGAAGTAGCCGGCCAAACGGCGGCTGAGCTCAGTCGCTGCGGGCACGTCCTGCCAGCGGTTGGGATCTACTCCCAACTCACTTCCATACACCGCGCGAGCCACGCGCGCCATGAGCTCCGCCCGTGGTGCCGACTGCTCGCGCGAGCTGTTCACGGCGTCGTCCAAGGCCGTCCCTGCGCCAGACAGATCACCGGCGAACAGCAGGGCGAGTCCGTGCGCGACCAGCGTCAGTCCCTCGTCGCGGCGCTGGCCGAGCTCGCGCAGCCCGGCCAGTGTTCGTTCAATCGATGCCGTCGCGTCGGTGAAGCGCCCGAGCAGCAGGTAGATGAAGTCGAGCCGCTGGGCGCTGCGATACTCGCGTGGCCGCTGGCCGAGCTGACGCCATAGATCAGTCGCCCGCAGACTCTCATCAAGCGCATCGGCGAGGGGGCCGCTGAAACTGAGGGTATCGGCCAGCCCCTGCCGCGCGAACGCCTCGCCCTCGAGGTCTCGCTCGCGGGTGGCGATATCGAGCGCGTCGTTTTGGAGCGCCTGGGCGCGGGCCCATTCGCCCTGTGCCCAGGCAACGGCACCTGCTGTGAACAGGATCCGAGCCTCGAGGTCGGGGTCGGCGGTTTCCGAGGCGCGCGCAGCGTCGAGGGCCGCCGGCAAAAGTGTTTCGGCCTGCGCATAGTCGTCCGCCAGCCACAGCACGTGGGTAAGCGCCGCGAGTGCATGGGCTTCCAGCCACGGCCGCTCGGTGGAGCGGGCAATCGCAAGTTCGCGCTCGTAATCGGCCGCCGCTTCAACGAGCTCGCCCAATTGCTCGTGGGCCTCGCCGCGTCCGTGAAGGATTTCTGGCACAAGGAGCCGGCTTGTGCTCGCACCGAGCTCGGCGGCCGGCTCGAGCGCTCGGTCGTACCACCGGATCGCATCGGTGGCGGCATACACGCGTCGGTAGCGATCGCCCGCGAGGGCAGCGTAGCGGGCGGTTCGCTCGGCGTTGCCCGCAGCGATCGCGTGATGCGCGAGCAGCTCGGCGAATTCTTCTTCACGGCCACCCGTAACCGCCTCCATCCAGTCCAGAGCGGCGGCATGCGCCTCGCGCCGGCGCGCGCGCGGAATGCCGCCGTAGGCGACGTCACGAACCAGGGCGTGCTCGAAGACAAACTCGGCTGCGCCGGCGATTGAACTCGACGAGCGAGCGCGCACGAGCCCGCGCAGGACCAGTTCGTCGATCCGCGCGGAAGGATCGGCTCCACCCAGCCGATCGAGTGCTCCGTTCCAAAATGTGCGACCCACGACGGCGGCGTCCTGAATGGCGCGCTTGTCGGGCGGCGCCAGCCTGTCAAGGCGGGCTGCAATCGCCGCCTGAACGGTGTCCGGCAGCTGGCTCGGCAGTTCTCGGACGGGTGCCCAATGTTTGTCGCGCAGCGCGATCGCACCGTCGTCACGCAGCATGTGCAGAAGCTCGGTCGCAAAGAACGGATTCCCCTCCGCACGATTCGAGATCAGCTCGGCCAACCGCTCGTCGACGGGCGCTTCGTCGAGCAGACTGTCGATGAGTGCCCTTTCCTCCGCCGGTGACAACGGCGAGAGTTCGATCGTGGCGAAATTTGCTCGACCCGCTCCCCAATTCGGTCGTCGCTCATAGATGTCGGGTCGGGTCAAGCAGATGACGAGCACTGGGGCCGTAATCGCACCGGCGAGACGGTCGAGAAGATCCAGGACGCCCGCGTCGGCCCAGTGGATGTCCTCGATGGTGACGATCAGGGCGCCGCTGGTCGCGCGTGATTCGAAGTAGCGCTGCCAGGACTGAGCGATCATTCTTTCCGCAGTCTGTCGGCCCACTCCGGCCAGCGGATCGGGCTCGACGGCGATCCCGAGCGATGACAGCAGCGTCGAAGTGATGGCAACTCGCTCGTCACCGTCATCGAATCGGGCGGCGATCGAGGCACGCACCTTGTCGAGGATCGTGGCGCTCGAGTCGCTGTCGAGTATCCCGGCGTCAGCCTTCACGATCTCGCCAAGGGGCCAGAAGCGGATGCCGTCCCCGTAGGCGAGGCACCGTCCGTGGGCCACCTCAGTCGCCGACGTGAGGACCGCGCGCGACATGAATTCGTCGACAAGGCGACTCTTGCCCATGCCAGGCGGCGCGACGACGGTGACGACGTACGGTCGCCGTTCTCGCAGGCAGCGACGGATTAGCACTCCGAGCAGGTCGAGCTCGTCCCTGCGGCCGACGAACGGCGTGTCGGCGCTCAACGGCCGCACCTGCTTCTCGGCGCGCGCGCGCCAAATATGCGTTCGGCCGACGATGCCCTTCAGCTCGGACTCGCCCAAGTCGTCGTATTCGAACTGTTGCTGGGTAACGCGATGCGTGCGAGCACTGACCACCACCGCGCCCAAAGGAGCCACCCCCTGCAGCCGCGATGCGACGGTCGTTGCCTCTCCCGTAACCACGCTCTCGTGCTCAGCTGCCGGCGTGGCAAGGACCTCGCCCGTGTGGACCGCCACCCTCAGGGCGAGTTCGCCGCCGAGCTTCGCCGCGACGCGTCCGTTCAAAGCCTTCATACCCTCCTGCATCGCCAGACCGGCGCGCACCGCGCGTACCGCGTCGTCATCGTGGGCGACCGGTGCGCCGAAGATGCCGACGACGGCGTCGCCGATGAACTTTTCAACGGCTCCGCCGTAACGTCCGATCTGACCCGCCATCTCCTCGAAATAGGGCCGGTAGACGTCGCGCAGGTCCTCGGGATCGAGTCGAGTGGCAATCTCGGTCGACGCCTCTATATCGGCGAACACGACGCTGACGACCTTGCGCTCTTCAACGTCGACCTGCCGGCGCTGGGGCGGATCGGCATCGAGCGCGCTTCCGCAGCTGCCGCAAAAGCGGAAGCCGGGCGTGGAAGCGACGCCGCAGTTCGGGCAGGTGATCACCAGTGTCGCGCCGCACTTCCCGCAGTACCGGAAACCGGCAGGGTTGACCGCCGCGCACTCCGGGCAGGCCATCGGCGACTGCTGTTCCATCGGCGGAGTTTGCCTACGTCACTGACCGCCGTCCAGCGTTGACCGCGAGACCGATCGGCACGGACCGGTCCCGCCAGACAATTGTTGGCCAAGCGGCTGGGTCCGCGCTGGCCCTGATCGCCGCTTTGCGACGCGCCCTCCCCCTCCGTCGGGCGCCCGGTTCAGTTCGATGGCGTACTGCTCTGCTGAGGCGGCCGAGCCTAGGCAGCCGCCACAGCCTCTGTCAAGAGTTGCTCGGCAAGGATCTCGTAGCGCGATCCTCCTGGGTCGGCGTGGCTTCTGTACAACGCAACCCGGTCGAAGGTCCAGCTCGCATGCAACTCGTCGGCGACGGCGTGCAGGTCGGCCAGCAAGCTTTCATCAATGCGGCGGGCGATGGTCACGTGCGGTCGCGGCCGGCTATTCGCGTAGACGTTGCTGCCGACGCGCCAATCAATCTCGCGCGCCAGGTTGCGCAGCCGGCGTTGCCGATCGTCGAGCCCCAGCCACGCCACGCCGCCACGGCGGTCGTCAAAACGCCCGCCGGCGTACGTCGTGGTGGCTTCGAAAGGTGCGTGCTGCCTGGCCGCCAACGTCATCGCCTCGGTCAGCCGAGGCACCTGGGCAGCCTCCGTCTGACCCAGGAACAGGAGGGTCGCGTGTAGCTGATGGCGCTTGGCCCAGCGCGCGCCCGGATGATTCGCGCGCAGATCGTCGAGCGCCGACCAGAGCGAGATGGCCGCCGCCTCAGGCACGGGCGCGGCGATGAACAGGCGCCACTTTGTCGACCCGCCGGCCTCGACTGCCACTCAGGCGGGCGCCGTCACCGCCGCCGGGCGCTCGATGCCCAGCAAGTCGAGCAGCTCGAGAAGGTCGCTGATCACGACCAGCTGCGGGTCGTCGTGCTCGGCTCGGAATCTGGGCCGGATCGCCGCCGGACCGATCGATCATGACGGCGCCGATACCGGCACGACGGGCGCCACGGACGTCCGCTGCATAGGAGTCGCCGATATGGATGGCGCGGCCCGGCTCAACCTTCATCGCGACCAACGCGTGCTCGAAGATGCCGCGGTGCGGCTTCTGGAAGCCGACCCGCGCCGATATCGTCAGCGTCTCGAAGTGACGGGCCAACTCGAGGTCGTGAATGAGCTCGGCGCCGCCCCACACGAAATTGCTGATCACGCCGAGCCGCAGACCGGCGGAGCGCATCGCTTCGACCGCCGGCACGACGTCCGGGTAGACGTACCAGGCCGAGCGCCGGGCGAAAGCGGCCTCGACGCTCCGGAAAACCTCGTCGGGCACGTCCGCGTGGCCGATGCGCGCCAGCACGGCCGCATCGAACGCCTTGATGCGCCGAAACGATTCCTCTTCGGTCGGTTCGAAGGGTGTGTCCTGCAACCACCAACCGGTGCGCGCCTCTTCCAACAGGGCACGCTCGATCTCTTTCTCGTCGGCTTCGATGCCGTATTCGGCCAGACCCATGCGGTACACCGCCGCCCACGAGGGATGGGCCCGGATGAGCGTGTCACCAACGTCGAGGAACACAACCTCGGGTCGAAACGGAGCGGTCATGAGAAACGAGTCTATGGTGTCGAGCGTAGCCAGAAAGGGGTGTCCCACGTGCCTAAGAAGGCAGACTTCACCGCCGACGAATGGAAGGCGCTACGGACGGGGTTGCTTGGGGCGGGCATGTTCGTTTCCCTGAGCGATCGCGATTTCACCGACACGTTCGGCGAAGTTGGCGCGATGACGAAGTTCCTGTCCGGAATGCAGATGACCGGCTCGACCGATCTCATGCGTGAGCTCGCCCACGAGCACGGCAATCCCTTTGGACTCACTTCGTCGCCCGACCGAGTCCGTGACGACACCATCGCAGCGTTGAAGTCCGCGGCGGCCACGCTCACGACGAAGGCGCCCGACGAGGTCGGCCCTTACCGCGACTTTGTCCTTGGACTCGCCGCGGCGGTGGCCGCCGCGAAGAGTGGTGAATCGGCAGTCGAAACGGCGGCTATCGGCCAGATCAGAGACGCGCTGACCTAGCCGCCCGACTGGGCGACTCCTTCAGTCGTTGAAGAGACGCTCCTCGATGAGCTTCTCTTGCACGGACCGGCCGGTCGGGTCGAAGCACGAATACTCGAAGTGCTTCTCGAACTCGAGGTCGACCGAGTTCTGACCGGCCCGGTTCTTCTCGATGGTCAGGACGACCCAGTCGCGGAAGCGCTGCGCCTGGTACGGGTTGAACTCGATGTTGACCTTGGCCACGATGGCGTACTTCTCGTTCAGGATCAGGATCATGTCGGCTTCGTAGTTGATGGCCGATGAGCCGCGCAGGTGGTGGTTGCGCAGGCGGCTTGCCTTCAGGCCTTCCTTGTCGGCGGCGACGATGCTGACCATCGCCACGCTCTGCGTCAGCGCGACGTCCTTGAGACCGTTGACTACGGTCGTCACACGTTCCGTTTCGGTGTTGGCGTCCGGGATCATCGGCACCTTCTGCAGGTAGTCGACGAACACGACCAGCTGCCGGTCGGGGGTCAATTGCCGGTACGCGTTGACCAGTTCGCGCAGGTTCTCGACGGTGCTCGTCGTCTGCATGCCGCGCATCAGGTAGAGGTTCTGGCCGTAGCGCGCGATGCGCTCCATGGCGGGCCGCAGTCGGGGGTTGTCGGCGAGGACTGTGGCTTCGGTGGCGCCGCTCGCCATCCACGTCGCCAGGATTTCCTTGCGCACGTCCTGGATCTTCATGCCCTGGCTCGTCTGAGGCATGCCCTCGAGGGCCGACTCCATGGCGATCAGTCGAGAGAGCAGGTACTCCTCGTCGTGCTCGAAGCAGATGTACAGGACACTGGCCTGGCCGCCCATGGCGATGTTGCGGGCCATCTGCAGAGCCATGGTGGTCTTACCGGTGCCCTGCGCACCACCGATAAGCAGCAGCTCGCCGGCACGGATGCCGCCGCCGAGGGTCTTGTCCAGCGGCGAAAGCCCAAGCGGGATCGGTTGGTACTCGCCCACCTCACCGCGGCTGACCTTTTCAGTCAGGTTGTTGAGGACGTCGATCGCGCTGCGCGGCTGGATTTTCCAGCCGTGGTTGTCGATCGCCCACTCGTCCGCGTCGATGTAGTTGCTGGTGGGGTGGTACGTGCTGGCCGTTTCCGGCATGGGCGCGGTTGGCATAGGCACGCCATCGGCCGTCATCGGTGGCTGGTCAGGCATCGGCGGGATGTAGGGCGGGGCGTCGGTCCACTGGGCCGGGCCGCCGTCGGTCTGCGGCCATGGCATGGCCGGAGGCGCGGTCGCATCCCACGGCAGCGGTGGTACGTCGCTCGTCGCGGGCTCAAAAGGAGGCATCGCATGGCCATTGGGGGCGCCATTGGTGGCACCCTCGGTGGCGTCGACTTTAGGTTTGCCCCACCGGCTTACAGCGCTCAATCCGGGACCTCCGCACGCGGCTCGACTCAGGGAGTCGCCAGCCGGACGCTAACACCGGCCGGTGCGTCAACGGCACCATCCGAACCTCCTAGGACACGTGCCAGAGGGCCTATCGCAAGCGACGGTCGGAACCCGCGCTTCGCGGGAGCCGACCGCTTTAGCGCGCAGCAGCGGCCGGAGGCCGACTGCGGAGGAGACCTTCGAAGCGACCGTTAGAGGGACATCTCCCCCAGGCGCTGCCAGTAGCGCACGATCGTGCGCAGCCCGTTCTCGTAGTTGTCCAGGCGCATCGACTCGTTGGGTGCGTGCGCCTGCCCGTCAGGGTTGGCGAAGCCGAGCAGCACGACCGGTGTGCCGAGTTCCTTACTGAAGGTGGCCGCCGCTGGGATGGAGCCGCCACCTCGCTCGTAGAGCGGCTCGGTGCCAAACACCTCGCGCAGGCTGTCGGCGGCGGCAACGGTCGCCGGGTGGTCGATGCCGGTCAAACTCCACATGCCCGCGTTGAGCAGCGTGGTTTCGACGCGGACGCCTGGCGGCGCGAGCTCGGCGACGCGGTCGCGCACGCGCTCGAAGGTCTTTACCGGATCCATGTCCGCCACGAGGCGGCACGAGATCTTGGCATGAGCGTGCGCCGGGATGATCGTCTTGCTGCCTTCTTCCATGAAGCCGCCCCACAGGCCGTTAACGTCGAGGGTCGGGCGCGCACCCATGCGCTCCACGGGCAGGAAGTCGGGCTCGCCAAAGAGGTGTGGCACGCCGATGCGCCGCGACAGATGCGACTCGTCGAGCGGCAGCTTGGCGAACTCCTCGTGCTCTCGATCGCTGATCTCGCGGACCTCGTCATAGAAGCCGGACACGTTGACGCTGCCGTCGGCGTTCTTGAGGCCGGCGATGACGGTGGCCAGCGCATTAGCCGGGTTCTGGACGTTGCCGCCGTAGCCACCCGAGTGCAGGTCGAGGTCGGGGCCGGTGACATCGATCTGGGCGTACATCAGCCCGCGCAGCCCAACACAGATGGCGGGCAGGTTGCCCTCGAAGAAGCCGGTGTCGCTGATGACCGTCACGTCGGCTGCCAGGCGCGCCTTGTTGGCGACCACCCAGTCTTCAAAATGAACGGAGCCCGACTCCTCCTCCCCTTCGAAGACGTACTTGATGTTCACCGGTAGCCGGCCGGTGGTCTGCATCCAACCTTGCGCCGCCCACAGGTGGAGATGTAGCTGGCCCTTGTCGTCTTCGGCGCCGCGCGCGTAGATGCGGCCGTTCTCGACGACCGGCTCGAACGGCGGCTTCTTCCACAGGTCGATGGGATCGACCGGCTGGACGTCGTAGTGGCAATAGACGAGCACAGTTGGTGCGCCTTCGGCGTGCAGCCAGTCGCCGTAGATCACCGGATGGCCGGCGGTCGGCGAAACCTCGACGTGCTCGATGCCGATATCGCGCATCCGGCCGGCGATGAATTCGGCCGCCCTCAACATGTCGCCGCGGTGGCGGTCGAGCGCACTGATGCTGGGGATGCGCAGTAGCTCGATGTAATCGGCCAGGCGGTCGTCGACCGTCCTGTCGAGGTACTCGTCGATCTGGGCGACGGTGGTGAGCGTGTCGGTCAAGGTGACTTTCTCCGGTTGAGCTTGGGCGGCGCGTCTCCCCGCGTCGGGCGACAGGTTATTACGAGCCGTAAAAGGAAGGAGCCGCCCTCGTTTTGCGGGGCGGCCCCTTCAGTTATGCCTGTGGGGAGATCAGGCCGGCTGCGGCGATGGCTTGGGCGCCACACCCGGGGCGGGTGCGGGCGTTTCCTCGGTGTTGCGACGGATGGGGCCGGCCAGCGGGACGGGCGTGATGTGCGTGTCCTTCCGTGGATCCGGAATGTCGGCGAACATCTGCTCGAACTCGTCCTGCTCGATGGTTTCCTCGTTGACGAGGCGCTCGGCGAGCTGCTCGAGGCGGTCCTTGTAGCGCGTCAGCACGTCGACGGCGCGGGAGTAGCCCTTATCGATGATGGCGCGGACCTCTTCGTCGATCATCTTGGCAACGTCGTCGCTGTAGTTGCGCTGCTCGCCGATCTCACGACCGAGGAAGACGAGCTCGTCGCGCTTGCCAAAGGCCAGCGGACCGAGCTTCTCGCTCATGCCGAACTCGGTGACCATGCGCCGGGCGAGGTTGGTTGCCTTCTCGATGTCGTTCGACGAGCCGGTGGTGGTGTCGCCGAAGACGAGCTTCTCGGCGGCGTTGCCGCCGAGCATGCCGGCGATCTTGTCCTCGAACTCGCTCTTGCTCTGCAGGTAGCGGTCTTCAGTGGGCAGGCCCATCGTGTAGCCCAAGGCCATGCCGCGGCTGATGATGCTGACCTTGGCCACTGGGTCGGTCTTGGGCAGGATGCGCTGCACGACGGCGTGACCGCCCTCGTGGAAGGCGATGATCGCCTTCTCTGCGTCGCTGATTACACGACTCTTGCGCTCTGGGCCGGCGACGACGCGCTCGAGCGCCTCGCTGAATTCGGGCGTCGAGATGGTCTTCTTGTTGCGTCGAGCGGCGAGGATGGCCGCCTCGTTGACGAGGTTGGCCAGGTCGGCGCCGGAGAAACCAGGCGACTGACGGGCAATGGTCTGGAGGTCGATCGCCTTGTCGAGCGGCTTGCCCTTGATATGGACCTTGAGGATCTCGAGTCGACCCTTCATGTCGGGCCGGTCGAGGATGACCTGGCGGTCGAAGCGACCGGGTCGCAGTAGCGCCGGGTCGAGCACGTCGGGTCGGTTGGTGGCGGCGACGACGATCACGTTGGTGTTGGTGTCGAAGCCGTCCATCTCGACCAGGATCTGGTTGAGCGTCTGCTCGCGCTCGTCATGGCTGCCGCCCAGACCGGCGCCGCGCTGGCGGCCGACTGCGTCGATCTCGTCGACGAAGACGATGCACGGGCTGTTGCGCTTGGCCTGATCGAACAGGTCACGGACGCGGCTGGCGCCGACGCCGACGAACATCTCGACGAATTCAGAACCGGAGATGCTGAAGAACGGCACGCCCGCCTCACCGGCGACGGCTCGTGCGAGCAGCGTCTTGCCCGTGCCTGGCGGGCCCACCAGCAGCACGCCGCGCGGAATGCGCGCGCCGAGCTGATTGAACTTCTCTGGGTACTTCAGGAATTCGACGACTTCCTGCAACTCGGTCTTGGCTTCGTCCACGCCGGCCACGTCCTGGAACGTGACGACGGTCTTGTTGCCCAGGAACATGCGGGCGCGGCTCTTGCCGAAGCTCATCGCCTGGTTATTGGTGCCCTGCGCCTGGCGCAGCATGAAGAACAGGAACGCGCCGATGAGCAGGATGGGCAGCAGCGCCGAGATGATCAGGCCCAGCCAGGCGCCGCCTTCCGGCGGATCGCCACCGAAGACCAGCGGTGCCGTCGTGCAGGTGGTCGGCGAAGACGCGCAGGCCGCTGCCACGTCAGCATCGAGGTTGGTCACGTACTCGCTGGGCACCTTGGTCGTAACGACCAGGTTCTTGCCCTGCTGGTCTGTGTCTACAAGCGTTACGTCGAGCTCGTTGGCCCGCTGCGTGACCTGTTTGACCTTACCTTGGGCGACGAGCGAAAGGAACGACGCCGGCTTCGAGTTGGCGCCGCTGTAGGGAACGAGGTTGTCCTTCTCGGGCTGGAAGACCAGCATGTAAAGGAGGGCAGCCGTCCCCACGACGAGTACAAGGGTGACGATGCCGTTGCGCAGGAACCGGTTATTCAAGGAAAGCTCTCCAGTCGCGGCAGGCTAGCCATGCTGCCGGCTTCCGATTATAGGGCCGGACTGCGTTCAGCCAATCTGACCGAAGTCCCCTTTACGCGACATACGCGTTTCGGCAGCCTACGGTTGCGTTGCCAGCAGACAAGGTGGTGAGCGCCGCTGTGCGTCAGGTGTGAGCCGCCCACGAGCCAGATGTGAACGGAGCGTGGTGGCGGGGGTGAGATTTGAACTCACGACCAACGGCTTATGAGTCCGCTGCTCTGCCACTGAGCTACCCCGCCCCGCGACGGCGCCGATTCTAGCCGAAGGCTCGGTCATTCCCCGATGGGCCATTGATCCGGAAGGGACGGCACTGCGAATAGAGTCTGGGCGGCGGCAGCCCGCCGCCCAGCGCTTGCTTCGACTTGTGGCCTCAATGCCCCATGTTGCGAAATCCAAATTTCCACTTCTCTGTATCGCACTGCACTCACCCACCCACAACTCACTAATCCGCAGTACCAAGGGCACATCCGCGGTCCGCGACGGTGGGTTGCCATGGCCGATCAGCGGCTCGACGCTGCGTCCAGATGCAGGTGGAGTCGCATCAATTGGCGCACAACAACAGGGTGGACGTTCTACTGATCGATGACAGACCGCTCGTCCGCGCGGGCGTGCGGTGCATCGTCGAGGCCGAATCGGACCTGCATGTCATCGGCGAAGTGAGCTCGCTTGACGATGGCCTGGCGGTCTGCCGCAGGCATCGCCCGGCGGTCGTCCTGTTGAGCCTCAACGTGTCGGCCCCGGCGCTTTTGCGCCTTGTCCACGAACTACGCGATGAGACCGACGACACGCCTGTTGTGGTCGTCTCTCGCCGCGACGGTGACGAAGATCTCTTTCAGGCGGTAGCCGCCGGTGCGTCGGGCCAATTGGCCGACGCCAGCGACCCATCTCTGCTGGCCGTGACGGTGCGCGAAGCGGCCGCCGGCCACGAGCCAATCACCGAACGGCTTGCCGCCCGGCCCGCTGTCAGCATGCGCGTCCTGCACACTTACCGCCAGCTTGCTCAATCGGCCGTCGCCCGGCCAGACGGCAGGATGACGGTCAATGCCCGGGAAAGGCTGATCCTGGGCTACGTGGCGCAGGGCTTGACCAACCGTCAGATCGGTCGCCAGCTTGGCCTGTCGGAGAACACGGTCAAGGCCGAGCTGTCGCGGATCATGCGCCAGCTGGGCCTGCGCGGCCGCACCGAAGCCGTCGTGCTGGCCGTCCGGCGCGGCTGGATTGCCGTGCCGGTGGAGTCGGGCCGACCGTCTGAGGCCGAAACGACCGTCGTCTAGGGCCGCCTTTCGTACGGCGCGATATTGCGCGACGCTTCGTTCAGCAGCGCTTCCAGTGGCCCGGCGAAGACCAACGCGATGGCAATCGCGCCGCCCACCACGGCCCCTACGATCGCCGCGAAATCGCGCAGTCGTGCGGCGGCCAGCCAGGCGGTCTGGCCGGCCTGCGCAATCCGGTCGCCCAAGCGCAGGAATGGCACGGCCGCCAGCGCCACGCACAGGCCGTGCGGCCAGATCAGTGGCAGCCCGAGCGTGGCTGCTATGCCGACCGTCCACGGTCGGTCGGTGCGTGCCCCCCACACGACCAGTACGGCGGCGATGGGCAGCCTGACCCACAGTGGCGGCGGGATGTCGTAGCCGAAGGTTGGGGCGCCGATGTTGCCCACCGTCGCATCGATCCAATCGCGCCACAGGCCGGGCGCAACGACTGCCGTCGCCAACGACACCGCCGCCGTGGCGCCGAGGGCGATGGCCAGGGATCGCCACTCCCGCCGAACGGCAAACCACAACAGCCCGACGCCCGGCGTGACCTTGGTCAGCACCACGAACGACCACGTCCACGGTTGGCTGAAGCCCAGCGCAATCGCCGCTGCCATGAGCAGGTGGACGTTGCCGTGGTAGAGCTCGAGGGCAACCGGCGGCAGAGCGAGTAGAACCAGGAACCAGCGCCGGCCGAGAAAGAGCAGGCACGCCACCATCAGCGCTTCCCAGAGCCACAGGAAAAGCCACCAGGGCAGCGCGCCCAGCGGAGCGAACATCAGCGCGATGGGCGGCGCGTAGCGAAAGGCTCCGAGGTCAAAGTTGTTGCCGAAGGTGCGCCCGTACAGATCGTTGAGGTCGATCGACCAGTACGAGAACGCGTCGTAGCCAAGGCTGCGGCCGGTATCGGTGATGACTACGAGCACGAATGCCGTCGCCAGCCAGCCCGAGACGATCAGCCCGTCGCGGACCGCCCGTAGACGGAGAGCCCGCGGCGCGACCGGCAGAGGCTCGAAAGGCGGCGGTCGCATGGCGATCGCGAGGCTACACTCGCGGCAGATGACCGACGAGGGGACACCGCCGGGCCCGCCACGATTCCCGCCAGTCGAAGAGCCGCCGTCGGAACCGCCCGGCTGGCCGCCGCCCGGCTCGGGCTGGCCGCCGACGGATCAGCACGGCAACATTCCGCCCGGGTCGCTGCAGGGCGGACCAAGTGGGCACTGGCTTCACCCGTTGGATGTCGGGCGCACTTTCAGTTCGTCGTGGCGCCTGTTCAGGTTGCGCTGGAAGCCGATGGTGGCGGCCATCCTGGTCGTCAGCCTGCCGGTGGCCCTCCTGTCGGCCGTTATCCAGGGCTATGTCGTCAGCACGTCCATGCAGGACTGGCTGGAGCAGTACTTCGCGGCCGTACGCGGCGGCGAGGTGTCTAACCTGCCTTTGCCCCCGGCAAGCTTTGGCCTCACGTATGTCATCGGCATCCTGTCTGGAATCCTGGGCATGATTGCCAACGCGGCGGTCATCAATGTCGTCGACGCCAGCTACCGCGGTTCCACGTCAACCGCGGGCCAGGCTCTGCGCGCTGCATTCGGGCGCACGCTCACATTCATCGGCATCTTCGCCGCGCTGATCGGAGTGTTTCTTGCCGTCGCCCTGATTGGACTGCTCTTGATCACGGCGCTCGTCGTGGTCGGGGCACTGTTGGGTGACGCCGGCCTGACGATCCTGCTCTCGCTGATCGGCGCGGTCGGCCTGATCGCGGCAATCATCTTCTTCGCCCTGCGCTGGTCGCTGGCGCCGCAGGTCGTAATGGTCGAGGGGGCGGGCGCGCTCAAGTCGCTCGGCCGGAGTTGGCGGCTGATCGATGGCTCGACGTGGCGCCTGTTGGGTTATTACCTGTTGCTGGCGCTGATCTTCATCGGCTACTTCCTCGTCGTCGGCCTCATCGTTGGCGGGCTCCAGTTGCTGCTCTTCGGCCCCGGCTTCCGCATCGAGAACGGCCAGATCGTGGCGCTATTCAACCCGCTTGCGCTCGTGATCAGCACGGTCCTGTCGGCGCTGGCGCTGGCCATAATTTCGCCGTTGTGGGTGACCGTGTTGACACTCTTCTACTTCGACCTGCGCTGGCGTCGCGGCGAGCCGCTGCCGAACGCCGCGACCGCACCGGCCGTGGCCGCCTAGAGCGTTAGTCGCCGAAGAGCAGGTTCAGCCAGTTCTCCAGCGGCGAGGCCGCCACGGGCGTGGTTGGCGCGGCCCCGAGCGGGACGATCGCGGCCGGCGGCGGAGCACCAGGCGCCAGCCCGAAAGCACGCTCGCCCGGTCCGCCCATGCCGAAGCTGCGCGCGGCAAAGCGCAGGTAGGCGTCCGACTGCAGTAGGTCCGCTTCCTTCTGGGCCGCGGCGAGCCGCTGGGTAAGGGCGGCGGTGTCGGCGCGAACAGCCGCGGTTCTGGTCGTCGCGTCGTTGAGCTGGGTCATGGTGCGGGCAAAGGCGATCACGAACCAGAGCGCAACGACGATGGCCACGACCACGCCGATGCCCAGCCTGGTGGGCCGTAAACGGCGACGCGAAAGCGAGGGCAGAGCGAAGGCGTTGCTCGGCATCGGCCGGAGCGTAGCGCAAATGTGACCGAACAGGCGTTCTATTGCCTGCTACACTGCCCGGCCAAACCGAACGGATGATCGAAAGAGGCCGGACGTGCGGATCTACTCGCCATCGTCAACGATCGAAACGCTGGAGCGGTTGCTCGCTGATCCGACCATTGAGCCGGCCGTGGTCACGCATCGGGTGCTGCCGGCGCGCGAGGCGGTCACCGTCCCCTTCCCAGCGTGGCTGGACCCGCGTCTCGAGGTGGCGCTGCGCAGCCAGGGCATCGACTCGCTGTACAGCCACCAGGGTGAGGCGCTCGATCAACTGCGCGCAGGCAACGATGTGGTCGTCGTCACGCCCACGGCTTCGGGCAAGTCGCTCTGCTATGGCCTGCCGGTGCTACAGGCGTTGGCGGAGGACCCGACTGCCCGCGCGCTTTATCTGTTCCCGACCAAGGCGCTCAGCCAGGACCAACTGGCGGCCTTTCGCGAGCTGGCAGCGGCGGCCGATATAGACATCAACGCCGGCGTCTACGACGGCGACACGCCGGTGCCGATACGGACGCTGATCCGAACCGCCGGACAGGTGGTGGTCACCAATCCGGACATGCTCCACTCCGCGATCCTGCCGCATCACACCAAGTGGTTCCAGCTGTTCGAGCAGCTGCGCTACGTGGTCATCGACGAGGCGCACACCTACCGCGGCATCTTCGGCAGCCACGTTGCCAACGTCATCCGCCGGTTGCTCCGGCTGTGCGAGCACTACGGTTCGCGGCCGCAGTTCATCTTCTGTTCGGCGACGATCGGCAACCCGCAGGCCCTCGCCGAGACATTGCTCGGACGTCCCGTCACAGTTGTCGACCGCAACGGCGCGCCGGCCGGCGAGAAGCACGTTGTCGTGCTCAACCCGCCGGTAATCGACCAGCGCCAGGGCATCCGACCGGGTCCACTGGGGTTGTCGCATCGAGCCGCACTTTCCTTCATCCGGGCCGGGCGGCAGACGATCGTATTTGGCAAGGCGCGGATTGCCGTCGAGTTGCTGCTGACGGGCCTGCGCGAGGCACTGCGCGAAGGGTACGGACCGGTCAAGCGCATCCGCGGCTACCGCGGCGGTTACCTGCCGACGGAACGGCGCGACATAGAAGCGGGCCTGCGGTCGGGTGAGGTGCTCGGCGTGGTGTCGACCAATGCGCTGGAGCTGGGCATCGATATTGGCCGGCTGGACGCGTCAATCCTGGCCGGCTACCCGGGCACCATCGCCGCCACGTGGCAGCAGATGGGTCGGTCGGGCCGACGGCTGGAACCGTCGGCCGCCATCCTGGTTGCCGGCGCCGGGCCGGTCGACCAGTTCGTGGCCACCCATCCCGAGTACCTGTTCGAGTCTGCTCCCGAAGAGGCCCGGCTGGACCCGACCAACCTGCATGTCCTGCTGGCCCACGTCCGATCGGCAGCCTTCGAGCTGCCATTCGACTCCGGCGACACGCTGTCCGGTGTGCCAACGGACGACCTTTTGGCTTTCCTGGCCGAAGAGGGCCACGTTCGGCTGGCCGACGACAACCGCTGGTACTGGGCGAGTGAAAACTTCCCCGCGTCCGAAGTGTCCTTGCGGGTAGGCGCACCGGAGAACGTCGTGATCATCGACGTGACCGGTCACCCGCGACCGGTTGTGATCGGCGAGATCGACCTGTTTGCGGCGCCGGTGATGGTCTATGACAACGCCATCTACCTGCACGAGTCGCGCCAGTACCACGTCGAGCATCTGGACTGGGAGGAGCGGCGTGCTTACGTCAAGCCGGTCGACGTCGACTACTACACGCAGGCGCTGCTGGCCGTCACGCTGAAGCCGCTCGAGATCTTTGCCAAGTCGACGCGCCGGGCGGCGAGCGCAACCACGGCGAGGTGATGGTCAGCTCGATCGCCACGCTCTACAAGAAGCTGCGCCTCGAGACGCACGAGAACATCGGCTGGGGCAAGATCCACCTGCCCGAGATCGAGATGCACACGACCGCGTATTGGGTGGCCTTGGGGCCGAGCTTCGACTCGTGGCGGCGCGACGTGCTGGACACGGCGCTGGCAGGCGCGGGGCGGGCGCTGCAGACGGTGGGCAGCGTGCTGTTGATGTCAGATCCGCGCGACCTGGGCGTCGTCGCGCAGGTCCGCTCGCCGCACGCCGAGCACCCGGTGGTCTACCTCTATGACGGCGTGCCGGGCGGGGTCGGGCTGGCGCCACGGCTGTACGAGCGGCACGCGGAGCTGATCGCAGGCGCACTGAGCCTGGTCGAGTCATGTCAGTGCGAGGAAGGCTGTCCGGCTTGCGTCGGGCCGCGCGGCGAGGGCGACGGGCTGGGCAAGCGACACGCGTGGCGGTTGCTCAAGATCCTTGCTGGAGAAGCCAACTCCCAGGCGGTTGCGGCGTGACAGGCTAGCTGGCACTGAGCGGCACGACCGTTCGCGCCGTGGATATCACATCGGGTTCGCTGGCCCGCCGGCTCGAGCGCTTCCGGGAATTCAGCTCGCCGGCCGCTGTTCCTCGTCAGCCGCCCGCACCAGCCGATACGGAAGCCCTCGCTCGCGACCTCGGCGGCAGAGTCCTGGCCACCGGCGGTTCCGAGGTCGTCGTTCTTGAGGCGGAATTCGAGGTTGGGCCGGACCGCGATGCGCTGGCGCGGCTGCCCTTCGGGATCGACAGGGACAAGCCACTCGTCACCATCGATACGGAGACGACCGGTCTGGCGACGGCGGCCGGCACGCTGGCATTCCTGGTTGGTGTCGGCACGTGGAGCGGTGACCAGCTGCGTGTGTCGCAATTGCTGCTGGCGGACCACTCGTCGGAGCCGGCTTTGCTGGAGGCGCTTGCGGCGGCCATTCCGACTGACGCCCTGCTCGTCACCTACAACGGCCGGTCGTTCGACTGGCCGCTGCTCGTTGCGAGGTATCGCCTGCACCGACGCGAGCCACCTCCGCTTGGAGGCCACGTGGACCTCCTCCATCTCGCTCGCCGGCTCTGGAAGCACCGCCTGGGCAATGCCCGGTTGGCCACGGTCGAGCAGGCGATATGTCGCGTCCAGCGCTCCGACGATTTGCCGGGTGCACTGATACCGGACCGCTACTTCACGTACCTGCGTGAGCGCGACCCAGAGTTGCTCCGGCCCGTGGTCGATCACAACCGGCAGGACGTCGTATCACTTGGGCTGCTGCTCGGTGCACTGACGCGGCTTGCGTGGCCGGACGCGTGGCGGCGCTTTCATCCGGGCGACGTCGCGGCGCTCGGGCGCAGCTACGCGCGGGCCGGAGATCGTGACACGGGTCTCGCCTGTCTGGATGCCGCCCTGACGTCGCGTGGCTGGGATGTTGGGTTCGCCGGCGACGCGGCGTTGTGGCGGCGACTGGCCGAGGATCGCGCGCGGCTGCTGGCGCGACTCGATCGCCGTGACGAGGCGGTCGGGGCATGGCTCGAAATCGCGCGCCGCGGCGGTCCCGGCAGCGCCGCGGCTTGGCTGCATGTTGCCCGGCATCGCGAGCACGTGGCCAGGGATTTGGGCGGCGCGCTTGATGCGTGTACGCAGGCCTTGGCTGCTGCCGAACGCGCAAGAATGTGGGGCCGGCCCGTGCCCGCAATTGAGCGCGACCTCGGTTGGCGAATGGCGCGGCTGCGGCGTCGAGTCGGGGCGGCGCGCGGCGCCTTGGCTAGGCGGGCTGCCTGAGCAGGCGGTTGCAGAGGGCGCGCAGGTCCGGCATCTCGGCAAGGCCACCCGCCTCAACCTTGAGCGTCGCCGCGGTCGTGGCGAAACGAACCAGTCGAGCCGGCCCGGCGTCGCGCCGCGCCGCGCGAGTCGCGACCAGCCCGGCCAGCCACGCAGCGAGCAGCGTGTCGCCCGCCCCGGTCGTGTCCGCCACTTTCCGCGCCGGCTCAACCGGCAACACGCGGCCGCCGAAACCATCGTGCTTTCTATCCAGGTGAAGCGATGGCTGTGGACCGTTGCTGACGAGGACCTGCTGGCCCACGCGTGGCACTAACCGCCCAAGCGCGGCGTGTCCCCCGATCTTTCGGAGCTCTTCGACGCTCGTGACGGCGATGTCGGCACGGGCGATCAATGCGAGAGGTCGAAGCGGCAGCAACTCAACGGGCTTGCCCGGCGTGAGCCGGCGCATCAGTCCCTGCCAGCCGAGGCCGATCAATGCAGAAGACGGGAAGGCGGACGCCCAAGCCGGCCCGAGCTCGTCGGCGACAGGTCCCAAGAGCACGGCATCAGAGTTGCGCCAGCGCTTGGGCAGCTCGCGCAGCGGAATTCGGTCGGACGGCGAGTGGGCTATCTGATGGCGTCCGGTTGGCGTCTCCTGGTTGTCGAAGACCGGCCCGCGGTTTAGTCGGGCGTACTCGATCTCGCAGCCGGCCGCCAGCAGCAACCCCAGCTCATGGGCGGACGCCGCTTCCTCGTCGACGCCGATCAGTACCCGGCATGTGAGGCCGAGGCGCGCGATGGCCAGGGCGGCGTAAGTGACCGCGCCGCCGAGGCGCCAACCGCGCTTGTCGCTGGCGTCGATATCGCGCGATGCCGCGCCGACGACCGTGATGGTCGGCCGGTCACCCACGCCTATACTCGGCTCGATGTACTACTACGAGCTTCACGAATCTGACGACGAATTGTTCAGTGAGGCGCTCCTCGCGCACGATTCCGAGTATGACGAGCAGGAGTTTCTCGAGCTGGTGCTGGAGGCGCGTGGCGCGGTCCTCGAGACGTACGAGGAAGAGTCACTCATCGAGGCGGTGGCCAACGAGCTGGCCCGCCAGCATGGCTTTGTCCACATCGACGATCGTCAGCTGCGCGCGGCAGTTCGCGTATCCGCCAACGAGGGTGAGACCGAACTGACGGCGATTTCTGAACTTGGCGCCACTGAGACCGAGGACGCCGAAGACGAGTTCCGCTCGCTGTTGGTCGACGTCGAGCCCGACGATGCGGCTTGGCGCAACTGACCTCCCGCGTCAGACGTTAAACAGAACCTCGATCACGTCGCCCGATTTGACGAGGTAGGTCTTGCCTTCCGAGCGCAGCTTGCCCTGCTTGCGCGCCTCGGCCATCGAGCCCAGCGAGACGAGATCGTCATAGGTCACTACCTCGGCGCGGATGAAGCCGCGCGCCAGGTCGGAGTGGATGGCGCCCGCGGCGTCGACCGCTGTTGAACCGTCCGGAATGGTCCACGCTCGCGTTTCGTCGGGCCCGGCGGTGAAGAACGAGATCAGCCCGAGCAGCCGATAGGACAGCCGGATAACTCGGTCCAGCGACGACTCGGTCAGGCCGAGGTCGGCGCGGAAGACTTCGGCCTCCTCCGGATCCAACTGGCCGATTTCCATCTCGATCCGACCTGATAGCGCCTCGACCTGCGACTGGCGGTGCTGGTAGCGCTTGGCGAAGTCGGCCGACCAAATCGGCGGCCCGGCCGACGTCGCCCTCGCCGATGTTCAGCAGCAACAACACCGGCTTCTCGGTCAGGAAACGAAAGCCGCGAATGCGTTTGGCCTCGTCCTCGCTCAGCTCCTGGTCGCGCAGCGGCTTGCCCTCGCGCAGGCCAGGCACGATGCGCTCCAGGACCTCGAGCTCGCGCTCGTTGGCTTCGCGCTCGGCAGGCGTGCCATGCCGGCCGGTCGTCTGCAGCTTCTCGATGCGCCGCTCGACCACGCCAAGGTCGGCCAGCACGAACTCGAGGTCGAGCTGCTCAACGTCCCGCCATGGATCAACCGAGCCGAGCGGATGCGCCACCGCCGGGTCGTCGAATGCCCGCACCACGTGCAGCAGTTCGTCGGCCGTGCGCAGTCGGGCCAGCTGGTCGGCCGGAATCTCGGCCGGCTCACGTCCATCCGCCGACAGCGGCGGCGCCGGCAGGTCGACATAGGTCACATCGGCCGGGACCTCGCGCTTGGGCTTGAACATCTCGGTCAGCTTGGTCAGTCGGTCGTCCGGCACCTTGACCACGCCGACGTTGACGGTCGCGCCGCCAAAGCCGCCGGTCTCGGCCTGGCCACCCGTGAGCGTGTTGAAAACGGTTGTCTTGCCCGACCGGGCCAGTCCGACTATCGCGACCTGCACTGTGGCTAGTAGCCCACCCGCGGGTCGACCAGGTTGAGCAATTCCTCGCCGCGCGTGTAGCGGCGCAGGTTCTCGCAGAACAGGTCGACGCTGCGGTCGAGCGCCCGTGCACTCGACCACGAGGTGTGCGGCGTGACGATCGCGTTTGGCAGCGAATAGAAGACGGAGTTAGCGGGAAGTGGCTCTTCCACGAACGTGTCCAGCACCGCGCCGCCCAGCGGGCCTTCCTTCAAGGCGCGCACCAACGCGCGCTCGTCGACGAGCCGGCCGCGCGCGACGTTGATCAGCCACGAGCCCTGCTTGACCTTCGACAGCATCTCGGCGTTGAACATCTCCTCGGTGTCCACGGTGAGTGGTAGAGCCAAAACGACGAAGTCGCTCTTGCCCAGGACATCGGCCAGTTCGTCTGGCGACGACGACGAACTCACCCCGATTACCTTCGTGCCGAAGGCCGAAGCGAGCTCTTCAACGCGCCGGCCAATCGAGCCCAAGCCGATCACGCCGACGGTGACGTCGGCCAGCTCGTTGGCTTCCAACGGCTGCCAGGTTCGCTCACGCTGGAGTTCGAGCAGTTGCGGCAGCCGCCGCGTGATGGCCAGGATCATCATCAGCACGTACTGAGCGATGGGCTCCGAGAACACGCCACGGGCGTTGGTTATGAGCAGCCCCCGCTCGACGGCTGCCGGAGTCAGGACGCGTTCGACGCCAGCCGTCGCGGAGTGAACCCAGCGCAGGCGCGGGCAGCGACTGAGCAGCCGGTCAAAGACGAGCGTCGGCAGCGGGCCGCGCAGCAGGACTTCGACGTCTGACAGGTCGCCATCGGCAAGTCCTTCGAGCGAAACGCTGACCAGACGACTGCCCGGCGAGGCGGCGGCAATCGCATCGAGGTCGCGCCGGCGGTAACGCGCCGACAGGATCGGCGAAAGCGCGATGGCAGGCGGAACGCCTGTCGCCTCTCCCCCACGCACCGAAGCTGGCCTGGCCTCGACTCCCGTCATCAGGCCTGGTGGACGCTCGGTGGCGTGCCCGGCATCAGGCTGCGCGACAACAGCGTGTGTGGCGCGACTCGTGCAACCCACTCCGCCGGGTGGGTCAGCTCGCGCTCGCTGGGCAATGCCCACGGCCCCTGCCACAGCAGGCGAACCGCATCGCGGCCGCCGGCGGCGGCAACACCGCTCACAAACCGCTCGCCACGCCGGTACTGCTCGAGCTTGAGATCGAGCCCGGTCAGGCGGGCGATGACCCAGTCGAGACCACGCTGGCGTTGGGCACGGCGCTGCTCGAAGCGCTGGCGAATCTGGCTGACGTTGGGCACGACCTGCTGGCCGACCTCATCCATCACCCAATCGCTGAAGCCCTCGAGCAGGCTCATCACGACCTGCGTCTCTTGGAAGAGGCGGCGCTGCTCGGGCGTCCAAAACGCGGTCAGCGGGTTGCCCTTCGACTCGGACAAACGGCGCATGAACGCGGCCACGCCGTCGGCCTGCAGGCTGCGTGCCTGGTCCATCACCCCAGACAATTGCTTCTCCAGCCGTTCCACGAGGTACGGCCGGAGCCAATCGTTCGCCTCGAACTCGAAGGCGTGCGTCGTCTCGTGCAGGCAGATCCACTTGCGGAAGTCGTCGAGCGGCACGCCGAGCGATGCGGCAGTCATGCGGATGTTTTCCTCGACGAAGAGGAGCCGGCCCGGTTTGGCTTCGGCCGACAACAGGGCGATGTCGTACTGACCCAGCACCCGCGTACCCAGGTAGCCAACGAAGAAGCCGACCTGCTGGGTGGTCAGGAACCGATTTGTCAGGCGGGCGACGCCCGACGCAAAGCCCGAGTTGGAGGGCATCCTCATCTGCTCCTCCAGCCGGCCGATCAGGCTCTGGAAGGTGACCAGGTTGGCGCGGGCCCAGCCGGCGCGGTCGACCACCGCGTAGCGCTCAACGACGCCAGGCAAGGGCAGCTCCAGCTGGTTTTCGAGCAGCGGCACGACGGTGGCCATTGCCGCGGCGTAGGCGGGCTCCGCAGCAGTCAGCGCGGACTGCGGCAAGGTGCCGGCTGCGCGGCGCAGGCGCGAGATGGCAACTTGCTCGGCGCGGCGCCAATCGACGAGACCATCACCGGCGGCACTGTGCGCGCGGCGGGCGAGGAAGCGCGACGCCACGGCAAGGCCGGCCGCGCCGATAACGAGAGCGAGGCCGAGAGTCCGCTGATCACGCCATGGCGCCTGCTCTGGGCGCCGGACTCGAGCTGTGGCAGTCATCTTTGTTTCCCCCTGTTCACGCCGCGGTGGCCACTGCGACCGATTCGACGGTCGGGAAGATCTGGCCAAAGAGGCGTTCGGCGATGACCCTGAACTGGGCCACGTCGCCGGTTGTCAGTTGAACGTGGACTGGCTTGGCATCGGCCGAGGCGTGGAGTGCCTGGACGTCGAGCAGATGAGCCAAGGCCGAGGCGGTCGCCGACGCCGAATCGATGATCGCCACGCGACCGCCGACCTGACGCTCGATGACGGGCGCCAGCAGCGGGTAATGCGTGCAGCCAAGCAGCAACGTGTCAAGGCCATCTTCGGCGGCGGCACGAATGGGCGCGACCGACCGGCCAACGACTTCTTCGACTAGCGGCCCGTCCAGCTGGCCCGCCTCGACCAGCGGCACCAGGTCCGGCGTGGCGAGCTCGGTGACGCGCAGGAAGGCGTTTTCGTCCTTGATCGCCTGGAAGTAGGCGTGCGATCGCACGGTCGCCGCCGTCGCGATGACGCCAACTCGGCCCGTACGAGTGGCGAGCGCCGCCGCGGCCGCGCCTGGCCGGACGACGCCCATTATCGGCAGCGGGTAGCGCAGGCGCAGGTCGTTCAGGGCAATCGCGCTCGAGGTGTTGCAGGCGACGACAATGGCCTTGACGTCGCGCGCGGCGAGCTGATCGAGGCACTCGGCGGAGAAACGGCGCACCTCGTCGTCCGAGCGCGGTCCATACGGCGCTCGGGCGTTGTCACCCAGGTAGATGGTCGATTCGTTGGGCAGCCGGCGGATGACCTCGCGCAGTACCGTCAGCCCTCCGACACCGGAGTCGAAGAAGCCGATCGGCCGCTCGTCGAACACGGCGCTCAGGCGAGCACCGGTCGTGGCGGCGGCGCGGGTAACGCCTCGGTCAGCGCCTTCGCCAGTTCGTCGATGCCGTGCGCAACCTTGGAGTTCTGCTGGGTGGCAAGGACCGAGTGGCCGCGATTGTTGGCCTCCACCACGAGCTTGAAGTCGTTCGCCACGTGGTAATCGACCGGCCGGCCCAGGTACTGGCGAATCGCCTTGTCGTCGAGCATGCCCTGCGCGTCATACCTGTTGAGCAGGACGCGCACCTTTTCCGGCCCGAACCCGATCGCCTGGAAGGTCGCGTTCATCAGCGCGGTCTGGTACAGCGCCGCGACCTCGCCGGTGGCCACCTGCAGGATGAGGTCGGCGGCGTCGAAATAGGCCAGCGAAATTTCGTTCACCGCGCGCGGCGAGTCGATGATCACGACGTTGTACATGCGCCGCAATATCGAGAGCAGCTTCTCCATGTCGCGCACGGTGATCATCTCGGCATCTTCGATGCGCGGCGGCCCGAACAGGATCTCCAGGCCGTTCTGGTCGGTGAAGATTGCCTCGCTGATCTCGGCCTGGGTCAGGCGGTCGGTGGGCAGGTCGACGATGCCCTTGGTCTCTTGCGGCACCTGCAGCAGTGATCGTTGATCTGCGTATTGGAGGTTGCCGTCGAACAACAGCACCCGTATGCGGCCGGTTCTGGCCATCGCCACGGCCGCGTTGTAAGCGACGGTTGTCGTGCCCAAACCGCCTTTGGCACCGTGGAAGGCGATGACGCGTGAGAGGGCTTCCGGCGAAGCGGCGCGGTGTTCTGCCGTGACCGACTGGAGCATGTTCATGAAGTCGTAGCCCGAGAACGGCATCTGCAGCACGCGCGACAGGCCCATTCCGCCGCCCACGACGACGGGCTTCTGGGGCACGGTCAGCACGATGATGGGCAGGTCCATGCCGGCTCGGCGGACCGACTCGGCGACCTGCAGCCCGTTCATACGACCGGTCAGCAGCGAGTCGACGACGAGCACGTCGGGCTGCTGCTCACGAATCTGGTCTATGACGGCTGTCCCGTCGGGTACGACATCGAGCAGCTTGACGGCTGTCTGTGCGTTGAGCACACCACGGATGTAGCGCGTCACCTGGCCGACGTCTTCGACGAGGAGCAGCCGGATCTGCGACGGTGCTTTTGCGGGACCGGCCACGTTTCGACTATAACAAGGAGCAGACGAGGACGGCCCGCTCACTGCCCACGCCGAGCGGGCTCATGGCATAGTCGCCGCCCGCCTGATCGATGGCCAGACCGGCCTTCTCGACGAGATGACGGAGTTCGCTGGCCGTCAGCAGGTGCAGCTCATCACGTCGGGCGAGCCGACGAAGCGCACCGCCGGCCGCCGGCCAACTGTCGAAGTAGGTGGTGACCGTGGCCACCTGATTCACGTGGTCGTAGTCGGTCGACCAGGTCTTGGCAACGATGTCGCCGGTGTCCGGGTCCGTGCGTTGCCAGGCCAGCGAAAGGCTGCCGTCCCAGCCAGCGACATCGGCCGGGCTGGGCAAGCTCGCATCCAGGACGACATGGCCGCCACGCTTCGTGTGCTGTGCGGCTACGGCAAGCGCCTGCGATTGGACTTCGCGGCCGTGAAGCCCGGGCAGCATATTCAGCGCCAGGATCACCAGGTCGAAGCGTCGGTCGTCTCGGAAGCTGAGCAGGTCTGCCTCGATCAGCTCCAGCGAGCTGCCGACCGGGCCGCTCGTCGCGGCCCACTTTGTGCGGGCACGGGCCAGCATCGCCGCGTCCTTGTCGACGCCCACGACGCGGTTGGCGGCCTGGGCAATCGGAATGGCCAGCCGGCCGCTGCCGCTACCGAGCTCCAGGACATCCTGATTTCCGCGAGCGGTCAGCGCGAGGTAGAAGTCGACGTCGTCCGTTTCCGTCGCGAGGTCGAGGTCGTAATAGCGCGCCAGCTGTGCGCCGGCGCTGTCTGTGTCAGCCTCCATCAGCCGCCGTGGAACTCCCGCCAGGCGGCATCCACGAGCTGCGGGTCCGTGAACAGGTCGTAGGCGACCTCCGCCACGATGGTTGCTGCCATCAGGGTGGTCTCATCCGCTCGCGGCGTTATCGCCGCGTCGCGGAAGGCGATCGAGTGGCCGGCGACGCCTTCGTCGCAGATGGCCAGGTACGGGTGAATCGTGGGCACGACGTGACTGACGTTGCCCATGTCCGACGACCCGAGCCGGGAATAGTCGAAGGCGTCCTCCTTGATGCCGTGGGCGACCATGCTCGATCGGAAGAGCTCGCGCAGGACCGAGTTGTCTTTCATGGTGCTGTAAACGGACGAGACGTCGACGTCAACCGTGCAATCAGCGGCCAGGGCAGCACCCTGGGCGATCTTCTCGAACCGCGGCAACATTCGCTCGAAGTCGTCCTGTTGATCGCTGCGCACCATGAACCGGGCGACAGTGCGATCCGGGATGATGTTGGCGGCGGTGCCGCCTTCGACGACGATGCCGTGGACGCGGGCAGTTGGGCGGATCTGCTGGCGCCACAGTCCCACCCCCTGGAACAGCAGAATCAGCGCGTCGAGGGCGTTCTTGCCCATCCATGGGTCGGAGGCGGCGTGGGCCTGCAGGCCGTGAAACGTGACTTCGACATCGGCGCATGCCAACAGCGCGCACATGGCCGTGCTCGTGTCAGACGGGTGATAGAGCAGCGCCGCGTCGAGGCCCTCAAACAGGCCGTCGTCGATCATCACCTGCTTGCCGCCGCCGCGCTCCTCGGCGGGCGCGCCCAGGAAGACGATCTCACCGGCCAGATCGGGTGCGACGGCAGCGAGTGCGATCGCCGCGCCGACGCCGCTGGCCGCCATCGAGTTGTGGCCGCAACCGTGGCCCAGGCCGGGCAACGCGTCGTACTCGGCGAGGATGCCGATCTTGGGGCCGTCCGGTCCGCGGCCACCGGGAAGCCGGGCACGCAGGGCAGTCGGCAGCCGGCCCGCCGGCAGTTCGACTTGATAACCGTGTCGCGCAACTGCCTCCGCCACCCACGCCGCGGCCTGGTGCTCTTCGAAGGCGGGCTCAGGGTTGGCATGGATGCGATGCGACAGCTCGAGGATTTCGGCCCGTGCCCGCTCGACGGCCTCGGCGATGCGTTGCTTGGAATTGCCCTCTACGGCGGCGACGGCCTGCGACGCCGGGCCGTTGGCGTAGCCCGGTTCGACGGGTGATCGAGAATCCCAGGTCACTTTGTCACCCGCCCGCACCGGCAGCACGGGCCGTCTGCGGCGGCGCCGGCAGCTCGATGGGATGCGCGGGCTGGAAGCGAACTTCCTGACCGTCGCGCTTCTTGACCGCCAGGGCGCTGATCGCCTCTAGCACGCAGCGGTGTGCGGCCATCGCTGTGATCTCCGCACTGTCGTAGGCGGGCGCGACTTCGACGACATCCATGCCGGCCAGATTGACACGGCCGACGATGCGCCGTACGGCGCGCAATAACTCCCGAGTCAGCAGGCCGCCCGGCTCCGGCGTACCCGTTCCCGGGGCCATGCCCGGATCGAGCACGTCGATGTCGACGGACAGGTAGATCGAGTCGGCCCCGTCGAGGGCTTCCGCGATAGCGTCATCGACCACGGCCTCTGCGCCGCGCTCCTCTATCTCGCGCATCAAGTGCCAGCGCAGGCCGTGCTCCTTCATCCACTCGAAGACGTGGGGCGGCGGCCAGTAGCCGCGCAGGCCAACCTGCACGAAATTGCGTCCGTCAATGGCACCCGACTCGATCAGCCGGCGCATCGGCGTACCGTGGCCGGCCAGAACGCCCCAATCCTCGTCGGCGGTGTCCGCGTGGGCGTCAAAGTGGACGATGCCGACGCTGTGCGGCGCGCGTGCCTGGGCGACGGCACTTGCCGCGGGCCAGGTGATCGAGTGGTCGCCGCCGAGGATGATCGGAATAGCGCCCGATGCCGTGACCTCGAGCACCTTGCGGAAGACCATCGCGTGGCCACGCTCGAGCCAGGCCGGCACGATGTTGGCGTCGCCGGCATCCACGACGTCGAGAGTCTCGAACGGGGCGATGCCCAGCTGGAGCGAGTACTCACCCGGGTTGTACGTGGCCTGCCGGATGGCCCTTGGACCGAAACGTGCGCCCGGCCGGTAGCTCACGCCCTCGTCGATGGGTGCGCCAACGATGGCCACATCCGGAGCGCGCAGCATCAGCGCTGCCGCATCTTCGACCCACGGTCGTTTGCTGAAAGACACCGGCCCGACGTACGTTGGCACTGCCGGCGGGATGTAGGCGCGGTAATCGCGATCCCAGCCGTGCATACGGGCAAAGTCGGGGAAGGCGTGCTCGTCCGACATGACGGACCTCACGCGCGGGCTGCCGCCGGTTCCATTCGGAGGTCCAGCAGGGCGGCCGCCGCGCATCTTAGCGCGGCTGGACGTGTGGCGATGAGTAGGCCGATGGTCCGGCCTAGCGCCGCAGCCAGAGCGTGAGCTCGATCAGCACCGCCATGCCGACGATGAACAGGGCCAGCGGCGGCGTGAGCAGGCGCTCTCCCTGCAGCACCACCAGCAGCGTCACGACCAGGCCGACCAGCAGCGCGCGCCGAGCCGCTCGCCACCAGTCGCCGCGATAAGCGATGCCACGGCCGCGCATCACGAAGCCGCCCAGCCACAGTAGCGGTGCGAGGGTGAGCGCAACTGCCGCGCCGAGCAGCAGCCCGCCAGCCAGCAAGACACCGGTGTTGCCCACCGGATCGAGCAGCAGCAGGGTGGCGGCGACTGCCAGCCACGCCGCGACGGCCAGTGCGAAGAGCGTGAGATTGGCCAGTCGATCGGCGCGGTTCACGACTGGCGAATCTTGCGTCACGCGGCACTTGCCGGGCAGACCTCGCGGAACGGGCAGTAGCCGCAGCCGATTGGTGTCGGGCGGGGCGTGAAGGTGCCCGCGCGAATGCCTTCGGCGGCTGTTGCCAGCTTCTGGCGGGCCTTTTCGATGCGCGCCTCATCTGGCCCGGCGCTGCCGATCACGCCGGTGTCGATGAAGTGCAGCTGAACCCGCGCCGGCAGGTCGCCCGTTTCGGCTTGGTGCGCCATCGCGTAGACCTGAAGCTGCAAGGAATCGCGCGCCTTGTTGTCCGCCCGTTTCTGGTCGCTCACGTCCGAGGACTTGTAGTCCGTGATGACGACGCCATTCGGACCGCCGTCGAGGCGATCGACCCGCCCGACGATCTGGTCCTGGCCGAGCCGAAACCGGAATGGGCGCTCGATGGCAACCGGCACGACGCCGGAGGCCAGCTCGCGCTCGCGGAAGCGGGCCAGCGCCTGCCGCGCGGCGGCGTAGCGCGCCTCTTCGTGCTCACGTGAAAGGTAGCCATCCGGCAGCCAGTGACGATCCAGCTCAGCCAGCAGGCCGGCCTCGTCGAGTGCCGCGCCGCGGCCCTGCGAAACGTGGAATGCTGCGATCGCCTGGTGCAGGGCGCTGCCGTAAGCAAGCGCGTGGTGGGCCGGCGTCGACAGCCCCACGACGTAGCGCAGCCGGTAGCGCTCGGGACAGGTCAGGTACTCGTCCACCTGTGAAAAGCTGAGCGACAGCGGGCCACCGGTCGATCGCGGCGCAATCACGGGCGCAGGCGGCGCCTGGAGGCCCTGTTCGATCTGCTCCACGCTTGACGGCCCGTCGACGGAAAGGGCGGGCTGAACGCCCGTTGGCATGCCCACGGCTTCGGCGATGAACGGCGACGGCCGGCGCGTGCCGCGCCCGCCAAGGTGGTAGCTCAGCCAAAGCTCGTCGCGCGCCCTGGTCATGGCAACGTAGAACAGCCGTCGCTCCTCGGCCAGCCTGACGCCCGGCTCCGCACTTGCGGTCAATTCGGCTGGCAGCTCGAGCAACGGAGCGCGGCTCTGCACCGGGAAACGTCCGTCAACGAGACCGCAGATGTAGACGACGCGGAACTCCAGGCCCTTCGCTCGATGGGCGGTTAACACAGCGACCTGGTCGTCCGGTGGTCCGTCCCGATCGACCTGGGTTTCCTGCTCAGATAACCGCTCGAGGTGCGGAACGAGGAAGGCCACACGGTCCTGGGCGAGAAGGCTGGCGCGGCCGCGGATGAGCCCCACGAAGCGGGCGATGCCGCGCAGGCCGTTCAGGTCCGGACCGTCGTCCGTTAGCCGGGCGAGGCGGCCCAACGTGCCGCTGCGGCGCAGATAGTCATGCAACACCTCCCCTGACGTGTGCCGTGCCGAGCGCTCCAGGCCGGCGCGCACGTGTTCGACGAGCAAGGTCAATGGACCGCGAGTGGCCGGTTCGAGCACGGCCGGATCCTCAAGCGCGGCCACGAGCGTGTCCCACAGCGACCGCGAGCGCCGCCGACTTCCGTTCAGTTGTGGCCCAAGCTGCTGTGCCGTCAGGCGGTAGGGCTCACCGGTCGCCAGCGCATACAGCTCCAGGTTGTTCGACGGGTCCGCCACGACGCGCAGGAAGGCCAGCAGAGACCTCACGGCTGGCATCTGCATCAGGTCCGGGCGAACTCCGTTGTCCGCGGGTACGCCCCTAACGCGCAGGCTGCGCATGATGCCCGATGTCTCCGCATTTGAGCGGACGAGCACGGCGAAATCAGCCGGCGAAGCTCCGTTGGCAACGCGCTCCGCAATGGATGCGGCCACCGCGTCCGCCTCGTCATCGGCGGACTGGTAAACGCGAACGCTGACGGGCAGGTCATGCCGGCCGGCGCGCTTGGCCGGTCGTTGCGATTCTGTGAGCTCGTCGCCAGCGTTGTGGCTGATGAGGCGGCGGCTCGCTTCGACGATGGGCGCGCGTGAGCGGTAGTTGCGGCGGAGGACAACGCGGCGGATGCCCGGGTGAGCTGCCTCAAAGCGGGCGACGTTGCCGCTCGATGCGCCGCGAAAGTCATAAATGCCCTGGTCTGGGTCACCTACGACCGTCACATTGGCGTCTGGTCCAGCCAGCAACAGGACCAGTTCGAGCTGCGATGTGTTGGCGTCCTGCAGCTCATCAACGAGGACATAGCGGTAGCGCTGCTGCAGGCCGGCACGAATAGCCGGCCGCTCGCGCAGCAGGCGCAATGGAAGCGCGATCTGGTCCGCATGATCGATCAATCCCTGGCGTGTCAACAGCTGGCAGTAGGCGTGATATGCGCGAGCGATCTCTGCCCGCGAGGCGGCCAGGTCCGCGGTGACCGCATCCGCGTCACCGCTTCCGACGGGGGCAAGCGCCTGAGCATTGGCCTGCAGCAGCTCCGGGCTGATGCCTTCGTCCTTGGCTCGACCGAACAGGTCGACCAGCGCGCCGAGGAAACGAGTTGGGTCGCCCAGCGGCAGGTAGCGATCCAGCCCTAGCTCAAAGACGTGCTCGCGCAGCACGACGATGGCCTCCGCTCGATTGATCAGCCTGACGTCGCCGGCCAGGCCCAGCTCGAACGCGTTATCGCGCAGTAGCCGATCACCGAAGGCATGAAAAGTGTGGATGGCCGCGTCTGCCTGCCCGTAAGGAACCAGCACGTCGACCCGCGCCTGCATTTCGCGCGCCGCGTTGTCCGTGAAGGTCAGGGCCAGGATCTCGCGCGGCAACGCCAGCTTCGCAGCGATCAAGCGTGCGACGCGCCTGGTGACGACCTCCGTCTTGCCCGTCCCCGGACCTGCCAGGACGAGCAACGGTCCGCGGCCGTGGGTGACGGCCTGACGCTGCTCGCGGTTGAGACCACGCACCAAGGCCCGCAGCGCCTCGATCGAGACAGGGGCGACCGGTGCCGAGGTGAGCGCTGGCCGGCTCCGCCGGCGGCAGCAGTGGCGCGATTGACATGGCTGCATCGTCACGGGCAGCCGTGCCACCTAGCCTGGCACGGCCAGGCAGACAGTCGGAGCCTAGACGCCGCCGGCCTTGCGCAGCGCCTCGGATTCCTCGTCGGACAAGGCCGTTTCACTGCGGCCCGCAGTGATCGCCTTGAGATAGATCCGTGTGTTCTGGCGCGAGTGCAGGCTCGAGACAACGAAACCGTCGCGCTGGCTGTCGAGCAGGGCCAGGGCAAAGCTCTGATTGCCACCGGTGTCCTCAAAGGGATTGAACCGGACGATGCCAACGTGCTGGACGGCTCGTTTGCCTTGTTCTTCAACGACGGGCAGCCGGCCGGCAACGCTATCCACCCGTCGACCAAGCTCGTCGAGGCGCTTCATTGCGTTTTGTACGGCCGCATCGAGATCGGGACTCGTGGTCTCGACACTGCGCCGCCCGGCTCGTCGGCGCCGGCCCCACAGGGTGACCCACAGAACCGCCAGCAGTGCCAGCACCGCCACGACCAGGGCGACAACGGACAGCGTGGCGCTCATCTCGGGCGACATGTCACCGAGCGTAGTGAGTCCTCCTGGAAAGTTTTCTTAGCGCGGCAGGCGCCGCATTCTAATCGGCCTGGAGGCGAACCCGATGCTAAACTCGGCCGCCCATGGCAAAGCGCAGTCGCGGCACGTCACGGCCGCCTTCCCACCACCGCCCGGGCACACGCCCGGCCGCCTCGCGGCCGCGCACGCAAGCCGATGCTCGGCCGTCTGAGTCAGCTCGAGACGGCTGAGATCGTCGCCGAGGACATCGTCGAGAACCGTCCCGCGGCAGCGGCGACCGAGCTGGAGCACAACGCCGCGCGCACGTATCAGCATCATCGCGTCAAGCCGGGCAGCCTGCTGGCCGCCAAGGCCGCCACTGAGTACGTGTACGTCGCGCAGGACATGCGCCGCATCGCTGTCGTCGCGGCGCTGCTCTTCGGGATCCTGTTCGCGCTGTGGCTGCTGATCGTGGTCCTGCGCGTAATCCCGCTCCCCTTCTACTAGAAACTCAGGCGCCGCCTGCCTCGCGCTTCTGACGGTCGGCGGTCGCTCGCTTGGCCTCTTCACGGCTCTTCATGACGTTGTCGCCCGTCTTCATGCCGGCACCTTTGCCCGCCGGTCCCGCGCGACGCCTGGGCCCGCCCGATACCGTCGCCTCGGCGCGCGCCGCATCACGCGCCGCCATCCGGTCGCTGATGGTCCGCTCGTAGCCCTCGTCAATCGGGACGTAGTAGCGCCGCCCGAGCTTGGCCAGCCGGTCGGGCAGGTATTGCTGCTCGACATCGCCGCCCTCGTAGTCTTGCGGGTAGATGTAGTGCGCGCCGATGCCGAAGTCGCGCTTTTCGCGCCACGTGCCTGAGCGCAGGTGCTTGGGCACCGGCAACGAGCCGTACTGTTGGACGTCGGCCATCGCCGTCCAGTAGGCCGAGCCGGCCCGGTTCGACTTTGGCGCTGATGCCACGAATGCAGTTGCCTGGGCGAGCGCGTATTGCGCCTCCGGCAGGCCGACCCAGTCGAGCGCCTGCGCCGCGGCGACAGCCACCTGCAGTGCCCGCGGATCGGCGTTGCCGACGTCCTCCGACGCTGAAATGATCAAGCGGCGCGCGATGAAGCGTGGGTCCTCCCCTGCCGCGACCATCGTCGCCAGCCAGTAAAGCGCCGCGTCCGGGTCGTTGCCGCGCAGGCTTTTGATGAAGGCGCTGACCGTGTCGTAGTGGCCGTCGCCCGCCCGGTCGTAGGCGAGCACGCGCTGCTGGGCGGCAGCCTCGACGTCGTCCAGGGTGGGCTGGGCCGACATCGCGGCAGCAGACTCGAGCACGTTGAGCGCCGACCGAGCGTCGCCACCGCTCAGGTCGACAAGGTGGTTCAATGCCTCTGGCCCGAGCTCTATGGAGCCGCCGAACCCGCGTTCGTCGACCAGCGCCCGCTCGACGATGCCGCGCACCTCGTCGTCGGTCAGCGGTTCGAGCCGGAACACGCGCAGGCGCGACAGGAGCGCGGAGTTCACCTCGAAGTACGGGTTCTCGGTGGTCGCGCCGATCAGCGTGATCGTGCCGTCCTCGACCTGCGGTAGCAGGGCATCCTGCTGCGCCTTGTTGAAGCGGTGGATCTCATCGATGAAGAGGACGGTCGCCCGACCACCCTGGTCCAGCCATGCCCTGGCTTCAGCTATGCGCGCCCGAACCTCAGCCACTCCCGACATGACCGCCGACAACGTGGAGAAGGGCGCCTCGATGGCGTCGGCCAGCAGCCGGGCGAGGGTGGTCTTACCCGAGCCGGGCGGTCCCCACAGCACCATCGAGGTCAGGTGGCCGCGCTCGAGCATGCGGCGCAGCGCGCCGTGCGGACCAACCAGCGCCAGCTGACCGGCGAACTCGTCGAGCGTGCGCGGCCGCATGCGCGCGGCGAGCGGCGCGCTGGACGGCAAAGGCGCCGGAATGATCGACGAGGTCGGGACCGCGCCTGCTGCTGCGCGACGAGTTGCCATCGGCCAAGTATGGCCCGATCCGCGCAGCTGGCCACGCTCCTCCGCAGTCAGCCTCCGCTACCATCAGGTCCGTCCCGTCGTCGAGGAGTCCGCCGTGTCAGAGCCCGTTCAGCTACGTATCCCTGGGCCCACGCCGTTGCCGGCAGCCGTGCGCGAGGCTTCCTCGCGCCAGATGATCAACCACCGCGGGCCCGAGTTCCGCGCCCTGATCAACCGCGTCACAGAGGGCCTGAAGCGTGCGTTCAAGACGGACAACGACCTGTTCATCTTGACCGCATCGGGAACCGGTGGCCTGGAGGCGGCGATCGTCAACCATCTGAGCCCGGGCGATCCGGTGCTGGCGGTGAGCATTGGCTCGTTCGGCGATCGCTTTGGTGATATCGCCCAGCGCTACGACGCCAGCGTCCGCCGCTATAACACCGAGTGGGGCCGGGCTGCCGAGCCGGGCGAAGTGGCAGCAATGCTGCGAGCGATGGCCGAAGACGGCTCGCCGGCGCGCGCCGTTCTCATTACCCACAACGAAACCTCGACCGGCGTGGTCAACCCGCTGCAGGAGCTCGCCGCCGCCGCGCGCGATGCATCGCCCGAGACACTGATCATCGTCGACGGCATCAGCGGCCTGGGCGCAGTGCCGTTTGACGCCGACGGATGGGATCTCGACGTCGTCGTCACGGGCTCGCAAAAGAGTTGGATGGTGCCACCGGGGCTGGCCATGGTGTCCGTCTCGGCGCGCGCGTGGGACGCGGCCAGCCAGGCCGGCATGCCGCGCTACTACTTCGACCTTGCGCAGGCCAAGAAATACCTCGACAAGGGCGAGACACCGTGGACACCGGCCATCAGCGTTGTCGTCGCTCTCGACGTCGCGCTCGACATGATCGAGGCGGAGGGCTACCCGGCCATCTTCGCTCGGCACGCCACCTGTGGCGCGGCCGCGCGGGCCGGTCTGTCGGCGATGGGCTTCGAGCCGGTCGCCGAGCCGCAGCACGCGTCCGACACGGTCACGGCAGCCTGGCTGCCGCAGGGCACCGACTGGGCCACGCTCAACCGCGAGATGCTGCGGCGGAACCTCGTGGTGGCTGGCGGTCAGGGCCAGATGTCCGGCCGGATCCTGCGCCTGGGCCATCTCGGCGCAGTGACACACGACGACATCGTTCGAGCGATAGAAATAATCGAGGAGAGCGCGCTGGACATCGGCATGCCGGTCGAAGCCGGCGCCGGTCCGCGGGCGGCACGCGCGGTCAGTGCGGAGGCAGTCCCGACCCTGGCGTGAGGATCCTCGTCGCCGAGCCGCTGGCCGAGGAAGGCCTCGCCCTGCTGCGCACGCAGGCCGAAGTCGACTACGAACCGAAACTCACTCGCGCCGATCTCCTCGCCCGACTGCCCGGCGCGCACGCCTTGATCGTGCGCAGCGGGGTCAAGGTGGACCGTGAGGCGCTTGCCGCGGGCGCCCAATTGGTGGTTGTCGGGCGGGCCGGCACCGGTCTCGACAACATCGACCTGATTGCCGCGCGTGAAGCGGGCGTGACGGTCGTCAACGCACCAGACGCGAACACGGTCGCGGCGGCCGAGCATGCGCTGGGCCTGATGTTTGCGCTGGCCCGCCACGTCCCCGCCGCCGACGCCTCGCTGCGCCGGGGCGAGTGGCGGCGCGCTGACTTCATAGGCGTCGAGCTGGCCGGCAAGACCTTAGGCATCGTCGGGCTGGGGCGGATCGGCCTCGCCGTCGCCGCGCGGGCCGCCGCCCTCCAGATGACCATGGTCGGCGCCGATCCGTTCGTATCGGCCGGGCGATGCCGCCGAGCATCGTGTCAGGCTGGTCGAACTGCCTGACCTCCTGACGCGATCGGATTTCGTCACCCTGCACGTGCCGTTGACCAACGCCACGCGCGGCCTGCTGGGCAGCGCCCAACTGGCCACCATGAAGCCGACCGCGGTTCTGGTGAACACCGCCCGCGGAGGTCTGGTCGACGAAGCTGCCCTGGCCGACGCCCTTACCGCGGGCCGGCTGGCCGGAGCAGCCGTCGACGTGTTCGCCGACGAGCCCCTTCCGCCCGATTCGCCCTTGCGCACGGCACCCAACACGGTGCTGACGCCGCACCTCGGCGCTTCGACACGCGAGGCCCAGGCGCGCGCCGGCGTGCAGACGGCCCAGGCGGTGCTCGACGTCCTGGCCGGTCGCGCGCAGGACTACGCCGCAGTCCATTGAGCTCGGCGACCCTGGCTCTCGTCCGCCACGGCGAGTCGACGTACGTCGCAGAGGGCCGTTTCCAGGGCCGCCACGATCCACCGCTGACGGCGCTGGGTGAGCGTCAGGCCGCGCTCGTTGCCGCTCGCCTCGCCGACCGCGACGCCGGCACTCCCCTGCCCTTGCCGCCCGGGCCGCCGCTGGGCATTTGGCATTCGCCACTTCGCCGTGCTGCCCAAACCGCACAGGCCATCGCCGAGGCACAGGCAGCGCCGGTTCCGCTGCACCTGACGTCCGGCTTTACCGAGATTGCCCAGGGCGAGTGGGAAGGCCAGCTGCTGCCCGACGTCAGGGCGCGCTGGTCGCGTGAGCTGGAGGCCTGGCGCCGGCAGCCCATGCAGTCGCACGCGCCGGGCGGCGAGTCGCTGGCTGAGGCCGGCCAGCGGATTCGGGAGGGATTGGCGCAGATCCTGGACGCCATCGGCGCCGATGGGCCAGCCGTGCTCGACCGCGATCCGGTGCCGGGTTACCGCTCCGCTTCGTCGGCTGCTTCCGCATCGCCGTGGGCCATCCTCGTTGCCCACGATGGCGTGTTCCGGCTGGCATTGCTGACCCTGCTGGACATTCCGTACGAGCGCTTCTGGTCGGTGCCGTTCAACCTGTGCGCGGTCACCGTCGTCGAGGTCCACGACGGTGTGGCAACGCTGCGCGCCCACAACCTGTCGGAGCATCTGTCGCCGCTGGCCGACGAGGCACGCGCCGCGCAGGAAGCTCGCGGCGAACGGGGCGGCGCGCTTTAGGCCGTTACTTCCGCCAGTGCGGCCCTCCCAAGTGGGGCCGCCGGATGAACAGGCGCACGAGGCTCAGCCGGACGCGCCGGTAGGCGATCATCAGGCGCACCTTCAGCTGCTCGCTGGGCTCGCGCCGGGCGTAGACGGCCTCGACCTTGGCCGTGGCGACGACGCGTAACTCGTCGCTCACGCTGGGCACCACCAGCGCCAGGCGATCGGCGTACTCGTATGCCGTCTGGGATGGCACGGGTGCGTAGCCAAAGCGCGTGGCAATCCTGGCGACTGAGTCGTAAGTCATCTGGCCGCCGCCAGGCAACTTGCGCCGGCGAGCGAAGAGGATCAGGCCACCGGCCAGCGCCAGCACGGTCACGAAGACGCCGATGGCCAGCGAGGTCGGCACGCCCGACGCCCCGCCAGAGCCACCCGTTGTTGGCGGCGGGATGACGACGCCGGCATTGCTCGGCGTGGGCGAGAAGTTGGGCGTCTGAGTCGCGCCGGCGTCGGTGGCGGTGGCGCGCGGTGAGCCGTCGGGCAGCTCGGCCGTCTCTTGGCCACCTTCGCTCAGGCCCGGGGTTGGGTCGAATGGATACCAGCCGTAGCCGGGGAAGAAGACCTCGACCCAGGCGTGCGAGGCGCTGCGCGTGACCAGACGTTGCGAGACCACGTCGGTGTCCGGGCCATTGGTCAACGACAACGTCCTGCTTTTCGCCGGGCAGGAAGCCGGTCACGTAGCGAGCCGGGATCTGCAGCTCGCGCAGCATCATCGCCATGGCCGTCGCGAACCCTTCGCAAAAGCCCCTCTTGACGGTCAGGAAGCAGTCGACCCGGTTCTCGCCGGTGCACAGGCCACTGATGTCCGTGGTGTAGGTGAAGCCGCCGCTCGCCTTGAGGTAGTCCCAAACTGCCACGGCGACGTCGTAGGGATCGTGTTGCGACGCCGGTAGGCTGTCATAGATCTGGTGCGCGGTCGCGATGGTGACTGGCCCAATGGCGTTGGGCTGGACGTTGACGTAAGGGGTGAAGTCGCCGTACGACCCGTAGTTGACGCCGGCATGGGCCAGGTCCGGGCCGCCGGACTCCACGCTGTAGAAGACGCGTGATGTGACGGTGTAGGCCGCCTTGTCAGTTAGATCCTGGTTCAGCGAGACGCCGAGCAGTCCGCGGGCCGCGTTGGTCTGGACGGTGGACGGCTGGTCGAGCTGGAATGGGTCGCCCGGAGCGACGATGAATCGACCACCCATGCCGACCGAAGTGATGCTCGTCCTGACGGTCTTTCGGCCGTCGGTCAGTCCGACGTCGTTGGTCTGGGCCGCGGCCTGCAGATCCGAGTTGGCCGGCACCGCCACGTCGTTGGCGTCGATGTTCTGCCATGACGCACCGTCGAAGTAGTCATAGGTCATGCCGCGCCACAGGTACGCCTGGCCGTCGTCGGTGACGGCCGTGAACATCGGGTCGGACGAAGTGTCCCAGCGGTCGCGCAGCGTTTGGGTGGGCGTGAACAGGAGGTTCGGACCGCGAGCTTCGCCGCTGATGCCGCCCAGGAAGTGATTGAGCGAGATGCCGACCGAGACCATCCGGTCGAGGGCCTTGTCCCACATCGGCCGGAGCGGGGCCGAGCTGGCGTTGACGGCCAGCACCAGTGACAGCGCGATTGCCGTAACAACGAACGTGACGCCGCTGCGCACGAACAGCTGGCTGGCGTAGCCACTGTCGGCAATGCGCCGGCTGCGCCATTGCTCGGCCTGGTTGAACAGGCTGGTGCGGACGACCAGCAACAGGGCCGCTGCGACCAGGACGATCAAATGCACCAACTGGTCGCGGACAGTGATCGACATGTTGATCAGCAGCGCCGTCGCGGCCAGCGTGATGGCTGGACCGGCGCGATGGCGGCGGAAGAGCGCGAACGTTCCCAGGTAGCCGGCCGCCCACAGCAACGCGCCAATGAGCAGCAGGAAGATCGATGTCTCGGCCGATCGGATGCCGCGGACCGTGACGTCATCGATGAACGTGCCAATGGACTGGACCAGGGCATGCAGACGCAGGTCGAGCGAGGGCAGGCTCGAAATCGAGGCACTCACCGCCACCAGCAGGTAGGCCGCCCCGGTGACGGCGCCGATGACGTGGGCCCTGATGGTTGGGATCCGGCTGCGGCCGAGCAGGAAGCCGACCAGCACGGCGAGGCCCATCAAAACCGGCAGGTACGCCGTCTGACTGGTCTTGGTACCGGCCACGACGCCGGCCCAGGCGGAGTCGTCGATGGCAACACCGACGACGAGCATCATCACCAGGACTGCGATCAGCGCGCTCCAGCCTTCGTCGGGCGTGTTGAGCAAGCCGCGCAGCCTGGTGAGAGTCGAGGGTTGCGCCTTATCCGGAGCGCTCATCGCGCCACCAACGCCCTGGGCGTGCGCGTCACCAGCTGCTCACCCAGCGACCGGCCCGGCCCGACCCAGACCGGTGTCAGGTCGTACTCCGCCAGGGCGTGCAAGAGGGCGCGCTGGGCGGGCAGCTCATGCTTGCTGGGCGCCGTGCTCGGGGTAGCCGGCTTGGGCTGCCCATCTGCCACCGTCCGCGCCGCGTCGAATGCCGCGGCATCCAGCGCGACCACCATCACCGCCACCCCGCGCGGCTGCAGCGTGCTGAGTGGCTTGACCCATTCGCGATCGGTTGACGGTGTGATGACCACCGCCGTCGTACCCCGGCGCAGGCGCAGGATGTTCTCCACCAGCACCTCGTGGAGTGGTTGGCTGCCATCCGCGTTCGCCGCCGCCAGCAGCTGCATGACCTTCTGGTATTGGCGCTGGCCGCGGTCCGGCTGCAGGGTAACCACGCGCGCCCCTGAAGCCGTCATCGCCACCGCCCTGTTGTCGTAGATCGCCTGTGCGCCGATGGCCGCGGCCGCCCTGACCGCGTACTCCACCGTCGACTCGTCGCCCTCGCCCGTGTGGCTTGGGCCGTACAGGTCCAGGAACAGCCAGACGTCGGCCGTCTGCTCCAGGTCGAACTCCTTCACCTGCAGTTCGCCCTGTCGCGCGCTGCTCTTCCAATGGATGCGGTTGTAGGCGTCGCCCGGCGCGTAGGGCCTGATCGACGTGGCGTGCGGCGTAGTCTGGGGAGTGCGCACCGGATGTGCGTGCGATCCCTCTACCGACGCCGGCGCGAGGTGCCAGCCCGGGATCGGCTCGACGCGCGGGTAGACGATGACCGTTGAGGCTCGCCCCACCGTCGCGTAAGACTCGAACAGGCCGAAGGGGTCGGCCGCGCGTAGCAGCAGCGGCTCGATGCGGTACTGGCCGCGCCGCGTCAGCTGCGCGTACGTCACCCATGACACCTCTGAGCGTGACCCGAGCGCCAGCGCGCGGCCGGGCAATGGCACCGGCAGCGTGGTCGGGTTGTGCACCTCCAGCCAGAGCTTCGGAATGCGGCTCAGATTGCGCACCGTATAGCTCGCGCGCAGGACGTCGCCGACTTCGCCACGCAGCCGGTCTAGCACGTGGCCGGCTTCGAGGTCGGACAGCCCAAAGCGTGTGACCACGTAGGCGCCGCCAATGACGACGATGCCCAGGTACAGCAGGAAGAACAGGAAGATCGCCCCCGTCGAAAAGGCTGCCACGAAAAGCACCGTGGCGAGGACGAGGAACTGGACGCGGCGCATCATGCGCGCGAACTCAGACTGGCTTGACGCGCTGCCGTTCTGGCTGCGCCGGTGCTGCGTTGACAGCGACCGACTCGAGCAACTCGCGCACGAGTACCGCCGCGTCGATGTCGCGGACGGTGGCAGCCGTCTTGATGATCAGCCGGTGGGCGAGGGCTGGCACAGCGAGTGACTTGATGTCGTCGGGGATGACGTAGTCGCGCCCGTGCAGGGCGGCATAGGCCTGGCCGGCCCGATATAGCGCGAGCGAGCCACGCGGTGAGGCGCCGAGGTACACGTCAGGGTGGTTGCGCGTCGCGTTGATCAGCCGGACGATGTAATCGGTCACGGTTGAGTCGACGTAGATCTCGCGGACGCCCTGCTGCAGAGTGCGCAGGTCGTCGACGGAGGCCACCTCGCCAATCTCCTCGAGTGGGTGCGTCCGCTTCTGCTCGTCGAGGATGACGATCTCCTCCAAGGGCTGCGGGTAACCCATCTGAATGCGCAGCATGAAGCGGTCGAGCTGCGCCTCGGGCAGGGCGAAGGTGCCCTCGTACTCGATCGGGTTCTGCGTGCCGATGACGAGGAACGGATCCGGCAGCTTGTGCGTGACGCCGTCGATGGTCGCCTGGCGCTCTTCCATGCACTCGAGCAGGGCCGACTGCGTCTTGGGCGTGGCGCGGTTGATCTCGTCGGCCAGCACGATCTGGGCCATGATCGGCCCGGGCCGGAATTCGAATTCCTGCGTCTTCTGGTTGTAGATGGACAAGCCGGTCACGTCCGACGGCAGGAGGTCAGGCGTGAACTGGATGCGCCGGAAGGTGCAGCCGAGGCTGCGTGCCAGCGCCTTGGCCAGCATGGTTTTGCCTGTACCGGGCACATCCTCGATCAGCAGGTGCCCCTGACACAGCAGTGCCACCAACGCCAGCCGCACTTCGCTGTGCTTGCCGACGATTACCCGCTCTACGTTCGCAACGACCCGTTCGCCCAATTCCTGGATCTGCGCGACTGACATGCGTCTCCCCGCTCGACCGATGTGCTACGCCGCTCCCTCAACTGGGCCCCGGGAGGCGGGCAACGTCGCCAGATAGTACGCCCGACCTGTTAATCCGGTTTCCGATCCTATAGAGCCTTTTCGAGGGCCAACCGTTCCAAAATTGATTGGCCGGCTACTGGCCCAGGTACTCGGCGAGCAGCTGACCGGCCATCGGCACGGCTCGGCCGGAACCGGAACCGGCGCGCTCGACGATCACGGCGATGGCGATCTGCGGGTTGTCAGCTGGGGCGAATCCAATAAACCACGAATGTGGCAGGCTGCCGTCGCCGAGCTGCGCCGAGCCGCTCTTGCCGGCAACGGTCACGCCGGGCACTCGCGCTCCGCCGGCAAACGACGCCCCGTACTGGCCCTCAACGGCCTGGACCATCGCCTGCTTGATGAGCGCCGCCCGGTCTGAAGGCAGGACATTCGCCAGCACTTGCGGGCCGAGCGTCGTTACCGCACCCGACTGTGCGCGCAGCTCGTCGACCAGCTTCGGCTTCATCTCGACGCCGTTATTGGCAATTGTCGAGGCCACCAGCGCCATCTGCAGCGGAGTGACCAGCGTTTCACCCTGGCCGTAGGCGGCGTTGGCCAGCTCGACCTGGTCCTGGAAGCCATCGAGCGGTCCGCCGCCACTCGTCACCTGGCTCTTCGAGGTGGGCAGATCGAAAGGGATGGGTGCGCCAAAGCCGAGCTTGGCGGCCCAGCTGAGCATGTTCTGGGCCCCGATCTGAAGACCGGCATGCGCGTACCAGATGTTGCTCGAGACCTCGGTCGCTTCGAAGAAATTGAGCGGGTGGTCGGTCTGGAAGGGCCGCCGAGCGTCGCGCACGCGGAAGCCCTGCACCAGGAAGCCGGTCTGGTATTCGGCCGGCTGGTTCAGGAATGTCGTACCAGTCGTGATCTCGCCAGAGCCGATGCCCGCCGTGGCAGTGACGATCTTGAAGACAGAGCCGGGTACGTATTGGCCCTGGGTGGCGCGGTTGAGCAGTGGCGAGTCGGTGCTCTGCTGCAGCTTGTCCAGGTAGGCCTTCGCCTTGTCCGGGTCGGCGATACGGTTGGGATCGAATGTCGGGCCACTGACCATCGCCAGGATGCGACCGGTCGATGGCTCGATCGCCACTACGGCTCCGCTATCTGAACCAAGGGCGTCGACGGCCGCCTGCTGCAGCTTCACGTCGAGCGAGACGACCAGGTCGGCCGGGTCGTAGCGATCGCCGCGGAACTTGGCGAAGAATTCGTCGCCCGGCGACAGGCTGCGCAAACCGATGAGCTGCTGGTCGTAGGCGCGTTCGAGTCCGGCCGTACCGAAGATCAGGCTCTTGTAGCCCAGCACCGGCGCGAAGTCGGGGTACGGGTAGACGCGGATGGAGTTCGCGCCACTGCCGCTGTTTTTGGCCAGGACCTCGCCGTTGGCCGTGATGATCTGACCGCGTGGTGCCGCGCGACTGGCCTGCACTACGAGCGGGTTGCGCGGGTCCTCAGACAGGTTCTGCGACTGGACCACCTGCCAATAACCGAGACCCATGGCCAGGATGCTGTAGCCGGCAGCAACGGCGATGGCCAGGCGCAGCAGGCTGCCGCCGATGCGCGGCGCGCCCATGGCGGCCCTCGATTTGGGGCTCGCCGGCGCGCTCACGCTTGCCCTCCGGCTTCCGCCGTCTCAGGCCGGCCACGACGCAGGAAGTCGAGGCGCCGCCTGGGTAGCGGTGGCGGCTCCACCGAGCGGTCGGATAAGGCCAGCAGAAGGCCGATGATTCCGCAGTTCACGATGAGTGATGAGCCTCCGTAGCTGACCAGTGGCAGCGTCACGCCGGTCAGCGGAAAAACGCGCATGTTGCCGCCGGCGATGACCGCCGCCTGGACGACGATGACCAGCGTCAGGCCGGTTGCCAGCAGGGCCCGAAAGTCGTCGGCGGCGTTGACCGCGATGCGCAGCCCACGCTCTGCGATTACCAGGTAGACACCGAGGACGGCCAGGCCACCCAATAGTCCAAGCTCCTCGGATAGTGCCGCAAAAACGAAGTCGGTGTGGACGGCGGGGATGGCCGGCACGCTGCCAACCTCGGGCAAGCCCGCTCCGAGGCCGGTGCCCAACACGCCGCCGCGCCCAAATGCGTACAACGCGCGGACTATCTGGTAGCCCGCGCCCAACGGGTCGGCGAATGGGTTGATCCAGATGTTGATGCGCACCCGGACCGTGTCGAACAGGGCGTAAAGCACGATGCTGCCGAGCACGAACATGACCAACCCGATTACGACATAGCTGGCTCGCCGCGTGGCGGCATAGACCATCGCCAGGAAGACGAGGAAGAACAGCAACGCGGCGCCCAGGTCGCGCTGGACGATGACGATGGCGAGGGCAATGCTCCACATCGCCAGCATCGGCAACAGGAACGGCAGTGGCGGCAGCTTGAATGGACCGATGCGTGTGTTGGTCGAGACCAGCAGCCGTCGGTTCTCGGCGAGGTAGCCGGCCAGGAATACGACCAGGATGACCTTCAACAGCTCGGACGGCTGGCCACTGAACGGGCCGATGCGCAGCGACAGGCGCGCGCCGCCCACGACATCGCCAAAGACAAACACGAGCAGCAGCAGCCCGACTCCGGCGGCTGCCCACGTGTACTTGTACCGTCGCAACCAACCGTCGCTGCGCACGAACACGGCCACCAGGCCGAGAACGGTGAAGCCGATCACCAGCCAGACCACCTGCAGCGGCGCCAGCGGCAGCAACGAGCCGCCCAGGCTCTGAGCCGTCAGGTCCTGCGGCAGGCGCTCCATCAATAGCAGGGACAGGCCGCCCAGCAACGCCGCCGCCGGCAACAACACCTGATCCATGCGCCGGCCGCTGACCACGAATGCGACGTGAACGGCGGCGACGGTGGCCATATAGATGATGAGCAGCGTCGCGTCCGACAGGTCCAGATGGCCGGCGCGAAACGATTGCAGGCTGGCCCAGCCGACGATCAGCGCCACTCCGACCAGCACCAGCAGCCACAGCTCGCGCATGCGCCGGCGCGGCCGGATACCGGCGGCATAGATAGCGCGGCCGGTCTTGTCGATACCCGCTTCCGCGCGGTCGATCAGTCGGGAGTCGGTCACGTGGGCCGGGCCCGCTCGATGCGCATGCGGATGCGACCGATCTGCAGCTCGTCGCCGTAGCCCAATGGCAGGTAGGTGGCGACGCGATTGCCGTTGACCCACGTCCCGTTGGTGCTGCCGCGGTCCTCGACGTACCAAGCTCGGCCGCGGAAGGTCAGCAGGGCGTGGTCGGCCGAAACGTAGGTGTCGTCGATCACGATCGAGTTGTTCACATCACGACCGATCGAGTTGACGGCGTCGAGTGGATAGTTGGTTCCGGTCGGCGGGCCGCCATCTGTGGTGGTGGTAACGATCAGCCGGCCGAGCGACGCGCCTGCGCCAGCGACCGACGCACGCAGGTCGCGCCACAGCGCACGCGCCACGAGAATGAAGAACAGGTAGATCAGGCCTACGAAGGTCAGCCGCAGCACCCAAAGCGCGATCGTGAAAGTGTCCATTTACCCCGGCGCGGGTCTAATGCCCGGCTTCGATCGTCAGCGCCGAGCCACCCAGCTGAACGACGTCACCAGGTCCGAGCGCGATCTCGGTCACCCTGACGCCATTGACGAACGAACCGTTGGTGCTCCCCAGGTCGACATAGACCAGCGTGCCGAAACGGACGCTGAGCTGGCCGTGGTGGCGTGAGACACGGTCGTCTGACAGAACAAGGTCGTTATCGAGCGCGCGCCCGACTCGGAGGCGGCCGCTGCTGACGGCGATGCGCCAGGGAGCGCGACCCGGAACGTGAATGGCGACTGTCGCCCGCAGCGCGCTGGACCTGGCTTCGTAAGTCGCCGTGTGGCTGGTTTCATGAGTCGCACCGTTGGCTGGGACGTTCGCCGGGCGCGGCGGCGGCTGGGCTACGTAGCCACCGTTTGGGCGGCGCCGATCAGTGGTCGGCACGCTCTTGGCGTCGGCCAGCACCTCGACTTCGCCCTCGTCGAGCGTCGCCGATGACTCGAACCGGACGACCGGCCGGCCGCCCAGGACGTAGCCCCGACCTCGCGCGTACGCGCGAACGGCTTCTGCCAGGTCGTCGGCGAGCAACGGTTGGGCGGCCAACGTGGCCACGTCAGAGTTGTTGAGCTGTATCCGATAGATGGTGGGGACGTACGTCCGACGGCCGTGCATCTGGCGTTCGGTCTCCAAAGCGCGAAACAGTTCGCGCTGCAGGTACTCGGGCTCTAGCTGCGGCGCGAAGAGGCGGGCCGGGGGACGTTCAAAGACGCGCTCGAAAAAGCGTTCGATCGCGGCCAGCGGGCCTGCCATGGGTGGCCGAGTCTAACAGAGGGTCCTTTGGATTCCGTTCATTTGGACTGGGGGGACCATCGCCCGTGCCCACCAGTACTCCGGATGTGGCGAACTTACCGCGACCTTACAAATACGCTCCGGTCGGCACGCCGGTATGGGCGAAATTTTCCGTTGCGGGAGCGCATGGCCGAGATCCTGGACACGTTCTGCGAGCGTTGCGGCAAGGCAGCCGTCTCGCCGTTGGCGAAGGCACCCAACAGCCCGAAGGGGCTGCGTCGGCTTTTGGCCAAGGGCGGCGCTAAGGTCGAGACACCGGTCTCGGCCCTTCGCCTGTGTCTGGGCTGCCGCGGGTATGTGTGCGACGAGTGCTGGAATGAGCCCGCCTCGGTCTGCCAGAGCTGCCAGCCGCTGGTTGGCGACGGCGTTTCTGTACCGACGTTCCTCGATCAGTTGATGACCACCGCTGGTTACGAGGTCGCCACCGACCGCGAGGGAATGTCGTTTGCCAACGACGCGGCCTGGTCCGACGCCGATGATGCAGCCCGGCTGGCCGCGACCACGGCCTGGCCCGAGACCGACCTCCGCCGCGCGGCCGAGCGCGAGCAGGCTGAGAGCCTGGCCAAGACGGACGATGTGGAGCTGCCCGTCGTCGACTGGGACGCTCAACTGGCCGAGCCTGCCGATTCACAAGATGCCAGTGAAGCGGTAGATGCCCAACCGGCCGAGCTCGCCCCAGAGGTCGAACAGGCGCTCGCCGCAGCCGACGAGCCCGCCGCCGACGAGTTTGAGGACCGCTGGGCGGAGTTGATGAACCGCGTGCAAGCGGTTGGCGTGGCCGACGAGGACGGCGTTAGTGCACCGGTCGTCGACGACGAGGCGGTCGCCGAGCCGGAGCTCTCTGCCCAGCCTGAGCAGGATCGTCGAGCCCGAGCAGGTCGTCGAGTCCACGTTGGTTGCCGAGCCCGAGCTGGTGGCTGACTCGCCAAGCGAGTCGTGGCTCAATATCGGTGAGCAATTCGGCTCCTGAGTCCGTTTACTTTGACGAGACGGCGTTCGCTGCCGAGGCCGCGACCGAGATGGGCACAGACGCCGACGAGCAGCCGGACATGATGGCCGAAGTCGCCGAGGGCGAGCCGGTCGTCTTCGATGAGGCGGGCAGCGACGAGGAATTCGCCCCGGTAGCTGAGGTCGCCGGGGTTGCCGAGGCCGGTCGAGGATGAGCCGGTCGTCGCCGAAGTGGGGCGCCGAGGCTGTCGAGGATGAGCCGGTCGTCGTCGACGAGGCTGCCGGTGACGAGGACTTCGCCGAGGTCGCTGAGTCGCCGAGGCCGTCGAGGATGAGCCGGTCGCCGTCGACGAGGCTGCCGGTGCCGAGGACTTCGCCGAGGTCGCGGGGCCGAGACTGTCGAGGATCAGCCGGTCGTCGTCGATGAGGCAGCCAACGACGACGAACTCGCCGCGGTCGCCGATGAGGCCGTCGAGAATGAGCCGGTCGACGCTGATGAGCGGGAAGTCGTCTCCAATTTCGAAGACCCGGCGTACGTCGAGTCGCGCTGGCAGGCCCAGGCCGCCCTCAGCGAAATCCTCGAAAACCTGCACGAAGTTCTCGAGGTGGCGGTTGGCGCCGAGGCTGCCGTCGAGGAGCCCGGGCAGGCCGAGCAGGCCGAGCCGGTCCGAGTCGGCCTCGCCGACGAGACATCGGTAGCCGACGAGACATCGGTAGCCGACGAGACATCGGTAGCCGACGAGACATCGGTAGCCGACGAGCCGTTCGCGGCTGTTGCCGAACCCGCACCCGTCCTCGAGACCGAGTCGGTTGCTGACGAGGAGCCGGTCTTCGCCGAGGACTTCCTTGCCGAAACGCGAACAGGCGTCGCGGACGAGCCGGCGCACGTCGCCGAAACGGCGCCGGTCGATGAACTCGAGACAGGCTTCGCAGAGGAAGCTGTCATCGACGAGTGGCAATCCGGTGAGCCGGCCGTCGAAGCCGCGGCGGAGGTCGACGTCGAGCCCGAGACCGCCACTGTCGACGAACTCGTCGCCGCGCCGGAAGTCTCAGAAGAGAGCGTCGAGCCGGCCGCCCCTCAGCAGGCAGCCGAACCGGCCGTAGCGGAGCACGATCCGGAGGAGGATCTGTGGGCCGCCGTGCTGGCCGATGCCGCCGAGCCAGGCCCGGTCGATCACGACGAGCCCGATCGCGCGGAGCTCGACCAGATCCTGCGCCCGCGCCGCGTTCGACGGCGCATCGTCCGCCAGACGCGACGCCCGGTCCAACCGGCGACCGCCTCCGACAGTCACGTCAGCGAACGGCCAAACCTTCCGCCGCCCGCCTCCGCCGGCCGTGCTCGAGGTTCCGGCCGCCCCGCCGGCTCCGCCGCGGACCCTGCGTCTGCCACCCGTGCTGCCGCCACGGCCGCCGGCTCAGGTGTCGCCGTGGGACATGCCCGCCCCGCCTGCCTTCCTGCCGCCGCCACCGCCGGCAATGCTCAGCAACGTGCAGCCTGCGCCGGCCCGTTTCCGTCCGCAGGTCGCCGTCCCCGCCGAGCCGGTGGTGACGGCGCCATCGACTCGTCCGTGCGGCAATTGCGGGCTGGAGCTGTCAGCCAAGGTCGCCTTCTGCCGGCGCTGCGGCACCCGCCAGGCGCCGTCCGCCTAAGCAGCGTCAGGCGTCGGCCGTTCAGTTGTCGGTCGTTAGCGTCGACAGTCGGTAGCGGTCTCGTCGGAAGCGCGTCCAGGCCGCGCCCCACAGCAAGAGCTGGAAGCTCAGGTTCAGCCATACGAACGCGCCGAAGACGGCCGCCAGCACACCAAACGCGGCCAGGCCACCCACGAGCAGCGGCGCCAGCACCGAGAAGAGGCTGGTCAGCAGGCCGATCGCCGTGCCGGTCAGGACGACGGGCAGCCACGCTTCGCGCCAGGTCGGCGGAGCGGTCGGGACGAGCCGGAACGTCAACCAGACCGACAGGATGCACAGCAGGCTGAACACGATTGGGCCGCCCACGGTCAGCAGCAGGTTGGCGCCCGGCAAGCCGTCGACCGAGGTGATGACGTAGGTCCAGGTGCCGCTCATGAGGACGGTGCCTGCGAAGAGCACGATCAAGATGAACACGGTCAAGATGCCGCGCAGCCGCTTCTCGACGATGTCGCGCGGGTTGCTGCCAGTGAACATGCGCCGCATCACGTCGTCGATGGCGTTGTAGAAGTTGCTGGCGCCCCATAACAGGCCGAGAAAGCCGATCACGGTCAGGCTGCCGCGCTGCTGGACCACCCCCGCCAGCGAGTTCTCGAAAACTGCCGGCCAGCGGCGGGACCAACGCGATCAGATCGGCCAGCAGCTTCTCCCGCGCGGCTTCGTCAGCGATTACGAAGCCGAGCAGGCCGGACAGCAGCATCAACCCGGGCAGGATGGCGAACATGGCGTTGAACGCCAGCGCGCCCGAGAAAAGTGGTGCGCCAACTTCGTCGGCGATGCCCAGAACGGTAAAGGTGTTCTTGACCAGCCAGAAGTCGGTGACCTTCGACACGAGCCCCTCGGCCCGCGCTCGCCATCCCCCCGCCGTCGAACTGGTCGTGACTAGGCCTCCGACGCCGCCGGCCCGGCCGGTTTCGACGCCTCCGTCTTCGCCGCCTCACCACTGCCGGTGGTCGAAGACGAACCCGACTTCTCGCCATCGCCCGACTTGCTGGCGGCTGGCTTGGAGCTACGTTCTTTCTTGGCCCAACCGGAGCCCTTGAAGACGATGGTCGGCGCCGACATGGCCTTGCGCAGCGGCGCCCCGCAGACCGGGCAATTGGCGGGACCCGGGTCGTTTACGCCGTGAATGACCTCGGTCGTGTGACCGTTGGCGCAGACGTAGTCGTATATGGGCACGCCGCTGAGATTAGCGGGTCAGGCGCATCCCGCACTTCGGGCAATAGGCGGCGCGTTTGTCGACTGCGGCAAATGCGCAGTGCGGGCACTCCCGTTTGTCGCCTGCCACGGCCACTGGACGCTCGGCGGAATGCAGACCAACGGCACCCTGCGCCGCAAGCACCGCCGCCAACAGCCGCGACACAAGTCGCTGCGCGTTGCGGTCGATGTCGGCCCGCGTGCCGGTGCCGCCCCAGCCAACGACTGGGCGCACGATCAGGTCGCCGCTCGTCTCGTCCCAGTAGCTGACCAGGCCGCCCAGGATGGCGTCATAGCGCGGCATGCCGGTCGAGTCGGTCTCGCCCTGTAGGAGCCCGACAGCCAGCGTTTCGTACGCCGGGTCGATCGCATCGACCGACTCGAACAGGTAGAGCGCGTGGCGGGTCAAGGGATTGAGCGTGTAACGGGCATTGATCCACTGCATCGCTTCGGTTGGTGACGTGATGCGCGGGGCGGCCTGCTGGTACTCCGAAGGCAACGGTTCGACCAGGTCGACGTGGCGACGCGTCAAGCACCTTCAGGACGTCGGGCATCTGGTGTGGTCCGAAGGGCTGCTTCGACATGCGCACGCCGTCACCGGCCTTGGCGTGGAACTGCGTACGCATCGCGTAGTCGTGCGCCACGACGCTGTCCGGCGCAAGCACGGGCATGGGTGGCCGGGCGGCCGGCTTCTTGCTATTTCGACCAACGAACGGCAGCTGCACTCGCCGATACCTCACGGTCATCCGGCACTCGTGAATGCGCCGGCCGAGCGCATTTTTGCTGCCGCTAGCTAGTCCGGCCTACCACCCAAACTACCCATTAAGTCGCGCTGACAGCCGAGCTACCTGCTCGCGCAGTTCGGCGGCCCGGGTCCTGGTCGCGTCGACCACCGATACCGGCGCGCGAGATGTGAAGCGTTCGTCGGCCAGCCGTGCCTCGGTCTGCTCGAGGAGCGCCTGCGCCTGCTCGAGATCGCGCGCCAGGCGGGCGTTCTCGCGCTCGATGTCCGCGCCGGACCGCGCCAGACGCGCCTCGAGCGAGCCGGCCAGAGCCGATAAGCGCGCCACCGGCGGAGGCCTGCTCCAGCTCGGCGGCTGAGGCCGCGACGGACGGTCGGATGCGCGCGAGTCGGCCGATGCCGGCGGCCAGCTCGTCGTAGGCCGCCCGGGCGCCGGCGTCGGGCAACCAAAGCGTCGCCGTCAGCCAGGCGGCCGGATCGGTGCCCGCTTCCGCCCGCGCCGTTCGAATTTCGTGGACCAGCGCGATCAAGCGCTCCGCTCCGGCGGCCTGCCCGACATTGACCAGGGCGGCGGTGTCGACGTCAGTCGGCCAGCCGGCCGTGATCAGCAAGTCGGACTCGCCGGGCTGCTTGGGCAGGCGCTGCCAGATCGCCTCCGTGACGTGGGGCATCACCGGATGGAGCAGGCGCAGGTAGCGGTCCAGGACCCACGCCAGCACGCGCCACGTCGCCTCGGCGCGGCGAGCATCGCCTGCGCCCAGCCGGACCTTGGCCAGCTCCAGGTACCAGTCGCAGTAATCGCTCCAGATCGCCTCGTAGAGCAGGCGCGTCGCTTCCGCGAAGGCAAAGTCCTGCGTAGGCCTTGTCGACGGCATCGATCGTCCTGGCGCAGCGATCGAGGATCCAATGTTCGGCCGGGCCCAGCAGCTCCGCCGGCGGAAGTTCGAGCGGCGTGTCCGTGGCCATCCCAGCCGGCCGTGCGCCCAATACGAAGCGCGCCGCGTTCCACAGCTTGTTGGCGAAGTTGCGTGCGCCTTCGACGCGGGTTGCGCCCAGGCGCTGGTCGGCAGCGGGTGCGGTTCCGTTGATCAAGCCGAAGCGGAGAGCGTCGGCACCCACCTCGTCCATCACGCTCAACGGGTCGATGCCGGTGCCCTTTGTCTTGGACATCTTGGCGCCCTGCGGATCGCGCACCATGCCGTGGAGGTAGACCGTCGCGAAGGGCGCGCGGCCGGTCAGCCACTCGCCCAGCATCATCATCCGGGCGACCCAGAAGAAGATGATGTCGTAGCCGGTCTCCATCAGCGTCGTCGGGTAGTAGATGTCGTAGTCGGCCGTGTCGTCGGGCCAGCCGAGAGTCGAGAACGGCCACAGGCCGCTCGAGAACCACGTGTCGAAGATCTGCTCCTCCTGCCGGAGCTCGCTGGGCGGCCGGCCGCAAGTGGCGCAGGCGTCCGGACCAGCCTCGGCGTCGGAGACCGTGATGTGCTCGTCCGGGCAGTACCAGGCCGGGATGCGGTGACCCCACCACAGCTTCCGGCTCACGTCCCAGTCGTGGATGTTCTCCATCCAATGGAAGAACACCTTCTCGAAACGTTGCGGCACGATCTGCGTGCGGCCCTCGCGCACGGCGGCCATCGCCTTATCGGCCATCGGTTTGACGTTGATGAACCACTGCGTCTTGAGGCGCGGCTCGATGACGTCGTCGCTGCGCTGGCACCGACCGAGGATCATCTCGTGCGGGCGCGCTGAGACCAGGTCGCCCGCCGCCGCCAGGTCCGCGACGATCCGTTCACGCGCCGCTTCGCGGCTGAGGCCGGCGTAGATTCCACCGTTGTCGTTGATCCGGCCGTCGTCGGTCATGACGTCGATCGATGGCAGGTCGTGGCGGCGGCCGATCTCGAAGTCGGTCTGGTCGTGCGCGGGCGTGACCTTCACCGCGCCGGTGCCGAATTCGCGCTCGACCGCTTCGTCCGCGACGATCGGCACGGCCCTGTTCACGAACGGGATGAGGACCTTCCGCCCGACCGCGCCGCGGTAGCGCTCGTCGTCGGGATGGACCGCCACCGCCGTGTCGCCGAGGATCGTTTCAGGGCGGGTCGTGGCAACGCTGATCGTTTCGTCGGGGTCTGGCGTGCCGTCTTCACGCACGAAGTGGTAGCGGACGGTCCAGATCGTGCCGGTCGTCGGCGTGGCAATCACCTCCAGGTCCGACACGCTCGTCATGTCACCCGGACACCAGTTGACGAGGCGTTCGCCGCGGTAGGCAAGGCCGTCGTCGTAAAGGCGCTTGAAGGCGACGCGGACGGCCTTGGCGGAACCCTCGTCCATCGTGAAGCGCAGACGCTTCCAGTCGAGCGAGAGCCCAAGACGCCGTTCCTGGCCCAGGATCGTGCTGCGTACCTCGTCAGTGAACTTGTGCATCCGGTCGAGGTAGCGCTCGCGACCGAGCGACTCGCGAGACTCCCCTTCCCCGGCGAGGATCTTGTCAAGCACGACCTGCGCGGCAATCCAGGCGTGATCGAGCCCGGCCAGCCAAAGGGTGGGCCGCCCCAGCATGCGCTGCGCGGCGCGTCGATGACGTCTTCAATCGCGAAGGTCAGGGCGTGACCGATGTGCAGTGAGCCGTTGACGTTGGGCGGCGGTTGCGTGATGACGTACGGCGGCAGCGACCAGTCGGCCCGACTGCCCTTGCCGTCGGGCGCGAACACGTCGGCATCCAGCCAGCGCTGGTAGATGGCAGCCTCAACCTCTGCCGGTTGATAGGCCGACGCCATCTCAGTATTCGCTTCGGGCCTGGTATCGGTGGCCAAGTCGGCTGCCTCCAGAAACAAAGAACCCGCTCGTCCAGCGGACGAACGGGTCGTGGTACCACAGCTGGTTCGGTGTCCGGGCCTTGGCGCTCATCGCGCTTGGCCTGATCGGGCACCCTCTGGGCGCTATATCGGGCGCCTCACGCACGGCTCGCGGATGACGTTCGCGCCTGGTTCCTGACTCCGGCTCGCAGCCGTTGGCCGGAGATCTCTGGCAGGTCGGGGAGGCGCTACTCCTTCCGGTCGTCGCCGAGGTCGCGCAGTTTACGCGCAGACGCGCGTCGGGCGGCAACCGCGGCCAGCCGGGATAGCATCACATCCATGTGCTTTGACCACGACAGCCGGCCACCCATCCCACCCATCGCCGGAGCAGCCGTCGACGGCCATCGCGTCGAGCTGGTCGCCGAAGATGGCAACGCGTTCATGGGCTTTGAGGCGCGCGCCTCTTCGCCTTCCGGCGCGGCGATGCTGGTGCTGCCCGATGTGCGCGGCCTCCACACTTATTACGAGGAGCTGACGCTGCGCTTCGCCGAGGCTGGCATCGACGCTCTGGCCATCGACTACTTCGGCCGGACGGCCCCGACTGCCGACCGCGGACCCGACTTCGACTACCAGCCCCATGTCTCAGAGCTGCGCTGGCCGACCCTGCTGATGGATGTGTCGGCGGGCATGCACCAGCTGCGTGAAGGCGGCAAGACGCGCGGCGCGTTCTCGGTTGGCTTCTGCATGGGCGGTCGACTGTCGTTCGACCTGCTGACGCGGCCCGAGCTCGGCATGGCCGGTGCGGTTGGCTTCTACGGCTGGCCCGGCGGCACCCATCGAACGGGCACGCCGTCACCTATGGACTCGGTCGGCGACATGCACGGCGCGCTGCTGGGCTTGTTTGGCGGCGCCGATCAGGGCATACCGCCCGAGACTGTCTCGGCCTTCGACCAGGCGCTTGACGCCGCCGGCGTCGACCACGAAGATCGTCTCGTACCCCGGCGCCGGCCACTCGTTCTTCGATCGCAGACACGACGAGTTCGCCAAGGAGTCGGCCGACGCCTGGCAGCGTGTCCTCGAGTTCGTCGGTCACTAGACGCCTACGGACGTAGCCGGCTAGAGGGCGAGCAGGCCCGGCAGCCAGCTCGCGGAAACCGGCGAGGGCGGGGTTGGTCGACTTCTCCTCGCGCAGCTGAACACACACGTGGTCAGCGCCGGCGTCGAGGTGGGCCTCAACGCGACGCCACGATGGTGTCTGCATCGCCAATGGCAACCACCGCGTCGATCAGCCGATCGCTGCCGTCGTTGGCGATGTCGTCGTCACTCCAGCCCAGTACGCCGAAGGTTGTTCGCGTAGTTGGGCAGGGCCAGGTAGTGCCGCGCAAAGGCGCGCGCGATACGAGGCCGGCCGATCGATCGGTCGTCAGGACCGACAGTCACCTCCGTGGCCAGACAGGCGTCCGGTCCAAGGTGGCGCCGTGCGACCGGCGTGTGCTCGACCGGCACGAAGTACGGGTGTGCGCCGTCGGCGCGCTCGGCGGCCAGTTCGAGCATCTTTGGGCCCAGCGCGGCGAGGATCAGCGGTACCGGCGGATCTGGTTCCGGGGCCGCGTACTGTGCCGCGTCCATGGCGTCGAGATAAGTGCGCATGCGATCGAGCGGGCTGCCATAGTCGCCTCCCCGGCTTGCGACCGATGGGGCATGGCTAACCCCGATGCCGAGCACGAAGCGGTCCGGAAAGGCCTCACCCAGCGCTTTCGCGCCGTTGGCCATGGCCATCGGATCGCGGGCGTGAATGTTGGCGATACCGGTCGCGAACGGAACAGTGACCGTCGCCTGGAGTAACAGGCCGGCGTGGGAGAGGACTTCCTTGCTGCCGAGGCTCTCCGGGATCCAGATCGCCTGGTAGCCGAGTTGTTCGTAGCCTTGGGCGGCTGCCTGTTCCTCGCGCGCGGCGAGACGTTGCAGCGCGAAGCTCCACAACCCAACGCGACCCAATCGCTCGGCGAGGCGGCGCCCGCCGTATCCACCTATGCCTCCCATCGCACCCGATGATCGCAGGTAAGCGGCCGATGAGTGGCGGTGGCTAGGCTCCCTGCTCGAGCAGCTCCCCGTAGTTCGTCTCGTCCACGCCGCGGTCGATCTCAGCCTTGGTCAGCAAGCAGCGGCGCGCGACCGGACCGAATCGTCTCCTCGGTGATGATGCAGCGCCGGACGTCGGTGCGGTCCGGAATGTCGTACATCACCTCGAGCAGGGACTCCTCGATGATGGAGCGCAGGGCGCGGGCTCCGGTCTTGCGCTTGAGCGCGAGCTCGGCCGCCGCCTCGATCGCACCGGGCGTGAAGTGCAACTCAACCTTGTCGAGTTGCAGGAACTTCTGGAACTGGCGGGTGACCGCGTTCTTGGGCTCGGTCAGCACGCGCATCAGGTCGTCGCGCGTGAGCGCCGACAGAGACACTTCGACCGGCAGCCGGCCGACGAACTCCGGGATCAGCCCGAACTTGAGCAGGTCCTCCGGCATCAGGAACTCGAGGATCTTTTCGCGCTTCGCCTTCGCCGTCTGCGCCTCGGAGCCAAAGCCCATCGACCGCTTGCCGATCGCGCTCCTCGATGATCTTCTCGAGGCCTTCGAAGGCGCCGCCACAGATGAACAGGATGTTGGTCGTGTCGATCTGGATGAAGTCCTGGTGCGGATGCTTCCGACCACCCTGCGGCGGCACGTTGGCAACCGTTCCCTCGAGGATCTTGAGCAGCCCCTGCTGCACGCCCTCGCCGCTGACGTCGCGCGTGATCGAAGGGTTGTCTGCCTTGCGGGCGATCTTGTCGATCTCGTCGATGTAGATGATGCCGCGCTGTGCTCGGGCCACGTCGAAGTCGGCCGCCTGAATCAGTCGGAGCAGGATGTTCTCGACGTCCTCGCCGACGTAGCCGGCTTCGGTCAGCGAGGTCGCATCGGCGATGCAGAAGGGCACATCCAGGACTCGCGCCAGCGTCTGCGCCAGCAGGGTCTTACCCGAGCCGGTCGGGCCCACCAGCAGCACGTTGGACTTCTGGAGCTCGACTTCGTCGACCTGATGGCCGGCGTTGACCCGCTTGTAGTGGTTGTAGACCGCTACCGACAGGACCTTCTTGGCACGTTCCTGGCTGACCACGTACTGGTCGAGCGCGTGCTTGATCTGAGTCGGGTTGGGGAGCTTGGCCGCCTGCGGCTTGGCCCGCGGCGTCTCGAGCATCTCCTCTTCGATGATCTCCTGGCACAGGTTGATGCACTCGTCGCAGATGTACACGCCCTGGCCGGCGATCAGCTTGCGAACCTGCTCCTGGCTTTTACCGCAGAAGCTGCAGCGGTAGGGAACTTTCGTGCCCTTGCTGCTCGTAGTGGACATGCCCCGTGCCTAAACCTCTCCGTCAGCTCTTGGCGGGCATCGCGGCGTCGCGCTGCTCGCTCTTCTGGTGATTCGGCCGGCCCTTCGCCGGGCAGCGCGCCACGCGCCTTGGCCTCACTGATCAGCGACTGGTCGGGCGTGTTGTACACCTCGTCGATGATGCCATATGACTTGGCCTCTTCGGGGCTCATGAAATAGTCCCGCTCCGTGTCGCGGATGATCTTGTCGATCGGCTGGCCCGTGTGGCGCGCCAGGATGCCGTGGTTGATGTTGATGAGCTGTTCCAGTTCTTTGACCTGGATCAGCACGTCGGGCGTGTTGCCGCGGAAGCCGCCCGAGCCCTGGTGGATCATCACGCGCGAGTTCGGCAGCGCATAGCGCTTGCCCTTCGCACCGGCGGCCAGCAGCACGGACGCCATGCTCGCCGCCATGCCGATGCAGATCGTCGATACCGGCGCGCGCAGGTATTGCATCGTGTCGTAGACGGCCAGGCCGGCGGTTACGACGCCGCCCGGAGAGTTGATGTACAGCGAGATGTCGCGGTCCGGATCTTCCGCCTCGAGGAACAGCAGCTGGGCGATGATCAGGTTGGCCATGTGGTCCTCGATGGCATCACCGAGGAAGATGATTCGGTCCTTCAGCAGCCGGCTATAGATGTCGTAGGCGCGCTCGCCGCGGCTCGAGCTCTCGATGACCATCGGCACCAACATCAGTTTTCCCCTTCTTCGTGCTCGTGGTCATGATCATGACCGTGATCGTCGTGTAGATGTTGGACGTCCTTGAACTCGGGATGTTGCTCGATCCAGCGATCGATCAGCGTCTCGACGGTCTTTGAGCGGCGCAACAGCGAACGGGTATAGCTGCGACCGCGCGCTGACTCCAGGTACGTGACGAGGCTGGGATTGCCCGCGTAGCTGACCCGCGAACGGTCGAGCTCGGCCTCGAGCTCAGCCTCGCTGACGTCGATCTTTTCCTTCTCCGCGATCTCACCCAGCACGAGCAGCGTCTTGACGCGCTTCTCGGCGTCCGGCCGGAAGCTTTCGATGAGCTGTGCCTCGTTGCGCTCCGTCGCGCGCAGGTAGTCCTCGTAGCCGATGCGCTGCTCAGCCAGGCGAACCTTCAGCTCATCCATCATGACCTCGAGCTCGCGCTCGACCAGCAGGTCGGGCAGCTCGACGGTCGAGTTGGCGACGGCGAACTCGATGATGCGATCGGCGAAGCGGTGGCGTGCGCGATCACGCTCGTTGCGCTCGAGGCGCTTGCCAATTTCGCTGCGCATCTCGGCGATGTCGGCGAAGTCGCCGACCGACTTGACGAAGTCGTCGTCCAGCTCCGGCAGCCGCTTCTCGCGCAGCTCGATCAGACGCACCTCGAATTCGGCCGGCTGACCGGCGAGCTCCGCCTGCGGGTAGTCGTCGGGGAAGGTGACGGTGAAGGTCTTGGTCTCGCCCTCGCCCATGCCGACAAGCTGGTCTTCAAAGCCGGGCACCATGCCCTCTTCGCCGATGATCAGCGGCAGCCGCTCGGCGGTCGCACCTTCGATGACCTCGCCGTTGCGACGGCCCGTGAAGGCGATGACCGCCCAGTCACCCTTGCGCGCCGGGCGGTCTTCGGCCGGCACCAACGTCGCCTGCTGGTCGCGTAGTTCCTCGACGACCTTATCGATGCGGGCGTCGTCGACCGTTTCCAGTTGAATGCCGAACGGGTAGTCGGTGTAGGCGCCCAGCTTGACGTCCGGGCGGATCGGCATCGTCACGCGGTAGCTGGCGCCCGTAGCTTCGTCGAAGGTCAGCCATTCAGGTTCCGGAATCGACAGAACGTCCAGGTCCTCTTGCTGAACGGCCTGGATGACCGACGACTCGAACAGGTGCTCTTTGGCGTCGTCATACAGCGGGTTGGGTGCGTCCGGGTCGGCACGATTGACGCCAAGGGCGCGCTCGAGCAAGGGCCGCGGCACCTTGCCCGGGCGGAAGCCGGGGACTTTCGTGCGGCGACTGAGGTGGCGCACCGACTCGTCGAGTTGGCGACGGATCCGCTCAGGCTCGAATTCGACCTCGAGCTCGACCGAGCTTTTTGGCGCCGGGCGCGTCGTTACCTTGAGCTGGGACTTGGGAGCTTCAATCATGGACGGCTGAGTATAGGTTTCGCCGGCGGGCACTACCCTTCACCGGCCGTGTTCAAGCTTTTGGGCTTCGCCCTGTTCTTTGTTGTCGTCGCCGGTGCGATGGCGTTTCTGGCGGTGCCGCTCGTCATCAACCCGATGCTGACCCAGACCGTGCGCGACATGGGCGTCAAGGCCGACGATCTGAAGGTCGGCGTGGGCGCGCTCGATCCGGCGCTGCTTGTCGGGCCGAGCCAGCACTGTCCATCTCCATGGCACGAACGTCGAAATTGGCCGCGCTGTGGTGGGCGAGCTCGACGTGACGCTGGGCGATGTCTCGTTCCTGGACCACACCTTCGGCAGTGTCAACGGCGAACTCAACGATGTTGCTGTCAGCGCGGGCGGGATATCCGCCAGCGCCGACGAGGTCGATGTCACGGGGCCGTCCAACGAGGCCAGCGCTACAGGCAGGTTCGACAGCCAGCAAAGCGAGGATCTGGTGAAGGCGGCTGCCAAGCGCCTCGGTGTGCCACTCGACAACGTCCAGTTGGTTGACGGAGGGCTGCGCCTCAACGTCGGCGGGCTGCAGGTTGGAGCGGGCATCTCAGTCGAGGGCGGCGCACTGGTGCTGACCCCGCAGATCGGGCCGCCGATCCTGCTCATTCAGCCGGCGACGTCCGACCCCTGGCGGTTGGAGGAGGCCTACGTCTCACCCAGCGGCATCACGGTTCGCGGAACGGTCGATGCGGCGCGGTTGGCCAAAGGGGCGACCAAGTAGCCGCCAGGGTTGGTGGGCGAGGTCGGATTCGAACCGACACGCCGCTCACGCGGCACAGGGTCCTAAGCCCTGCGCGGCTGCCGTTACGCCACTCGCCCGGCCCGCGAGTCTAGCCGAGGAAACGATGAACTTCGACGCCGCGGCCGAGTCGTACGACGCCTTCATGGGCCGCTATTCGTCGCGCCTTGTCGCCGCTGTTCGCGGACTTTGCCGGCGTGGCGCCAGGCCAGCACGTGCTCGATGTTGGCTGCGGACCCGGTGCTCTGACCGCCGAGCTGGTTCGCCGCGCTGGGCACGTCGGCTGTTGCCGCCGCCGACCCGATGGCCCATTTCGTCGCCGCCGCCCGGCAACGGAACCCGGGCGTGGAGGTCGTCCAGGCGTCGGCGGAGTCGCTGCCGTTCCCGGACGGCGGCTTCGACACAGCGCTGGCCCAGCTGGTCGTCCACTTGGATGACTGACCCGTGGCCGGCATCTCAGAGATGGCCCGTGTGACCCGCGCCGGCGGCGTCGTGGCCGCCTGCGTTTGGGACTACGCCGGCGATCGGTCGCCGTTGAGCCCGCTCTGGCGCGCGGCACGAGCAATTGATCCGGCGGTCGACGACGAGTCCAACCTGCGTGGCGCGCACCAAGGGGACCTGGTCGAGTTGTTCCACGAGGCTGGCCTCGAAGACGTCCGAGAAACAGCCCTCGCGGCAAGCGTCGAGCACGCAACGTTTGAGGAGTGGTGGGAGCCGTATACGCGCGGTGTCGGTCCGGCCGGCAGGTACGTGGCCGGCCTCGCCACGCAACGACGAAACGAGCTGCGCGATCGCTGTCGGGCGGAACTTTCCGACGGACCCTTCGTTTTGACCTTCCAGGCCTGGGCGGCCCGAGGCCAGCCCGGCGTCTGAACCCTATTCCGTCGGCTTAGGGTTCGCCTTCTTGGCTGCCGCCGCCGATTTCTTGGCGGTCGCTGCCTTGGCCTCGGCGGTCGAAGCTTTTGCCTCGGCGGTCGCAGCTTTTGCCTCGGCGGCCGACTCTTTGGCGTCCTCTTTCACCACTTCGGTGCGCGCCTCCTGTGGCACCTCGAGGAAACGCTTGACCAGCTCGCGCGCGGCGGCCGTGCCGACGATGGCCATCAGCGTGTCGTACGTGCCCCAGAACGACTTGCGTGCGTTGGGCTGTTCCTTGGGGTGTTGCTTCTCCAGGTAGCTGGCGAAGTCGCGCTCGATGTGCGCGCGGACTCGCTCCTGGTCCTCGTCACCCAACCTGTCGATGGCGCGATCGACTTCGGTCGGCGTGAGCTTCCGGTAGCGGCGCTTGGGAAATACGCGACTTTCGACCTGCCTGAGCACGCGCTTGGGCCCGCCCAGCAGCAGGAAGGCGGCGCCTGCGCCGATACCGACGGTGCGCACCGGGTTACGCCGGATTTTGGCCGGGATGTCGAGCGCAGCTTTGGTAGCGAGGCCCAGGTCGTCGAGCTCTTTCTCGACGGCCAGTCGGGCGTCGACTACTGCTTGCCGCGCGTCGGCAACCGACTCTGTGCCTGGTTCTGCAGCCATTCCCTGGTCTCCGTAACCGCTGCGATGGTTTCCTTTGGCGTGAGGTGCGCGAAGTACTCCTCGAGGTCAAGCCTGGGCCACGTGATCGCGTAGTTGATCAATGGCCACAGGATCAGGCCGATGCAGATGGCGAAGCCCCATGCCGGCGGCCAGGTCCACGGCGCCGAGCCGATGACGAAGCCGAGGATGGCGCCCAGGAGGGCACCCAGCAGCAGGCCGATGTTGGCGCCTGACCGGCCGAGTACGCGGTACAGCAGGATGCCGAGCAGAACAGCACCGATTACGAGGCCGACGATCGACGAAATCATGGTGCCCGAATTGAACGGGAAAGGCAGCTGCTGGCCGATGTAGACGAAGGTGTTGTACGCCCAGTTCGTGCCCAACACGATGGCCAACAGGACGGTCAGGACGGCAGCCAGCAGGAATGCGACGGCCGCCTGGCCACCGCCGCCGCCGAGCATGAACAGGATCAGCACCGCGGCCAGCGAAATCGCGAAGAAGACGCCTTGCGCGAGGCCCCAGCCCATCGAACCGAATAGCCACTCGCCGGTGAACAGGAAGCCACCGATGTAGAGCATGTTGGCCATGGTCAGCAGCAGGGCGAAAGCAAGTCCGCCGAACGTGGCCATCTTCGTGATCTGGCCGAGGATCTCGCTGAGCTCGGCGCGCAGCAGCGCGATGTGGGCATTGATAAGGCCCTGGAACGCGTCCTTCGTTCGGCCGACCTGACCGGTCAGCGTTGGCTCGAGATCGGGTTCGGGCGAATCCGTGGCCGGTTGGGGGCTGTCAGCAGCCGCCTGCGGGCCATCGGCAGCCGGCGGAGGCGCCGGCTCGTCGGTGTTCGGGCGGTCTTCGTCGCTGGATGTCAGATCGCACCTCGGCGGGTTGAGACGCTTGCGCGGGCGTCATTGGGCAGCGCCATGAGGCTCAGAGTCCGGCTGAGGATATCAGCGGCCCACTACGAGAGCAGGAACCCTCCCCCGCTCAGCCTTGTGGCTGCATCAAAGAATCCGTACGTGCGCCTGTAGCTCGCGTCGGCCAGGCGCGGTGGCCGCCCAGCAGCGATGTGCCAGAGGCTGCGCTCCAACTCCTCGATTCGATCGGCAAGTTCGGCGGGCGTCCGCGGCGCCGAAATGTCGGCGTAGCTGCGCAGGCCGGACGGATAGTGCACATCCTCCGACGGTGTGAGCGGCAGCAGCGCGAAGGTCAGGCGGGCCAGGTTGATCGCAGCGATGCGGCGTTGCGCCGGCGGCACGAGTTCCCGCTCCCCACCGGTGCCGGTCAGCCTTTGGATCGCCTCGATCAGGGCTGCTCGCTCCTCGGCCGGGTCAAGGGAGGTGGGCGGCACCATGCCAGACCTGGCAATGAGCAGGCGCAGCTCTTCCTTGCGCGCCTGCGGCGTACGCAGCCAGATCTGGAAGCCCAACTCCATGTCCTCAACGTGAGGCAGCGTCTCGGTCGCCAGCATCTGCGAGCCGTTGGAGGACATCTCGCCGGTCACGGCGACCTCGTCGAGCAACTCGCGCGTGCGGCGATAAAGCATCGCGAGGCGATCGAAGTCGGCGAAACCGGACGAGACAAGCTCGCTCATCGTGCCGAGAGTATGGGCGAGCGGACTACGGCCGCGTCAAGCACACCGATCGTCCTGTAACAGCTGGTCACTGCGCCGAGCCCACGGCCTCGGGTGTCACACGCTCGGCGTGGAGCTTTAGGCGAACGGCGGTGTCTGCAGGCCGGCGCCAAATCGGCGAATGCCGAGCGCGGGGGCGATCGGCACAGCCAGACGCTCGAGATCAGGAACGTTAAGCTACGGCGTCCTCGCCGCGGCGTTGGATAAGGCGCTTATCGGCCGAGCGTATGACAGTGCCAGAGGTCGGCGCGTGAACTTGTCCGCACGGCGTCGGGCGTATGACGAGATGCCGGCGCTGCTCGCCAAGGGCGCTCAGCGGAGCGTAAGACGATCGGACCTGGGATAGCAGAATGGCCCGGCGAAGAGGCGAGGCAAACAGAAAGCCGCCGGCCCGAAACCGGCGGCTTCCGTTGTCGGGCTAGAAGACTGCGGCTAGAAGTCGCCCATCCCGCCGCCGGGCGGCATGGCCGGCATGGCCGACTTGGGCTCGGGCTTGTCGGTGATCATCGCCTCGGTCGTGAGCACCATCGCGCCGATCGACGCGGCGTTCTCGACTGCCGAGCGGGTGACCTTGACCGGGTCGACGATGCCGGCGCTGATCATGTCGACGTACTTCTCGCTCAGCACGTCGAAGCCGATGCGCGGGTTCTTCTTCTCCTTTGACTGGCGACGCACGTTCTCGAGCACGACGTTGCCGTCGTAGCCGGCGTTCTCGGCCAGCATCTTCAACGGCTCCTCGAGCGCCTTGCGCACGATGCTGACGCCGGTCTGGGCATCGCCTTCGAGCTTGAGCGAGTCGAGTGACGACTGGGCGTTGATCAGCGCCACGCCGCCGCCGGGCACTAGGCCTTCCTCGACCGCCGAACGGGTCGCCGAAAGGGCGTCCTCGGTGCGGTGCTTCTTTTCCTTGAGCTCAACCTCGGAGCCAGCGCCGACCTTGATGATGGCGACGCCGCCGGACAGCTTGGCCAGCCGTTCCTGCAGCTTCTCCTTGTCGTAGTCGGACGTGGTCTCTTCGATCTGGGCCTTGATCTGCTTCATCCGACCCTGGATCTGGTCGGCGTCGCCCTTGCCCTCAATGACCGTCGTGTTGTCCTTGGTCGCCAAGATGCGGCGAGCGCGGCCGAGGTCTTCCAATTGGACCGAGTCGAGCTTGCGTCCGACTTCCTCGCTGATGACGGTGCCACCGGTCAGGATGGCGATGTCGCGCAGCATCTCCTTGCGCCGATCACCAAAGCCTGGCGCCTTGACAGCCAGCACGTTGATGATGCCGCGCAGCTTGTTGACGACCAGCGTGGCGAGTGCCTCGCCGTCCACGTCCTCGGCGATGATCAGAACGTCCTTGCGGCCGATCTGAACCAGCTTCTCGAGCGTGGGCAGGATGTCCGCGATCGCGCTGATCTTCTTGTCGGTGATGAGAATGTGCGGGTCGTCGAGCGCCGCTTCCATCCGGTTCGTGTCCGTCACGAAGTAGGCACTCACGTAGCCGCGGTCGAACTGCATGCCCTCGACGTATTCCGTCTCGAAGGCCATCGTGCGCGACTCTTCAACGGTGACCACGCCGTCCTTGCCGACCTTGTCCATGACCTCGGCGATGAGCTCGCCAATCTCGGCATCGCCGGCGCTGACGGTGGCGACCTGGGTGATCTCGTTGCGACCCTTGACCGGCTGTGCCGCGTCAGTCAGCGCCTTGGAGACGGTTGCGGCGGCCTTGTCGATGCCGAGCTTCATCTGCATCGGGTTGGCGCCCGAGGCGACGTTCTTGAGACCCTCGTTGACGATGGCCTGGGCCAGGACGGTGGCGGTGGTCGTGCCGTCGCCGGCCGTGTCCTCGGTCTTGGTCGCCGCTTCCTTCAGCAGCTGAGCGCCCATGTTCTCGAACGGATCGGGCAGCTCGATGTCCTTGGCGACGGTCACGCCGTCATGGACGACGTTGGGTGCGCCGTACTTCTTGTCGAGCGCGACATTGCGGCCCTTGGGGCCAAGCGTGGTTTTGACGGCTCCGGCGAGCGCGTCGATGCCGCGCTTGAGCGCGCCGCGCGCCTCCTCGTCGTAGGCAATGAGTTTCGCCATTTCCTCTGATACCTCTGCTGGGCTGGTGTGAATTCGGCCGTCTGGCCGTTAGCACTCTCGGTATGAGATTGCTAACACAGCGCGCCGTGCTCGTCAAGCGCCTCACGCGTGACGACCGGTATCGTGTCCAATGTGGCCGACCAATCGATTCGGACCGCCGAAATCCTGGCCGTTGGCAGCGAACTGACCAACGGCTGGACACGCGACACCAACAGCGGCGACCTGGCGCGCGCGCTGACCGAGCTGGGCGTTGAGGTCCGGCGGACAACCGACTTGCCCGACGACCTGCAGCTGGTGGCCGACTCCTTCAGGCAGGCAATTGCGACGGCCGACCTGGTGATTTCGACCGGCGGCTTGGGCCCGACGCCCGACGACCTGACACGCGAGGCCATCGCCGCCGCGACCGGCCTCGAGCCGACGGTGGATCCGGAGTTACTCGAGTGGCTGCAGGGCATCTTCGCCAGGCGCGGCATCAAGATGCCCCAGTCGAATACCAAGCAGGCGTGGCTGGTGCCCGGCGCCGTGGCGCTGCCCAACGCCAACGGCACCGCGCCCGGCTGGTTCGTCGAGGTGGCCGGCGGGACACTGGTCATTGCCCTGCCCGGACCACCGCGCGAGATGTGGCCCATGTGGCGCGAGCACGCGCTGCCGCGTCTGCGCGAACGCGGCCTCGGCACGGACCGCGCCTGGCACACCTTCCGCACGACCGGCGTTGGCGAGTCGCAGCTGGTGCCGCTGATCGGCAAGGCCTACCTCCGCGGCACCAACCCGAGCGTTGCCACGTACGCCAAGCAGGATGGCGTGGAGATCCGTGTCGGCGCCGTTGGCGACGGCAGCGAGACCGGCCAGCAGATCGTCGATCGGACCGTGGCCGACCTGCGCCGGCGTATCGGCCGGTTCGTGTTCGCCGAAGGCGACGATAGCTGGCCGGAGGTGCTGGCGACGGCGCTCGGCGGACGGACGCTCGCTGTCGTCGAGATCGGCACCGACGGTCAGGTCGTGGCGCTGATCGGTGGGTCAACCTTCTTTGCGGCCGGCGAGCAAGTTCGCCTGGAAGAACCGCTCGAGCACCTGGCCGAGGCAGTCAGACGGTGGGGCAAAGCGGACATTGGCCTGGCCGTCCGGGCGACCGAACGCAACAGTGACACGGCCGTTCTCGTGGCCATCGACGCGGGTGACACGCGCCACAGCGAAGAACGAACCGTCTTTCTGGCCGGACCCGAAGGCCGCCGCCGCGCCGCCATCGCGGCCTGTGCCGCCCTTTGGCAGTGGCTTGTCAGCCTGGGTTGAAGTGAGTCGGCGCGTCGATCCGGGGCTGTTTGCCCCAGCGCGAGAACGTGTACTCGGCGTGGACGCTGACCAGCGCATCGGCGCCGTTCACGCGTAGGGTCAACTGCGCATCGAAGCTCGCCCTATCCGGCCGGCCCTTGTCATCGACCCACACGTCAAGCATGTACGTGGGCGGCGCGGCGACCACCTGGAAGACCATCGAGTCGGCCGCCGCGGGCCAACCGCTGATCGGCAGTCGAAGGTGGTGCATCAGGCTGTTGCCGACTGATTCGGGCCCGACGTACTGCATCTGCGCCCACGCGCCGGCATCGAGATTACCCAGCACGCCGTAGGCCGGCTGAGCGCCGCGGCGAACCCACGGCTGCGTGTCGAGCTTGGTGTAGTAGTACGGCCCCTTGCGCACGGCGTCGACCTCGACGGTCTTGGTGTCGGTCGTGACCACCTCCGTCCAGGTGTAATCGGCGCCGTCGACGTCGGCCGTTTGGGACATGTGCGCGGTTTCGCCGCCACCATCGAGGGTGACCGCCAGATCGAGGCGGTAGGCAGCGGCGGGCGCGCTCAGCAGGTCCTTGAACAGACCGGCCGGATGGCGCGGATCGGTAACCCACGGCGGTTCAAGCGATGGTGAGGGAGTTGGCTGGATTGGCGCCGACGGCGCCGGTGTGGGGCCCGTCGTCGGCGCGGGCGTCATGCCGGTGAACGATCCCATGCCGGTCTTGGGCAGGGCGAGGCAAGCATGATGACCGCCGCGGTCGCCGCCATTGCCACCAGGGCGGCACCTGCCCAGACGAGCTGGCGAGACGTTGGACGCCAGTTGCGCCATCCACCTGCGGGTGGCGCGACCGGCGGCGCCGGCTCTTCCGGCTCTGTGCCCCACTCGGTGCCCTTGTAGCGATCCGCGAAGGACGTGTCGGGAGGGGCCTCCGGTGCGATGTGGCGGCGCGGCCGGTCGAGTGTCGGCGCCTCGTCATGCGGTGCAGGCGCGTCGTCGACCAACGAAGAAGGCGGCTCGTCGAAATTTGCGGGCAGCGGCGGGGCGGCGGTGGTGGCAGCGGCGGTTCCGGGAACGACCCTGCCGGATCAGAAGCGTTGGGCACGCTCATAAGGGCCGAAATGTGGGCGGTCGTGGCGCGCCGAGGCATCACCTGTTGGTACGGGCGGCGGCCTCGCTAATCGCCTAGTGCGGGCTCGCTAGCTGATCGTGATCGCAGGTGCCTGCTGGGCGGCGCGCACGCTCATGCGTGCGGCCACTGTTCGAGCCAGCGAGCGCATGACATCGGCCGCCGGGCCGGGCTCGCGCTGAGCGACGGCCGGCACACCGGCGTCGCCGCCCTGGCGGACCTTGATGTCGAGCGGGATGCCGCCGAAGTACTCGAGCTCGTTGCGCCGGGCGAAGGTTTCGCCGCCGCCGCGGCCGAAGATCTCGGTCGCCACGCCGCAATGCGGACAGACAAAGGCGCTCATGTTCTCGACCACGCCCATTACCGGCACGCTCATCCGGCGGAACATGGCAAGCGCCTTGGCGACGTCCATCACGGCCACGTCCTGCGGCGTGGTGACGAGCAAGGCGCCGGAGATGGGCACGGCCTGGGCCAGCGTCAGCTGTGCGTCCGACGTGCCCGGCGGCAGGTCGATGACGAGGTAGTCCAGCTCGCCCCAGTCGACGTCGCGCAGGAACTGCTGGATGGCGCCGCCGACGAGAGGCCCGCGCCAGACGATGGGCTGGCCCTCCGGCACGAAGAACTGGATCGAGATGACCTTGACGCCGTAACGCTCAAGCGGGCCGATCTTGCCCGACGGCGTAGCCGCCGGCGCGCCTTCGACGCCGAGCATCAGCGGAATGTTCGGGCCGGTTATGTCGGCGTCGAGCAGGCCGACCTTGGCACCTTCCATGGCCAGCGCGACGGCGAGGTTGGCACTGACCGTGCTCTTGCCCACGCCGCCCTTACCGGAGGCGACGGCGATGATGTTTTTAACGTCCGGCAGAAGCTGCTGGGCCTGTACCGGCTGCGCCCGGCGGACCATGGCGCCCCAGGTGACGGTCACCTCCGTCGCACCCAGACCGCCCAGCACGCTGTGGATGTTGCGCTCGATCTCGTCCTTGAGCGGGCAGGCCGGCGTGGTCAGCTCGATCTTGAGGGCGACCGAACTGTCAGCAATCTCAACATCTTTGACCATGTTCAGGCTGACGATGTCGCGCCCGAGCTCAGGTTCCTGGACGTTCTTGAGTGCTTCGTAGATCGAGCTTTCGCTGAGCATTTGTTCCTCTAGGCCGCGGCCGCCCGGCGGCGGCGATAGGCCCTCCCCTTCATTCGGTTGCCGCATGTCGCCATCGAGTGCCAGCGACCTGAGCGGTTGCGTGACGTGTCGTAGAAGGCGCGGCCACAGTCAGGATTGGCGCAGAGCTTGAAGCGCGCCCAGGTCGAGCTGGACATGGCGGTCATCACCCGCAGCAGCAGGTCGCCGATGGGACGGTCGATGCCCGGCCCTTCCGCGATGAGCCGGTAGCCATCGGCTGGATGGAGCCGGACGCCAAGGCGGATCCGCCGCGCGGCATCGTTGAGCGAGGTAACGGCCCGGCGGTCGACCGTGCCACCAGCGTTGGCGGAGGCCAGCTGGGCGAGCGCCTCGCGCACTTCGATCAGTCGCCTTCGGTCGCGCTCGTCGTACTGCGTGCCGGGCGGAACGAGGCGGTGGCGAACCAGCCAGTGCGCCGCGCCGTCCGTGGTCGCCAGCTCGTCGTGGGCAGCGGCCGGGTCGCCGGTATTGAGGAACGACGCCAAAACCGCCAACTGGGGCGGCATTGAACCTGCGGCCGACGTCAGCCGCTCCTCCGAGCTGGGCACGAGTCGAAGTCTACCGAGGCAGGGCTGAAGACGCCGTCAAGGCCTCCGGCATGGGCTGGTCGCGACGCTCGGCATGGATGTACTTGTCGACCAGCGCCCTCGATCCGTTCACACGCAGCTTGCCAAAGAGGAAGCGCAACGTCTCTTCCTGGCTGGCGATGATCGAGTCCTTGGTGGGCAGTTCCCACAGCTCGCGCTTGAACGGACCCAGCGACTTCTTGCGGGTCTTGTAGAGGAAGACGTCGTCGGCTTCGCCCTGGGTGCGCTCGTCCGCCGTGTTGGCGAAGCACCACGCCGACATCTGCTTGAGCAGGTCAGCCGGGAAGTCGGGGTGCTCGAAGAGCGCATTCTGGAAGCCGGTGGCCAGGTGAATCTCGGCCGTTTCCACCTCAGGAAAGCGGTGGAAGAGCTCGTGCGGCAACGTCGAGGCACCGTGCTGGACAGCGCCCGCCAGGCCGTATTCGCGGGCCACGTTCGAGAGCCGTTCGAGGGTCGCGAAGTCGAGCTTGACCGTCGCCACACCGCCGCCGGGCAGTGGCACGCCACCATGCGATGTCCCAGTCTGGACGCTGACCTTGGAGATGCCGACGGCATTGGCGCCGGCGCGCCGATCGAGCTCGCGCCGGTAGCCGTCGAGATAGGCGCGCAGCTCTTCCTCGGTCGAGTTCTCCTTGCCCACCTCGCCGATCTCGCCGCCGATGCTGATGGTCAGCCCGGCCGGCTCGTGCTGGCGGATCAACGCCGACAGCTCGGCGGCGCGCTCGTAGTTCGTTCGCTGCTGCGCGTCGACGCGTCGGCTCCGAAAGGTCGACCAGCGTCGAGGAATCGATATCGATGTTGCCGTAGCCGACGGCGATCGCCTCGCGTGTCAGCTTGCGCAGGCCCTCGGTCGTCGCCTCGGGGTCGGCGGCGTATTTCTTCGCGTTGAACTGGTAGTGATCGCCCTGCACGAATACCGGACCGCGCCAGCCGGCGGAGATGCAGCCGGCGAGCACGCTCGTGATGTACTCGCCCGGACGCTGATACGTGTATTCCTGCTCGCTGCGCGCCAGCTCGAAGATGATCGCGCCGGCGTCGATCGAGTCCGCCGCCCGGCACATGGCCGCCGCCATATCGAAGACTTGCGTGCGCAGGTTGACCGCCGGCACGGTAAAGCCGCTCACCTCGCCGCGGCCGCGCGCCATGTAGAGGTCGTGAATGCTCCACGAGGGCGCGCCCAGCTCCTGCGAGGCCTGCCAGACCAGCCAGCGGGCGGCGGCCACGGTGTCCGCGTCGTCCGAGAACGTTGCCGTCCATACAAGCGTCTTGATGCCGTCGGTGCGAAAGCCGTGCTCGTCGGTGATCCGGACGGACGGTCCTTCGACCCGGCAGTACGGATCGAGCGCGTGCAGCAGATCGGTTACTGACTGGGCTGGGGTTGGGTAAGCCATGGTCATCTCCACGTCGTCGCTATCGGACTGATGGTAAGCGTGCGGGCCGTTTCGGCCAGCTGAAGCACCGACTTAGCCTCTTGGCGGCTTTGGTTAGCGGTCTGCAATGGTCGTTGTGGGACGGTAACGACACCTCCCCACTTGCGGAGGACCGCCAAACAAGGAGGTAGCTATGGGGATCATTGGACTCATTGTCGTGATCATCCTGGTGATCCTGCTGCTGCGGCTTCTGGCCTAGCAGTCCTGAACCTGGAAACGGCCCGCTTCGGCGGGCCGTTTTTGTTTCTGCCTGCGGAACCCGAGGCTGACGGATACCGTTTGAGCCGAAATGAGGGCTCTCGCCGGACTGGCTGCGGCACTGGTACTGCTTGGCTGCGGCGTCGCCAGCAGTCCGACCTCGCCACCGACACCCTCGCGCGACCGCTTCTCCGGCGCCGACGGCGTCAGAAACGGTTACGCCGACTGCAACCGCCCTGCCCAGCCCAAGCGCCACCCGACTCCAACTACTTCGGCGCCTGCTTCAGCCTCGCCCTCCGCTTCGGCCGCACTGTCGCCGGCCGAGGTCCGCTACCTGCTCATCGATCAGCTCGGGCCGCTCCATTTCTGTGACCCGGACGAATACCCGGTCGCGCATGGCGACGAGCAACAGAAGGCAATCGCGCAGTTCCCGACCATTCAGGCCGATGCGCCGACGTTCGCTGCAATCGCCGCACGGACCGGGCTTGCCGGCAGGGCGACGTTCACTGACGCAGACAAATTGCAGATCTACCGCGAGTGGAAGGTGCTCAACGGCGTCGATGTCGAGCCGTTAGGCAACGACCAGTACAGGTTCGACGTCACCACCGAAGGGGACGCCGCCAGCGGTCAGGCCACGCATTACCAGGGCACCGTCGACGCGCTGGCCGGCCAGATCAGCATCGCCTCGCAGGAACAGGTGTTCGGCGTCGCGTGCCCGATTTGCCTGGCGCGCGGGACGCTGATCGACACGCCTGTCGGCCCCGTCGCCGTCGATCTACTCCAACCGGGCGACGCGATCTGGACAATGGCTGCATCGGGCAAGCGCGTAGCCGTCGGTCGTAGCGCGCGTCGGCTCGGTGGCCGTGCCAAGCACGCACCAGGTCGTCCGGCTGGTTCTTGACGATGGCCGCACCGTCGACGTGTCGCCCGGCCATCCGCTCGTAGACGGCCGGCGTGTCGGCGATCTTGCTCCAGGCGACCGGTACGACGGCGCCACGGTCGTCAGCAGCAATCGGATCGAATACGGCGGGGGCCGGACATTCGACGTGCTGCCCGCGGGTGACACTGGTTTCTACTGGGCGAACGGCGTGCTACTGGCCAGCACGCTGCGCTGAGCGCTAGCCGACGCGGTTGCGCCGGCTCACGTAGTCGACCAGCACGAACTCGCCCAGCCGCTCGGGCGTGGCATAGAAGGCGCGGCCGCGATTGATCCTGGTCATGCGGTCGACGAATTCGGTCAGTGCGCGTGATCGCTCGAGCATGAAGGTGTTGATCGTGATGCCGTCACGCGTGACGCGACTGACCTCGCGCAGCGTTTCCAGAAGCGTTCTGCGTGTGGGCGGGTAGCTGAACTCGACCTGGCCGTTCTCGAAGTGAGCGGTGGGTTCGCCGTCCGTGATCACGACGATCTCGCGATTGGCGGCGTGGCTGCGCGCCAGCATGCCGCGCGCCAGGGCCAGGCCATGCTGCAGGTTCGTGCCGTACTCGTAGCCGTGCCAGGACAGGTTGGCCAGGCCATCGGAGCGGATCGGCCGCGCGTAGTAGGCGAAGCCGACGACGTGTAGCTCGTCGCGCGGGTACTTCGAGCGGATGAGCGTGTCGAGCGCGATGGCGACCTTCTTGGCGGCAATGAAGCAGCCACGCAGCAGCATGGAGCGGCTCATGTCGACCAGCAGCACGGTCGCCGCGCGCGCCGCTGTCTCCGTCTCGAAGACCTCGAAGTCCCCGGGCTCGATGCGCAGGGGCAGGCGGGCCTCGTCCGGGCGCGGTCGCGACAGCGCATGGGCCAGCGTGCCCTGCAGATCAACCTCGAACGGCCGGCCGAACTCGTAGGGCAGGCTGCCTTCGCCGCGGTCTCCGCCGCGGCCGACATACGTGGCCCGATGGCCACCAAAGGCATCGCGGTACAGCCGGCCGAACAGCTCCTCCAGCACCTTTTGGCCGATCTTGCGGCTGCCTCGGGCGGTCAGCTCGAGCCGGTCGCCCTTCTTCTCGGCGTAGCCGGCCTCCTCGAGTTTCTTGGCCACCGCCTGCAACGCGCGCAATTGGTCGGCGGCTTCGCCGTCAAGCAGGTCACCAACCGCGTCCGGATCAAGGGCGTCGAGCGCCGCCGGCAAATCGATGTCGGCGATCTGATTCGACAACGCGTCGAGCTCGTTCAGCCGGCTCAGCTGGTGGAGCGCGCCTTCCAGCGACAGGCGTTCCTCGCCGCTGAAGTTGAAGCGTTCGCCCAGGCCCTCCGGCAGCAGCTGGTCGAGCGTGGCCGCCAGTTGAGCGAGGTCCCAGCGCAGGCGGTCGTCCTGCAGCAGCGCGTCCATCGTCTGCTGTAGCTCCTGGCGCTGCTCGGGTGTTAGAGACGAGAGCAATGACTGCATGGCCGACATGCGCGCCGCAAGCTGCTCAATGATGTCGTCCAGCGTCTTGGCGCCCGGGAACGCGCCGCCGTGGCGGGCAAGGAAAGAGTCGACATCCGGCTCGCGGCCCTCGAGGCGGTCCTGCAGCAGCCGGTTGAGCTCGCGCACCATCTCGCGATTGCGGGCCAGGTCGTCAGGGCTGACGCTTTTGAGCGCGTCGGACATGCCCGAGAAGTACGAGTCGAGCACTTGCCGGCGGAGTCGCTCGACGATCTCGTTGAAGTGCTCGCGCGCTTCGGGCTCGAGGAAGTCGTAGTCCTCCAGCGCGCGGATCTTGCCGGCCACGTCGGCGGGCAGGTTGTTCAGCTGGCGCTGGCGCTTGGCGGCGATGTCGGCGGCCAGGTCGTTGCTGTTGGCCATGCGCCGCTCGATGCCATGCAACTCGGTCGCCACCACCTCATCGAGCTCGCGCCGGACGTCGGCCAGGATGTCGCCCAGCTGGAAGCGCGAAAGCAGTTCCTCGCGTGCCTTGGCCAGCCGCTCGCGCAGCTCGTCGAGGCCGGACAGATCGCCGACGCCGCGGGCCAGCAGGCGACCCAGTGCCGCCGCCAGGTCGGACTCCTCGAGCAGGTCATCGGTGACAGCATCGAGGACGTCGTCAGCCGAGAAATCGGCCAGGTTCTGGCGGCCATCCCAACGCAGGTAGCGGTACGGCCCGCCGCTTACGAGGCCCGGTGCATGGTCCAGGCCTTCCTCCGACTCGAACGCCGGCTCAGCCACGGTAACGGCCGCCCGCGGCGGTCCGGTCCTTGTTCAAGCGGCGATTGAGGTGCAGGCCCTCCAAGACGAATTCGATGGCCGATGCCGCCGACGCCGGCGATTCGGTCACGCCCAGCCGGCCGACCGCCTCGGCCAGGCCCGGCACCTCGCGCAGCCAGCGCACGTAGCGCGCCGAGGCCACGAGCTCGCCCGTTTCGATGGCGAGGCCGCCGTCGAACGCGTCGATCACCGGGTCGAGCTCGGCCAGGTCAAGGTGCCGATGGAAGACGTTCTGCACAGCACGCGCCAGCAGCCGATCGACCACCCGCTCCTCCGCCACCTCATCGCCCAGGCTCTCGAGCTCGATCTTGCCGGCGGTCGAGGCAACCAGCGCGGGCAGATCGCTGACTCGTGGTGCACCGCTGGCCTCGCCGAGGCGAACAGCGCGTTTCAGCGCGGCCGCGGCCAGGACTTCGAGGTTGGCGACGCTGACGCGCACGCTGACGCCGGAACGCTGGCTGATTTCAGACGAGCGGCGGGCGAGGGCCGAAATCTCGGCGACGAGCTCGAGCATGAAGCGCGGCTCTTCGATCACCGGCGTGCCGTCGCCGGCGGCCGCAAACGAGGTTCGCTCCTGCAACATGATCGCGATCTCGTCCTCGATCGCGTGCGGGTAGTGCGTGCGAATCTGCGAGCCCAGCCGGTCCTTCAGCGGCGTGATGATGCGGCCGCGGCTGGTGTAGTCCTCCGGGTTGGCGCTGGCAACCACGAACAGGTCGAGCGGCAGGCGCAGCGTGTAGCCCCGGATCTGGACGTCGCGCTCCTCGAGGATGTTGAGCAGGCCGACCTGGATGCGCTCGGCGAGGTCGGGCAGTTCGTTGAGCGTGAAGATGCCGCGATTGGCGCGCGGGATCAGGCCGTAGTGGACGGTCGATGCGTCGGCCAGGTAACGGCCTTCGGCAACCTTGATCGGGTCGATCTCACCAACAAGGTCGGCGATGGTGATGTCCGGTGTGGCCAGTTTCTCGCTGTATCGGCGGTCGCGCACCAGCCAGTCGATGGGCGTGTCGTCGCCCTTCGCTTCGACGACGGCCTGTGCAGTCGGGCTCAGCGGCTCGAACGGGTCGTCATTCAGCTCGCCGCCTGCGACAACTGGAATGGCGTCGTCGAGCAGGCCGATAAGGAGTCGGGCGAGGCGGGTCTTGGCCTGGCCGCGCTCTCCCAGGAAGCAGATGTCCTGGCCGGCCAGGATCGGCGTTCTCGACGGCCGGGATGACCGAGTCGTCGTAGCCGATGATGCCGGGGAAGAGCGGCTCCTCCGAGGCCAGACGGGCGAGCAGGTTGGCGCGCATCTCCTGCTTGACCGTGCGGCGGCTGCCAGCCCGAAGCGCGCAGCTCGCCGAGCGTGGAGGGTCGGGCCGTGGTGGTCGCGGAGCCTGCCATCGGCTGACTGTAGCGCGAGCGCAAAAACGCGCCGCGTGAGCGCCACTACCGATCGCTCGCGCGCTCCACACAAGAATGTGTGCCGCTGGAGCACCACCCAGAGAAAGCGTCGCCCGCCCGCGCGGCCGAAATCGAGTCTGGAGAGCGCACCACCGCACGGGGAGCGCCGGATCAAAGCGCCTGGAGCCTGGCAACCGCTCATCACCGGTTAGTCAGCCCGATCAATTCGACCCTCTGTGCTTGGTTTTCTTCCGGTGGTGCTCCTGGCGCACACAATTTGGCGGCTACGAATCGAGTTCGCCGCGCAGCTGGGCCAAGTGCACGAGCCAGCGGCTCACGAGCAGTCTCTGCCGGATAGGGCGCCCGCTCGAGGGCGGCGTCGGAGTCGATTTCGCCGGCGTGGACGTGTCGCGCGAGGGCAGCGAGGTCGCGGAAGGCCGTAAGCGATGTCGCGGCGAAATCTCGCCCGGCGTGATCGCCATGGCCCGGCACCACCACGGTCTTCTCGTTGATGAGCTCGAGCAGGCGCTCGGCCGTTTCGGGCCAGTCCATCGGAAAGCCGTCGCCGAAGTACGGGCGTGGCGCCGTTCTCGAGCAGATCGCCGGCACACACCACGTCCGCGTCCTGCGCGACGAGGACGATGTCGTTGTCGGTATGGCCGCGGCCGAGGTAGCGCAGCTCAACCTGACGGCCACCGAATTCGATGGTCGCCCGATCGCTGAACAGTTGGTCCGGCGGGTCGATAACCACCTGGCCGAACTCGTCAGCCATGTCCGGCATCTGCGCGATGAGGGCAGCTCGAGCCTTCTCGCTCTGCGCGCTCATGAACGGGACGCAACGCTGGTGACCCCAGATCTGGCACGGCCGGAACGAATGGTTGCCGAACACGTGATCGGAATGCCCGTGGGTGTCGACGACGACCGTCACCGGCGGCGCCTTGAGCTCGCGCAGGTCGGCCTTGATCTCGTCTGCCTGGCGGGGTGAGGTCCTGGTGTCGACGACCAGGGTCTCGTCGGCGCCCAGGATGGCCACGATGTTCTGGTCGAAGAACTCGTAGCGGCGCACGTAGACGCGGTCGCCGATTTCCCGCCAACTGCCGTCCATCCGCGCAGGCTAGTCGGTTGGCTAATGGCTGTGGCCGGCGTGGCCGCTGCTGCCGGCCAGCGCCTGCAGGAATTCCGTACGGTCCATCTGGCGTCGCTCGAGCTCGTCGGCGTCCATGCCAGCGTGATCGGCCAGCTCGGCCGTGATCGCCCACCAGAAATGCTCCAGCCGGTTGTCTCGGGTGTCCCAGGCCGCCAGCACGGCCGGCGGCCGGCGTTGCAAGTGACCAGCCGAATCCCGCTCCAGGCGACGGACATAGTGGGCCGCCATCACGCGCGCCCAGCCACCGACCTCGCCCACGATGACTACGACCCCCAGGTCGCGCAGCTCGTCGGGAATGCTGCCCAAGGGCGCGCCAGACAGCCGCAGCACCTCCTCGAGCGAGTCCGCTACCAGCACTCCGCCACCTTTGGTGAACGCCGCGTGCAGCTCGGTTGCCGCCTCGGGCAGGCGCGACGCGACCACCAGCGGCACGCCGTTGTCGGTCAGCACCCACAGCAGGCCGGCCAGCTCCGGATCCAGGACGCCGTGGGCAATGGCCGCCACAACCGCCGATCGATCAGCCATGCGCACGTCCCGTCACGCCGGCGAGTCTATGGCCGTGGCCGTCAAGTCGGCGGTTGACACGTCGTTGACCCGCGCCTACCATCCGCCAGCCCGCGCGACCGCTCGCCCGCGCGCACATGCTCACAAGGGAGCTACAAGAACGTTGATTGCAAATCTCGCCAACACGATCGCCGCAGCGCGACTGCGGATGGGTGCGCCCACGCGCGCCCGGATCGCGGGAGATCTCTGCCCTTCCTGATCTGACCAGGACGGAAAGCCGTCAAGTCGAGCAGCCGGAGGGCACGATCAGGCCCCCCGGCTTTTTTGATGCCCAACCGAGGGCGGGCATCACCAGCCGACCACCCGCGCCGTAACCAATCGGGGGCCTTGCCTACGCCGGATGGAACAACGAAAGGCTGGAACGGACGGATGACGGTCACACTCGAACGACAAGAAGACAAAGACGACGAGGATCGAAGCCGTGGCGCCCGTCGTTGACGTCGCCGAGCAGGCCGCTCCCGGGCATGCCGGCCCTGCTCATCGAGCACCTGACCAAGAGCTTCGAGGTCGGCGCGCGCAAGAAGCGCAAGACGGTCCACGCCGTGAACGACGTCTCGCTGCGCATCGAGCGCGGCGAGATCTACGGCATCCTGGGCGCCAACGGCAGCGGCAAGTCGACCCTGATTCGCCTCGTCAGCACGTTGCTGACTATCGATCAGGGCCGCGTGCTGGTCTTCGGCCACGACATCGCCAAGGAAGAGATGGCGGTCAAGCGGCTGATCAACCGGGTCAGCGTCGACGCGGCCTTCTTCAAGAAGCTGTCGCCGGCCGAGAACCTGATCTACGCCGCGCGCCTGTACGGGCTCGACGCCGCCGAGTCGCGGCGCGAGTCGATCAAGATCCTGGCTCGCCTGGGCATCGCCGAGTCGCGCCTCGGTCGCCCGCTCGAGCAGATGAGCCGGGGCATGCAGCAGAAGGTCGCCATCGCGCGCGCCTTCCTGACCAGCCCGGTGCTGCTGCTGCTCGACGAGCCGACGACGGGTCTCGACCCGCGCTCCAAGATCGAGGTCCAGAAGTTCGTCGAGGAGCTGCGTGACGAGCACGCGGCGACGATCGTGCTGACCACCCACGACCTGGACGAGGCCGAGCGGCTGTGCTCGCGCATCGGCCTGCTCAACGACGGCCGGCTGGTCGCCGAGGGCACTGCCGGCGAGCTGCGCGAGCGGGCCGGGCTCGAGTCTGGGCCAGCCGGCGACGCTGCACGACGTATTCATGAAGTACACCGGCCGTTCTCTCGACGACGACGTCGAGGAGGACGACGAACGACGAGTAAGGGACCGAACGATGACTGTCTTAGCGCGCGAGCTGAGGGCGAGCTACGCCTTCGTCGAGCGCAACTTCTACCTGACAAAGCGGTACTGGGGCTGGGAAGTGGCGTGGTTCGTCTACGCCCTGACCAGCGCCCTGACCATCACGCTCATCGGCGCCGACCAGGGCGACAAGCGCCTGCTGGTTTCGCTGCTGATCGGCGCGGTCTTCTGGAACTACCTGTCGATCGTGTTCGGCTTCATCGCCGACACGGTCGCCTGGGAACGCTGGGAGGGCACGCTCGAGTACACCTTCATGGCGCCGGTCCGGCGCTACACGCAGCTGCGTCGGCTCGACTGCGTACGCGATCGTGTACGGCCTGATCCACACCGGGCTCGTCATCGCCGCGCTGGTGCTGTTCTTCGGGCTCAACGTCAGCCAGGCGGACTTCATGACCGCCGATCGTGTTCACCATCGTCGGCTCGTTCTCGATCGTGGGCATCGGCATGATGGCCGCCATCCTGCCCCTGCTCTACGTCGAGCGCGGCGCGCAGATGACGTTCGTGCTGCAGTCGATCCTGCTGCTCTTCTCGGGCGTGTACTTCAGCATCTCGATCCTGCCGCAGTGGATGCAGACGTCTCGCAGTTCTCGCCGGGCTACTACATCCTGAACGGCGTTCGCGCCGGACTGATGGACGGCGTCACCGGTAAGTGACCTCGCTGGGCCAGCTGTGGCCGCTGGTGATCATGGCCATCGTTCTGATCCCGCTCGGCATCTTCGTCTTCGGCAGGGCCGAGCTGTATGCCAAGCGGACAGGCAAGTTGAAGAGGGTTGGCTAGATGACAACCGAAACAAAAGTCGAGCTGAAACTCCGGCCTTATGCCGGCGAGCAAGACGTGGCCGAGATCGTTCGCGTCTCCAACCTCGAGTTCGCGGCCGACGGCGTGCCCGAGCACACCGAGCTCGAGAACCAGCTCGCCTACTACCGCCACCCAACCGACAAGTTCGACCCGGCCAGGGATGTCACCCTGGCCGAGGTCGACGGCGAGGTCGTTGCGTATGGCTCCATCTACTGGGTGGACACCAATGACGGCGAATATCGCGAGTACCGCGTCGACGGTCGCGTCGACCCGGCCTGGCGCCGGCGCGGCATCGGTACCGCGCTACTTCGTCACAACGAGGACCTGGCGCGCAAGCTGGCCGCCGACCGGCCCACCGAGCGTAAGAACGCGTTCGGCACCTGGACGGGCGACACGCAGACCGGCGACATCAGGCTGCTCGAGGCGAACGGCTATAAGGAGATCCGCTGGTTCTTTGACATGACCCGGCCAAACCTCGACGACATCAACGTGCCGCCGATGCCCGAGGGTCTCGAGCTGCGGCCAGTAACCAAGGAGAACATTCACCAGATCTGGCGCGCCGATATCGAGGCTTTCCGCGACCACTGGGGCGGTGGGGACGATTCGGACGAGGCGCTGGAGCGCTACATCAGCTCGCCCAACCACGACGACTCGTTGTGGCTGATCGCGTGGGACGGCGAGGAGGTAGCCGGCGGCGTCGTCAACGGCATCGAGCATGGCGAGAACGAGGCGCTGGGCCTCAAGCGCGGCTGGCTGCACAGCGTCTTCACGCGCCGACCGTGGCGTAAGCGCGGCCTGGCGAGTGCGCTCATTGGTCGGTCGCTCGAGCTTTTGCGTGACCGTGGCATGACCAGCGCGGTGTTGGGCGTCGACGCCGACAACCCGACCGGTGCTCTCGCGCTCTACGAACGAGCCGGTTTCGAGCCGAGCTACCGAGCCAGCGCGTGGCGCAAGCCTTTCTAGCGGTCGCTGCTCCGTAAACTTCGGCCATGGCCGAGGAGCGCAAGCTCGTAAGTGTCCTGTTCGCCGACATCGTCGGCTCGACGGCGCTTGGCCACGGCAACGATCCGGAGGTCGTCCGGGCGGTGCTGGGCCGCTACTTCGACCGCGCCCGCGAAATCGTTGAGCTCCATGGCGGCATCGTCGAGAAGTACATCGGCGATGCGGTCATGGCCGTCTTCGGCGTGCCGCGGGTCCATGACGATGACGCCGAGCGCGCGGTCCGGGCTGCTCTGGCGATTCGCGACGCAATCGGTCCACTCAACGCGGAGCAGGCACTCGAGCTGGAGGCACGCATCGGCGTCAACAGCGGCGAGGCGGTCGCCACGGTCGAGCAGAGCGAACAGCGCCTGGTCACCGGTGACGTGGTCAACGTTGCCGCCCGCCTTCAACAGTCGGCGCAGGCGGGCGAGGTCGTCGTCGGAGCACTGACCGAGCAACTAACCCGAGAAGCCATCGAATACGAGTCGCCGGCATCCCTCGAGCTGCGTGGCCGGCCCGAGGCGATGGAGGCGTTCCGTGCGGTACGGGCCCGCTCTGACGTGCCCGAGCAGGCGCGCGGTCTGCCCCAGATGCGTGCGCGGCTGGTCGGCCGGACGCGCGAGCTGACGCTGACTGGCTGACACCTTCGATCGAGCAAGGAACGATCGCCGCGGCCAGCTGTTCACGGTTGTTGGAAACGCCGGCGTGGGCAAGTCGCGCCTCGTTGGCGAATTCCTGGCGCGCGCGGCGAGCGGTGAGGTCCGCGTCCTGCGCGGGCGCTGTCTGCCCTACGGCGGTGGCATCACGTACTGGCCGCTGATCGAACTCGTGCAGTCCGATCTGGGAGTTACCGGCGACATGAACCGCGCTGCCGTCCTGTCAAAGCTGGACGCGCGAATGGGAATGCTGGCCAGTTCGTCGGCGAGGGCGGCGGCATACGCCAGGCTGTCAGTGCTGCTCGGCCTGGCCGACCCGGCGCAGGTGCTGCCTGACGTCGACGCGGATCGCCTGCCGGTAGAGCTGGGCTGGGCTATGGGCGAGTACGCCAGGGCAGCCAGCGATGAGGCTCCCCTCATCTGCGTGATCGATGACCTGCAGTGGGCCGAGCCGGCTGCTACCACCATCGTCACGGAGATGCTCGAGGCAACGACTGAGAGTCCGCTCTTGATGCTGTGCATCGCCCGTCCTGAGCTACTGGAGCGCTACCCGAGCTGGGGCGCCGGGCGGGCAAATTCGGCAACGATCGTGCTCGAGCCACTCAGCGAGGACGAGACACGCACGCTGATCTCGCGCCTGCTGGATGTCGACGATATGCCCGAGCAGCTGCGCGCCACGATCGTTGCCCGGTCGGGTGGCAACCCATTGTTCTGCGAAGAGTTCGTGCGCATGCTGATCGACGAAGGACGGATCGTGCGCGACGGCGATCGCTGGCGCGGAGCAGCGGCGGACAGCTTCGAGGTGCGTGTGCCGGAGTCGATCCAGGCACTGCTCGCCGCCCGACTGGACGGCCTGCCCCGGGAGCAGAAGGCGCTGGTGCAGGCGGCGAGTGTGATCGGCGAGCAATTCGAGTCGGAGCAGCTAGGTCAGCTGGCGGGCCGCGAGGTGGCGGCAGACCTGCAGGCGTTGGTGCGCGCAGGGTTCGTGCTGGTCGACCGCTCCGCTGGCCCGCGCGCCTATCGCTTCAAGCACCTACTCGTGCGCGACGTGGCCTACGCCAGCCTGCCCAAATCAGAGCGCGCCCGACTTCACGAGGCTTTCGGCCACGCGCTGGAGGCAGCCTCGGGCGACCGGCGCGCCGAGATCGTCGAGATTCTCGCCCACCACGCTGAGCGCACGCTGACGTTGTCGCTTGAGCTCCGCCAATCGGGGCCCAATCTACGCGACCGCGCGCTTCGGGCAACGGACCTCGCCCTGGAAGCCGGCCAGCGCGCGCTGGAGCGCGGCGACACGCAGAACCTGGCGCGCTTCATCGCCACGGGACAGGCGGGTGTCGCAGCCGCTGGCGAGGCCGGCGCGCTGAGAGTGCCTGATCTCGAACTCCTCGACGCCCGCGCCGAGTCCGCGCGCGGCAACTTCAAAGGTGCACGGGAGAAACTCGAAAAGGCCGCAGAAATGGCGCAGCAGGCCGGCAGGCGCGACCTGGAAGCGCGCGCGCTGCTCGACCTGGGTGAAGTCCTCGTTTACGCCCAGAGCGAAGAGGACATCCCCGCGACGGATGCAGCCATCGAAGCCGCCGACCGCCTGTTTGTCTCATTGGGCGACAGCAGCGGCCACCTCGAGGCGCAAGGCCTGATGCTCGAGAAGCTGTTCCAGATAGGCCACATGGGCGAAATGCTCACTCGCGGAATGGCGTTGATCGACGAAGCGATCGCGTCGGGCGAACGACCGATTGCGGCCGGGCTCATGGCTCGCCTGGTATCGGCTGCGATTTGGAGCGGAGACACGCTTCTCGCCGAACAGCTGGCCGACCGCGCCGACGAAATAACTGAGGAGCTGGGATTACTCACCGCTCGACGGTTGTCGCGCTTCTTCCGAGCGCGGTTGCATTGGGTAAAGGCTGAGTACGAAGTGGCCGAGCGCGAGCTGCGCGAGTTGATCGCGGACTACGCGTCGGCCAGCGACGGGCGATACGACATCGCCACGGCGCGGCTCATGGGCGAAGACCTGATCTCCATGCATCGGCTGGAAGAGGCGGAAGTACAGGTTGACTTCGCGCTGCAGCGCAGCGTTGAAACTGGCGATCGATGGAGCCGGACTGAGCTTCTGGCCTATAAGGCCTGGCTTGCAGCCAAGCGCGGAGCGCTCGATGAGGCCGACTCACTACTGGTCGAAGCGCACGAAACGCTGCGCCCGTCCGATTACGCGGCCATCGGCCAATACAACGTGCTGCTCGGCCACGTCCGCGCCATGGAGGGCCGTGACGAAGAGGCTGAAACCGCGTTCCAGCGCGCCATGGAAGCGATAGACGTCAGCGACAACTGGTCATGGCAGATGGGCGCCCTTGATCTGGCGGAACTGCTGATCTCGCGAGGCCGGGTCAAGGACGCTCTGCCCTTGATCGAACGCGTCTCCGCCGCGGTCGAGGGCACGCAGCTCAACATCGTGCGCAACCATCTCGCGACGCTGCAGGCACAACTAGAAGGGCAGCCGGCTGCTCGCGGCAACCTCTGACAGCCAGCGCTTCTCGCGCTCCATCGTCGTCGCCGGGCCGTGGCCTGGTCTGACGCTCAAATCGTCGGCCAAGCGGGAAAGTCGGGCCAGCGAGTCAATGATCTGTTCCTGCGAGCCGCCCGGGAAATCAGTCCTCCCCCAGGCGCCGGCAAAGAGTGTGTCGCCCGTGAACAGCAGGCGCTCGTTATCGGCCAGCAGGCAGACCGACCCTTCGGTGTGGCCGGGCGTGTGCAGGACCTGGAGTTCGATCTCGCCGAAATTGATGCGCGATCCCTCGGCCAGGTCAATGGCGGGCACCGACGGCGGGATGGGAAACGGCGCATAGAGCGGACTCGGCGACTCCAGGCCGTGGCGATCGAGCGAGTGCGCGGCTATTTGCGCGCCGGTTGCCTGCTGAACTGCCGCGTTGTCGCCAATGTGGTCCCAATGGCGATGCGTGCTGACGATCAACTTGAGCGTCCAGCCACGTTCCGCCAGCGTTCGGGTCAGCCACTCGACGCACGGTGTCGCCGTGTCGATCGCGATTGCCTCGCGGCTGGCTTCGTCGCCCAGGACGTAGAGGTTGGTCGAGACTGGGCCGATCGCCCTCTGCAGCAGGTTCACGAAGGCAGGTCGAGCCGGAAGAAGACGCCGACTGCCTGAACGTGCTTGCGGCCCAGCCAGTACATGAGGTTGCCCGGAAAAGGGTGCTGCGTGGTGGCGCGGATGACCGCATCGCGCTCCGGGCCTTCGGCGAGTCGCGTCGCCCGGAACCAGCTCGACGCCGCCCTGGGCCAGCGGTAGCTGCCGCCGCCGGCCGCCTGCAGGTCGCGCGTCCAGCCGACCTCGCCGTTCGGATGGCCCAGGTAGCGTTTGTCGCCGACGCGCAGCAGGCCCAGCAGTCGGGATCGGTCGCCCTGTCCGTCGCGGCGCGGAACGGTTACGTCGACCATGTTGCCGATACCGAAGCGACCCCACAGGCGCCGGACGAGTGGATCGATCAGCGCCAGAATTCGGTACTGCACGCGGAAAGCGCGCTGCCAGAAGCGAGACATCCGGCTAGAGCATAGGCAGAGGTGCGGCGATGGCGGACACGACCTTCACCTGGTACGGGCATTCATGTTTCGAACTGCGCACACCGGGCGGCAAGGTCGTCCTGTTCGACCCGTGGTTCGGCAACCCGACGTCGCCCAAGAAGGCCAGCGCAGTCGACCGTTGCGACGTGCTGCTGGTGAGCCACGGCCACTTCGACCACATCGGTTCGCCGCCACGGCAGGTGGTAGACGCCGATGCGCTGACGATTGCCCGCGCCACCAACCCGACCTGGCCGTGCATGCACGAGATGTCCCTGTGGCTGGACGAGGTGCTCGTCGGCTGCGATGCCGAGGTCGTCGGCATGAACAAGGGCGGCACGTTCGACGCGGGCAACCTGCCGATCACGATGGTCCACGCCGACCACTCGGCCGGCGACTGGTCGGCGCCCGGTGAGGGGCCGCTGTACCTGGGCGAGCCGGTCGGCTTCGTGCTGGGCCTGGAGGATGGCCGCCGCGTCTACTACAGCGGGGACACCGAGGTCTTCGGCGACATGGCACTGATCGGTGAGATGCACAAGCCGGATGTGGCGATATTGCCCATCGGCGGGCACTACACCATGGGTCCGAAGGGAGCGGCGCGAGCGGCCAAGATGCTGGGCGTGAAGAAGGTCGTGCCGGTGCACTACGGCACGTTCTCGATCCTGGCCGGCACGCCCGATGAGCTGCGCGCCGAGCTCGCGGCGATCGGCGCTGCGGTGGAGGTGGTCTCGCCCGAACGCGGAGTTGCGACGCAAATCTGATGGTCCGCGTGCGGGTGGCGGATCCGGCGGGCGATGCCGCTCGGGTCGCCGAGATCTACCGCCCGTACGTCGAGCAAACCATCATTTCCTTCGAAGAGGTCGCGCCGACGGCCGACCAGATGGCCGACCGAATGCGGTCGACGCTGGCCTGGACGCCCTGGCTGGTGGCCGAAGAGGACGGCCGCGTGGTCGGCTATGCCTATGCGACCAGACATCGCGAGCGCGCCGGCTATCGCTGGTCGGTCGACATCTCGGTCTACCTGGAGGCTGGCGCGTCAGGGCCGCGGGATCGGGCGAGCGCTATACGCGGAGTTGCTGGACCTGCTGCGCCGGCAGCGCTTCGTGAACGTTTACGCCGGCATTACCCTGCCCAACGACGCGAGCGTGGGGCTGCATCGCGCAATCGGAATGGAGCAGATCGGCACGTACGAGCGGGTCGGCTACAAGTTCGGGCAGTGGTTGGGGGTGACATGGTTCGGCATGCGCCTGGCCGACCCTGCCGACCCGCCCGCCGAGCCGATCCCGTTTCCCGAGCTCGACCGGTGAAACGGTTGGTGCGCTGGGCAGCCGTGCTGTCGACGCTGATGCTCACGACCTGCAACTTGCCGCACATCAACGTTCCTCATTTCTGAGGGCGACGTTCCGCACTCGCTGCATTTGAGAGGGTTCTGAGAGCCTGAGGCGGGCAAATCGCGACGTAGACTCGCCTCGTTCGCGGCCGAGCGTGCCTGTGGCCGGCCCTCCGGACGAAGCTGTGGAGGTCGCCGTGAAGCGCTTCTTCGTCCTTGTCGTCGTCACCGGCCTCTTAGTTCTGTTGCCATCGTCGGGCGTGCTGGCCTCGTCGGAGGCGCTGGTCACCGTCGGCTCGCCGACGGGCACGACGCCGCAGAACCATCAGAACGAACCCGCTGTCGCGATGGACGCGAACCACACCAATGTGCTCGCCGCCGGCGCCAACGACTTCGTCGATTGGCAGCCCTGCCCGGTGGGTCGTCCCGAGCTCGACGGCAGCTGCCGTGGTGCCAACACCGGCGTGGGACTGTCGGGCGTGTACTTCTCGCTCGACAGCGGTAACACCTGGGTCCAGCCCACCTACACGGGCTTGACCAGCCACGACTGCACGAACACGAGCTGCACGCCGCATGTCGGACCGATTCATACCCTGCCCAAGTACTTCGAAAATGGCCTGGCCTCCAACGGCGACCCGGCTGTCGCCTTTGGCCCAAAGCCCGACGAGAACGGCAATTTCTCGTGGGACAACGGCTCGCGTCTCTACTACGCCAACCTGGCCGGTGCGATCAACGCCGCTTTCCCGCAGATCGAGCCGTTCAACGGGTTCCTATCGCTCGCCGTCTCGCGGCTTGATGACGTCGCCAGCGGCAGTTTCGAAAACAAGGCCAACTGGATGGATCCGGTGATCGTCGCCACTCGCTCGAGCGCCACCGCGTTCGAGGACAAGGAACAGATCTGGGCAGACAACGCTGCCTCCAGCCAGTTCTTCGGCAGTGTCTACGTGTGCAACGACGAATACCGCAGCAACGGCCACGGCAACGCCTTCGCTCAGACCGTCAACGTGTACATCTCGCGCGACGGCGGTGACACCTGGCGTACCAAGCAGGTCCGCCCAGCCAACTCCACCGCGCCCACTGGCTTCCATGGTGCCTGCAACGTGCGTACCGACAGCAACGGGGTGGTCTACCTGTTCTACACGCACTTCGAGGTTGGGACGCCGGGCGACGGCGCCCACACGATGCAGAAATCGTTCGACGGCGGCCTGACGTGGACGCGGCCGCGCGACGTACTGCCGGCCAACGACGGCTGCTTCAACATCGATCCCGTCTACGGACGCTGCGTGCTCGACGGCTACGCCGGCGCGCGCATCGACCTGTTCTCGATGCCAAGCGTTGACATCGCCAACGGCGCTCCGACCGGCAATGGCGCGACCAATGAGATCGTGGACGCCTGGAATACCGGCGTCGACGGGCTGAACCATGAAAAGACCGTTCTCTCATGGTCGACCGACGGCGGCGCAACCTGGGCCAACCCGATAAAGGTGTCTGAGTCCGGCGACCGCCCGCTCTATGCAGCGCCGGCGCTGGCTCCCGACGGATCGGCGGTATACGTGATCTACGAGGCCGTGACGAGCCCATGGCGCGACACGGACATGACGTCGCCGCGACCGTACCTGGGCGTGATGCGCACGGCCACGATCGGCGGCAGCGGGGCGCCTGGCAGCTTCTCGACCCAGCACAGAGGACAGGTTGGCGACCTGCGCGCCAGCTACCCCGGTCATGACATCTACCAGGAGCGGGTGGGCGACTACGTCTACGCCGCGGCCAGTAATGACTATGGCGTGGGCCTGTACGCCGGGGTCCAGAACGCGGCCGTGTGCCCGGCCGTCCAGACTTATCGAGCCAACTCGATAGCGCTCGGCACGCTTGACCTGTCAACCGTTCCCTACCCGCCAACGGATTGCCCAGCAACGTGGGGCAACGTCGACATCTTTGCGCGTGACCGGCCGTAACGGTGACCACCGGGCCGTAAGCATCCGGCGGCGTAATTGGAGTGGCCTCGACGCATGAGTCGGGGCCATTTCCTAATTTGGGCTCCACCAAGTGACGCCGATGCCGGAGGGGCGGTCGTCCCAGCTGAAGCGGCCGTCGCGCTCGACCAGCCGCTCGCCGGCGAGCGCCACCAGCCGCTGATCCTTCGCGCTCCCCTCGCGCAGCCATAGCTGGCGGCGCGCCATCGCCAGGGCTTCGTCGGCCGACTCGAAGGTCGGCGGCGCGCGATCCACCCAGCGCACCTCGGGCAGCCGACCACGAGCGAACAGCAGAGCCAGCAGCTCGGGCATGGCCGGCAAGTCGGACGCGCGGCTCGCCGTGGACGTCGGCCCAGAACAGCGTGGCGACGGTCGTCATCGCGGCTTCGCCCATGACGGCGATGCACAGCCGGCCCGTCGCCGCTTCCAGGGCATCGACGAAAGGCCCGATCTCGGCGATGTCGTAGCCGACGTGGGCGATCAGCCCGACGTCGGCGGTCGGGGCTGCCGAAGCCATCGGCCAGCGCGTCTCGATCGTGCGGATGTTGGTGATACCCGCCGCGTCAGCATCTGCCGCAAGCGTCGATAGCATCGAGGGCGAAGGATCGACGGCGATGACCTCACGCGACGCGCAGCGCCATCGGCAGGGCGTACCGCCCGCCGCCGGCCCCGACATCGAGCCAGACGTCTTCCGGCTGCGCGAGATCCGAGCAGCAGATTGAGCAACTTCGTCGTCGGTCCGCCGAGGATCCGCGCGGAAGCGGTTGACCACCGGCGCGTAGAAGTCGGTCGGGTCGGCGACCTCGCGACAGCGCTCGACCTGCTCGTGGTCGGCGTCGACTCGCGCCGCTCCATGCGGCCAACAAGTGGTCGACGGCCGGGCGCAGAGCATCGCTCATTCCGGCAGCGTAAACGCGGCTGACTACACTCGACACGGAATGAGCGCCCGAGACGACCGCAACGCCCGCCTGCCCGAGCTTCTGCGCGAGCGCATCCTCGTGCTCGACGGCGCGATGGGCACGCTCATCCAGGGTCACCAACTGACCGAGGCCGACTTCCGCGGCGAGCGCTTCGCCGACCATCCGCGCGACCTGCGCGGCGAGAACGACCTGCTGACGCTGACCCAGCCCGAGATCATCGCCGGCATCCACCGCCAATATCTCGACGCCGGTGCCGACATCATCAGCACGGACACCTTCAACGCCAACGCGATTTCGCTGGCCGATTACGCGTTGGAGTCCTACTCCGAAGAGATGAACCGGGCCGCCGCCACGATCGCCCGCGCCGCGGCAGACGAGTACGAAACGCCCGACCGACCACGCTTCGTCGCCGGCTCGCTGGGCCCGACCAACAAAACCGCGTCGATCTCGCCCGACGTCAACGACCCCGGCGCCCGCAACGTCACGTGGCAGGAACTGGTCAACGCCTACCACGACGCGGCGCGCGGCCTGGTCGAGGGCGGCGCGGACATTCTGCTCATCGAGACGATCTTCGACACGCTCAACGGCAAGGCCGCGATCTTCGCCGTCGAAACGCTCTTCGAGGAGCTCGGCTACCGCATCCCGGTCATCGTCAGCGGCACGATCACGGACGCGTCGGGCCGGACGCTGACCGGGCCAGACCGTCGGCGCTTTCTGGAACAGCGTCCGCCATGCGCGGCCGTTCGCCATTGGCCTGAACTGCTCGCTTGGCGCGGCCATGCTCCGGCCCTACGTCCAGGAACTGGCTCGCATCGCGGACATCCCGGTCGTCACCTACCCCAACGCGGGCCTGCCCAACGCCTTCGGCGGCTACGACGAGCAGCCGCCGGAAACCTCCGGCGTCCTGGGCAAGCTCGCTCGCGAAGGCGCACTCAACATCGTCGGCGGCTGCTGCGGCACGACGCCGGCCCACGTCAAGGCGATCGCCGAGGCAGTCAAGGACCTGACGCCGCGCACGCCGCCCACGCTCGAAGCACGCACCCACCTGTCCGGCCTCGAACCGCTCGATATCGGCCCAGACAGCCTCTTCGTCAACATCGGCGAGCGGACCAACGTCTCGGGCTCGCGCGCCTTCGCGCGGCTGATCCGCGAAGGCCGCTACGGCGATGCGGTCGAGATTGCGCGCCAGCAGGTGGCCAACGGTGCGCAGGCCATCGACATCAACATGGACGAGGCACTCCTCGACGGCGAAGCGGCCATAGCGCGCTTCCTGGACCTGCTCGCCGGCGAGCCCGACATCAGCAAGGTGCCTTTCGTCATCGACAGCTCCAAGTGGAGCGTCATCGAGTCGGGCCTGCAGCACGTGCAGGGCCGGCCGGTCGTCAACTCGATCTCGCTCAAGGAAGGCGAGGCCGAGTTCCTGCGCCAGGCCAGGCTCGCTCGCCGCTACGGCGCGGCGGTAATCTCGATGGCCTTCGACGAGCAGGGCCAGGCCGACACGGTCGAGCGCAAGCTCGACATCGCCAAGCGCGTCTACCGACTGCTGACCGAGGAGGCGGGCTTCGATCCCTCGGACGTGATCCTCGATCCCAACATCTTCGCCGTCGGCACGGGCATCGAGGAGCACGCCGACTACGCCAACGCCTACATCGCGGCGGTGCGCCGGATCAAGACAGAGCTGCCCGCCGTGCAGGTCTCTGGCGGCGTCTCCAACGTGTCGTTCTCGTTCCGCGGCAACGACCAGCTGCGCGAGGCGATCCATGCCGTCTTCCTTTACTACGGCATCAAGGCCGGCATGGACATGGGCATCGTCAACGCCGGCGCGCTGCCGGTCTACGACGAGATCAACGCGGAGCTGCGAGAGTCTCATCGAGGACCTGCTGCTCAACCGGCGGGCTGACGCCACGGAACGGCTGCTTGCCTACGCCGAGTCGATGGACCCAGCGGCGCGAGCCGGCGGCTCAGGCCGCGACCTGGCCTGGCGCGATGCGCCGGTCCAGGAACGCCTGAAGCACGCGCTGATCGAGGGCATCGCCGACTGGATCGTCGAGGACACCGAGGAGGCGCGCCAACAGGCGGCCAAACCGCTCGATGTGATCGAGGGCCCGCTGATGGCGGGCATGGACGCCGTCGGCGACCGCTTCCAGTCGCGGCCGGATGTTCCTGCCGCAGGTGGTCAAGTCGGCGCGCGTGATGAAGCAGGCCGTCGGCCACCTGGTGCCTTACATCGAGGCCGAGAGGCTCGCTAACCCGAGCAGCAACGGCAACGGCCGGGCGAAGGCGGGCAAGAAGATCGTCATGGCCACGGTCAAGGGCGACGTCCACGACATCGGCAAGAACATCGTCGGCGTCGTGCTGGGCTGCAATGGCTTCGAGGTCATCGACCTCGGCGTGATGGTGCCCTGGCCCAAGATCCTCGAGACAGCGAGAGCGGAGCATGCCGACTTGATCGGCCTTTCCGGCCTCATAACGCCCTCGTTGGACGAGATGCGCGTGGTGGCGACGGAGATGGAGCGCGAGAAGTTCACGACTCCGCTGCTCATCGGCGGCGCCACGACGTCCAAGGCGCACACGGCCGTGCGCATCGAGCCTGCCTATTCCGGGCCTGTCGTTCATGTACTGGACGCTTCGCGTGCCGTCGGCGTGGCGTCCGCCCTGCTCGACCCCAAGCAGTCAGATGAATTCGTGCGCAAGACGCGCGCTGATTACGTAGCGCTGCGCGCACAGTTCGCCGACCGCGACGAGCGAGTCGGGCGGTTGACGCTGAGCGAGGCGCGCGCCAACCGGTTCAAGATCGACTGGACCGCCGGATCCCCTCCCCGGCCAGCCTTCACCGGCGTCCGCCCGCTGTTGGACGTTCCTGTCGCAGATCTGGCCACGCGCATCGACTGGTCGCCCTTCTTTGCCGCCTGGGAGCTGCCCGGCTCTTACCCCGCCATCCTCGACGACGAGCGCGTGGGCAAGGCCGCGCGTTCACTGTTCGACGACGCCCAGCAGCTGCTCGCCCGTGTCATCGATGAGCGCCTGTTCACCGCCAACGGCGTAGTCGGCTTCTGGCCGGCAGCCTCGACCGACGATGACGACATCCTGCTGTTCACCGACGACTCCAGGAAGACCGATTTCGCCCGACTTCACACGCTGCGCCAACAGATGGACAAGCGCGACGGCCGGCCAAACGTCGCTCTGTCCGACTACACGGCGCCGGTCGGCTCGGCGGCGCGCGACTTTGTCGGCGCCTTCGCCGTCACCGCCGGCGTTGGGCTCGACGAAACTCGGAAGCGCTTCGAGTCAGCCGGCGACGACTACTCGGCCATCCTTCTGGCCTCGCTCGCCGACCGCCTCGCCGAAGCCTTCGCTGAGTGGCTCCATGAGCAGGTTCGGCGCGAGCTGTGGGGCTACGCCACGGACGAGTCGCTGACCAACGAGCAGATCATTCGCGAGCAATACCAGGGCATCCGGCCGGCGCCGGGCTACCCGGCCTCGCCCGATCACACCGAGAAGCGCACGATCTTCAACCTGCTTGACGCCGAGCGGCAGGCGGGCATCCACCTCACCGAGACGATGGCGATGGTGCCCGGCTCGTCGGTCAGCGGGCTCTATTTCTGGCATCCCGAGGCCAAGTACTTCGGCCTCGGCCGGATCGGCCGCGACCAGCTCGAGGACTACGCCCGGCGCAAGGGCTGGTCCATCGCCGAAGCCGAAAAGTGGCTGGCGCTCAACGTGGTCGACGAGAAGCAGCCGGCCGTTAGTCGATGAAGGCGAGGCTGTCAAGAATCGGCTGAGCCGGGATCGCGATGCCCTTATCAACCATCACCAGCAGCTGCTTGCCGTTTCGCGGCACGACATAGACGATCTTCGGGTCGCCCTGGCACACGGCGCCTTCGAGTGGCGAGGCATACTCCTCGGTGCTGGCCACCCGGATGCCATCCGAGGGTCCGCACAGGCTGTTGCCCGGAGCGCCCGGCGCAGTGATCTCGAATCTCTGCGAGACAATCCCGCCGACCGCACCCGACCCGGCGTCCGTTACCGCCAAATCCTTGTTCGCCTTGAGCCACGCCGCCCAGTCGGTTGGCACGGGCTGAATGCTGCCGTCGGTTAGGAACGCCTGGGTAGGAACGATAAAGAACACGCCCTCGCCGGCGCCCTTCGCCAGGAAAACCCCACCGTGCTTTTTCGTGTCGAAAACGCTCCACTTGCTGCCGCCGGTCTCCCCTGGGACCGTAAAGGTGAACGGATCAACGAAGTTCATGGCGGCGTAATTGCCTGCCGCGAGCCCGCCATCTTTCAGCGCGGTGAAGCCGCTCGGCGCGGGCAATGCAGCGGCCGACGCACTCGGGGTGGGGCTTGCCGCGGCTGGTGCGCCGCAGCCCACGACTACAAGAGCCAACACGCTGGCGAGTCCGGCTGATCGGAACGCTGACATACGAGACGCCTCCCTCTGCTCCCCCGCTGCCTCCCTGTGCTTCCAGAGTGAAATGAGGCCGGTGCCGGCGTCTGTCATCTGGGCGACACGTCGAGGGACAGCTCGTGGCTCGCGCCCAGACGCTCGTCGATGAAGCGGCCGCCAGCAGGAGGCCCTTGACGGCCTGGTCGCCAAGCCATACACTGAACCGTATGGTTCAGTATCCGAGGGCCCACCTCGATGCCACTTTCGCCGCTCTGTCGGACGCGACGCGACGCGGTGTACTCGAGCGGCTGGGGCGTTCGGACGCTTCGATCACGGACCTCGCTGACACCTTCCACATGACCCTGACCGGCATGAAGAAGCACGTCGGCGTTTTGGAGCAGGCGGGCCTCGTGACCAGCAAGAAGGTCGGGCGCGTTCGGACCTGCAAGCTCGGCCCGCTCCGACTCGAGGAAGAGACGGCATGGATCGAGAGTTACCGCCAACTCTGGGATTCACGCTACGACGAGTTGGACAAGGTCGTTGAGGAACTCAAGCGGAAGGAGAAATCCGATGGAAACGACGGTTGAACGGACATCCGAGCGCGAGCTCGTGGTCACGCGGACCTTCAACGCTCCGGCGCGCATCGTGTTCGACGCCTGGACCAAGCCCGAGCTGTTCAAGCGGTGGTGGGTGCCCAAGTCGTTGGGCATGTCCCTGCTCTCCTGCGAGCTGGACGCTCGCACCGGGGGCGGATACCGCCTCGTGTTCGGCCATGAAGGCGCGGTGATCTTTGAGGCGTACGGGAAGTACCTCGAAGTTACCCCTCCCTCGCGCCTTGTCTGGACTAACGATGAAGGCGAGGGTGGACCTGTCACCACGGTCACCTTCGAGGAACAGGATGGCAACACCCTGCTCGTCGTGCACGACCTCTATCCCTCGAAGGAAGCTCTCGACGAGGCCATCGCATCCGGCTCTACGAGTTGGAACAGCGAGACCTTCGAGCAGCTGGACGAGCTTCTCGTCGCCCTGGGCGCAAGCGTCGCACGGCCGTGAAGTCGTCGTAAGGCCTCCAAGGAAGGCATCGCCGCCTATTCGCCGCTTATCCTCCGCGTGTGGAAGTGCCGCTCGTGCCCGCCCGCCTCGTTCGAGGCAAGCGTGGTGCCGTGGCCAGTCCGCACTACCTCGCCAGCCAGGCGGGACTGGGCATACTTCGGGCCGGCGGCAATGCCATCGACGCGGCGATCGCCACGAATGCCGCCCTGGCGGTAGTCGCCGCGCACTCCTGCGGCCTAGGCGGTGATGCGTTCTGGCTGATCTGGGACGGCGCCAAGGTCCACGCTCTGAATGGCAGCGGCCGGAGCTGCCCGGACGGCGACCATCGAGACGGCCGGTGCGGCCGGCCTCGAGGAGATGCCCGTCCGCGGTCCGTGGACGGTCACCGTTCCGGGCGCCATCCGCTCGTGGGGTGACGCTCATGCTCGCTTTGGCCGGCTAGCCTGGGCCGACCTGTTCGCGCCGGCCATCGACCTGGCCGACGGCTTCCCGGCGACCGACGGCTGGGTCTTGTCCATCGAACGGTCGGCACGCATCTTCGGCGACCAGGGCGATTGGGCGAAGACTTTCCGGCCGCTCGGGCGGTCCTGGCGGACGGGCGAAGTGGTGCGCCTGCCCAACCTGGCCAGCACGCTGCGAACCATCGCCAAAGAGGGCCCAGACGCCTCGTACTCCGGCTCACTGGCCGCTCAGGCGTGTGCTTACCTGGGCAGCTCGGGCTCGCCGCTGCGGCCGGCCGACTTCGCCGCCCACACGTCCACGCTGGACCGACCCGATCTCCATCGACTACCGCGGTTTCACCTCGGTCAGCCACCCACCCAACGCCGCCGGTCCGATGGCCCTCGAGATGCTGGGCATACTTCGCCACTTCGACCCGCCAGGGGCCGCCGACGACCCGACCTGGATCCATCTACGGACTGGAGGCGGCGCGCCTTGGCCATAGCCGATCGCGACGAGTTCCTGACCGACCCCGAGCACATGAGCGACGACGACCTCGAGATCATGCTCGACCCAGACCGCCTGGCCAAGCTGGCGGCGGACATCGACCCGCGCCACACGGCTGCCACGCCCGACGTCGCGATGGTTGCCGGCGACACCGTCTTCCTGGCCACCGGCGACGGCGAGGGCAACCTGGTCAGCCTGATCGAGTCGAACTGGATGGGCTTCGGCTCGGGCCTGGTCGATCCGGCGACCGGCATCAGCTACCACAACCGCGGCTCACTGTTCAGGCTCGACCCGGATCACGTCAACGCGCTCGCGCCCTCGAAGCGGACGTTCCACACGCTCACGCCGGGCATGCTGCTGCGCGACGGCAACCCGTGGATCGCCCACGGCTCGATGGGTGGCGAGATCCAGCCGCAGGTCTTCGCCCAGTTCGTGTCGGCGGTCGTCGACAGCGGCATGGATCTCGCCGCAGGCGCTGGCCCAGTCCCGCGCTGGCTGGCCGAGCCGATCGGCTTCTATGGCCCGCCGTCGATCTCGCTGCTCGAGAGCCGACTTCGCGAATTCACTCGGCGACGAGCTGACTCGGCGCGGGCACGGGTCGAATGGGCGGCCGACATTCGACTCCGCGCACCGGCCACGCCAACGCCGTCGAGCTGGTGCCGGCACAGAGGACGGCGTCGGCCACGCTCGCGGCGGCGACTGATCCACGCACGGAAGGGGCGGCTCTGGCGTGGTGAATTCGGGCTTGTATACTCCGGCTCGGCCGGTCGCGCCGCGCTCACGACCCGTGCGGCTGGCCATCCCTTTTGTGGCCGCCCTGCCCTAGCGTGGTGCCGTGAGTTCGAACGTAGCCCAGAACTACCCGTACAGCAGCGAGACGGAAGCTGATCGCGAGGCCGCCCTTGCGCGCCTGACCGCACAGTTCGCCGACCTGGGTGAACGCATCGCCAAGGAATCGACCCCACTCGGGGAGATGCCTGCGGCTGCAGCCGGGTCAGCCCAACCTGTGGTGGGTCTTCGTCTGCCCACAGCACATCGACGGCCGCCTGCACGTCGCCGGCTACGCACTTGAGAAGCACGCTCTGTACACGGTCTGCGACCAGGGCGGCGAATCGTTCCTGCGATGACGGATCCGGCCAAGTCTGAGTTCGTCACGTGCAACCAGTGCGGGCACAACGTGCCGCGCATGCGTTTCTGCATCCGCTGCGGCCACCCGCTCGAGGACGAATACAAGGGCGAACAGCTGCGGCGCAAGGGTTCGTTCGCCGCCCAGCCTGACGAGCCGGTGCGGACGATCGCGATCAGCACGCTCTTCCCGCAGCTGCCGCGCGCCGACATGCACATCTTCCGGATTGCGTTGCTCGTCGGCACCGCCGCCGTGGTGGCACTGGCCGCCGTCGGCGCCTTCCCGCTGGCGGTGTCGACCGCCGCGGTGATCGTGCCGTTGCTGATGGTGCTCTACCTGTGGGACGTGGACGTGTACGAAGACGAGCCACGCATCGTCATCGGCGCGACGATGGCCTGGGGTGCGGTGATGGGCGTGCTCGCCTCGATCGTCGTCCACCGCCTGCCGTCGGCGGCCACTGTTCATGGCTTTGACATTCCGGCGCTCTTCGTGGCCGGCGTCGTGGTGCCGCTCGTCGCGGGCCTGTTGATGCTCGCCGGGCCGCTCTTGCTGCTGCGCTGGCGGCGCTTCAACGACGTTCTCGACGGCGCCACGTTCGGCAGCTGCGTCGGCGGTGGCCTTCGTCGGCGCCAAGCTGCTGGCCGACTCTGCCTCGATGTGGAACGCCGGCCTGCGGCCCGGTGGCGACCCCGGCCAGTGGGCGATCAAGATCATCTCGCTCGCCATCGTCGAGCCGCTGCTGGCGGCGGGTGCGGTTGGTGCCGTGGCTGCCGCCTTCTGGCTGCGCTATCGCGCGCCGGTGGCTGATCGCAAAGGGCTTGGCCTGGCCGGCATGCCGATCACGGCCAGCCTGGCCGGCGGTGCCTTGCTGGTGGCGGCCGGCCTGGCCCGCGCCGCGCTCGATCCGGTATTGACCCTGCTCGTCGAGCTGGTGGTGGCCGCCATCGCCCTGCTTTGGCTGCGCGTGGTCATCCACTTCGGCCTGCTCGAAGAGGCGCGCGAGGTGGAGATCGGACCAACCTTGCGCTGCCCCAACTGTGGCCAGGAGACGCCTCATCACACCTTCTGCGGAAACTGCGGCATCTCGCTGGCCGCCCTGCCGCGGCGCGCCGCGGCCGCGCGCCAGCGCCGAGGCTCCGGCGCCGGCGGCTCCGGCCGAGCCGAGCTAGCGCGTGAGCTACCAACCGCCCGCTCCACCACCGCCGCCCGGCGGGCCACCCGGCCCTCCCGGCGGACCGCCCGGTTACAACTACTACCAGCAGCAGTACACGGGCTATGGCCCGCCACCTGCGCCCATCGCGCCCATGCCCCACCCGCCGCGGCGCGGCGGCAACGCGATCATCGGCATCTTCATCGGTGCGCTGGTCGGCGTGGCTGTGCTTGTCGGCATCATCGTGTTCGCCAGCCAGCCACCGCCACCGGACACCTGTCCAGACGGCGTGCTGTGTCCAGTGCCGCCACCGCCAACCATCCCCACCGGCGGCTCGCCACGGCCGACCGGCACGACAACCGGTGGTCTGCCCACGCCTGTGCCCACGGCCCAGGGCACGACCCCGGGACCCGGCCAATCGCCGCAGCCGACGCCGGCCAGCAACGCTGCGCCGTTCGTTGGCGGCAAGGTCTGGCGCAGCCAGACGCTGGGCTACTCGTTCGAGTACGACGACAGCCTGTGGACACTTGGCAAGGAGGACGACGCCTTCGCGCAGCTGCTGCTCGGGCCGGTCGAGGTTGACGTAGTTGGCTACCCGTCCAGCACGTCGGTCGACGAAGCGTTGCAGCTGACCCTCCAGAACGTGGACACCTTCGTCATCGGTCGGGCGCCCAACACGCGCCCGCTACGACGCCCTGCTGGGGCCGAGCATCGGCTACGTCAACGGCAAGGGCGGGGTCTTCTCCGGCACGTTCAAGAACGCGGACGGCACGCCCGGCGACACGGCCGGCATCGCCTTGATGGCGGCGACGCAGGGCAAGGCCACCGTCGTCTTCCTCGTGCTCGTCGAAAACCCGGACAACGACTTCGGCAGCGGCACGCTCAACCACGCGGCCCGGGTCGAGGTCGACAAGATGGTCAAGACGTTCCTGTGGGAGGGCGGCGGATGACACGGCTGCTCAGCGCCGGCCTCGTCCTCGCCATCCTCGTCGGCAGCGGCTGCTCTGCCGCCACGCGCCCGGCCGCCAGCGGGGCGGCAGCCACTTGCCCGCGCGACGGAGACTCTCAAGATGAGCGGACCAGATGAGCTCACGCGCCTTGGGCCGACCGATCCCAATGAACAGGTCTACTTCACGGTGTCGCTGGTTATGCCGGCTGGCAACGACGTCGATAACTACCTGGCCGCGCTATACGACCCGCAGTCGCCCGACTACCGGCACTTCCTGAACGCCCAGGCCTTTGGCGCACGCTTTGGCCTGCCGCTGGCGGACATCGATTCCGTCGTCAGCTGGCTCAATGCCAACCACGTCCAGACCACCTTCAGGCCCGCCCAACGGACTTCGCTCGAAGTCAGCGCCCGGGCCGGCGACGTCAATCGACTTTTCTCGGTCACGCTCGAAGACTTCATGACCAAGGACGGCGTGCGCTTCCACCGGCCCAACTGGCCAGCCCACCCTGCCGGCCGACATGACCGGCCGCGTGGCGGCCGTCGTTGGCCTGGACACGGAGCCGGTCGTGCTGAAGTCATTCCCGGGCATGTTTGCCTCGGGCGTGCCCAACGGCGGCATGAAGCCCGAACGACGTGGCGCGCGCCTATGAGATCGAGCAACTTCGTGCGGCGGGCCTCAACGGTGAGGGCCAAACCGTCGGCATCGTCTCGTTCGACACCTTCTACCAGAGCGACATCGACGATTGGGACCAGGCCATGGGCATCACCGGCCCGAAGGTCGAATCGGTCAAGCTGCCGGGCGCACCAGACGAGCCGGCGGGCGGCAACGACGAGGTCACGCTCGACATCCAGGTCATCAGGGGCATTGCCCCGGCCGCCCAGATCATCAATTACGAGGCCGCCAACAAGCTGTCCAACTTCGCCGCGATGATCTCCAAGATCGTCGATGACGGGCGTGTCGACCTGGTCAACGTCAGCTGGGGCAAGTGCGAGAAGTACTGGCCATCCGACGCGTTCAATGGCATGAACAAGGAGCTGCAGGCAGCCTTCGCCGCCGGCATCAGCATCTTTGTCGCCTCGGGTGACGACGGCGCCTATGGCTGCCGGCGCAACCGCATCTCGGACGACCCGTTCGACCGTGACCTCAGCCCCAACGTCGACTTCCCGTCGGCCAGCACCAGCGTCATCTCCGTCGGTGGCACGTACCTGACCGTCCGCACCGACGGCACCTACTACAGCGAGGCCGGCTGGGAAGATCCGCTCGGTGGCGGCGGTGGTGGCGGCGGACTCTCGCAGCGCGTTGAACGGCCGGCGTGGCAGACCGGCTTGGGCGTCGAGAACAGCGAATCGAACGGCATGCGCCAGGTGCCGGACGTGGCCGGTCCGGCCGATCCAGCCAGCGGCTTCATCGTCATCTACACGCCACCGGATGAGAAGCAGCAGTCAGGCGGCGTGGGCGGTACGAGCGCCGCGGCCCCCTTCTGGGTCGGCTCGATGGCGCTGGTCCGGCAGCTGGCTGGCTACGCACGGCATCAATACGCTGGGCGCCCTGGGCCCGACCCTTTACCAGGTGGCAGCGTCGCGCCCGGACGTCTTCCACGACGTGGTTCGCGGCGGCAACCTGCTGCAGAGGCGCGAGCCGGGCTGGGATTTCTCGACCGGCCTTGGCACGCCGCGTGTCGCGCCGCTGGCCGACGCGCTGATTACCGCGCTCGGCGGTCAGTAGTCAGCCGCGCGGCGGCGGCTCGCGGCCGGCGCTGAGCAGGAGCGCGGCCAGCAGGGTCGTGCGCGGCACGAGCGAGTCGAGCTCGAGGTACTCGTCTTCGGAGTGATCGCCGCCACCGATGGGGCCCAGGCCGTCGACGCGTCGGCACGCCCAGGCCGGCCGTGGTGTTGGCGTCCGACGCACCGCCCGTCGCGGCGTCCTTCAGATCGAAGCCGAGGCGACCGGCCAGCGACACGGCCGCGTCGACCAGGGCAGCCGTACCGGCCGACTTCTCCATCGGCCAGGCCTTGGCGCTCTGCTCGACCGTGCACGTCACGTCGGCGAACCGTCGTGGTGGCGCAATCCGCCGCACCTCCGCCTCCGCCTCGTCGAGGGCGGCGCGAGTGACTGCCCGCAGATCGACTTCGAGGCGTGCCTCGGCCGGCACGACATTGGGCCGCGTGCCACCGCTGATCACGCCGACGTTGACCGTCACGCCCGGCCAGCGGCCGTTGAGCGCGCTCAGCGCGAGTGCCTTGTGGGCCGCCTCGACGATGGCGTTGCGGCCCTTCTCCGGCTCGACGCCGGCATGCGCCGCGCGGCCGGTCATCACCAGCGTCAGATCGGCAATGCCCTTGCGCGAGCTGACGATGTCGCCGTTGGCGCGGGCCAGTTCCAGGACGAACGCAAAGTCGCTCGACTCGGCATGCGGCGCGATCACCGGCTTGCTGGCCGGCGAGCCGATCTCCTCGTCCGGATTGGCGATGAAGACCAGCCGACCAAAAGGCAGGCCGCCAGCGACCGACTGAACGGCGGCGACGGCATGCAGACCGGCCAGCAGGCCCGCCTTCATGTCGGCCACGCCGGGGCCGTACGCCCGCGTGCCACGCTCCGTGTACGGGCGGCAGGGCGACCGTGCCATCGGGGTAGACCGTGTCCATGTGGCCGACCAGCAGCGCGTTGGGACCGCCCCTGCCGGCGAAGGTGCCCACGACCGTGTCGCCCAACTCCGCGTTGGCTTCCAACTCGACCGTCGCGCCGAGAGCGCGGAAGCGATCGGCGACGATCCGGCCGACCTCGTCGACGCCGGCCTTGCTGTAGCTGCCGCAGTCGATCGCGACCAGCCGGCGCAGGTCGGTGAAGAAGTCGGGCTGTGAGCGCTCGACCGCCGCGCGCAGAGCGCGCAGCTCGTCGTCGGTGACCGGCATCAGTTGGCGGTGGCGGGCGATTGCCGGCGGGCGCGGCGGAAGCGTTCCTCCAGGCGCTGGGTCAGCGCCAGGTAGTCGGCCTTTTCGTCGTCCGTCAGACAGCCGAACAGCTCGCCGATGGCGGCGCGGTGAGCGGCCATCAGTTCGACCGGATCCGGTGCTTCGTCGGTCAGTTCGATCAGCGTGGCGCGACGATCCGTCGGATGCGCGACGCGGCGGACCATCCCCTCCTCTTCCAGGCCGTCGACAAGGGCGGTGATGTTGCGCGGCGTGACGCCGAGCGCATCGGCCAGGTCGCTCATCTTCTGGGCGCCCTCGCAGTGCAGTGACTCGAGCAGGCGCAGGCGTGACGTGCTCGGGCCGCCGGCCGGCGCCTGCGTGCGCAGCCAGCGTATGTATTCGCCGATCAGCGACTCGAAAGACGCTGCCAGTTGGTCGGCCGGCGAGATCTCGATGGCGGGCTGGTTGGGGGCTGCGCTAGGTGTTGTATCCATTCACTATGTGCTATGTTACTTTCCGGTAATTCATCGTAACAGAACGAGGTTCCCCAGCAATGCGCGCATTCGCAATTGACGAGTTCGGCAAGCCAGGAGAGGTCAAGGAGCTGCCCGCAGCCGACACCCGGCGAAGGCGAGGTCGTAATTCGCGTCGCAGCCGCCAGCGTCAACCCCATGGACGCGGTGGTTGCCGCGGGTGGTGCTCAGCAATGGGCGCAGCACCGCTTTCCGCTGGTGCCGGGTCTGGACGCCGCCGGCAGTCGTGACCGCTGTCGGCCCCGGCGTGACCGGCATCAGCGTGGGTGACGAGGTCATGGCCAGCGCGTCGGACAAGCCCTACTACGGCGGCGGCACTTTCGCCGAGCTCGTGGCTGTACCGGTCCAGGCTGTCGCCAAGAAGCCCGTCAGCATCGACATCAAGGCGGCTTCGACGCTGCCGTTGGCCGGCCTGACCGCGCTCGCCGCGATCGAAGCCATCGAGCCCCAGTCGGGCCAGACGATCGCCGTGATCGGTGCGACCGGCGCAGTCGGCAGCTTCTTCGTCCAGTTCGCCGCCAAGCGTGGCGCCACGGTAGTCGCGCTGGCCCGGCCCGGCGAACTCCGACTATGCCCGCCAACTGGGGGCTGCCGAGGTGATCGACCACACCGCCGATCCGGTCGCCCAGATCCACAAAGCCCATCCAGACGGCATCGACGCGATCGCTGACTTCACCGGCAACCTGACGCTCGTCGCCGCGACATCGGTGCTGCTCAAGCAGGGTGGCCTGATCGCCTCCTCGGCGGCGCTACGGGCTCGATGTTGCGCTGTTCGCGCCGCGCGGCATCGAAGTTCGGCGGGTCAACGCACTGCCCAACAGCCGGCTGTCGGATCTGGCTCGGCTGATCGATGGCGAAGGCATCCTTCCGCCACACATCCAGGAGCGCATCGCTCAACGACGCAGCCGCCGCCCTCACCGCCGTCGGCCAGCGCCACAACCGGGGCAAGGTCGTTCTGACCATCGGCTAATAGGTGTTGCCGGCGGCGCGCCCGCCGATATAGTCGGCCTCGTGCGCCTGATCGAAGTCCGCCTGCTCGATGGCCCGAACATCTACCGGCTCGAACCGGCCGTGCGCATCGAGATCGCGCTCGGCCGGCGCCGGTCGTGGTACGGCGAGCGCTCGCCCGGCCGGCTACGCCGTCGTCCGGCTTGGCGCCGCCGTGCCGCGGGCGAGGTCCCGTCCGCCCATCGCTGCCGTCGCCGACTGGGTGCGGCACCTTCATACGGCCGCGCTCGGCGAGCGCGGGGTACGGCCGCGCGTCCACCGCACGAGCGAGCCCGGCCACTGGGTCGTCTCGTTTCCGTGGCACGAGCACGGTCGCGCCGAGGCCATCGCCAACTGCGCATTTCGGCTGGCCGAACGCACGTGCCGACCCGCGCTCGCGAGCGCGCCGCCGTCACAGCTTGATCCGCCAGATCCGCGACGCCAACACGCGCCCGCCGTCGTGGATCACGGACGACGGATCGGCGCGTGCCGGCCATCTCGATCAGCGGCACCAACGGCAAGAGCACGACCACGCGCATGATCGCCAACATCCTGCGCACGGCGGGCAGGCACGTCGGCGTGACCACCTCCGATGGCGTGATCGTCGACGACGAGCTGGTCGAGGAAGGCGACCTGACCGGGCCGCTGGGTGCGCAGAGCGTGCTGCGCAATCCGGACGTCGATGTGGCCGTGCTTGAGACGGCGCGCGGCGGCATCCTGCTGCGCGGCCTGGGCTACCAGTCCAACGACGCCTCCGTGCTGACCAACGTCAGCCCCGACCACCTCGACCTGCAGGGCCTGCACACGCTGCCCGAGCTGGCCGAGGTCAAGTCGGTCATCGCCCGCGTAACCAAGCCCGAGGGCGTGGTCGTCCTGAATGCCGACGATGCGCTGGTGGCGGCCGTCGGCCGGCAGGTCAAGGCGGCGGTCTGCTTCTTCTCGCTGAAGCCGGCCAGCGCGCGCATTCGGCGCCACCTGGCCGCCGGCGGGCGGGCGATGGTCGTTGAGGATGGCTGGATCGTGGAGGCCGTCGGCTCGCGGCGAAACAGGATCGTCGCCGTTGGCCGACGTGCCGGCGACGATGGGCGGCGCCGCGCGTCACAACGTGGCCAACGCGCTGGCGGCGGCCGGCGGCGCGATGGCACTCGGCGCGACGCCGCGAGCAGGTGGCCGCCGGCCTGCGCTCTTTCCGGCCGACATCGGCTCAGATGCCCGGGCGGCTCAACTTCTACCGCCTGGGTAACCGCGTCGTGCTGGTCGACTTCGCCCACAACGAGGCCGGCCTGCGGGTCGTTCTCGACACGGTCGATGCACTCATCGGCAAGCGCGGAGCACCGGCAGGCGACGCTGAGCACGATCGTGGGCACCGCCGGTGACCGGCCCGACGACGGGCTGCGTGCCGTTGGCCGGCTGGCCGGCGCGCGCAGCGACCAGGTCGCGATCAAGGAGACGCTGCACTACCTGCGCGGCCGATCGCGCCAGAGCGTCATCGGCGAGCTGAGCGCCGGCCTGCGCGAGAGCGGCGTTCGGCTGGCCGATGTGCCCATCTACGGCGACGAGCCGTCGTGCGCTGCGCGCGCGAGCTGACCACAGCCGGCCGGCTGGCGGCGCGGCGGACGGTGCCCACTGGCTGCTGCTGATGTGCCACGAGGACCGGCCCGGCGTGTTGCCGAACTCGAAGCACAGGGCGCACGGCCGGTGACGGACGTCGCGGAAATCGTCACGAAATCTCACGCGTAAAGGCGGCGCGGCGATAGCGATTGAGCGACGGCCACGCCTAGCGTGCCAGCCGTGGCGGAACTACGGGTCGGTCTTATCTGGCTGGCAGCCGGCGTCGTCGGCATGGCAAGCCTGCTGTGGTGGCGCTCTACGGACTGGCCGTTGGCCTGATGGCGATGCTGGCAGCGAGCGCGCCAATGCTGGCGGGGACGAGTCTTGCGGTCGCAGCTGACCGGCATCTGTCAGGGCTGTTTGCGGTTTCGGCTGCCTTTGGCTGTTCCTGGCCACCGGTCAGTTCATGGCTGGCGTGAACCCTGGGTCCGTTCGTCGGCGGCTACATCGGGCCTATTCGCGGTAGGTGGATCGGTCGTCATCCTCGGCGCAGCGCTGGGGGCGTGGCGCATTACCCGTCCCGTCCGCTGCGACGTCCGTTCTGTTCGGACTGAGCGTGGAGCCCGCATCATCTGAGGTTGACGTGCCCGCGCGGTGGTGGAGCGGCGCTCCAACGACGGACGATCACGTCCGAAATCGTCATATGAACGCAGGGGTATAACCGTGGCCAAGGCACAGACAACAAAGGACAAGGCAAAGGCGGCCGCTGAGGCCGGCGCCGAAGACATGGTGGCCGGTGCCGGCCTGATCGATGAAGCCGGCGGCGCCGCGCGCAAGACGGTCGGGCTGGCCGCGCAGGGCGCTGCGGACGTCACTCGCGGCGAGGACCAGCTGCGCGCCGCTGACGCCTACGGCACGCTCAGCGACGTCGCTGCCGTGAAGGGCCTGGTCGATACGGCCGAGGGCGCGGAAGTCCTCGAGGCTGCCGAGGAGGCGGCCGCCGTCAGCACGCTGATGGCCGCCGTCAGCGCGGAGAACATCGACCGTGGCATGGTCCTCGCCTCGCTGTCCGGCCAGATCAGGGTGGCCAGCGACGTGGTCGACCTGATGGGCATGCCCGTCCTGGCCGAGTTCCTGGGCGTCAAGGGCCGGCAGCTGCGCGGGCTCGCCGTCAACGAGATCGGTCGGGCGATGGCCTCGGCTGCCCTGTCCGAGGGCATGGAAGCGATGAGCGACCGGCTGGCCGCGCTGGGCATGACCGAGGTCGCCGAGGGACTGCAGCGAGCTCGACACATCCGACGCACTGCTCGATGCCCGCGATGACGCCGCCGACGCCGGCATGCGCAACGCCGCCGCCGGCGTCGCCGAGCTGTCCGCCGCGCAGGCCGAGGCGGAGTGCGACCCGACAGCTGGCCGGTGCGGGCGTGGTGATGGTCGCCCAGGGCTCCGAAGAGATCGGGGCCGCCGAGGGCCTGGAGGCCGCCGAAGCAGCGAAGCCGAAGCGCTCGACGCGCAAGCCTGCCGCGGCAAGGCAAGTGCCACGCCGCAAGGCAAGGCCAGCGCAAGCAAGGCCGCCGGCAGTCGAAGTCGCCAGCAAAGCGCAGACCGGCAAGCGCGCAGAGCGGCAAGGGCAGGGCGGCCAAGACGTCGTAAGGTCGTAGCCGAGGGCACAGCTGATGGGCGCCGCGCCGCAGCGCCAACCGCCACTCGCCGCTGAGCGGCGTCCTGCCGATCCTCGATTGGCTGCCGCGCTACGACCGATCCTGGCTGCGCAGCGACATCATCGCCGGCATCGCCGTGACGGCGATGATCGTGCCCAAGAACCTCGGCTACGCCGAAATCGCCGGCGTGCCCGTCCAGAACGGGCTGTACGCGGCAGCGGCCGGCGCACTGATCTACGCGCTGTTCTGCACGTCGCGTCACATCTCGACCGGGCCGAGCTCGTCGCTGGCCGCGGTGGCCGGCGGCGCCGTGCTGGTCACCGGCCTTGCCGGCGCGGATGCCGCGCAGCTCGTAGCCGCAATAACGCTCGTCACTGGCGCGCTGTTCGTGCTGATGGCCGTCCTGCGGCTGGGCTGGATCTCGCGCTTCCTCTCGCGGGCGGTGGTCACCGGCTTCCTGGCCGGGGCGGCAATCGATGTGGTCATTGGTGAACTACCCAAGCTGACCGGAACGTCCGCCGACGGGAGCAACGCGTTCACCGAGGCGGCCTCTTGGTTCGCCGGACTGAACGAGACGCACGTGGCGACGCTCGTTGTCGGGCTCGTCGCGCTGGCCGCGATCCTGGCGCTGCGGTTTCGCGGCGCCACGCGTGCCGGGCGCTCTGGTGCTGGTCGTCGGCGGTCTGGTCGCGTCACGCTTGTTCGATCTCGGCGCAGGCGGCGTCGCGTTGGTCGGCCCGGTGCCGAGCGGCCTGCCGCTGCCTCAGGTGCCCTCGCTCGAGCTGACGCTGCGCCATCTGCCGGAGGTATCGATCGCGGCTTTCGCGCTGCTGCTGATCGGCTTCTCGCAGACTGCCGGCGACGCGCGGACGTTCGCGACCCGCCATCGCTACCGCATCGACGTCAACCAGGAGGCGACCGCCCAAGGGATGGCCAACCTCGGCGCCGGCTTCTTCCAGGGCATGCCCGTATCGACCAGCCTGTCGGCGAGCTCGCTCAACGAGTCGGCCGGCGCGCGGTCGCCGCTGGCGTCGATCACGACCGGCCTGCTGGTCGTTGCCACGCTGATTTTCCTGGCGCCACTCTTCGCCGATCTGCCGAAGGCGGTGCTGGCGGCGATCATCATCGACGCCGTCGTCTTCGGCATGATCGACGTGCGTGAGTTGCGCCGGTTGGCGCGCGTGAAGCCGGCCGACTTCGCCATTGCCATCGTCGCCGTACTGGGCGTGCTGAGCGTCGGTGTCCTGTTCGGCGTAGTCATCGGCATCGGCCTATCGCTGATCTGGCTGATCGCGGTGGTGACACGCCCGAGCATGCCGGTCCTGGGCAAACAGGAAGGCACGCAAGTGTTCCGCGACCTCGAATCCCACCCAGAGGACGAGACCTTTCCCGGCATCGTCGTGCTGCGCATGGACGGCGGCCTGTTCTTCGCCACCGCCGAAGCGCTCGACGAACGAATTCGCGGCCTGGCCGCAGGACGACCCGTCGATTCAGACGCTCGTGCTCGACCTCGAAGGAGTCGACCTGATCGATTCCCAAGGCGCGGCCAAGGTGACCGAGATCGAGGAGCTCGCCCGTAGCCGAGGCGTAAGCCTGCGCCTGGCGCGGGTCAAACCCGGCGTCACGAGGAGTGCTCGAGGCCGAGGGCGTGATCGCGCAGCGTGGGCAGCGACCACGTCCACGGCAACATCTTCCGCGCGGTTGACGCAGCGCTCGCGGAACGGGTCGCCGACTAGCCCTCTTCGGCCTCCAGCTCGCCGGGGTCGGCGATGGCCACGCCGCCGCGCGCCTTTCGGGCGCCGATCGCTTCGCGGTAGACACGCTGCCGCGTCGTCGACGCACATAACGACCAGGTCGCCGGGTTTGGCCATGGCGAGCGCCATCCGTGCCGCGCCCAGCTCGTCGAGGACCGCCTCGGCCTTCGCGGTGCGCGCGCCTTCGCGCTGGCCCTTCTCTGACGCCGTTCAGCACGTTGGCCGCCGACTCGCCCGCCGGCCGGCCACGCAGGTTGGCGTCCTCGCGCACGAGGATGGTGTCGAACGCCTGGGCCGCCAGCCGGCCGTACTCGCGCTGGTCTTCGTCGCGCCGGTCGCCGGGAATACCGATGACGCCGATCGTCCGGCCGTCTGCCATCGCCGGCATATGCCTCAACGAACTCGGCCAGCCGGCGCATGCCGTCGACGTTGTGGCAGTAGTCGAGGATGAGCTTGAAGCCGTTGAGCTCGACCTCGTTCAGCCGGCCGGGCGCCTGGAAGAAGGACGTCGTGAAGGTGCGCAGGCCCTGGCGGATGTCGTGCAGGTGGGCGCCCGCCGCCCAGGCAGCGGCGGCCGCGGCGAGCGCGTTGGCCACGTTCATGCGTGCCCGTCCCCCGAACGTGGCCGGGATGAGGTGCGTGTAGAGCAGCGGCAGGGTGCGCGTGGCGTGGCGCAGCACCATCAGCTCGCCCTCGTCCGTCTGCTGCAGGACCAGTGCCGCTCCGCCGCGTCCGCAGTGGCCATCGACGCGGTCGTAGCCCTCCTCGCCGGCCTTGGTCTGCATCGAGAAGTAGACGACGTGGCCGCGGCTCTGGCGGGCCATCTTGGCGACCAGCGGGTCGTCGGCGTTGAGGACGGCCGTGCCTGCAGCGCGGCACCGCATCGACCAGTACGGACTTGACGGCGGCCAGCTGGCTCGACCGTGTCGATGCCGTGCAGGCCAAGGTGGTCGCCGGTGACGTTGGTCACGACGGCGATGTCGTTGCGGTCGTAGCCCAGGCCCTCGCGCAGGATGCCGCCGCGGGCGACCTCGAACACGCACGTGTCGACCGACGGGTTCTGCAGCACCATCCGCGCCGAGCGCGGCCCGCTCATGTCGCCCTTCCGGATCAGCCGGCCGTCGACGACGATGCCGTCCGTCGTGGTCATGCCCACGCGCTTACCCATCAGCTTGAGGATGTGACCGATCATCCGGACGGTCGTCGTCTTGCCGTTCGTGCCGGTCACCGCCACGATCGGAATGCGCGCGTTGGAGCCCTGTGGAAAGAGCATGTCCAGGACGGGCTTGGCGACGTATTGCGGCTCGCCTTCGGTCGGGTTGGTGTGCATGCGGAAGCCGGGTGCGGCGTTGACCTCGACGATCGCGCCGCCCTTCTCGCGGACAGGCGTGGCGATGTCGGGCGTGATGAAGTCGATGCCGGCGACGTCCAGGCCGACGACGCGCGCCGCCGTCTCTGCGATCTCGACGTTGTCCGGGTGCGCCTCGTGCGGTGCGGTCGATGGCCGTGCCGCCGGTCGACATGTTGCCGGTCAGTGCCAGCTGGACGCGCGTGCCCTTGGGCGGGACGTCGTCCGGCCCGAAGCCCTGCTTGGCGGCCAGCTCGAGGGCGATGTCGTTCAGCGCGATGCGCGTCAAGCACCTTCTCGTGGCCGATGCCACGGCGCGGGTCGGCGTTCTCGATGTCGACCAGCTGGCGCAGCGTGTGGTCACCGTCGGCGTTGACGCCGGCCGGCACGCGCTGGGCGACGGCGGCCATCTTGCCGTCGACGACCAGCACGCGGTAGTCGTTGCCGTGGACGTAGGTCTCGACGACCAGGTCGCCGTTGCGGCTCTGAGCGCGGGCGAGCGGCACGGCGCGCCGGACGTCGTCGTCTGTGCGCAGGTCGAGGTTGACGCCGCGACCGTGGTTGCCATCGAGCGGCTTGACCACGACCGGGAAGCCGAGCGTCTTGGCGGCGGCGACCGCCTCGTCTTCGCTGCGCACGCGTCTGCGAGCGCGGGACGGGCAGGCCGGCCGAGTTCAGCAGGTTGTTGGTCAGGCTCTTGTCGGACGCGATGTCGACTGCCAGCGCCGGCGTCTGCGAGGTCATCGTCGCCCGGATCCGGCGCTGGTGGATGCCCTGGCCGAGCTGGACAAGGCTGAAGCGGTCGAGTCGGATGAAGGGAATGTCGCGCGACAGGGCCTCGTCGATGAGGGCCTGCGTCGACGGCCCGAAGGCCTGCTTTTCGGCCAGCTTGATGAGGTCTTCGAGGGCACCGATGAAGTCGAGGTCGCCGGCTTCCGGCGCCACGAGGTGGTTGACCAGGGCGACCGCCAGCCGGCCGGCTTCCAGGCCGACCTGCTCCTCGCGGTACTCGTAGATGACGTTGTACTGGCCGGTCTTGCCCGCGCTGCGCGTCTTGCCGATGTGAACCTCGGTGCCGGCCAGGTCCTGCAGTTCGATGGCGATGTGCTCCGCGACGTGGCCCATCCACGTGCCTTCCTCGAGCCGCGTCACGAAGCCGCCGCGCCGGCCGAGCGAGCAGGCGTGATCTTCCAGGCCGGGCAGCAGCGCCAGCAGCGCGCGGTTGAAGTCCGGGAATGGTGTTCGACGGGAACTGCTCGAGCACGCCAAGGTCGACGAGCATGCGGATGACCGGCGTGCGCGACCAGAGGTTTGGCCCGCGCAGGACGCGCGTCTCGAGGATGCGCAGCGTGGGCTGCGGCGTGCCGCTGGCCGTCGCCTCGGCTGCCGGCGGCGCCTGTGTCATGTGAGTGGCTGGCCCTAGCTCGAGGCTTTGGCGATGTCGAGTGCGCGCAGGACCGGAGCGGCCACACGCTCGCGCCGGTCGAGGTCGAAGCGATAGCCCGACGGCAGCGAGTGCAGGATCACGTTGCTGATCATCAGTGGCTTGTGGGCACCGACTTCCCAGGCGTCGGTGTCGGATTGCGCGCCATCGATGACGGTGATGCTGCGCTTGCCGATGACTTCCATCACCCGGTCGGGCCCGACCACGCCGGCAGTGTCCTCGTCCACGCCGATGCCGAGCAGCGACGGGTTCTGGGCGATGATCGCCAGCAGCCGGCCGAGCCGGTTCCGCTGCTCGAAATGCTGGTCGATGATGACGCCGGGCAGGATGCCGAGCCCGGCCGCCATCTGGAACATGCGCTGCTTGGGCGTCGCGCCCGATGCGCCAAAGGCGACCATGTGCGTGCTCATGGCCGACGCGCCAGCGCTGGTGCCGGCGACGACGGCGCCCTCTTGCATGGCGCTGGACGACGGCCTGCGCCAGGGCTGTCCCGCCGAGGGTCGACGACAGGCGAAGCTGGTTGCCGCCGGTCATGAAGATGCCGGTTGCCTGTCGCACGAGTTGCGCGTGTTGCTTGTCGTTGGCCTGTGGCCTGGTCATGGCGTGAATGGGCATGACTTCGCGCGCACCGAGCTCACCAAAGATGCGGCGGTACATCTCGCCGGCCAGCGGGCCGAGCGAAGAAGCGGTGCTGATGACCGCGATTCGGGCATCCGGACCGCCGGCCAGTGCGACGAATCGGTTCAGGATGACCTTCTCGCGCACCTTATCCTCGGCGCCGCCGATGATGATTACGTGGCCTTCGCTCATTAGCGGCCGAGTATAGGCCGTGATTGGGGGACGCCGACGTCACGGGAGGACAAGCTGGTCGCCGTAGCCGACGCACCGCTGCTGATTCATCTTGCGCGAGCCGCGCCGGTTGGCGGCGATTTTGCTGTTGTCGGTCTCGGTGGGACTGATCATCGCGTTCAACTACGCCCGGGCCGAAAACGCGGGCGCCGACGCAATCGCCTACTGGCAGGCGGTGCGCACCTGGCTGGCCGGCGGCGATCCGTATGTGACCGTCATCGACCCGACTCAGGCCAGCGGCCACATCCTGCCCTACGCCTATCCGCCGTGGACCCTTGTCGCTGTTCCTGCCCTGGGCGCTGTTGCCGTGGGACATCGCCTGGCTGGTCTGGCGCGCTGCCGGCGTCGTGCTCTTCGCGCTGGACGGTCAAGTGGGCCTACGAAAGGCGCCCGCTGGGCACGGCCGTGTCGATCGCGGTGCTTGGCCCGGCGCTGGTGGCCAACTTCGACTCGGGCAACATCAACATCTTCCTGACGCTGATGGTGTGGTGGGCGCAGTTCGTCGGCGATCGACTGGGCGGCGATGCTGTGGGCATTCGCAACGGCGCTCAAATGGCTGCCGGGCCTGTTGATCGTCGTTTTGCGACCGCGCGCGCGGCTGTGGGGCCTGGCGTTCCTTGGCCTGTTCACGCTCTTCGCGCTGGCGACCTGGCCGCAGACCCTGCGCCAGTTGGAGATCGTCGCCTTCTACCCGCGCCCGCTCCGACTCGACTATTTCATCCTGGCCTGGGCGGCCGTGCCATGGCTCTATGCGCAGCCCTGGCCGACGTGGTGGCTCCAGCCAAAGGAGATCGCACGACATTGGCGTGAACGGCCGCCGTGGCGCGCATGGGTGCGCGGCTTCTTCGGTCTTGCGTCGGTGCCGTCAGCAAATCAGCGCTACGACCTCAGGTAGGCCAGAACCGCCAACACGCGGCGGTTGTCCTGCGCCGCCGGCTCGAGACCGAGCTTGCCGAAGATTGCGCTGACGTGTCCTTCGACCGTCTTGGGGTCGAGCACCAGCTGGTCGGCGATGGCCTGGTTGGAGCGACCCTCCGCCATCAGGCCAAGAATCTCGCGCTCGCGCGGGGTCAGCTCATCGAGAGGCGAATGGGCTCGCGGGCGGCCCAGCAGGCGTGACACCACCTCTGGGTCAATGACCGACCCACCCGCCGCGACCCGCCTGACTGCATCGGCGAGATCGGCGACCTTGGTCACGCGATCCTTCAACAGGTAACCGATGCCCGCCGGATCGTCGCGAAGGAGCTCGAGCGCATAGCGCGTCTCGACGTACTGCGATAGCACCAGGATGGCCGTACCCGGGTAGCGCAGACGAATCTGACGCGCCGCCTCGAGGCCCTCGGTGGTGTGAGTTGGCGGCATGCGCACGTCGACGATCGCGACGTCCGGCCGCTCGCGATCGATAAGCGTCAACAGCCCATCCGCATCGGCCGCCTGGCCAACCACGCTGAAGCCGGCGGCCGTCAGGGCGGAGGCGAGGGCCTCGCGCAACAGGATCGCGTCGTCGGCGATGGCAATGCGGATCGGCGTGGCGTTCAACGGGTGGATCGTCGCACGAGCGGACCTGCGCCAGCAGCGGGTTTTCCCTTGCTTTTGCCCACCCGGGTTCCCGGGCCGGCTCGGCTGTCCGGGCGGCCAGCCAATCGAAGACTTACCTCCACCGACCAAACAGGAGGTAACCGACATGACCAGCTACCAGCAGACCCTGCCGCACTCCTCTCCCCTTCGGCTGGCGCCGATCGATCGCCGCTCGCTCTCGCGCGGACTGACCGTCACGCTTGCCGCCCTGATCGCCATGATCGTGCTCGCCGTCTCGATCGAGTTGACCATGGGTTACACGTCGTCCACTCCACCCGGCACGCCAGCGCCGCAGCCCGCGGCGGGCCTGGGCCTGTAACAGCGGGTAACTCGACCTGTACGATGCTGAGCAGCCAGATGACCGCGACGAGTGACGCGATCACGGTGGACGCACCGGACGCTGAAGAGGGAAGCCAGCGGGCGCCAGCCACGTTCGCCTGGCTGACGCTGCTCCTGGCGGCGTGGATCACGCTCGGCCTGCTGCTGGTCGCGACGGTCTACGCCAACCGCACGATCACCGACACCGTCGTCTCGATCTACCACGTCCCCTACTACCTGGGCGTGCTGGCGCTCGTCGGGCTGTGCCTGCTGCTGATCGTCCGGGCAAGGCGTGCCGGGCATGACTGGCGTGCCGCCTTCCCGCCGGGCTACCTCGGCCTGCCAGTCGGGGCCGTTCTGCTTGTGATCTGGCCCGTCGTCGAAATCGGCTGGCGCCAGGGCATCGGCATCTACCCCGACAGCATCGAGCAGGTCTTTGCGCCGAGCCGGCTGCTTGCCTTCGCCGGCGTCCTGCTGGTCGCCAGCGCGCCGCTCTATGCGGCGCTCAAGGCCGCCCCGACGCGCGCGGGCTGGCCGCCGGTGCTTTCGGCCACCCTCGTTCTGTCGGTGCTTGGCTTGATCGGTTTCGAACCGGCCCAGAACGCGTGGCTGGAGGCGCCACTCAACAACGCCATCAGCCGTTCGGAAATCTGGGTGATGGATGCTGACGGCTCGCACCAGACCCAACTCATTTCGCTCAAGGCCTTCGACCTTGGCAACGCGGTCTGGTCGCCCGATGGCACGCGCATTGCCTACACCATGGCGGCCACGCCCAAGCGTATCGGCGAGCTCGCGCCGAACGTCGCGATCTGGACGGCTAACGCGGACGGCTCGAACCAGCACGAGCTGATTGCCGGTGTTGGCTGGTACTGGCTGCCTCACTGGTCGTCCGATGGTGCGTGGATCCTGTTCACCCTCGATGGCCAGCATGGACCTGGATCGGGCGCGGGCATCCTGCCGCCTGCCGTTGGCTTTGGCCAGGGACCAGCCGCCGGCCAACCGCCGACGGTGACACCCAACGTCGACGTCTGGCGGATGCGCTCCGATGGCACCGGCGACGTCGAGCGCGTTACGACCGATCCGGCCGAGGACCGCGCCGGCGTGTACTCGCCTGATGGCGCCAGCCTGCTCTTCGACAGCACGCGCGACGCGGGCCACACGGCGCTCTTCGTCGCACCAACCGGTTCCTCGGACGCGGTCCAGCTGACGACCATGGATGACGCGTGGGGTGGCTCATGGTCGCCCGACGGATCGCGCATCGCCTTCAATGGCGCGCCGTTCGGCAGTCGCCTCCGACATCTACGTGACCAACTTTCCAGTGAGCGGTCCGCCGCAACAACTGACCTTCGAATTCAGCAGCGACCGCGTTCCCAGCTGGTCGCCGGATGGCAGGCACATCGCCTTCGAAAGCGACCGCGAGAGCACCAGCGACATCTGGTCGATGGATGCCAGCGGCGCCAATCAGGTCAACCTGACCCGCACCGACGGCGCCGTCGAAGGACTGACCTCGGGCGGGCAGGCTTGGGGACCGGACGGCCGGATCCTCTACCAGCGCTCGCAGGACGAGCCGGCCGACGCCAGCACGCTCGTGCGCGAGAACCTGGGCGTGATGGGCACGCTGCTCGGGGCGCTGCTGCTCGCGTTCCTGGTGATGCTCGTGGTCAGCGTCGGCGCGCCGTTCGGCTCTGTCACGGTGATCCTCGGCTTGTCGACGGCGGCAGCCGCGCTCGGCAGTGGAGAGTGGCGCTTCGTAGCCGCGGCGGTCATCGCCGGCCTCATCGTCGACGTGCTGATCCGGCTGGCCCCGGCGCAGCGCCGGTTGCTGGTCGGTACGGCCGCCGCCGCGGCGGCGTTCGTGCTCGCGGCGGGCGCGACCGTCCTGGCCACGAGCGTCATCGGTTGGTCGGTGACGTTGCTGCTGGGCGTGGCGATTGCCGGTGCCGCGCTGGGCGCGGGAATGGCCGCCTTGTTCGAGCAGACGCCGGCGACGGCGGATGGAGCCTCAGCCGATTGAGTAGCCGGACCGAGCGCGTCATCGCCCTGGCCGCGTTGGGCGCACTGCTGGCCGCGGTTCGCAACTTCGGGCCGTTGCTCTGGCCTTACGGCCTGGGCCAGAACTGGTCGCTGCCGACGCAGGTCTGGTTCTTCGTCGTCGACCTCTTGTGGGTGGCGGCGATGTGCGTGACCTACTGGCGCTGGCCGTCGGGCCGCATGTGGAAGCTCTTCCTGGCTTACCAGGCGATCGCAACGCTGCTGGTTATCTGGATCTTCCCGACCTCGCTGACGTGGGCCGTCAGCCAGACCCTGATCGGACTTGGCAGCGTCGTGTTCGTCCACCTGGTGCTGGCATTCCCGACCGGTCGGCTCACCGATCGATACGACCGCCTGCTGGTAATCGGCGGGTACGCCTTCATTGCCGTCACCCGGGTGGCCTGGCTGGTGTACGTGGGACCCGCCCTTCCACAAGGACGCCTTCACGCCGTCCAACCCGTTCGAGCTGTTTCCGGATCCAACGCTGAACTTTGCCGTCGGTCAACTGGCCATCGTGCTGGCCACGCCGGTGTTTCTGGCGGCCGTCGTCATCGGCCTGTGGCGGCACTGGCAGCGCGCCACGCCGGCCATGCGCCGTGCTCTGCTGCCGATCATGCTCGCCGCGCCTATCCAGCTCGGCCTGATCGTGGCCTGGCACATCGCCGACGCCAGCCCGACCGAAGCCAGCACGATCCGGGCGCTCCTGCAGCATCCGGTCGCCGGGCTCGCCGGCGTGATCTTCCCGCTCAGCTTCCTGGTCGGACTCTTGCGCGCCCGGCTGGCGCGCGGCGGAGTTGCCGACCTGGCCGTCGAGTTGGGCAAGGGCGTGCCGCTTGGGCGGCCTGCGCGACACGCTGGCCCGGGCGCTGCACGATCCGACCCTGGTGCTCGCCTTCCCGGCGCCATCGGGCGATGGCTACGTCGATTCGCAGGGCCGAACGATCGAGTTGGCCCAGGGCGACCCGTGAGCGCGGAACGGCGCGACTCGAGCGTGACGGCGAGACGTTGGCAATCCTGTCCTACGACGCGGCCATCGAGCGGGAGGACCCGGGCCGGGTTGATGCCGTGGCGTCAGTGGCGCGGATGGCCCTCGAGAACGAGCGTCTGGCAGCGCAGGTCAGGGCTCAGTTGGAGGAGGTCCGCGCTTCGCGGGCACGCATCGTGGAAGCGGGCGACGCCGAGCGACGGCGCATCGAGCGTGATCTGCATGACGGCGCCCAGCAGCGGTTGGTCGTGCTGGCCATGCGGCTCGATCAGGCGCGCGACCAATCGGCTGAGGCATCGGCATTGATCGACGCGACGCGCGCCGAGCTCTTGGGCGTCGTTCGCGAGGTGCGGGATCTGGCGCGTGGCCTGCATCCGCCGCTCCTGACTGAGGCCGGGCTGGCCGCTGCTGTCGAGGCGCTCGCCGAGCGCACGCCTTTCCCGGTCAAGGTCGACATCACTGAGCAGCGCTTCCCGGAAGAGGTCGAGGTGGCGGCTTACTTCGTGATTGCCGAAGGCCTGACCAACGTCGCCAAATATGCCGGCGCGAGCGAGGCGCTCGTCGAAGCGAAGGCAGCCGACGGCCGGCTGGTCGTGCGCGTCACGGACAACGGTCGCGGCGGCGCCGATCCAAACCAGGGCTCCGGCCTGCGCGGACTGGCGGATCGGGTGGCCGCGATCGGCGGGCAGCTCAAGGTGACGAGCCAGCGCGGTCGCGGCACGACGCTCATGGCCGAGCTGCCGACGGGCGCGTAGCGGCGCGCGTCGGACTGACAATTCGGGCACCAGTAGACACGACGGCCGCCGGCGCTGATCTGGCTCTTGATGGGAGTTCCGCAGCGGCGGCACGGACGGCCGGTCCGGACGTAGACGTAGAGCCGGCCGGGCGTTCCAGCTGCGGTGGTCACCCGCGCACCGCCGCCGCGGTTGGCGCGCAGGATCGCGGCTGAGCGCTCGAGCAACCGCGGCGCGTCCCCTCGTCGACATCAGCGACCGGCCGGAACGGGTCGACGCGTTCGATGAAGCAGACCTCGCTTCGAATGACGTTGCCGACGCCGGCCAGGATCTTCTGATCGAGCAGCGCGTCGCCGATCGGCATGGCCGCGCGCTCCGGCGCAGTCGAGCCGGCGCAGGGCTTCGTCGATATCGAAGTCGGCCGTCGAAGCGTCGGGGCCCAGGCGTGACAGGGCTGGGTGGATGGCGACGGCACGGGTGTCCATCAGCTCGACGGTCATGGGGTCGAAACAGACGGCAACGGTCGCCGGCGTCTCGACCACCGCTCCGGCACGGGCCGGCGGTCGACGCCAGCGCTCGCCCGGCCGGTAGCGGTGCCACGAGCCGTGCAGCCCAAGGTGCGTGTGCAGGGTCAGGCCGTTGTCGAAGCCGATCAGCAGGTGCTTGCCGCGAGCTTCCACGTTGGCGACGCGGCTGCCCACCAGACGGCCGAACTGAGCGTTGGCCCTGCCGCGGGCGCCACTGACGGTCTGGTTCAGCAGCGATCGGCGCAGGACATCTGAGATGCGCGCGAGATTGTCGCCTTCAGGCACGGCTACTAGGATGACGCGCATGAAAGCCGTGTCCCTGATTCGTGCCGCGCTCGCTGCGTGTGCCGCTGTGGCCGCGTTGGCCACCCCCGCCCTGGCCCAGCCTGACAACTCGCAGACCCTTCACTTCACCCTGTACTGCCAGGACGGCCATACATGGAATGCCAGCTTCAACGGCGGGCCGGTCGCGTTCCACCTCGACGGTGGCCAATTGTTCATCTGGAAAGAGATCGACTATGTGACACCTGATCAGGTGTCCGGATCGATCCTTCGCGGCATCCAGGGCTTCTCCGCCGCGCCGACCGTTGTCTGCACGTACACCGGTGCCGTGAGCGGCAACGCCTACACGGTTACCGGCTTCTATCCACCGGCCGACTAGGCTCGCTCTGCGACCGACTTCAACGCCCAGCCCCGATATGCCGGCCTGAAGCCTGCTTCGGCCATCAGGTCGCGCAGCCGCCGGACTGACCGATAGGTTCGCCGTCGACACGCTCGAGTTGGAGCGACCTGAAGCGGCCGTCCACCACGAGCTCTGACAGTCCGGCCAGCGCTGCCTGCGTGCGCGCCGCGTCGTCGCTGGCGGGCAGCGTCTGGAGCGACTTGCCGCCGCGCTCGAGGTAGATGACGGGCTCGCCGTCGACCAGCACGACATACGCACCGGCGGCCCGCTGGAACGGGCGGCGGTCCTCCTCGTCACGCCGCGGCCAGGGCAGCGTGGCGCCGTACGGGTTGGCCGGGTCGGCGGCGGCCAGCACGAGCACGTTTCTCGGCCCGTCGTCGCCGCCCGGGTCGCCGCGCTCGCTGCGCAGCCGGTCCAGCGCGGCCGGCAGGCAGAACTGGGCGCCACCCAGGCCTTCGACGAAGTAGCCGCGGCGCACACGACCGCGCTCTTCCATCTCGCGCAGGACCGGGTAGACGGCGGAGAAGCCGCCGGCCACGTTCTCGGCGGCCACGCCGTCGCGGGTGACCACGCCCTGTCGCTCGAGCAAGCGCAGCGCCAACGCATGGCGCCGCTCCGTGTCAGAGGCTTCCTTGCCCCCGCGCAGGGCGAGTGCGGTCGAGATGGCGTCCGTAACCAGCGACCAGCGGCCGGCGGCCTCGGGCGGGCCGAGCCGGCTGGCGGCGCGGAAACGAGGGGCGGACGCTGAGTTGCGACGTCGGCGGTCGGAGCGCGGCCAGCGCAGCGCGCGCAGTGAGGCAAAGGTGTCGTTGGTGACCTCGCCCGACCAGACCAGGTCCCACAGTGCGTCGAGCAGCTCACGTTCCGACGGCGCGCGCTCGCCCGCGGGTTGCGCGCGCAGGACGGCCGCCAGCAGGTCGCGGTAGAAGGAGGCGCCGCGACCGGCCAGGTGCTCGCGCAGGGCGACGTGGATCCAGGTGATCGGGAGCATCGCCGGCCGAAGGCGGCGGCAGCAGCATCGGCAGCTGGTCGGGCCGGTACAGGACGATCCGGCCGTCGTCTCTACCCAACGCGCCGGCGCCGATCCAGATGACCTCGCCCGCCGCGCCCAGTTCGTCGAGCAAACGCGGCGAGTAGGAACGAACGCGCGCCGGCAGGACGTCGCGCTCGAGCACGCTGGCCGGCAGCGGCACGCCCTCGAGCTGGGCGATGACCTCGGCCAGACGGTCGATGCCGCCGCGCGCAGCGCCGACGCCGTGCCACTTGGGCAGGAAGCGCGCCATCGCCGCCGGCTCGACCGGCTCGATCTCTCGGCGCAGCTTGGCCAGCGAGCGGCGGCGCAGGAGCGCCAGCACATCCGGGTGGCACCACTCGCGCTCGACGCCACCCGGCCGGAACTCACCGCGCAGCAGCGTGCCGTCGGCGAGCGCGTGCTCGAGTTCTGCCTCTACCCGGGCAACCGGCACGCCCCAGCGCGCCGCGGGCTCGGTGGCCAGGAATGGGCCGTGATGCCGCGCCCAGCGCGCGAGCAACCCACGTAATGCATCCGGGACCGGCGCCAGGAATGCCTGTGGCACGCCGGTCGGTGGCTGCACGCCGACCGCATCGCGATAACGGGCCACGTCCTCCATGGCGATCCAGCGCCGCTCACCGGCGATGCCCACCTGCACGGCCCGGCGATCAGCACCCAGCGCCTCGAGCCACTCCCCCGCCGCGGCGCGGCGTGCTCGTTCGTCAACCCCGCGCACCCGGGCAGCGACCTCGTCGGCCGTCAGGTCGCCCAGGCGGCGCAGGAGGTCATGCACCTGGTCGGCCGAACCTGCCGCCCGCTCGGCCGTCAGTGACTGCAGTTCGAGCTCCAGCTCGGCCAGCGCGTCGGCGTCGAAGAGCTCGCGCAGCTCGTCGGCGCCAAGGAGCTCGCGCAACAGGTCGCGGTCGAGGGCCAATGCCTGTGCGCGCTGGTCGGCCAGCGGCGCGTCGCCCTCGTACATGTACGAGGCGATGTAGTCGAACATCAGCGAGCTGGCGAACGGCGAGGCGCGGCGCGTCTCGACGCTGACCAGCGCGATCTCGCGCCGGGCGAGGCCGCCCAGGATGCCCTTCAGCGCGGGCAGGTCGAAGACGTCCTGCAGGCACTCGCGGTACGTCTCGAGCACGATCGGGAACGAGGCATATCGGCTGGCCACGGCCAACAGCTGCGCCGAGCGCTGGCGCATCTGCCACAGCGGCGTCCGCTGGCCGGCACGTCGCCTGGGCAACAGCAGCGCTCGCGCCGCGTTCTCACGGAAGTGGCTGGCAAACAGCGCCGAGCCGCCCAGCGCGCCGACGACCAGTTCCTCGATCTCTTCGGGGTCGATCAGCAGCGCCGCTTCGGCCGAATCGACGGCGGCCGCCGCCGTCGCGTCCTCGGCGAAGTCGTCGACCGCGGGTAGTCGGACCACTATTCCGTCGTCCGACCACATCGGCTGGACGTCGAGGCCGGTCCGCTCCCGAAGTCGGGCTTCGACCGCCAACGCCCACGGCGCATGAACCCGGGCCCCGAACGGGCGAAAGCAGCACGATGCGCCAGTCGCCAAGCTCATCCTTGAATCGCTGCAGCACGACGGTCTGGTCGGTGGGCAGAGCGCCGGTGACTTCGCGTTCCTCGGCGATGTACTCGAGCAGGTTCTGGGCGGCAAATGAGTCGAGGTCGTGGTCGTCGCGCAGCCACTTCTCGGCCTTTTCCCGGCCACGCCGGCCACCGGCTTCGGCTTCGGCCACCTTCCTGGTGAAGGCGCCCAACTCGCGGCCAAGCTCGATCGGCCGCCCCGGGCCCTCGCCCTTCCAGAACGGGATCTTGCCCGGCTGGCCGGGCGCCGGCGACACGAGCACTCGGTCGTGGGTGATCTCCTCGACGCGCCAGGCGCTGGCGCCGAGCAGGATCACCTCGCCGGCGCGCGTCTCGTAGACCATCTCCTCGTCGAGCTCGCCCACCCGCCGGCCACCGGACCGCGCCGCCCTGGCCCTCGTGCCGGGCCCGGCCGCGTCGTCGGCGCCATCCAGGTAGACACCGAACAGGCCGCGATCCGGGATGGTCCCGCCCGAAATGACGGCCACCGTCCGCGCGTCGCGCCGGCTCTCGACCGTGCCCGCCGTCCGGTCCCACACGATGCGCGGCCGCAGCTCCACGAACTCGTCCGCGCCGTAGTGGCCGGCCAGCATCGACAGCACGGCCTCGAACGAGTCGCGGCCCAGCTCGGCGAAGTTCTCAGCCCGGCGGACCAGCGCATACAACTCATCGGCGTTCCAGCGCCGCTCCGCCGCCGTCGCTACCACCTGTTGAGCCAGCACGTCCAGCGGATTTCGCGGCACGACCGTCGACTCGATCGCGCCGTCATGCATGGCCCGCGTCACGACCGCGCACTCGAGCAGGTCGCCGCGGTACTTGGGAAAGATCACGCCCTGCGAAGGCTCACCCACGTGGTGGCCGGCGCGACCTATGCGCTGGAGCCCGCGCGCAACTGATCCCGGCGATTCCACCTGCACGACCAGGTCGACGGCACCCATGTCGATGCCCAGTTCGAGGCTCGACGTAGCGACCAGGCCGCGCAGCCGGCCGTCCTTCAGCGCCTCTTCGATCTGCAGCCGCTGCTCGCGCGCCAGCGAGCCGTGGTGGGCCATGACCAGCTCCTCGCCGGCCAGCTCATTCAGCCGTTGGGCCAGGCGCTCGGAGAGCCGGCGCGAGTTGACGAACACGATCGTCGATCGGTGCGATTGGACGAGCTCGAGGATCTTGGGATGGATGGCCGGCCAGATCGAGCTCCTTGGATCGGCGCTGGTGGCCGGTCCGCCCGGCTGCTGGTCTTCCGGCAGTACCTCGCCTATGGCCGCCATGTCCTCCACCGGCACGACGACCTTGAGATCCAGCGGCTTGCGCGTGCCGGCATCGACGATCTCGACCGGCCTGGGCGAGCCGTCGCCCGACCGACCGCCGAGGAAGCCGGCGACCGCCGATAGCGGCCGCTGCGTCGCGGACAGCCCGATGCGCTGAGGCTGTTTGTCGGTGAGTTCCTCCAGCCGCTCGAGCGAGAGCGCCATGTGTGCGCCACGCTTGGTCGCGGCCAGCGCGTGGATCTCGTCGACGATGACCCACTCCACGCCGCGCAGCGCTTCGCGCGCCGCCGACGTCAGCAGCAGGTACAGCGACTCAGGCGTGGTGACGAGGATGTCCGGTGGCTGGCGGCCAAAGGCGCGCCGCTCGTCGGCCGGCGTGTCACCCGTGCGCATTGCCACGCGCACCTCGCGCGTCGACTGATCGAGGTTCTGGGCGGCCAGCGCAATCCCGGCCAGCGGCGAGCGCAGGTTGCGCTCCACGTCATGCACCAGCGCCTTGAGAGGCGAGACGTACAGCACGCGCAGCCGGCGCATCGGGTCGGCCGGCGACCGGCTCGCTCATCAGCCGGTCGAGGCACCACAGGAACGCAGCCAGGGTCTTGCCGGAGCCGGTCGGCGCACAGATCAGCGTGTGGCGCCCAGCGGCGATCGCCGGCCAGCCGTGGGCCTGGGCCGGTGTGGCGGAGTCAAAAGAGGCACGGAACCAGGCGGCCGTCGCCGGCCGGAAAGCGGCCAGCGGGTCGGCCGCGCCCTCCGCGCCGGAGGGTCGACGGGCCACGGGACGGCGAGTATAGAAGCGAGCGTGAGACCGCACCAAAGTGCAGCAGACCGCACCTAATGACCATTTAGTCCTAGGGCCAACGGTCAGATGGTTGGATTATCTCGGCGGCCTACCGGTTCGTACTGTCGCCTTCCGTCACCAGCCGGACATCGCGGCAGGAGAACATGCGCTCGAGTCGGACCCTCTCATTCGCGCTCGCCGCCCTTGGGGCCATCTCCCTCGTAGTGCCCGTCGTGGCCGCCCAAAGCACGGCCGCCCAGTCGTACATCGTCGTCTTCAAGGACGCCGCTGCTGACCGAGCCGACTCCAACCCGTCCCATCCGCGAATCGACGCGGACAAGGTGGCGCGACTGGTCGCGGCGATCGCCAGCCGCACCGGCGTGAACCCGGCCAACACCTTCAGCGCTGTCTTTGGTGGCTTTTCGGCCCGCCTCAATGCCAGGCAGCTGCAGGCGGTCGCAGTCGGATCCGTCGGTGGCCAATGTGATGGCCGACGTACCGGTGCACCTGCAATTCGATGAAGTCGGCGCGCGCATGACGGAGACCCAGGTCAGGCTGACCTCGCCGAAGGTGCCGGCCGGCATCAAGCGCGTCGGTGCCACCAACAACGGCATTGCTGACATCGACGGCAACGGCGGCAAGGTCAACGCCGACGTCGCCGTCATCGACACCGGCATCCAGCGCGATCACCCCGATCTCAACGTCGTCGGCGGCTACAACTGCACGTCCGCCAACCGCGGCAAGTGGGATGACGGCAACGGCCACGGCACGCACGTCGCCGGCATCATCGGCGCATACGACAACGGCCGAGGCGTGGTCGGTGTGGCGCCGGGCGTCCGGTTGTGGTCGGTCAAGGTCCTCGACGACACCGGCGACGGCCTGATGTCGTGGATCGTGTGCGGCATCGACTGGATCACCTCGCAGCGCAGCGGCGACGGCTCGCGGCCTCTGATCGATGTGGCCAACATGAGCCTGCGCTCGACGCTGCCGCAGGGCGACGACCACAACTGTGGGCGGACCTACCGCGATCTGATGCACTCGGCCCTGTGCCGCTCGGTCGCTGCCGGAACAACGTATGTAGTCGCTGCGGGCAACGATCGCGACGACGCGAGCCACTATCGGCCCGCCGCCTACGACGAAGCGATCACGGTCTCCGCCATGACCGACTACGACGGCGTGGCTGGTGGCAACGGCACGCGCCCGGCCGACTGCCTGGCCGGCTACCCGGACGACACCTTTGCCGGCTTTTCCAACTTCGGCGCCGACGTCGACCTGACCGCGCCCGGCGTCTGCGTGCTGTCGACCTGGGCGGGCGGCATGTATGCCTATGCCAGCGGCACTTCGATGGCCGCACCGCACGTCGCCGGCGCGGCCGCGCTGTACATGGCGCAGTTCCCCGGAGCGGAGCCGGACCAGGTCAAGATGGCCCTCCAACACGTCGGTCGCACGGACTGGAAGCGCTCGACCGACCCCGATGGGCGGCCCGACCTGCTGCTGTGGGCCACTGGTTTTGACCGGCCGCCCGACTTCAGCGTCGCGGCCACTTCTCCAGCTGGCTACGCCGGCCCCAACGCCCAACTCGCCGTGCCCGTGTCGCTGACGCGCCTGCGCGGCTTCTCCTCGACTATCACCGTATCGATGTCGGGCCTGCCCGCCGGCCTGAGCGCTGCGCCGGTCACCACCGGCAATGACAAGGCCGTCCTGACCGTGACCGGCTCAGACAAGGTCCGCAACGGTAAGTACACGGCCACGGTCGTCGCCGAGGATGGCGGATTGCGCCACTCGACCACGGTCACCATTCGCGTCGACGGCATCGCGCCCACCGCGCCGACGTCCGTTACGCCAGGTGCCGGCTTCTGGTATTCGCCCGACGGCCAGGTAACCCTGCGCTGGAGCGGAAGCACAGACAGCGGCAGCGGCGCCTCGCAGAACGCCTACGTGCGGCGCCGCGTGGCGAGAGCCAGCTCGGGCAGCTGTGGCGACTTTTCCAACGATGGCGATTGGTCCCTGCTGCCGACCGGTTACTCCGAAGATGCCCTGCTCAGCGGCTACTGCTACCGCTGGCAGATGCGTGCCGCCGATAAGGCGGGCAACGCATCCGATCCTGTCTCGACCGGCAAGGTGCTGGTCGACACCAGCGACCCGAAGGTGACGATCAGTAAGCCCGCGCCCGGCAGCACGATTGTCAGGTCAAAGCCCAGCCAGAGCGTCGAGTGGAAGGTCACGGATGCGGGCGGGTCGACGCTTGGCGGAGTCTCTGTTCAGCGTCAGCGCGCGACAAGCCATCAACGTGGCAGCTGCGCCGGAGCGACGTGGAAGAACGATGGACTGGCACGCAACCTGAGCTCACCTACGACCGAGAAGGGGCTGGTCGGCGGGTCGTGCTACCGCTGGATCATCACGGCCCACGACAAGGCCACCAACTACAGCAAGACGACGAGCGGCTCGGTGCTGATCTCGTCGTCGGCCACCTCGTCGACCGAAACGAGCGCCGGTGGCGCGAGCCCGTCGATGGGTAGCGTCACCCTCACCCCGAGCGCCGGTTCGACGCTGCCGTCGACCGAAATGGTCTGGCTCGATGCCCGTTGGACCGCCAGCAACGCCGCCGGTTACGAGTTGCGCCTCAGTTCCAGCGGCGGCGCGAGCTGGAGCACCTTCACGCACGCCGAACGGCAGCACGCCGTTCATGGCGCTGCGCCTGCCGGCCGGGCGGGTTTACGAAGTCCAGGTCCGCGCGCGGAACAGCGCCGGCGCCTGGAGCGATTGGTCGTCCGCGACGACTGTTTCGCTCAAGCTGGCGCAGGCAGAAGGTTCCGGCTTCGAGAAGGTCGGCGCCTGGAAGTCGGCAATGTCTCGGGCGCATCGGGCGGAGCGGTCGCCTACTCGACGAGCAGTGGCGCAATCCTGCGTTACTCCTTCACCGGCCGGTCCGTGGCGCTCGTGTCGACGCTTGGGTCCGGGCCGGGGAATGGCCGACGTCTACGTCGATGGCCTGCGCGCGACAACGATCAACCTCTCGTCTTCGACGCTCACCACGCGCCAGGTCGTCTTCACCCGCAACTGGTCAAGCAGCGGCGCGCACGTCATTTCGCTGCAGCTGCGTTCGTCGGCGCGCGTCGACGTCGATGCGGTGGTCGTCCTGAACTAGCCGGCGGCCTCCGCCAGGAAGTCGCCCACGATCTGGTTGAACTCCGCCGGTCGCTCGAGATTGACCATGTGCGCAACGCCCTCGAAGACATGCTGCCGGGCGCCCGGCACTTCGGCGGCGATGCGTTCGCTCGCCGAGATGACACCGGCCGTGTCCAGCGTGCCCCACATGACGAGCGTCGGCACCTGGATCTCGCCTAGCCGGTCGGCGGCGGCAGGGATCAGCGGCTGGGCCTGCGAGGCAGGCTGCTCGGCGAGGTAGTTATCGAGGTTCCACTCGACCATGTGCCGTCGCACATCCGGATCGACGCGGGTGGTCGGCTGGCCTACGCCATCGGTCCAGATCTGGGTCTCGCGCTCGACCAGCTGCTCCCAGTGCTTGCCCGTCTCGAGGCGGTCGATCTCTTCCCAGTCGATGCCGTCATCGGGCATCTGGTGGCCGCCGAGTCCTGATGCAACGGCAACCAGGGCATTCACTCGATCCGGCTGCTCGAGGGTGAAGTCGGTCGCGATCGAACCCCCACGCGATAGGCCGACGACGGAGGCCTTCTCGACGTCCCAGGTGATCGAGCAGGCGGCGGACATCGTCGCGGTTGGAGTACGGCCGATCTTCGCAGGTGGTCTTGCCAAAGCCGCGCTGGTCGTAACGGATGACCGTGAATCGATCCCGCCAGGCCGCCACCTGTTCGTCCCACATGCGCAGGTGGGCCACGCCGGCGTGCACCAGCAGCACCGGCGGCCCGTCGCCGTCGACCTCGTAGTAGAGCCGGGCGCAGGGGACATCCAGGTAGCTCAAGCGCGCTCCTCCAGCAACCGCAGCGTAGCCGTCAAAGCGTCAGCCGCTGTCTTCTTATTTGCCTCAACCAGCTCCGACGGGTCGGCCCGGACGAAGTCGGGTGGGTCCAGAAAGAGCTGCGGCGGCTCCGAGCCGTCATATCGCTCCGCTTCGGCCGACCACTTCGCGCGCCAGCCCGCGTCGGTCTCTGCCGGCAGGTCGCGGTGCGCCTGCGCCAACCAGACCAGCGACCACGAGCGCGGCACCACACGGTAAGCGTCATACCCTCCCCCGCCGGTGGCCAGCCAGCGGCCACCCGTCCATTGATGCGAGATCTCGTCGAGCAGGACCGTCGCGAAGCGGTAAGCATTGGTCGTCAGTCGCAGGTGGGCCAGCGGGTCGTAGGCGTGGCTGTCGCAGCCGTGCTGGCTGACCAGGAAGGTCGGCTCGAACGCTTCAGCCAGGGCGGGCAGCAGCTCGGCAACGATGGGTTGCCACGATGCGTCCCCGCTATAGGCATGCAGCGGCACATTGACCGCGCTGCCGTGGGCGTTGGTGCGCCACGCTCGTCGACGAAGCCCGATCCGGGGAACAGGGTGAGTCCACTTTCGTGGATGGAGACTGTCAGCACTTGGGCATCGCCCCAGAAAAGCGCCTGTGTGCCGTCGCCGTGGTGCACGTCGAGGTCGACGTAAAGGACCCGATGGCCGGCATCGCGCGCGCGAGCCACGCCGAGCGCAACGTCGTTGTAGATGCAGAAGCCGCTGGCTCGCGCCGCGGAAGCGTGGTGCAGCCCGCCGCCCGGATGGAATGCGTGCTCGACCTCGCCCGCCAGGATGCGATCGACGGCGTCGATCGAGCCGCCGGCAACGGTCGCCGAGGCTTCGTGCATGCCTTCGAAGGGCGGGCAATCGCCCGGCCCGATGCCCATCGTCGGCGGCCGCCATGGATCGTGGGCAAAAGTCTTGACGACGTCGATGTACTCGGCCGTGTGCAGGCGGCGCAGCTCCGCGTCAGTGGCCTCGCGCGGCTCAATGAAGTTCTCCGCGCCCACCGAGCGCATCAGCTCGATCGAGGGACCAAAGCGGCGCGGCGTCAGCGGATGCTCGGGACCAAAGTCGTAGTCGAGGCTGTGCGGGCCGTAAACGACCAGCGGCTCAGTCATCAGTCGCCGTCGTTGTCCGCCGTCTCCCAGCCACCGGAGCTGAGTGCCGCCTGCCAGGCTGCCGCCGCCTCCTCACCGCGATCCAGCGCGGCCGCGTAGCGCCCAACCAGCTCGGCGAAGGCGCCCTCGTCCTCTTCGGGCATCTCGAGAACGGTGGCGGTTGACGGCAAGTCGCTCGTCGCGTCGCGGCCGGGCGTAGTCACGACGACGAGTGACGCACCCTGGAAGGACGCGGCGTCCCGCGCCGCGCCGACCGCCGAGGGCTCGAGCGGTTCGGCAACCACCAGCACCCGGAATTCGGTCAAATAGGCGAGGCCGAGCTCGACATCCTGACCGTCGAGCCGCGGCTGCGGTCCCGCCATCGTGCTGGGCCTGGGCGTCGGCGCCGATGGATCCCGGAGCAGCGCGGCGTGGCCGATGCCGGCCTTGCCCAAAGCCACTGTCACGCGATCGCCGTCGGCATCGTCGCCGATGGCACCAACCACGTCAGCCGGGGCGCCCGCAGCCCGGGCGGCCAGCGCGATCAGCGCCGCCGGCCGGTCGAGCTGGTCATTTGCGTCGAGCCCGGGCCGCCCGACGACGACGATCACGACTCGGCGTCGGCCGCTACGACGGTCATCGGCGCGAGGTTCAACTCGCGCAGCGCGCCTTCGACCTTGGACGCGTCACCCACTACAACGACCGACATGTCCGACGGCCGGATGAGGCGGCGCGCGGCGTCGAGCATGTCCGCTGCCGAGACGGCGGCGACGGCCGGCCGGTAGCGATCGAGCTCGTCGTCCGGCAACTCGTGGATGACCAGGCCGGCCAGGGCGGCAGCGACCTGCGCCGGCACTTCGAAGCGCAGCGGGAACACGCCGACGAGGTAGTCGCGTGCCGATTCGAGCTCCCTCGGCTCCACCTCGGCCTCGCGCATGCCGATGACGATCTGCCAGATGTCGTTCAGCGCCGGTGCCGTCACATCCGTCTCGACGGCGGTGCGAATGACAAACGGACCGGCGGAGCGGCGCATGTCGAACGCCGACCAGATCGAGTAGGCGTAGCCCTTCTCCTCGCGGATGATCCGATTCAGGCGCGAGTCGAAAACGCCACCGAGGATCGCGTTGAGCACGGCCACCGTGTAGAAGTCGGGTGTCTTGCGTGGAATGCCGACGTGGCCGACACGGATCTCCGACTGCGCCGAGCCGGGCCGGTCGACCAGCACCAGCCGGCTGCCGGCCGAGTTTGAGCCGGAATGCGTGGGCGCGCGGCCGTTGGCGCCGCCCTGGCCGCGCCAGCCGCCGAGTTGCTCCTGCACGATGGCTGGAAGGTCCAGGCCCGACAGATCTCCGGCGACCATCAGCGTCGCCCGGGCGGGGTCGCTGGCCTGCCCATGGCGCTGCGCGACGGCGTCACGATCGAGGCGCTTGACCGACTCCTCGGAACCGCCGAGCGGCCGTCGATAGGGCGACTGCTCGTCGAAGATGACCTCAGGAAACACACGCTCGGCGCGCCGGCGCGGGTTGGCCTTGGCCTGCAGCAGGTCGTTCAGCCGCTCATCGCGCAGCCGCTCGATCTCGGACTCCGGGAATGCCGGCTCGCAGGATCATCTCGGCCAGCAGTGAGACCGCGTCGGCGAAGCGCGAGCGCGGCACCTCGAGCGTCGCGGTCAGCGCTTCCCACGAAGCGTCGGCGTGGAGTTCGGCACCCAGCCGCTCGGAGGCCTCGATAAAGGCCATGGCGTCGCGCTTGGTCGTGCCTTCGGTCAGCGCCCGGCCGGTCATCGTCGTTACACCGGACAGCTCTTCGGGCTCGGCCGCGCCGCCGCCGGCCATGACCAGGTTCGCCGCCAACAACGCGCGCCCCGGCATGTGCGCCGACAACACGGTCAGCCCGTTGTCCAGGCGGAACCGTTCGAACTTGGGAAAGTGGTAGTCGCGCGGCTCGCCGGCCGATGGACGTGTGTCGAGATGTGAAAGGTCGGGCCCTTGGAATACCGTCGCCGAATCTGTTTCGTCAGGCAGCTCGGCGACGCCGGTGTCGACGGCGAGCGTATCGGTCATGAAGCCGGCTTCCGGAGATTCCTTCTCGTCGTCGGGTCGGGCGTCTTCGTGCTGGTCGGTCATGCCGCCTCCTCCTCCGACCCTTCCGACCCCTCTGACTCGTCGGGCACGTAGGTCAGCACGACGCGGTTATCGGCGCGGAAAACCTGTTTGGCGACGTCACGGATCTGTTCGGCGGTGACGGCCAGGTAGCGTGGCAGCTGCTTATTGATCATGTCCGCGTCGTCGAACAGCGCCTCGAACTGGGACAGCCGGTCGGCGACTTCCTCGACGCGCGACAGCGCACCGAGTTCGCTCGCCTCGGTCAGGGCCCGCGCGCGTTGCAGCTCGTCCTCGCTGACCAGTTCGGTCGCCAGTAGCTCGAGCTCATGCAGGAAAGCCTTTTCGGCCGTCTCGGCATCGACTTCCGGTCGCACGGTGACCCAGCCGGCGAAGATGTTGCCGCCGCCAACCAGCGGCAGGCCGAAGGCGGCCACGTCCTGGGCAATGCGCATCTCGCGCACAAGCTTGCGGTGCAGCCGGCTGCCCTTGCCGCCGGCCAGTAGCTGGGTGGCCACCTCGAGCGCGTCGAACTCGTCGGTGCCGTAGAGCGGGCAGCGGAAGCCAAAGTGGACGCGCACCATCGGCACCTTGTCCGGGACAGTGATCCGGATTTCCTCGCCGATGATCTCGGGCACGACCTTGTCGACGATCGGCCGGATGGCCGGGTTGGCGGGTATCGGACCGAAGAAACGCTCCGCCGCCGCGAACGCGGCTTCCTCGTCGACGTCGCCGACTATCGACAGCACGCAGTTGTTGGGCGCGTACCACTTGCGGAAGAACTCGACGACGTCGTCGAGCGTGGCCGCGTCCAGGTCCTCCATCGAACCAATGGGCGTCGTGTGATAGGGGTGGTCGGCCGGGAAGGTCGCCGCCATCAGCTTCTCGTAGAACGAGCCATAGGGCTGGTTGTCGTAGCTCTGCCGCTTCTCGTTCTTGACCACCTCGATCTGGTTGTCGAGGTTCTCCTGGTCAAGCGCGTCGAGCAGCGTCGCCATGCGGTCGGCCTCGAGCCAGAGGGCGAGGTCGAGCTGGTGCGACGGCAGCGTCTCGAAGTAGTTGGTGCGGTCGAAGAAGGTCGTGGCGTTGTTCACGCCGCCGGCCGCCTGGACCAGGCTGAAGTGTTCGGCCTTGGTGACGTGGCGCGAGCCCTGGAACATGAAGTGCTCGAAAAGGTGGGCAAAGCCGGTCCGGCCGGGCTGCTCATGGCGCGAGCCGACGATGTACCAGAGGTTGACGGCGACGACCGGCGCCAGATGGTCAGGCGCGACGATCACGCGCAGGCCGTTGGCCAAGGTGCGCTGACTGAAGTTGATCCGCGGCAGGTCCGTCGCGGGCGGCGTCATGGAAGGTGTGGGCTGGGGCACGTGGCGGATTGTGCCACCCGCAGCGCTTGACATGCAGCAAGTCAGCGTGTTAGAAATGTATCTAACAGCAGTTAGGGAGAAGACACAGAAATGGCTCGAACCAGCAGCGCCACCACGGCACGCCCCATCGTGCGTGAATTGGCCGGCCAGGCCCAGCGCCTGGACGTTGTGTTCGACGCGCGCACTGCGTACGACTTCCTGATCGCGATCGAGGCCCACGGCGAGAAGGAGCACGAGAACGACCTGCTCGCCCAGGACGCCGCCTGGCGCGAGCGAGCGAGCGAAAGCCTGTCGCCGGAGGTCAAGGGCCAACATCGACGCCTACTTTGGCGAGCACTCGCTGGGCCTGCCCTACTCGCTGCCGGCGATGGTCGTTGAGAACCCCGAGGTCACAGACGCGGCGTCGCTGGTGAAGCTGCTGCGCTCGATGCCGTCCGAAAAGCTGGCCAGCCGCCTGATCGGGGCGATGCTGAGCAAGTACAACGGCGAGGATCTGAGCGGCGACATCGTCGCCGGCGACAGCGACGCGCTCGACACGGCCTGCGAGCCATGGGACCAGGCGCACCGCGACAAGTTGTCGGCCTTCGTGGCCAACCGCGATGAAGAGCTGGAGCGGATGCTGGGCATCCTCGATGCATGGCTGCCCCTCTACCAGGAGGTCGAGCCGCGCGTCGCCAAGATGCTGAAGCGAGACGTTACCGCCCGTCAGGCGGTGCGTGCGCAGTACGACGGCAACCTGCCGGAGTTGATCGAGAAAACAACCGGCGGCCTGCGCTGGTTTCCTGAGGGCGGCGTACGGCGGGTAATCCTGGCCGCGCAGTACTTCGGCCGGCCGTTCAACTACATCTTCCAGGGCCCGGATTGGCGCATGTTCGCCTATCCCATTTCGGAGAACGCTCTGGGCGCGGTCGACGCGGTTCTCCCTCCGCAGGCGACCGTCAGGCTCTATCGGGCGCTGGGCGACACGACGCGGATGCGCATCCTGCGCCTGCTCGGCGAGCGTGATTGGTACCTCACCGAGCTCGCCCAGCAGCTCGAACTATCGAAGCCAACCATGAAGCACCACCTGGCGCTGCTGCGCGCCGCCGGGTTGGTCACGGTCACCGAGGAAGGCAGCCTCACCTACTACAGCCTGCGTCGCGAGCGCGTGCGCGAAGCGGGCGTGGAGCTGTCGCACTACATCGGCTAGGCGCGAGCCGGCTACCCAGGGCCCAGGCCCAAAGAGAGGAGGACGAAGTGATTGTTGCGAGCCCCCGAGTTAGACGGATCACTTACACGAGTAATACGCCAGAGGACAGCAACTTGTACCCGATGGAACTGATCATCAAAAGGCAGACGGACGAGCGACTGGCAGAGGCGAAGGACAATCGCCTCTTCCGCGCCTCGCCGGCCGACAACGACGAGCGGCGTCGCCCAAGCTGGGCGGCCCGGGCGCGGAACCGGCTGGGCGACACGCTCGTATCCGCCGGTGAGACGTTGCGCAGCTCGCCCGACGAGCTGCAAGCGGCTCACTCCCACCGCGCGGCCCACTAGGCCGCGCGGTTTCTTTATCGGCGCAACTTGACGGCGGGCTGATCATCCGGGCTGAGGAGTCTCCTCGACCGAGGGGTAGGTACCGTGGGCATTGCTCAGCCGGCAATCAACGAGCCTGTCGCGGGCGCCACCGTTGGCAGCCCGGCAGCCGCCCTACCGTTCGGGCAGCTACTCAACCTCTCCGTTTATTGGGCCGGGCTCAATGCCGTCTGGGCGGGGCTCGGCTTCGTCGTCTATCCGGCCCGTTTTGCCGAGATGTACGGGGCCGGCCTGGCACCGAGCTACCAGACGCTCTTCGAGACGATCCCCGTCCTGCTGGCGGTGGTCGTCCAACCGACGGTCGCCACCATCTCCGACTACACCATCAGCCGCTGGGGCCGGCGCAAGCCGTACATCTTCATCGGCGCCCTGCTCGACGTGGTGTTCCTGTACGGCTTCGCGTCGTCGAACGTGCCGCTGGTGATGTTCGCTTTCATCATGCTGCTGCAGTTCTCGTCGAACTTCGCGCAGGGCCCGTTCCAGGGCTATGTGCCCGACCTCGTGCCCAAGCATCAGGTTGGACTGGCCAGCGGAATGATGGGCGTGATGATCGTGATCGGGCAGGTTCTGGGCGCCGGTATCGCCGCGATTGGCCTGATCGCCGTGAACGGCTCGCCATACCCGCAGGGAACGCCCGAGGCCGGGCTCTTCGCTCAGCAGGCGTTCCTGTGGCCAACGGTCGGGCTGGCACTGGTCGAGGTCGTCACGATGGTGCCGCTGGTGCTCTTCGTGCGCGAGGGTCGCACTGGGCCGTCGCGCGAGGGTCGGTCGTGGTTCCAGATCGGTCTCTCGGCGTGGGGCGCGGACATCCTGCGCGAGCGCAGCTACGTCTGGATGCTGGTCTCACGGCTGTTCTTCCTGATGGCGCCGACGTTGCCGCTGTCTCTGGGGCTGTACTACCTGCGCCAATCTCTGGGCGCGAGTGACGAGGAAGCCGCGCGCCAGCTATTCGTGATCGCGGCGGTGGTTGGCGTGACGACCGGTCTGGCCACGTTGCCGGCGGCCAAGCTGTCGGACCGCTTCGGGCGCAAGAACATGATCTATTGGGGCATCTTCCTGGGCCTGATCGGGACGGTCGTCCTCGGCTTTGCGCCGTCGTTCGATGATCGCGCTGCTGGCGTTGGTGCTCATCGGCCTGGCGTCAGGCTCGTTCCTGGCCGTCGACTGGGCGCTGATGACGGACATCATTCCCAAGGCGACGACCGGCCGCTACATGGGCATCTCGGCGGTGGCGACAGGTCTGTCCGGACCGCTGGCCCGAGTCTTGACCCTGCCCCTGCTGTCCGTCTTGATCCTGATCGGGCTACCACCCGGCGCGAATGCGCAGACGGAGGCCGACCAGAGCTCGTTCTATGCCGTCGGGCCGCGCCTCGTCATCCTGATTGGCGTGGCCTTCTTCATCGTTTCAGCGTGGGCGCTGCGCCACGTGGACCCCACACGGCGCGAGGACTAACGACCGATAACGACAATCCGCGAATAGCCTTCGGCCTGGACGTCGGCGACGGCCTGGCGCATCAGCTCGACCTGGTTGGCAACGACTTCGTCCGACACCACCCGGTCGGGGCGGCGCGCGTTGTGAGCGTAGAAGGCTTGCTCGGGCAGGTCGAACAGGATCGCCACCACCGGCACGCCGTAGCGGGCGGCCAGCGCGCTCAGCCGGCGCCGGTTCATCGGGCGCAGGTTGGTCGCGTCGACCACCGCCGTCAGTCGCCTCTTCAGGCGGCCATTCACCAGCAGCGCCAGGATGCGGAAGGCTTCGGCTGAGGCCGCCTGATCGTTCGGATCGTCGGCCACCCACGCTCGCAACTCATCCGACGAAACGACCTGATACCGCTCAAAGTGCTCCCGCGCGAAGGTCGTCTTGCCGGCGCCGGACGGGCCAACCAGCAGTACCAGCGCCGGATTCGGCAGGTTCAGTTCCACCGCCACATGGTGGGCCATACTGCGCTCCGTGGAAGAGGCGCCGCAGCTGGATTCGGCCGAACTCCCGCTGATCGGCATTACCGACGAGCCGGTCGTCGTTGCCCGGCCGACGAAGGCTCTGCCTCTCTCCCATCTGCTGACGCTGTCGCTGTACTGGCTGGGCATCAACGCCATCTGGTCAGGCCTGCACGTCATCATCCTGCCCAAGCGGATGGAGGCGATGTTCGGCCTGGGCGAGGCCGGTCTGGCCCTGGCCGTGGTGACCATCGCCGGCGTCATCACCGCCGTCATCGTCCAGCCAACGGTGGGCACCATCTCGGACTACACCGTGTCGCGCTGGGGCCGGCGCAAGCCGTACATCGTCATCGGTGGCCTGCTCGACGTCGTCTTCCTGTGGGCGCTGGCCAACGCCGAGACGTACGTGGCAGTCGTCATCGCCCTTGTGCTGCTGCAGTTCTCATCGAACTTCGCGCAGGGCCCGTTCCAGGGCTACGTGCCGGACCTCGTGCCGGCACAACAAGTTGGCCGGGCCAGCGGCTTGATGGGCATCATGATCATCCTGGGCTCGATGGCCGGCGTCGGCATTGCCGCCATCGGCTACAACCAGCTGTCAGCCGGCGCGTCGGCCGAAGTGGTTCGCCAGACCATGTTCTGGCCCACGCTTGCCCTGGGGGTCATCGAGGTCGTGACGCTCGTTTTCGTCGCACTGAAGGTCGATGAAGGCCGCCCCGGACCGACGCGCGCCGGTCGCTCGTGGACAAAGATCGCCCTTTCGGCGTGGGGCACGGACCTGCTGCGCGAGCGCAGTTACGTGTGGCTGCTCATTTCGCGGCTGCTCTACCTGGCCATGCCGGGCGTGATCAGCGGCTACACCCTGTTCGTGCTCGAGCGCTCGTTCCACCTGGATCCGGCTCAGTCGACGCCGTTCCTGCTGGGCATCGGCGCGATCGTCGCCATCTCGACGATCATCGCCTCGCTGCCGGCGGCCCGGCTGTCCGACCGCATCGGTCGCAAGCGCGTCATCTACATCTCCTTCGCACTGTCGGCCGTTGGCATCGTCGGGATGGCGCTCTCGCCCAGTCTGCCCTTGACCCTGCTATCGGTGGTGCCTATCGGGCTGTCGGCGGGCGCCTTCCTGGCGGTCGACTGGGCACTCATGACCGACATCATTCCCAAGGCGACAGCCGGCCGCTACATGGGCATTTCCAACGTGGCGACGGCGTCCGCCGGCCCGCTCGGGCTGGCTGTGGCCGGCGTCGTGCTCTACGTCGTTACGCGCGCCGGTGTGCCAACTCCCGACGGTGGCGACCTCGAAAGCATCTTTCTGGGCGTCGCCCCACGCGCGGCGATAGGCTCGATGCTGGTCTTCGTGGTCGGCGCGACATGGGCGCTGCGCAAGGTAAACGAGAAACGCCGAGAGGACTAAGGGGATCGTCCTCCCGGCGCGTCTCTTGAACGGTGTTCGAGCTAGCGGCGGTGCGCTCGGGCCCGGCTTGGCTCCCAGTGCCAGCCGCGCCGCGAGGGGATGTCGCGACCGTCATGAGTCTCGAACCGCTTGGTTTGGCGACTCTGGCGCAAGTCCCGGGCGAAGCGCCCGGCGTCCGCTTGCCGATGAAGGTCGGCGATCACGAACCCGGCCAGTTCCTTAGTTGCTGTCATCGTCGTTGCCTCCTTTCGTAATCACGGAGCCCAGCAGGGCGACCTGGGTGACTGCACCAACTACGACGAGGAGGATCACGAGGAATTCCATCTCTCTGCTCTCCTTTCTCGTTCGCTTGGCTGTTCCAATGCGCACAAGTTAGGAGTCGGGCAGGCGCTGTCCATCGGCCGACGGTCTTGATTGTTGCGTACGTCAAATGACGCAAGCGCTTAAGCGCGTAGCAGTGGCCAAAGGCCGACTGCGAAGGCCAGCTATGTACGAACTTAGTAGCCGCAGGCAGCCAACGTCGCGGCGACGAACTCCTCGGGCGGGACGGACTTGGCACGAAGGCCGTCGCCGTACGAGCGATGCGTGAGTCGCCGGCCTCACCCCAACCCATGATCACGATCTGGACGTCGGGCCAGGTGGCGGAGACGCGTTCGACGCAGCGCCTGGCCGTCGGCCAGCTCTGGTAGTCGCGGGTCCACGACCAGGACGCGCGCGCCATCTTCAACGAGGCGCATCGCTTCGCTCGCTTCGCCGGCGGTGCCGACGACGTCAATACCAGCCACTCGAAGAGCATCGGCAAGGGCGGACCGGACACGTCGGTCAAGGTCGATGATTGGCTACAGGGAACGCGCCGATCTGGCGCGAGGCGTTTCCGGTCTCACACAACCCAATTTACGAAGGGAAGGCGCTCCAGCGCGTCGTCGCTTTGGACGGTTTTGTCTACGTCATTCGGCCGATGACGGCAGTGCTAGGGGCTCGTCCGGCAGTGGCGCGGCGACCGGCACGGTAACCGGTAATTCGTGTCCCGCGCGCCAGCCCGGCTGTGGACCTCCAGCACGCCGCCCAGGCGCTCGGCGCGCTGGCGCATCGCGATCAGGCCGAGCTTGGTGCCCGACACGCCAGCTCGGGTCGAAGCCGGCGCCATCGTCCTGCACCGCCAGCTGGATCTGTCCGTTCGAGCTGGTCAGCGAGATGCGCGCCGACTGGGCATTGGCGTGCTTGACGATGTTGTGCAGCGCTTCCTGGCCGATCCGGTACAGCTCCTGCTCAGCTTCTGCGGGCGAACCGGCGCTCGAAGTCCGACTCGACGGCTGATCGACATGCCGGTACGACCGGCGACCGCGGCGGCGTGGTTGCGCAGCGCCTGCGATAGACCATCAGTCTCAAGGCCGCGCGGGCGCAACTCGAAGATCAGCGCACGCATCTCGGCCAGGGCGTCGCTCTGCAGCTCGCGCACCTCGGCGAACTTGGCGCGGGCGGCGACCGGGTCGCGGTCGAGCAGCAGCTCGACTGTGCTCAGCGTCAGGCCCATGCTGAAAAGTGCCTGGGTGACCGAGTCATGCAGTTCGCGGGCGAGGCTGGCCCGCTCTTCGTTGGCGGCCAGCTCGACTGATCGGCGGCGCAGGTCTTCTTCCAGGCGGCCGCGCTCCGTCACGTCGCGCAGCGAACCGTGGGCGCCGGTGAACTCGCCGTCCTCGACGATGCCGATCATGTTGATCTCGGCCACGATCGTGCCACCTGCCGCCAACGGCGTGCGTACGCGGAATTGCTGCTCGACGTTGGGGTTTTCGCGGATCTCGCGCCATGCCGTCTCGGCCTGGCTCATCGAGTCGGGCATGAGCAGTTCCACCCAGTAGCGGCCCAGCACCCGGTTGGGCGTGTAGCCGGTCAGTCGCTCCAGCGCCTCGCCGACGTAGGTCATGCGACCGTCGGCGTCGACGGCGTAGACGAGGTCGGGCGAGTGGTCGACCAGGTAGCGGTAGCGCCGCTCCGACGCCTCGAGCTCGTCCGTCCGCTCGCGCAGGGCCGTGTAGAGCTGGGCATTGCGGGCGGCGATCGACGCTTGGCGGGCGAGCTCTTCCATCAGCGTCACGTCGCGCTGGTCGATCGGCCGCGGCTCGCGGTAGGTGATGGCGAGCGTGCCGAGCACGTCGCCGCCCGGCCCCATCAGCGGCGCAACGATGACCGCGCCAAGCTCGAGCCGGTCTGGCGAGTCGTCGTCCGGGTCGTGTGGCCAGCGCGCATCCGAGCGGTAGTCGGAAGTCCAGACAGCCTCGCCCTCAAGTGCCGCGAGGCCGTTGATGCCGCCGCCCAGCGGGAAGCGCTGCGAGCGCAGCCAAGCCCGCAGGGCCGGCTCGGTGTGGCGGGCTGCGACCATCGGCCGCAGGACCGTCCTCTCCTCGTTGATCAGCGTCAGGTGCGCACCGTCGGAATCCAGCAGGTCGCTGGCCGTGTCGACGACTTCCTGCAGCACTTCGGCCGCGTCAGGCACGTCGACGATGCGGCGCGCGATTTCGTCGAGCGCGCGGTGGGCGACGAGCGCACGCGTCAGCTCAGCCGCCTGCTCGCGCAGCTGCTGCTCGGACTCGCGCAGGTGCTTCAGCAGGTGGTGGTTGTCGATGGCCGCGGCGGCGTGGTCGGCCAAGGCGCGCAAGCAGGGTCAGTTGCTGCTCGTCGAACGCGTGCGGTTCGCTGGAGAAGACGCCCAGTACGCCAAGTGGCTTCTGGTCGGCGAACATGGGCGCCGCCGCCATCGAGCGCATGTTCGCGGCGTCGACGATGCGGTCGGCCACCGGATGGTGGGCGAACGCCGTGTCGCTCCGGTAGTCGTCGGTGTGAAGGAGCTGGCCGCGCGCCAGCGCCGAGCCGTACATGCCACGGCCAAGCGGAAGGCGCAGGTCACGCAGCAGCTGGCGCGCGTCCTGGCTGGCGATGCCTGCGTCGAAGGCGAAGCGCAGCTCGCCGGAGGCCTCGTCGTAGAGGTAGATCATCGCGCCGTCGGACTCGAGCAGACGCGCCGCCTCGCTGACCGCCTCCTGCAGCAGCTGGGCGTCGTGATCGGCCGTCCGCATGTCCGTCGCCATGTGTGCCGGGTTGGCTTAGCGCGGACCCATCATGTTGTGATCCACCGCCCACAGCGCCGCCTGCGTACGCGACGCCAGGCCGAGCTTGCCCAGGATATTGCTGACGTGCGTGCGTGCCGTGCGCTCGGTGATCGACAGCTGGGCGGCAATCTCCTTGTTGGCGGCACCGCTGGCAACCAGCTGCAGAACCTCGATCTCGCGCGGCGTCAACGGCTCGGCGAGCGGCTCGTCCTTGCGCGCGCGCAGGCGCTGGGCGAGGACACGCGCGACCTGCGGGTCGAGGTGGACCTCACCGGCGCGCGCCGCGCGGATAGCCTGGGCGACTTCTTCGGCACCGGCGTCCTTGAGCAGGTAGCCCGAAGCGCCGGCCTCGAGGGCGGCGGTGACCTTGTCTTCCTCGATGAACGACGTGACGGCAACGATGTCGGTCTCAGGATGCGCGTCGTGGATGGCGCCGATGGCGGTCAGACCGTCGACGTTGGGCATGAGCAGGTCCATCAGCACCACGTCGGGGTTGAGCGCGTCCGCCTGGGCGATGGCAATCGCGCCGTCAGACGCCTCGCCAACGACCTCCATGTCGTCCTGCAACTCGAGGAAGCCGCGCAGCCCACGTCGAACCACCTCGTGGTCGTCGACAAGCAGGATCCGGATGCGAGCGGGTGACGCTGTGCTCACTGGCCGGGAGCATAACGCTGGGACGGTCGCCTAAGCACAGCCGATGATCACGCCCTCGTTCGGCCTGAGGCTGAGCCGACCCTCGACGGCATCCGAGTCGCGATCGAGATGCGTTGACAGTGCGATCCGCCCAGCCGGGGCGCTCGTCACCAGATCCGAACTGCCCAGATTCAAAAAGATCGCCAGCCGCCGGCCGCCTGCTTCGTGCCGCTCGTAGGCCAACAGGTCACCTTCCGCGGTAATCGGCGCCCAATCACCGACAGCGAGAGCTGGCTCAGCCCTGCGCAGCGCGAGCAGCCGGCGATGGAGCTCGAGCATCGAGCCAGGGTCGGCGCGCTCCGACTCAACATTGATCGCGGCAACGTCATCACCCATTGGCAGCCAGGGCTGGCCGCCTCGTGAAGCCGCCGGTGGGCGAACCGTCCCAGCGCATAGGCGTGCGTTCTGGATCGCGGCTCTTGCCACCGCGCAGGCCTTCTGGGTCGCGCTGAGCTTCAAGCGGAATGTCGCCGTCGCACATGCCCAGCTCGTCGCCGTAATAGAGCGTCGGTGTGCCGCGCAGTGTGAGCAACAACATTGCGGCGACGCGCGCTTGTTCGGCACCCACACGGGAGGCGATGCGCGACCGATCGTGGTTGCCCAGCACCCAGTTGGGCCAAGCGCCATCCGGCAGCAGCGCTTCGTAGCGAGCGATGGCGGCGCCGATCCGTCGCGCCGACCAGGGCAGCGTGATCAGCTGGAAGTTGAACGGCAGTTGCAGGCCGTCCAGCGTCTTGCCGTAGAAGGTCACCAATTGTCTGGGCGGTAGCCAGATCTCACCGATCAGCAGCCGCCCATCGAATTCGTCGGCCACGCGGCGGATGGCGGCGACGGGTACGTGAACGCGACGCAGGTCGCCCCAGGCGGGCTTATGTCCGGGACGCGTCGGCAGCAGCTCATAGCGTTTGGCCAGCAACTGGATGACATCGATGCGGAAACCATCGATGCCACGCCGGAACCAGAAGCGCAGGACGTCGAGCATCGCCGCCTGCACGGCCGGGTTCCGCCAGTCGAGGTCCGGCTGCTCCTTCAGGAACGAATGGAAGTAGTACTGGCCGGTCGCTTCGTCCCACTCCCAGGCGCTGCCGCCGAAGTTGGCCTGCCAATCGTTGGGCGGTCCACCTCCCGGCAAAGGATCGCGCCAGATATACCAATCGCGCCGCTCGTTGGTTCGGCTCGACCGAGACTCGAGGAACCATGGATGCAGGTTCGATGTGTGGTTCGGGACGAAGTCGAGCAGGACCTTGATGTCGCGTCGGTGGGCGGCCGCGATCAATGCGTCGAGGTCGGCCAGGTTCCCGAAAATAGGGTCGACGTCCATATAGTCGGCAACGTCGTAGCCGAAGTCGGCCATCGGCGAGCGAAATATCGGCGACAACCAGATGGCGTCGACGCCCAGCCAGGCGAGATAGTCGAGGCGCTGCGTGATCCCCGGCAGATCACCGATCCCATCGCCGTTGGCATCTTGGAAAGAGCGCGGGTAGACCTGATAGACGACGGCCGGTTGCCACCATGGCCGTGTTGTCGGTTGGTCGCCTCCCACGGGGCGGAACTTAGCGGCTGCTCCTATCGCATGTCGCGGGCGCCGCTACGTCCCTACTTGCGCCGGCTGTTATCGGGCGACTGATCGCCTGAGCCCCAGCCGAAGAGCTGGGCCAGTACAGCCAGCACACCGACCGATGCCACCACCAGCCACAGTTCCTGTCCCATCAGCTGATCCCCCTCCTTTTTCGGCGTGATCGCCAACTGCACCTTAGGAGGAGTCAGGCCGGTCGCAAATCATCAGGGTGTATTACTGGCCATGGGTCAAATGACCTACAGGCACACCGTCCCGGGCGGCGTACTTGTCGCGCTCACGCCGCCCGGCGCCGGTCGGCGAGCTGAGGGCATGTCGATCATGGCTCGCTCGGCGCCGTGCTCGGCGTAGATGCGTGCGGGCTGCATGCGGATCCACGCTCGTTCCACCTCGATCGAGCGCCAACCCTCAGGCAAGATGACCTTCCGGACGGGCCACGTATGCGGCTCGCCTGGTCCGACACGGATGCCCGGCAGCCCGAAGAGAAGTCCCATCAGGAAGCCGCCGATATTGGCGAAGAACGGCCCGGCCTTCGGCGTATCGGGAAACATCGTGGGCGACTGCTCCAGCGTCTGCATGAAGCGATCCGCGACCAGCTTCGCGTAGCCATCGTCGAGCAACCGCGCCGACAGGGCTCGATCGCCCGTCCATGCCGCCCACGTACCGTACAGCGGCGAAAGCATCGCGCTGCCGACGTACTTGGGCGCCAGGCGGAGGTAGTAGTCGAGTGTTGCTCGGGTAGTCCGCTCGTCCAACTCGTACCACATTGGAAACAGCGCAGCCAGCGGTCCGGGCGTGGCGCCCTTCTCCTCGGTGGGGCGATAGTCGCGGTGGCTCATGATCGCGCCGGTACGACTGTGGACCGGCAGGGTCAGGCCCGCGAGAACCTCCCGCCAGGCCGGCTGAACGAATTCCCCAAGCGCCTCAGCGCAGGCGATCGCCTCAGTCAAGACGCGCCGCGCACCCATCACCGTGAAGGCGTCGTCGACGCTCCATCGAACCCGCTCGGCGATGCCCATCGACTGGCGGAACTCGAAGCCGCGACCGTTGCGCGCCACACGGCTGGCAATCCAGTCGGCGACGCCGTAGAGAATGCGCGCGGTGGCCTGCGACAGAAAGCGCTCATCGCCGGTGGCGTGGGCGAACAAGGCGAAGGCCCAGGCGACATCGGGCGAGACGTGGTCCTCGTACCACGACGCCTTGCCGCTGCCGGGGGCAGCCTCTTCGCCCAGCAGAGGCCCGCTCTCCCACGGGAACTGGATGCCGCGACGGCCCTTCAACTTGGCGTTCTCGCGCGCCGAGTCGAGCACGGTCAGCCGGTATTCCAGCAGGCTCCGCGCCGCGTCGGGCTGAAGCAGCATGAGCGCCGGGACGTCGAAGAACTCTATGTCCCACATGACGTGGCCGTAGTAGTAGTGGTAGTCGCTCCACTGGGCGAGCCCAAAGATGGACGTGCTGGCAGGCGCGGACACGTGCACCGACGAATTCAGGTAGTAGAACGCGGCGTCGGCCAAGCGTTGCCAGCGGTCGTCGTCCGCAGTAATTAGGACGCGTCCCCGCCACAATTCCTGCCACTCGAGCCGGTTCTCTTCGCGCAAAGCATCGAAGCCGTCCGCTGCCGCCTTGCCGACGAGCCGGATGGCTTCACGGTCCGGATCGCTGTGGAGCTTGGATGGCACGAGGCTGGTGATCGCCCGAAGCCTGTACGAGCGTTCGGGTCGCGCGCGAAGACGTACCTCGGTGGCGATATCGCTCTCGAGGCCCCAATCGACGGGCCTGGCCTCGGCGCTCGAGTCCCCCAGGAACTCCGTCGCGAGGGCGGCCCCAACCGTCGCTTCGCCCCCCAGGGATTCCCAGGCCAGGGCGCCGTCGATGCCATCTTCGCGCGCGTCGGCCGGATCAACGGTCCGCTGGATCATTCGGCCGTGAATGCGGCCGGTATGAACGATCGCGCGGAGTACCAGATCGCACGTCCGATTAACCCTTACCGCTACCTCCTGCACAACGATGGTTGGCTGCTTGCGACTGCAGAAGGTGAGGACCTCGACGCGTGCCTCGACGCCATCCGCGGTGAAGGTAAAGAGGGTGGTCAGCTCGCCATTCGAAAAGTCGTATGACTGCTCGACGAAGGCGGCCTGTTGCGGGGAGCTGGTGAGCCAAACGTTGTCCAGGCCAATGTCGCCGGCGAGCGGATACGGTGCTGGTGCAGCGGCCTCGATTTGCGCCTGCGGGTGCAGCCCCGTATAGCCGTTGACCATCGCGATCCCGGGTAGTAGCGGGACGTCCAGCACGCGCAGCCCGATCAGACCATTCGAAACGTAAGCGGGAAGGTCACCGCGGCCGCCGCTGGTGACAGGCGGCGGGCTGATTGGATTCGACACACAACGACGATTGGTTCGAACGCCTGAAACGGGCTAGCGACGACCCCAGCACGATGTGCCGTTCTTCTCGCAATCAGCACGGTGTCAGACGGGCACGGCCTCAGCCCCCAGCCAATCCTGGAGTGGTCGCACGTCGTCTGTCTGCCTGAGAACGCCGGGCTCCAGGGTTGCGGCTGCAGCCAGCGCCGTGTCGATCGAGGTCAGGCACAGAATGCCGTCGGCCAGCGCGGCGCGCCGGATCTGGCCGGCGTCGGCGACAGCCGCGGACTCGGGCGAGGGCGTGTTGACGACCAGCGAGACGTCGCCTGAGGCGATCGCGTCGAGCACGGAACGGCGGCCAGTGCCGTGGCCCTCCTCCCCTACGCGCGTCAGCGTTTCGACGCGCGTGACCCAACATCGCCAGCGCCCGTGCCGTGCCGGCGGTTGCGCAGAAGCGGTAGCCGGCGGTTGCGAGCGACGCCGCCAGTTCAGCCAGCTCACTTTTGTCGGCATCCGCCAGCGACAGCAGCGCAAGCGGCGCGGCACTGCCGGCGCGGCGGGCCGGCGTCAGCCCAGCCGCCAGGAGCGCCTTGGCCATGGCGACGCGGCCGTCGGTGTGAAGGCCAATGACCTCCCCCGTCGACTGCATCGCCGGGCCCAGCAGTGGGTCCACGCCACGCAGTTTCTGGGTCGAAAAGACCGGCGCCTTGACCGCGACCAAAGGCCGCGACGGCACGACACCGTCCGCCCATCCCATGTCCGCCAGCCGCTCGCCCAGCGCGACCCGCGTCGCCAGCTCGACCATCGGCACGCCGGTCACCTTCGAGATGAAGGGCACGGTGCGCGATGCGCGCGGGTTGATCTCGAGCAGGAAGACGCCGTCGTCGCGCACGATGAATTGGCCGTTGATCAGGCCGCGCACGCCCACCGCCCGGGCAAATCGTGAGAACGACTCGACGATCAAATCCTGGTCGATCTCGGCTCAATCGCTGCGGTGGATACACGCCGATTGAGTCGCCCGAATGAACGCCGGCCCGCTCGACGTGCTCGATGAGCCCGGGAATGAGCACGGTTTCGCCGTCGGTGACGGCGTCGACGTCAACTTCGATGCCGCTCATGTAGGCATCCAGCCGGACCGGGTGCTCCTGATCGACGGCGATGGCGCGTTCGACCAGCGCGGCGAGATCCGTTGGGCCATAGGCGAAGGCGACGGCCAGGCCACCGATCACGTACGACGGCCTGACGATGACCGGGTAGCCGATGCGCTCGGCCACGACCAGCGCTTCGTCGGCCGAGGTGGCCATGCCGCCTTCCGGCTGCGGGATGCCCAACCGCTCGACCAGGCCGGCAAAGCGCGTCCGTTCCTCCGTCTGGTCGATTGCCGCAATGTCCAGGCCGCGCAGGCGGATGCCGTCAGCGGCTAGAGCCGGCGCCAGGCCAAGTGGCGTCTGGCCACCGAACTGGACGAAGGCATCCGGCCGGCCGGCAGTCGGTTCGCGCTCCACCGACAGGACCTCGAGCACGCTTTCGGGATCGAGTGACTCGAAGTAGAGCCGGGAGGAGGCGTCGAAGTCCGTCGATACGGTTTCCGGGTTCGAATTGATCATGATTGCCTGCCAGCCGAGGCGACGCAGGGCGTCGGCGGCCTGCACGGCGCAGTAGTCGAACTCGATGCCCTGGCCGATGCGGACCGGCCCGGATCCGATGACGACGGCTGCCGGCGGCGCCACCGGCGGAGCCTCCGGCGGCGAGCCGGTGGCCGCGTACGTCGAATAGAAGTACGGCGTTTCTGCCGGAAACTCCGCGGCCGACGTGTCGACCATCGCGTAGCCCGGCCGCAGGCCGATCGACTCGCGCCGTTTACGCACATCGGCGGCTGCGAGGCCGGTCAGCGCGGCGATGTCGCGGTCGCTGAACGAGGCGCGCTTCGCTGAGGTCAGCAACTCGTCGTCAAAGTCGGCGCCGGCCGCGCGCATTCTCTTCTCGAGGGTCACCAGCCGCGCCAGCTCGGCGACGAACCACGGGGCGATGCCGGTCGCCGCCTGCAGCGTGTCCGCCGCGAGACCCTGACGAAGCAGCCAGAGCAGTCGCCACAACCGGCTGTCCGAAGGCGCCAGGAAAGTCCGCAGGTCGACCGCGTTGTAGTCGGTCGACCAGGTCGGATCCTCGTAGAGAAAGCCGGAGCCGGCCTGTTCCAACCCGCGCAGTGCCTTGTTCAGCGCCGCACCGAATGTTCGATCGATCGCCATGACCTCGCCGGTCGCCTTCATCTGCGAGCCCAGCAGCCGATCGGCGCCCGGGAACTTGTCGAACGGGAAGCGCGGCAGCTTGACCACGATGTAGTCGAGTGCTGGCTCGAACGCGGCAACGGTCGTGCCGGTGATCGCGTTCGGAATCTCGGCCAGGCGCCGGCCAATCGCAATCTGGGCGGCGACGCGCGCAATCGGGTAGCCGGTGGCCTTGGACGCCAGGGCCGACGAGCGCGAGACGCGCGGGTTGACCTCGATCACGGCGTACTCCGAGTGGTCGGGCGAGAGGGCGAACTGAACGTTGCAGCCACCCTCGACGCCGAGCGCGCGGATGATCGCCAGCGCCGCCGAACGCAGCATCTGGTTGACCGGGTCGGGCAGCGTCTGGACCGGCGCGACGACGATCGAGTCGCCGGTGTGCACGCCAAGCGGGTCGACGTTTTCCATCGAGCAGACGCAGATGCACGTGTCGTCGGCATCGCGCATCACCTCGTACTCGACTTCCTGCCAGCCGTCGAGGTAGCGCTCGACGATGACCTGGCCGATGGGGCTGGCGCGCAGACCCGAGCGAACCCGCTCGCGGTACTGGTCGGCGCTGACGACGATGCCACCGCCCGATCCACCGAGCGTGAAGGCCGGCCGGACGATGGCCGGCAGCCCGATCACGTCGAGCGCACGGGCGGCTGCCGCCTGCCGTTGCGCCGGCGATTCACCCTCGACGATCTCCGACGCCGGGAACGGCTGGCCCATCCGCTCGAGCAACTCTTTGAAGCGCTGGCGGTCCTCCGCCATCTCGATGGCCGCCAGCGGCGTGCCCAGCAGGCGAACATCGTGGCCGTTCCAGCACGCCCGCGCGCGCCAATTCGACGGCAAGGTTGAGGGCGGTCTGTCCGCCCAGGCCGCACAGGATGCCGTCGATCTGCTCGCGCTCGAGGATGCGCTCAACCGACGCCACCGTGATCGGCTCGAGGTAAACCACGTCCGCGACACCCGGGTCGGTCATGATCGTGGCCGGGTTGGAGTTGAGCAGGATTGTGCGAATGCCCTCGTCGCGCAGGGCACGGCAGGCCTGCGTGCCGGCGTAGTCGAACTCGGCGGCCTGGCCGATGATCACCGGCCCGGAGCCGATGATCAGCACGCTCTTGGGCCGGGCTTGCTCCATCAGGCGGCGCGCGTTCGGACAGCGGCCATGAAGCGGTCAAACACTTCGAGCGCGTCGAGCGGACCGGGCGATCCCTCGGGGTGGTACTGGACCGTCTCGACCGGCAGGCTGCGATGGCGCAGGCCCTCGACCGAACCGTCGTTGAGGTTGCGCTGGCTGACCTCGAAGCCGCCTTCGCGCGGCAAGGTCTCTCCCACCACCTCAACCTCGTGGTTCTGCGCCGTGATCTGGACGCGCCCGGTGACGAGGTCCCTGACCGGGTGATTGGCGCCGTGATGGCCAAAGCGCAGCCGGCGCGTGTCGGCGCCGGCGGCCCGGCCCACGATCTGGTGACCGAGACAGATGCCCAGCAGCGGCCGGCCGTCGGCGATGGCCGCTCGAGCCAAGGCCACCGGTCCGTCCAGTCGTGCAGGATCACCGGGTCCGGGCGAGAGCACCAGGCCGTCCAGGTCGGCGGCCAGAGCCAGTTCGGCGGTCGCGTGGTGGGGCAGGACGCGCACGCGTGCGCCGCGCGCGGCGAGATGACGAACGATGTTCTGCTTGAGCCCCAGGTCGACGACGGCGACGAGCGGTCCGCCGGCCGGGCCGACTTCGTACGGCTCGACGACCGATACGCGGCCGACGAAATCCTGGTCCTCCCAGCGCGGGACGGCGGCAGCATCCGCGGCGGCCAATTCAGCGTCGGTCGCGCCGGGTGCCCCGATCCATGCGCGCTGCGAACCCGTCTCCCGCAAGTGCCGCGCCAGCGCCCGAGTGTCTACGCCGGCGATCGCCGGCACCCCGGCGTCGCGCAGAAGTGCAATCAGCTGTTGGGCCGGCTCCAGGACGGCGGCCGTGGCGTGACCCACAACGAGCCCGGCCAGCCACGGCCTGATCGACTGGTCGTCGCGCTCCAGCCTGCCGTAGTTGCCGATCAGCGGATAGGTCATGACAACGATTTGGCCGGCGTACGACGGGTCGGTGCAGATCTCCTGGTAGCCGGTTTGCGCGGTGTTCACCACCAGGTCGCCGCCACCGCCCGTGGTCGCGCCAAAACTGATGCCGCGTACGACCGAGCCATCGGCCAGCGAGAGCAGCGTCGGCCCGTGACCCCCGATCCGCGGGTCGACTACCGCATCCGCGGGTAGCGGCACCGTCTCTGCGCCAGTGCCGGACCCGGGCAAAAAAATGCCGCCGCTCTTGGTCGAGCGGCGGTCAGTTTGCAGCACGGTCTATCCGTCCTCCTTGCCGGCCCTCTCGGGGCCGTCGTGTGCCGGCCTCTCTGGACCGGAGCGAAGGGACGGGCCGAGGTTAGCACGCCTCGGCGGTCGGCCGCTGGGTCAGGACCGGTATGGCTCCGATGTTGCAGGTTCGCGCTCAGCCTCGGCCGGCCAGTCGGTTGAGGCCAGCTGATCGCTGACGTCAGGCGTGTCCATGACGCCGTGCTCGGCCTTGTACTCGGCCTCGCCGCGGCCCTGCTGCATGGCCTTGCGCGCCTCGATGGCGAGGCCCTCCGACCGGTTGCGCAGGTCACGCACTGTCGAGTCCAGCCACTCGCTCGAGATACGCGCGTACTTGTGCGCCTGGTCCATCAACTCGACGCGGCGGCGCCGGCCTTGCTCCGGATCAAGCAAATACATCGCAGCCAGACCGGCGCTGGCGCCGGCAATCAAGGCAAGACCCGGACGCCAGTCCGGACCGCGGCGCTTTCGCACGATCTCGTACGAGCGCAGGTCCTCGATCGTGGCCTGCGCATCGGTGCTGGCCCTGCGCAGCGCTTTCTCGCCGCTGGTGGCGAGAATCAGGCTGCGACGGGCGGCTTCACGACCCAGCTTGACCGCATCACGGCTCAGCTTGATCGCCTCACGCCCAAATTCGTTGGCCGCCTCACTGAGCGTGTCGGCGCTATCGGTTGCTGCGCGCCGGGCATCGTCGGCCCTGGCAGACAGCTTCATGTCCGGGATCTTCGGAAGTTCAACGACAGTCGGCATGAAAAGCCCTCCTTGTTCGGCACCAATCGTGCCTGAACCAACCCGGCAGGCCCGACGGCGACCTCCACGCGGGTGGTTTCAGTTGTGTCGCAAGGACACGGTCCCAGCTTCGCCAGTGCGATGATCGCGGGCAATGGAGCCCACCCGCCTTCTTGCACTGGTTATTGGTCTGTTCATCATCGCGCTTGTGTTGTGGGACCTGTTCCAGACGGTGATCGTGCCGCGACCGACGCCGGGTGTGTACCGGATCTCACGCTGGGTGGTGCGCGGCTCGTGGCGCATGGTGCGCGGCGTGGCGGGCCGAAAGCAGGCGGCGGCACAGGACCCACTACTGGGCATGTACGGGCCAGCCGTCGCGGTCGTGCTGCTCCTGTCGTGGCTGGGTGGATTGATCCTGGGCTATGGCCTGATCCTGTTCGGCCTCGGTAACGAGATCAAGCCGCCGATCGACAACATCGGCAACGCGATGTACTTCGCCGCCGAGTCACTGTTGACCATCGGCTACGGCGAGATCACTGCCGGTGGCGTCGCCTCGCGCATCGTCGTCACCATCGCGGCCATCACCGGCCTGGGCGTGGTGGCGATCGTGGTCACGTTCCTGTTCTCGCTCTACAACTCCTATCAGCGGCGCGAGCGCGACGTGATCACGCTGCAGGCGACTGCCGGCGCGCCACCCTCGGCAGTGAAGTTGCTGACCATGTACGGCCGCTTGGGCATGGTTGAGCGGCTGCCTGATTTCTTCCTCACCTGGGAGCGCTGGGCGGCCGAGGTGCTCGATTCGCACGTCGCCTATCCCCTGCTGGGCTACTTCCGTTCGAGCCACGACAACCTGTCATGGATCAGTGCGCTGGGCACCGTTCTGGACGCGGCGACGCTGGTCGCGACCACCATTCGGGGCGTGCCGCGCGGCGAGGCTGAGCTATTCCGGCGGGTCGGCGTGCACCTCGTTGAGGACATCAGCAGCTTTGGTTTTCGCGAGGGCGATGGCGCCGCCCTGACGCGCGCGGAATTTGATGCGGCGTACCGGCGTTTGGCCGCGGCCGGCTACGAGCTCGAGCCAGCCGATCGGGCGTGGCACGTTTTCGAGCGTGCCCGCGCGCCGTATGCAGCGCGCCTCCAGCAGATGGCTGCGTACTGGGCGACGCCCGCGGCGGCCTGGTTGAGCTCACATACGCCGTCACGATCGGCGGTGCATCGCGACGAAGACGAGGGAGCGGCGCCGGCACCGGTGGTCGACAGTCACGCCGAATTCGGAGGCGCGTTAGCGGCGGTAGGCGAAGCTGGGCTCGGCTCGACGGCCGAAGGGCCGACGCCCACCGAGGGCAGCCCTGTTAGTGCCCTGGGAACAATTCGTCCACGACCGGTGCTACGAGCCAACCCAGCCCGCGTACTGCTTGCCACTCGGATGGAGCCCGTCATGAGCGACGAGCGAAGGATCGCCGGGCACGCGCCGCGCAACTGTCGAGACGTCGACGAAGGCGATGCCGCGCGACGCGGCGGCCGTGCGCTCCAGCTCGTTGAAGTCGGCGATCGCCGCGCTCTGCTGCTCGGGATTGCCGTAGTCGGCGCCGGCCGGGGTGAGGGTGTAATCGGGCGTTGAGACCACCAGGATTCGGTTGGCCGGCAACTGCGCCAGTAGTCGGTCGAGGATGAGGTCGACGTTGGCGCCGTACTTCTCCCGTGGCACACGACGGACAACGTCGTTCACGCCGATCAGCACGGTCACGAAGTCCGGCTTGTAGCCGGCTAGCGCGGGCAGCTCACGCTTGATCAGGTCGTCCGACGTGTAGCCGTTGACGCCCAGGTTCGCCACCAGTTCGAGAGGCGCGCCGCTGAGGCGGCCGACGAGTTGGTTAGGCCAACGCTCCGCTTCAGGCACGCTCGTGCCGATCGTGTATGAGTCACCGAGTGCCACGTAGCGCAGCATCAAAGGCATGTCGACGGAACCCTAAGTCAAATGACGCCGGCTGGGTTCCGCAGCGACGGGCCGCGCGAGCGCGCGGCAGCCCGCGCCAAGGGCGTATCCTCTTTCTCTCGGCGGAGGGGCGAACACCTTCGTCGGCTGAAGCTGGAGTTTTCATGGCACGCTCGATGTGGCGCGGCGCGATCCAGTTCGGGCTGGTCACCATCCCGATCAAGCTCTACGTGGCTACGGAATCGCGCGGCGGGCTCTCGTTCCACCTGCTTCACCGCGAGTGTGGGCAGCGCATCCAGATGCGCATCCACTGCCCGGAGCACGGCGAGATCCCGCGCTCGGAAACGGTGCGTGGCTTCGAGTACGCCAAGGGCCAGTACATCGTCATCGGCGACGAGGACTTCGACAACGTTCCGTTGAAGACCGTCCGCTCGGTCGAGATCGCCATGTTCGTCGACGCTTCGCGTGACTCGCATGGGGCCAACTTCGTTAAGCAGGCCTATTACATCGAGCCCGAGGCCATTGGCCGCAAGGCGTTCTACCTGTTGAAGACCGTCCTCGCCGACGAGGGCCTGTCCGCCATCTGCAAGATCGTGCTGAAGGATCGGGAAGCGCTGGCCGCGCTCAACCCGTATTCCAAGACGATGCTGCTGACCACCCTCTATTGGCCGGACGAAGTCCGCTCAATAGATGAGCTCGATCTGCCCGACGAGACATCCGACTTCAAGCCAGCCGAGATCGCGATGGCCAAGCAGCTGGTGGCGGCCATGCGCGGCGACTTCAGCGCCGACGACTACAAGGACGAGTACCGCGAGGCGCTGATGGCCGTCATCGAGGCGAAGATCGCCGGCCAGCCCGCCGAGGTACCAGTCAAGGCGACGCCGGCTACCAAGATCACCGACCTTATGAGCGTCCTGGAGGCAAGCCTCGAGCAGGCCAAGGCCGCCAAGACGAGCGGTGCAACCGCGACCTCGGCGGAGCCTGCCTCCATTGCCGGTGGTCGTCGGCGCAAGAAGGCCGAGCCTGAGAAGGCTGGCCGTGGCGGCATCGGCAGCGGCCGAAGAGACACAGCCGGCCCGACGGCGGAAGACGGCCTGACCGTCTAGGTGGCACATCGAGCGGCCGCCGGGCAGCTGACTCTCGATTTCATCGAGCCGACAGCGCGCGCCGGCCTGCCAACCGTCGTGCCCATGTCGCCGGTTAGCGGCGCCGGCCCATTCGACGATGACGAATGGTTCTTCGAGCCGTGGTGGCCGGGCGCACAGGCGATCGTTTACGTCGAGAACGGCCGCATCCGGCTGCAGACAGACCACATGGCCGATCCGAACCCGGCCTTTCGCGAGTTGGGCGGCATCGCCGGCCAGTTCGCTGCCGACCGCGCCATCGTGCATGGCACGCTGCTCGTGCTCGACGACGACGGCCGGCCTGACGCCGACCTGCTGCGCCGCCGGCTCTCGGGCGACGACGCGGCCGCGCGCATGGGCTACCCGGCGCTTGTTGTTTCGGACCTGCTTCACGTACGCGGCGACTCGCTCCTCAGCACGGCATTCGAGGATCGGCGTGCCCAGCTGACTCGGCTGCTGCGCGATGGCGACGTGTGTGTCGTTGGGCGCGGCCTGCGCACCGACGGGACGACCCTCGCCGAAGCCGCGGCGGCTATGGGCATGACTGAGATCTCGGCACGCCGGTTGTCGGCGCGCTACCGACCAGGGGCATCTGACGACGACTGGCGGCGGCTGCCGGTGGCCGAAACGGCCAGCGCGCCGGCGCGACCGTTCCTGGCCCTCCTTCAGCGCCTGCCGCTGTGACCATCGCCCGAACGCGACCACGCTTCGGCATGCCGGCGGCATTACTGCGGCATGGAATAGTCGTGTTGCTGGCTATTGCTGCGGTCTGGGCGCAGGGCATCGCCCGCGCAACGCCGGTTGCCGACAACCCGGTTGCCTGGACAGTCCTGTCAATCGCCCTGGGCGTCTTGGCGGCGATCATCGCTCGGGGGCTGATGGGGGCCGTCTTTCTGGTCGTGGGGCTGCTCGTCGGCGTAGAACTACTGCTCCTGCATCAGACGGGCGATGCCGCCGAGGCCGCCGCCGCCCTGAGGCGCGATGGCTGGCTCTACGCCGCACTGATCGCCGTTGCGCTCGAGGCCTATCTGATCGCGCTGCTCATCCTGATGAGGTTCCGGCGCGCCTAGCGGTGAGCCCAGTCAACGCAAGACCGGGAATCGGTACCAATCCCGACCTTCGTCGGTACCTTTACTGGTAGAAGCACCGGCCGTTGCCCGCGCACATTGCCTCTCAAGCGCGCCGAGAACGCTGCGCAGGGATGGGAGAGGACGATGAAGGGCAAATCGCTTTACCTGGCGATACGAGCGGCGGCCACGGTGTCCGCCATGCTCGGCACGCTGGTGATGCCGGCCGCCATGCATGCGGCGGCACGCAGTGGCGACAACGACAACAGCAGTAGCCACGCGTGGACCGCGGGCTACTCCGAGTCCGATTGGTCCAACACGCCCAACGGCTTTGGCTTCAACGCCAGCTCGGACGAAGACGTAGACCACTCTGAAGACGCCGACAACAACTCGGACACCGACGCTGACGAAAACGCCGACGACCCCGGCGACGATCAGCAGGGTGACGACCAGGGCGCCACTGGCGCCGACAACGGCGGCGACGACCAGGGTGACGACCAGGGCACCGACGAAGACGACAACAACGACCAGGGCGGCTCGGGCGACCAGGGCGGTGGTCCGGCGACCAGGGCGACACGCAGCGAGGCGGCCACCACGGTGGGGCGGCTCCGACGCCGACAACGACGACGACCAGGGCGACGACGAAAACGCCGACAACGGCGGCGACGACCAAGGCGGCTCCGGTGACGAAGACGCCGATGAAGACGGTGACCACGAAGGCTCCGGCGACGAAGACGCCGACGGCGGCTCAGACGGTGACCACAGTGGTGGCGACGAAGACTCCGGCGGCGACGGCGACCACGAAGGTGGCGACGACGGTGACGGTGGCGACGGCGGCGACAGCAGCGGCGACTGACCGCTAAACAGACTTCTCGGAGGCGCAGGCGCCGCTGGAGGGCAACCAGCGGCGCCTTCTCCTTTGTCCGACTCAGCTCACCAGATGGGCATCTGGTTGGTCGGCAGTCGGCGTAGCGGCCGCTTGGTAAGCCAGAGCTGGATCACGTCCACGTCGTCGTAGACGCCGGCCCATTCCTGGTCGCCCCAGCGGATCCAGATCGCCTGCATGCCGGCAGCGGCGGCGTGCTGCAGCTTGTCGACCGACCACGGCTTGTCACCGCTGTCGATCTCGACCGCCAGGTCTGGTTCTCCCGGCCGACGGACCAGGACGTCGACATAGCCGAGCCGTCGACCGCCGGCCAGCGTCACGGCTTCAACCCGAGCTTCGACGCGCGGCGTCCAGCCCCTGGCCAGCGCCCACTTGACAACGACGTCCGTGATCTGGCGCGTCACGGCGCTCGTCGTGAGCCGCTCAACCTCCAGCGCGAACAACGCTGTGGCGAGGTCATCGATTGCGCTGGAGCGCGCGCCTTCTCCGATCACTGCCTAATTGTTACCTCGGCCCATGCCAGCTAGTTCGTCACGAACGTGTCCAGAAGCCCTCGTGCACTGCACGGGCCTCGTCCTCGAGCAGCGGTCCAACGACCTCGGTCGGCCGCTGGCCGCGCGCAAAGACCTCGCGGCACGGCAGTGAAAGCGTTGGGTTCTTGGGATCCGCGCCGGTCATGAGGTAAAGCTGGTCCTCGCGTAGACCGAACACCACACGCGGGATGCCCGCCCAATACATCGCTCCTGCGCACATGGCACACGGTTCGGTGCTGGTGTACAGCGTTGACGTGGTGAGAATCTCGGCCGGCAGTTGCATGCACGCCAAGCGAACCAGGTTCGTCTCGGCGTGGCCGGTGCAGTCGGCCAGCGTCACAACCGTGTTCTCGGCCTCTAGTCGGACGCTGCCGTCGGCGTCGGCAAGAAGCGCGCCGAAGGGATGGTTACCGTTCTGGCGCGACCGCCGCGCGACTGCAATGGCGCGTCGAAGCAGATCGAGATCTTCTGTTGGCTCAGGCATGGCCGAGACAGTAGGCCATCGACCACGTGACTCGCGCGTTCAGGCCAGTGGGGTATCGGCGTTGCCTCGGCCGCAGATCGACGCAACCGTGGCAGTGCGAGTAGGGTCTCGCCGGCTTAGTCGCCTCTGTGCACGATCGGAGCTGGCTCACGGCGGCGGATGTCGTTCAAGGTCGCGCGGGCCTCAGCGATGACCCAGTGGGCGTTGCTGGCCATGGGTCTCGATACGGTGGCCGCGCTGGTCAGCCGCTCATAGACAGCTCGCACCCGAACCACGGCCGCGGCAGCAGCCTTGTAGTCGGACGAAGAGGGCGCAAGGTCAGACAGCAACCGCTCTCCGTCGCGCCATACGTCGAGCGCTTCCGCCACGATCGTCGCCGGCATCTGCCCCTTCACCCCCGCGACCGAAGGCACCGGCCGCTCTAGTACGATCCTACTAGCCCCGCGCCGCCATACGTCCTAATTCGCTCGCGCTTTCTGCCATCTACTGGTGCGGGCGGTCACCAGCGCCCGATGAGTCTCGCGCTAGACGTCGATCGTCCTTCAGTCGCCGTCGACCCAGTGGCCCTCTCGGTACACGTACCAAAGACTCGCCCCGCTAACCTCGACGCCGTCGTGGACGACAACCCGCGGGTACGCCTCGCGCAGACACGTTGCCAGAGCGTCCGGGTCGCCGGCGCCATCCGTCAGGCACGCATCAGCGGTAGCGCTGAAATCGCTGTCGCTGTGCGGGACGATGATCAGTCGCACGGGCATTGCCCAAGCGTCCGCCTCAGCCAGGGGCCGCGCGGGCGAACTTGTCCGTCATGGCTTGCAGGTGCATTACGAAGGAGGTCTGCAAGTCCAACACCCTTGGCCAACGATGGCCTATTTCGGGTGGATATCTGGGCTCAGCCGCCTCCGTCGCGCTCCCGCGCGCGATCCACGGCCTGGTGATAGGCGTTCTTTGCAGTTATCTCGGCCACCTCTGCCATAGAGGACTCGTCCTTCGAATTGCCGAGATCGACGTCCGCTGAAATCGCGGCCAGCTTCGCGGCCGATGCAGTCTGGGCGGCCGACTCCTCCGCCCGTGTTGCGGCGTCGAGCGCTGCCTTGGCCGCATTTGCGGTCGCGATCGCGGCTCTTCCAGCCTCCGTTGCCGACTCCAGGGCTGCCGCGGCCGCAGATGCAGTTGCAGTTGCCGCCTTTGCCGCATGGGATGAGGCTTCGGCCGCGGCTTTGGCCGACAGCCGACCGCGATGTGCGACTGCGGCAGCCTTCTCGGCATCGCGCCAGTGTCGCAGCGCGTCGGCGACGTTCGGCTCTGTGCGCGGCACCTCGTCCGGAGGCATGTTCACGACCCCCATGCGTTGCTTGAATTATAGGACGGCCGTCGAAGGTGTGATCGTCGGCGCCGATGTTCGGCATCCCCTGCCTGATCACCCGCTCTTCAGTCGGCCCGACCGCGACCCAATCTCGCTTCCGCGCGCTGCACTTCTTGGGTCTCGTGTCAAGGGCGGGATGGCCGACGCAGGATGCCATCGCTTGGATCGAATGCGTGCTCAATAGTGGAAGGTTTAGCGGCAGGCTCTGGCGGCTCTTGGCCGAGGTGCTCGTGAATGGCTTGCCATGTGGCATCGTCGATGGGCTCGAGATCGGAAAGGGTCACGTAGGCGACGTCAAGGTTGGAGGTGAGCTGAACGTGTGTCACGACCGGCGTGGGCGTCAAGTCGGAAAGGAAAAGAATTTCATCGCCAGCCCTGGGCACGAACGGCTGGTCCCTGAGCTCATATTGGACCATGCCGCGACCGCTGACCTGCATCGCTATGACGACGTTCACCGCGTCCCGCTCAAGGGCTCGTTGATCTCGTCGCGCAATCCGGTTTGTGAGCTGACCCTGGTGTGCTTAGCGTGATCTCCGGCTTTCGGCGGGCCGAGGGGCGACAGCCCCAACTGCTCCAAGTCTCCGACCCATTTCAGGACGTTCTCCCATTCGTCGACCTCGAGCACGGGATTCCACTCTTGCCTGACGAGCGTCACGTTGACGACGTCCAAGCCACGGGAGAAGGTCAGTTCCGTGACGTCCCACCAGTAATAGCCTTCCTCGTGCAGGACATCCCCAACACGCGGAACCCACGCGGCGTTCTTGACGACCCAGCTCGTGGAGCGCACCGAATCGTTGCTCCCGGGGTCGGCGTCGACGCGAACTCGTGACGATGCCTTGAACTGAGTGTCCATCCGGCGACCTCCTCGTGATTGCGGAGTCTGCTCGCCTCACTGGGTGGCCACAATAGGGCCCACGGTTTGGCTGAGGAATTTCCAGTCGTCTCGGCTGACTCCATCGACAGCATGGGAGGCAGAGTCATGTCCCAATACTTCGTTTCAATAACGATCCGAACGGACAACAAGGGATGGCGGCCGGCGACGGCCTGGTACCCGATCCCAGAGTGCGATCGCGGATCACGCCTTGGATGCAGGCACGTACGTCGAGGTCGAGACCACCGGTGACGTATGCGACGCGGGCGCACCGCACTCGGGCCCGGTCACTCAAGAGGTGCAGGACATCGTCGCCCTCGGTCATCTTGATCCCGACGACGCTCTCGATCCCAGGTGCGTCTTTCCCGTCGACCGAACGGGTCGGAACCTCGTCCTCTTGGCTGTCGCAGGAGATGGTCAGGTCTTTGACCACTGGGAAGGGAAGGCATGCGCCGAACAGGGTGCCCGCTGCGAGGCGCCAGAGCCGCCCGACGAGGCCAGGACCTTTACCCCCTCTATGACCTGACCGCCGTCTTCAAGGCTCGTCCGCAGCAATCGCATGGCGCGGAGACTTGATCCAGGCCAAGTCGGTCGTCTATCGGACACGCTCCCTGACCCGCCTCAAAGATGAGTTGCACGCCCTCAGCGGAGACGGGTAGTGCGGCGCAGACGTTAGCCGTCGCTGCTTATCAACGGCTTATTTCTGGCCGGGCAATCCATTCGGACTACCCGCGCGTATGCTCGCCGCCTCCCACGGTCGTCGCCGTGGCCCAGCCCAGAGAGAGGGAAAGCTTCGTGTCGTTGTTTGCCCGTAACCGCGTGCTCGTCGGGGCGCTCGCCCTGGCGCTCACGATGCTGGTACCGACTGGGTCGGCGTTCGCCGCCAAGCCAGGCAACTCACCCAACGCCAAGGCCTGCTACAAAGGCGGTTGGACGACGATGGCAACGGCCAATGGCGTGTCCTTTGCCAGCCAGGACGAATGCGTCGCGAACGGCGCCCACGGCGGCACTTACGGAACGCCGGCGCGTGTCTTCGCCATCGCCTTCACCAACCTCGACGGTGTCGCCGGCTTCAACCGGACAGCCGACGTGCTCATCGCCGAGCTGGTTGACACCAACCGCGACAACGCAGTCAACGCCGGCGACACGGTCCACACGTTCCGCTATCCGCTCACCTTCGCTGGTACCACCTTTGGCACCTTCGGCGTGACCAGCCACACCGTCACGGGAGTCCCTGAGGTCAACAATTCCGTGGGAGTGCATGTCGCCGGTGCCGGCACTGAGTTTTTCGAGTTGGTTCGTGACGGTTACGAGGAGGGCGTGCCCGAGGACATCTTCGCTGTTTTCATATTGGACCAATTCGGATATTGCGATTTCCTTGAGGTCCATGCCGTCAGTCCGAGCGTGCCTTCAGTCCCTGTCGCCTCCACCAACGTGTGCCCCAGCGCCAATGAAAGCTTCATCGACGTGACACTCAACCTGCCCTGACCTAAGTCGGGCACAGAACAGCGGCGGTCGTTGCTTCAGGAACGACCGCCGCTTTTCATTTCGGCGTGTGGCACGCGCAAGCGGCGCCACAGGCGCAGTCAGCAGCCGTCGTGAAGTTGGCAAAAGCCTTGTGCTCGACAACCTTGATAACCCGGCCAGCCTCATCGCGCTTGATTGTCTGAACATCGACCAGCCTGGGCGGGTCCTGGCGAAGCGTGCATGGTTGCGCATATTTCGACGGGCCGGCGTCGGGGGGAACGTGCCAGCCGTGCGGGGGGCCATTTCGTGCGTTAAATGAGTGGTGAGCCGCCAGGGACTTGAACCCTGAACCAGCTGATTAAGAGTCAGCTGCTCTACCATTGAGCTAGCGGCCCACGAGCGCCCGATTCTACGGCACACCTCCGTGACTGCCAACCGGCGGGCGCCGACCGCAAGTGATACGCTCGCTTCGCGGCAGGCTCAGCGGACGCTGGAAAGGTGCCCGGGCCGCACGCGGTAGACATCCTGCGAGCCAGAGAGAAGGCACGAATGGCAGTCCACGTGACGGCCTTGCCACGGTCAACGCAGGCGGTCCTGATCGTCGTGGTCGCGCTACTGACGGCTTGCTCAGGCGCGCCACCAGCTTCAACCGCACCCACCACCAGTCCGCCTACGGCCGCGCGCTTCGAGCGTCGCGCCGGCTAGCCACGCCCCGGTCGCCCCGCAACCGACCCGACGCCAACGCTGTCATCGACGCCGGCACCGACCCCGACGCGGACCACAGCGCCGACCTCAACGCCGCTTGTCGTGCAATTGCGCAGAACCCTTGCGCCCTGACGATGCGCGACTCGATCCCCTACGGCACGCACCAGATAAAGGTGGGAACCGAGGTGATCTGGACCAGCGCGTGCTGTCGGGCCGTGCACGATCACGTTCACGACGATCCCCGTCGACAGCGGAACGATGGTCAGGGGAGGCACTTTCAGCCACACCTTCACCGACCCAGGCAGTTATCCCGTATCACTGCGAGTTCGACCCGACTGAGATGCAGGGCACGATCATCGTCACGCCCTGAGCATCGCTGGCGCTGCCACGCAGCGGCGATACCGGCGATACTCCACGCGATGACCCATTCCGGCGACGAAGGCCTACCATCGGTCGATGAACGACGATCGAGTCGGCTCACGACGAGCAGCGCAAGGACCAGCCCGAACCCGAGAAACAGCCGTCGGACTACAACGACCCGGTCGACGAAGCCGCCGACGAGTCATTCCCGGCCAGCGACCCGCCTTCCTCCAGCGGAGCAACGGTCAGTCGCGAACCGGACGACGACAAGCGCGACGGCTGACGAACTCCCCAGCCCAGCCAAACCGTTGACGCACGACACGAAGCCCTTCCGCCAGCGCGTGCTCGGCGGCGAGACCGTCCTGGGCATGTTCATCAATCTCGGCTCGCCTATGGCCGCCGAGCTGTGCGGCAACGCCGGCTTTGACTACCTGATCATCGACATGGAACACGGCCTCACCACCGACGCGACGCTCGTCGGCATGCTCCACGCCACCGCCTCGACGCCCGCCACCGCGGTCGTCCGCGTCGAGGAAGGCACCCGCCTGCGCGTTGGTCGGGCGCTCGACTTCGGCGCTCCGTCGCTCATGGTTCCGCAGGTCAAATCGGCCGAGGAAGCTGCCCGCGTCGCCAGTTTCGTGCGCTATCCACCGACCGGTGTCCGCGGCATCGCCCTGCCCACCCGTGGCGCCGGCTATGGCGCGATCACCCACGCCGACGTCGCCACCGCCCACGAGAAGATCACGCTGATGATCCAGATCGAAGGCCGGTCGGCGGTCGACCAGGCCGCCGAGATCGCTTCAATCGACGGGGTCGACGTCCTCTTTGTCGGCCCGACGGACCTGATCCCACGCCCTCGGCGAACCGGGCGACATAACCGGCCCGGCCTACAAGAACGCCATCGAGCGTGTGGGCAAGGCCGCCGATGCTCACGGCAAAGCTGCCGGCGTGCTGCTCTGGAACCTGGACCAGCTCGACCAGTACCGCGACCTGGGCTACACGGTCATGTCGATCGGCTCGGACGGCGGCTACATAGCCGCCGGGGCGCGCGCCGCGGCGCAGGGGTTCAAGCAGCGGCAGTCTTAGTCAGCTGCTCCACGTACTCGGCGATCGACGGCAGGGCAAGCAACTTCTCGCGGAAGTAGGCGTTCACGATTGACATCGTCTGGTCGCGCAGCGGGCCAATGTCGCCCTCGCGGTCGTCGGCGATCCGCCCGGACAGCTCGTCGCGCAGGCGTAGCAGATGCCCAACAACGATCGCCTCGGACGGGCCGTTGAGCGCGTTGATCGCGGCCATGATCAGCTGGTCGACCTGGCTGACCAGCATCTCTATGGCGAACGGCGAGTCGTCGGTGGCGGCGTCGTCGAGGGTGCGCAGCAGCGCGGCGACCTGGTAAAGCGCGGTCGTTGGTTCGTCGAACAACTCGCGGATGAAGGCGGCTTCAGGCAGGCGACCGGTCAATCGGAAGATGTTGTACAGGCGGCGCGCAACCTTGCCCCAGTTCTCCTGCTCGGTGCTGTACTTGACCACTTCGTGCTCGAGTTGGGCGATGTAGGCCTCGACCGAGTCGGCCGAGAGGTCCTTGACGATCTTCTCGAAGATCGGCAGCGACTCCTTCTCGAGGTAGACCTCCTGGTAGTAGGGATCCAGGAAGCCATCGAGCGCGACGATCTTGCCGTCGGGCGCCTCCCACGTCGCGTCGAGCACGTTGCTGGCGTTGGACAGCTGGCCGCGATCCGGGTCGGCCACGATCCAGTCGAGCTTGCACCAGCCCGGGTTCTTGGTCGCCTCGGCCCAGCTGACTGTTCGTTCGGTGCCGTCGGGGGCGTGGGCGGTGAACTTGCCGTCGACCACCTCGGACGGTGTCCAGACCATGGGATTGCCGCTGTGGACTGCCTTGCGGCCTTTCTCGAAGTCGCCGTCCCAGGTGCCGAACTTCAGTTCGGCCAGCCGGAAGGTTGGGCCGCGCATGGAGGCGATCGCCTTGTCGCGGATGACGTCAGACAGGATGATGCAGGCCTGCTCGCGGGTGGGCGCGGTGATGTGGATGCGCTCGAAGAAGTCGAGGTCCGACGGGAATAGCTGGATCCGGCTCTGGGCTGCCGAGCCCGACAGCGCGAGTGCGGTGGCGACGTTCTCGCGGTTGGGCACGTCGACGACGGTGGCCACCTTGCGGTAGCGCTCGAGCTCCTTGGGGCTGAGGTCGAGCATCGTCGCGCGGTGGCCGAAGTAGCCGCTGTCGACGTCGACGACGATGTCGCCGCCCTTGGCTTCCGCTTTCATGGACTTGATCCACTCGAGCGCTTCGCCTTCGTTCAGCTCGACGCCGAGACGAGCGGCGGATTCGACCATCAACGTGATCGAGTTCTGTCGTTTGGTCAGTCGCCTGACCTTCAGGCGGTGCTCGCTTGCAGGCTTCTCGACGCTCACTGGTTGTCGATCTGGGCGCGCTGCAGCTTGCCCGAGTAGTCGATGTAGATCGCCTTCCACTCGGTGAACGTGTCCAGCGCGGCATGGCCGGCCTCGCGGTGGCCGTTGCCCGTCGAGCGAATGCCGCCGAAGGGCAGGTGCGTCTCGGCTCCGATCGTGCCGGCGTTGACGTAGACGATGCCGGTGGCGTAATCGCGCATCGCCCGGAAGGCGGTGTTCGTGTTCGTGGTGAAGATGCTCGACGACAGGCCGTAGCGAGTCGAGTTGACGACCATCGCCGCCTCCTCGTAATCGGCGACTCGGATGACGGACAGCAGCGGCCCGAACACCTCCTCCTGGCCCAGCCGGTCCATCGGCTTCACGCCGTCGAAGATCGTCGGCTGGAAGAAGTTGCCGTTCGCGAGCGCCTTGTCGCCATTGGCGCGCTGGCCGCCGGCGACCAGTCGGCCGCCCTCCCCTGCCCCGACTTCGACGTAACCGCCGACCTTGTCGACGGCCTTCGAGTTGATCAGCGGGCCGACATCGGTGGTCGGTTCCAGGCCCGATCCCAAGCGGAGCTTCGACGCCCGATCGACCAGCTTGGCAACGAGAGCATCGGCCACCTTCTCGTCGACGACCAGCCGGCTGCAGGCGGTGCAGCGCTGGCCGGTGGTGCCAAAAGCCGACCAGATGATGCCGTCAACGGCGAGGTCGAGGTCGGCGTCCGCCATGACGGAGATGGCGTTCTTGCCGCCCAGCTCGAGGCTGAGGCGCTTGAGACGCTTGCCCGCGCGGGTGGCAATCTCGCGGCCGGTCTCCGTGTTACCGGTGAAGCTGATCACGTTCACGTCGGGCGACTCGACGATGGCCATGCCGACTTCTTCGCCGCCGCCCGTCACGAGGTTGACCGTGCCGGCCGGGAAGCCGGCCTCCGCCATCAGCTCGACCAGCAGCACCGCGCAGTGCGGCGTGTCCGACGCGGGCTTGAAGACGACGGTGTTGCCCGCGATCAGCGCCGGCATCGTCTTCCAGCACGGAATGGCGATGGGGAAGTTCCAGGGCGTGATGATGCCCGCCACGCCGATGGGCTCGCGCACGCTCATCGCCCATTTGTCCGGCAACTCGGAAGGCGTCGTCTCGCCGAACATGCGGCGCCCTTCGCCGGCCATCAGGAAGGCGATATCGATGCCTTCTTGCACGTCACCGCGCGCCTCGGCCAGGACCTTGCCCATCTCGCGCGTCATGGCCCGCGAGAGGCGCTCCTTGTGCTCCGCCATCAGCGCCGCGAAGCGGTACATGATCTCGCCGCGCTTGGGCGCGGGCATCCGGCGCCAGGCGGGAAGTGCCTCTTCGGCGGCGCGGATTGCCGCCGCGGCGTCCGCCGCACTCGAGGCGGCGAAGGTGGCTATGACCTCGCGCGTGTCGGCTGGGTTGCGCGATTCAAAGGTCTTGCCGCTCTCGGCGGGCCGCCACTCGCCGCCAATGAAGTTGCCGTAGGCCAGTGCGCTCGGTTGATCGGTTCGGTCAGTAACGAGGATTTCGGTCACGCCGGCATTCTAGGCGCGCCGGCGCGACGTCCTGCCGGGTCTACTTCAGCTGGCCGCGAATTTCGCCGGCCGGGTAGGTCGGCGTATGAACGTTCACGTAGTAGGCACTCGGATCCGCCTGGATGGCCGCCAGCAGGTCAGTATTTACAGTGGTGCAGCCAGAGACTGTGCTGGTCGCTGCAGGTGGCGTTGCAAGCGGGATGACGACCGGGCCGGCGATGCCGCGTGGCGCCAGGTGGACGTGCGCAGCTACTGGCGTTCCGCTCATGTCGTGGACGCTCAGCGTGTAGCAGAACTGGTCGCCGTCGATGCTGTATTCAAAGAAACCATTCCCACCGCCGACGACTTTGGCGGCCTCAGAGCCGGCGTTCAAGGGAATGGCCCCTGCGCCGAATGCGGGCAGTGCCATGAACAAGGCCAGGGCGGTCGCGAGGACCAGCCCGACACTAAGTCGACTCATCGCTTTCCTCCTTCCCACGAACGCTATTGAAATGTCGCGGAAATTCGGTCGTCCTTTCCAAGCCCAGGGGATAACGAAAGCGTTACTCGGGGTCGGCTGGTCAGCCGACTGCCGGCTCCGGCGAGAACTGGTGCTCGTAGCGCCTCAGCCAGAACAGCGGGACCAGCGCGATGCCCATCATGATCAGCGTCGCGACCAGCAGCCCATCGATGGCCGCTCGCTCGGCGGCAACCCCGCCCACGAACGAGCCCAGGATCTGGCCCAGCCCCAGGAACACCGAATAGAGGCCCATCACCGCGCCGCGGTCGTCCGGGTAGGCCTCCGACATGTCGGCCAGCAGCCCAAGCGCCGCCGGGGTGGCGCCGGCCAGCAAGAACAGGCCGCCACCGGCGATTAGCGCGAACGGCGCCCGGAATGGGAGCGACAAGCCACCGCTGTGGTTGAAACGCGAGACCAGCCAGCACGAGCACCGCGCCGCCGAGGATGCCGTAGAACACGATGGTCGTCCGTCGGGTGTTCTTGAAGCGTCCGCCCCAGAACAGCAGTCCTCCGAAAAAGACGACTCCGGCAGCGATCAGGCCGACGAAGATCTCAAACGAGCTTAAACCGCCGGCAAGGAGCTGGTCGACGAACCTTGGGTTCTTCTCGCGCACGAGGTTGAACAGGCCCTGACCGGCATAGACACCAAGCGCCGCGTTGACGGCTATCCAGGTCGGCGCTAGCAGCCAGATGTGCGACGTCCGTAGCAGGCGGCCGTAGCGTCGCCAGCCGTATTCGGGCGCGGCATGTGGGCCGGCGGGTTTGTCGGGAGCGGTCACGCCGTAGCGGTAGATCAGGAATGAGCCGCCGTAGATCAGCGCGTTCAGGAAGAAGGCAAGGCTGCCCATGAGCGGGTACAGCAGCGTCGCCGCGAGGGTGCCAGCCCCGATACCCGCAATGGTCGCCAGCTCGAAGCGCGCCGACGTCTGCCCGCGCAGCCCCTCGTCGTTCATCGTCGCCATGGCAATGAAGCCCAGGATGCTGGGCACGCTGGCCGCCGTCGCGGCGCCTTCCAGGACGCGCGTGCCGCCCAGCAGAAGCAGGTTCGTCGTCAGACCGGTGATCGTGACGGCGACGGCACCGAAGATCGGGCCCCATTGCATCACGCGGTGATGACCCAGCCGGTCGGACAGCAGACCGAACACGGGGCTGAGCACGAGCTCGGTGCCGTAGAAGGCGGCGTACAGGAAGGCGAAGGTGACCGCGTCGACCTCGACGCCGCCGTGGTCCTGCAGGTTGGCGAGATAGAAGACGAGCAGGCCGCCGGTCAGGCCGGTCGAGAAGCGCAGCGTGAACGTGCCGAACAGGACGGCCTTTAGCGAACGGTTCAGCGCAGGCTCCCCAACCACAGGGGCGGAATGTTCAAGGCAACGATGATGACAACGAACAGCGCGACGATTGCGCCGATCTGCAACAGACCGCGCAGTCGCGGGTCCGACGATGGGTCGGCGCCCTCCGGCATCTGCCAGAACGACGAGAGTGTGGCCAGTCCGCGCGGCACCACCGTCAGGCCCAGCCAGGCGCCCGCGACCAGCCCGCCGATGTGGGCGAAGTTATCGACCGCCACCCCGAACGCGCCACCGCCGAAGCCGATGACGAGGTTGATCACGATCAAGGCGACGATCTGGCTGGTCAGCGCCCTGGCTCGCCCGCCCAGCGCCGGCTTGTGGACGTACGTCGTCACGGCCAGCAGGCCAAACATTCCGAAGATCGCGCCGGACGCGCCGACCGACGGGTTTGGAATGAAGAGAAAGCTGCCCACTGATCCGGCCAACCCGCACAGCAGGTAGAACAGGAGGTACAGGAATCGGCCGTAGAGCAGCTCCACGATCGGGCCGACGATGAACAGCGCGTACATGTTGAAACCGAGATGGAGAAAGCCAGCATGCGCGAAGACGGCGGTCAGCAGTCGCCAGTATTCGCCTTGAAGGACGGCGCCCTTATCAAGCGCCATTGCCTGCTGTAGCTCAGGGACGAAGTAGAAGGCGATGATGCTGATGACCGAGGTAAAACCGATCAGAGCGTAGGTGGCATACGGCGTGAAGACGCCCACGCGCGAGCGGCCGAAGTAGCGCTGGGCCTGCCAGCCCTGGCCCATCTCCTTGGACAGCCAACCCAGGCGCGCGGCGATGGCGGGTTGTTCCTCGGGTGGCGCCCGGCGAGCCGCCTCGCGGTACGCGCGTGAGGCACCATTCAGGTCGTTCTGCCGAACGCGGGCGCCGGCCAGGGCGACCCACGCCTTCCACGACAGCGGGTTCTCGGGCGCCTGGGTGGCCACGATCCACGACTGCAGCGCGCCCTCTTCGTCGTTCATGCGGTAACGCGAGTCCGCCAGGCCGAGCAGCGCCTGCGTGTGAATCGTCGGGTCGTTATTGCCCACGAGGCGTGCATACCACTGCGCCGCGCTCTGGTATTCACCGGACGCCGCCAGCTCGTCGGCGCGTTCGAGGAAGGCCTGCGCCGTCTGCAGGTCAAGGGGTCCGGTCATGTAAATCGGGAGTCTAGAGGCGATGCCGGAAATGGCGGCCCGCCGTAACGACGGCTGCGCTGAGGGCACCGTGCTCTGCCACATCGCCCCCTACGAATCGATGCCGCGCGAGGATCCAGGGCTCCCTCCCATGCGTAATCAACGTCAGGAGGTGAGACATGGGTGATCAGAGTCTGTACGACCGACTCGGCGGCGTTTTCGCCATAGCGGCGGTGATCGATAGCTTCAGCGACGCACTTCTCGACAATCGCGTGGTTGGGACACGCTCGCCCAACCCGGCACTTCGGGACTGGAGCACGAGCAAGCAGACTCGGCTGCCGGGCCTGAAGTTCATGCGGACCCTGTGGGTGTGCAACGTGGCTGGTGGGCCGTTCCAGTTCGAAGCAACGAGGCCCGGCCGGACCGCGCTGGGGCTCGAAGAAGCGCATCGCGATCTGGCGATCACGCCGGAAGAATTCGAGGCCGTTGCTCAGGAGCTGGCGGCGGCGCTCGATAGGTTCGACGTTCCGGCGCGCGAGAAGGACGAAACGCTCGCGGCCTTCGCTGCCCACAAGTCTGAGGTTACGGAAGGCTCGATGGCAGGCAGTCGTCGCTAGAACAGCACAGCCAGCGGGTAATTGGCGCGCCCGGCAGGATTCGAACCCGCGACCTGATGGTCCGAAGCCATCCGCTCTATCCACTGAGCTACAGGCGCGCGCGTCGGACTCTAGGCGAGATTGTCACACCCGACCATTTCCCGGGCAATCGACGCCGACCACGGTTTGACCAAAGAGCTGCCTGCGCCCATATTCCAGCCGTGGTGCCAATTTCCGTGAGTCAGCCGACGCTGACAGTGCTGTATGACCGCGATTGCGGTGTCTGCACGGCCACCGCACGGGCAGTCGGCCGGCTCGATGCGGGTTCACGGCTCGAGTTCGTGCCTGCCCAGTCAGCACGCATCGACGGTGCCCCGCCTCGAGCCCAACTGCTGGAACGGCTGTACGCGACCGACGCCGCAGGGCACTGGTACAGCGGAGCAGCGGCCGCTGTCGAGATAGCCCGGCGTGTGCCGCCGCTAAGGATCGTCGGCGCGATGGCGCGTGTGCCTGGCGCGATGGTGGTCTATGAGCTGGGCTACCGCCTGCTCGCCGCCAACCGACACCGGATTAGTGCAGCCCTCGGTCTGAAGGTCTGCGCGGTGCCCAGTCGTGGAGGAGCTCGCCCGAGCTAGTTATTCGCCCAGAGCAGGTAATCCGTGAAGCTCTTACTCGTCGGCGTACAACTTGACGAAGTCCATCGCAGCCAGAACGCCGATCGGTCGCTGACGCTCGTCGATCACCACGACCCGATGGACGCGCTCGTCGATCATCGTTCGGGCGGCTTCACGCAGATTCGTGGACAGCATCACGGTGACCGCCGGCCGGCTCATGACTTCCCCGACCTTGATGCCGCTTTGCTTGTGCCGTATCAGGTTGCCAACAGCGGGATCGCCGAGGTGCATGAAGTCCGTTTGACTGATCACGCCCACCAATGCCCCCGCGGCGTCGACAACCGGCAGTCCGGACACTTCGATATTCGAGTAGCAGCCCCTGCGCCTCCTCGATGGGTGCATCGACCCCGACCACGACGGGCTCAATCGTCATGAGATCACCGGCCAGGAAATCGTCTCCAGTGGCGTTCATGTGTCGTCCCCTATGTGGTGCCCAGCAGGACCATCTTGCGGTCGAGACGACAAGATGCCGCGAGCCGATCGGCCCTATTTGCGCCACCAGAGGCCCACAACACGGGTTGCTACGCAGGCGCTGCCAGGTCGCGACGCGGGAAAACGATCAGCGCGAAGGCCACGGCGATCGCGCTGACCACCAGCAAGACCGCAAGGTCAAACACTTGTACGCCTTCGGTCAGGATGGCATTGGGGTCGAGGTAGTGAAACAGCGAGTACGGCTGCAGGATGTCGGCGCCGGTCTCGCCGTTGCGGCTGGGCCAGAGTGAGCCCACGATCTGCATGAAGTAGGACACCAGCACGATCGCCAGGGTGATGCCGGCTGCCGGGCCTATGCGGTCGAAGCTGACCGACGCCGCAAAAGTGATGGCGGCAATGGCCGCATAGAAGACGACGCCGTTGAGCCACAGCGCCGGGATGTTAGCCACGTCCAGTTCGCCGATCGTGTTCGTCAGCGTGGCAGCCACGAGCGTTCCAACCAGCGTCGCCGCCATCAGGATGGCAATGAAAAGCACCGCCGAGGCGAACAGCGTCAGGTAGTAGCTGCGCCGCGAAATCGGCCGGGCCAACACCACTTCCAGCGTCCCGCGTTGACGCTCGCCGGCCACCGCGCTCAACGGAAACACGATGGCGAATACGGACAACAGCGCAATCGCGATGGGATGGATGTAGCCGACGGCGATGGAGCCAGGCAGAGTGAACAGGTTGCCGCCACCGAAGTTGGCGAACTGACCGAACTGCGGGAACTGGTCGAACAGCGCCTTCATCTCGGCGCCGAAGGCGGCGTAGATGATCGGCATGAGCATGCCCCATGCCACCAGGGCAGCGGTCACCACCACCAGGCGCAGGCCGTACTGGCGCAGGACATGGCGAAAGAGGGCAACGTTCATGCCCTGGCCTCAGCCGGTGGCTTGGCGGCGGAGATGGCGGTCGGCTCAGGCTCCTCGTCGGCGTAGTACTCGAGGAAGGCCTCCTCGAGGCGGGCCGGCTCAATCGTCAGATCGGTGATCGGCGCGCCGTTGATGGCGGCCAGGAATGGCCGCACGTCGCCCTCCAATTGGCACGTCACACGGCCGTCGCGGACAGCCACGTTTGAGACGCCCGCGACGCCTTCCAATGCTGGCGCCTGCCCATCAAGGCGCATCTCGACGTGGCGGCGGCGCCGGCCGATCAGCTCGGCCACATCTGCCAGAGCCACGACCCGGCCGGCACGCACGATGGCCACCCGGTCGCACAGCCGCTCCACCTCGGACAGGATGTGAGAGGAGAAGAAGATGGTTCGCCCGGCCTTGCGCCGCTCGTCGAGCAGGTCGTAGAAACGCGCGCTGCATCAGCGGATCCAGGCCTTCGGTTGGTTCGTCGAGGATGGCCAGCTCTGGGTCGTGCTGTAGCGCCTGGATGATGCCCACCTTTTGGCGCATGCCGCGGGAGTAGTCGCGGACCGGCCGCTTCAACGTCCGCCCGGACAGCTCCAGGCGGTCGACCAGCTCCGCGCGCAACGGTGTCGGCCGCTTGTACAGCCCGGCCAGGTAGTCCAGCACCTGCTCACCGGTCAGCGTGTCGTACAAAGCGATGCCACCGGGCAGGTAGCCAGTCGCCGCGCGAATGGCGATGCTGTCGCGAACGATGTCGTGGCCGAGGACTCGCCCATTGCCGGCGGTCGCATGCAGGAAGCCGAGCAGCAGGCGGATGGTCGTGGTCTTGCCCGCGCCATTGGGCCCAAGGAAGCCAAAGATCTCGCCTTCGCGAACGTCGATCGAGAGGTCATCCAGGGCGCGTACGACCTCGTGCCGGCGGCGTGGGGGGAAGCGGCCCTCGCCGTAGTGCTTGGTCAATCCATAGGTCTCGATGACGGCCACGGCCGGAGGCTACGCATGGTTGGCAACAAGTGCAACAGCATTGCTACCTCGCCGCTACTGCTGGATGCACGGCGGTCGCGCTGGCGCGAATAACTTATCCGGATAAGCGATGGATTTCTTTGGCAGTAACCCAGCAAACGGTGGGGACGACAGGGCTGACGCGGTACTGATCGATCTCGATACGGTCATGCTCGGCATGCACCAGGGCCGGCGCGGCGTGGAGTTGAATGTCACGGCTGATATGCCGGCGAGCCTCGAGCGGCTGCGCGTTGTCGCCCAACGCATCGTCGTTTTGGTCGGGCCCCCGCCACCAGACGCGATGGAGGCCCACGGCCGCGAAACGCCGGCGCGCCTCCAAACGCTGCACAGCCGCCTCGGCACCCCGGCCGACGATCTCCACATCGTGCTGTGTCCGCACGGCGAGGCCCACGACTGCGATTGCGCGACCCCCGGCACCGGCCTGATCGAGGAGGCGGTCCGGCAGACCGACATTACGCCGCACAACAGCTGGTACATCGGCGGCGACCAGGAGGGCATCCAGGCCGCTCGCATGGTCGGCCTGCGCACCGTCCGCATCGGTCCTGTGGGTGGCGACCATCTGAGTTCGGTCCACCGGCCCGACTACGAGGCGCGCGATCTGCTCGACGCGGCCAACACGATCATGCTCGACGCGCTCACCCCGGCGGGCTAGCCGTTACAGGTCGGTCGAGCGCCTCTTCACCAGCCACCAACCGACGGGCAGCAAGCCGGCCGCGAGCGCGAGTTTGAGTACATCACCGACGAGGAACGGGTAAAGCCCCTTCTCAAGCGCCGTCGCCAGGTCCCAGTGGGTGGCCAGCATCAACCACGGGATGCCGAATAGGTAGATGACGACGTTGCCGAGTGCCATGGCCGCAAGCGAGCCACCGATGTGCCGGTCCCAGCCAAGCTCAGCCAGCCGGCCGACAAGTGCGCCCCCAACCAGGAAACCGATCAGGTAGCCGCCGCGCGCGCCCAAGACCAACGCACCGTCGACGACCGAAACGAAGGGGGCGAGACCGGACGTCCAACCGGCGAATACAGGTACGCCTACGACGCCGAGCAGGAGGTAGATCCCCATCGTCGCCAGCGAGCGGCGAAAGCCAAGCAGCGCCGACGTGAAAAGCACGCCGAATGTCTGCCCGGTGATGGGAACCGGCGTGAAGGGCAGGAAGATCGCGACCTGCGCGCTGAGCGTGATCAAGAGGACGCCCGCCGCGATCATCAGCAGGTTGCGCTGCCACGCCGCGGCTCGCTCGCCGAGGCGGATCGGGACCAGGAAATCGCCGAGCGTCAGGCCACGTTCGAAGGGCGGGACACGGACGAGGCGCTGGGCGACCACGTATCGATGCTATCAGTGCGAACATGGCGTGACGGCGCGGTGCCGGCTGATCGGACGGATGGGAGGAACGATGTTTCAGCCGCTGTTTTTACTTTGGCGTGGCAAGCGAGTTTCCTCAATTGGCGCGGCTGTACTCGCGGCAGTGCTCGCCCTGGGTGTGCTGGTCGCACCCGCTGCGGGGCCGGCTGCAGCGGCGCCCACGAAGACGTACTCAAACCCGCTGACGATCACGATTCCAGGCGGGGGACGTGTCGAAAGCTGTGCCGACCCGACCGTGCTCAGTGCACGGGTGACAGGCGATGGCTTCTGGTACGCCTACTGCACGACCGACCCGCTCAACGACGCCGACCAGACCGGCGGCAACTTCAACTTCCACCTGATCCCGATGCTCCGTTCGGCCGACCTCGTCAACTGGACGTACATGGGCGACGCCTTCTCCGCGAAGCCATCGTGGGTCGCCCCCAACGCCGGGCTTTGGGCCCCCGAGGTTCAGCACCTCAACGGCCAATACGAGCTGTACTACACCGCGTCGGACACCAGCCTGCCGGGCGGCGGCAGCGCCATTGGCGTCGCCACGTCTTCATCGCCACTCGGGCCGTGGACGGACTCCGGCACCCCGGTGGTCGAGCCGCATGCGGCCGACTGCTGCGCCGGTAGCCGGCGCTGGGTATACGACCCCGACGTGGTGACGGTGGGCAGTCAGAACTACATCTTTTACGGCTCGTACTTTGGCGGCCTGTCGGCCCGCACGCTGTCGGCCGATGGCCTGACCTCGGACCCTGCTTCGCAGGTGCCCATCGCGATCGCCAATCGCTACGAAGGGACGGAGATCGTCCACCACGGCTCGTACTACTACCTGTTCGCCTCGGCAACGAACTGCTGCAACGGCCCCCTGACGGGTTATTCAGTGTTCGTGGGACGCTCGACGAACGTGCTTGGTCCTTACGTCGATCGCGACGGCAACTCGTTCCTATCAGGGCGGGTCGGCGGCAGTCCCGCCCTCACCATGAACGGCAACCGCTGGGTCGGCACCGGCCACAACAGCGTTTTTGACGACTACGCCGGCCAGACATGGACGATGTACCACGCCGTCGACCAGAACCATCCCTACTTCGCCGGCGCAGTCGGCTTTACGAAGCGGCCGGCGCTACTTGATCCCGTCGACTGGGTCAACGGCTGGCCGACGGTTCGTGACGGTCAGTGGGCGTCGGATACGGCCGTGCCGCGACCTGCCGCGCAGAGTGGCTCGACCACGGCCTACACACCCGTGCCGCCGCTCGCCCAGACGGTCAAGCAGCAACTCGACGGCGACGAGTTCAACGGCAGCCTCGGTACCGGCTGGAGCTGGGTGCGCGAGCCCGGGTCGGGGACGTACGGCATCGATGACGGTACGTTGCGCTTCGACACGCAGGCCGCCGACCTGTACGTCGACAGCAACAACGCCTCAGTCCTGACCAGAGCACTGCCGACCGGCAACTGGGTCGTCGAGACGAAGGTCAAGCTCAACGTGCCAGCAGAGGGCTGCTGCTTCAACTACGTCCAGGCCGGCCTGGTCGTCTATGGAGACGACGACAACTTCGTGAAACTGGCCGCCGTTTCGATCTGGGAAACCCGGCAGACCGAGTGGGCCAAGGAGCTGTCGCCCGTGCCAGCGGGCTACCCGCGATACGGAAATACGGTGGCCGGCACGCCCAGCGAATGGACGTGGTTGCGCATTGCGCGCTGGGAGCGCAACCAGCAGGTGCTGTACCAGGCGTTCACCAGCCAGGACGGAACGAACTGGGTGGCCGGCGGCATCTGGACGCACTCGATGAGCGGACCACGGATCGGCCTGGTATCGATGGGCGGCTCAGGCTTCACCGCGAACTTCGATTACGTCCGGATCTATCGATTGCAGATCGAGAGCTCGACCAAGAAGTAGCGGGGCGGTCGACTGGCGCCGGCGCGCGTCGGCGCCAGTCAGCCTTCGGCTAGTCGGTCGGTCAGGCTCAGGCGGAGCTGGCCAACGTTGACCTCGAATAGCTCAACTTCGAGGCGGTGCTGGCCGCTGGTCAACTTCGGACCGGCGACGTGGAAAGTCACCCGGTCGCCCTTCTTCACCTGGATCGGCGTGGTGCGCGAGACGTCTGCCGCCCGGTACACGTCGTCGCTGCCGGTGCGCGTCGCCGTCACGTTCTCCGGCGGGATCGGCATCCCGTCGACGGCCAGCCGGCCCACGCCGACAAGTACGCCGTCGCCCATTGGGTTGTGCGCTTCGAGCCGGAAGCCGTTTGGCTCGTTGCGCAGGCTGCCGCTCACGTAGAACTGGCGCGCGATGAAGCCCGGCACGTTCATGTTCGGGCAAGCCTACCCGTAAGCGACGCGTGAAACATTCCCGTTAGACTCTAGGGCCCGCTTGGTGGCCTTAGCTCAACAGGCAGAGCACTGGATTGTGGATCCAGCGGTTGCGGGTTCGACCCCCGCAGGCCACCCCAACAAACATGCGCAAGCGGTCCCTGCACTAGGGCGTTCGGACCCGCCGGCGAAGTGCGAGCAGCGCGAGACCGATCGAGAACGTGCCGACGATCGCCGTTGCGCTCAGGCCGCCGACCAACGGGCCCACGTCCCATCCGCCACTGACCAGCGTGCGCAGCGCGGCCAACACGTACGTCACCGGATTGACCGTTGCAACCGCCGACAGCCAATCGCCCAGCGCTTCCTTCGGAACGAAGGCGGTCGTCAGGAAAGCGAACGGAAAGAACAGGATGAAGCTGCCCGCGACCGCCGCCGGGCTGCCGGTCCGCAGGGCGATGGCGTAAGGGAAGCCGGTGAACGCGACACCCCACACGCCGGCGACGAGCACGAAGACGACCATCCCGACAGGGCCGGTCGCGAACGAAACGCCGGCGATGAAACCCATCACCAGCACCGGCAGGCAGAGCGCGACTACCAGGGCGAAATCCGCCGCCATCATGCCCAGCAATAGAGCAAGGCGGCTGATCGGCGTCAGGAGGAGGCGCTCGAAGTAGCCATCGGCGATGTCTGCCACGAGCGCAGTGGCGCGTGAGACACCGGTGACCGCGAAGATCACCGCAACAGGCAGCTGGAACGCGCGGTAATCAAAGCCGCCGGCGGCCTGCGCGACGCGCTCGAGCGAGCCAACGTTGACGATGAAGAAGAACACCGGAATGATCAAGGCCGGAATGACGGCTTCGGGCTCCCGGACGGCGGCGCGGAGAGATCTGCCGGCCACGATCGATACGTCCCGAATGAACGCAATCGGGTGGGCGGATGAGCGCTGGCGGCGTGTTCGCGTCACGGTTGCCCGCTCAGAGTCTACAAAGGCCGTCATGCCGCAAGCTCCTTCTCGTGAACGGCGGGCGAGGCCGCCGAGGTCGTCCTCCGAATCCATCCGGGAGCCGGTGACGCTCAGGAAGACGTCATCGAGCGTGGGCTGCCGCAGCGAGATCTCGCGAACCGTGAAGCCGTTGAGCGCGGCAAGGCTTCCGGCGATGGCCGGGACCGCGGCCGGACCATCCAGCACGGCCAGCGTGAACTCGTCGCCCAACCGGTTGACGCTCTCGACGTCCGTCAGTCGGGTGAGCGTCTGGTGCGCCAGATCCAGGGGCCCGTTTCCGCGCACGACGACCAAGTCGCGGCCAATGGATCGCTTGAGCTCGTCAGGCGTGCCCTGGGCGGCAATGCGGCCGGCGCTGATGATGGATACGCGATCTGCCAGCTCGTCCGCTTCTTCGAGATATTGCGTCGTGAGGAAGATGGTCACGCCACGCTCCCTGTTCAAGCGGCGCACCTCGTGCCAAATCTGGCGACGGCTGACCGGGTCGAGCCCGGTCGTGGGCTCGTCGAGGAAGAGCACGTCCGGCTCGTGCATCAGCGACAGTGCGAGGTCGAGGCGGCGCCGCATTCCACCGCTGTACGTCTTGACCCGCCTATCCAGCGCCTCGCCGACGTCGACCAGAGCGGCAAGCTCGTCGACGCGCCGCCGCCGCTCGTTGGCCGGCAGCCCGAACAGTCGTGCCTGCAGGTTGAGCAACTCTCGACCGCTCTGTTTGGGGTCGAGAGCGGCGTCCTGAAGCGCGACGCCAATTCGAAAACGTACCTGCGGCGCCTGCTCGACCACGTCGAGCCCGGACACCCGAGCCGTTCCGTCTGTTGGCCGCAGCAGCGTGCACAGGATCCGGACAAGCGTCGTCTTTCCCGCGCCATTGGGCCCCAGGAATCCGTGGATCTCGCCGGCCGGAATGGTCAAGTCAACGCCGCGCAGGGCTTCGGTCGTGCCGAAGCTGCGCCGCAGGTTGTGGGTCTCAATCGCGGGTGTGCGATCCGTCGGTGGAACTGCCATTTCACGATCTCCGAGATGAGAGGTTGCCGGCAAGGTGAGGCGCGGCCGCCGTGCCGACGCGCGCTTCGGCGTCGAACGACAGTTCGCCCGGGCCGGCGCCGGCGGCGAGGTAGGTGCGCAGGCCCTCGTCGAGTGGCGTGAGGCGGCGCGGCATTCGCGCCAGCAAGGGCGCGACATCGACCGTCGCCGGCTGATTGATGAAGTCGATTGCGGCCGGCGTCATGATCGGGCGCGGCAGCAGCGCCAGCGGCGCGACGAGAAGCTTGAGCAGCGGCGCGGGCGCCGGGATGATTGGACGCCGTACGCCTGCCGCGGCAGTCGCACGCCCGATGACGTCACGCATCGTGAATTCATCTGGCCCGCCCAGTTCGAAGGTCTGGTCGATTGCGGCATCGCTGGTCAGCGCGTCGGCGGCCAGGGTGGCAACGTCGTCGATGAAGACGGGCGCCAGGCGTTGCGTGCCGAAGTTCGTCATGGGCACCACCTGGAGCCGTCGGGCAAAGTCGATGAATCGGTTAAGCGAAACGTCTCGCGGCCCGTAGATCCAGGTCGGCCGGATGATGGTGAAAGCAATGCCCGAGGCGCGGACGGCGCTCTCGGCCCGCCACTTTGCCCGGAACCAGTGCTTCTCTGCATCGGGCGCCGCACCCGCCCCCGAGAGGTAGACCAGGCGGCGCACGCCCGCAGCCTTCGCCGCAGCAACGAGGCGCTCGGTACCGGCGGCATCAACGGCGTCGAACGTCTCGCCGCGCCTGGGTGACTCGACCGGCGAATTGTGGAAGGCCAGCGAGACCACCAGGGCGTCCACGCCCTTCAGAGCTTCCAGCAGACCGTGACGATTGCCACCCGTCGCATCCGCTGTGCGCAGTTCAACTGCGTCCGGCAGCGCACCACGGTCAGCCTCGCCGCCCCGCGTCAGCACAACGACGCGATGGCCGCGCTCGAATAGCTGCTGCGCGATGCCGCCGCCGACAAAGCCGGTTCCGCCGGCAACGGCGACGGTGAGCGGCCTTTCGATGCGCCGCGGTTCGGCAAAGATGTTGCGCATCGCTTGGGCCCGGTACCGGAAGATCGACCTCAGCTCACCTTTGATGAGCCAGTGGCCCAGCTCGCCAACCGCGGACAACGGCAGCTCGTATTCGACTTCGTCTTCTACCCACGTTCCGCCGTCCGCCTCGCGGAACTCGTGCGAATGGACCCATCGGCGATACGGTCCCTCGACCTGAACGTCGCGAAACGAAAACGGCGGCTGATAACGGTCGATCACGGTCTTCCAATGAACGGGGACCGAGAGCAGCGGCGTCAGGCGGTATTCGATCACCAGGCCCTCACGCATCGCGAAGTCGTTCGTGAGGAACCGGAAGCCCATGCCCGCCGGCGTCAGACGGGTGAGGTTGCGCGGCTCGGCGAAGAAGCCGAACACCTCGTCAATTGGTCGGGGAATGAACTGGAAAGCGGTTAGCCGGTGCGTGGCCATGCGATCTGCCTCTGTTTCCACTTGATCGTCTGTTCACTGTTTGTCGAAACGATGGCAGTGTGTACAGGGATTGTCAAGTGTTCGCACAACCGTTAACATTCGACGCGACATGTACACCATCAAACAGGCCGCGCAACGCTCCGGGGTATCCGTACCGCTTTTGCGCGCGTGGGAACGGCGCTACGGCATCGTCGAACCCGCGCGAACACCGAGCGGTTATCGTCTGTACGACGATCTGGCCATCACCCGGCTGCGCGCGATGCGCGCCCTGATCGAGGATGGCTGGGCGGCGAGCACCGCGGCGGTCGAGGTGCTAGGAAGCGACGACGATGCGCTTGGGCAACTGGCGGCGCGCGTCGCGCGGAAAGGGTCGGCTGGCGATCGAGACGCTGCCGCGAGCGGGCCGGCCGAGGGCAATCCCGACGGTCTCGGGCCGGGCTCACCGGTCGGCGAAGCCCTGACGGCCGCTTTCGTCGGATCGGCGGCGGCGCTCGACGAGCCGGGTTTCGAGGCTGTTTTAGACGAGATGTTCGGGCGCGGCTCGTTCGAGCACGTGACAACAGAGATGGTCATGCCTTCTCTGGTCGCGCTGGGTGAAGGCTGGGCGGCGGGCAACGTCGACGTCGCCGGCGAACATGCGGCTGCGGCGGCTGTTCAGAGGCGCCTGGGGTCTGCCTTCATGGCCGCCGGACGGCCGGCACACGAAACCGGTGTCGTCCTGGTCGGCCTTCCGCCCGGCGCGCGCCACGAGCTGGGCGCGCTGGCGTTCGCCACTGCCGCCCGGCGCGCCGGCGTGCCGGTGCGCTACCTCGGGCCCGACTTGCCCGTCGAGAACTGGATTGATGCAGCCGTACGAACCCAGGCAACTGCCGCCGTTATCGGCGTCGTTATCGCCGGCGACGTCGGCGCGGCCGAGCGCGTTGGTCAGGCTTTGCGCGCCACGCGACCAGAGATGCTGATCTGCTTCGGCGGACCTGCCGCCAGCCGGATCGACGGCTTTGACGCCGACGGCGTGCTCAGATTGCCCGGCCCGCTGGCCGACGCGGTCGACACGCTCCACCGCGCTCTGGCCAGTGCTGTCGGAGGGTCGGCCGGCTAGGCGACGAGGCCGCGCCGCTTCTCGAGCACGAACTGCTGGTCCTGCACCAGACCTGTGGCGAAGCCGGCCTGTGACAGAGCGAGGTAGTACTCCCACTTCCGGATGAAGCGGTCGTCAAAGCCCATCCCGCGAACCTCGTCGCGCCGTGCCAGGAAGCGCTCCCGCCAGGTAGCAAGCGTCCGAACGTAATGGCTCGCGATGTCCTGGGTGTTTGTCAGCAACAGGCGCGTGCCGTACAGGGAGCGCTCGATCTCGGACAGGGAGGGCAGCAGCCCGCCCGGAAAGATGTACGTCTGGATCCAGTTCGCTCCGCGTCGCTGCGGCTCGTACGCGACGTCAGGAAAGCAGATCGACTGGATGCTCGCTCGGCCGCCTGGTACGAGCGCTCGGTCGACGGCGCCGAAGTAGTCGGCGAAGTACTCGGCTCCGACAGCCTCCAGCATTTCGATCGACACCACTGCGTCGAACGTGCCGGCCACGTCGCGATAGTCCCGGAGTTGGACCTCGACTTCGAACGACAGCCCAGCGTCGCGGACCCGTGCCGCGGCGAGCTCGTACTGCTTCTTCGAGATCGTGATGCTCGTCACGTGGCAGCCCAATTCGCCCGCTGCATACAGCGCGAAGCCGCCCCAGCCCGTCCCGATCTCGAGGACCCGCATGCCGGCAGCGAGTCCTGCCCGCTCGGCGATGATGCGGTACTTGTTCCGCTGGGCCGCGGCAAGCGACTGCTCGGGAGACTCGAAGACGGCGCTCGAATAGGTCAGCGTTTCGTCGAGAAAGAGGCGATAGAAGTCGTTACCCAAGTCGTAATGCGCGGAAATGTTGCGCCGCGCGTTCGCCTTCGTGTTGCGCCGAGCGCGGCGAGCAATCACGCGCGGGATCGACGCCGGCACACGCAGCCAACCGCGCGTGACACCGATCGATTCGCGGTTCAGCGCCCCAAGCGTGAGTGCCGCGACGATGTCCGGGCTGCTCCAATGGCCGTCCATGTACGCCTCGCCCACGCCCAGCTCGCCGCCGAACACGATCTGCCACAGCGCGTGCCAGTCGTTCAGACGAATTTCGGCTCGTGGACCGGCCGCACCGCCACCGTACGTCCGGCGGAACCCGTCGGGCAACTCGACGGTGAGCTCGCCGACGCGGATACGCCGGCCCAACTGCTCGACGACGCGCTGCGCCGCTCGGCTGGGGAGGTCGCTCTGACCGGCGCGGGTGACGCGGCGCGACTCAGTGCTCATTGGCCCTTCTCCGCCGAAAATTGCTTTGGCGCGTGATGGAGAAACGGTACGCCACGCAACCAAAGTCGCAGCGCATGCCAGTGGATCAACGCCGTTGTCTGATACGTCACCAACGGATGGCGCAGCAACTGGCGCAGCAGATTTGCCCCCGTCAGCGGGATCCGTCGCAGGAGCAGGCTTGTCGCCAGCAGCGGCTGGTCTGACTCGCGCAGCGCGATCGCGATCTGAAGTTCGTCGGCGCGCTCCCGTACGGTGACGCGATATCGGCCGTCGGGGCCAATGAATGGCGAGACGAAGAAGTCCTTGGCCATGGATGCCGAGAAGGAGTCCTCCTCGCTGGGTGCGGCTGTGGTCGGGAGCAGGGTGTACAGATGACGCTCGCCGTATGTGTTGTGGACTTCGACGACGACTGCTCGGAGCAGACCCCTCTCGTCGCGGCACAGGTAGAACGTCGCCGGATTGAACACGTACCCGAGGACGCGGACATTGGCGACGAGTTCGATCTGCCAGTCGTCGCCGACATGAATACCGGCCGACCGAAGGTGGCCGGCGAAGTCGTGCGCCAGGTCGGTCGCGCGCTGCGGGAGGAAGTCCTCGTCCCAGAACGCCATCATCGCGCGCCGGTTCCGACCGAGCAGACGGGTGGTCGAGAACACGCGCGCGAGCTCGTCGAGCCGAAGACCGAAGTACCAGACGTCATGCTCGAGGGCGTAGGTGGTTGGATGAGTCCGGCGGTGACGAACCTTGCCCACCAGTAGGGTGCTGCGCAGCGACGGAGTCATGCCGCACTCGCTACGGCGGGGGCGCGGTCGGCGCGGTTAACCCAGCCCGCGCCGACCGCCGACATGATCATTTCGGCCGCCTCGTAGCCCGAACGGCAACCGTCTTCATGGAAGCCGTAGCCAAGGTGAGCGCCCGCGTACCACGTAGCGCGATGCCCTTGCAGCGCGCGCAATCGGGCCTGCGCGGCGAGCGTGCGAAACGTGTACAGCGGGTGGCTCATTTCGCGCGCGACGATCACGCGATCGTCGCGCAGCCCGCTCCCCGGGTTGACCGAGACGCAGTATTCGACCGGACCAGCGAGTGACTGCAGCCTGTTCATGTGGTAGGTCATGCTCAGTTCGCCGTCCGGCGTTCGGCAGTCAGCGGTGTGGATATTCCACGATCCCCAGGCCGAGCGACTGGCGGGCAGGACGGCCTGATCGGTGTGCAGCACCACCCTGTTGCTGGTGTAGTCGAAGCCAGCCAGCGTGCCCCGCTCATCGTCGTCGGCATCTGAAAGAAGGCGCCGCGCGACATCAGCGTGAGTCGCCATCACTACGGCGTCGAACGTTTGCGTTATTCCGTCCGCCGTTTGGACCTTCGCCCCGCTCGCATCGCGCCGCACTGCCACGACCGGCACCCCGGCGCGCACAGCGTCGGCGCCAAGCTGGCCCAGGATTCGGTCGACGTAGGTCTGCGACCCGCCGTGCACGACACGCCAGGTCAACGACTTGTGCAGCCCTATCAGGCCATGGTTGTCCAGGAACCGCAGTAGGTAATGAACTGGGAAGTCCATGATCCGGTCGGGCGCGGTGGACCACACGGCGGACACGACTGGAACCAGGAAGTGACGCCTGAACGCACGTTCATAGCGGCCCTCGTCGAGCCAGTCACCCAGCGTCGCGTCCGTCGGCGTAGGTTCGGCCAGGGTCCGCCGGGCGTGGCCGTAGAAGCGCACGATGTCGGCGAACATTCGCCAGTGCGCCGGCTGCCCGACCAGCTTTCGCTCCGAAAAGAAGCCGGCAGCGCCGCGCGAGCTGAAGGCCAGCCCGCAGCGACTGCACGACGAGCCCAGCGACATGTCGCTTGACTGCGTCTCTACCCCAAGCTCCGCCAGCAACGCGGTGAAGCGCGGGTAGGTCGTCTCGTTGTAGACGATGAACCCGGTGTCGACCGGCACGACTCCCTCCGGTGTCTCGACCGGGATGGTCTTGACGTGACCGCCGGGGACGGGATCGCTCTCGTAGAGCGTTACGTGGTGGTGCCGCTGAAGCTCATACGCAGCAGTCAGGCCGCTGACACCGGCACCAATGACGGCGACCCTCACGCCGGACGCTCGGCAATCTCATCGAGGGTTCGTTTCATCCCATCGCGAGCCTGGCTGGCGATCTTGGCGAACTGCCCGCCGGCGATGGGTGCCGCCAGCCTGAGCAACCCGCGAAGTCGAATGTCGGCTGTGTAGTCAATGCGGGTGCCGGGGCCGTCCGGCTCGAAGGTGATCGTGTCGGTGGCGCGGACGCCCGAGCCCTCCCCCGTCAGCACGACTTGGCGCGGGCGTTCGAAGGCCGTGATCTGGTACTCCATCGGCCGGATGGAAGCGCCCATCCGAACGCCGAGCCGGTAACGCGCGCCCGTGTCGACTGGACCCGAGCCGATGCGTTCAGAGGTTGCGGTGCCCGGGTCCCACGCGCTCGCATTGGCGAAGTCGGCGATGAAGTCGAAAGCGCGCTCGATGGGCAGGGTCGTCCGAAGGTGCTCGCGGAGAACTGGCATGACATGGTCCTTGATTGTGTCTGGTGTTTGTCCAATGTTCGTGGCACACTAGCGGGCGAACGAGGCATCTGTCAAGCGTTTGTCTATTGTCAAGGAAGGAGACGCCGCGTGCGGACGGTCGATTTGGTGGACAACGCGCTCGAGCTGCTGGTGGTCCCGAGCTTCAGCCGCTGGGGCTATCACGCGCGCCGCCGTCTCTACGATTGGCAGGCGCTGCCCGCGCAGTCATTGGCCGGGCAGACGGCGCTGGTCACCGGGCCAACGTCGGGCCTGGGGCGTTCGATAGCGGGCTCGCTCGCTGAGCTGGGCGCGCGTGTCGTGCTGGTCGGTCGGAACGCGGACAAACTGGCTCGCGTTCGCGACGAGCTGACGATGGCGACTCGTTCCGACCGCTTTCCAACCGTTGTCGCGGACCTCTCCTCCCGCCTCGAAGTGGTCGAAGCAGTTGACAGGATTCGCGCCACCGAGTCGCGCCTGGACGTCGTAATCGACAACGCGGGCGGGCTTTACCCAGAGCGCCGCGAGAGCGCCGACGGCATCGAGTTGACGCTCGCGCTGATGGTCGTAGGGCCGTTCATGCTTCTGGCGGGTCTGTTGCCGCTGCTACGCGCGGGGAGCGGCGGGCGAGTTGTCGCGGTCACGTCCGGCGGCATGTACACGCAACCCGTCGACCTGGACGACCTCGAGTGGCGCGGAGCGAAAACGTGGTCTGGTTCGCGGTCCTACGCGCGGGCAAAGCGCATCCAGGTCGCGTTGATGCGCGAGTGGGCGCGAAGATCGGCTGGCTCGGGCGTCACGTTCAATGCCATGCATCCGGGCTGGGCGGACACGCCCGGCTTGTCCGAGGCGCTGCCCGCGTTCCGGCAGGTCATGGCGCCCATCCTGAGGACACCCACAGAAGGAGCCGACACGGCCTTGTGGTTGGCTGCATCGGATCAAGCCGCCGGCTTGACCGGCAACCTATTCCTCGATCGGCGGCCGCGGCCGTTCGACCGCATCCCATCGACCCGCCTCAGCCTTGCAGATCGGGCCCGGCTTTGGGATGCGGTGGTGGCGCTTGCCGGCGTGGAAGATCCTCTGCGGCGTTGACTCACAGACCGCGCGCAAGACTCTCACACCGCGCACGGCACCGTCGTTGGAGATAATCGGCCCTTAGGTCACCCGGGAGTCGGCGTGGGTTCTAAATCGAGAGAGGGAGCCGCTGATGTCGTCACAGCCTGCGTCTGAAGCCGTCGTGCCGGTAGAGGGCACGAGCTTCCATCTCGAGCCACGCCAGAAGCTCGAGATCCTGTTCGCGATCCTGCTCGCGCTGTTCCTGTTCGCCCTCGACCAGACCGTCGTCGGCACGGCCCTGCCGGTCATCGTCACGGACCTCCACGGCGAGAACCTCTACACGTGGGCGGTCACGATCTACCTGCTCACGGCCACGATCAGCGGGCCGATCTACGGCAAGCTGTCCGACCTCTACGGGCGCCGGCCGATCTTCATCTGGGCGCTTGGGCTGTTCCTGGTCGCCTCGATCGGCGCCGGGCTGTCCAACCAGATGTGGGAGTTCATCCTGTTCCGCGGCCTGCAGGGCCTGGGCGGCGGTGCCGTCTTCCCGATCGCGCTCGCTGTAGTTGCCGACCTCTACCCGCCGCAGGAGCGGGCGAAATACGGCGCCCTCTTCGGCGCGGTTTTCGGTCTCGCGTCGGTGCTCGGGCCGGGTATTGGCGGCATCCTGACCGACAACTTCGGCTGGCAGTCGATCTTCTTCGTCAACGTCCCGATCGTGATCGTGTCGCTGATCATCTGCTGGCGGCTGCTGCCACCAATCAAGAACCCGGCCGCAGGTCGCAACATCGACTACGTCGGCGCGGCGCTGCTGGCCGGCGCCATCGGTCCATTCCTGGTCGGCCTTACCAACAAGACGCCACTGGTGGATTGGACCGATTTCTGGGTAGGCGGGCTGATCGTGATCGGCCTGATCGTCGGCGCCGTCTTCCTGTGGTGGGAAGGCCGCCGCGCCGCCGACCCCATCGTCAACCTGCGCCTCTTCCGCAACCGCAACGTGGCCATCTCGGTGGCCGGCATGTTCTTCGTCGGCGCTGGCTTCTTCGCCGCCATCATCTTCCTGCCGCGCTGGTTCCAGTCCGTCGCCGGCGCCAGCGCAACGGAGTCGGGCTACAACCTCCTACCGCTCGTCACGGCACTCATCGTCAGCGCCGTGCTGAGCGGCCAGATCGTGGCCCGCACCGGCCGCTACAAGTTACTGATCACGGCCTCCATGTTCATCCTGGCCATCGGCTTGTTCCTCATGACTGGCCTGACGGTTGATACAAACCGTCCCGTGCTGTGGCTGTGGATGGTCGCTACCGGCCTGGGCGTGGGACCGTCGTTCGCCGTCTTCACGGTGATCGTGCAAAGCAGCGTCGCTCCGCGCTTCATCGGCGCGGCCACCGCCAGCCTGACCTTCTTCCAGCAGATCGGCGGCACGATTGGCCTGACGCTGGCCAGCACGTTCCTCGCCGCCGAGCTGATCCGCCAGATCCCGCTGCGCCTCGCCGCCAACGGCATTCCGCAACAGGTGATCGACCAGTTCGGGCAGGCCAGCAGCGGCGGCCAGCTCGACCTGACCGGCACCGGCGACCTTGGTGCGCGCATCCTCGCAGCGACTCCGGAGCAGTTCCGTCCGTTCATCGAGCCGCTCATCCCGCAGATCGTCCAGGCGATTCACGAGTCGTTCTCGCTCGCCATCGCGTCCTCGTTCTGGATCGGCATCGTGGCCGCGCTGGTGGCAGGTGTGCTCTGCCTGTTCATCCAGGAGAAGCCGCTTGTACAGGCGACAGACGAGGAGCCGATGGCAGTGGCGGCGGCCGGCTGACCAGATAGCCACGCCTCTGGCACTAACGGGCCAATGGTTCACGGCCCACCCCTCTAGGACGATCTGGGCGTGTCATCGCCCAACCCTGGCACGTTCGTGCCCAACGCCGGCGAGCCCGAAGACATGCTCGTTTTCGAGCATGTCGACGATGGTTTCGGGTTGCTGGGTGGCCGCGGCCGTGGGGCGGGCTGGGCCGGCCAGGTGCGTCTCGACGCGGCCGAGTCGTCGCTGGTGGCGCAGGCCTGGCAGGCCGGCCACACCGTTCGCCAGCAGGGCGAAGAGCCCAGTCATGTCGCCGGCCCGTACCACGCTCGTTACTCGGCGGCTGTACCGGTTGGCCACGGCCATGTGGTTGTCTTCGGATCGCGTGAGCCCATCACCAAGCTCGACTCCGACCTGCTACGGGCAGCCATAGCAGCCGTCGACGGGACGGCCGGCGTGCCGGCCGAGAAGCTGCTGGCCGACGAGCTGGAGTTGGTCGACGCGGTCAGGATGCTGATGGCCTATCGGCCGACGACGCTGCGCGAGACGGCGCGTCACGTCGCGGAGGTCACGGCGCGGGCACTGTCCTGCGAGGTTGCCGCCATCCGCCTCGACTGCGACAACGGCCCGGTGATCGAGGGCGTCGGCTTTGGCGTTGACGGCCCGGTGCCCGGGCCCAAGGCAGAGCCGATGCTGGGCGATGCCACCCGCGCTGCTCGCCAGAACATCGAGCAGTCCGCGACAGATGGAGTGGATCTCTTCGGCGTCGCCGTGGCTTCGCGCATGACGGTCCCCATCTCGTCTGGCACGTTGGTTGGCGCACTGGCCGTGGGTCACGCCATGGAGCGGCCGCGCGGTTTCACGTTGCTGTGCCAGCGCATCGGCCGGGCGATTGCCGTTTCAGCCGATTCCCTGCTGGCGCAGGCAATGGCGCACGAAGAGATGGACGCCAACGTCAGCCGGCTGACGCGAGCCAGCGGTACCGACGCGCTGACGGGTATCGCCAACCGACGCGCGTGGGATGAGGCGATCGCCGCCCTTTCGGCGGACGACAACGCCGTCTTGATCAGCGCCGATGTTGAGTGCCTCAAGACCATCAATGACCGCTACGGTCACCAGGCCGGCGACGCCGTGCTGATTTCCGCCACGCACGTCCTGACCCGGTCGGTGCGGTCCGGCGATCTGGTGGCGCGGGTTGGTGGTGACGAATTCGCGGTCCTGATCCGGGGTGCGACGCTGGCCATGGCCCAGGGCATCGTCCGGCGAATTCGGCGCGCCGAGCGGCGCGAGAAGGTCGCTGGTTACCCGGTCGAGGTGCAGCTGTCGCTCGGCGTCGCGGTCGTCGCCGCCACGGGTGTTGGCGCGGCGCAGGCAACCGCCGATGAGCGCATGTACGTGAACAAGCGCCGGCGCAAGCGCCAGCCCACGTCAGACCGTGGCACTGGCGCCGCGACGGCAGTTATGCGACAGCCAAGGCTAACTACGCCGCTGGCTGCCGCACAGTAAGTCGGTCGGTAAGTCCGCCCTTAGACGGCGCGCCGGCGCTGGAAGTACCCGACCACCAGGACGACGAGGACGGCGCCGATGATGGCGACGATGATCGACTGAAGGTTGACGACGTCGCCATTCTCACGGCCCGAGCCAAAGCCCAGCGAGGTTGGCCAGGAAGCCACCGACGAGCGCACCAACGATGCCCAGGATGATGTGACCGATAACGCCCAGGCCCTCGTCGCCTCGGACGAGCAGACCGGCAATCCAGCCGGCGATGGCACCCAGGACGATCCAGGCAATGATTGTTACAAGCATCTCTTTCCTCCCTTTCTTGGAGCTGCTTTGACGGTGGCATAACAGCTGGCCGCACTCCATCCGTAGCGGCCCCCCAAAAGTTGCGACCTTCTCTCGGCTGCCGGCGGAACCGCGGCGCGGGTCGGCGCGTTTAGCGGCCAGCAGCGGCAAATCTCCCGCCGCTGCACCCCCAACATGGAGGGGCCGCCAACCGGCGGCCGTGTTTCGACATGGCTGAAAAGGTCCACTTCAACCGCGGAGCGCTGGTCCTCGTCGGAGCCGTAGCTGGCCTGCTGGCCGGTATGCTGGTCGGCCCCACGATGGCTCAATCGGAGACAGACACGAACACCAGCGAGCACACCATCTCAGTAACCGGCACCGGCACCGTCAAGGTCACGCCGGACGTGGCCGACGTGCAGCTGGGCGTCCAGATCACGCGCGAGACCGCGAAGGCAGCCCGCGACGACGCGGCGACGGCAATGAGCGCCGTGATTGAAGCGCTGCGTGCGCTTGGCATCGCCGACGCCGATATCCAGACGTCGTACATCAACCTCGGCCCCGTCTATGACTACAACTCGGGCCAGAAGATCACCGGTTACCAGGTCAGCAACGTGGTCAACGTTCACGTGGCCGACCTCTCGAAGCTCGCCGACGTTGTCGACAACAGCGTTTCCGCCGGTGCCACGACCGTCAACAGCATCACCTTCGACGTCAGCAACCGGTCGGACCTCGAGCAGCAGGCACGCACCGCCGCGGTCAAGGACGCGCGTGCCCACGCCGACACTCTCGCCGCCGCCGCCGGCGTGACCATCACTGGCGTTGCGTCGATCTCCGAGACGCAGATGGCTACGCCGTTCCCCTACCCGATGGCCGCCGGCCTCGCCGCCGACGCCAAGTCGACGCCGGTCATGCCCGGCACATCGAGCGTTTCGCTGACGATCAGCATCGTCTACACGATCCAGTAGCCCACCGTCAGGAACTACTGGGCGCCGGCGGGCAATGCTCGCCGGCGTCTTCTTTATTGATCCAGCACGATTACCGGGTCACCCAACTGCGCCCAGCCATACAGCTGGCGCTCCGCCCACAGCGGCGTGTTCGCGCAACCGCGGCTGCCAGTTCTGACCACGCCATCGCGGTCGGTGTGGGGCACGTTCGTGCCGTAGCCATAGCCGTATTCGGGTCTCGCGTGCGTGTCGTGAAAGTAGAAGCCACCGCTACGGAAGAGTACGGCGAAGTTGGCCCAGCCTGGTGGGTACCAGTAAATGCTCGGCCATTGCCAGGGCGACTGGAATAAGTGCGGGCTCTCTTTACCAATGACTTTGGTCTGACCTAACGGCGTCGGCAGCTCGGGCCGGCCGGTCGTGACGGCCGAGATGATCATCAGTTTCTGGTGGTCCCACACCTCGACGTGCTGCTGTCCGCGGGCCAGCACGATGATGCGCGGAAACTGCGCGGCAAGGTTGATGCCGACGAGGGTGACGCTGGTGATCTTGGCCGACTTGACGTAGCCGGTCTTGCCGCGATACGTCGCCTTGTACCAGTTGCCATCACTTGTGATGCTGAAGAGCCCAGCGATCTGCCCATGCGGCACCTTTGAGACCTTGCTGGCGTAGCGGCTTGGCGTCGCGTACATCGGCAAGTAGGTGATGTTTATGACGCGACCGAACTGCTTCGCCGGAACGGGCGTAGGCATCTGCGTTGGCGGCGGTACCGGCTCCGGCGGAACCGTCGCCGGCGGCATGGTGCCGGACAGAGTCGGCTTGGGCGTCGGCGATGCCTGCTCTGCTACCGCGACGGCGGCCGGTGTGGGCGTCGGTTGAGGGGTCGCTTCGGGCCTGGGCGTAGGGGCAGGCGTGGGTGCAGCGGCTGGCGCAGCCGGAGCAGCAGCTTCAGAGACGGGATCGGCGACTGGAACGTGGGCACGCACAGGCCGCTCCAACGGGGCCGCGACAACAGGCGCACCCGGCGGCAGGCCACCGGCGACAAGGGCGAAGAGCAGCCCCGCAACAAGACTCAGCGAGTGGTGCCGACCGCCTATGGGTTCCTCCTGCTTTTCGGGCGGAGCATATCGGAATCGCCCGCCGTCAAGCGAGGCGGAATTGCGACTACAAACCATCATCGATTGCGGACGCTGGATCGGGAAGTCGGCGAAGGTAATTTCGACCAACCCGACGATAGTCACAAGATTGCGCTTCAAGTTACGTAACCGGCCTGAAAGAAACGCCGACTACAGTTTCTGACGATGCGAATACTTGTTGCCGAAGACGATGCCGGCCTGCGCGAGGTGATCGTGCTGGGTTTGCAGGAGCGCGGCTACCAGGTCGATGCGGTCGAGCGCGGCGACGACGCCATCGATCAGCTGACGCTGGTACGAGTACGACGTCGCCATCCTCGATTGGCGCATGCCGGGCAAGGAGGGCATCGACGTCGTGCGCTGGGCGCGCCGCCAGAACCGGCCGACAGCAATCCTCATGCTCACCGCGCGCGACACGCCGGCCGACCGCATAAGCGGGCTGGACGCCGGCGCCGACGACTACCTGGTCAAGCCCTTTGACTTTGGCGAGCTCCTCGCGCGCGTGCGCGCACTTCAACGGCGGCCGCGCGGCGTCGACTCGCCGGTGCTGCGCAGTGGCAGGCTCGAACTCGACCCACTCAAGCGGTCAGTCGAGGTCGGCGGGCGGCTGGTCAGCGTCACGCCCACCGAATATCTGGTGCTCGAGCTGTTGATGCGCCGCGCACCGTCGGTCGTCACGCGCAAGCAGATTGCCGAACACGCCTGGGAGGACGAGACCGATCCGCTTGGCTCAAACGCGATTGATGTCCAGCTCAGCCGGCTGCGCGCCAAGCTGCCCGATGCGGGCGTGCGCATCGTGACCGTCCGCGGCTCGGGCTACCGACTGGAGGCCGGCGCTTGAGCGCCACTCGCCAACAGCAGCACTTCGAAGTTGGCCGGCTGGCCGTCCGTGTCGCCATCCGCGCGACACTGCTGGTGGCGGTTCTGTACCTGATAGTCGCCGGCGCCGTCGCGGCGTATTCGACGGGCAGCCTGACCGGCGAAGTAGATGCCGACCTCGCCCGCACGCTCGACCACTTCGCGCACGACGGCGACGCGATATCCGATGGACCGGTGGTCCCGCCACCAGACGATCGTGCCCTCGGTCCACAGCGAGCGCTGTGGGTGATCGGGTCCGACGGCGCTGTAACGACAGATCGGCCCGACCTGGTGCTGCCGCCCGAGTTCCACGATGCGTCGACACCGGTTACCGCCACCATCGGCGGCGAGGACATCCGCGTCGCCGGCATGCCGGTCAACACCGGCTACCTCGTCGTGGGCGAGTCATTGGCGCCGGTAAACGCGGCACGCACGACAGTCATCCTGGGCGAGATCCTGATCGCGCCCATCCTGTTGCTGAGCGTTTTCGCCGGATCGGTACTCATCGGACGACGTGTGGCCATGCCCATCGAGCGTGCTCGCCAGCGGCAGCTCGACTTCACCGCGGACGCCTCGCACGAATTGCGCACTCCCCTGTCCGTGATCGAGGCCAACGCCAGCCTCGCCCTCGCGCCCGATGCCGACGGGCGCGACACGGAGTGGTACCGGCGCGGGTTTGGCCGCGTCGACGCAGAGGCGCGGCGCATGCGCCGGATGCTCGAGGACCTGCTCTGGCTGGCCCGCTTCGACGCCTCCGCGCCGCCACCGGCGGCGGACCCGCTCGATCTGACGACACTGGCCCGTCAGACCGCCGACCGATTCGCCGCGGTTGCAGAGGCGCGCTCCCTCCACCTGACCGTCGACGCCGGCGCGGCGGCCGCGCTGGTTGCCGCCCCGCCCGACTGGCTGGACCGGCTGACCGGCGTGCTGCTGGACAATGCGTGCAAGTACTCACCGGCCGGCGGAACTGTCGCGCTGAGCGTGCACGAGTCAGGCGGCCGCGTCTCACTGACCGTCGACGATTCGGGCCCGGGCATCCCGACGAGGAGCGCGAACGGATCTTTGACCGCTTCCACCGCGCAACTGACGGCGAACAGGGCGGCGCCGGGCTGGGCCTCGCCATTGGCGACGCGATCGTGCGCGCCACCGGCGGCAAGTGGAGCGTCGGCACGTCGCCGGCGGGCGGCGCGCGCATGTCGGTCAGCTGGCCACGCGCCGGCGCCGGCGACGCGCGGGAACCGCGGGATATACTGGCCCCGCCGCGGAGGGAAGCGGCGAACCAGGAGTAAGTGCGATTGCCCGACGCAGGGGCACGGCAATAACGGCCCAGTGAGACCGTTACCGGCCCTAGATATGAGCTTCCACTGGGCTCCACGAGCCCGGCAAGCGGCGGAGTCTAACCAGGTCCACGACCCAGCAGGTCGGGGGCCTTTCTGTTTGTATGGCACGTCTGCGCTGATGCCGGCGACGATAGTCATCGGCCTGCAGTGGGGCGACGAGGGCAAGGGCAAGGCGGTCGACCTGCTGGTCGAGCCCGACTCGCTGGTCGTGCGCTACCAGGGTGGCGACAACGCCGGCCACACCATCGTGCTCGGCGACGAGACCTTCAAGCTGCACCTGGTGCCGTCCGGCGTACTACATCCCGACGTCACGCCGATCATTGCCCATGGCGTGGTGGTCAACCCACGGGTGCTGCTCGACGAGATCGAGATGCTCGAGTCGCGTGGCATCTCCACCGCCAGGCTGCGACTCTCCGCCGGCGCGCACCTGATCCTGCCCTACCACGCCGCCCTCGATGCGGCGATGGAGACGCGCCTCGGCGCCGACGGCATAGGCACGACCAAGCGCGGCATCGGGCCGGCCTACGCCGACCGCGCCCTGCGCACTGGCATTCGGGCAGGCGACCTGCTCGACCCGCCGCGGCTGCGCCGGCTGCTCGAGCGCGTCGTGCCCGACAAGAACGCCGTCCTGCTGGCCTACGGCAGCAGCACCTTCACGGTCGACGAGATCTACCGAGCGAGCGTCCGAGCTGGGCGAGCGGCTGCGGCCGCTCATCGTCGACACCGTCGCCCTGGTCCAGGACGCCTTGGCGCATGGCCGGCAGGTGGTCTTCGAGGGCGCCCAGGGCACGCTGCTCGATATCGACCAGGGCAGCTACCCGTTCGTCACTTCTTCGCACCCGACGACCGGCGGCGCCTGTGTCGGCGGTGGCATCAGCCCGCGCCAGGTCGGCTCCGTCATCGGGGTGATGAAGGCGTACGCCACCCGCGTCGGCAGCGGCCCGTTCCCGACCGAGCTCGACGACGCGACCGGTACCCATCTGCTCGAAAAGGGCCGCGAGTACGGCACGACGACCGGCCGGCGGCGGCGTTGTGGCTGGTTCGACGTCGTTCCGCTGCGCCACGCCATCGAGCTCAACGGTGTGACCGAGATCATGCTCAACAAGCTCGACATCCTGTCCGGCCTCGATGAGGTATACGTCTGCACGGCGTACGAGATCGACGGACGGCGGGTGACCGATTGGACGCCCGACGCCGATGCGCTCGCGCGCGCCAGGCCGGTCTACGAGTCGTTCGCCGGCTGGTCGCAGGATCTCGGTTCAGCTCGAAACCTCGGTCAGCTGCCCGTTGCCGCGTTGCGCTACCTCGACGCGCTGGAAGACCTGGCCGGCGTGCCGATCACGCTGGTCAGCATCGGCCCGGAGCGGACGCAGACCATCACCCGGCGCGCCGGCAAGGTGCGGGCACAGGTGGTGGCATGACTGTGGGCCGCGTCTTGATCTTTGGCGGCGGCGCACGCGAGCATGCCCTTGCCTGGCGGCTGGCCCGCGATCCCGGCGTCAGCGAGGTCCACGTTGCGCCCGGCAACCCAGGCATGGCCGACGTGGCAACCGTTCACCCAGCCGTGGCGATCGGCGATCTCGACGGGCTGGAGCGCGTGGTCGACGTGATAGCGCCTGACCTCATTGTTATTGGGCCCGAGGCGCCGCTGGCGGCGGGCGTGGTGGACCGGCTGTCGGCGGCCGGCGCGCTGGTGTTCGGGCCGGCGCAGTCGGCAGCCCGATTGGAAACCAGCAAGGCCTTCTGCCGGCGACTGGCCGAGTCGATCGGCATACCGATGGCCGACGGCGCTGGGTTCACCGACCCAGAGGCGGCGATCCGCTTCGCGCGGTCGCTGGCGGCGCCCGTCGCCGTCAAGGCCGACGGCCTGGCCGCAGGCAAGGGCGTCACCCTGTGCGCCACGCTGGTCGAGGCCGAAGCGGCTATCCGCGCTCTGGGACCGAAACGTCATCGTCGAACGGCAGCTGGTCGGTCCGGAAGCTTCGCTCATGGCCATCTGCGACGGCGAACGCGCCATCGCCCTGCCGCCGGCGCGCGACTACAAGCGAGCTGGCGATGGTGACACCGGCCCGAACACCGGCGGCATGGGCGCCTTCTCTCCCCTGCCCGACCTTGATGAGAGCATCGTCGAGCGCCTGCTGGACGCCTTCCATCGGCCGGCGTTGGCCGAGATGTCCAGACGGGGCACGCCTTTCCGCGGCGTCCTCTATGCCGGCCTGCTGCTCACCGACGATGGGCCGCGACTGCTCGAGTTCAACGTCCGCTTCGGCGATCCCGAGGCGGAAGCGATGCTGCCCTTAATCAGCGGCAACCTGGCCGAGACGCTGGCGGCCGCCGCGCGCGGGCAGCTCCTCGAGTCGACCATCCGGGCCGCTCCGGGCGCGGCCGTGGCGGTGGTGCTGGCCGCGGCCGGCTACCCGGCGGCGCCACGGACCGGCGACCCGATCACCGGCCTCGACGCCGCAATCGAGTCCGGCGCGCTCGTCTTCCACGGCGCAACATCGGCGGCGGATGGCCGGCCGTACACGGCCGGCGGACGCGTCCTGACCGTTGTCGGCCACGGTGCCGACGTGGCCGCCGCCCAGGCCGGCCGCTTACGAGGCGGCTGCCTCGATCCACTTCGAAGGCGCGCACTTCCGTTCCGACGTCGCCGCTGCGGCGCTGGCGGCGGTGGGCGCATGAGCGAAGCGGCTCCGCCTGTGCTGGTGGCAATCGTCGTCGGCAGTCCCAATGACGTTAAGCGCCTCGATGAGGCCACAGCCGTCCTCGACTGGTTCGGCATCGGGCACGAGGTCCAGGTCGCCTCGGCCCACCGCTCGCCGCGCAAGGTGCTTGAGCTTGCCGAAGGGGCCGCGGCGCGCGGCATCCGCGTGTTCGTGGCGGGCGCCGGCAAAGCGGCCGCCCTGCCCGGCGCCATCGCGTCATCAACCACGCTGCCGGTCATCGGGCTGCCGTTCTCGTCCGTCGACCTGGGCGGCCTCGACGCGCTGCTTTCCGCCGTCCAGATGCCGCGTGGCGTGCCGGTGGCGACGGTTGCCATCGACGGCACGGCCAACGCGGCGATCCTCGCCGCCGAGATCTGTGCGCTGAGCGACGAGCGCATCGCCGCTCGGCTCAAGGAGTTCAAGGCCGAGCTCGCGGCCGGTGCCGACGTAATGGCGTTGGTCAAGCCGGCATGATCCCGCGCTACACGCTGGCCGAGATGGGCGCGATCTGGTCAGAGGAGAAACGCTTCGAGAGAATGCTTGAGGTCGAGTTGGCCGTGGCTGAGGCGCAGGCGCGGCGCGGGCAGATACCCGGCGATGCGCTCGATGCCATCCGCAGCCACGCGCGCGTTGACCCGGCCCGGATCGCCGAGCTCGAGCAGACAACCGACCACGAGGTCGTGGCGTTCGTCAACCAGCTGGCCGAGAGCGTCGGGCCGGAGGGACGTTTCCTGCACCTGGGCCTGACCAGTTCGGACGTGCTGGACACCGCGCTTGCGCTCCAACTGCGGGCGGCCGGCGAACAGATCGAGGCGGACCTGGATCGGCTGATCGCGGCCGTCGTGCGCCAGGCGCGGGCGCACGCCGCGACGGTGATGATGGGCCGAACCCACGGCATCCACGCCGAGCCGATCACCCTCGGCGTCAAGCTTGCGGGCTGGGCCTTCGAGCTCGACCGCGGCCGGTCTCGACTGCGGCTGGCGTTTGCCGAGACCGCGGTCGGCAAGCTGTCCGGGCCGGTCGGCACCTACAGCCACCTCGAGCCCGAGCTCGAGGCCGAGGTCCTGGCCGGGCTGGGCCTGACCGTCGAGCCGGCGGCAACGCAGGTCGTCGCGCGCGACCGCCATGCCGCGCTGGTGGCTTCGACCGCGGTCTGTGGCGGCACGCTCGAGCGCATCGCGACCGAGATTCGCAACCTGCAGCACACCGAGATCGCCGAGCTCGCCGAGCCGTTCAAGGCCGGTCAGACCGGCTCATCGGCGATGCCGCACAAGCGCAACCCGATCACGGCCGAGCGCATCAGCGGCTTGGCGCGCCTGCTGCGCGGCTATGCCCTGGCCACGCTCGAGGACCAGGCGCTGTGGCACGAACGCGATATCAGTCACTCTTCGGTGGAGCGGGTGGCCCTGCCCGACGCGACGACGCTGCTCGATTACATGCTGGTGAAGATGACCAGCATCGTCGACGGGCTGCGCGTCGACCCGGCGCGCATGCGGCTCAACCTGGAGCGCGGCCTGGGGCTGTGGGCATCGTCGCGGTTGCTGCTGGCGCTGGTCGATGCCGGCATCGAACGCGCGTCTGCCTACCACCTCGTCCAGCGCGCTGCCCTGGCCGCCGACGAGCAGGGCCGGCCGTTCGCCGACCTTATCGCCGCCGAGCCTGAGGTCGCGTCGCGGCTGTCGCCCGATGCGCTGGCGGCATGCTTCGACGAAAGGGCCTACCTGCGCCACGCCACGACTGTGATCGATCGCCTGTTCAGCCTGGAGGAACCCGCCCATGTCCGTAGCTAGCGCGCTCGGCGATGTCTTCGTTCGCTCGGGCAAAGTGCGCGACCTGTACGGGTTGCCCGACGGCCGGCTGCTGCTCGTCGCGTCGGACCGCATCAGCGCCTTCGACGTGGTGCTGCCGACGGCCATTCCGGACAAGGGCAAGGTGCTGACCGGCCTGTCGCGCTACTGGTTCGCCCAGACGTCCGGCCTCGTCGCCAACCACCTTTTGGGCACTGACCCAGCGGCGCTGCCGGAGCCGTTTGCTGGCGCGGCGGCGGAGCTGCGCGGCCGCGTGATGATCTGTCGCCGGGTCGACGTGCTGCCCGTCGAGATCATCGTCCGCGGCTACCTGTCGGGCAGCGGCTGGAAGGACTACCTGCGCACCGGCGCAGTCTCGGGCGTCGCGCTGCCGGCTGGCCTGCGCGAGTCCGACCGGCTGCCCGAGCCGATCTTCACGCCCTCCACCAAGGCCGATGTCGGACATGACGAGAACATCGACTTCGAGACGATGTCCGGCCTGATCGGCCGGCCGATGGCCGAGCGCGTGCGCGACCTCGCTCTCGAGCTGTACTCGTTCGCCGCGCGCCGCGCCGAGTCGGTCGGGCTGATCCTGGCCGACACCAAGTTCGAGTTCGGCATCGAGCCCGGGAGTGGCGAGCTGCTGCTGATCGACGAGGTCCTGACACCTGACTCCAGCCGCTTCTGGGATGACGCCACGTACGAGCCGGGCCGCTCGCAGGCATCGTTCGACAAGCAGTTCGTGCGCGACTGGCTCGAGACGCAAGACTGGGACAAGACGCCGCCTGGGCCGGAGCTTCCTTCGGCAGTTGTCGATGGCACGCGCGAGCGCTACCGCAATGCGTTCGAGCGCATCACGGGCAGCAGTCTCGCCACGTACCTGCGCGAGGACACCATTGCCTGACTACCGCTTCGCCGTCGCCGTCATGCCCAAACCGGGCATCCTCGACCCACAGGGTCGGGCGGTCGAACAGAGCCTCGGCCACCTCGACGTTGGCGGTGTGCGTGACGTGCGCGTCGGGCGGCACGTCGAACTGACCGTTTCCGCCAATGGTGAGATCCAAGCGCGAGAAGTCGTCGCGCGCCTCGCCGAAGAGTTGCTCGCGAACCCGCTCGTCGAGACCTACCAGCTGGAGCGGCTCGCGTGAGGGTCGGGGTCGTCCGCTTCCCGGGCTCCAACTGCGACGCCGATGCCCTCCACGCAGTCGAGTTGGCCGGTGCGGAAGGGGTCTATCTCTGGCACGAGGACCCCGACCTGCATGCTGCCGACGCGCTGATCCTGCCCGGCGGCTTTGCCTACGGGGACTACGTGCGCGCCGGCGTCATCGCCCGCTTCTCGCCAGTTATGCGGTCCATCGCCGAGGCGGCGGGACGCGGAACCCCGGTCCTTGGCATCTGCAACGGATTCCAGGTGTTGGCCGAAGCGCGGCTGCTGCCCGGTGCGCTGCTGCGCAACGAAGACCTGCGTTTCGTCCATCGCTGGGTCACCAGCCGGGTCGAGTCTTCGGCTACGCCGTTCACCGCAGCGATTCCCGCCGGCACATTGCTGCGCATGCCCGTCGCCCACGGGGAGGGCCGCTACTTCAACGACGACGCCACGCTCGACGTGCTGGAACGCGACGGACAAGTCGTATTCCGCTATCTCGACAACCCCAACGGCTCGCTGCGCGACATCTGTGGCGTGTCCAATGCCCGTGGCAACGTGGTCGGATTGATGCCGCACCCCGAGCGCGCCGACGAATCGATCCTCGGCTCCGACGACGGCATGCTCTTGTTCAGGGCCCTGGTCGAGTCGGCAGCCTGGGCGACGGCCGCCTGATGATCATCGAAGCCCCAAATCGGGCCCAGTCGGACCTCCACCGCCGGCTCGGCCTGACCGACTTCGAGCTGGGCGAGATCGTGGCCCGCTTGGGCCGGCAGCCCAACGAGCTCGAGCTGGCCATCTTCTCGGTCATGTGGAGCGAGCACTGTTCATACAAGAGTTCGCGGCCGCTGCTGGGGCAACTCCCCAGGGAAGGAGCCGGCGTCGTTGCCGGGCCGGGCGAGAACGCCGGCGCGATCTCCATCGCCGACGACCTGGCCGTCGTGTTCAAGATGGAAAGCCACAACCACCCCAGCGCGGTCGAGCCATATCAGGGTGCGGCCACCGGGGTCGGCGGGATTCTGCGCGACGTGTTTGCCATGGGCGCCCGGCCGATTGCCTTGCTCGATGCGCTGCGCTTCGGCGATCCGGCGTTACCGCGCACGCAGCAGTTGCTGGACGGCGTCGTCCGCGGCGTGGGCGGCTACGGCAATTGCGTCGGCATCCCGACCGTCGGCGGCGAGCTCGTGTTCGACGCGGCATACAACGCCAACCCGCTGGTCAACGTGATGGCCATTGGCCTGCTACGCGGCCGGCCTTCGCGGGCGATTGCCTCTCGGCCGACAGATCTGATCGTGCTCTACGGCTCCGCCACCGGCCGTGACGGTATCGGCGGGGCGAGCGTGCTGGCCAGCGCGACCTTCGGCGTCGATGACCCGTCGCGCCGGCCGTCGGTCCAGATCGGCGACCCGTTCGTCGAGAAGCTGATCCTCGAGGTGACGCTCGAACTGGTCGAGCGCGGCCTGGTCGAGGGCGTGCAGGACCTGGGCGCAGGCGGCCTGTCGTGCGCCACGTCCGAGATGGCGGACCGCGGCGGGTCGGGCATCGAGATCGACATGGCGGCGGTTCCGCTGCGCGAGGCGGACATGGCGCCCTTCGAGGTCATGATCAGCGAGTCCCAGGAGCGGATGTGCGTCGCTGTCCGGCCCGAACGCGTGGCCGACGTGCTGGCGGTCTGCCGGCGCTGGGGCGTGCCGGCGGCGGCGGTTGTGGGCCGGGTCACCGACGATGGCGACCTGACCATCGTCGACGGGGGCGAGGCGCTGGCGCGGATCCCGGCTTCGGCGCTGGCGTCCAACGGGATCGTCTATCACCGTGAGGCACGGCCGCCGCCAAAGCGGCGCGACGCCCCGGCTCCAGCGGCCCCGCAACCGACCGTTGACCAACTCCCAGAGCGCGGCGTGGACCCTACCGCCGTGCTGCGCGAACTGCTCGGCCGGCCCGGCCTGAGCAGTGTCGGCTGGGTGACGCAGCAATACGACTCGACCGTCGGCTCTGACACCGTCGTCGGCAGCGGTCACGGCGCCGCGGTGCTGCGCATCAAGGGCACGCGCCTTGGGCTTGTCGCCGCGACCGACGCCAACGCGACCGTCGCGGCGTTGGATCCGTGGCTTGGAGCGGCGATGAGCGTCTGCGAAGCCGTCCGCAATGTGGTCATTACCGGCGCCCGGCCGCTGGGCATCACCGACTGCCTCAACTTCGGTGACCCCGAGAAGCCCGAGGCGTTCTGGCAGCTCGGCGAAGCGGTCCGCGGCATTGCCGACGCGGCACGGGCGTTCGGGCTGCCGGTGGTGAGCGGCAACGTCAGCCTGTACAACGAGTCCGTGGCCGGAGCCATCCTGCCCACGCCCGAGATCGGCGTCGTCGGCCTGCTCGACGACATCGATAGGCGGGTTGGACCCGCCTTCGTGGCCGACGACGAGGTTGTCGCGCTCGCCGGCGAGAGCGCGCCGGGGCTGGCCGGCAGTGCCTTCGCGGCGCTTGCCGGCGCGGCCGCCGAGGACGAACCACCGCCGCTCGACATGGCGCGCGAGGTGGTGTTGCAGCAGTTCCTGCTGGCGGCGATTGATGAAGGCGTGCGTGACCGCCGCGCAGGACGTGAGCGGTGGCGGCCTGGCCGTGGCGCTGGCCGAGATGTCGATGTGGGGCGATCGAGGCGCCGATCTACAGCTGCACGTGCGAGCCACGCCGGCGGTCGAGCTGTTCGGCGAGAGTCCCTCGCGGGCCGTGATCACGTGTCGGCCGGAGACCTGGCGGCGCCTCGCCGCGATGGCTGCCGAGCACGACCTGCCGCTCAAACGGCTGGGCCTCACCGGCGGCGATCGGCTGCGCATCGAGCTGGTCGGCGAGGGTGCAACTGGTGCCGCTGAAGGACGCGGCGCCGACATCGCTGACCCCATCGACGTCGGACTGGCCGGCCTGCGCGACGCCTGGACTGTTGCGTTGCCAGCCCTGTTCGAGGACCGGTAGGGCATGTGCGGCGTTATCGGCATCTCGTCGCCCGGCGAGGAGGCGGCGCCGCTGGCCGCGCTCGGTCTGTTCGCGCTCCAGCATCGCGGCCAGGAATCGGCCGGTTTGGCCGTCAGCGACGGCCGTCAGGTGATGGTTTACAAGGACCTCGGCCTCGTCGCGCAGGTGCTCGACGAACGCCGGCTGCCGTCGCTGTGGGCGACATGGCGATCGCCCACTGCCGCTATTCGACGACCGGCTCGACGCGCTGGGAGAACGCGCAGCCTGCCTTCAGGCTTGGCCCGCGACGCGACCGTCGCGATGGGCCACAACGGCAACCTGGTCAATACGCGCCAGCTGCTCGAGCTGCTACCAGGCGGGCGCGACCGGCTGGCCGGTTCGACTGACACCGAGCTGCTGACGGCGCTGCTCGCCGAAGAACCCGGCGACGACCTGATCGCCGCGCTGCTGCGCCTGTTGCCGAGGGTGGCGGGCGCCTACTCGCTGGTGGTGATGGACGAGCAGCGGCTCGATCGGCGTGCGCGATCCGCACGGTTTTCGGCCGCTCGTGCTGGGTAGGCGCGCCGACGGCTGGGTGCTCGCTTCGGAAACCGCTGCGCTCGACATCCTCGAGGCGCAGTTCGTGCGCGACGTCGAGCCCGGCGAGATCGTGGTCATCGAAGCGGACGGCGTGCGCAGCATCCGCTTCGCCGAGGCCGACCTGAAGTTGTGCGTGTTCGAGGCTATCTACTTCGCCCGGCCCGACTCGTACATGCTCGGCCGCAACCTGTACGAGGCGCGCCGGCGGATGGGCGAATGGCTGGCCGACGAAGCGCGGGCCGATGCCGATGTGGTGGTGCCGGTGCCGGACACCGGCGCGCCGGCGGCGGCCGGCTTCGCCGAACGAAGCAGGCTGCCCTATCGCGAGGGCATGGTCAAGAACCGTTACGTCGGGACGGACGTTCATCCAGCCATCGCAGACGCTGCGCCAGCGCGGAGTGGCGGATCAAGCTCAACCCGCTTGCGCGAGGTCGTCCGCGGCAAGCGGCTGGTCGTCGTCGACGACTCGATCGTGCGCGGCACGACGACGCGCCAGATCGTCAGCCTGCTGCGGGCAGCCGGCGCGGCCGAGGTGCACCTGCGCATCAGCGCGCCGCCGATCTACCACCCCTGCTTCTACGGTATCGATACGCAGATCGAGCGCGAGCTGATCGCGTCGCACATGACCGTCGACGAGGTACGCGACTTCGTCGGCGCGGACTCGCTGTCGTACCTGTCGATCGGCGGTGTCCTGTCGGCGCTCGACCTGCCGCGCGACCTGTTCTGCTTCGCCTGCTTCGACGGCCAATACCCGGTGCCGGTCCCGTACGACGTGGCCAGCCACAAGTTCGTCCTCGAAGACGAGCCGGCGGCACTCAGCGGTGGCCGGGTCAGTGTGATCAGGGAGGCGTACCGCGATGGCCGGTGTCGACGTCGCGGCCGGCGAGCACGCCGTCGACCTCATGCGGCGGCGAGTCGAAGACGACGTTCGGTACGGAGGTGCTGACCGGGCTGGGCTCGTTCGCTGCCGCGATCGCCCTGCCCGCAGGGCTGCGGGAGCCGGTGCTGGTGTCCGCCACGGACGGCGTTGGCACGAAGACGGCGATCGCGGCCCAGCTCGGCCGTTACGACACGATCGGTATCGACTTCGTGGCAATGTGCGTCGACGATGTCGTCTGCCTCGGCGCGCGACCGCTTCTTCTTTCTGGATTACGTCGCCGTCGAACGGCTCGATCCTCGATCGCTGGCGTCGCTCGTCGACGGCGTGGTCGCCGGCTGCCGGCTGGCCGGCTGCGCGCTAGATCGGCGGCGAGACGGCCGAGCATCCGGGCGTCTGGCAGCCGGGCTACTTCGACGTGGCCGGCTTCTGCGTCGGCATCGCCGAACGGGCCGACATGATTGCCGGGCCTGCAGGGCCGGCCGGGTGACGCGCTGGTCGGCATCGCCGCCAGCGGCCTGCACAGCAACGGCTTCTCGCTCGTGCGCAAGATCGTCGCCGAGCACGGCCTCGACCTGGATGCGCCGTTCGCCGACAGCCGATGCCGCGCTCGGCGACGCGCTGCTGACGCCGACGCGCATCTATGCCGTCGATGCACTCGCTCTGCGGCGAGGAGCTGCGCCGGATCGGGCGGCCTGTGCGCGGTTTCGCCCATATCACCGGCGGCGGACTGGCCGCCAACGTCCCGCGCGCACTGGTCGGGCACGCAGCGGCGGCCCGAGTCGACCCGACGCGCTGGCCGATGCCGCAGCTGTCAGGCCGCACTCGCCGACGCTCGCCGGCATGACCGCGGCTGAAGCTCGCACGGTGTGGAACGGCGGGATCGGCATGGTCGCCGTGGTCGAGTCCTCGGCAGTGCAGCCGGCCATCGCATTCCTCGCCGGTCGTGGCCTGCCGGCTTGGCACATCGGCGACGTAATCGAGCGCGAGGGCGACCAGCGCTACGTCGAGGAGGGTTTCGGCTGAGGGTCGCCGTCTGCGTCAGCCGGACCGGCACGAACCTGCGCTCGCTGGTCGAGGCTGCGCGCGCCGGCCGCCTGCCGATCGAGGTAGTGCTGGTCGTCGCCGACCGACCATGCCCCGCGCTGGCCTGGGCGCACGATCAGGGGCTGCCCAGCGGTCCAGCTCGACGAGACAGGACGCCGATGCGCTGGATCGGACGGCATGGCTGACCTGCTGACAGGCGCCGAGCCCGATGTCGTCGTGCTGGCCGGCTACATGCGCATCGTCGGCCCGCGAGACGCTGGCCGCGTACGGCGGACGCATGCTGAACGTCCATCCGTCGCTGCTGCCCGCGTTTCCGGGCGCCAACGCCGTGCGCGACGCACTGTCGGCCGGCGTCAAGACGACCGGCGTAACAGTCCACCTGGTCGACGAGCATCTTGATAACGGCCCGATCTTGCTACAGGAGCCGGTCGCGATTGCCCCGACCGACGACGAGGCAAGACTGCTGGAGCGTCTCCACGAGGTCGAACACCGGCTGCTGGCGCAGGCCGTTTTGCTGGTTGGTTCTGCCGATGCCGCGGACGCGATGCTTCCGCCAAAGCGGGCGCTGCTGTCGGTATCCGATAAAAGCGGTCTGACCGAGTTCGCGAGTGGCCTGATTGCTCTGGGCTACGAGCTGGTGTCGACCGGCGGCACGGCCGCAGCGCTGCGTGCAGCGGGACTCGACGTGACCGACGTGGCCGCTGTAACCGGCGCCGCCGAGATGCTCGATGGCCGGGTCAAGACGCTCCATCCGAGCATCCACGGCGGCATCTTGGCCGACCGCAGCAAACCGACGCACCGGGCGCAGCTGGCCGGCGCCGCCATCGCGCCCTACGACCTGGTCGTCGTCAACCTGTACCCGTTTGCGCAGGCCGCCGAACGGCCTGGCATCACTCTTGCCGAGCTGGTCGAGGAGATCGACATCGGCGGGCCGGCAATGGTCCGGGCGACGGCCAAGAACTTCGCGTCGGTCGCCATCGTCACCTCGCCCGCCCGCTACGAGAACGTTCTGGCCGCGCTGCGCGACGCCGGTGGGGTGCCACTCGCCGTGCGTGCGGCACTCGCCGTCGAGGCCTTTCGCCACGTGGCCGCCTACGACGCGCGCATCGTGGCCGAGCTGCCACGGCGGATGGCGGCCGAGATCGAGCTGCCCGACGAGCCGGGCCTCCCCGGCGCGAGCGACCCGTTCCCGACGACGTTGCCGTTGGCCTTCGAGAAGGTCGAGACGCTGCGTTACGGCGAGAACCCGCACCAAGCCGCGGCGCTCTACCGCCGTCCGGGCACGCCCGCCGGGCGCGGACCCTTCGCCGCGGGCATGCAACCGCTCCAGGGCAAGGCGCTCAGCTACAACAATGTGCTCGATACCTCCGCCGCGGCGGCTCTCGCGCGCGACCTGCGCGGTCCCGCCTGCGCGATCGTGAAACACACCAATCCGTGCGGCGTTGCGCAGCGCCCGAACCTGTTATTGGCGTGGCAGGCGGCGCTCGCCGGTGACCCGGTCAGCGCGTTCGGCGGCGTCGTCGCGCTGACCGGCACTGTCGACGCCATGCTGGCCGAGCAGTTGGCGGCGATATTCCTCGAGGTCGTCATCGCGCCCGGCTTCTCCGATGAAGCTCGGCAGATTCTGTCGGCCAAGAGCAACCTGCGCCTGCTCGCCTACCCCGAGCTGACTACCAGCATGAGTGATCTCGATCCGTTGGCCGAGCTGCGCAACGCCGGCGGCGGCCTGCTGGTGGCATCGGCCGACCTCGGGCCGGACGACCCGGCGAACTGGAAGACGGTCACGTCGCGCGAGCCAACGGCTGCCGAGCTGGCCGACCTCGACCTGGCCTGGCGTATCGGCCGCCATGTCAAGTCGAACGCAATCGTCCTCGTCCGCGACGACGCCTTGGTGGGCACCGGCGCCGGCCAGATGAGCCGCGTCGACTCGGCCCGGCTGGCAGTCGACAAAGCTGGCGAGCGAGCCCTCGGGGCAGCCTGCGCCTCGGACGCGTTCTACCCGTTTCCCGACGCCGTCGAGGTGTGCGTCGCGGCCGGTGTCGCGGCGTTCGTCCAGCCGGGCGGCTCGGTCCGCGACGCGGAGGTCATCGGCGCCGCTGAAGCGGCCGGCGCGACGATGCTACTGACCGGAGTGCGCCACTTCCGTCACTGATCGTGCGACACGCTGCATGAAGGCTCCCGAGCACGTGTAATCGTTCCGACAGTTAGGCTGCCGATAGTTCGGCCATGAGCTCCATCACGATCAACGAGAACCCCGCCGCCCGCGGCCTGCTCGCCTGGCGAGCCCGCGCTGATTGGTGGGTCTTGCCCGCCGCCATCGGCGTCATCGCGCTGGCAGCCGTCGTCTACCTGTGGAACCTGACGGTCAGCGGCTTCGCCAATACCTACTACTCCATGGCGGCGCAGGCCGCCGGCCAGAGTTGGTCGGCCTGGTTCTGGGGCTCACTCGATGCCGGCAACTTCATCACCGTCGACAAGCCGCCGCTGGCCACCATGGCGATGGGTCTGTCCGTTCGGCTCTTCGGCGTGTCGTCGGGCGCCATCCTGCTGCCCGAGGCGATCTTTGGTGTAGCCACCGTTGCCCTGCTGTACGCGATCGTGCGCCGCCAGTTCGGGCCGGCCGCGGCAACGCTGGCCGCGCTGGTCGCGGCACTCACTCCGGCCGCCGTGCTGATGTTCCGCTACAACAACCCCGACGCGCTGCTGACGCTGCTGCTGGTGGGCGCGGCGGGGGCGCTCCTGCGGGCGCTCGAAAACGGCCGCTTGCGGTGGGTGGTGTTGTCGGCGCTACTCGTCGGTCTCGGCTTCAACACCAAGTTCATGCAGGCATTTCTCGTGCTGCCGGCCTTCGCGTTGGTCTACTTGATCGCCGCGCGCGGCGGCTTGTTGCAGCGACTGGGCCATCTCGTGGTCGCCGGCCTGGCCGTGGTGCTGGCCAGCGGTTGGTGGGTGGCGGCAGTCGAGCTCACGCCAGCGGCTTCGCGGCCATTCATCGGCGGCAGTACCAACAACTCGGCGATCCAGCTGCTGCTCGGCTACGACGGGCTGGAGCGGATCCTGGGCTGGTTCGGCTTCGACGGGGCAACGACCGTCGTACCGGGCCTCGATGGTGGTGGCGGCATCTTCGGCGGCGTGCCCGGGCTGCTGCGCATGTTCAACCCTGAATTCGGCGGCCAAATCGCATGGCTGCTGCCGGCCGCGCTGGTCGGGCTCGTAGTGGGCCTGATCGCCCGGCGCCGTGCACCGCGCACCGACCTTCGCCGCGCGGCCTACCTGCTATGGGGCGGCTGGCTGGTCGTCCACGCGGCCGTCTTCTCGTTCATGTCGGGCATCGTCCATAGCTACTACTCGGTGGCCATGGTGCCGGCGATCGGCGCGTTGGTCGGGGCCGGCGCACTCGAGTTGTGGAGCGCAAAGGCGCGCGGCGGCCGCATCGGCGCGGCCGCGGCCATCACGCTCGGTGCGACGGTGGCCGGCACAGCCTTGTTGGCCGCTGTACTGCTGTGGCGCTCACCAGAGTTCATGCCGTGGCTGGCGCCTGTCGTCATCGCGGGCGGGCTGCTGGCCGGCGTCGCGCTGGCCGTGCCCAACCTACCCAGGCGAGCGGTGGCGGTGGCCGCTGCAGTGGGGCTGGCCGTCATGCTGGCCGGGCCCATCGCGTACTCGATCGAGACGGTCAATGCCCCTCACACCGGTGGCGATCCGCAGGCGGGGCCGTTCCTGGTCAACACTTCGGCGGGAGCGGGCTCAGTTGGGCCGGTACGCGGCTTTGGTGGTCCTGACGGCGGCGCGGGTGGGCCCGGTTCAATCGATGGCCGACCACCGGTCGGCGGCCGGTTTTGGCCAGAGCCGCGAACTGACACAGCAATTGATGGACTACCTGGTAGCCAACAAGGGCGATGCCACCTGGCTGGTAGCCGTCCGATCGGCCAATGAAGCGGCCGAGGTTCAGCTCGCCACGGGTCAGCCCGTCATGGCCATGGGCGGCTTCAGTGGCACCGACCAGGCGTTGTCGCTGGCCGAGCTCGAGTCGGACGTCGCCAGCGGTAGGTTGCGCTACATCCTGATCGAGCACGCGGCCCCGCCATTGGGGCCAAGCGACGATGGATTGGCCAGGTCAGCCGTCGTCAACTGGGTGACCGAGCACGGCAAGGTCGTCGACGAGGTCGGCGGCGGCGCACTGTACGACCTCAGTCCTGGCAGGTGACGCCGCGCGCCTGCGTTGGACGCCGCTGAACCGCTCTAGCGTTAACGCGTTGTTAGCAGCACCAGGAAACGAACGGTCCACGGTGTACACCCCCTTGTTATGGTGTAGTGCACGCTGGGAGGTTGCAGCACTGCGGGCCTGGCTGGGTCGCCGCGGGGGAACGAGGAGGGCCGTGGCCAGTTGGGGCTAGGCCGCACCGATCTACGTAGGCCGTTGCATTGCGCGCTCCGTGAGGCGGTGCAATGCTTCGACAGACCGGGAGCGGGCGCTCCTGCCAGGACGCGGTAATGGCATGGAACCGGTCGTTGAGGTAAAGCACATCCCCAATTTCAGAGGGCTCATCTCGAATCGCCCAGATAGTCGCGCCCTGCGCGCGTCCGTGCTGTTGGCGCTGCCGTTCGCCTTGACGCTGTCGACAGCCCTGGCGCTGGGCAGTAACCACGTTCAGCACGCGCCGCTGACCGCGCTCTTCTATGGCTACTCGATCACGGTGCCCATCGCCGTCGCCGTCTACTGGTGGATGCGCCGGCCGGAGTCGGGCATGGGCAACCTGCTGTGCCTGCTCGGCTTGACCTTCGCTTTCTCGTCGCTGCAGTCGTCGGATAACTCGCTGCTATACAGCATCGGCGTGCTGGCCGATGCGCCGCTCACGCTGCTCGTGTTTGCGCTGCCGCTCGCCTATCCAAGCGGGCGGCTTTCGTCCCGTGTCGATCGCTTCCTGATGAGCTTGCTGGCCGGTGTCTTGCTCGTGGCCACCGGCGCATGGCTGCTATCGACCAAGGAGGTCGCCAGCAGCCTGCCGCTCATGGCGTGCGCAGCGGCTTGTCCGCCAAACGCCTTCCAGATGATCACGTTGCCGCCCGGCACGACCGATGTGCTGCGTCTGGTCGCCTATACGACCTTCGCGGCCATCGCGTTGGGCGTTCTGCTGAGCTTCATCGAGCGGGCTCGGCATCAGCCGGTGGCCATCCGGCACATGGCGCGCGGGTTGGCCGCAACCTCGCTCGTCGTTCTGCCGGCCTTGATGGTGTTCGTGCTCGCCAGCGCGGCACTCGCGCCGACGGACGCAATCGTGCAAACAGCTGCAGTCGCACTCGCTGCGGCGGTCATGCTGTACCCGGTTGGTTTCGCCGTACCGTTGATCCTGGCCGACCTCGATGCGGCGGAGGCCATGCGCTCACTGTTGCATGACCTGGCAGCCGACCCCTCCGCCAACCACTGGCGCCAGCAGCTGGCGCGCGTGCTCGAGGACCCAAGCGTCAAGGTCGGCTACTGGCGGGCAGGATCCGCGCGCTATGTCTCTGCTGATGGCACGGAGTTGGTCAAGCCCGAAGGTGACGGCCGTTACTGGATACCTGTCGAGCACGACTCGCAGCCGGTCGCCGCCATTGCCGTCGATGGCACCCTCGCCGTCGACCCTGAGCTCGAGCGCGCGCTGGCTGGCGCGACGGCCGTAGCCGTCGCCGCCGACCGGGGACGCGATGCTCGCGCCGAGCTGCAATTCCGCGCAGCCGAAGCGCCCGAATACGAGCGCGAACGCATGGCCCGCGAACTGCAGGCCGGCACTCAGCAGCGGCTGGCCGCGCTACGCGTCCAGGTGGCCATTGCCAGTGAAACGGGCGATGCTGATAGCGGGCTGGCGGAGGTCGGCCGCGACCTGGAGCGGGCGATCGCGGAACTGCGCGAGGTCATCTGGACAGCTGAGCCAAGCGTCGTTACGCGCGGTGGCGTTGGCCGTGCACTGCGCGGCGTCCGCCAATGGGCGCCCCTGCCCATCCATGTCTTCGATCGCGAACTGCACCGCCACTCGACCGACGCCGAGATGGCCGTTTATTACTGCTGCCTGGAGGCTATCCAGAACGCGGGGAAGCACGCCGGCCTGGGCGCCACGGTCACCATCAGGCTCTCCGACGACTATCCCGATGGCATCCGTTTCACGATCAGCGATGACGGCGTGGGCTTCGATCCGGCAACCGCCCAGCGCGGAGCCGGACTGCAAAACATGCGCGAGCGCATAACGCTCATGGGCGGGCAGCTGACCGTCGCGCGCAGGCGTGAAGGCGGCACGGTCGTTTCGGGGACGGTCCGCGACCTGCCGCCGATGCCGATCATGGCGCCGCGGCACTGACGGCGAGGCCGCTCAATGCTAGGCGCGTCAGCGGGCCGGGCGGTGAACGGTGGCGCAGCCTTCGCCAATCACGCACGAGCGGCCCTCACCGCCCGGGTGGCGACCCGTGACCAGCTTCAGCTCGCTGTGTGGGTGCTGTTCCCGGCGGCTGCGCTGAGTGCGGCCTGGTGGACGCTCCAGAGCAGCAACGTCGTCTTGCCCGAGGTGCGGGCGGCTTACCTCGTCTACTCAATTGCGGTGCCAAGCGTCATTGGCCTGTTGTGGTGGCGGTCGCGGCCGGCAAGTGGCGTGGGGCCGTTGCTCGTCGCGCTCGGGCTGTCGGCGTGGTTCTTGAGCTGGCAGGCGGCCAGCGAGCCGTTGGTAGTCGCGCTGGGTGTGGCGTCCACCGGCCTGGTCGCGTTCGAGATTTGCTACCTGTGCATGTCCTTCCCGACCGGCCGGCTGACCACGCGCTTCGAGCGCTGGGTGGCGCTCGGCATTGGCATCGCCCTGGCCGTAGCCTGGCTGCCGGTTTTGATTGCGCCTGATGACTCGATCAAGCTGGCGCTTTGCTCGCCCGGCTGCCAGCCCACATTGGTTGACGTCAATAGCGGCTCGGCGATGGCGACGCGCCAATTCATCATCGCGGCGACCAACATCGTCGCCGCGGCGGCGGTGCTGGCCGTCGTGGGCGCGCGCTACGTTCGCGCTTCTGCTCCGCGCCGGCGCGCTTCACTCGTCGTGCTTGGCGTTTCCGCCTTTTTCCTCATTTCGTGGATCGCCGCCTACGCCGCCCGGCTCGGCTCGCCGCTCAACGTCAACGTGGTAGCTCAAACGTCGAGCCTGCAACTGGTCGCCCGAGTCGTCCTGCCGCTGGGCTTCCTGGCGGCATTGCTCCATGCCGAGTATTACGCCGCGGGCGCCGTCCGCCGGCTGGTCGTGGGGCTTGGTAACGGCGTTTCGATGAGCCAGCTGCGGGCTGTGCTGGTGGCCGCCGTGGGCGATCCGGACCTGCGCATCGGCGTGTGGGACGGTAACTTGCGGCGCTACATCGACAGCGACGGTAGCGCTTTCAGCTGGCCCAGCGCGGGGTCGGGTCGGGCCGTGCTGCCCATCAACCGCAACGGGCAGCCCGTGGCCGCGATCGTGGCTGACGAGGCGGTGGTGGCCGAGCCGGAGCTGCGCGACGCCGCCGCCACGGCGACCGTGCTGGCCATCGACGAACAACACATCGAGAACGAGTTGATGGCGCTGCGCGCCAAGGCCGTCGCCGCCGGTGACGCCGAGCGCATGCGCATCGTGCGCGACCTCCACGACAGCGCCCAGCAGCAGCTGGTGGCGCTGCGCGTGCGCGTGGCGCTGCTGGCCGGCTCGGCGGCCGAATTCGAAGGCAAGGCAGGCGATGACCGATCGATTGGCGGCCGAACTGGATAGCTCGATTGCCGAGCTTCGCTCTCTGACCCGCCGCCTCCTTGCGCCATCGAGCATCGCGGCCGGCGTCGCGCCGGCGTTGCGCACGTGACAACCTCGTGGCCGATTGCCATCACCGTCCACGACCGCGGACTGGGCCGGTACGACGACGTCATCGAGAAGACCGTCTTCAGCTGCTGCGTCGACGCCATCCGTAACGCTGTCGAGCACGGTGGTCAAGACGTGCGCGTGTCGGTCCGGCTGTTCGAGAAGAACGGCTACCTGCGCTTCGTGGTGCGCGACAACGGCCGCGGTTTTGACCCGGCCGATATTCCCAGCGGATCGGGCCTGACCATGATGAACGACCGCGTCGTACTCGCTAACGGCTGTTTGTCGGTAATCTCAGCGCGGGGGCGCGGCGCGATGGTGGTGGGCACCATCCCGGTAAACAGGGAGAGCGATTGAAGGCTTCGACGACCTGGCGTCCTCGCGTCCAACCGGGCACGCGCGCCAACAACGACCCGATTCGAGTGGTCGTCGCAGATGACTCTTATCTGATCAGGGAAGCGATGGCTGCCGTCCTGGCGACGAGCGACCGCGTCGATGTGGTGGCCATGTGCGCTGACGGCGACAGCCTATGGGCGGCCATCGAGCGCGAAAGCCCCGACGTGGCGATCGTCGACATCCGCATGCCCCCTTCCGGCGACCAGGAAGGCATCAACATTGCCAGCCGGCTGCGTCGCGAGCGGCCCGAAATCGGCTTGATTGCACTCAGCCAGTGGGCCGAACCGGCCATGGCCATGGCTTTTCTTCGACCCAGTCCGGAAAGCCGCGGCTACTTGCTGAAGGAGCGGCTGCACGACGGCCATGAGCTGGTCAACGCGATCGAAGTGGTCGCGGGTGGCGGCTCGGTGATCGACCCTATCGTCGTCCAACACCTGATCGATGGCGCGCGTCGCGCGCCGCGCTCGCCCGTCGACGAATTGACTCCGCGCGAGCGCGAAGTGCTGTCGCTGATGGCGCGCGGCAAGAGCAACCGCGCCATCGCCGAGGACCTGACGCTGACCAAGCGCGCGGTTGAAAAGCACGTCGGCTCGATCTTCATGAAACTCGAGCTGGACGATGAAGAGGTCGTCAGCCGGCGCGTGGCGGCGGTGCTGATGTACCTGGCCGGCACCGGCGGCCGCCTGCCCGACGAGTCCTGACCGTCTGGGACAGCCGGCGCAAAGTGACCTGCCCGCCAAGGGTGGCGGGCACTCTCCACGCTGGCCTGTCCGCGCCATGGCACTTGACGCTCCGGATCATCAGTTTCTGAGCATCGCGCCACTTCACGACGCGCTGCTCATCGGAGAGGGTCGAAATGGACGTTGGAACCGAGGCTCGGCGCCTGGCGGGATTGGCCACCTACTTCGTGTGGGTGGGCTGGTTCTTCGTGATTTACGCACTGGTGGCCGGCATCTTCTGGTTCATTGACCTTGCCAACTCGCCCACCATCAACTGGCTGCAGGCGTTGGGATTGTCGGCCGCCGCAATTGGGGTGCCCATCTTCCTGGCCCTACTCGTGGCCGCGGTGGGTCACACGATGCGGCTGTTCGCGCTGTACGTCGGCAGCAAGTCGATGGCGAGCTAGGAACAGAGCGTGGCCTACCGGCCATGAAACCGGTCAAGGTCCTCGTCATCGACGACAGCGCGGTCTTCCAGGCAGCGTGTCGGGACGTGTTGCGCTGCATACCGTCGTTCGTCGAAGTCGGCCAGGCGTGGACCGGTGAAGAGGGCGTGTCGATGGCGGCCACGCTGTACCCGGACCTCGTCCTCGTCGACATCATCCTGCCCGGCATCGATGGGCTCGAAACCTGCCGGCGGCTGCGCGCCCTCAACCCACCGCCATTGGTGGTGCTGTGTTCGGTTGACGACGATCCGCGGGTGCCCGGCCTGAACCTGCCGTGTAGCGACTCGCCTTACATCAGCAAGGCCGCCTTCTCACCCAACGCCCTGCTTGACGTATGGCGCCGTCACCGTGAGACACCGGCGGACCCCATTGTTCGTGACACGGGCGCGACTCGATGCTCGGCTCGAAGCACAAGGTTTCAAGACGTTCCCAACGGAGGTTCGGTACATGTCCATGGGCCCAGTTGAGCTACTGGTGTTGAAGTTTCCAGGTAATCACTTCACGGGCGAGATCCTGCCCGCGCTGCGTGAGTTAGTCGACTCGGACACGATCGGCATCATCGACATCCTGCTCGCCGTGACGGACGAGGACGGCAACGTCTCGGCCATGGAGATCAGCGACGACTCGGACGCGTATAGCGTCCTCGCGCCGGTCGTCAAGGACATCCAGGGTTTGCTGACGCCGGCCGACATCGAAGCGCTGGCCAAGCAGCTGGGCCCGAAGACGACGGCAGCCGTGATGCTGTTCGAGAACAAGTGGGCGACCAAGTTCCGGGATGCCGTCTTGAACGCGGACGGGGAAGTCGTCATGTTCGAGCGTATTCCGAAGCAGGTCCTCGACGCGATGATGGAGGAACCCGTCGCGGTGGCATGAACCGCGGCGTTCACATTCGGCTCGAGACAGAAGGGGAACTCAGAAATGATGCGTAGACGCCGGGGACTGGTTGGCGCGATGGCCACCACTGCCGTCGTAGCCGGCACTGCCGGGGCAGTGCGCCACCATCAAGATCAGAAGTACGCGAACCAGGCGGCCGAACAACAGGCCGACTCTGCGGCCGTGCAGAACCAGCAGGACATGGCCCAGATGCAGCAGCAGATGGCTGAGATGCAGGCGCAGCAGGCCCAGCAGGCCGTGGCGCCGGCACGCCCCGGCTGCGGCGGCACCATCGCTGACCGACCAGTTGAACTCGCTGGCCCAGATGAAGGCCTCCGGCATCCTGAGTGAGGCGGAGTTCGAAGCAGCCAAGGCGAAGCTACTCGCCGGCTAGCCCCCGACCATGGCTGAGCTGGTCGTCATCGGCTATCGCGACGAACGCACCGCCCAGGCGGTAATGGTCAAGCTCCACGAGCTGGAGCGAGATCTGATCGTCCAGCTGGCGGGCAGCGCCGTCGTCGTCAAAGGTTCGGACGGCCAGCTCCACGTCACCACACCGACTCATGCGACCGGCATGGGCGCGGCGACCGGTGCGATTTGGGGCACGATCATCGGGCTGCTTTTCTTCATACCCATCGGTGGCATGCTGATCGGTGGGGCGATGGGCGCGCTCTTCGGCAAGATGAACGATCTGGGCGTGAAGGACGAGTTCAAGCAGCAGGTGAATGACCTGCTGCAGCCCGGCTCGGCCGGCGTGGTGATGCTGTTTCAGAAAGCCACGCCCGACAAGACGATGGCCGCGCTTCAACCCTTCGGCGGAACCGTGCTCAAAACCTCACTGACCAACGAAGCCGAGCAGCATCTGCAGGAGGCACTCTCGCAGACCGCGGCCCTCTGAGCGCCCGGTCCACGCATTGAGCCTGGCTCAGTAGGTCTCGCGGTTCGGTACGGCGTAACGGCCGCCCCAGGCGGACGTTCCATATCCGGCCAGGTCGATCACGACTGCCAGACCAATCCAAACCCAGTCGAACCCCTGAATGCCAGTCGCCGGGTTCCATAGCAGCACGTAGAAAAGCGTCGTGAACGGCAGAAAGATGATGCCCGCTATTGCAAACAGCGGGCTGAGCGCTGCCTGGAACAGGGCCGGCCTGGCCAGCCAGATGAACAGCAGCGCGACTCGCGGAAAGAACGCCCCCAACAGTACGACCAGGCAACCCACGCGCCCTACCCTCCAGCTGTCAGCCGCGCCGTCACGTCCGGAGCCGGTCGCGCTGCTCCGCCAGCGTCAGCGCTGACCGTGTCTGCGTCCAGCGGGCAGACGCACCCCCCGCGGGCTGGCACGCACCACGCCGAGGACTGGGTACGACTACGCGCCGGGCAAGTGCTCCGCCGCTGCTGACTTGACCGCGCCGGCCAGGCGCCAGCCCTCAGCAGCCAGGCCGTAACCGAGCGCGCCCAGAACAACGAGCCCAGCCGACGTTGTGGCGATTGTTGTTGCGGCGTGACCTACTTGCCCGCGCCGATTGGCCCACTCTTCGGCAGCGAGAACCGAAGCGACGGCGACTCCAAGGCCCAAAAGGATCATGCGCTTGGCAGCCTAGCGCGCTGCCGGAACCCGTCGAGCAGGCGGGCACGATATCGGCCGTCGCGCGAGCACCAACGCGAGCAGCAAGACGATCGCTAACCGGCTGGCGCGCCCGCACAGGTTTCGGCACGCCCCCCGCGGCTAGACGCGTACGCCCCATTGCCCGCATACCGTTGCGTGCCGACCCTAGGCCAGAGGTGACCGCAACTAGGTATGAGGTCCTGCCGCGCAGCCCCCAGCGGCGGCGCGGCGAACAACCGTTTGATCTGCCGCCGATCCTGGGTGAGGTTCCGGGTCGGCCGGGTCGAACGGTACGTCGCCACGCCCTGCTCGCGACGCTGCGCGAGGAACACGCCGCGCGCGTGACGCTGATCACCGCACCGGCCGGCAGCGGCAAGACGACGTTGCTGCGGCAATGGGCTCATGAGAATCCGCGGCCGGTGGCGTGGCTCAGCTCGACGCCAGCCTTTTCGGACCCGGTTGTTCTGGTGCGCGCGCTGGCGCAGGTGATCGGCAACGCCATGGGCGGCGCGGTGGCTGACCTACCGCCGGCGGCGCGCGGCGCGGACGCGTTCCGCAGCCTGGCTCGACTTTGCCGCGCCATCGCTCTCGACGGCCGGGCGATGCTGCTGATCGTCGACGACATCCACGAGCTCGATGACAAGCGGGCCTTGGACGTTGTCGCCTACCTGGCCGACAACATGCCGGCCACCTGGAGCATCGGGTTCGCCACCCGGCGCACCGTGGGCCTGCCGGTTGCTCGTTGGCGCATCAACCGCAGCCTGGCCGAGCTTGGCTTCAGTGACCTCGCCATGGACCAATCCGAATGCACGCAGATGTTGCGCGATCTCGGCCTCGACACGAGCGACGAGCTGGCCCGCGAGATCCACGAGCGCACTGAGGGCTGGGCGGCAGGCATCTACCTCGCCGGCCTCTCGCTGAAAGCCGGCCATCGCTCGACCGGGGCGGCGGTCACCGGTGACGACGACATGATCCGGACGTATCTCGAAACGGAGATCCTGGCCGGCATGGAGCCCGCCACCTACGACATGCTCGTGCGGACGTCGGTCGTGGACGAGGTCAGCGGTCCGCTGGCCGATGCGATCACCGGCGGCAGTGGCTCGGCGGCGCGCCTCTATGAGCTCGCCCGCAGCAACCAGCTGGTTATCCCACTCGACGGTCAGCGGCGCTGGTTCCGCTACCACTACCTGCTGCGTGACCTGCTGGCGCGCCGGCTCGAGGAGCTGCCTGCCGGCGCCGCGGAGGCTCATCGCCGCGCGGCGCGCTGGTTTGAGTCGGCCGGCCGGCTGGACGACGCGATCGAGCACGCACTGGCCGCCGGCGATGCTGACGAAGCAGCGCGGCTGACGCTGTCGGCGGTTGATCCTCTTTACGCCAGTGGCGAGCTGGGCAAGGTCAGGAGATGGGTCAGCGCATTACCCGTTGAGGCGGTGGTGGCGCGCCGGTCATTGGTCCTGGTGGCTGCGCTGACCGATGCCTTCGAGGGCGATGCCAACGGCGCCAACGCGTGGGCCGACGCAGCTGGAGCTGCCAGCGCTGCGTCCGCTGGTGCAGTCGACGATGGCGGGCCGGACGAAGCCCTGCTGCGGGCCGTGCTCTGCCAGCACGGGCCGGTCCAAATGCTGCGTGCGGCGACCGATGCCCTGATCACCCACGACAGCGGCTGGCGCTGGCGTCCGCTGGCCAACCTGGCCGCCGGTGCGGCGCGAGCGATGCTCGGCGATGAGCCACTCGCCCAGGCTCAGTTTGCCGAGGCCGAACAGTCACCTCACATTGGCACCTCTATCGGGCGCTTCGCGCTGCGTGCCGAGCGCGCCCTGGCCGCGGCCGCCCTGCGCCAGTGGCCAGAGGCCGCCGCCACCCTCGCCCTCGACCGGCGCGCCATGACCGCCGACCCCTGCGCCGGTGGCGCGCTCGGCGTGCCGTGGCTCGTGGCCGACGCGCGGCTGGCCATCCATCGCGGCGACCGGCGCCTGGCGGAGCAGCGGCTCGGGCAGGCGCAGGCAACGCCGTCGCTGTTGTCGCCGGCTGTGCCTTGGCTGGCGGTGCGCACCCTGATAGAGATAGCTCGAGCGAGGCTGTTGTTGGGCGACTCACCGGCCGCCCTGGCCGCGTTGGCCAAGGCACACACCGTGATCGACGCCCGGCCCGAGCTGGGCAAATTGCCGGCAATCGTCGATGACGTGACCAGCGTGGCCGTTGCCAGCAGCGTCGAGAAACTGCCTGGCGGGTCGACCCTCACGGCGGCCGAATTGCGCCTGCTGCCCCTGCTCCAGACCTACCTCAACTTCGAGGAGATCGCCGAGCGGCTGGGCGTCAGCCGCAACACGGTCAAGACCCAGGCGATGTCGATCTACGCCAAGCTCGGCGTGACGTCGCGCGGCGAGGCCGTTAACAGCGCCGTCGGCTACGGCCTGCTCGAGGACATCTTCGCCTAGGACTTCTTCTTGTCGTTGACCGCGACGGCTTCGGCGGCGCCCGCCGGCGCGGTGTCGGCATGATGGCCATCGCCCGTATCGGGTCCACCAAGTTGCGCGCGCATGCCCTGCAGCATGTCGCGCTGTTCCTTGCTGACCGTGGGGTACTGCGGATCGATGTCGATGAGGGCGTTGGCGATAACTGCGGCAGCCGCGACGCGCGCAAACGGTTTGCTGTCGGCCGGGATGACGTACCACGGCGCCCATTCGGTGCTGGTGTGGCTGAGCACCTCAGCGAAAGCCTTCTGGTAGTCGTTCCAGAAAGTCCGCTCCTTGGCATCGTTGGTCGAGAACTTCCAGTTCTTCTCCGGCTCGTCGATGCGTGACAGGAAGCGGCGGCGCTGCTCTTCGTTACTGACATTGAGGAACAGCTTGACGACGCGGATGCCGTTCTCGACGAGGTGATGCTCCCAGTCATTGATCGAGCGGTAGCGGCGCTGCCAGATGTCCTTGCCTCGACGCAGGCTGGGCGGCAGCTTCTGGTTCTTCAAGAACTCCGGATGGACGCGCACGACGAGCACTTCCTCGTAGTGCGAGCGGTTGAAGATGGCGATGCTGCCGCGTTCCGGCGACACCTTCTGGTAGCGCCACAGGAAGTCGTGGTCAAGGTCCTCGCTGGACGGCACCTTGAAGCTGTGCACCGACACGCCCTGCGGGTTGACGCCGCTCATGACGTGGCGGATGGTGCCGTCCTTGCCGGCCGCGTCCATCGCCTGTAGGACGACCAACAGGCCGTAGGTGTCTTGAGCAGCGAGACGGGCCTGGTAGTCGGCCAGCATTTCGACGCCCTGGGCCAGCACCTCTTTGGCATCCGCTGCGCGTCGAGCCCGCTTGCCTGACTCGGGATCGAAGTCGTGCGGCAGCCTGACCTTGCTGCCTGGCTTTACCCGGAACGGCTCGATGAACTGCGCGATCCGCTTGTTCGAAATCTTGACCATTGGACGTTCCTTTAGCTCGCCGGAACCGGCACGGGCGCTGCCATGTTCTGCCGCGCGGGCTCCACGGTGCGGATGCCCAGGAACTTGCGTCCCTCGGCGACGATCAGCATGGCCAGCGAAACGACCAAGCAGATTGCCCACTGATCGAGAGTCAGGCTGACCGTGTCGAGAATGCGGTGGAACACGTTGAGCTCAGTCGCCAGCAGGATGGCCACGAGCGACATGCCCACCGTCTTGAGCAACGTGGGGTTGGCCAGCAGCACGTCGAAATCGAGAATCGAGTGCTCTTCGTCGGCCGTCTCCAGGGCGAACCAGATGTTGGAGAACGAGAAAGCCACCAGGGCCATCGTTCTCGCCGTGGAGTCGCCGTAGAGTGGCGTGGCCCACCAGATGATGCCGAGCGTCAGCAAGCCCATGACCGCGCCACTGACAATGAGCCAGGTCAGCAGCCGGCGCGGCAAGATGGCCTGCTCTGGCGGGCGCGGCGCGTCGTTCATGAGCCCTTCGCGCGCCTTGCCGTAGCCAAGCCCAATGGCCAGGAAGACCTGCACGGTGAAGTTGATGTACAGCGTCTGGAGTGGCAGGAAGGGCACGCCCTCGAGCAGGTTGAGGATGCTCGAGCCCAGGAAGATGACGATGTAACCGAAGAGCACGGCCATCTGGAAGCGGATGTAGCGCATCAGGTTGTCGTAGAGCGCGCGGCCGAGTTCGACGGCCTTGACGATGGTGGCGAAGTTATCGTCGGTCAGGATCATGACCGCTGCTTCCTTGGATACTTCGGTGCCGGTGATGCCCATCGCCACACCGATGTCGGCCTTCTTGAGCGCCGGCGCATCGTTCACGCCGTCACCGGTCATGGCCACGATGTGGCCCTTCGTCCGCAGGACGTCGACGAGGTGGACCTTGTCCTCTGGTGCGACGCGGGCGATGACGCCGATGCCATCGATTTCGCGCTGAACTTGATCGTCGCCCATCGCCGCGAACTCAGAGCCGGCGATGGCCCGGCCCTTGATGCCCAGTTGGCGGGCGATCGCTTCGGCGGTGACAGCGTGGTCACCGGTGATCATGCGGACCTGGATACCAGCCGATTGGGCAGTGGCAATTGCCGCCTTGGCCTCGGCCCGCGGCGGATCAACGATGCCGACGAGTGAGAGCATCGTCAGGTCGCTGACCAGCGGCAGCAAATCGGCCGCCGACGGGTCGAACTTGTTCGGGTCGAGGTCGCGGTAGGCGGTGGCCAGCACGCGCAGGCCCTGCCGGCCCAGGCGCTCGTTCTCTTCCAGGTAGTGCGCTCTGACGGCGTCGGTGAGGGCGACTTCGCGGCCACTGCCGTCATCGCCCTTGGTGGCACGGGCGAGCAGCTGGTCCGGTGCGCCCTTCACGTACGCGCGCACGACCTCCGTGCCTGCGTCGTTGGTCATCTTGTGGAAGGTCGCCATCAGCTTGTAGGCGGCGTCGAATGGCACCTCGGCCAGTCGCGGGTAGCGCTCGCGCGTCAGGACCGGGTCGACGCCACCCTTGGCCGCCAGGACGACCAGTGCACCTTCGGTGGGATCGCCAACCAGGCCGCCGTCCTTGGCGACCGCGTCCGAGGCCAGGGCCATCGGCAACCAGTAACGGTCGAGCGAGCTTCTGCTCGTCGCCCGCCACCCGGTTGATCTGGCCGGTGGTCGAGTAGCCCTCGCCCGTGATCGTGTAGCGGTGGTCGCCGACGACCATTTCGACCGCGGTCATCTGGTTGAGCGTCAGCGTGCCCGTCTTGTCCGAGTTGATGGCCGATGTCGAACCGAGCGTCTCTACCGAGCGCAGGCGCTTGACTATGGCGCCGGCCTTGGCCAAGGTCGACGTGCCCGAGGCGAGGATGGTCGTCACCACCGCCGGCAGGCCGGTCGGGATGGCCGACACGGAAAAAGCAACCGCTGTCAGGAAGAGTGTGTCGAACGACAGGTTGCGCATCAGGCCCAGCCCGATCGAAGCGGCAAGCGCCAGGCCGGCGATGACCAGGATCTGGTTGGTCAGCGCGTTGAGTTGCTTGGTCAACGGCGACTCTTCGGACTTCTGCTGCTGGAGCATGCCCGAGATGTGTCCCACTTCGGTTTGCATGCCGGTGGCCTCGACGACCATGGTGGCCGCACCACGGGTGACCTGCGTGTTCATGAACGCCATGTCGACGCGATCGCCCAGAGCCGAATCGGCGGCCACTGGCTCTACCTGCTTCGGTACCGGCGCACTCTCGCCGGTCAGGGCCGACTCATCGATCTCGAGGGTGGCGGCATGGACGATCCGTCCATCGGCCGGCACCAGGTCGCCCGCCTCGACCATCACGATGTCGCCGGGCACTAAGTCGGCCATCTCGACGACCTGGACTTCGCCGCCACGCCGGACGCGTGACTTGACGACCATCATCTTCTGCAGCGCGGCGACACTCGCCTCGGCCTTGCCCTCCTGGCTCATGCCCAGGAAGGCGTTGAGCAACGTCAGGCCGATCAGGACGACGCCGGTGGCGAACTGGTTGGGGATGAACAGACTGACGATGCCCGCGACCAGCAGGACGATCTGCATCGGATCGGCGTACTGGCGCAGGAACACGCTCAGGCGCGACTCGCGCGGTGCGTCAGCGAACTTGTTTGATCCGTATTTTGCGCGTCGCGACTGGACCTCGGTGGCGGAAAGCCCGGCCGACTCCTCCACTCCCTGATCTCGAAGGGCCTCTTCGACAGTCAGGGCATACCAGGCCTTCTTGGCCGGTGCTGCCGGTGCGGGGGCCGCCGCAATCGCCATAGTGAATCCTCCGTCTCGCGCTGTGCACTAACTCTCGATTGCGACGGGACGGGCGGGCATCATCCCTACGGGGTGAACCGCAAGCGACGGCCACCCTTGCGCCATGGCCAGGATCAGGCGCCGATTACGACGTCCAGAGAGATGACGATCACACTGAGAATGACCAGCAGCCCGAGCACCGGCAGCACGAAGCGGATCCAGGTGCCATACGGAACGCGCGCGATGGCCAGGCCGCCCATTACCACGGCCGACGTGGGCGTGACCAGGTTGACCAGGCCGTTGCCCGTCTGGAAGGCGGTTACGACTACTGCCGGGTCGACGTTGGCGAAGCTCGCCAACGGCGCCATGATCGGCATGGCCACCGTCGCCAGACCGGACGAGGACGGGATCAGGAACGACAGTGGCACGAAGGCGGCGTACATGAGGTTGGCGAAAGCGACGCCGCCGATACCAACGAGCGCTTGCTCAAGGGTGTTGAGGACGGTGTCGGTGATCTGGCCGTTGTTCATGATCACGGTCACGCCCCGAGCAATCGCGATGATGAGCGCCACTCCGAGCAGGTCGCGCGCGCCGTTCACGAAGGCGTCGGTGAACTTGCCTTCCTTCATGCCGGCAACGACGCCGATGACGATCGCGAACAACAGGAACGAAGCGGTCATCTCGGGGAACCACCAGAAGTGCGTCGGGATCCGTAGATGCCCAGGTCGGACCACGGCACGACGCCGATGATCATCACCACGAAGGCGAGGAAAAAGACGACCAGTACCCACCTTCTGGCGGCGGCTCGTCGGTTCGGCCGCAGCAGTATTCATGGCGTCAGCGTTAAAGGCGGCGATGTTCGCTTCACGTTCGGACGCCACCATCGACTTGCTCGGATCGTTCTTGACGCGCCGGGCGTAGCGCATCACGTACCAGATGCCGATGGCCGTCCCGATGACCAGGATGATGATCGCGGGCGATAAGACCGTCGCTGATGCTCACGCCGGCGAAACCGGAGGCGATGCCGGTCGAGAACGGGTTGATCGTCGAACCGATCACGCCGATGCCGCAGCCCAGTAGCAGCAGCGCCGCGCCGGTGAGCGCGTCGTAGCCGGCGGCGATCATCACCGTCACGATCAGTAAGTAGAAGGCGAGGCTCTCTTCGGCCATGCCGTAGGTCGTGCCGCCCAGGGCGAAGAGGACCATCAGGATCGGGATCATGCGCAGCTCCCGGCCGCGCAGGCGCTGCACGACGCGCCCGATGCCGGACTGGATGGCACCCGTCTGCATGGTCACGCCCAGGAAGCCGCCGATGACCAGGATGAACAGTGCGACGTCGATCGCGCCGAAGAGGTCACCCGAGTTGTAGTACGAGATCGAGCGGTCGTCGCCCTCGATGCCGTACATGCCGTTGATCGGGGCGGTCAGGGTGTCGACGAGGATGCGCGCCGGGTTCTGGTCGACGCGGTGGTACGTGCCCGGGATGGGCGAGCCATCGGCGTCGTAGTCGTATGTGCCGGCCGGGATAAGCCAGGTGGCGATCGCGACCACCACGATCAGGATGAACAGGATCGTGTAGGCCGACGGCAGGCTGAAGCCGCGCTTCTTCTCGGCCGGCGCGGCCTGCTCTTCAGCGGCGGCGGTCATGCGGATCCTCCTTGGGTCTTCGGGCGCCAGTGGCGGCGTGGTGGGTGGCGCCGCGTCGGGCGAGGCTTCCGTGCTGCCGGCTGATGGGTCGATCCGCTCGATGTGGAAGCCGGTCAGGGCGTAGATGAGCGAGATCAGCGGGCTGAGCAGGTTGAAGAACGCGTACGGGAAATACGCGATCGTTGGCACCCCCAGCACGCCGGCCATGTAAGCGCCACAGCTGTTCCATGGCACCAGCGGCGACGTCACCGTGCCTGCGTCCTCAACGGTGCGCGACAGCATGCGCGGCGCGATGCCGCGCTGGCGAAAGGCGACGCGGTAGACCCGACTCGGCATGACGATCGACACGTATTGGTCGCCGGTCACGATGTTGAGCCCAATGGCGGTGAAGATGACTGCGGCCATCAAGGCGCCGGCGGACTTCGCTCGTTGCACGATCGGCTCGATCAGCCGATCGAGGAAGCCGGCGCTCTCGGCGATGGCGGCGAAGCTGAGCGCACCGAGGACGAGCCAGATGGTGGTCAGCATCGAATCCATGCCACCGCGCGAAAAGAGGTTGTCGATGGCCGGGATGCCGGTGTTGGAAACGAAGCCGTTGGCCATCGCCAACCAGAGCGCCTTCAGGTTGGTCGCCCACGAGGCCGGCTCGCCGACGAAAGCGGTGATGACCTGCGGCTGAGTGAACCAGGCCATCACGCCGGCCAACACCGCACTGGCCAGGATGCTCAGGAAGGGCGGCGCACGGCGCAGTGACAGGATGATCAACAGCACCATCGGCAGCAGGTTGAGCAGGCTGATGTTGAACTCGCCGGCGAGCGTTGCCTGGGCCGCCGTCCGGTCGAACGGCGGTGCTTCGCCGACACCCAGGAAGCCGAGGATGGCGAAGCCTATGGCGGCGATGATCAACGAGGGAAGGGAGGTCCAGATCATGGCGCCGATGTGCTGCTGGGTCGTAACGCCGCCGACCATCGACGGCACCAGCACCGTCGTCTCCGAGATCGGCGTCATCTTGTCGCCGAAGTAGGCGCCCGAGATGACTGCACCCGCGGTGATCACGGTAGAAGCGCCTAGCGCCGGTGCCAGCGCTACGAGCGCCACGCCCAACGTTGCCGCAGTCGTCCACGAGCTGCCGATCGATAGCCCGACGAGCGCGCAGATGACCAGCGCGGAGAGGTAGAACACGCTCGGCTGGAGCAGCGCGATGCCGTAGTACACGATCGTCGGGATCGTGCCGGCCATGTTCCAGGTGCCGATGAGTGCGCCCACGCCGAGCAGGATGTAGACAGCGCCCATGGCAGAGGCAACGCCGCCAATGGCGGCATCGCGGATGGCCGCTGTCTGATGGCCCAGCCGCCAGGCCATGAAGCCGGCAAGCATTGCAGCCAGCAGCAGTGAGACCTGCAGCGGACCGCCGGTCGCATCGGTGCCGAACAGCACGACGGTCGTGATGATCAGCACGATGAGGATGCCGATGACGATGAGCGACTCGGCGAAGCTCGGTTTGCGCGGTGCCTTGGCCTCGGTAATGCCGTCAGCCACGGGTAACACTCGTGCCGTGCGTGCCGGCGACGACACCGCCGATCTCGGCGAGGGTGCCGATAGCGGCGCGCTTGCCGGTGCGCTCGGCGAAATCGCGGGCGGCTTCGACCTTGGGCCCCATCGAGCCAGCGGCAAAGTTCATGCCGGCCAGTTCGGTTGTCGTTATCTGCTCGATGCGGCGCTGCTGTGGCGTGCCGAAGTCGAGGTAAACGCCGTCGACGTCGGTCGCCATGACAAAGACGTCGGCCTCGAGCTCGCGCGCCAGCAGCGCCGACGCGCGGTCCTTGTCGATGACGACCTCGGCGCCGATCAGGCGCTTGGTGCTCGTTCTCGTACATGGTCGGCACTCCACCGCCGCCGGTACAGATCACGACGGCGCCCTTCTCGAGCAGCCACTTGATCGGCCGGATCTCGAAAATGCGCGTGGGCAGCGGTGAGGGCACGACACGCCGCCACATGTTGCCGTCCTGCTTGATCGCCCAGCCCTTCTCCTGGGCCAGGCGTTCCGCGTCGGCCCGTTCATAGACCGGACCGATGAACTTGTCGGGGTGGGTGAAGGCCTGGTCGTCGGGGTCGACCTCGACCATCGTCAACACCGTCGCGAAGGGCTTCTCGAACGGCAGCAGGTTGCCCAGCTCCTGCTCGATCAGGTAGCCGATCATGCCCTCCGTCTGGGCGCCCAGGACGTCGAGCGGGTAGGTCTCGACTTCCTTGTAGGCGGCACCCTGTAGGGCGAGCAGGCCTACCTGCGGCCCGTTGCCGTGCGAGATGACCAGCTCGTGCTCGAGGGCAACCGGGGCCAGCGCCTCGGCGGCAACTCTGACATTGGCGCGCTGGTTGTCGGCGGTCATCGGCTGACCGCGACGGAGCAGCGCGTTACCGCCCAGAGCTACGACGATGCGCACGAACGGACGCTCAGCTGCCGATGGTGGCGACCAGGACGGCCTTGATCGTGTGCATCCGGTTTTCTGCCTGATCGAACACGATCGACGCCGGCGATTCAAAGACTTCGTCGGTGACTTCCATCTCCGAGATGCCGTGGTCTTGGAGCATCTGCTTGCCGACCTTGGTCTCGGCGTTGTGGAAAGCGGGCAGGCAGTGCATGAACTTGGTGTTGGGGTTGCCCGTGGCGGCCATCGCGCGCGAGTTGACCTGGTATGGGCTGAGCAGCCGGATGCGTTCCGTCCAGACCTCCTTGGGCTCGCCCATAGAGACCCACACGTCGGTGTACAGGTAATCGGCGCCCTTGACGCCCTCCTCGACCGACGCGGTCAGGGTGATCCGTGCGCCGGTCTCACGGGCGATGGCCTGGCATTGCGCGACGAGCTCGTCGTGCGGCCACAGTTCCCTGGGCGCCACCAGCCGGACGTCCATGCCCAGCTTCGCGCCGCCGACGAGCAGCGAGTTGCCCATGTTGTTGCGCGCGTCGCCCATGAAGGCGTACGCGATCTGGGTCAGCGGCTTGGACGAGTGCTCGCGCATGGTCAGTATGTCGGCCAGGATCTGCGTCGGGTGGAACTCATCGGTCAGGCCGTTCCACACCGGCACGCCGGCGTAGTCGGCCAGGGTCTGCACCGTTTCCTGGTCGAAGCCGCGGTATTCGATGCCGTCGTAGATCCGGCCCAGCACCCGTGCGGTGTCCTTGACGGTCTCCTTGTGGCCCATCTGCGACGACTGCGAGTCGAGGAAGGTGACGTGCGCGCCCTGGTCGTAGGCCGCCACCTCGAAGGCCGTTCGCGTTCGCGTCGAGGTCTTCTCGAAGATCAGGCAGATCTCCTTCTGGTGGAGATGCTCCGGCTCGGTCCCCGCCTTCTTCTGCGCCTTCAACTCGGACGCCAGGTCGATGAAATAGCGGATCTCATCGGGTGAGAAGTCGAGCAGCTTGAGGAAGTGGCGGCCCTTCAGGTTGGGCGCCACGGCGGTCATCGTCACGGTCGGCTCCTTATCAAATGGGATCGCGGACCAGCGGACAGGTCATGCAGTGACCGCCACCGCGGCCCTTGCCGATCTCCGATCCGTCGATGGTCAGTACTTCAATGCCGGCCTTGCGCATGAGCGTATTGGTGTACTCGTTGCGCTCATAGGCGACGACGACGCCCGGCTCCAGGGCGACGACGTTGTTGCCGTCATCCCACTGCTCGCGTTCGGCCTGCCACTTGTCACCGCCGGTCTCAATGACGCGGATGGCAGGCAGCCCGAGAGCGTCCTTGATCGCGCCCAGGAACGAGTCGTCCTTGCGCACATCGAGCGTGCCCGGCTTGTCGCCCGGCCGGACCGAGTAGGCAGTGATCGAGTTGACCACTTTGGGGAACATCGTCACCACGTCGCGATCGAGGAACGTGAAAACGGTGTCGAGGTGCATGTGGGCCCGGTCACGGGTCATGCCGGCGGCGATGACGCGCTCCGCGGCACCCTTCTCGAACAGCGCCAGCGCGATCTTTTCGATCATTTGGCCGGTGGTGCGCTCACTCATGCCGATGGCCACCGCGCCGTTGCCGATGGGCATGATGTCGCCGCCCTCGCTGCTGACTCGCCCGAACAATTCGCCCTCGACGTCGCGCGAGTACCAGAACTCGAAGTCGGCGTTGGCGAAGTCGGGATGGAAGCGGTAGATGGCCTCCAGGTTGAGCGCCTCCAGCCGGCGCGCCGGCCAGTACATCGGGTTGACCACCACGCCGCCGTAGATCCACGCCGATGGGTCGCGCGTGAAGTAGCTGTTGGGCAGCGGGCGCAGCACGAAGTCGTCCGGCTCCATCGCCGACACGACCAGCGAGCGGCCGGCTATCTGACCCTCACCGACGTCGGATACGCCGCCCTTCTCGATCAGAGCCAGGGCCTCTTGTGCCGTCAGGCCGCCGATAAGGTGGTCGGCGAGAGTCACCGCGTCGACCGAATCCAGGTAGCCGCGCGCCTCGTCGGCCACGCCGGCGCCGACCGTGAACTGGGTCACCGCCCGGTCGAGTACCCACTTGCGCGCCTCGGCGTTGGTCAGGGTCTGCGCCAGCAGCTCTTCGAGGTAGACCACCTCGACGCCGCGCGAGCGGACGAGGTCGGCGAACATATCGTGCTGCTGGCGGGCGCGACGCACCCACAGCACGTCGTCGAACAGCAGGTCGTCGTGGTTCTCCGGCGTCAGCCGCGACAGCTCGAGATCTGGCCGGTGAACCATCACCTTGCGCAGCTTGCCGACCTCGGAGTGGACGCCAAGGGCCGTCGCGCCAGACTGCGTGCCCGTTGGCTCGGTGGCGATCGCCATGATCGTTTCTCCTCGTGTGACGAGGTCGCAATTCAGCCTCGTCGCGCCTGTTCCATGGGACCGCCGCAGGGGGCATTGAGGCATCACCCACAACGGATGAGCACGCTGCTGCGCGCGTTAGCGGCGGGTTAACGGGCGGGTGGTGCGGCCACGACATTGCAGGACACCGGCAGGCACGATTGCCTGCCGGTTACAGCCAGCGGATTGTTCGGCCAGCCGTCACAGAGTTCCTTACATAGCTTTTACCGCTCAATTCATGGCAGGACACGGCTGCCACGCTTCGAGAGCCGCGTCGGCGACCGGGTCCTTGCTGGGGCTTGCGACCGCGCGGCACAACCGGGGGGCGAGCCCGTCCCTAGCCCCCATGGGAGGGCTCGCCAACCGGTCTTCGCTTGTCCCCTCGCCTATCCTTCGGTTGAGCGCGCCTTCTGGTTGCGCGGCCGCTCCGGGCCATTGGCCGGTGACTTGATGTCGTCATTGGCCGTATGCATGAGCAGCGCCGTCGTGATGTCGTCGGCCGGTCCAACCTGGACCATCGCCCGCGTGTTGGAGGCCAGTGCCTTGGCCACGTCCAGGCGCTGGCTCTGCACGTCCCATTCGAGGGCGGCGGGGTAGTCGCGCAGTCGCTCCTCCAGCCGTTCCAGTCGCGCGACTTCGTTGGCTGCCTCGAGCTCGATCTGTTCGCGCCGGGCGGCAATCTTGCGGCGGGTGCGCTCGTCACGATCGTTCTGCCGCAGCAGCTCGAGCGTGTGCTGTTCCTGTTCCTCGGCGCGTTGGAAGGCGGCCAGCCCCTGTGCCTCGCGGGAGGCCACGAAATCCATGGGCAGGCTGATGTGAGTGATCACCACGCGCTTGACGTTGACGCCATAGGCCGTCAGCACTTCGCTGATGTCCTGGCGAAGCTTGTCGGTGTCGGCCTCGCTCATGTCGATGACGTCGGCCGCCGTCTTGCCGCGAATCAGCACGCGCAGGCTTTGCTGGCAGGTCGCCTGGCAGACCTCGTCGAAGTCTGGTGCGGTGATGGCGAAGACGAACTTCTCGGGTGAGTCGATGGTGAAGGTCATCACCATGTCGAGATTGGTGCGCACGTCATCGGCTGTCGGCACGTTGAGCGCCGGTGCGCCGAAGGGGATCTCGCGGGTGGCGACGATGTGGCTGACCGGCAGCATGGGCAGCACGAAGTGCGTGCCCGGGCCAACCGTCTTGAAGAACTTGCCGGCGCGCAGCAAGACGGCCTGCGAGCCCATCGGGACCGGCACGACAAAGGCGCGGAACAGCCCGGCGACGATGGCGACGATGCCGCCGGCCACGATGGCCGCCTTCAGCGCCAGGTTGATGTCGATGAAGAGCGCGGCAACGATGGCGATAATGCCGCCGGCGATGAAGTCGATGCGCGTCCGCCGGGCGCGGTCGGGCAGCACGACGACCGGGAAGTGGCCGGCTTCATTGGGCGTGGCGAAGGCGGCCGCCGCTTCGTCAAGAGGCGCGCGAGCCTGGGTCAACTGGGGCGTCGTCACGGCCTGCACCAGCGCCGCCTGGGTGGCGGCCGTGATCTGTGGCGGCGGGCCGGCGGGAGCCGGCGGGGGCGCCGGGATGGCAGCAGTGTCAACGGCCATGGCTGATTACTCTCCTCCTCAAGGCGTCACCGCCGATTCGGGCAGCGGGCGTGACGATGCCAGTGGCGGGGGTGCGCTCGCGGGGCGATAGGCGACGGGAACATAAGCCGGGGCGGTGCCCTCGGACGGTGTGACTCTGGCGACGGCGGTGGTCCCGGGCAGGACACCGGCGGGCATGGGCGGCTCGGACAGCCGGCCAGCGAAGTAGCGCACGAGGTCGACGGCGATGGCGACCATGGGCGCCGCGAGCAGCAGCCAGATCAGACCAAACTGGCCGATCAACACCACGCCCGGCACCATGATCGCGGGATGGACGGTCAGGCGTCGCTCCATGATCCGGCTACCGATCAGATTGCCGCCGACGAGGCGAGCGACCACGAAGATCACCAGGTAGGTGACGGCTCGATCCGCACCGAATGGCAGCAAGAGCAAGGCCGGCACCAGCCCGAGAATCGGCCCGATGATCGGGATGACCTGCGCCGCTCCGATCAGCGTGGCGACCGCCAGCGGTTCGTTGACAGTTGGGCCGCCCAGGTGCGGGGAGATCAGGCAGGCGACGTAGGCGACGATGCCCACCAGCACGCCCGAGGCGACGTACCCGCGCAGGTACGAACCCGCGGCGCGGTCGACGATGGCGACGACGGCCCGCGCGTCGTCGCGCAGGCCCGGGCGCGACACGCTGGTACAGCGCCGCGCGCTGCTGGCGATGGGCACCCAACACGGTCAACAGCCACGCCGGCAGAACGATCAGGCCGAGCAACGTGGCGAGCGCGCCGAGTAGCGTCTGGATGGCCAGGCCGGCGAGGCGCTGCAGGCTGCCCGACGCATCGGCCAGGGCGGCCTTGATCGCCGATGCGAGCGCCTCCAGGGCTGGCACGACGATGACCTGGCTACCGTCCGGCACCGTCGCCTGGCCGGCCTGCCAGCGGTCGATGGCATCCTTGATCTGTTGGGCGGTGGGCAGCTCGCCGGCGAAGCGGACGAACGCGCCGGCCAGCGGCGGCAGCACGACCGCGAGCACCGCCACAACGAGCGCCACGGCCGCCAGGACGGTAATGACCGCGGCCAGCCAGCGCGGCAGGATTCGGTCCAGCGCGTCGACCAGCGGAATCAGCAGGTAGGCGAAAAGTCCGCCGAAAATGAACGGTACGACCGCCGGCCAGGTCGCCGTGCCCAGCCACAGCGCGCCGCCCACGACGACACTCAGGAGTACGACACGCCCAATCGCCTGCGGCGTGACGGTGCGTAGCCGCGCCCGCAGCGCTGCCCATTGGGCCGCGGCGTACTGCTGACGGGTGGCGAGGTCCTCGTTCAAGAGCTTGCGCGGAGTATGAGGCGTGAGGGCCATGACGCGATGGCGCCAGCCGTCATCGGGAAAGCGTGCATGCACGTCACGTCGTGCGCGTTGCGTTGGCTTGGTAATGGCACCCTGCGAGGACACCGGCCGGCGCCATTGCTCGGTCGTGGCGGCGGCTCGGATGCTGCGGGGCCGGGGCGGCAGAGTTCTGTGGAGGGATTGTCGAAGGGCTATGGGACGACGGTGGCACAACCTGGTCACTGGGCTGCTGGCGACGGTTGCCTGCCTGTTGGTCGTCGCCACCTTGCTGGCCAGTTGGACCTACGCGACCGTTCTCAATACCGACCGCTTCGTCGGCACCGTTTCCACCGTGACCGCCGACCCGGCGGTCATCACGTCGGCCAGCAACAAGCTGGCGGCACAGGTCGTGCAGGGCTTCCAGATCCAATCCCGGCTCGAGGCGCTGCTGCCCGACCGGCTCGATCCACTGGCGGCCAAATTCACCCAGGCTGTCCAGGACCGCATCGCCGCCGCCGCCCAGCGCGGGCTGTCGAACGAGCGCTTCCAGCAGTTCTGGGTGTCGGCCCTGCGCACGATGCATACGCGCCTGCTGGCATTGCTGCGCGGCGATGCACCCAACGCGGACCTCTCCAATGGCGTGTTGACTATCGATCTGCTGGGCGCAATCAGCGAGGTGTTGCAGGAGCTCCAGCAGAACGGCGTTATCGATCAGTCCATTCAATTGCCGCAATGGTCCGGCGAGGACAGCAAGCAGATCACCATCGACATCCTCAACAGCCAGCTGTCGCTGACCCTGCCACCTGACTTCGGCGAAGTCGAGGTAACCAACGTGGCCTTTCTCGAGCAGGCGTCGGCCATCGTCAAGGCCGCCGACGTCGGCGTCTTCATCCTGGCTCTGCTGTCGCTCATCATCCTCGTCGCCGCGGTCTGGCTGGCCGACCGGCGCAAGCGAGCAGTGCTGCTCATGACCGCCTTCACCCTCGTCCTCTTGACGATCGTGTGGCTAATCACCGGCTATGTCGGCGGACCGCTCGCCGCCGACATCGCCGAGAGTCAAAACCTGGCTCTGATAAAGGCCATGGCCACCGAGTTGGCCGGCTCACTGATGGGCTTGCTGGGCGCCGCCGCACTGTTGGTGGCTGTAATCGGTATCGCAGCGGCGTACTTTGTGCGCAATCGCTCCGCCTAACCTCAAGCAGCTGAGGGAGCCCATCCGTTGATCAACCGCCTTATCTCCTTCTATCGGCTGCAATTCGAGCTGCTCTGGAAGTGGCGGCCGGGCCGGCGCGCGCTTTTGAAGCGCGGCATTGTGTCGCTGGTGGTGGGCACGGTGGCCATGCTGCTCACGGCGGTGATCTTGCCCGGCGTCAAGATCGACAACCTCGCGACGCTCGTCTTTGCCGTGGTCCTGCTGGCGCTCGTCAACGCCCTCGTGCGGCCGGTGATCCTGGGCGCTTTCGCCAGCGTTTCGGCGGTGGCCGTCATTTTGGGTACGTTGATCTTCCAGGTGCTGGCCTTCTTCCTGATCGACTGGCTGCTGCCGGGCTTCCATCTGACCGGCGTGATTCCGGCCTTCTTCGGTCCGATCGTGTTCGCGCTGTTCAACACGATCCTGTCGGCCATCCTGAACACCGACGCCGAACCGTCGCTACTACGCCCAGCTGGTGGCGCGTCTCGCGCGCAACCGGCCCGACCGCATCGATAGCGATAAACCGGGCGTGGTCATCGTCCAGATCGACGGCCTGGCCCAGCCCATCCTGGCCCACCAGATCCGCGCCGGTCGCGTGCCCTTCCTGGCCAAGTGGATCCGCTCGGGCCAGATGAAGCTCGACAAATGGACGGCCCTCCTGCCCTCCCAGACGTCGGCCAGCCAGGCCGGCATCCTGCATGGCAACAACAGCTTCATTCCCGCCTTCCGCTGGTGGGAAAAGGACAGCCAGCGGATGCTGGTCTCGAACCATCCGGCCGACGCCGCCGAGATCGTTACGCGGGCCTCGAACGGCGAGGGGCTGCTGTCCAACGATGGCGCCAGCGTGGGCAACCTGGTCACCGGCGATGCCGTTCGCGCCTACCTGACCATGGCGTCGATGACCAACCCGCAGCAGGGCCTGGGCCAGAGCCGCGCCTGGTATTCGTTCTTCGTCAGCCCGGACAACTACCTGCGCGTGCTGGTGCTCTCGATAGGCGAAGTGATCAAGGAATACTTCCAGGCATCGCGCGCCAATCGGCGCGGCATCGAGCCGTCGATGCACCGTGGCTGGCCCTATCCGGTAGTGCGCGCCGCCACCAATGTCGGGCTGCGCTCACTGTCGACGGCGCTGGTAATGGAAGAGATGTACCGCGGCACGCCGGTCATCTACGTCGACTACACCGATTACGACGAGATCGCCCACCACTCCGGCCCGGAGCGCTCCGAGACGCTCGACGCGCTCGACGGCGTGGACACGCAGGTGAAGGCACTGGTCAAGGCGGCCGAGGATGCGCCGCGGCCGTACAAGTTCGTGCTACTGGGTGACCACGGCCAGAGCCTCGGCGCGACGTTCCGCCAGCGCTACGGCTACACCCTGCAGGAGCACGTCGCCAAGCTGATGGGCGGCGCCACGGACGTCGAGGCGGCAACCGGTCGCGTCGAAGAGTGGGGACCGATCAACGCCGCCGTCACCGAAGCTTCACGAGCGGGGGGCGCAACGGGCGCGATGGCCCGTGCCGCCGCCGGTGGCAATACCAAGGACGGTGCCGTCGACTTCGCGCCCGAGGAGGAACAGGTAGCCGAAACCGGCGACAAGACCGACAAGCAGCCGCCCGAGCTGGTTGTCTGCGCCAGCGGCAACCTCGGCCTGATCTACTTCCCGCGCCTACCCGGGCGAGTCTCGCTCGAGCAGATCGACAAGACCTGGCCCGGCCTGGTCGAGGGCATGATCAACCACCCCGGCGTGGGCGTGATCATGGGCCATTCACTCGCGCGGGGCTCGGTGGCGCTGGGCAGGGACGGCGCGCACTACCTGGAGAGCGATGAAGTCGAGGGTGTCGACCCGCTGGCCCAGTACGGCGAGCACGCGCTGACCGGCATGCGCCGTGTCGACGGTATGGCCAACTGCCCGGACCTCGTCGCGGTCAGCCTGCTCGATCCGGCGACCGACGAGGTGGCCGCCTTCGAGGAGCTGATCGGTTCGCACGGTGGCCTGGGCGGCGCGCAGACGAGCCCGTTCATCCTGCACCCGGCGGAGTGGACCATCGACGAGCCGATCATCGGCGCCGAAGCCGTTTACCGGCAGATCCGCAAGTGGCTGTCGGGCGTTGGCATCGAGCTTGGCAAGAACGGCGGTCAGCCGGCCCCGTCAGTCAAGGTCGAGGCTGCCGCCGGGCTCGATCACGCAAACGCGGGTAGTCGGAGCTAGTTCGGCCACCGCCGTCGCAAACTGGCGCGCCGGTTGGTCGGGCATCAGCCGGCGCATGCCCATCGGGTAGAGCGAGCCCCAGTGAATGGGCACGGCCACGCGTGCCCGCAGCAGGGCCGCGGCTTCGGCGGCGCGGCGCGGGTTCATGTGGCCGGGTCCCAGTCGCGGTCCCCAACCCCAGATCGGCAGTAGTGCGACATCGGGCGTGGCGATGGCCGCCATGCCCTCGTAGATGTCCGTGTCGCCGGCGAAGTAGACGCGCTGGTCGCCCTCGATGACGTAGCCCAGCGCCTGCGCTGTTGGCCCAAGCGGCGGCCGCTGCCCACTGTGCTCGGCCTTGACCACGTTGATGGCCACCTGGTCGATGTTCAGCACGTCGCCTACGCCCACCTCTTCAACATCCGTGAAGCCGAGCCGCTTGACGATCTGGCCCAGGCCGCGCGGCAGGATGACTCGCGTCGAGCGCTCGAGCAGGCGCAGGGATGATTCGTGCAAGTGGTCGTAGTGCGCGTGGCTGATCACGACTGCATCGAGGCCGTCCTCGAGCGAGCGCAGGTCGATGGGTGCGCTGCGCAGGACCCCGGCCACCCGTTGACGAAGGATCGGGTCGGTCAGGATCTTGAGCCGGCCGGTCTCGATCAGGACGGTGGCGTGGCCGAGATAGGTCAGCCGGGTGTTGCCCATCCACTCACTGTTGCGCGCCGGGCGCCGTCCAGTCGACCGCGCGCGCACCACCACGCCCACGCCCGAGCGTGAACGGAGGTCCCCCGTACCAAGTGGCTAGGCCCGCAAGGAGGGGCAGGTACGGAAGGACTGCTACCACCTAACCGCACCAGACCTTACCGTCCCGCCCAAGTAGTGCCCCGCACCACACCAAACGCTACTGAAACAAGGCAAACCCGCCGCGAGACGGGGACGCAAAGCCAGGGATCTCCGGCCCCTAGACGGAGACCGCCCGGTTGCCAGATAAGCGGACCGACCAGGGACAGGGAGGAAACCCAGGTGTCGCTCGCCGCTCCAGCCAACTCATCGTCGCGCCGGCTGCCCATCGCCGCCGTTGTCGCCCTCTCGCTCGCCCTCGCGCTGCTGCTTACGCTCGTCGCCGTTGGCGCGCCCAGCGCAGGCGCCGGACTGACCCACGCCGGCAGCGCCCGCATCCAGTTCCTGACCGACCCCTACGACGGCCTGTCCGGCTCGCTCTATAACGTCAACCAACAGATCAACGCCGACAGCTATTGGTCCAACGGCTACACCGGCGCCGGCGTCGACGTCGCGCTGATCGACAGCGGTACCGCGCCCGTCGCCGCGCTCGCCGGATCTGACAAGGTCATTTACGGGCCCGATGTGTCGTACGAGAGCGGCCAGGACAGCCTGCGTAACCTCGACACGTTCGGTCATGGCACACATATGGCCGGCATCATCGCCGGACGCAGCGACGGCTTCCAGGGCGTCGCCTACGGCGCCCGCATCGTCAGCATGAAGGCGGCCGACGCACACGGCCAAACCAACCTCGCCCAACTCGTGGCCGAGATCAAATGGGTAACTCAGCACGCACACGACAACGGCATGAACATCCGCGTGCTCAATCTCTCGTTCGGCGCGCTCCCTACGAGCGGCTACCGCAAGGACGATCTCGCTTATGCAGTTGAACGCGCATGGAGCGCCGGCATCGTCACAGTCGTTGCCGCCGGCAATGAGGGGGCGCCCTCCAACGGCCTCGACACACCTGCCTTCGACCCCTACGTCATCGCTGTCGGTGCCGACAATCCTCAGGGCACGATCGACGTAAGCGATGACAACGTCGCCTCGTTCAGCAGCCGCGGCAACGGCTGGCGCGACCCGGACGTCATCGCCCCCGGCAAGAGTGTCGTCAGCCTGCGCGTGCCCGGCTCATACCTCGATGATCAGTATCCGGACGCCCGCGTGGGCACCGACTACTTCCGCGGCAGCGGCACCTCGCAGGCCGCAGCCGTCGTCTCAGGCGCGGCCGCTTTGATCATCAGCCAGCGACCGAACATCACGCCCGACCAGCTCAAGGGCCTGCTGAAGGCGACGGCCCAGCCGATCCCGAACGCCTCCTACTCCGCCCAGGGCGCCGGCCTGATCAACCTCGGTGCCGCCTTCGATGCGAACACGCCCAGCTCCCCTCAGTACTGGCAGCATTCCAACGGCAGCCCGCAGGGTGTGTGGGGCAGCGTCGCCGACGCCACCGGCAACTCGTGGTCGACGGCCAGCGCCGGCAACTCGTGGTCCGGCAACAGCTGGACCAGCAGCGGCTGGACCGGCCCGGGCTGGGATGACGACACCACCTCAACGCAGGGCAACTCGTGGTCGACCAAGATGTGGCTGGGCGTCTCGTGGACCAAGCCAAAGGGCGACAAGGTGCCGCCGGTCCAGGCCGAGCCACAAGACCGCGGCGTTTGCACTCAGTGGTTCCTCGAAAAGAAGCGCGACTCCAACGGCGTGTCGTGGGGCAAGAAGACCAAGAAGGTCCACACGTCCGCCGGCGGTTCACGCGACCGCGACGAGTTCGGCGTGTCGTGGGGCAAGCGTGACAAGGGGATACACGGCAACCGCAGCCAGTCGCTTGACTTCTGCGACTGGAAGCACGAGCAGTGGGAGTCAAAGAAGGTCGTCCGCACGGACACCTCCGGTGGCCAGTCAGTCGACACTTCGAACAACTTCCGTGAGCTGGGCGTGTCGTGGGGCAGGCGCAAGGGGGGACCCAGCTCGCCCACCTCGGCCACCGATGAGCCGGGCGCATATCGCAGCGGATGGAGCGTGGAATGAGCGCGCGCACCCTCGCCGCGCCCATCGTTGAGCGCTTCGCGGGCCGTTCACTGACCGGCTCACAGCGGGTCTGGCTGCTCAACCTGGCGCTGAGTGCCTCAGCGCTCAGCCTGTTCGCCCTGCTGGTCGTGCCTTTGCCGGCGCGCAGCGTGGGCCCATCGATGCCCTGGCTCGCCCTGGCCGCGCTGTTCTACGCCGCCGAGATCCTCGTCGTGCACTTCCAGTTCCGGCGGGAGATTCACACCTTCTCGCTGTCAGAGATCCCGTTCGTGCTCGGCCTGCTGTTCGCCACGCCCGTCGAGTTCGTGCTGGCCAACGTTGCCGGCGCCGCCCTGGCGCTGGTCATCCACCGCCGCCAACCGCCCATCAAGCTGATCTTCAACGTATCCCAGTTCGCGCTCGGCGCAGTGCTGGGCGTGGTCGTCTTCAACGTCTTGCGCAGCGGCGCCACGGCGCCTTCGCCGACGCTGTGGGTGTCCGCCCTGATGGCGACGCTGGTGGCCAACCTCGTCGGCATCCTGACCATTGCCATCGCCATCGCCCTGTCGGAGCGGCGCATCGAGGTGCGCAAGCTGACCCAGGTGCTCAAGTTCGGCTTGGCCGTCGGCACCACCAACACCATCGTCGTGCTTACCGCGGTCACCTTCCTGTGGGCAGACCCGGAGATGCTGTGGATCCTGGCCCTGCCGGCCGTGCTGCTGTATCTCGCCTATCGCGCATACATGTCAGAACGCGAGAAGCACGAGAGCCTCGAGTTCCTGTACGAGTCGACGACCATCCTGCAACGGACGCCGGAGCTCGACACGGCCATCGTGCAGCTGCTGGGCCATGCCCGGAAGATGTTCCGGGCGGAGGTCGCCGAACTGACGCTGATGCCGCACGGCGAAGCGCGTGACGCGCTGCGCACGAGGCTGGGGCCGGCCGACGAGTCGCGCGTGATGGAAGCCGTCCGCGCTGCCGAACTGGCCGACATCTGGCAGCGCCTGCAGGAGAGCGATAACGGATTCCTCATCCGCCGATCCGATACCGATGCTGCCGCCACGCTTACGACCAACGCCGGCTACGAAGTCCGGGACGGTTTGGTCGCGCCTCTCCGCGGTGACCGCGGCGTGCTCGGCCTGATGGTTGTCGCCAATCGCCTGGGCGATGTCAGCACATTCGACGACGACGACGTGCGCCTGCTCGAGACGCTGGCACGCCACGCCGGCGTCGCCCTCGAGAACGGCCGGCTGGGGGAATCCCTCAAACAGCTGACCGAGCTCAAGGAGCAACTGCGCTACCAGGCCTACCACGATTCACTGACCGGCCTGGCCAACCGCGCCCTCTTCCTGGAGCGCGTCGGTGAGGCGTGTGACGCGTCGAAGCGCCGGCAGGGGCCGATCGTTCTGTTCGTCGACCTCGACGACTTCAAGACGGTCAACGATTCACTCGGCCATGCCGCCGGCGACGCCCTGCTGTCGGCGGTCGCCGACCGGCTGCGCGGCTGCCTGCGCCCGACCGACCTGGCGGCCCGCCTGGGCGGCGACGAATTCGCCATCCTGCTCGAGGGCGGCGAGGTCGAACACGCCCTCGCCATCGGCGAGCGGATCATCGGCGCGCTGCGCGCACCGTTCTGGGTCGACGGCAACGAAGTCGATGTGCGGGCCAGCGTCGGCATCGCCACCCGCACTTCGCAGGACGACACGCCCGACAACCTGCTGCGCAACGCCGACGTCGCGATGTACACGGCCAAGGCGCGCGGCAAGGCGCGCGTGGCGCTGTTCCAACCCGAGATGCATGCCGCGGTGGTGGCTCGCCACGCCCTGACTGGGCGGCTGCAGAAGGCGCTGGCCGAGCAGCAGTTCGTCATCCACTACCAGCCCATCGTCGACCTGCACACGGGTGCGATCAACGGCGCCGAGGCCCTCGTGCGCTGGCGCCAGCCCGACCGCTCACTGATGCCGCCAATGGAGTTCATCCCGCTGGCCGAGGAAACGGGCCTGATCCTGCCCATCGGTCGCTGGGTGCTCGAGACGGCCTGCCGGCAGGCCGCGGCGTGGTCGCGACTCGTCCCCGGTCGCCACTTCAAGATGGGCGTCAACCTGTCGGCACGCCAGGTCCAGCAGGCAGGTTTCGTCGACGAGATCGCCGAAATCCTGGAGCAGTCCCACCTTGACCCAACCGCCCTTGTGCTCGAGATCACCGAGACGGTGATGATGCAGGACACGGCGGCCACCAGCGCCAAGCTGGCTGCGCTCAAGCATCTCGGCATCAAGCTCGCCATCGACGACTTCGGCACCGGCTACTCGTCGCTCTCGTACCTGCGCCGCTTCCCCGTCGACGAGCTCAAGATGGCCAAGCCCTTCGTCGAGGTCGCCGGCCCGCGCCGGCGCGACTCGGCCTTCGCTTCGGCCATCATCGCGCTTGGGCCACTCCCTCAGCCTGTCGATCGTCGCCGAGGGCATCGAGCGCGCCGAGCAGCTGCGCGTGCTGCGCAAGCTCGGTTGCGATCAGGGCCAGGGTTACTTCTTCGGCCAGCCGATGGAGGCCGGCCGACTATCTGCCCTGCTGCTGGCCGGCCAGCGCATCGTCGACAACCAGGAACCGGTTGCACTGCCCGTGACCGGGCAGACCCAGGCCGTCACGCGACGGCGCACGGCCGGCCCTGCTCACCGCGAAACCGCAATCCGCATCTCCTAGGCACGGGGGCCGGGAGGCTGGGCCCGGCCCCGTCGTGCCACTCGGCATAACATTCGTGTGTGACTGCCGACCCTGGGACAACTGGTATGGCCGACGCCGTAGTCGTCGCCGACAACCCGGAAGCGAGCCGCTACGAGGCGCATCTCGACGGCCAGATCGCCGGCTTCTCCGAGTACCTGAGTAAGCCGGGCCGGCTCGTCTTCACTCACACCATCGTCGAGCCGGAGTTCGAAGGCCGCGGCATCGGTTCCAAGCTCGTGCGTGAGGAGCTCGACGATGTGCGCCGGCGCGGCCTGAAGGTGACCGCCATCTGCCCGTTCGTGCGCGCCTACATCCGCCGCCACGCCGAATACCAGGACCTGGTGGCCGTTCACGATGACCGAAGCAGCTGAACCGGCGACGGCCAGACCGGCCGGGCCCGAATCGACGCTGGTCTGCGCCAGCTGCGGCCGGAAGAACAAGATCCGACCGTCGGCCACCGGCGCGCCGCACTGCGGCAACTGTGGCAAGCCCCTGCCCTGGCTGGTCGAGGCCGACGACAGGACCTTCGACGTCGAGGCAAATGCTGCGCCGGCGGTAGTGGTCGACCTGTGGGCGCCGTGGTGCGGCCCGTGCCGCTTCGTCTCGCCCATCCTCGAGGAACTGACTCGCGAATACGCCGGCCGGCTGAAGGTGATCAAGGTCAACGTCGACGACAACCCGGTCACCCAGCAGCGCTATCAGGCGTTCAGCATTCCCACTCTCGTCGTGCTCAAGGGCGGCCGGCAGGTCGATCGGATCGTCGGCGCGATGCCCAAGAGCCAGCTGGCTATTCGGCTTACGCCCTACTTGCTCCGCACCTGAGGCGCTGCCGGCATGTCGCACCACGGGAGCGGCACGATCACCCAAGAGCGAGAGCGACGACAAGACCGCCTTCCGCCGGCTGGTGCCGGACGACGAGCGGGTCACCACCCGGCCCATGTTCGGCAGCGTCGCCGCGTTCGCCAACGGCTACATGTTCATGGGCCTGTTCGGCGACGAGCTGTTCGTGCGGCTGCCCAACGACGAGCGCGTGGCGCGCCTCGAAGCCGGTTGGCACAACCTGGAACCCATGCCCGACAAGCCGATGCGCGATTACGTCGTCGTGCCTGGAGACTGGCGCATGAAGGCGGAGGAAGTGCGCAGCTGGGCTGATCGCGCGCTCGAGTACGTACTGGGGCTACCGCCCAAGAAGAAGTAGGCGGTCGGGCGGCTAGTAGCCGCCGTTGCTGCCGCCATTGCCGCAGGCCACCAGCACGAGCAAGCAAGCCAGGGCGAGAAGCAGCGGCGCCATTTGCGTGATTCGCAGGGTCATTCGTGGCTCCATCTCAGTTGGTTTCGCCCCGAAGTACGACGCGATCGTAAAGGCGGACCGCGGATTAGATGTAGTTGACACGTAGGGCGAGCAACTTTTGCGAGAGTGGACCGTGTCGCACGTAATAGTGGGGAAACAAAGCACAAAACGAAGTCGGCTCACGCGACGCGGGGCTGGGGCTCCGCGCAAATCGGGCCGCCGACGATCTGGCCGTACCCCCTCTCCGGCCAGTACCGCCGATCCAACAGGCGCCCGGGTTGACCGCCGGGCGCCTGCTTTATTCCGGCGACCTATTGTTTGACGAGGTCAAGCCTCGCGTGGTGTCGGCCACGAGACGGGTTGAGAACTGGTAGGTGACCGTCGTGGGGGACGGCTGAGCCAGTCCTTCACGGTTGGTCAGGTGGAAGGTTGCTGTCGCCGTCCCGGCGGTGGCTACCAAGCCGTACGCGCCGGCGGTCGTATTGGCATGAGCAGTGACAACCAGGTTGCCGCTCGGAGTCGGTGGTGTGGGGCGCGGCCTCGACGACCGATGCCGAGGCGCCCGACGCCGGTCCGGCGAAGGTGACCGTGGTGGCCGGTACGGGGTTGCCGAACTGGTCTAAGACGGTCAGGTCGAGCTGTGTCGGGAAGTCGGTGTTGACGACGGTGCTCTGGTTGTCGCCGGCATTGACCCTAACCGAGGCCGGATTACCTGGATTGTTGGTCAAGCTGAAGTTGGCCGATGCACCACCGGCGGCGACAGCGAGTTGGTAGCTGCCGGCGACTGTATTGGCGTGGGCGGTCACGGTCAGGTTGCCATTGGCGTCCGTTGTGTAAGGGCCGGCCTCGACGATCGAGGCCGAAGCGCCCGACGCGGGTCCGGTGAAGGTGACCGTGGCATTCGGAACCGGTTGGTTTGCCGAGTCCAGGACCGTCAACGACAGCTGCGTGGCGAAGTCGGTATCGACTGTCGTGCTCTGGTTGTCGCCGGCTGTCACGGAGATCGTGGCCGGCGGGCCAAGCAGGTCGAGGCCGACCAGGACCGAGTCGTGATCCGAGATGCGGTACGCCGCCGGCTCGTAGAGGGCCTGTTCGCCAGGTGACTTGAAGGTCAGGTCGTAATCGAGGACATCGGCCTCGTCGGCGTTGATGTGCCACTCGGCGGCGCCGGTGACGTGGTCGGTCAGCGTTGCCGACGACAGGGCGTAGTCGAGGTAGCCGGCCTGGCCGTCGAAGACGTACGAGTAGGCGTACGTGCCGATGTACTGCTTGATCAGGTTGGTGTAGTCGTCACTGGTGCCCGCCGTGTCGTCCGGGCCGGCCTTGATCGCCGTGATCGGGTCTTCCATGGCGTACGAGTTGAGGTCACCGACGACCAGGAAGTCGGGATCGCCCGAGCCGGTCGGGTCGGTGGCCAGCCAGTCGACAAGCGCCGGGCGGCGCTGGTCCGCGTCTGGTTGCAGTTGCCCTGGCCGTCGCCGGCGTCGAGATCGCCGATGTCGTTGCAGTCCGAGCCCTTTGACTTGAGGTGGTTGACGGCAACGGTGAACACCTCCCCTGTCGCGTTCTCCATGAACGTCTGGGCGAGCACCGGTCGCGACTTGGTGTCGATGAAGCGCGGATCAACGGCTGACGTGAGCAGCGCGTACGGACCGACCGGCGTGACAACGTCGGGCCGGTAGATCAGGCCGACCTTGATCGCGTCGGTGCCGATCGTGCCGGTGTGGATGTACTCGTATCCGGGCAGGCCGGCCACGATGCTGTCGAGCGGTTCGGCACCGGTCGTGTTCTCGAGCTCATTGAGGCCGATGACGTCGGCGTTGAGGCCGGTCAGCGCGGCCAGCAGCTTGTCGCGTTGGCGGGTGAACTCGGCCGGCGTGTTGGCGCCGCGGCAATCGAGCGTGCCGGTCGGGCCGCAGTGCGGCGACCCATCGTCGAGCGTGACGAAGAAGTTCAGCGTGTTCTGCGAGGCGACCGTCAGCCGACCGTTCGTGTTCTCAGGCGCGGAAGGTCGTGGATTGACCGCCGTGTAGTCGGCGCCGGCCGTCGGGTAGATGCGGTAGAGGCTGAAATCGAAGCCCAGCACGCCGACGGTGTTCTCGACCTTGTCGCCACCGCGGAAGTAGTGATTCAGGGCGAAGACGCCGCCATCGGGATGGCGCAGGCTGGCCGGGTTTTGGGCAGCCTGGACGTCGTCGAGGGTGATCCGACTCAAGCTGTTGGCCAGCGTCCGGGCGTTGGCCGCCGCACCGGGCGTCTCAATCGCCGTGCCGGTGAAGGGCCGTGTCTCGCCGGCCAGCGGCTTGGCCAGCACGATCTCGCCGAAGCGGTCGTAGTTGAAGTATTCGGCGACCACGAGCGACTGCGGCAGCCGCACGAGCATGCCTTCGTAGCGCTCGGGGTAATCGGCGTCGGCGAAGGGCAGCAGGACATTGGTCGGCGTTACGCTTGCCGATCCCGCGCACTCGCCGACGATGGTCACCGGCGACGCGTTGGAGTTAGAGCCGTTGAGCGTGGTCTGGTTGAAGCGCTCACGCGCGAATCCGGTGACCCGGACGTTCTCACCGACGCTCACCAGGTTGGTGTTGCCGGTGAAAACGAAGATGCCGTCCGACGTAGCGTCGTTGCCATCGCCGGTCGGATCCTGCAGGAAGAAGCCCGAATTGGCGGCGGTACCTTCGAAGTCGCCGGTCACCACGCCCTGCGTGGTGACGTTACCGGTGACGGCGGCGTTCGGTCCGCTGCCCTGGATCTGGTAAATCGGGGTGAAGGGCTGAGAGCAGTCGACGTCGTCATTGGTGATGGTGCCCACGCCCTGGCCATCAGAGACGTTGGCGCCCGAGACATTGGTGACGTTCACGAAGAACTGCTCGTTCGGCTCGAAGTTGAGGTCGCCGTTGACGGTGACGTCAAACGAGTAACTCGACTGGCCCGACGGGATCGTCTGGCCGGTCAGCGACTTCGCAACGTAGTCGTTGTCGGCGACGGTCGCCGAGTCGTCGGCGGTGGCGACGTCGAAGGTGACGCCACCGGCGCCGGCTGCGGACGAGAGGTTGACCGCGAACGAATACGTCGACGTGCCGGAATTGCCCTCGTTGTGGGAAACGTCAGTGACGGACAGATTGGGCGTTCCGCCGCCGCCGCAGTTAGCCGTGTGCGAGCCAAGGCGGTCGAGTGTCGGTGGCGAAGCCGTCCCACTCGGTGGCCGGATCGAACGCGTCGGCGCCATTGGGATCGCCGCGCAGATCGGTAGCCTTGCGGCGCAGGGTGTTGTCGGCGGTGCTGGTCAGGCCGGTGCCCCACTCGGTGCCGGGATCGAACGCCGATCTGGCCGATGACGTCGAGCACCTGCGTGCCGCGGCGCAGCACGACGGCGTCGTCGCCGTTGAACCAGCCGGCCGCGCTCGGTCTCGTCGGCCTGGGCGAGGATCGCGGCGTTGGCCGATAGCCTGAGCGATCGACGAAGACGTCGCCATCGGCGACGGTGCCAGCGAGGTTGATTCAGTCCGCCGGCAGTCGTCGCCCCGTTGAAGAACATCTGGACGTTGTAGGAGTCGGCGTCGAGGACGACGGGCGCGCCCGTGCCGTTGTAGATCTCGAGCGCCTTGTTGTTGGAGCTGCCCTCGATGTACTCGGAGAAGAACAGGTCCGTGGGCGCTGCGGCGGCCACCGGTCTGGGCGCTGCCAGCGGTAGGAACGTCGTCAGCAGCGTGACGCCAACCAGCGTCGGAACCAAGCGGCGCGTGCCCGTACGCATCCCAATCCCTCCCTGCGCCGGTCAAGCCGGCGATTTGTCCTCGGAGGGACGGCATTAGCTGGACCTACCGCCCCCCGGATGTGGGGCGAATCTAGCCCCGCCCCACGCCCGATTGGTGGTCAGTTTGTAAACCGCTTGTTTACGGCTACTGCATCAGCAGGTCGAGATTCCTCGTCGTGTCGGCGACGAGTTGGGTTGAGAAGCGGTACGAAACGGTCGACGGAGCCGGCGGGTTAAGGCCCTTGAGTCCATTGGTCGACAGCTTCAGGCCGATGTAGTAGTTGCCGGCCACCGGTGCGGTGAAGGTGACGCTGATCGTGCCCGAGCTGGCGTCGGTCGAAGTCTGCGTGATGGTCGCCTTGAGGCCGCCGCCGCAATCGGAGCGGTAGACGTTGCTGCCGCCGCCCAGGGCAAGCAGCGTCGAGAGGTTGCCGGTGGTGACCGACTGGTTGACGGTGAATGAGTTGCTACCCGCCGGTGCGGAAACGCGCACCCAGTACATGACCGTGCCTTCCGACAGCTTGTTGATCTTGCCCTTGTTGAGGCTGTAGCCAAGCTGGCCGAGCGTCGTCGTCGTACCGTTGGCGAATTCCGAGCAGCTCGAGCCACTGGCAGTGAGTTGGCCCGTGCCTGCCCACAGGTTGGTCAGGTGGAACGTCCAGGTGGCTGAGCCGGCGCTGGCAACGAAGTCGTATGCACCGGCCGTCGAGTTGGCGTGAACCGTGACCACCAGGTTGCCGTTCGAATCGGTCGCGTACGGGCCTGTCCCGACAACCGACGCCGAGGCGCCGGACGCTGGTCCAGCGAAGGTGACGTTCGCTGCGGGAACAGGGTTGCCGTAGCTGTCGAAGACGGTCAGGCCGAGCTGGTTGGCGAAGTCGGTGCCCACGACCGTGCTCTGGTTGTCGCCCGCATTCAGCGTGACGCTGGCCGGAGCGCCGGCATTGTTGGTCAGGTTGACGCTGGTCGCCGCATTGCCCGCCGCAACACCAAGTTTGTAGGTGCCTGCCAGGTGTTGGCGTGCAGCGTCACCGTCAGGTTGCCGCTCGCATCGGTCGTGTACGGACCGGCATCGACGACCGAGCCCGACGCCCCGCCCAGCGGCAGCGTGAACGTCACGGTGGCGTTGGGCACGGGATTGCCGTAAGTGTCGACCACGCTCAATCCGAGCTGTGTCGGAAAGTCAGTGCCAACGACGGTGGCCTGGTTATCGCCCGCATTGACCACGACCGACGCCGGCGCGCCGGGATTGTTCGTCAGGTTGACGCTGGTCGACGCGACGCCGGCGGCAACTCCCAGTTGGTAGCTGCCGGCGACTGTGTTGGCATGCAGGGTCACGACGAGGTTGCCGTTCGCGTCAGTCGTGTAGGGACCGGCTTCGACGACCGAAACCGACGCGCCGGAAGCGGGCGGCGTGAACGTGACCGACCGGTTGGGCACGGGGTTGCCGTAACCATCAGAGACGGTCAGGTCGAGCGCCGTAGCGAAGTCGGTGTCGACGACGGTGGCCTGGTTGTTCCCGCCGTCGAGCGTGACGTTGGCCGGCGGTCCCGCCGTATTGGTCAGGTTGACGCTGGTTGATGCGCTGCCGGCGGCAACTCCCAGTTGGTAGCTGCCGGCGACGGTGTTGGCGTGCAGGGTCACGGCTCAGGTTGCCGTTCGCATCGGTCGTGTACGGACCGGCTTCGACCACCGACACCGACGCGCCGGAAGCGGGCGGCGTGAAGGTGACCGTCGTATTCGGCACGGGCTGGTGGGCGACGTCGTAGACGGATAGCGACAGTTGGGTGGCGAAGTCAGTCGCGACGGTCGTGCTTTGCCCGTCGCCGCCATTGAGCGCGACGGACGCCGGCGGGCCCACATCGTCGTTGGTGAGCGTGCCCACGCCCTGCCCGTCGGCCACATTGGCGCCCGCGACGTTGGTGACGTTGACGAAGAACGACTGATCCGGCTCGAACGTCGAGTCGCCGTTCACGGTGACGTCGAAGCTGTAGCTGGATTGACCGGCCGGGATGGTCTGGCCGGTCAGCGACCGCGCCACGTAGTCGTTGTCGGCGACGGTCGCCGAGTTATCGGCGGTGGCAATGTCGAAGGTCACGCCGCCGGCGGGCGCGGCGGTCGAGAGGCTGACGGCGAACGAATAAGTCGACGTGCCGGAGTTGCCTTCGTTGTGCTGTACGTCGCCGACCGACAGGTTGGGCGTGACGCCATTGCAGTTGGAGGTGTGCGAACCAAGGTTGGCCGAGTCGTCGGTGGCGAAGCCATCCCATTCGACGCTCGGGTCAAAGGCATCGCTGGCATTGGTGTCACCGGTGCAGACCGACGCCTTGCGGCGCAGGGTGTTGTCGGCGGTGCTGGTCAGGTCAGTTCCCCACTCGGTGCCCGGGTTGACACCGACCTGGCCGATGACGTCGAGGACCACGGTTCCGCGACGCAAAACGAGGGCGTCGTTGCCGTTGTACCAGGTGGCTGTGCTCAGCTGATCGGCCTGCGCCAGGATCGACGCATTCGCCGTTGCCAGCGCAATGACGAAGACGTCGCCGTCGGCGACGGTGCCGCTCAGAAACTCGGTCCGACCCGGGCTGGTCGCGCCGTTGAAGAACATCTGGATGTTGTAGGACGCCCCGTCGAGCGAGACCGGCGCGCCCGTACCGTTGTAGATCTCGAGCGCCCGATTGTTGGACGTTCCCTCGATGTACTCGGAAAAGAACAGGCCACTGGCCGCCGCGGCGACCGGCAGCGGCACTGCCAGGGGCAAGGCAGCCGATAGCAGCGACACCCCCACAAGGGTCGGCATCAGCGCCCGCGCGCGCGTGAACATCCCAATCCCTCCCTCCGCCGGTTGCCCCGGCGACGTGCCCGCGGGAGGACGGTATTGGGCCAGTCGACCGCCCCCCGGTGTCGATCCGGTCTAGTACCGCCGGCGCCCGACTTCTGCCAGTCTTGGCTAGGAAGTCGGTAGCGGCCAATTACCTGCTCGGGCTACTTGAGCGGGGGGTACTGCTCCGGCTCTTGGCGGTCTGGGCCACCCGAAACGGTGATCACACGCACCTCGGCGGCGGCCCGCACATACCCACTCGTACTGCCGCACCTCTGGCTCGACTGGCGCGGCCTCCTACGTCAGCGCCGGGTTCTGGTAGCTGCCGGCGACGGCTTGGTACCTGCTCGTTGACGCCGAGCACCCGTGCTTGGTCCTCCGCCCTATTGGAGTAGTACTCACGCCTGCAGGCGAGCGAAGCGTGGCGTGCGCGCGCACCACCATGCCGCGATGAGAACGCTATCGGCGCGAACCAACGTTCAAAAGCCAGCGGATGATGACGGCGCCGACGAACGCGACGATGAACGCGCCGATCCAGCCGTAGATCACGTTTGTGCCCAGCAGCCCCTTCGCCAGGAAGCCGCCCAGCACGCCACCAAGAACACCAATAAGGATGTTGGGCAGGCAGCCACGCGCCGTCTGATTCCCGCGCACGACCATGCCCGATAGGGCGCCCGCCAGAAAGCCGATGACGATCCAGCCGATGATGCCCAGATCAAAGACGGGCACGCGCAGCTCCTGTGCGAGTCAGATTGCAAGGCATCGTACAGGTTGAACGGCGAGACGCCGCGGGACTAGGATTCCCGCACTCGAGTGGTCGAGCCGCTTTTGATCCGAAGCCGGATCCGGCTTACGACGCCCGTGGAGGTTGTTATGGCGACTGTGACCTTCGATCACGTCTGGAAACGTTACGGCGATGTCGTCGCCGTCAACGACCTCAGCATCGACATCCAGGACGAAGAGTTCCTGGTTCTCGTCGGGCCATCGGGCTGCGGCAAGACGACTGCCCTGCGCATGATCGCCGGCCTCGAGGAGATCAGCGAAGGCACCGTCAAGATCTCCGACCGAGTCGTCAACGACCTGGCGCCCAAGGATCGCGACGTGGCGATGGTCTTCCAGAGCTATGCGCTGTATCCGCACATGACCGTGTACGACAACCTCGCCTTCGGCCTCAAGTTGCGTAAGGTGCCCAAGGCCGACATCGACAAGCGCGTGCGCGAGGCTGCTCGAACGATCGAGCTCGGCAATCTGCTCGACCGCAAGCCCAAGCAGCTCTCGGGCGGCCAGCGCCAGCGCGTCGCGTTGGGTCGCGCCATCGTCCGCGAACCGGCCGTCTTCCTGATGGACGAGCCGCTGTCCAACCTCGACGCCAAGCTGCGTGTCCAGACGCGCGCCGAGATCGCGCGCCTTCACCAGCGCCTCAAGACGACGATCGTCTACGTCACCCACGACCAGGTCGAGGCGATGACGATGGGTGACCGCATCGCGGTCATGAGCGCCGGCGTACTGCAGCAGGTCGGCTCACCGCAGGAGCTCTACGAGCGGCCGGTCAACAAGTTCGTGGCCGGCTTTATCGGCAGCCCGGCCATGAACTTCATCAACGTGACCGTGCAGCACGACGGCGGCAAGACGTGGCTGAAGAACAGCGACGTCGAGCTGTCCGTGCCCGACCGATTCGCTGCCGGCCTGGCCGGCTCTGGCGATGCACTGACGGCCGGCATCCGGCCGGAACACTTCGAGGTCGGCGACGCCGGCGACGAACGCAGACGTTGCCAAGATGCGGGCGACGGTCGACGTGGTGGAGTTCCTCGGCAACGAGGAGCTGATCCACATGCGCGTCGGCGAGCACGACCTGGTGGCGATCCTCGATACCAGCCATCGCGTTCGGCCGAATGACGTGCTCGACATGTACGTACCGGCCCAGAAGATCCACCTGTTCGACCAGGCCGAGGGCAAGGCCGTCAAGATCTAGCGAGTAGCAATAGAAAGAGGCGGCTGTGCAGCAGCCGCCTCTTCTGTTATTCGGCTTACGGCTACCCCGCCGTTGGCGCAGGCACCGCTCCGAGGCCGTGTGACATGGCCGGTACCGGCGCGCGCGCCGGCAGCGCCGGTTCGCGTCGACCGTCGACTGCCTGTTCGCTGGCGGGCGTTGTTTCTGGCGCCTGCTCCCGCCGTCCGGGCCGCGAGCGCTTGGCTGAATACATGGCCGAGTCGGCTGCCTGCAGCAGCAGCGTTGCCGTCCGCCCGTTTTCCGGGTACATGGCCAGTCCGCCACTGACCCCAACTCGCGCCGTGGCGCCGCCCGAAAGCTCATGGCGCCGCTCGCGGATGCCGACGATGACTCGCCGCGCAACTTCCTGGGCGCCATCCTCGGTGGTGTCGGGCATGACCACGACGAACTCGTCGCCGCCGTAGCGAGCAACGATGTCGTTGGCCCGCACGACATTCCGGATCGTGCGCGCGACCTCGCGCAGCACCCGGTCACCGTCGGCGTGGCCGTACTTGTCGTTGATCGGCTTGAACTCGTCGAGGTCGAGCATGAGCACCGACAACGTGCTCTTGTTGCGCGCAGCACGGGCCACTTCCTGACGCAGCCGGTCCTGCAGGTAGCGGTGGTTGTGGGCGCCGGTCACCTGGTCGATGTCGGCGGCATGGCGCAGTTGCTCCAGCAGGTGTGCATTTTCCAGGCCGGCCGCGGCCGTCGAGGCCATCGTCTGGAAAACCTGCATATCGCCAGGGCTGACGTGGCGCTTGGCACGCAGCGAGATCAGCTCGACCAGCCCGACGGACTTGCCGCCGGCGGTGAGCGGCAGCATCAGCAGCGTCTTACCACCCATGTCGGCCAATGCGCGCGCTTCGGCAGCGGCGTCATCGGTCGAGTCGCAGTGGATGACGCGCGGTTTAGCGCTGCGCAGCACGCTCCACGTGGCCGGAAACTCGGCGATATCCGTCACGCCGTCCGGCTGCTCGATGCCGTCCTGGGCAAGGCCGGTCAGGACGGTCGAGTTTTCCTCCCAGCGCGAGATCACACAGGCGTCCATCCGGCTGGCGGCACGCATCTTGGCGGCCAGCGCCCGGGCCAGCGTCATTTCGTCGGTGGCGCCGCTGGTGGCCTGGCTGATGTCGAGCAATGCGGCGAGCTCTTCAACGAGCTCCTCGCGCGCGCGCAGCAATCGTGCGTTCTCGACGGCGACAGCGGCCTGATCGGACAAGACCTGCACGAGGCGGAGGTCGTCGTCATTGAAGTGGCGCGGGGTGCGAGCAAGCAGGCTGATGACGCCGTTCACCCAATCGTCAGCACGCATCGGCACGACGAGCATTGACCACGTTCCGGGTCGCTCGGCACCGGCGTCCGCAATCTGCGGCACCACGAACGGGGCGCCACTGGTCAAGGCACGCCAGATCGCGCTGGCCGGCATGCCATCGGCGGGCAATGGCTGTGGTTGACCATGACCGTCGACAGGCGCGCCGCTGACCGCGACCAGCTCGAGCGTCGGTGGCCCGGCTGTCGGATCGGCCAATGGTGGATTGCTCATGTAGACGTGGACCTCTTCGCAGTCGAAGATCCGGCGCGCCTCGTCACACACGACGCTACCCAGGGCGGCCATTACCGCTTCGATCGAGGTCAACCGGGTCAGTTGCGCCCCCACGCGCTGGACTGTTTCGAGCTGGCGCGCCCAGGTCGATCCTGTCGCGCCAACACCGGCCACGACGTTGGTCGCGAATTGGCGCGCATAGAGCCGCGCCAGGGCAATCTCGTCGCGCGAGAAGTCCTGGCGGCCCACCCGTTCCAGCACGACGGAGCCGCCCGAGGCGTCAGGCACGGCAACGATCAGCTGGCGCTCTGCATCACCCTCACGGCGCAGAATCCGCGTGAGCGGGTTGGCCACTCCGGGCGGGCGGCCAATGGTGGCCATCGGGCGCAGCGCCCCGTCGGCATCGGCCAGCAGCAGGACGCCCGACTGAGCGCCCACCGCCTGGCACAGCTCGGATAGGGTTCGGGTGAGGTCAGCCACCGACAGCCACCGGCCCCGGTGACGCGACCGACCCAGCCGGGCGGGCGGACATCGTGCGCGCGATGAACCATCCGCCGCCGACTGCGATCAGCAGGTCGCCGACCGAGAAGACATTGGCGAAGGGCAGCGCACGCGGAACGGCGAACACGTCGCCAAGCAGGGCCAGGCGCGTCGCGGCCGATGCGAGCGTCGAGTTGGTCAGCACGTCCTGCGGGACTCCGGTCATGCCGTGGAGTGACGCCCACGCGTCCGGCGAGGCGGGCATGACGCCGCCGTTGGCTACGACGGCAAAGAGGTTGAGCGCCGCGCCGACCAGGATGAATCTGAAGCCGGGCCGGCCGATGTTGGCGATCAACGCGGCCAGTACGACCAGCGTCGAGCCGACATACAGCCCGGGCCCGACCGGCAGGTCCTTGGCCAGCATCGTGCCCAGCGGCGGGCTGAACAGCAGCAACTGAAAGAGGAGGCCGCCGACGGCCAGTGGCGCCAGGCGGATGCGCAGGTCGGCCAGCCGACCAATCGACCCGCCGGCCAGCAGGCCGGCCAGCAGCCCTATCGGCAGAGCGTAAAGAAGCAGCATCGGCCGATTTCCGGGCGCGCGAAAACCCGTTCCAGCATCCTGGAAATCCCCTACTCCCCCTTCGACGCGCCGCGCGGGGCGCGCCGATTAAAACGCTATTGGTCGCCGGGCCAGATGCCCGACGCGCCTACCACCAACGGAAGGGCGCACCCAGTACCAGAAGGAAGGCGGCGAGTGCCAAAAGCGTCAGCGAGACCGAGCGAAGTGTTCCCATCTCTCCATCACTCCGAGTAACTTTGCGGCACCGGCAGTGGGCCCACCGGTGGCCTTGCTCGCGATCCTATGGAGCGCACTCGGAACAGGGCTATGAGAAGGTGGTACTGCCTGTCGTGAGGTTTGGTGGGGTGCGCGGCGGTCTGTTATAGGACGACCCCGGGCATACTCCGGCGATGAGTGTTGACAGAAAGCACGAAACGCTGGTCGACAGCGTCGAAGTGGCACGCGGTAAGCTGCTGACCATTCGTCGCGACACGGTCCTCGGCATTGACGGCGGAGAGCATGTCCGGGAGGTGGTCGCCCATCCGGGCGGTGTGGCGATTGTTCCGCTGACCGCGGACAACAAGGTTGTTCTCATCCGCCAATACCGGCACGCCGTGGGCGAGGTGCTATGGGAGATCCCCGCCGGCACGCTGGACAGGCGCGACGGCGGTGGCGTCGAGGACCCGGACGAGGCGTCGCGGCGCGAACTGGGCGAAGAAATCGGCCATAGCGCCGGCTGGTGGCTCAAGCTGGGCATGTTCTACACGACGCCCGGCTTCACCAACGAAGCGATGCACCTCTACCTGGCGCGCGACCTGACGCCGATCGAGGGCTACGAAGGCCCGGAGCCGGACGAGGATCTGGTGCCTGAAATGGTGCCCGTCAGCGAGGCGCTCGAGTTGGCAGACAGCGGCCAGATCCGCGATGGCAAAACGCTGGTTGGGCTGTTCTGGCTGGGTCGCTGGCTGACCAAGAACGAGGGCTGATCGCGCGAGCTACGGCCAGGTGATCGTCGAGCGGAGCAGGACCTGGTCGACAACCGACTCCTGCGTGTTGTCGATGGCCGCCTCGTAGTTCTTGCCGGCCAGCACCGGCCGCACGGCTTCGGCGTGGTCGCCCTCGCCCCCGGACATCGGTGGCTCGCCGCCCTGACCGTCGAGGTCGGTCAGCACGATCAGGTACGGGTAGTCACCGCCCTGCCCATCGTCCCAGGCGGCGGTCAGGTGCAGCTCGCCCTCGGCGATCGGGGCGACGCGAACGCGGAAGCCCGTGTAGTTCGGGCTGTCGCGCCCCTGGAAGCGGAAGTCGGAGAGTTGGAGCGCGGGATTATTGGCCGCCCAGCGGATGCGCAGCGTGGCCGCCGGACTGCGCCCGGGATGGTCACCGAATAGCCAGATGGTCCAGGGCCCCGGCGCAGTGGGCGTTGCCGTCAGGCCGCCCTCGTCGGTCACGATGCAGGATTCGTCGGGCGGCTCGACCGAGGCGTCGCCCTGGTACAGGCACATGCGCACGGTGCCGGCGGTCACGTCCGAAAGATCTACGTGAATGTCGCCCTTGCCCTCGACGTTGAAGGTGATGCGCCGCGGAATTGCTTCGGGTGCGATCAGGTCGTCGATGCCCAGCAGGCTGAACGTCGCATCACGCGCGGTCGCGTCTCCAAAGGCGGCCTGGCTGGAGGACGGAGTCGGACTGGGTAGGTCTGTTGGTTGGCCAGACGGTGCGGAGGTTGATGGGGCTGGCGCCGATGTCGAAGGCCGGCTGGTCGGTCGCGGATGGGGCAGCCGACGGACTACCCGACGGCCTTCCCGACGGACTGCCTGACGTGGCGGCCACCGACGACGGTGTGGGCGATGACGAGGCCGACGGCCCGAAGAAGCCACCGAAAAGGACGGCCCCAATCAGCAGCAGCGCGATGACGCCAACGACAATGGCGGCAAGCCCGACCTGCCGTTGCCGTCTGAGCTCGCCTGGATCTGGGTTCCTGACCGCCATCTGGCGGCGGCGCGGTCCGCTCACGGACCAAGCCGCTCGAGCGCCTGACGGTAGAGCGCGCTGTTGGGTGCCAGCGCCACGGCCAGCCGCAGGTGCGTTCGTGCGCTATCGCGCTGGCCAATCTGCTTCAGCGATTGGCCCAGGCCGAAGTGGGCGTACGCGGATGAGGGCTCGATCTCGAGCAGTTCCTCGAACACATCGGCCGCCAGCTGATGCTGGCCGCTGTTGTAGTAGGCCCGCGCCAGCGGTTCAACTATCGAGCCCTTGCCCGGTTCCAGCCGCTTGGCCCGTTCGAGCAGGACGGCGGCCTGCGCGTTGTGTCGTCGCTTCATCAGAGTCTTGCCGCGCTGCAGGAGGCCGTACGCGGTCTCGCGCTCGGCCAGCTCGTTGAGCACGCGCTCCACCCGCTCGGCATCTTCACGCGCCTCGTCGTCCATCGCCTGAATCCTGACACGGCCCCCCGCGAAGGCGCTCAGAGCCAGGCGGAGAGATCCACCGGTTGGAGGCGCGGCGAGGCGGTGATGCCCGGGATCCGGCCGCGCTTGGCAATCGGCTTGCCGTCGATCTCTTTGAGGTCACCGGTGAAGTCGATGGGCCGAGCGCCGGCGATGTACGACCCCACGGCGTACGAGTCGACCGGTGCGCCGTACAGCTTGAACTCGCCGATGCGGTCCGGCGTCATGCCACCCGAAACGATGATCTTCACGTCGCGATGGCCCGCCTGGTCAAGGCGAGCGCGGCACTCCTCGACCAGCGCCGGTGTGACGCGGCCGCGCTCGACCGGTGTGTCGAGGCGGATGCCATACAGACGATCACCCAGCGCCTCGGCCACTCGCAGCGCCTCTTCGGCTTCGTCGCGGAATGTGTCAACCAGCACGATGCGCGGCACGTCACCCGGCATGTGCCGGTCAAAAGCCTGCGCCGCCTGCACCGTGTCGCCAAAGATGAGCACCAGCGAATGGGGCATCGTGCCGGTGGGGGCCAGTCCGGCCAGTCGCGCGCCGGCGGGCGTCGACGCGCCCACGCAACCGCCGACGATGGCCGCGTAGTCGAGCGCGTGGCTGACATCCGGGTGGACGTGGCGCGCGCCGAAACTGATGACCGGCTGCGGCGCAGCCGCATCGACGCACTCCTGGGCGGCCGTCGCCCAGCCCGTCATCTGTGCCATCAGGCCCAGGATTGCCGTCTCGTACAGCGCGAACGCGCGATAGCGGGCGCGGATGCGCAGTACGACTTCCTTGGGCGAGATGACGTCACCATCGGCCAGCGCTTCGACCCGGGCGTCATCGACCGCCGCGTCGGCCAGCACTTTGGCCAGCAGCGACTTCGCCTCGTCGATGCCGCACAGCACGGCGTCGCGCCGGGCGAAGACCTCCATCGCGACAACCGGATCGAGGTTCTCCGCTTCCAGGATGTCTTCGGCATTCTTGAAGTAGACGTCCGCCGAATCGGCCGATAACACGGCGCTGGACAGTGGGCGCCGGGTATGCGGAATGCTGGTCACGGTCGTTGCTGGGGCCTCGATAGCTGAGCCGGGTGGGCAGCCGCTGAAGGTGGGCGCGAGTTTAGCAGGGCCGATTCGGGCGGCCGACTAGGGCGACGGCGTAGGCGACGGGTAGTTCAGCCCGCCAGCGGTGTCTGCCCAGTAGGCGAAGAGGTCGGCGAACGGAACGCCACTGTCCGCCGATGCGTAACCAGTACCGAGGATGAGTGCCGGTTCGTGCGTCCAGTACATCCACGAGCCGTCGGCGACCACGCCGGCGACGCGGCCGGCCGGATCGTAGCCGTTGACCTTATACGGCCCCTCGCAGGGCAGCGGCGACGGCGCGTCAAAGCAGTTCGCGACTTCGCGCGCGATATTGCGGTACTGCAGCCAACCGTCATACGAAGCGTTGAGCGAATCGACGTCCGGATAGGCGGCGTACCAGAAGCTGAAGCTCTGCTCGCCAGAGGTCACGAAGCAAAAGAGCTGCGGCGTGTCGAAGGTGCTCGTTTCCTCACAACTGTCGGCGACGTCAGCTGGGCACGACCGCCCAGATCGGCGTGAACGCAGACTCCGGGTAGGGCGTGCGACTCGGCACCGGAGTCGGCGAACCCACTGAGTCTGTCGCCGTGGGCTGGTCGGTTGGCTGATCAGTCGGTGCTTCTGTTGGCTGGTCGGTGGGCTCGTCGGTCGGTTGGTCGGTCGGCTGCTCGGTCGGCTCCAGGGTCGGCGTTGGCGTGGCGACGGCGGTCACGGCGAACGGCCCAACATGCAGGAGGGCCATCAGCACGAGGCCGACAACCGCCACGGTGACCAGGCCGGCCAGACCCAGCAGCAGCGGCGAGCTGCGTTTCTCTGGCTGCGGCTGGCTGTAGCTGTAGGCCGGAGCTGGGTAGCTCGGGTAGACCGGCTGGACCGGCGGCGGCGAGTAGCCGCTGTCGGCCGGAGGAATCGGTGGTTGCGCGGCGAATGCCTGCGTTGGCGGCGGAGGCGGCGCAACGACTGGCGGCGGCGGAGTTGTGGCCTCCGTCGGCGTGGGCGGCGCCGAGGCGGCCGCCGCGCTGGCCGCCGCCGCGGTGGCGGTTGGGGTGATGGCGGCCGTCGACGCGGGCTTTGGGTGGCGCTGCTTGTCGATCGTGCGCAGCGCCCGGACCAGCGAACTCAGGTCGCTCTCGAAAGTCGAGTGCGATATGCGGATGGCGTGACGCCGCAGCAGCGGCTTCAGCGATTCGGGCAGCTCCGCGCTTGCTGGCATCGATGCGCCTTCGACCAGCACCGGGATGACGGGCTTGTCATTGCGCAGGGCGGCCTCGATCTCGAGCCGAACGCGATCGAACTCCTTGCTCAGGCGCGACTCGCCCTGCTCGTCCTTTGCCCCGACCCACTCCGGTCCGATGATCGCCAGCAGCACGTCGCTGCGCGTGACGGCCGCCTCTACCGCCTCGACCCAGTCTTCGCCCGGACGAAGACTGTCGACGTCCATGAAGATGTTTTCACGCCCAAAACGCCGGCGCAGCGCGTCGTATAGCCGGCCGGCGTCGGCGCTCGCGTCGGCCCGTCTGTAGCTGATGAAAACGGTGAGATCGTCGTTCATGTGCCTCTTGCCCGGAATTTGACGCTATCACATGGGAAGGTGCGCCGGACCAGCCAGAACGCGTCGGCGCTTTCGTAAACTCCGGCCACGTGACAACGACCGGCCAGCATGAACCGCGCGTAACGGCGATCCCGGCCAACGGGCCCATGGAACGCGTCGTGACGAGCGCGGGCCTCGCCATCGGCCGGCCCGTGGTCGTCCTGATTGGCGGCGCGGCAAAGCTCGACGACACCGTCGCCGACCTGCGCGCTCTGATCCGCGACGGCGTGATCGCAACGGCCCAGGCAGAAGGGGCGACGGTCGTCGACGGTGGAACCGACTCGGGCGTAATGGCCATCGCCGGCCAGGCCCGAGCTGAGCTTGGCGCCACGCTGCCGCTCGTCGGCGTTGCCCCCATCGCCAAGGTCGCCGTGCCCGGCTCGAGCGCGGGCAAGGGCACGACGAACGTCGAGCCAAACCACACCCACGTTTTGCTCGCGCCGGGCGACGAGTGGGGCTCCGAATCGCCGTGGCTGATCAGCGCCGCGCGCGTCCTGGGCGGCACGCGACCAGTGGTCGTCGTGCTCATCGATGGTGGACCGCTGGCGCTGCAGGAAGCGATGGCCGCGGCGGCACAGGGCTGGCCGCTACTGACCATCGCCGGTACCGGCCGGACCGCGGATGTCCTGGCCAGTTACTCGGCCGGCTTCGACGGGTCCGCTTCAGGCTCCGGCCGGCAGCGCGGCGCGATTTACGTCCTCGACGCCGACGAGGGTCCAGCTGCGCTGGCCGACATGCTGGGCGGTCTGCTGCGAGGGAAGAAACCGGCGGTCAGGCAACGTGAGAGCCCGACCGAACCGGAGAAGATCGAATATCCCGCCCTCTATGCCGCCGCGGCCGACGCGGCGCGGCGCGGGCAGCGAAGCTACAAACGGCTGTCGGCGGCCGAACTGGGCCTGACGCTGCTCGCTCTCATCATCAGCTTCCTGGCCAGCGTGACCATCGTGCTCGCCGCTCTGACGACGGGCCTGCGCGAGGCGCTCGACGGCGGTGTCGTGATCGTCGCCGCGCTCTTTTTCCTGCTTGGCGCTGATGATCAAATTCCTTACCCGATCCTCGTCCTATGACGATGACTGGTTCAATGGCCGCGCCATCGCCGAGACGGTCAAGAGCACGGCCTGGCGCTACATGATGCGAGTCCCGCCATTCGCCGGTGACGACGCCGATGACGAGCTGACCAGCGAGCTGGCCGCGCCTACTCAACGACAGTGCCGGCCTGCGCCACGCTGTCAGAAACCTACCCGGCGATGCGCACCAGCTAACCGCGTCGATGCACACCGTCCACGACCTGGACTTCGATGGACGGCGGCGCGTGTACGTCAACCGCCGGCTGCTCGAGCAGGCTCACTGGTATCGCCAACGCAGCGCAAAGCACTCACGTTCGGCGGGCCGCTGGTTCTGGGTGGCGATCGTCTGCCAGGTGCTGGCCGTGCTCAGCGCACTGCTCGCGCTGGCCGCGGTCGCGGCGCATCAAAACTCGGACGTCATCACTCCTGTTACGAGAGCGATGTCACTGCTGGCGTCACTTGCCATCGCCGTCACCGCCTGGACGCAGCTGAGCCGGGACGACGAGCTGGCGCGTTCCTACGCAGTCTCGTTGCAGGAGCTGCTGTTGATCGCCGGCGCCGCCGAGCGCGCCAAGACCGAGGAAGTCTTCGCCGCCGTGGTGCGCGATGGCGAGGGCGCCATCTCCCGCGAGAACGGTGCCTGGGTCACCAAGCGCACCGAGCGGCACGAATCGATCGAGTTCGGGCGCGCCGACTAGTGGCAACCGCATCGGCGCCCATTGCCAGGCCGGCCCAGCCAAAAGGCTGGCTAGCCACGTTGGGCGTGCTGGCAGTCATGCTCGGCATTGTCGGCGCGGGTTTCGTCGCCGCCGCCGCGTTGTCGTCGGTGCCGGACAAGCCCATCACAGTCGCCGACGGGGTTCAGGTGGTCATCCCAGCGCAGTGGGAGTTCGTCGGCCGCAGCGACGACGGCAAGACCATCGAGCTGACGCGCGGCAACGCCACGGTCGACGTCACGGTGGTCGAGGATTCCGACGAGACGACTGCCCTTGAGCACGTTCGCGCCGACTGGGCACAAATTCCGACCCTTTCTATGGGCGACATTGGGCCCGTCGCCGACGCCCGCACTGACGGCAAACCAGCCGCGCGATTTGCCTATTCCGGCACGATCCCCGGTGCTGGGCCTGCCGGGGGCGGTCGAGGGCGAGGTGACCGCCGTCCGGGGCAGCGACAGCGTGGCGGTCGTGTTCGACGCGTGGGCGGGCCAGGGCGAGTTCGCCAATGCCAGCGACGCGATCGCCAGGATCATTCGCGAGACGACCATTCCATGACGGACGCCGTGCAGACCCTGCAGCCGCCGCCCCCGCCACCGCGGGCGCTCACTGTCGGGCCGCGCCGAGCTCCGCGCTGGGGCGTCCAGACCGGCCTGCTCCAGCCCGGCCAACCGGCGTTCTGGCTGTACGTGATGCTGACCGTGCTCGGCCTGCTCTACGCCGTTTTCGTGCAGCTGGCCGAGCTACTGGTCTCGCCCGCCGGCTGGCTGGTGTCGTGGGCGCTGCTGCTGCTCTACATCGTGCCGGTGCTGCTGGTGATCAGGTTCCTCGACGCGTACGAGCGCGAGCCGCGCTCGATGATGTTCGGCGCGTTCGTGTGGGGCTTCGTCGTCGCCTTCCTCTTCGGCGGCCTGAGTAACGACCTGTGGGGCATCGTCATCAGCAAGCTCGGCGGCGCGGAGTTTGCGGCCAACTGGAGCGCGGCCCTGACCGCGCCGGTCAACGAAGAGATCTACAAGTACCTGGGCCTGGTCGTGCTGTTCCTGATCGCGCGCACCGAGTTCGACGATCTGCTGGACGGCTTCGTCTATGGCGCGTTGATCGGTCTCGGCTTCGCCGTGGCCGAAGACCTCATGTATTTCATCTTCAACTTCGGCGGCAGTGTTGCCGACGTCATCCAGGGCTTCTATGTCCGCGTCGTGCTGTCCGGCCTGTACGGGCACGTCACGTTCACGGGCATCGCCGGCATTGGCTTCGCCTACTTCGTGACAAGGCGTGGAGATAAGTCGTTCGGGCGGCGGCTGGCCGTCGCCATCGGGCTGCTGCTCGTTGCGATGGCCGCGCACTTCGTGTGGAACTCACCGCTCTTCGACGGCCTGCCGATCTTGCTCTACGTGACCGTCAAGGGCTTGCCCTTCCTGATCGGGCTGATCGTCCTGCTCTACCTCGCCCGCAAGCGCGAGAACGACGACCTGGCCGCCATCCTGGCCAACGAGAAGGGTCAGGCCGGGCTGCTCGATATCGAGATGGACGATCTGCGCAGCTGGCGCGTGCGGCGCCAGACGAGCAAGCGCGTGGCCAAGGCGGCCGGACCTGCCGCGGCGCGTCTGTTCAACCAGCTGCAGAAGGAGCAGCTCAAGCTGGCGCTGGTGGCCAGCTCGGTCGACTCGAACGAGGACGCGTCGTTGCTGGCGCAGCGAGCGCGCTGCCAGGACCTGCGCTTCCAGCTGTGGCAGATCCCGGGAGCGACCGCCGCGCTCGGGTTGACGCCCGACGCGGTCGACGCCGCCCACTTGGCCGCGCCTCCGCCGTGGTCCCCCAGCGGCACAGTCGTGCAGGGCGGCGCATGGGCCATGGCCACGCCGGATTGGAACGATCAGCGACGCATCGCCCTGCCACCCGGCACATCGCTGCAGGTTGTCGAGGAACGAGACTCGTGGCTGCTCGTGCGCGCCGCCAACGGCTGGCTGGGCTGGACCGACGGCCGATACCTTCAAGGAGGCTCATGAACTGGGCCAGCTCGCTGCCGGGCTGATCCGCTAGGCGCCGGCGTCGATCGGCGTCATTGGCAGCTGGCCGGCCAGGATCGGGACCAACAGTTCGGCCAGCCGGCGCGGCGCCATGATCTCGCCCGCCGGCCATTCGGCCAGGTCTGACAGGGTCGCCCAGCGCGCCCCTTCGAAGAACTGCGCCTCGGCCCCGCCGACATCGACCGCCTCGGCCGGAAACGGTGCGCGCAGGCGGCCGACGAAGAAGAACTCGGCCTGGCTGATGCGCCTGCCGTTCCACGAGTAGTCGAGCTGACGCGTCCAGACCGGCCCATGTAGCTCGACGCCGGCCGCCTGCGGCACCTCCTCCGACAGCTCGCGCATGGCTGCCTGCTCGAGCGACTCGCCGGCCTCCACTCCGCCGCCGGGCACGAACCAGAAAACTTTTTGATCCGCCGGGTTGCGAGCGCTGAGCAGCAGCACGCGATCATCAGGATCGATCAGGATCACCCGCGCGGCAGTCCGTACCTCGTCGTAGTCGGTCATGACGGTCCGTCGGTCACGACCAGGTCGCCGAGCTGGCCGGCATAGCGATCGAGCAGCCGCGCACCGGCATCGCTCGCGGCGACATCGCGCTTGACGATGCGGTCGACCCACTTGCTCGAGTCGGCGTACAGCAGGTCGCAGACGGCCAGCAAGCGGGCCAGCGTCAGGCCCAGCGTGTCTCGCGTCAGGTTCGCGGCCGCCACTTCGTCGCTCAGGACCGGCTGGTCATCCTCGCCGACGGCGAACTTGACGAATGGCAGCTCGTCGTTCCAGCGCAGCAGCTGGCGGTAGACCTTGCGCAGGCTGTCGGCAAGCGGCGGCGCGTACTGGACCCAAACGACCAGGCCGATCGACGGGTCAAGGATCACGGTGAACGGGACGCCGAAGCGGCGCCTCCCGTCGAGGATCAGGTCCCAGCTGGCCACGCCCTCGCGCTCAGCCGACTCGAGCGGCGTCAGCCCCAGCTCGCCGAGCCAGCCCTCGACGGTCTCCGACTGCAAGTTAACGACATTCTTGGACACGGCGCTGGCGAGTCTAGTTGTGATGAAGCTGATAGGTCCCGACCGGTTGTGCAACGGGATTCGGGGTGCATGCTGCGGCGCAGGGCAGCGGGAAGGGAGGCGGTATGTCGGCTCGCAATTTGGCGATCCTGGCGAGCGCGTTGGTCGTCGGTATCTTCGTAGGCGCGGCAGCCATGTCGGCGCTCAAACCGACGGCGCAGCCGGCGAGCGGCGTCGATACGGGACTCGATAGCGGTCTCCAGGCGCGCGGCGCGGGCTTCGGTGGTGGTGGAGTTCAGATGAACTTCCGTGGCGACTGGGACGGTGGCGTTGGCTATCTGACGGGCGACGTGGTTACCCACAAGGGATCGGCCTACGTCACCTCCGATGAGACGAAGGACGAGCCACCGGACGGTCCATGGGTGCTATTGGCGTTGCAGACGGCCGACACGGTCGAAGGGCCCGCCGGCCCGGCTGGTCCGCCAGGGGCGCAGGGGGTCAAGGGAGACAAAGGCGACAAGGGCGACACGGGACCGGCTGGATCCGCCTTTGGCAGCGGCTGGCAGATGGTCGAACAGCCAATCACGGTCGGGTCTGGGTCGCCAAACACGGTCACCACGACGCGAGCAACTTGCCCGAGCAACAAGGCGATCGTGACGGGCGGTTGGTACGGCGGTGGAACCGGCGTAATGGTCTCCGAGTCGCTCATCAAGGGCTCCGGGGCGACAAATCCGTTGGGCGGCAGCTACCGGGCGACCTTTGCCAACAACAGCGGCATTACGGCCTTCTTGGTGGTCTACGCCATCTGCATGACACCCTGATCACTCAGGCTCAAGAGGAAGGGAGGCGGGAATGGCGGCTCGCAATTTGGCGATCCTGGCGAGCGCGTTGGTCATCGGTATTTTCACTGGCGCGGCAGCCATGTCGGCGCTGAGACCGGCGCCGTCAACGCCGGCGTCGGACGCCCTCGGTAACGACACCGGCTTCAACCCGCGGGCGGCGACTCTCGGCACACTCGGCGGCAGCCTGACGATGAACTTCGCCGGCCAGTTCGACCCCGGTACCGCATACAGCACCGGCGACGTCGTGACCTTCAAGGGCGCGGCCTATGTGACGACCGATGCAACCAAGGACGCTCCGCCCGATGGCCCGTGGACGCTGCTTTCCGAGGCAGGCGGCCAGGGACCCGAGGGTCCAGCCGGACCACAGGGACCCGCCGGGGCAAAGGGCGATACGGGGGCGGGAGCAGTCGGTCCAACCGGCCCGATGGGCCCGCCAGGACCGGCCGGGGCGGGCAGCCTCGCGGCGTTGGCCAACCTCAACGGCGTGGCCTGCACGCTGGGGCCATCTGCCGGAATTGTCGCGGTGACGGTCGACCCAACCTCGGGCGCGGTTTCGCTGCGCTGCAACGCAGCAGGCGGCACTTCACGTCTGTCGATCAGTGTGACTGCGGGCTGCGGCTACAGCTTCAACGTCTGTTCGACCTCAAATCGAACGCGCGTCGATGTCGATGCGTTTGGATTCCCGCGCCAGACCTGCGAGGTGAACTCAACGCTCGATAACGGCTCGCAGCCAAAGAGCGCGTCCTGCACATTCTCGTATCCAGGCGGCACTCAGGTGAGCCTGACGCCATCGGTGTCGGCGGGTTCGCCAGTTTGGGGCGGCGCCTGTAGCGGGGCGTCGACTTGCACGCTGACCTTGAACAACGACAAGTCCGTGACGCTGAAGTCGTCCAGCAACTGACGAGGGCCCGGTGGGTACTGGAGGTGAGGAAGTGTCGAATTGATCCGTTGCGACTCTGATCGGCGTTTTCATCGCCGGCGGCGTGATCTGCGCCGCCACACGGCCGGCTCCATCCTCGGCCGGGGCCAACAGCAGTCTTGACGGCGGCGACAGCCGTCGCGATGTGCTCGGCCGGTAAGCGACTGATTAGCGCGGCTACGCCGTCGAGGCAGGCGTGATCGCGAAGGGAGGCGGTATGTCGGCTCGGAATTTGGCCATCGTCTCGAGCGCGTTGGTCATAGGTATTTTCATCGGCGCGGCAGTCATGTACGCAACGAGACCGGCTACGCCGGCGGCCGATGCCCTCGGTAACGACACAGGGTTCAACCCGCGGGCGGCGACCCTCGGCTCACTCGGCGGCAGCCTGCCGATGAACTTCGCCGGCGAGTTCGACCCCGGCACCACCTACAGCACGGGCGACGTCGTTACCTTCAAAGGCGAGGCCTACGTAACGACCGACGCAACCAAGGACACCCCGCCCGATGGCCCGTGGACGCTGCTCGCGCTGCAGGACGCGCAGGGCGTCGAAGGACCGCCGGGTCCGGCTGGGCCGGCGGGTGCTGATGGGGCGGCCGGACAACCGGGGGCGGCCGGCGGTCCGGGAGCGTCCGGAGCTCCCGGCCCACGTGGATCGCCAGGTCCAGTGGGGCCGCAGGGTCCGGCCGGCGGAGTAAGCGGCTATGAGTTCAAGACGGGGAGCAAGAATGTTCCGGCGCATGACACTGCCAGCATCCTCGCGGTTTGTTCGAGCGGAAAGCATGTTCTGGGAGGTGGCTACACCTGGGCCGTCAACGCCGGTGGATTTGCACAAGGGTTTCCGGCCACACCACTACAGGTGACCCAAAACGGGCCAGGGTTCGACTCCCAGCAGGGATGGAACTACCTGCCCAATGTCTGGGCCGTCTTCGTCGGCAATCTCAACAGCTCGGCGTACAGCGTCACGGCGTTCGCCTTTTGCGCCAACACAGCGCCGTAGGTGGTTAGAGGCGGCCGCCCGGCGCTGACGCAGAGACGGCCAATCGCTCGGCGGTAAGCGGCTCGCCGTCGCTGGCTTTTCGCGCACCGGCGCGGCCAGGCCGGGTATCGGTCTTGGCCTCGACCGTGCCACCGCTCGGAGATCTGCTTGCGCGTGCCGAAGTCGGCCTTGCGCGCACGCTCGGCGATCCTGACGTTGCGGCCAATGCGCACGCCGGCCGGGATGATGGCCCGCTTGCCGACGACGGTGATGCCTGTATTCAGCCGGCCGGGTTCCTGCTTGTTGGGCGTGTCGTAGTCGGTGCCCATGCCGACGATGGCGTTGGGTCCCACCTGCACTTCCTTGTCCAAGATGGCGCGGTCGATGACCGCACCCGCCCGGATGACGCAGTCGAACATGACGATCGAATCGCGCACCACAGCGCCGGGATCGACGCGCACGCCGGGCGACAGGACGGATCGCTCAACGGTGCCTGCGATCAGGCAGCCGTGCGAGATCAGCGATCTGTGGACGCTGGCGGTGGGGCCAATGCGGGCCGGTGGTCGTTCCTCGGATCGCGTATGGACGACCCAGTCCCGGTCGTACAGATCGAGCGCTGGATGCTCTTCGAGAAGGTCCATCTGCGTCTGCCAGTAGCTCTCGACCGTGCCCACGTCCTGCCAGTAGCCGTCAAAGCGGTAGCCAAAGACGCGCGCGTCGCCGTCCAGCATGGCTGGGATGACGTTGCCGCCGAAGTCGGGCCGGTCGTCATCGAGCCAATTCAGCAGCGCTCGCTTCGAGAAGACGTAAATTCCCAGGCTGGCCAGGTCGCTCTTGGGCTGCTTGGGCTTCTCCTGCCACTCGACGACTTCGTCGTCTTCGCCCAGGGCAAGGATGCCGAAACGATGAGCCTCACCGATGGGCACGCGCTTGACGGCGACGGTCACGTCCGCCCGGTGGCGGCGGTGGGCCTGGACGAAGGGCTGGTAGTCCATCTTGTAGATGTGGTCGCCGGCCAGCACGATGACCGTGTCGCCTGGCCACTCGTTGATGACGTTCAGGTTCTGCAGGACCGCGTCGGCGGTGCCGCGATACCACTCGGACGCGCGGCCGCGCGCGATGTACGGCTGCATGAGCCTGATGCCGCCGGCATGGCTGCGATCGAGGTCCCATGGCCGGCCCGCGCCGATGTGATCGTTCAGCGAGCGCGGGTTGTACTGCGTCAGGACAACGACGTCATTTATCTCGCTGTTTACACAGTTGGACAGCGTGAAGTCGATGATCCGGTACTTTCCGGCGAAGGGGACGGCGGGCTTGGCTCGCAGCGCCGACAAGATGGAGAGGCGCTCACCCTCGCCGCCGGCGAGTACGACCGCGAGGACCCGCTTCACGCGGCGATGCTACACCCCGATACTTTTGCGTCGTGAGGGAGTCCCCGGCAGACACGGCCGTTGAGCGGCGCATTGTTACCGTCCTGTTCTGCGACCTCGTCGGCTTCACGTCGCTGTCCGAGGCGCTCGACGCGGAAGACGTCGCCACTGTGCAGGACGCTTATTTCGCGATGGTGCGCGAAACGGTCGGCCGCTATGGCGGGCGGCTGGAGAAGTTCATCGGCGACGCGGCGATGGCGGTCTTCGGCTTGCCGCGCGCACGTGACGATGACGTCGAGCGGGCAGTCCGCGCCGGCCTGGCGATCGTGGGTGGCATTCAGCAGATCGGAGCCCGGCTGGGACTGGACGACTCGGCACTGCGGGTAAGAGTCGGCGTCAACACGGGCGAGGCTGTGACGGCCGCTGCGGGCCCCGACGAGGGGCGGGTGACCGGCGATACGGTCAACACGGCCGCCCGACTGCAGACGGCAGCCGAGCCGATGACGGTTTTTGTCGGCGAAGCTACGGCGCTGGCGGTCGCCGACGTGGCCGACCTGGAGTCGGCCGGCGGCCTGGAGCTCAAGGGCAAGGCCGAGCCGGTACCGGCGTGGGTCGTGCGCGGGGTGCGCGCCGAGGCCTCACGTGAACGGGCCATGGGCGCCCTGCGGGCACCAACGCTGGGCCGCGAGAGCGAGCTCACCTCCCTGGCCGGAGCGTGGCAGCGGGCCGCCAATGAAGGCGTGGAGCGCTGGCTGATCGCAGCCCCGCCCGGCGTGGGCAAGTCGCGGCTGTTGCGCCAACTGGCGGACGACCTCGCCGCGGCGGACCCAGACGTGCTGATCTGGCGCACGCGCTGCCGGCCGGACGTCATGTCGCCTTTCGATCCGATAGCGCGGCTGCTCCGCGATGCCATCGCCGGCGACGCGGAAACCGCCCTGGCGACAGCAGCCCAGCGCGCCGGGACATCCGGGCTGCGGGCGCAGGTCGTCGCCGACGCGGTCATGTCGGTGCTGGGCGCGGGCCCGCGCGAAGGCGCCAGCCGAGAAGATCGGGACGCCCTCTTCGAGGCGTGGTTGGAGGCACTCGACGCGCTGGCCGGCGGCAAACCACAAACCTGGCTGGTCGAAGACGTGCACTGGGCCGGCGGCGACGTGTTGTCCTTCCTGGCACTGGCCGCTGAACGCAGGCCGGCAGGCGCTGGTCGGCTGATCGTTGCCACCTGTCGACCGTCGCTGTTGGAGACGAATCCCGACTGGACGGCCGCGGACGAAGCGGCTGGCCGCCACCTGCTGCGGCTGGGGACGCTGCCGGCAACGGATGCGGCGGCCTTGGTGCGCGCGCTGGTTGGCGATGCCCTACCCGACGGACTCGTGGCGCAGATTACGCAGCGGTCGGACGGCAACTGCCTGTTCATCGAGGAGCTGCTGCGCACGTGGGTCAGTGTCGGCACGCTCGTGCCTGACGACGACCCGGCCAAGTGGCGACTAGCCATTGCCGCCGACGACATCCCGCTGCCAACCAGCGTTCAATCGATCTATGCCGCCCAACTCGACGACCTGCCCTCCGACGCCCGGCTGCTGGCGCGCCGCGCTTCGGTCGCGGGCCGCCGATTCCCCGTCAACGCTCTCGAATCGCTCGGCGTCGAGCAGGGCCTGGAACCGCTCAGGCGGCGTGACCTCATCGCCGGCCCGCTCGCGGAGCCGGTGGTCGGCGACGCCTTCGCCTACCGCCACGCCCTGCTGCGCGACGCGGGTTACGCCAGCCTCGCCCGCGCCGAGCGCGCCCGCCTGCATGTCCGGCTCGCGCGCTGGCTTGAAGGCGCGGCAGGTGATCGGACCGACGAGGTCGCCGAAGCGATAGCCGGTCACTACGCCGCCGCCCTGGAGTCGGCGCCCGCTCTTGCCCGTGAGGTCGACGAAGGCCTGGACCGTCCAACCACGCAGGCCTTGGCGGCGGGCTGGTTCGAACGAGCGGGGACGGCCGCCCTCAACGTCTCGGCGCAGGACGCGGCGCGCACTCTTTATCGGCGCGCGATCGACCTGACCGCCGCCGATGACACGCTCAGCGCCGCTCACCGTTGGGAGCTGCTGGGCGACGCGACGGCCTACGCGGCCGACATGGATGAGGGCGGCGCCGACTTCGAGCGAGCGATCGATCTCTACCGGCAGGCCGTCGCCGCAGCGCCAGACGATGCTGCGCGCGCGGCGGCCAAGAGCGGCCTGGCGCGGGCGGTCGCTGCACTCGGGGACGTCTGGTACCAGCAGCTGCGCTTCGCCGAGTCGCGCGACCTCGCCGACGCGCGACATCGGGAATTCGGCGAGCTGGACGCGGCCTCGAGCGCGACTACTGTATGGCTCGAGCGATGGGCACGAGGGCGCCACCGGCGCGAGCGTGGAGACACGAACCGGATGGAGCGCGCGCTCGCGCTGGCCGGTCGGCCGGCGACGCGGAGCTGGAGCTGCTGACGCCTTCTCAACGCTGGCTGGTCGTGCTGGCCGAGATCTGGTCTGGGTGACCCTCGGGTGTGGCATCGAGGTCCAAGCGATGGCCGAGCGAGCATCGGCGACTGGCCGAACGGCGATCGGTGCGGTCACCAACGCTGGCATGACTGCTCGACGATCACGCACCCCGACGTGTACCCGAGCTAACGCGGACCAGGCACGCGACATTGCCGATTGCCCACGGCCGACGGAGGACGCTGGTTGGGCCGATTACGTCGCCTCGGAGGCGGCGTTCGTGTCCGGGCGACTGGGACCTCGCAATGGAGGTCGGCGGCCGCGCCGTCGAACTCGGCATTGCCAACGCCTACCGTCGGCTGACGGTGCGGACGTGGCATGTCCTCGTGCCCATTGCGCTCGTTCGCGGCGATCGCGAGCTTGCTTCGAGCGCGCCGCCGAGTGGTACGACTCGTTGACCGGCCAATTCCCCGATTCGCCGTACGCGCGGGTCATGCGGCCGGCACAGGAGCTCTCCTTCGTCGAGGCCGGCATCAGGCCGACGCAGACCCTCGAGGTTGAGCCACGCATTGTTTCGTACGAGGACGAACCCGGCGGTCCGTCATGGACAGCCGCGGCCGACCTGGTCTTCCGCAAGTGGCTCGAGACTGGCGAGGTCGACGGGGCGGCGCGCATCTTCGCCGCGATGTCGGCCGCCCAGCCGCGTTATCCGAATATCAGCGCGCTGGGTCGCGGACACATACGAGCTACTGCGCGGACGGCTGGCGCTCGCTCAGGGCAACACAAGCGAGGCGCTGGACGCCGCCGACAAGGCCCTGGCCCTACTTCCGCGGTGAGCACGGCGCCGTGGTGGATGGCCAAGGCGATGCGGCTTGTCCCAGCGCGCAGGCGATACCGACGACGCGCGACGGCACGCGAAGTCGACCGAAATCGAGCGACGCGCTGGGCGCGGTCGCGCCGACCGCCTAGTAAGCGAGCGGGTAGCGCCTCTCCATCGGTTGGTAGATCCGGGGCGCGTCCACAACCAGGTCCTCGTCATCCTGGCCGGTCGCCGTCGCGTCGGGTGCCAGCTCGGCCGTGCTCACGCTGTTGGCACTGAGACGGCAGCACGAGTACGTGATGTAGTTCTTGGGGTTGACCGGCGCGCCGCCTTTCATCAGGCCAAAGTGCAGGTGTACGCCGGTAGCCATACCGGTCGAGCTCATGTAACCGATGAGCTGGCCGGCTTTGACCCGATCGCCCTTGGTGGCGCCGGAAACTCGGACCGGCTTCATGTGCGCGTACCAACCAACAAGCCCGTTGTCGTGCTTGATCGTGACGATCCAGGCCCGGCAGCAGGACGGGTCGTACGGGTTGTAGCCCACAAAGGTGACCACGCCGGACGACGCGGCGCGAATCTTCGTGCCGTAGCTGTTGGCAATGTCGATGCCCTTGTGGAAGTGCCTGCAATTGCCATATGGCGGCTCGGCGTAGAAGCCGGTGCAGCCGTAGGGCTGGGTGACGCGGCCGGTGGTGGGCCAAACCCACGTGTAGGCGGCCGCTGGCTGGGCAAGCGGCCCGAAGTTGGCGAAAGCAAATGCGAGCAGGCCGACGGCAACGGCCATGCGCATGCGGACGCGCATCTCCACTGGATCCCTCTGATGCTGGGCTCAGCGGGCGGCGCGCTCTGGGGTGCTGCGGCCGTCAACCGAACGCGACGATTATGTGAGGCCAGGCAGGCCTTTGTACATACCTTTAGGGCAAAAGCATTGCGATGAACGCTGCGCCGATGAGTACCGGCCCGAACGGCACGGCCGTCCGCAGGCTCAGCCGCCGAAGTCCGATGAGGACGAGCAGGATGACGGCGAAGACGATGCTGGCGGAGAGGAAGCCGACGAATAGCCGGGTGATTCCGCACAGCAGGCCCAGGCTGACGGCGAGCTTGAGGTCACCGGCGCCGAGGGCACCACGCAGCAGCTTGTCCGTGATGAACAGGAACGCGGGCGCAGCAATTGCTGCGGCAACGCCGCTGACGATGGCCAGCTCCTTGCCGGCCAGGAGCGGTGACCAGCCCAACACGAGCACGACGGCGGCGACTGCGATCATCGGCAACGTCAGGAGGTCGGGCAGCAGCCGCTGATCGAGGTCGGTGGCGAGCAAAACGAGCAGTGCCACTGCGAACGGGACCAGCACGGCCAAATCCCTCGGCTCGGTCCAGCGCCAGAACAGGCCGCCCATTGCCGCAGCGCCAATGCCTACGACCACCGCCGTCCGCCAGCCAAGGCCGCGGGGCGCCGTATCGGGCTCGTGCTCGGGCCACCGTTGTGCCAGGCGATCTGCGAGCAAGCCAATGAGCGCGCCGGCCAGCGCGGCCACGACGACAACTGCCGTGTTCATGGCAGCTTGTCCGCCGCCGTATCGATAGTTCCGCGGGCTGTCTCGAGATCCACCACTTCGCCGGAGATAGTGGCACCCGCGAAGTCGGCCACGAAGCGCTGTAGCGCATCGCGGTCGGCGGGCAGCTGGGCACGCGCCGCGACCACGGCCGCGGCGAGGTCGCGCGCATGCTGGCTGTCCTGCGACGTGCCTTCACGGACCGCCGTGTAGAGGTCCGTCAGCGCCGTGTCGTAGGCGGCGTAGTTGTCCAGCAGATCGTCCAAGGCGCCGACGTCATTGGCAGCGGCCAGCTGATCGCGCAGGCCATCCGCGAGCTGGAGTTGCCCGCTCGCCTGCGCCAGCAGGTTCAGCGCGCCCACCCAGTCGGCGTTGCCGCCGGCGGCCGGTCGCCCGTGCGTCGAGAGTCGTCGTGGCCGGCCAGCGCAGCGAACAGCGCGGTCACCTGGCTCGTATCGGCGGCCAGCCCGTCGCCAGGTGCGGCTGACCGGCGCCGCGCCGGCCGCAATCTGGTCGACCGAGGCCAGCAGATCGCGGTTCGCGACGCCCATGCGCACGGGGTCGAGGCCGGCCGGAACGTTGGCCCGCGCGGCTACGAGCGCGGCCAGCTTCGTGTCCAGGTCGGCACTTGCCCCGTCGCCGGCCGACAGCGCCGCGTCGGCCTCGTCCGTGTTGGCTCCAGGCGCAAGCCCCAGGATCGTCCGTCCGCTGCTGTTGACCGTGTCGACGTCGGCCGCCACCTCGCGTGCCTGCGCGGCGAGGGGCAGCAACCAGGGTCGCGCCAGGGCATCGGCGTGGGCGGTCAGCTCGGGCCTTCCATCGTCGGTCGCCGGTCTATCGGCAGCGCTCACCAGGCCGGCTCCGCCCAGCGCAATCAGCACCAGCACAACCGTCCAGGCCAGGCGGTTGCGCAGGCGAATCGGGGCACGCTGACGGGTGACGGTCATCGGCGGCGAGTCTAGGGAAGTGCGCGGGTCGCGTGCTGCCGTACGATCGGGGAGTGACGGAGGGCGAAACGTCGGCCGAGGTGCGCGACCTCTTTGTGCGCATGCCCAAGGCGGAGCTGCACCTGCACCTCGACGGCTGCCTTCGCCCTGAGACGGCGCTCGAACTGGCTCGAGAGCGCGGCCTCGACGAGGGCATGGACCTCGCGGCAATGCGCGACCGGCTCGTCGCACCCGAGCGCTGCCGCGACCAGGCCGATCTGCTGCGCGCCTTCGATCTGCCCATCGCGATCATGCAGGACTACGAGGCGCTCGAGCGCATCACCAACGAGCTGGTCCAGGACGTCGCCGCCGATGGCACGCGCTACGTCGAGATCCGTTGGGCGCCGGCGCTGCACGTTGGCGGCGGGCTGTCGCTGCGCGCCTCGATCGAGGCGGTGGTCGACGGCATGTGGTCCGGCATCGCCACCACCGAAGGACGGGTTGCAGCCCGTCTCATCGCGGTCGCCCTGCGCTCTCATCCGCCGGATACGAGCTTCATGGTCGCGCGCATCGCCGCCGAGTTTCGCGACGCGGGACTGACTGGGTTCGATTTCGCCGGCCCCGAGGAGGCCTTCCCGGACCCGACTCCCCACCTGCCAGCCTTCGAGGAGGCGCGCTCGAAAGGCCTGGGCATCACCATCCATGCAGGCGAGTGGGACGGCCCCGACCAGGTGCGCCGATCGCTGGTCGTCAATCCTTCCCGAATTGCCCACGGTGCGCCGGCGGCGGCCGATCAGACCTTGCTCGACGAGCTGAAGGCGCGGCCGGTCACGCTCGACCTATGTCCGACCAGCAACGTCCAATCGACCAGCGTCGCCTCGCTCGCCGAGCACCCGCTGGCGCGCCTGGCGCGGGCAGGCGTCCCGGTCACGCTGTCGACCGATGACCGGACAGTGTCCGACGTGACCCTGCCCGCCGAGTACGAGCGCGTCCACCGCTTCCTGGATCTCTCCCCGGCCGAGCTGTGGAGGATCAACCGCCACGCTCTGGACGTCGCCTTCCTGCATCACGACGAGGCGCTGCGCGGCCACCTGAAGGACGAATTCGACACGTTTGCCGCGGCGGAGCCGCTACTCCGGGAGTCGGCTACCGGCTGAGTGCCGCCAGCGCTGCCTTCAGCTCCTTGGCATCGCGGGCGACAGCTGTGGGTCGGTCGCTTGCCGGCAGCGCTTCCGCCATGTCCGGTGTCGTCACCCCGGTCAGCATCAGGATCGAGCGCGCGCCGACGTTCCGCGCGCCGGCGATGTCGCTGAACAGGTTGTCACCGATGACGACGGCGTCCTCGACCCTCGCGCCACCGAGCTTCGGCGGCCGCCCTGAACAGGCCCGGCTCAGGCTTACCGACCACGATGTCCGGTTGACGGCCAGATGCCACTGCCACAGCGGCCACGATCGAGCCGGCGCCGGCGAACAGCTGGTCGTCGGCGGCCGGGTAGATGGGATCGCGGTTCGTGGCGACGAAGAGCGCACCCGCCCGCGCCGCGTCGGCCGCCACCGACAGGCGCCGATAGCTCAGCCGGAAGTCGACGCCCACCACCAGCGTGTCGGGCTTGCTGGCCAGGCCGCGGTCGGTCGGCGGGACCACGCGGATGCCCTCGTCGCGCAGCTCGCGGGCCAGGCCCGGTCCGCCCAGCACCATGGCCAGGCGCGGCCGCGGCGTGCGCTCGTTCAGCATCACCGCCGTCGCGCGCGCGGCAGTCACGATCGACTCGTCCGCCAGCGGCAGGTTCATGCCGGCGAGCTGGGCGCGATACTCGTCGCGATGCCGGCTCGAGTTGTTGGTCACGTAGATGACGCGGTCGCCTTTGGCGGCGCGCTCGCGCAGTACCGCCGCCACGCCGGGTACCGGGTTTCGCCCGCGGTAGACGACGCCGTCGAGGTCGACCAACAGCAACACGCGCCGATGCTAGGGCACGCGCCTTGAGTGGTCGCGGCCCGCTCGACGGCATCGAGCTGGTGCTCATCGACGGCAACAACCTGCTGCATCGGCGGCGACAGGGCACGGACGATGCCGCGTTGCGCGGCTTGCTCGTTGAGCTGCAACGCAAGCTGCCGCCCGCTGTGCGCGCCGAGATCATCCTGGACGGACATCCCGCAGCCGGGACGCCGCTGCGCCAGAAAGTCAGCCCGGCCCTCGAGCTGCGCCACGCGGCCGGAACTGCCGACGACGCGATCGTGGCGGCCGTCAGCGCCCTAGGCTGGGCCAGCCGCGGCCGGACCATCGTCGTGACCGACGACCGCGCACTGGGTGACCGCTGCCGAACTGTCGGCGCACTGTCGCGCCGACTCGATTGGCTGGAAGCCCTGCCGCCGGCGCCCGCCGCGTCCGCCGCCAAAGCGGGCAGCACGATCGGCTCTGGTCGTCGACGCCGCTAGCGTTCCGAGACGCTAAACGTCCCCTCCGCAGCCGGCCCTTGGCTGCTGCTGCGCGCGAAGCGGAAGGATCGCCGAGCAACGGCGCTCCTTCCGTCGCTTGCGTACAATCCGCCCGTGGTTTTCGCCGCCGGTGACGCATGGGGCCAGATCCTCGAGTGGCTCCAGGGAATCATCATTCCCGACTGGAACAACCTCATCCAGTTGCTGCCGCTCTTCGTCATCCTTGGACTGACCGGCCCGCTGCTGAGTCTGCTTGCTCTGTACTGGCTCTACCACGCCTTCATCGACCGCGGCGGGAGCGTGCACATCGACGAGATCGGCCCCACTCCAGCCGAGCTCGGCCCGGGCGGCGCTCCGATCTTCCCGCCCAACGTCCCCTACTGCATCGACCACGCCCTCATCTTTCCGCCAACAGAGCGCACCTGTTCCGTCGACGGCAACCTGCTGACCGTGCGCTGCCCGGTCGACGGCAACGTCCGGACCGCCGACGAGCAGATCTGCCGCGTCTGCGGAACTCGCTATCAGCTGGGCGCGTCGCTCTCGCCTGTTGCAATTCGGCGCCGGCGCCAACCGCCTGAAGGCGGCGCGGCGGTCGCCTGAAGCAAGGCCACTGATCGAGGCTAACGAATGACTCTCGCCAGCTTTGCCTACTACCTGGTCGACATGGGCACAGTGACGACGGCCATCGCCTTCGTCGCCCTGGTCGCCCACACGTCGTTGCTCGCTTTTGGCCGGCGCGCCATCGCCGTCGGCGCAAGGCCTGCTGCGGTCGGCGCCGGAGCGTCGGGCGGCACGACCACCGTCACCCTCGGTTCGGGCACCTCGTCGACCCTTACCGGGATATCGGAGACCGCTGCCGGCAACACCGGTCAGGTGTTCGTGTGGCTGTCCTTCATCCTGATCGGCCTGGGCATGCTCATCCGCGCCTACATCGTCGGCCGCGGACCGTGGGGCAACCTCTACGAATTCAGCGTCGCCTTCGCCATCGGCGTCCTCGGCGGCTACCTCTTCCTGTCACGCCGCTACCCGATCCGCGCGATCGGCTTCATCCCGACCGGGGTAGCCCTGTTCCTGCTCGGCTACGCGTTCACGCTGCCGCAGGCGATCGAGCCGCTGGTGCCGGCGCTCGACAACCCACCGCTGATCACGCTCCACGTGGCGATGGCGATGCTCAGCTACGGCATCTTCGCCGTCAGCTTTGCCGCCGCCATTGGCTACCTCATCCAGGGCAAGGAGAACCGCGTCTCGTGGCTGCCGTCGGCGGCGGTCCTGGACGAGGTCGCCCACCGGGCGGTGATCATCGGCTTCCCGATCTTTGCCACGCTCATCATCCTGGGCTCGTACTGGGCGTCGATCGCATGGGGCCGTTACTGGGGCTGGGATCCCAAGGAGACCTCAGCGCTCGTGACGTGGCTCATCTACGCCGTCTATCTGCACGCACGAACCCGGCGCGAGTGGGCCGGCCGGCCGGCCGCGCTCATCCTCGTCATCGGTTTCCTGGCCGTCATGTTCACGTACATCGGCGGCAACCTGTTCTTCAGCGGCCTGCACAGTTACAGCGGGCTTCAGTAAGTCGAGGGGACAACTTCAGTGCCAGCGCAAAAGATTGGAATCCTGACCGGCGGCGGCGACGTGCCGGGCCTCAACTCAGTGATCAAGAGCGTCGTCTACAACGCCACGGAGCTGGGCTACGAAGTCCTCGGCATTCGGCGCGGCTGGGAGGGCCTGACTCACATGGAGCCAGGCCGAGATCTCGACACACGCTACGTCCGCAAGCTCGACCGAAACAACACCAGGACGATCGATCGGACCGGCGGGACCACGCTCCACACCTCGCGCACGAACCCATCACGCATGAAGGCAGACCGGCTGCCGCCCCAAATCCCGATCCAGGACGCCGGCCAATACCTCTCCGACGACGGCCGCTACGACCTGACGCCGGTCGTCCTGTCGAACATCGAGCACCTCGGCCTGGACTACCTCGTGACCATCGGCGGCGACGACACGCTGTCCTACTCACGCGTGCTGGATCGACTGGGCGTGCCTCTGATCGCCATCCCCAAGACGATGGACAACGACGTGAACGGGACGGAGTACTGCATCGGCTTCTCGTCCGCCATCACTCGCGCCAAGGAGCTGATCAATCGTCAGCGCACGACGCTCGGTTCGCACGAGCGCATCGGCGTATTCCGGATTTTCGGTCGCGAGAGCGGTTTCTCGGCGCTGTACGCCGCCTACGTCACGTCCGGCCGATGCGTGATCCCGGAGGCACCCTTCGATCTCGACCGGCTGATCGCGATACTGCAGGAGGACAAGCGGCTCAACCCGTCGCGCTACGCATTCGTCATCGCCTCCGAGGGCGCCATGTGGGAAGGCGGCCAGCTGGGCGAATTCGGTGAGGCCGACGCGTACGGACACCGACGAAAGGTCGACGTTGGTTTCGCCCTGGCCGAGCAGATCAAGCGGCGGTCGGGCGAGGATGCGGTGAACTCCGAGCTGACCTACGACCTGCGTTCGGGCGAGGCCGATTCACTCGACCAGATGGTCGCCATCACCTTCGCCAACATCGCGGTCGACCTGATCGGCCAGGGCGCGCACGGCCGGATGGTCGCCATCGCCGACGGCAAGTACGCGCACGTGGCCATCCCCGACCCGGGGCCCGCCCGCATGGTCGACGTCGCCGAGATGTACAACGTCGATCGCTTCCGGCCGCAGTACCACGACCGAGTCGGGATGCCGTTGCTGCTCGGCTCGCACGGCGTAGGAGCGAAGGCCTTCGCCTAGCGCCACCTTCGAGAGCGGTCGTCGGGGCCCAGATTCGTCGGAGCCCAGTAGCGGAGCACCCCGTTGTGCTCGTCCGCCAGGACACCGCCGTTGAGCTCGATCACTCGGCGCGAACCCACGTTGGTCACATGACAGGTGATCAGCGCCCGCTCGATACCCAGACCGGCCGCGACGTTGAGTGCCTCGCGCAGCATCGCCGTCGCGTGGCCGCGCCGGCGGGCGCTGGGCCGCACGTCATAGCCGATGTGGCCGCCGCGTTCGAGCAGGGCGGGCGTCAATCGGTGGCGAACCGCAATTCGACCCAGGAACTGGTCGCCCTCCACCCACCACAGTTCGGTGTCCGGCACCATTGTTTCGGGCCGGGGCGTCTCCTCGAGCCGCTCCGCGAGGATTTCGTCAACGAATTCGCCGAAGGCTCCGTCATCGAGCCATGCGTCGGGGTGCTCCCGCACATACCAACCTATGACCGTCGAGTCGTCCGCCGTTCCGCGACCCTCAGCGCGGAACTCGTCCATCGCCTCGCCAAACGATGCGCGGTAACGAATGTGCGGATCCACGAGGCCGGCCACCGCCAGATTGTCGGCGTTTGAAACGCCACGCGCTGTCCGCGGGCTGGCCCTCCGCGGTGTCTCTCCGTGACGATCCGCGGCATGACATTCAGACCCGGTGCCCGGCTCGATCCGGGCGAGGTCCGCGACGAGCGCGGTAGTTCTGGGGGAATGGGCGGTTTTGGTGGCCTCGGCGGCCTCGGCGGAGGCGGCGGCGGTATCCCGATCCCGATGGGCGGCGGCGTCGTCGGCCTGATCATCACGGTGGTGATCCTGTTCATCCTGTTCAGCGGCGTGCTGAACGGCGGCGGGACACAATCCGGCGTCCACGAAGGTGCCGGCGCCAGCGGCGACCTGGCCAGCTGCCAGACCGGTGCCGACGCCAACGCGCGGCAGGACTGCGCCATCGTCGGCTACGTCAACAGCATCCAGGCCTACTGGCAGGACGCCTTCTCCCAGCACGGCTCGACGTACCAGCCGACCACGACGACTCTCTACACGGGCTTCTTCCAGACCGGCTGTGGCGGTGCCAGCTCCGACGTCGGGCCGTTCTACTGCCCGGTCGACAAGAACGTCTACCTCGACCTCGGCTTCTTCGACGAGCTGAAGAGCCGCTTCGGCGCCGAAGGCGGCCCGCTGGCCACGGCCTACGTCGTCGCCCACGAATATGGTCACCACGTGCAGGACCTGCTCGGCACGTTGAGCCAGAACCAGAGCGGCGACACCGGCCCGACCAGCGCCAGCGTGCGCACCGAACTGCAGGCCGATTGCTACGCCGGCGTCTGGACTGCGCACGCCGTCGACACTGGCTACATCGAGCCCATCACGCAGTCGCAGGTTCAGCAGGCGCTTGACGCGGCCTCTGCCGTCGGCGACGACCGCATCCAGGCCGGCTCCGGTGGTGGGGTAAATCCCGAGACGTGGACGCACGGCTCGTCTGCCCAACGCCAGCAGTGGTTCACCAACGGCTACAAGGGCGGCGACCCGTGGAGCGACTGCGACACGTTCAGCGGCGGCATTTAGCCGGCGGCGCGAGCGACCTGGGCGACTCGAACCACCGCCTGCTCGCCGCATGTGCCGGTGGGGCACCACCGGACGAAGAAGGGACCGTTCTCTGGCCAGGCGACGGAAGAGTGAGCACGTTCTGAGCAGAGGGCACCCACCAGAAAGTGGCACTTGCCCACGACCACGCTTGAGCTGGCGCGTGTTGAGCGCAAAGCCCGCGCACGATCGGATCGGGCGCTAGTCGTTTTCCCCCGGTGGTGCCCGTGCGGCACACAACTGCGGGCCTGCCATGGGTCGGTAGGATGGTGCCCGTGACCACCTGTCCGCGCTGCGGTCGCGAGAACGCGGCCGACGCCCGATTCTGCTCGAACTGCGGGAACAGCCTGGTCACGCGCGTTTCAGTGCAGGAGCGGCGCGTCGTCACTGCCCTCTTCGCCGACCTTGCCCGCTCAACGGGGATGGGCGAGTCGCTCGATCCGGAAGTGGTGCGCGGTATCGTCGGTCGGTTCTTCGAGCTGTGTTCGCGCGAGGTGGCGGCGCGCGGCGGGTCGGTCGAGAAGTTCAGCGGCGACGCCGTCATGGCCGTGTTCGGCATCCCAACGGCCCACGAGGACGATCCGGAACGGGCCGTGCGTGCGCGCACTGGCCATTCGCCAGGGGCTGAGCGACGGCATCCAGGTGCGCATCGGGATCGAGTCGGGCGAGGTCGTGGTGGGCGACCCGTTCGGTGGCGCGACGATGGCGACCGGCGACGCGATGAACGTGGCCGCGCGCCTCGAGCAGCAGGCCCAACCCGGCGAGATCGTGGTCGGCGCAAACGTCTACGACGCGGTGCGCGACCTCGTCGAGGCGGAGCCGCTTGGCGATTTGACGTTGCGTGGCCACGAAAGCCGCTGTGGCCGGCTGGCGTGTCCAATCGGTCTCAGTGGACGTTGGCCGTCCACGTGGAGTGCCCGGACTCGAGGCGCCGCTGACCGGTCGCGACGAGGAGCTTGCCGCGCTGCTGAACGCCGCCGAACGCGCCCAGCGTGAGCGCAAGGCGGTCCTGTTCACGATCTTCGGCGTGCCGGGAGTGGGCAAGAGCCGCCTGACACGCGAGGCTACGGCGCGCCTGTCCGCGGCCGGCTGGCAGGTCTACCGCGGTCGGTGCCTGCCCTACGGTCAGGGCATCACCTACTGGCCGGTGGCGGAAATCGTGCGATCACTGGCCGCCATCGACGCCTGACATGCCGCCCGATGACGCGCTCGACCGACTGCGACAGCTGGCTCCTGAGGCCGACGTTGCGGACCGACTGGCGCTGGCAGTCGGCATCAGCAAGTCGACCGAAGACGGCGCAGCGGAGTCGGGCGCCAAGGACATCGCGTATGCATTCAGAAGGCTGATCGAGTCGGCCGGGGCGACCAATCCGCTCGTCCTGATCTTCGAAGACATCCACTGGGCCGAGCCGCCACTGCTCGACCTGATCGAGTACCTCGCCACCTGGACGCGCGACGCGTCGGTGCTGATCATCTGCCCCAGCCGTCCAGAGTTGGTCGACACGCGACCGGCCTGGGGTAGTGGCCGGATGGAGGCGAGCCGGATCAGCCTCGAGCCACTCACCGAGGATGAGTCACGCACGCTGCTGGCGGCGCTGCTGACGGTCGAAGATCTGCCCAAGGAACTTCGCCAGCGCGTCCTCGACCGCGCCGAAGGCAACCCGCTTTACGTCGAGGAAGTCGTCCGGTTGCTCATCGAGGAGGGAGTGGTCGAGCAGCGCAACGGTCACTGGTACGCGACCCAGGCCGCCGCCGACGTGCGCGTGCCCGACTCCGTTGAAGCCCTCATCCGGGCCCGGCTCGATACCCTGCCGGCGCCGGAAAGAGTCCTGCTGCAGGCCGGGAGCGGTGGTTGGTCGGGTCTTCCAACGGTCGGCCGTCGCCTCGATCACTCTTCCTGACCAGGTCCCTCCCCCGCTCGAAACGCACCTCGAGGACGCGATCCTGCGCGACATCATCACGGAAGAACGCGCGCCCGACGAACCGACGTTCCGCTTCCGCCACATCCTCATTCGTGACGTCGCCTACAACACCCTGCCCAAGGCGCGCCGCGCCGAACTCCACGCTGCCGTCGCGGGCTGGCTGCGCGAGTGGGCCGGCACGCGCATGGACGAGTTCGTCGAGATCGAGGCCTACCACTTGGAGCAGGCCGTCAAGCTAAAGCGCGAAGTCGGGGAGTCCGTGCAGGACAGCGCGGTTCAGTCCGCGGCGGACGCGCTGCTTGGCAGTGCGCGCAAGGCGTCAATGAGCCAGGACCGCCGCGCCACGGCCGGGTTCGCGGAGCGCGGACTCGCCGTCGGCGCGGCAACGCCGGCTACACAACTCGAGTTGAAGTGGTACCTAGCCGAAGCGCTGTACTGGCTGAGCGAATACGTACGCGCGGCCGAAGTGGCCACGGATCTCGCCGAGGCTGCGCACGCCGCGGGACGGAAGGACCTCGAAGGACGAGCCGGATTCGTAAAGGCCGGAGGCATCTGGATCAGCCCCGAGTCGGCGGATGCGGCGGCTGCCCTGGCTATGCTGGCGCGAGCCCGTGACCTCCTGACTGAGGCTGAGGACTGGACCTATCTGGCGCTCGTGCTCGAGTACCTGGGCTACGACGGCTGGTGGTACGGCGACTTCGACAAGGCACGGGCGGCGTGGACGGAGATGAGGTTAGTTGCAGCCGCGCACGGCCCGTCCGACCTTGAGGCGCAGGCCGTGCTGCTGATGGCGCGGACGTATCGCGAGCAGGGCCTGCACACGAAGGCACGCGAGGGGGTCGCTGAGGCACTGGAGTTGGCCGAGAAGTCCGGTAGCCGCGGCCAGATCGCCCGCGCCAGGCGACAGCTGGGCTCGTGGAAATCGCGCGATGAGTCAGTGGACGATGGAGTCGCATTGTTGCTCCAGGCGATCACAGTCCTGGATGAGTTGGGCGATGTCGAGGAGCTGGCATCGGCGAGTCAGTCGGTCGCCGATACGCTGATCCTGGTGGGTCGATGGACCGAGGCAATCCCCTATTACGAACGAGCGCTTGAGCTGCTGAAGGGCCATGTCGGCTACAAGCCAGAGGTCGAGCGGAGGATGGCAACGCTGTACCTCACGCTGGGCGACGTGACGAAGGCAGAGACCCTCGCCGAGGATGCAGTGAACGTCACTGCGAAGGACGACTGGGCGACGGTTGCAAGCACGGCCTCGGTCCTGGGAACCGTTCGCGCTGCGCAAGGCCGGCTCGATGAGGCGGAGGCGCTGATGCGCCAGGCGGCCACCCTCATGGGCGACAAGGGTTTCGATCCAATGGACGAGTGGCTCAACCTCGCCGAGTTCCTATGCCGCAATGGGCAAGTCGACGAAGGCCGCGCGTGGCTGGCCAAAGGCCGCGACTACATCGATCAGGGATACGTACGAGGCGGCCCGCTGTGGTCCTACCTGAATGGCCGGATCGAGGCAGCCGAGGCGGCAGCTAGCGGCTAGGCGGGCGCTTGGGCCATCGGCCTGGCTGCCAGCCGCCAACGGCCACACCTGACAAGTCTGATGCGTCCGGCAGGCACACCGCCGCGGGCCTCGACCTCATGAGCCCGACTAATCATCTGTCCGGTGGACGCCCGGATGAGCGGCGACAGGGCGGTATTGGCAGGTAACTGACCAGCCGGGCTCATCACCTGTCCGTTTTGGCGGCCTTTGGCGCACAACTGACGACTGCGGCTAATCGGTCGCGGTCATGCCGGACCGATGATGAGCCCCACCAATCGCCGGGCTCGGACGCATCACACGCTACATGTGTGAACCCTGACTTGCCCCTCTCGCGGCCGACCCAACTGCGTCCACACGGCTTCCCCAGACGCTCCACCAATGACCCACCGCTCGCCCACGACGACTTTTTCGCCGCCGGCCTCCCAAACACAAGGAGTTGTGGTTCGCGTCGTGGTCGGAGCCCCACATGTTGTGGTTTTGGCCTTGACAGCGGGTCGGCCGAAACCTAGCATTAGGTGATTGCGCGCCCGCCGTGCCAGGGCCCGTGATGAAGGGAATGTGGAGAGTAGGGAGAGTGTGAAAATGCCCCGGGCAACAACCAGCGCAACCAACACCACGCGAGATGACGGAACCAAGGTGCTTGCGCGGAACACTGCCCTGAAGCCGGTCGTCGGGCCCATCGACGACGAAGGGCGTTTCACCGGATCCGGCACCCGCGGACTGACCTTCGAGCGGCGCTGGACCACCCCCGGCGTTCACCCCTACGACGAAATCACCTGGGAGCTCCGCTCTGCCGAGATCAAGAACGAGTCGGGCAAGACCGTCTTCGAGCAGACGGACATAGAGGTTCCCAACTTCTGGTCGCAGCTCGCCACCAACGTCGTGGTCAGCAAGTACTTCCGCGGCCATATCGGCACGCCCGGTCGTGAGCGCAGCGTCAAGCAGCTCATCGATCGGGTGGTCAACACGATCGCCGCCTGGGCCCTCACCCAGCACTACTTCAACACGGACGAGGACCTCGCCGCCTTCAAGGCTGAGCTGACCCACCTCCTCGTGCACCAGAAGATGGCCTTCAACTCGCCGGTTTGGTTCAACGTCGGCGTGGAGGCCAAGCCGCAGTGCAGTGCCTGCTTCATCAACTCCGTTCATGACGACATGGGCTCGATCATGGATCTGGCCAAGACAGAGGCCATGCTCTTCAAGTACGGCTCCGGCGCCGGCGTCAACCTGCAGCCCCCTACGCGGCAGCAAGGAGCAGCTCAGCAAGGGCGGCATCGCCAGCGGCCCGGTCTCATTCATGCGTGGCTTCGACGCCTTCGCCGGCGTGGTCAAGTCGGGCGGAACGACGCGGCGCGCGGCCAAGATGGTCATCCTCGACGCAGACCATCCGGACGTCCTCGACTTCATCGACTCCAAGGCCAACGAAGAGAAGAAGGCCTGGGCGCTGATCGAGCAGGGCTATGACCCGTCCTTCACCGGCGAGGCATACGGCTCGGTCTTCTTCCAGAACGCCAACCACTCGGTGCGCGTGACGGACGAGTTCATGCGCGACGTCCAGGAGGACAGCGACTGGGTCACCCACGAGGTCACCAGCGGCCGGCCTGCCGGCACGTTCAAGGCGCGCGACGTCTTCAAGCGCATGGCGGACGCGGCGTGGATCTGCGGCGACCCGGGCATCCAGTACGACACGACGATCAACGACTGGCACACATCGGCCAATAGCGACCGGATCTACGCGTCCAACCCGTGCAGCGAATACATGTTCCTGAACGACACGGCGTGCAACCTGGCGTCGCTCAACCTCATGAAGTTCGTGCGCGACGACGGCGAGTTCGATGCCGAGGCCTATCGGTATGCCTGCCGGCTGACCATCACCGCGCAGGAGATCCTGGTCGACAACGCCGGCTACCCCACGCCGCAGATCGAGCGCAACTCACACCTCTTCCGCCCGCTCGGCCTGGGCTACGCCAACCTGGGTGCCCTGCTGATGAGTCGGGGCCTGGCCTACGACTCGGACCAGGGTCGGGCGTTCGCCGCCACGCTGACCGCGATCATGACCGGCGAGGCCTACGCCCAGTCGGCCAACATCGCCCGCGACCATGGCGGAGCGTTCGCCGAGTACAAGAAGAACGAGCAGCCATTCCTGCGCGTAATCAAGAAGCACCGCAGCGCGGCCTACGACATCCCTGAGTCGGATGCGCCGCGGGAATTGATCGACGCGGCACGGTCAACCTGGGATCAGGCACTCGAATTGGGCACGCAATTCGGGTACCGAAATGCCCAGGTGACCGTGCTCGCGCCGACCGGCACGATCGCTTTCATGATGGATTGCGACACGACCGGCATCGAGCCCGACATCGCGCTGATCAAGTACAAGAAGCTGGTCGGCGAGGGCTTCCTGAAGATCGTCAACCGGACCGTTCCATCGGCCTTCAAGAAGCTGGGCTACACGCCGGCAGAGGTCGAGGAAATCGTCCACTACATCGACGAGCGCGAGACGATCGAGGGTGCGCCCGGTCTCAAGCCGGAGCATCTTTCGGTGTTCGACTGCGCCTTCAAGCCGGTCAACGGCGAGCGCTCGATCCACTACATGGGCCACGTTCGGATGATGGGTGCCACCCAGCCATTCCTGAGTGGCGCGATCAGCAAGACAGTCAACATGCCCGAGTCGGCGACCGCCGAGGACATCGCCGACGTGTACATGGAAGGCTGGAAGCTGGGCCTGAAGGCGATCGCGATCTATCGCGATGGCAGTAAGCGCAGCCAACCGCTTTCGACGGGCAAGAAGAAGGACAAGGACACCGAGGCGTCTGCGTCCGAGGGTGGGGAGAAATTGTCGGTGGCGGCGGCGCCGATGCAGGCTGGACTCGCTGGGGAGCCCAAGCCATACCGGCGTCGCTTGCCGGACGAACGTCGGGCAATTACGCACAAGTTCCAGGTGTCCGGCCACGAGGGCTACATCACCGTTGGCCTGTACCCGGACGGGCAGCCCGGCGAGCTGTTCCTCAAGATGGCCAAGGAGGGCTCGACCGTCAGCGGCCTGATGGACTCGCTGGCGACCATGACCTCGGTCGCGCTGCAATACGGCGTGCCGTTGCGCGACCTGGTCAATAAGTTCGCCCACATGCGCTTCGAGCCGGCGGGCTTCACCGGCAACGCCGAGATCCCGATTGCGAAGTCGATCGTGGACTACGTGTTCCGTTGGATGGGCAGCAGGTTCTTGTCCAAGGACGATCGCGATGCACTCGGAATCATCACCAGGGAGGAGACGCTAGGCGTGGCCGATGCGCCCGGAACTCCCGCCCCCTTCGCGGCTGGCGATGCCAGCCTGGCTGCTACGGGGTCGGAAGCCCCGGCCGCTTTCGTCAACGAAGCCCCTAGCCCAGGTGCTGCTTCCAGCGGGTCGTCGTCGGGAGTATCTGCTGAGCCACCCAGCGGTGACGTAGGTGGAAAGACAACAGCTGTAGCGACTGGTCAGCCTGTGGGCGCTGGCGAGGGTGCGCTGCCAGTCTTGTCGAACGGGCACGGCAATGGGAACGGGCATACCAACGGGCATGACAAGACGACGCTCTTGCCATCAAGCCGATCGACCTGGGCGGCGGGACGAAGGTCGCCTTCAGCGTGAGTGCTGACTCACCGTCCTGCGCCGACTGCGGCTCGATCATGGTGCGCAACGGCAGCTGCTACAAGTGCCTCAACTGCGGCTCGACGAGCGGGTGCAGTTAGCCCGCCATTCTTGAAGAGAATACGGCCGTTGTACTTGTCGAGCCAATCCTGGCTGCCTTGGACTGGGACCCAACCGACTTATCGGTCGTACACCGGCAGTACCGCGTCTTCGATGGCACCAAACTCGACTATGCACTGAAGAATTCAGGCAAGCCAACTCTGTTTGTGGAGGTCAAGGGTCTAAACCAAAGCCTCCAACAACCTGCATTCATCGCGCAGACCGTCAACTACGCAAACAACGAAGGCGTTCTGTGGTGCGTGCTAACGAACGGGCTCACGTATCGTGTGTACAAGACCAACGAGCCCGTTGGGATGAGCGATAAGCTTATGCTCGAGGTCGATCTAGCTGCGTCGGCCGCCGATGAGCCGAGCACGGCGGCTGCTCTGTCATCGCTTTCATTGCTTTCGAGAGACAGCGTTACAAAGGGCCACCTAGACTCGATGGCCGATGCCGTCTTCTTGGGCGGCCGCGTGCGGACGGCGATCGAAACGCTTCTCATCCATCCGACAGCGAAGTTCCGATCGCTGGTCGAAGGCTCGCTTGGAGAGTCAATTGAACGTGAGCGCCTAGACCGCGTGCTCGGGCAGTTCAGCCTGGTGCAAACGGCACTTCCAGCTGTGCCGAAGTCATCGCTTTCAGTGACTCCTGAGAAGGCCTCCACTAAGTCTGTGCACGGACGTGAGCGGCACACTGCTGGAAAGCCGATGGCGATAGTTAACCTGTTCGATCAGCTCTACGAGCGAGTCGCGACACTAGGAAATGTCTCTGTCACCTACACAAAGTTCTATGTCAACTTCTCCACTCCTAAGCAGTCATTCATGACTGCCCAGTTGTTCAAGGACAAGATGCGCGTTCACTTCTCAATTCCTTGGGATCTCGCTCCTAAGCCAAAACCAGAAGCCATGCGGGACGTGACCAAAATAGGTCACTACGGTCTAGGACCGACTGAGTTCGTGCTCTCTAGCCCAGAACAGCTCGAAGCCATAGTCGTTCTTGCAACGGCCTCGTACGACCGAAACAGACCCTAGAAGAGACGCGACGTTTTCGCCTCGCCGATCGCTAGATCGACCGCTGATAAACCGCGAACGCGCGCGTCGCGAGCCACCAGCACACGACTACGAGTACTCCCAACAGGCCGACTCGAACGCCCACGAACGCCCAGTCGGGGCTGGCGGACATTGCCTCGCGGCCACCGGCGACGGCCCACTCGACGGGATTGAACTTCGCGATCGTGGCGATCACCTCGGGCGCCAGGCCGAGCGGCATGAAGGCCGAAGAGAGGAACGTGAGCGGCAACACCAGGAACGAGTTGGCACCGATCAGCGACTCGCGCTGGCGGACCATCAGGGCCATCGCGTTCGAGAGTGCGGCGAACGACGCGCCCAGTAGCAGCGCGCACAGCACCAGCGCCGCAAAACCAGCAAAGCCACCTTGGAACTGCGCTCCAAGCACGAAGCCCAGCGCGCCGATGATCAGGCCCTGGACCAGGATGCTGAACATCTCGTAGCCGATGCGGCCGGCGATCAGCGCGCCGCGGTTCGATGGCGCGACCAGGAAGCGATCCATGATGCCGCGATCGAGGTCCTCGATGATGCCCATGCCGCTCCAGCCGCTGGCGAAGATGGCGGTCATGACCAGCACGCCGGGCATGATGTAGTCGATGTAGTTGGCCGATCCGCCGAAGCCGGGGATGTTGACCACGCTCTTGAAGAGCGCGCCGAAGAGCAGACAGCCACATGATCGGCTGCATGATCCAGAAGCCGACGAACCAGGGCTGGCGCAGCAGCGCCTCGGGTGTGGCGGCCGGTCATGGCGAATTGCATCGGGCACGTTGTATGTTGGCGCGGTGAGGGGCTCGCGCACGGCGATATGGGCTGCTTTGGCGCTGGTTCTTGTGCTCGGGTGTGCCGGGGCCGCGCCGAGCCCAACTCCGTCCAGCACGCCGGCCACACCAGCGCCGTCATCGCCGGCGCCAAGCGGCTCATCGTCGCTGCTCAGACCCCAGGGCCTCGGCACCGTCGACGGCGCGCCATTGGGTTACATGGAGTATCTGCCGCCCGGCTACGGCGATGGCTCGCCGCGACCCTTGCTGCTTGCCTTGCACGGCAGTGGCCAAAGCGGCAGTGGCAGCGTAGGGTCGGTCTACAGCCTCGTTGGGACTGGCGTGCCGTGGGTCATGGTGCACGATCGGTGGCCCCTGGATCGGCCGTTCGTCGTCCTAGCGCCCCAGCACGATGACAGTGGCGGCGAGGACTGCACAACTGCGGACGAGGTGAAGGATTTCCTCGCCTTCGCGCTAAAGCACTACACAGTCGATCCCGCGCGGGTTTACCTCACCGGTTACAGCTGCGGTGCGAATGGCGCTTGGGACTACCTGGGTGCCCACACCAACGAAGCAGTGGCAGCGGCTGTCCCGATTGCCGGCGATGGGCAGCCTGCCTTCGAACAGGCCGGCTGCGATCTTGGCAAGGTGGCTATCTGGGCGTTCCACGGCGCCCACGACGACTCAATGGACCCCATAGGCAGCACGGTCCCCATGACCAAACTCAAGGCGTGCACCGACCCGCCGCCCGTAGGCGCCGAGCTAACCGTGTTTCCCGATCAGGGCCACGATGTGTGGGACCAGGTCTACGACACGACGCTTGGGTCCGGCATCGACATCTATAGCTGGATGCTCGGCTTCCAGAAGCACTAGGTCTACGTCGACGGCGCCGCGCTGTCCGGCCGCGAGCTCCTTGCGCATCTCGTCCTAATGGCGCTTGGCGACGGCCCGCGCGCGCTATTCCTGCTCCGCCGCGAGCAAATGCCCGCCCAGCGCGATCAGCCACAGCATCGCCGGGTAAACGATCATCCGCTCGGTGCCGCCGTGGCCGATCGGGCCGAATGCGGCCGGGTTGCCGCCGTCGCCCATCACCATGATCACGACGTAGAGAAGGCCGATCGCTCCAGCCACGACCGACAGGGCGCGCATCGCGCCTGTTAGCACGCGCGCCGTCGCGATCGCCTCCAGGTTAAAGAACACGAACCCGGCGAGCGCGAACAGCGAGTGCGGCGCGCCGGTGCTGAGCGGCATGAGGCCGGCGCCAATGGCGCCCACGCCTGCGATGACATATAGCGCGAAGAGTCCCCGGCTGCCGTGGTCCCGGTAGAACAGGTAGCCACCGACGATGTTCAGCGTGCCGACAGTCACGAGCAGGACGTTGAAGAACAACGCGGTCTGACTGATTACGCCGAGGTCGCTGATCGCGGCTGCGCTGTAGTTGTAATCGGACGCGATCGAGGCGAGGATCATGATCCCGGTCACGAATGCGACGCCCAGCACGATAAAGAGCACGCCTGCCGCGCGAGTCGCGACCGCCTCGCCGGACCACGCGTTGACGCCGGGCACGCCGTGATGGGAAACGTGCCTGGCCTGTGTGGTTTGCATTCCGAACTCTCCCTCTTAGCGAACACTCGAGGCGTGAATCGATCGAAAGGCGAACGCGCCTAGCACGGCAACGGCGACGACAGTTAAGAACGGAATTGCCGCCTTGGCCGCGCGAGGCGGGAGAACCCATTCGAACATCGGCACGGGGTCGCCTAGGCTCGCCTGGAACGGCCCAAACGGACAGTCTCCGCGGCCGACTACGAGCGCCGCACCTTCGGCGCAAAGAACGGCGGCCGACGCGAAGGCGATCTTGTCGCGGCGTCTGGTCGCTGCCGACCACGCCAGATAACCCAGCCCGGCCAGGTTGAACGCGCCCCAAACGGCATGCGCGATCCGGAATAACCGGGCGCGCGTGCGAAGCTCGGACCAGCCGACTCTCCTGCCGTCCATGTCACCCCCTCTGCATAACTGCAGCTCGATCATCTACCTCGGGGAAGGTGAGGCGACAGGGCCGTTCGGCACAACGTGTCAGGCGACGTCGTGCGCGGCCAGGTGCCTTTGGTCCGTTATAGAGACAGCGACATGCCGCGCTTCGTCCTAATGGCGCTTGGCCACCTGCGCCGTGCAGTCCGAACAGACTTCGGTGAGTCCGTCCAGGTCGGGCCGTAGCTCCGTCTCCGGGTAGTTACGCCCGCAGAACGTCCGGTGACCCACCCGCTGACCATCGCTCCAGCGTTCGGCGGCCGCGATGTGCCAGATGTGCTCGTAGGCGCCGCGAAGGCCGAACGGCGGCTCAGGGCGAAGCTCTTCGGCCATTACGCAAGCGAATCTACTCGCACGACCGATCGTGGCGGCCTGAAATCAAAAAGGCCGCCGCATTGCTGCGACGGCCTTGTTGCTAACCGAGTTAGCGCCTAGGCGGCGTGAACCTGGCTGGCGCGCGGGCCCTTGGGGCTCTGCTCGATTTCGAACTCGACCTTCTCGCCGCCATTGAGGCGATCGAAGTCGAGGGAGGAGTCGAGCGAATTACGATGGAAGAAATATTCCTTCGTGTCATCCGCGGTGATGAAGCCGAAGCCGCGATCGGCGACGACCTTCTTGATGGTTCCGTTGGTCATGTGACCTCCAGCACTCTCGAACGGGACTGCAGTCGCGCGATGTTCGAGAGGGGTCAATCACACGGTCGCCACCGCACAACGCGGCGTGCAACCACTATACACCCTCAGCGCCGGAGGACGCCAACCGGCCGGGTGCCGTTCCGAAACGTGCGTTCAATGCGGCAATGTCGGCCAGGTCCTTGTCCTTGAGCTCGTAGCCGCTGTGCGATGCGATCAGCCATTCCGGAGAAGTGCAACGGACCCCTAGTCCGGCGATCACGCCACCTGACCAATTAAGCGCTTCCGCCGGCCAGTAATCCTCGTTCTCGGGCGTGCCGTAGACGCCGCGACCTTGCTCGTCCAGCACGATCACGTGGAAGTCGACCTCGTGGCCGTGGTCGTCGCCCAGGACGAAGTTCCACGGCCGGGTGTCGTCGCGCGGAACGTCCTTCCAGCCACGCACGCGCAGCGCGGTCACGACCGTCTCGAGGTCGCGCTGCTCGATGACGATGTCGAGGTCGGCGTGGCGCCTCGTCTGCTCGCCCAGGCAGGCGTCGACGGCCCAGCCGCCGTCGATCCAGATGTCGACGCCCAGCGACTTCGTCAGCCGTAGGAATCCCAGCACGTCGTCAGCCGTCATTTCAGGCGATAGCAACTACACGTAGCTCATCACCACGCCGGTGGCGCGATTGACAACCACGCTGTGCGATTCCGGATTCCGTGTCGCCGGACGTGGGCATGGTCGCCCTGATCTCGACCGTCGTGGCGGTGAAGTTGTAGCTCGGCGTGAAGAACACCCCGCTGCCGGCGTTGTCGATCCAATCGCGGAACTGCGCCACGGAGAGCGCCGCGTCGGCATAGTCGACCAATGTCAATCCAATTGGATTTGGCTCCGTCCCGGGGGCAGCGGCGATGGTGATCTCCGTTTCTGCGGCGACCTTCAGCTGCGGGGACGAGTTGTTCACGAACTGCCAGTACTCCGTAGTGAACGTAGAGTCAACGAGCGCCCGACCCGGGACGATCACCGAACCAGGCCGTGGCACAACGGGCCAGGTCAGGTGAATGTCGTGGCTCAGGCCAGGCTGAAAGGCCACTCGCCGGGTGGAGCGTCCGCACTGCATCCGGCCGCCGAGCAACGCCGAGTCGAGGAAGGTGCCCAGCTCCCGCTTCTTGCCGAGGCCTCCATCGGTAATGAGCGCTCGCTTGAATATGCCAGCGCGGCCAGGCCAGTCGATGCCCAGGGCAGTTGCATCACTCACGTCGTTCTGAATGACGGTCGTCGTTGCTTGCGCCCAGTCGCAGGCATTAGTCTCCTGGACCACGGCCTCCTCGCGATTGTTCGTCAGCCTAACGAGGGCCACAACGTTGTCGCCGATCGTGAACTCGCTTCGGTCCAGCGACAGGGCAAGCGTGATCCCGTCTAAATCCACTTTTGCAGTGGGCGGTCCATCACCGAGCTGGATCGGAGTCGGCGAAGGCGACGAAGACGGTGCCGGCGCGGCGCATGCGGCGATCGACAGCATGCCGAATACGACACCCAGGATCGAGCCCGGTCTCCCGGCCATCCGCGAGCAGATAAGGCGTCATCCGGCAAACGCGGCCATCATTCCGGCATCGGAAGGGAGGCAGGATGGCAACCTGGACTGACTTTGAGGTGGCCGCGCCCGAGATGGCCGGCAAGGGGCGCGCGCTGCTCTATCGCACCGGCGCCGGCGAGGGCCTGTTCATCACGGTTCGTGGCGATGGCCTGCCGCGTGCCCATCCGGTGAACGTCGGCGTCGTCGACGGCCACCTGTATACGTTCGTGCAGGCAAGTCGGCCAAGCGGCGCGACATGGAAGAAGACGGCCGGTACGCCCTGCACGCCTACGTCATCCCGGAGACACCGCACGAGTTCCTGCTCCGCGGCCACGTCAGCCTGATCGAAGACCCGGACATGCGGCTGATGGTTGCCTTCGACTGGCCCTTCACCGCCAGTGACGACTACCCGCTGTACGAACTACTGATCAGCAATGCCCTGCTGGGCGAAAGACCGACAGCCGACGACTGGCCGCCGATCTACACCAGCTGGACGGCCGACTGACCCGCGGTCAGCCTGCGCCGAGGAAATCCAGGAAGCCGGTTCACGATCTCCGGGCTGTCGTCATTACGCCGTGGTCGGCGCCGGGGATGACGGCCAGTGAGCCTTGGGGATAGCGCGCATCCGCACCGGACGTCGATGATCACGCCGTCGTCGTCGCCGATGATGATCAGCGTCGGGCGGTGATCGCCGCCAGCGCAGTCATCTCGTGACGCGGCTGGGTCTTCCACATCTCGATGCTCTTCTCGGCGACAACGCGAAGGCGATCAGGGCCGTCAGGAGATAGCCGCTCATAGGGCTCGGTCAGGAAGGGCGGCAGGTTCTCCACTGTCAGGCTGTTGACCGACTCGCGCTGTGGGGCTCGAACCGCTGACGTCGGCTGCGGCACCGATCAGCCCAGCTTCCGGACGAACGCGGCGAAGCGCAGGCCATTCGAGAGCCACGTTGCCGCCGTCGCTCCAGCCAACCAGGTGCGCCGACTGAAGGCCCAGAGCCTGCATGAAGGCGGCGGTATCGGCCGCCATCAGGTCGTAACCGGTCGGGCCGGGGACGTCGGGCGTCCGTCCGTGACCTCGTCGCTCTGGCAGGTAGACGTGAAACCGCTCCGCCAACGCCGCGCGCTGGTTCTCCCAGGTTCGATAGTGACAAGACCGCCGTGGAGAAGGAGCAGCGGTTCGCCGCTCCCCTCCTCCTGTAGTAGGCGTGCACGCCACCGGCATCGACGAACATCGGGGCTGACAGCGTCCCACTCGAGATCTCCTGTTCGTCCGGGATGATGGTGGAGGCACTTCGTGTTCGTAGGGCGCCACCGGTCTGCGCCCCGGCTCACCCCGTTCGACCTCGACCCACTGTCACGCCCTGACCGGGCCCCGCCAAGGCGGGAGGGCCCCATCGTCAGGAGCATCTCTCCAGTGTCATTCGACTGAACTCGGGCTGGCGCCCGAGCTTCTCCGCGCGGTCGCGCAACGAGGGCTACACCGAGCCCACGCCCGTCCAACGCGAATCGATTCCGCTCGTCCTCGCCGGTCGCGACCTGCTCGCCGGCGCCCAGACGGGCACCGGCAAGACGGCGGCCTTCGTGCTGCCCATCCTCCAGCGGCTGACATCGAACTCGGCTTACACGCAGACCAGCGGCCGTCGGCCGATCCGCGTCCTCGTGCGTGACGCCGACGCGCGAGCTGCGCGGTGCAGGTCGAGGAAAGCGTTCGCACGTACGGCGCCCAGCGGCCGGTACGCTCGACCGACGATCTACGGCGGCATGCCCTTGATCCGCAGGTGCGCAAGCTGCTGCAGGCGCTGGAGATCGTCGTCGCGACGCCGGGCCGCCTGCTCGACCACGTCGCAGCAGCGCACGATCGACCTGTCGCGCGTCGAAGTGCTCGTCCTCGACGAGGCCGATCGCATGCTCGACATGGGCTTCATCCCCGATGTCCGGCGCATCGTTCGCCTCCTGCCCACGCGAGCGCCAGACGCTGTTCTTCTCGGCGACCTTCTCGAACGAAGTAAAGAAGCTGGCGGCCGACTTCCTGCGCGACCCTGCATTCGTCCAGGTGACGCCCAAGAACACCGCGCCCGACCTCGTCCAGCAGGTCGTGCTGCCGGTCGACAAGGATCGCAAGCGCGACCTGCTCAGCCGGCTCGTCCGCTCAGGCCGGATCGAGCAGGCGCTCGTCTTCACCCGCACCAAGCACGTGCCGGCCGGCTGCCCTGCAGCTGGAGCGCGACGGCATCAACGCCACGGCCATCCACGGCGACAAGAGCCAGCCACAGCGCAACCGCGCGCTGACCGACTTCAAGAGCGGCCGAGTCGCCATCCTGGTGGCGACCGACGTCGCGGCTCGCGGCCTCGACATGATGCCCTCCCGCACGTCGTCAACTTCGAGCTGCCCAACGTCCCGGAGGACTATCTGCACCGCATCGGCCGCACCGGTCGCGCCGGCATCGAGGCGACGCGTGTCGCGGTCAAGCTGAGGAGCGGCCGACTGTTCCGCCAACATCGAGAAGCTGCTGGCCGACTGGATCGAGGTCGACGCGACCGAGGCAATGGAGTCAGGCCGGAACGCGCCACTACTACTTCAGCGCCTGTTGCGGCGCCTGCCGAACATCGTCGCGATGCCCTGCGAGCGGGTCGCCGCCCGGAGCCAAGCCCAGCCTTGTACGCCGACACGGTTTGTGCGGCATCCTTCGATCTGGGCGTGTGCTGATTCGACTGGATCGGCGCTACCTGTACCGCAAAGCTTTTTCCGACGATGAAGACGTGATGGAGGTTCCTCGTGGAGTCACGACCGAAAGCGTGGAACGAGCAGATGGATGCGGGGTGTGGACGAGGCAATCGCCGAGCCGAGCAATTCTACCCGGAAGAAGCCGATCTCATTCAGGCGCATCGGGATCGAGTGGCTGGAAATGCTGGGCGAAGTGGATGCTGCTGTGGCGCAGATCATCCGCGACGTTCCAGCGGCCGGCCTGGGCGTCTAC